>NZ_CM151402.1:1140000-4912500 GCF_056497865.1 Shewanella sp. VK101
ATCCCGACTTACCAACCCTTTGCAAACTCCGAATACCAAAGAGTGCTATCCGGGAGACAGACGGCGGGTGCTAACGTCCGTCGTCAAAAGGGAAACAACCCAGACCGTCAGCTAAGGTCCCAAAGTAATTGCTAAGTGGGAAACGATGTGGGAAGGCTTAGACAGCTAGGATGTTGGCTTAGAAGCAGCCATCATTTAAAGAAAGCGTAATAGCTCACTAGTCGAGTCGGCCTGCGCGGAAGATGTAACGGGGCTAAGCAATTCACCGAAGCTACGGGTATCAGCGCATCACCTGATGCGATTTGCTGGCGTGATTCACTTTGTGAATGACGCCCAAGCACCCAACACGTTGAGTCGAAAGATGCAACGGGGTGTTTAAGTCGTATGAGGGATGCGCTGATGCGGTAGAGGAGCGTTCTGTAAGCCGTTGAAGGCGAAGGGGTAACCCACGCTGGAGGTATCAGAAGTGCGAATGCTGACATGAGTAACGATAAAGGGGGTGAAAAACCCCCTCGCCGAAAGACCAAGGGTTCCTGTCCAACGTTAATCGGGGCAGGGTGAGTCGACCCCTAAGGCGAGGCTGAAAGGCGTAGTCGATGGGAAACGGGTTAATATTCCCGTACTTCTGCTAACTGCGATGGAGAGACGGAGAAGGCTAGGCCGGCGCGGCGTTGGTAGTCCGCGTTTAAGGTAGTAGGTGGTGTGCTTAGGCAAATCCGGGCACACATACACTGAGAGCTGACGACGAGTCCCTAAGGGGATGAAGTGGTTGATGCCATGCTTCCAGGAAAATCTTCTAAGCTTCAGGTTAGCAGGAATCGTACCCCAAACCGACACAGGTGGTCGGGTAGAGAATACCAAGGCGCTTGAGAGAACTCGGCTGAAGGAACTAGGCAAAATGGTACCGTAACTTCGGGAGAAGGTACGCTCCTGTTGGTGATGAGACTTGCTCTCTGAGCTGACGGGAGTCGCAGATACCAGGTGGCTGCAACTGTTTATCAAAAACACAGCACTGTGCAAAATCGCAAGATGACGTATACGGTGTGACGCCTGCCCGGTGCCGGAAGGTTAATTGATTGGGTTATCTTCGGAGAAGCTCATGATCGAAGCCCCGGTAAACGGCGGCCGTAACTATAACGGTCCTAAGGTAGCGAAATTCCTTGTCGGGTAAGTTCCGACCTGCACGAATGGCGTAATGATGGCCACGCTGTCTCCAGCCGAGACTCAGTGAAGTTGAAATTGCGGTGAAGATGCCGTATACCCGCGGCTAGACGGAAAGACCCCGTGAACCTTTACTATAGCTTGGCACTGAACATTGACCCTACATGTGTAGGATAGGTGGGAGACTATGAAGATGAGACGCCAGTCTTGTTGGAGTCAACCTTGAAATACCACCCTTGTAGTGTTGATGTTCTAACCTGGGCCCCTAATCGGGGTTAGGGACAGTGCCTGGTGGGTAGTTTGACTGGGGCGGTCTCCTCCCAAAGAGTAACGGAGGAGCACGAAGGTTGGCTAAGTACGGTCGGACATCGTACGGTTAGTGTAATGGCATAAGCCAGCTTAACTGCGAGACAGACACGTCGAGCAGGTGCGAAAGCAGGTCATAGTGATCCGGTGGTTCTGAATGGAAGGGCCATCGCTCAACGGATAAAAGGTACTCCGGGGATAACAGGCTGATACCGCCCAAGAGTTCATATCGACGGCGGTGTTTGGCACCTCGATGTCGGCTCATCACATCCTGGGGCTGAAGTCGGTCCCAAGGGTATGGCTGTTCGCCATTTAAAGTGGTACGCGAGCTGGGTTCAGAACGTCGTGAGACAGTTCGGTCCCTATCTGCCGTGGGCGTTGGATGATTGAGGGGAGCTGCTCCTAGTACGAGAGGACCGGAGTGGACGAACCGCTGGTGTTCGGGTTGTCATGCCAATGGCATTGCCCGGTAGCTACGTTCGGAATCGATAACCGCTGAAAGCATCTAAGCGGGAAGCGAGCCCCAAGATGAGTCATCCCTAGGGCCTGGAGCCCTCTGAAGAGCCGTTCGAGACCAGGACGTTGATAGGCAGGGTGTGTAAGCGTTGCGAGGCGTTGAGCTAACCTGTACTAATGACTCGAGAGGCTTAACCATACAACCCAGATGGGTTTTACGGACTTGAAGAAGTCGATACTTGATTGAAGTTTGAACTCAGGCTCTGAAAAGAGCACAGCCAAGAATACCGGTCGCTTAGCTCAGCCGGGAGAGCACCTCCCTTACAAGGAGGGGGTCACTGGTTCGATCCCAGTAGCGACCACCATATTTCAAAGCAACAGCTTTCTGAATTTAGGAATGAATTTATCAAATACATCCTTGTATTTGACCCTAGCGGGCCGCGCTGAAGCGCGTTTAAAATTTGTTCCATACAATTTTATGTCTGGTGACAATAGCATTGTGGTCCCACCTGATCCCATCCCGAACTCAGAAGTGAAACGCAATCGCGCCGATGGTAGTGTGGGGTCTCCCCATGTGAGAGTAGGTCATCGCCAGACGCCCAATAAAACGATGGATCCCCAGCACCTTGTGTTGGGGATTTTTCGTTTTAATTGCATTTTGAAATGTCCACTCTCACATGGGGAAGATAAAGAGTCCGAACGCAGTGAGGCACAATTCCATGTGGAGTAGGGTGAGGTTGTCGCGTTTATCAAACTCAGTTTGATGCGACAGACGAACGCGGAGAGCTTGCTCGAAGCTGGCCATCGCCAGACGCCCAATTTTATTTTCACTTTTTAAAAAAGTGGAGACAAAACAGTAACAAAAAAGCCCTAGCTGAATGCTAGGGCTTTTTTGTTTGTCTCGCTTCCAGCGAGCACGACTTAACATGCAGCCCAAAGCTGCTTACGCAGTGCGGGCCCCTCAGCTCGCAGCCAAGCTGCTTCGCGCTACAGCCATCTATCAAGCTGTGCTTGATGAGCAGATGTCTTTCGCCCCCATGTGAGATGGTGCTGTGGAGATATTGAGAATAGATTGACCCGCTTGTCTGGGCAGATTTATCCAGTCTCTGGAGCACAAAGACTTCACCCAACCGGTATCCTCAATAAAGGTACTCGAGGCTTAAGTAAAGAAGCCACCTGAACAAGGTGGCTTTTTTGCGTTTGGAACCTGTGAATTTTGCATTAATCCAGCTCTAGATGTCTGGCGCTGTATGGTGATGACTCACCTATCTTGCTAACCTATCATCGTTCACCTTTCCATTATTCCCTCAATTACTATTTGATGCCGCTTGGATGACAGTTACCGGACTCCTAGGAAATGAATCGATCACAGCTTGTGCTTCTTTTGGGGTTGTTTATGATCTTGGGATTGCCAGAAAAAGGAGTCAGGCATGAAGCAGACCAATTCCCAAAAGAAACTCACGGTTGAACGCTTGCTGAGAGTCGATGGCACTGAGGCTAATCTATACCGGGGGGAAGAGAACATCTTTTTCTTAGCGGATGATAAGGGTTGCCTGTTGCCGATTAAAGATAAGGAAGGAGCCACTATCTATGGCATAGATACTAAGGCTTTTGCCCATCTTGGCGGCCACTTCTACGGCGATAAGACTCATCTCTATATACGTCCTGAGCGCAGCGGTCGCTGGGGTGTCTTTCCTCTGGTCCACGGTCACTTGAGAATATTGAATGAATGGTATGCATTTGATGAGCGCTATCTTTACTCCGGGATGTTTGGCGCTCGTAGGCGTATTGAGGGGGAACTCAGGATACCTCCGGGAAAGGGATACTATGCTGTCGATAGTAAACATGCCTACATAAATTCGACCAGAATAAACAATAGCTGCGCTGTCAGTTTCATCGGCCTGGAGTGCGATTATGCCCGAGATGCGAGTCAGGTGTATTTTCGTGGCAAGGCCATTGAAGGCGCTGACCCTGATAGTTTTCTGAGCTTTAACTTCAACGAACGCACGGGATTAGGCTTCGATGCCATCGACAAATACAGGGGCTACAATCTGGGGAAGGCCGACTTGAATAGTGCGGAGATAAAAGATCTTCAACTTTTCTTCAGTCTCTATCCGGGAAGTGAACAGACATACTCCTGGCTGTTCAACAGCAAAAGCAGTACCGACGAAACGGAACCCAGCTGGCAGTTTTTGGGTGATGGTTTTGCCGTTACTGAGCAGGCGGTTTATTTCACGCTACCGCCTTTTGCCTTGGCGGGAGAAAGTCTGCAAGGAAACCATGCAGGACGACTGCAGGATAAGGACAAGTATCAATGCTTGACTGAACTGGCACCGGGCAAGTTCCAATATTTACAGCAGGGCTATTATCTGTATGACTGCCAACTCTACTGGCGAGACCTTGAAGACAGGTACCATTTTTGTGCGTTAAAGCTCAGTAAGGTCAATGCCGCGACGTTTACTTGTATTGGTGGTGAGTATTTCACTGATGGGAGCAAAGTCATCTGTCGTGGCAAGATATTGAAAGGTGTTCAGCCAGATGTTGTACAGCTTTACTCTGAATACCTATTGAGTGACGGCCTGTCGCTCTATTATCGGGGCAAGAAATTGAGTCGTGTGATGCTGGAGAACTTTGAATACCTCGGACACCATTATTTCAGTATTGCAGGACAGCTTTATCGTCATGACCGCGAGTTGAAAAACGCCAAGTCTCAATCGGTTTACCAAAGCAATTGCCGCTTTATCTCCGCTGAGTGTCTTGCCCTGAATAATGGCAGAGTGATTTATCGTAATCTTTTGCAAAACAAACAATTGGATGGTGCAAGTTTGGTAGTTTTCAATCACTACTTTGCCAAGGATGGTAAGCATGTATATTGCATCGACTGGAATGACAGGTTTCATGTAATAGCTGAGGCTGATCCGAAAACCTTTCACGCTCCAGATTTCAGACAAGATGTTAAGCTGCAGCAAAAAGGGCATGATAAGCAACGGACTTTTGATTGGCGGCAGTTGTTACCTGAGCCCGAATATTCCTGAGCCTTTGGCTTATGTTCTGGGCTGGTTCGCTGTTTACGGCTGCTTGGTTTTGTCTAGAGAAAACCCTGGATGCCCACCACGGCTTGGCTTTGCCTGAAAAAGCTGCAATCAGAGGTGTTTGTGCCAAAAAGTCCTTTACCTTTAGGAAGGCTTTTTGCATAATGCCCCTCGTTCCACAGGGGTGTAGTTCCAATTGGTAGAACAGCGGTCTCCAAAACCGACGGTTGCGGGTTCGAGTCCTGCCACCCCTGCCACATTCCAGACGGCCTGCATAGCAATATGCGGGCCGTTTTCCTTTATGGCTGTATTCAAAGTTTCTCTGTTCTCGATATAAAAACAGCAGCCCCACAGGCTGCTGTTTGAGCTACCACTTTACTTACTGAACCATGAGCAAGCAGGGATTACCAGGTGTAGTTGATACTCAGCTCCAGGCTTCTCGGTTCACCAAAGAAACCCTGGTTGTAAAAGTCGATGCTGGAATAATACTTCTTGTCGAACAGGTTCCGGACATTTAACCTGGCAACTAGATTGTCCTGTATTTGATAGCTGGCCATCAGATTAGCCAGGAAATAGCTATCCTGTCTGGAAGAAGCTTTGTTAGGGCCTACCTGGTCTTTGTAGGTTTTACTTTGCCAGCTGATGTTGCCTCCCAGAGTCAGATCGCTCAGCGCCCCGTCGAAGTGATACAGGCTGGAAATACGCAGCAGATGCTTGGGCAAATGAGTCCCGAATGGGCTGCCATCGGCCTTTTCTGATTCGCTATAGGTATAGCTGAAGAACACGTCCAAGTCGTCGCTGGGGTTGCCGCTAAGCTCCAATTCAAAACCTTTATTGTTGGCGCCTTTCACCGCTCGTTGAGGGAAGCTGCCATCCGGTAGCGGTGGTTGCCCGGGAGCGGCTTCGGCGACATTATCTTTTTGCACCTTGAATACCGCCAGGCTTGCTGTCAGCGCTTCGTTGAAGAAGTCCCCCTTGGCCCCCAACTCTATGTTGTCGCCTGTGACGGGATCCAGGTACTGGTTATTAACGTCTTTGGCATTCTGGGGTTGAAAGATTTCGGTATAGCTGGCGTAAAGCGACAGGGTATCGTTGAGCTTGTATACCAGTCCGGCGTAAGGCGTGAAAACATCATCATGTTTATAATCCTTGTTGTCCTGGTTTACCTCCATTTCATATTTACTCAATCTGGCACCCAAGATAAGAGTGACATCGTCATGCAGAGATAATTGGCTAGCCAGATAGGCACCCTGCTGGGTTTCGGTCGATTCGCTGCGCTGGGGAGTTTGTGTGTAGGTGGGTTCATTGATGCTGCCATCCCACTCAAAGAAATTACCCACTTGCAGAGTGTCGCTGCTGTAATATGAATCGGCGTCCACTTCCTGCTTGGAGTAGAGCAGACCCGCAGTTAACCTGTGGCTACGGCCAAAGAGTTCGAAGGGACCCGAAACAAACAGCCTGGCTGCATCTTGATCGCGCCAGGATTGGTAAATCATAGGAAGAGCCCCCATTCCTAGGCCGGTTGTTTTATCGGGATAACCGGACAAGTACAGCAGATGGCCATCCATTTCATCTTCTCTGTGCTCCAAGTCGATTCTCAGATCCCAGTCGCTATCGAAGCTGTGCTCAACTGAAGCGAAAACATTGGTGCCTTCCCGTTCCCAACGGGACCAGGATGCGGCAGTAGTACTGGAGGTGGACAGATCATCCGCCAGGCTTCCATCGGCATAAAACAGTGGTAACCCACCCCAAGTTGAGCCTTTGGGATCGCGTTTACTATGATCGGCTCCGATCAACAGTTTGGTTTGGTCACTGAGAGCGGCGCTGAACACAGCATAGAGTTGTAGATTTTGCTCTTCCGAGAGATTAACGTAGCTTTCTTTATCCTCGTAGGCTGCAGCAACCCGCGCCTGATACTTACCATCCTGGTCCAGATCAAATGAGCCGTCACCCTCGACTCGGTAACTATTCCAGGAGCCTAGCTTGGCACTCAGATAACCTGATGGATAGGCCTTGGGGCGTTTGCGGATCAGGTTTATGGCGGCCGAGGGTTCACCTGCACCAGTCAGGAGCCCTGTGGCACCACGGACTATCTCCACTCGGTCAAAGATGATGGTATCTGTAACCGCATCGTTGAAGAAGCTGCTGTAGTTTACCGGCACCCCATCAAACTGAAAGTTGGTGATAGGATTGCCTCTGGCATTGAAAAAGTAACGATTGGTTTCAGCCTGCTGGGCATAGATCCCTGGGCTAAGGGTCATGATCTCGGCAATATTATTCAAAGAGAAACTCTGAATAAATTCCTGATCTATGATGGACACAGATTGCGGCGTTTCCCTGAGTGTCAGTGGCAGTCCAGTTGCCGTGGCAGCCTTGTCCAGGCGACTGCCCTTGATCTGTATTACTTCAATATCGCTTGAGTCTGTTGTGGTTTCCTGGTCCTTTGCGTATGCCTGCGGTACCAGACTGATGCCCGCCAACAGGCTGGCAGTGACGACTCTGTGCATATTTCCCCTCTCAATATGATGGCTTGTGTTAGCTGAACTTGGTTTTTCTGTAGTTATTATTGCGATATTGATAATGATTTCTATTGTATTTACAATTCAGCTTTATTTTTTAGCCATGAGAAACTATGCCGAAGATAAGTAATCGCATGTGGTTCCTGTTTCACGGATGGTGTTCATTGCCTATCTGGTTGCTGTTCTGCTTCGTATGTTTGACCGGGACAGTGGCTGTTTTGAGCCATGAGATTACCTGGCTGACGAATCCCGCGGCCAGGGCATTGAATCCGGATGCTTTACCGGAAAAGAGCGTTGCCGAGTTGGTGGAGAATGTGCAGCGTGCTTACCCTGATGCCGATGTCAGCAATGTGATGCTGTTTGAGCCTTATCTGGTGAATGCCGTGGTGTTCTCCGATGTCGACAAGCCCTTTGCTATCGCTTATGTGAACCAGTACAGCGGAGAGATCCAGGAGGTGAACAGTGGTATTACCTTCATAGGATTCATGCGCTCATTGCATGGTTGGTTGCTGTTTCCCTGGCAAAATGGTTTTAGTGTCGGGTATTACCTGGTCAGTGGTTTATCACTGTTGATGTTGGGGTCTGTGATATCCGGGATGGTTATATACAAGCGTTTCTGGCGTAGTTTCTTCAGCCCCAAATTAAGATTCAACCAAGGTAAGAGAACCCTGGTGACAGATTTGCATCGCCTGCTGGGTGTCTGGTCTATCTGGTTTATTGTCCTGATGAGTCTTACCGGTCTTTGGTATCTGGCACAAGGAATAATGTGGCATGCCGATGTCGATATCGAGCCCCACACGCCTCTGGTTGATATCGCCGATGTGCCAATGGGCGAAGCCAGACCTCAGCCCTCTTTGAGTCTTAAACAGGCTCTGTTACAGGCCAAAGAGCAGTTTCCCGACTTTCATCCCAGTTATATCAGTTTGCCGGAGCACAACCGGGATCTCTATCGTTTGCAGGGCAGTGGCGATTTCCTGTTTTATGACCAGTATGCCTACGGATTGGAACTGGATCCCTGGAGCGGCGCAATCGTCAGTAGCAAGTCACCGCAAACCATGACCACATTGCAAACTATGATGCATATTGCCGATCCATTGCATTACGGCACTTTGGCTGGCGTTTGGACCAAGACAATCTGGTTCCTGTTTGGCTTATTGCTCAGTGGTATATCTATCACAGGATTTATGATCTGGAGCAGTCGCATATTCAAGGCTGGCAGGCGTCAACAGGAGGTGCCATTAGTGGCAGAGCAACAGGAGAGTTATTGATGAAGAAACGGCTTTCTTTTTGGCAGCGCAATAAATTCAAGCTCAACGGAGTGTTGTTATTGCTGCCCATCTGGTTTCTCTATCGCTCCTTGACGCCTGAATTACCAGTGAGCTGGTCATCAGTAAGTGCCGGGCCGTTTGAGGTAGAGGCCACTCCGGCCGATATGGCGCCGGCTTATCTGCACCATGGTGAATATGTGAAGGACTTTGCCCTGAGGTTTATTGCAGGAGAAGTGAGTGATATTCGCCAGGGATACCTGAATATTGGTCCTGAGCCACTGGCGCTGGAGGTGTTGCAGCAAGGTGAGAGTGGCATCTTGCACGGAAGTCGCCACGGCCAACATGTACACGCCATAGCTCCGGCCGCGTTCGGCGCGGCCGATAAGTTATGGCTAACTCTCGAAGACTGGCACGGACGGCGTTATGTCGCTCATTGGCCTTTGCCGTCGGCTTGGGTGTTAGTGCAGTAATTACTGCACTAACAAGCTGCGAAGCATCCAGGCGGTCTTTTCATGCAGCTGAATACGCTGGGTCAGCAGATCTGCCGTTGCTTCGTCATTGGCCTGGTTCACCAGAGGGTAGAGTGCCCGGGCGTTGCGAATAATGATCTCCTGGCCTTCCAGCAGTTCCTCAAGCATCTGTTTGGCATCTGTGATGCCTGAGTCTTCTTTTATTTCGGTCTGAGCGGCGTAGGCGCTGTAGGATCCCAAGGCTCTTTCACCCAGGGCTCTGACCCGCTCTGCTATGACATCCACCGCGGCAGCCAATTCGGTGTACTGCTCTTCAAACAGTTGGTGTAGGCTGGTGAACATGGGGCCTGTCACGTTCCAGTGGAAGCTGTGAGTCTTAAGATAAAGGCTGTAGGTGTCAGCAAGTAAGCGATTCAAACCGTTGGCTATTTCCAGGCGATCGGCTTGGTTGATCCCGATATTGATATTCATAATATAACCTCCGTAAATGATCTGTTTTCTATATTACTCCGGAGGCTAATTAGTTAAAGTGGATAAAGTAGATGTCTGCAATCGATTTTGTTTAAGTGAATTGCCGGGGGATTTGCTCTCAGGTCACAGACAGTTGCTGAGCAAGCTGGTATTCTAAAGCGCTTAACTTGGAAGCTCTGTTGCGGGTTTCTTTCAGTCATTTTTTGCCCTTCTTGTTCGTCCCTCGGCTATGGGTTTTGGGCGACATTTTCAAACTGCGTTAAAGCGGAGCGCAATCACCATGAATAAATATCTGCACGCCATGGGAATAGAGCTGTGGCGCAGTAGACAAGACTCTCCCTCCCAGGTGCCTTTCATGCTGTTGGTGCCTGATGCTGACGAGAGCGTATTGCAACATCCTCTGGTGCTCAAGGTGTTGACGTTATTGGGACTGGAGGCCGGGCAGTGCAGCGTCGGTAATCGGCCTGTGGCTGGGCAAGAGGTGATATGGAATATGTTCCCTGAACCTGTTGAAGGGGCCTGGCTGAATTCATCGCAGCCGGCGCAATTGATGTCAGGCAGTGAGGGCAAGCGCGCCCTATGGCAACAGATTTGGCACAGGTTGGAGGCGAAGTGACAGAGGTTATTGCAATCAGAGCCTTGGAGGCCGATGACCTCGACGAGATGATGAAAATTGAACAACTGGCCCATGAGTTTCCCTGGAGTGAGGCGACTCTGGGCAGTTGCTTTGGCCGTTTTTACCGGGCTCTGGGGTTATATCTAGGACCGGAGCTTCAAGGCTTTTGCTTGCTGCAGGTCTTGTTCGAGGAAGCGACCCTGATGAATATCTGTATCGCTCCTGCCGCACAAGGTCAGGGGTTGGGGCGGCAATTATTACAGGCGGCAATCGAGCTGCTTAAAGAGACTGGTGTGGAGAGATTATTGCTGGAAGTCAGGGTGGGTAATGCCGCCGCTATCGCCTTGTATCGGCGCCTGGGCTTTATTGAGACCGGCTCCAGGGCCGATTACTATCAGGCCAAAGAGGGCCGGGAAGATGCTCTGCTGATGGAGTTGTCTCTTCACTCCTCTTAGTCTCTCTTGGTTCTTTTTCGCTCATCTCGGCTAATATGGACAGAGGCTGCTATGTCAGAGCTTTTGCCGCTAATCTTTAGGCCCATCATTGTACCTATTAATAGAAAAACAGCGCCTGTGGGCGCTGTTTCTTTAGGTGCTTGGGCTTGGTCTATTTGACCTCTTTCCCCTGGGCCTGAAGGTCTGCATGGTAGCTTGAGCGAACCAGCGGGCCACAGGCGGCGTGGGTAAAGCCGAGTTCGGTTGCCAGGTTGTGGAAGTCGTCAAACTCCTTGGGAGTCACGTAACGCTCCACCGGCAAGTGGAACTTGGATGGCTGCAGATACTGGCCCAGAGTCAGCATGTTGACATTGTGAGCGCGCAGATCTCTGAGCACCTGTTCAATCTCTTCATTGCTTTCACCCAGTCCGAGCATGATCCCTGATTTAGTCGGGATATCCGGATGGCGTTCTTTAAAGCGTTTGAGCAGATCCAATGACCACTGATAGTTGGCACCGGGACGGGCCTTACGATAGTGAGCCGGAGCCGTTTCCAGATTGTGGTTGAATACATCCGGTGGCTCGGTCGCCAGAATATCCAGCGCCTGATCGATACGGCCGCGGAAGTCAGGCACCAATATCTCTATTTTGATCTCAGGGTTGAGTTTGCGGATCTCACGGATACAGTCGGCGAAGTGCTGGGCACCGCCGTCACGCAGATCGTCACGATCCACAGAGGTGATCACCACATACTTGAGCTTCATATCCTTGATGGTCTGTGCCAGCTTGAGTGGCTCTTCGGCGTCAGGCTTGAGTGGACGGCCATGGGCTACGTCACAGAAGGGACAACGCCGGGTACAAATGGCGCCGAGGATCATAAAGGTGGCAGTACCATGGTTGAAGCACTCGGCCAGGTTCGGGCAGGAGGCTTCTTCACACACTGAGTGCAAACCATTTTTACGCAGTGCCTGTTTGATATCCAGGATCCGCTGATTGGAAGATGGCAGCTTAACCCGCAACCAATCGGGCTTGCGCAGCATGGTGTCGCGCTCTGATGGCACAACTTTGACCGGGATTCGGGCGACCTTTTCGGCGTCCCGCAATTTCACACCGGGCTGTAATCTTTCTGGCCTATTCATATGACTCTGCTAATCCTTGGTGATGCACTGTTTGCTCATAGCCCAAACGTTGGCTAAAAGTTTCAATCAGGTGTTGGCCTGCCTCCTCGACACTCTGGGGGCCACCGAGTGCTTTGCACTGGGCCATTTCGAGTCCGGCATAACCACAGGGGTTGATACGACGAAAAGGGGCGAGATCCATGTCGACATTCAGCGCCAAGCCGTGGAATGAACATCCCTTACGGATCCTCAGCCCCAAAGAGGCGATTTTACGCTCCTCGACATAGACACCCGGCGCATCGGCCTTGGCGTAGGCTGGAATATCGAAGCGCTTGAGCAGCTCCACCAGGCTTTGTTCTATGTCGGTAACCAGCTGTCTTACCCCAAGCTTGCGCCGTTTGATGTTGATAAGAGGGTAGGCGACCAACTGCCCCGGGCCATGGTAAGTTACCTGGCCACCGCGATCCACCTGGATCACCGGGATATCGCCGGTGTTGAGTAGATGCTCACTCTTACCGGCCTGGCCTTGGGTGAAAACCGGTGGATGCTCCACCAGCCAGAGTTCATCTGGGCTGTGTTCGTCACGGGTGTCGGTATAGTGCTGCATGGCATGCCATACAGTCTCATAATCCATGTTACCCAAGTGGCGGATATGCAATGTATTGTCTGGCAAGGGCAACGTCTCCCCCTCTGTTTGAGATGATACCAATCAGTATCAAGCTGTGCTCACTCTTTGATACCGGCAGGTATTATACGCTTCGGCAGGTAAAATGTAATCCAGATCACACTTTCTCTGCCGAGTGCCAGGTATCAGAGTACTCGGCGAACGCCTTCAATAGCGGCAAGTTCAGTGTACAAGGTTTCGATATGTTCCTTGCTGGTCACTCTCACATTTATAGTCACCGAGATATAGGTACCTTTGCTGGAGGCCTTGGTGGTGGGGCTATAATCACCGGGGGCGTGCTTCTGGACGACTTCGACTACGCGGTCGGCCAGGGTATCGCTGGCATCGCCAACCACTTTAAATGGGAAGGAGGTTGGAAACTCCAGATACTGATCAAAGGTGGTACTTATCATGGGATTGAGATTCTCATGGCAAAATAATAACGGCTATATGGCGGCTATTATATCCCAATTCAAGGGGCGGATCTTCTCGCGAATAGCACAGAGAGTTTGACAAAGGGCGCCGGGCATTGACGGCGCCCTTGGGCGTTACAGCGGCGAGGTGGCCTGTTCGAGCCAGGCCAGTGATTCGCCACTCATCAGCGGTGACAGGGTCTGATAAACGCGGCTGTGATAGTCATTGAACCAATTGAGCTCAGCTTCAGTAAGCAGACTCTTGTCTATCAAGCGTTTATCCATAGGGATCAGAGTCAGAGCGTCGAACTCGAATATCTCCCGCTCGGCCCCTTTGAGCGCTTCACAGGGGCGTACTTCCACTAGGTTTTCCAGACGGATACCGAAGGCATCTGTACGGTAATAGCCGGGCTCGTTGGAAAGCACCATTCCGGGCAGCAAAGGAATGGCATTGAGGTTCTTGCCTATTCTTTGTGGGCCTTCATGAACGCTGAGGAAGTGGCCAACACCATGGCCCGTGCCGTGGTCGTAGTCAAAACCGTGCTGCCACAAGTATTGACGGGCGAAGGCATCCAGTTGTTGCCCCGTAGTGCCCCGCGGGAAGCGGGCCTGATCCAGGGCGATATGCCCCTTGAGCACCAAGGTCACCATCTTTTTCTGTTCGGCGCTGACTTCACCTATGGCTATGGTGCGGGTAACGTCCGTGGTGCCGTCCAAATACTGGGCGCCAGAGTCCACCAGATAGATGCTGTTCATCTCCATCATGGCAGGAGTGCCGTTGAGATGGTTATAGTGGCACATGGCCGCATTGCCGCCGGTGGCGGAAATAGTGTCAAAGCTTGGCTCGCGGTAGAGAGGATCCTCAAGGCGATAGCTCTCAAGCTTATCTGCCAGTGTGCCCTCATCGTAGAGGCGGCCTGCGGCCACTTCGGCATCCAACCAAGCCAGGAAACGGCTCACGGCAACGCCGTCACGGATATGGCTGGCGCGCATTCCCTGCAGTTCGGCACTGTTTTTACAGGCCTTGGGCAGTGCCACAGGATCGAGTCCGGCGATCAGTTTGGCGCCGGCGGCTTTGGCCTGTAATTGGCTGAAGGCGTTGGCATTATTGGGATCGGCTAAAAGCTTTCTGCCTTCAAGCGCTTGCAACGCTTCGGCGAGCTCCGACTCGGCGCGGAAGCTGACACCGGCCCCTACGTGGGCTTCAATCCCCTGGGGTAATTTGGCAAGCTCGGTAAACAGTGTCATCTCACCATTGGCTTCCAGCAGGGCACAGCCCAGTACCACGGGCAACCTGGGCACGTCCTGACCGCGGATATTGAGTAACCAGCAGAAGGAGTCCAGCGCCGCTATCAGCGCTACATCGGCCCCGGCCTTTTTCACCAGGGCGCCGATTTCACTGCGCTTCTGTTCGCTGCTCTTGCCGGCAGACTCGGCATTGAAGAGGATAATGGGCTTGTTTTCCGGCACGGGTCTGTCTTGCCAGTGCAAATCCACCGGGTTGTTGTCAAGCGCCACCAATGTCATACCCGCCTTACTCAGCGTGGCTTCGGCATCTTGCTGCCAGGCCAGGGTATGCAACCTGGGATCGTAGCCAATGCGGCAACCGGCCGGCAGCTTTTCCGCCAACCATTGTGCCTGGGGCATATCTGTCAGGCTCTCATAACTGAACAGGGTCGAGTCCACCTGTTGCCTCACCTGCATTGTGTAGCGGCCATCAGTAAAAATGGCGGCGCTGTCCTTCATCACAATCGCCATCCCCGCCGAGCCGGTAAAGTCAGTCAGCCAATGCAAACGCTCGTTGTGCGCCGGCACATACTCGCCGAGATATTCGTCGGCACGGGGCTGGATAAAGGCATCGAGTTGGTGTTTAGCCATTTCGCTGCGCACGGCATTAAGCCGTGATGCGATATGGGGGCTCTTGGGCGATTGTGATTGCAACATAGGGGCTCCGCTGATGGTCGGCTTGGCTACCCTTGGCCGACCTTGTCTTTATGAGTGATAGCGGATTATGGCAAGCCCTGAAGTCGCTTCGCAAGGGCTTGCATGAGGAAATCCTTGTGGCAGCTGTAAAGGGGGCCCAAGTCAATTGCTGCCAAACAGAGTCGCTATGCCCACCAGAAAGGAGCTAACCATAGTTGCCATTACGCCTTTACTGACATCTTCACTGCGTACTCTGTCATCGCTTGGTTGTTGATCCCGCGCCAGCTTTTCATTGCGCTGCTCGACATTGTCGGCCACGTTGTCATAGAGATCCTGAGAAGGAGAGTATGGCTGGTTGCTGCAGCCTGCTCCGATGCCCAGAAGCAAGGTCAACAGTAGCACTCTGATACAGTTTCGCTTTCCCACAGTGTTCTTCCTTGAATGAAAATGTTAAAACTGATTATCTTAGGTTAACTCTATGTGTATTTATTAGCCTGTTCAAGGTTTTTATCTGTCTCGATTTTTATTCAAGGATGCCTTTATGCCGCTAAATGTTTGGGTGTTGATGTTGGCGCAGGCCTTTGCCATGAGTGCCACACCTATCATGGTATTGCTCGGAGGCATAATAGGGGCAGAGCTGAGCCCGGTTCCCTCGCTGTCGACATTGCCTATCGCCATGATGGTAGTCGGAGTCGCTGTGGCGATTGTGCCTATCAATATCTTGATGCAGCGTTTGGGACGGCGACGGGTATTTATCGGTGGCGCCCTGCTGACCAGTATGGCGGGTGTTATGGCGGCGCTTAGTGTTTGGTATGCCCAGTTCTGGGGATTTTGTGCCAGCGGTCTGCTGCTCGGATGCGGCGGCGCCATTATTCAGCAATACCGTTTTGCCGCCATGGAGTCAGTGGCGCCGACTCTGTCTGCCAAGGCAGCCAGCCGGGTGTTGCTTGGTGGTTTACTCGCCGCCTTCCTCGGGCCAGAACTGGCCTTGCTGGCCAAGGATATTTTGCCGGTAACCTACACAGGTGCCTTTTTGATGGTGACTCTGGTCGGTGTGCTGGCGCTGGCCTGCCTGCTGTTTTATCAAGATGAAGGCCCAGTGCTCAAAGCCTCCAAGGTTGAGCGTATGGGCATTCGACCGCTGCCAATTATTTTGCGTCAAAGCCGACTCTGGGTTGCCTGCGGCGCCGCAGTTATAGGCTACGCCTTGATGAGTTTTATCATGACGGCAACCCCGGTACATATGCATCACATAGAGCATCACAGCCTGGAGGATACCAAGTGGGTGATCCAGAGTCATGTGATTGCCATGTATCTGCCCTCGCTGATAAGTGGCTACCTGATAGCCCGCTTGGGTCACACCCGCATCATGTTGGCCGGGCTGGCGCTTTACTGCCTGACCTTGGCTCTGGCGCTGGCGGGGCGTGATCTGCTCAACTATTGGAGTGCGCTGGTGATGTTGGGTGTGGGTTGGAACTTCCTGTTTGTTGCCGGCACTTCGCTGCTGCCTGGCTGTTATCGCCCCGAAGAGAGATTCACTGTGCAGTCTTTCAACGATTCTCTGGTATTTGGCTCTCAAGCATTGGCGTCTCTGGGGGCCGGCTGGGTCATTTATCAGCTCGGCTGGCAACTGCTGCTGGTGATCTGTATTCCCGCCATTGCGACCCAACTTATCCTGATAGCATGGTGGAAGTTAAGTAAAAGCAAAGCGTTACAAATAACAGAACCTTGATGATTAGGTGCGGTGCCGGCAGCACTGTGCTAACATCTTAGGCCGTCTACCGCCTCTGGCGGTACGGTAAAAAGGGGTTTATTGATGTCGACATTAACGATCGAAGTGGGGACTGAAACCGCGCTGTTTCAGCTGCGGCAAGGGGAAACAACAGAACAATATAAAATCCCCACCGGAGAGAGTTTCACCATAGCAGATCTCAATCGGCAATTGGCTGAACTTGAATCTGATTATGGGCTTGCAAACTACCGTCTGGCTCTGGCCTTCCCCGGCATGGTGCGAGACAACCAACTGATATCCTGTCGTGCCTTGCCGGCGCTGGTGGGGCTCAACCCGGAAAAACTCAGCAGCCGTGGTGAACTGGTGTCCATCAGCAATGATATCCACGCCGGTCTGCACGCCATTGCCAGCGTAAAACACCAGTGCGAACTCTTGGTGATGTGTGGCACAGGGATCGGCATGTCACTGGCGCTCAACGGCCGGGTGTTCAGTGGTGCCAATGGCCTGGCCGGTGAGCTTGGGGCTTGCCGGGTGATGACGGAGTCAGGGGAATTCAGCCTCGAACAGTTGGCCAGCGGCGAGTCGGTGCGGCGTCGACGCTTGCGCAACCCGGTAGAACTCTACCGCGCCGGGGCCTATCTGGGAATGGGCATTGCCTGGGCGGTCAATCTGCTCAACCCGCAAAAACTCTGGCTCGCCGGTAACATGTTGGCCAATGCCGACTACTACAAGGGCTGTGTCAGCGGTGTTAAAGACTTGGCGGTTCCTGCCACTGTCAGTCAGTGTCAGATAAGTCGGGTCGACGATATGGAGACCTTGGTCTGCCGCGGCCTGCAAGTAATGCTGATGCAACAGGCCTGATACTCTGATTCAAGGGGGAGACATCCCCCTTCAAGCCGGTTCCTGGCAGGCCTGACGCATCTTCAACCAGAAGGCCCGTTGGCATAGGTTGCTGAAGGCTTTTTGTTTGGGGCTGATATCGTTTCCTTTCAGCACCCGATAACGGGTCCAGTTATCTTCACAAAGCTCGCCGATATTGGACTGGCTTGGCTCCTGTTCCAGCTCCTGCTGTTTTTCTATAATGGCGCCATCGGCAAAGTGATATTGCCACAAACCTTCATCGTCCGTGGTGTGAATTTGCACCGACTCCAACAGTTCAGCGCTGCTTGTCCGTCCTTCTATGGCCAGAATATAGTTGGCAAGATCCTGCATATTGTACTCCCGCGTTTGGCGCAAGCAGCATACCAGCGGTCGCCGGAAATTGGCAATTTCGTTTGCCACTTTAAAATTTGCATACAATATGCTAAAACTCTCAAGCACATTAATACCCAAGCAAAACACTACTAAAAGTAATCAAGCAGGAGAAGTCTATGAGCACAGGCGTTGGTGGCTCAACCCCGGAGCAGGAGTTGGCAAAGCTGGTGGATATGACTCGGGATGTCACAGCGGTGGAAGCCGCCGAATTCAAAACCAGGCAACAAAATGCCCAGACGCTGATGCAAGAGTTGGGGATAGATGCCCTCTATCTCAATGCCGGCACCAATCTCTATTATTTCTCCGGCCTGCGTTGGTATGCCAGTGAGCGTATGGTAGGAGCGATTTTGCCCTGTCGTGGTGAGCTGGAATACCTGGCGCCGGCATTTGAGCTCGACACCCTCAAGGGCTTTATGTTGCAGCCTGGACGGGTTAACACATGGCATGAGCACCAGAGTCCCTATGAGCTGTGCCGCAATGTGCTTGAGCGCATGGGCTGTCTGCGTGCGGGCGCCGTTCTGGCTATAGATGAATCTGCCCCTTTCTTTTTGTTTGATGGTCTGCGTGAGGCTTGCCCCGAGCTTGCCTTTGTCAACGGCGCCAAGATTAGCGCCCAACTGCGAATGCATAAATCGGTCGCCGAGCTGAGGCTGATTCAGCGGGCGATGGATATGACGCTCGAAGTGCACAAGGCCGCCGCCAGAATATTACGCCCGGGGATCAGTACCGCCGAGGTGGAAGATTTTATCGACAAGGCCCATAGAGCCGTGGGGGCCAGTGGCTCCTATTTCTGCATAGTGCTCTTTGGTGAAGACAGCGCCTATCCCCATGGGGTCAAGTCGCCCAAGACGCTGGAGCCAGGCGACACTGTGCTGATAGACACAGGCTGTCAGCTGCATGGTTACAACTCGGATATTACCCGCACCTACGTATTTGGTACGCCAAGCGAGCGGCAGCGGCAATTGTGGGAGCTGGAGCAGGCAGCGCAGCGGGCCGGTTTTGAAGCGGCGGCTTTAGGTGCGCCCTGCAGTGGTGTCGACAAGGCGGCCAGAGCCGTGTTGGAAGCGGCCGGTTTCGGGCCCGGATATCAACTGCCGGGACTGCCCCATAGAACGGGCCACGGCATAGGCTTGGATATTCATGAGTGGCCCTACCTGGTTGATGGCGACAACACCTCACTGGCAGTTGGTATGTGTTTTTCCAATGAGCCCATGCTTTGTGTGCCCGGCGAGTTCGGCGTTCGCCATGAAGACCACTTCTATATGACGGCAGAGGGGCCACGCTGGTTTACCCAGCCGGCCAAGTCGATTGACGATCCCTTCGCGCAGGGTTAACAGCTGTTACTGAAACAACAAACCCGGCTTTGGCCGGGTTTGTTGTTGGGGATTGTTAGTTGATCTTGAGTAATTCCACATCAAAAATCAGCACCGAACCCGGCGGGATGGAGCCGGCAGAGCGATTGCCGTAGCCCAGGCTGCTGGGTATAAAGAAGCGCATCTTGTCGCCTTCTGTCATCAACTGAACCCCTTCGGTCCAGCCCTTGATCACCTGATTGAGTGGAAAGGCGATGGGCTCGCCGCGATCGACCGAGCTGTCAAACACAGTGCCGTCAATCAGGGTGCCATGGTAGTGCACTGTCACCTTATCCTTGGGACCCGGATGAACCTGGCCTTGCCCCTTGTGCAGCAACTGATACTGCAGCCCTGAGTCTGTGGTGACCACACCCTCTTTATGCTTATTGGCCTCAAGAAATACCTCGCCCTTGGCAATATTCTCTTTTGCCAGTTTTTGGCCATTCATGGTGGTGAAAAAGTAAAAAATAACTGCGGCGATAACCACCACGGCAAGCAACATTCTCATTTGGGGATCCTCTGTCCTGAAGGTGGCGCTATCTTAACAGTTGGACTGCGGCATTTACAGCTTCGGGTTATAGTGTACTTTTGTCGGGCTTTATCCCACAGGCAGACTTGTGTAGGCTATTGATAAAAAAGTGAAAGCTAAATCAGCTCTCCGCAGAATAATCATAATAAGACTCAAGGAAACCCCTATGCTCAATCGCGCCTCCCGGCCACTGGTCAAGCTGGTGGATAAGTATCTGCCCGATCCCTATATCTTTGTGCTCCTGCTCACTCTGTTGGTGTTTGCCGCCGCCATGCTCGGCCAGCAAAAGACACCGGTAGAAGTGCTGGGTTATTGGGGCAGTGGTTTTTGGAATCTGCTCAGTTTCTCGATGCAGATGTTGCTGGTGCTGGTCGCCGGTTTTATGCTGGCCAGCTCTCCACCGGTGAAGAAGCTGCTGGACGCCATAGCGTCTCTGGCCCGCAGTGCGCCGCAGGCTATCATACTGGTGACCTTGGTCTCCTTGGCGGCCAGTTGGCTTAACTGGGGGTTTGGTTTGGTGGTCGGTGCCCTGTTTGCCAAGGCGTTGGCGCGCCGGGTCAAGGTGGATTACCGTTTGCTGGTGGCCAGTGCCTATTCGGGCTTTGTGGTCTGGCACGGCGGCTTGGCGGGCTCTGTGCCCTTGACTGTGGCCACACCAGGACACTTTGCCGAGGCGCAGATAGGCATTATCCCTACCTCGGAAACCATTTTTGCCGATTTTAATCTGCTGCTACTTGCCTTGCTGTTTATCATAATGCCGCTGGTCAATCGCTTTATGCTGCCGGATGACAAAGAGTCTGTGATAGTCGATCCTGCGCTGCTCGAGGATGCTGCGCCGACTCAGAGTGAGAACAAACGCCCGGCCGACTATCTGGAGAATAGCCGGATACTCGGGATCCTGGTGGGCCTGTGTGGTCTGGGGTATCTGGGGTATTGGTTCTTTGTTCAGGGGGGCAGCCTCAACCTCAACATAGTCAACTTCCTGTTTCTGTTTCTGGCGATAACCCTGCACCAGACGCCGCGCAGTCTGCTGGTCAGTCTCAATGAGGCGATCAAGGGCGGCGCCGGGATAGTGATCCAGTTTCCCTTTTACGCCGGCATCATGGCGGTGATGGTGCAGTCCGGGCTGGCACAGAGTATCTCTTCGGGTTTTGTTGCCATTGCCAGCGCCGAGTCACTGCCATTCTGGAGCTTTATCAGCGCCGGTGTGGTGAATATCTTCGTGCCGTCCGGTGGCGGCCAGTGGGCGGTACAGGCACCTATCATGTTGCCGGCCGCCGAGGCACTTGGCGCCGATGTCGCCAGGGTCGCCATGGCGGTGGCTTGGGGGGATGCCTGGACCAACCTGATCCAGCCTTTTTGGGCGCTGCCTGTGCTGGCCATTGCCGGGCTCAAGGCCCGGGATATCATGGGTTTTTGTCTGATGCAGTTGTTGATCACCGGCGTGGTGATAAGTGTTGCCCTCAGTTGGTTTTAGGCCAGCTATGCTTGCTGATCCCCTTGATATACAGGCTCTTGTGATAGGCCCAACCGAAAGCGAGGATCAGCAGCAACCCCGAAACCACAGGCGTTAACAAAAACTGCCAGTCGGCCCCGGCCAGCATCACCAGCAAGGGGTTGGCACCGGCCGGTGGATGTGTGGTATTGGTCAACATCATCAGGCCGACCCCGAGGCCGGTTCCCAGCCCCAGTGTCAGCGGCGACACTCCCAAGGTGTGCAATAACAAGAGTCCCAGAGCACAGGTGAGCAGGTGGCCGAAGAAGATGTTTTTCGGCTGCGCCAGCGGGCTTTGGGGCAGGGCGTAGAGCAACACCATAGTGGCGCCGAATGGTGCCATCAGCAGCAGACTCCAGCTCAGGTTCTGCATCAGCATCTCCTGTAATCCCGCCAGTAATCCAATACAGCTTCCGGCGCCCAGTGTGGCCCAGGCGGCAGCCTGCCAACGGTTTGTCGCCACTTGGGCTGTGGTTTTTGCAGCAGGTGTTGCAGTCAGGGGAGGTGTGTTGTCCATATCTGTTTTCCTTTGGTTGTCAGCATTTTTGCTTGGTAGAACAATCGGTCTACTTTTTATAGTAGACAGACCGTTCTACTTTTGTCAAACTCATATTGAATCGTTAAGGAGTGTGAGATGGACAAGGTTTCCCAACTGCTTGCCGGCGCCTTTGAACTCTTTTATCGAGAGAGTGTGCATGGGGTGGGCATCAATCAAATTCTGGCCGAGGCCGGCATAGCCAAGAAGACCCTTTATCATCATTTCGAGGGTAAGGAGGCCCTGGTGCTGGCCGTGGTGCGTTATCGCGATCAGCTGTTTTTTGACTGGTTGAATCAAAGGCTGGAGGCGGCGCAAACGCCGATGGAGCTGATCCATGAGCTGTTTAACGCCCTGGATGATTGGTTCAACAGCCGGGTTGAGTCCCTGAGCCAGTTTCGCGGCTGTTTCTTTATCAATACCGCCGCCGAGTATCCCTCACCCGAGCATCCGGTAAATCGTCTCTGCCGAGAACATAAGGCCAGGGTTCAAAATGAACTTGAGCAGAAGTTGTCACCTTGGCTTGGCAGCGAGCGCGCTCGTGAGTTGGCCGGGCAGCTGTGTTTGATTAAAGAGGGGGCGATAGTCTCGGCCCAGCTCGTCAGCCGGCAGTATGCTGCCGAGCGCGGCCGCAAGCTGGCACTGAGCTTATTTGATTAAGCCTGCTTGATAGGCGAGCTTGCCCTTGAGTTTAGAGCCAACCGTTAAAAGGCTATCTCGGGCAGCCGTGCCAGCCATCCCAGCTTAAGAGCGGCGCCAAGCGCCAACAGGTTGAGGCCGACACAGCACCAGAACAGGAGTCTGAAACTTGTTTTACTGGTCTTATGGCGGAACTGGTGGCGTGCCAGCAAAGCGCCGGGCCAGCCACCGAGCAAACCGGTCAGTTGCAGGGTCGACTCCTTGGTGCGCCAGCGGCCAGTTTCGGCGGCCTTTTTATCGCGGGCATAGAGCCAATAACAGATAAGGCTCAGCAGCAGATACCAGACGGGCACCAAGAGTGGCAGCTTATCCAGTGCCACTAAAGCCAGTAGCAGCAGGGCAAACAGGACTGTGAGCTTACCGACGAAAGACTTGTGACTGCTGCGCTTATTCTGTTGACGCTGTTTTTGTTTGAGTCTGCCCCTGTCCTCGGGAAAGAAGGCCTGTTTTGCCTGGCGCCGGCCCTGGTCATCCAGTGTGATATCAAAGGTCAGTACGTCGCCCACTTGTGGCCTGCGACCGCTCAGGCTCAGTGACTTAATGTGCAGAAATACCCTTTCACTGCCGTCATTGGGGCTAATAAACCCAAAGCCTTTATCGTCCTGCCAATGGCTGACTTTTCCTTTGTACTTCATGTATTTGACTCGTGAGTATTCGTGGCGTTATTGATTGGCTTATTGCCAAAGGCCAGACGGCGCCAGAGCCATTCCAGCGGTCCTTGGTTGAAGAACTTAAGGTAGCAGCCGGCCAGTATTATCTGCACCAAGGCATAACCCAGGGCTATGGCCAGGTAGTCTATGCGTTCAAGTGTCAGCAGTAACTCGGGCGCTTGATGGCGAAACAGCCAGATCCCAAAACAGGACTGCAAAATATACAGGCTCAAGGGGATCCGGCCAACCGCCTGCAGGCGTCTTGGCAACCATGGCAGGCGGCGGCCGAACTTAACCAACAGATGAGCATAGATGATAGCCATGGGAATGGCGCTCAGCATGACCAGAATATCGGAAAGCATCACCAGTTTGGGGCGGGATTGCAGGCTGAGAATCGTGTCCGCCAGCGACAGCAGCAAGCTCAGTGCCAGCAATTTCCCCAATTTGCCCTGGGGTAAACCTTGGTCAAACAGCCCGCGACGATATAGGCTAATCCCCAGCAGCATCACACCGCTGACAAACCACAGCAGAGTAAATGGCAGGGAAATCAGCATCAACAAGGTCATAAACAGGTGCATCAGCAACTGCTCGCCATAGCTGCCGGTCCAGGCGCTGTATTGTTCATTGAAAAAGGCGTTGCCGCGGATCCAGGTTTCATCACCCGGCAGCAAGATCATCAGACCATAGGCCAGGGTGCCGATGGCGATAAAGAGCAGTGCCCGCCTTTGCTGTGCTTCAATCTCCAGGTTACGATAATGCCAGGCGAGGAAGCCACAAATGCTATAGGTGAGCAGGATATCCCCCGGCCAGATAAACAGGCTGTGCAGCGCCCCAAAGAGCATCAGCCAGAGTAAGCGTGAGCGGATTAAGGGGAAGGGCTCCAATCCTCTGGCGAGGAAATTCTGTTGTTGAATATAGAGGCCGACACCGAAGAGCATGGAAAACAGGCTGAGGAAGCGCCCTTCCAGCAGAAAATTACTCAGGGTTTCGGTAATGGCATCGGTTAAATGAAACTCGGGAAAGGGCGCATAACCATATAAGGTGACGCCCATAAAACTGACATTGAGAAAGAATATCCCCAATACTGCCAGCCCTCTGACGGCATCGATATTGGGGTTGTGACTGATTTTGACCGGCTGTCCCTGCATCTTTTTCCTGCTTACTCTTGAGTACCGTCTAAGGCTTCGATTAGCTGAGCCAAGTTAGCAATCAAACCCGAATCAGGGAAGTGCTGGCTTGTTTCAAATTATGATCCCTTCTCGGTCGCGTTTTTGGCCGGCTTGGCCGAGATCCAGAGCTTGATACTGCCCTTGACCACAAGGATATCATTGCAGTCATAGGCGAGCACCTCGACATCGAGATCCCCAGGCTGCCAGGCATTGGCATCAACCTTGGCCACACAGCGGATATCGCTGCCGGCCTTGGCGGTGTAATCCAGCGTCATGCCCTTGGGGATCCAGCGTAGATGAGGTGGTATTGAAGCCTCGGCCATGACTCCCATCGCCATTTCCAGGCCGTTGCAGATGGCAATGACATGTACTGTACCTATGTGATTCTCCACTGCGCGGCGTTTACGCAGCAGGCATTCACAGTAGTTGGGCTCCAACTGACTGATTATCGGCTTGATACTGCCAAAGTAGGGCGCCATCCGGCTGACCAGCAAGGAGAATATCTTATTGCCAAAGGGCAGGCGCTTGCATTTGTGATACAAGTTCAGGGTCGAATTGGCGGTTTTACTCATAGTGATTCCTTGTGGGTATTCCTTGTTGATGTTCTTTGTTGGTATAGGGTAATGTTTTTGTTATTACTCTGGTCGGATGAGTGTGTATGCTGACGAGCGCTTTGGCAAGAGCCAAGAGGCAAGAGCTAAAAGGAAAGAGCCAAGAGCATTGGTTAAGATGAGCGAGGGTCACGCCAATCTGATCTGGGGCTGAACAGATAGAATAAAATGGCGTGGCAGTAACTGGGGGCTGTGCTTAAATGACGGTTTCTTCTGGAAGGTGCAAATGGTGAACCCTTTGCAAGTGCAAGAATCACTTCCTTGGACAATCCAACTTCAATCAGGATTGGTATAATCCGCGAGAATTATCAAAACAGTAGTAAGGAAACCTAGTGAAATTTCTGTTGACCTACCTCAAGGGGCTGGCCATGGGGGCCGCCGATGTGGTGCCCGGCGTTTCCGGGGGAACCATAGCCTTTATTACCGGCATCTATGACACCCTGCTGGAAAGTATTCGCCGTATCAATCCCAGTCTTTGGGGCATTATACGCCGCGACGGGATCAAGGCGGCGTTTGCACATATCAACGGGGCCTTTTTGTTGAGTCTGTTGGCGGGGATCCTCAGCAGTATTCTTAGTCTGGCCAAGCTTATCTCTTACCTGCTGGCACATCATCCTATTCCTGTATGGTCATTCTTTTTCGGGCTGATCCTTATCTCTGTGGTGCATATGCTGCGCCAGGTCAAGGGCGGTTTTTCACTGCCACGGCTATTGATATTCGCGCTGGGAGTGGCCTTTGCCTGGGGCATTACCGTGCTGAGTCCGGTCGAGTTGGAGGCCAGCTACTTTAATATTTTTGTTGGCGGTGCCATTGCCATTTGCGCCATGATACTGCCGGGGATATCCGGCAGCTTTATCCTCTTGCTATTGGGACTGTATCCTGCCGTGCTGGCGGCGGCCAAGAATATCCAGCTGGATATTCTTGGCTGTTTTGCTGTCGGTGCCGTGATAGGTATCCTGAGTTTCAGCCATTTGCTGTCGGCGCTGCTGCGGCGCTTTCACGATGCCACTCTTATCTTCCTTACCGGTCTTATGCTGGGGACGCTGGGCAAGATCTGGCCCTGGAAACAGACGCTGAGCTGGCGCACCAATTCCCATGGTGAGCAGGTACCCCTGGTGCAGCAAAACCTGTCACCCTTTGGTTTTGAGCAACTGACACAGCAGCCGCATCAGTTGGGGTTGGCGCTCTTGTGTGCCGCCGCCGGAATTGGCCTGGTACTCCTGGTTGAGCGCCTGGGGGCCGACAAGCAATAATTTCAGGCGCTAGCGCCCTGCAGTGAAAGGTATCAATGACAGAAAACGGGAGCTCAAGGCTCCCGTTTTTTATCTCCCTTCGAATCTCTCTTAAATGCCTTTGCGTTACAGGTTTCATTCAAGATGGGTCTTGCTTCGCCAGCGGATAGCCCAGGCTTGCTGGGCTTGACTCCATTTAAGGTCTTGTATGACTTGCCAGGCATGTCGGTTCCTCTTTGCTAAAAAAATATTGTACAAAAACTTGATCCTTGTACAGGTGTGTGCCTTAATTTACTACAAGGTTATACAAGGATTCTCAATATGTACAAGTTTGAGCCGCAGCGAATTCAACTGGGTATCAGTGCCTGCCTGTTGGGGCAGCAGGTGCGTTTTGACGGTGGTCATAAGAATTCTGTCTATTGCCAGCAGGAGCTTAGGCAGCATTTTGACTTTGTGCCAGTCTGTCCTGAGATGGCGATAGGTATGGGCGCGCCACGCAAGAGCATACGTCAGGTGCGCCGCGGTGATGAGATCCGGATCCAGAGCCGTGATGCCAGCTTGGATGTAACCGAGAGCCTGCAAAGTTTCAGTGAGCAAAAAGTCGCTGAATTGGGATTTTTAAGTGGCTATTTGCTTTGTGCCAAATCACCTACCTGCGGCATGGAACGGGTCACTGTCTACAAGGAAGGCGGCGACCAGGGGAATCGCAGCGGCATAGGTGTGTTCGCCAAGGCCCTGATGCAACGCTGGCCACAACTGCCGGTTGAAGAAGAGGGGCGCTTGAACGATTTGGTGATCAGGGAAAACTTTTTCACCCGGGTGTATGCCTTTCACGACTGGCAGTGTCTGCTGCACTCCGGCTTAAGCCTGCATAAATTGACCCAATTTCATGCCAGATACAAATACCTATTACTGGCTCACAGTCCGGCTCAATATCGCCAACTTGGCCCCTTGCTGGCTGACGGCGGTGAAGACTTGCAGGAAACTGCCCAGCGTTACTTTGAAGGCTTTATGGAGGCGCTGAAAAACAAGGCCAGTCGCCGCAATCACACCAGTGCGCTGCAGCATATTCAGGGCTATTTCAAACAACACCTGACCAAGGCGCAGAAGTCTGAGCTCAGTCAGGCGATAGATGAATATCGTCAGGGGCTGCAACCTCTGTTGGTGCCGCTGACATTGATTAAACATTACTTGAGGGAGCATCCACAGCCGTATATTGCGGCCCAGGTTTATCTCAACCCTCATCCACAGGAGTTAAAACTGCGTTATGCCTACTGATAACAATGCCAACCTTTCCATCGGCGAAGTCGCCAGACTGACCGGGGTGAATCCTGTCACCTTGCGCGCCTGGCAGCGACGGTTTGGACTGGTTATCCCGCAGCGCACCCCCAAGGGCCATAGACTCTATAGTCAGGAGCAGGTTCAGCAGATCCGTGAAATCCTCTCCTGGCTTGAGCAGGGCGTGGCCATCAGCAAGGTCAAGCCACTGCTCAGTGGCCAGACAGAAAAACAGCTGCAGCAAGAAAATGAAGACGACGACTGGCTGAAGTTCAGCAGCAGTCTCACCGAGGCGGCACTTTCTCTCAGCAGTGCCCGCTTTGGCCGTTTGCTGGATGAATTCAGTGCCCTCTATCCCATCGCCCTGTGTTGTCGGCGCCTGCGCCATTGGTTGCAAGTTTTGGACACCCAGCTCGATGAACGCCTCGACGGAGCGCTTGTCCGCAGTTGGCTCGAAAGCCGTCTGGCTCACTATGTCGGCGCCCGCAGCGAGCAGTTGCTGCGCCAGAAACCCCGCTGGCAACTTCTTTATCTGCCGCTTGGCAAGCAGCCGGCCTGGAGTGAGCTCTTGCTGCAACTGGAGCTTATCACCCGGGGTGTCAGCCTGTTGCCGCTCAATATGGAGGAGCCTTTGGAAGGCCAGGGGCTGCAACTCTTGGCACACAGACTGCCGTTGCAGGGACTCTTGTTGCTGCCACCTTCCCAGTTGCCCGGCAGCAATGTCAAAGCCCTGTTCCAACTGGCCAGTGCTTTGGATTATCCACTGATCTTGAGCGGGGATTATGTGGCGGCTCACGCCAATGCCTTTGAGCACTATGCCAAGGAACTGGCTATGACTGAAAAAGGGGGCAAGAAGGACCGGGAGCCCGTCAAGAATCCTGTGCTTTGCAGCAGCAATGCCGCCATATTGGCACTGCTGGCGCAGGCCGAGTCCGCCTCAAAACAACCGGAGGACAAGTAACATGTCCCAGCCTTTGCCCAATCATGCGCCTTCCCGTGAAAAGGCTTGTGTTGCCATCTGGTTTCGCAGCGATCTGCGCACATCAGATAATCAGGCTCTGTGGCTGGCGTGCGAAGCGGCAAGGGCTCAAGGTCTGCCGCTGCGGGGTTTTTATATTGAGACTCCAGCGCAGTGGCAGCAGCACTCTGTTGGTCCCATGCAGCTGGATTTCATCGAACGCAGCGTCAATCAACTGCAACGGGCGTTGGCATCTTTGGGGATAGCTTTTGATTTACTGCACTGTGACGATTTCTCTTTGGTGAATGCCACTGTCGAGGCGTATTGCCAACGCCAGGGCGTTAAGCAGATTTTTGCCGGGCGCGAGGTGGAGATTAACGAGCAGCGCCGGGATCAGGCGCTGGCGCAGCTTACCAGGACTATAGGGGTAGGCCTGCAGTTTACCGATGAGCACTGTTTGCTGCCGCCAGGGAGCGTTTGTACCCAAGGCGGCGAAATGTATCGGGTATTTACCCCCTTCTTTCGCCGTTGGCGTGAGCTGCTGGGAAGAGAGGCGATAACGCCGCTGCCGGTACCTGCGCCTCTGGCCCCGGCTTTACCCGAACCCGCAGAGCTGAGTTTTAAGGTCAGCAATCAAGGCAGTAAACAAGACAGCCATCACTGGCCAGTGGGTGAAGGGGCGGCCAGGCAGCGGCTCGATAGTTTTATTGCCAATCAGCTTGCCGATTACGGCCAGGAGCGGGATTTCCCGGCGCTCGATGGCACCAGTTGCCTGTCGCCCTATCTGGCGTTTGGTATTCTCAGCCCGCGGCAATGTGTGGCGGCGTTGCTCAATCGCTTCCCCGAGGCTATGGCAGAGGACAATAGTCCGGGTCGCAGCTGGCTGGCTGAGCTGGCCTGGCGCGAGTTTTACCGCCATCTGCTGCACGCCTGGCCCCAGCTGTGTATGGGCCGCAACTTCAACGTGCTCGGCGATGACATAGTCTGGCGGAACGACCCGCAAGAGTTTGCCGCCTGGTGCGAGGGCCGCACCGGTTATCCGCTGGTGGATGCCGCCATGCGTCAGCTAAACCAGACCGGCTGGATGCACAATCGGCTGCGAATGGTGACCGCCAGCTTCCTCACCAAACACCTATTGGTGGACTGGCGTTGGGGCGAGCAGTATTTTCGCCGCGCTCTGATAGATGGCGACCTGGCGGCCAATAACGGCGGCTGGCAGTGGTCTGCCGGCACCGGCTGTGATGCCCAGCCCTATTTCAGGATCTTCAACCCCATGAGCCAGAGCGAAAAGTTCGACCCCGACGCCAGTTTTATCCGCCGTTATCTGCCTGAACTGGCGCACTGGCCGCTTAAGCAGATACACCATCCGGGCACAGCTGCATTGTCCCGCTTCACCGAGCCGAGTCTGTTTGCCACTGCGGCTTATCCGCCACCGATAGTCGAGCACAGCGCTGCGCGGCAAAGGGCGTTGACCGCCCTGGCCGTGCTGAAAAAGTCTGCCTGAACTCAGTTCATTAGCCGAGGGATTATCATGACCAGCCACTCAGTTGCCGCGGACATAGCACCCGCTTCACAGCCGGCATCGCCGCAGTCTCAGGAGATTATTCAGGCATTTATTGCCTTGTATCAATCCCTGGGCCCTGAGCAATTGCCCACATTGCGCCATAGGCTGCAGGCCGTCTATGCGCCTGAGATCTGTTTTTGCGATCCCATGCATCGACTGGAGGGGCTTGAGCAACTGGAACAGTATTTTGCCGGTTTGTATCGCAACCTGACCGAAATCGCCTTTGAGATCACTGACGTCTTGCCCGCCGGGGACCAGGCCGCCATCAGTTGGCAGATGAAGTATTGCCACCCCAAATTGAACCGGGGGCAGAGTATCAGTGTCGATGGTATCAGCCTCATCAAGTTTGGCGACAAAGTCCATTATCACAGGGATTATCTGGATCTGGGGCAGATGCTCTATGAACAGCTGCCACTGCTGGGCTCAGTGGTGCGCATGGTCAAGGACAGGGCAAGCCGATGAGGACGGTATTGATCACGGGTGCCAGCTCAGGCATAGGTGCCGAGCTCGCTAGACAATATGTCGCCGCCGGTTGGCGGGTCTTGGCCTGTGGCCGCAATGAACAGGCTCTGGCCGCCCTCGAAGGCTGCGAGCCTTTGAGGTTCGATGCCACCGACAGAGACTCGGTGCTGAGGCTTGGCAGCAAGCTCAAATTGGAGTTGGGCCAAGCCAACTGTGTGGATCTGCTGCTGCTCAACGCCGGTACCTGTGAGTACATAGACGAGGCCATGGCCTTTGACAGCGCCCTGTTTGAGCGGGTTATCCGCACCAATCTGTTGGCTGTGGGCTATTGCCTGGAAGCCTTTATGCCTTTGCTTGCCCGTGGCAGCCAACTGGCGCTGATGAGCTCAAGCGTTGTGATGCTGCCTTTCCCGCGGGCGGAGGCCTATGGCGCCTCCAAGGCCGGGATCAGTTACTTGGCGCAGAGCTTGCGGCTCGATCTGGCCCACAAGGGAATAGACGTCAGCGAAATTCGCCCGGGTTTTGTTAAAACGCCGCTCACCGACAAAAATGACTTCGCCATGCCGATGCGGATTTCCGCCGATAAAGCCGCCAACACCATCATCCAAGCCTTGGCCGCCAGACGGCGCCTGATTGCCTTTCCCGGGCGCTTTATCTGGCTGCTGACTCTGCTGAGCTGGCTGCCCCGCAGTTGGCTGGCCGCCGCCCTTGGTAAACCCTCTGCAAAAAACGGGAGCCCAGTATGACAGTTTCAACCGGCAATAAGCCGCGCATCGCCATAGTCGGTTCGGGGATCTCCTCGCTCACTTGTGGTTATCTGTTGTCACAGCGGTATGAGGTAACGTTGTTTGAAGCCGCCGATTATCTTGGCGGGCATACGGCCACTGTGGATGTTGAGCTTGGCGGCAAACCCTACGCCATAGACACAGGGTTTATTGTGTTCAACGATCGCACCTATCCCAGGTTTCAGGCCTTGATGGCCCGGGTCGGTATCAAGGCGCTGGCGACCGAGATGAGCTTCTCGGTGCAAAACCTTGTCAGCGGCCTTGAATACAACGGCCATAGCCTGGCGACCCTGTTTGCGCAAAAGCGCAATCTGCTGAGTCCGACCTTCTGGGGGTTCCTGAGGGAGATTTTGGCCTTCAACAGCCGCTGCAAAGCCTTGTATCAAAGCGGTCGTTACCCGGCGGTGACACTGGGGGAATTTCTCGAACAGCAGGGGTTCTCTGACTTCTTCTGCCAGCACTATATCCTGCCGATGGGCGCCGCTATCTGGTCGTCCAGTATTCAGGATATGCGCGCCTTCTCGCTGCCTTTCTTTATCCGTTTCTTTGAACATCATGGACTGTTGGCCGTCAGCAATCGGCCGCAGTGGTATGTGCTCGAAGGCGGCTCCCGCAGTTATATTCCGGCGCTCAGCGCGCCCTTTGCCGAGCGGGTTCATCTCAACTCGCCGGTAGAACAAATCCGCCGCCAAGCGGGGAGCGTGCAGCTCAGAGTCAAGGATAGCTGGCATGAGTTCGATCAGGTGATCCTCGGCTGCCACAGCGATCAGGCGCTGGCCATGCTCGGTGACGCCAGTGAGCTGGAGCGGGAGATACTCTCTAGGCTTAAATACCAGGATAACCAGGTGACCTTGCATACAGACACCTCGTTGCTGCCGAAGCACCGCGCCGCCTGGGCCAGTTGGAATTATCGTCTCGATGGCGATGCCAGCCGTCCCGCCTGCGTGACCTACAACATGAATATTTTGCAGCGCTTGCCAAAGTCTGCGCCGGATTTTTTGGTGACCCTGAATCAGGATGAGGCGATAGCCAAGGACAAGGTGCTCAAACGCTTTGTCTATGCTCACCCGGTATTCAATGAACAGAGCCAGGCGGCGCAGCAACGCCGCAGCGAGATCTGCGGCCAAGACCGTATCCATTTTGTCGGTGCCTACTGGTACAACGGCTTTCATGAAGACGGGGTACGTAGCGCCCTGGATGTTTGTGAAAGGTTCGGGGTAAGCCTATGAAACCTGAAACGGGTCTCTATCTCGGCAGCGTCAGCCACTCTAGGCTAACGCCGGTAAGGCATAGTTTTCGCTATCCCTTTGCCCTGATGTTGCTGGACTTGGATGATTTGCCAAGGCTTTCGTCCCTGAGCGGCTTGTTTGGTGAATCCCCTTGGTCTGCGCTGCGTTTTCGGCAGCAGGATTATCTCAAGGCGGCTGCAGAATCGAATACTGCCTCATCGCTGAAACAGCGGGTGCTGGATAAGGTGATTGCGCTCGGCGGCGAGGCCAGCTGCGACAGTGTGCTGTTCGCCGGGCAACTGCGCCACTTTGGACTCTATTTCAGCCCGGTCAACTTTTTCTACTGCTTTCAAGGTGATGAGTATAAATACCTGTTGGCTGAGGTGAGCAATACCCCCTGGAATGAGCGTCACTGTTATCTGGTGTCGGCCGAGGCGCCGGCGCTTGGCGACAAGTGCTTCCATGTATCGCCTTTTATGTCGCTGGACTATCGCTATCGCTGGCATATTCCGGCGCCGGCAGAGCGGCTCGATTTGCGGATCAGCAATCTGCCCGGCAAGGGGGACGTGGCAGGGCCGGCCCCCGAGTCGCAAAAGGCCAGCTTCGATGCGGTATTAAGCCTCAAACGCCGCCCCTTCAATGGTTGTGAGCTTAGGCGTTATCTGTGGGGCTTTCCCTTGATGAGCCTGAAAATTCTTTGGCTCATCTATTGGCAAGCGCTGCGTTTGTGGCTTAAGCGGGTGCCCTTTGTGCCATACGAGCGCAAGCCTCAGGGCGGCACGGACTGATGCTAAGGAAGGTGCGAACAAGTCCCATGTGTACTCTGCGTCGGCTTACGGGCTTGGATGCAAGGCGTGGTTCGCCGCAAATGGCCCTAGTCCTTTGCAAGAATTCCCTAAAGGTTTGGAAATTTCCCCGAGTGTGACAGCAAACATTGGAGAATGAGATGGAAAACACAGTAGCCAAAAACAGACAGCAGTTGGCCGCCAGCGGCAAGAGTCTATGGGCCAGAGTCATGCAACAGGCCTTGAATGCCTTGGAGGGCGGTTGTCTCAAACTGCAACTGGGGAGTGAGCAGTGGACCTTCGGCCCGCTCGATGCAGACCTGGTTGCCATAATTCGTATTCACGATGAGCGCTTTTTTCGCCAGGTGATTCTGGGCGGCTCCATCGGTGCCGGTGAAGCCTATATTCAGGGGCACTGGTCCAGCCCGGATGTTACCTCTGTGGTACGTCTGTTTGCCCGTAACCTGCCGCTGCTGGATAAGATAGAGAAACGGTTTTCCTGGTTTTCCAACACAGTTAGCCGGGTGAAACACCTGCTGCGCCGAAACTCAAAGGCCGGTTCAAAGCGCAATATTCTGGCGCACTATGATCTGGGCAATTCCTTGTATCAGGCATTTCTCGACCCTGAGCTGCTCTATTCAAGCGCCGTCTATCCCCATGAAGAGGCGCAGTTGGATGAGGCGCAGCAGTATAAGCTGCAACTGATTTGCGAGCGGCTGGATCTGCAGCCCGGCATGACTCTGCTGGAAATCGGTACCGGTTGGGGCGCCCTGGCTATCTATGCCGCCAAACACTATGGCGTCAAGGTAACCACTACCACTATTTCCGATGCCCAGTACCAATATGCCAGTGAACGGGTTGCCACCGAAGGACTGAGTGATCGCATTACCCTGTTGCGGCAGGATTATCGCCAGCTCAGCGGCCAGTATGACCGTTTGGTTTCGATAGAGATGATAGAGGCAGTGGGCCACGATTATCTGCCGGGCTTTTTTGCCGGCCTGGATGCCCTGCTCAAGCCGAGCGGCAAGCTGTTACTGCAGGCGATCACCATTAAAGATCAGCGCTATGACAGCTACCGCAAAGGGGTGGATTTTATTCAGCGCTATATTTTCCCCGGCGGCTGCCTGCCATCTGTCACCGAGATGACGCGCCACTTGCAGCGGCAAACCTCCATGACCCTCTGGTCGTTGGATGATATAGGTCTCGACTATGCACGCACCCTGAATGACTGGCATGCCAACTTCGATGACGCCAGAGAGCGGGTGCGCGAACTCGGCTATGGTGAGGACTTTGTGCGTATGTGGAAGTTTTATCTGAGTTACTGCGAGGGTGGTTTTCTTGAGCGCACCATAAGCACAGTGCAACTGACTGCGGTCAAGGACGGCTATCGTCCGCTCAGCTCAAGACAAATTGCAGGTTAGGTCATGAGACTCTCATCGCCCTGGTTTTTTCTGCTGCTCAATGCGGCCATTTTCCAGTTGGGCTGGTGGTCTTTGATCCTGTTTGCCAATCAGGCGCTGGTGTTTGCTCTCTTGCTGCTTTGTGTCCAGTTGCTGCTTGTCAATCCGGGCTACCGCTCAGCCCTCATGGCAGAGAATGCCGGGGATGAGCACAGCCAACTGGCAGGGCAAAACGTAAAGCGTACCGGATACAGCATGAAAACATTCAACGCCGTGCTTATACCGGCTGTTATCGGCATAGCCTTGGACGCCATGCTGCACCTTGGCGGAGTATTTGAGTTTGACAGTCCCTCGCGGCTTTTACCCTTGTGGCTCTGTTGCCTTTGGGGGCATTTTGCCGCGACGTTGGGGGTGAGCCTGGCCTGGCTCAGGGACTTGCCCAAATGGCAGCAGGTGCTCTTTGGCGCAGTGGGTGGCGCTGGCAGTTACCTGGCGGCATTCAGGTTGGAGGCCGTGGCTTGGCCCCTGGGACAATCGGCTACCTTTAGCTTGTTGATACTCATCTGGTCGCTGCTGCTGCCACTGTTAAGTTATTGCAATTTCAGGCTTGAATGGGGCGCAAATCGCCCAACCAAAGGATTTCTCTGACGGAGACCGGCAATGAAACGATTCATCAAGGGTGTAAACAAGGGAGCAAAGCAAGTCGGTAAGCTGCATAACCCAGGCTTTGCCGGGCTGCTGATGATACTGCTTGGCCTACCCACTCAGGGATGGTCAGACAATTTACAGATTCAAGCGCAGCAGACTCAAGCGCAGAGCCAAGTGCAGACATCTGAGCCCAAAGCTGCCCGGGTCGAGCCATCAAAGGTGGAGCTTGCCAGCTTTCGGGAAGTGGGCCGCGGTGAAATGGACTGGTGGTTTATAACCCTTTATCGGGCCAGGTTGCTGACGCCGGATGGTAGTTACCAGCCCAATAGCTTCCCGCAGCAGCTGGAAATTCAGTATTACCGGGATATCCCCGCCTCGCGACTCCTGGAGGCCACCAAACACCAGTGGCTGCACTTGGGATACGACAGAGAGCAGATATCCGCTTGGTTGGCGCTGCTTGAAGGGCTCTGGCCGGATGTGGAGCAGGGTGACAGATTGAGCTTTGTGGCAAACGGGCCGCAGCAGGGATACTTTCTGTTCAACGACAAGCCGTTAGCCGCGATTGCCATAGATGAGAGCGCTTCGAGCGAGCATAAGCGTTTTGCCGGCGCCTTTTTGGCGATTTGGTTGTCAGAGCGCAGCAGTCAGCCGCAGCTGAGAGCTCAGTTGATAGGAGAGCAGGCATGCAAATGTTAATGAGCAGGTTTATCGGTTTCACCAAGGTTTGGTTGTTACTTCTGATGCTTGGACTGAGCGGTTGCGGCAGTGTCGATATTCATGACTATCGCGCCAGCGAACCTAAGTTGGATCTGCAGCAATTCTTTAACGGGGAGCTGCAGGCTTCAGGCATGGTGGAAGATTACAGCGGCCAGGTGGTGCGCCGTTTCAATGTCCGGATGACGGGCAGTTGGCAGGGGAATCAGGGTGTGTTGCAGGAGTGGTTTGAGTATGACGATGGTGAGCTTGCCGAGCGAACTTGGCAGATAACCAAGCTTGCCGATGGCCGCTACCAGGGCAGAGCGGAGGATATTCTGGGGGTGGCAGAAGGGCAAGCAGAGGGCTTTGCCCTGCGCTGGCGCTACGACATGCTGCTGAAGCTCGATAGCGGCGAGTATCAAGTGCATTTCGACGACTGGATGTATCAAACGGCGCCGGACACCATAATCAACCGTAGCGAGATCCGCAAATGGGGCCTAACGGTGGGGGAGGTGACTCTGGTGATCCGTAGGTTGGAAGACAAGTAGCAGAGCGACGATTAATCGTATGGCATGACTAACGCTGAGTCTCAGCCTGGGTTAAGCTTAGATCTGTTTAAATGGTAACAGTCTATCAACACAGGTTTAAATAACGATGAACAAAAAATCCGCTGTACTGCCATGGGTTTCAATGGGCTTATTGGCACTGGTATCCCTTGGCGGTTGCTCGAGTGGTATTGATTTCAGTTTTAAAGCGCCCGAGGAGGAGCGGGTGGACCCCAATCTCCCCGCCGAAGATCCCATGGCACAGGATAACCAGAGGATCATAGATGATGCGCGCCGGGAAGGTAAAATCGACCCTCAAGTGTTTCCCGCTAAACGCTGATCAGCCTAGTTGTTTGCTGTTGTCGCTCTGCTTGCGGTCATAGTATTCGAAGGGAAATAGGTTGCGCAGGCGCTGAATATTGGCATCTCCGGCATTGGCGCTGATGTGCAGCCGCACTTCACCACTGCGTTCGGCGCGTACTGTACAGGTGAGTTTCTCTTTCTTGACCAAGGCGCGGCATTCGCGTTCAAACCTCTCCGGGATCTTACCCTTGTGGGAGGTCATACGACCGTCCTTGAAATGCATTTCAAATATTGTCACCCCTTTTTTGTTAGTGAAAACCAGTTTGTAGATAAGCACTAACGCCAGGGCGATAAAGAATATTTTTAACATAGTGGCCATAGTGAGACTCCTTGTTTCACCAAGAGTGAATACTGTTATCCGGGTGTTATCTTATATCCTCAGTTATACCTGCAAGCGGTAGCGTTTGACAGTGCATCCAAGGCGGATTTTTGTGATAAGGCTAAAAGGACTGGCAAATTGGCTATCCTTGGTTATTATTTGTTCAGGAATATCTGTTTTACCACAAGCCAAGATCAAGGATGAAGCCATGTACCTTTCCAATGCCGAACGCTGGGCGCAAATCTGTGACAAACAAGTGGAACTGATGGGAAAGCTCAGTGAGCAGTTTCCCGAGCGGCGAGAACAGCTGCAACACCTCACCCATAGCTGGCAAGACGTCAAACAACAGGTGCGTCAGGGCGATACCCCTCACATACCGCCACTGCGTTGAGAACTGAATCAATTTATACAAAAGAGCCGCTCAGGGAGCGGCTCTTTTACTTTTGGTTGGTGGGAGGAAGATGGGGCTTGCCTGGGCAGCGCAATTTTGCTGCTTAGAAAGCGTAACTGACACTCGCCAGCACAGTGCCGTCATTCTGGAAGGTGCCACTGCTGATCACGGCATCCGAATCTATATCTGTGTCCAACCAGGCCACAGACAGACCAAAACCGGCAATCTCAGTAGAGACACCTATGGAGTAATCCAGATATTTGCCCATATCGTCATCGGGCGCATCGCCGAAGTTGTAACCCAAGTGCAGATCCAGGCTCCAGTTTTCGGCAAACTCATAACTATAGTTCAGCTCGGCATAGTGATAGTCCAGATCTGAACCCGCATAGTCATTGGTGTACCAGTAGGCAGCCCTAAAATCACTGAACTCCAGGCCGAAAGAGATTTCGTTGTAGTCCTGAGAGACATTGTCGCCCGGGTACATATAGCGCAGCAGGGTAATGTCATAGGCCAGGTTGTCGTTGATTTCACCGGCGTAACCCAGGTAGACATCCAGTTCGAAATCGGCACCCACCTGATCCTCTTTGGGAGTACCATCTTCATCGAATTCCACATTACTGGCCCAGGCCCCGACGAAGAAACCCGAGTCGTGACTCCAGTCCAGCCCGCCCTGAACGGCAAAATCACCGGCGGTTTGTGACACGGCCCTAAAGCGGTAGTCATTGGTCACGGCTATCTCGCCGCTGACTTCGGCCATGGCAGAGGTTGAGGTTATGGCGCCGCCAAGCAGCAGTGCCCATAGCAGAGGGTTGGATCTTCTTATCACTTGGTTCACAAGCACTTCTCCCTTCTTTGGTTTGCCGGCCCCGTCCGGGAATATCCCGGCGCGACCTGGTTTATGCCAAACAACAGCAGCTATGCTGAGACCTCATGGCGGTTTTGTTTTTATCTGTTGGATTCAAACACCACATAGAGCTTGCGGCAGGGAACCGTTACCTGCCAGCTACCGCGAAACCCGGCCGGAATCACAAACCTGTCGCCTGGGCCAACTTCGAGACGATTTCCCTGCTCATCGCTGATGACACTGTTACCCTCGAGGATTTCGCAATACTCGTGCTCAGTGTAGTCAACTTTCCAAGCACCTGTTTCGCTTTGCCAAATTCCAGTATGAAACTGCTCACAGGGGCTGGAGTAATAGTTCTCCAGCCGTTGCATAGGCGCGCCCTGCAGACGCTTTTCCTCGGCGATGGAGTATTCACTTATCTCGGGAGTATTACGCGCCAGTACTCTGATATTGTTGATGTGCATCAGGCTCTCCCTCTCTCCCTATTTCATGGTCGGCATGATGAAATCGGCACTCAGCTGTTTGGGCCAGCGGGCGGTAACGGCTTTGCGCCGGGTGTAGAAGCGAACTCCATCCGGGCCGTGCATATGCAGTGGGCCAAACAGCGAGCGTTTCCAACCGCCGAAACTGTGAAATGCCATGGGCACAGGGATAGGCACATTGACCCCCACCATGCCGACTTGCACCGAGTGGCAAAAGTCGCGCGCCAGCTCGCCGCTCTGGGTAAAGATGGCGGTGCCGTTGCCGAACTCATGTTGATTGATAAGAGCCAGCGCCGAGTCATAGTCGGCTACCCTGACTATGCAAAGCACTGGGCCGAAGATCTCTTCCCGGTAAATCTGCATCTCAGGGGTTACGCCATCGAACAGGGTCGCACCGAGAAAGAAACCTTCACTGTCTGCCAAGGTATTGCGGCCATCGACCAGGCAAACTGCGCCCTGCTGTATACCGCTGTCTATATAGCTGCAGACCTTGTCCAGATGCGCGCGGGAGATGAGCGGCCCCATTTCCATACCCGGCTCCAGGCCGTTACCTACCTTGAGCGCTGCTATCTTGGGTTGCAGTTTTTCTATCAGGGCATCGGCCACATCAGCAACCGCCAGTACCACGGAAATTGCCATACAGCGCTCGCCGGCAGAGCCATAGGCCGCGCCCATCAGGGCGTTGCTGGCCAGTTCCAGATCGGCATCCGGCATCAGCAGCATGTGGTTCTTGGCGCCGCCGAGTGCCTGTACCCGCTTGCCGTGAACCGATGCCTTACTGTAGATATACTCGGCCACAGGCGTTGAACCGACAAAGGAGATGGCCTGAACATCCTGATGGCAGAGCAGGGTATCTACCGCCAGCTTGTCGCCGTTGATAACATTGAAGACCCCATCCGGCAGCCCGGCCTGGGTTAGCAGCTCGGCAATTCTGAGTACCGGCGCCGGGTTCTTTTCCGATGGCTTCATCACAAAGGTATTGCCGCAGGCGATGGCAATCGGGAACATCCACATGGGAACCATCACAGGGAAATTGAACGGCGAAATGCCGGCAACCACCCCGAGCGGTTGATTGATGCTCCAGGCATCGACGCCAGTGCCAACCTGCTCCGTGTGTTCCCCCTTGAGAAGATGGGGAATGCCGCAGGCAAACTCCACCACTTCCAGCCCTCGAACCAGCTCGCCCCTGGCATCCTCAAGCACTTTGCCGTGTTGCAGGCAGATAAGCTCGGCCAGTTCATCCATATGGGCTTCTACCAGGGCTTTGAAGCGAAACAGTACCCGTGCCCGGTTAAGGGGCGATACCTTTGACCAAGCGTCAAAGGCCTGCTTGGCCGAGTCTATCGCCCGTTCTGTATCTGCCTTGGAGGCGAGGGCGACTCTGGCTTGCTCTTTGCCGTTGGCCGGGTTGAAAATGGGCAGTGAAGCCTGAGCCTGGCTGCCATCTGTCTCATGTCCATCTATATAGTGGCTGTAAATACGCATAACTATCCTGTGTGCTTCAGTCGACGGTTTGGATGGCGTCGGCCAGGGTGGAAATCAGTTGATCTATTTGGGACTCTTCCACTATCAGTGGCGGGGAGAGGGCGATGATGTCGGCGGTGGCCCGTACCAGCGCACCTTGCCAGAAACAGCGCTCGAAAATCTGATAGCCGCGTTTGCCAACACCTTGCGGGCTGGGGGCCAGTTGAATGCCACCCACCAGGCCGGTATTGCGAATATCGATGACATTGGGCAGCCCCTTGAGACTGTGCAGCGCCTGCTCAAAGTAGGGCGCCAGCGTTGTAGTGCGTTCAAACAGTTTTTCGTCACGGTAGATATCCAGGGTGGCCAGTGCCGCCGCGGCCGCAACTGGATGCCCTGAATAGGTATAGCCGTGAAAGAACTCGATCATCGCCTCGGGGCCCTGCATACAGGCATCATGAATCGCTTGCTGCACAAACACCGCGCCCATGGGGATGGCGCCATTGTTGAGCGCCTTGGCCGTGGTCATTATGTCTGGGGTCACATCCCAGTGGTTACTGGCAAAAGCGCCGCCCACCCGGCCAAAACCTGTAATCACTTCATCGAATATCAGCAATATGCCGTACTTTTGGGTGATTTCCCGAAGGCGTTTGAGATAGCCCTTGGGAGGCAATATTACCCCGGCCGAACCCGACATGGGCTCTATGATAACGGCGGCGATGTTCTCTGCGCCATGCAGGGCAATCAGCCCCTCGAGCGCCTTGGCCTTGTCGGCGCCATGCTCGGGCAAGCCGCGGCTGAAGGCGTTGGCTTCCATATCCAGAGTGTGGGGCAGGTGATCTACGCCGCCGAGGAGCTGCGGGCTGAAACCTTTACGGTTATTGCCAATTCCGCCCACCGAAATACCGCCAAACCCCACACCGTGATAGCCCAGCTCACGGCCGATAAAACGGCTGCGGCTCGGTTCGCCATTGGCTCTGTGGTAACACAGTGCCAGCTTGAGTGCGGTGTCGACTGACTCTGAGCCCGAGTTGGTAAAGAAGATACGGTTCATGCCGGGCGGGGCGATTTCACTGAGGCGCTCGGCCAACTCGAATGCCAACGGATGACCCATCTGAAAACTGGGGGCATAGTCCATTTCGCGGATCTGACGGCTGACCGCCTCACTGATCTCCGCCCGGCCATGGCCGGCATTACAGCACCAAAGACCTGCGGTGCCGTCCAGCACCTGACGGCCATCGACATCCCGGTAATACATGCCTTCGGCCGAAGCCAGTAGCCTGGGAGTCTGCTTGAATTGACGGTTGGCACTGAAAGGCATCCAGTAATGCTCGAGATTGCCCTGTGTTTTCGCCTGTTGTTTTAGCTCTGCCATAAGCATTAACCTTAGTGTTGCGGGCTTGTTAATGGTGATTGATATTTCGCTATGCTATGTCAGAAATAATGAACATGGAAGGCCTGTGTGCAATTATTTATGCCAAAAAATCTATTTTTGTAAAATATATTGAATTTATGCCGTGCTCGAGGCTAATCTGGAGCGACCCGAATAACTCGCGATGGCTGCACGAGTTGGCCGCGATAGGCCTACTGAGGTAGTGGAATGCCCGCTTGCAAGCAGATGAGAGGATTTATGAGTACACCGCAAACCCGTCAGCAATGGCAGCAGTTGGCCGCGCAATTGCAGATCTGTGGCCAAGCCTTTATCCATGGAGAGTATTGTGCAGCCGTATCCGGAGAGACCTTCGATTGCATCAGCCCTGTGGATGGCAACAAGCTTGCCGCCGTAGCCAGTTGCGATCTGGCCGATGCCGAGGCGGCGGTGGCCAGTGCCAGAGCCAGTTTTGAATCCGGAGTCTGGTCGCGAATGGCGCCGGTAGAGCGCAAAAAGGTGATGATACGCTTTGCCGATTTGCTGGAGGCGCATAGTGATGAACTGGCCTTGCTGGAAACCCTGGATATGGGCAAGCCAATCCGTTTTTCCAAGTCGGTGGATGTGACCAATGCCGCCAGGGCCTTGCGTTGGTCCGGCGAAGCGGTTGACAAGATTTACGACGAGATAGCGCCCACAGCTGACAATGAAATAGGCATGATCACCCGTGAGCCTGTCGGGGTAGTGGCCGCGATTGTGCCGTGGAACTTCCCCCTGCTGATGGCCTGCTGGAAACTGGGGCCGGCGCTGGCCAGCGGTAATTCTGTTATCCTCAAACCCTCGGAAAAATCCCCTTTGACGGCGATTCGTATGGCTGCCATTGCCTTGGAAGCCGGGATCCCGCCCGGAGTGCTCAATGTATTGCCCGGTTTTGGTCATACAGTTGGCAAGGCGCTGGCGCTGCATATGGATGTCGATACCCTGGTGTTTACCGGCTCCACCAAGATAGCCAAGCAACTGATGGTCTACGCCGGTCAGTCCAATATGAAACGTGTGTGGTTGGAGGCCGGTGGCAAGAGCCCCCACATAGTCTTTAACGATTGCCCGGATCTCAAGGCGGCGGCGCAGGCGGCAGCTTCGGCCATCGCCTTCAACCAGGGTGAAGTTTGCACCGCAGGTTCGCGCCTGCTGGTGGAGTCCGGGGTCAAGGAGCAACTGATAGCGCTCATTATCGACGAACTCAAATCCTGGCAGCCAGGACATCCGCTGGATCCGGATACCGTTAGTGGCGCTGTGGTGGATCAGCAGCAGCTGCAGACTATTCTCGGTTATATCGAGGCGGGTAAGCAGCAAGGTGCTGTGCTGGCCTGTGGCGGCGAGCAACTCATGGCTGAAACCGGTGGCGTTTATGTGGCGCCGACTCTGTTTCGTGAAGTGAATAATCAGATGAGTATCGCCCGCGAGGAGATCTTCGGCCCTGTACTGAGTGTGATTGAATTTGAGGGAATGGAGCAGGCGATAGCCATAGGCAACGATAGCATCTATGGCTTGGCGGCCGGTGTGTGGACAGCGGATCTCAGCAAGGCCCACAGAACCGCCAAGGCGCTGAGAAGCGGCATGGTGTGGATCAATCATTATGACGGCGGCGATATGACGGCGCCTTTCGGTGGTTATAAGCAGTCGGGTAACGGCCGAGATAAGTCGCTGCATGCTTTTGATAAATACACAGAAATTAAGGCAACCTGGATAGCCATTTAATCGGTTTGCTGTCATAGACAATCCCCCTGCCTTGCGGGGGATTGTCGCTAAGGAAGGTGCGAACAAGTCCCATGCGTGCTCTGCGTCGGCTTACAGGCCTGGATGCAAGGCGTGGTTCGCAGCAAATGGCCCTAGTCCTTTGCAAGAAGCACAACACAGCAGGCAGGCTTGTAAGCCACGCCCTTCGGGGCTTGCACAGCAATCGGCTCTCTGCGTTATCCGACTTCGACAGGCCCCGGCATGCCTTCAGTCAGATGCCTTGAACGCCAATTGCTGTGTAAGCCAGAGTGCCGCGAGGACTTATTCGCACCTTCCTTAAGTTCAGGGCTTGAGATGTTCACTCACAGGTTCAAACAGCGCATCGAGCAACACTTGAGTGCGGTTATCTTCGACTCGCAGCTCCAGCCAACCGTCACTGCCGAGAATTTCAAGCTGCCTGCACACGAGTTTCGGCGGTGAGGCTTGCAGTTCCCCCTTGAGGCGAAAAATCCCCTGCGGAGTATGAATGCGGCTGATATCGAAGGGAGTATTCACGACTGCCACAACGCTTTTGCTGTACTTATTTTCAAAATGGCTCCCTACTCAACATACACTCGTCTTCAAAACAGGCCTTGTTCAGAATAGATCCTTGAATCTATGGTACAGCATGCCCGCCGCCAGAATGGGCGAGCGCAGCGCCGGGCCACCCGGGAAGGTCATATGATCTATTGAGGCAAAGATATCGAAGCGCTCAGCCTGCTGACTGATAGCTTCTGCCAGCAGACGCCCCGCCATATGGGTGGCATTGACGCCATGCCCGGCATAGGCCTGGGCGAAATAGATGTTGGGGCTATCCGGCAACCTGCCTATCTGCGGCATACGATTGGCGCCTATCCCTATCATGCCACCCCACTGATAATCTATTTTCACGCCCTTGAGCGCCGGGAAGACTCTTTCCATATTGGGCCTGAGCGCGGCGCAAATGTCCTTGGGATCTCTGCCCGAGTAGTTGCACAGTCCGCCAAATAACAGGCGGTTGTCGGCTGACAGATGAAAATAGTCCAGTGCTATGCTCATATCGGCGAAGGCCATATTCTGCGGAATAATGTCAGCGCAGAGAGCTTGCGGCAGAGGCTCGGTCGCTAGCAGATAACTGCCGGCCGGTAGCACCTTGCCGCCGATATGAGGTTCGAGTTTGGCACCTATATAGGCATTGCCGGCCAAAATCAGATAGCGGCAACGGACTTCACCTCTCTCAGTCCTGACCCGTATCTGCTCGCCCTTGATGATTTCGGTGGCGGCGCTGTCTTCATAGATGTTAACCCCCAGGCTCCGGGCCGCACGGGCCTCGCCGAGGGCTAGATTCAAAGGGTGCAGATGGCCGCTGCCCATGTCGCTGAGCGCGCCGAGATAACGCTCAGAGCCTATGACTTCCGGCAACTGCTCCTTGGACAACAGCTTGAGCTTATGTGGGTAGCCAAGTTGCTCAAGCTCGGTAAGCTCCTGCTCAAGCTCCTGCATATGTCTTGGTTTCAGCGCCAGATCGCAGTAGCCCCAGCGCAGATCGCAATCGATTTGATATTGCGCGATCCGTTCCCGGACGATATCGACGGCTTCAAAACCCATCTGCTTGATAGCCAGTACACCTTCTTTACCTATACTGGGCTCAAACTGTTCAATATTATGGCCAATACCGCGGATCAACTCTCCGCCATTACGCCCTGAGGCGCCCCAGCCCACTTTTTTGGCTTCCAGTATGGTGACCCCAAAGCCTCGTTCAGCCAGTTCGATGGCACTGTTGAGGCCGCTGAAGCCTGCGCCTATAACGCAGACATCTGTCTCCAAGGACTCTTCCAGCCTGGGATGCTGAAACAATTCTTTGGCGGTCGCATGGTAAAAAGAGGCGGGATAGTTGTCACTGTGAATGGGGGACTGGATTGGCATCATGGCTCCGTTCTTGTTATAAGTTTGGACTCGGCTGGTTACATCCGACGGTCGTCGCACTCTTGCCTTCAAAGTGTTCGTTTTATTTAACATGCTTTTGTCATATAATACAAAACAATTTCACCGGGACCCTGGTTGCCCTTGTGCAGAAGCCGCTGCCGACCGTGTCCTGTAACCGCCTGATAAGAGATTTTTGGGGGATTTGCGATTTGGATATAGGTGCCAGCCTCAAGGCTGTTAGAAAGATGAAAGGCCTGTCCCAGCGTGAGCTGGCTAAACGCGCCGGGGTGACCAACAGCACCATCTCTATGATAGAGAAAAACAGTGTCAGCCCTTCAGTCAGTTCACTCAAGAAAGTGCTTTCGGGGATCCCCATGTCGCTGGTGGAGTTTTTCTCCATAGGTGAAAACGGCACTACCGAGCAAAAAGTGGTGTATCGCTCCAATGAGCTTTTGGACATAGGCACTGGGCCACTGGAGTTCAAGCTTATTGGTCGGGATTACCCCAACCGTGCCATGTCTGTGATGTCGGAGACTTATCCCCCGGGAGCCGATACGGGTGAAGAGATGCTGCGCCACGAAGGGGAAGAAGCGGCGCTGGTGATCACCGGTCGCTTTGAACTGACGGTCGGTGAAGAGGTGTTTATTCTGGAGGCCGGTGACAGCTACTATTTCAATAGCGAACAACCACACAGGTTCCGAAATCCTTTCGATGAACCCTGTCATCTGGTCAGTGCCACCACTCCTGCCAACTTTTGATCTTCCATTTCCTCTGCTGATTGCGATTTGCTGCCCGTAAATTCACTTCGGGCAGCATATTTGCCTGAAAGTGTAAATAATATCGACCGTATAACCCCGTGTGCACCGAATTGGTGCCCGCTGAACCAGTGTGATGCAAAGCCAATTTTTTGCCTTGTTCAAGCTTGTTTACACCTATCTCAAACACAAGGTATTTTTAAATATTCATTTAAAAATAAAAGCTTAAATAATTTTAGTTTGAGGTTGCGTTTAACAGGATATTAACCTCTTGCCTGTGCGAAAAAATCCGTGTAGTGTGTGAAAAAATGAACATTTGCTTTGGTGAATGTTCAAAACTGAGACCTGGATTTGAGTGTTTTGGGGTGAGATATGGCACAGGCAGCAATGGCGTTGGTGGGTGTAACCGCATGCAATGAGCAGTTGGGGCTGCATCCTTTCAATATTGTTGGCGAGAAATACCTCTTGGGGGTGGTCGAAGGTGCCGGAGCCTGGCCCCTGGTGATCCCGGCATTGGGGGCCGATACCCCGATAGCACAACTGCTCGAACGCCTAGACGGCATATTGTTTACCGGCTCCCCCTCCAATGTTGAACCTCATCATTACCAAGGCCCGGCCAGCGAACCGGGCACCCACCATGATCCCAAGCGGGATGACACTACCTTGCCTTTAATTCGCGCTGCCATAGAGGCCGGAGTGCCGGTACTCGGGATCTGCCGCGGCTTTCAGGAAATGAATGTGGCTTACGGCGGCAGTTTGCACCAGAAGCTCTATGAAGTGGGTGGTTTTATTGAACACAGAGAAGACAAGAGCGCGCCGCTGCAGGTGCAGTATGGCTTGTCCCACGAGGTCAGCATAGAACCTGGAGGGATGCTTTTCGACGCCTGGGGCCGTAGCCATGCGATGGTTAATTCCGTCCATACTCAGGGCGTGGAGCGCCTGGGTCAGGGGTTGCGGCCTGAAGCGCATGCTCCAGATGGTCTGATTGAAGCCTTCTCTGTCACCGACGCCAAGGCATTCGCCTTGGGAGTGCAGTGGCATCCGGAATGGCAAGTCAGAAATAACCCCTTCTACAGCGCAATTTTTAAGGCCTTTGGGGAGGCTTGCAGTCTTAGGGCGCAACAGCGGAATAAATAATATGAATAAGCTTGAAGCCTTCTTAAAAGAACAAAAAATAACCGAAGTTGAATGTGTTATCTGCGATATGACAGGTATCGCCCGCGGCAAAATTGCCCCGGTAGACAAGTTTATCGATGAAAAGGGCATGCGGCTGCCCGAGAGTGTGTTGCTGCAAACCGTGACCGGCGATTATGTCGATGATGAGGCCTACTATGGCCTGCTCAACAGCGCCGATATCGACTTTGTCTGCGTGCCCGATGAAAACGCGGTCTTTATGTTGCCCTGGACCCTGGAGGCCACTGCTCAGGTGATCCACGATACCTATGACAAGATGGGCAATCCGCTGGAGCTGTCGCCGCGCAACGTATTGAAAAAAGTGCTCAAGCTCTATGAAGATAAGGGCTGGGAGCCGGTGATTGCCCCCGAGATGGAGTTTTATCTCACCAGTCGCAGTGACGATCCCGATCTGCCACTCAAGCCCCCGGTTGGCCGCTCAGGCCGCGCCGAATCCGGACGTCAGTCCTTCTCCATCGATGCCGCCAATGAGTATGATCCCCTGTTTGAGGATATGTACGACTGGTGTGAGGCGCAGGAGCTGGATATCGATACCCTGATCCACGAGGAAGGCACGGCGCAGATGGAGATCAACTTCAGCCACGGCAATCCACTGGCGCTGGCGGATCAGGTGTTTGTGTTCAAACGCACCCTGAGAGAGGCCGCCCTCAAACACGGCGTCTGCGCCACCTTTATGGCCAAGCCTGTGACCAATGAGCCTGGCAGCGCCATGCACCTGCATCAGAGTGTTATCGACAAGGAAACCGGCAAGAATATCTTCACCCGCGAAGATGGCACCATGAGCCAGAACTTCCTCAGTTATATCGGCGGGCTGCAGCGCTTTATGCCGGAATTTCTGCCACTGATGGCGCCCAACGTCAACTCATTCCGCCGCTTCCTGCCGGGCACCTCGGCGCCGGTCAATCTGGAGTGGGGCGAGGAGAATCGCACCTGTGGCCTGAGGATCCCTGAGTCTTCACCGCAAAATCGCCGCATTGAAAACCGTATCCCGGGGGCCGATGCCAACGCCTATCTGGCCATTGCCGCCAGCTTGTTGTGCGGCTATTTGGGAATCGTTGAAGACGTGAAACCTTCGACGCCGGTGCAGGGCCGGGCCAACGAAGACCGCTCGGGGATCTCTTTGCCGCAGACGCTGGAAGAGGCGATGGCCATGATGGAAGAGAGCCTATATTGCCGTAAATATCTGGGGGAAGATTTCACCACAGGTTTTGTCGCGGTCAAGCGCGCCGAGCTTGAGAATTTCCGCCGGGTGGTGAGTTCCTGGGAGCGGGAATTCCTGCTGCTGACTGTCTAAGGAGGGAGAGATGAAATCACAACAGACCCAAAGCTGGCAGGCCAAGGACCATGCCCACCACTTGCATCCCTTTACCGATCCCAAGGCGTTGAAACAGGCGGGCGGGCGGGTGATTACCCGCGCCGATGGCGTCTATATCTGGGATTCACAGGGCAATCAAATTCTCGATGGCATGGCCGGACTCTGGTGCGTCAACATGGGCTATGGCCTGCGTTCCATCGCCGATGTGGCGGCACATCAGTTGCTGGAATTGCCTTACTACAACAGCTTCTTTCAGTGCAGCCACCCGCCGGCGATTGAACTGGCCGCCGAGATAGCCGCGCTGGCACCACCTCATATGAACAAGGTGTTCTTCACCGGATCTGGCTCAGAGGCCAATGACACCAACTTGCGCCTGGTGCGTCATTACTGGGACATCCAGGGCAAGCCGGAGAAGAAAACCATTATCTCGCGCCACAATGCCTATCACGGTTCCACAGTTGCCGGTGCCAGTCTTGGTGGCATGAGTGGTATGCATGCCCAGGGCGATCTGCCCATTCCAGGCATAGTCCACATTGCCCAACCTTACTGGTATGGCGAGGGCCAGGGACAGTCTGCCGAAGAGTTTGGCATTCGCTGCGCCCGCGAGCTTGAAAGCAAGATCCTCGAGCTGGGTGAAGACAAGGTGGCGGCATTTATTGCCGAGCCTATTCAGGGCGCCGGCGGCGTGATAGTCCCGCCGGACAGCTATTGGCCGGAGATCAAAAAGATCCTCGCCAAGTACGACATATTGTTCATCCTCGATGAAGTGATCACCGGCTTTGGCCGCACCGGCTGTTACTTTGCCGCCGAGTATTACGATCTTGAGCCGGATCTTATCACCATAGCCAAGGGGATGACTTCGGGCTACGCCCCCATGGGCGGAGTGATAGTGTCGGATAAAGTCGCCGATGCGCTGGATAAGGGCGGTGAATTTGCTCACGGCTACACTTATTCGGGCCATCCACTCAGTGCCGCGGTGGCACTGGAAAACTTACGCCTGATGAAGCAGGAAAACATAGTCGCCAAAGTGGCCGAGGAAACCGCGCCTTATCTGCAGCAGCGGCTGCGGGAAGTCTTGGCCCAGCATCCGCTGGTGGGTGAGGTGCGCGGCGTTGGCATGGTGGCCGCGCTGGAACTGGTCGCAGATAAGGCGAGTCATCAGCGCTTTGCTGCCGAGCTTGGGGTAGGTACTCAGTGCCGGGAGCATTCCATTGCCAGTGGCTTGGTGATGCGGGCGGTGGGAGACACTATGATCATCGCGCCACCCCTGGTGATAACCCAGGCTCAAATCGATGAATTGGTAACAAAGGCGAAACAAGCGCTCGATATGACCTACGCGGATGTACAAAAATCGAACGACTAAGATTGCCTGCCATTGGCGGTAAGGGCATGATATACCTTGCTGCCAAGGCGCCGATGCGGGTTTTAGGGAGTAGCATTGGTGACACTAATAACAATGACAATAAGTTAACAATTGAAGGCGGGTTACAACCGCTGCTACCCGTAAAAGGAGAGAGCATGAAGCTATTGACCAAAGTAACGTCTGTGGCACTGTTGGGAGGCCTTGCGGCCGCTGCCACGGCCCAGGCCGAAGAAGTCGTCCGGGTATATAACTGGAGTGACTATATCGCCGAAGATACCCTGGCCAACTTCCAGAAGGAAACCGGGATCCGGGTGATCTATGACGTGTTTGACAGCAACGAAGTGGTTGAAGCCAAACTGCTTTCCGGCCGCTCCGGTTATGACATTGTCGTGCCTTCGAACAACTTTCTTGCCAAGCAGATCAAGGCCGGGGCCTTTAAGCCTCTGGATAAAAGCAAGCTGAGCAACTATCAGAATCTGGATCCCCAGTTGATGAAACAGCTGGAGAAGGCCGATCCGGGCAATCAGTATGCCGTGCCTTACCTCTGGGGCACCAACGGTATAGGCTATAACGTCGCCAAGGTAAAAGAGCTGCTGGGAGAGGATGCTCCCACAGATTCGCTCGAACTGATGTTCAACCCCAAGTATGCCGAGAAGCTGTCATCCTGCGGCATGTCCATGCTGGACTCGGCCGATGATATGGTGCCGCAGGCGCTGATCTATCTGGGATTGGATCCCAACAGTACCAAGGCGGCCGACTTTGAAAAGGCCGGTGAAGTGCTGGCCAAGATACGGCCTTATATCACTTATTTCCATTCATCGCGCTATATCTCGGATCTGGCCAATGGTGATATCTGTGTCGCCTTCGGTTTCTCCGGCGATATCCTCCAGGCGGCGACCCGCGCCGATGAGGCAGGTAACGGCAACAAGATCGCCTATACCATTCCCAAGGAAGGCGCCAACCTCTGGTTTGATATGTTGGCTATCCCTGCCGACGCCGGCAATGTCGATAATGCGCTGACTTTTATCAACTACCTGCTCAGGCCGGAAGTGATAGCCCCCATCTCCAACTATGTTTCCTACGCCAACCCCAATGTACCGGCGCAGAAACTGGTGGATGAGTCTATCCGTAACGATCCCGGCATCTATCCACCACAGGCAACTCTGGACAACCTGTATGTGGGGGAAATTCGTCCACTCAAGGCCCAGCGGGCCCTGACCCGGGTTTGGACCAAGGTTAAATCCGGCCAATAACAATAACTCAGGGGCCAGGTGCCCCTTCATTGTCTGATTGCGTAGTACAGGCAAACTTTACTCGTTCCACCAGCGGCGGCCGCTGAGCCGTCCATTTGGTATTTTGCGGAGAAGTATTATGGCAATCACCTCGGGCATTCCTGTCAAACCCAATAATAAAACCCAGGATGAAGTGCTGCTCAAAATCGAGCGGGTCAGCAAACTCTTTGACGATGTTCGCGCCGTGGATGATGTGTCGCTGACCATCAACAAGGGCGAGATCTTTGCCTTGCTCGGCGGCTCAGGCTCAGGTAAGTCGACTCTTTTGAGAATGTTGGCCGGTTTTGAAAAGCCTACCGAAGGACGCATTTTTCTCGATGGTCAGGACATTACCCATCTGCCGCCCTATGAACGCCCCATCAATATGATGTTCCAATCCTACGCCCTGTTTCCCCATATGACGGTGGCACAGAATATCGCCTTCGGCCTCAAGCAGGACAAGTTACCCAAGGCTGAAATCGAGCAGCGGGTGCAGGAGATGCTCAAGCTGGTGCATATGGAAAAATATGCCCACCGCAAGCCGCATCAACTCTCCGGCGGTCAGCGCCAGCGGGTGGCGTTGGCCCGTTCTTTGGCCAAGCGGCCGAAACTCCTGCTGCTGGACGAGCCCATGGGGGCGCTGGATAAAAAACTGCGGACCCAGATGCAACTCGAAGTGGTGGAAATTCTCGAGCGGGTGGGGGTGACCTGCGTCATGGTCACCCATGATCAGGAAGAAGCCATGACCATGGCCGAGCGGATTGCCATCATGAGCGATGGCTGGATAGCCCAGACCGGTTCGCCTATGGATATCTATGAAAGCCCCAACAGTAGGATGATTGCCGAGTTTATCGGCACAGTGAATCTGTTTGAGGGGGAGATCACCGCCGATGAGGTGGACCATGTGATCATTCAGTCCGAGAGCCTGAACCAGGCGTTTTACGTGGGTTATGGGGTGTCTACCAGCGTCGAGGACAAGCATGTCTGGTTGGCGGTCAGGCCGGAAAAAACCCTGATAAGCCGCGAGCAGCCCGAAGAGCAATACAACTGGGCCAAGGGCATAGTCCACGATATCGCCTATCTCGGTGGTTTCTCCGTGTATTACATTCGCCTTGGCAATGGTCAGATAGTCCAGTGCAGCATGACCAACCGTGAACGCCGCGCCGATCACCCCACCTGGGATGATGAAGTCTATATCAGTTGGGAGGACACCAGTGGCGTGGTGTTAAGATCATGAAGAAGCTCAAGTTAGGATTCAAAGGCCGCCACCTGACCATAGGCTTTCCCTATCTGTGGTTGCTGCTGTTTTTCGCGCTGCCGTTCGCCATAGTATTGAAGATAAGCTTTTCCACCGCGGCGATTGCCATTCCGCCCTATGAGCCAAGTTTTCAGTATGCCGACGAAGTGCTGCAGGTATTTATCAACCTGAGTAACTATCTGTTGCTGCTCAGCGACTCCATGTATTACTCGGCCTATCTCAACTCGCTCAAGATGGCGCTGGTTTCCACCCTAGGCTGTCTGCTGCTGGGGTATCCCATGGCCTATGCCATCGCCCGGGCGCCGGCCAGGTTGCAGACAGTGCTGCTATTGTTGGTGATGTTGCCCTCCTGGACCTCATTTCTTATTCGGGTCTACGCCTGGATGGGGATTTTGAGCAATACAGGGCTTATCAATAACCTGCTGCTGGGGCTTGGGATTGTTGATGAGCCGCTGCAGATGCTCAATACCAATCTGGCGGTGTATATCGGCATCATCTATGCGTATCTGCCCTTTATGATATTGCCGCTGTACGCCACCTTGGTGAAGCTGGATGTCAGCCTGCTGGAAGCCGCGGCCGATCTCGGCTCCCGCAGTCTCAATACCTTCTGGAAAGTGACGCTGCCCCTGTCCAAGAGCGGCGTCATTGCCGGTTCCATGCTGGTGTTTATTCCGGCCGTGGGGGAGTTTGTGATCCCCGAGCTGCTTGGCGGGCCGGACTCGCTGATGATAGGTAAGGTGCTGTGGCAGGAGTTCTTCAACAACCGTGACTGGCCGGTGGCTTCATCGCTGGCGATAGTGATGCTGGTGCTGCTGATTGTGCCCATCACCCTGTTCCATCGCTATCAGAGCCGCAGTCTGGAGAAAGAGATATGAAGAAGCTGAGTTTCTCGACCCTGATGTTATGGATTGGGCTGGTGTTTCTGTATGCCCCCATGTTTATTCTGATTTTCTACTCTTTCAACGCCTCCAAACTGGTAACTGTCTGGGGCGGCTTTTCCGCCAAGTGGTACGCCGAGCTGTTTGCCGATCAGCAGATACTGGATGCGGTCTGGACCAGTCTGCAAATCGCCTTTTACAGCTCGACCATGGCGGTGATCATAGGCACTATGGCGGCCTTTGTTATGACACGCTTTCGTCGCTCCTGGGCCAAGCTGACGCTGTCGAACATGATTACGGCGCCCTTGGTTATGCCCGAGGTGATCACGGGTCTGTCGCTGATGCTGCTGTTTGTGCATATGTCGGATCTGCTCGGCTGGCCGGCTGAGCGGGGCAGGATGACGGTCTGGATTGCTCATTCCACCTTCTGCGCCGCCTATGTGGCCGTGGTGGTGTCATCGCGCCTCAGGGAGCTGGATCTCTCTATTGAAGAGGCGGCGATGGATCTGGGGGCGACACCGCTGAAGACCTTCTTCCTGATAACTGTGCCCATGATAGCCCCGGCGCTGATGGCGGGCTGGCTGTTGTCGTTCAGCCTGTCGCTGGACGATCTGGTGATTGCCAGCTTCGCCTCGGGACCTGGCGCCACTACACTGCCTATGGTGGTGTTCTCCTCGGTGCGGCTCGGGGTGTCCCCCAAGATCAACGCCCTGGCGACACTGATCATTCTGGTGGTATCCCTGATCGCTTTCCTGTCCTGGTATCTGGCGCGCCGCGCCGAACGCCGCAGCAGACAAACAGAGGAATAACAATTAGGCGGTTGGCTGTGACAGCCACCGCCGCTATTTTTCTTGCGTGTTTTAAATTTTGAACAAAGTGTGTTTTATAATGCGTTTTCTACTGGTTTTAGTCGATTTAACTGTGTAGGATGATGCAAGTGTTAAAAATAACAAACATAGAAGGCTGAATTAACCATGACTGCCACTGCCCACACCTCCTCTTATTATGCCGATTCGGCCAATGACACCCGTGAACGCAACAGCTTAAGCGAGGTGCTGGAAACCGATGTCTGTGTGATTGGAGCCGGTTATACCGGGCTCAGCTCGGCGCTGCACCTGTTGGAGGCCGGTTTCAAGGTGGTGGTATTGGAAGCGGCCAGAGTGGGCTGGGGCGCCTCGGGCCGCAACGGTGGCCAGATAGTCAACAGCTACAGCCGCGATCTCGATGTGATAGAGAGCACTGTCGGTAAGGCGCAGGCCAAGCTCTTTGGCGAAATGGCCTTCGAGGGCGGCCGCATCATCCGCGAACGCATCGAAAAATACCAGATAGATTGTGACCTCAAAAACGGCGGGGTATTTGCTGCCATCAACCGCAAACAGATGGGGCATCTGCAGCAGCAAAAAGCCCTTTGGGAGCGATATGGCCACACAGAACAGCTGCAGCTGTTGGATGATGCCGGCATTCGCCAGGTGGTCAATACAGACCGTTATATCGGCGGCTTGCTGGACAAGAGTGGTGGCCATATCCATCCGCTGAACCTGGCGCTGGGTGAGGCGAGGGCGGTGGAATCTCTCGGTGGAAAAATTTTTGAGGATTCGGCCGTAGTACGTATCGACGAAGGGGAGTACCCTATAGTACATACCGCCAATGGCCAGGTTAAGGCCAGGTTTGTGGTGGTGGCAGGAAATGCCTATCTTGGCAAACTGCTGCCCCAACTTGCTGCCAAATCCATGCCTTGCGGTACCCAGGTAATCACGACAGAACCCTTGGGTGAAGAGTTGGCCCACAGTCTGTTGCCGCAGGACTACTGCGTCGAGGACTGTAACTATCTGCTGGATTATTTCCGCCTGTCGGCCGACAAACGCCTGATCTATGGTGGCGGTGTAGTGTACGGCGCCCGAGATCCGGAGAATATCAAAGCGATTATCCTGCCCAAGCTGCTCAAGACCTTCCCCCAATTGAAAGGGGTCCGTATCGACTATACCTGGACAGGCAACTTTCTGCTGACACTCTCCCGTTTGCCTCAGGTCGGCAGGATTGGCAGCAACATCTATTACTCCCAGGGCTGTAGTGGTCATGGGGTGACTTATACCCACCTGGCGGGCAAGTTGATTGCCGAGGTGCTGACCGGACAGGCGGAGCGTTTCGATGCCTTTGCCAGCCTGCCCCATTATCCATTTCCCGGCGGACATGCCCTGCGAGTCCCCTTTTCTGCGCTCGGCGCCTGGTATTACAGCCTGAGGGACAAACTGGGTATTTGATGTCTATCCGTACAAGGGCGCTTGGCGCCCATTTAAAGGAGTCGCAATGAAACTTAACCAGAGTGCGCTGCTGCGTGAACAAGCCTATATCGATGGCCAGTGGCTGGACGCAGACTCAGGCAAGAAGGTCAATATTTTCAACCCGGCCACCGGCGAGCGTATCGGCAGTGTGCCAGAGATGGGCGCGTTTGAGACCCACAGAGCCATAGATGCCGCCGAGCGGGCTCTTCCGGCCTGGCGGGCGCTGACCGCCAAAGAGCGCAGCACCATTCTCAAACGCTGGTTCGAACTTATCAATCAACACGCCGATGACTTGGCGCTGCTGATGACCACAGAGCAGGGTAAGCCTCTGGCAGAAGCCCGCGGTGAGGTCACCTACGCCGCCTCCTTTATCGAGTGGTTTGCCGAAGAGGGCAAGCGGGTTTACGGCGATACTATCCCCGGCCATCAACAAGACAAGCGCCTGTTGGTGATCAAGCAGCCCGTGGGCGTGACTGCGGCCATTACGCCCTGGAACTTCCCGGCGGCGATGATCACCCGTAAGGCGGGGCCGGCACTGGCGGCCGGTTGCACCATGATAGTCAAACCGGCGCCGCAGACCCCTTTTACCGCTCTGGCGCTGGCCTACCTGGCGATTGAAGCCGGCATTCCTCCCGGTGTTTTCAGCGTAATCACCGGCGATGCCAAGGCGATAGGCAATACCCTTTGCGAAAGCGCCGTGGTGCGTAAGCTGTCTTTCACCGGCTCGACCGGCGTGGGCATTCATCTGATGCAGCAATGCGCCGCTACGCTGAAGAAACTGTCACTGGAGCTCGGCGGCAACGCGCCCTTTATCGTGTTTGACGATGCCGATCTGGATGCGGCGGTGGAAGGGGCGATGATCTCCAAATACCGCAATGCCGGCCAGACCTGCGTCTGCGCCAACCGCATCTATGTGCAGTCGTCCGTTTATGATGCTTTTAGCGAAAAGCTGGCCGCCAAAGTGGCCGAGCTCAAGGTGGGTGTTGGCACAGAGTCCGGCATTACCACAGGGCCGCTTATCGACAAGAATGCGGTGAAAAAGGTGCAGGCTCATCTTGAGGATGCCGTCTCCAAAGGCGCCAAAGTCAAGACAGGCGGCCGGGCGCTGGGCGGTAACTTCTTCGAGCCCACTATTTTGACCGAGGTAAATGGCAGCATGCGGGTTGCCAAAGAGGAAACCTTTGGCCCGCTGGCGCCGCTGTTCCGCTTTGACAGTGTCGATGAAGTGATCGCCATGGCCAACGATACCGAGTTTGGCTTGGCGGCCTATTTCTACGCCAGGGATATCTCCAGAGTCTGGAAAGTCGCCGAGGCGCTGGAATACGGCATGGTGGGGATCAATACCGGGCTTATCTCCAACGAAGTGGCGCCTTTTGGTGGCATCAAGGCCTCGGGGCTGGGACGGGAAGGCTCTAAATACGGCATAGAGGAATATCTGGAGATCAAGTATCTCTGCCTCTCGGTCTGATTAACCCATGTCCCGGCGATGCCGGGACAACAACAGAGGATAGCAGGATGATAAGCAATGACTCTCTGATGGTGCGGCGCCAGGCCGCAGTGGCACCGGGTGTGGGACAGATACACCCTGTGTTTGTGGAACGGGCGGAAAATGCCCGGGTATGGGACGTCGAGGGCCGCGAATATCTGGACTTTGCCGGTGGCATAGCCGTGCTCAATACCGGGCACCTGCATCCCAGAGTCAAGCAGGCAGTTGCCCGCCAGTTGGAAGACTTCTCCCATACCTGTTTTATGGTGCTGGGCTATGAGAGTTATGTGGCCGTCTGCGAAAAGCTCAACGCCCTGGTTCCCGGGGATTTCGCCAAGAAGTCGGCGCTGTTTACCAGTGGCTCGGAGGCGGTGGAAAATGCTCTCAAGGTCGCCAGGGCCTACACCAAACGCAGCGGCGTCATCGCCTTTACCTCAGGCTATCATGGCCGCACCATGGCAACGCTGGCGCTCACCGGCAAAGTGGCACCCTACAGTAAGGGCATGGGGCTGATGCAGGCCAACGTGTTTCGTGCCCAATATCCCTGCGCGCTGCATGGTGTGAGTGACGACGATGCGATGAAGTCCATCGAGCAGATTTTCAAGAATGATGCCGAACCGGCGGATATTGCCGCCATTATTCTTGAGCCGGTGCAGGGCGAGGGCGGCTTCTATGCCGCATCCCCCGAGTTTATGGCGCGGCTGCGCAAGCTGTGTGACAAGGAAGGGATAGTGCTGATTGCCGATGAGGTGCAGACGGGCGCCGGCCGTACCGGCACCTTCTTTGCCATGGAGCAGATGGGTGTTGCCGCCGATATCACGACTTTTGCCAAGTCCATTGCCGGTGGTTTCCCGCTCTCAGGCATTACCGGCCGGGCCGAGATGATGGATGCCATAGGCCCCGGCGGTTTGGGAGGCACCTATGGCGGCAATCCGCTTGCCTGCGCTGCCGCCCTGGCGGTGATAGAAACCTTCGAGAAGGAACAGCTGCTGGCGCGGGCCAACCAGGTGGGCACTGTCATTAAAGAGGCGCTTGGCAAGCTGCAACAGGAGTACGACTTTATTGCCGATGTTCGCGGCCTGGGCGCCATGGTGGCCATGGAGCTGGTTGAAGACGGTGTGCCCAAGCCCGAGTATTGTGCACGAGTCCTCACCTTGGCGCGGGAGCGCGGTCTTATCCTGCTTTCCTGTGGCACTTATGGCAATGTACTGCGTCTCTTGGTGCCTTTGACCGTCAGTGATAGGGATCTGCAGCAGGGGCTGGAGATTATTGCCGAGTGTTTCCGGCAACTGCGTAGTTGAGCTGGGAAGGATGATAGGGAAGCCCAGCGCTTCCCTTTTTTATGTCTGTGACCCATCCGGAATACAGTTGACACTTTCCAGACTTATTTGGGAAGAGAGTAACAAGTACCAAGCGAACTCAGTGGGGGCCCTTGCCTTTAATCGGCCGTTGCCACGCAAGTGGAAAAGACGGAATGACTTATCGGCAAGCTCAGCAGTGCCAATGGCAGTGCAAGCCAGAGTGCCGCGAAGGCTTATTGGCACTTTCCTTGGTAAAAATAATCCATAAGTGCTAGTAGATAGAGACAGGGAGAGTCCATGGTGCTATCTTTGTAGCTGTTAACCTTTCATTTACAAGCGCATTGCGCCCGCCGCTATCAGGAGCCTTGGATGAAGCAACTCTCCATCGGAACCAAACTTCTCTGGATAACTTCGGCGCTGTTTCTCATAACAGTGGCCATTCTCTCCATCAGTCTCTGGTGGTCTCTGTCGGATCAAAACCAACGTCTGTCGGCAGAGGTGCAGCAGACGCTGGAGCTGGAGATCCGCGATAAGCTCGAGGCCAGTGCCGCCCAATACGGTGAGAAAGTCGCCGGTTTTATTGATGAGGCCTACCGCATTCCCTGGTCATTGGCGGGGATTCTGGAGCTGACCTCTGAGCGGGATCCCATGACCCGGGAAGAAGTGCAGACAACCGTCGAGGCGGTGCTCAGAAAGAACAGCCAGGTTTCCTCCATCTATGCCCAGTTTGAGCCCGATGGATACGACGGCCTGGATTGGCAGTATCAACAGCAAGCGAGCAAACACAGTGTGCCCGGCGCCGGGTCGCTGGAGATCTACTTTACCCGCAATAACGACGGCAGCATTGAGCAATACCAGGTGGACGATGCCGAGGAGAAGTATGTCGCCACGCTCAACGAGTTTGGCATTCGCGAGGCCGAGTGGTATCTGTGCGGTAAAGACACCCTCAAGCCCTGCTTGATGGAGCCCTACCTGTATGAGATAGCTCCGGGCAACAATGAGTTGATGACCTCCTTGACTGTACCGGCGCTGCGCGATGGCAAGTTTGCCGGTATTGTCGGGGTGGATGTCAACCTACCGGTATTTCAGAAACTGATCGATCAACTGTCGCAGTCGCTCTATCAGGGCAAGGCCAAGGTTACTCTGCTCAGCAGCAAGGGGCTGGTGGTGGCTGCCAGTCATTACAGCAAGAAGGCGCGGCCACTGGCCGAGTCTGTCGCCCCTGAGCTGGCCGCCAAAATGGTGGCTCTGGCCGGCGGCGAGGGCTTTATGTTGACGGACAATGACATAGTGGTTGCACACCGCATCGACATTCCTCTTTCCGGTAGTCGCTGGTCGCTGTTGATTGAAGTGCCCAAAGTGAACGCCTTTGCGCCCGTGGCCAAGCTCAGTGAAGAGATGACAGTGATGGCCACTGAATTGGGCAGCTTGCTGCTCGGGGTTGGCGTCTTGGTATCTGTGCTGGCGGTACTGGCCATAGCTTTGGTGATCCGCAGCATATTGGCACCGCTCAAGAGTATTCAATCCCGGGTTGAGAATCTGGCCAGTGCCGAAGGCGACCTGACCCAAAGCATTCAGGTGACTTCCCACGCCGAGCTTATCGCCCTCGGCGCCGGGGTAAACGCCTTTATTCTCAAACTCAGGGAGCTTATCCGTGAGCTGAAAATGCTTGCCGGACGCTCCCGTGATGAGGGCCAAACCACGGCAGAAATTGCCCGCCAGACACTGGACAGTGTCAATCGCCAATACAGTGAGATAGAGAGCGTGGTGGCCGCGGTCAACCAGATGAGCGCCACGGCCCATGAAGTGGCCAAGGCTTCGGAGCAGACGGCATCGGAAACTGAGTCCATGGCGGTCAATGTCCGCGACAGTGAAACCAGCCTCAACAAGGCGATGGATTACGTCAATACCATGTCCAGTGAGTCGATGCAGGCCAAGGCCGCCGTCGCCAAGGTGGCGGAGAGCAGCAATAACATCAGCAGCATTCTGGAAGTGATCAGCGCCATCGCCGAACAGACCAATCTGTTGGCGCTCAATGCGGCGATTGAAGCGGCCCGCGCCGGCGATCAGGGCCGAGGTTTCGCCGTGGTAGCGGATGAAGTGAGGGCGCTGGCTTCCAAGACCCAGAGCTCGACTCTGGATATTGGTCGTCTAATCGAGTCACTGCAGCAGGAAGTGGGCAGCGCCTCCAACATTATTGAACGCGGAGTGGAGCAGGCCAAAAACGCCGTGTCGCAAACAGAGCAGGCACTCAGTGCACTGAATCTTATGGTCAGCCAACTGGATCAAATCTCGGCGCAGATCACCCATATTGCCACGGCGGCCGAGGAGCAAAGCGCTGTCACCGAAGAGGTGAACAAGAATATCACCGGCATCTCAGACTCGGCGGCCGAACTGGCGCGTCTGGCCGGTGAGGCGGAGCAGAGCAGTCAGACGCTGGCACAGTTGGTGGACAGCCAAAACGATCAATTGGATAGACTCAAGACCTAAGCAAACAAAAAGAACCCAGCCTCGGCTGGGTTCTTTTTTAGAGGAGCGAGAGACGCCTTCAGCTCAATGCCTGTGATGTTCATCAGACAGGGACGCGACAGTATCGACCACATTGCGGGCACCATCGAGAATCGCGCCCATTACGTCTGCGACTTCCTGCAGCTGGGTCTTACCCTGGTTGGCCGCCTCGGCCACCGCCGCCATTTCGCGGGTGGCCTTGTCTGTGAGCTGACCATTTTGATTGACGACAGAGCCTATCTCCTTGGTCGACTCACTGGTGCGGGCCGCCAGTTGTCTGACTTCATCGGCGACGACGGCAAACCCCCGTCCTTGCTCACCGGCACGGGCCGCTTCAATCGCCGCATTGAGCGCCAACAGGTTGGTCTGCTCTGCAATGGCGCTTATGGTCGAGACTATCGCCTGGATATTGCGTGACTGCTCATTGAGCTGAGCTATCGCCTCTGAGGCCTGCTGTACCTGAGACGCTATGCTGTTGGAGGTGGTGGTTACCCTGTCCAGCCTGTCTATCGCCTGCTCGACTGTGGCACCGGTATTCAGCGCCGTGCTGTGGGCTATTTCGGCCGCTTCCTTAATCGCCTGGGACTTTTCTATCCTGGCGGTGATATCACTGGCAAACTTAATCACCTTGATCACCTTACCGGCGGGATTGCGTATAGGGTTATAGCTGGCCTCAAGCCAGACGGTTTGCCCCAGTTTATTGAAGCGTTTAAACAGCCCGGACTTGAACTGGCCCTTATTGAGCTCTTCCCAAAAATGGGGGTGTTCCCGGTAGAAGGCCTCGTCACAAAACAGCTTGTGGTGTTGCCCCTTCAGTTCGGCCCGGGTATAGCCCATGACGTCGAGAAAATTGGCGTTGGCTTCAATGATATTACCTTTGGGATCAAACTCGATAATCGCCTGGGAGTTATCCAGGGCGTTGGCCACGGCTTTTTGAGTGTCGGTTTCCATTTGGCTGTTGGTGACATCGGCGGCAATCTTCATGACGCGGGTGACTTTACCCTGCTCAAACACGGGGAAATAGGTGGCCTGCAAATAAATGCTGCTGCCATTTGCGTGGCGACGTTCAAACACCCCGGCAGCGGCTTTTCCTTGCCTGAGCTGTTCCCAAAAACTGCGGTACTGGGTTGAGGCGGCATAATCGGCCTGACACAAGGTTTTGTGTGGCATGCCTTTAAGCTTCTCATGCTCCAGGCCAAACAACTCGGCAAACAGGCGATTGGCTTCTATCACAGTGCCGTCGGGCGTGAATACCACACAGGCAAGCGATTGCTCTATGGCTTCTGTTGCCAGTTGCTTGGACAGCTGCAATTGACATTGTGCCAGTGCTTGTTTGGACGATTTATTAAAAAACATAAAACAGATCCCCACTTGTTAGGTTTAGTCGGTAGCTTGCTGTCGGCTCGTATTCTGAGGCGAGAATCCATTTCGCAGTTGTCATTCCTGATGTAGGGCTGCAGCTTTAACTTATTATAGCTTCGGTGAAAGGTAACATAAGCGTGGCAAAGTAAAAGGTGTGGATGAAGCCAAAGTCAAGATACCACTCCTGTGCCGCGGCGCTTAAGGTATAAGGCTTGTCGGCAGGCTATCAGCTTTTAATGAACATAAGATGTCAAGCTGCGGAAAAGTGATCGCGAGTTTCTCTAAATATAAGCTCTGGCCGGCAAAGAGATTCCCGGATTGCCTTGTCTGGCTTCTATTGGGAACTTGGCAAATCGGTTACAAGGGGTTATCGCAGGGGGAATGTATGTTTGATTATGAAAATCAATTGGTTAAAAAGCTGTTTTCCTGCTTGATAAATAGAACTCCTTTGGGCTTTGGGCCGCTACAGTTTAGTAAGTTGTGATATTCATCACGGTTTGCCCGGGCATAAGATCCCACTCTGTTATGGCTATTTTATCTTTAGTCGCCATTGAGCGCGGCTATCGCCAACAAGCAAAAGGAGTGTATATGGCAACCAAGAAAGTCAAGGCACCCACCATAGATATAGGTATCTCTGATGCGGATCGTAAAAAAATTGTCGCGGGGCTTTCTGCGCTGCTGGCCGACAGTTATACCCTGTATCTGATGACCCATAATTTCCATTGGAACGTCAAAGGGCCGCAATTCAACAGCCTGCATCTGATGTTTATGGAGCAATACACGGAGCAGTGGAATGCGCTGGATGAAATTGCCGAGCGGATCCGCGCCCTGGGGTATCCGGCGCCGGGGACTTATAAGGAGTTTGTTCGCCTGGCATCCATCAAGGAAGTGGAAGGTGTGCCCTCTGCCAATGAGATGATATTGCACCTGGTCGAAGCCCAGGAGGCCACGGCCCGCACCGCCAGAGCCCTGTTCCCCGTTATCGACAAGGCCAATGACCAGCCGAGCGCCGATCTGCTGACCCGCAGACTGGAAGTTCACGAAAAGACTGCCTGGATGTTGCGTAGCTTGCTGGAGGAATAGCCTAAACGCTAGGCACTACGCATCAAAAAGCCGCCCCGGAGTGCTCCAGGGGCGGCTTTTTTACTCTTGCTAACTTGAAGTGGCAGCTGTGTTGGCAATCTTCGCTCATCCCAATCACATAGTTTGCCCATGTTGATGGGGAGCTACTCTTGCCGCCTTTGCCGCCTTGCCGCCACGCCAAGTCGTTTGGCGCTATTTACTCAAAGCTTAAGTACCTTTATTAAGGTATCAGGCCTTTTCTGGAATACGTTCCAGTACAGCCAACAGCAGCTGCCAATATTGGCCCACTGTGGTGATATTCACCATTTCATCCGGGCTGTGAGGGAAACGTATGGTGGGGCCGATAGACACCATATCCATCGCCGGATAGGGCTCCTTGAACAGGCCACATTCCAAACCGGCATGGATCACCATGATCACCGGTTCTTTATGGTAGATGTCCTGATAGGTGTCGCGCACAATCGCCATCACAGGAGACTGGCTGTCTGGCTTCCAGCCTGGGTAGGCGCCGGAAAGGTCGATTTCGGCACCGGCCAGGTTGGCCAGGGCGATCAGCATGCCCTCAATCTGGCTACGGCCAGAGTCAATCAAGGAGCGGATCAGGCACAGGAGTTTGACATCCTGCTCGCTGGTATTGATCACCCCGAGGTTGAGTGAGGTCTCGGTCACGCCTTCAATCTCGTCACTCATCCGCATGACACCATTGGGGCAGGCATGCAGCAGATCGATAAGGGTGTTCTGACTCTGCTCGCTCATCACCTTGGCAGGCAACGGCACTTCGGTGAGAGTCAGGCAAGCGGCCGGATCGGCAACCGCCAGCTCTTCTCTAAGCAGTGCCTGGAAAGCCGCGGCGGCTTCGCTCAAAGCTGTGGCTTGTTCGGCCGGTACCAGAATAGTGGCACTGGCTTCACGGGGAATGGCGTTACGCAGCGAGCCGCCGTTGAATTCGGCCAGTTCCAGCTGCAGGCTTTCGCTGTGTTCAAACAGAAAACGGGCCAGCAGCTTGTTGGCATTACCGCGTCCCAGGTGAATGTTCACCCCTGAGTGGCCACCCTTTAGCCCGGAGAGTGTCAGGTTGAATGCCTGGAAACCATCGCCTGTGGCTTCCCAGACCATGGGCAGGGTGATCTCGGCATCCACGCCACCGGCGCAGCCCATGTAGATCTCGCCTTCCTGCTCGGAATCTGTGTTGATCAGGATTTCACCGCGAAGCATACCGGCTTCCAGGCCAAAGGCTCCTGTCATACCCGCTTCTTCATCTATGGTCAGCAGCACTTCCAGTGGCCCGTGGGGAATATCGTCACTGCCGAGAATTGCCAGCGCCGATGCCATGCCTATGCCGTTATCGGCACCCAGAGTCGTGCCCTGAGCCTTGACCCAGTCGCCATCAATCCAGGGCTGGATCGGATCTTTGACGAAGTCATGCTCTTTATCGGCATTTTTCTGCGGCACCATATCGATATGGGCCTGGATCACCACGGGTTTGCGGTTTTCCATCCCGGGAGTGGCATCTTTGCGAATAATCAGGTTACCGACTTTATCTTCGATAACCTCAAGCTGACGGTCTTTGGCCCAGTTCTGAATATACTGGCTGAGAGCGGCTTCATGCTTGGATGGGTGAGGAACGGCACAGATTTGTTCAAACCACTGCCATAGAGGCTGAGGTTGCAATTGGCTGAGACTGGACACAGCAAACTCCTGATCTTTTCGTCTGGTTGGCGGGCTTGGACCGGGCCAAGCGCGAGTTGTCATCAGTCTACCACAGAGCGATGTAAGGGCGCAGAACCCAGTTGGGACAATTGTTTATTTGTGGCAGCGAAACTTGCCAGCCAGATATTGGTAATCCTGCGCCGGAAAGGGAATAATGCTGGGCGCCAATAAAAAATAATTAGGATGGGTCATGGTTGAATTTATTGATGTTACTGACCAGGATGCAATTTTCAGTGAGGCAGACTGGGATGCATTGCTGGTGGTCAGCGCCGATGTGACGGCGTGTCCAATCGAAGAGGTGGCGATACTGGCCTCCCATGGGGCTCAAGTTGACAAACGGGTGGGCAAGAGCCCAACCCTGTTGTTTGCTCCCGGGCTTGCCGGTGGCCGCTTGATTATCGCCCCGGTCGCGCCGCTTGGCGATTATGACGATGTGCGCGCCTTTGCCAATGCCGCCCGTGCCGGTATCGCCATCGCCCGTGACGCCGGAGCCAAAAGGCCGCTATTGTGGGTTGATAAGCCTGCATCCTTAGGTGATGAATACGCCAAGGCAGATATGGTTGCGGCGCTGGCAACGGCGCAGGAGCTATGGCAGCCATTGGAAGCCCGTGAGGCGGGCGCCGCCCTTGACAGCATAGAAGCCATAGGGGTGATGAACGGCGCAGATGCCGGCATGCTCAATGCCATTGAAGCCGGCCGCACCCTTGCCAGAGATCTTTGCGGCACTGAGCCCGAGCGCATGGGCGCCCCTGCCTTTGCCGATTACTGCCTCAACGCCTTCAAAGATTCAGGGCTGTCGCTGCAGGTCGTGGAAGACAGAGACATTCTCGAGCGGGACTATCCCTTGCTGAGCGCTGTGGCGCGGGCCTCTTTTGCCGTGGCCAGACATCAGCCCAGAGTCGTTAAATTGGAGTACCGCGGCGAAGGTGACATCCAGTACAACTATTTCTTTGCCGGCAAGGGCGTGGTGTATGACACAGGCGGCGCCGATCTGAAAGTGGGCGGTGCCATGGCCGGTATGAGCCGCGACAAGGGCGGCGCGGCTGCCGTGGCCGGTTTGATGAAGACCTTGTCATTACTCAAGCCCAAAGGCATTCGTGTGGTGGCCGAACTGGGGCTGGTACGCAACAGTATAGGCAGCGAAGCCTTTGTCACGGACGAAATCATCACAGCCCATTCGGGTGTCAGGGTCAGGATTGGCAATACCGATGCCGAAGGACGTTTAGTGCTGGCCGACTTGCTGTCCCATCTGCGTTTAAAGGCGCAGGGCAGTGCGGCGCCCGAGCTATTCTCTGTGGCAACCCTGACCGGCCATGTGGTGCGAGCCTATGGCTCTTACAGTGCGGTAGTGGCCAACGCCGTTGCCGAGCAACAGGCATTACCCAAGCGGTTGCAAGCCAGCGCCGAACGTTACGGTGAAGGGCTGGAGCTGTCCCGTTTGCGTAAGGAAGATTTTGCCAAGGTGCGTGATGTTTCCGGCGCCTCTGAGCTACTTTCTTCCAATAATGCGCCCTCATCGGTTACCGCCAGAGGACACCAGTATCCGGCGGCCTTCCTGCTAAAGGCTTCCGGATTGGCGCAACACGGGGTAAAAGACGCTCAGCCCATGGCCTATAGTCATCTGGATATCGCCGGCAGTGCCACAGAAGGTGATCCCCTCTATGGCAAACCTACGGCGGCGCCGCTGCTTGGGTTGTTTACCTATATGACTGAGTAAGCCCTCAACGCCTCCCGGCCGATGTCGTCGGCCGGGTTATCCCTGCACCCTGTCAGTTTGCTTTTCTTCACTTGGCGACCGCTATGTTGGTATTCCATGGCCCCGATATTTGCTGGACGTCATCTCACCCAAGCTATCCACTGCTAGTGATTGGATCTCACCCAAGCTATCCACTGCTAGTGATTGGATCTCACCCAAGCTATCCACTGCTAGTGATTGGATCTCGCCCTGCTTTAAGTTGTTATTTGGCACGATATCTGAAAACAACAGAAAACTTTCAGACGGATTTTTACCCAGCCCTTGGATGGGGTGATCCAATTCACCTTAACTGGTCTTACCTCTTTGAGATCACGCTTTTACCCCCGCCGGGAGACTAACATTTGGGCTGTAACTGACAGCTAATTACAGTGTTAGATTTTACTTAATTGGAATGAGGTTGGCCTGATTGGCTTTTGATTTATTTATTTAAAATCAAATGGTAATGAGTGTTCTCTTACTATGTTTCGAGATGTATCATTAGGTGCTGTGGGTAAATCCTGTGTAACTTTTATGTAATTGCCTTACAGGTTTAGGTGTATTTTAAATTTTTAGCCTCAATACTTGTAATAAAATTACAAGTAGCTATAATAGCTCTCGTTGGTTAGGCAAGCGCCTTCCACCTCTAGTCAATCCAGGATGGATAACTATCTCCAAGGAAATGAGTGACAAGTTGTCTCCACGGATATGAGAACCTCTAGTTCCAGGGAACCGAGCCAAGCTTCACTAGAGTATTTATTTCACAACTTTGTTAGGAGTATCGGCTATGTCTTACACAGGTAAAAACAACGTAGTTTATTGGAGCAACACCTGGTTTGATTGTCAGGTTTTGCGCGGCGGCATGTTCGCCATGAGTTTCAAGGGCTGACTACCCCTTTAAGTAGTTCCATCATCCATCAACCTTTGTTCACCACTCTGTGGTGTATTTAGACTCAAGTCGCAATAGAAGTTTTGCTTCTGTTGCCAGGTGTTACCCGCTAGCGCGGTAGACTCTTTCCCTTTTGGGTGCTTGATACATGTCTTGGCCTGCTCTTTGAGCAGGCTTTTTTTTGTCCGCAGCAAAATGTGAATAAATTGTGATCTGGTGGGCATTTAATGGATACCACAGGTAGCCTCCATGCTCTGGTGCTGGTCTGATCAGGTCAAACTCCCTATAATCTGCCGCCGATGACCTCGTTAAAGAAGTGTCACAAACCTCCCTACACTCAAACTCAAGGAACCTGGTTCCATGTTGGAAAAACTGTTCAAGTTAAAGCAAAACAAAACCTCTCTGAAGCAGGAAGCCGTGGCGGGTCTGACCACCTTTCTGACCATGGCTTACATCATCTTTGTTAACCCCTCTATGCTGGCCGATGCCGGTATGGATCAGGGCGCTGTCTTTGTGGCGACCTGTGTCGCGGCGGCGATAGGCTGTCTGGTCATGGGGCTGCTGGCCAATTATCCCATCGCCCTGGCGCCGGGAATGGGCCTCAACGCCTTTTTTACCTACACAGTTGTGGGGGAAATGGGCTATAGCTGGGAAACCGCGCTCGGCGCAGTATTCCTCTCCGGGATCTGCTTTATGATCCTCTCCCTGGTGCGAATTCGGGAATGGGTGGTCAACTCCATTCCCATGTCGCTGCGCCTTGGCATAGCCGCAGGTATCGGCCTGTTTTTGGCGCTCATCGGCCTCAAGAGTGCCGGCATAGTGGTTGCCAACCCGGCAACACTCGTAGGTATGGGCGATATCACTGCATTTCCGGCGTTGATGTCGGTATTGGGGTTCTTCCTGATCATCGCTTTTGTTCAGCGTGGTTATAAGGCGGCGGTGATCCTCAGCATTCTGGCCATCACAGTGTTGGGGCTGGCCTTTGGTGATGTGCAATATAGTGGCCTGGTATCCATGCCGCCTTCCATAGCGCCCACCTTTATGAAGATGGATCTCTCCGGCATGCTGGAGATCAGCATGATTTCCGTGGTGTTTGCCTTTTTGTTTGTGGACTTGTTCGATACCTCGGGCACCTTGGTAGCCGTGGCCCATCGTGGTGGTTTTCTGGATGATAAGGGCCGCCTGCCAAGACTCAACCGCGCCCTGACCGCCGACAGCGCTGCGACTATTGCCGGGGCCATGCTGGGTACCTCGACCACCACAAGTTATGTCGAGAGCACCTCAGGCGTTAGTGCCGGTGGCCGTACCGGCTTGACTGCCGTCGTGGTCGGGCTGCTGTTTTTGGCCTCGCTCTTTATCTCGCCGCTGGCCGGTATGGTGCCGGCCTATGCTACCGCGGGCACCCTCTTCTATGTGGCGATTCTGATGATGTCTGGTCTGGTGCATGTAGAGTGGGAAGATTTGACCGAGGCTGCCCCTGTGGTGGTGGTCTGCCTGCTGATGCCATTAACCTTCTCAATTGCCACGGGGATCGCCTTTGGCTTTATCGCCTATGCGGCGATTAAACTTCTCTGCGGCCGTTTTCGCGATCTCAACGCCGGGGTTGTGGCACTGGCGCTGCTGTTTATTCTCAAGTTTGCCTACGGGAGCTAAGGGTAAAACGCGAGCAAGTGCTTTATAAACCGCATTTATTGAGGGTCATACTTTGTATGGCCCTTTTTGTATGAGATATCGCAATAAATAACGATTTTATCCACTTGAAGGCCGACTGCCGCTAGGAATCAGGCGACGGATTGGGTATAAGATTTATCCCCGACTTTTTTAAGCAAATACAAGTGATGAACTTGAGTGACACACGCTACCGCCGGGTAGTGGTAAAACTGGGTACCAGTGTACTTACCTCCGGCAGCAAGCGCCTGGACAAGGCCCATATGGTCGAGCTGGCCAGGCAGATGGCGACCTTAATGCGCGCCGGTATCGAAGTGGTTTTGTGTACCTCCGGCGCCATTGCCGCCGGGCGTGAGCATCTGATGTATCCGGAGTTGCCGGATACCATGGCCAACAAACAGTTGCTGGCGGCCGTGGGCCAGAGCCAGTTGATTCTGGCCTGGGCGCAGTTGTTCAGTATTTATGGTCTGCACGTGGGGCAGTTGCTGCTTACCCGGGCGGATCTGCATGATCGTGAGCGCTATCTCAACGCCAGAGATACCCTGAATGCGCTGCTGAAACAGAATATTATCCCTATCATCAATGAAAACGATGCCGTTGCCACCAATGAGATCAAGGTAGGGGACAACGACAACCTGTCCGCCCGGGCGGCGCTTTTGTGCGATGCCGACTTGCTGATCCTGCTGACAGACCAAAAAGGCTTGTTCGATGCCGATCCGCGCCATAATCCCAATGCTCATCTTATCAGCGAAGTGGCCAATATCGACGACAGCCTGCGGCAACTGGCCGGCGGCTCGGTTTCCGGTTTGGGCACCGGCGGCATGGCAACCAAGCTGGAGGCGGCCGACATAGCTCGCCGCGCCGGTATTGAGGTGGTTATCGCCTCGGGCCATCATCCGGATGCCATAGAAAAAATCGCTGCCGGCGAGTCAGTGGGGACTCACTTCTGCGCCATCGAGACCCCGCTGGAGAGCCGTAAGCAGTGGATCCTTGCCGGGCCCAAGGCCAAGGGGAAACTGACCTTGGATGAAGGTGCGGTGCGAGCGGTAACCGAAAAGGGCCGCAGTCTGCTGTCCAAGGGGATCATCGCCGTCGAGGGCGAGTTTGAACGGGGCGCCACAGTGCAACTGTTGGATCCCAAGGGCCGTAAACTGGCGCGGGGGATCTGCCGCTACAGCGCCGCGGCCCTCAAACGTATCGCGGGCCAGCATTCAGATAACATTGAATCCTTGCTGGGCTATGACTATGGTGATGCAATAGTGCACCGCAACGACATGGTGGTTTTATGACAGCTGAATATCTGCAACAACTGGGGCAAAGGGCCAAGGAAGCCAGCTTTGCCCTGGCCAATCTTTCCGGCACCGCCAAGCAGCAACTGCTGCATAATATCGTTACCGCTCTCAAGGCCGATGAAGCGGCAATCCTCGCGGCCAATGAGCAGGATGTGGCTGCGGCCAAAGAGGCTGGCCTCAACGCGGCCATGATAGACAGGTTGCTGTTGGATAAGTCGCGCCTGGCCGGAGTGATAGCCGATATCGACAATGTGATTGCCCTTGCCGACCCCATCGGCCGCGAATATGACAGCCGGGTGCTGGATAACGGCTTGCGCCTGTGCCGCCGCGCCGTGCCACTGGGGGTGATAGGCGTTATCTATGAGGCCAGGCCCAATGTGACTGTGGATATTGCCGTTCTGGCCCTTAAAACCGGCAATGCGGTGATCCTCCGTGGCGGCAAGGAAACCCTGAAATCCAACTTGGCGCTGGCCAAGGCGATTCGCCAGGGCGTTAAAGCCAGTGGCTTGCCGGAAGATGCGGTGCAGCTTATCGACAACCCGGATCGCACCCTGGTTACCGGCCTGCTCAAGCTGGATCAATATGTGGATATGATAGTGCCCCGCGGCGGCGACAAGCTGCAGCGGCTCTGCGCCGAGCAGGCGACCATCCCGGTTATTCTCGGCGGTATCGGTATCTGCCATCTCTATCTGGATAAGGCGGCCGATCTGGAGAAGGCCGTTCCTGTCATCCTCAATGCCAAGGTGCAGCGCCCAACCGTATGTAACGCTCTCGATACTCTGTTGGTGCACAAGCAGATAGCCAAAGAGGCATTGCCCAAGGTGGCCAAGGCCTTAGTCGATGCCGGAGTTAAGCTGGTAGGTTGCCCCGAGACTGTGGCTATTCTTGGATCCGAGCAAGTGGCTGCCGCCAGCGAGGATAGCTTTGCTACCGAGTGGCTATCTCTCAATCTGGGGATCCGGGTAGTCGATGATATCCAGCAGGCCATAGGTCATATTCGCCGCTATTCCAGCGGTCACTCCGAGGCTATCCTCACAGATGATATCAATGCTGCTACCGAGTTTATGAACCAGGTGAATTCGGCGGCGGTTTACCTCAATGCCAGCACCCGTTTCACCGATGGTGGCCAGTTCGGCCTGGGCGCCGAGGTGGCTGTCAGTACTCAGAAACTGCATGCCAGAGGCCCCATGGGGCTGGAAGCACTGACCACCTACAAGTGGTTGGGTGTCGGTGATTACACCGCCAGAAGTTAGTGTTTACTTCTCTTTAAAGGCTTTCAGAGCATCGTATAACCCAAGCCCCGCAGTTGCGGGGCTTTTGCTTTGGCCGCTTACGATTCAGCTCTTGATAGCCGCAAAACTGCCGCGGCAGAGCTTGGCCAAGTCTTCTGCGGCAAGACAGATCTCCAGTCCGCGGCGACCGGCGCTGACATAGATGCTGTCAAACTCCTGGGCGCTGGCGTCTATCACTGTGGGTAACTGCTTTTTCTGCCCCAGAGGGCTGATGCCGCCCACCAGATAGCCGGATGAACGCTGCGCCAATTGCGGGTTGGCCATCACCAACTTCTTGGCCTTAATCGCCTTGGCAACGCATTTCAAGCTGAGTTGATGATTCACTGGCACCAGGGCCACCGCCAGTGGCGGCGACTTTTCATCGCTGCTGACCAGCAGAGTCTTAAATACCCGGTTGGGATCCAGCCCAAGTGCACTGGCGGCCTCTTCTCCGTAGGAAGGGGCATTCTTGTCGTGGTGATATTCGTGAACGGTAAAAGAGATCCCCGCCTTGGTGGCGAGATCGATTGCGGGTGTCACAAGTGTCTCCTTAGGTGATGGCGTGAGTAGCGTTTAGTATCGCGTTTTAATCGGGATATCTGTTGCGCCAAAACCTGTCTAACTATCAAAATAGGTGTCATAGCATAAGCCTCAAGCCTTTCTGGGTCGAGACAGCGGGTCACTCTTTTAAGACTCAGTTTAAGAGCAAGACCACAAAGCGGCACAAAAGCTTAAGTATTAACTCAGACAATAGCTTAGAAAATAGCCAAGAAAAATAGCCTAGATATCGGTGGCGATTCAATCTGAATTCGAGGCTAATCAAAGGATGGCAAAATCGATAGGCCAGGGAAGGGCTTTAAACATGAGTCAAGTCAAAATAAAACGCCCGGCATCAGGCTGGGCATTTTGAAATACTATGGCGGCCTTACTTCTGCGTTGCGCGGTAGTGGTCGAAATTCTCGATATAGTCGTCCATAGAGCCTTCAAGCATCTCCTTGTAGCGCTCCATATAGTAATCCATCATCTCTTGCTTCTTCGACTGCATCTGCTCCTTGGTGGCAAAACCGGTAGAGCCGAACCAGGCATTGTAGCGAGCCAGGGCATACATGAAGGAGGCACTGACTTCACCGGTTTGGACTTCAGTATTCTGGTTCTGTTTGTTGGCCAACTCGATGAGCTCACTGGCACGCTGAAAAAACGCCTTATCTGTATCAGACATCTGAGATTCCTGTTTAAAGTCGAGAGCTTGCCTCTCGGTATTAGGGTTAGCTTACCCTAGAGTGTTTTGCTGCAAACTGCTGTAATCCGCCTCACATTCCTGATTGCTAAAGCTCAACAAGCATGAGCTGAATCGCAAAGAGAGCAACTATCTTCCCAAATAGCCAATCATTTCGGCGCCGGCAGTTAAAACAGTATTTTATCGCTTTTATCTAATTTCTCCCTATTGGCGATTTTTCACTTATCTACCCTGGTTATTGTAGATACAATTCAACTGCTTATGTTAGACTTTTTCTTAACTGCAGCGGATATGACACTCAGTGTAGTAGGCCATGATAGGGAATATTGGCCTGACATAGTTCCCGGGGCGCTCTCGGCGGTTTTGGGGGATCTTCAGGGACGAAGTCAGTTTCGTGTCCGTGCGGTAGCTATGCCTGCAGCTAAATGTTCCGCAAAAGCAGCCTGTTTTAGATGGTTTGCGCGTTAATCTGTTGGCGGAATTAAAAATGTCAATAAAGCCAAGTGTATAGTGTTTTTTGGTAGATGGCAGATTTGGAAACTGTAGTGGCAAAAGAGCCTTTCGGTGAGGTTGAGTCAATGAAGTTTCCGAACAATATAATTCAGTTCACTGGAACCAACAGAAGCTAACAAGCGCATGCTGTCGAAAAATTAAGACGCCTGTTGTGGTCTATTTTTCACTAGGAATCTCTGAAGTTCTTTTAACGTCTGCTCCTTGCCAGCTTACTGTTGGGGGACTTTTTTCGCTGCAACGGTAGCTAGCTTCAGAAATTAAATAACCATCCTTCGCTACGATAAGTAATCGTATCTATTTTAATACATAGAATTTTATATTTTAACTAATGGTTAACATTGAAGACGACTATTGAAACATCGCACTCTGAAATTATCTTTAATATTGAAGTTGATGACCTCGACTCTTTTGAATGTTTAAATGCGCTGGCCGATGTGTATCTTGATCTGAGTTATCAGATTGATGAGAAGCTCTCGGAACATGGTGTCAGTGTGGAATTCCACACGCTGTTCTATTCCATTAATGTTATGACCCCGGAAGGCCAGGTGGAGGAAGAGGAGGTGTTCGCTAAGTTTGTGGGTAACTCAACCCTGGAAGCGAAAGCGGCTACCTTTATCAGCAACGTTAATATCTGGTGTCGAACCCGTGACGACGACAGAATCTGGCAGGATGATGAAAATCCGCTGGCCGAGAACGCTGCTTATGTTTTGTGTATGCAGAATCTGAAATACATCCCGTTATATGTTGAGCTATTACTGCTGAACGATCTGGATCATGAGGTGTACCAGAATGATCATATCGAAGCCTTGATCGAAAAACACGGCATTTGTAAGCCTATGCTGACGCTGCTGGCGCATCGGGCAGGTGGCGCAGGTGGTCAGTGGGGGTCACTGCAGGTCGAAGCACACTAAGATGTGTTGCTGGATTATTTTGCTGAATATCCGCAACATCTTAAGTTATTTCTGGAAACCGGGGTTAAGTCCGTATACGATCAGTACATGGGTGGTGAGTTGTGGTTTGCAGCGATTCGTTTTTATGCGGATTTTATTGCCGATGAGAATGAGCGTGAAGATTGGTTAAGTCAGCAGGAACAAACCGCCTGGATTTATTTTAACAGTATTGATTTTGACTAATTGGAATAAAAGTCCTTAAAAATATAAAATAATTTCGCGTGGTTAACCTTTTTAAGGTGGTTCTTATGCCACGCCATTGTCGCTTCTTCGTTCTATTCCTAATGCTCCAGATTGCAGTGTTAAATAGATAAAAGAGTCGATACCTGAAACCAAAGATCTCCGGTATGGTTACTCTGGCAATTGAGTTTTGGCGAGTAAGTATCAGCGATTTAATTAGTATTATCTTGAATAGTAAGGATCGCGGATGTTAATGCAGTCTTCATCGGGAACTGTCTCATAGATAACGCAATACTGGAGTGCTTTCAAAAACTCAGCCAAAATCTGTGGTCGCTTTTTGTAATTAAGACCAAGCCGATAAAAGTGTGTTAGCTGTAGATATGTTGGTTTTCTCTAATTCTTTTCCAGTTTTTGTAAGGAAGTGCAACAAACAGGGTGATTCTGGTTTTACCAATCCACGAAAAAACACTGAGGTCGACACCTGTATAAGGAATTATTATGTCTATGCTTATAGGAAAGCCTAATGTTTCAATGTAAGTGCAAAACTCCACCATTTAGCTATTTAGATTATGAGATAATTGAATTGGGTAAAAACAACCAAGGACAAGCTAGGTTACAGACGTGCAAAATTTGTGGTTCTGTCTGGGCCAATTATCTAATTGAAGAACCACACTATACAAAATCTGGTAGGTGGTGGAGAGCTGAGATTCAATCTAGTGATTTTGGTTATTTAAAAATTGAAAATGTTAAAAGCTATATTGAGTCACAAGAATCCTGTTTTGTTGGGGGGAGCTTTTACGAGCTAGGTATACATAGGCAAAGTAAACCTATATACATAGGCTAGTAAAAAGAAAAAACGTTGGTTCTCAGCATTAATAACGTGGTAGTTAGGCTCCGGTTATGCTTAAATAGGTTAAGTCTAATCAAACATCTGCAATGCCAGGTTCTTTTTATCTCAGTGTGCTTAAGTTACCTAGCGGTGCTTGGATGCAGACCGAAAGAAGATTAACTTGTTGTTCTATAATAGGGAGCTTGATTTTTGTTAAAGAGGCCAAATGGTAGATTTCAGTATTTCACAAATAGGCGCGCTGATTCTGCTCCGGAATTTTAAGCTTTCAAACTTGCTAGAGTCAAAAATAATAGGGGCACCATTAAAGGCTGATGTCTGGCATTTGCGTTGTAAAAAAGATGAGCGGCTAAAGCTTCAGAAAGAATTGGCAGGAAAACTCAAACAAAATGAACAAAACTCTTCCCTAGGCTTGGTTCTGGAATAAATTGATGAAATATGTAAAAAATAATAGGCTAATTATTATTGCCCATTCTGGGCTGAAGCTCGTTACGATTGGCTGTTGTCGGTATTATGCATAGAGGAAGGTATGGAATACGTAAACAAACCACCTGGCGTAAGTAGAGAATCGATTAGAGAGCTTGAAGAGGCTTTTGGTGTTAGCTTACCATGTGAATTTTATGATTGGTGGCAGAAAAGTAATGGGGCGGACATCTTTTTTGGTTTTAAAGAGCTGCAATTTTTCTCAATCATAGAAATACTAGGTGAGGATATATACGAGTTAAAGAAGTATATGCCTAAATCAATACCTGTTTGCATGGATGGGAATGGTAATATTTGCGTGGCAAAAATTGAACAGGAAAGAATTTCTGGCTATTACATCGCTAATTGTGGCGACTTAGGTTGGGATGAGGCCAAATTTGTTGCCAAGTCTCTTGTTGAATTGGTAAATGATCAAGTTTCGCCAGAAAGCAGGTTAAATACATGAAAAGTGACTGTGGTATTCTTTTTTAAAAAACACTGTTTTAACTTTGCCTAATACCCCTGTTCGCTAATTGCTTTAAGGTATTTGTTCGGTACAACCGTTTGCTAGAATTGTGTAACTGTTATTTTTATAGGGAGTGCTTGTGATATTGCCAAGTTATTATACGGAATGGCTCAGTAGTATTGATACAGCTGAAGTGGTCTATTACAGAGGGAGTGAATTCTATTTGTTCCCGGAGAGTGAGCTTGCTGATGAAGTCACGATAGATAAAAACACTGTCAACACCTTTAACCAGCTTTATGCTTTCATCAAAACTCAATTAGAAGTTTCCGGCAGCTCTCCTTTAACCATTGAGCAGTGCAGCTCTTGCATTACTATCGGAACTGATAATGGTAATCCAGTTTTTATTGATCTAATGCGCGAATCAGAATTGTTCTGCTACTACCTGGATGGTGGTTATGTTGAAGCCAAAGGTGGTAACTTGCTAAGCCTGACTATCGAGGCAAAAAACATATAGAAATCGATCAAGATGGAGCTCTTCTTTGCCAAATAACTGGAGACTCAGAAATTACTACTAAAGGCACGCTGATGTTCATTTTTTGGCTAGTTAAGGTTTACGATTAATCTCGCAATATACTGGTTATGTTGATGGAGTGGCATGCTTTAGTGGTCTGATTCTTGATTATTAATTAGAAGTTAGCATATTCCTGCTCGGGGTAGTAACCGAGTTTAACCAAGCCATACAGTAAGCTCTGATATTATGTGTATTAACAACTTAGGCAGCTACTATTGACAAGGTTATGAACTTAAGGGAATTGAAATTGTTTATTGGGAAAATAGAGTAGACGTTAAGATAGTTTGTTATCAATTTTTACAGACATACAGGGATAGAATGTTAGTTGCCGTTGCATACATCATAGTCACCTTGCTGATGCTCATAATGCTATTAAAGAAAGGGCGCTCAAAATTGATGCTTTTATACTTTATGTTGGAGCTTTATTTTGGCGCGGTTGCGGTAGCTTCTTATATGGATTAGTTCGAAAAAAACACCAATATTAGAATGCGCTTAATTGGCGAGGCGTTCAACTCTGGTTTGTCCTATCTAATGTAGGGCAGCCTTAGAATCGAGCAAGTTGGTATCCACTGGTTAACAGTAATGAAACTTTTGGGTTTATTGGCTTTTGGGTGAGTGTTTTGGCTTTTCTGGTGTTAGTTGTTAGTAAGAGTTATGAATTAAATGAGATGGATTAATTTCTAAAAAACGACATGTCGACAAAACAGCCTTGCGCTCATGGTGAAGGTATCAGCCCTTTCGATTATGTGGAAATGCAGCTTATGCTGCTGGCGAATAACTTTTCTATAAGGTCGGCAGCGTCATTTGGGTTTAACTTCCTCTGGATTTCAACTTCTGCATGGAGGTAGAGTGGATTGTAAGAGGTGGATTTTATGCTTGGAAACCCAATAAGGTTCGAATGACATCAGAGTTAAATCAAGGCTGAGATTATTTTGGATGTATACAATATGGCCGGTGGCTTTTTAGTCATGCATTTGACTGCGCTAATCAAAAATAAAGAATCAAGATTGACTCAGGCATAATTGTCACTTGAAAAATTGTTTTAAATTTATAGGGTTATATTAAGCAAGCCTGGAGTGATAATCTCTCCGAAACTTTAGGCGATATTTTCATATGGTGACTGGTTGCACCCGGTAATGACTTAGATTGAAATGGAGTTTAAATGAGTATTTTAGTAAACGCGTATTCCACGCACCTTAATCCTATAGATATCTCTTTTCCACATGTGTTGAATAACAGGCGTGGTTTAAGTGACCCAGAATTGACAAACCACCTTAACGGGTTTCACAGCTATATCCTCGAAAGAGGAGGTAGTGAGATGACTAAAATAAAATATCATCTTCTGCGTCATATACAGAGGGTAAATCATCAGTTTAGCTTCGATCTGGAAGAGGCTCATTTGGACGATTTGTCTAGGTGGGCATTGGAGTCCAATTCGATCTTATTCCTCCCTGATGGAACTGTCCGAGATCCAAACGGCCATGTCCTATTTTACCCTGATGGACGTCAGGCCGATGACTCGGCATTCATTCCATTCCTGGACGCAAGCTATAGCCGCAAGCATCAAACAGAAGCTCTGCTTAAAGCAAGGCATTTAAATGTTCCTCCAACTCCTCCTATACCTTGTGAGCATGAAATAAGCCTTAGGCCTGTTAGCGAGATTGTCCTTCGTGCAATGTCACTATTTGTTGTCGCCGTCCGAGCTGAGTCTATCGCAACGGGAGACCCGCTCGATATAGAGACGCTGAAGGAACGTATTCCAAGTGGCTTTGTGGCTCTAAGTCCCGCAGAAGAGGCGTTTTTAAAGGCTGAACACCTTGATGATAACCCTGATGAAAGCCTGGTAGTGCAGTTTGTTTGGCGATATGAGGCTGCGGCGCTATTGCTATGGGTATTGGGTATTTTGCCTGAACTGCCATTTCCAGATTCCATTTGTGACGTGCCTGAAATTGCCAGGCTGATGCTCGATTCCCGCTCCTGGGAAGACAGGGTTGAGTTACGGGTGGTCGATGAAGTGCTGGACTGTTTGGACCTGCATTATCGGCTTCATTGGTTATGCCGTCAGGCCAGCATTGACGGGGCAGATATTTCCCCAGATATCGACCGAGGAGTTGTGCTTGAGCGCCATTATGCCCTCAATTGGCTAATCGGCTTTGAGAATAGTGATTGGGATGAAGTAGACACTCCAACTTGATCTATATTCAAACAGCCTAATAAGCTGCGGCATGGATGCTTATTGGTTTTTGGTGCCTGTTAGTATGCGCTTACCATGAGCTTGCAACCGGCTTCCTCGTTTGCACTACAGAGGGAAACGGCTCTCCTGAATTTAATTTAACAGCTTTGGATTAGGTAAATTATTAATGCTTAAAAGAGTCATCATCGGGATTGTCGTTTGCTTTGGCTTGGTCATGCCGATACAGGCGCAAACCTACAAAGGCACCTTGGGCAAGTATTCCATTATGCTTAGCATCCAGGATGATGCCGTGAGCACTTATATGTATACCCGTTACTTGAAGGAGATCCCTCTGGAGCGGGAGCAGGGCGGGATCCCACTTTAAATTGAACTTTTACGGTTGGTCATGATCTGATCTGCCTTGCCCTTAATCCACAGATGACCATGACCCTTTTGAAACAACTAGAACAGATTACCGATCCCCGTAAGGACATCAATCTAAAGCATAATTTAGTGGATGTGGTGTTCCTGACACTCAGTGCTATCCTCAGCGGTGCGACTGGGTGGAAGTCTATTCAGGAATTCGGAGAAGAACAGCTAGATTGGCTCCGTCTGTACCGAAAATTCGAAAATGGCATCCCTAAAAGGCATTGTATCAGTAATATAATCAAAGCATTGGACAGCGAACTGCTCCTTCAAGCCATATTTGGCTGGATCAATGAGCAACGGCAAACGGAAGGGAAAACCGTTATCGCGCTGGATGGAAAAACCCTGCGCGGGGCGTGGAGTGAGGATGCTAAGAATGCACTCCATGTTGTCAGCGCATTTGATGTCGGCAACGGCATTACACTTTACCAAGACAGTTCACATTCTAAAGGGAAAGAAGCTGAAGTCGCCCGCAACATGATTGATGCTATGGCACTGGATAATGCCGTTCTGACGCTGGATGCACTGCATTGTCAGGTGTCTACCATGAACAAAATTAAACAGGGGAACGGTGATTTCATTATTCAGCTCAAGTCGAACCAGCCGGGATTATTTGAAGCAGTCAAAACCAGCTTCAGTAAAGCGTATGAGCAGCCAGAACTGGCTATATTTGAGCAGTTCAACATGGGTCATGGCCGCAGGGAGCGCCGAACAGTCATGCAGATAGAAGCAGAATTATCAGCGGAACTTAAGAAAAAGTGGCCGCACATCACCTCATTTATCGAAGTTGCCAGTGAACGGACAGTCGATGGAATAACATCATGTTCTTCACGCTGGTATGTCAGTTCCTTACCGCTCAATGCCGAAGAGGCCGCGAGGACTATTCGAGAGCATTGGGGGGTAGAAAATCAGCTCCATTGGGTGCTGGATGTGGTCTTCCGCGAAGATGCGCTGAAGGTAACGGATCCTGATGGCGCAAAGCATCTCGCCCTATTTAACCGAGCGGCTCTGAGTGCGATAAGGCAGCACCAAGGCAAAAAAGACAGTCTGGCAGGTAAGCGCCGCCGTGCTGGTTGGAGTCCTACATTTCGCTCAGAGTTGTTATTTGGTTAAGATATAAACAAAGTGGAATCCCGCCCTGGGAGCGGGAGGGGTATACCTTTTATCAGCGTTACAGTTCGAAAGAGCAGAAGCTGGAACTGTTCGAGCTTCGCTTGGTAGGGGGAAACCTGCAAGGCACCTGGCAGAATAAACAAAGGGTTTTGCCTGTGCATCTGACGCCGGTTGAGCAAAGCCTTGCCGATTATCGGGCTGAGCATATGAAGTTTACCCTGGTCGGGGAAAAACAGTTTGCTAAGCAAACCATTGAGCTAATCAAAGAAGATCACAGCAACTTTGCTTTTTACCGGCTCGGCAAAGGGTTTACTCAAGCCCAGCAAGCATTTTTAAATCCGCTGCTGGCAAAATTGCACCGGGATTACGTCTCGAATTTTCTGCAATGTGAAGAGGCATCATACGAACCTCAAATAAGCCTGGTCTCTGATGAGTATTTTAGTGTCGTTATTCAGTACCAGATTTCTTGTGGTGGGCCGCATCCTGAGTATGGTGAGCAGATGTTGAATTTTGATCTCAGCAAACTGGCGCAGTTGCATGACCTAACGGAACGCTTCCCCAAGTTGGACTATTACTCGTTGTTGAAAGAGAAATATGCGAATAACAATGAGCTACAAGCTGAATGTGAGTACTTCGAATCCCGGGACAACTGGGCGATGGTGAAATGGCGACTCACCGCAGATGGAGTCATCATTCAACCTTACTATGATCATTCTATGGCACCCTGTGAAGTTGATTTCTTTCTGAGTACGCAGGAGTTGAATGATTAAAGCTGACAGAACTATGAGTAAATGGAAGGCATTATGAGAAGAGTTTTATTGGTTGTGTTTGCGGCTTTGCTCAGTGGTTGCTTGGGTATGCCAGATTCGGTCAAACCTGTATCAGGGTTTGAACTGAACAACTATTTGGGCAAGTGGTATGAGGTAGCTCGCCTCGACCATTCATTTGAGCGAGGCCTCACGCAGGTTACGGCCGAGTACAAGATGAGAAGTGATGGTGGCGTTTCTGTGCTCAACCGGGGCTACTCAGAGGCTGACGGCGAGTGGAAAGAGGCTGAAGGCAAGGCGTACTTTGTTAACAGTGATACCGACGCTTATCTGAAAGTTTCATTTTTCGGTCCCTTTTACGGCTCTTATGTGGTCTTTGAATTGGATAGAGAAAACTACAGTTATGCCTTCGTTTCCGGGCCAGATACCGATTACCTGTGGTTGCTGTCGCGAACGGCGGTTGTTGAACCTGAGGTAATGGACAAATTTATTCAGATGTCGGCCGAACGCGGTTTTGATACCAGTAAATTGATCTTTGTCGCGCAGTGATAGACATAGCTTAGGTGTATTAGTGTGATTACCAAGGGATACTGACGGTATAAGTACCAAGCGATTTTGACGTAATCACACTATCAATGTTGCCGCGCTTCGGCAAGCTTTGCCAGCCGTAACTCAGTAGTATTCATGTTTTCCCTCAGCCAGATGTTGCGAACGCCGCTAGCGTGTATGTCGATGTTTCTTTCGGATTTGAGCAGCCGTGATACCTTGGATTGTCCCATGTGTGGGTTAGCCAGGGAAAATTCGATTACGACTTCCTCAATGGCTCTGTCGGTACGATTTTTGTGATGAAGATCTGGCGTTTCCTGTCGTTTTAACGATTCGATTCCACCTTGTTTTATCAGTTTACGATGGCGGTAAATCGTATCGCGGGAGACACCACTAAGCCGGGATGCTTCAGCCACATTTCCAAGCCTGTCAGCCAAAGCTATATAGTGGCATAGTGAATTTGGCCACCTGAATAGACGAAGTGATAGACTCACTTCCGGAAAAAGGTGGTAGAAATGAAGAACACAAGACCGACATTCAGTACAGAGTTCAAATTAGAAGCTGCGTAGCTAGTAACGAAGCAGGGCTACAGTGTAACGGAGCCAACAGGTGTATGGCCTAACAGTTCCTCAAATTTCTTCATGTTCATGCCATGTGGTTTAGGCGGCTTTTTGAAAGCACTCGCAGCTTGGCGTGAAATGGATATTTGTAGCAAACAAAGCTCTTTTGCTTTGTTGTAGTGCGCTGGATTCTGTCGAAGGCGGTAGTGATGTTTAATTAAGCACTGTTAGTGCTAAATGAATGCCTTTGTAATTTTTCCTTGGCTGGCTAAGAGCCTCTTTAACTGCTTGCTCGGTTTTGTCCCTAATGATGTTTTTAGCATCATCTTTAGCTACACACGCCAACACATCCAGAAAACAGCACTTATCTGTTTCACAATACGATTTGCCTACCAGCTTTGCATAGAGATAACGCTCGCCAGACGGGTAACCCATTGGCTGATAGTCGCGTGAGATTTGGTCACGTTGAGCAGGCGTTAGTGCTGTGTTCCACCACTCTTTTAGTTCGTACTTATCGAGAATATCCATATTCGGTTTTACAGTTGGTGACGAGTAGTCAACTATAAGGCATTTATCGATGGGAAGAGAGGGGAAAGGATAGTGATAAAGGCTATATCCCAGAAACAACAAAGGCTTAGCTAAATTGAGTTAGCTAAGCCTTCGAAAAAGTGGTGGCCCCTCCCAGACTCGAACTGGGGACCTAACGATTATGAGTCGTGTGCTCTAACCAACTGAGCTAAGGGGCCGGCTTAAGGCAATCGTCATCACCAGAAGCGGGACAGAGTATACGAAGTTTAATCGTGCTTGTCACCCGTGTTTTGCGCATTATTGATGTCATTGCTTTCAAGTGGTTATCTGTTAATCAGACTCGAGGCATAATGGCAATAAAAAACCCCGCGTAGCGGTAATGCCGATCAGTTAAGACAGATCGCTTGACGATCTCACTGAAAGGATCAAAATCCGATGACCCCATGTCATCGGATTTTTTTATGCAACTTTCAGAAGCTTTGGCGCGTACTCATATCAACCGTCTTACCGAATTCACCTGTCTGGCCGATGTACTTGAGCCCGATTTAATTCAGTCGTGCCTTGATTCACATGGTGTTGCCAGTTTAAGGCGACGTAAGTTACCTATGGATGCCATGATTTGGGCGGTGATTGGTATGGCTCTGTTCAGAGGCGAATCCGTCCGCTCTCTCATCAATAAGCTTGATATCGTCTTACCTCAAGAGGTGGATTACGTTGCGCGCAGCGCTGTCACGCAAGCGCGCAAGCGGCTGGGCTCCGACGTTGTTCGAGATGTGTTTAAGCGAAGTGCCAAGACCTGGCATGAAAGAGCAGAGCATCCTCATTGGTGTGGACTCAATCTCTATGGGGTCGATGGTATCGTATGGCGAACACCTGATAGTGAGCAAAACAATCAGGCCTTTGCCAAAACTGCCAACGCTTCTGGTGATGCTGCCTATCCTCAAATTCGCATGGTTTGCATGATGGAGTTAAGCAGCCACTTGGTATTGAACAGTGCCTTTGATTCTGTTGCTGTCAGTGAAATGAATTTAGCCGCTGAACTGATATCAAGCATCCCCAATAACAGCCTGACGCTGTTTGACAGAGGCTTTTATTCGTTAGGGCTTTTGCACGCCTGGCAACAGGCTCAACCGAACAGCCACTGGCTGCTGCCGTTGAAGAAAGGGACGCAATATGAAGTGGTACGCTCTTTAGGAAAACACGACCAACTGGCGCAGTTAGCCACCACGCCTCAAGCCAGAAAGAAGTGGCCTATGCTGCCTGAGAATATTGAAGCTCGCTTACTGACGAAGACGATAAAAGGCAAGTCGGTTTCCATTTTGACGTCATTAACAGACCCCTTGCGTTATCCGGGGGCAGAGATAGCGGATTTATATGCCCATCGATGGGAGATAGAAGTGGGCTATCGGGAGATGAAGCAGCATCTTCTGGAGAGTCGCTTTACGTTACGCAGTCAATTGCCAGAGCTGGTTATCCAAGAATTGTGGGGGGTACTATTGGCCTATAACCTCATCAGATACAAGATGGTGTTGATGGCTAAGAGCTTACCGTCGTTACATCCGAACCAATTAAGCTTTAGAGATGCATCGAGTTATATCATTTTTAAACTGACTCAGCTGTCATCTCAAATGCCTGGGAATGTTCCGAGAGAGGTCTTGGACATAGTGCGTAATGCGAGGCAGTTCAAGCTTGATGGGAAACGGGATAGAGCCTATCCACGTGCGTTAAAAATGAGTAAAAACAAGTATCCCATTAAGCCTAAGAAAAATGCCGTTCACACTAAGTGAACGGCATTACGCGTAGCGGGGTTTTTGTACAAAAGCTTGCTTACTCGTCCAGGAAGGACTTGAGGATTTCCGAGCGGCTCGGGTGACGCAGCTTACGCAGTGCCTTGGCCTCAATCTGACGGATACGTTCACGGGTAACGTCGAACTGCTTGCCCACTTCTTCCAGGGTGTGGTCAGTGTTCATGTCGATACCAAAACGCATTCTGAGGACCTTGGCTTCGCGGGCTGTCAGGCCTGCCAGCACTTCATGAGTGGCACTCTTGAGACTTTCGCTGGTGGCGCTGTCCAGTGGCAACTCGAGGGTAGTATCCTCAATGAAATCCCCCAGATGCGAATCTTCATCGTCCCCGATAGGGGTCTCCATGGAGATAGGCTCTTTGGCGATTTTCAGCACTTTGCGGATCTTGTCTTCCGGCATCATCATCCGCTCGGCCAGCTCTTCCGGAGAAGGCTCGCGTCCCATTTCCTGCAGCATCTGCCGCGAGATACGGTTGAGCTTGTTGATGGTCTCTATCATGTGTACCGGGATACGTATGGTACGGGCCTGGTCCGCGATGGAGCGGGTAATGGCCTGACGGATCCACCAGGTAGCATAGGTAGAGAACTTATAGCCACGACGGTATTCAAACTTATCTACAGCCTTCATCAGACCTATGTTGCCTTCCTGGATAAGATCCAGGAATTGCAGGCCACGGTTGGTGTATTTCTTGGCGATAGAAATAACCAGACGCAAGTTGGCTTCAACCATTTCCTTCTTGGCACGGCGAGCCTTGGCTTCACCTATGCTCATGCGGCGGTTGATGTCTTTGATTGAGGCGATAGACAGGCCGGTTTCGGCTTCGATGGCTTCCAGTTTGGCGCGGCAACGCAGCACGTCTTCCTCGACCATTTTCAGGCCTTCGGCGTATGGCTTGCCGGAGTTCATCTCGGCGTTGAACCAGCTGATATCTGTTTCGTTGCCGGTGAAGAGCTTAACAAAGTTCTTCTTCGGCATTTTGGCCTGTTCAACACAAAGCTTGAGGATCAGGCGTTCCTGAACCCGCACTTTGTCCATCATGCTGCGCATGCTCTTGACCAGACGGTCAAACTGCTTGGGCACCAGGCGGAACTCTTTGAAAATTTCGCCGATGTGGAACAGAGCCGCGACTGACTCGGGGTGATCGCGCCCCTTGAGTTCGATGAGCTTCAGTGAGTTTTCATAGACGGCACGCAGTTGGCCGAAACGCTCACGGGCTTCTTCCGGATCCGGGCCTTTGGAGCCTTCATCTTCGGAATCGCTGTCGTCATCGTCGTCATCGTCGTCCATATCATCTTCATCATCCAGATCATCATCGGACAGTTCAGAACCAATATGGGTGGCGCTTGGGCCTACATCGTCTTCGTCGGGATTGACAAATCCAGAGATAATGTCGGACAGGCGGATCTCTTCGGCCTCGAACTGATCAAACTGTTCGAGGATCATGGCGATCGCCTGTGGGTACTCGGCGACTGAGCTCTGTACCGTGTTGATGCCTTCTTCGATACGCTTGGCGATCTGAATTTCGCCTTCGCGGGTCAGCAGTTCCACTGTGCCCATTTCGCGCATATACATACGCACTGGGTCTGTGGTGCGGCCCAGCTCGCTCTCGACTGAGGCCAGGGCGGCGGCGGCTTCCTCGGCGGCATCTTCATCCGTGCTGTCTTCCGACATCATAATGTCATCGACATCCGGTGCTTCTTCAAACACTCGGATACCCATGTCATTTATCATCTGGATAATATCTTCGATCTGGTCGGAATCGACCATATCTGCAGGCAAGTGGTCATTCACTTCTGCATAGGTTAGGTAACCTTGCTCTTTGCCTTTGGCGAGCAACAGTTTAAGTTGCGACTGCGGAGTTTGATCCATAGATATCATCCAAGTTGGGTAACTGTTACAACGATGGGCAGCGGCCTTGGGCTCTTGCCGCACAAATCGTCAATTATAGCCATGTGCGCATCCCTGTGCTAGTCCGGCGACCGGACCCATAAATTGAGAGAGCTCATTGGCGGCTTTTCATGGCCGCGATTAGCTTCTTAAGCTGTATTTTCTCTTCTTTAGTATGGGTCTGTTTCAGACTTAATTCCTGATAGCGCTGCTCAATGTATTGATTATTCAGCCATACCAGGGATTTTTTGAACTCTTGCTCCAGGTTTTCATCCGCCACTTGATGCTCCCATTGGGCCAGTTTTCTCAGGGCGGAAAATTCGTCCGTATCCCTGAATTGCTCAAGTAGTTGTGCGCTGTTCATCTTCTGGGCACGAGTCAAATCCAGTAATTCGACCAGCAAGTCTATGCCGGCCATCTGTAAATGCTTGAGAGCCGGTTGGGGGATCAAATTCAGCCCCAACTGTGGGTGTTGTACCAGCAAGGCGACGGCGAGTCGCAGCGGTGTACCCCGGCCCTTAAGCGCTTTATGCCGGGTGGGGGCAACCCCTTGGGGGCCCTTGAATCCCAGCTTTTTCTTCAGATCATCTGCGCTGTTCATGCCGAGCCTGTGTGACAGGTCTTCGAGCAACAGATTTTGCAGCACAGTGTCTTGAATCTTTTCAATCAGGGCTATGGCCTGTTTCGCCAGGTTGCCCTTGTCTGTCCCGTATTTCGTGGTCAGGGTATCGAACAGAAACCCTGTCAGTGTTTGCGCTTCATCTATCAAAGCTTCGAAGGCTTCTTTGCCTGTCTTGCGCACCATGGAGTCGGGATCTTCCCCCTGGGGCAAAAACATAAAGCGCACTGTATCGCCGGGCTTCAGCAGTGGCAGGGCGGTTTCCAGTGCGCGCCAGGCGGCTTCTTTACCGGCGTTATCGCCGTCGTAGCAGCAAACCACCTCTTTAGCGCTGCGCAGCAACAGCTGAAACTGCTCGGCTGTGGTCGAGGTGCCCAGAGAGGCTACCGCATAATCGACCCCAAATTGAGCCAGCGCCACTACGTCCATATAACCTTCGACAATCAGCACTTGCCGGGGTTCTCTGTGGGCCTGCTTCAGCTCATACAGACCGTAAAGCTCATTACCCTTATGAAATATGGGCGTTTCCGGAGAATTCAAGTATTTGGGGGTACCATCTCCCAACACCCTGCCACCAAAGGCAATCACCCGGCCGCGCCTATCGCGGATCGGGAACATCAATCTGTCACGGAAGCGGTCATAACGCTTGCCGTTGTCGTTGCTGATGATCATCCCCGCAGTTAGCAGCTTGTCCTGCGACTCTTGCTGCGAGCGGTAACGGCTCAGTAAACCGTCCCAGCCGTCGGGGGCGAACCCTATGCCGAAGCGCTCGACAACCTGGTCCGATAACCCACGAAAGGCCAGATAGTCCAACACCTTCTGTTTGTCCTGGTGTTGCCTGAGCTGGCTTTGATAAAACCTGTTGGCCTCTTCCATCAACTGGTAGAGATCGCGGCTGAGCCCTTCGTCGCGACGACGGTTGGGATTGTTCTCCCGCGGCACTTCCAGCCCCAGTTGGCTTGCCAGCTCCTCAATGGCATCGAGGAACTCGAGACGGTCATACTCCATGATGAAGTCAATGGCATTGCCATGGGCACCACAGCCGAAGCAGTGGTAAAATTGTTTGTCTCTGCTGACGGTGAAAGAGGGTGATTTTTCACTGTGGAAAGGGCAACAGGCAGAATAATTCTTACCCGCTTTTTTAAGGGGTACCTTGTGATCGATAAGATCAACTATGTCTGTGCGAGCAATCAGCTCATTGATAAAATCACGAGGTATAGCCATCAGACTGAGTCATGCACCCTTGACCGATGTAAACAAACAAGCCGCGCAGAAGCACGGCTTGTTCATACGTGGAAACCCGCTTATTGCAGTTTGGCACGGATCTGGGCACTGATGGCACCCATGTCTGCACGACCCTGAACTTTGGATTTCAACGCTCCCATTACTTTGCCCATATCCGCCATGGTGCTGGCACCGCTATCCTGTATAGCGGCATCAATCAGCGCAGCGATTTCGCTTTCGCTCAGAGGCTGGGGCAGGAAAGTTTCAATAACTTGAATCTCTGCTGCTTCGGCTTCTGCCAACTCCGGACGACCCGCTGCCTCATATTGGGCAATGGCATCACGGCGTTGTTTCACCATTTTGGTCAAGACAGCTATTATCTGCTCATCATTCAGAGTTTCGCGGGTGTCCACTTCAATCTGTTTGATGGCAGCTAATGCCATACGAATCGTACCAAGGCGGACCTTCTCTTTGGCCACCAAGGCTTGTTTCATTTGGTCTTTTAGCTTATCTATCAGGCTCATAAGGAATTAGTATAAACGTACGCGACGTGCGTTTTCGCGAGAAAGCTTCTTGGCCAGACGCTTAACTGCAGCAGCTTTTGCACGCTTACGAGCAGTAGTTGGCTTCTCGTAGAATTCACGAGCACGCACGTCGGCCAGGATACCGGCTTTTTCACAAGAGCGCTTGAAACGACGCAGAGCTACGTCGAATGGTTCGTTTTCACGTACTTTAATAATTGGCATACGCCATCACCCCTTAGGTGTAAGTTTGTATTGAGTCAATCACTTGACCCAAGTGTATTTAAAATGGTGCGGAATTTTAAACCGACTGGCACTGGATGTAAAGTCCCTAAAGTAAATTCACTTTAGCCTACAACTGGAGAAATCTCTTGGTTAGGGGTAGAATTGGCGCCCCTTTTCAGGCGGAAAGATTTCATAGATGCGGGTTTTAGGTATTGAAACATCCTGTGATGAGACAGGAATAGCGGTTTACGACGAAGAGCAGGGGTTGTTGTCCCATGCTCTCTACAGTCAGGTTAAGTTACATGCCGACTATGGTGGCGTGGTGCCTGAGCTGGCATCAAGGGATCATGTGCGCAAAATAGTGCCGCTGATCCGTGAGGCGCTGGCCAAGGCCGATACCCGTATCGAAGATCTCGACGGCATCGCCTACACCAAGGGCCCAGGGCTGATTGGTGCGCTTTTGGTGGGCGCCTGCGTCGGCCGTTCTCTGGCATTTGCTTGGAATAAGCCTGCAGTAGGTGTTCATCATATGGAAGGGCATCTGTTGGCGCCCATGCTGGAAGAGGATGCGCCTGAGTTTCCCTTCGTGGCGCTTTTGGTTTCAGGTGGGCACTCCATGCTGGTGAAGGTGGAAGGCATAGGTCGCTATGAAGTCTTGGGTGAATCCATAGACGATGCGGCCGGTGAAGCTTTCGACAAGACAGCCAAACTAATGGGGCTGGATTATCCAGGTGGCCCAAGATTGGCCAAGCTTGCGGCCAAAGGGGAAAAGGCCGGCTATAAGTTTCCCCGGCCGATGACCGACAGACCGGGATTGGATTTTAGTTTCTCAGGGCTGAAAACCTACGCCGCCAATACCATAGCCGCAGAACCGGATGATGAGCAGACCCGCGCCAATATCGCCCGGGCTTTTGAAGAAGCCGTGGTCGATACCATGGTCATCAAGTGCCGCCGAGCACTGGAGCAAACCGGCTTTAAGCGCTTGGTCATTGCCGGTGGCGTCAGCGCCAACACCCGTCTGAGAAGCTCACTGGCCGAGTTGATGCAAAGCCGTGGTGGCAAGGTTTTCTACCCAAGAGGCGAGTTCTGCACGGATAACGGTGCCATGATAGCCTACGCTGGCTTGCAGCGCCTCAAGGCCGGCGAGCGTGAGACGCTTGCGGTGAAAGGGCAGCCACGTTGGCCGCTGGATACCCTGGAAGCGATTTCCTGAAGCCCGGCTAACCCACCATCTGTAATACCTGAAAAGTAAAAGGCGCCACTGGCGCCTTTTACTTTTTGATAGCTGCTTTAAAAACTAGCAGCCTATGGCCCTATTTAGTGCGCTTTGAGCGCGACATCTTGGACTCTTCTCCCTTGAGCAGGCGGCGAATATTATCCTTGTGGCGGATAATGATTAGCGTCGATAGCATGGCCACCGGCAGGGTAAATCTGTCATCCAGCAACCAGGTATATACAGGTGCCAATAGCGCCGTAACCAAAGCTGCCAGTGATGAATAGCGGGTCAGCAATACCACCAATAACCAGGTGCCCATCAAACACAGCGCCAAGCCTTCACCTATGGGCGCCATGGCACCGAGTGCTGTGGCAACGCCTTTGCCGCCCTTGAAGCCGAAGAAAATCGGGTATATGTGCCCCAGGCAGGCGGCAATGGCTATCACCCCGAGCCAGACGGCATCTATTCCCATCAGATAAGCGGTATAAGTGGGCAGGGCACCCTTGAGTATATCGAAGAAAAACACCATGGCTGCGGCCCAAGTGCCGCCGATGCGCAGCACGTTGGTGGCGCCCGGGTTGCCCGAACCCTTGCCTCGGGGATCCGGCAGGCCCTTGAGGCGGCACACCAGCACGGCACTGGAGATAGAGCCGAGCAGGTAAGCGGCCACAATCATAATTGGGGTCAGTACCATGGTACTCAAATTGGTTTCCTTACTCGTCTTAAGGTATTATCGCGCACACTGAAATATGCAGCCCTTGCCCGGATAACCCAAGGTGAAAATCTTTACCGTCAGCTGGCGGTTAAAAATCTCGGGTTCATCTTGTCCTTCAATGCCTTATCCTACTTAAGATCGGGCCAGGTAGAAAGGGGCTACAGTGAATATCTCCGGAACGGGGCGGATTATAGCGGTTTTATTGCCGATAGCTTATCTGACCTCAGGCCCGGCAGCTGCTAAGGGGGATTTTATGGACAGAGTGCTGATACGGGAATTACAGATAGAAACGGTTATCGGGATCTATGAGTGGGAGAAACAGGTACACCAGACACTGCTTATCGATCTGGATATGGCCTGGGATAACAGAGCCGCCGCTGACAGTGATGATTACAGCCAGGCGCTCTGCTATGAAACCGTCAGCAAGCGCCTCACCGCCCTGATCACCGAAAAGCCCATTGAGTTGATTGAAACCGTGGCCGAGATGATAGCCCATTGCCTGATGAGTGAATTTTCAGTGCCCTGGGTCAAGGTACGGGTGATGAAGCCCGGCGCCGTCCCTTCGGCCAAAGCGGTCGGTGTTGAAATCGAGCGTGGTATCTGACGGCAATATGGCACATATTTACATCAGTCTGGGCAGCAATATCGACCCGGAACATTATCTGCGTGCAGCTATCAAAGAGCTGCACGCTGCGTTTGGCGAGCTGCAACTGTCATCGGTTTACGAGAGTGAATCTGTAGGATTCAAGGGCAGCAACTTTCTCAACATGGTGGTGGGCGCTCATACCTCGCTCGACATTGCTGAAGTGGTGGCCTGTTTCAAGGAGATAGAGCTGCGTCATGGGCGTATTCCCGGGGCGAAAAAGTTTGCTCCGCGCACCTTGGACTTGGATCTGCTGCTCTATGATGACAGGGTCTGCCAGCAGCCGGTAGTTTTGCCCCGAGCCGAGATCCTGACCAATGCCTTTGTGCTTTGGCCGCTGGCTGAACTGGCACCGCAAACCAAGCATCCACTGGCACAACTCAGCTACCAAGTGTTGTGGCAGGAATATGACAAGGCCAGCCAGAAACTCTGGCCTATCGCTTTCGATTGGGGCCTGTCGGCCTGATTTTTAAAGGACAATTATGGACACAATACAGGTCATCATCCTTGCCCTGATCCAGGGCCTGACTGAATTTTTACCTATCTCCAGCTCGGCGCACCTTATTTTGCCCTCCCAATTACTGGGTTGGGAAGATCAGGGGCTGGCCTTCGATGTGGCGGTGCACATAGGCTCATTACTGGCGGTGGTGCTCTACTTCCGTACTGAAATCATCGCTATGCTGAACGCCTGGTTTGGCAGCATATTCAAGGGTAACCACAGTGCCGAGAGCAAACTGGCCTGGTGGATTATTCTGGCCACCATACCCGCAGTCGTTTTTGGTTTTATGGCCAAAGATCTGGTTGAAACCTATCTGCGGGGGCCCGGTGTTATTGCCATCACTACTGTGGTATTCGGTTTGCTGCTCTGGTGGTCGGATAAGATGGCACGGCTTGAGCTCACTGAGTATCAAACCGGCTGGCGCAAGGCATTGATGATAGGTTTCGCCCAAGCTTTGGCACTTATTCCCGGCACCAGTCGCTCAGGGATTACCATGACGGCGGCCCTGATGCTGGGGCTCAACCGTGAGGCAGCGGCGCGTTTCTCTTTTTTGATGTCGATTCCTGTGATCCTGGGGGCGGCGCTGCTGATGGGCAAAGATCTGCTCGACGGTGGGCATGTGATTGACTGGCAGGCCTTGATACTGGGCGTAGTGCTCTCTTTTGTGGCGGCTTATACCTGTATCCACCTGTTTTTGAAGATTATCAGCAAGATGGGCATGCTGCCTTTCGTGCTCTACCGTCTGGCGCTGGGTGCGCTTCTGTGCGGCTTTATCTTTCTGTGGAGCTAAGATGAATTCAGTGCAATTTCAGTGCCCGGTTTGCCAGAGTGAACTCAAGCAACATCAGGCATCCAGAGGTTTTTACTGCGCCAACAAACATCACTTCGACCGCCAGGAAGACGGCTATTGGCTGCTGGCCAAGCCCAAGAGCGCGGCGGTACATGCCTTGTCGCGCCAGGCGTTGCGGGCCAGGCGTTTTCTGCTGCAGTCTGAGTTGATGGCGCCTTTGCATCAGGCGCTGAATCTTAAGCTGGCCAGGCTCGCCGAAAACTGTGAGGCTGTACTTGATCCCAACGCCGGGGACGGCGCCTTGCAGCAGATGCTGCAACTGCCGGATGAACTGCAACGTCTGCTTATCTGTGATGCGCAAAATGCCGCCTTCGCCGCTGCCAAAGCCTTGCCGACGGCGCAGGTATTTCTCAGTGTTGCCAAACGCTTGCCCTTTGAAGATGCGCAGTTTTCACTGGTGACTCTGCTCGATGGTCAGCTCAAGGGCAAGGAGATCCCCAGGGTGATGAAGCCTGGGGCACATCTTGTGATGTTGGCACCCGGGCCCAGACACTTATGGCAGTTGCGTGAGCAATTAAACGCTGATCTCAAGCAGCGGGAGTTCAGTATCAGCCTGCCGGCCGAGTTGACTGTGCTGGAAACCGAGAGCTTGAGTTTTTCTCTGGATGTGAGCGGTGAGCAGGCGTTGACGCTTCTGGAAACCACTCCTTATGCCTGGCGCGCCAGCGAAAAACAGAAGCGTGCGCTTGCTACTCGAGCAGTTAAGGGGCTGGAGCTGGATTACCGTGTGTTGGTGATTAAACGAAACTGAGTTTGAGCCTCGGGTTTAGGCTGAAAAATGAAGGTTGTGGCTGGAATTTGGGTCAGGACTGACTGAAAGCCATTATAGGCTTTAGCGAAAAGCAAATCGGCAACACCTTGGTGTTGCCGATCCGGGACTGAATTACTTCTTGTAACGAGAAGCAACGTTGTCCAAGCGGTCGTTAGCACGCTTAGCTTCAGACTGAGCGTCCATAGCAGCAGCTTTGGCATCTTTAACGTCAGCAGACAGTTTGCCTTGCTCTGCTTTCAGAGAGCTAACTTCGGCTGATAATTGATCAACTTTGTTGCCCAGGTTAGCAACGCTTTCTTCCAGAGCAGTGGTGTTGGCACAGCCACCCAGCAGAGCAGTCATTGCTACGCCAGCAATCATCAGTACTTTTTTGTTCATGAAGAAATCCCTTTAGATAGGTTGGATTTTTAATGGCTCGACTGTAAAACAGCCGACACCGCCTAATTATGTCATAGTCAATTTATTTTGCTACGAATATTCACGTACAGGCCGCTTTACCTTATCGAATACTCATTGAATTGCCAAGTCTTTGGGAAGATAGCCAGTTTCTTTCGCCATTTTCTTAACATAACTGAAAATATTGCCGTCAATATCTTGCCTTTCTATCAGGAAACGGCGGAATTCAGTAACAGTTGCTTTTCTTGACGTACGGCGGCAATCCGCTGCCGACTGAGCTCGTCTCTGATGGCTGGCCCCTTGTGTCCCGCTGCCACTATGGGTTTGACATCTATGGCTGAGGCGACAGCAAATAACTGCCTCAATGCTTGCGCCTGCGGGTAGTGGGCTTGTTCAAGCCCGCTGCGGCCTCTGGCATCGGCCTCGCAGGCCAGCGCCAGTTGCTCCAGACGCTCGGGCTTGCGCCAGAAATCGGCTTTGTCGAAGATTTTCACTATGGTTTCCGGCTTGAGCTCCGCCAGATTATGAATATTTTGATGCTGATCGCTGACCAGCAACGCCAGATCCCGATACTCGGAAGGCACTCGCAGCCGCTCGCACAGGTTTCGAATAGGTTCAAGTCCCTTCTGGCCGTGGCCATGGTGCTTGGGCAGCATGTCGGCCGGGGTCAGTGCCTTACCGAGATCGTGCACCAGCGCGGCAAAGCGCACGGCTTTGTCGCGGGTTAATAGTGCGGCTTGCTCCAGTACCATCAAGGTGTGAAGGCCGGTATCAATTTCCGGATGCCACTTGGCTGGTTGCGGCACACCAAACAGGGCATCGATTTCCGGCATCAGTGCTTGTAAGGCGTTAACCTGGCGCAGTACTTCAAAAAACACCTGGGGCTGCTCGCAGCCGAGCACCTTATCCAGCTCCTGCCATACCCGCTCAGGCGTCAGTGCGCCAAGCTCGGGGCCGGCGGCAATTTCCTGCATCAGAGCCATGGTTTCCGGCGCTATACTGAAGCCCTGAGGGGCAAAGCGGGCGGCAAAACGGGCCACCCTGAGTACCCGCAGCGGGTCTTCAACGAAAGCGGGGGAGACATGCCTCAGCACCCGGGCCTCGATATCCTTTTGGCCGTTGTAGGGGTCGTGCAGCTCGCCATCCTCACTTTGGGCTATGGCGTTAATGGTCAAGTCCCGCCGCAGCAGATCCTCTTCCAGAGTGACATCGGGCGCCGCATAGCAGGAGAAACCGCCGTAACCCAGGCCTGTCTTGCGCTCGGTTCTGGCTAGGGCGTACTCCTCCTGGGTTTTGGGGTGCAGAAACACAGGAAAATCCTTGCCCACCTGCCGGTATCCCAGTGACGCCATCTGCTCCGGGGTTGCGCCAACCACCAGATGATCCCTGTCCTTGACGGGTAAGCCCAATAGTTTGTCACGCACTGCGCCACCGACCAGATAAATCTGCACGCTTGTGGATTCCTTATAATCGACTGCTTTGGTAATGGCCTCAGGATAACATGAGACCCAGCCGTGGGGGACTTTCCCGTGCATCACATAAATGGCGGCCGGGGTTTTACAATTTATGGCCTTGCCTTAAACTGGGCTGTCTCTATCAAAGAAGGATGGCAGTGCCTATGTACAAGGCCTTTTATGGACTGAACGATAACCCGTTTTCTATCGCGCCCAATCCCAGTTATCTGTTTCTCAGTGACAGGCACAGGGAGGCGTTGGCGCATTTGACCTATGGCCTGGGGGAGACGGGGGGCTTTGTGCTGCTGACAGGTGAAGTCGGTACCGGGAAAACCACTGTTTCCCGCTGCCTGCTGCGGCAACTGCCGGAAAATACCGATACTGCCTTTATCCTCAATCCATCTCTGACCGAGCTTGAACTGCTGGCTACCCTCTGTGATGAGTTGAAAATTCCCTATGGTGAGGCGCCCACCCTCAAACAGCTGACCGATCATATCAGTGGTTTTCTGTTGGCCAACCACCAGGCCGGGCGCAACACTGTGCTGATCATCGATGAGGCCCAGCATCTGCGGGCCGAAGTGCTTGAGCAACTGCGCCTGCTTACCAACCTGGAGACAGATACCCGTAAACTGCTGCAGGTGATCCTCATAGGTCAGCCCGAGCTGCAGCAACTGCTCAAGCGCCAGGAACTGCGGCAGTTGGCGCAGCGAATCACTGCCCGTTACCATCTGTTGCCGCTCACCGAAGAGGAGGTGGGCTTCTATGTGCAGCACAGGTTGCAGGTGGCCGGGCGCAGCGAGCCCTTGTTCAACCGCGGCGCGATTCGGGCCTTGCATAAATTCAGTGGTGGTATTCCAAGGCTTATCAACCTCTTGTGTGAGCGGGCCTTGATGGCGGGTTATGGTCAGTCTCGAACCCCTATCGATGCCAAAATGGTGGCCACTGCCGCCGAAGAGGTGCTGGGAGAGAAAATCAAACAGCGTAATTATTGGTTGCCGGCTTCTGCTGCCGCCATGCTGCTTTTGGCATTTGCCGGTGGTTACTATTTCCTGGCACAGCCGGAACAGGCTGTCGCCCAAGATCAGTCCGGACGCCAACTTCATTCAGTGACAGATGCCAAGCAGACTCAGGTTGCAGGCAATCAAGCTGCTGTTAACCATCTTTCTGTCAATCAAGCTGCTGCGGACAAGCCCGCAGTCAATCGGGCGCAGCGGATCTTGACGCAGGCCATAGATCAGAGCCGCAATATAGATACCGCCTTTGCGGCCCTGTTTGCCCTTTGGGACAAGGTGCCATATTCAGGCATCAGTGCCTGTCAGGCCGCCGAACAGCAGGGGCTTGCCTGCTATCAGCAGCAGGGCAATCTCAACTCCTTACTGCGGCTCAACTATCCGGCTGTGGTCTATCTGGAGGATGAACAACAGCAGCCTTTCTATGGCACTCTGGTGACCAAAGATGGTGAGCAGTTGTTGCTGCAACTCAATGAACAACAACTCTGGGTCAGCGTCGATTGGTTCAACCGTCATTTCAGCGGTACTTTTGAAATCATCTGGGATGCCCCCAAGGATCCGCTCAAGGCGATAGGCCCAAGTGCCGGTTTGGCCCAGGTGCAGTGGCTGGAAAATACCCTGGCGCAGGTGGATGAACGCCCGGCCAGGCTGATGAGTTATTTCGACAGCGAGCTGGAGCAGTCACTGCAACAGTTTCAGCGGCGCCACGGCTTGAAACCGGACGGCATTGCCGGCAGCCAGACTCTGGTTCAGCTTAATCTGTACTTGAGTCATCAAGGCCCCAGATTGCACGCAGGAGGAGCGAGCTGATGTCTATCCTTCTCGATGCCGTGACCCGGGCCAAGCAACAGGAAATGGGTGAACAACTGGATCCTGTGTTGACCCCCAGGGCGCAATATCGCCGACAATCTTCAGCAAGTAGCTATCTCAAGCCGCTGGCCGTCTTGGTGGCGGCCGTGCTGGCAGGTGGCGCCTTGGCTTGGGGCTGGCACTCGCTTGATACCAATAAAAAGCCGCTGGCTCCCGAGACATCTTCAGTTGGGGGGCAAGCCTCGCAGCAGCAAGCCAGGCAACAAGATGAGTCTCAAGGATATAAGCAACCGACTCAAGCCGCCGAGGTGACTGAACAAGGTGCAACGGAAGTACGTTTGGCCGGTAAGGTGGCCTTGCCTATGGCCCAGCCGATACCTCAGACTCAGGCTGTTCAATCTCGGACAATCCAGTCGCAAAATACGCGGCCTCAAAATGCTCAAAATGCTCAGGCTGCGAATAGGGCGGCCATAAACCAAAGCTTAATGAACCAGAGCGGCGAAGCTGAAATTGCAGCCCGCCAGAGTCCGGCTTCGGTTAATGCACAGTCGACAGGCAGTGATTTATTGGCCGCCAGTGTGGCCGAAGCGGCTAAAGAGCTGCAGTTTGCGCAACTCCAGGCTGATGGCTCAGCAACTGTAAATCAGCCGCAGGAGATGCCGCTGACTGAAGATGAGCCGATTATCCTGGGAGCCAACCCCAATCGCCGCGGACTTGAGGTGCTCGAGTCTCTCAAGCGCCAGGTTAATGAAGCGGCCGAGGATGTGGGGCTATCCAGTGCCGAGAGTCGCCGCCAGGATGAGTTAGTGGCTCAGTTTCAGGCGGCGCTTGCCGATGTGGAGCACCGGCACTCGGCGGAAAAACCCGTATCGCCTCCCGAATTGGATCCCATTCCCAACGCAGAGGAAGAGGTGCCTCCCTACGGCGGCTTGCCGGCCGGGCTGCAATTGCAGGTACCTGAGTTTGAGATCAGTGCTCACGTATACGCCTCAGAGCCTTCCAAGCGTTGGCTGAATGTGGAGGGTGCCGAACTGCAGGAGGGTGACAGCATCAAGGGTCAACTGAAGATCGTTGAGATACGTCCAAGGGATGTGGTGCTGGAAATTCAAGGGCAGAAGTTCCGGGTGCCAGCCATCTAAGCCGACCCAAAACGGCTGGAACCAAGCATAAAAAAGCGCCATTAAGGCGCTTTTTTATCTTAGAGCTCAAGCTCCGTAGAAGTAGTTCCCCAGCAGCAGTGTCAGGGCGTAGCCTACAGAGTAGGACAGCAACAGCGCCGGAACATACTTGAGGTAAGAGACAAAGGTCAGCTCTTTGACCTTGCTCATGGCGATGATCCCGGCCGCCGAACCTATCACCAGCAGAGAGCCACCCACACCTACTGCATAGGTCAGGCCCAGCCACTCAGGCGTGGTCAGTTCAGGTGCGGCTTTCAAAAGCGCCGCGGTCAGTGGCACGTTATCCAATATGGCCGATCCCATACCAGTGACAAAGTTGGAAATGTTGGGGTCGTGACGGGCGTAGACCTGGGCCAGAAGATCCAGCGTGCCTATCTCTTTGAGCATACCCACCAACAAGAGGATCCCGAGGAAGAACAGCAGGGTGTCGTATTCCACTTGGCGGATATATTCGAGGATCTGCAGTTCTTCTTTGTCGTTGCGGGCGGTGTGGCCCACCAGGAACATGATTGATAACCCGGTGAGGAAGGTTAGCACGGGGGGAATGGCAAACAGAATGTTCAGTGCCATGGTCATCAATATGGTGGTGAAGAAGATGATGGCGATAAGCACATCCACTGTCTCGTAACTTTGACGAATAGGTGTGGTGGACACCTCGCCCTTGGCATTGAGGGAGAAGAGTATTGCCAACAACATCACGCTGAACGCCGCCGGCAGCACCAACATCAACAGCTCTGACATATGCACATGGCCGCCGAGGAAGATCATCAGGGTAGTGACGTCACCCGTTATCAGAGAAACCCCCCCTGAGTTGACGGCAAAGATAATCAATACCGCCATCCGGCGACGCATCTGTTTGTCGAGCTTGAAGGTGGTCAGCAGCCCAAGAGAGACCAAGGTGGCGGTGACGTTGTCACAGATGGCCGACAATACCAGAGAAAACAGCGCAACCTGCAGCATCAGCATCCGGGTGCTGACCCGCTGCGGAAACAGCTTCTGCACTATTATCTGGATCATGCCCTTGGCGTTGAGATAGGCCACAAAGGTCATGGTCGACATCAAAAACAGCCAGAGCGTCGCGATTTCCAGCAGGTTTTCATTGAGTTGATGCTCTACCAGCTTTTCATGGCCGGGGTCGCCGGCAGACATGAACAGAGCTATCCAAGAGATACAACCGAAAAACAGAGTCGTTTTGGCTTTGTTGAGGTGAGTCACCTCTTCAAAAATGATACTCAGCAGTGCCAACACCGCCAGTATGATAAGAAAGGTATAGAGCATAAATGCAATTCCAACTGCTGATTTTATGTTCGTCTGCCCTGGGGGAAGTGGGCAGTTTTTGTGTCGGCCATCAAGGTTCAATTAATCGAGCTGTGATAGCGCGTGCGGATCAGACCACACTGACATGGATAACGCAACTGTTAACTGGAACACATTTTCTTAGACTTTGTGATAAGTGTCGGGTGCGCTTGGGCTCTGGCCAGTGATTAAGTCTTTTTTGTATGTAGATGTTAGTGTTTTTTGCTGCCAAGGTAGATTTGACAGCGAAAGGTGACAGTCTACACTCGGGTCAATGGCAAGTTGGCTTGACAGCTATGGCTCAGCCTAAATGGGTTCGTGAACAAAGTGCCGAGTGGAAACTTTGTGGAAGGGGAACTGAGCAACCAGAGCTCGAGCTGGACGCCAGAGAAATCTACCCGGCGGGAGTGGGCACAAAAACGGGGCCGTATAGGCCCCGTTTTCAATCCATCTACGGATTACTTCATGCGTGCCAGAACACGATCGGCTGCATCCAGAGTCGCTTGCAGCTCTTGCTCGCCGTGAGCCATAGACAGGAAGCCTGCTTCAAAGGCGCTTGGTGCCAGGTAAATACCTTCGTCCAGCATACCGTGATAGAAGGCGCGGAACTGCTCCATGTTGCACTTGGTGACCTGCTCAAAGCCGGTGATCTTCTCTTCATCGGTAAAGAAGAAACCAAACATGCCGCCAACATAGTTGATGGCCATGGGGATACCATGCTTGTCGGCCGCGGCCTTGAAGCCTTCGGCGATACGCTTGGTCTTGGCTGCCAGTTCCTCATAGAGGCCAGGCTCTGACAGGGCTTCCAGTTGGGCCAGACCTGCGGTCATGGCGATAGGGTTACCTGAAAGTGTGCCGGCCTGGTACACAGGGCCAGTCGGGGCAATATACTGCATGACTTCTTTCTTGCCACCGAAGGCACCAACCGGCATACCGCCGCCGATCACCTTACCCAGAGTGGTCAGATCCGGTGTCACGCCATAGTGGCCTTGGGCACCGCTCTTGGAGACGCGGAAGCCTGTCATCACTTCGTCGATGATCAACAGGGCGCCGAACTGATCGCAAAGTTCACGCAGTCCTTCAAGGAAACCTGCAACCGGCGGGATACAGTTCATGTTGCCGGCAACTGGTTCGAGTATGATACAGGCGATATCCTGCGGATGCTGGCTGAACAGCTCTTTGACTGAGTCCAGATCGTTATAGACGGCGGTCAGGGTGTGCTTGGCGAAGTCAGCTGGGATCCCTGGAGAGCTGGGCTGACCCAGAGTCAGGGCGCCGGAACCGGCCTTAACCAACAGACAGTCGGCATGGCCGTGGTAGCAGCCTTCGAACTTGAGGATTTTGTCTCTGTTGGTGTAACCCCGAGCCAGGCGTATGGCGCTCATGGTGGCTTCTGTACCAGAGCTCACCATGCGTACCTGTTCTATGGAAGGCACCATCTCAATGACTTTTTCTGCCATCTGCACTTCCAGTTCGGTAGGGGCGCCGAAAGACAGACCGTTTTCCACCGCCTTGAGCACGGCTTCGCGGATCTTGGGATGGTTGTGACCCAGGATCATAGGCCCCCAGGAACCGACATAGTCGATATAAGCTTTGCCATCGGCATCATAGATATAGGCACCGTCGGCCTTTTCGATGAAACGGGGAGAACCGCCTACACCATTGAAGGCACGTACTGGCGAGTTCACACCGCCGGGGATGGTTTTCTTGGCCTGTTCAAACAGGTCTTCAGAACGGGTCATGTTTAATCCTTAAAGTCAGTGGCCGCTCTCTAGCGATCGGCCTTGCGTGAATACCAGTTAACCGGACACTCATATTTTTCCAACTGATTGTCCACCCCGAGTGTCAGGGCAAACAGTGCCATACGGATCAACAAGCCATTGTCGGCCTGACGGAATATTGCCAGGTTGGGATGGTTGTTGAGATCATTGTCCAGCTCATTGGCCTGCAGCCTGGAGTCCCGAGGCAATGGATGCATGATCACTGTATTGGACTTACAATTTTTGGTGTATATGGCGCTGTTCAAACGGAACTTGCCACGATACTTATCGGCTTCCTCCTGTGAGGGGAAGCGCTCTTCCTGAATGCGCGTCAGATAGAGTATATCGGCTTGATCTAAATTGCCTTCCAGTTGTTCGGTTATTGTGATCTTGTGCCCGGCATTTTCAATGTCGGCGATCACATAGTCGGGCATTGCCAGCTCGGCGGGGGAGATCAGGGTGAAGCTGATGTTCTTGTACATGCACAGAAGGCGCGACAGCGAGTGCACTGTGCGGCCATATTTGAGATCGCCTACCATAGCGATATGCATGCCATCTATGCCTAAGCCTTTGCTGTGCAGTTCTTTCTGTATGGTGAACAGATCCAGCAGCGCCTGGGTTGGATGTTCGTTGGCACCGTCGCCGCCGTTAATCACAGGCACCCGGCTGCCTTCGGCAAATTCGCGTACCGAGTAGGACTCGGGGTGGCGCATAGCAATCACATCTGAGTAGCTGGACAACACCCTGGCGGTATCGTAGAGAGACTCCCCCTTGGACAGCGACGAGGAGGCCATGCCGACCGTTTCAGCGACCCGGCCGCCAAGCAGGTTGAAGGCGCAGCCGAAGCTGACTCGGGTGCGGGTGCTGGGTTCAAAAAACAGATTGCCGAGAATAGCACCTTCCAGCACCTTGGTGCGCTTTTCGCGCAGGGCATAAGGGGTCATCTTTTGGGCTACTGTGAAAATGGTTTGAATGGCGTCCAGATCTAACTGGTTTACAGAGAGGATATGTGATCCCTGAAAATGGTTCATCAGCCTTGGTTTCCAATGCAGTTGGGTGTTGACACTGAGGTCTGGACCCATGGGTTATGTAGGGTTTGGCTGAGGCGCAACTATAACAGAAGGCGGCGGTCATGAAAATGACTGATGGCTGAAATTACACTTCTCCGGCACGGATTTCCTGCTGCAGGTTAGACCAACTGATCACTCCAACGATATTCTCCGGGTTATCCTGATAGATATAGACTTCACCGGCACGTTTCGGCGCCAGAATTTCGTACACCTCGTTGAGGGTGGCCGAGTCGGGTAGCCCCTGGATCCTGTGCTGGGTCAGGCTGGTGTCAGTGTCAAACGAAGGCATCTGCAGATCCAGCATGGCAATCTGCCCTTCGGCATCTCTGACAAGCACGGGCCTGCCCTGGGCGCGTTTCATCACCTCCAGCAACAGCTCGTCATTGTTGTTGACTATCACTATGCGCCTGTCCATCAGGGCGCGTACCCCGAGTTTCTGCAATCCCAGGTTAACCGGGGCCACCTTGTAACCCAGGCCCATGATGTCCAACTGACGAAAGAATATGGATTTGGCATTCAGCCCCTGATAGGCGATGAGGTAGGCGGGCACGGCCACTATCATTCCGGGCAGTATGATGGAGGCATCGTTGGTCATCTCCAGTAGTGCCACCAGGGCGGCGAGCGGTGCACTGAGGCAAACTCCCATCATGGCGGTCATGCCGATGACGGTATAGAGCCCTGCATAGGGGGCCACCGAGGGAAACAGCAACGCGGTCGCCTGAGCCAGAATGGCGCCGCCCAAGGCGCCTATGCCGTAGAGTGGACCTATGATGCCACCCGGGATCCCAAGGCCGATGGCGGCAATGGTAGCAACAATCTTGGCCAGCAATACCGCCAGCAAAAACCAGATGGCCGGGTTGTCGCTGACCGCCAGTCCTATGGCCATTTCACCGCTGCCCAGAGCCTGAGGCAGCACCAGTCCTATCAGAGTGGTGATAACACCCGCCAACAACAGGCGGACAATCAAGGGCCAGTGTTGGCCGCGCTCGGTCACCTGAATAAGGCTGTGATTGAATAGAGCCGCGGCGACCCCCAGCACTATACCGCCGAGGGCCAGCAGCGGGTACTGATCCAGTGGAATATGGCTGACCTTAATGGCGTCAAACTCGTGGATATTACCGAACGCCACCTGGCTGGATACGGCGCCGCAGATGGCCGACAGCATGATGGGGAAGAAGTACTGCACCTTGTATTCCCTGAGCACCACTTCGAGGACAAACACCACGGCGGCCAGGGGCGCGTTGAAGGTGGCGGCTATCCCGGCGGCTATGCCACTGGCACACATGATGCGCACACTGTTGTCCGGCAGCTTGAATTTTTCCGCCAATACCGAGGCGGTGACCGCCCCCAGATGAATGGCCGGGCCTTCACGACCAACCGAGAAGTTACTCGCCAGCGCAAACAGCGCCTGAAAAAACTGCCCCGGTGCCGACTGCAGCGGGATCTTGCCATAATGCAGTTTCACCCTGTGCAGCACATAGGCTATACCCATCCGCTTGTAGCGTTTGGAGCCAAACCTGGCTACCAGCCAGATCAAAAAAGCCCCAAAAAGTGGTAACAGGACTCGCCAGTCACCGATTGAGCCCGTAAAATCCCATTCCTGTGTTTGGGTAAAATGATTGGCCCATTGCAGCAGCAGGCGAAACAGTATGATGACAGCCGAGGCCATCAGCGCAAACAACAGGGCCAGCAGACACAGTTGAATACTGATCCTCGTTTGGGACAGCTTGTCTCTCATCTGGTGGCGCAGATACTTTCGCGCCTCAAGTTTGAACTTTCTGAATCTTGCCTGCACTGCTGCTTTCCGAAGCCTGATGTGAAATCTTAGTACCTAAGATGGAAATTTTTATATAAGGGGCTGTTAGTTAATGGCAAATTATCATCGCTGGCTCGATCGCCTGCAAGTGATGGAGCGAAATATTCGTCCATCCAGTCTGTATTTGTTGCTCTTGGTCATGGTGGCCTTTCTGACCGGACTGCTCAGCTATCACTTTTTTATCCCGCCAGGTGAAGTCCAGCTGCAACAAAATGACGGTAAAAAGAAACGCTTGCAGGGACAACTGCAGGAACAAGCACAGCTGCTGGCGAGCCGTAATCTGGAGCTGAGCCTGGCCAAGGAGGCCAATGAGGAGATGCAGCAGCTGTTCAACAAGCAGCATAAGAAACAGAAGGAGCTGGAACGTGAGCTGGCCTTCTACCGCAGTATCATGGCGCCGGAGCATAACGCCGAAGGTGTGGCTATCCATGGTTTGGAACTGATGCCGTTGGCGGGCCCAGGGCAATACCGTCTCAAGCTGATACTGACCCAGTTGCAAAAGCGCAAACAGGCGCTCAAGGGAAGAAGTGAGATACTTCTCATTGGCATGCAAGAGGGCAAGCAAGTCGAACTGAATTTAGCTAAACTGGTGGACACCAAGTTGGCATTTAACTTCAAGTACTTTCAGGTACTGGAAGCGGAATTTACCCTGCCTGAAGGGTTCGAGTTACAGCAGATGAAGGCCAAGGTCGTCGTGCCTGCCAGCCGCTGGAGCAAAGGCGCCGAAACCGAACAAAGTTTCAGCCTGCCGGAGTTGCTGGAGGGCGAAAAAGATCCCGGCATAATACTTGAACAAAACAGTCAGGTAACAGATAATCTGCCACAGCAAACAGATGTAAGAGGTAGTAATGACTGAACAAGCTGAATCAGCTATGCCCATCCAGTTTACCGATGCGGCGGCAACCAAGGTCAAGGCCTTGCTGGAAGAAGAACAGAACAGTGCGCTGAAGCTGCGGGTCTATGTCACGGGCGGCGGCTGCTCAGGTTTTCAGTATGGCTTCACCTTTGATGAAAAAGTGAATGAAGGCGATTTCACCGTGGAAAAACAAGGGGTACAGCTGGTCGTTGATCCCATGAGCCTGCAATATCTTGTCGGCGGTGAAGTAGATTACACCTCAGGGCTGGAAGGCTCGCGTTTCTTCGTCAAAAACCCCAACGCCACCACGACCTGTGGTTGTGGCGCCAGCTTCTCGGTATAACCGAGAGCGAAAGCAGCAAAAAGCCGTCCCATTGGACGGCTTTTTTTGTGGGCGCAAGGCCGGTTACTGCATCAGGTTGAAGTTCATCTTACGCTTGAAGAAGGCTTTGACCTTAGGAGTAAAGGCTATCCATACCTGCAGCATGCAAAAGCCTATCAGAAAGCCGAAAATGGCCCAGTCCGGAGCCTTGAGTTCCATTCCGGCGATATTGAGGGTATTGGGCCCTGTGGCCACACTGTCGCCCTGATCCAGAATATAGGGCAGGAAACTCACCAGCGCGAGCTGCGCCAAGGTATAGAAGCGCAGTGCCCATAAGCCTGCCTGATGGCGCGCCAATACCGCCAACACCATGATCAGCGTCAGCAGACAAAAGACGACACCCTGACCGGCAATCAGGCCACTGACCGAGGCGGCAATATAAAGCAGCATCAGTAACAGCAGGCGTTTGGGAATGGCGTAGCTTTCAGTGGCGGCTTGGCTCATCTTACGGCGCTCCTTGTGCTCTATTGACTCAGTGACGCGTCTTGGGCGCCAGTCGCTGCTCCAGCTCATGTGGTGGAATAACCACGCCGAGATCTTCCAGCATAGGGAAGACGGCAACATAGAGTTCGTCATCTTCCATACCTGGCACCCAGCGCTCCAGCCACTCGGCCAGGCCGATGGACAGCGGCCGACAATCCTGCCAATCATCCACGGCCCACAGGGACGCCGTCTCTTCACTGGGCCAAACCGGAATACAGTCTTCATCATCCGTGGTCAGCATCACGCAGCCGTCATTGTCCTGTAGTACCCATAGCTCTTTATGCTCTTTGACCTGCTCTACCAGAAAGTCGTAGCGGCCTTCCGGAGTCATACCGGCGAACTGGGCCTGGGTTTGTTTCTTGCTCATGGTGACATCTCATCTCGGTGGCCGCGGCACTGCGCCCGGCCAAAAATTGACGGCATGTTAACACCGCTTGCGGGCAAGAAAAAGCGCCCCGCAGGGCGCAATCGATTTTTTGACTATCCAGACTATTTACTCGGATGGATTCTCAAAGGCGCGGTAGATGAGTCCCGCAATGATTGCACCGGCAATAGGCGCAACCCAAAACAGCCATAGCTGACTCAGGGCCCAATCACCGACAAACAGTGCCGGTCCTGTGCTGCGGGCCGGATTCACCGAGGTGTTGGACACAGGGATACTGATAAGGTGGATAAGTGTCAGCCCAAGGCCTATGGCGATGGGAGCAAAACCAGCTGGAGCTCGCTTGTCAGTGGCACCGAGAATGATCAGCAGAAAGAACAGTGTCATGACCAGTTCACAAACCAGCACGGCCGTCAGGCTGTAACCCCCGGGAGAGTGCTCGCCAAAGCCGTTAGAGGCAAAGCCGGCGCTCAGAGAGAATCCGTCCTGACCCGAGGCTATCACATAGAGAATGGCGGCGCCGACAATGGCCCCTGCCACCTGGGAGACGATATAAGGCAGTAGCTCGGCAGCAGGAAAGCGGCCGCCGGCCCAGAGTCCGAAAGAGACTGCCGGGTTGAGGTGGCAACCTGAAATGTGGCCAATGGCAAATGCCATGGTCAGCACGGTTAAACCAAAGGCGAGGGCAACCCCGACAAAGCCGATCCCCAGCTCAGGAAAGGCGGCTGCCAATACGGCGCTGCCGCAACCGCCAAGAACCAACCAGAGGGTGCCGAGAAATTCGGCGAGCATTTTTTGTGTCATCTTCATTGTTGCATCCTGTGCAGTGATGTGTTTCCCACAAATTCGCGGGTATTCAGGATAGCTCCCGAATACCTGCGCAGTATAGCCAGATGAACACTAGTTCAATGTGAGCTGAAGCGCCAATTTGTGTCAGAAAAATCAGCTGCTTGGAGGACGCGAAGGTTAAGGTTAACAGGCTGGAAAATTCGCTGTTGCTCAGGTTGGTTTGGGGTAAACAAGGCTGATGTTTAACGTCAAGGTGCTGTTGTTACAGCACCTTGTATCGAAAGGGTCAGGCAGCGGGGAAGCGGGCACCGAGTACGGCTTCGCGGCTGGCACCTGTTACCGCCGGCAGATTGGCCGGCAACCCCTGATGGTGGCGCAGCGCCAACCAGGCAAACGCTATGCCTTCCACCCATTTGGGATCGATACCCAGCACAGAGGTGGTGGCTATGCTATGGTTGGGCAACTGGGCACCGAGGCGTTTCATCAACGCGCCATTGAGTGCACCGCCGCCACAGACGTAGATTTCGCCATCCGGGCTCAACTTGGCTATGTCCCTGGCAATGCTATGGCAGGTGAGGTCCAGGAGTGTCGATTGAATATCCTCTTCCGGCAGATGGCTGAACAGTGCCAGTTGTTGATCCAACCAGGCGTTGTTGAACAGCTCTCTGCCCGTGCTCTTGGGGGAATCCAGCGAGAAATAGGGGTGTGATAACAGTTGTGCCAGAAATTCCGCCGAGCTGTTGCCGCTTTCGGCCCACTGACCGTCTTCATCGAACGGCAGTTGTCTTATCTGCTGGCTCCAGGCGTCTATCAGGGTGTTTCCCGGGCCGGTATCAAAGCCAAGGATCTCCCGGTTATCGGCGGGCAGGAAAGTGATGTTGGCTATGCCGCCAATATTGAGGATGATGCGGTTGGTGCCAGGGCTTGAAAATATCTGCTGGTGGAATGCCGGTACCAGCGGCGCGCCTTGGCCGCCGAGGGCGATATCCTTGCGGCGAAAGTCGGCGATAACATCTATGCCGGTTTCGGCGGCGATAGTGTTGGGATCGCCAATCTGCAAGGTAAAACCCACTTCCAGATTGGGCATATGCCGCACTGTCTGGCCATGACTGCCGATGGCACAGACCTGTTCCTTACTCACCCCTGTGTTGGCGAGCAGTTGCTTGACCGCGCTGGCAAACACCTTACCTACTGTGCGATCCAGCCGTCCCAAACGATTGATTTCATCAGTATCCGGTTGGCAGAGACGTTGCAAGCCCTTGAACAGATGGGTGGGTAACGGCTCTGTATGTTGGCCAAGCAGTTTGGGTTGGCCACTGCTGAAGTCCACCAACACGGCGTCAACGCCGTCCATGCTGGTGCCGGACATCAGCCCAATAAAGTATCCAGAATTCATCTATGCTGTCCCTGTTATTGCATCGCAACCTGAACTTGTTTGTTGCGCAGCAGAGTGGCCATCAATTGGCTACTGAGTTGTTGGAAGGCGACACGTTCGCTCTTGGCAATAGCTTCAGCCTTGGGGAGATCCACAGTGCGTGGATTTCTGTGTACACCGTTGACGATAAACTCATAGTGCAGATGTGCGCCTGTTACCCGACCTGTACGGCCTAGGGTACCTATGATCTGTCCCTGTTTGACGCTTTCACCCTGGTTAACCTTACGCTTGTTGAGGTGCAGGTATTTGGTGGTATAGGTTTCGTTGTGTTTGATAAACACATAGTTACCGTTGTATTGATTGTAGCCGGCCTTGACCACCCGGCCGCTACCGGCCGCTTTGATGGGAGTGCCTATGGCGGCAACATAATCTACCCCGCGATGGGCCTTCACCTGACCGGTAACAGGATGCAGACGGCGAGGGTTGAAGTTGGAACTCACATACTTGAAGTCAACCGGTGAGCGCAGGAACGCCTTGCGCATGCTACGGCCTTCCTCTGAATAGTAGTTACCGTCTTTGTATCTTACCGCAGTGTAACGCTCACCCTGGTTGATAAATTCGGCGGCCAATATATTGCCGTTACGCAGAAACTCGCCGTCGGCATATTCTTCTTCATACATGAGGGCAAAGCTGTCACCTTCGCGGATATCCAGGGCAAAGTCGACATCCCAGCCGAATATGGTGGCCAGTTGCATAATCTGCGCCGGTGTCAGTCCGGCTTCGACACCGGCATTCCAGAAGTTGCTCTTGATATTGGCGCGGGCGAATTTATCCCGGGTCTCAACGGTTTTTACCGCCAGTTCTTCTTCATAACTCTTGCCCTGTTTGCGGACTATCAGGGTGGATACGGCATCGAGGCGGTATCTCAGCTCCTGCAGCTCGCCATCGGCGTTTTTGCCTATGGCGACTTCGTCACCTGGCATTATCTTCAGCAGGTTTTTCTTTGCCAGTGGCAGTTGGGTAATGTCGTGAACTTCTCTGGCGGTAAGTGAGGCGCGGCTGAAGAGTGCCGCCAGGGTGTCGCCGCTTTTAATCTCGAAGTGTTCCAGCTCGGCAATGGCCGGACTGGTTTGTTCGGGAACCTCAAGCGCGGCTTCTGCCTGTTGATTGAGTTTCTCTGTCAGCGCCTCGGCGGCGGCTTCTGAATCCGGATGTTGCCCGCTTTCAACCACTTGCTGGGCTGTAGGTGAGGTGGGGGTACGAAAGGCCAGTGGCACTTGGTAACGTACCTGGGTTTGCGGACCGGCGCTGTTTTTCGATGCCTCGGCTTCGTCAGAAGGAAGCAACAGGGTTATCAAGGTAATGGTGGTTAAAATACTGAGCAGGATTTGATGCTTTCTGGGCAGCAGTCTGAAGAGAGTAATAAGCTTTGCCATCGACCCCGATACCAATTTATTAATTCTTGGGCATATTGCCTTAGTGTACACACTTTCATTTAGGCTGGCTAACAAGTAACATAAGTCTCTTTGAATTTGAAGAGCCTTGGGAGTTGTTGGCGAGATGGCTGATTTAGCACAAATAATGGCGGAAATTAAACGTGGTACCGACGAGATTTTGCTCGAAGCGGATCTGCTGGAAAAGCTGAAAGAAGGTCGACCACTGAAAATCAAGTTGGGTGCTGACCCGACTGCGCCGGACATTCACCTTGGCCATACCGTAATTCTCAACAAACTCAGACTGTTCCAGGACCTGGGACACGAGGTTATCTTCCTCATCGGTGACTTTACCGGTATGGTCGGCGACCCGAGTGGCAAGAACAGTACTCGCCCGCCACTGACCCGTGAGCAGGTGCTGGCCAACGCCGAGACCTATAAGGAACAGGTGTTCAAGATTCTTGATCCTGCCAAGACCCGGATTGAGTTCAACTCCAGCTGGTTGGAAGATCTCGGCGCTGCCGGCATGATCCGTCTGGCCTCCCGTCAGACAGTGGCCCGCATGATGGAGCGCGACGACTTCAAGAAGCGTTATGCCTCGGGTCAATCGATTGCTATCCATGAATTTATGTACCCATTGCTGCAGGGGTATGACTCAGTGGCGCTGAATGCCGATGTCGAACTGGGCGGTACAGATCAGAAGTTCAACCTGCTGATGGGCCGTGAGTTGCAGAAAGCCGAGGGCATGAAGCCACAGGCGGTGATCATGATGCCACTGCTGGAAGGGCTGGACGGCGTGAAGAAGATGTCCAAGTCTGCCGGCAACTATATAGGTGTCAGCGAAGCTCCGGATGAGATGTTCGGTAAGATAATGTCTATCTCAGATGAGTTGATGTGGCGTTATTTGGAGCTGCTGTCTTTCCGTCCACTGACTGAAATCGAGCAGTTCAAGGCCGATGTCGAAGCCGGTGCCAACCCAAGGGATATCAAGATAGCCCTGGCGAAAGAGATTATCGGTCGCTTCCACAGTGAAGAAGCTGCCGAGGCTGCCCATCAAGCCTTTATCAATCGTTTCCAAAAGGGTGCCATGCCGGACGATATTCCCGAGCTGACTCTGGAAGCCGGTGAAGGACTGGCGATTGCCAATCTGTTGAAAGAGGCGGGTCTGGTTGGTTCAACCTCCGATGCCATGCGAATGATCAAACAAGGTGCGGTGAAGATGGATGGTGACAAGCTTGAAGACAGCAAGCTGGTACTGAACGCCGGCACATGCGCGGTATTCCAGGTCGGCAAGCGTAAGTTTGCCAAGGTAACACTGGCCTGAGCCCAAAGTACTTCAATTTAGTACTTCAATCTAAGCGCTTGTTTTAGCCCTTAAAATATCAAACCCGGCACTGCCGGGTTTTTTCTTGCCTGTATCAGGCTCAGTGTTTGTGAGGCGGGCTGCAGTTGTCGGTACCAAAGTAGACCTTGTTCTGGCAGCGCCAACTGAGCACGGCTTTTTCCACTGACCAGTCGCCGGCATTGTTATCGAGCGCCAGAATAAGCAGCATCTGAGGATGCCCTTCCTGGGTGCTGACATTGTAGGTCAGGGTCTTGCCGTGAGAGTGACTGATGCGAACGAACTTAAAGGCCGAGCCTGAGTATTGGCGGCTGATCCCTTCAGGATCTTGACTCCAGGGAGCCTGTTGATGTTGCGCCTGCAACAGCTTTTGATTGAAACGGTTTACAGGTTGTGCAGCGTAGGAAACCACCAGAGGTGGTTCAAACTTTTCTTCGGCATTGAATGCTGCCTGGGCCTGAGTCATCAAAGGGAAACACAGGGGCAGGGCAGCCAGTACGGATAAGCGACTCATCTTTACCTCTCGGATCAGAGTGAACCCTGATCTCGCTGTTGGCACTCAGAGGGTTGGACAGTAAAAAACAGGCCGGGTTCCCAGTAAGGATTATTGAGCCGAGAGTTGGTCCGCCATGGTCTGATAGTCCATCAGATCCATATGCTCTTTAACCCTGTGATTAAGGGTATCCAGCTTTAGCGTGGTCACTCCGGGAATGGCGATGTCTATGATTTTGCCCGGTTTGCCGAATTGCTCTCCCGGACCCTTGTAGTGATAGTTGCCTATCATCACCACCAGAGAGCCAGAGTTGAACATGTGCTCTATGTTGAATTGATACTCGAGCACGCCGCGGTGGGCCCGCTCCAGAAACTCTATGATATGCCTGCCACCCGTGTATTTGCGATCCGCGGTTTTGTCGTTGAAGACACTGTCGCGATTGTAAAAGGTTGCCAGCTCATCATAGTCGTGGGTGGTCAGGGCATGGATATAGCGCACGGCCATCTGCTGCTCCGGCGGCATATCGCCGCTGTTGGCCAGCAATGGTGAGCTTAACAATGCCAGGATCAACCCCAAATAACGCACAATCATTCTCTCTTGGTCTTCAAGTCAAACGCAGGTAACGACAGGTGCCAACGTATGGCGGCCAGACGAATTATCAAGGCTGTGATAAAAGCCAGCATCAGCGCCGCCTCGGCGTCGAGTTTCAACTGCAGGCTGCAGGTGTACACCAGACCGCCCAGAATAGATGTCGTGGCGTAGATTTCGGTACGCAGCACCATGGGGATCCGGCGGCAAAGCAGATCCCGAATAATGCCTCCTCCCACTCCGGTGATCAAGCCCATGACTACGGCTATCATACCGCCGTATTCCATTGTCAGAGCCTTCTGGGCGCCGATAACGGTAAAGAGTGCCAGGCCGACGGCATCGGCTATGGCAAGGCTAGATGGGGGCAAACGCCAGGGCCGGCGTACCAGAATCAAGGTCAATACCACGGTCAGCAGTATCACGTAGAGATAGTTGTGGTCATGAAGCCAGAATACCGGAGCGCCCAGAATCGTGTCTCTGAGGGTGCCGCCGCCGATGGCGGTGACCGCTGCCAGCACCAAAACACCGAATGGATCCATCCTGTGCCGGCCGGCAGCCAGAGCGCCGGAAAGGGCGAATACGGCGGTACCAAACAGATCCAGGCTATAGACCCACAGTGTCATTAGCTCATCTCTTTGAGATGAATGTTGAGGGCATCAACCGAGATACGGATTTCAATCACCGACAGGATCAAGGAATACAGCAGCAACAGCAAACTGGCGCCGAAAATTACCGAGCCTGTGGTATTGAAGCCAAGATAGATAAAAATCATACACAGCACGCACAGGGCGAAGCTGGTGACACCGGCCTCCTGCATGCGGCGGATGATAACGATGCGGCGGCGCAGGTTTTTCAGCTGTTCGGCCGCAACGGGTTTATCACCGCCACTCAGGGTGCGGATCAAGGCGGCCAGCGAGAAAAATCTGTTGGTATAGGCCAGCAGTAGCAGGGAAATAGCCGGAAACAGCAGTGCCGGGGTCGTCAAAGAGATATGCATATTGTCCAGCACGGCGGTTTTCTCAGTGGCAAGCGGGGAATGAAGGCATTATAAGGAGAAAATGAATAATTTAAAGCGTTTGTGAATAACGTAACAAAACCCAAATCAGAGGTAACAATACGACGAAAGCAAACCAGATGGCGAAGGTGCGAAATGTCAGTGAAATCGCCTTGGGAATGGTCTTGTGATCCGGCACTGGGCCCGGGCCCACTTTCTCCACCTGAACCTTGATGCCGGAATACTTTTGTGGTCCGCCAAGCTCTGTCATCAATACATACGCCGCCATGGTTGCCACCTGGAAGTTAAAGCCGATGGGAAAGCGGCTGTGAGGTGTTTGCCAAAGCAGCTTCAGTGCCTGGGGGCCGCCCTGAATCGCCAGGGTAAAACGCCACAGCTGCGCCGGGATATACAGCAGCACCTGATTGACCAGAAACACGGGCCGACCGAAGAAACGGTATTGTGGATCCAGACACCACCAGCTTTGCTCCAGCTGTTTTAACATTCTCACCAACAGCACCATGGGCGCGCCGGCGAGGCAGAAGAAAAACACCACAGTAACAGTGCCGTGAATGGGAGTGGTCACCAGCTTTTCTATGGTAGCCTTGGCGATGCCAGCCTCGGATAGTTCGGCAGTGTCGCGGGCGACCCAGGGGGAGAGCAACTCTCTGGCGGCCGGTTTGTCTCCCCGCCTGAGGGCCTGGTATATCTCTTCGGCTTCCTGAATGAAACAGGCATCGTTGAGACATAGATAGAGGATCAAAAACTCAAAGAACCAGGGGAATGCCGCCAGTTCCAGCAGGAAGGTGATGATTAACCAAAATGGCAGCACCAGCAGCAAAATGGCCAGAGAGCCGGCAATCAGCTGCTGCCTTTCGTCTCTGTCGCCCCGTTTGACCTTGGCGGCCAGTGACTTGGCCAGGTGGCTCAACCAGGCCAGAGGTTGAAAAGCCTGGGGCAGCGGCGCCAATCGCGCCAGCAACAAGGCAAAAAACAGCACCAGAAACCCCTGAATAAGGGGCCCGTCTAAGGCCAGCAACTGCTCGTAGAAGGGCAGGCTCATGGGCTCCGGTGCTCCTTAACTAAAGGTGATGCAGCATGCCTATGACCATGAGGGCCGAGTGATGCCCCGCCTTGACCAGATAGGCATCAAAGTCGACCGGAGAGTCGTTGTTGGCATTATCGGACAGAGAGCGGATCACCACAAAGGGCACGCCGAACTGATGACACACCTGAGCAATGGCGGCGCCTTCCATTTCACAGGCGGCCATGGTGGGGAAATGCTTTAGCATGACGGCGGTGCGCTCGGGATCGCAAATAAAGCTGTCACCTGTGCAGATAAGGCCTTCAATGGCTTTGACCTCTCCCAAACCTGCGATAGCCTGTTTGGCCGCCAGCATCAGCTTGTGATCAGGAATAAAGGCTGCCGGTTGCTGCGCCATCTGGCCCATCTCATAGCCAAAGGCGGTGACATCGACATCGTGGTAACGGACTTCATCGGAAATCACTATGTCACCTATCTGCAGCGCATCGACAAATCCACCGGCCGAGCCGGTATTGATGACCGCATCCGGGGCGAACTTTTCAATCAACAGACTGGTCGCTATGCTGGCGGCAACCTTGCCTATGCCGGAGCGGGTAACTATGACTTCTTTGCCAACCAGAGTGCCGCTGACAAATTCAATGCCGGCAACCTTGCTGTGCTGTGGGTTTTCCAAAGAGGCAATCAGGTGAGCAACTTCCGGCTCCATGGCGCCGATAATACCGATTTTCATGGCTTAACCTTCTTTAAATGTCTTGAGTGAGCCTGAGGGCGGCTTAATATAGCACAAGCCAAGGATGGTGCGAATAAGTCAGCCGGTGACAGCCTGGTCGCTGAAGTCAGGTTGCGTGCAATAAACGGCTTTGGCTGCGCTATTCCCGGAGTGTAGAACAGATGAAAAAAAGCGCACCCGGGAGGTGGGTTCCCGGATGCGCTCAAAGTGTTGAGTTGTCAGCTGAGGAAGTTGAGTATCCCCAGCGCCGCATCACGTCCTTCGGCGATGGCGGTGACCACCAGATCGGAACCCCTGACCATGTCACCACCGGCAAACACTTTAGGATTGCTGGTTTGGAACGGATTGGCCGCTTCTTTCTCGGCTTTCACCCGGCCCCATTGATCCAGGGCGATATCAAACTCGGCAAACCAGGGCGCCGGGCTGGGTTGGAAACCGAAGGCGACAATCACGGCGTCGGCCTCCAGCAGCTGGTCGCTGCCCGGGATGGGCTCAGGACGCCGACGACCACTGGCATCGGCGTTGCCGAGCGCGGTTTCAACAAATTCGACTCCCTTGACCTTGCCATCGTCTGTGGCAATCGCCACTGGCTGGCGGTTGAACAGGAACTCGACCCCTTCTTCGCGGGCATTTTGCACCTCACGGCGCGAACCCGGCATATTCTCCTCGTCGCGGCGATAGGCACAGATAACCGATTCGGCGCCTTGGCGCACCGCCGTGCGCACACAGTCCATGGCGGTATCACCGCCGCCGAGTACTACCACTTTCTTGCCCTTGAGGTCGATGTAGGGCTGCGCCGGATCGGCTTGCCCCATTAACTCTCGGGTGTTGGCAATCAGGTAGGGCAGGGCCTGAATAACCCCTTCGGCCTCTTCACCGGGCAGGCCCGCCTGCATGGCGTTATAGGTACCCATGCCGAGGAACACGGCATCGAAGTTGGCCAGCAACTCGGCAAAGGGAATATCCTGGCCGACGGTGACGCCGAGGCGGAACTCTATCCCCATGCCTTCCATCACGCTGCGGCGGGTAGCCATTACAGACTTGTCGAGCTTAAAGGCGGGAATACCATAGGTCAGCAGGCCGCCTATCTGAGGGTACTTGTCAAAGACCACCGCCTTGACTCCGTTGCGGGCCAGGATATCGGCGCAGCCAAGACCGGCCGGCCCCGCGCCTATGATGGCGACCCGCTCGCTTCTGGGCGTCACCTGGCTCATGTCCGGGCGCCAGCCTTGGGCGATGGCGGTATCCGTGATGTATTTTTCCACATTGCCTATGGTGACGGCGCCGAAATCATCATTCAGGGTACAGGCGCCTTCACATAGCCTGTCCTGCGGGCAGACTCGGCCGCAGACCTCCGGCAGGGTATTGGTTTCATGCACCAGGTCTGCCGCTTCCAGGATACGTCCCTGTTTGGCCAGCTTGAGCCAGTTGGGGATATAGTTGTGCAGCGGGCATTTCCACTCGCAATAAGGGTTACCACAGTCCAGGCAGCGGTCTGCCTGCTGGTCGACCTGCGCCTGGGCAAAGGGTTGGTAAATCTCAATAAACTCTGTCTTGCGGCGTGAGATAGCCTGCTTGCTTGGGTCGATACGACCCACTTCGATAAACTGAAAATCGTTACTCATGCTCGCTTACCCCGCTTTTACGGCCAGTTCCGGGCTCGGTTGTTCCAGTTTGAGCAGATCCGAAACCTGAATATTCTTGGGCTTGACCAGGACAAAACAATCGAGCCAGTTGTCAAACTCACTGAGAATGGCACTGGCGTGTTCACTGCCGGTCTCGGCCACATGCTGCTCTATCAGCCCTTTGAGGTGCTGCTGATGAATCGGCGACTCCAGCTTGAGGGTGTCGACCAGTTCGGTATTGACCCTACGGTTAAAGCGGCCGAATTGATCGAACACATAGGCGAAACCGCCGGTCATACCGGCGCCAAAGTTGACGCCCGTGGTACCCAGCACCACCACTATGCCGCCTGTCATATATTCACAGCCGTTGTCACCGACCCCTTCAACTACCGCCAGCGCCCCTGAATTTCTGACCGCGAAACGCTCACCGGCTCGTCCTGCCGCAAACAGCTTGCCGCCGGTGGCACCATAGAGACAGGTATTACCGACAATGGCGCTGCGCTCGGATTGGAAGGCGCTGCCGAGCGGCGGATAGATGGCGATTTTGCCGCCGGACATACCTTTACCCACATAGTCGTTGGCGTCGCCGCACAGTGACAGCTCGAGTCCAGGGCTGTTCCAGACCCCGAAACTCTGACCGGCGCTGCCGTTGAAGCTGAGCCTTATCGGCTTGGGACAGCCTTTTACGCCCCAGGTTGCCGCGATATGGCCCGAAAGCGCGGCGCCTACCGAGCGGTCGGTATTATTGATGGGGAAGCAGACATCGAAACCTTCGCCCTTGGTGACGTGCTCGGCGCACTTGGCCAGCAGTTCCTGGTTCAGGCTGCCGGGATCTGCCGGCGTATTGGTCTCTTTCCAGGTCAGACTGGTGCTTGGCAATACTTCGGGTTTGAACAGGATAGGGGTCAGGTCCAGTCCCTGCTGCTTGGCGGTCTGGCCTTCGATGGCCTGCAGCCAATCGCTGCGTCCTACCAATTGTTCAAACTCACTGACCCCCAGCTTGGCCATCCATTCACGCACCTCTTCGGCGACAAACTCAAAGTAAGTCATCACTCGCTCGGGCAAGCCATGATAGTGCTTGTCTCTCAAGGTCTTGTCCTGAGTGGCGACCCCGGTGGCACAGTTGTTGAGGTGGCAGATACGCAGGTATTTGCAGCCGAGCGCTATCATGGGCACAGTGCCAAAGCCGAAGCTTTCGGCACCCAGTAAGGCCGCCTTGATAACATCTGTGCCAGTCTTGAGACCACCATCCACCTGCAGGCGTATTTTGTGTCGCAGACCATTGGCCACCAGAGACTGATGCACTTCGGCAAGGCCCAGCTCCCAAGGACTACCGGCATACTTGACCGATGTCAGTGGGCTGGCGCCTGTGCCGCCATCGTAGCCGGAAACGGTAATCATATCGGCATAGGCCTTGGCGACCCCTGTGGCTATGGTGCCAACGCCTGGCTCAGAGACCAGCTTAACCGAGATAAGCGCCTTGGGGTTTATCTGCTTGAGATCGAAGATCAGCTGCGCCAAATCCTCGATGGAGTAAATATCGTGGTGCGGCGGCGGTGAAATTAGCGTCACGCCCGGGCGGGCATGCCTGAGGCCGGCGATTTCAACACTGACCTTATGACCGGGCAGCTGACCGCCTTCACCGGGCTTGGCACCCTGGGCGACCTTGATCTGCAACACTTCGGCGTTAATCAGATAATGGGCGGTTACCCCAAAGCGGCCAGAGGCTATCTGCTTGATGGCCGAATTGCGTTCGCTGTTGAATCGGCGGGCATCTTCGCCGCCTTCGCCTGAGTTTGAGCGACCGCCGAGACGGTTCATGGCGATGGCCAGCGCTTCGTGGGCTTCCGGGCTCAGGGCGCCGATACTCATGGCGGCGCTGTCGAATCTGGGGAAGAGTGTCTTGGCCCCTTCCACATCCTTGAGCGCTATGCTCTCGCGCTGCTGTTTGATGCTCAGCAGATCCCTCAAGGTGGCGACCGGCCTTTGGTCTACCAACTCGGCAAACCGTTTATAGAGCGGGTAATCCACCTCTTTCAGAGCCCGTTGCAGGGTGTTGACCACATCCGGGTTAAAGCAGTGGTATTCGCCGCCCTCAACGTACTTGAGCAAACCGCCCTGCGGCAGCGGTACATGGGGGCGGAAGGCCGCCTGACTCAGCAGTTGCTGATCGGCTTCTATACCATCGAAACCCACACCCTGAATACGGCTGACCACGCCGTTGAAGCATTGTTTAATTACCTCGTCGGCCAGGCCTATGGCCTCAAACTGCTGGCTGCAGCGATAGGAGGCGACTGTGCTGATCCCCATCTTGGACATGATCTTGCGCAGCCCTTTCTCAATGCCGTAGCGGAAGTTGAGCATCAGATTGACGATATCCTCGGCCTGATGGCGCTTGGCGAGTTCGGCAATGGACTCGTACACCAGGTAGGGGTAAATGGCCGTAGCGCCAAAGCCCAGCAGTACCGCGAAATGGTGCGGATCCCGGGCCGAGGCCGTCTCCACTATGATGTTGGTGTCACAGCGCAGGCTCTTGTTCACCAGCATCTGTTGTACTGAACCTACCGCCATGGCGGCCGGAATGACCAGGGTGTCTTTGCTGACGGCGCGATCCGAGAGCACTATCAGGGTGGTGCCGGTGCGAGCCAGGCGCTCGGCTTCATCCGTGATCCGTTTGATTGCCTGACTCAGGCCTTCGGAGGCCGGATAGTTAAGATCAACCTTGTTGGCACGGTAATAGGTGCTGTCCAGACTCAGCAGTTGGTTGAAGTCACTGAACAGCAAGATAGGCGAGTTGAACATCACCCGATAGGCGTGTCCCGTGGTTTCGTTAAACAGGTTCTGCTCGCGGCCGATACAGGTGGCCAGCGACATCACATGTTTCTCCCGCAGCGGATCGATTGGCGGGTTGGTGACCTGGGCAAACTTTTGCCGGAAATAGTCATACAGCGAGCGCTGTTTCTTCGACAGCACTGCCATCGGAGTGTCATCGCCCATGGAGCCGGTGGCTTCTTCGCCTTTGCTGGCCAGTACCCAGATCACTTGCTCAAGTTCTTCTCGGCTGTAGCCGAACAGCTTCTGGTACTGCAGCAAAGTGCCCTGGTTGAATTCACTGACACCCTGATCCTGCGGCGACAGTTGCTCAGCCGGCACCAGAGTTTGACTATTCTTTGCCATCCACTCCTTATAGGGGTGACGACGTTTAAGATCGTTATCGATTTCGAATGACTGATAAAGACGGCCGCTGAGGGTGTCGAGCACCAAAAGTTCACCCGGGCCGACCCGGCCTTTTTCAATCACTTCATCCGGGCCATAGTCCCAGATACCCACTTCCGAGGCCAGAGTGAGAATTCTGTCTTTGGTGATCACATAGCGTGATGGCCGCAGCCCATTGCGATCAACCGCGCAGGCGGCGTGGCGACCGTTGGTCATGACTATCCCTGCCGGGCCATCCCAAGGCTCCATATGCATGGAGTTAAAGTCATAGAAGGCCTTGAGCTCTTCATCCATCTCGGGGTTACTCTGCCATGCAGGCGGGATAAGCAAACGCATGGCGCGGTAAAGGTCCATGCCGCCGGCCAGCAGCATCTCCAGCATATTGTCCAGTGACGACGAATCTGAGCCGGTTTCATTGACAAACGGGGCGGCCTGCTGCAAGTCAGGCAGCAGCGGTGAGTTGAACTTGTAAGCCCGCGCCCGAGCCCATTGGCGGTTACCCGTGATGGTATTGATCTCGCCATTGTGGGCCAGAAAACGGAACGGCTGTGCCAGTGGCCACTTGGGTGAGGTGTTGGTCGAGAAGCGCTGGTGGAACAGGCAGATAGAGCTTTGCAGCCTAATATCGGCCAGATCCGGATAAAAGGCCGGCAGATCGGCCGGCATCATCAAGCCTTTGTAGACAATGACCTGGCCGGAAAGGCTGGCTACATAAAAGTCTTTATCCTGGGTCAATTGCTGCTCGAGGCGGCGCCGAGCCATATAGAGGCGCCGCTCCAGATCTTTTTCACGCCAGCCAATGGGAGCATTGATGAGCACTTGCCAAATTTGCGGCAAACTGGACTTGCCTATCTCGCCGAGCACTTCCGGGTTAACCGGAACCGGACGCCAGCCGGCAATACTCAGGGTCTCTTTCTCCAGTTCCCGCTCAAGCAATATTCTGGCTTCGGCTGCCAGGGTTTCGTCCTGGTTTAAAAACAGCATGCCAACGGCGAACTTACGGCTGAGATGCCAGCCCTGCTCGGCCGCAATGGCCTCAAAGAATCCTGTGGGCATTTGCATCAGCAAACCGCAACCGTCGCCAGTGCGTCCGTCAGCTGCAATACCACCACGATGTTTCATGCGGTCGAGGCCATGGATTGCCGTGCGAACAATGCGATGGCTGGCTTCGCCATCCATCTGGGCTATCAATCCAAAACCACAGTTATCCCGCTCGAAACTGGGATGATACAAGCTCATACAAAACCTCCCTTAACATCACTATTACTACTCGGGAGAGAGTACCAAACTCTATAGATATGCACCCGAACCATCCAAATTATCCTGAGACTTGCTAAAGGTCAAACCTAAATATTGCATATATTTGATGACATTTGGGGTGTTTCATACAGAATCTTTAATTGCATTACGTTAACGTAAACTGAAAATTGAGCTGTATAACACTATGAATGAAAAGAAAATCTACTTTGGGGTGATTTGATGTTCACTTAATTTTAACAAATAGCCTCGAATTATCCTTGCAGAAGAAAAACTGATTTCCAGCCTGATTGTCTCTTGCGTTAAAAAATTGCCTGGAGTGACTAAATATTCACAAAAGTGTGAGCTGGATCGGGTTGCATCCAATCGAATTGGTCTTCGATCACCAGCAAAAGCAGCAGTCATTTGTGACATAAATTGACCTGGAGCAGAGCGGCCCTGAACAGGAGTCGTTAGACTGGCGACTTTTTTGAGAGAAGCAAATGGGACTGGACGACTTTGTCACTACCTTTGGTCAATACTGCCGGCAACAATTTGGTCAACGGTTACAAAAGCTGACTCTGGATGCGCGTTTTACCTGTCCCAATCGCGACGGAACTCTGGGGCGCGGTGGTTGCACTTTCTGTAATGTCGCATCCTTCAGTCATGAACATGGAACCGACTTGTCGATTGCGGCTCAGCTCGAGGCCGGCAAACAGAAGATGCAGGCAAAGGCTTCGCGGTTTTTGGCTTACTTCCAGGCTTATACCAGTACCTATGAAGAGTATGCCGAGCTCAAGCGTAAATACGATGAGGCGCTGCAGAGCGAGCAGGTAGTGGGTTTGTGTGTCGGTACCCGCCCGGATTGCGTACCGGATAGAGTGCTTGATCTGCTGGCGCAATATCAACAAAACGGCAGTGAAGTCTGGTTGGAGCTGGGTTTACAGAGTGCTCACGATGCCACGCTCAAACGGATTAACCGTGGCCATGACTTTGCCGTCTATCAGGATGCCGTCTTACGAGCCCGTAGTCGCGGACTCAAGGTGTGTACTCATCTGATCCTCGGACTCCCGGGAGAAGGTATGACGGAGCATCTACAAACTCTGGATGCGGTTTTGGACTCTGGAGTGGATGGTCTTAAACTGCACCCCCTGCATATAGTGGCCGGCAGTACCATGGCCAAGGCCTGGGAAGCGGGCAGGTTGCAGCCGCCGACACTGGAGGAGTATGTTATCAGTGCGGCGCAGTTGATCCGTCATACGCCAAAAGAGATAGTGTTTCATCGGGTGACCGCCTATGCCAGTCGTCCCGTGTTGCTGGCGCCGGATTGGTGCGCTCAGCGCTGGATAGGTTTGGTAGCACTGGTGGATGAGTTGGCGGCCAAGGGCGGGCAGGGTTCTGGGTTAATCAATTTAAATCAATAGCCTATAAACTTTTGTATGAGTTGTTCTCGCTTTTTGTATCACTAATGTTAAATGCAAGAAAGTTTTGACCCGTTTGACGCCTATAAGTTGCACCTGCAATTTTAGCGGGTATGATGTGGTAAATCTGACACATTCGAGGAGCGCCTTCATGGCCACAACTGAACTGGATACTATCTTAGATCTCAATACCCTGGAGCAGTACTGTAGTGCTATAGGTGCCGGCACCTTACTCAAGAGTGTGGTGTTATTTGAACAGTTGCTGCCAGAGTATGTCGCAAACCTGCAAAAGGCCGAGGCGGCCGGAGACAAGGATACCCTGTGTGCCGAGGCTCACAAGTTCAAAGGTGCTGCCGGCTCTGTAGGATTGAAACGGATCCAACAGACAGCACAGCAACTGCAACACGGTGAAGAAGCAGAATGGGAAGCCGGGCACAAAGAGTGGCTGACAATCATTGTTGAACATGCCGGTGAAGATCTGCAGCAACTTAAGTCTTTCCTCGAAGCCAAAGCATAAATTCCGGCCTTGGGTGCCGGAGAGAAACTCCGGCGCTGCCAAGGTACTCAGAAACTCCCGCCACTACCCCTTTTCTAATACCTGAACCTTAGCCGTCAAGGCTTGGGTTTTCTGCTATTTCCGCTTCAGCAATGGATTTCTTACCTGGATGATTTATCGCCTCGGTCACACTCCTGATCTGATACTGCTGCTCGGCAGACTTTTTGTGTTAGATTAGATAGAACTTTCTAATGCATTACTTAATTGGTAATCGACAAAATGAAACACTTACCCAGTTTGAAAAACCTCTATTATCTGGTGAATCTGCATCAGGAGCAGAACTTCAACCGGGCGGCCAAGGTGTGCCATGTGAGCCAATCGACACTCTCCAGCGGGATCCAGAATCTGGAAGAGCAGTTGGGCTATCAGCTGATCGAGCGGGACCACAAGTCCTTTATGTTTACTGCTATTGGTGAAGAAGTGGTGCAGCGTTCGCTGAAGATTCTGACCGATGTCGACGATTTGGTGGAGCTGGTGAAGAACCAGGGCGCACCCATGACAGGGGAGATTCGGCTTGGCTGTATTCCCACCATTGCTCCGTTCCTGCTGAGCCGTGTAGTTAAGCAGTGCCAGAAGTCCTATCCGGATCTGAGTCTGCTGCTGAAAGAGGACACCACAGAGCGTTTGTTGACTGCCTTGGGTAAGGGCGAGCTGGATCTGTTGTTGTTAGCTCTGCCGGCCGATACTTCCGGCTATCACAGCATGAAGGTGGGTATAGACCCTTTCAAGATGGTGGTGCACAAGGACTTGTCTGCCGATATTCATGAACCGGTGGACTATCAGGCGCTGCCGGATGAGAGTATTTTTCTGTTGCAGAGTGAGCACTGCATTACCGGTCATGCCATCAGTGCCTGCCAGCTGGGTGACAGCGCCAAGGTCAATCCTTTCGCCGCCACCAGTTTGCATACCTTGGTACAGATGGTGAACAGTAAACTGGGCACGACTTTCCTGCCGCAGATGGCAATAGATGCAGGGATATTGAAAGACACGGATCTTGCGGTGATGAGCCCTCCAGGGGAGGCACCATTTCGTGAGATAGGCTTGGTGTGGCGTCAGACAACCAGCCGGATCCTGACCTTCAGAACTTTGGGGTTGGAGATCCAGCAGCAGCTGCAGCAGCAGGTTTAGGCTTGGATTCAATCCATATCAATAAAAAACGGCCCTTTGATGGGCCGTTTTTTATGACTGATTACCTTGTTTGGGCTTAACCCCGAAAACTTCAATGGAGTGTTGTTTTCCCTTGAGCTTGACCGGTCCCAGATTGGTGAGCTGATACTCACTGTCGTCGTTTTCCAGCCTCGCTACCAGCGCGCCGGAGAGCAGCATCCTTTGTCCTAAGGGATTACACTGATCCTGCAGTCTCGCCAAGGTGTTGAGCACGTCGCTGAAGAAACTGATCTCCTGCTTTTGCACCCCAACCACGGCTGCAACCACTTGGCCGCAATGAGCTGCCGCCTTGAACTTGGGAACAAAGCCGTAATGTTCTTCAAAATAGCGTCGCTGCCAATTGAGCTGCTGGCTGAATTCAAAGTAGATGTTCATGCATCTGTCGTTGATGATGCCGTCTTCCAATGGCCAGTGAATGAGCACAGCGTCACCCATGTAACGATAGATCTCGGCATCATTGTTGGTGACTGTGTCGGAAAGTAAGCTGAAGCTGTCCTGGATCAGTCGACTGAAGCGGTAATCCCCCAGAGATTCGGCATGGGTGGTGGAAGCCACCATATCGAGATAGAGAAACAGTCGCTGCTCGTATCTGGGCTTATGATACTTACCCAGACCTATATTCAGCAGGATCCTGGGCCCCACCAGCAGGGCCATCTGTTCGATAAAGGCGAGCCCGACCCGTACGACCACCAGATAGATGATTAGCGCCTGGAATGAGGGGCTATAGAGGATATGCACTGTCAGCATCTGTCTCAAGGTCGCCATATGGTTCTCTATGGCCCACATATTGAGGTACTGGGTCATATAAGCCAAAGTAGTGGCGCCCAAGAGCAGAAACAGCCCTTTGAAGATGACGGAGAAGACGTAGGGCAGGCGATTGATGGCACTGAAATCGGCTATCAGGTTCGACATCCAATGCAGACTGCCGAAAATTACTCCCATGTAGGCGGCCAGGGTCGCGAGATCCGCCGAGCCGACAGCCCACTGAGGCAGCTCAGTGGTTTGGGCATAGCGAAAAAATACAAAAGCTGCCATGGCTCCCGTCCATGCCATAATGGCAAACAGAAGCTTTTTGGCCTGGCGACGCGCTCTCACGAGGTGAAATCTATCCTAAATTTAAGGGGCCTTCTCAGGATGCGCTAGTTTATAGAATATACCCCTCTGATTTCCAGCGGTAATTGTGATCTTAATCAAGGCAAGTGCGGATTAGAGTCGATATCAGCCAAAAAAGCGCTCAAGTAGTCCTTTGGTGAACTGGGTCTTGAGATAAAAGCCCCTTGGGTTTGTCATCTGGATATTGCCGTCTTCGGCAATACTTTCGGTCAACACTTTGCTGTTGGCCGCCTTGGGTCTGAGCTGTAATACCTCACCGTGCCTGGCGGTGATCTTGCTGACTTTGCCCATGCTGATAAGCTCCATGATCTCTTCCCAGTCCTGGCGCAATAGCCTGTCTTCCTCTGTGCTGGGTTCCCACAGCAGCGGTGAGCCGATACGTCGAACACCCGGAGAAAGTTCTCTGTCTCCCTGAACCGGGATCCACAGTACCCGCTGCAACTTGTGATACACCAGACTCTGTTCCCAGCGCAGTCCTGAGATATTGGTCAGCGGCGCGACACAAACATAGGTGGTTTCCAGCGGCATGCCGCGCTCATCTATCGGGATACTCTTAAGCTCTACCCCAAGATGCAGGAAGTCTTGCTCAGGTTTGGAGCCCGCTGTCGCCCCCAATGCCAGTTCCAGCAGTTGTCCGGTCCAACCTTTGTCGCGGCGAAAGTCTCTGGGCACGGCTACCCCTAAGGATTCGGCGAGCTGTCCAAGAGTCAGCCCGGCGATATCGTCAGCGCGCTGCAGTAGTTGTGCCAATGAGCTTGGCGGCATGATATTGGTTTTCATGGCGCTGATTTTACCTGAGCGGCACTGGATAACAAGGTTGTACAAAAACCGACCGCCACTGTGCAAACCAAGCCAATCCCCTGTGTGCAAGTTTGTATCTTAATGTTTTTATTGGCTAAAGTGTTTTTGGTTGACCGCCGAATAATGGTTTTCCTGAGTTACTCGCCGATTTCCCCTGTGTTGCCAACAAACTTATCCACAACATTTTGGGATAACTGAGTATTTTTGGCTTCAATAAAGCAAATAATGGTGAGTGTCAACCGGGTTTTGACACCATTTTGGACCTTTAAGCCAAGTTTTTGGCCATGGGGTGTGAATAAAGTTTTGTGATATTGCCCGCAAGTCGGTTCTGATTACTCGTTGGTTAAAAAGTGCTCTGTTGATAGGGTTGCTGTCGATTGCTTTCTTTTTTATGTATCTATCTTTTTGTATTTAAAGTGATTTTGTTTTGATTTTTACTTTTGGGCTTAGACTGTAAGGGTTGCAAAAAACAGCGTTTCCAGAAGTTCAGTCGAGTTTCAAACAGAGATATCCACAGTTTTTGTGGATATCCACTCAAACATGGCAGAGCGGTTGTTGATAAAGTGGGAAACTCCATTTGCTTATCCAGAGAAAAAGCCGTAAATAGAGAATTGCTGCCGACGTGGGATTGTGAAACAATCGAATCATTGAAATTTATCGCTTTTTCGGAGTCCATGTGATTGACAGCGACGGTTTTCGCGCAAATGTGGGCATCATTATCTGTAACAGATTTGGCCAAGTAATGTGGGCCAGGCGTTTCGGTCAGCACTCCTGGCAGTTTCCCCAAGGGGGATTGGATGACGGTGAATCCGCTGAAGATGCCATGTATCGAGAGCTGTATGAAGAAGTAGGGCTCAGGCCGGAACATGTGCAGATACTGACATCCACCCGCTCCTGGTTGCGATACAGATTGCCAAAGCGTTTGGTGCGCCAGGACAGCAAGCCTGTCTGTATCGGCCAAAAGCAGAAATGGTTTTTGCTCCAGCTCAAGAGTCAGGACAGTGCCGTCAACTTGAATTCGTCCGGCCATCCTGAGTTCGATGACTGGCGCTGGGTAAGTTATTGGTACCCTGTGCGTCAGGTCGTATCTTTTAAACGTGACGTCTACCGTAAGGTTATGAAAGAGTTCGCCACCACGGCTCTGGCATTGCAGACACGGGAGCCTTCACGCCGACGGGGACGACAAAGAGCAGCAGGCTGAGGTTTGATATCGAAAGGGGGAACAGGTGTTAAACACGCTCAGGGATATTACTCAGGCAGTTGCGGCCGCAAGGGATCTTGAGGCTGCCCTTGAGCTATTGGTCGGCCAGATAAAGGCCGCCATGAGCACTCAGTGTTGTTCTATCTATATTCTGGATAAAAATGAGTTGGTCCTCTCCGCCACAGATGGCTTGGAACCCAGTGCCGTCGGCCGGGTTCGCATGCCGTTGACCGAAGGTCTGGTAGGCCTGGTTGCCGAGCGTGAAGAAGCTATCAACCTTGCTGATGCCAGAGCCCATCCCAGATTCAAACTCTTTCCCGAAGTGGCCGAAGAGGAATATCGCGCCTTTCTCGCCGCGCCCATTATCTATCAGAAACAGTTGCTTGGCGTCATAGTAGTGCAGCAGCCCAGTGCCCGTCAGTTCAGTGAAGGGGAAGAAGCCTTTCTAATGACGCTGGCGGCGCAGTTGGCCATGGCCATTCGCGGCCTCAAACAAAAAGCCAGCGTCAAGGAAGATCAGCTGCAAATCCTGTTTCAGGGCACGCCGGCCTCCAATGGTATCGCCATTGCCCATGCTTTGGTGCTGGGCGGGCAGATATCACTGGAGCAGCCGGATCAAACCGCAGCAGATATCCCCAATGAGCTTGAGCGCCTCAAGACAGCAATCGAGCGTTGCCGTAACACCCTGAGTACCCTGGCACAGCGTTTTGACCGTGAGCAGGATGAAGAGGTGGTGTCTATCTTCTCGGCGCTGCAACTCTTGCTGGAAGAGGCCAGCCTTGGGGGCGAATATCGCGATGAGGTGCTTGCGGGTTGGTGCGCCGAGTCGGCGGTCAGTCGCGTGTCTTTGCGTTACATCACCCAGTTTATGGCGATGGAAGACCCCTATCTCAAAGAGCGGGCCAGCGATATCCGTGACCTGGGGCAGAAGGTGCTGCGCCAGTTGATTGAGCCGGAACGGTTGGAGCTCAATGCCGATAAGCCGGTTATTCTGGTGACCCGTGAGGCGGATACTACCTTGTTGGCCGAGTTTCCGCGGCAAAAGTTGGCCGGGATAGTGACAGAGCTTGGCGGGGTCAACTCCCATGCCGCTATTCTGGCCCGGGCGCTGGGTGTACCGGCCATCACAGGGGTCGACCAGGTCTTGGCTGCCGACATCGACAAGAAGCTTTTGGTGCTCAATGCCACTCGCGGTCAGCTGATGGTGTCACCGTCTCCGGCCGTGGTCGGTGAGTACCGCAGTTTATTGTCTGCCGAGAGAGCGTTGCAGCGGCAATACGCCAGAGAGCTGAACCTGCCGGCCGAGACGGTCGATGGCAAGCGTATTCACCTTTACATGAACGCCGGATTGCTAAGCGGTTTGGCCTCGGAAATCGCCGAAGGCGCCGATGGTGTTGGGTTGTATCGCACCGAAATCCCCTTCATGTTGCAACAGCGCTTTCCCAGCGAGTCTGAGCAGGTAAAGGTGTATCGCCAGGTGCTGGAGGCGGCGTCCGGTCGGCCCGTGGTGATGCGCACCCTGGATGTGGGCGGGGACAAACCCTTGCCTTATTTCCCCATCAAGGAGGAAAACCCATTTTTGGGCTGGCGTGGCATTCGCTTGTCGCTGGACCATCCCGAGCTGTTTCTGGTGCAAATTCGCGCCATGCTCCAGGCCAGCGGCAGCGGTGAGCAACTGCATATTTTGCTGCCCATGGTCAGTAATCTCGATGAGATAGATCAATCGCTGGAATATATCGAACAGGCTTATTCCGAGCTTAAGTCGGATGTGAACCCTGAGCTGAAAAGACCCAAGGTCGGCATTATGCTGGAGGTGCCGGCGCTGCTGTTTCAACTGGATGAAGTCGCCAAGCGTGTTGATTTTGTTTCCGTCGGCAGCAACGACCTGACCCAATATCTGTTGGCGGTAGATCGCAACAACCCCAGGGTCAGCGCCCTGTTTGACAGCTATCATCCTGGGATATTGCGTTCACTGAAACAGGCGCGGGAGACCTGCCGTCAATATGGCCTAGGTGCCAGTGTCTGTGGCGAATTGGCCGGTGAACCCGGCGGCGCTTTGCTGCTTGTCGCCATGGGCTATAACCGCCTGAGTATGAACCAGGGGAGTTTGGCCAGAATAAATTATCTGCTGCGGCGAGTGCGCAGCAGTGAACTCGAGCAGTTGTTGGCCGAGGCGCTGACACTCAGGAGCGGCAGTGAAGTGCGGCAACTGGTGCACGATTATTTGGGGCAAAGAGAGCTGGCGGCCATTCTCAACTGAACCTGCCGTGGCGGGTGTATGGAATAACAACAAGAATTAAGGAACCTCTGTGGACACATTTCTCTGGGTATTCGGTGTTTGTCTGGCGTTGGGGGCCTTTGTCGGCTTTATGGCCGGCTTGTTGGGGATAGGCGGTGGTCTTATTGTGGTGCCGGCGCTGTTGTATATTTTACCCAAGGTGGGAGTTCCCGCCGCGCAGTTGCCCCATGTTGCCATTGCCACTTCGTTGGCGGCCATCATTTTGACCTCTTTTTCATCGGCCCGCGCCCATCACAGCCACGGCAATATTCCCTGGCCACTGTTTAAATCCATGTTGCCTGGTCTGGCGCTGGGGGCCTTGTGTTCGGGGTTTATCGCCGAATTGATCCCGGCCGATGATCTGCGCCGCGCCTTTGCCGTGTTTGTAATATTAATGGCCGTCCAGATGGCATTCCCTTTTCGCCCATCGGCGAAAGAGGGCTTGCCGCCATTTCCCGTTTTACTCATAGTCTCGGCGATTATTGCCATTATTGCCGCCTTGATGGGCATTGGTGGTGGGGTGCTTTTGGTGCCTTTCCTCACCTGGTGTGGGCTGCAGATGCGTCAGGCGGTGGGTTTTTCATCGGCTACCGGCCTTATCATCGCCCTTTGGGGGAGTTTAGGGTATGTTATCGCAGGCTGGAATGCCCCGGATATGCCAAGCGGCACTCTGGGATACATTTACCTGCCGGCTTTGGTGGGCATTATTGCCTCCTCAATGTTGGTGGCGCCTGTGGGTGTAAAAGCGGCCAGCACTTTGCCGACGCCGGTACTGAAGAAAATATTTGCACTTTTATTGGTTGTTGTGGGTCTTAAACTTATTCTGGCCTGATCTGCGCCGTAGTTAATTTAGGAATCGTCTTTCTGTTATGGCTTTAGAATTTCCCAATATTGATCCTGTGATCGTATCTTTTGGCCCCTTTGAGCTGTTCGGCCAGACTTTTGAACCGGCTTTGCGTTGGTATGGTTTCATGTATCTGCTGGGCTTTTTGGCCGCTATGATACTGCTCAACCGTATGGCTGACAGATCCAAGGGGGTATGGAGCCGCGAACAGGTATCGGATCTGCTGTTTTACGCTTTTCTCGGGGTGATCCTGGGGGGCCGCATAGGTTATGTGCTTGTCTACCATCTGGATTTCTTTATTGCAGACCCCTTGTACCTATTCAAGATCAGTGAAGGCGGCATGTCCTTCCACGGCGGTTTGATGGGGGTTATTCTGGCCATGCTCTACATCGCCTGGAAACAGAAGCGCAGCTTCTTCGCGGTGGCGGATATGGTGGCCCCCGTGGTGCCCATTGGCCTGGGCGCCGGGCGTCTTGGTAACTTTATCAATGGCGAGCTTTGGGGCCGAGTCACAGATGTACCTTGGGCAATAGTGTTTCCTTCCGGCGGCCCCGAGCCTCGTCACCCTTCGCAGCTGTATCAATTTGCCCTCGAAGGGGTAGCGCTGTTTATTTTGCTGCAATGGTTCAGCAGACGCAGTCCCAAGACAGGAGCCGTGTCCGGGATGTTTTTGCTCGGCTATGGTATCTTCCGCTGCATAGTGGAAACGGTCAGACAGCCAGATGCCCAACTCGGGCTTTATTTGGGCTTTTTGACCATGGGACAGATACTGTCAGTGCCCATGATCCTCTTTGGACTCTATCTGTTAATGCGTAATGCGCCGCAGGCCGGCGTGGTGAAGGACAAGCAGTAATGCAGCAATATCTTGATTTAATGCAACATATTTTAGATTCCGGTACCGACAAGAGTGACCGTACCGGCACGGGAACCCGCTCTGTATTTGGCTACCAAATGCGTTTTGACCTCAGTAAGGGGTTCCCCTTGGTGACCACCAAGAAGTGCCATCTGCGCTCCATCATCCATGAGCTGCTCTGGTTCCTGAAAGGGGACACCAATGTTACCTATCTGCGTGAAAACAAAGTGACGATTTGGGATGAGTGGGCCGATGAGGCCGGTAATCTGGGGCCGGTTTACGGCGCTCAGTGGCGCAGTTGGCCAACGCCCGATGGTGGTCATATCGATCAGATCACTCAGGTGATAGAGCAGATTAAGTCACAGCCGGATTCCAGACGTTTGATTGTCTCGGCCTGGAATGTCTCCGAGCTCGACAAGATGGCGCTGGCACCTTGTCATGCCTTCTTCCAGTTTTATGTAGCCGATGGCAAGTTGTCCTGTCAGCTGTATCAGCGCAGCTGTGATGTGTTCCTGGGATTGCCGTTCAATATCGCCAGCTACGCCTTGTTGACCATGATGGTAGCGCAGCAGTGTGATCTTGAATTGGGCGATTTTGTTTGGACCGGCGGTGATACCCACCTTTACTCCAATCATATGGAGCAAACGGCGCTGCAACTCAGCCGTGAGCCCAAGCCTTTGCCGCAAATGAAAATAACCCGTAAACCCGAATCAATTTTTGACTACCGATTCGAAGATTTCGAGTTGTCCGGTTACGAACCTCATCCTCATATTAAGGCGCCTGTCGCTATCTAAACCGGGTTTTTCGTGGAATACTTCGCATATCTCGAGGTATTCCTTAGAAACTTTCGATTATACTTACTTAAATCCATCTACTACACTCAAATCAATTATGTTTTTGGGAGTTTAGTATGGAAAAGGCACTTCGGAATTTCCTGAGCCAGGAATCTGCCGGCGGTATTTTGTTATTGATTGCTGTAGCTTTGGCTATGGTCCTGGCTAATTCACCGCTTTCCGGCCTCTATCAAGGTTTTCTGGATACCCCGATGCAGTTGCGTCTCGGGGCCCTGGATATCAACAAGCCCTTGCTGCTGTGGATCAACGATGGTCTGATGGCGCTGTTCTTTCTCTTGATTGGTCTGGAAGTCAAACGTGAGTTGCTGGAGGGGGCACTGTCCAGTGTTTCCAAGGCATCTCTGCCAACCTTTGCCGCTATAGGTGGTATGGTTGTTCCGGCCGCTATCTATCTGCTGTTCAATGCCAATGATCCTGTGACTCAGGGGGGCTGGGCGATTCCGGCCGCGACTGATATCGCCTTTGCGCTGGGGATCATGGCACTTTTGGGTAACCGGGTTCCCGTGGCGCTCAAGGTGTTTTTGCTGGCGCTGGCAATCATAGATGACCTGGGTGTAATCGTTATTATTGCGCTGTTCTATAGCAGTGATCTATCCATGATCAGCCTCTTGATTGCCGCCGCTGCCGTCATAGGTTTGGTTACCTTGAACCGCCGCGGTGTGACCGCGCTTGGAGCCTATGGCGTACTGGGGGCCATTCTCTGGGTCGCCGTACTCAAGTCCGGGGTTCATGCCACTTTGGCCGGGGTGATCATCGCCTTCTGTATTCCGCTGCGCGACAAGCAAGGTGGTTCACCGTCCGAGCACCTGGAGCATGCGCTGCACCCCTGGAGCACCTTCCTGATCCTGCCGGTATTCGCCTTTGCCAACGCCGGGGTAGCCTTGGGGGGCATGTCGCTGGAAAGCCTGGTATCGCCTGTACCTCTGGGTATTGCATTGGGTCTGTTGCTCGGTAAGCCGATTGGTGTGGTGTTGTTCAGTTTTATTGCGGTTAAGTTGCGTCTGGCTGAGTTGCCTGAGGGCATTGCCTGGCGCCATATCATGCCTGTGGCTGTGATGTGCGGTATAGGATTTACCATGTCGATGTTTATTGCCTCTCTGGCATTTGAGCATGGTGGCGTTGTCTATAGCGATTTGGCCAGGTTGGGGATCCTGATCGGATCTATGTTGGCGGCAGTCGTGGGCTATTTCTGGCTGTCAAAAGTGTTACCTGAAAAAGGAGAAAAGGAATGAAAACAAGCATAATGGCCGGACTCATTCTGGCGGGCTTAGCCCCTTTGGCTCAGGCGTCACAGATAGAAGCCTGTATTGCAGACAAGGAAGCAGCCCTGTGTCAGAGTTACCTCGAAGGCGTTGTTGATGGTGCCCTCATGTATAAGCCACAAGCGGTAGGCGCTCGCCTGGACAGCAACGGCTATGAAGCCCGCGCCCTTAAGTATCGGGGAGGAAAGCGCTTTCAGGAAGCCAATCGCAAGTATTGCCTGGACAGGATCCCGGATAGGGATCAACTGGTACAGGGTATCAGCGAAGCCTTTGAAAGCGGTGAGGTCAAGGATATAGATACACTACAGCTTGCCGTAAATAATTTGCTGGACTGTCAGCGTTTGAAGTAAGGAGTCGGGGCAGCCTATGTCTCATTTGAACTACAACCACCTGTATTATTTTTGGATGGTGCATAAGCAAGGCTCAGTGACCAAGGCTGCCGAGACACTCTGTTTAACTCCCCAAACCATTACCGGCCAGATAAGGACGCTGGAAGAAAGGCTCAAGGGGAGTCTGTTCAAGCGGGTGGGGCGCAACCTGGCCCCTACTGAATTGGGCGAGCTGGTGTTTCGTTACGCCGACAAAATGTTCAGCCTCTCTTATGAGATGCTTGATGTGCTCAACTATCGCAAGGATGAATCCATCCTGTTTGAGGTGGGTATTGCCGATGCTCTCTCCAAGGCGTTGGCCAGTCGGGTGCTGATGTCGGTGATCCCGGCCAACAGTTCCATGCACCTGGCCTGTTATGAGGCAACCCACGAAAGCCTGATGGCCAGGCTCAGGGAGCATAAACTGGATATGATACTGTCGGACTGCGCCGGTGAGTCTCTCAAGTATCCGGAAATTCTCTCCAAGAAGTTGGGGGAGTGCGGTATTGCCTTCTTCTCGGCGCAGGAGTTTAAAAGTGGCTTTCCCGAGTGTCTGGAAGAGGGGCCCTTGCTGATCCCCAGCCGGCGTACTTCTCTGGGCCAGCAACTCTATCGCTGGTTTGATGAGAAACGCCTTAATGTCAAGATTCTCGGTGAGTTTGACGATGCGGCTATGATGAAGGCCTTTGGCTATTTCCGTAAGGGGATATTTGTCGCCCCCTCCATCTATCAGCAAGATATTCTCGAGCACAACATACGTCTGCTCGGTGAAACCATGGAGATCAAAGAGGAATATCATGTGATGTTCGCCGAGCGGATGATCCAGCATCCGGCGGTGCAGCGCTTGCTGGAAACCGATTTTGGTGACTTGTTCGCCGGTCGTGACCTTCAGGTGCAGCAGTTCTGATACGGGTGGATGATTAAGGCGGATATTCGACAGCGCAGACGCCAGAATGTAAACTTGCGACAAAATTCTTGATTGGAGCATGATAGGTGTCTGACTTGATGAGTACCCCCAGAGTTAAGTGGGCATGTCGCCGTGGTATGCTGGAGCTTGATGTACTGTTTCAACCCTTTGTGGAACAGCATTACGAGACTCTGAGCCCTGAGGATAAGGCCTTATTTGTTCGTCTGCTTGAGTGTGAAGATCCTGAGCTCTTTGCCTGGTTTATGGGGCATGAGCAATGTCCGGATCCGCAACTGGCACAGATGGTAGTGCGCGTTCGTGGCCGGGCAGCGCCATAGGTTTCAACTCAGTTCTTCCTTCAGCCAGTATCTGAGTCTGACGGTGCTGGCTGCTATTTGCCTGAGCAGCTTTCTTGCCTGGCCGGCGCTGGATTATCCTTTCTATTTATTGTTCAAATACCTATGTTTACTGCTAATGCTGGCAGGCTTTGGCCTTGCGCTGTGGCGTTTGCGCTGCTGGCAACTCTGTTTCTGGCTTAATGAATTGGGTGAAGGACAGTTCGAACCCGGTTCGAGTTTCGAACTTAGTGGCAGACCTTGGGTCAGCCCCTTTGTGGTGACTTTTACCTATCAGGGGGAGGATAACTACGGGCGTTGCTGGCTGTTTGCCGATATGTTTGACGACACAGACTATCGTCACCTGTGTCGTCTATTGTTGCAGCGCTCAAAGTCCGCTAACTGAACTCATTCCCGCCCAAGTTATTCAGGTTGCAGAATGGTCGGCTGCGGATTCTCCAGTTTCTGCGGATGATCGATATTACAGTGCAGGCCGCGGCTTTCCTTGCGGGCCATAGCGCAGCGGATGATCAACTCGGCCACTTGCACCAGGTTGCGCAATTCCAGCAGGTTGTTGCTGACGTGGAAGTTGCTGTAATACTCCTGGATCTCCTGTTGCAGCATGGCGCAGCGGCGCAGGGCACGCTCCAAACGCTTGTCTGAGCGCACAATGCCGACATAATCCCACATAAAGAGTCTCAGCTCATGCCAGTTGTGGGCAATCACTACTTCTTCATCCGAGTTACATACTTGGCTTTCATCCCAGGCCGGGATATTGCCGGGCATGGCAATTTTACCCAGTTGGCTTTGAATATCGGTCGAAGCGGCGCGGGCGAATACCAGACACTCCAGCAAGGAGTTACTCGCCAGGCGGTTGGCACCGTGCAGTCCGGTATAAGCCACCTCACCTATGGCATAGAGGCCATTGAGATCTGTCTGACCGTGAAAATCTGTCATTACCCCGCCGCAGGTATAGTGAGCGGCAGGCACCACAGGGATAGGTTCCTTGGTGATATCTATCCCTAAGTCCAGGCAGCGCTGGTAAATGGTGGGGAAATGCTTGATGACAAATTCCGGGTCCTTGTGGCTGATATCCAGATAGACGCAATCGGCACCGAGGCGCTTCATTTCATAGTCTATGGCCCTGGCTACTATGTCTCTGGGCGCCAGTTCGGCGCGTTCATCAAAGTCAGGCATAAAGCGACTGCCATCGGGACGGCGCAGATAGGCGCCTTCACCACGCAAAGCTTCTGTCAGCAGGAAATTGCGGGCATCTGAATGATATAGACAGGTTGGGTGGAACTGATTGAATTCCATGTTGGCCACCCGGCAACCGGCACGCCAGGCCATGGCAATACCATCGCCACTGGCGATATCCGGGTTTGAGGTGTACTGGTAAACCTTGGAACTGCCGCCGGTCGCCAGGGCGACAAACTTGGCCTTGATGGTTTCAACCTGCTCAAGGTTACGGTTCCAGACATAGGCGCCCAATACCCGGTTGCCCGGACGGCCCAGTTTACGGGTGGTGATCAAATCTATGGCGTTGTAACGCTCAAGTACCAGAATATTGGGGTGTGCCTGGGCCATCTCCTGCAGTGTGGTCTGTACCTCTTTGCCGGTGGCATCGGCGGCGTGCAGAATACGCCTGTGGCTGTGGCCGCCTTCGCGGGTTAGATGGTAGGCGCTGTCATTGATGCTGCCATCGGGATTTTCTTCCTTATCGAAGGCAACACCGCATTCAATCAGCCATTGCATGGCGGCGCGGGCATTTTCGGCGGTGTAGGTTACCACGGCTTCATCACAGAGTCCGGCGCCGGCGACCAAGGTGTCGGCCACATGGGATTCTATGGTATCCTCCTCGTCGAAAACCGAGGCTATGCCCCCTTGGGCATAATAGGTTGAGCCTTCGTTGAGAGGACCTTTGGAGAGTAAAATGACTTTGGTTTTTTCAGCCAGGTGAAGGGCGAGAGTCAAGCCCGCTGCACCACTGCCTATGACCAGGACGTCAGATTGGTGTTCAACTACTTGTTTCATCGGGTATCATGAGATGTGACTGGGGGTTCGGTTATGGTAAACCAACTCGCAAGGGATGGATACAACCCAGCTCAGGATATTCACAGTACATTTTTTGCAAAACATCAGAACTTTTTCGAAGCACGCTAGTCTACATAAGTGAATATGATTCGAGCGACTGAGAAATCAGCATTATAAGATTTGGGAGAAGTCGGCTCGGATGAGTGGACAAACAAGTGATCAACAACTGGTTGAGCGCGTACAACGTGGCGATAAAAACGCTTTTAACCTGCTGGTGCAAAAGTACCAGAGTAAGGTCATCAACCTGATATCCCGTTATGTACGGAATCAGGCCGATGTAGCAGACGTGGCGCAAGAGGCTTTTATTAAGGCTTATCGGGCGTTACCTAATTTCCGCGGTGAGAGTGCCTTTTATACCTGGTTGTACCGAATAGCAGTAAATACGGCCAAGAATCATCTGGTGTCACAGGGGCGCAGAACACCTGCGAACGATGTTGATGCCGATGAAGCCGAATTTTACGATGGCAGTGATGCCCTGAAAGAGTTCGCCTCTCCTGAGCGGTTGATGCTTTCAGACGAGATAAAGAAGACTGTCTTCGACACTCTCGAATCGCTGCCGGAAGAGTTAAAGATGGCTATCTCCTTGCGTGAGCTTGATGGTATGAGCTACGAGGATATTGCCAATGTGATGGATTGCCCTGTAGGTACTGTGAGATCCCGTATCTTTCGTGCCCGGGAAGCCATAGACAAGAAGCTCCAGCCTTTGCTGGAAAGATGATCCTTTAATAGAGACAGGTGAGTAATGGATAAATTAGGTCAGGAGTGGGTTTCTGCGGCAGTGGACGGCGAAACCGACGCTCAGACGCTGGCAGAACTGGCTGGTGACACTGCTTCTCACGACAAGTGGCGTAACTATCATCTTATCGGTGATGCCATGCGTGGCGAGTTACCTTCCGCTATCCCCTTGGATCTGTCCGCCAGTATTGCGGCCGCTATCGACAAGGAGCCGGCGATTGTCGCACCTGTCAGCTCAACCCCGGTATCTGTGGCCGATGAGCCTCAGCGTCAGATTGCCAGCGGTGCTAGAGTGATCCCCATGTTCAAGCAGTTTGGCCAGTATGCGATTGCTGCCACCGTTGCCATGGTTGCCATTGTTGGTGTTCAGAACTACAACCAGTCACCTGAAAGCCAGGATCCTGCATCCCCTGTGCTTATTACCCGTCCTTTGGTGGGCAGCGCCTCACCGGTTAGCCTGCAAACCGGGCCGGTTCAGCAGCCACAGGGCTATACCAATGAGCAGTTGATTGAGCAACGTCGCAGGATCAACAGTTATATTCAGGATCATATGTTGCAACAGAGATTGAATGCCGGTGTGGTTATGGATAACAATAATGAGGTCGTTCCTGTTCCTATGAATCGTTAAGGAAATCTCTTGCGCCTTTTCCTCCTGGCCATTCTGGCCTTTGCAGTACCTGCCTTCGCGCAGGATGATATGTCCGCCAAAGCCTGGCTTGAAAAAATGAGTCAGGCTCTGCGCGAAAAAGAATACAAGATTTCTCTCATCCAACTTCAGGCCGATAATATTCGGCCTTTGGTATACCTGCACGGTAAAGTCAACGGCGAGGAAGTGGCCTTTCTCGAACACCTCAATGGTCCGCCAAAGAATGCCGTTCGTGTCGGCAATACAGTGACCTTTATCGAACACGAACAGCCCGCCTACAGCATCAAAGCCAAGCGTATTCAAGGGGTGATGCCGGCAGCCTTCTTCGGTGACAGTGGCGACCTCGAAGCCGGGTACCAACTGGTGCTGGGTGGCCGCAGTCGTATTGCCGGACGTCCTGGACAGATGGTTCGCATTTTACCCAATGATGAATATCGCTATGGTTTCCAGGTGTGGATGGATATGGAAACCTTTCTGCCGCTGCGCTATGACATGCTGAATCAGGACAAGCAGTTGTTGGAGCAGTTGTTGGTCATTGAATTGATAGAACTGCAGGAAACCGCACCTCTGCTGGTGGAGGCCTACAAGCAGCAATGGCCGGCGGTGATGAATCCATCAGAGCGGGAAGATGGCCAGAACTGGAAATTTGATTGGCTGCCGCCCGGTTTTCAGGTGGTGGTTCGCGATCATCATCGCCTGATAGGCAGTCATGAGCCGGTGGAATATATTGCCCTCACCGATGGCCTCAGCAATATCTCTGTCTACGTTGCCCGCGCCGGTGATGCGCCCATGCCGGAAGAATTGATGACCCGTAATGGCCTTTCCATGGCGGCTGACAGAGTCGGTAATCTGGAAGTGGTTGCAGTCGGTAAGGTGCCGACGCAAACGCTTATCCGTATCGCTTCGGGCCTAAGGCTGGAGTGAGGACAGGGTTATGATGGAACAGGTGGCTAAGGTCATAGGTACAGACAGTGATGGTTGGGTCAAGGTGCAGGTGGAGTTGAAGAGCGCCTGCAATCACTGTTCCAGCAGCGAATCCTGCGGCACTTCGGCAGTTGCCAAGGCATTTGGCAGTCGGCTGCAGGAGTTTTCCCTGCCCAGCACTGAAACTTATCCCGAAGGCACTTTACTGCGTTTGGGCTTGCCGGAAAGCGTAGTGCTCAAGGCGGCTCTGTTGGTTTACATGCTGCCTTTGGCCGGGTTGTTTATGGGCGGGTTATTGGGGCGCTTTGTTGCCTCACTCGCCGGGTTCAGTACAGATGGCGGCGCCATATCCATGGCGATCGCCTTTGCCTTGCTGGCTTGGCAACTGGGCAAGTCTCAGGCACGCAGGATTGAAAACCGGGCTCAACCTGTCATTCTCGCCAATCTTGGCCAAGCCATGGAGAGCGCTTCAGAAACTCACTGCCACTAATCCTGTCCTTCCCACAAAGGCTCAAAGTGTGAATCTAATTGGTATTGGCCCAGCAATCGGGTACAATTTCGCACCTTTGAGCACAGTCTCCCATTAGAATTTAGTCATTGCAGCATAATGAAACATATTAGAAACTTTTCGATTATTGCCCATATCGACCATGGCAAATCTACCCTCTCAGATCGCCTGATCCAGGTTTGTGGCGGCTTAACCGACCGTGAAATGGCTGCTCAGGTGCTGGATTCAATGGATCTGGAGCGCGAACGCGGTATCACCATCAAGGCCCAGAGCGTTACACTCGACTATAAGGCAAAAGACGGTGAAACTTATCAGCTGAACTTCATCGATACCCCAGGGCACGTTGACTTCTCCTATGAAGTTTCCCGCTCGCTGGCGGCTTGTGAAGGAGCCTTGCTGGTGGTTGATGCCGGTCAAGGGGTTGAGGCCCAGACACTGGCGAACTGTTATACCGCGCTGGAAATGGATCTGGACGTCGTTCCTGTACTCAACAAGATTGACCTGCCTCAGGCTGAGCCAGAGCGGGTTGCGGCCGAGATTGAAGACATAGTCGGCATTGAAGCTAAAGACGCTGTACGCTGCTCTGCCAAGACTGGTGTTGGCATAGACGAAGTGCTGGAAACCATAGTGGCACAAATTCCGCCACCGGAAGGTGATCCGGAAGGGCCGCTGCAGGCTCTGATCGTCGACTCCTGGTTCGACAGCTACCAAGGGGTTGTGTCTCTGGTGCGGATCAAGAACGGCGTGCTCAAGAAGGGCGATAAGTTCAAGGTCATGAGCACAGGCCAGACTTACAACGCCGACAAGGTGGGGATCTTCACACCCAAGCAGACAGAAAAAACTGAACTGAGAACCGGTGAAGTAGGCTTTATCATCGCCGGTATCAAGGAGATTCATGGTGCCCCTGTGGGGGATACCCTGACCCATGCCAAACACGGTGCAGACAAGCCTCTGCCTGGCTTCAAGAAAGTGAAGCCTCAGGTATACGCTGGTGTGTTCCCCATCTCTACCGACGACTATGAAAGCTTCCGTGATGCGCTGAATAAGTTGAGCCTGAACGATGCTTCACTGCAGTTTGAGCCGGAAAACTCCACCGCCTTGGGCTTTGGTTTCCGTATCGGTTATCTGGGACTCCTGCACATGGAGATCATCCAGGAGCGATTAGAGCGGGAATACGACCTGGATCTGATCACCACGGCACCGACTGTGGAATATGAAGTTGAACTGACCAATGGCGATGTTGTCTATGTGGATAACCCATCCGAGTTGCCGGCACTCAACTATATCGAAGAGATGCGTGAGCCTATCGTCGAAGCCAATATTCTGGTGCCCAAAGATTACCTGGGCAACGTGATCACCCTCTGTGTTGAAAAGCGCGGTGTGCAGAAGAATATGGTTTACCACGGCAACCAGGTAGCACTGACCTATCATATTCCGGCGGCCGAAGTCGTGATGGACTTCTTTGACAGGCTTAAGTCCACCAGTCGTGGCTATGCTTCGCTCGAGTACAATTTTGTCTACTTCCAGGCGGCCGACATGGTGCGTTTGGATGTGTTGATCAACGGCGACAGAGTCGATGCACTGGCGATGATCATCCACAGGGGCAACATACGCCACCGTGGTATCGCCCTGGTGGAGAAGATGAAAGAGCTGATCCCGCGGCAGATGTTTGATATTGCAATCCAAGCCGCAGTGGGCAGTCAGATTGTGGCCCGTTCGACCGTGAAAGCACTGCGTAAAGACGTAACCGCCAAGTGTTACGGTGGTGACGTTTCCCGGAAGAAGAAACTGCTGCAGAAGCAGAAAGAAGGTAAGAAACGGATGAAGCAGCTCGGTAATGTGGAAGTTCCACAGGAAGCCTTCCTGGCGGTATTGAAACTGAACGAGTGATCCTGTGGCGCCTCGGCGCCCTGGATAGCAACATCTCATTTGCGCCGCATTTTGCGGCGCTTTAGTTAGTTTAAGGGGAGACCTGTCCCTGGAACGGCAAATATGGGTAAACTAACTAAGGAAGGTGCGAACAAGTCCTCGTGGCACTCTGGCTTACACAGCAATTGGCGTTCAAGGCATCTGACTGAAGGCATGCCGGGGCCTGCCAAAGGCGGATAACGCCGAAAGCCGGTTGCTGTGCAAGCCCCGAAGGGCGTGGCTTACAAGCCTGCCTGCTGTGTTGTGCTTCTTGCAAAGGACTAGGGCCATTTGCTGCGAACCACGCCTTGCATCCAGGCTTGTAATCCGACGCAGAGCACACATGGGACTTGTTCGCACCTTCCCTAAAGCTGACAAGACTTATTCCAATTTAATACAAGGCAGGAGTTAAATAACCAATGGCAGCCTATTTTTCCATTATTCTGGTGCTGGTGACCTTGGTCAGTGGCCTTATCTGGGCACTCGATGCCTTTGTGCTGGCCCCCAAGCGTCAGGCTAAACTGGCATTGGCCCAAGCGCAAAATGGCACCTTGACCGATGAAGTCACTGAAAAAATCATTCAGGAGCCAGGTTATGTGGAAACCTCCAAGTCCATTTTCCCTGTGATAGCCTTTGTGCTAATCCTGAGATCTTTTTTGTACGAGCCGTTTCAGATCCCTTCCGGCTCCATGATGCCAACCCTGCTGGTGGGTGACTTCATTCTGGTGGAAAAATTCAGCTATGGCCTGAAAGATCCTGTATGGCGCAGCAAGCTGGTGGAAACCGGAGAGCCGGAGCGCGGCGATATCATAGTATTCAAATACCCTAAAGATGAGCGGGTCGATTACATCAAACGGGTTATCGGTTTGCCAGGCGATAAGATCATCTATCGCAACAAGGAACTCTATATTCAGGAAGCTTGTAAGGAGCAACAACCTTGTCCAGGCCCTAAACTGGTATTGAGAGCACCGGTCAATAAAGGCGAATTCCAGGATGATGGCGTGGATCTGCTGCGTTTTCGCGAGCAACTGGGTGAGGTGACACACGATATTCTGATCAACCCGGCCCGCCCTGAGCCATCGGCCTTCTATTACCGTGAGCCAGGCTTTGCTCAAGGGGAGTTTGTCGTACCTGAAGGCCACTATTTTGCCATGGGTGATAACCGCGACAACAGTACCGACAGCCGTTTCTGGGGCTTTGTGCCTGAAGCCAACCTGGTGGGTAAGGCTGTGGCAATCTGGATAAGCTTTGAGTTTGAGCGCCAGCCTCAGGATTGGTTACCTACCTGGGTGCCAAGCGGTGTGCGTTTTGAACGTGTAGGTGGTTTGAAGTGAGAGAACCTGTGAAGAATTTTGCCCGTCTGTGTCGTACTCTGGGGTATGAATTCAATAACATGGCGCTGCTGGAGCAGGCCATGACTCACAGAAGTGCGGCCAACAAGCATAACGAGCGGTTGGAATTCCTCGGTGACTCTATCCTGTCGATAGTGATTTCCGATGCCCTGTATCATCAGTTCCCCAAGGCGACCGAAGGCGATCTCAGCCGGATGCGTGCCACCTTGGTGCGCGGTGATACCCTGGCACAAATCGCCAAGGAGTTTAAGCTGGGTGACTATCTGACCCTGGGCCCGGGCGAACTCAAGAGCGGCGGTTTTCGCCGCGAATCCATTCTCGCCGATGCGGTGGAGGCCATCATAGGTGCCATCTACCTGGACTCAGATCTGGAAACCTGTCGACCACTGCTCTTGGGCTGGTACCAGCAGCGACTGAAGGCGATTCAACCCGGGGTCAGCCAGAAAGATGCCAAGACCCAGTTGCAGGAGTACCTGCAGGGCTATAAGAAACCTCTGCCTGAGTATAAAGTGGTGGCGGTTTCCGGCGAGGCGCACGATCAGACCTTTACCGTAGAATGTCGTATCGAAGAGCTGGCTCAAGCCGTATCCGGCACCGGCAGTTCACGCAGAAAAGCCGAGCAGCAAGCCGCTGCTGGGATATTGGAGTTACTGAAAAAATGAGTAAGACCCCAGAGGTACCGGCCCAGGAGCCGAGCCTGGATGAACTGCTGGCCAAGATGAACCAGCAGTCACCGACACCCGCCTATGATGTTACCTACTGCGGTATGGTGGCCATAGTCGGTCGCCCCAATGTCGGCAAGTCCACCTTGCTCAACCGTTTGCTCGGCCAAAAGGTGAGTATCACCTCCCGGAAGCCGCAAACCACCCGCCACAGGATCATGGGGATCCACACCGAAGGCCCATCGCAGATAGTCTTTATCGACACCCCCGGATTGCACATAGAGGAAAAGCGCGCCATCAATCGTTTGATGAACCGCGCCGCCGCCAGCTCGCTGGCTGATGTCTGCATGGTGATCTTTGTGGTCGATGGTCTCAACTGGACCGCTGATGACGAAATGGTGCTCAATAAACTGCGTCATGGCGGCAGTGATCGCAAGACAGTGCTGGCGGTGAACAAGGTCGACTATATCAAGGATAAGGAGACACTGTTTCCGCACCTGGAAGCCCTGGGGCAGAAATATGCCTTCGATGAAATTGTGCCCATCTCAGCCAAGTCGGGTACCAACGTTGGCCGCTTGATGTCGCTGGCGAAAGAGTCACTGCCCGAGAGCGTGCACTATTTCCCGGAAGACTATATTACCGACCGTTCACAACGCTTTATGGCCTCTGAAATTGTCCGTGAAAAACTGATGCGTTTTCTCGGTGATGAACTGCCTTATGATGCCACGGTGGAAATCGAGCAGTTCAAGATGATGGAGAATGGTGTCTATCAGATCAATGCGCTTATTCTGGTTGAACGCGACGGCCAGAAACGCATGGTGATCGGCAAGAAGGGCGAGCGGATCCGCACTATCGCCACTGAGGCCCGCAAGGACATGGAACAGTTATTTGATAACAAAGTGTTCCTGGAAGTCTGGGTCAAGGTGAAGTCGGGCTGGGCCGATGATGAACGTGCCCTTCGCAGCCTGGGTTACGGCGAAGACTGAGGCCGACTATGCTGCGAGGCTATGTGCTGCACGCCCGGCCCTATCGGGAATCCAGCATGTTGTTGAACCTGCTGGTGGATGGTCTTGGTCGGGTCGACGCCGTTGCCAGAGTCGGCAGTGGCAAGCGCTCGATAAAGAGCATAGTGCAACCGTTTCAGCCGCTGCTGTTCCAACTGAGTGGCCGCAGCGACCTCAGAACCCTGGCTCAAATTGAGAGTGCGTCCCCGGCAGTGCCCCTGTCCGGGGACGCTTTATATGCGGCCATGTACCTCAATGAACTCTTGGTGCGGGTACTGGGCAACCACCAGAGTGGCGAAGCGCTGTTTTTCAGTTATCATCAGAGCCTGCTGGCGCTGGCCAAGGGCTTTGAGCAGACAACACTGCGCTATTTCGAGCTCAGACTCTTATCCGAGCTTGGCTGCATGCCCTCATTGGTGAAGGATGCTGATGGCGCCGATATCCAAGCCGATGGCTGCTACAGATTCATTCCCGAACAGGGGTTCATCCCCTTTATTGGTGATGCCAAGCGACAAGAGGCACTACCGGGAAGCACTCTATTGGCATTGGCAGAAAATCGCCTTCAGCAAGAGGATTGGCAAGCCGCCAAAGTCTTGACCCGGCAATTGCTCCGGCCTCTGCTCGGTGATAAGCCACTGCTCAGCAGGCAGTTGTTTGCCCGCAGGGGGGGGAGTTCGCCAAGGGCCCCACAGCCGTCCAGTCGAGGAGAGAAATGAGCTCTTCAGCCCGCTTTTTTCAAATGCTGCCGTTACAATGGCAGAGAATAGAAACTGCTTTTATACCGCCGAACAGGCTGGTGCATTCCAGGAATTATCAAGGAGTTAAAGATGAATAGAATCTTGTTAGGGGTGAATATAGATCATATCGCCACCTTGCGGCAGGTGCGTGGCACCCATTACCCGGATCCTGTGCATGCAGCGGCCGTTGCCGAGCACGCCGGCGCCGAGGGGATCACTATCCATCTTCGTGAAGACAGACGCCACATAGTGGATCGCGATGTCTATCTGCTGGCCAAGACGCTCAAGACCCGGATGAATCTGGAAATGGCGGTCACCGAAGAGATGCTGGATATCGCCTGTGAGGTTAAGCCTGCCTATGTTTGTTTGGTGCCGGAAAAACGCGAGGAGCTTACTACAGAGGGCGGCTTGGACGTTGCCGGTCAGCAGCCGAAAATCGCCGCGGCTGTTAAACGTCTGGCCGAACAGGGCATTAAGGTATCACTCTTTATCGATGCCAACCGCGAGCAGATAGATGCCGCCGTAGCCGTGGGTGCGCCCGTGATAGAAATTCATACCGGCCGCTACGCCGACGCCCACAGCGCCGAAGAGGAGAGTGAGGAGTTGGCCCGTATCACGGAAATGGCGGCCTATGCTCATGGCAAGGGCCTGGTGGTCAACGCAGGGCACGGGCTGCACTATCACAATGTGAAGCCGATAGCTGCCATCCCAGAGTTGCATGAGCTGAATATCGGCCACGCCATCATAGCCAGGGCGGCGATAGACGGCCTGGACAAGGCGGTCAGAGATATGAAGCAACTCATGCTGGAAGGTCGCAGAGGCGAGTAATGGCTGTGCTGGGACTGGGAACCGACATAGTGGAAATCGCCCGCATTGAGGCTCAGTTGGAGCGGGGCGGAGATAGGCTGGCCAAACGGGTGCTGACCGAGGCCGAATATGCCCGCTTTCAGACGCTGAGCGAACCGGCGCGATTTCTGGCCAAGCGCTTTGCGGCCAAGGAAGCGGCTGCCAAGGCGCTGGGAACCGGAATAGGCCGTGGAGTCTCGTTTCAGCATATTCATATCAGCAATAATGCCGATGGTGCGCCCCAGCTTGAATTCAGTGATGGCGCGCGCCAGCGCCTGGAAACACTGGGCGCCAAGCGAGCACTGCTGTCCATTGCCGATGAACGTCACTATGCGGTGGCGACTGTAATCTTAAGTGACTAACATAACTAAGTCTTGCCTGGTACTGAGGGCCTTGTCCAAGTCGTCAGACTGGCTGTTTGTCAGGTTTGTCAAAGTACAGTTTGTCAAAGCATGAGAGGAGCCGAGAGGCTCCTTTTTTATGGCGTTGTCACTGGTTAATTGTTGCGGTACTCTCAAACCATCAGGTGTATTAATCGCATCTGAGTACAGGCACTTATCTGAAGCTCAAGTATATGGGCCTGCACCGGAATCAAATAGACACTCGAGGTCCCTGCTTGGCGGGAGGAGAATAATAACAAAACCAAGGAGAGCGTCATGAAGTCGGCTGTTGAACAGTTGTCCACTTATAAGAGTGTGCATCTGAACCCTACCAATATCAAAACTCATTTTATCGGTATCCCATTGATTATATGGTCAGTATTTTTAATGCTGTCGTTGTGGCGCCTGCCTTTTTCAAGCGGCACTCTCAGCGTCGCCATGTTGCTGGCTGTTGGGGTGATGCTTTATTACATCAAGCTGCATTGGCGTTTGGCGCTGGGACTGGCACTGTTTATCCTGCCGATGATTCTGACGACCGAATGGCTCTATACCCTGGGCTATGCCAGTATTTGGTTGGGCATAACGGTTTTTGTCATAGGTTGGATATTCCAGTTTATTGGCCACAAGTATGAAAAGGCCAAACCGGCTTTTATCGATGATCTTAACCAACTGCTTATTGGCCCCTTTTTCCTGATGGCCGAAGTGTTTTTTATGCTGGGGCTGGAAGGTGAGTTGGATAACACCATCACCGCGATAGCCCGGGACAAACGCCGGGCACTGGAAGCCGCCAAAAGGGCAGCCAATACTGCCCAATGACTCAGCTCAAAGTGGGTTGAGTTTCAGGATGGGCGATAAAACTGCGGCATGATCCGCACTGTCTTGATCATGTTGTCGGCCACTTCCACCACTTCCATCGGGTAACCCGCGAGCCTCAGGCTGGTATTGGCCTGGGGTATCTCTTCCAGATATTCCAGAATCAAACCATTGAGGGTCTTGGGGCCGTCGGTGGGGAAGTCCCATTCCATCTCTTTGTTGAGATCGCGGATATTGATGGTGGCATCGATCAGAAAGCTGCCATCCTGCTGCGGGGTAATATCTTCGCTGGGAGTAGTGACCATGGAAGTGGTAAAGTCACCGACGATTTCCTCAAGAATATCTTCCAGCGTCACCAATCCTTGAATATCACCGTATTCATCCACCACCAGGCCTATGCGTTCCTTATTGTGCTGGAAGTTGGCCAATTGCACGTTGAGCGGTGTGCCCTCGGGAATAAAGTACAGCTCTTTCACGGCTCTAAGTAGCGAGGATTTACTGAACTGCTCCTTGGACTGCAGTCTCAAGGCATCACGCAGATGCACAAAACCCACGGCATCATCTATGTTGTCACGATACAAGAGTACCCGGGTATGCGGGCTCTGAATAACCTGCTTGTTGATACTCTTGAAGTCATCATTGATATTGATGGCATAGAGCTCGGAGCGGGGCACCATGATGTCTTCCACTGTAACCTTTTCCAGATCCAGAATCGATAACAGCATCTCCTGGTGGCGTCTTGGGATCAGGGCCCCGGCTTCATGTACTACTGTGCGCAGCTCTTCCTGGCTCAGGGCATCATCGGCACGGATGGAGCGTATTCCCATCAGCCTGAGAATAAAGGAGGTGATAATATTGACGCTCTTGACCAGAGGCGAAAACAGCCACAGCAACCACTTGAGTACCAGGCTGGAGGGGAAGGCGATACGTTCGGGGTGCAGCGCAGCCACAGTTTTGGGCGTCACTTCGGCAAATACCAATACCACAAGTGTCAGTACCCCGGTGGCTATGGCCAATCCCAAGTCGCCCCAGAGTCGAATCCCTAAAATAGTGGCGATTGAGGAGGCCAGGATATTGACCAGGTTGTTGCCTATGAGGATCAGGCCTATGAGCCTATCGGGGCGGTCCAGCAACTTAATGGCGCGTCTGGCGCCCTTGTGACCATTATTGGCCAGATGACGTAACCTGTAGCGGTTTAGGGTCATCATGGCGGTTTCCGAACCGGAAAAATACGCCGAAATCAGGATTAACAGCAGTAGAATTATCAGGAGTATGCCGGTCGATATATCGTCCAAAAAGGGGCCCCGTCAGGAATAGCGAAAGTTAGTAAATACTGGCAATTGGATGGAGTGTCAAGTCAGGCAAAGGTCTAGGCCTTGCCCGACTCGACTCAGATTAGCTCAGGATGAGCTCTTTGACGATGCGGGCGCCAAAGTAAGCCAGGGAGAGCAGGCTGGCGCCTGTCAGACTGTAGATCACCGCCGTGCGGATACGGCAACCCACGGTATATTGCTGCCACAACATGGCGATATAGACGAACCAAGCCAGAATGGAAAGTACCGCCTTGTGACCCTTGCCATCGGCAAACATATCATCAAGGAAGATAAAGCCGGTGGCGAGCGACAGACTCAGCAAAATCACCCCTATGATGATCAGGTGGTACAGCTGCTTTTCGACCGTCATCAGCGGCGGAATAGCCGGGCTCAACATCAGCTGCTTTTTCTTCAGCTTGTTCTGGATAACGGCCAGTTGGATGGCATAGAGTGCCGCTATCATCAAGGCACTGTAGGCCATCAATGACAACACCACATGGACCAACACTTCGGGGTGCAGCTCAAAATGGGTAATGTATTTGGGTGGCAGCAGCCATAGCAGGGCTACGGATATCACAGAGCAGGCATACACAACAGGCACCAAGACTATGACCTTGATACGGGAAAGCACCAGAGTGAACGCCAAAGCGATGATCCAGTTCACCATGGATATCACATTGGTCAGGCTGAAGTTCTGGCCATCGGCGGTAAAGATCGCCTGGTACAGGGCTGCGGCGTGCAGTATCACACCCAAGGCGGCAAAACCGGCTACGGCGCGGCGGTTGGGCCCCTCGGCATGAAATAAGCGGCTTGTCACTAATATCAGCGCTATGCTGTAGAAAAACATCGCGGCAGCAGAGAGAATGACCATCTGGGATTAACCTATCCTTATGTGTAATTGGCCTCTGTGGGCGGCATCGGAAAAACTTGTTTGCGTTAGAATAACATGAGCCGTCGGTAATTGGGCAGTGACCCAGACGACAAAATTATGCAGTTCCCGACAGTTAGTGCATAAAATACGGCAATTGGTTCCCACCCGCATTAAGGCAAAATGTTTATTTGCACCTTGATAAGCGTCTATTTAACCCCATCTTGAGAACAGGGCTGCATTAATACCCCGGCATAGTTATAATACGCCCCATCATTTTACATTCATAAACGGTATAGAACTGGACGATGTTTGAGAATCTCACCGACAGATTGTCCCGCACCCTGAAAAATATCAGTGGTCGGGGTCGCTTGACTGAAGAGAACGTGAAGGACACCCTGCGCGAAGTTCGTATGGCATTGCTGGAGGCCGATGTGGCCCTGCCTGTGGTGCGGGAATTTGTCAGCAGCGTCAAAGAACGTGCCGTTGGCCAGGAAGTGGCCAAGAGCCTGACCCCGGGCCAGGTGTTTGTCAAAATTGTCCAGAGTGAACTGGAAAAAGCCATGGGCGAGGCCAATGAGGCCCTCAACCTGGCCGCCCAGCCACCTGCCGTATTGATGATGGCGGGCCTGCAGGGCGCGGGTAAAACCACCAGTGTCGCCAAGCTGGGTAAGTTCCTGCGCACCAGACAGAAGAAGTCTGTGCTTGTGGTCAGTGCCGACGTATACCGTCCGGCGGCGATCAAGCAGCTGGAAACCCTGGCCAATGAAGTTGAAGTCGAATTTTTCCCATCGGACGTCAGCCAGAAACCGGTGGATATCGCCAATGATGCCATAGCTTACGCCAAGCGTAAGTTTATCGATGTAGTGATTCTGGATACCGCCGGTCGTCTGCATGTGGACGAGGCGATGATGGATGAGATCAAGGCACTGCACGCTGCGGTCAAGCCGGTTGAAACCTTGTTTGTGGTCGACGCCATGACAGGTCAGGATGCGGCCAATACCGCCAAGGCCTTTAATGAAGCGCTGCCGCTGACCGGGGTGATCCTCACCAAGGTGGATGGTGATGCCAGAGGCGGTGCCGCCCTGTCCATTCGCCATATTACAGGTAAACCCATTAAGTTCCTTGGGGTCGGTGAGAAGACTGATGCCCTTGAGCCTTTCCATCCAGACCGGGTCGCTTCCCGTATTCTGGGGATGGGAGACGTGTTGTCGCTCATCGAAGAAGTTGAGCGCGGTGTCGATAAGGAAAAAGCCCTTAAGCTGGCCTCAAAAGTGAAGTCCGGCGGCAGTTTTGACCTGGAAGACTTCCGTGAGCAGCTGCAACAGATGAAGAATATGGGCGGCATGATGGGGATGCTGGAAAAGCTGCCCGGTGTCGGTCAACTGCCTCCTGATGCTTTGGCGCAGGTGCAAAACGGTAAGCTCACAGGTCAGATGGAGGCTATCATTAACTCCATGACGCCAGATGAGCGTAAGCGCCCGGATATGATCAAGGGCTCACGTAAACGCCGCATCGCCGCCGGTTCCGGCACTCAAATTCAGGATGTAAACCGCTTGCTGAAGCAGTTTACCCAGATGCAGAAAATGATGAAGAAAATGTCCGCCAAAGGCGGCATGCATAAGATGATGCGCGGCCTGGGAGGCATGTTGCCTCCGGGAATGAAATTCCCCGGTCGTTGATACCAAATGACCTTACCGGGAAGGTGCAAACCTTCCTTAGCTATTGTCCCGCTTGGGATAAGCTGTGAATGGGCGTTGTAAAATTAGCCGGGATCGGTTGCATTCGCCCGAAAGTCAGGTAAAATCTTCCGGCTTTCTATCTGGGACTCTTCGCGAACACGGGGTTCCAGTTTTTATTTTTGCTGAAAAGCAAATCATTAGAGGATAAAGAACGCATGGTTACCATTCGTTTAGCTCGTGGTGGCGCGAAAAAGCGTCCATTTTACAACATCGTTGTTGCTGATAGCCGCAATGCCCGTGACGGTCGTTTCATCGAGCGTGTAGGTTTCTTCAACCCTCTGGCCAAAGGCCAGGAAGAAACTCTGCGCCTGGATCTGGACCGTGTTGAGCACTGGGTTTCAAACGGTGCTGCAACTACAGAACGCGTAGCAAAACTGATCAAAGACGCTCGTAAAGCAGCTGCTTAATAGCGTTTAAGGTATAGATTGATGAGCAGTAACCCACAGCCAATCGTGTTGGGCAAACTTGGTTCCAGCTATGGCATTAAAGGTTGGCTGAAAATCACCGCCTATACCGATTCTGTTGAAGGTATTTTTGACTATTCACCTTGGCTCATTAAAGAGCAGGGCGAATGGCGTGAAGTGAAGGTCACCCAGTGGCGCTATCAGGGCAAGGCGGTTGTTGCCGCACTTGAAGGGGTAGAGACGCGGGAGCGGGCGCAGATGCTCACTAACTGTGAGATCGGCATACTGCCTGAGCAGATGAAAGACCTGCCGGAAGATGAGTTCTACTGGCGCGATCTTATCGGCTGCGAAGTGATCAACACCAAGGGCTACAACATGGGCAAGGTCGATCAGATCGTGGAAACAGGATCCAACGACGTCTTGCTGGTGAAGGCCAACGCCAAAGATAGCTTTGGCAAAGCGGAACGTATGATCCCCTTTGTCACCGAACAGTTCATCAAAGAGGTGAACGTTTCGGCGAAACAGATTTTAGTGGATTGGGATCCGGACTTCTGAGTCGAGGAAACAGCTTATGTGGTTAGGGGTAATCACCCTGTTCCCGGAGATGTTTCGAGCAGTAACAGACTTTGGCGTGACGGGTCGGGCCGTGAAGAATGGCCTGCTGGAAGTACAGACGTGGAATCCCAGGGATTTCACCCATGACAGACACAACACTGTGGACGATAGACCTTATGGTGGTGGTCCCGGAATGTTGATGATGGTTCAGCCCCTTCGCGATGCCATTCATGCAGCCAAGGCTGCGGCAGGTGAGGGAGCCAAGGTGATATATCTGTCACCTCAGGGACGCAAGCTGACTCAGCAAGGCGTATCTGAGCTGGCACAATCATCCAAGCTGATCCTGGTGTGCGGTCGCTACGAAGGTATCGATGAGCGCATCATTCAGACGGAAGTGGATGAGGAGTGGTCGGTTGGTGATTACGTGCTCTCGGGCGGTGAATTGCCGGCAATGACCCTGATAGATTCGGTTTCGAGACTGGTTCCCGGCGTGCTGGGCAAACAGGCCTCGGCAGAGCAGGATTCCTTCTCTGACGGATTATTGGATTGTCCTCACTATACCCGGCCTGAATGTCTCGATGGACTGGATGTTCCGGCGGTGTTACTCAGCGGCAACCACGAAGAAATTAGACGCTGGCGTCTACAGCAGAGTTTGATAAGAACACTGCAGCGACGACCAGAATTATTTGAACATCTAGCTCTGACTGACGAACAGACGACTCTATTAGCGCAGTTCGTTGACGCAATGGACTCAGCCTAGTCGCAGCTCAGTTAATTCTAGAACGGAGTAAGTTATGAACAACATCATTAAAATGCTCAACGATGAGCAAATGAAAAAAGACGTACCTGAGTTCGGTGCCGGTGATACCGTAGTCGTTCAGGTTCGTGTTAAAGAGGGTGACAAAGAGCGTCTGCAGGCCTTTGAAGGCGTGGTTATCGCTAAGCGTAACCGCGGTCTGCACTCTGCATTTACCGTACGTAAGATCTCTAATGGTGAAGGTGTTGAGCGTGCTTTCCAAACGCACAGCCCACTGATTTCCAGCATCGAAGTTAAGCGTCGTGGTCGCGTTCGTCGCGCCAAGCTGTACTATCTGCGTGAGCGTTCAGGTAAGTCTGCACGTATCCGTGAGAAGCTGGCTACTAAGTAAGCCGCTACATAAAGACGCAAGTGTTCGCACAGAGACCCGCCTATATGGCGGGTTTTTGTTTTCTCTTTCTCTGCTCCACGAACTGGCGACAGCAGATTGCTATCGCGCAAGTCAGCCAAGCTCACAATCCTGCACGCCTGCACAGACTAAGTGCCCAGCCTATTGCTCCCACCTTTGCGACGACATGAAAATTTTTTCTGGTTTCGCCCTTGATCTCTTGGCCCAGTCTCGGCATAGTGTAATGCTGTAATGGTGTACCGCTACAATGATGCAATTAAGCAAGTCGCGCAAATTAATTTCAGGTGATCAGAATGCAGTCCAGTAATATAGAGAATGTGCACATCAGTGCCGAACAAGTCCTCATAACTCCCGAAGAACTCAAGCAGCAGTTGCCACTTTCTGATCACGGTTATCGCTATATTCTCAGTGCCCGCAAGACGGTTTCCGACATAGTTCACAAGCGTGACAACCGGGTGTTGGTCGTCACCGGCCCTTGCTCTATTCACGATATTGAGTCGGCCAAGGAATATGCCCTGAAACTGAAAAAGCTCCATGACGAGCTCAAGGACCAGTTTTTTATCCTGATGCGGGTCTACTTTGAAAAGCCCCGAACTACAGTGGGCTGGAAAGGGATGATCAATGATCCCGATATGGATGAGTCCTTCAATATTGAAAAAGGGTTGCGGATGGCGCGGGAGTTGATGCTGTTTCTGGCCGAACTCGAGTTGCCGGTTGCCACCGAGGCGCTGGATCCCATCAGTCCGCAATATATTTCCGAGCTGGTGACTTGGTCAGCCATAGGCGCCAGAACCACAGAATCACAAACCCACCGGGAGATGGCCTCCGGGCTTTCCATGCCGGTAGGGTTCAAGAATGGCACGGATGGCAATCTGGGGGTGGCCATTAACGCCCTCAAGTCGGCGGCCAGCAGTCACAGATTCATGGGGATCAATCAACAAGGGCAGGTGGCTTTGCTGCAAACCGCCGGTAACCCGGACGGGCATGTGATACTGCGGGGTGGGGCGGGCCCCAACTATGACGCCGATTCGGTGGCCGAGTGTGAACGGCAGCTGCATGGTGCTGGGCTCAATGCCAGACTGATTATCGACTGTAGTCATGGCAACTCCAACAAAGATCATCGGCGGCAACTGCCTGTGTGCCGGGATGTATTTGACCAGATAGCGGCGGGCAATCGTTCCATAATAGGTTTGATGCTGGAAAGCCATCTGTTTGCCGGTAGTCAGGCCTGTGATAAGCCGCTTGCCGAGCTTGACTATGGGGTTTCGGTCACAGATGCCTGCATAGATTGGCAGGACACGGAGCAACTGCTCAGGCAAGGAGCGGCGCAACTGAGTTCTATTTTACCCACTCGCTTTGATATGCTCAGGGTGGCAAATGGCTGACGGAAGATTTGAGATGAGTGAGAAAACCACGACAGAGCTGGAAAAGTTACGCGGACTGATTGACGGCGTCGACCAAGAGTTACTCAAGTTGCTGCGTCAGCGGCTGGATTTGGTGGCCCAGGTCGGCGCGGTCAAACACAACGCCGGCCTGCCCATCTATGCACCGCAGCGGGAGGCCGCCATGTTGGCCAAGCGCCGTGCAGAAGCCGAAAGTCTGGGGGTATCGCCGCAGTTGATAGAAGATGTGCTCCGGCGCTTGATGCGGGAATCCTATCTCAACGAGAAGGATGTGGGTTTCAAGCAGGTGAACCCGGATATCAACAAGGTGGTGATCATTGGCGGTCGTGGCCAGTTGGGCACCCTGTTTGCCCAGATGCTGACACTCTCCGGCTATCCAGTACATCTGCTCGATAAAGATGATTGGAATAATGCCGATGCTATCCTCGACGGGGCCGGTCTGGTATTGGTCACTGTGCCGATTGCCATTACCTGTGAGCTTATTAGCTCCCGTTTACAGCGTTTGCCCAAGGATTGCATTCTTGCGGATCTGACCTCGATAAAGTCGGAGCCGCTGCAAGCCATGCTCGAGGCCCACAGCGGACCTGTGGTGGGGCTTCATCCCATGTTTGGCCCGGATGTGGGCAGCCTTGCCAAGCAGGTTGTTGTGGTGTGCCATGGCCGGCAGAGTGAGGCTTATGCCTGGCTGCTGGAGCAGATAGCTATTTGGGGAGCACGGCTGGTGGAAGCGGATGCCGGTAAGCATGATAAAGCGATGCAACTGGTGCAGGCGATGCGCCACTTCTCCAGCTTTGTCTATGGCCTCAACTTGTGCCGGGAGCAGGCCGATCTCGATAGTCTGCTGCAGTTCAGTTCACCGATTTACCGGCTGGAGCTGGCCATGGTCGGTCGCTTGTTTGCCCAAAGCCCAGAGCTTTACGCCGATATCATCTTCGCCCAACAGGAGAGCCTGGGGGCTATTTCCGACTATCTGGACAACTATGCCGGCGCTTTGGCCATGCTCAAGGCCGGTGACAGAGATGGCTTTGTGCGCCAGTTCCGTGAGGTGGCTGAATGGTTCGGTGACTTTGCACCACAGTTTCGCAGCGAAAGCCGCAGCATGCTGCAGTCGGTCAATGATATGAAGAGTCACTGATCTCAAGGCGGTCAACTCCGCTGGCAGTGCAACGCGATTTATCCAAGGGAGCCTTCTAGGCTCCTTTTTCATTTGTATCAGCCAGATAGAAGTCAAAAAGCCATTTGTTCAGCAATCGCTTAAGGTGATCCCCTTCAAGCTTTACGACTCACGTTCTTTCGTCTGAGCGATGAAAGAGTACACTGATTTAAAACATGCAAAAATAAAGCATGATTAAAGGAGATATGCCGTGTTTTGTATTCAGTGTGAGCAAACCATTCGAACCCCGGCCGGTAATGGCTGCAGCTATGCCCAGGGGATGTGCGGTAAATTGGCCGCGACCTCGGATCTGCAGGATCTGTTGATTTACATGTTGCAGGGGCTGTCCGCCTATGCTGTTAAACTCCGGGAGTTTGAGGTTATCGATCCGCAAGTTGATACCTTTGTGCCCAAGGCATTTTTCGCCACTCTGACCAATGTCAACTTCGACGACGAGCGGATTAGCGAATACGCAAAAGAGGCCGCTCGCTTGCGAGAACAGCTAAAGCTGCGCTATCTGGAGCTTTGCGAACAAAGGGGCGTGACACCCGAGCCTATGTCCGCCGCGGCGACTCTGCTGCTGGGGGCGTCCAAGGCCGAGCTGTTACAACAGGCCAAAGTGGCTGCGCCCAACCGAGGTGATGACCTCAATGAAGATATTCTCGGTCTGCGGCTCCTGTGCCTCTACGGCCTGAAAGGGGCGGCTGCCTATATGGAACACGCCCGGGTTCTGGATCAGACCAGCAGCGAAGTGGCCGGTCGTTTCCACGAAATCATGGCCTTTCTGGCGACCGACAGCACAGATGCGGACAAGCTGTTTGCCACCGCGATGGAGATAGGTCAGCTCAACTATTCTGTGATGGCTATGCTAGACGCCGGTGAAACCGCGGCCTTTGGTCATCCAGAGCCGACTCAGGTCAACACCAAACCGGTGAAGGGCAAGGCAATCTTGGTCTCTGGCCACGATATGAAAGATCTCGAGCTCATCCTGCAACAGACAGAAGGCAAGGGTATCAATGTCTATACCCATGGTGAGATGTTGCCGGCGCTGGCCTATCCCGAGCTGAAGAAATACCCGCATCTGGTGGGGAACTACGGCAGCGCCTGGCAAAATCAACAGAAGGAATTTGCCAACTTCCCCGGCGCCGTGGTGATGACCTCCAACTGCATTATCGATCCCAATGTCGGTCTGTATGCCGACCGTATCTTTACCCGCAGTATCGTTGGTTGGCCGGGCGTGACTCACCTGACCGGCGACGATTTCAGTGCCGTTATCGACAAGGCACTGGCGCTTGAAGGCTTTGCCTATGATGAGATCCCCCATATGATCACCATAGGTTTCGCCCGCAACGCTTTGATGAACGCGGCGCCTGCCGTGGTTGAAAACGTCAAGAACGGCAATATCCGCCACTTCTTCCTGATTGGCGGCTGTGATGGTGACAAGGCCGAGCGCAGTTATTTCACCGACCTTGCCAAGGCGGCCCCAAAAGACAGCCTGATCCTGACCCTGGGCTGTGGCAAGTACAAGTTCAACAAGCTCGAATTCGGTGATATCAACGGTATCCCCAGACTGCTGGATATCGGCCAGTGTAACGACGCCTACTCGGCGATTCAGCTGGCGCTGGCACTGTCTGAAGTTTTTGAGTGTGATATCAACGAATTGCCGCTGAGTCTGGTGCTGTCCTGGTTTGAGCAGAAGGCGATAGTGGTCCTGTTGACCTTGCTGTCACTGGGAGTGAAGAACATACGTACCGGCCCAACTCCGCCGGCCTTCCTGACCGCCAATTTGCTGAAGGTATTGGAAGATAAGTTCGGCTTGCGCAATGTCGGCACGGTTGAGGAAGACCTGGAGGCGATTCTCGGCGCCGCTTGATGCGTATCTCTTGAGGCCGGAATGCCAGCGGCATTCCGGCCATTTCTTTCTCTGTAGAGGGAGTTTCGATGACACTCAATCCATTACAAGTTTCGCCGGCAATCAGTCAATTTCAGGCTGGTCAATGGGTTCCAGGAGAGCTGCGGCTCATTTGTGTCGCCCGCTGGCAGGAAACCCCGGATGTGGTGAGTTTTCGTTTTAAAGCGGCCCAGCCGCTGTCTTTTCATTTCAAGCCCGGGCAGTTTTTGGCATTGCAATTGGAGATTGCCGGTGAGGAGTATCGCCGCTGTTATACCATCTCATCTTCGCCATCTCGGCCTAATTCTTTGATGCTGACCATCAAGAGGGTTGAGGGCGGCAAAATTTCCAACTACCTTATCGATAATCTTAAGCCGGGCCACAGCCTGATGGCTTCCGGGCCCTACGGCCAGTTCAACCTTATCGATATACCGGCCGAGCGCTACCTGTTTTTAAGCGCCGGTTGTGGCATCACGCCGATGTTTTCCATGAGCCGTTTTCTGACCGACAGTTATCTTGACAGCGATATCGCCTTTATTCACTGTGCCAGAAGCGAACAGGATCTCATCTTCCGAGGCAGTTTGCGGGCCATGAACAGCCGTCACGATAACTTTAAGCTGGGCTATCTGCTGGAGCAGGGAGGTGAGACAGCCTCAGTCTCCGGGGACCTTGCCGAGTGCCCTATGTTACCGGGACGCCTGAGCTTGGCGGCACTGGAACAACTGGTGCCGGATTATCTCCAGCGCACCGTGTATGTCTGTGGCCCAGAGGCTTATATGGCTGCCACAGAGCAGATGCTGGCGCAAGCAGACTTCGATATGACGCGCTTTCACAAGGAAAGCTTTGCTGAAAATACCTCGGCGCCCGCGGGTGACGGTTCGGTTAATTACCGCTTGAGTGTTGCCGGCCTTGAGCTCAGCATCAATGGTGAGCAGACCCTGCTAGAAGCGCTGGAATCTGAAGGTTTGCCCATTATTGCCGCCTGTCGCAGCGGCGTTTGTGGCTCCTGTAAGTGCCGGGTTGTCTCCGGTGACGTGGAAAGCAGCAGCCAGCAAACACTTAGCCAGGATGAGATTGACTCAGGTATGGTGCTGGCGTGCTCCAGCCGGGTGAAGAGTGATATTCAACTGGAAACCGGCCCCTTCTAATTCTATTTCCGGCATTGCAGAAGTGGCGATCTCACAGTATGGTTAAAGCAGGGCAAGAGCTTTGGGCCCTGCATTCCAGATGTTGGCCGGAGACAGACTATGACCAGCTTACCCTCAGAAGCATTTGCCAGTGAAGATCGCAGCATGGGCCATTTTTTATATGCGCTTATGTGTGCCTTTCCGTTGTTTTTCCTGCCTGTGATCCTGAGCCTGTTGATTAACTTAAGCCAAAGGCAGGTTGCACCTCTGTCGCTGCTGGGTTCTCACTTGCGCTGGCAAAGGCGCAGTATTATGGGTTTGGCACTGCTACTGGCTATGGGCTACTGGGTCAATCCGCTGTGGCTCAGCCTCAGCTTGTGCGCCCTGGGGGTTATCTGGTTCAGTTACCGAATCTTCAAGGGCTGGCTCAGCCTCACAGATGGACAAGCCATGTAGCTCTTGTCTGCTACCAGGGAAGCGGTCAGCCTGATCGCAAGGAAATATGACGGACTATCAACTCTTCTGTGTGCTGGCGGCGCTGGCACTGATTATCTCGCTGTTATCCAGCCGTTTTCACTCACTGCAAGAAACCATAGCCATCACAGGCCTGGCCATGCTCCTTAGCCTGATTATACTGGTGGTGGGTAAGTTGTTTGAGCTGGATATCCATATCAAAACCATTTCGGTATTGCAGCGCCTAGACTTTCAGGCGCTGCTGCTGAACGGTATGTTGGGTTTTCTGCTCTTCGCCGGTGCGCTGCAGATAAGGCTCAAGGTGCTGGCCAGCCAGAAATGGGAAATTCTCTGTCTGGCTCTGCTAGGAACTGTGATTTCCACTCTGACAGTGGCAACGCTTTGCTTCTATTTGATGCCGCTGCTGGGATTGATACTGCCCTGGAGTTACTGTTTGTTGTTCGGGGCCTTGATATCACCAACCGATCCGATAGCGGTTTTGGCCATCTTGAAAAAACTCGGCGCGCCTGAGGATATTGCCATTCAGGTTGAGGGTGAGTCGCTGTTCAATGATGGCATTGGCCTGGTGCTGTTTGTTGCTGTCTCGCAGCTGGCTTTTTCCGCCGAGGCTCTGAGCCTGGCCGATGTCGGCGCGCTGTTTTTCCATGAGGCCGTTGGTGGCATTGCCTATGGCCTGGCGTTGGCCTTTGCGCTGCATCAACTGATGAAACTCACGGATGAAGAAACCCAGAGACTCTTGATTACCTTGGTGGTGCCGACCGCAGGTTATGTGATGGCAGAAAAACTCTCGGTGTCCGGCCCTCTGGCCATGGTGGCCGCTGGAATCGTGCTGGGGAATTTCACCGTGCCAAAATGCTTTGGGGTCACGGGGAGAATATTGCTGCAAAGGTTCTGGGGCCTGCTTGAACACTTCTTCAATTCGCTCTTGTTCCTGCTATTGGGGCTCCTTCTGCTGTTGACCCATCTGGATATGCAACTCTGGTGGTTTGTGCTGCTGAGTATCCCTGTGGTGTTGTTGGCAAGATGTGTCAGTGTGTACTTACCTTATCTGGGGTTCCGGCGTATGCGGCAATACAGCCAAGGCGCGGAGGGGATCCTGATCTGGGGCGGGCTCAAGGGCGGCCTGGCGCTGGCTATGGCCATGAGTATTCCGGCGGGGATAGTGCTGACCCCCGAGCTGGAGCTCAGGGATCTCTTGCTGGTAATGACCTATGCCGTGGTGGTCTTTTCTATCATGGTGCAGGGCTCAACGGTTTCCCGTTTGATCCGCCGCAGCCGCGAGGCGGCAGAGGCCGGTAAAGCCGCTGCCGAATCGACTCAAGCTGTCTGATACAGCTTGGCGATTAAGCCTCCATGTTGCTGTGGATGACGGACATCGACTGCGATGATTAAACCATCTACTCCCAACGCCTTGATAGCCAAGGCCTGAGCAGTCAGTGTTTGCTCACTGCTGCTTGGGCTGAGGCACAGACTTGGATTTACCAATAGCGGTAAGTGGCTCTGGGTTTTTAGTTCCACCAGGGCGGCGAGATCCAACACAAGTTGTTCTGGTTGATTCAATCCACTGACCCCCGCATCACAAAGGATCAACTGCTGATTCCCGCCGGCGAGCAGAGTATCGGCGCTGGTCAGCCAATCCTGTTGGCTGGCCATGGGATTACGCTCCAATATTACCGGCAGGTTCTGTCCACCAAGCGCGTTGAGCAGCTCTGTGTTGTACATCTGTTTGCCGCTGAGCAGCAGCATGTCGGCCGCGGTCTGGGCCAGAGCGAGATCTTCTGCATGCTCCAAGGTAACAATGCTCTGCAGCCCGGCTTGGTTTAACAGGCTCTGCAACTTGGGCAGTTGCTGTTTGGCATTGGGTTGGCGCGTCAGTGTGCTGAGAACCACCCCTTGAAATCCCGCTTCCCTGAGGGCCTTGGCGCTTGGGGCAAAGCTGGCTGCATCTATGGGGAGGTTCAGTTGCGCCAAGGCGGCGAACTGGCCTTGCCCCAGTTTGAGCTGGCCGCAACTAATTTCTGTGCTGGCCGGTTTATAGTGGCGGGAATGTCTCTGGGGTGACGGTTTGGCGCTGTCCTGCCTGGAACTCTCAGGTTCAATCAACAGTTGGCTGTGACTCAGCTGGGTTGGCTCGACCGTCTCACAAGGGTAACAGCCAAGTACCTTGATAAAGCGGGTGAGCCGCTCAAGCTCGGCAAGTGCTTGCTGCATAGCTATGGATGCCAGATTGGCATCGACATCCAGATAAAACATCTCTTCCCAAGGCGTGCCCGGGATAGGGCGTGACTCCAGCTTACTCATATTGAGGTTGTGATCTTTAAGGATCAGCAAGGCTTCCACCAAGGCGCCTGGCTTCTGACCGGTGGCCATAATCAGAGTAGTCTTGGCCGGCAGTTGCTCCGGCACTTCTATCGCCTTGCGGGCCACTACGATAAAGCGGCTCTGGTTGATTTTTTGATTGGCCAGTTCCTGCTCCAGAGGTTCCAACTGGTAGAGGGCGCCGCCTTCACTGGAGCCGATAGCGGCCACAGTGTTATCGCCCTGGAGAACTTTTTCCATTGCCTCGGCGCTGCTGGCGCAATATTCCAGACGAAAGTCGGGATGGCGGCTCAGGTAGCGGCTACATTGGCTGATGGGTTGGGGGTGGGCGTAGACGGTTTTAATATCCGCAAGCTTGCTTCCCGCTTTGGCCAGCAGACAGTGACCCACTTCTATAGTGGTTTCACCCACAATAGCCAGGCTGGTGTGCTGCAACACATCGTAGACTTCGTTGATTGAGCCGGATGAGGTGTTTTCTATCGGCAGAAAACCATAGTCGGCATGGCCGGACTCGACGGCCTGCACTATATCATCGAAGTTCTGACAACCCAGATCCTGCATCTCTACCTGACGGCGTTGACAGTAGCGGCTGGCGGCCAGGTAGGAATATGAACCTCTGGCGCCCAAATAGGCGATGCAGTATTGCTGTTTCTGGGTTTCGGGATTGGCTCTGCCCTGGAGGTAGGCTTGCTGGTTCAGTACAGAATCTTCAATAATGGCCTGGTACAGACTGATGACATAGTGGGCATCCAGCCCCTGTTCCCGCCCTTGGCGAACCAGCCTGGCCAAGAGTTCTTTTTCTCTCTGGGTATCACGGATAGGGCGAATGTCCACCTCTTTGCTGCGGGCGACTTCCAGGCTGAGTTGCCGGCGTTTGGCCAACAGTGCCAACAGATCCCTGTCCAGGGTAGTGATGTCATCCCTTATTCGCTCCAGCGATGGTACTTTGTTCATTCTGACCTCTAAACCAGTAATACTCAGTGCATGATACAGACAAAAAAGCCTCCCGGGTGGGAGGCTTGGCAATTTTCACTTTCGTTTTTACACGTCAGGGCCGCCTCCGGAAATGAGGTGTAAAAAAGAAAATAAAAAATGAGCGATTGAGGTATTTCATGGCGTTTAAGCTAAAACTATCCCCTTGGGCTGTCAATCAAAAAATCCTTGGGTTCAGCAATGAAAAGCGCACCCGGAGGTGCGCTGGTTAGTGGGAGATTGAAATATCAAGCTGCGTAATCCTCCTTATAATCATATTCGAACTCAGGTTCGGTGGCTTCGGTTTCCAAGGCACCACGCTGAGCTGCGGGTTTGTGGGTCAGGCGATTGAGCTGTTTTTCCAGCTTTTGTCCCATTGCATTTATGGCTGCGTAGAGATTTTCATGTTTCGCCTGGGCAAAAAGTTGTCCGTTGGCCAGTTTAATTGATGCTTCTATTTTAAAGAGTGGCCCTTCTGTGAGGATGATGACATGGGGATTAATCAACTGGGTATCGTAACGGTTCAGTTTGGCAAGGCGGCTCTCAACACGTTCACGGATAGCAGCTGTGACTTCAAATTGCTTGCTGGTGATCTTTAGCATATTGTCAAACCCTCTGTTGTTTCCTTGACTTCAGACTAACAATACCTGAGGTTAAAAATGTGATCCAGATCAATATTTGTGGCGAGTCAGAGAGCGTTTGTCACTTATTTGATCACTTAGACAAGTTTGGATAATTTTGCCCTAAAAAGCCTTGAACCCTTGTCAATAAAGGGTCATATTCGATGAGATCACTGAGTATCAGTCCTTTCCGATTGCCTCCTTCCCTCGCTTTAAATATCATCATGTTTGTCATCTACAACTCTTTACCCTTATGCCGTTCGGGCCAAAACGGGTGATAACAGGAAGTACTTTATGAATAACAACGAAGTTAAAGTGAAGGTCTGGGATATACCTGTGCGGGTGTTTCATTGGGGTATGCTGCTGCTCCTGGCCGGGCTATGGTGGAGCGCCGATCAGGGGGAGATGAGTTATCACCAGTTGTTTGCCTATAGTCTGATGATCTTGCTGGTGGTGCGGCTTATTTGGGGCTTTATCGGCAGCGACACAGCCCGTTTCAGCCACTTTGTCCGTCATCCCCGCCAGGCATTGGATTATCTTGCCAAGATGCGGGCCAAGCAGGCTCCTCATTCTTTAGGGCATAACCCTCTTGGGGGGTATATGGTGGTGCTATTGCTGGTCATCATCAGTCTGCAATTGGTGTCGGGTTTGTTTGCCACAGATGAGATATTTACTGAAGGGCCCTTGGTCTCCTATGTCAGCGGTGAAACCGCCAGTTGGTTTACCTGGTTACACAAGAAGAATTTCGATCTTTTATTGATCCTTGCCGGTATTCATGTGGCCGCCGTCTTGTTGCACCGCTTCAAAGGTGAAAAGCTGGTGGGGGCCATGTTCAGTGGCTATAAGCGCTTACCTGCTGCAGAAGCACGGCAGCCCAGATTTGCGTCTCTGATATTGGCACTGGTGCTTTTGTTGGTGGTTGCCGTGCCTGTGGTGCACTTCTTGATGATGCCCGTGATCGGCATGTTGTAAGCTTCCAAGCATTAAAAAAGCCTGCTCAATGCAGGCTTTTTTAATGGAATCAACGAAAGAGCTTAGTCTTTCTTGTAGACGTCGTGGCAGCCTTTGCAGCTTTTGCCAACGGCACCGAAGGCTTTTTTCAGCTCATTCTTGTCGCCACCTTTGGCTGCTATGGCCAGGGCATCGGCATTGGTTTGCAGTTCTTTGAACTTGGCTTCAAAGTCAGCCTTGTCAGCCCAAATCTTGGCCAGGGCTTCAGTATTACCCTTGTCTGAACCGTCGATAAAGCCTTCCAGTGGCAGTTTCGCCAGGGCGGCCACATTGGCTGCACGCATAGCTGCAACATCGGCGTCAAAGTCTTTCTTGCCTTTGAGCATGGCACCGATATCACCGAAGTTATAGGCCATCAGGCTGAAACCAGACTGACGGTACTGGATGGCATCATCGCTGCTTTCAAAGTTGTGGGCCTGAACAGCTGTAGCGCTAAGCGCCGCGGTGGCGGCTAACATCAGTAAGTATTTTTTCATTATCATTCTCACAAGTTTGTGCGTTAATGTGACATTGCTTGGCTATTGTACACATTTTGTGTGACAGAGGGAGTAGGCTTTTTCAGTTTACATGTAAAGTTTTGTCAGTAACTGGCTGCTAAAACACGACTTTTTTTCGCAGGAAAACGAGGCTATACTGTGTTCACGTACCATTACGTGAACACGAATGAGTTTATATGCGCCCAGATTGGATATCAGTACTGGATAAAGTGCTGGCCCATAACAATCCAGAAGATCTTAATTACCTGTTTGAGCTGCTGCTGACCGATGATGAAAGGCATGCCATCGCCGGCCGTTTGAAGGTGTTTCAGGTATTGCTTGAAGGGGAGATGAGTCAAAGACAGATAGCTGCCGAATATGAGGTGAGCATTGCGACAATCACCCGTTGCTCCAACTATTTGAAGCATATGCCCGCAGCGCTGAAAGAAAAGATCCGCACCTTGATCCTTTGAGTTACATCAAGGGCTGTCGCGGCAACTTGTGGCGGCGGTAGAGGTGACGCTGACTCAGAATATAGCTTCCCCAGGCACAAATGAGCAGCCCCAGCAGTTGGTACACTTCCTTATCTGCAAATCTCAACAGCAGCATGCCCGACAGTAACCAGAGGAAAGGCAATCCTGCATACAGGGGTTCGGGCCAAATTCCCCCCCGTCGCAGGCGTTTGGGATCGCTGCGTCTGTGACTCGAACGCAAATTGTAAATCCAGGCCGCGGCCAATATAAGCAAAACGGAACCCAGGATCCCAAGTAGGGGATCGAGTAGATAGAGTGCCAGACTACCGGTAAAAAAATACAGATAGGGCAGACTCTCATAGACCATTCTGGACAAGAGCACGGGGCATTCCTTCGCATCCAGGTTATCTATTGATTCTAGTCCAAAGCATGAGCCCCAGCCTTGTTTTCTAAAGTGGCACAAACAAAGAGCCCGGCGTTGGCCGGACTCTCGATTGATATCAGTAGTAGGCGTCGGTGTGACTGGCTATCAACCGCGGCAGCCGCAACCACCGTTACCGTCACAACCTTCTTTCTTGGTGCCTTCTTCGGCATCTGAGCTACAGCAACCGCCATGCTCGTGATCATGACCGCCACAGCATCCGCCGTGATCATGGCCGTGACCACCGCAACCGCCATGGGCGTGGATATGGCCGTGGGCGACCTCTTCGGCCGTCGCTTCACGCACGTCCATCACTTCCACATTAAAGGTCAGTGATTGGCCAGCCAGAGGGTGGTTGCCATCAACGATAACACTGTTGTCCAGTACTTCGGTCACTTGTACCGGGCGCTGGCCCATTTCAGTTTCGGCGATAAAGCGCATGCCTGGTACTATGTCCTGGATATCGCCAAAGGCTTCCAGAGGAACTTCCTGGCGCAGACCATCGTGGTACGGGCCATAGGCTTCCTCGGCTTCTATGGTCACTTCCAGCGTATCGCCCTTGCTTTTGCCTTCCAGTGCCTTTTCAAGTCCCGGGATCAGGTTTTCCATACCATGGAGGTAGACCATAGGATCTGCCTCAAAAGAACTTTCTATCAACTGACCCTTGGCGTCAGTCAGGCGGTAGTGAATGGTAACCGCGCTGTGTTGGGTGATTTGCATATCGCCTCCCGTTCAGAATGTGGCCGCATGATAACGTGCTTTTTCCGCGCTGGCGATATCCGAGCGTTGCTTATGCCAACTGTTGCACAGAGTTTTGCCACCATGACGACATTTTGGGTTGGAAAGGCACTAAAAAAGCCATTATTTTTCAAACGTCTTTCCAAAAATCTTGACTTGAGTGTTTTTGAACCCTGTAGGCTTTCACCTTGGTGTGCTCGACGGTTCCTGCTTGGCTGATACTCAGCTTTTATCCAATACACTTTACGTCAAGGTTAATTGCAATGAGGAGATTTCGTTGATGCTTATCCAGTTAAAAACAGACTTTGGTGAGGCTTATTCAATAAGATTACCATTTCATTAAAATTTTCATGAAAACGCCCCTTGACAAGGGCTACAAAAAAAAGCAATCCTGTTTGCATTGCTGTCATTCTCGGGCTCAACTCCTGAATGAACCGGCCTGAACACAAGAGAACGAAACGAGTATAGAAACCCAATGTATCAGCTAAGCTCAGTTGTAATTACCACCATTACAACCACCACCATTACCAGTGTGGGGGCGGGCTGACTATACCCTGAAGAATTGCAAACAAGAAGCCCGCTCCCACCAAGGAGCGGGCTTTTTTGTTTCCTGGGCGGGCGCGGTATTTAAAGGAGAGATAGATGAAAGTAATGAAGTTCGGCGGTACCTCGCTGGCAAACTGGCAAAGGTTTGAAATGGCAGCAGAAATAGTTCTGACCAGTGCCAGAGAAGAGCAAGTGGCCACAGTGCTGTCGGCTCCGGCAACCGTAACCAACAATCTATTGGCCATGGTCGATATGGTATTGGCAAAGGGGGATGTCGACGAGGCCCTTGCCAAGGTGGCTGAGGTATTTGAAGCCTTGTATGCCGATGCATCTGTATCTCTCGCAGAGGAAGCCAGACAGCAGCTGAAGAAGGTATTGGCGCAGCAACTGGCGAGTTGGCGGGCAAAATTGGCTGGGGTTCAGCTTCTGGGGGAGTGTCCTGACAGTGTGCGGGCCGAGATCCTGGTAGCCGGGGAACGACTCTCGGCAGCCTTGATGGTTGAAGTGCTCAAGGCCAAGGGCGTCAGTGCCGGTTTACTCGACCCGAGAGAATTATTCCTCGGCGTCGGCACACCTCTGGAGTCTGTGGTGGATATCGCCGTCAGTAAGCCCAGATTTGCGTTGCTTAAACTCGATGAGCAGAGAGTGTGGGTCATGCCTGGGTTTACCGCCGCCGGTGCCGATGGCAAGGTGGTGACTCTGGGACGCAATGGTTCGGATTATTCGGCCGCAGTTTTGGCCGCTTGTCTGGATGCTGACAGCTGCGAAATCTGGACAGATGTCGATGGGGTCTACAATACCGACCCCCGGGTGGTTGCCGATGCCAAGCTGCTCTCCCAGCTCAGTTACCAGGAGGCGATGGAGCTCTCCTACTTTGGCGCCAAGGTACTGCACCCCAAGACCATTTCACCCATAGCCCAGTTCCAAATCCCTTGCTACATCAAAAACAGTTTCAACCCCCAGGCGCCGGGTACTCTGGTATCCAATCTGCCGGATCAGACCGGGCTGCAGGTCAAGGCGATTTCCAATCTGGATAACCAAACCATGTTCAACGTCTCAGGCCCGGGAATGAAAGGCATGGTGGGCATGGCGTCGCGTATTCTGGAGTCCATCGCCAGAGCCAAGGTTTCGGTATCGCTGATCACTCAAAGCTCCAGTGAGTACAGCATCAGTTTCTGTGTGGCCACTTTGGATGCCCCCAGAGTCAAGTGGGCGCTGGAGCAGGAGTTTGAACTTGAGCTCAAGAGTGAACTGTTGGAGCCGCTGGAGATGCGGGATCAACTGGCGATAGTGTCCCTGATAGGTGACGGTATGCGTACCCATAAGGGCGTGGCTGCGCGATTTTTCCAGGCTCTGGCCCAGGCTAGTGTCAATATCATCGCCATTGCCCAGGGCTCGTCCGAGCGCTCCATTTCGGCCGTGGTCGAGCAGCGCAAGACGCGTCATGCGGTGGCGGCCTGTCACCAGGGCTTTTTCGATGTGCAGCAGTATCTCGATGTCTTCCTGGTTGGCGCCGGTAATATAGGCGCAGGCTTGCTGGAGCAGATAAAACAGCAGGAAGCTATGCTCAAGGAGCAACATATCAGTATTCGGGTTTGCGCCATCGCCAACTCAGGCAAGATGTTGCTCGATGCCGCCGGTATCTCCCTGGCCGATTGGCAATCAAAGCTCAACGACTCGTCCGTCGCCTTTGATCTGACACAGATGTTGGCCTGGGCCAAGGAACAGCAGTTGCTCAATCCCGTATTGCTGGATTGTACCTCTTCGGATGTCATTGCCGGCCGTTATCTGGATGTGATGAATGCCGGTTTGCACGTGGTGACACCCAACAAGAAGGCCAATACCCGTGAGTTGGCATTTTACCGCGCGCTGCGGCAAACCGCGCTGGCTCAGCGGCGCCAGTTCCTTTATGAAACCAATGTCGGCGCCGGTTTGCCGGTTATCGACAACCTGAAAAAGCTGCTGTTTGCCGGTGATAAGCTGCTGCGTTTCCAGGGGATACTCTCGGGTTCGCTGTCGTTTATCTTCGGTATGCTGGATGAGGGGATGAGTCTGTCACAGGCCACGGCCATAGCCCGGGAAAAGTGCTTCACCGAGCCGGACCCCAGGGACGATCTCAATGGTATGGATGTAGCGCGCAAGGTGTTGATTTTGGCCCGGGAAGTGGGCTTGCCGCTGGAGCTTGATGATATTCAGGTGGAGTCTGTCTTGCCGGATGACTTCGATGCATCAGGCGATGTGGCCCAGTTTATGGCGGCTCTGCCACAGCTGGATGCCGCCGTTGCCGAGCGAGTCGCTGCCGCCCATGCCAAGGGTAAACGCCTGCGTTATGTCGGCCAGATAGATGAGTCAGGTTGCAGGGTGCGTATCGCCGAAGTGGCGGCTGATGATCCCCTGTTCAGCGTCAAAGGCGGTGAGAATGCGCTGGCTTTCTACAGCCGCTACTATCAGCCGATCCCCTTTGTGCTCAGAGGCTATGGCGCCGGTACTGAAGTCACTGCTGCCGGGGTGTTTGCCGACTTGCTCAGAACCCTCAACTGGACTCGGGAGGTCAGCGCATGAGTCAGTTTATTCCCGCCAATGCACCTGTGACTGTCTATGCGCCCGCCTCTATGGGAAATGTCGGTGTCGGCTTTGATTTGCTGGGCGCTGCACTGGCCCCCATTGATGGCAGTTTGCTGGGGGATACAGTTACAGTGGGCCCAGCGCCTTGCGGCGTTTCTCTCACTCAACTTGGCCCCTGGGCTCATAAGCTGCCACAGGAGCCGCAGCAGAATATTGTTTATCGCTGCGCCGAGTTTTTCCTAGGTGAGGCCGGGATCAATCAAGGCGTTTCCTTGACCCTGTCCAAGAACCTGCCGGTTGGCAGTGGTCTTGGCTCCAGTGCCAGTTCAGTGGTGGCGGCGCTCTATGGTCTCAATGAGTATTTCGGCCGTCCCTATGATGAGCAGGCCTTGCTGGGGTTAATGGGGCGTTTTGAAGGGGAGATCAGTGGCTCGGTGCATTATGACAACGTGGCGCCTTGCTACTTGGGTGGATTGCAACTGATGCTGGATTTGCCCGGGCGTATCTGCGAGCCCTTGCCGGCCTTTGATTCCTGGTACTGGCTGGTGGCTTATCCTGGGATTTCATTATCGACGGCGGCCATGCGCGCCTTGATGCCGAACCTATACGACAAGGGAACCTGCATAGAATTTGGCCGCAATCTCAGTGCCTTTGTTCATGCCTGTTATCGCCAGGATGAGTCGCTGGCGCTGACTGTGTTGAAAGATGTGTTGGCCGAACCCTATCGGGCCGAGGCTATTCCCGGGTATCAGGCCGCGCGGCGCGGATTGTCTGAGCTGGGTATGTTGGCCACCGGGATTTCCGGCAGTGGCCCAACCCTGTTTTCCATCAGCGCCGATCTGGCCCGCGCCGAGCAGGCCAAGCGCTACCTGGAACAACACTATTTAACCGAAGCGGGCGGCTTTGCTCACATCTGCCGCCTGGATATGCAAGGCACCCGGGTATTGTCCTGAAACGCATTTTCATCCAAAAAAGAATTTAAGGCATCAATATGGAACTCTATAACCTCAAGCACCCGGCACAGCGGGTAAGTTTTACTGAAGCGCTCAAGCTGGGTCTTGGCATGGATCGAGGGCTCTTTTTCCCGACCCGGATCCCGAAACTGGCAGATGTCGATGCCCTGTTGGCTCTGCCTTTTGTCGAGCGCAGCAAGCAGATACTCGGTGCCTGGCTCGCCGATGAACTGGGACAGGACTGTGTCGACAAGCTGGTGGAGAAGGCGTTTAATTTCCCTCTGCCGCTGGTGCAGGTGGATGCGCAGCGCAGTTGTCTGGAGCTGTTTCATGGGCCAACCTTGGCTTTTAAAGACTTCGGTGCCCGCTTTATGGCTCAGTGTCTCAACCAGCTTGGCGGCTCAGAGCCGCTGACCATTTTGACCGCGACCTCAGGGGATACAGGCGCGGCGGTGGCCGATGCCTTCTTTGGCCTGGATAAGGTGCGGGTGATGGTGCTCTATCCCAAAGGCAAGATCAGTGAGTTGCAGGAGAAGATGTTTGCCACTCTGGGCGGCAATATTCACACAGTTGCGGTCGAAGCCGACTTCGATGCCTGTCAGCACTTGGTCAAGCAAGCCTTTGAAGACAGTGATATTCGTGACGGTTTGCACCTGAATTCGGCCAACTCCATCAACATCAGCCGCTTGTTGGCGCAGATCTGTTATTACTTTGAAGCGGTCGCCCAGCATAGAAAGCAGCATCAATCGGCGCCGGTTGTCAGTGTCCCCAGTGGTAACTTCGGTAACCTGACCGCGGGTCTGCTGGCCAAAGCCATGGGATTGCCCATCAAGCGTTTTGTGGCGGCCACCAACAGCAATGATACCGTACCGCGCTATTTGAGTTTTGGTGATTGGGCGCCGCGGCAAACTGTTGCGACCATGTCCAACGCCATGGATGTGTCCGAGCCGAGCAACTGGCCCAGAGTGGAAGCGATTTTTGCCGAGATGAAATGGCCGCTGTCTGACTTGTCAGGCTTGGCGCTTTCCGAGGGGCAAACCCGTCAGGCCATGTTAGCGCTTGAGCAGACAGGTTATCTGGCAGAGCCCCATGCAGCGGTGGCCGCCGAGGCACTGCGTTTGTCTCTGCAGGATGAAGAGCAGGGGATTTTTCTGGCGACGGCACATCCGGCCAAATTCAAGGATGTGGTCGACCGCGAGTTGAACACCAGTCTGCCACTGCCACAGGCATTGCAAAGGGTGGCTGATAAGCCGCTGCTGTCGGCTGTTCTGCCGGCCGATTTTGATAGTCTTAAACAGCACATGTTTGCGGTGTTGAACTAAGACCTTGGTTCAGCTCTTGGAGGTCGATGGGGCTGCCAAGGATTGAATTTAGTGCAGTAATTATCCCAAAAGCCGCATCATTTGCGGCTTTTTACTGGGGCAGTTAGGAGATTGAATCGACGGAGAGCGAATAGATGGTTTAGCGGCTAAGGCTGTTCAGCCAGGTAATTTCTTCGGGCCAGATCTCCGGGCGTATGGTTTCCAATATCAAGGGTATCCCCTTGGTGGCTGGGTGGCCGAGAATATACTCGAAAGCGGTTTTGCCTATTTCGCCCATGCCCAGGGAGTCGTGGCGGTCGACCCGGCTGCCGAGTCCCGTCTTGCTGTCGTTGAGGTGCATGCCCTTGAGGTATTGAAAGCCCACTATGCGGCCAAAGGCGTCAAAGCTTTCCCGGCAGCTTTCCTGAGTGCGAATGTCGTAACCCGCGGCAAACATATGGGCGGTATCCAGGCAAACACCGACTCTGGATTTATCCTCAACCCCGTCAATGATCTGTGCCAGTTGTTCAAAGCTGTGTCCCAGGTTGGAGCCTTGTCCCGCGGTATTTTCGATGACGGCACAGACGCCATCACAAGCTGCCAATGCCAGGTTGATTGAATCGCTGATGTTACGCAGACAGTGGTTTTCACTTATCTGTCGCAAGTGGCTGCCTGGATGAAAGTTCAGCAAGGTTAATCCTAACTGTTTGCAACGAAGCATCTCATCGACAAAGGCATCGCGGGATTTTTCCAGCAGCAAGGGATCCGGGTGTCCCAAGTTAATCAGATAGCTGTCGTGGGGCAGAATCGCCTCGGGTCTGAACCCCAATTTTTGGCAGTTTTCCTGAAAGGCGGCGATGGACTGCTCGGTTAAAGGTGCTGCCTGCCAGCGACGTTGATTCTTGGTAAACAGTGCAAAGGCACTGGCCCCTATCTTGTGGGCATTGAGCGGAGCATTTTCCACACCACCCTGGGCGCTGACATGGGCACCAACCCACCTTTCCTGACTCGTCACCCAGACTCCTCTATAGCGCTTGGCAAGCTGGATAAGTCGCTAATATTGCAAACTTGTCTATGCTTGAATGACTGAAAAACAACGGAAAGGGACTTTAACGTGTTTTCCTCTGAGGCTCAAACCGAATTCCCTGGCGACTGGTCCCGACTGCTGATTGAACTGGCTAAATTGCAACTGGGTTTGACCCAGGGACAGGACGTATTGCCGGCCCTGTGCCAGACCCTGGTACATGCCTCAGGGGCAGAGGCTTTGCTGATGGTGGAACGCTCAGAGTTGGGCGCCAACGATATGCCGGAATCAGTCACCTGCTGGTGTCGGGATCCGGTTATCTATTTGACGCTTTGGAGCAGTGTTAATCAATGGGCCAAAGAAGCGAGCCAACAAGAGCTTCATCAATGGCTGAAATTTACCGTCTGGCCAATCAAAGATTCAGATCTATTGCTGTTTTTCCACTCATCGGCTCCCGGTTGGTTTGAGTCTTTGGCCTCATGCCAGGCCAGTATCGGCCCCTTGGTGGGGGCTATCTATCAATGTCAGCTCAGCCGCAGTTCATCACAGTCGGCAGAGGATGAACTCTGCTTCAAGGCCGTTATAGATGGTGCCGACAGTTTATTACTGCTGTTTAGTCTCGAACCTGAGCGAGAACCCATATATGGACCCATCCCGTTTGCAAGACATTTGATTTCAATTTGAGAAGAGTTCATTGCACCCATATATTCGGCCTGTTACTGAGTTAAATCTCTGGCCCTGATGGATATGTGCTTCTACTTTCCTCATCATCCTTGCGGCTTCACGATGAGCCTATGGATTCAACAGGTTTTAAGTAGAACAGTCTGACTGTCTCATCATCAAATCAATTGTCACCGCAACTTGGTGATAGGTTGGCATTATCTTACTTCACAACCTGATTTATAAGCTTCATGTCGCCGGCCGATACGTTTCTTCTTTGGCCGCTATGACCCAGGCAATTCTGGCAAGCTTGTTGGCTACTGCAACGCAGGCGCGATTAAAGCCTCGACGCTCCACGAGGGCCTTCGCCCACAGGCTGAGCTTATCGGTTTTGTGCTCGCAGTGACGCAAAATGGACCTGGCACCATGAATGAACAAGGTTCGTAGATAGGCATTGCCTCGCTTACTGATCCCCAGCAGATTATCCTTGCCGCCACTGCTGTGCTGCCTGGGCACCAGACCGCACCAAGCTGAAAAATGGCGGCCATTGTGAAATGCCTTCCCCTCCCCAACAGCGGCATAAAATGCCGTCGCAGTGACAGGACCAACCCCCAAGACGGTGCCTAATCGTTGGCAGATAGGATTATCAGCATTTTCCTGCAATACCTGCTTTTCACACCCTTTCAGCCTGTTCTCAAGTTCGACAAACTCATTATACAGTCCATGGAAAATCGCTCGACCTTTGGCTGTGAGTGCATTCTCACCGTCTTCCAAAATGTCGGGCAATTGACTGCGAAAGGCCGTTTTTCCCTTTGCCAGCACGATGCCATATTCGGCCAACATGCCTCGAACCTGATTCACCAAGGCGGTGGTTTGCTGTGTGAGTCGCTCACGAACCCTGTGCAACATCTGCACATCTTGTTGTTCGATAGATTTGGCGGGCACGAAGCGCATGTTTGGTCGCTGAGCCGCCTCCGCTATGGCAAGGGCATCGTTGTAGTCATTTTTATTTCCCTGCCGATAGGGAATGACATATTGAGGAGGGATCAACTTAACCTGATGACCAAGGGCAGTAATTTCCCTGTTCCAATAGTGAGCGCCACCACAGGCTTCAATCGCGACCAGGCAAGGTTCCAACTTAGCGAAAAAACCGAGTACTTCTTTTCGTTTAAGCATTTTCTTGCGCACCAGCTTACCTGCTTTGTTGACCGCAACAGCGTGGAACACCAACTTTGCGATATCCAAACCGATGGTTGTAATCTTCATAGTGGACCCATCCTCTTTCCAGATGACTTTCAACAAACTTCATCGTGGCCCATTGCGAGGCCGGTTAAAAGGGGATGGGTCCATTCCATTATCCTTTACGCCAACCCGGCAGCCACAGCAGTGACCTTATATGCCAACCGGGAATTGGTGGGCGCCAATTTAACCGGCTTGTTGTTTGAAGGCGAAGAAAGTGACTCCTTTAGGGAGCAGTTGCGCCGCAAGGGCAGTTATACCGGGGAACTTTGGTGTCATAAGGGCGATGGCGGCAGGGAGTTATTGCATCTCAATTGTTACTGTATTTCCCAAAGTCGGCGCATATACGCCGTTATAGGTCGCGATTACAGCGAGCAGCATCAGTTGCAGCAGGCCGTGGCCAGAACCCAGAAGATGCAGGCCATTGGGGAGTTGGTCGGTGGCATAGCCCACGACTTCAACAATATTCTCGGGGTATTGAAGGGTAACCTGGAGTTAATGCAGCTTAAAACCTCTGATCCCAAAGCTGAAAAATACCTCAATACCGCCTTTAAGGCCTGCCAACGGGGCACAGATCTGACCCGCAGACTATTGTCGTTTTCGCGCCAGGAACAGTTCAATGCCGAGCCTTGCCAGGTCAATGAGGTGATTGAAGGTTTGCAGGAGTTGTTTGCTAAGTCCTTGACCAGTCAAATAACATTGAGTATTGAGCTGGCACCGGATAACAAACCTGTGATGCTCGACAAAGGGGACCTGGAAGACGCCTTATTGAATCTGCTGCTCAATGGTCGCGATGCTATGGAGGGCAAGGGAGAACTCAAGATACGTACCGGCAGTTGCTATTTGAGTGGTTATCTACCCGGGATCGCCATAGGCAAGACCCAGGTAGAGCCCGGGCATTATGTATGGATCAGCGTGATTGATGGCGGTAGTGGTATTCCTGAAGCCTTTCAGGACAAGGTATTCGACCCGTTCTTCACCACCAAGGACAAGAGCAAGGGCACAGGTCTTGGGCTGGCCATGGTGTACGGTTTTGTTAAACGTTCCAAGGGTTATATCGCCATCCTGAACACGGGAGTAGCCGGCACTGAATTCAGATTATGGTTCCCGCAGAGTCGTAAGTTGGCGACTGAGCCACAACTCAGTACCCATACGGGGGAATTGCCCAGAGTCAGGCGTCCGATAAAGGCGATAGTGGTGGATGATGAGCCTGAGATGCTGGAAGTGATGGCCGACTATTGCGACCTGCTGGGGATAGAGGCGGAGCTGTTCCATGATCCCCTCACAGTGCTGCAACGCTACGAGCAGCAGCGTTGTGATGCCGAGCTTCTTATCACAGATGTGTTGATGCCTGGCGGTATCAACGGCTACGAACTTGCACAAAAACTCAATGTTAAACACTCACTGCTTGTATTGCTGATCTCCGGCTTTATTCAGGACATAGGTATTTCCAGCGCCGATGAGATGCCGTTTCCGGTACTGCATAAACCCTTTGATCTGACAGGATTGATTCTGGCACTCAAGCAGGTGGGAATTAGATTTGCTGATGACAGTAAGGGAGAGTTATGGACAATTTAACTGTCTGGGTAGTGGATGATGATGTTGATTATCTGGCTTTGATAGAGGAAGTCTTACAGGATGATTACTCCGTCAAAGTGTTTGATTCGGCAGCAGCTTATTTGGCGGCGTTGGAGTCGGCGACACCGGAAATTATCCTGATGGATATCAATCTGCCGGATTCCAGCGGTGTGGAGTTATGTGCTCACTTGCAATCACAGGGGCGAGAGGCGTCAGTGGTATTTGTTTCCGGTATGAATACCCTCAATGAGCGCCTCAAGGCCTATGAGGCCGGGGCGGTAGACTTTATCGCCAAACCCTTTGAGCTGAAAGAGCTGTTGGCCAAGGTACGCAGTGTGGCGCAATATCAACAGCGCAAACAGTCTCTGATGCAGGCCGAGTCCATGTCGAGAAATATGGCGTTTCAGTCCATGAGTGAATCGTCCCAATATGGCTGCGTGCTGCAATTCTTCCGCCAATGTTTTCTTTGTAACAACTACCGTGCCCTTGCCGATGCCTTTTTTGAGCTGATGACTCAGCTCAACCTCAATACCTGTCTGGAAATACGCACAGACAGCGCCGAATATTTTGTGCCGGACAATGCCCAGATAAGCCCGATAGAAGCCAATATCTTTGAACTTTTGGACAAACAGGGACGCCTGTATGACTTTGGCAACCGAACCATGTGCAATGACAAGCATGTGTCATTCTTGATCAAGAATATGCCGGTCAAGGATGAGGTGCTTTACGGCCGCCTCAGGGATGTGATTGCTGTTGTGGTCGAAGGATTGGAGGCCAGGGTATTGGACATAGAGCGCCAGCAGATGCTGCGACGGGTGATGGATAGGTTACACCTGCTGATGAAGCAGTTGGGTGATTCCATGCAGCAACAGGATCAGCGCTTCCGCGATACCTTATCGGGGATCACTACTGAAATTCGCAGCAGCTTTCATGTGCTGGATATGACAGAAGAGCAGGAGAGTTATTTTACCTCCATGGTTGAGCGACATCTGCGCGAAGCCAGCTCTGCCGGTGAAGCCTTCAATCGTATCCGTGGCTCTCTCAAAGAGATGCTGGTGATGATGGAGGAAAGCCAGGGGGGCTGAGGCGCTTGGCCCGCTTTTCGGGCTAGCAGCGTAAGGCCATTGAAGATTATACAAGGTGCTAATTTATGAAGTATTGATTTAGAAGGTTATTTTCCTTGATCTTTATCATGTCCCCGGAAAACATCTATGGTTAGTATTGAGTAATATTTGGCCTGTTTACTACTATTACCTAGAAAGGCCCGACTCAAAATGGAGTGCCCTATGCTGCAAAGATTGATGAATGACCACAAGCATATTGCCATATTGCTGAAGTTGCTGAAGGGGAAATACCTGAAGCTGGCCGAAGGTGAGCACGTCAATTTTAATCTGGTACGGGATGTTGTCGAATATATGCAGGGCTATGCCGAGCACAGCCATCATCCACTCGAAGACATCATTTACGACTATTTCCTTATCAAGGAGAGCCGTACCGAGCCTACCCGGCGTCTTGAGGAAGAGCACCAAAAATTGATTGAAGCTTCATCGGCCTTGATGGCGACACTCAACCTGATCCTGAACGACGTGGTGGTGGCCAAGGAAAAACTGGTTGCTGAATTGAAGGGATATGTGGATTTGCAGGAAAAGCACATGCTGTATGAAGAGCGGGAGATCTTTCCTTTGCTTGCCAAGAGCCTGAAGGATGAAGACTGGCAGAAGATCCAAAGTATGTGTGAGTTGAAGCTGATAGAGGATCCTTTGTTCAGCAGCGATGATAACCAGCTATTCGACGAGCTGAGAAGCTATATTCAAACCGCAGACAGATAACCTTGTGGGAAGCAGACATTAAAAAAGAGCGCTTGGCGCTCTTTTTTAATGTCTCTCATATTCAGAGGAGGCTGTCGATATCATAGTCAAAACTGCTGTCTATCTCCTGTAATTCCTTCAACAGACGATGTTTATCTTTCAGCGCTTCGATTTCACGCCATTTGCGCTTCTTGTTGGAGCTTCGAGAGCGGCTTGGTCTTTCAACGACTTCGTCTAGCGCACTACCATAATCCAAACGATCCATGGCAACCTCCTGTTGTTGTATGTTTTATCAACATTTAAATATCATACTTGGCAAACAGGGTGCAAGAAGAATGTTTCTATTTTGTTAAACTTGAGTGATGCTTTGATGAAGGCGTATAGACAAGGTGGCGGGCAAAAAAATACCAGCCAGTGGAGCTGGCTGGTATCTGTTGATTTACAAGGTTAACGGGCTAGATTTTTCCTTGTCTGAAGAGATTGATCAGGGCATTGCTGGAAGCATCCAGATCCTGGCTGTTTTGCTCTGCGCCGATACGCGACAGAACTTCATTCCCCAGCGTTTTACCCAGCTCAACTCCCCATTGATCGAATGAGTTGATATCCCAGATAGCGCCCTGAACCAGGGTTCTGTGTTCGTAAAGAGCAATCAAGGCGCCCAGGGTTATTGGGGTCAGCTTGTCCATCAACAGGGTATTGCTCGGCTTGTTGCCTTCCATGACCTTATGTTTGGCAATAAGCTGTTTCTCAGCCTCTGAGAGTGGGCTGTCGGCCAGTTCGGCCAAGGCTTCATCGAAGGTTCGTCCTTGCATCAGCGCCTGGGTCTGGCCAAAACAGTTTGATGCCAGCTGAGCGTGATGCTCACCGATAGGATTATGGCTTTGCAGCGGCAGGATAAAGTCCGCCGGGATCAATGCCGTACCTTGGTGCAACAGCTGGTGGTAGGCGTGTTGGCCATTGGTGCCTTCTCCGCCCCAAATAACTGGCCCTGTGCTGTAATCCACTGAATTGCCGTCCAGAGTGGCGGACTTGCCGTTACTCTCCATATCCAGCTGCTGGAAATAGGCCGGAAGCCCTCTGAGGTAGTGATCATAGGTCAACACCACGTGGGACTGGGCATTGAAGAAATTGTTGTACCATACAGAGAGCAGGCCCATGATCACCGGCATATTCTGCTCAAGAGGTCTGGATGCGAAATGTACATCCATTGCTCTGGCGCCGGCCAACAGCGCCTTGAAGTTATCCATGCCTATCAGGGCGGCTATGGGTAAACCTATGGCCGACCAGAGAGAATAGCGCCCGCCAACCCAATCCCACATGGGGAAGATGTTGTCTTCATCTATGCCAAACGCCGTTGCCTTGGCGACATTGGAGGTAATTGCCGCAAAGTGCTTGCCGATATCCTGCTGTGAACCGCCTTTGGCCAGGAACCACTCTTTGGCGCTGAGGGTGTTGGTCAGGGTTTCCTGAGTACCAAAGGACTTTGACGACATCAGGAACAGGGTGGTTTCAGGATCCAGCTTCTTCAGTTTTTCACTGATGGCCGTGCCGTCGACATTGGCGACGAAGTGACACTGTAGCTTACCGTTCCAATAGGGACGCAGGGCCTCGGAGATAATCTTGGGGCCGAGGAAGGAACCGCCAATTCCGATGGAGACAAGATCTGTGATCTTCTTGCCGGTATAGCCGCGCCATTGACCTGAATAGAGAGCCTCGACAAAAGCCTCCATTTGCGCCAGGGTTTGCTGAACTTCAGGGACTACATTGACGCCATCTACGCGAATATCCGCATCGGCCGGTGCTCTCAGAGCTGTGTGCAACACGGCACGCTGCTCCGTGGTATTGATTGCTTCGCCGGCAAACATAGCCGCTATTTTTTGCTCAAGTCCGGCTTCACGGGCGAGTTTGAGCAGCTCCTGCAGCACGGCATCAGTAAGGCGGTTCTTGGAGTAATCCAACAGCAGTCCACAGTCTTTGAGCGACAGCTGTTCAAAGCGCTGCGCGTTTTCGGCAAAGAGTTCACGCATGTGAGGCAGGTCTGCACTCATCGCCTTGAGAGCCTGCCAGCTAGCGGATTGAGTCAAATGTGTCATGAGTTGTCCCTGATCTTCAATTTCAGCACAGACCTTGTTTAGCTCAGTTTAGCCTTGAGCATGGTCTCGAGTTTGCCCTGATCTATGGCGAAGTTACGGATACCTTCAGCCAGTTTTTCCACTGCCATGGGATCTTCGTTGAACTCCCAGCGGAACTCAGCCTCGGTCAACGGCTTGGGTGGTTCTTGGGTTTCAGTGGCAGGTTGCAGCTTGGTCACTATTTGGGTGTCTGAGTTGGCCAGTTCTTCCAGCAAAGATGGGCCTATAGTCAGGCGATCACAGCCGGCGAGCTCAATGATTTCACCTGTGTTACGGAAGCTGGCACCCATAACCACTGTCTGATAACCATGCTGTTTATAGTAGTTGTAGATCTGGGTTACTGAGACCACACCTGGATCTTCACTGGCGCTATAGTCCTTGCCGGTGTTCTTCTTGTACCAGTCGAGAATACGGCCGACGAAGGGCGAGATCAGGTAAACTCCGGCTTCGGCGCAGGCTCTGGCCTGGGCGAAACTGAACAAGAGTGTCAGATTGCAGTTGATACCGTTTTGCTCCAGCTCTTTGGCGGCACAGATGCCTTCCCAGGTGGAAGCCAGTTTGATCAGAATGCGTGACTTATCGATACCGGCTGCTTCATAGAGCTTAACCAGCTTATAGGCTTTGGCGATGGAGCCGGCTTTATCAAATGACAGGCGGGCATCTACTTCGGTTGAAATACGTCCCGGTACCAGCTTGAGAATTTCTACCCCTATGTTGACCGCCAGCTTGTCTGCGGCGTCTTCCAGTTGTTGCTGCGGATCCTGGCTCTGAGATTTGGCCCAGGAAATAGCATCATCGATCAGTGGGGCATACTCAGGGATCTGAGAGGCTTTAAGGATCAGTGATGGGTTGGTGGTGGCATCTTGCGGATGATAGAGCTTGATCGCCTCGATGTCGCCGGTATCAGCAACTATGGTTGTAACGGATTTGAGTTGCGTGAGTGTGTTTGCCATGAAAAACATCCTTCTCAGATTGCGGCCGTTTACGCGGGGATTGCATGACGCTATTAAAAGCGATTTTGCCCTCGTTTCCAACCAGGATTGAAAAAAAATTACAAAAATGGTGAGAAATTGTCAATGAGGGCCGTTTTCGGTTAAAGGAAGTGTACTCCCATAACCGGGGGAATTCTAATGACACAAAGGCTGAAAACAAAAAAGTCGCTGCAGGGCAGCGACTTTTCCAGAAGAAGTTCAGCTTACTTCAGCAGAGCTTCTTTTTCTTTAAAGCTCAGGTGAGCTTCAATACGGCGGTTAACCTTGTTGGCTTCTGCAGAAGACCCCTGCATCAGCGGCTGGCTTTCACCGTAGCCCTTGGCGTTGATACGGCTGGCATCGATGCCATACTGGTCAACCAGTACTTTGGCAACTGCGTCGGCACGTTTCTGAGACAGCCACTGATTGTAATCGGCTTTACCAGGCAGTGATGCGTGGCCGGCGATTTCCAGATCGGCTTTAGGGTACTTGTTCATGAAGTCAGCGACTTTCTGGATTTCAGCCATAGAGTCGGCTTTCAGTACAGATGAGTTGTTATCGAACTCAGCCTTAACTTCCAGCTTCTCCAGCTTCTCAACATAGATAGAGCAACCGTTGGCGTCTACCTTGTGGTTAGCTGGTGTGTTTGGACATTGGTCCATATCGTCGTTGACACCGTCGTTGTCGCTGTCAACTGGCTCTATGACCACTGGCGCTACTGGAGCAGGCTTTGAAGTGCTGCCGAAACGGTAGCTCAGTTCAAGACCCCAGTAGTTGCTTTCCATTGCCAGAGTGTTCCACTTTTCTTCGTCGAGGTTTTCATAACGACGATACTTGGCGGCCAGTTTCAGGTTCTCTGTGATGTTGTAACCGATACCAGCACCGAAGTAAGGTGCAACACCGCTGTCACTGTAGTACTCGCTACCCCATTGTCTGTTGTTGGAAATGTGGTAGTTCATGGCACCGGCTTCAGCTGACAGGCTCCACTTGTCAGCGAAAGGCCAGAAAGCCACCAGGCCCAGAGTGGCGCCCTTGGCACCTACGTCATTGAGCTTGTTGGCATAGTCGGTCCATTCGGCACGACCCAGGTCACGATAACCCAGTTCTACACCAAAGTAATCGTTGAACAGGTAACCTGCAAACACGTCCCATGCATATGGATCGTCTTCACCACAGGTTTTCATGGTTTTCTGATCGCAGTTAGGTTCGTAGTTATTTACACCGAGGCCCGCACCCACATACCATGGGCTGAGCTCGTCTGCTGCAGATGCTGCAAAAGGCATCATAGATGCGAGCAACAATACTTTAAATGTCTTATTCATCATGTTCTCCAAGTCCATTGCTATTCAATTACCCAGATGTCCCGTATAGGAAACATGACTAGCACTTAATGTGGGATTTCCTTTAGTGTTTTAGCTAGCTGGGTCAATTATCCATTGAAAAAAAGCAATTTTCCACTTATCGACCAATAAATTTATTGTTCAAGATTTGCTCTTGGGCTTTGCTTAACAATTTAAAATAAAGAAAAAGCGCCTGTTTGAAGGCGCTTTTTTTATTTTTGGCAAACAATTTTATAACTAAATTATTTGTCTATTGTTTAGCTAAGGTTCAGCTTAACGGGTCCAAATCCAGTTCTCGATATACTCAGGATCCACACCATTGGCCTTGATATAATTTCTATGATCAACCAAGCGTTGTAACATATCTGTGGTAATCGCAACGTGGCGGGTTTCATCGATAACACCTTGCTGGAATAGTTTGTAAGCCATGTCTATTACTAGGTGATAACGGGAAGTACCGTTACGAACACCCATATCAAATGGTGTGGTGGTTGAACCTTCCTCTTCATAACCTTTAATTCTGAATCTGTGACTACCTTTGTAATCGAAGATCAGTTTTTTGATGGTGTTTGGATAACCGTGATAGTTAAATACCACACCTTTATTTTCGGTGAATATCTCATCCATCAACCAAGGTTTTTCCTGGAACTTGAGGCTACCCAGACCACTGCTGTGTAATTCAGTGACGCTGACAAAGCGGATACGCACTCTTGGCAGGAGTTCACGAATTAATACCAATGCCGCCATACACTCCTGAGTGACATAGTCACCACAGCCAGCCAGGACGACATCAGGGTTTTCATCTGAGGCAAAGTCCCAGACCATTACACCGTCTTTGGCTTGTTTACGAGCTTCATCAAGGCTCAGCCATTGAGGCAGCTCTTTCTTACCGGCGACCAGAATGTTCAGTTTGTCGCGGTCGGCGAAAGCGCGTTCTGTGTAAACCAGAGTGGTGTTGGCATCAGCAGGCAGATAAGCCGAGATAATCTTCGGATGTTTCTCAAGCATGGCGCCCAGGAAAGAAGGGTTCTGGTGAGAGTAACCGTTGTGATCCTGACGTTCCAGCAGAGAGGAAAGAACCACGTTGCAAGCCGGCAGCGGCTTACGGAAGTGAACCCCTTGGCTGGCATAGACATACTTACAGTATTGGTCAGCCATGGAAGACACTACCTGAGAGAAAGACTCATAGGTAGGGAACATGGCGTGACGGCCGGTAACTGTGTAGCCGTGCATCATGCCGAACAGCAGGTTTTCAGACAACAGCTCCATGACCCGACCATCGCGGCTCATATCTTCATCCCAGCTTTCAATCGGCCATTGCCAGGCGCGATCTGTCGCTTCGAATACGGCTTGCAGCTGGTTGGAGTAAGTTTCGTCAGGGCTGAAGATCCGCAGGTTGCGCTGATCTTTATTGAGGCGGAAGGCTTCGCGCATCCACTGACCCATTTTCAGCATGGAATAACCACGATGACCTCTTGGGACTTCGGGGCCATAGGCCAGTTTTTCCAGATCAGGATTGCTGAGGGCGCGCACCACTTCACCACCATAGCTCATCTTTTGACGGCCACAGCAGAGTTCTGCAGGGGGCAGCAGTGACTGGATGTCTTTGTCGAAGACAATCTGGTTCTGCTCATTGATAGAGTAAAGTTCAGAGAACTTGTAGCTGTCGAGCCAGCCATCCAATGCGGCCAGATGTCCTTTGTCGGTGGCACACTTATTGACAATTACCTGGTGAGACTCGCAGTTGCCTTCGAGTTTTTTGCCATCGTATTCGGGAACGCCGGTCCAGCCTTTGGCGGTGCGCATCAGGATCACCGGCCAACGTGGCTTGACCACATCTTCGCCGTTGCGGGCACGTTTCTGGATGTCGTTGATCATCTCATAAGCCGTATCCATCGCTTTGGTCATCTGCAGGTAGACATCTTCTTCCTGCTCGCTGTCCACTATGATGGGGTGATAACCCAGGCCTCTGAATTCAAGTTCCAGCTCTTCGTGGCTCATGCGTCCCATACGGGTTGGGCCGGAAATCTTGTAACCATTAATATGCACTATTGGCAGTATGGCACCGTTGGTGGCAGGAGAAACCAGACGGTTGGCATACCAGGAAGCAGCCAGTGGACCGGTTTCAGATTCGCCGTCACCAACGAGTACAGCGGCAATCAAGTCAGGATTATCCAGAACAGCGCCCCAAGCGACAGACAAGGAGTAGCCCAGCTCACCCCCTTCAAGGATTTGTCCGGGAGCTTCGGGGTTGGCATGCGAAGGATAGCCGTAAGCCGCGGAGAACTTGCGACAGATATCTTCAATACCGGTTTCGTTGTACGGAATGGTTTCTGGATAGAAGTGGCTGAGAGAGCCTTCAAGGAAGAGGTTAGCCTGTACAGCTGGGAAACCGTGACCTGGGCCGACCAGGTAGAGGAATGGGCGCTTGTGCTTGGTAATCAATCTGTTCACGTTGGCGTAGACAAAGTTGATCCCCGGACAGGTTCCCCAGTGACCCAAGAGCCTTGGCTTAATATCACTGTGTTGCAACGGGCGTTTGTACAATACATTGTGCTTGAGGTAAATCTGTGAGGTTGCCAGGAAGTTAGTGGCCCGGACAAATTTCTTCAGTGCACCTATCTCTTGCTTTTGGGTCATATCGTGCCTCGCTTGAGCTAGCTAAAAGTGAATCAGATTATCTTGTAGGTACTATATTTGTAGTTTTATTACAAAAATGTGTCCCGCATCCAAGTTTTGAAAGTTTGTTTAGCCGGTGGCTTTTTTCGAAAGTCTCTGTGATGCCCTTGTTATTTAGGTTATAACACTAGCTTGTTCTGGTGTTTTTATGGTGAATTTACTGTCACATGAGTGATTAAGTGTGATCTTGATCACGCTAGAATTTTAGCATCCTATGCTATTTTCTCCGCCCTCAAGCGCGGCCGGCATACCTTAGTGTATGTAGGATAATTCGAAAAGAAACTGGCCGATGCTTATCCTTTTTCATTCAGGAAGGAATCTTAACCACAAATTTGGCGTCATCCAGTCAGTGATGGGCCAGGTTTGCCACGGGAAAGCTTACAATTATGATAATAGAAACTATCGAAACCATAGTCGGTTTTTTGAACTCTCTTCTTTGGGGAAAACTATTGGTTTATGCCCTGGTGGGGGCCGGCCTGTACTTTACCCTGAGGTTGTTGTTCATTCAGCTTACTCACCTGGGGCATTCTGCCAAGGTGATGGCAACCAGTAGACAGGGCTGTGAAAGTGGTTTGTCTTCATTTCAGGTGTTTTGCACCAGCATGGCCGCCAGGGTCGGGGCCGGTAATATGGCCGGTGTGGCAGTTGCCATAGGGGCCGGTGGCCCTGGAGCCGTATTCTGGATGTGGCTCATCGCCCTTCTGGGTATGGCCACGGCTATGATTGAGTCGACTCTGGCTCAGATCTATAAAGTAAAAGATAAAGATGGCCAGTTTCGTGGTGGTCCCTCCTATTATATGGAACGGGGACTGGGACAACGCTGGATGGGGATTCTCTTCTCCGTGTTTCTGATCATCGCCTTCGGCTTGGTATTTAATGCGGTACAGTCCAATACCATAGCCGGTGCTCTGGAGATCGTGTTTGATGTAAAAGAGGCCTACTGGTTTGATGTAAAAGCCAGTTATTGGATAGGTATTTTCCTGGTGCTGGCCAGCAGTGTGGTGATCATGGGTGGGCTGCGTAAGGTTGCGCGGGTCTCCGAGGTGGTTGTGCCTATTATGGCTTTTGCCTATATCCTGATCGCCATGGTCGTTGTCGGCATGAATATTGAGCAACTGCCGACCATTATTGAATTGATAGTCAACAGTGCCTTCGGCTGGCAGGAAGCGGCCGCAGGGGGAGTCGCTTATACTGTGGCTCAGGCGATGCAGTCCGGGGTTGCCCGTGGTCTGTTCTCCAACGAGGCCGGTATGGGTAGTGCCGCCAATGTGGCTGCCAGCGCGTCGCCAACGCCTAACCATCCAGCATCTCAAGGTTTTGTGCAGATGATAGGTGTGTTTATGGACACTATCGTTATCTGTAGTGCTACTGCTGCCATCATATTGCTGGCCGGTGATCTCAGCGGTGTCAACGTCAGCGAGGGAGACAAGGGGATCCAACTGACCATAGCTGCTTTGACCAACCATGTTGGTGATTGGGGTGGCCTGTTTGTGGCCCTTGCCATCTTGCTATTCTGTTTCACTTCTATTATCGCCAACTACTCTTACGCTGAAACCAATGTGCTGTTCCTTTCCAATAACAGCCGCAAGGTACTGCCACTGTTCCGCTTGTGTGTACTCGGTATGGTGATGTTTGGCGCTGTTGCCAAGATCCAGCTGGTGTGGGATATGGCAGACTTGTCCATGGGGTTGATGGCCACAGTCAATATCATCGCCTTGGTATTGCTTTCCGGTGTTGCCATGCGGGTGATCAATGACTACCGTGATCAGCTGAGCGAAGGCAAAGAGCCTGTGTTTGACAAGAGCCAATTCCCAGAGCTTGAAGGCCATATCGAAGAGGGTATCTGGACCGGTGAACCTGTGGTTCGCAGTGACAAAGGCCTGTAACTGAATCCGGCCCCAGATTGGGGCCATCGAAAAAACCACGCCATCAGTGTAATGCCGATCAGTTAAGACAGATCGCTTGACGATCTCACTGAAAGGATCAAAATCCGATGACCCCATGTCATCGGATTTTTTTATGCAACTTTCAGAAGCTTTGGCGCGTACTCATATCAATCGTCTTACCGAATTCACCTGTCTGGCCGATGTACTTGAGCCTGAGTTAATTCAGTCGTGCCTTGATTCACATGGTGTTGCCAGTTTAAGACGACGTAAGTTACCTATGGATGCCATGATTTGGGCGGTGATTGGTATGGCTCTGTTCAGAGGCGAGTCCGTCCGTTCACTCATCAATAAGCTTGATATCGTCTTACCGCAAGAGGTGGATTACGTTGCGCGCAGTGCTGTCACGCTAGCGCGTAAGCGATTGGGCTCTGACGTTGTTCAGGATGTGTTTAAGCGAAGTGCCAAGACCTGGCATGAAAGAGCAGAACATCCGCATTGGTGTGGGCTCAACCTCTACGGTGTCGATGGTATCGTATGGCGAACACCTGATAGTGAGCAAAACAATCAGGTGTTCGCCAAAACCGCCAACGCTTCTGGTGATGCTGCCTATCCTCAAATTCGCATGGTTTGCATGATGGAGTTAAGTAGCCACTTGGTATTGAACAGTGCCTTTGATTCTGTTGCTGTCAGTGAAATGAGTTTAGCCGCTGAACTGATATCAAGCATACCTAATAACAGCCTGACGCTGTTTGACAGAGGCTTTTATTCGTTGGGACTTTTGCACGCCTGGCAACAGGCTCAACCGAACAGCCACTGGCTGCTGCCGTTGAAGAAAGGGACGCAATATGAAGTGGTACGCTCTTTAGGAAAACACGACCAACTGGTGCAGTTAGCCACCACGCCTCAAGCCAGAAAGAAGTGGCCTATGCTACCTGACAATATTGAAGCTCGCTTACTGACAAAGACGATAAAAGGTAAGTCGGTTTCCATTTTGACCTCATTAACGGACCCATTGCGTTATCCGGGGGCAGAGATAGCGGATTTATATGCCCATCGATGGGAGATAGAAGTGGGCTATCGGGAGATGAAGCAGCATCTTCTGGAGAGTCGCTTTACGTTACGCAGTCAATTGCCAGAGCTGGTTATCCAAGAATTGTGGGGAGTACTGTTGGCCTATAACCTCATCAGATACAAGATGGTGTTGATGGCTAAGAGCTTACCGTCGTTACATCCGAACCAATTAAGCTTTAGAGATGCATCGAGTTATATCATTTTTAAACTGACTCAGCTGTCATCTCAAATGCCTGGGAATGTTCCGAGAGAGGTCTTGGACATAGTGCGTAATGCGAGGCAGTTCAAGCTTGATGGGAAACGGGATAGAGCCTATCCACGTGCGTTAAAAATGAGTAAAAACAAGTATCCCATTAAGCCTAAGAAAAATGCCGTTCACACTAAGTGAACGGCATTACGCCATCAGTGCGTGGTTTTTTTATTTCCTGCCAGTATCATAGGTAAATCTATATGAATAAGACGGAGTGAATATGCTGATTTTGGTTTCACCGGCCAAGACCCTGGATTATGACAACCCTGCGGCGGTATCTGAATACAGCCTGCCACAGTTTCTTGAGCACAGCAGCGAGCTTATTCAGGTTTGCCGAGATCTGACTCCAGCCAATATTGCTTCTTTGATGAAAGTCAGTGACAAAATTGCCGGCTTGAATGCCGCCAGATTCGCCGAGTGGCAACCTGATTTCACCCCGGAGAATGCCAAGCAGGCACTCTATGCCTTCCGTGGTGACGTATACACAGGCCTGGATGCTGACAGCCTTGCCCCGGAAACTGTTGCTCGGGCTCAGCAGCATCTGCGTATTTTGTCAGGTCTCTATGGCCTCTTGAGGCCTCTGGACTTGATGCAAGCCTATCGGCTGGAAATGGGCACCTCCTTGGCCAATCCCAGGGGCAATAACCTGTACGCCTTCTGGGGGAATATCATCACAGATGCCATTAATCAGGCATTGGCTCAGCAAGGGGATGATATTGTAGTGAATTTGGCGTCCAACGAGTACTTCAAGGCGGTTAAAACCAAGCAGGTTGACGGGCGTATCATTACGCCTGTGTTCAAGGACTGTAAAAAAGGTCAGTACAAGGTGATAAGCTTCTATGCCAAGAAGGCCAGAGGCATGATGGCTCGTTACCTATTGGAGCAAGAGGAACAGAGTCTGGAGCGGTTAAGGGCATTCAACAGCGCCGGCTATTATTACAGTGAAGCCGAGTCCAGCACTGATACTCCAGTGTTCCTGCGGGAAGAACAGAGCTGATAGTGTTTTCCTGTATATAAAGATAAGAAAGCCGTTCATTATTGAACGGCTTTCTATATAGAAGGCGGCAGTGATTTATTGTTTGGCAGGCAGTGGCCGCAGTTCCAGTTCAGACTGTGCCATCAAATAGGCGAACTGGGCATAGGCCGCAATGTTTTGTGCCAGCGCCTTGGGATCTATCTTGTCCAGGGTATCGTTGGGGGTATGGTGGTAGTCGAAGTAATCGGTACCATCCTGGCGCAGGGAGGCGACAGGAACGCCACTGGCCGGCAGCATGGAAACATCCGGGCCACCATAGGCGCTGTTGTCACCGGCGGCAACGCCGTTTCGCTGCATCAGCTGGGTCAGTTGCTGTAGTTTGGGCAGCACTTGGTCATTGACCTGAAAGTCAATGCGGTAGATAGGGCCTGCCCCGAAATCGGATTCTGCAGCGATATAGTGTTTATCCAGCTCTGCAGCGTGGGCTTTGGCATAAGCCTTACCACCAACCAAGCCTATCTCTTCGGCCGCATAAAGCACGACACGTACTGTGCGTGCAGGTTTTACAGGTAAATCCTGGATAAGCTTCCCGGCCGCAGTGACAATCGCGACTCCGGCACCGTCATCTATGGCCCCTGTACCTTCATCCCAGGAGTCCAGATGAGCCCCTATCAGCACGATTTCATCTGGCTTGCTGCTGCCGGTGACTTCGGCGATGACGTTATAGGAAATGGCGCTGCCCTTGTTCTCGGGTGACATCTTCAACGTGAGAGTGATATCGGCAGAGCGCTTGAGCATGGCATTGACAAGGTCGGCATCCGGCGCCGACATGGCCGCAGCCGGGATCCGCTTCAAGCCTTCTTCATAGCGCATGGTACCTGTGTGAGCCATACGGTCATGATCTGTACCTATCGAACGGATAACTATTGCCAAGGCTCCTTTACGCGCCGCCTCTATGGCGCCTCTTGAGCGGCCACCTACGCTCTTGCCGTAACCTTTACCTGTCTTGTGGCGCTCGGTTTTCTGATCGATAAAGACAATTTTCCCGGCAACATCATCAGGATTGGCTTCTTTAAGTGCAGCCAGGCTGTCAAAGCGGACTATCTTGGCCGTAATGCCCTCTGCCGGGGTGGCAACGCTGCCGCCTAAGGCCGTGATGACCAGAGGCTGTTGGAAGGGGGCCACTATGCTGGCGCTGGCTTCACCGCGCTCCCACACAGGGACTTCCACCGCTTCCTTATAGACACGGTCAAAACCCAGTGACTGTAGCTTTTTCTCCGCCCAGGCAACCGCCATGGCGTCTTTTGGGCTACCGGCCAGGCGAGGGCCGACTTCCACTGTTAAAGATTCCACAATTTGAAAGCCGAGGTCAGAATCTAGGGCTTTTTGCTGCAATGATTCAGCAAGCAGTTGATTTGTATTGGAAGGAGAGGGGGATTGACAACCAATAAGTGAAGAAATCAACAGTGGGAGTAACAGGGCGGTTCGATAGTTTTTCATGTGTTTCCTTTGTTTTTATTAGGTATGTCCCATTTTTGAAAACAATCTAACAAAAAGTGTGCTTTATGTCCCGACTATCTCCGTAAGGCAAGGCTATATTAGGGACGGAGTTTGTATTAGGAGAATAGGCTCGTCATGAATATTGAGTTGATGCAGCAGCGAGCGGACCATGCCGTCGTATTATTGAAGGCGCTGGCCAATGAGAGGCGTTTATTTATTCTGTGCTATCTCCTGAGTGAGGGAGAGATGTGCGTTGGGGAAATGAACAAGAAACTGGGATTGAGTCAGTCGGCTTTATCTCAGCATCTAGCTTGGTTGCGGAAAGACAATCTGGTGGCAACCCGCAAAGAAGCCCAGACAGTGTACTATTCGCTCAAGAGTGAAGAAGTGCGCGAAATCATCAAGCTGTTGAATAACATCTATTGTCATTGATGTTATTGAATTTCAGATATAAAAAAACCGGCAAATGCCGGTTTTTTTTATGCTGGTATCGAATTAAGCAGCCAGTGCTTTGATACGAGCGTTCAGACGAGCCTTATGACGGGCAGCCTTGTTCTTGTGGATCAGGCCTTTGGTTGCCATACGGTCAAGAATGGGTTGTGCAACAGCGAAAGCTTCAGTAGCCGCTTTGTGATCGCCAGCTTTGATAGCAGCGATAACTTTTTTCACGTAGGTACGCAACATAGAGCGACGGCTAGCGTTGTGTTGACGACGCTTTTCTGATTGAAGCGCGCGCTTCTTTGCAGTCTTGCTATTAGCCAAGGTGCAACTCCTAAAAACTGGATTTGATACTTTTAAAGGCCGAGGAGAATGCCCGGTTTTCGCCACTTTGTCAATGACAATGATTGAATATCCATCATAAAGATAAATTAATCCAACCTGATTTGGCTATCCTCAACCCAACTCGTGTAAGATGTGGCGCAATTCTACCAGCAATTGCTGGCATGTGACAGAGCTTAAGTGGAATTTTTGAGACTTGTCGCCGTTTATGGCGGCTTGAGTCTTCTGGGGGAATATTTGAGCAAAAAATTGGTACGGTCCGGCGCCATTGTCAGCGTCATGACCTTGATTTCTCGTGTGCTGGGATTAGTACGGGATGTGGTAGTCGCCAACTTGATGGGCGCGGGCAGCAGTGCCGATGTGTTCTTTTTTGCCAACAAGATCCCTAACTTTTTGCGGCGCTTGTTTGCTGAAGGTGCCTTTGCTCAGGCTTTTGTACCTGTATTGACTCAGTATCAGGAGAAAGAGTCCAGCGAAGAGGTCAAACTCTTATTATCAAAGGTTGCCGGTACCTTGGGGTTATTGGTAACAGTAGTGACCCTGATTGGGGTTCTGGCTTCGCCAATATTGACCGCTTTGTTCGGAGCCGGCTGGTTTATGGCCTGGGTCAATGACGAGCCTGACGGTGCCAAGTTTGAACTGGCCTCGTTAATGCTGAAGATCACCTTTCCCTATCTATGGTTTATCACTTTCACCGCCTTGGCCGGCTCGATTCTCAATACCCGGGGCCGCTTTGCCGTTTCAGCCTTTACCCCGGTATTTCTCAATGTTGCCATTATCGCCGCTGCCCTATGGTTGAGCCCCACCCTGGATAAGCCTGAAATAGGTTTGGCCTGGGGGGTGTTCTTTGGTGGTGTGATTCAGTTTTTGTTTCAAATTCCTTTTCTGCTGCAGGAAAAAGCACTGGTCCGGCCCTCATGGGGCTGGAATCATCCGGGAGTGGTCAAAATCCGTACTCTGATGATCCCGGCACTGTTTGGGGTATCTGTATCGCAAATCAACCTGATGCTGGATACCTTTATTGCCAGTTTCCTGGTCACAGGTTCTATCAGTTGGCTCTATTATTCAGACCGTTTGTTGGAGTTTCCGCTGGGATTATTTGGTATTGCCATCGCCACTGTTATTTTACCTGCTCTATCCAAAAACCATGTCAATGCTGAGGGTGAGGGCTTTGGTCGCACCATGGATTGGGGGATTCGTGCCATTATGCTGCTGGGTTTACCGGCCATGATGGGGCTGATTGTATTGGCTCAGCCGATGTTGATGGTGCTTTTTATGCGTGGCGCCTTTAGCATCAGTGACGTGGAAATGGCTTCCTATTCTCTGGTGGCCTACGGCACAGGCTTGTTGAGTTTTATGCTGATCAAGGTGTTGGCGCCCGGATATTATGCCCGTCAGGACACCAAGACACCTGTGCGTTATGGCATCATTGCTATGGTTAGCAACATGGGTTTCAATATTATTTTTGCCGTGCCATTTGGATATGTAGGGCTGGCGATCGCCACTTCTCTGTCTGCTTTACTCAACGCTTCCCTGTTATATCGCGGTTTGCATCTGGCCGGTGTTTATAGAGTCAGCAAACAAACAATCATCTTTTTTATCAAGGCATTACTAGCTACTGTCGTAATGGTGGCCCTGTTGCTCTACTTTTCTCCAGAGCAGGCACAATGGCTTGGCTGGTCGTTTGTTGAGCGAATCAGCCATTTGTTTGCCCTGATCTTAGGTGGCGCTCTGGGGTATTTTATCGCACTGGTGCTGCTTGGGATCCGTCCATGGCGGCTCAAAGCCCGGAACTGAGGGCTGATTCTGCTGCCGAGCTGTTATATAATCCGCCAATTTACGTTTGAGCGGTCGTTGATTTCATGGAACTGATTCGCGGAATACACAATATATTGCCGGCCCATCGCGGTTGTGTGCTGACCATAGGTAACTTCGATGGTGTGCACAGGGGCCATGCCGAAGTGATAGCCAATCTGGTCAAGAAGGCACGTCACTTTGGTTTGCCGGCCACCCTGATGACATTTGAGCCGCAACCGCAGGAACTGTTTCGCGGCCAGGATGCCCCTGCGCGCTTGAGCCTGCTTCGCGACAAGGTCAAGCTGCTTGCTGAACTTGGAATAGACAGGCTTGTGTGTGTCAATTTCAATCAAAAGTTTGCCCAAATGCCGGCCAAGGAGTTTGTCGAAGAGCTGCTGGTGCGTAAACTTGGGGTCAAGTATCTGGTAGTCGGTGACGATTTCTGTTTTGGACGGGCTCGTCAGGGCAATTTTGAGCTGCTTCGCTCTGCCGGTGAACAGCACGGTTTTGCGGTAGTCAGTACCCAAAGCTTTTTGGTTTGTGATCACAGGGTCAGTTCCACCATGGTCAGAGATGCGCTGGCCAAGGGCAATCTTGAGCAGGCCAGACGTTTATTGGGACATCCCTATACTCTCAGTGGTAAGGTGGCCCATGGGAAAAAGCTGGGCCGGACGCTGGGGTTCCCCACTGCCAATATCGCCATGAAGCGCAAGGTGGTTCCTGTGAGGGGCGTATTTGCGGTCAGGCTCTGGTGGGATGGCAGTGAGCAATACGATGGTGTTGCCAATGTGGGGTTTCGACCCACGGTTCAGGGACAAAACTGCCAGTTGGAAGTGCACCTGTTTGACTTTGAAGGTGACCTCTACGGGCGTAAAGTAGAAGTGGAATTAGTGGCCAAGATCCGTGACGAGAAACCGTTCGAGTCCCTTGAGGCACTTAAGAAACAAATAATGAATGACGCTGATGAGGCTCGCGCCTTACTCAGCAATGAAGCAGGCTGAGCTCTCTTAGCTAAATTAATGGTATAGGATCAATGAGCGACTATAAATCAACTTTGAATTTGCCGGAAACCGAGTTTCCGATGCGTGGTAATTTGGCAAATCGCGAGCCAGAGATGTTGAAACGCTGGACCGAGGAGAATCTGTACCAACAGATCCGTGATAGCCGTATTGGCCGCAAGCTGTTCATTCTGCACGATGGCCCTCCATATGCGAATGGCGATATTCATATTGGTCACTCAGTTAACAAGATCCTCAAAGATATTATTATCAAGTCCAAGACCTTGTCAGGATTTGATGCGCCTTACGTGCCAGGTTGGGACTGCCATGGTCTGCCGATTGAACTTAAGGTAGAACAGAAAGTCGGTAAGCCAGGGCAGAAAATCTCTGCTGCCGAGTTTCGTGACGAGTGCCGTAAGTATGCCGCCAAACAGGTGGATGGCCAGCGCAATGACTTTATCCGTCTCGGCGTGCTCGGTGACTGGTTTAAACCTTACCTGACCATGGATTTCAGCACTGAGGCCAACATCATTCGCTCATTGGCCAAAGTGATTGACAACGGCCACCTGCACAAAGGGGTTAAGCCGGTGCATTGGTGTACCGACTGTGGTTCTGCCCTGGCCGAAGCCGAAGTGGAATATGAAGACAAGACTTCACCGGCTATAGACGTGGCTTTTACCGCTGTGGACAAGACTAAAGTTTTGGCCGTTTTCGGGGTTACTGAGTATCAAGCGCCAGTTTCCATGGTTATCTGGACTACCACTCCCTGGACCTTACCTGCCAACCGCGCGCTGTCTCTGAGCCCGGATTTGGACTATGTGCTGGTGGAGATTGAGTCTGAAAAAGGTGCCAGGCAAGCCGTTATTCTGGCGGAAGCCCTGGTGGAAAGCTGTATCGCCCGTTATGGCGTCAAGAGCCATCAGAACCTTGGTCGTGCCAAAGGTGCCGAACTTGAGTTGATGCAGTTCCAGCACCCTTTCTATGATTTCAGTGTGCCGGCGATTCTTGGCGATCATGTGACCACCGAATCCGGTACTGGTGTGGTACACACAGCACCTGGACACGGTCAGGACGACTTTGTGGTTGGCCAGAAGTACGGTCTGGAAGTGGCTAATCCTGTGGGTGATAATGGCGTTTACAAGGCGGATACCCCGCTGTTTGCCGGCAAACACGTGTTCAAGGCCAATGATGAAATTGTGGCGCTGCTGCAGGAAAAAGATGCCTTGCTGCACCGTGAAGCCTATCGTCACAGCTATCCACACTGCTGGCGCCACAAGACTCCTATTATCTTCCGCGCCACACCGCAGTGGTTTATCTCCATGGATAACAAAGGGCTGCGTGCTCAAGCCATGGGTGAAATCGAGCAAACCCAGTGGATCCCTGATTGGGGACAGAGCCGGATTGAAAAGATGGTCGAGAATCGTCCTGACTGGTGTATCTCGCGCCAGCGTACCTGGGGCGTGCCTATCACTCTGTTTGTTCACAAGGAAACCGAAGAGCTGCATCCAGATAGTGTGGCCTTGATGGAGCGTGTTGCTCATCGCATTGAGCAGCAGGGCATTCAAGCCTGGTGGGATCTGGATGAGTCTGAGCTCCTGGGTGAAGATGCGGCTCAGTACCGCAAAGTGACCGACACTCTGGATGTTTGGTATGACTCAGGTTCTACCTTCTCATCAGTGGTTGGTGCCCGCCCTGAATTCCAGGGGCAGGGAATTGACCTCTATCTGGAAGGCTCGGATCAGCACCGTGGTTGGTTCATGTCATCACTGATGATTTCAACCGCCATGAACGGCAAGGCTCCATACAAGCAGGTACTGACTCACGGCTTTACCGTGGATGGCAAGGGCCGCAAGATGTCCAAGTCCATCGGCAACGTGATTGCACCACAGCAGGTAACCAACAAACTGGGCGCCGATATTCTGCGTCTGTGGGTGGCTTCTACCGACTACAGCGGTGAAATGACGGTATCCGATGAGATCCTCAACCGTAGCGCCGATGCTTATCGCCGTATCCGTAACACCGCCCGCTTCCTGTTGGCCAACCTGAGCGGTTTTGAGCCAGAGACAGACATGATCGCCATCGAAGACATGGTGGCGCTGGATCGTTGGGTGGTGCGCCGCGCCGCCAAGCTGCAGGAAGAGTTGTTGGAAGCCTATGATGCCTACAACTTCCACATAGTGACCCAGAAGCTGATGCAGTTCTGCTCGGTTGAATTGGGCAGCTTCTATCTGGATATCATCAAGGACAGGCAGTACACCGCCAAGCGTGATGGTCACGCCCGTCGCAGCTGTCAGTCGGCTCTGTATCTGATTGCCGAAGCCATGGTGCGTTGGGTTGCCCCTATCCTCAGCTTCACTGCCGATGAAATCTGGCAGTTGCTGCCGGGTAAACGTGACGCCTATGTGTTTACTCAGGAATGGTACCAGGGCCTCAAGGCCGTACAGCTGGACTCAGATCTGAGTGATGAATACTGGGCACAGTTGCTGCAGGTTCGTGATGAAGTCAACAAGGCACTGGAGCAGGGCCGCCGCGATAAACTAATCGGCGGCGCGCTGGAAGCCGAGGTAACTCTGTTTGCCGATGCGGCGCTGACCGAAGCTTTGGCCAAACTGGGTGACGAGCTGCGCTTTGTGCTGCTGACCTCCAAGGCTGTGGTTAAGCCGCTTGCCGATGCACCTGCCGATGCCCGTGAAACTGAGCTGGCATCACTTAAGCTCAGCGTCGCCAAGTCTGAAGCGGCCAAGTGTGACCGCTGCTGGCACCACAGAGAAGACGTTGGCCAGATCGCCGAGCATCCACTGCTGTGTGGCCGCTGTGTGACCAATATCGAAGGAGAAGGTGAACAACGCCTGTTCGCCTGAGGATAATAAACATGCCCGCAGACTGGAAACAAAGTGGCCTGCGCTGGTATTGGGTGGCTGTGTTGGCTTTTTTGGCTGACCAGCTGTCCAAACAGTGGGTATTGGGTAACTTCAAGCTGTATGAATCGGTGCAGCTGTTGCCTTTCTTTAATCTGACCTATGTGCGCAACTACGGCGCCGCCTTCAGCTTCCTCAGTGATGCCGGTGGCTGGCAGCGTTGGTTATTTACCGCCGTCGCTGTCGGTTTCAGTGTGTTGCTGACCGTTTGGCTCAGACGGCAATCGGCCGGATTGTGGCGCCTAAACCTGGCTTACACTCTGGTAATAGGCGGCGCGCTGGGAAATCTTGTCGATCGCCTGATGCACGGTTTTGTGGTGGACTTCCTCGATTTCTACTGGAAAACCAGTCACTACCCGGCATTCAATATCGCTGACTCGGCTATCTGTGTTGGCGCAGTCCTGATCATCTGGGATTCATTTTTCGGCGGTGACAAGGCCGCTGCCAAGCAGAATGAAGCCAAGGAGTAACACAGATGTCTGATGTGAAATCCCTCTTGTGTCACCTGAATATACTGCTGGAAGACGGCTCGACCGCCGACAGCACCAAAGCCTCCGGTAAACCCGCCCGGCTCAATATCGGTGACGGTAGTCTGAGCCCGGCGTTTGAGGCTGAGCTTCTTAAGCTGAAAACCGGCGACAATCACAGCTTTACCTTGGCCCCTGCCGATGCTTTCGGCGAGTCCAATCCCGATGCCATTCATCACTTGGATCGCAGCCGATTCCCGGCAGATATGACGCTGGAACCCGGCGTTATCGTCAGTTTCGCCGGCCCTGGCGGCAGTGAAATACCCGGAATTGTCAGGGAGATAGCCGGTGATTCTGTCACAGTGGATCTGAACCATCCGCTGGCGGGCCATCAGGTGACATTTGAACTGGAAGTATTGCAGGAGCTTTGAAATGTCAGTAGCAAAATCTACCGGTCTTAACATATTGCTGGCCAATCCCAGAGGCTTCTGTGCCGGTGTCGATCGGGCCATCAGTATAGTGGAACGGGCGCTGGAACTCTTTTCCCCGCCTATCTATGTGCGCCATGAAGTGGTGCATAACCGTTATGTGGTTGAAGATCTCAAGCAGCGCGGGGCGATTTTTGTCGACGAACTGGATCAGGTACCCGACAACAGCATAGTGATTTTCAGTGCCCATGGGGTGTCGCAGGCGGTGCGCAATGAGGCCAAGCGTCGCGGTCTTAAGGTGTTTGATGCCACCTGTCCTCTGGTGACTAAGGTGCATCTGCAGGTGACCCGCGCCAGTCGTAAGGGGATTGAGTGCATTCTTATCGGTCATGCCGGTCATCCCGAAGTGGAAGGCACCATGGGGCAGTACGATAACCCTGAAGGGGGAGTCTATCTCATTGAGTCTCCGGCCGACGTGGATGCATTGCAGGTGAAAGAGCCGGACAATCTCTGCTTTGTCACCCAAACCACGCTGTCGGTGGATGATACCCTGGATATTATTGCTGCACTGCAGAAGCGGTTCCCTTCGATTGAAGGTCCTCGTAAAGACGATATCTGCTACGCGACCCAAAACCGCCAGGATGCGGTACGTAAGATGGCCCAGGATGTGGACTTGTTGATAGTGGTTGGCTCCAAAAACAGCTCAAACTCCAACAGACTGCGCGAATTGGCGCTCAAGTCTGGCACTCAGGCCTATTTGGTGGATAACGCCGATGATGTTGAGCGGGATTGGTTTGATGGCGTCAGCAAGGTTGCGGTTACTGCAGGGGCTTCTGCTCCTGAGGTGTTGGTGCAGCAGGTGGTTGAGGCCATAGCCAAACTGGCGCCAAGCGTGGTGACCGAAGTGGAAGGGCGCAAGGAAGATACCGTGTTTGCCGTTCCTGTGGAGCTAAGGTAAGAAGCCGCGGATTTATTGCGCTTATATAAGCAAAAAGCATTTTAAGAAGAGGCTATCTAAGCCTCTTTTTTTTATGGAAAAAATACCTCTTATAAGGCTTGAATTTATTAGCGTTCTTTGTTACTGGAGATTTACATTCGACTCAACTATCATTAACAGGTATTATTGTGGTCTTGAGCTAACTATAAGATATTAAAGAACTAATAGGCTGAATTTATTGTCAAAAACATGGCATTGTCTGGAGATTTGACACAGATGAAAAAACGGAGAGAGGGATTCTCTCTGATTGAGGTTATGGTAGCGCTCGTCATTTTGGTGATAGGGCTTATCGGGATATTTAATTTACATATAGTGGCAAAGCGCGCCAGCTTTGAATCATTTCAACAGACTCAGGCGGCATACTTTGCCAACGATATCCTCAATCGGATGAAGCTTAATAACACGGTACTGAATAATTACGACGACGGTTCTCCCTATTCCGGGGGCGGAAGTGCTCCTGCAAAATCCTGCGATGTGGCCCTTGGCGCCACTGTTACCTGTACTGCTGCCGAGACTCTGGCCTGGGATCTTTTCCAATGGCAAGAACTCTTTACCGGCGCCGCTGAAGCCGTGGGCAGCCAGAATGTCGGCGGCCTCGACAGTGCTACCGCTTGTCTGAATGTCAATGGCAGCAATGTCACTATTGTGATGGCATGGCGAGGCATTCAGGAAACCGCCGGCACCGCCTATGAAACGACTGACTGCGGCAGTAGCTTGGGTAAGCGCCGGCGGGTCTTTATCCTCAAGACAGTGATCAATCAAGGTTAAGGCGGTGAGTGTGAAAAATTCAAAGCAGTCGGGTTTTTCTCTGGTAGAACTCATGGTGGCCATGGTCATCAGTCTGTTTCTGGCGCTCGGATTGTTCGCCATGTTCAGTATGTCTGCCACTAATGTTACTACCACAGGGCAGTTCAATCAGTTACAGGAAAATGGCCGTATTGCGTTGGCCATCATGGTGCCGGATCTCAGTCAGGTAGGCTTCTTTGGTGATATGACAGGGACAGATTTCGTGCTGGGTACCAACGCTCGGGTCGATGATGCTGTCGGGACAGATTGTATTGGACAAGGGCTCAACAATGCCACTCTGCCCAATGGCCAACCGGCCCACTTCAGACGTCTTTGGGGGTACGAGGCCGGGGTGAGTGCCGGCTCACTGAGCTGTGTCAATTCAGCGATGACAGGGACTGATGTGATTCAGATTAAACGACTGGTAGGCCCTCCCGGAGCCACCAGTGGTTTTCGGGTGGCAGCAACGGCCAGCCAGGCGGTGTTTTTTAAAGATACAGATCCCGGCCTTGAAAACCAGAGGGTGTGGGAATACCAACACCATGTCTACTTTATTAAAGACAACAACGGCGTGCCGGTTCTGACCCGTAAATCACTCTCTGCCAGCGGAATGAACGTAGACGAGCCCTTGGTCGAGGGTATCGAAAACATGCGTATTCTCTATGGTTTCGACGAGAACGGTGATGACACGGCCGATAGCTTTATGCCGGTACAGAATGTGACGGATCTGATGTGGGACAACCAGTTGTTCCAGCGAATAGTGGCATTGAGAATATTTTTATTGGTGCGTTCGCCCAATGCTGACAATAGTTACACCAATAATGCGACTTACTCACTGGGCGACAAAACCGGCGACAGAGCCATCAGTGGTGGTGGCGATAACTTCCGCCGGAAAGTGGTTTCGACCACAGTGGTACTTGAAAACCCTGTGTTGATTAGGAACTAAGCAGATGAAAATAAGACAACAGCGGGGAGTCGTACTGTTCTTCGCACTTATCCTCTTGATTATTCTGACCCTGATTGGGGTGGCTCTGGCAGTTAACTCCAGTCAGTCGCTGCGTATGGCCGGCGCCGGTGCCGAGCGGGTGGAAGCCAAGGCCTTGGCCGACGGTGGTTTGCAGGCGGTATTGAATGCCAAGAGCCAAGCAGAATTGGCGACAATGACAGCGATAGATACAGGCAACAGCTATTCGGGTGGCACTCAGGTTTTGACGCCTCTGCCATTAAAGAGTGATGGCACTGTGGATGCCAGGAATGTTTCCTGTCAGCGTAGCAGGGATGCCAGCGGTACAGATCTTATCAAGTGCCGAAGAGTGGAGGTTTCCAGCCAGGTTAGGTACGGCCGGGACAACCTCGGGCAACTGACAGTTATCGAAGGAGTTGAGCAGGAAGTGCTTAACGGGAGCGGATCATGAAACTCAAAAAGTGTTTATGCGGTTTGTTGTTTGTGCTGGTTGGCTCTTCCGGGCAAGTCTCGGCCGATGATACAGACCTTTACTTGATCCCGCCGCCAAATCAGGGACGGGCCAAGGTGCTGATTATTTTTGATAATTCGGCATCCATGGGGACAATTGAGCAGGATGTCCCCGGTGGTTATGATCCAGCTAAGGACTATCCCCCAGTAGGTTCTTCTCATTCATATCAAGGAAGGATGATCTACTTTACCGTCGGCTCCGGGATGGATGATAGTTCATTACCTGTGCCGGACAGTCCTTCGGAGTCGAGACGTTTTAATGGGGTGCTTAATGGTTGTGCCGTCGCTAAAGCCGCTTTGGATAAGTATGGCCGTTTTACCGGTTACATCCGTGAATATCGATTTACCGGTCAAGGTAAAGGGACTTGGCAACCTATTAAGGAAAACAGCGGTGCTGAAAAAAACAACCCGGTGGACTGCTGGGAGGATATTGAAGCAGTCAATCCGGGTAATAATGGAGTTACTGTTGATGGTGTTACCTATAGTAGTGGATATCCTCAGAACAATGTTGAATCTGGAGCCGGTAAAAATAAAGTCTATCTTCCATATGGTGGCACAGATGCCAATGCACTGAATAATGCTAAACAGCTAGGTTTTAACCAAGGAGAGCTAGTTACTCTTTATACAGATAATTATCTGCGTTGGTATACCTTACATAAAAACGGCGAGTTGGATGATACTCAGGATCTCAGCCGACTGGATATTGCCAAGACGGCTATCTCCGGGGTAATAAGTTCGATGCCGACGGTCGATTTTGGCCTGGCAGTGTTTAACATGAATTATTCCCGTGAAGGTGATAGGGATGGTGGTCGGATAGTTGCGGGAATAAAGAAGCGAACTTCACCTGAAAAAGACACCCTTATCAGTACGGTTGAAAACCTGCCAGCTGAAACCAACACACCACTATGTGAAACTTTGTTTGAAGCCTACCGGTACTTTAGCGGCGGCCCTATTACTTTTGGACACGATGATCGCGACTACAGTAGCCGCAGTATTAAGTACAAGGCCAACCGGCCTATGTATGATACAACTATCGAGATTAATGGCCGCTATGAATCTCCAATGAGTGTCTGTAGTGATGTAGCCTATATAGTTTATGTAACAGACGGTGTGCCTACCCTGGACGACTCTGCTAACAACAGAATTGTTTCAATAACCAGTGCCTCTGGTGTTTCTTCCGATGGTAACTACAACCCTTTTACCTACGATTATGATCGTTACGGGGCAAAGAAAAGCTATTTACCGGCATTAACTAGTTATATGAACCGCAATGATATTCTGCCCTCGACACAAAAATTTCAAAGAGTGGTAACTCACACCATAGGTTTTGCGCTGGAGGAGGGCTCTGCTGCTGAGCCTTTATTGGTGGAGGCGGCCAGGAGAGGTGGTGGAGAATACCATGCCGCCAATAGCGTGGCTGAATTACAGCAAGCTTTCAGTAGTGTGCTTGACAGTATCACGGACGAAGGACAAAGGTTTTCGGCGCCTGGGGTAGCCTTCAGTAATGCTGACCCAACCCGTACTCTGGACTCTGCCTATTATGCCTTGTTCAGCCCATCTCAAGGGCCCAAGTGGGCCGGTAACCTAAAGAAGTTGAAGGTGAACCCTTCTGGCGTACTGATAGATGCCAACGACAGACCGGCTATCTCAAGTTCGGGTGGTATTGCGGACACGGCTTGTAGTCTATGGAGTAATTGCTCTCCGGACCCTGATGGCAACGATGTACAGGAAGGCGGTGCAGCCAGAACCATAGTACCTGACAGCCGTACTCTCTACAGTAACATCAAGGTAGGTGGCGGCCTGGCGACTCTGAGCAAGAATCAGGCTTCCAGCTATGCCGGTGGTGACCTTGCCTTGTTGACTCATATGAACATGAGTGTAGCCGCCGGTACAGAAAGCTCTGAGCTGGAAAAAGCCTTTGAGTGGATCAGGGGTAAAAATGTCGATAAAGATGAAAACGGCAAATTTACCTCTGACGATTACAACGGGGTTCGCGGCGATATCATGGGTGACCCCATGCACTCGCAACCGCTTGCCATTGACTTTGGTGGCGATGGCAATAGCAATGTGCGCATTTTCGTTGGCACCAACCATGGTATGTTACATGCCTTCAAAGACACGGGTAGCAGTGTTGAAGAGAGTTGGGCCTTTATGCCCTATGAGCTACTCAGTAATGTGCAGGAACTCAGAGATAACAGCTATGCCAATGGTCACAGTGTTTATGGCATAGATGGCTCGCCGGTTTCCTATTTGGAGCGCAACGACTCGGGTGCCATTACCAAGGCTTGGATCTTTTTCGGCATGCGCCGGGGCGGGAGTTCTTACTATGGCTTCGATGTTACCGCCCCGGATTCACCTCGAATGATGTGGCGGATTGACAACAATAGCGCCGGGTTTGCCAATATGGGGCAGACTTGGTCGACACCGGTTGTGACTAAGGTGCCGGGTTCGGATAAACCTGTAGTGATCTTCGGCGGTGGTTACAATCTGGGATATGACGCCAACACAGGCAGCAACTCAGATGGCCGCAATGTGTACTTGGTCGACGCCGAAACCGGAGTACTCAAGCATAGCTTTGGTGTCGGTGGTGGCACAGCGTTGACCGGCATAGAACACAGTATTGCCGGTTCAATAGCCACTCTGGACAGCAACAGCGATGGTGCTACAGACAGGTTATATGCCGCAGACCTTGGTGGTAATGTCTGGCGCATGGATATGCCTTCAGAAAACACCTCCAGTTGGAGTGGCTTCAAGTTTGCCTCTGTGGGCGGCGCGCTGGCATCTTCCGATCGCCGCTTCTTCTATGAGCCTGTGGTAGCCCAGACGGTATTTACCAATGTCACCCGGGTGACGACGACAGATGCCGACGGTAACACCAGTACTACTACGGCATATCAAAACGTACCTTATGATGCCGTCACGCTCGGCAGTGGTAACAGGGCATCACCACTTGATTCTGATACTGAAGATATGTTCTTTGTGCTGCAGGATCGCAACGTGGTGACCAAGACTTTTGGCGGCTCAGGTGCGACTGTGCCCAGCCCGATCACTTTGGCCAACCTTTACAATGTGACATCTGCGGCGCCAAGCAGCGACAGTGAGAATATCGACTTTGGTACCAAGCTGGGCTGGTACTATAACTTCTCTGTCATTGGTGAGAAGAGTCTTTCACCTTCGGCCATCATCAAAGGGCGTGTCTACTTCACCTCCTTTGTTCCTGCTCAGGATACAGCTGAAACCGAGAGTAGTTGCTTAATATCATCAACAGGCCGTTTATATAGCTTCGACCTGCATAAAGGCGGGCGTTACAATTATGAGTTTTTGGAAGTGTGTGAGGATTGTATTCCTCAGCCACCCAAGATCATTACTCCACCCAAAGATCCAGATGACCCCGATAATCCGGACAATCCAGATGCTGCCTTGATTATTGGTCGCGGTGAGTGTGATGAAACCGGTGAAAACTGTTCCGGTACAGTGGCACTGGATACAGGCCTGAGTACCAACAAGATTTATTATCATGTGAATGAGTAGGATAAGAGATGAAAAAAGCAGCGGGTTTTACCCTGATTGAAGTCATGATCACTGTGGTCATTATCGGCATACTGGCGGCGATCGCTTATCCCTCTTATGTGCAGTACATTGCCAAGAGTACCAGGGCTGAGGCTCATGCAGCCTTGATGCGACTGGCCAATCTGCAGGAGCAGTACTATTTGGACAATCGCACTTACGCCACGGATATGACCAAACTGGGGCTCAATGCCAGCCCCTTTATTACTGAAAATGGTCACTACAGCATAGCGTCAACCGGCACCGGCAGTTTTACCCTGACAGCAACGGCGCAAGGGGTACAGGCCAGTCGTGACAGCAAGTGCAAGACGCTGACCTTGACTGACGCCGGGGTTAAAGGCGGCGCCTCTGCGGAGTGTTGGAAATGATGAAATCAATCAAATATGGCTTGTTGCTCATCTTGCCCGGTATCGTTTTGACTGCCCAAGCCGCCGAGCGGCAAGAGGTGAAGTGTCACTTGATCACCAGCAAGGGAGAGCAAATTGCCTTTTATCGCTGGGATCTGGAAAAGCAGCCGCTATTGATGGCGCGTTTGAGTAGCAAGCCGCTCAAGGATGCTCAGGGGAAACGTTACTATATCAAGCAGGCCAGTGAGTGTGTGTTGCTCAATGAGGAGTTCAGCTCTGAAAAGGCCCGTAAGTTGGATGAGGTAACTCTGAGATAGCTTTCACTCAGGCCTATGAAGTCTGAGCCTATTGTGGTTAACAGCAATAGGCTCGCAATAGATCCTTCCAGGTCACTATGCCGACAATCTCACCGTTTTCCAGTACCGGCAGTGAACCTATATCTTTCTCCAGCAGTAGTCTGGATGCCTGCGCCAAGCCTAGATGCGGCGCAACGGTCACAGGATTACGGCTCATCACTTGATGCACCCGCTTATTGAGGGTCTCCAGATCTCTGCTGGTGGCCGTTTCGCTGCCAAGATTGGGGCTTAAGGCCCGCAGCAGATCCCGCTCGGACAAGACGCCTTCCAGCTTGCTTTCATCATCCACCACCAGTAGATGATGAAAGCCTGCATGATGAAATATCTCTTTGGCCACACTCAGGCGGTCGTCCATTTCCACTGTAACGACCCGGGTGATCATGATATCGGCGATGCAGAGCTGCATAGGGATCCTCCATAACCTTTTCTTTGTTATATCAGAGCCCTGTCAATAATGCTAACTCGGAGCGTTGTCATCTTGCTGATTGAGTTCCTGCAGATGACAATCGATATAGCGGCTGCGTTTCTTGAACTTGAGTTTGTCCAAGTCCACCAGCACCAAACCATCGATACAGTCGGCAAAGTCGGCATCTACTCCAAAGGCGAGAAAGCGCACCCCATCAGGCTGGCAAAGTTCGCCGTATTGCTTGTAGAGAGTTGGCACAGCGGCGCCCATACTGGCAAGGGTCTGCTTGAGCAGTTTGAATGCGCCTTGGTAATCTGAATCAACATAGAGCTTATCCAGCTCAGCCTGGCGCTCAGGAGGCAGACCAAAAGGCGTGAAAGACTGTGCCAGCTGTGTCTTACAGGGAAACTGCTGCAGGTAGAAGTGCACCAACATCTCCTTGGCCTGTGCCGGCAACTGATTGCTTATGGTCACAGGACCGAAAAGGTAGCGGTAGCCGGGATGACGAGCCAGAAAGGCACCTATGCCGTACCAGAGATAATCGAGACTGCGCTTTCCCCAATATTTAGGCTGCACAAAGCTGCGGCCGAGCTCCAGGCCCTTGGCGAAATAGGGAGCAAATTCTGATTGATAGTGAAACAGTGACTCACTGTAGAGGTTTTCACCTGCATTGTGCAAGCGGGCGACTTCGGCAAAGCGGTAGGCGCCGACTATCTCCAGTTCCTTGGGATCCCAGAGTACCAGGTGCAGATAACTGGAGTCGTATTTGTCTATGTCTCTGCGTTTTCCCGTGCCTTCACCCACGGCGCGAAAAGCCAGTTCCCGCAGCCGACCTATTTCCCGCATCACTGGGCTGCTGCCCTGATGGCGATAGAGGAAAATCTGTTTGTCATCCTGAGTTTGACCAAGCTGTTCGCACTGCAGTAAAGCCTGTTGCAACTCACGACGTTTTTCCGGATGGGCGATGGCACTCTGGGTGTTGAACAGTGGGCTGCGGTTCTTGCCTATGCGATAGAGGTGGTTCTTCAGCAGACTGACCCGGGTTTTGAGTGGGAAGTCACTGCCGCTGACCGCTTCGGCCGGGATAAGCTCGCCGATACGCACTGGCAGAGTATTACTGGCTTGTTTAAACATCTCCTTCACCAACAGCAGGGTAGCCAAAGGTTTATACAAGATGGAAGCACCGTAAAAGGTCGCCGAGTTCTTGGCATCGACATACATGGGCAGCAGCGGCGCATTGCAGCTGATAGCCATCTTCAGGAAGCCGGTTTGCCACTGGGTATCGCGAATGCCGCTTGGTCTGAGCCTGGAAACCTCACCCGATGGAAAGATGAGCACAGCGCCTTCACTGCGCAGATGCTGATGGATCTTCTCCAGGTGTTGTCTGGGGGTTCCGCCAGTCATATTGCGAACCGGCAGCAGGATATTGTGCAGTGGCGTCAGTGTCATCAGCAGCTCGTTGGCAACCACTTTAATGTCAGGCCTGACTTCGCTGATAAGTTTTATCAGCACCAGAGCATCCAGCGAACCTATTGGATGATTGGCGAAGATAACGACTCGGCCCTGATGGGGAATGTTTTCCACCTCACTGTCCGGCACCGTATAGCTGACGGCAAAGCTTTCCAGCACTTGTTCAACAAAATCCACGCCCTTGAGAAAACTGAATTGGCCGGCGATATCATTGCACTCCCGCTCATTGAGAAGATAACGCAGTAAGGCCTTGGTTGGCTTGGCGAGCCAAGGCTTGCTGTTGATATTGGGCAGATTGGATTCCACGACTTTATCGACGGTAAACATCATAATGGGTACCTGATTTAAGCAGCTTGTTGTTCTTGTCCCTGCCAGGCGAAGCGTTTCAGTACTTCGGTCCGGCCCAGTTGTTCATTCCAGCGCTCGAGTTGCAGCTCGCCCTCGAGGGTTTCAGTCAATAGGGTGCAGTTCTCTACCCAGTCACCATCATTGGCATAGATAAAACCGCTCATTTCCGTGAGCTCCGGCTGGTGAATATGGCCACAGATGATGCCGTCCACCTTCTGCTTGCGGCCATAACGCACCACGGCTTCGCGAAAACTGTTGATAGCTTGTTGAGCCTTGCCGACTCTTTGCTTGATAAAGCCGGCCAAAGACCAATAGGGATAACCGAGACGGCGGCGAACCTTGTGCAACTGGCGGTTGAGAAACATCAAGACATCGTAGAGGTGATCGCCGAGGCGGGCGGTGATGCGGCCGATACAGACTTCGGAGTCAAACTGATCGCCATGCAGCATCAGCAGGGTCTTGCCACTCAGGGTTTGATGTCTGTACTCTTTGCTGATAATGACATCGGCGAGTTGCAGCTGGTGGTAGTCCTTAAACAGCTCGTCATGGTTGCCGGGCAGATACACCAGCTTGATGCCGCTCTGTGCCATTTGCAGCAGTTTTTGCAGCAGTTGGTTGTGACTCTCGGGCCAGAATACCCGGCGTTTGAGGGCCCAGATATCGACTATGTCCCCCACCAGATACAGCACTTTGGGCTGAACGCTGTTTAGGAAATGCAGCAGATATTCGGCCTTGCAGTCAATGCTGCCCAGGTGAATATCCGAGAGCCAGAGGGCGTTGAGCTTGATGACAGACTCGGCTGCGCGGCGGGAGGATGGGTGAAATGTCGATGGTTTGTTGACCAATGACTTGCTGTCTTTCATCGCGGCTCCTGGATAAAACCAGTGAAACGGGTTTGACTGTGAAAGACTCTAAGTCAGTTATTTGACCTTGAAGTGACGTCTTGATGACCTTATTGTGACGCCCCTGAACTTACCTCGATATCATTTGGCAGTATGATGCGGAACTCGCTGCCATGACCCGGTGCGCTGATCAGGCGGATCTCGCCGCCAAGTACTTGAGTCACCAGGTTATAGACTATGTTCATCCCCAGGCCACTGCCGCCTTTACCGCGTTTGGTAGTAAAAAAGGGAACAAAAATATTTTGTTGTACTTCGGTATTCATGCCGCAACCATCATCACGGTAGACAAGCTCTATGCCGTTATCTGTGCGGCTGACATTGAGCGACATCCGTCCCTCGCTTCCTTCTGGAAAGGCGTGTACCAGCGAATTGGTAAACAGGTTACTGATAATTTGGTAAAAGACGCCCGGAGTGGAGTTGAGGGTGATGTCGGCCGGGCATTGATAGCTGTACTTGTGAGGCGAGCGGTGCAACATGGGGTTGAGCGACAGGAAAATCTCATCCAGATAGTGCCCCAGGTTAAATTCCCGCAGTTCTTCATGGGACTGATCGACGGAGAGCTGTTTGAAGCTGCGGATCAGCTTGGCGGCGCGTTCCAGGTTGGTCAGCATCAGTCGGCTGCAGTCGGCCACTTCACTCTGGTACTGTTCGAAATCCTGCTGATCGACATCCTCGGCGTAAAAGCGCTTGTTGAAGGCTTTAACATTCTCCGCCAGATGCGAAGCCGCGGTGACACAGATACCTATGGGAGTGTTGACTTCATGGGTGATGCTGGCAACCAGACCACCAAGTGTGGCCATTTTCTCCTTATCCAGCAGTTCAGACTGCGCCAGTCGTAACTCTTCCAGGGTGTGGTTCAGTTCATCATTGCTCTGTTGCAGCGCTTCAGTGCGCTGTTTAACCCTCTGCTCCAACTCCTGATTGAAACGACGCAGTGCCGATTCGGTTTCTTTCAGTTTCTGAATATCCTTGATGGTTCCTGTAATCCTTAAAGGGCGCCCCTCTTGATCCCTGGCCATGACCCGGCCACGGTTGAGTACCCAAAGCCAGCTGTCGTCCTGGGTCTTGCCGCGATAGCTGAGTTCAAATTCTTGCCGGTCTTTATGGAGGCAGGCATCAATCTCGGGCCAGATGAGCGGCAAGTCTTCGGGATGGACACAGCGCTCCAGCGTATCTTTCAGGTGGGTTTCGGGCTCGGGATACCAGAGAAATGCGTTATTGCGATTGGCCTCCTGTGCCTGCAAATCCCAATCCCAAAACTCATCGCCACTGCCGATAAGTGCCAGTTGCAGCTTTTGCTCGCTGCTCGCCACCTGTTGCAGCAGTTTTCGTTGCTCAATAAACTTCTGCCACCTGTTATAAGCAAAGCCAAATATCAGGCTCAGCAACAATAAGCTGTAAATAGTATAAGCCCAGGGGCTTTGCCAGGGCCTGGGGGTTATGCTCAGCAGCAGGCTCTGCGCCGGGCTGGTATTGCCGTCAATATCCACGGCTCTGACCATAAAGCGATAGTCACCGGGTTTGAGCGCCGGGAAGAAGGCGGTTCTGGCCCCCCGGGTATTGAGCCACTCCTGCTGCATGCCTTCGAGTTTGTATTGATACTCAAGATGCCTGGCGTGATGCAGGTTCGGGCTGTGGAATTTGAGACTCAGCGGCAAGGTATCAACCCCCAGAACCAGTTTCTGTCGGCTCCAGGGTTTTGGTGCGTGCTCTTGTGTTTGCCCCAGGGCCTGCAGTTCATCTATGATCGGCTGCGCCGGAGGTTTCCTCGCGGGTAAAGCGGGGGGCTGGATATGGTTGAGACCTTTTACACCGCCGAGAAACAAGCTACCGTCCCGATCGAGAAACCCGGCGCCAAAGTTGAACTCGTTGGCTTGCAAGCCATCTTCATAAGCAAAATTACGGCTTGTGCCTGTTGCGGGATCCAGCCATGACAGGCCGCTGGCGCTGCCAATCCAGAGTTTGTTGTCGGCATCATGTTGCATCAGGTAGGCGACATCGCCTATCAGGCCGTGTTGGCGATCAAACATTTGATACTGCCCGCTATCCGGGGTGAATGAGAATACGCCGTCACTGGATGCTATCCATAACTGTCCATCCGGATGTTGGTAGATGGAAAACAGATGCTTGCTGGGTAGAGGGACTTCAGTATCCGTGGACCAATGAGATACACTGCCATCCGGCTTGAGCCTGAATAGGCCTTCACCGTAACTGGTGATCCAGATATTGCCGCCGTTATCCTCCAGTATCGAAGTGGTTTCTGTTTTGGGCAGCGGCGTGGCATCCGGCGCGGCAAAGCCTTTTTCGATACCAAGATAACGGCTGACTCCGGCTTCTTTGGTTGCTATCCAGGCAATGCCACTTTGATCAAAGGTTAAACTGTAGAGGGTGTTGGCCGGTAGTGAGCCCGGTTCATTGGCCTGATGGCGATAGTGCAGATAGCTGTCGCGCTCGGCATTGAAGATCAGTAAGCCTTCGCCCCGAGTGCCAATCCACAGCCGGCCCTGACTGTCTTCTTTGATAAAACCGATAAAGGCCTTATCCAGCAGTTGGCTTGCTAGCGGCGAGGGTTTGAAGCCTTGAATTTTGCCCGAGTCAGACTCCAGTGCCTGATAAAGGCCGCTGGCGGTGCCGACCCAGAGTTGCCCCAGATGATCGCGAAAAATCGCTCTGACATCGCCATTACCCAGGTTGTGGTTCTCGAAACTGTTGGGGAGCAGTTTTCCCATGGCTTCCTGATTGAGATCCAGCTTACCGAGACCGGCTCCCTTGGTCGCTATCCAAAGTTGGTTGCTGTCATCCAGATGCAGCGTCTGGATGGTCTTGCCATCGCTGTTTGGTTGCCAAAGAAGCTCCCGGGTTTGAGGTGTAAATCGCAGCAGACCGAGTTTATCCACCGCCAACCAGAGCCGTTGCTGTGGATCCAAAACCATATGCCGAATGCCGGCATCGCCAAGTTGGTTGATGGAGTAAGGCACGGCCTCGGTTCCCAAAGACCAGTGCCAGAGCGTTCCTTTGCTTGCGAGCCATAAACTGCCGTCTTTGGCCTGTATCAGAGACTCTACCGGAGCAGACTGCGGCAATATTGCCATCTGTTGCCAGGACTTGCTGTCATCCAGCTGCCAGAGCGAGTCTCCTGCAAGATACAAGTCGCCGGAAGGTGTTGCATAAAACCTCAGTTGTGAAACGGTATTTGTCTGAAGCTGCTGGCTATCCAGGCGTTGGCGGCGTTTGGGGTCGTAGCGCCAAACCTTTGCATCATCCATCAGCAGCCAGAGCATGCCTTGTTTGTCTTCTGCCAGCTCGCGGATCCCGGTCAGCGGCAGATCGGCTTCGGCACCCAATATTTCAAAGCGGCCACTGTCCGGATGATAAAGATTCAGGCCATCGCTCAAGGTCAGCAGCCACAACTCCTTCTGGCTTGAAAACAACAGTCTTTCAATGTGATTGCCACTAGGGCCGTAGGGAGCGTCCTGCTTACTGTAGATTCTGAAATGTTCGCCATCGAAGCGGTTGAGTCCGGCTTGAGTGGCTATCCACAGGTGACCACGATCGTCTGTGGCGAGGTCATTGACAGTGTTCATCGACAAGCCGTCTTCGGCCTGAAATTGCTCAAGGACGGGGCGATAGCCCAATGACGGTGTCAGGCTATCGAGGCACCAAAGTGCCGTAAAAAGGAGCAGAAACGCAAAGATTTTCACCGAAAAGCCTCAAAAACGGACTTTTTTCAGTGTAGATGCTGGTGGCCGAAATGCGAATTTTGTGAGCACATTCTAGTGCTTAGAAATAAAAAAAGGCCGCATGTAGCGGCCGTTGTGGGGAAGTCCGGCTAAATTGCCCTTAGAACAGTAGATGTGCCATCCCGGCAATCACAGGCAGAGTAACCAGGGTTCGCAGCAGGAAGATGGCAAACAACTCCCAAATTTTCACCGGTATCTTGCTGCCGATAAGCAAGGCACCTACTTCACTCATGTAGATCAATTGGGTGACAGACAGCGCCGCAATCACAAAGCGTGTCATGTCGGATTCTATGCTGGTGGCCAGAATCGAGGGGATAAACATATCGGCAAACCCGACGACTATAGTCTTGGAGGCTTGGGTAGCTTCGGGGATCTGCATCAGTTCCAACAATGGAATAAAAGGCTTACCAAGATAGTTAAATACCGGGGTGTATTCGGCGATGACCAGAGCTATGGTACCTAATGCCATTACGACGGGGAGCACACCGAAGATCATATCGATGACATTTTTCACCCCTTCGGAGAGCACCTTGAATACGCCACCTGTGTGGGACGCCTTGGTGAGCGCCAGATCCAGTCCCCAGGACAGAGAGTTATGACCTGCTGGCAGCGACTCATCATCTTTTTGTCTGGGGCTGCCATCAATATAAACATCCTTCTTGCGCGACAGCGGCGGCAACTTGGGCACTATTATGGCGGCAACAATACCGGCCAGACAGACTGTCAGGTAGAAGGGTACAAACATCGCCTGCAGTTTCACTTGGGTGAGTACCACAAGGGTAAAAGTGATAGAGACTGCCGAGAAGGTGGTGCCGATAACCGCCGCTTCACGCTGGGTATAGAAGCGGTTCTCATACTGTTTACTGGTCAGCAAAATACCAACGCTACCATCCCCGAGCCAGGAGGCCATACAGTCGATGGCGCTGCGTCCCGGCAGGTTGAACACCGGCCGCATCAACTTGGTCAGTAAGGTTCCGAAGAGTTCCAGCAGGCCAAAGTTGAGCAACAAAGGCAGGAACATACCGGCAAAAAAGAATACACAGAACAGCAGTGGCAACAGGCCATTCATCACCAAGGTGCCGGTGGAATCGGCTATGAGCATCTCAGGGCCAACCTGGAAGAAGGTCAGACAGATAAATATGGCGCCCAAAACCCTGACCAAGAGCCAGGCAGGGCTGATATTCAACAGGGAATTGAGAAACTTGCTGCGGCGGATAAAAGCGGGGCGCAGGAGTTTCACCAATACACTGGCCGTGGCGGTAAATACCACTATGGCGCAAATTATGCTGGTCAAATAATCATTGAGCAAATTCTTGAGTTCACCGGCCAACACCGCCACAGGAATGGTCAGTTCGTTGTTATAGCTGATAGGCGTCATAAAGAGTAAGACGCCGAGCAGAGATGGCACCAGGAAGGTGAGTATGGTTGTTATGTTGCGGGGTTGTTTTTCGTCTGCCACGGTTATTACACCCTGAATCTACACTAATTGGATGAGTAACAAAGCTACTCGCCAGGGGCAATATTGGCTCTGAATGCATTTTCATTCAACCGGCCCCCGAATTTAAGGGGGCAAGATTACCCCCTTAGCGCGGCTATGTAAATTCATTCGCTGTCAGTTCTGTCTCTTTGATCACAACAGCATAGTTATTTCCTGTCCTTGCTTAATTATTATTTGAGCAATTCCTTATGAAAAATCCTTCAAAAAGAAATGGTTAGATATTTGTTGCTCAGGCTGAACCTGGGCTTTGGTATCAGCCGAAAGTCTGTCTCAGGTTCAGCGACCTGTCGGCACTGGCCTTTAACTGCAATACGGCTTGCTCAACCTGACACAGGGCGCTGACATTGTCATTGGTGGCGCCGTGAATCGTCTGTATGCCGCCTGCTATCTCTTGCACTACTTGCCCTTGCTGGGTTGCCGCCACGGCGTTTTGTCTGGCGAGATCGTGTATTTCAGCCATCCCCTGATTAACTGTGTTGATGGACTCCACAGCCGACAATGCTTCAGTGGCGCACTCCTGTGCCTGTTGTCTACTGGCTTCCATCTCATTGGCCCACTGGGTCAGCATGCTGAACATGGCCTCTATGCTGGCAGATATACTCTTGGTGGACTGCTGGGTGCGGCCGGATAAGGCTCTGACCTCATCGGCGACCACCGCAAAGCCGCGTCCCTGTTCGCCGGCTCTGGCTGCTTCTATGGCTGCATTGAGAGCCAGCAGGTTGGTTTGGTCGGCAATGGCGTCGATTTCCGACATGGCGTTGGCAACTTGCTGTGCTTCATCGTTCAGGCGTTTGGCATTGGAAGCCGCCCTGGCAACATCATCGGCCAGGTGGAGAATATGTTCACTGTTCTGATGCATCACATCCCGGCTTTGACGACAGAGGCCATAAGCCTCATCTATACGGCCTGAGGTTGCCTGGGTGTTGTCGGCCACCTCACTGATAGTGGCATGCAGTTCTTCGATGGCACTGGCTATCTGCTGCATCTGTTGTTGTTCCAGATCCATGCCGACTCTGGCCTGCTCTGTGGCCACCACCAACTGAGCGGCAATATCATTGGTTTTAAGCGCTTGATCCTGAGTCCGGCCCAAAACGCCCTGAAGCATGGCGGCCTTACGCTGCAACTGAAATTCGAGCACGGATGACGTATCGTGCCCGGCATAGATGAAGCGACTGACAGAGTCGTACTCTTGCTTGAGTGCCATCAATCGTGCCGGAATACGAAAGGCTTCGTCATAGAAGATAGCCAGATTGAGCGCCATCAACATGGCTCCGGCCAACACCACGCCCCAGCCCCAGATATAGCCGCTAAGCAGTAAGCCAGAGCCGGCCATCAGTGCCGAAAGCAAGCGTTTTTGCGTCAGCGTCAGCGGATCTTTGACCCTTTTGCCCTGATTCAGGCGACTGTATACCTTGATGGCCCGTTTGATGGTGCCTTGACTGGGTTTAACCCTGACAGATTGATAACCAATGATTTTTCCCTGCTCAAAGATGGGGGACACGAAAGCATCGACCCAGTAAAAACCACCGTCCTTACAACGGTTTTTGACCAATCCCCGCCAGGAACTGCCGGCCTTGAGGCATTGCCACATTTCGGCAAAGGCCGCCTTGGGCATGTCGGGATGGCGAACCATGTTGTGGCTGTGGCCTAACAGCTCGGCTTCAGAAAAACCCGATATCTCAGCAAAGGCCGGGTTGACGTAAGTGATAACGCCGCGAAGATCTGTGGTGGAAATGAGTTCGTCGGTGGATTGCAGACAGACTTCCCTGTCTGTGGTGGTGGAATTCCTTCTGGACATCTTTAATTCCGGCTCAGAGTTAGTGGCCCGATATTGATTCAGGCCTTATTATCATTTTAAGTGTGATAAGCATAACATTTTTGTGGTTATTTGAGTGAGCGCTTTTTGCAAATTTTTTAGAGGTAAAGCGTTTGCAGGTTATTGATATGTATACTAATTGAAAACTTCGATGGTCAGTGTTTTGGTCGGGATAAAACTCTGTAAACAAGCTATCCAACGGCTGGACACAGTGAAATCTGCTAGCGCTGTATTTTTTCTCCTGGGCGGAACTGTAGTTTCCAGACCCGGCATGATCTTGGTAATCAAGGCTATTGTCATCTCCTGCGGGAGGATATGCCAAAACAGCAAAGGATGGCCGAGGCACCAAAGTGCAATAATTCGACCGGAAGCGAATTTTGTTGTTTAAACTCGGGTAAATAAGCGATCGGTAACGCAAAAAGACCTTGCCCGGGCTTTAAAAAAAAACTGGAGCATGTAAGTTAGACAGCAGAGAATAAATCCGGGGCATACACTGGCATGTTAAGAAGACAGAGACTGGCAAGAATGGCGTTGAGCTTTGGTTTGCTGGGACTCTTTGGACTGCTGCTTGGCCTGGGGTTGGTTATCTGGGGCTATCAGAGCGGCGATGGGCGGGAGTTCAGCCTGCTCAATCACAGCCTGAGTGAGCTGGGCAGTTATGGCCATTCTAAGTTGGCGGTACTGCTCAATGGTGGTTTGTTCTTCGGCAGTTTGAGCCTGGTGCTCTGTTGGTTATTCACCCTGCAGTTGTCTCGCTTATTGAGCGGCCATCTCCTGTATCTCAGCCTGACCCTGACTTGTATGGCCCTGGCCGGTGTTGGCCTGTTTCCCGTCAATGTCTATCACCTTCATATCCTGATGCTGAAGTGGTTCTTTATCTTTGGCTGTATCAGCGTCGGCTGCTACCTGGCTTATCTGCTGCAGCGCCCCTTTGGTGCCGCCACTCTGTGGACTCTGATCCCGGCGCTTATCAGCGGCGTCAGTCTGGGCGCTTTTCTGTTTCTACCGCATCTTGAACTTGGTATTACCGAGGGGGATAACCCCTTTTACCATGAGTTGGTGCTGCAATTACCTCGGCCTGACTTTTGGTGGCCGGCAGTCCTCGAATGGCTGGGGCTCGGCAGCTTTATGCTCTGGGTCTTGTGTTTGTTGCTGTGCACAAAAAAGGCCCCCGATGAACAGGAGCCTGTTGAAAGTCCTTATTGAGGGCCGCCCGGCAGAGACGCTATGGCTTCTTGCTTAGAGGCTTGCTTTAGGGGGAGGCGTTAGTCCCGGGGGCTATCAAAGTCTTTGATAGACCATGCCAGGCGCGCCGTGCCAATATCCATTACAGGCTTCTTTGCCTGTTTCAGCATCGACTTCACTCCCTGCATTTTGCAGTAAAGACTCCGCCAGAGCGATGGAGTCATGGCCATCCGGTGAAACCCTGAACCAGTCAACACTCAAACGTTTCATTTCTGGTATTTCCCGTCTGAGATCGCAGCGGGCTGCCGACTGAGTCTGTATGCCGTTGAGTCGCAATAGTGGTTGTTGCTCCTGGGTCTGGGCGACCAGGCCTTTTGGATGCTTGATGCATACCGTCTGACAGTCATCCTTTGCCAACCCTTGATGACGGGCGGTGAAGCAACGGGCCGAGTGCGCCAATGGCAAATAACCATGACCCAGTACTTCAATTTCAAAGTTTGGCGTCGGGGCGGTGACTTTTTGCAGCCACATTTTTGACAGCTCAATGGGCATCACAAAGCGCTGCATGCCCCATTGATGCAGCTTTTCCAGGCTGGCTCTGTTGTAGTTATTGATACTGGCACCACAGACAAAAGGCAGTCCCTGCTCCCGCGCCATACCAACGGCGGCCATATCATTGGCCTCAACTATGAACTCGCCATTATCGAGTTGCTTTTTAAGCTCTTTAAGCTCGGATTGTGCCTCTATCAAGGCCAGAGTCGACAATACAACCTGTTTGCCGGCGGCTTTGAGCTCAAGGGCCAGGGCCAGATAATCGGCAAACTTCATCTGCCTGCGGCGGCTGCAAACGGCTTCACCCAGATAAACCAGTGGAATAGTGCTGTCTGCAACTTCACGGTAGAAGGCCTGCACTTGTGCTTTGGGCCAGCAATAGAGCAGCGGGCCAAGAGAAATATTCATAGAAAACTTCCTATTGCCAGCTGCGCTCGTAGGCACCCAGCGTGGTGGTTTGTCCCTCGGATACTTTGGCCAGCGCGGCATGCCATTCGGTTTTGGATTGGAACCGCTCCGGCGCATTCTGATAGGTGTCCAGCGCCTGACGCCAAACCCGGGTAACCTGTTCCACATAGGCGGGGCTGCGTTGGCGACCTTCAATTTTAAGTGACACTATGCCGGCCTGGGCCAGTTCCGGCAGCAAGTCCAGGGTATTGAGGCTGGTGGGGGACTCCAGCAAAAAGCCCGGCTGGCTGTCTTCTTCGGTCAGATAACGTCCCTTGCACACAACCGGGTAGCCCATCTGCTCGTTCAACCCCGAGCTGTCAATCAAGACTTCGTTGAGGCGGGTCTGGCGACAGCCCTGATTTTCCTGCCAGCGCACATGTTTTGCCGGTGAGCAGGAGCCACCTGAATTGGGCGATTCCCCAGTCACATAGGAAGACAACTGACAGCGCCCTTCGGCCATGATACATAGACTGCCGAAGGCAAACACTTCCAGATCAACCGGACTGGCCTTGGCAAGATCTTTGACCTGCTTGATGGATAGCACTCTGGGGAGTACGGCGCGCTCAATGTTGAATTCACGCTTATAGAGTGCCAGGGCACCGAGATTGGTGGCGCTGGCCTGTACCGAAAGATGCAGCGGCAGGTGAGGGTAGTGGCCATGGGCGTAATCCAGTAGCGACAGATCGGCCATGATCAGCCCATCTATATCCGTGTTGGCGGCCAGATCGACGGCCTGGTACCAACGTTTCTCTTCACCCGGTTGCGGAAAGGTATTAATAGTCAGATACAGCTTGCGCCCTTGAGACTTTACCTCTTTGGCTGCCTGTTGCAGTTTGGTCGGTGTGAAGTTCAGTCCGGCAAATGAGCGGGCATTGGTGTCGTCTTTCAGCCCCAGATAGAGGGCATCGGCGCCGGCGTTGAGAGCAGCCTTGAGTGATGCCAAGTTCCCGGCCGGACACAGGAGTTCCATGTTAACTTTCTCCCTAATTACAAACAAAGCCGCAGTTTATCGACCTTTGGATCTCACAGAATTGATATAAAACAGGTTTATGATCATAAAACTTGGTTAGACTGCCGGAGTTTTGGCATTTTAATCAGGAGTAACTCAAGATGCGCACGGCTTTAGCCGCCAAGGCGGCGCGCGATATTCTCACTCTGGCTCCCAAGTTGGTTGGAAAACCGCTGACCTTGGTTCCCTTCGCCATCAAGGCGAACGTACTGCAGCAGCTATTGGCGGTATTGCTCAGCGAACAGGTTAAGGATGGTGAATTGGACTTTCTTGAAGGGCAATGGGTTGGCGTTCGGGTTGAGGATATGGAGTTGGCATTTGAAGTCAGTTTCGAACAAGGTTTCAAGGTGCGGCCTTTTACGGCCCCGGAAGTCACCTTCAGTGCCAATAGCGCTGAACTCTTGCTGGTCGCCGCCGCCAAAGAGGATCCTGACACCCTGTTTTTCCAGCGCCGACTCAGTATTGAAGGCGATACCGAATTGGGCCTCGAGGTTAAAAACTTGCTGCTCGGCATAGATGTTCAAAGTATGCCAAAGGGGTTGAAGCTGATGTTGGATAAGCTGGCCAATATGCTGACCACGCTCCTGCAAAGTTCACAAACCGCACCTCAATGGGCCTGACAAACAGTAAAATCCTGGCATAAAAAAAGCGACCCATTTGGGTCGCTGTCAGAGTTCAATCTAAACTCTGGATGGTGCGCTAGAAACCATCTTGAAGGGAGGATAATGATGAAACACTCGGTTCACTAATTCTGACTGCCGATTTTTCCGCGAGTTCCCGCACCAAGCAAAATAATTCAGTTTTATTTGCTTCACTCCTATCTGTAGATCCCCAAAAAGTCTGTCACATTATGCTCTTACAGTGATTTTGACTCAGTCTTTTCATTTTCTTGAATGGCAATATTGGCATTAACTATTTATCTATCCGAATGAGTCGAGCTGTAGGATAAAAAAAATGGCAACCCAAGGGGCTGCCATACAAGGTCGTACAAAACTGATTCGTACAAAACTAAGTCGTGCAAAGAATGAAAACCCGCTGCGCTAGCGTTGGGCTCCCATCCAAGGGAGGTGATGATGAAACACTTGAAAAAGGTTCAGTTATTCAGAGTCGGCTTTGACGAAAAAGTTTCCCTGGAAGAGAAATTTTTTTGCTGACTTTGGTTTGCAATGACAAACCGGGGATAAAAAATGGCAACCCAAGGGGCTGCCATACAAGGTCGTACAAAACTGATTCGTACAAAACTAAGTCGTGCAAAGAATGAAAACCCGCTGCGCTAGCGTCGGGCCCCATCCAAGGGAGGTGATGATGAAACACTTGAAAAAGGTTCAGTTATTCAGAGTCAGCTTTGACGAAAAGTTTCCCTGGAAGAGAAATTTTTTTGCTGGCCTTGGTATGCAATGAAAGACTGGGGATAAAAAAATGGCAACCCAAGGGGCTGCCATACAAATTCGTACAAAACTAAGTCATGCAAAGAATGAAAACCCGCTGCGCTAGCGTCGGGCTCCCATCCAAGGGAGGTGATGATGAAACACTTGAAAAAGGTTCTGTTATTCAGAGTCGGCTTTGACAAAAAAGTTTCCCTGGTGGATAAATTTTTTATCTGCGACATGCCAAGCATGATTAAAGGCAGAGGGTTAAGTCCCCAAACAGCATAAAAATAGATAATAAAAATGGCAGTCCAAAGGACTGCCTAAAAAATGCAGGGGACAAAGATCTTGTGCGCTAGCTCCAGTATCTCAGTCCAAAGGGAGATGATGATGAAACCGTTAAAATAGCTTCACTTATTCAGAGCCATTCGGAGAGAAAAAGTTCAGCCATAAAGAGATTTTTCTTGGGGAGCCGGCAGGCATAAAAAAAGGCAGCCATTAAGGACTGCCTTATGATCTATCGAAGATCAATGGGGCTGCGCTAGAAGCCCCTTAGGGAGAATGATGAACATGAAAAAGTAAATTCACTGCTCACTATGTTGGAGTCTTTAGTGATGTTTTGGTTCCCCCTGAATGGCGAAAAATAATCATGTTTTTTTAATTGGTTTATTTTTCAATTGATTATTTATCCTGTAACAGCTGGAGAATCTGCTCACGCAGAGCCTCGGGTTTGGTTGTGGGAGCATAGCGCTTGATGACTTTGCCATGGCGATCGACCAGAAACTTGGTGAAATTCCATTTAATCCCTTTTGAACCCAACACACCAGGGGCCTGTTGCTTGAGCAGTTTAAACAAGGGATGAGCATTGGGGCCATTGACTTCCAGCTTGGCAAACAGTGGGAAGCTGACACCAAAATTCAATTCGCAGAAGGATTGGATCTCCTGCTCATTGCCCTTTTCCTGAGCACCAAACTGGTTACAGGGAAAGCCGAGTACAACCAGGCCTTGGTCTTTGAATTCCTGATACAGGCTTTCCAATCCGGCATACTGAGGAGTAAAGCCACAGGCACTGGCGGTATTGACCAGTAACATGACCCGGCCTTGAAATTCGCTGAGATCCGTTTGTTGTCCTTGGATATTCTCCAGTGGGATAGCGTATATTGAGTTAGACATAGTGGCTCCTTGGTTGAGGCTTTACTATATATCACAAGTTTTATTGTCAGCAATTTATTTGCGTGCAATTTAAATGTTGACCCAAGCGCATACCAACAAGAAGAAAGAGAGGAGAGTTGAGTGACACAAACAGCAGCCGAGCCGGAGCTTCAACCTCAAGCAGAAGTGGGGCAGGTGGTACAGCAGTTAACGCTATTGGAGGGCGAGGCTCAGGCCGAGGTCTTTGGTGAGATCCTTGAAGAGGCCGAACCTGGCACTATAGCCTTATTGCTGGAGTCCTTGCCGCTGGATGAACGCTATGAGCGCTGGAATCAGATAGCCTTTGCCGAGCGCTCGGCTGTGCTCAGCTTGATGCGCGCCGAACCCAGGATGAGCCTTCTTAGGCAGATGTCTGTGGAAGAGGTGGATCTGTTGCTGGCGCAGCTGTCAGCTGAAGAGATGATCGAGTGGAGCGATTATCTGCCCGACAGCTTTATCGACCGCGCTTTGGCGCAAATGGGTGAGCGGCAACGCAAGCGCTACGAGCTTTATGATCAATACTCGGAAAATGAAATAGGCCGTTACACAGAACATCAGGCCTTGGTGCTCAGTAACAAAAGCCGGGTGGAACAGGCGCAGCGTTTTTTCCGCCGCATTGACTTGGATTGCTGCGAAAATCTCTATCTGGTGGATGAGGATAATCATTACCAGGGGACAGTCAGTCGCTATGAGATTTTTCGCCAGGATCCACAAACCCAGCTTATTTCGCTTATTGAACCGGACAGCCGGGTATTGTCGGCCGATTCATCCTTGATAGAGGCGGCCGAAGCGATAGAGCATAGCTCAGACATTGAACTGCCGGTGGTCGATGAAGAAGGCACCTTAATCGGCCGCTTGACGCTGCGAACGGCAACCGCCTTGGTGCGAGAACACTATGAAGCGCGTTTGATGGCTTCGGCCGGTATGGATGAATCCGATGACCTGTTTGCGCCTATCGTCAAGGGCGCGCGTCGCCGTGCCATTTGGCTCGGGATCAATCTGCTGACGGCATTTTTGGCCTCTGCCACCATAGGTTTGTTCGAGGATGTATTGGCAAAAGTAGTGGCGCTGGCGGTATTGATGCCGATAGTGGCTTCTATGGGTGGTATTGCCGGATCGCAATCATTGACCCTGATGATCCGCGGCATGGCGATGGGACAGATTTCCATAGGCAACCTGTTTTCCTTGATGAAGAACGAACTCGGGATAGGGGCACTCAACGGCATTCTCTGGGCCATACTCATAGGTTTGGTGGCCGGGCTCTGGTTTGACGATAACCTGATTGGTATGACGATAGCCGTGGCAATTTTGGTCAATATGCTGGTTGCGGCCTTGGCCGGGGTGGCAGTACCCATGATATTACAGAAATTCAATCAGGATGCTGCGCTTTCAGGCTCAGTGATCCTGACCACGGTCACGGATGTTGTCGGCTTCTTTACCTTCCTTGGATTGGCAACCTTACTGTATCTATAGTCGTTAGCTTTTTTATGGCGCAGCATTGACCACTTCTGCAAAGTGGGCTCAATAGAAGACAGTCAAAAGAAAAGGGAGCACAGGCTCCCTTTCACAAAAGGTTTTGAAATTTACTGGGCAACAACGGCATTGAAATCTTGCGCAGTGTCGGTTTGGTTGCTCAGGGTGACCTGATGCAACTGAGGGGCAGGGTTGGGAATGATAAGACCATCATATTGCTCTGGATCGTCATTTTCCGCGCTGCAGCTGAAGGCTACTGTATAATCCCCGGCGGGAATAAAGCCAAAGGCGTATTTGCCGAAGTTACCCACTTCATACTCTACTTCGACCGAGTTGTAAGGCACTACGGCACCTTCTGGTACGGCATTCTGATTGACATCCGGATCCAGGTTGTCGGTCAGCAGTGCAGGGTCCAGATCGTGGCCGGGATAGAGGTAGACAAAGTTACCGCTATCGGCAGCACATTCACCGGCGTTGAACAGGTTGATATCCACTTGGCCGGACAATGAAGCCACAGTCGCGTTGTCGACTATAGTCACGCCATGAGGCTTGAGGTTGTAACGCTGGCCATTTTGGTTCTCCACCAGACTACGGCGCAGGTCAAACTCTATGGTAAAACGCTGAACGCCGGCGCTGCCGACCTCAAAGCTGCCCAAGCGCAGTTTATTACTGGGTTGTTTGAGTGGCACTTGACCGGTTTCGTCGATCACATAGCTGAGATCTGAACCGACCGATTCATCCAATACATGCAGGATGAGTTCTGAATAAGTGCCTACTTCCAACTCGGCATCGCTGAGGATGAGGGCGCTGTCGCTGCCTTGATATTCCAACAGATCCAGTTGGCGGTAGTCCTCGCCATTGGCGCCGGAGACCTCGAGGATGATGTTATCCTGTCCTGCCCTTACCAGCTCAATTTTGTCAAATGCCACTACCACTTTTTCGGCGCTGTCGACCGGGGCATCAGACACGGCAAAGCTGACTTTGGCGGTATCAGGCGTCGGTGTCGGCGGGGTGTCATTGTCACTACCACCACAGGCCGCCAGTCATAGGCCTGAGCCGCAAAGCAGTGCAATAGTCGAGATACGATTTCCTCTTGTTGTTCCCGGAGCGTGACAGCTACCCGATTACCGGGGGTTACTCAGAGAATTGTGTTTGTTGTCTGCCACAAACTCCCTCAATGGGGCTAACATAAGGAAGGTGCGAACAGGTTCCATGTGTGCTCTGCGTCGGCTGACAGGCCAGGATGCAAGGCGTGGTTCGCAGTAAATGGCTCAGTCCTTTGCAAGAAGCACAACACAGCAGGCAGGCTTGTAAGCCACGCCCTTCAGGGCTTTCACAACAACCGGCTTTCGGCGTTATCCGACTTCGACAGGCCCCGGCATGCCTTCAGTCAGATGTCTTGAACGCCAATTGCTGTGTAAGCCACTCTCTACACAAAAGAGAAGGCCACGAGGACTTATTCGCACCTTCCCGAACCAATTGCGGCTTTTACCTGTAGCCATACGTTAATCTGGTTAAGTCGAGGTTAAGTTTTATGGGGATGTCCCCTTCAATAGCTCACATATCCGCCAAGTATAGTCACCAAAGGAGTATCTATGCCTAATCCTGCCCAGGAAATCACGGTTTCCCTGGCCCAAAGCCCTGACTTGATTGCTGCCGCTTGTGCTTTGGTGGACAGCCGCGATGATAATGCTCACCCCTTGGATCATCAGGCCTTTATGGCCTCCCGTGCCGTGATAGTGGCGCAAAACGGGGCCGGGGAGCTGGTGGGCTGCGCTGTGATTAAGGCCGGGCGAGGAGATATCGCCGAGCTTGGGTATTTAATGGTGCGCCCCGACTATAGACGGCGGGGGATTGCGGCGGCCTTGACGCGAAAGCGGATCCAAATCGCCCGGGAAATGGGGATTCGGCTATTGTTTGCTACAGTTAGAAAAGAGAATCGTGCCAGTCGTGACAACTTGCTCAAGTCCGGGATGCAGTTTTGGGGTAATTATCTGAGTATCAGGGGCACAGGCAATACCGTGGGTTGGTACTTTTTAGTGTTGGCCGCTCAAGTGGATGTCGCTACAGAAATGCTCAAGTTGGTAGGGGATAGGGTCAGAATCGACTGAATTTACACTTTTTTGTCATCAGCTCGTGGCAAACTTGCGTTTCCTGACAGAATTTTGTCACGAATGCCGTGAGCCAGATTGCAAAATGCCATTAGCCGAAATAGAGTTAAATCACCAACAATAAAAATAGATTCAGTGCCTTGGGCGTTTTTGTGCTCAGGGATAAGGATACGGCCATGGTCTTGGACGGAAATCGATTTGCCGACAGACAAACGTTCGCCCTTCAATATGGATAAACACCCAGGTTACCTTTTCAGGCTACTGCTTGCGTTTGTTCTGCTCCAGTTCAGTGTTGGTGCCTGGGCCGCTCAGGTGCTCGACAACAGCTACATTCTGAAGGCTGAGCCACAACAGCTGGCTCCGACCTCATTCGAGGGGGTACCTGCCTGGATCCGAGCTCAACAGGAAACCAGCCTGAGTTTGAGTGGTGGCAGTTACTGGATGGTGAACCCTTTGCGGGTGGCCAGTCGTGAACAGACTTGGGTCATAGACGTACGCAACTCCATCATAGAATCCATCGACCTTCTGCTGCTTGGGCAGGATAGCAGCATGCAACAAGCCCACTCTGGCTATGATGCCGACTATCAGTATCTGTTTGATTACGGCAGGCGGTTCACCATCAAGCCGGGGATAGATTATTGGTTGGTGGTCAAGGTCGAGAGCCGTTACTACTCATCGGCACCCGAGATCCGTCTGGCACCGGAAAGGGAACACAGACTCAGTGCCGACAGGCATGCCACCGCCGTGGTGCTATGCCTCGGGGGCTTGATTTTTATCGCCTGCTATAACCTGTTCATCTTCTTTACCACCCGTGACAAGGCGTTTTTTTGGTACGGTCTTTATGTGCTGGCTTACTTCTGCGGCTGGGCCTTGACCTTCCACTTGCCGGTGCACCTGTTTCAGTTCCGTCAACTCGAGCTGCACCACCTGTTCTTTATCAGTCTTCCAATATTGAACATCTTGTTCTATAACAATTTTTTGCAGCTTTCTCTCTATTCGCCCAAGCTTTGGCGTCTCAGTCGCATCTTGCTGTGGGCCTGCGTGCTGGCACTGCCTACCAGTATCTGGCTTTTGTCCTATACGGCGATTATTGCTTCCGTGCTTATCATGCTCTGGATTGGACTGGCGATAGTTTGCGGTAATGTCTGTCTGATGAAAGGCTTCTCGCCGGCACGCTATTTCATCATGGCTTTCAGCTGTTTGCTATTGCCGGCAATCATCATATTGCCCGGTAACATGGGTATCACCCCGGACTTCTTTGAGTATGCCGAGCTGGCGACTCTGCTGGGCGGCACTGCCGATGCTCTGCTGCTGTCCTTGGCATTGGCAAGCAAGCTCAAACTCTTGTCGGAAGAGCGCCAGGAGTATATCCGTAAGTTGGGCATCGCTTGGGAGCGAGCCCGCAGTGATAGCCTCACCGGTCTTGCCAACCGCTTGGCCTATGATGAGAGTCTGGCGGATACTTGCCTGAGTAGTGGCATGCCCAAGCCGGGATATATGTTGGTATTGCTGGATATTGAGGGGCTGAAACGGGTCAATGACACCCTGGGACATGGGGAAGGGGACAGATTGCTGCTGGCGGTAGCCGAAGAACTAAAGAGCTGGTCTGTGGCCAAGTTAAAGCCTTTTCGTATCGGTGGCGATGACTTTGCTTTGCTGTTGCCGGAAGCCGAGGCGCAGCAACTGCAGAACCTACTGCCGAGGCTGGAGCAGCGTATTGCCAGTGAAGGTTTTGCTGAGCTCTGTGTCAATCATGGCTCTGCCACCAGTACAGATAAAGAAAAGATCCAGGATTGGGTCCGCGCCGCCGACAAAGACTTGTATCAGTGCAAGAGTCTGCGTCGCCGTGAGCTGCACGCCAGACAACTGGCTGCAGCCGAAGGCCTGCCCCGCTGAACTCACGGGGCTAATTTCGGGACTAATTCCTGGGCTAAGTCAGGAGCTCAGTCCAGAGCAAGTCCAAAGCTGAGTCGAACAGGCTAAATCTCGCCTGGATGCCTATCAGAAGTCTTCCTCACCCTTAATATGGCGCGGATAGCCACAGATAGCCTTGGAGGTGTGCATACCTGCCATGGTTGCGGCTTCGACGCAGCCCACATTCAGCCCTGTTTTTATCCAATCGCCGGTGACATAGAGGTTATCCAGCCCAGTACCGTCTGTGGTGATGCGAAAACGCGAGCTGTCTTTCACCGACAACACATACCGCTCGGACGGGTCGACATTGGCACGCCAGTATTGGCTGTCAAAGCGCTGTTGTCCTTGACGTTCCTCCGGGTCGTGCAGCCAATCCCAGACAAAGCCATTTTTGGCTTCCGGCCAGAGATTGCCTATTTGATGCTCGAGTTGCCCCAGAGCCCCGGACTTGGCCACGGCATTCATTTGCTGGTTAAAGTCACTCTGCTCTCTGGGTGGATATTCGGCAACCGGCAGCGCCGAGCAGAAGTAACTGGCATTTTTGACGCGGCCTATCGGCCAGCTTTCTTTGTCAATCAATTGATCCATACTGGCCCAGGTGTCATAGGGCTCGCTGAAGGCCGATAGCACAGGCTCTTCGCCGGAAGCCGGAAAAAGCTGCCAGCCAAGGCCGTTGAGATCTGTGTTGAGCCACAGCTGATAGGCCTGGGTCGCCACGGTTTGCACCTTGGCCACAGCTTGAGATAGCGCCGGACTTTGGGTCATCACCTCTTTAGCCACATGAGGAACGGCTCCTATGGATAGACCGAAGATCACCTTGTCAAAATCAATCCCCTTACGCAGCTGTTTCACCGGCAGAGTGTGACCGGTTTCTTGCTGGTACAGCTGCGGCCAATCACTCCAGAAGTGTTCCAGGTTGACCCGGTTTTCGGCAATTAATCTGGCTTGAGTTTCATCCAGTTGTGATAGCAGAGGCTCGCTTGGCCAGCAGCCGAGTCCTTTGACATCCACCAGCGGCTGATACTCGCTGAGTCCGGGTTTGAGGTTGGCCTGCTCCACTATCTCTATGCTGCTGACGGATTGCCCCTGACAATGCAGCTGTTGTACCTGATGGAAGAAGTGAAAATTCACTCCGCGGCGTTTCAACACTTCATAGTAGGGGGTGAATACTGTGTCGCCCATGCCGGCCTGCATTTTCCACATCACGCCCCCTTGGTAGCAGAGGGCAATTCGCAACATGGAGCGGATTATGGTGCCGGCTTCCACATTGGGGCGGGAGAAATCGCCCTGCTCGTAGGCAAACACCAGATCGTAGAAGCCCCTGACCGGTGCTGAATCGACAGTGTAGCGCTCGCTGGCGCCATGGCGACGCAGCCATTCGCGGTAGTCATAGCCGTTGATAACATCGAATCCGCCCTTGAATACCCCATCGACAAACATCCCCTTGAGTATGGTCAGACCGAGGTCGGCACCTATGTAGAGGCGCCTGAGCTCGTCATTGCCACTCAAGTGATCGCCAAAGCGGTGGTTGAGACGCCGATGCAGTATATCGACGGCATTCTCGATTAGGCCATCGTCCTCGACAGTGTCGTGGTGGTGATCGTCACACTCCTGGCCTATCAGCTGGTTGAAGCGGCACTCCAGCTTGTCCCCCAGGGTTTCCAGGCTATCTTTGGCGTCATCCAGCGCCTCTTCGATGCGATCGTTCAGGCGTTCAAACCAGTCGCGGGAGAACCAGTCTCTGGGGCTATCCTTGGCCACGGCCTCATCGACTTCATCCATCTGTTTTAACCATTGGCGGATCCAGTAGAAGGCCGCCTTGACCAATTTCCACAGCGTCAGGGTTTCTGTACTGTCGCCGGGGATACCCGGCATGGGCGGGAACTCTATGGGCCAGCTCAGGCTGCGACCTTCTATCTGCTCCTGCAGCACAATGAAGTTATGGGGCTTGAAGGCTTCGACAAAGCTGGCCAGCGGCGCGTCATCCGCTCGCCCCAGTTCTTCATAGGCTTTGCGCATCAGAGCGGCGGCATTTTGGTAGAAACCAAACCAAATATGCAGCCCATGCTCTTCGATACGATCCCCCATGGCGGCATTGCGCCCGGAGGCTCCCTTGCCACCAATGCGCCAGCCCTGTTGATAGATATCTATCTGGTACCGGTTTTGCCAGCCTGGTTGTTCGGTCAGACACACGGCTGCGGTAATGGCGGCAACGCCTCCACCGAGAATGGCAATTTTCTCTTTTTTGACCACAGAGTTGTCCACCAACACTTCGCCCGGCGGTACCTCAAAGTCAAAGTTCACATGGTAGGGCAGCAACACCTGCTGCTCGCCGAGTTGTACCCCCAGGGTGTCGGCCAGCGGGAAGCTGTCGTTGGCAAAGACGGTGGCCACCAGGGAGTTATCCAGCAGCGACAGATGATGCACCTTGTTGACTCTGGCCGGCGCCTGCAGCAGTGCCTGATATACCGCCTTGGTGCCGGAAGCGTCGGGGAACTGCTTCAGGAAAACTTGCTCCACCGCCGGTTTGAACAGCAGTTCGAATACCTGCTCAGCTCCAAGAGCATCCAGATCGGGAATAAAGTCGCTTTGGGCCTGAATAAAGTCCCAGGTTTGGCCTATGGCTTCCAGTGGAGAGAGGGCATTCTCCTGCTGCGGCCTACACTTAACCTGGAGCAGTGGTGCCATTGCCAGTTCGGCATCCGGGGAAAATTTTTGAAAACTCTTGGCCGACAACGACAGTTCGGTCAGCGGCTCATCTACGCCAGGCATCCGGTATTCGCAGGCGTATTTGGGATAACCAAACAGCTCACGGCCATTGATCAATGCCATGGCATCATTGACCCAGATATGCAGCGGCTGAAACAGGATTTCGCTGATTTCGCCGGAATCTGGATTGGCCTGTTTACCCACCATCACCCAGGTGATGATATCGGTTTCCTGGATCCAACCCTTGTTGCGATCCACCTCGACACTGGAATAAGCCTTGGCGATTTGAGTGAAAGTTGTCAGTACATAAGGGGACAACACCTTGAAATACATCTTGTTGTTGGCGACCCGGTTCAAGGTTTGATCGACACTCTGTTGCAAATTGGTAAGCTTGCCCTTGAGGAAAAAGCCGTACATATCGGCCTGGGTTAACACCAGAGGAGAGTGCATAAGCACTGAGCCGGGAGGGTAGATAAAGTCGGGGCGTTGTTCGTTCATGGCGACCATCCTTGTGTACTGACGTTTGCCAGATTTATCTGGCTGAATTAACTGAATAAACCTAGCGTATATTCAGGCATCTTACAATTGCAGTCCTGTTGCCTGTGGTTTGCTCTTTGTGGGAACCTTGAACCAAGCTCGCTTGAGCGAAAGGGGACGTCGCCGCTATGCTTGCGTTCCGGGCATGAGCCGGAAGATTGTGTCAAGGCAAGGAGATAAGGGAAAGCGATGCGGCATTTATTGAGACACTACAGTGAAAGCGACGCCACAGGGTGCCATAGCCACGATATCGGTCAGCTTATCTATCTGCATCATGGCGCGGTTTTGCTGGAGAGTGGCCAAGCCGAGTCCTTGCTGCTCAGCGGTCAACTCCTGTACCTGCCGCCCGGGTGCGAGCATGCTCATAGATTGCTGAAACATACACGCTGCAGTTTATTCTATTTGCGGCCCGAGGTATTGCCGCAGCATTGGCAGTCTCATGGATTGCATCAAGGACCTGCGCCCATGAGCGTCAGTCCACTGTGGTCGGCGCTGCTGCAAAGACTGGAAACTGTCACTGAAGACAAGGAGGCCGCCTATCTTGAAGTGTTGCAGGATAATCTGTGTCAGCTTCAGCCTCAAGGCCGGCTCGAGCCGCTTTACCAGAGTCTGGACCCCAGGCTATTGCCAGTTATCGAAACCATGCAGCGTTCGCCCAATCTTAAGCTGCGTCTAGAGGATTTTTCCAAGCACTGCGGCGCTTCCGAGCGGACGCTGAATCGCTTGTTCCGTGTGTGCCTGGGGGGGAGCTTTAAGGACTGGCGCCGTCGTAGCCTTATGCTCGAAGCCCAGCGCCGACTGCGGCAAGGGCAGCCGATGACACAGGTGGCTTTGGAGCTTGGCTATCAGAATCTCAGTGCGTTTTCGGCGGCTTATCACAATTTCTTCCGGCGCCAGTCATATCCTCAGTAGCTCTGCGCCAGCCGCTTGGCGCTATCATCGCCGCTTAACACACAACTCATCTCGTCGGTGCGGATAATACGTTCGGCCTCGAATTGAAACAGGGCCAATACTCTGATGCTGAATCGGCTGCCATCGGCTTTCTCTCCCGCCACTCTATGACAGGAAAACACCTTTTGCTGCTGACAAATGAGCTGCTCAAAGCCGATCTCGCTAATTTTTACCTGGCTTCTGAGCCAGTGAATGTGAGCACAAAAGGCCCGGTAATCCAGCTCCTTACCATCTACCCACTGACGATATTCCGGATGAAAGTCCTGCGTTAATGCCAGTTGCCAATCGGCGCGGGTCAGCACTCGGACCAATATCTGTTGCACTCTGCCGGCTAACAATTTCTCTTTGGGATCCAGCTTCATTTTCGGCTCCTTGTTGGTCTATCCCGGGGGATGTCCCGGTTAAGCTTTTCTGTTAAGCAACACCATGGTGCCGCATCAGGCTGGGTGCTGCTTTGGTATTGGCGCCAACTTGTGTGGTTTTCACGCCATAATGTGCTGGCGATGTCCAAGGAATATGGTGCTTGGTGAAGATGACAATGCCGGTGCCGGTGCCAGTGCCTTAATCGTTTCAAGGCAACCTGACTCTCGGCAACTGGAGCTCGGCAACTGGACAGTCACCTTAAGTTGGCGCTAATTTGAGCACTATGAAGAGAGTCTTTTTAGCCGCAAACGCGAGCATGAGCATAAACATACGCATCGCCAGGTTAAGCGATATCCCCGCCATGATGTCACTGAGGTTGAATGTGAGCGAAAATCGCCTGCAGGATCCCGGGCGGATCACTCATGCCTGTTATCTCGGTTACCTGAGTGGCCGGCGGCGAAGCTGGGTTGCCGAGACTGACACCCAACTGCTGGGCTTTAGCTGCGCCGACCGTGAAGATGCCAGAATTTGGGCGCTTTTTATCGCTCAAGAGGCGGAAGGAAATGGCATAGGTAAGGCTCTGTTACAGCAAGCTGTTGACTGGCTCCACGCCGGTGGCTGTAGCAAGCTGCAACTCAGTACCGAGCCGGGTACCCGCGCCGAAGGCTTCTATCGCCATCTCGGCTGGCAATCCTTGGGGCTTACTGAAGATGGCGAGCTGCATCTGCAGCTTATCCCCCAGAGTCATCAGCCTTGCGGCTAACTACAGTGGACTTTCGTCTGTGCTAAGGAAGGTGCGAACAAGTCCCATGTGTGCTCTGCGTCGGCTTACAGGCCTGGATGCAAGGCGTGGTTCGCCGCAAATGGCCTTAGTCCTTTGTAAGAAGCACAACACAGCAGATAGGCCTGTAAGCCACGCCCTTTGGGGCTTTCACAGCAACCGGCTCTCTGCGTTATCCGACTTTGACAGGCCCCGGCATGCCTTCAGTCAGATACCTTGAACGCCAATTGCTGTGCAAGCCAGAGTGCCACGAGGACTTATTTGCACCTTCCCAAAAGGCAGTCCAGCTATTCACAAAGCAGGTGATGGATTGCCGCTTCGACGGAAACCCAGGCCAAGTAGGTTAGCGATTTAAGGCCTAGAGTTGCATAGCCGCTATGCAAATGCATCCATGCATGACCTACAGCGCTGCCAGCTTTAAGCTCATAAAGCAGCTATTTGGATCTTGTTGATAGTCGGCGAAGGGGGCACAGAAGCTAAAGCCTTCACTCGCGTACAAGGCTCGGGCCGGGGCGAAATAGGCCATAGTGCCAGTTTCCAGGTAAAGCCTTTGGACACCCAGGCCTGCGGCATGATGCAGCAGGTGTCTGAGCATGGCTCTGGCGTACCCTCGGTGGCGGAAACTTGCAGCTGTGCGCATGGATTTGAGCTCGGCCTCGGCGTTGCCAAGAAGTTTGATGGCACCACAGGCGGCGGGTATTTCTGTTACCCAAAGGGTGAAGAAGTGGATATCCGTTTGTTTCAGGCCGCTGAGGTCGAGGGCATGCACGCTCTCGGGCGGCGATGTGGCCTGCATCTCTTGCAGGTGCTCTGCAAGCAGTTGCAAAACCGCCGGATGGCTTAAATCACCGGCTCTGATCTGCATTGAATCTTCTTTGGGCATGATATTCATGGTTTGCTCGTTGCTATGGTTCGTTGCTATGGCTCGCTATATTAGTGGCTTGGCGCTATTGACCAAGCAGCGAACGTGGCAATGCTTATGCCATCTTTGTAAAGATGGCCATTTTAGACATGGAATTGAGGTTGGACGCGGTGCGGGTGGGCCTATATGACAAACTGGCTACAGGCCCAAAATTGAGTGGTGTCATTTGAGTTGCACCGCAAACAGGCAGAGTGCCCGTTTGCGGTGCATGGTAAAAGGCCTATAAGACCTTTTTTGATGAGCCGTAATCCTGCTCAGTCCAGCGATTTCAGCGGCCGATAATGACCCAGGCTGGATGGCAGGACTATGCCCTGGCTTCGCAACTGGTTGACCCGGTTTTGATAGGCGGCGCCTACGAGCAGTTGCAGTGCCAAGTCCACGGCACGGCGCTGACGGTAATCATCCAGATAGCTATCCTTGGCCCAGGCGTTGAAGGCGCCCAGTGCCGGCCCGGCCCAGATCTGGTAATCCATCTCCCGACCGCTTTCCCCTGTGTTGGACCAGCGGCTCGATAGCCCCAGATACCAGCGGAAAATGAGCGCCATCTTGCGCTTTGGATTGCCTTCGGCGCGGCGAATTTGTTCGGGATCCCGCGCCATAAAGTGGGCAACCGTGCCTTGCCAGATTTCATCCAGATTGGCGCGAAACACCTGAGTTTCCAGTTTTTGGCGCTCATCGGCCGGAATGGCCTCTATCGAGTCGTAGCGGCTGTAGATTTCGTAAAGCTTATTGGCTCGCATGGGGAAGAGGGTGCCGCGTTTTACCACTTGCAGCTTGACGCCCATCTCAAACATATCCGCGGCCGGCGCCATGGTGACATCGGCCATTTCCACGGTCGCCAATAGCTTACGGCTGTGCTCGCTGGCGCCGGCTTCGATACAGGCCTGATTGATAGAGCCGGTAACAATAAAGGCGGCGCCCATATTGAAGGCCGCCAAAGCCGCATCCGGCGTGCCAATGCCGCCACCCGCTCCAACCCGGATAGGTTCTTGGTAGGCGTATTTTTCCTGCATTTGATCCCGCAAGGCAATAATGGTGGGCAGCAGGGTAACCAGAGGACGATTGTCGGTATGGCCGCCGGAGTCTGCCTCGGCGGTAATGTCGTCGGCCATGGGCACCTGCCTGGCAAGTTCGGCCTGCAGTTCAGTGATCCATCCCTGACTCAGCAGCTGCTGGAGGATTTTCTCCGGCGGCGGCGCCATAAAGTGGGCGGCGACTTCGGTGCGGCTCACCTTGGCTATCACCTTGTTGGCGATTAGGGTGTTGCCGTCACTGTCCCGGCTCAGTCCGGCCACCCGATATCTCACTATGTGAGGGGTCAGCGCCAGGAAGGCCGAGGCTTCGACCGTACGCACCCGGTGTTTGAGGTAGAGCTCGACCGCACCTTGCTCGAGTGCCGGTTCGCTGGGGCTGTGGATCAGGTTAAAGGCGTAGGGGCCGCTTGGCAGCGCCGCCTGAATTCGGCTGATGGCGGCTTCCACCCGGGCGGGCACCAGACCGGCGGCGCCGAATGAGCAGAGTATGCCGGCCTTGCCGAGGGCAATCACCAGCTCTTCGGAGGCGATACCGTTGGCCATGGCGCCGGCATAATAGGCGTACTTGACTTTGTGGCAGGCGGCAAAGGCCGGATCGCCGAGCGCTGCTGCGCTGAGTGGCGGCACCATGGCGCAAACCGGCAGTGTATTGCCGCTAGCACTCGTCTCGGCAAGCTGCGCCTGATTGGCAAACAGGATTTCACCCTTGGTTTGTCTGGCGACAAACAGCGGCTTATCCAGCGCCTTGATTGCGTTGCCGGCACAGTTATCTGTGGCCGCAAAGACATCATCACTATTTGGGTTCAGGGCCCAGGGCCAATTGAAGCTTGTCATCTTGTTGCTCTCATTATCTGTTCGGTTGTCTTTGCCTGAGGGCTCAGGCTTCTTCAATGGCCAGAGCCAGATTTTTTATTTCATAAATTCGCAGGCCATCTTTGGCGAGCCAGGCATCGGCTGTCAGTGTGACTCTGTCCGGCGTATCGTCTATGGCTGTGATATGCAGCTCCAGCGACATCTGCCGGTTCAGGGGATTGATCTGACCGCGGTATTTCCACTGTACCTGACTCAGGCAATGGGCGAATCTTGGGTTACTGAATTGGCTTCCAAGCCCGGCGTCCAGGGCAAAGGCACTCAGGAGTTCCAGCATGGCTTCCACTCCGAGCGAGCCCGGCATCACAGGGTCCTGATGGAAATGGAAACGGAAGAACCAGTCTGCGGCATCGATTTTGCGCTCGCCATAGATGTAGCCCAAGTTGGAATGGCCGCCTTGGCGGCAGATGCGGATAGAATCGACAAAGTTGAGTCGACCGCCCGGCAGGCGCAGGTGTTTTTGATCCCAAGAGCCATGATAGAGAGCGCAATCGGCGGCGCGAAGATCATAGCTCACATCGGCCTCAAGCCCTTGCTGTTTATCCCAGGGCTCGGTCACCTTACCGTTATCCAGTCCCAACTGGTTTTTCAGCGCCTCGGCCTTGAAGTAACCAAATACTGCCTCGCCTTCATAGAAGGGTTCACCATCGGCGCTGAGCACAAAGCTGAAGCTCTGGATGATGTTGGTGCCCGCCTTGACAGTGCTCAGCAGACGCGAGTCGTTGCTGATGGTCTTGCCACGCAGGTCAAGCCGGCGCAGCAGTGTGCCTTTACCGTCGAGGTTACGGAAGAAAAGCTCTGTGTCGCCATAGCCCAAGGTGGTGCCCATATAGCCGGAAATAAAACCATTGGGCTGCAGCGCTATCTCCATCAAAATCGAGTAGGGCATATGCGCCGGGTGGCTGTTTTCACTGAAGTACCAAGCCTTGGGTGGCACTTCATATTCGCCGATACAGGAGGCCGGAGACTTGAAGTCGCCGCGCTGGCCAATCACCTGCGTCACTCTGGTGGTGAGCTGCAGATCGCCGCAGGGGGTGCGCGGTGGGATAAGCCCGCGGTAGGCGGCAAAGTCGGGGCCGAAGCAGTTCTCAATATCGCCGGTGGCAAATTCAAACATATGCCAGGGGGTAAAGGGCGCAGTATCGGGCGTGCGATTCGGGTAGTCCGGCGTTACTGGCGCCGGAACATGCCTGACCGGGAGCACGCCGTGAATGGGCTGGGAATCCGGGCAGCTTTCCTGGCTCATCAAGGGAGCATTGATGGATGCCTGGCGCCCGGCGTTCAGCGCCTCGTTAGTATCACTTGCCGAGGCGGCAACCTGTTGCGGCTTTCCGCCGTGCTTCTGGTTGCTGTCATCGGCGTACCTGTGACAGTCTTCATCTTCTTTGAGCATGACGCCAAGATTCTGGAAGTCCACCACCGCCTTGCCGTCGAGCAAGATCTCAATATTGGCCTTGGCCCAGGGGCTGGGTGTCAGTCCTATTTCAGTGACTTCCATCCGATAGGTGAGACGATTGGATTGCGGCAGTACCTGCCCGCGGCAACGCACCTTCTGCGGCGCACTTTCCAGTGGTTGGAAGCGGCCATTGCGGGTGTGTTTGTGCAGGCCAAGATAGAGCATATAGAACTGCAGCAACTGACCGCAGCCCTCGGCCATCAAGGAGCCGGCCATCACCTGATCGTCCTTGAAATGACAGGGGAAATACCAGTGATCCGGCTCCAGTTGCTTGTGTCCTTCAACCAGGCCCAGGCCCCAGGCGCCGCCGCTTGGTTCGACTCTGCTGACCTCTTCGATCATCAGGAACTTTTCCGAGGCAAAACACAGCGAGGTTTGGCGGTATCCCAAGTCATGAGATGGGCCAAAGCAGACACCGATATCGCCGCTCAGCAGTTGCCTCATTCGCTGGTAATCAAATATCTGTTGTTTACAGTGGATCAAGGGCTGGAATTGGCGCTTGTTCGCCATCGCCAGGTTGCGGGTCTTGATCTCCTCTTCGGTGCGGATGACTCCCTTGCCATCGGCCAGCTCGGCATCGGTGAAGAAACCGGCGCAGCCGTTGTCCATTTTGAGGATCAGACGTTCGCCGACAAAACACTCGTAGGAGAAGAAAAACAGCAGGGTATCGCCGTTGCGGGCAAAGTGATTGATGGAGATGTCGTATCTCAGGGTATCACCGCCACGGGGCAGATCGCCGAGGAAGGTGAGGGTACAGTCGAGCAAACGGTAGACCCGCTCGCCCTTGTTCTCCAGATCTATGCCGAGATAGCTTATCAGCATCAAGTCACACTGGCCCGACTCCACGGCCACCGCCCAGGGGATCTGGCCATCGACCAGATAGGGGGCGTCCACGGGAATATCATACTCTGTGGTCATGGTGCTCGGCTTGTATTCGCCAAGACGGGCATTGAGTTTAGTCACCCTGGAGACCAGCAGGTAATCTGTGGTGGGTAATCGCACCCGGCGGCGGTAGCTGTCGATCACGGCATACTCGGGGCCGAATACCGGCGCTATGTCGCCCTCGGCGTATTGCACCAGATCCTGATAATTCCAGATACAGGGTTTGTCCTTGGTCACTTGGGATGTCGCTTTGGGGGTAATGGTTTTGGCAACAGCTTCAGCAGCCGTTTGGACCGAGTCCTTGGGCGTGCGCGCTGGCAAAGACGCTACAGAGGCGGAGCTCTGGTCTGCCGAGCGCTTGTCTTCTGAGCCGATATTTTCAGCGCTTAAGCGGTTTTCGGCCGCAGTCCCGGCGCCCAAGAGGGCGCAGGCCAGTGCCAGTCCGGTTTCTTGGGATGTCGCTTTGGGGGTAATGGTTTTGGCAACAGTTTCTGCAGCCGTTTGAACCGAGTCCTTGGGCGTGCGCGCTGGTAAAGGTGCTACAGAGGCGGGGCTTTGGTTTGCCGAGCGTTTGTCTTCTGAGCCGATAGTTTCAGCGCTTAAGCGGTTTTCGGCCGTGGCCCCGGCGCCCAAGAGGGCGCTGGCCAGTGCCAGTCCGGTTTCGCGGCTCTTGAGAAAGGCCTGGTGCGCTTCACGTGCCAGCCGTTGATTATCTGCCAGTGCCTGCAGGTGCGCTTCGGTAGCGGCTCTATGGGGTGCGGCCGCAGTTTTATCGCCGGGCACGGATTGTCTGAGAGCTGATGGGGCGTGCTGATTGTTCACCGGAGTGAGTTCCTTAGTCAGTTCACTGTTAACTTGTTGGCTGCTGGTGTGCATTTCCGGCGCTGCCTGGGCTTGAGTGTTCTTTGCCTGGGCAAGCTTTTGGCGAATGCCGGTCTCGTGTTTAAGCTCGGCGGTGGCGATATGCTGCTCTATGGCGTCACCGCCAAGGGTGATGGTTTGCCACAGCTGGCGAACATTTGCGCCGGCTATCTTTTGACTGGGCTTTTCACTGGCCCCTTGACTGCTCTCTTGACGGTTCTTTTTATTCTGCGTGCGGAGCGCCTGTTGCAGGTGCGCCTTTTGCTCCGCCGACTGTTGCAAAGTAACCGCGGCGCAGCGGCGCTCGCCATCTATCAGCAGGGTGTGGGAATCTTTATCCCTATCCTGGGTCAGGCGCAGCAGCGAGTGCAGCAAACTGGCCATCCCGGCGGCGGCAAAGCTGTGCCCCATACGCGAGACGGCGCTGTGGCTGGTGGCCGCGAGACGACGAAAAGCCTTGATGCTGGGGCTGTGTTCATCTACCTCAGGCTGTGCGTTCCGGCAAAATGTTTGCTCTCTTGAGTCTGCCGTAGAGAGAGGCTCTGTAGCTGTTAATTCCACTGATGAAAACGGCTTGAAACTCAGCTCTGTCAGGGCGCCGTAGCGGCCGCTTTGATGCGCAACTGACGGCGTCAGCACCAAGGCGCCGGCGCCTTCACCCGGTAACAGTCCAAGCTGTTGCAGACGCTTGCCAGAGTGCAATACCCGCTCGGCGCTGCCGGCAAGATCCACCGCTGCCACTACTACGGCGTCCAACGCCTCGGTGCGGCAGAGATTGGCGGCGACTTCCAACGCCCGGGGAACCGACAGCTCGGCGGCCGAAATACTGAAAGCCGGGCCGTTGAAATCCCATTGGGAGGCGACCCGGGAGGCCATGATGTTGCCTATATAGCTGGTGTATTGATTGAGGCTGGCGCTGGGCAGTACGCTGTCCATCGCCAAACGCTCGAGTTCGAGATACTCATCTTGGCTTAAGGTGATGCCGGCATCTTTAAGGCTCTGGCTAATCTGGCTATGCAGATTAACTCGGCCGCGGAACTGGTGCAGCTCAAGCTCGGTTTCCATGGCGACCAACACAGCCACCCGGCCACCCATGGGCAGATTGGCATCGCGAATCGCATCGTCGGCCACCTTGAGCAGCAGTAATTGCTGCGCCACCAGTCTATCCCCCGGATGGGGCGGCAGGCGGAATTTGAGAAAATCCAGTTCAAACTTGTCTATGTAGCCGCCATTGGGAGCCTGTTCAAGCCCCATTCTGGAGAGCAAAGAGCGGTTTCGCTCCAGGCCTTTCCAGCGTTTGGGGGGCAGGGCTCTGGTGGCCGTTTGCCCTTTGGCTATCAGTTTGGCAAGCGTCTCGAGCGAGTCGGCGGCGCCGAAATGCGCGGCGGCGCCCTCAATCGCCAGGCAGTCAGAGCCCTGGTTTGCAGCCGTTCCCGGCGAAGGTTTGGCCCGAATAAACTCTTTGGCAGCATCGGGCCCTGTGAGCAGCAAGTGGGCGTTGCAGCCTCCGAATCCGAACACAGACACCCCGGCAACCGGGCCGGGATTGCCCGCTTTGGTCGGCCAGGGGATGGCGCTGCGCACTATATTGTGCTCGCCAAACACGCCGTTGGGCGAGCTCAGTGGCGCCGATATTCTCACCGAGGCAGGTAACAGCTTGTGTTTCATCGACAGCAGCAACTTGATGATGCCTGCCATACCGGCAGCGGTCAGCAAGTGGCTGAGGTTGGACTTGACCGAGCCGATTTTAGGCGCGGCGCTGCCTTCCAGACATGGGCCGAAAAACTGCTCCATGGAACTGAGTTCCACCTTGTCACCCAGAGGCGTGCCCGTGGCGTGGCACTCAATCACCTCCACCTGGGATGGCGCGATATTTGCCGCCTCGGCGGCCCGTTCAAACGCCAGTACCTGGCCCTTACTGGCGGGGCTTAAGACAAACTGGCCGCGACCATCGTTGGAAAGCCCTGTGCCTTTGACTATGCCGTGAATGGTATCGCCATCCCTTTGGGCATCGCTCAGGCGCTTGAGCACCAATACGCCGCAGCCTTCACCGGCAAACAGGCCGCCGGAACTGTTATCCAGCGGGGCGCTTTGGCCCGACTCGGGGAAGGCCTGGAAAATGGAAAAGCCCATATGGATAAAGAAGGGATCGGCGCCGCTGACGGCACCGGCCAACATCACATCGGCGCTGTGGTTGCTGAGATAGTCGCAGGCCAGGCGCAATGCATAGACTGAGCTGGCGCAGGCGGCATCCAGGCTCAGGCTGGGGCCGCCAAGGCCCAGGCAATCGCACAGCAGTTCAGAGCCCTGGGCGGCGATATCCGTATCCCAATGGCGAATGCCTGTATCTGCCGCCGTTCCCGCATCTATGGCTGACGCCAATGGCGGCATGTCGGGGAAACGGCGCCGCAGCGCCGTATCGACACTGTGATGATACAGCGGCAAAAAGGCCTTGTTGGAAGCTCGGGTTGGGAACGAAAGCGTGCCCATCACGGCGCCGCAGCGCGCCAAGTCGGAAGCGTTTTGCGCTGGGGTTAGCCCGGCGCTTTGCAGGGCCTTGCGGGCGCAATCGAGTGCCCACAACAGATGCTGATCCCAGGTTTGGGCACCCGTTGCCATTTCATCCGCTGATCTGGCATAGCCCTCGGGCGAGAAGTTTAGCTGGCGAATATAACCGCCCTTATCACAATAGAAACGGTCGCTTTGGCCTTTTACGCCTTGATAATCGCTGACTCTGGCGCCCAATTGACTGTCATTCAGGGCGCTGATGGCATCCCGGCCTTCGCTGAGTAGTTGCCAGAAGGCGTCCAGATCCTCACAGCCCGGGAAGCGGGCGGCCATGCCAACTATGGCAATGGGCTCGGCTTGTTTACTTGTCACTCTGTTCTCACTTTCTCACGTCACTAAGTTATCGGGCCGGGCAAACTGTGGATACAGCGCCGCTGTGGCCAGTGGGACCCTGTGGCTGATGAGTCGAGCCAGGGCCTTGAGTAATGCTTTGTTGTCGGCGGCGCCGCTATGTTTGCGATCGCAGCCAAAGGCCTTGATATCGCCGGAGAGCTGTTTTCCGGCCATCGCCTGAATAATGCTGCTGGTTTGGCTGTCGGCGCCGACCTCCAGAAACAGCTGCGCGCCATGTTTTCGGGCTCTTTGCAGCAGCGACTCCACATCGAGTGGCTGGCTGAAACAAGTCGCTATGGTTTCGGCTATCAGCTTGCGCTCAAGCCTGGCAGGTTTGAGCGGCTGCTCGCTGCCGGCGCTGATATAGACGGGCTGCGGCTGTTCAAGCTCACCCGAGAGTGGCCTGTCATAAAAGGCGGTCAATTCGGGCTTTACACGCAGGGCCGCCGGTGTGTGCATGGCGGTGACCCGGTTGGCGGCAACGCCGCGTTTGCCAAGGGCCTTTATCAGTGTCCGGCACTGAGCCTCATCCCCGGCCAGCACGCAGCTTGGCCCCTGACGTATGGCGAGGTAGACCCGTGAGTAAGCTGGGTTTTGCAATAATGGCGTGATGCTGCCTGTATCAATGCGCAGCAGAAAACTGTTCCAGCCGATGGCATCTCTGGCATCGAGTTGCCACTCCTGGCGCACGGCTGTGAGCGCGCCCGAGATCTGCTCTGAGAAAATCCGGCTTTCCAGCGTAGGTTTAACCAAAGCAAAAGGGTTGTCCCAGACGCCATTGGCGGCAAACATGGCCGCTTCGCCCATGGAGTAGCCGATGGCAAAGGCCGGGCGGAGCTTGAACTCACGCCGCAGTATCTGCGTCAGCAGCACACTGGCGCCGACCCCGGCAACGGCCTGCTCGGCGAGTGTCATTGTTGGCGCCGGACTGGGTGTGGCCTCTTCTTTATCGCTCAAGGCTGTTTCATTAGAAGCATCGCTCAAGGATGATGTATAAGAAATATCGCTCAAGGCTGCTGGCAGCAGGGTGGATAGGGCGACATTTTCGGCTGTTGCTGCGGCCTCAAAATCGGCATGACTGCGTGGAAAGGCCTGTTTTAAGGCGCCGAGCATGCCATGGTAAGCCGTGCCGACACCCGGGTAGACAAAGCAGAGGCGAGCCGGGCCCAGCGGCTTGGCGCAAAAAACGCTGCCATTTGGCGTAATAAGCTCAAGCTCTGGCACTTCGGCCAAAGACGTTATTTTCCGAAGCTGACCCAGGAGCAATTCGCTCTCGGCAATAAGCTCGGCGGCATCTTTGCCAATAAGCACCAGCGAATAGTATTCGCCGCCCTCGGGCGCTGTGCCTGAAAAGCTCTGCTCCAGGGTTTTCAATTCATCCGTCAGCCAGCGCGCCAGAGCATCTGCGCTCATCGATTGGCTCAGGCGACTTTTGGCCTGCTGCAGCGCAGTTTGCGCCTCACTGAGCAGAGTCTTTGGGCTGGCAATCAAGGTCAGCGGTAAAAGCCAGGGCGCTCCTTGGGGGCAAAGGCCAGAGGTTGATTCTTTTCCAAAAGCCAAGCCGCTCACACAAGAGCTGTTCATGCAAGAGCCGCTCAAGGCTGTTTCATCACAAGAACCGCTCAAGGCTGTGCCTTGGCTGAGGATCAGCGCCATAGCCGGGGAGTTACTGGCCAGCGCCAGGGACTTGCCTTGAAAAGGCAACCCCGCCATTTTCTGTACCTGGCGCCGCTTGGCAAATGCCTCCAGTTGCAGGCATAACTGCTCAAGCTGCAACGGTTGCTCCAGAAACAGAGTGTCCCTTTCCTCCACCTCCGGGCGTTTTGCCTGCTGCCAGGCCTGCTTAAGAAGCTGCTGCGGCTTGTGAGCGCCATGGCTTAAGGCCTGCAGCAAGGCTTGGGGATGCAGTCTTGCTTGCGCCGCATCGACTGCGCTTAGCAGCAATAGCCGCTGCTTTGATGGCAGCACCAGGCTCAGGCTTGCCCCGGCCTTGACCTCGGCCACCAGCCAAGGCCAGTCGGGAACCTGATTGCTATCAAACGCGATAGTGCGCAAGGCTGCCCGAAGCTTGGGCGCCAGGCTTTGCTCCTCTTCGACCAGGCACAGTGCCAGCCGCAGCGGCTTTTCGGCCGCGGACTCAGCTGGCTTTACTTCAATGTGAGGCATAGGGCCTATCGCTTTGCTCAAGGCCTTTCTCTATTCCCTGTGGCGGCCTTGGCCGGTTCAAAGGCGGCATTGAGCCCCTTGCTAATGGTGACCTTGGCATTTTCCAGCCCGGTTTGCAGTTGGCCCTCGGCGTTGAACAGGGCCAGATCGGCGCTGAGCTGACGGCTGGAGTGCTTGGTCACCTGCAGGCGAATAAGGCCGGTGTCATTTTCAGGCAGCAGGGCGTTTTGCCAGAGCGTCGTTAGTGAGGAGGGCAGGCTGGCGGCATCGTATTTGAGCCGGGCCCAGATCAACATGGCCTGCAGCAGTGCGTCTTGCTGGATCAGGGCGCGATCTTCGCTCGATGCGGCATCCGGTAGCCGGTATCGGCAGCTAAGCCCTTGGTCGTCAAACTGCAGCACCTCAGTAATGGCCTGCAGCTGCGGGCCATGGAACAGGGCGCCGCTGTGATAAAACTCACTGCCTTGACGCACTTGGAGCTCACCTTCGCCTATCTCAGTCATAGAAACATGCGCCAGTGGCTGACTGGCTTGCTGCGGCATTAACGGCTGCTGGATTAACGGCTGCTGTATTAACGGCAGTAGGGTCGCCTGGTACTGAGGCCGCTCATCACAGCTGATGCTCGCCTGCAGCTCGCCGTCGGTTCCCATCGTCAGGCTGAGCTGCAATCGCTTTTCATCACTGTCAAATACCACGCCTTTGAGCAGCTTATAGTCCACGGCGCGCCAATCGCCGCCAAAGAGGCTCTGGGCACTTTGCAGCATCCACTGGAGCGCGCAGACAGTCGGCCATACCGGATTGCCACCTATGCAGTGATCTTCCAGCAGCGCCAGCTCCTGGCGCTTGATGCTGCGACTCAGGGTTTGGGGGCTAGCTTGGGCCTCTGGCGCATCTGTGTGGTTCAGGCCTTGTTTACCCCCCGGGCCTTGCATGCTGGAGCCAATCAACAGCTGCGGCTCCGAGCGGGCCAGAATCGCCTCGGCAAACAGCTTGGCACCGGCTTCTCTTGGGATCACATAGACGCCGCGGGACTCAAACATCTGCTTCAGCGCCGCGTTGACCATGCCGCCATCCCAGGGGCCCCAGTTGAAACTGATCACTCGGGTGGTCGGCAACTCATGATGCAGCCGATGAGCGGTTTTATTGAGAATTTCATTGGCCATGGCGTAGTCGCTCTGGCCTGTGTTGCCGTAGAAACCGGCGGCGGAGGAAAACAGCGCCAACAGTTTTAAGTGCTCGGCGGCCTTTTTGTTTGGCGCCAAGGCTCTGAGCAAGGCGGAGAGGCCGCCAACCTTGGTGCCTGTAACCAATTCGAGTTCGGCGAGGGTCTTGTCGGCGATGTGTTTATCGGACAACACCCCGGCGCCGTGAATCAGCCCGCTGATAGGCGCCAATGCCTGAATGGGCGCCAGTGTGGATGCGACCGCATCCGGGTTACTGACATCCAGACTCAGGTATTCGGCGCTGGCACCTATAGCCTCAAAGCGCTTGAGCGCCGCGTGAATCTCAAGCGCGTTGACAAGAGGTTTTATCAGGGCTTCCACTTCCTTGGGCGAGGGCTTTTGCCCCTTGGCCAATAGCGCGGTGATTGCGGCCGCTTTTAGCTGACCGCTCTCAAGCCCTTGGGCCCAATCGGGAAATGCTTCCAATGCCAAGGCCTTGCTACGACCGGCGAGAATAAAGTGACTGCCACTTTGGCGGGCCAGCGCCAGGGCACAGTCCAGGGTGACGCCTTTTGCGCCCCCGGTCACCAGTATTTTATCTGAACTATCGAGCCTGCATGGCGCCAGGCTTGTATCGGCAGCATTCAGGTCATCGGCCGAAGTCGCTACCAGGGTCACTCTGCCGGCGGCGCTTTTGCCCCACTCCAACGGATCCTGACTCGGGCTGTAGAGCGCATCCATGACTTGCGAGGCCAGCGCCGAGGCATCAAGCTCAGGAGCAAGATCCAGCGCGCGGCAATGCACCTGAGGCCACTCCTGCGCCAGGGTCTTGGTTAAGCCAAACAGGGCGCTCTGATTCAATTCACAGGGCTGACCGCTGAAACCCAGCTGACCATCCATGCGCGCCACAGTGATAAAGGCGCGGCGGCCTTTTGTCGGCGTTTGCCAGGCTGGGCTCAAATGCTTGGCGAACAGGAAGCTCAGTTGTACCTGAGTCTTGGCCGTGATGTTGAGCGGCATCAACTCCCCGAGTTGTTCCCGCGGCAGTTGTGGCTGCAGATGGATATAGATGGCCACTTGCTGTTTGAGCCCGGCGATGAGCGCCTCGACTCCGGCATCATCATTGCTGGCCAGAGTCAGGATTGGCAGTTTGCTATCCAGCGCCGATTGCGAATCGGTTGCCGCCGGGCGCACCAGAGTGACACTGATGCCACTGTCGGTCAGTTTCTTGGCCAGGACACCGGCGTTGTGGCCGTCATCGAGCAGCAGCGCACAGCTGTTCGCGGCAAACAGAGCCTCGGCGCTTGCGCCTGAGAATCTATCTGCCGCCGGCAGCTTTTTTAGGCTGACTCCCGAATGGGGCGGCAAGGCCACACTCGGCTGAGTGTTTGGCGTCTCATCGGTTTGGGTTAGCGGCTCGGCTGCATGCTCAGCGTTTGAACCGGCAAAACAATCTATGATCTGCCCCAGGGTGCGGCATTCGCTTAAGCTTGCGGCGTCCAGCTGTGGCAGCTCTGGCAATTGGTCTTGCACTGTGCCGAGAATTTCCACCCGCTTGATGGAATCGATACCGAGATCGGCCTCCATATCCATCCCCAGTTCGAGTATTTCGGCCGGGTAGCCGGTCTTCTCTGCCACTACCTGCAGCATGATTGCCGTGATATCACTCTGATTTGAAACTGGCTCAGGCTGCGCGTTTGAATCCACTCCGGCGCTTTGCTGCAGATAATCGACTATCTGCCCCAGGGTGCGGCATTCACTTAGAGTTGCGGCATCCAATTGTGGCAGCTCAGGCAAGGCATCCTGCACTGTGCCGAGAATTTCCACCCGCTTGATGGAATCGATACCGAGATCGGCCTCCATATCCATCCCAAGCTCAAGCATTTCGGCCGGATAGCCGGTCTTGTCGGCCACCACCTGCAGCATCAGTGCCGTGACATCGCTTTGATCTGCATGAGCAGTGTTTGACTTGACTGTACTTGACTGGGCAGGGCTTGACTGAATTGCCTCAGGCTGCGCACTGTTCACACTGGCGCTTTGCTGCAGATAGTCGACAATTTGCCCCAGGGTGCGGCATTCGCTTAGGGTGGCGGCGTCCAATTGTGGCAGCTCATGCAAGGCATCCTGCACTGTGCCGAGAATTTCCACCCGCTTGATGGAATCAATACCGAGATCGGCCTCCATATCCATCCCCAGCTCGAGCATTTCGGCCGGATAGCCGGTCTTGTCCGCCACTACCTGCAGCATCAGTGTAGTGACATCATTCTGATTTGCATGAGCAGTGTTTGATTGAGCTGCGTTTGATTGAGCCAGGAGTGGCTGAACACTGGCGTTCACACTGGCGCTTTGCTGCAGATAGTCGACAATCTGCCCCAGGGTGCGGCATTCACTTAGAGTTGCGGCGTCCAGCGGCGGCAGCTCAGGCAGTTTGTCTTGCACTGTGCCGAGAATTTCCACCCGCTTGATGGAATCGATACCGAGATCGGCCTCCATATCCATCCCCAGCTCCAGCATCTCTGTGGGGTAGCCGGTCTTGTCGGCTACTACCTGCAGCATCAGTGCCGTGACATCATTCTGATTTGAAACTGGCTCAGGCTGCACACTGGAATCCACTCCGGCGCTTTGCTGCAGATAATCGACAATCTGCCCCAAGGTACGGCATTCACTTAGAGTGGCGGCATCCAATTGTGGCAAGTTGGGCAATTGATCTTGCACTGTGCCGAGAATTTCCACACGCTTGATGGAGTCGATACCGAGATCGGCCTCCATATCCATCCCCAGCTCCAGCATTTCTGTGGGGTAGCCTGTCTTATCGGCCACCACTTGCAACATCAACTCTTCGACACCTGTGCTTGGCTTGGCTGTGGTTACGGCTACTGCTGGGACAGGGGCTGGAGCTTGAGGCCGGCTTTGTAGCACTTGGCTTGGTTGCTGTGGCGTGCTTGCTGCTTTGACTGGCGCTGCGGCGTGAGTTAAAGGCGCTGCAGCTTGAGCGGGCATAGACACTGACACTGGTACTGCTTCGGTTTGCTCTATCTTGGTCAACACAGCATTGGTCAACACAGAATTTGGTAACACAGCACCGCCCTGAAGTTGTTGCAACAACTGCTGGGCGCCGAGATTTTGCGACTGAATAAAGTCGTTGTGGATCTTTAAAGTCTCGGCCTGGTGCTGGTGGAACATGGCCAGGGTCTGATTGAGGCTGTCAGGAATCGCTTTGCCGGCCGTCGCCAGTTTTACTTGCTCTGCGAGCAGTTGCTGCACACTGTTGCCATATTGCAGTGGGATATTCAGAAACTGCTGATGCAGCTCGGCCAACTGTTGCTGGGCGCTGAAAAACTGCTGTAATTCGCTGCTGTTCGCTGCCTGTGGAGCTGTAGCTTGGCTCGGTTGACTCGGGTTCTGGCTTGCGGCCGCTACTGGGATCTCGACGATTTTTTCCACGACTTTCTCGACTATTTTTGTCTGTTGACTGACCCGGCCCTCTTTGAGTGAGGCCGCCATCTTCTGGGCGGTCGCCGGGCTGATATAGTTACTGGCACCGAGCTTGATAGTCATCGGTGAGGCCTTGTGTTTGGCCTGGGTTTGTACGGCGCGATAGGCATCGGGATCTGTTAGAGGCAGGCCCGCCAATGCCAGGCTGAGCAGGGCTTGCTTCAGCTCAGTGTCGGCGGACAGGGAATCGATACAGCTTGGGCTGTCCAGCGACAGGAACAGGCATTCGGCGGCGCGATCGCCCAAGGTGGCTTGTGCCAACCTGGCCAGGGTGTTTTTCGGGCCAAACTCGACAAATATTCTGGCGCCGTCCCGGTACATGCTCTCTATCTGCTCACTGAAGCGCACCTGCTTGAGCATATGCTGCTCCAGGTTGGCTCTGAGGCTTTCGGCATCCTGTGCCAGCTTGTCACCTGTGGCATTGACATACAGAGGCGTTTTCGCATCGCTCAAGCCCTGGTGGGCAATCGCCTCGGCAAAGGGTTGCTGCGCATGGGCCACCAGCGGAGTGTGGAAGGCACCGGATACCGGCAGCGCTATGGCGCGCAAACCTGCCTCGTTCAGCTTGAGGTTGAGCCGGGCCACCGCTTCACTCGCGCCGGCAATCACAAGCTGAACCGGGCTGTTGATATTGGCTATCTGCACCTCGGGTTCAGTCTGCAGCAGCTGCTCGAGAGTATTGCGCTCTGCGGCCGAAGGCAGAATAACGGCGCTCATGGCGCCCGGATCTTTATCTTCGGGGACGCTGGCCATGGCATCGCCTCTGGCGAAGGCCAGCGCGTAATAGCTCTCACGGCTCAAGGCACCAGCGGCGCGCAGTGCCGACAGCTCACCAAAGCTGTGACCGGCCAGCATATCCGCCTGGAATCCGGCCTGGCAAAGCAGAGTAAACTGCCCCATGCCGAGGGCGCCGATGGCGCTTTGGGCAAAGCGGGTATTGGCCAGTGCCAGTTCATCCTCTTTGCTGGCCAGGGGCGTGAATTTGGCTATCGGGAACACCCGCGCCGACAAGGGGCCCATGCCGTACTTGTCGGCTATGCCCTGGCGGGAAAACTCACGGTCGGCGGCGGCAAATTCGGCGCGAAGCTCGGGATAGAGCTGGGTTAGCCCTGAGCCCATCTGTAGATACTGACTGCCTTGACCGGCAAACAGGGCGGCGGTCTTGGCCTCAGTTAAAGGCGCGCTGCGGTACTCGATTCCCTGATGTTGCCAACGGGTTTGCGGCTGTTCTTCAGCCGTGCTTTGCAGCTTGTTCAAGGCCTGTTGCAGCTTTTGCTGCAGCTCTATGGTGTCGCAGGCAAGCAGTCCCAGCCTGGGGCCTTGTACCTGTGTCTGGCTGCCGAGGCGATAGGGCGCACACAGGGTTTCAAGGTTGCCATGGGCATCTGAGTTCAGCGTCTTGAGCAGAGCGGTTATCTCTTGCTCCAGCGCCGGTTTGTCTGGTGCGCAGAACAGCAGCGGCAAAGGCGTGCGTCTCAGGCGAGCGGGTTGCTTGGGTAATTCGGGGCAGTGCTCTTCCAATACCAGGTGGAAGTTGGTGCCACCAAAGCCAAAGGAGCTGACGGCGGCGCGCCTCGGCGTACCGTCGGTTCTTGGCATCCAGGGGCGGGTTTGAGTGTTGAGATAGAAGGGCGATTGCTCCACTGCCATCTTGGGGTTGGGCTGCTTTACATTGATGGTGGGCGGCAACACCTTGTGATGCAGCGCTAAAGCCGCCTTGATCACCCCGGCAGTGCCGGCGGTCGACTTGGTATGGCCCACCTGGGACTTGATTGAACCTAGCGCAATGTGCTGCAGCTCAGGATTATCCTGACTCATTACGACGTTGAGGCCGCTGAATTCGGCCACATCACCGGCGGCCGTACCTGTGCCGTGGGCTTCCATCAGGCCCAGTGTATGGGGCGGGAACCCGGCATCATCATAGGCACGCCGCAGCGCCTTGGCCTGGCCTTCGGGGCGCGGCGCGTAAATGCTCTTGAACTTGCCGTCGCTGGAGGCGCCAACCCCTTTGATCACCGCATAAATGCGGTCACCGTCGCGCTCGGCATCATCCAGGCGTTTCAGCGCCACCATGCCTATGCCTTCGCCTATCATCATGCCGCGGGAGTCGGCGTCGAACGGCTTTATCTGCTCGTCGCTGGTAAAGGCCGGGGTCTTGGAGAAGCTCATGTACATATAGGCGGAGTTGTCGGTGCAGACGCCTCCGGTGAGCATCATATCGCTGCGGCCTTCGGTCAGCTCGGTGAGCGCCATCCGCATTGCCGCCAGCGAGCCGGCACAGGCGGCGTCGACCACACAGTTCATGCCGCCGAGATCGAAACGGTTGGCAATCCGACCGGCGATAACATTGCCGAGCGACCCAGGGAAGGAGTTTTCCTCCCAATGTATATATTGGTCCTGAAACTTGCGGATCAGCATTTCGCTGTCCTGCTCACTGACGCCACTCTCGCGGAACACCTTTTTCAGCACAGGGTATTGCAGCCTGGCATTGAGGCTTTGGCTGATTTTCTGGCCACCGCCAATCCCCAAGGTGATACCGATGCGGTCGCGGTCATAGTCCGAGCCTTCATCGATACCTGCATCCTCCAACACCTCTTTGGCTACCACCAGCGACAGCAGCTGCGAGGTGTCGGTCAGTTCGAGGATATTGGGCGGCAGACCAAACTCCATGGGGTTGAAATCCACTTCCGGGATAAAGCCGCCGCGCTTGCAGTAACTCTTGTCGGCGGCTTTCTTGTCGGGGTCAAAATAGTCTGCCACTTGCCAGCGGTCGGCGGGCACTTGGGTGATGGCATCTATCTTGTCACAGATCAGATCCCAAAACTGGTTCAGATAACGGCTGCCGGCAAACAGGCTCGCCATGCCGACTATGGCAATCGGCGTGTCTTTCAGCCTTTTGTTGAGGCGTTTGTCTATCTGAGAGGCTTGTTCTTGGCTCATTGAGCATCTCCATTGGTGGCTGCAAGTTGCGGCCTGGGTTTGCGCCCTGCCTTGGCGGCAGCGGGAAACCTGGACTGGAAAATATGATAGTTGCGTACCAGCAAGCGGCGCAGGGCAAACGGGGCTCGCTTGAGGACGTAGGCTATGTAGCGGTCGGCGGCGTGGGTGTCGTCATCCTGATAGATGTCGACATAGACCCAACCGCTGACGGGATCCATCCCTATGAGTACCGAATGGGTCTGTTGGCCAATGGGAATACTCATGGCTTCGACCTGAACCACAGTGTGTTCATCGGTACTGGGCAGCATCAACGCATCGGCGAGCGTTTGGCTGTTGAGGGTGTAGGTTTGCATCTTACTGCCGCTGTAGACCGGCAGCTTGTTGAAGTGTTTCGGCGGCAGCGAGTGCGCGGCATCGATATTGTCGAGCCGGGATGCGCCGTGGCGTTTCAGACAGCGGGCCAGCCCGGAGCGCGAAACATGGGGATTGATAAACTCCTGGGTGACTTGCAACAGCCTGTCCAGCGGCAGCTTGAGCTGCCAGCGTAGCCCGACAACCACATACTCCTGAATATCGCTCAGAGTGGTATTCAGATGATGCGGGGTGTGGGATTGATCCTGGGTCGACTCGCGTTTACGCCACTTGCGAACGGTTGCTTCACTGATATTCAGTAACCGTGCCAGTTGGCTGACATTGAGCTCAGACTCCTGGATAAAGCGGCGCATTTCCGGGGTGGTGGTGGCATTGCGATGACGCCGTTTTCCGGTTTGAGTTTGCTTCATAATCAGCTGGGACTGGGCCCTTGGGCTTCCTTTCTCGCCTGTCTGCCATGGTTGCAAACTTCCACAATACTGAGCGTCAGGCTGTTATTTCAGTAACAGGTGAAGCAGATTACCAGTGCCTGCCGCTCGATACAATCATCTGGGACTGAAAATCCTGCTTTTGTTTTAAAGACTCTTGTTCGCTAACTTCGTTTGTTGTTAACTTGTTTTTAAATTGATATAAATTGGTTGTTTTGGTTTTTTGTGCTGTAAAAATGGATATCTGATACCTATTTATCCCTAATCCCCTGTGGTCTGTTGCAGCTTATATTGCAGCTTATGTTACAACCTGGGTATCTGCCTTTAGGGCAACTGGATGAACTGGCATCAGCAACAGAAATGGAGAGTGTCAGGTGTATTTAACAAAAAATAATCTACTGGGAATGGCGAGTGCTGCCTTGTTTACTGTACTCGGCGCCGGTTGCAGTGGTACCAGTACCACTACCGCCGAGTTGTCGCCTGAGGACGCGGCCCGCCAACAAAGACTCGATGAACAGGGATACCGCTGCGACCGGGTTAGGGTCACCGGCAGCAATATTCCCAACCGCCGCTGTACAACCGCCCAGCAGCGGGAAAGAGAGCGGGAAGAGGCGAGAGCCTATGTCGATAAAATGAATCAGCAAAACATGAACGATTAGCGCTTGAGACCGAGGGGGAGGCCAAGGCAAAATAGCCTACCCCCCCTCGGTTTTTTGGAGTCTCCCATCAACGCCGTGCAACTCTTTTTGTATCCCTTACGCCAGAGTGAGCCTTTAAAAATAAAAGACCTGGCGCTGTGTCTGACGCCGGCCGAGCGGGAAAAGTTTGCCCGAATAAGCCATAAAGAGGTACAACAACGGGCAATAACAAGCCGCGCCTTGCTGAGAAAGACCCTGAGTACTCAAGCGCCGCTTGCAGCCCGGGAGTGGTGTTTCGATTATGGTCCCCAGGGTAAGCCGCTCCTTTGTGATGAGCAGTTTCAACAGACTCAGCTGCATTTTAACCTCAGTCACAGCGGTGATTGGCTGCTGTTGGCATTGCTGAAACATCCTTCTCCTGAGTTGCAACTCGGAGTCGATATAGAGCGTTTACGGATGCGCACGGCTATCGATACTGTGATGCGCCACTATTTTGCGCCTTTTGAGCTGCAGCAATTACGAAATCTGGATGATGCCACGCGGCGAGAGGCGTTTTTCGACCTCTGGGCCTTGAAAGAGTCTTATATCAAAGCGACCGGCAAGGGGTTGGCGCAGCCGCTCGATGGTTTTGCGTTTGACTTGAGCTCAGGGGAGGCATGCTCGGCCGAGCGGCCAGCCGAGATTGTTGCGATGCGCCGTGGGCTTTTGCTAAAGCCTAAGGAAAACACCCAATGGCAGAGTTGGCTTGGCCATATGGAGCCGGGTTATCGATTGGCCCTGACGCTGGGGGCGCCTGCAGCCATCAACTGGCAACTGCAGTGGCACCTTGGTCAGTAGCACTCTGAAATAGGTTACCGGCAAGAATGAAAAAGCGGCTTTAAAGCCGCTTTATGTTCGATTACTGTCTTGCCAGGCGTTGGCTTTCCGGCACGTGCTCAAAGTCACTGCGGAAAGGGTTGATGTCCAATCCGCCTCTGCGGGTGTAGCGGGCGTAGACGGTCAATTTACTGCAATGGCAGAAACGCTTCAGATCGGTGAATATCCGCTCCACACACTGCTCGTGGAACTCGTTATGCTGGCGGAAAGAGATCAGATAACGCAGCAGTTTTTCCCTGTCTATCTTGGGTCCCTGGTAGCGGATCATCACGCTGCCCCAATCAGGCTGTGAGGTGATCAAACAGTTGGACTTAAGCAGGTTGGAGTTCAAGGTCTCGGCGACTATCTGCTTGTCGTCTGTGCTGTCTTCGAGCCATTTGGGGTTGAACTCATAGTCGCTGACTTCAATATCCAGATCGTCAATGCAGTGCCCCGGCAGCTCAACAACTCTCTGGCTGTTGAAGTGCTTGGGCTCAATCACTCTGACTTTTACCTCGCCATTGGCACAGCGGCTCAGATCTTGGGTCAGGGTCTGCTCGACGGCTTCAGTACTGTCAAAGCGGGTTTGATTGAAACTGTTCAGATAGAGCTTGAAGGATTTGGACTCAATTAAATGCTCACTGTTGAGATCCAGCTGGAACTCGGCGATGGCCACCATGGGTTTGCCCTTGGCATTGAGCCAGGAGAGTTCATAGCCGGTCCAGATATCGGCCCCCTGAAACGGCAGAGGCGCACTCAGGTTGATTGCATCACGGTTGAGTTTGCGGGGCACACCCTGCAACAGCTCAGGGGCGTAATGCTCTTGATAATCTGTCTGCTGACCCAGTGTCAGGCCAGATAAGGCTTTGGCGTTCCGGTAAGGGTCGTGATTCTGTGTCATCAAGCGGGTTTCCGTGTCAAAATAGGCCACCATTATACCTGAATTTGGAAGTGCGATAAGTGTCTTGTGCCCAGGCGTTGGAGCAATTTCTCAGCCGTTATCATCAAAGTTACCAGTCGAGTCTGGGGGAAGGCCCCAGATATTATGCCAGGGGAGAGGCCTCGCCCTGTGTGCTGCAGGAGGATGGTGAAGATCCGCTACTGTGGCAGACTATTCGCCGAGAACAGCCAGGCAGCTTTGCCAATGTCAGTCATGCGCTGGAGTTGCCGCTGCATGCCGATATCGATGAGTTTTATGGGCAGTTTTTTGCCGCGCATCTGTTGTTTGAAGCCGATTTCGGCGAAGGGGAACTATTGCAGCCCTGGAGTCAGGATGATTTTGAGTTCCTGCAGCAGAATCTGATTGGGCACCTGATGATGAAACGCAAGCTCAAGCAGCCACCGACCTGGTTTATCGGCCTATTGGGGCAAGGTGATGAGATGATCTGCGTGGATAACGAAACCGGTGCTGTCTGGCGTGAGACCCCGGGTGAGCTCCCCTCAAAGAAGCTGGCAGACAGTCTGGAAGAGTTTCTCGCTTTGCTGCGCCCCAGAGTGGCGCCGGCGGTTGAGCCTGTGGAGCCGGCCATGGCGAATGTCGACCATCCCGGTCTCTGGGCGCGGATGAAGCTTATGTGGCAACACCTGTTTTCCCGCCGCTGACAGTCGGGGTTACCACAATCACTATTGATTGATGATCACTGCTATTGATGATCCTAGGCTATTGATTGTCCCAGTTTATTGATGATCCCAGGAGAGGTTGGAGACTATCCGGCAGTTGTCACAGCGGAAATGAAACAGATCCAGCAATGGGCTGGGCTGGCGCCAGTCCGGGTTGCCGCAGCGGGGGCAGGGACGGGCCAATTCGGCTTGTTTACTCTCTCCCCCGACCCGGTAAAGGTAGTAATAGGTAGGAATTTTGGTCAGATATTCGATACGGCCGCGCAGATCCCAGCCGCGGCGGAACAGATCGCTGTCCGGGCTGGAAAGCTCCTCGAGGGCGGCAAATTCGGCCTTGGTTGCTGCGGCCATCTGCAGTTCATCACAGGCTTGCCACTCGGTTTGCCAACGGATCACCCGCTTGTGATCGCCGTTGAAGGTCGCGGGAATGCGGTAGAGTGGAATGGGTAGCAAGTTATCGCCGCTGCGCAGCGGCGAGCACATATGCACATAGCTGGTATAAAGCAGCTGCCAACTTGGGGGCTCCAGGGTGCTGACCTCGGAATTGATATCCTGACCTATGAGCTTTTCCTTGGGGGTCAGCAGTTTGGCCTCGGTTAACTGCTGCAACGCCTGTTTGGCCCAGGGACTGTTGTGCCTGTTGGCCAGACTGGTTTCTTCCGGTAGCAGCAGCCTGACTCTGAACTCCCCGTCCCTAAAGGCCACCGCAAATTCCCGTCCCAATACCTGACCGTTGGCCCGCCAGGCCTCAAGCAGGGTATTGATGGCTTTTTCTGCGGCGCTGATAGTGGTGTTGGCAAAGCATTCAAACCTGAGTTCGCAGACAAACATTATTGCTGTTCCTCAAGCTTGGCGAGTCTTTGTTGCAAGGCCGCGAATTCTTGTTTCAGTTGCTGCTGTTCCTGGCGTAGCTGGCTGATTTCCTGCTGGAGAACTTCTACTGTGGTGACAGCTTGTTGTGGCACGGTTTCTTGCAGTTGAGGTGCGTCTTCAAGCAGTTTTTCCCGTTCACTCTCTGGCAGGGATTTGAAACGCTGCAGACCTTCAACCAGCAGTGGCATTGGTAACTTGTTGCCGAGTCTTGCCTTAATCAGTGCCAGAGAGGGAGTATGGCCGCTTTGGGCTACTGCCGCCGCGGCGGCCATGACCTGTTCCAGTGGAGTGGACATCTTGGTAAAAAACCTCACATTTTCGCGAATAGCTACATAGTGCAGCAGTTGTTTGCTTTTATCATTTTGATATTTATCAGTTTATTTGTTGGCCTGCATGTTGCATAGCGTTTGCTGCATTTGCTTAACAAAAGTCAACATTTGATAAATATAACAAGGAGTGACAATGAACAAGTTATTACTGCCACTGATGGGGATTGCAAGCTTAGGGCTTAGTGCCTGTGTGGTCAATGTCGGCGATCACGAAGCCAACTGGGATGAAAAGGAGTCCTGGCAATTGCAGCAACAGCAAAATCAGCAACAACTGGCCAAGTTGACTCTGGGAATGGATCAGCAACAGGTGCAGCAGCTCATGGGGCAGGCCGACTTTAATGAAGCCTTTCTCTCCAATGATCAGCAAGTACAGGTACTATTTTACCGTACCCGCCACAGACACAGTGATGGCAAGACCACCAAGGATGAGTGCACCCCCTTGGTGTTTCGCGATCAACAACTGATTGGCTGGGGCGATAAGGCTTACGCGCAGCTGTAATTCACACTCATCCCAATTTCAATCAACTCCTGAGCTGGGCGTCCAAATGGTCTATGGTGTCTGACCATTGAGCGTCCTCGGCCAGAGCCTCTGTTAAAAAAGTGCGCTGCGCTTCATTCCAGAATGGTGCATCCACCAGTTTGACTCCCTCGGGGATAGAATGTGCGCCGATAAAGCCTTCTATCGCCTTACTGCTGCTAGGGAGTCCCAATTGCTCAAATAAATGGGCCAAGTCTGTGTGGGTGGTATCCATATTCTGACCTCCAGAAGTCCTGACATATCTTGTCAAGGTGATGAGTGAACAAGCCTTAATAAAACAGATAGTAAGCCTTATTCCTTCCCCTTAGGGAAGGTGCAAATAAGTCCTCGCGGCCTTCTCTTTTGTAGAGAGTGGCTTGCACAGCAATTGGCGTTCAAGGCATCTGACTGAAGGCATGCCGAAGTCAGATAACGCAGAGAGCGGGTTGCTGTGAAAGCCCCGAAGGGCGTGGCTTACAGGCCTGCCTGCTGTGTTGTGCTTCTTGCAAAGGACTAGGGCCATTTGCTGCGAACCACGCCTTGCATCCAAGCCCGTAAGCCGACGCAGAGCCCACATGGGACTTGTTCGCGCCTTCCTTAGCTTATACCAATCTGCCTAAAGATGAAGTGACAATGCCTGGCAAGCAAGATCAAGATATTGCACTTTGATCCAATATTGTTAAATTGGAAATTGCCCTTTTGGCTGACAAGGACAACAACAAATGGAAACCCAGACTCCCGATTCTCTGCGTGCCGTCTACCTGACAGCGGAAGATTTGCGCCTGGCCGCATCAATTCTCTATAACGCCTATCACGATGATGCGTTTTTTCAGCAGACCTTGCCGGCCGCCAATGCCGTCGAATATGAACAAAAGCTCAGAGCCGCGATCCGTGAAGAGCTCAATGAGCTTTGGCAACAGGAGCAGCCTCTTATTGGGTTGTTCGACGCTGAGCGCTTGATTGGGGTTGCCTGCGTGGTGACCTCATCACTTCCCCAAGGGGAGGGACGCTATTGGCATTGGCGTTTGAAAATGCAGCTGGGGACAGGCTGGCAATCGACGCAGAAGTTGATGCAGAAGGAGAATTCAATTCTGGAGCACCTGCCGGCTACTGAATACGGCATTATACAGTTCATTGCAGTAGCTTTAACCGAGCAGCGCAAGGGTTATGGCAAGTTGCTCGTCCAGGCGGTATTGGGTTGGTGTGATGAGCAGCCGGAGCTGGAAGGGGTTGGAGTCTTTGTGACTGAGGATGGCCATTCTCATCTGTTCCGAGAGCAAGGCTTTGTACCCGTGGTTGAGCTCAATATAGGGCAGTTAACCGGAGAGTTGCTCTTTTACCACAGTCATACCGATGATGACGTCTACCAATAACAGGAGTTAAGAGTGGAGCAAAAGTACAAGAGTTTTGCTGAGTTTTATCCTTTCTATCTATCTCAGCATTCCGATCCCGTATGCCGAGGTTTGCATTATCTAGGTTCGACCTTGGTATTGCTTATTCTGTTATTCAGCCTGCTTAGTGGACAATTTGTATGGCTCTTGGCTCTGCCTGTGGTGGGTTATGGCTTTGCCTGGATTGGTCACTTTGGTTTTGAACACAATAAGCCGGCGACCTTTCAATACCCAGTCTACAGCTTGATGGCTGACTGGGTCATGTTGGCCCAATTTGTCAGTGGCAAACGTCGTTTCTGAGTGTTTTTGGTTATTTACCAGTACCAATGTAAGATATGTCTCACAAAGCTGTGCGACAAACATAAGACTTATTGGCTGTTCTTACTGGCGAATAATTAAATATTGTTAATAAACAAGTGATTAGCATTTCATTAGCGACTGCTGAATATTTGTCATTCCCAGCCTGTTCTAAAATTGACCATCTCAAAGAGGGGTCCTTGGGTACACTTAAGTCGTGGTCAGGGCAGGATGCTTTGACAGAGCTTCCAAGGAAAGGAGCTGAAATTACGAGCCTCAAGGAAGAGGGAGCTGCAAGGAAAGCAACGCCAAGGAGTTTAAGGCGGCAGCCAAGGAAGGGCAAGTGTCAGGATGACACGTTTTGGAAAGGCCTATGCAAGGACGAGCTGCAAGGAAGCCTGCTAAATGGATTTCAGTCATGGATGACAATCAAGACAGGAGGTCTTGAAACCATTCCAGGGAAGTTCAAGCCAAGGAAATGGCTCGCAGGGAAAGCAGTATCCATGATGGATACACAGGAGATTTTTCCGGTAATAAGGAAATTGCCGCGCCAGGAAAGGCAATTTGAGACAGGAAGGTCTGCTAAGGAAAGCGTTCAGGACGAAGTAGAGGACAGGCTCAGGGATGCCAGCCTTTGGGTTAAGGGAATACCCAACTCATTGACGACAGCTGCTAGTGGATGGGCAAACATGGAAGATGAGTGCCAGGAGGCCACAAGGAGGCTCAAGGGAATTGAGCAGACACCAGGATGGTTGTAAGCAGGGATGAAAAGATAGCTTGGAAGCTGTCGTAACTGAGACAAGGTGTCCACAGGAAGAAATTCATACGCATGGAAGGTGCAGGGAGCACAACTCAGCGGGATGGCTGACAGCAGTAAATAGGGCGCGTCTTAGGACGCGCCTTTTCTTTTGCTGTTTTTTCTTATAGGGCGTCATTAAAGCTAGGGTCATTCCGGTACTGATTTATAGGCGATGTGTCTTTAACTACACATCGTTTTCCATTAAAGCCGGGCATCGTGTGCGAGATGTCTCACAAGACTGTGAGACAAACAAGAGTTAAACAGCAGGTTTTGTCGTTAAAAAACAATTAAGCTTTTTAAAATTAATTGGTTATGCACTCCATTTCAATTGCTACAAAAAAGTTGCACGAGTTATTGAACGGTTTCTGTACAACCCTGGAGCCGGGATTGGATTAGTATTTAAATCATCCAAGGACAAGGATGATTCAGGGAACAAGGTCAGGAAGACCTAAACCGTGAGGAACACGGTCCAGGGATGACTCAAGGAAGATGCCTATCAGGATGATGGCAAACAGGGAAAGGTACTGACCCAAGGAATGTGGTCAGCGTCAGGAAGACGAAACAGGATGTATTGAACGGATGCGCAAGGACGATACTGGACACGCTTAAGGATAGAGCAAGGCCCGATCAAGGGATAATCGGGACTAAGGGAACAGGTACGCAAGTACAGGGACTCACCAGGATGGTACAGGGAGCGCAGGACGCACGGCAGACGCATGGATGGTGCAGGGAAGCAACTTAATAGCTGGAAGGCTTAACAGAGAAACAGATGGGCGCGGCTTAATTGTCGCGCCCTTTCTTATTTAAGGGATTTTTTATTTGGGGACTTAAATGGTTCTCAAACTTTGATGGCGTAAGAGTCTGCTGCCATTTTTCTGATTTTTTATCTGTGTAACCTAGCAAACTCTGCTGACTCTTCAACGACGGGGTCGGCTCAGTTTTCTGTCAGATGCAGCAAAATATCAGCGGCACTTACCCGAACTGCAACCTCCGCGGGAGCCACAACCGCCACCGACGCTGCCTCTGGCAGTTGGCGCTTCATGCCACTCGGGTTCGGGAAATATTGGCCATTCAATTTTCTGGATCTGTTTACCGTGCATCAGGATATGGCCGCGATACTGGTTGATGCCATCGGTACTGAACTCAAACATAAAGCGTGCATTCCAGCACAGGCCGTTCTTGCCGCCTATGCTGGGTCGGGCTGACTCCATGGCGATGGCAAGCATCTGCACCTTTTGCCGTTGGCATTCCCGCTCGGCAAATATCCGACTGAGTTCGGCCATTTGTCGCAACTGCCAGAAAAACGCAGCAATCATTACCAGCGCTGCGATCAGGAGAAAATCTGTCATCATTCTGTGGTCGCCCTGAACAGACCGCCGATGGCGCCGGATAGGCGGTCACTGCGGTGAGGATTGCGAAGTTCGCTCAATACCTGGGTACGTATCCCGGGTATGGCCACAATATCAGCAAAGATTTGATTAAAGAAGCTTTGCTCCTGCAAAGCCAGAGCCTCGAGATAAATTTTGCGGCACTCATCCTGTTTCAGGCTATACCAGCAACGAGCGGCAATGGCGATCAAGGCGTCAATATTCAGCGCCTGCTGACTATCCAGCTCTGTTATCGCCTGTTGGCAGAGTTCAGGGTGAGATGCCAAGGCGCGAAGGAAGTAAACCTTGTGCTCGGGGGCAGCGTCTTTGAATGCCTGGAAGAGCGTTTCGGCAAGCGGCTCTGGCAATAGTATATGTTCCAGTTGCTGGCAAAGGGCAATTTGCACCTCGGCGGCGCCTTTGCTCAACCCTTGTTGCAACAGGGCTGAGTGATCCAGTTCATTGACCCGGGCACAGATATCCGCCAGCCCTTGCAGTCCCAAATGTTGCCAGTTTTCGGCAGCCACCTTGCCGCTCAGGTATTGGCAGGCATATTCATACTGCACAGAAGCGGCTTGTCCCAGTTGTTTGCGCACCAAGGCGTTGAACAGGGCCAGTTTTTCCTGCGGCGGCTTGAAACTGAAGGGATGATTGGCCATCTGTTGCTGTTGGGCTTCGGTCAGTTCACGGGTCAGGTTTTCCCCCATGGCTTCAAGCAACATCTGAATAAACTGGCTGCGTGCAGCTGGGACCAGGAGTCCGCGCTCATCCAAAGGTAATTTCAGGAACCAGATATATTGCTGATTACTGCCATCCCAGAACACCAGGGCAAACTGGGCATGCCCTTGTATAGGGAAGGGATAGGGGCTTTGAAGGGCCTCTATCTGATGAAAAGCCATGGGATCTATGTGTTGCACCCGGCGGCCGAGATCATAGACCTGGTATTGGGTGTTGGCGGCGCTGAGAAGTTCGCTGAGGGTAGTGATACTGTCCATGCTCGTTTGACTCTTGTACAACAAATGCGGTGCATTATAGGGATAAGCTTGGCCCGATGGTATGATTGGCGCCAATTTATTGTTTTGGATCTGCGAGGTGACAGATGCCTTTTCTGGCGACTGAAAAACTCCTGTTGGCCATAGAGGCCGAGTTGAAAGCGCAGGGAATGTGGAGCGCAACCGAACCTGGCGCGGCAGCCATGGCCAGTCAGGCGCCCTTTGCCTGCGACAGCATGGCATTTGAAGCCTGGTTGCAGTTTATTTTGTTGCCCAAAATGCGCACGCTGATAGACGCCGAAATGCCGCTGCCATCAGCCATAGCAACTGCACCTATGGCCGAGCATGTCTGGGGCGAAGCGCCCACATACCGTAATTTGATCACTTTGTTGAGAACCTTGGATGAACTCCTTACCAAACAAGCAAGATGAGACCCAGATTCAAGCCGAGATTTCGGAGCAAGCTTTGACACCTGTGGATGAAGAGTGCCCCGAGATCCGTATCCTCTATGAAGATGAACACTTGGTTGCCATCCATAAACCGGCGGGATTACTGGTGCATAGAACCTATCTGGCGCGAAAAGAGCGTTTTTTCGCCATGCAGCTGACCCGTGATCTGGTGGGTTGCCATGTGTTTCCGGTGCACAGGTTGGATAGGCCGACCTCGGGTGTCTTGTTGTTCGCCAAGAGCAGTGAAATTGCCGCTATTTTATGTCAGCAGTTTGCCGGGCGCGAGACACGCAAAGAGTATCTGGCCCTGGTGCGCGGCAATATGCACCAAGCTGGTACACTGGACTATCCACTCAAAGAAGAGCTCGATGCCGTGGCCGATAAACATGCCGACCGCAACAAGGAAGCCCAGGACGCCATTACTCAATATGCGCCGCTACTCAATGCCGAGATCCCTTTCCCGTCAGGGCGTTACCCCAGCAGTCGTTTTGCCTTGATACGTCTCTCGCCGCAGACTGGGCGCAAGCATCAGCTCAGAAGGCATATGGCTCATCTGCGTCACCCCATCATAGGTGACACCACACACGGCGATGGCAAGCAAAACCGTTTCTTTCGCGAACACTTCGGCCTCAACCGTTTATGGTTGTTGGCTCAGAGCTTGAGTTTCACTCACCCAACGACAGGCGAACCCGTCACCATAGTGACAGAGCCGGAGGCCGAATGGCTGCAAGTGTTCGAAGGCCTGGGCTGGGATGAGTCCCAGCTTGAGTCAGACAGCGGTTTGCTGCTGGCTTAGGGAAGGTGCGAATAAGTCCTCGTGGCACTCTGGCTTGCACAGCAATTGGCGTTCAAGGCATCTGACTGAAGGCATGCCGGGGCCTGTCGAAGTCGGATAACGCAGAGAGCCAGTCGCAGTGAAAGCCCCGAAGGGCGTGGCTTACAGACCTGCCTGCTATGTTGTGCTTCTTGCAAAGGACTAGGGCCATTTGCTGCGAACCACGCCTTGCATCCAGGCCCGTAAGCCGACGCAGAGCACACATGGGACTTGTTCGCACCTTCCTTAGGTTTCGTCTTTATTGGTGCGCTGGTGCATCATGTCAAGTAAGGGACGATAGGCGTCGAGTGGATAGTGGGCGTGGTGTTGGTCTTGTTGAGCGGCTCTGAAGTAACACATACGGCGGACATGAGTTGCCCTTTGGTGTTGCTTCTGAAGTTTCTGCCTGCTGCTCTGTCGCATCGCTGCGTTTCCTTATCGCCAGTGGCGTGTCGGCTTGGTGTCTGTTGATGCTTGTGCTTGCAGCACAAGCAGACGATACAGTATGGTGGAGAACAATGAATATTGGCTCCGAGGTGCAGAGTATAACATGAAAAAAGTGAACCTGGTGTTTGGAACTGTCTATGGTAACGCCCAGTTTGTTGCCGAGACACTCCTGAAGCAGCTCCAGACTCATGGTGTGGATGCCAAACTTTGGCAAAGTCATGAGCTTAAAGGATATGTACCGACTGCCGATGAGTATCTGTTGCTGGTCTCTTCCACTACCGGCCAAGGGGATCTTCCGGATGATATTTTGCCCTGGTTTTTGGAACTGAAAGACACGGCCCCTTACTTACCAGACCTTAGATACGGGGTTATTGCCCTGGGAGACTCGAGTTATGAGACTTTCTGCGGCGCAGGTAAACAATTGGATGAACTGTTTGCGGAGCTTGGTGCCAAACGTGTCGGTGAGCGTTTGGAGATTGATGCCTGCGAAACCATGGAACCCGAGGTCGAGGCTCAAGCATGGCTCAACAACTGGCTACCCCTGCTGAAAACAGAACCGGGCGCCTGAAAGGCTTTTCACAACATTGGTTTAAGTTTGCCCAGCGCCTGAGTCAGGCGCTGCTTGTCCCCATAGCTATCCTGCCTGCTGCCGGGGTGATGAAAGGCCTGGCCAGTACGCCGACAGGTATTTTGTCTCCTTCTCTCAATGAGCTGTTTGCCACCACAGGCAATCTCATCTTCACTATGATGCCGCTGCTGTTTGCCATCGCCATTGCCATAGGCTTTTGTCGCGATCAGGGGATTGCTGCCTTCAGTGCGGCGTTCGGCTTTGGGGTATTCAGTTCCACCTTATCGCTGCTGGCTTCGCAAAACCCCGTGCACACCTCAGTCTGGCTCGGAGTGGAAACCATAGATACAGGTATTGCCGGTGGTATGCTGCTCGGGGTGATGACCTGCCTGGCGATGGCCATGAGTCGTCACTTGCGTTTGCCGGCTATCTTTTCCTTCTTTGAGGGGCGCCGCAGCGCGCCATTGCTGATGTTGCCGTTGGCTGTGTTGCTGGCCTATTTGCTGGCGCTTATCTGGCCACCTTTGGCTCACTATATTGAGGTGTTCTCCAACTGGGCTGTGTATCAAAAGCCGCAGCTGGCCTTTGCCATCTATGGCACAGTGGAGCGCCTCTTGTTGCCACTTGGGCTGCACCATATCTGGAATGCGCCTTTCTACCTGGAGCTTGGGCAGTATTATCAGGATGGTGAATGGCTCAGAGGCGAAGTGGCACGCTACCTCGCCGGCGATCCCCAGGCCGGCAATCTGGCCGGTGGCTATCTCATCAAGATGTGGGGCCTGCCGGCGGCGGCCCTGGCGATTTGGCGCTGTGCCGACAAGAGTGAACGCAATCGGGTGGCCGGCATCATGCTGTCGGCGGCGGCAACCAGTTGGCTTACCGGGGTGACTGAGCCGATTGAGTTTGCCTTCCTGTTTGTGGCGCCTTTGCTGTATCTGGTGCACGCACTGCTGACCGGGCTGGCTTATGCTGTCTGTATCTGGCTCGACATTCACTATGGATTGGTGTTTTCCAATGGTTTGCTGGATTTTGCCCTTCTGTGGCATCAATCTGCCAACGCCGGTTGGTTTCTTATCCTGGGCCCCTTGACCGCAGTCATCTATTATCTGATTTTCCGCGCTTCCATCATGGCATTCAATCTCAAGACGCCGGGGCGGCTGGAGCCGGAAAATGCCTCGGGCGGCAATCTGCTGGCCATGATAGGCGCGCTCGGCGGCGCTGCCAATATCCGCAATCTCAGCGCCTGTATGACCCGCTTGCGCCTGAGTGTCGAACGCCCAGAGCTGGTGGACAAGTCCCGCCTGTTGGGATTGGGAGCCAAGGGCGTGATAGTGGTAGGGCAGGGCGTCCAGGTGGTGTTTGGCACCAAGGCCGAGACCTTGAGAGGGCTTTTGCAAAAGTATCTGGACAGTCGCCAGGCAAGCCGGAGATAACGGGCTGCTTTTGATGAATAAATTTTAAGCGCGCCAGCGGCGAGACTGTGGCATATTCAAACTTTGATGCAGCGACAGGAGCCGATATGCCACGCAAAATACTGATGATTGATTGTGCCGATGAATATGGGCTTATCGCCAGAGTCACTGGGGTATGCTTTCAGCACAGACTGAACATCATCAAGAACAACGAGTTTGTCGATAATCAGCAGGGGCGCTTTTTCATGCGTACCGAACTTGAAGGCGAGTTCGATGAAACTAAGCTGCTAAAGGAGTTGGCCGAGGTCCTGCCTAAACAAAACCATATGAAACTGGTGGATGCCGGACGCAAGCGCATAGTGGTGCTGGCGACCAAGGAGGCCCATTGCCTCGGGGATCTCTTGATGAAAACCTACTATGGTGCTCTCGATGTGGAGATAGCCGCCATAGTGGCCAACTACGACACCCTGGCACCGCTGGCGGCCAAGTTTGAGGTGCCTTTTCATCACGTCTGTCATCAGGGTGTGGATCGCAGCGCCCACGAGCGCGCCATGTTGGAGATTATCGCCGACTACCAGCCTGAGTACCTGGTACTGGCCAAATATATGCGGGTACTCACCCCAGAGTTTGTCGAGCAGTATCCCAATAAGATCATCAATATTCATCACTCCTTCCTGCCGGCCTTTATCGGTGCCAATCCCTATCGTCAGGCGTGGGAGCGCGGGGTGAAAATTATTGGTGCCACGGCGCACTTTGTGAATAACTGTTTGGATGAGGGACCTATCATCAAGCAGGATGTGATCCCTGTGGATCACAGTTACAGCGCGGCAGATATGGCCAAAGCCGGCCGAGATGTGGAAAAAAGTGTTCTCAGCCGGGCTCTGGCGCTGGTACTCAATGAACAGGTCGTGGTGTACGGCAACAAGACCTTGGTGTTTTAACCCGAGTGTTTTGGGCTCAGTAGGTTCAGCGGAAACTCACGTAGAGTTTTTCCTCCTCTGGGATCATGGCCATATCGGAAATGGTCACTTTGCCGGGCAGGAAGCGGCCAATCTTTTTGGCGGTGCGATCGGCGCCGTGACTCATGGCAAACTGATGCAGTGACTCACCATTGCACACCAGACGGGGGAACACTCGCTGTTCATTGATCCGGTACTCACGCAGGGTGTTGGAAAACGCTATCATGCTGTTGCTGGCACTGGACTTACAGACCTGGATCAACGCCGGCTCAATATAAGGATCCATTGCCGCCTGGGCACTGAGAGAGCCGAAGCTCAGGCCGGCGACAGCCAGTAATACGGCGCCGGTGCGGGTACGTTGGCAAAGGTTCATGGCTTGCTCCTTTTGGGGATGCTTCAAGTACCATTTAAGTACAGTCGCAGCAGGGGCATTTGCCAGCGATTGAATAGAGGCTTTCTGTCAGCAGTTGTTGCTGCTTGGGCAAGGCGTGTCCCAAGGTGTGGAAGTTTGTCTCTTGGTAAGTAAATGTGTCTGCCCGCGCCCTTATGGGCAGAGCAGACAGACACATAGATGGGGTTGCTGACCTGCTAAAGCGCTTATTGCTCTAGGTCAGCTCCCGAGGGCAAGGGTCAGTCGACCATCCGCAGCAGTTCGTTGATACCCACTTTACCGCGGGTCTTCTCGTCTACCTTTTTGACTATGATGGCGGCGTAAAGATTGTACTTGCCGCAGCTGGAGGGCAGGGTGCCTGACACCACTACAGAACCTGCTGGAACCCGGCCATAGTGAATTTCACCGGTTTCGCGGTCATAGATGCGGGTGCTCTGGCCGATATAGACTCCCATGGAGATCACTGAGCCTTCCTCGACCACTACCCCTTCAACGATTTCAGAGCGGGCACCGATAAAGCAGTTGTCTTCAATAATGGTCGGGCCGGCCTGCAGCGGCTCGAGCACGCCACCGATACCGACACCGCCGGAGAGATGCACGTTTTTACCAATTTGCGCACAGGAGCCAACCGTGGCCCAGGTGTCGACCATGGTGCCTTCATCTACATAGGCGCCCAGGTTAACGTAAGAGGGCATAAGCACAGTGTTTTTACCGATGAAAGAGCCTTTGCGCACCGCAGCGGGTGGCACAACACGTATGGCTTCGGCGCGAAAACGCGCTTCATCATAGTCGGCAAACTTCTGTGGTACCTTGTCGAAATACTTGGTTTCGGCCCCATCGATTACGCCATTGTCGAAGATACGGAAAGACAGCAAAACGGCTTTCTTGAGCCATTGGTGCACATGCCATTGACCGTCCAGTTTCTCGGCCACTCTGGCCTCGCCTCTGTCCAGCATGTCAATCACTCGTTCCACATCGGCGCGCAGCTCGGCGTCAACTGTGGTTGGGCTTATCTGTGCGCGAGCTTCAAAAGCCGCCTCAATACGTTGGCGTAAAGCCTCCATTGGTTTCTCCCGTTTACTTAGGTTGTTGGGGTCCCGAATTGGGACAGGGCACTGATCAGTGACTCTTTCAGCCTTTGTTGCTGGGCTTCATCCAGTGCCAGTCCCTGATTGGTTTGTAGAATAAAAAAGTCCTCGGCGCGCTCGCCTATCGTGGTGATCTTGGCCGCCAGCAGGGTGACATCACAGCGATAGAAGGTTTCACCTATCTTGGCCAGCAGGCCCGGGCTATCCAAGGCTATCAGTTCCATCATACTTGTACCATGGCGGCGGGTCGGCAGGAAACTGACCTGAGTCGGAACTTTAAAAGGTTTCATCTTGCGCGACAACTTGCGAAAGCGCGGGATCTTGGGTTGCTCGCCGCTAAGCGCTTTGCCAAGGGTCTTGCGTATGCTTTGTATCCGCGACAGCTGACTGACCGCCTTGCCGTCCTGTTCGAGGATCACAAAGGTATCCAGGGCGTAGTTGTCCTTGGATGTCATGATGTTGGCATCATGAACATTGATATTCTTGTTGTCCAGCACCGCCATCACAGTGGCAAACAGCTTGGGTTTGTCCTGGCAATAGACAAACAGCTCGGTACCGCCACGGGTGGTGTGTTTGGATACCATCACCAGCGGCTCATCCTGCTTGTGCTTGAGTATCGCCTCGGCGTGCCAGGCGATTTGATTGGGTTGATGACGCAAAAAGTAATCGGCCTTGAATCTCTGCCACAGCTGATCCAGCGCCTTTTCCTTGAAGCCGCGCCGCAGCAACTCTTTCTTGGCCTTGGCCTGATGCTCCCGCACCCGGGCGCGAATATCCACCGGCTTTTCTTTGCCGCGGGCGAGTACCCTCTGGGTGGCAAAATAGAGATCCCTGAGCAGGGAGCCCTTCCAGTTGTTCCAGGTTTTTTCATTGGTGGCACAGATATCGGCCACTGTCAGGCAGTAGAGGTAACTCAGGTGCACCGCATCGCGAACCTTGTCGGCGAAATCGGCGACTACTTCGGGATCGGAAATATCCCGGCGCTGGGCAACAATCGACATCAACAGATGATTCTCCACCAACCAGCTGACCAAGCGGCCGTCGTGGTCGTTGAGGCCATGCAGTTTGCAAAACTCCTGCGCATCCACGGCGCCGAGTTTACTGTGATCGCCGCCGCGACCCTTGGCGATGTCGTGGAAAATGGCCGCCAAGACCAGAAGCCCTTTTTTCGGCAACTGATTGATCAGTACAGAGCCGAGTGGGAACTCCTCTTTCTGCTCTGCCTGGGCAAATTTGTCGATATTGAGCAGTAGCCTGTGGGTGTGTTCATCTACAGTGTAGGCATGGAAGAGGTCAAACTGCATCTGGCCCTCAATGGCGCGCCAGGCAGGCAAATAAGCCGACATCACCCCATGTTTGTGCATCAGCGACAGGGCGGCAATGCCACGAGGGTGGCGGAGGATTTCCATAAATACCCCGCGGCAGCCTTCCCAGGCCATCAGAGGTTGCGGCTGGGCGCGTCTGGCCCTTCTAAGTGCCCTCAGAGTCGGGGCATAAATTCCCTGAATGTTGGAATTTCGGGCCACATGCAAAAACAGCCTGACGATCTCTTCCGGATCGTCAAACAGTGCCAAGTCCAGCGCCTCGATAAAGCGGCCGCGACGCTGATAGTGTTCATCTATAGGCTGGATTTCCAGCGCCTGGGTGTGCCCCAGGGTGGCACGCTTGAACAGTTGCAGCAGCATCTCGTTGAGCTCCATCACCCGCCGTACTGTGCGGTAATAGCGCTTCATCATCTGCTCGACCGCCAGTTGGGTGGCATCTTCGTAGCCCATCAAGCCGGCGACCTGACGCTGCAAGTCAAACAGCAAACGGTTTTCGTCACGGCCCGATGCCAGGTGCAGGGCAAATCTCAGCTCCCAAAGGAAGTGCTGACATTCCAGCAGCTCTTCGAGTTCGGCCTGCTCCAGAAAACCGTGCCCGACCAACTCTTCGAGTTTGGCGGCATCGAAGTGGCGCATGGCGACCCAGGCTATGGTTTGAATATCCCTGAGGCCGCCGGGGCAGGTCTTGATATTGGGCTCGAGATCGAAGGCATTGGCCCTGGCGTGGCGGGCGCGCTGTTCATCGCGCTTGGCGCTGAAAAACTCGTTCGATGGCCAGAATTGGTGCTCGCGAATCGCGTCGTAGAGAGTATCAAACAGGATTTCCGGGCCGGTAAGCAGCCTGGCTTCCAATAGATTGGTGGCTATGGTGATGTCCTGGCGACCCTGCTGCAGGGTTTCGCCCAGGGTTCTGACACTGTGGCCGATTTCAAGACCTGCGTCCCAGAGAAAGGCGATATAGGCGCTGAGTCTGCTCTCGGCTGCCGGGTCCAGGTTGTCATCCACCAGAAACAGCAGATCTATGTCTGAATAGGGGTGCAGCTCGCCGCGGCCATAGCCGCCAACGGCGATAAGGGCGATGGGATAATCATTCAGCCCCTGTGCTTGCCATTGTTCAATCAGCTGCTTATCGACAAAGCGACAGCGGCTGGTAACCAGTTCGACTATCTTTTCTCGCGAGGTAAACCTGTCAAACAGGGCTTGATTCTGCTCACAAAGTGCCGTTTTGGCTGCCAGCGCTGTGCTCATTCTATTCCTTGGGTGACGCCTTATTTGGCGTGATTGATGATCCTCGGGAAATCTTCCTCGGCGCGCAGCGTCAGAACTTCTACGCCGGTCTGGGTGATCAACAGAGTATGTTCCCACTGAGCTGAATTTTTACCATCTGAGGTGGTGACAGTCCAGCCGTCATCCTTGTTCAGTACAGAAGTGTGGCGACCGGCGTTGATCATCGGCTCAATGGTAAAGCACATGCCTGGACGCAGTATGGTCTTGTCGTTGTTTTTGTAGTGCACTACCTGTGGCTCTTCGTGGAAACCGGCGCCGATACCGTGACCGCAGTAATCCTGCACTATCGAATATTTGTCCAGGCCTGACTTGCTGGCCTTGATAAACTTCTCGACCGTGGTGCCAATTTCACCCAACTGCATGCCGGGGCGAACTTTACGAATGGCGGCGTAGAGGCTTTCCTGAGCGATACGGCACAGGCGGCGATCTTTTGGGCTGACATCGCCAATTAGGAACATTTTGGAAGTGTCGCCGTGATAGCCATCCTTGATGACAGTGATGTCGATATTGAGAATATCGCCGTCCTTGAGCACGCGATCGCTGGGAATACCGTGGCAGATCACCTCATTGATAGAGGTACAGATGGACTTGGGAAAACCATGGTAGTTGAGCGGCGCAGAGATGGCGCCTTGTTCTTCCGTGTACTTGGCGCAGATATCGTTGAGCTCGTTGGTGCTGACCCCTGCCTTGACGTGCGGGGCTATCATTTCCAGTACACTGGCGGCCAACTTACCGGCGGCACGCATTTTCTCAATTTCGTCTGCTGTCTTGATGACTATACTCATGGGGGTTTTCTCTTAATAACCTATGTCTTGGCCAAGGCCAATCCAACTTGTTTGTGAAACGGTAAAATAACGCTCCTGGCGCGGCTTTGAACTGAGTTTAAGGCCGACATATGAGCGGTAAAAAATTTGTGTTTGCCGGCGATTTATGGTATAAAGCGCGCCGTTATGTTTGACTCTAAGTGACTTTGAGCTGACGACTCTACGAGTTCGAATTGACTTCAAGTCGGGCTGCCTTCGGTGGGGGATCCCATTTCGTTGGCAGGTCAGAGTAAAGATGGCGGCCATTATACATGGCATTTAACTCAAATACTAAATCACACACGTATCGACACATTCTTCGGGGTGCCCGCGGCTTGGCCAAAGGGTCGAAGACATGGGATGCGTGGAGGTCTAACCCCTTAAATTAAGGTATAGAAAATGACTACAGTTTCAATGCGCGATATGCTCCAGGCCGGTGTACACTTCGGTCACCAAACCCGTTACTGGAACCCTAAGATGAAGCCTTTCATCTTCGGCGCCCGCAACGGTGTACACATCATCAACCTCGAGCACACTGTGCCAATGTTCAATGAAGCTCTGGCTTTCATCAGCAACATTGCTTCCAAGAAAGGTAAAATCCTGTTCGTAGGCACCAAGCGCGCTGCCAGTGAAGCCATCAAAGAAGCTGCCGTATCTTGCGAGCAGTTCTACGTGGACAAGCGCTGGCTCGGCGGTATGCTGACCAACTGGAAAACCGTTCGTCAGTCAATCAAGCGCCTGAAAGATCTGGAAACCCAGTCTGTTGACGGTACTTTCGACAAGCTGACCAAGAAAGAAGCGCTGATGCGTACCCGTGAGCTGGAAAAGCTTGAGAAGTCTCTGGGTGGTATCAAGAACATGGGCGGTCTGCCAGACGCCATTTTCGTTATCGGTGCCGACCATGAACACATCGCTATCAAAGAAGCCAACAACCTGGGTATCCCAGTTGTTGCCGTAGTAGATACCAACTCTGCTCCAGATGGCGTTGACTACATCATTCCTGGTAACGACGACGCTATGCGTGCAATCCGTTTGTATGCTGAGTCTGTAGCTGCTGCTGCCAAAGCTGGCCGTGGTCAGGACCTGGCTGTTCAAGCTGAAGAAGACGGTTTCATCGAAGCTGAATAATAAGGTGCGATGCTAGTACATCACCCTTATTAACCAAGAGATATGATTGGTTAACAGGGGCCATATGGCCCCTGTTTTATACCTGATTATCAACAGGTTAAATTTGTCGAATTATCAATTGAGGATTTAACAATGGCAATTACTGCTGCCCTGGTTAAAGAACTGCGCGACCGTACTGGCGCAGGCATGATGGATTGTAAAAAAGCCCTGACCGAAACTAACGGTGATATCGAAGCTGCAATCGATAACATGCGTAAGAGCGGCGCGGCTAAAGCGGCCAAGAAAGCCGGTAACATCGCTGCCGAAGGTACTATCCTGATCAAAAACGGTGCTGGTTACACTGCTCTGGTTGAAGTTAACTGCCAGACTGACTTCGTAGCAAAAGACTCCAACTTCCTGGCTTTCGCCAACGAAGTTCTGGAAGCTGCCGCTGCTGCCAAAGTGACTGTTGAAGATCTGAAAGCTCAGTTCGAAGAAGCGCGTGTTGCCCTGGTTGCCAAAATCGGTGAAAACATCAATGTTCGTCGCGTTGAGTACATCGACGGTGACAAGATGGCTTTCTACCGTCACGGCGATCGCATCGGTGTAGTTGTTACCGGTGAAGCCGATGAAGAAACGCTGAAGCACATTGCAATGCACGTTGCTGCCTCCAAGCCTGAGTACGTTAACCCAGAAGACGTTCCAGCCGAAGTGGTTGAGAAAGAGCGTTCCGTTCAAGTTGAAATCGCTATGAACGAAGGCAAGCCTCAGGAAATCGCTGAGAAGATGGTTGCCGGCCGCATGAAGAAGTTCACCGGTGAGGTTTCTCTGACTGGTCAGCCATTCATCATGGAGCCAAAGAAAACTGTTGGTGAAGTTCTGAAAGAGAAAGGCGCCACTGTGACTAACTTCATCCGCCTGGAAGTGGGTGAAGGTATCGAGAAGAAAGAAGAAGATTTCGCTTCTGAAGTAGCTGCCCAAATCGCTGCTTCCAAGAAGGCTTAATCGCCAATTCTTAACCCTCCCAAGACCGCAGCAGCCGCTGCGGTCTTGTTATGACCAGGACAGAAAAAGATGAGCACCAACCCAAAACCTGCATTTCGACGTATTCTGCTGAAACTGAGTGGCGAAGCCCTGATGGGCGAAGAAGGCTTCGGTATCGATCCCAAGGTACTGGATCGTATGGCCCAGGAGATTAAAGAGCTGGTTGAGCTCGGCATTCAGGTTGGCGTGGTCATCGGTGGCGGAAACCTGTTCCGTGGTGAAGGACTGGCCAAGGCTGGTATGAACCGCGTGGTGGGCGATCACATGGGTATGCTGGCGACAGTGATGAATGGTCTGGCGATGCGTGATGCGCTGCACCGTGCCTATGTTAATGCCCGTCTGATGTCTGCTATTCCGCTCAATGGTGTGTGCGATAGATACAACTGGGCTGAGGCTATCAGCCTGCTCAAGTCCGGACGTGTGGTGATTTTTGCTGCCGGTACCGGTAACCCATTCTGTACTACAGACTCTGCTGCTTGCCTGAGAGGGATTGAAATTGAAGCAGAAGTCGTGCTAAAAGGCACTAAAGTTGACGGCGTATATTCGGATGATCCTATGAAGAACCCCGAAGCCGTCAAATACGATGAACTGAGTTACACTGAAGTTCTGGATAAAGAATTGAAAGTCATGGATCTGGCCGCCTTCACCATGGCCCGTGACCACGACATGCCTATATTGGTCTTCAATATGAATAAGCCAGGCGCACTGCGCCGGGTGATCATGGGTGAAGAAGCCGAAGGCACGCTGATCAAAACGAAATAACCGACTGATTGCAAAAAGGACATTTAACGTGATTGATGCGATTAAAGAAGATGCACAGGTTCGTATGGACAAGTGTGTAGATGCCACCAAGGCGCAAATGGCCAAAGTGCGTACCGGCCGTGCTCACCCTGCATTGCTGGACTCTATCCAGGTGTCTTACTACGGCACCATGACCCCGCTCAAGCAGGTGGGTAATATCTCTGTTGAAGACAGCCGCACTCTGGCGGTTAACGTATTCGACCGTAGCATGATCCAGGCCGTAGAGAAGGCGATCATGAGCTCAGATCTGGGCCTGAACCCTATGTCTGCCGGTGCCACTATCCGTATCCCTCTGCCGGCTCTGACCGAAGAGCGTCGTCGTGATCTGGTTAAAGTGGTTCGCGCCGAAGCCGAAAACGGCCGCGTGGCTGTGCGTAACGTTCGTCGTGATGCCAACTCTGCGGTGAAGAACCTGGAGAAGGAAAAAGAGTGTACCGAGGACGATGTACGCCGTAGCGAAGAGGAAGTGCAGAAGATAACTGACGCACATATCAAGAAGATAGACGAGCTGTTGGCCGCAAAAGAAGCGGAATTGATGGAAGTCTGATATTGACTCGCTAAACTAGAGTTGATGCGCCGTGTAGGGGTATACTACGCGGCGTTTGTCTATTTATAAGGGTTGTTTATTCAGATGTCATCCAATATGGAAGCCGATCCTACGACTCCAACCAGCACCGGCGACTGCCTGACCTCTGAGTGCTTACCGGAGCAGCTTTCAGAGCTGGTAAAGCAGTCTATCCCGCAGCATGTGGCTATCATTATGGATGGTAACGGCCGTTGGGCTCAGGCCCAGGGTAAACCCAGAGTCATAGGCCATAAGGCCGGTGTCAAGGCTGTGCGCCGCGCCGTGAGTACCGCCAGGCAACTCGGGGTACGTTCACTGACCCTGTTTGCGTTTTCCAGTGAAAACTGGCGTCGTCCGGATCAGGAAGTCAGCCTGTTGATGGAACTGTTTTTTACCGTGCTGCGCCGGGAAATTAAACTGCTGCACCAAAACGGTGTCCGGCTGAACATCATAGGTGATACCAGCCGCTTCTCCGAGAGGCTGCAAAAGCAGATCCGCGCAGCCGAAGAGAAAACCGCCGCCAATTCAGAGCTTATCCTCAATGTTGCCGCCAACTACGGTGGCCGCTGGGACATAATGCAAGCTGCTCGTAAACTGGCCGAAAAAGTAGAATCCGGTGAAATGACCAGCAGTCAGTTCAGCGAAGAGGCCTTGGCAGAACATTTGTGCATGCAAAATCAACATGAAGTTGATTTAATGATCCGTACGGGCGGGGATTACCGCATCAGTAATTTTATTCTCTGGCAGGCGGCTTATGCCGAGTTGGTCTTTACCGACACCCTTTGGCCGGATTTTGATGAGCAGGCGTTTCGCCAGGCAGTGGCGACTTTTGCCAGCCGCCAGCGTCGTTTTGGTCTGACCGGAAGTCAGATAGAAGAAATACGCAGCGTATAACATCTTACGAGGGACATTTTTTGCTAAAACAACGAATAATAACAGCAATTTGGTTAATCCCACTGGTTATGGGGGCTATCTTTTTGCTCCCGGCAAGTTATTTTTCATGGGCCTTGGTGGCGGTATTTCTGATTGCGGCAAAAGAATGGGGCCGCATTATTGACAGCCGCTGTGAGGTCACTCAATGGAGTTTTACCGCTACCCTGGCGATAGTGCTGGTGGCGATTAATCTTCTGGTGCCGGCCGATGCCGTCTGGTCCAGGGGCCAGTTACACCCCATTATGCTGGCCATCATTCTTATCGGTGCCTGTTGGTGGTTGTTCTCTCTGGTGCTGGTGATCTCCTATCCCCGCAGTGCCAAACTCTGGCAGGGCAGCCCCATGCTCAAGTCCATGTTCGGCCAGTTGACCCTGCTACCTTGTTTCGCGTCCCTGATCGCCCTCAAAGCGCTCAGCAGTCCTGCTGACCCTTATTTTGGCGGTATCCTGGTGTTTTTGGTGATGCTGACGGTATGGGCCGCTGATTCAGGGGCCTACTTTGCCGGTAAGGCGTTGGGGCGGATTAAACTCATGCCCAATGTCAGCCCGGCCAAGACCCTGGAAGGTTTGCTGGGTGGCCTGCTGACCACCATGGTGGTAGTGGCCGGGGTCAGCTATTTCTCTCCCGAACAGGAGCTTGGACTGCTGGTTGCCGTGACCCTGTTTACCGCACTTGCCTCGGCGCTTGGCGATCTGTCCGAGAGCATGTTCAAGCGCGCCGCTAAAATTAAAGACTCGGGCACCATATTGCCCGGCCACGGTGGTGTGCTGGATCGCATCGACAGCCTGACCGCAGCCTTGCCCGTCTTTACCCTTATCTATATTGCATTCTGGATGTAGTGCTATGCAAAACATGGTGATTTTAGGAGCGACTGGCTCAATTGGTGCCAGTACCCTCAGTGTGATCCAACATAATCCGGCGGCATATCATGTTTATGCGCTGGTGGCCAATACCAATGTGGACAAGATGGCCGAGTTGTGTGCGATCCACCGACCTGAAATTGCCCATATGGTTTGCCCTCAAGCGGCCAAGGCTTTGGCCGAGCGTTTGGGTGCCGGCTCGGATACCCGGGTCAGTACCGGCGAGTTCGAACTACTTGAGCTGGTGACTCACAGCCGGGTCGATACCGTGATGGCGGCCATAGTTGGCGCCGCCGGTATGATACCAACACTGGCATCAGTCAAGGCAGGTAAGCGAGTGTTGCTGGCCAACAAAGAGGCGCTGGTAATGTCCGGGCGCTTATTTATGGAAGCCACCCGCCAATCGGGCGCGACTCTGCTGCCGGTAGACAGCGAGCACAACGCTATTTTCCAATGCCTGCCGGAAGCCGTGCAGCAACAGCTGGGTTATTGCAACCTTCAAGGTGCAGGGATTTCATCGATTCTGCTCACCGGCTCAGGCGGGCCATTTTTGAGCGCCGATCTTGCCAGTCTGGCGAGTGTGACGCCGGCCCAGGCTATCAAGCATCCCAACTGGTCCATGGGGCCTAAAATTTCTGTCGATTCGGCGACCATGATGAATAAAGGGCTTGAGTATGTAGAGGCGCGCTGGCTCTTCAACGCCAGTGCCGAGCAGCTCAAGGTGGTTATCCACCCCCAGAGTGTGATTCACTCCATGGTGCAGTATCAGGATGGCAGCGTGCTGGCGCAGCTGGGTAATCCGGATATGCGCACCCCGATAGCCCATTGTATGGCCTATCCAGAGAGAATTGTCTCCGGGGTTGAACCTTTGGACTTTTTCAAAGTCGGACAATTGAGCTTCTGTGAGCCGGATTTTGCCCGCTATCCCTGTCTGGAGCTGGCAATGAGTGCCTGCGCTTCGGGCCAGGAAGCCACTACAGTGCTTAATGCAGCCAATGAAATGGCCGTCGCCAGCTTCCTTAAAGGGGAAATCGGCTTTACCGATATCGCCCGGGTCAATGAAGCTTGTTTGGCGCGTGTGCCGCAATCGCCTTTAAATTCCATAGCGGATATTCTGGCATTGGACGGCCAAAGCCGTCAGTATGCCGAGGAAGCTATCGCCGGATGCAAGTGAGGAAAATAAGGTCTGATGTTTGATTTTTTATGGAACCTGGGCGCTTTTATCGTCGCCTTGGGGATACTGATCACCGCCCATGAATATGGCCACTTTTGGGTAGCCAGGCGCTGTGGTGTCAAGGTAGAGCGTTTCTCCATCGGCTTTGGTAAGGCGATTTGGCGTCGCCTCGGTAAAGATGGCACCGAATATGTGATAGCCATGATCCCGCTTGGGGGCTATGTCAAAATGCTCGACGAACGGGTCGAGGATGTGCCCGAGGAGCTTAAAGATCAGGCCTTTAATCGCAAGAGTGTCTGGGCGCGTATCGCGATAGTCGCTGCCGGGCCGATAGCCAACTTTATCTTTGCCATTTTCGCGCTCTATATTATGTATCTCATCGGTGTGCCTTCACTCAAGCCGGTGATCAGCGATGTCAGACCCGGCTCGCCTGCGGCCGTGATGCAGATAGATGGCCCACAGCAGATAGTGGCGGTTTCCGGGCAAAAGGTACGCAACTGGGAAGAGGTGAATCTGGCGCTGGTCGGTCATATCGGCGATGACAGCATGAGCTTGACCCTGAGGCCTCTCAGCCAGGCATCTCAGCCAGATGATGGGCTTGAGCCTTCCGGACGCACCTATCAGTTGGATATTCGCAACTGGCGTTTCGATCCGGAAAAAGAATCCCCCTTCAGCACCCTGGGGCTGGATATCTTCCGTCCGGATGTGATCCCTGAAGTGGAGACGGTTACCGATGGCGGAGCGGCTGCCAAGGCCGGGGTCAAGGCCGGGGATATTCTGGTGGCCGTCAATGGTGAGGCATACAGCGACTGGCAAACCTTTGTCGGACAAATTAAAGTATCTGCCGGAAAGCCGCTGCAACTGACGGTTAAACGCGGCGGTGAGCAACAGACCTTCACACTTATCCCGGACAGCCGCAAGGGTGCCAATGGGGAAATGGAAGGTGTCATCGGCCTGGCGCCCAAAGCCCCCAAGTGGCCGGACAATATGCTGCTGGATCTGCAGTATGGCCCGCTTGAGTCTATCTCGGTGGCGGCAGATAAAACATGGCAACTTGTGGTAGTCAGCTTTAAGATGATCGCCAAGTTGTTTACCGGTGATGTTTCGGTTAAAAATTTAAGCGGCCCCATCTCCATCGCGCAGGGGGCCGGTAACAGCGCCAACATAGGGTTGGTCTATTTTCTCGGGTTCCTCGCCCTGATAAGCGTAAACCTCGGCATTATTAACCTTTTGCCGTTGCCAGTGCTGGACGGGGGACACTTGATGTATTACTTGGTGGAAGTAATAACAGGTAAGCCTGTATCCGAACGGGTACAGGAAATTGGATTCAGATTTGGGGCGGCGTTGCTGCTGATGTTGATGAGCATTGCCCTTTTCAATGATTTTGCCCGACTCTGAGCAAGGACAGACAAATAATTAGAAGTGCGCTATGCGATTGAATAAACTTTTTGCCTCGATGTTATTAGTCGGCGCGTCGTTTTCAGGGAATGGTTGGGCAGAGTCTTTCCAGCCTTTTGAAGTGACCGACATCCAAGTTGAAGGTTTGCAACGAGTGGCACTCGGTGCGGCCTTGCTGAGTTTGCCTGTCAAAGTGGGCGACACAGTCGATCAACTCAAGTTGCAACAGGCGATAAAGAGCCTGTATGCCTCCAGTAACTTTGAAAATGTTCAGGTGTCCCGCGATGGTGGGGTGCTGATAGTGTCGGTACGTGAAAGACCGACCATCAGTGCCGTGACCTTCGAAGGTAACAAGGACATCAAAGATGAACAGCTGCAGGAAAGCCTGGACGGCAGTGGTGTGAAGGTGGGCGAAGCCCTCGACCGCACCATGCTCTCGGGTATCGAGAAGGGCCTGCAGGACTTCTACTACGGCGTGGGCAAATACGGCGCCAAGGTCGAGGCTCAGGTGATTAACCTGCCTCGTAACCGGGTAGAACTCAAGTTCAAGTTTACCGAAGGTCTGGCGGCCGAAATCCGTCAGATCAACATAGTGGGTAATGAGCGTTTCAGTGATGCCGACCTTATCGGTATGCTGGAGCTCAAAGACTATGTGGCCTGGTGGGATCTGTTCGGCGAGCGCCGTTATCAGAAGCAAAAGCTGCAGGCCGACCTCGAAACCATCAAGACCCACTACCACAACAATGGTTATATCCGTTTCAAGGTGACCTCGACTCAGGTGGCGATGACGCCGGACCGTAAGGGCCTCTACATCACCATTAACGTCGATGAAGGCGACCAGTACAAGGTTAAGGAAGTCAACCTGACCGGTGAACTCATGGGCCGTGAAGAGTTGCTCAAGGGTATCTTGCCTATCAAGGCCGGTGAGCAATACAACGGCGCCGATGTTACCTTTACCGAAGAGATGTATAGCAAGTATCTGGGCCGTTTCGGCTATGCCTATCCAGAGGTGAAGACTTTCCCTGAGATCGATGATGAAACCAAGGAAGTCACCCTGAATGTTAACGTCAAGCCCGGCAAGCGTGTTTATGTCCGCTCCATCAACTTCACCGGTAATACAGTGACCAAAGATGAAGTGATGCGCCGTGAGCTGAGACAGATGGAAGGGGCTTGGTTGAATTCGGCCTTGGTCGAGCAATCCAAGGCGCGTCTCAACCGTTTGGGCTACTTTGAAACTGTCGACACCGAAACCGTGCAGGTGCCGGGCACAGACGACCTGGTGGATGTGGCCTTCAAGGTGAAAGAGCAGCCATCAGGCTCCTTTAACGCTGGTGTAGGTTATGGTACCGAGTCAGGACTGAGTCTGCAGTTCGGGGTTCAGCAGTCCAACTTCCTCGGTACGGGTAACCAGGCCGGGATTAACCTGAACACCAACAAGTACTCCAAGAACGTCAACCTGTCTTATACCGATCCTTATTTCACCAAGGATGGGGTCAGCCTGGGTGGCAGCATCTACTGGAACGAGTTCGACGCCAACGAGGCCAACCTCGAGCGTTATAAGAACAGCTCCTATGGTATTGCACTCAACAGCGGTTTCCCTATTAACGAGTACAACAGGATCAACGGCGGCATAGGTTATCGTCATAACACGATTTCTGAGATTTCCAGTTATGAGCAGGCGATCCGTTTCTATAACATTTACCGTGACAGTGATGACCCCAACTCCGACTTGAGCTTCGACAACTTTGAGCTCAGCCTCGGCTGGTATCGCAGTACCCTTAACCGCGGAACCTTCCCAACCGATGGTTCATCCCAGCGTTTGAGTGGTAAGATCACGGTTCCCGGTTCTGATCTGCAGTACTTCAAGACCGACTTTGACACCAGCTTCTACTGGCCGCTGACCCGCAGCCACAAGTTTGTGCTCTTGACCCGTGCCCGCTTGGGGTATGGCAACGGTTACGGTGGTTTCAATGAAAACGACCAAATCCTGCCATTCTGGGAAAACTACTACTCAGGTGGTTCCAGTTCACTGCGTGGCTTCAAGTCCAACTCTGTGGGCCCAAGGGCTTTCTATCTGTATCGCGGCAGCGAGCCTTGTTCACCCAATCCGGATGGTGAAGGCTGTAGCCTGCCGGGCGATCCAAACCAAGTTTACATCAGCTCAGGCCGCTCTATCGGTGGTAACGCCATCGCCACGGCCAGTATGGAGCTGATTGTGCCGACTCCTTTCCTGGATGAGGCCTATAGCAACTCAGTACGTACCAGCTTCTTTATCGATGCGGGTAACGTCTGGGATACGGAGTTTGATTATGACTCCTATCGTTTCTTGCCGGCAGATGAGTTTTCCAAGTTGGCCGATTACAGTGATCCGAGCCGTATCCGTGCTTCCTGGGGTCTTAGCCTGCAATGGCTGTCACCCATGGGCCCCATGGTGTTCAGCCTGGCCTGGCCTGTTAAGGAATACGACGATGACGAGACCGAGATCTTCTCGTTCAATATTGGCAAAACTTTCTAAATTACATAAACTCGGCAAGCATTGCTGAAGAAAAACAAGGAGTCTGACTTTGAAAAAAATGGTAAACGGCGCACTGATGACGCTGATGTTGATGGGTGCTCCCCTGGCCGCACAAGCGGAGAAACTGGCGGTTGTCGATATGGGCGCTGTGTTTGAACAACTGCCACAACGCGAGCAGATCAGCAACGCACTCAAGACTGAATTCGGCGATCGTATGGCTGAAGTACAGAAGCTGCAGGAAGACCTCCGTGGTTTGCTGGAAAAGCAGCAGCGTGATGCCGCGCTGATGAGCGAAGCGCAAAAGACCGAACTGGTTCGTAAAATGGAATCCCTGAAGGCTGACTATCAGCTCAAAGGTAAGGCGCTGGATGAAGATCTGCGTCGTCGTCAGGGTGAAGAGCAAAACAAACTGCTGGTAAAAGTGCAGAAGGCTATCAACACCATAGCTGAAAAAGAGAAGTACGACATGGTACTGCAACGCGGCGCCGTGGTTTATGTTAAGCCTGCTGCCGACATCAGCTCCAAAGTGGTTGAAGCCTTGAGCAAAGGCAAGTAAATCGATGAAGTCTTTTTCGTTGAAAGAGCTTGGCCAGCTGTTAGGGGCCGAAGTTCGTGGGGATGACAGTGTGACTGTCTCCTCTGTGGCGACACTTGAAAAGGCGCGGCCGGATCAGATCACCTTTCTGGCCAACACCAAATACCGTAGCCAGCTGGAGCAGACTCAGGCTGGTGCGGTATTGATCTCGCCTAAAGAGTTGGACGGTTTTGCCGGTAACGCCTTGGTGCTCAATGACCCTTATGTCGGCTTTGCCAGAGTTGCGCAATTGCTGGACAGCACGCCGGCCGCGGCAGAGGATATCCATCCCTCGGCGCAAATTCATCCCAGTGCCAAACTGGGTGAGGGCGTTGCAGTTGGCGCTAATGCGGTCATCGGGGCCAACAGTATTTTGGGCGAAAATGTCCAGATAGGTGCCGGTACAGTGGTTGGTCAGGATGTCATTATAGGCTCAGGCAGCCGCCTGTGGGCCAATGTCACCGTCTATCACGATGTACATTTGGGGCAAAACTGTATCGTTCACTCTGGGGCTGTTATCGGCTCCGATGGTTTCGGTTATGCCAACGAACGCGGTCAGTGGATCAAAATCCCTCAGACCGGCGGTGTGCGCATAGGTGACAGAGTGGAGATTGGCGCCGGTACTACTATAGATCGCGGCGCGATCGATCATACTGAAATCCATGATGGCGTGATAATCGACAACCAGGTGCAGGTAGCTCACAACGATATCATAGGTGCCAACACTGCGATTGCCGGCTGCACAGTACTGGCAGGCAGCGTGACTATAGGTAAACATTGTATTATTGGTGGCAACTGCGCGATTTCCGGTCATCTGAGCATTACGGATGGGGTGCACGTCACTGGCAGCACCAACATTACTAACGATGTTCGTGAACCTGGGGTATACTCCTCGGCCACTGTGGCCATGCCCAACAGGCTGTGGCGTAAAAATACGGTTCGCTTCCGTCAGTTGGACGAGCTGTTCCAGCGGGTCAAAACCCTGGAAAAAACCGTTAAACCCCAAGATTAATACCGCTGTGCGTTAAGCGGCATGAGGAAACGAGTTCGTGTCTAATCAATTAAATACAATGGATATCAAAGAGATTTTGGCTTACCTGCCACATAGATATCCATTTTTGTTGATCGATAGAGTACTGGATTTTACTCCGGGTGAAACTCTGCATGCGATCAAGAACGTCACCATCAATGAGCCTTTCTTCCAGGGACACTTCCCTGTGCAGCCGGTTATGCCTGGCGTGCTCATTCTGGAAGCCATGGCGCAGGCCACCGGCTTGTTGGCGTTCAAGACCATGAGCGACAAGCCGTCTCCGGACGTGCTGTATTATTTTGCCGGTATCGACAATGCTCGTTTCAAGCGGGTTGTTGAGCCAGGTGATCAACTGCACTTTGAAGTGAAGATGATCAAGGAACGCCGCGGGATTGGCGTTTTCTACGGCGAGGCCAAAGTGGATGGTGAGCTGGTGTGTTCAGCCGAAATCATGTGTGCCCGCAGAGAGATTAGCAAGTGATAGATAAATTAGCTTTCGTTCACCCCGAAGCCAAGATAGGTAAAAATGTCACTATCGGCCCCTGGAGCTACATAGGGGCGGATGTGGAGATCGGCGATGACTGCTGGATCAGTTCCCACGTGGTTATCAAGGGACCCAGCATCATTGGCAAGGGCAACCGGATTTTCCAGTTTGCCTCCGTTGGTGAAGATTGCCAGGACAAGAAATATGCCGGTGAACCTACCCGGCTTATCATGGGTGATAACAATATCATCCGTGAATCTGTCACCATTCACCGCGGTACGGTGCAGGACAACAGCGAGACCCGTATCGGCTCCAATAACCTGTTTATGGCCTATGTACATATCGCCCACGACTGCGTGGTGGGCGACAATGTGATCATGGCCAACAACGCCTCTATTGCCGGTCATTGCCATGTGGGTGACTGGGCTATTCTCGGCGGTATGACAGGGGTGCACCAGTTTGTGCACATAGGTGCCCATGCCTTTACTGCAGGTTGCTCTTTGGTGCTGCAGGACGTGCCTCCTTTCGTGATGGCCTCTGGCCAGGCGGCCATTCCCCGTGGTCTGAATATGGAAGGCATGAAGCGCCGCGGTTTTGCCAAAGAGACCCAGCAAGCGCTGCGCCGGGCCTACAAGACCCTGTACCGCAGCAGCCTGACTCTGGAAGAGGCCGTTGCCGCCATGGCTGAAGACGCCGCAAAAGAGCCGCAGGTACAAGCATTTGTTGATTTTGTGACCTCCTCGAATCGAGGAATTATTCGCTGACACAGTGAGAACGAATGACACAAAATAGAAAGTTAGTCTTTGCAATGGTCGCCGGAGAAATCTCCGGCGATATTTTAGGTGCCGGCCTGATGAAAGCATTGCAACAGCGCTATCCGGACGCCCGTTTTATCGGTATCGGTGGCCCCCGCATGGAAGCTCTCGGATTCGAGTCGCTGTTTGCCATGGAAGAGTTGGCCGTGATGGGAATTGCCGAGGTGCTCTCCCGCCTGCCCAGATTGCTGAAGATACGCTCGAGTCTGGTCAAACAGATAACCGCGCTGCAGCCGGATTGCTTTATCGGTATAGATGCCCCGGACTTCAATATCGGCCTGGAGCTCAAGCTCAAGGCGCACGGGATCAAGACGGTGCATTATGTCAGCCCGTCGGTCTGGGCCTGGCGCCCTAAGCGGATCTTCAAAATCGCCCGCGCTACCAACATGGTGCTGTCACTGCTGCCGTTTGAAAAAGCCTTCTACGACAAGCATCAGGTGCCTTGCACCTTCGTCGGTCACACTCTGGCCGATGAGATCCCGATGGAGAATGACAAGCGTCTTGCCAGAGAAGCACTCGGCTTGAAAGTCGAAGCCGAATATCTGGCTATCCTGCCGGGTTCCCGTGGTGGTGAGCTGAAGATGTTGGCCCAACCCTTTGTGGAGGCGGCCAGGCTGCTGAAACAGCGCTATCCGGATCTCAAGTTTATTACCCCCTTGGTGAATGAAAAACGCCGCGAGCAGTTTCTTGCCGCACTGGAAACCTATGCGCCGGATCTGGAAATTCATATGACGGAAGGGCGCTCTCGGGAAGTGATGGCTGCCAGCGATACCATCTTGTTGGCATCGGGCACCGCCACGCTGGAAGCCATGTTGGTCAAGCGCCCCATGGTGGTTGGCTATCGGGTCAGCCCTATCACTTACCGTATTGCCAAGCGGATGATGCAGATAAACCACTTCTCTTTGCCCAATTTGTTGGCCGGAAGGGAGTTGGTGCCGGAGCTTATCCAAGACGATTGCACTGCCGAGCGGATAGCCGAAGAGGTGGGTAAATTGCTGGATAAAGATAACCGGCCGTTGCTGGCCGAGTTTACTAAGCTGCACAGCCTGCTGGCCTGCAACGCCAGTGAAAAGGCGGCCCAGGCGGTTGTGGCCTTGCTCGATAAAAAAGCCGAGGAAAGATGACAGTCTATAAGCAACTCTCGGAAGCCGAAGCGCAGCTTTTGTGCCAGGGGCTGGTCGCTGGGGTAGATGAAGTGGGGCGTGGCCCCTTGGTCGGCGATGTGGTCACCGCGGCGGTGATCCTGGATCCCGCCAATCCAATTAGCGGCCTTAATGATTCCAAGAAGCTCAGCGAAAAGAAACGCGATGCCCTCTATGAAGAGATCCTGGCCAAGGCGCTGGCGGTCTCAGTCGGTCGAGCCAGCCCGGCGGAAATCGATGAGCTCAACATACTGCATGCCACCATGTTGGCGATGCAGCGCGCCGTGGCGGGCTTGAACGTGCGTCCCGAGAAAGTCTTGGTAGATGGTAATCGGACCCCGGATTTTGGCCTGCCTTCAGCCGCGGTGGTTAAGGGCGATGGCTTGATCCCTGTCATCAGCGCCGCCTCTATCATAGCCAAGGTCACCCGCGACCGGGAGATGGCCGAGCTTGACAGTCGCCACCCTGAGTATGGTTTTGCTGCCCATAAGGGCTACCCCACCAAGGCGCATTTCGAAGCCTTGAGTCAACACGGTGTCTTGCCTGAGCACAGACGCAGCTTCCGGCCGGTACGCGAATGGCTGGAGCAGCATTCATAAGCCGTACTGAAACCTAAAGATGCAACCAAAAGGGCAGCAGCGGCTGCCCTTTTTTGTGGCTCTGACATGGCGTAATCACAACGGCTATACCTGCGTTGTTGCCAAAACGTCAGCTTCGTTTCCCAAAACCGTGCTTGGCTTACCCCTTTGAATTGGTAAATTTCTGCCCCACATCTGCAATATGTGATCTGCTGATGTAGACGTCAAGTTTATGAAAGTGTTAAATAATGTCTCTTTTTGGTTGCCTGTCGCAATTAATCTATACCGCGCACTGGATCGGGTAACCACAGCTGTACCGTGGTGGCGGTAGAGGAATATTTTGCATTGGAGGCAGTAGCATGGAGCATTCTTTACCTTATGATCCCGTTCATAAGGAGCGTTTTTGGCGTTCAGCGGTGGCGGATATTCGGCCCGAGACTGAGCTTTTTCGTGAGCTCATCCCCAGGCTCCCCATTGATACCAAACAACAACTCTCTTCGGCAGGTTCCTGTTTTGCCCAGCACATAGGAAATTGGCTGGAACAGCATAACTACTCTTATCTGCGCAGTGAGCTAAACCCAGATGTGACATCCAGTTTTGCCTTTGGCAACCTGTATAACGCCCGTGCTTTGTTGCAATGGTTTATCAAGGGGGAACAGGAACTTGCTCAGTACAGCATCTATTTTGATGAAGAAAACCAACGCTATTACGACTTACTGCTGCCGACAAGCAAGGAAGGCTACTCCTCCCGGGAGGCATTGCTCGAATATCGTCGCAAGGTCGTGGCCGAAACCAAACGCCATATTGCCGCAAGTAGCAGCTTTATTTTCACTCTGGGGCTGATTGAAACCTGGGTCGATCCCAATGGGGTTTGTTATCCCTTCTGTCCTGGAGTCAAACTGGGCGAGTTTGACCCTGATTGTTACCGGCTCAAGGTCTTTGATTACGAAGAGGTCTACATCGATCTCGACCGGCTGTTGCAGCAACTCAAGTGCATCAATCCAAAGCTGAAATTGATATTGACTGTATCTCCTGTGCCCCTCACAGCCACGGCCACTGAAGAACATGTGTTGGTGGCCAATGGTCATTCCAAGTCTGTTTTACGGGCCGTCGCCGGCAGCTTCTGCAAGGATGTCGCCGATGCCAGTTACTTTCCCTCCTATGAGTTGATCACTACCTCCTTGCCTGCGGATTTCCGGTTTCTGGACAACAGGCGCACAGTTTCCAAAGAGGGGGTCGGCTATGTGATGCGTCACTGGTCCAAGGCGTTGGCCTGCGAGGAAAACCTGGTTGCCAATCACCTTGAAGCCGATTGTGACGAAGAGTTGCTGGATGCCTTGCAAAGAACCGCCACAGGTGCCAAGGTCACGGCCGATACCCTGACACTGATTGGCGACAGCCATATGGGGAAACTGGCCAAGGCGTTTGAACATCTGGGGCAAGCTTTCTGCGGTGGCATGGTGATGAATGGCTCGGGATTTGCCCAGCATAAATTTGTACTGAGTCCGGAGAGTGACATCATGGTACCGCTGGAGAGTGCCGATTCGAGAAAGCTCTGGCAGCCGATCCTGGCCAACCTGGATGCTTTGGTAAAATCGGAGAAACTCGCAGACTCTGTTGTCTTGACCAATATAGGGCTACAGACGCACCAGACAGTTTCCATGTTTATTGAATGGATGCGGAATTCCAGAGCCGAAAAACTCAAGGATATTGAACTCAGCGACTATGTCGACTTCTTCAATGAACAGATGCAGGAGCAGATGACCATAGTGTTCAGGCTCAAAGAGCAGGGGCACAGAGTTGTGGTGATCTCAGATACCCCGTTCGTTGAGTATTTTGAAGAGTCCAAGTCAATGGCACCATTTGTGCTGGCTTATATGGATGCCATGGAATATGTCTGGGATCAGATGGGGGTTGAGTTCCTGCACGCCGCCCGTCATTTCAACGAAACCATAACCGATCCTTTGGCCTATGCTTCAGAGCTGGTTTATGCCGATGGCCAACATGATTGGTTCCATGGTGGAGCGCCTTACTACGATTGGCTGGCGCGACAAATTAACGCCCTTCTGTAACTTCTTAACCCGGGCGCTGTCATTGATGGCGCCCCCAATCCATGGTTTGTCTCGCTGCTGATTTAACCGCTGCTTCGCAATACATTGTCCCTTGACCTGCCATGTCATGGCTTGCTGCCTTTGTGCAGTGTATATGCCGTTTAGCTTGGCAGTAGTGCAATGCCAATCCCGCCATTTATACAACTTTTATACAAACCCTGCGGATATTTACACCCCGTTTTTATACCGGTTTTCATAAGCTTTGACCCTGAAATTAAAGTCTTTTTCAGGAGATATTCACTATGGCTGTTATGGAGTGGGCCGCTTTACTGCTGGCCTTGGGATTATTTGGCTATCTGTTTTTTGCCCTGATGCATCCAGAGGATTTCTGACTATGTTGACTATGGAATCCTTAGGTTTGCCGGCGATTTTTCTAGGGCTCTTGTTGGCGGTATCCCTATTGTTGGCAAAGCCGTTGGCGCTATTGATCCTGCATCAAAAGCTTTTCAAACGCGAGGCGGCGCTATGGTCCGGGATGACCGCGGTATTTGAGGAGATGAACTGGCGCCAATATGCGGCGGCGCTCTTGTGTTTCAACGCCCTTGGCGCCCTGTGCCTGATGCTTATCCTGCTGTTGCAGCAACACCTGCCGCTTAACCCGCAAAACCTGCCGGGGATGGATTGGCAACTGGCGTTCAACACCTCAATCAGCTTTGTGACCAACACCAATTGGCAGGCCTATTCGGGCGAAACCAGTCTCAGTTATTTCAGCCAGATGGCGGGGCTGACGGTGCAGAACTTCTGCTCGGCCGCCACGGGTATGGTGGTGGCCTTTGCCATTATCAGAGCCTTGACAACCAAGGGGCAGACTATGCTCGGCAACGCCTGGTTGGATTTGCTGAGGGTGAACCTCTATCTGCTGTTGCCTCTGGCCTTGTTGATCTCCCTGTTGTTGGTGCAGCAGGGCGTCATTCAGAATCTTGCCGCTTATCTGCCGGTGACCGGGTTGGAAGGGCAACAACAGCTGTTGCCCATGGGGCCGGTAGCATCCCAGGAAGCGATTAAGATGCTGGGTACCAATGGCGGCGGTTTCTTTGGCGCCAATTCGGCGCACCCCTTTGAAAATCCCACGGCGCTGAGCAATCTGCTGCAGATGCTGAGTATTTTCCTGTTGCCCTGCAGCTTGGTTATCGCCTTTGGTCTCTGCGCCGGGGATTGGCGCCAGGGGGCGAGTATTCTGGGGTGTATGGCATTGGTGTTTGTGGTGGCCTTCCTATGGATAAATCACTCTGAGCTGCAACTGCAGCAGATGGCCGACATTCACTTCCCCGGCAATATGGAAGGCAAGGAGACCCGCTTTGGCATCGGAGCAAGCAGCCTGTTTGCCACTGTCACCACGGCAGCTTCCTGCGGCGCGGTGAATGCCATGCACGACTCCTTTACCGCGCTTGGCGGCATGATGCCCATGTGGTTGATGCAACTTGGCGAGGTGATCTTCGGCGGCGTTGGCAGCGGTTTTTACGGCATCTTGTTGTTTGTATTCCTGACAGTGTTTATTGCCGGACTGATGATAGGCCGCAGCCCCGAGTATCTGGGCAAGAAGATTGAAACCCGGGAGATGAAACTCGTCTGTCTGGCTTTGCTCTGTTCGCCTATGATAGTGCTGTCCGGCGCGGCGCTTGGCTTGGTGCTCTCTCCCGAGTCGCTGCAGGAAACCGGCCCCCATGGCTTCAGCGAGCTGCTGTACGCCCTGTCATCGGCGGCCAACAACAACGGCAGCGCCTTTGGTGGCTTCAACGCCAATACGCCTTTTTACAACCTTCTGCTGGCGGCGGCCATGCTACTTGGGCGCTTTGGCGTGATCCTACCTGTGCTGATGATAGCCGGCAGTATGGCTGCCAAACCCGCCCAAGAGGCAGGCCCAGGCACCTTGCCCACCCATGGCTGGTTGTTTGCCAGCATGTTGCTGGGAACCCTCTTGCTCTTTGGCGCCTTGACCTTTATTCCGGCATTGACTCTCGGGCCTGTGGCGGAGCAGCTGACTTTCCCGTTGCCGCAAGCACTGCCGACAGCTCAATGAATTCAGGGAGAAACAGACAATGAAAACCTTCAGTTTTGATATAACGCCTGATCATCCAAGAGAAACAGGCTGCAACAAGCGTCATCCCGTGCTGCAGATAGATGCCGCCATGCTAAGGCAAACGCTGCTAAGCGCGCTGACCAAGCTGGACCCCAGAGTGCAGCTGAAGAACCCCATCATGTTTGTGGTCTATGTCGCCAGTATCCTTCTGTCGCTGGAGGCTGTGGCCATAGGCTTGGGTTGGCGCGCCGGAAATCCCTGGTTCAGTGGTATTATCGCCATCTGGCTGTGGCTGACCTTGCTGTTTGCCAACTTTGCCGAGGCACTGGCCGAGGGACGCAGCAAGGCGCAGGCCGACAGTCTGCGGGGGCTTCGACGCAGCAGCTGGGCCAACAAGCAGACAGACAAGGGGCTTGAGAAAGTGCTCGCCGATACCCTGAAGTGCGGTGATATCGTGCGGGTGGAAGCCGATGAGATCATTCCCTGCGACGGGGAGATTATTCAAGGGGTTGCCTCTGTGGATGAGAGCGCCATTACCGGTGAGTCGGCACCCGTTATCCGCGAGTCCGGCGGCGACTTCAGCTCTGTGGTGGGTGGAACCCGGCTGTTGTCAGACTGGCTGGTGGTGCGCTGTGCCCAGGAGAGCGGCAATACCTTTCTCGATCGCATGATTGCCATGGTGGACGGCGCCAAGCGGCGCAAGACCCCCAATGAGGTGGCGCTGAATATTTTGCTGATCACCCTGACGCTGATTTTCCTGTTGGTCACTGTGACTCTGGCGCCATTTTCCGCTTATGGTGCCATGGACAGCGGCGGCGAGCCTATCTCGATGACGGTGCTGCTGGCGCTGCTCATCTGCCTCATCCCCACTACCATAGGCGGGCTGCTGTCTACCGTGGGTATCGCCGGCATGAGCCGCATGATAGGCGTCAATGTGATAGCCACTTCGGGAAGGGCGGTGGAAGCCGCCGGTGATGTGGATGTGCTCTTGCTGGACAAGACAGGCACCATCACCCTGGGCAATCGCCAGGCGAGTGATTTTCTGCCTGTGGCCGGTATAGCTGAGGAGGCATTGGCCAATGCGGCGCAGCTGGCCTCTCTTGCCGATGAAACCCCGGAGGGGCGTAGCATAGTGGTGCTGGCAAAACAGAAGTTTGCCATCCGGGAGCGCAGTCTTGCCGAGCTCGACGCCAGTTTTATTCCCTTTACTGCCCAAACCCGCATGAGCGGTATCAATCTGGGGACGAGGCAGATACGCAAAGGCTCTTTCGATGCCATCAGCCAATATGTGAAAGCCAACGGCGGCGAGGTTCCCAAAGAACTGGGAGCCCTGGTGGATAAGGTGGCCAAGCAGGGCTCCACTCCTCTGGTGGTGGCCGAAGGCAACAAACTTCTCGGGGTGATAGCGCTCAAGGACATAGTCAAAGGCGGTATCAAGGAGCGCTTTATCCAGCTGCGCAAGATGGGCATCAAAACCGTGATGATCACCGGCGATAACCCGCTCACCGCTGCGGCCATTGCCGCCGAGGCCGGGGTGGATGAGTATCTGGCCGAGGCCACGCCCGAAGCCAAACTGGCGCTGATTCGGCAATACCAGAATGAGGGGCGCCTGGTGGCCATGACAGGCGATGGCACCAATGATGCGCCTGCGCTGGCACAGTCGGATGTGGCATTGGCAATGAACTCGGGCACCCAGGCGGCCAAGGAGGCCGGCAATATGGTGGATCTCGACTCCAACCCCACCAAGCTTATCGAAGTGGTGCATATCGGCAAACAGATGTTGATGACCCGTGGCTCGCTCACCAGCTTCAGCATAGCCAACGATCTGGCCAAGTATTTTGCCATCATTCCCGCGGCCTTCAGCACCACCTTTCCGGCGCTCGAGAGCCTCAATCTGATGCGACTGCACTCGCCCGAGTCGGCGGTCATTTCGGCGGTGATCTTCAATGCGCTGATCCTGGTGGCACTGTTGCCGCTGGCGCTCACGGGCGTGCGTTATCGCGCTATGGCGGCCGCTGCAGTGCTCAAACGCAACCTGTTGTTTTATGGGGTTGGCGGCCTACTGTTGCCCTTTGTTGCCATTAAAGTCATAGACGCATTGCTTGCCGCCACTGGCTGGATCTGATTGGAGTATGTTATGAAAACCTTGAAAATGGGCTTGTGGGTATTTGGCGTTATCTTTGTCGTGACCGGGTTGGTCTATCCGCTGCTGGTAACTGTTGGCGCCACGGCACTGTTCCCGCACCAGGCGGGAGGCAGCATAATAGAGCGAGATGGTGTCTTACTGGGCTCAGAGCTTATCGGGCAGGAGTACAAGACGGACGGTTTTTTCCATGGCCGCGCTTCGGCCTCGGCTTATGACGCCCTCGCTTCCGGTGGCAGTAACCTGTCGCCCCACAGCCGTGAGCTGCAATCCCTGTGGCAGCAGCGAGCCGCTGCCTTGAATGCCCACAACCCTGGAAATTCGTCTGTGCCTGGGCTGCTGGTCACTGCCTCCGGCAGTGGTCTGGACCCCCATATCTCACCCGAGGCCGCCTACTGGCAGCTGGGGCGAGTCGCCAAGGCGAGAGGGGTATCAGAGGCGCGGTTAAAGGCACTGATTGACAGCCATATTCGGCAGCCGCCCTTGCCCTTTATCGGCCAGCCCACGGTCAATGTATCATTGCTGAACCTGGCATTGAGCAAAATGGAGTAATCACTTGTCAGAAATCAGGCCCAATGCCGATTTGCTGCTACAGCAACAGCCGTCCTCCCGGGGGCGGCTCAAAATCTTCTTCGGTGCCTTTGCCGGAGTGGGCAAAACCTATGCCATGCTCAGCGAGGCTCGCAGGCTAAGACTGCAGGGGCTGGATGTACTGGCCGGATTGGTGGAAACCCACGGCAGAGATGAGACGGCGGCCTTGCTCGAAGGCCTGGAGCTGCTGCCGCCCAAAGAGCTGAGCGTAATGCACAGGTGTTATCAGGAGTTTGATATCGATGCCGTGCTTGCCCGGCACCCGGCGCTGGTATTGGTCGATGAGCTGGCCCACAGCAACGCTCCGGGATGCCGTCACCGCAAACGCTGGCAGGATGTCAAAGAGTTGCTGGATGCCGGTATAGATGTGTTTACCACAGTCAATGTGCAGCATCTGGAAAGCCTCAACGATCTGGTGGGTGGCATTACCGGTATCAAGGTGTCGGAAACCCTGCCGGACTCAGTGTTTTATGAGGCCGACGAAGTGGTGCTGGTGGACCTGCCACCCGATGACCTGATGCAGCGAATGCGTGAGGGTAAAATCTATCTCTCATCCCAGGTGGAAAGGGCGATAGAAAACTTCTTCAACCGTCAGAATCTCACCGCGCTCAGGGAGTTGGCCCTCAACGCCACCGCCGAGCGGCTGGAGCAGCGCAGGCGTCAGGACAATGAGCCCGGCCTCAGGGGCGGCCTGCTGCTGGGGCTGACCCATGGTGAGCAGCAGGAGAAGCTTATTCGCCACGCCATGCGTCTGGCCAAGCGCCTCAACTGCCACTGGTATGCCCTGCATGTGGAAACGCCCGAGGCGCAGCAGTGGGATGACAGCAAGCGGCAACAGCTGCAGGATAACCTCAAGCTGGCCGAGAGCCTGGGAGCCGAGACCGCGACTCTGGTGGATCATGATATCTGCCACGGCTTGCTGGAATTTGCCGGCGAGCACAGGTTGGAGCGGATCCTTATCGGCCACCATAGCGGCAAGCGGCAGCTGCCATGGCGCCGGGAGCTGGGCCAGCGTTTGAGAAAGCGCGCCGCAGACGAGGAGATTATCAGCCTCAACCTTGATCAAGCCACTAAGCAGCCCAAGGCCGCCAATCCCATAGCCTGGCCAAGACTGCGCCCTGCGAATATTGCCCTGGCTCTGGGTATGTCGGCCTTTTGTACCTTGCTTGGCTATTGGCTGGCGCCCTGGTTTCACGCCACCAACATAGTGATGATCTACCTCTTGGGCACTGTCTTGCTGTCGCTTAGGCTCGACAGAATGAGCGCCTTGTTGGCAACTTTGGTCAATGTGGCCTGCTTTGACCTCTTCTTTGTCGAGCCCAGGTTCTCCTTCTCGGTTGCCGATGCCCAATATCTGATGACCTTCTTCGCCATGGCCATAGTCAGTATCGCCATCACCCAACTCATGCATACCACGCGTATTCAGGCGCAAATGGCCCGGCAGCGGGAGCTGCGCACCTATCAGCTGTTTGAGATGTCGCAGCAACTGGGCTCGGCGCAAACCGAGCGGGAGATGGCAGCCATCGCCCAGCAGCATATCGGCAAGAGCTTCGCCGCGGCGGTGGCGGTATTGAAGGCCGAAGAGCAGGGGACCTTGCTGTTGACCAAGGGTTTTACCCGTTATGATTCAGCCATTGCCAAGTGGAGCATAGCCAACAACTGCGCAGCTGGCGCCGGAACAGATACCCTGCCCAATGCCGGTTGCTACTATCAGCCGGTAGCGATAGAGCAGCGGGTGCTGGCCATGGTGGTGCTCGAGCCTGTGAGTCTCAGCGGTTGGCTGGCACCTGAGCAGCAAAGGCTGCTCAATGCCTTTGTTTGCCTGTTGGCGCAGGCGCTTGAGCGGCTCGAGCTGGCCAAGGCCTCCAAGCAGGCGCAGTTGAATGTGGAAACCGAAAAGATGCGCAGCACCATGCTCTCTTCCCTGTCCCATGACTTGCGCACTCCGCTGACGCTTATCCGCAACCAGAGCGACAGCCTGGTGACCAGTCTGGCGCCTTTCCCCGAACAGTGTCAGCAGGCGCGCCAACTGGCGCAGCGGATAGGTGAAACCATTCGGCTGACCAACAATGTGATGGAGATGATCCGCCTCGAGTCGTGCCATTTTATTTTGCAGCTTGACTGGCAGGATCTGGAGGAGATCCTCGGGGTGACGCTAAGGCAACTGGAACCCAGAACCCAGATTCGGTTGAATATCCCTGCCGAGCTGCCGCTTATCTATTGCGATGGCAATCTCATTCAGCGGGTGCTGTTGAATCTTTTGGAAAATGCATTTAAATATGGTCCGCCGGAGGTACAGATAAACATCAGTGCCCAGTTGGATGCCGAGCAGTTTTATATCGAAGTGGCCGACAACGGGCCCGGGCTTCCCACAGAGGATGCCAGTTGGCTGTTTACCAAGTTTGAGCGCGGCAACAAGGAGTGTGGCATTCCCGGGCTGGGGCTCGGCTTGGCCATCTGTCAGGCGATAGTCTCGGCCCATGGCGGCCGTATCTGGGCCCATAACCGCGAGCAGGGCGGTGCCGTGTTCACCTTCAGCTTGCCCTATGTTTCACCGCCCGAGATGTGCGGCGAAGAAGAGTATTTACCCGAGCAGGAATCCAGTTATGCCAGCATTGATTGAGCCGCAGCCGTTTCATCACAGAAGGGTATTGGTGATAGATGATGCCCAGGAAATCTGTCAGTTTGTCAGTAAGGCCTTGCAGCAGCTGGGGCTTGAGGTGTTCACCGCTCACTCGCTCAATCAGGGTTTGATGGAGGCCTCGACCCGGCAGCCGGATACTGTGATCCTGGATCTCGGTTTGCCCGATGGCGACGGCCAGAGCTTTATTCCCCGTTTTCGCAGCTGGAGTGATGCCCCTGTAATAGTGCTGTCGGCCCGCAGCGATGAAGCCGACAAGGTGCAGGCGCTTAACAGCGGCGCCGACGATTACCTGTGCAAGCCCTTCGGCATAGAGGAGCTGCTGGCCCGGGTGCGGGTGGCGTTGAGGCGACACTTACGCCACAGCCATGAGCCTGAAGCTCAGGTGCAGCTGGGAGAGGTCTTGTTCGACCGCCGCCGTCAGCAGCTGAGCCGTAACGGCGAGCCCGTGCATCTGACCAAGACGGAATTAAAGCTCCTGAACGCCCTGCTGGAGCAGCCGGGCAAGGTGTTGACTCAACAGAGCCTGCTGAAACAGGTCTGGGGGCCGACATTTGTCGAGCATGGCCACTATGTGCGCACCTATATGAAGCATCTGCGCAATAAGATAGAAGCTGAGCCCGCCAACCCCAAATACCTGCTCACGGAAATCGGCATAGGTTATCGCCTCGTCAGCGGTAAATAATGGAGAGGCCCGGCTCGGCTTCAGGCCTTAGTTTTTGATTTTGTCGCAAAAGCCGCCAGATAACGCCTTTGGCGTGATTTTGCCGGCAAGGCGGCCGGTTTTAACTTTGGTGAACCTCTTCCGGCGTGTTATCTTTCCCTATTGATTTTCAGCCAGTCAGAGCAATCGGATTTTCATGTCACAGCCCCGTTTCGTCCATCTACGTGTTCACTCAGACTTTTCCATGACCGATGGTCTGGCCAAGGTCAAGCCCATTCTGGCCAAGGTGGCTGATGAGGGCATGGCGGCAGTGGCGCTGACGGATCAGAACAACCTCTGTGGCCTGGTGAAATTCTACGGTGGCTGCCATGGCACCGGGATAAAGCCCATCATAGGGGCCGACTTCTGGATGTTGGTGCCCGGCTTTGAAGATGAGTTCTGCGCGCTTACCGTACTGGCCATGGATAACGACGGCTACCAGAACCTGACTCAGCTGATCTCCAAGGCCTATCTGCGCGGTCAGGTGCGTGACCGGGTCGCTATTGATCAGGAGTGGCTGCTGGAGCACGGTGCCGGTATTTTGCTGCTCTCCGGTGCAAGGGAAGGGGACTTGGGCAAGGCGCTGCTCAAGGGCAACCTGAACCAGGCCCAGGAACTGACCGATTTCTACAAGCAGCACTTCAACGACCGTTACTTTATTGAACTGATCCGCACCGGGCGCCCGGATGAGGAGCGCTACCTGCATATGGCGGTGGAACATGCCGCCAACACAGGCCTACCTGTGGTTGCCACCAACCAGGTGGTGTTCATGACCCCGGAAGAGTTTGAGGCCCATGAAATCCGGGTGGCTATCCACGATGGCTACACATTGGCTGACCCCCGTAGACCCAAGAAATACAGCGAGCAGCAGTATCTCAAGACTGAAGATGAGATGTGTGAACTGTTTGCCGACATTCCGGAAGCGCTGCAAAACACGGTGGAGATAGCCAAGCGCTGTAACGTTACCGTGCGGCTTGGCGAGTACTTTCTGCCCAACTTCCCCACGGGTGAGCTGTCCACCGCGGACTATCTGGTGATGCGCTCCAAAGAGGGGCTGGAAGAGCGTCTCGAGTTCCTGTTTCCGGACCCACAGGTGCGGGCGGAAAAGCGCGGCGAGTATGACGAGCGTCTGGATATTGAGCTCAAGGTAATCAACCAGATGGGCTTTCCCGGCTACTTCCTTATCGTGATGGAGTTTATCCAGTGGGGTAAGGACAACGGTATCCCCGTGGGCCCTGGGCGGGGGTCGGGTGCCGGCTCCCTGGTGGCCTATGCGCTTAAGATCACCGACTTGGACCCGCTGGAATTTGACCTGCTGTTCGAACGTTTTCTTAACCCCGAGCGGGTGTCGATGCCCGACTTCGACGTCGACTTCTGTATGGACAGGCGCGACGAGGTTATCGATCACGTGGCCGAACTCTATGGCCGGGATGCGGTATCGCAGATCATTACCTTCGGTACCATGGCCGCCAAGGCGGTAGTGCGTGATGTGGGCCGGGTGCTGGGTCACCCCTATGGTTTTGTCGACAGAATTTCCAAGATGATCCCGGCCGAGCCCGGGATGACGCTGGCCAAGGCTTTCGAGGCCGAGCCTGCGCTGCCCGAAGCCTATGAGGCCGATGAGGATGTCAAAGACCTTATCGACATGTGCCGCAAGCTTGAGGGGGTGACCCGTAACGCGGGTAAGCACGCCGGGGGCGTGGTGATTGCGCCGACCAAGATCACCGACTTCTCGCCGCTTTATTGCGACGCCGAAGGTAAAAACCCGGTGACCCAGTTCGACAAGAACGACGTGGAAACCGCCGGCCTGGTGAAGTTTGACTTCCTGGGTCTCAGAACCCTGACCATTATCGACTGGGCGCTGGGGATGATTAACCCAAGGCTCGCCAAGCTCGGCAAGCCGCCGGTCGATATTGCCGCCATTCCGCTGGACGATGCCAAGTCCTTCGGGGTACTGAAACGCTACGAAACCACGGCGGTATTCCAGCTGGAATCCCGCGGCATGAAAGATCTTATCAAGCGTCTGCAGCCCGACTGCTTTGAAGATATGATCGCTCTGGTGGCCCTGTTCCGCCCAGGTCCGTTGCAGTCGGGGATGGTAGATAACTTTATCGAGCGTAAGCACGGCCACGAGGCTATCTCCTACCCGGATGAGAAGTGGCAACACGAGAGCCTTAAACCGATTTTGGATCCTACCTACGGCATCATCCTCTATCAGGAACAGGTGATGCAGATTGCCCAGACGCTGGCGGGCTATACCCTGGGCGGCGCGGACATGCTGCGCCGGGCCATGGGTAAGAAAAAGCCGGAAGAGATGGCCAAGCAGCGTGCCGGTTTTGAAGCCGGGGCGATAAAAAACGGCGTCGACGGCGAACTGGCGATGAAAATCTTCGATCTGGTGGAGAAATTCGCCGGTTACGGCTTCAACAAATCGCACTCGGCCGCCTATGCACTGGTGTCCTATCAGACCCTCTGGCTCAAGACCCACTATCCGTCTGAATTTATGGCGGCGGTAATGTCCGCCGATATGGACAACACAGACAAGATAGTGACCCTGGTGGATGAGTGTGAGCGCATGGGGCTCAAGCTTATTCCGCCGGATGTCAACAAGGGCCTGTTCAAGTTTACCGTCGATGAAGAGCTCAATATCGTCTACGGCATAGGCGCCATCAAGGGCGTGGGCGAGGGGCCAGTCGAATCGATTCTGGAAGCCCGCAAGGGGGGGCCGTTCAAAGACTTGTTCGACTTCTGCGCCCGGGTGGATTTGAAAAAACTCAACCGCCGGGTGATTGAAAAGCTGATCAATGCCGGCGCCATGGACAATCTGGGGCCGCACCGGGCTTCAATGATGGCTACCTTGCCGGAGGCGATACGCGCCGCCGATCAGCACGCCAAGGCCGAAGCCATAGGCCAGTGCGACATGTTCGGTCTGCTCAACGACGACCCCCAGGACAGCAAGCAACAGTTTGTTGACTGCCCGCGTTGGCCGGACAAGGTCTGGTTGGAAGGGGAGCGTGAGACTCTGGGGCTTTACCTCACAGGTCACCCCATCAACCAATATCTCAAAGAGCTCAGGCACTACACCTCCGGGCGGCTCAAGGATATTCACCCCACAGACAGGGGCAAGACGGTCAAGGCCGCCGGATTGGTGGTCGCCACCCGGGTGATGCTGACCAAGCGAGGCTCCAAGATGGGGCTGCTGACGCTGGACGATAAGAGTGCCCGTCTGGAAGTGATGCTGTTTACCGAGGCCTTCGAGAAATTCAATCACCTGCTGGAGAAAGACAGGATCCTCATCTGTGAAGGTGAAGTGAGCTTCGATGACTTCTCCGGCGGCAACCGGATGACGGCGCGCAACATCATAGATATGGGCGAAGCCCGCAGCCACTTTGCGGCGGCGGTGGAGCTGGATCTCGACGCGGCAATATTGAGCCCGGAATGGCTGACACAGTTTTATGAGACCCTCTCGCCCTGGCGCGGCGGCTCTGTGCCTGTGGCAATCAACTATCGTCAGGCCCTGGCCAAGGGGCAGTTCCGTTTGAGTGACGACTGGCGGGTAAACCCCAGTGATGAACTCATGATGGCACTGGAAGCCATGCTCGGCACAGATAAGGTCAGGATCCTCTTCTAATGCCCCACACTCTGGTCGATACCCTGGTACTCAAGTTAACGGCGCTGCTGGATCAAATCGGCGCCACGGCTGACAACCACCTCTGGCTGGGGTATAGCGGCGGTATGGACTCAGAGCTGCTGGCCTATACCTTGGCGCGCTTTCGCCAGACTCATCCCAAGACGCCTTATCAAGTCTCCCTGGTGCACGTACACCATGGCCTCAGCCGCAATGCCGATGCTTGGGCGGCTCATTGTCGCCAAAGAGCCGAGCATTATGGCCTGAATTTTGTTCTTCGGAAGGTGCAACTTGAGCTCGGCCCGCGCGTCAGTATCGAGGCCGAGGCGCGGCGCGCCCGCTATCAGGCGATTGCCGAGCTGCTCAATCCCGGCGATATTCTGCTGACGGCCCATCATCAGGACGATCAGTTGGAGACGCTGCTGCTGGCACTCAAGCGCGGTCAGGGCCCCAAGGGACTGGCGGCCATGGGGCAAGCTCAGCACTTGGCTCTGATATCCAGGGCAGAAAGTTCCTTAGCTCAGACATCCAGGGCAGAAGGTGCTCCATGCTGGCAATTACGGCCCATGCTGGACAGCAGCCGGGCTCAGATAGAGCAGGCGGTGGCAAGCCTCGAGCTGCCCTATATCAATGATGAGAGTAATCAAGACACCCAGTATGACCGCAACTTCCTGCGCGCCGAGGTGATCCCTGTACTCAAGCAGCGCTGGCCTTCGATTGCCACTACGGCCTCACGCAGCGCCGCGCTGTGCGCCGAGCAGCAGTTGCTGCTCGATGAAGTCAGCGCCGAAAAGTTACAGCCCTTGCTCGGCCGTTGCCGCTTCAGCGGCGTTCGGGTACTGGATAGCGCCGGGCTCAAAGTGCTGTCACCCCAGTGGCAGGCACAGTTGCTGCGGCAGTTTATTCAGATGCAGCGCTTGCCCTTACCGGCACAGGTGCAGTTGCAGCAAGCCTTGGCGCAGCTACTCGATGCCAGGGAGGATGCTCAGCTTGAGCTTAGCTTTAAGGGATTGCTCCTCAAGCGTTATGGGCAACAGATCTATGCCATGGCGCCTCTGCCGGGGGCAGCATTCCAATTGCTTGATGGCGCAGGTGCGACCGAAGATTTGGCAGCAAACCCCTCGAAACTGACCCTGAGCCAAAAGCAGCTGCAAGCACTGAGCCAAGGGCAGAGTCTGAGTGTTGGGCTTGCCGCCCCCTGGCAGCGCCTGGAGCTGACATTGGCAGACTCAGGGCCAAGGGTGGCGCTGGCTCAGGTCATGGCTCCACAACTGGCTCCCCTAATGGCTTCACTATCGGCTCCGCAATTGGCGTCACTATCGGCGTCAATAGGGGCAAAAGTTCAGCCATCAGATACCGCTGTAGCACCTGAACTGGTCATGGGGCTCAAGGGCAGTTACCGCTGTCAGCCTCACAATAGAGACAAGGGCCGTGAGCTCAAGAAACTCTGGCATGAACTCGGAGTGCCGCCCTGGCTCAGAGACAGAGTGCCGCTGCTGATGCAAAATGGCCGACTGCTGGCGCTGGCCGGTGGTTTTGTCGAGCGTAGCGCACTGGCCTCTGGCGCAGAACCCGGAATCGTGTTGAAACTGGTTGCTGAAGCAACCCCTTAGCGCAAATAGTTGTGGGCACAGCGGCTCGGGAGGCGTTCTTGCTAATCGCTATTCAGCGTATGCAACAGTATTCTCTCACCTTCGGAGAGGCTATCGCCCTTAAGGAACTTTGCCGCCACAGGATTGCCATTAGAGCCCTGTCCAACGCTTGTTGTGCAGCCAGGTCGATTTTGAGCACCAAATGGTAGTGATTACTCATAACCGCATAAGCGCAAACGTCAATGCAGAATACTGACGACAACTGCCTGATTTTATCCACTATCCAGCCACGTCTATGCTCGTAACTGCGCCCCGACAGAGAGTCTTCACCACACAAAAATGCCCTTCTAACGCAACGGTTAATCACGTGGTAAAAGGGCGTACTTTCAGCATCTATCAACTGACGACGGGCAGTGGTCATAACCAACCTCGACTGAGCTTTGATGGGGATTTCAAAGGCTGTGTGAAACATCAAAAAGATATGGCTGTCCTGTCTTTGTTGTCTTTGTTTCTCCAGCTTTTTGTTATGCGATTTTTTAAAAAACATCGTGATGTTCGAAAACCCAAGCTCTAAAATCATGTGTTTTTGTTACACTATTTAGTACGCCAGAATCGATAATTTGGTGATAAGCCTCCTCTCCTGCGCTTTGAAATAGTAAACTAAACTCCTCCTGCGCAGAATCCCACTCCGAATCAATTAAGTTTCGCATATGCTCTTTGTATTTGTTGAGCTTCTCTAGCATAGATTCCCATTTGTCTTGCCAAATCTGGCAATCGTAATTCAGATCAAAGTATTGCCATTCTTGGTTATTCCAGCGAATACCTTCTCCCATTATCTCTTCCATTGATTCTCCGGACTTGGAGTATGAATCAATTGTTGATTGAAAGGACTCTTCGGAGCTAGCACACACATGAAAGTAGCCTTCCTCTGCAAGTATCTCTACCGCGAAGCCAAAGAATTTTTCTTCAGCATGTTCTTCGAAAAATTTTTCAATACTCGGAATTGAAGCACTTACGAGCGCATCTACCAAATCATGCTTTTTAATTGGTTCCATGGTAATTTCTACTCCGATGGCGCATAACGCCCCAAGCAGGGGCAATAAAACGTAGGCTATAATACGGAACGAAGTGACGGGAGCCTACGTGTTAGTGTCCCGCTGACTTGGTTTGTTAGGTATACATTACTCACCGTACTCTGATAAGTACAGCTTGATACCTAGGCGACCCATTATAGACATTGCTTCTGGTGACAATATTGCTCCGCCGCCACATGCATTCTCTCTTATGCTAAAACCAAGATCTGCTATGTACTTTGCTGGTGCGAGATTGAGAGGATTTGTGAGCAGCCAGGATTCAAGTGCTTCTATCTGAGAAGGTAATTCCCAATCACCTTCTGCAAGATGAGCTAGTTTTTCACCTGAACCATCTACTTTGATATAAATTGGCACTGAACTTTCCTTGTATACCTAACAGCTGTATAGTGCGCATGCGCGTTTTAGTCCTCAGAGGAGTGTAAACGCGCATCGCTATCTGTTTGTATTGGCTGGATATAATAAAGTTTAGTCCTAATATCCCTTGCAGCTAAACGCGCATGCGCGGTTTCCAAACCTATTATCTACCAGCTATATTTTTTAACCTTATGAATTTGATGCTATTTTCTAAAATGTCAAACATACAAGACATCCTAAACACTTTCTAAGCCGCAAGGAAGCACGCTGCAGGGGGGCCGTCTCTGATAAATAGCGACGTATTTTTGGAAATGAGACTCTCAGGGAGGCTCACTTTCGGAGATTCACGCAGAATTGTCGTTGCCAGGCATGCTTTCGGCAGGCTTAAGCCTGTTTCTGCAAAATCACCAAGGGTTTAAGGTTAATGGGGATGTATTGCTTGGCTTTGTTGCTTACCCCGGCACCATTTACCGCCATATTTGGCCTTCATGGCACACATCGCATCCCATCGGCCACTCATGCCACTGTACTGACGGCGAAACTCCTTGGCGGAAGTTATCCAGGCATCGTCACTGATACCAAGCTCAAGCAGCAGTTTGGGCCTTGAAGAGGCAATAAAGCCACGCTTGTCTTCCCGCACCGCCCGGCCTGTCCAATCAATCAGCTCCAGATAGTCAGCAAAGTGAAACGGAATGCCGCTTTGTTCGGCGGTAGTTGCTGCACCATCAAATTGCAGCAGTGGCTTAAGTGAAGTGTTGGCAGATGCAGGCTCAGCAACTTCTTCTATGCGCTCCTGAATGGAGGTGTAGTCAGAAGTTTGCAGCGAATCTGCAATACCTGCGCGAATAGGATTTAAATCCACATACATCATGCAGGCCAGCAGCGCCTGTTCATCGAGCAGCGCCTGCGACTTAAAGCGTCCTTCCCAAAATACGCCCTTGCAGCCATCTTCTCGATTGGCCTTGCGGGCGATATCTTCGTTTAAACAGCGCATAAACCAACTGATACTGCCAAGGCGTTCCTGCCAATCGCTAATCAGCGTATCCAACAGTATTCGCTCACCTTCTGAGAGACTATCGCCCTTGAGGAACTTAGCCGCCACGGGATTGCCACTAAAGAGCCCTGTCCAACGCTCAATAACTTCAAATGGCGACAACGATTGTTGCGCAGCAAGGTCGATTTTGAGCACCAAATGGTAGTGATTACTCATAACCGCATAAGCGCAAACGTCGATGCAGAATATTGACGACAACTGCCTGATTTTATCCACTATCCAGCCACGCCTATGCTCGTAACTGCGCCCCGACAGTGCATCTTCACCACACAAAAATGCCCTTCTGACGCAACGGTTAATCACGTGGTAAAAGGGCGTACTTTCAGCATCTATCAACTGGCGACGGGCAGTGGTCATAACCAACCTCGACTGAGCTTTGATGGGTATTTCAAAGCCTAGTCAAGACTGTGCGAAACATCAAAAAGATATGGCTGTCCTGTCTTTTCTCTTGAGAGACTATCGCCCTTGAGGAACTTTGCCGCCACGGGATTGCCACTAAAGAGCCCTGTCCAACGCTCAATAACTTCAAATGGCGACAACGATTGTTGCGCAGCAAGGTCGATTTTGAGCACCAAATGGTAGTGATTACTCATAACCGCATAAGCGCAAACGTCGATGCAGAATATTGACGACAACTGCCTGATTTTATCCACTATCCAGCCACGTCTATGCTCGTAACTGCGCCCCGACAGTGCATCTTCACCACACAAAAATGCCCTTCTGACGCAACGGTTAATCACGTGGTAAAAGGGCGTACTTTCAGCATCTATCAACTGACGACGGGCGGTGGTCATAACCAACCTCGACTGAGCTTTGATGGGTATTTCAAAGCCTAGTCAAGACTGTGCGAAACATCAAAAAGATATGGCTGTCCTGTCTTTTCGTCTTTTCTTTGAATGATTTTGTTGCAAATAAATCTTAAATTCTTAGATTCCTTATTGGTTTTGTTCTCATAAATATCGATATCATTTTCTGGGTCGAATGGGCAAAACTCATCAAATGTTCTGAGCTTGACTGCTAGCTCTATTAAAGATTCGGACACGGAAAGCTTCAAGGTTCTTGAGTATGATTCTTTGTCGTACATGCTAATGTTTGATTTATACATATATCTACGACATAAATCTTCACCGGCTATAGCTAGACTGGCAAGGCTCATCAGTTGCACATTTAAGCTTGATATTGAAATGTAATGGGACATCGATTCTCCGAGATAGCTAACACCGTGTTAAGGGGCCGTAGCAGCATAGCTGCGAAGGTCACAGTGTACAACGCGAACGAATTTGAACACATTGCTAGCTGTATTTTTAACGTCTGCGCTGTATTATCGTACGAATAAAAGCCGCTGACATATGAAGTGCAAGTTCTGCATCATATTCGAGTACCTTTGACTCTTTATTACTCCCATGTCTGACAGCAGGCTCTGAGTTTGTATATGCGTAAAACTTTTCAAATACTGTAATTAACATTGGTGAAATCACTTGCTCTCTTTTCATTGATTTCAGAGCATCACCCAGTGTCACTGTTTTGGGATACATTGCCTTACAGACGCTTTCTACAGCGCTCACAGATTCTTTTATTGAGTTTTCAGGGTCTTTTGATGGGCTCAGAATATAAGATCTAGCCTTAGCATAATGTTTTCTTGCTGGTTCAAATTGGTCTTTTAGCTGGTTATCAGTTTGCTGAACTCTCACTTCTAAATCTTTTGGTAAAGAGCTCCAGGCTACCAGAGTCACTAAGTTTCCATTGCACTTTATGATGAGAGAATAGATCATTCACTTTCTGCCGATATGATACGTACATAAATGACTCAAAGTCATTGCTGCCTAATATATCTGAGTACAAGTATTCATTAGCTTTGATTAACTCACCTATGATCTCAACGGCATCATAAAATTGATACCATTCTAGATCTCCCACTCTAAACTTGAGGGCATCCCAACATGTCCAAGAGTCATAGTCTTCTTGATCAGTTTCCTGACCGTTTTCAGCACACAGACGCTCTATAAGAGACTTTACTCCTAACGGCTTTTGATCATCATTGCTAACGCGGCTGTCACCATCTTCATACAATAGTGGCTCTAACACCTTTAGAAAAAATATGTTTTTCAACCATTTGGGAGCATCTTGGCTGATAGGTTCATTCTTGTATTCTGGATCAAACCCAAATCTATGTGAGAACTTCATTGTTTCCTCTTGATACTGCTAATACCCACATAAAAGGCCGACCGATAGGGAGATCCAGCGCAACGAAGTGGAGCGATTTTTGATGTGTTTGTTAGCTGTTGGGCTATGCACAATCTAGCCCTTCTGGATCAATACGCTCAACTCGCTCAAATCCCTTGGTTTTTTTGAACGACATATTGTGCTTAAAGTTATCCATAGAATCTGATGGGTCAATAGCTTCTAAATTAAGACGCTCTATTGTGCTACGTGACACTGCGACAGACAAAATTGGAGCATCCTCTAAATGACCTGTCTGAGAATTAAGTAACTCATCTACAGCCGTAACTATAACAAGATTGTCAGGAATAGCTGAAAACAGCTCATTGCCTACACGCAATACACAGCTACATACATAATCTTGATATATTTCATTAAATTTTCCCTTGGGCATATTTTTAACAGACAGCTTACCGCTTTTAAGTAAACTTTTCGTTTCGGATGGTACTATCTCAGTGCCATGAACATTTATTGTTGCCTCTAAGATCCCATTGTCGTAGACGGAGATTGACAAACTTGAACCGAGATTAGAGATTTCTGTGAATGGCTGGAGATTTTCAATTGCTTCAATTTTAGCCTCTGCCTTACCATCTAAAAGGGCTTTAGCTATAGCTACGCTTTCTTTCCATTCAGTTGTGTCTTTTTCCCATTTTGAGACACTAGACTTATAGTTGATCTCATCCTTCTTAATAGCCTCATCAACTTTTTGGGAAAGCAACGATCTTTTCTTTTCCTCTCGTTTTAATAGACGATCTATAATTCCAGGTTTATAGGATTTCAATGATTGACGTGCTTTCGATTCATTTTCATTGCCTCTTTTGGGTTCGGTAGGCTGCTTTGATGATGCAATCTTATTCCAGTCTATTGGAGGGCTACACTCTTTGTGGGTTGATTGAATGACATCAATATGGTTTTCATAGACTTCCACTTCGTAAGCAGCCTGTTCTAGCTCTTGCATTTTCTCAAATTGAATTTGCTGCCTTTCAAGCTCCCTTTGCCTTCTTTTCGCATCTCGTTCAGCAGCGCGAACAGCCGCACCAATTGAACGAACTGTTCCTTTCCATCCCATATTCGATGTCCTTCTTATTGATTACAGCTAACAGCTGTATAGTGCGCATGCGCGTTTTAGTCCTCGGAGGAGTGTAAACGCGCATCGCTATCTGTTTGTATTCGCTGGATATAATAGAGTTTAGTCCTAATATCCCTTGCAGCTAAACGCGCATGCGCGGTTTCCAAACCTATTATCTACCAGCTGTATTTTTTAACGTTATGAATTTAATAGTATTTTCTAAAATGTTACAGAAATAACGCGCAAACTTAGCTGCAAATTTCCGGCATTTTTCCTAGAACGTCAATAATACTGCATAGAAAATCAGTTCTTAGGCACTTACCATGAGCGCTTCAAGCCCTGCAAATAAGGGCCTTAAAACCAAGCGCCCTAAAACCCAGGTCTTACAAAAAACGTTAAGTAAAGCCATGGCTACCGCACGGGTCCAAACTCTGTTCGTCCCTGCATTCCGCTGAAAACGGAAAAGTGTTGCTGCTTTAGGCCTTAAGCTTAAGGAAGCGCTAAAGCTAAGCGCTTGAATTAGCTTTACAATAGCCAGTACTGAATGTGAAAACAATTAGCCAAAGGTCAAGTTTTGACAAAGGCAACAAAACCCTGATTTGGGGTGTTTTTGAAGCGGAATTGACTGGGGGTTTGCATTCTTCCCTGTTTTCGACGGTCATAGTCCCACCAGAACTAGAACCAGAGCCTGAAAATGAGCTGCATTTCTGTAAGCACGTCAGATATTTCAAGCTACTCCATTCTCACAGAATTGCACCAACTCCCGCTCGAAGCGGCCGCATGGCGTTGATGACAATCGCGTAGCGAGGCATGGCCGTTCACGGGCCTCGTGCCCTTCACGGCATTGGGACTCCTGTCCGGCAGATGCCCATTCTGCGCCAGTTAATCAGGGGCGAGTGTCGCTTAGCGACGAGCTAACGAGCGCGAGACAGGATGTTGAGCTGGGTCAGAGTCACATGGATGTGACTCGGAGCGTCTGAAGCGATAGTTATTTGTGCCATAAGGCCGAGGGGCTTTCGACAGCGTGTGGGGCGGCAAGGGGAGATCCAAGAGGGGATCCCTTCTTGGTCGGGTGTGAGGCGAAGCTCCACGACTTTAGGCCGCTGGCACAGCGGCTAATATAGCTTCCAGCTAAAAGTTCCTAAGTTAGTATTGGCGAGCTTCCGGCCACGATGTAGTCCATCACCTGCGGTGCGCCTTTCGCACAGGCGATCCAGTGACACGGCGTGAATACGTCCATGTAGCCTCGACGAAAACGTCCCTGTTTTCGACGGTCACAGTTTCGCCTGTGCCTGGAATATGGGCGTATTTCTGTGGGCATATAGGTAGCTTCAAACAAGTTAGTTCTCACAGAATTGCACCAGTCCCCCCCCTCGGTGTCGCCGAAAGCCGTTGGCGCAAATAACGTGGCTGAGGCATGGCCGTTCACGGGCGTCCTGCCCTTCACTGCATTGGGACTCCTGTCCGGCAGTTGCCCATTCTGCGCCAGTTAATCAGGGGCGAGTGTCGCTTAGCGACGAGCTAACGAGCGCGAGACAGGATGTTGAGTTGGGTCAGAGTCACATGGATGTGACTCGGAGCGTCTGAAGCGATAGTTATTTGTGCCATAAGGCCGAGGGGCTTTCGACAGTGTGTGGGGCGGCAAGGGAGATCCAAGAGGGGATTGCTGTTGATCCCTTCTTGGTTGGGTGTGGGGTGAAGCTCCACGACTTTAGGCCGCTGGCACAGCGGCTATTTATGGTTTTAAGCCAAAACTTACCAATGAACTTGATCCTAGCGGCTAGCTAAGTTGTAGCCAATCACCTGCGGTGCGCTCCCGCACAGGCGATCCTGTGACTCGCTGCGAGTACGTCCCTGTAAAGCTCTGCCTCGCCATCCCTGGCTCGGAAGGTCACAGTTCCGCCTGTGCCTGGAAATGAGGTGTATGTCTGCAGAACTCTCAAATGTTTCCAGCTACTCAGCGCTAACAGAATTGCACCAGCTCCCCTTCGGAGCCGCCGCTGGCGTTGTTGCAAATCGGCGTAGCCGAGACAGGGATGTCGAGGCTCGAAGGTCGAGCAAGGATGCGAGTCCTGAGTGTAGCCAATTTGCTTCATAAGCCAGTGGGGATTTCGGCTACGTCGGGGTGTCCTTGGGGATGCAAGGGGCTTTGGACAAGCAAAGCCCCTTGCCCGGTGTGGTGTGGAACACCACGACTTTGGGCCGCTGGCACAGCGGCTATCATGGCTTTAAGCCAAAACTCACCAATGAACTTGATCCTAGCGGCTAGCTAAGTTGTAGCCAATCACCTGCCGCAGGGATGGGCAGGAAGCCCGAATGCAGTGAAGAACAGGATGTTAGAGAACTGCCTTATGCACAGGCGATCCTGTGACTCGCTGCAAGCACTTCAGATGTTTCAAGCTACTCAGTGCTAACAGAATTGCACCAATCCCTCTCGATGTCGCCGACAGCCGTTGGTGCAAATAACGTGGCTAAGGGCGAATACACCTATGAGCACGAGCCCCAGATGGATTTGAGTGCCAAATCCGCGCGGTCGAAATGAAAACCAAGAGAGTCCTCTTGGTCTAGGGGCAAATCGAGGGGCAATGCGCCGCGACTTACTAGTCTCAATCGCGGGCTAGTCAATCGCCGGCTCGTCTCAGTCGCGAGTCGCTATACAGTATCTGTTACGGCCGGCGGCCTTGGCGCGATAAAGTGCACGGTCGGCCTGTTCAAACAGTTGATCCTGATTTACTCCGGCGCTCCAGGCGGCTATGCCTATGCTGCAGGCGATGCCGTGGCGGTGAAACAGGGTTTCGTTGGCGAGCATTTCGAGCAGGCGCTCGCTCATGCGCACCGCCGACTCCAGATTGCCTTCCACCAATACCACAAACTCGTCGCCACCTATGCGAAAAGCCTGGTCGGCATTGCGGATGCCACACTTAAGCAGCTTGCCGAACTGAGTCAGCACTCTGTCACCAAACTTGTGGCCGAGACTGTCGTTGAGCTGCTTGAAATTATCCAGATCAAGCACCACCAGAGATATCGGGCTGTGAGCCCGTCCGGCTCTGGCGAGCGAGGTACGGATACACTGACCGAAATAGTGGCGGTTGCCAAGCTCGGTCAGGGAATCAAACATCGCCTGCTCCGACATCTGCGAATAGGCGATGGCGTTGAACAGCGGCTGTGACAGCAGGGCTTCTATCTGTTCAAGCTCTGCCTGCTCCACCGGGCTCAACACCCTTTGCAACCGGTAGCGCAGCTTGGCGGTGCCCAGTTTACTGACCAGTTCTCTGCTCACCGTACTTTGAGAAGTACGCCCCCAGTGAAATTGATGTCCTTTCAGTCGCAGCTGTACTCCCTGTACCGGCAAATATTGTTGCAGCAGTTTGCCATAGCAGGCAAATACTGTCCGGGGATCGAGACTCGCATGCAACCGCTGAACCGCCTGCAGCAGATCCATCTTGGGACGGATAGCCTGAGGTTGATCAGACAGATACTGATAGTCTTCAGGGTAAAACTCTGTTGCCAGACCAAAGTCCATCATAAATACTCCAATAAGGCAGAACCTTTCACGACTGTTACAACGCAAAATGCGTGCCTGATAGGCTTTTGTCTGATTTGTATATAGATCTCATTGAGTTAAGCTTAGGAGTGTTACAGACAATGTTCATGTGACAAGTATTTGACGCCGACAAAATAATGAATTGAACCTTAGAGAGCAGGGGAGTGCGCATGGAACATGGATTCTTTATCCAGATCCTCTTGATGCTGGTTATTGCCATAGCGGCGATAGCCTTGCTCAGGCGTATAGGCTTGCCCGCTATTCTGGCCTACCTGCTGACGGGGGTTATCAGCGGTCCTTCCGGATTCAATTGGTTTTCGCAGCACCAGATGCAGTCGGTGGCCGAACTTGGGGTGGTGCTACTCATGTTTACCCTGGGACTGGAGTTTTCTGTACCCAGGCTCTGGGCCATGCGCCGCACTGTATTTGGCCTCGGCAGTGCTCAGGTGGTATTGACCACCTTGCTGGCCATGGGGGCCGGATTACTCTTTATCAGCGACGTGACTCAGGCGCTGGTGATAGGTTCAGTGACAGCCTTGTCTTCCACCGCCATAGTGCTGAAACTGCTCAACGACAAGGGCTGGCTCAAGCGCCGCCATGGCGAACTGTCGGTCAGTGTGTTGCTGTTCCAGGACCTGGCCGTGGTGCCCTTGCTTATTCTGCTGCCTTTGCTTGCCGATGGCAGCGAGCCTTTGACTGCCCTGCAGCTTGGGGCAGCTCTGGGGAAAGGGATCCTGGCCTTTATTGTGCTGATGGCTTTTGGTAAGTGGGCTCTGCCCAAATTGTTTGATGAAGTTGCCCGCTCCCGCTCCAACGAGCTGTTTGTGTTATCGACTCTGGTGGTGGCGCTCTTGACCGGCGCCTTTACCCAGTGGCTGGGGTTGTCCATGGCATTGGGGGCCTTTATGGCCGGGATGCTTCTGGGGGAGAGCCAGTACCGGCGCCAGTTGGAGGCGGATATTCGCCCGTTTCGGGATCTCTTGATGGGGCTGTTCTTTATCTCCATAGGTATGTTGCTCGACTTCAGTCTGGTGCTGGCCTATTGGTGGCAAATTTTACTGTTGCTGTTGGCGGTGATTATCGGCAAGACGGCGATAGTCTTTGCCCTGCTGAGGCTGGCTAAAGAGCCTTTCAGGGTGGCCATGTCCACCGGCCTCAGCTTGGCACAGGTGGGGGAGTTTTCATTCGTGGTGCTGGCCCTGGCGGTGAGTTATCACTTGTTGGCCCCCAGTGTCAGTAACACTTTGGTGATGGTTGCCGTACTGTCCATGGCACTGGCGCCGGCATTGGTGCGTCATAGCATAGACATAGCCAGGCTGCTGCAGGGCCTTAAACCCAGGCCGGAACCGGCAGAAAACCTGCCGCCTTTGGATCCCCAGCAAGATCTGGTTCTGCTGCTGGGTTATGGCCGGGTTGGGCAGACCATAGGGCGGTTTCTCAAGGCCGAAGCTATCCCTTTTATTGCCCTCGACCGGGATCCCTCCCGGGTTGCCGAGGCACGCCGGGCCGGAGAGCCTGTGTATTTCGGCGATGCTTGTAAACGCAGTTTGCTCAAACAAGCCAATGTGCGCCACGCCAAGAGTATAGTGCTGACCTTTTGCGAGCAGCCGCAGTTGGAAGAGGCCTTGGTACTGTGTCGGCAACTGGCGCCCGAGGCGCGGATTATGGTGCGAACCCGGGATGACAGCGAGCTTGAGCAACTGGAGCAGGCCGGTGCCAGTCAGGTTATTCCGGAAACTCTGGAAGGCAGCTTAATGCTGGTATCTCAGGTGTTGTATCAGTCAGGGGTACCCTTGTCGCGGATCCTCAAACGGCTGGAGTCGGAGCGGCGCAATCATTATCAGTATCTGCACGGTTTCTTTTCCGGTGAGGAAGCCGACTTCTCTCTCGAATTACTACATGCAGTGGCTTTGCCAAGAGGCGCCAGTGCCGTGGGGAAATTCAGTGCCGAGATCCCCTGGCAACAGCTCAGGGTGGAACTGAGAGCAGTGCGCCGCGGCGGCAGGGAGTACGAGCCGCCGGATGAAGATTGGCAGTTCCGCGCCGGTGATACCTTGCTTATTCGCGGCAAGCCCAGAAGGGTGGAGAAGGCCGAAGTTATTTTGCTTCAAGGCTGATTGCCCGGCCGCTGGCGTTGGTTTTATTTGCACGTTAAATGGGGTACTCTGCGACCTTTGTGGAGCTGAATGCCGGGAAGGACTGCTTGGCTGCATATGTTGCAGCGACTTTTCCAGAATAAGCGCAAACCCGAGTGACCTACAAGGAGTTGGCAACCGTGACCCATGACAGTAATGATGGCCTCGATATCTCGTTCGAGGAACTGTTTGAGATTTTGACTTCTACCCAGCAGCTGCTGTTTTGCCGTGATGGCGATGTGCCGCTGATCCTGCCGGTGAATATCGATGGCAATGAAGAGGCCAGTCATTGTTATGCCTACCTTCCCATGATGGATGAGCAGGAGGCGAGCCGGGTGCTTGCAGAGAATCTTAAACAACCGGCGGATTACTATCTCAAACCCATGCATTGGCAACGGCTTATTCTGACCGCTCATTTCAATGAGGTGCTGTTGCTGGAGCTGGCAGGCAAACTCGTGCTGCCGGTGGAAGATCAGCAAGCCTACCTGAGCTATATGGCGGGGCGCCTCAATGGTGAAGACTGCGTGCTGCGGGTCAACAATGTGGAAATCAGCCCTTGGCTCACCGGAGAGGCCGACGCCTGGGAGCTGGTGGAAGCACTGTTTGCCCGTTACGCCTCACTCAAGGGGATCTGGCTGGCCGACTGTCTGTGGCAACAGCCCGATGGCAAACCCGGTAAGCTGGTAGTTCTCGACGCCGAGCTGGCCAGCTACGAGATGTCGGCCGCCTTGCAGGATCAGGCCAAGGCGCTGGGCTATAAGCTTGTCCAACTGAGAGATTTGACCCTGGATTATCAGTTGGATGCGCTGACCATACTGCCGCCGCTGGTGAGCCGAAGTGAAACGGGGGAAGTGCGTCTCTATGTCGGTGACCCAAACCAGCCCTTTATTCAGTTTCAGCGCCACCACATAGTGCAAACCACAGTCGACAATCCGGAGAGCGATTCCCATGGTTTACAGCAGGGGGCTGAGAACATAGCAGTGACCGCCAATGAGCGGGAGCAAGGCTCCACACCAACCTTTGCCGTGACTCTGGTATCAGTGTTGCTGGTGGTGGCCCTACTCATCTTTTTCGCCTGACTCATGCTCAACTGATATCGAAAAAGGCTTTCAATTCATCAATCTGGCACATGGCATCCTGATATCCCAAATCTATCAGGGCGCCTGTGTAGGCGTTCTCAAACAGCAGATAAGACACAATACTGGTGTCCGACTGGCTGTCTATGCCAATCAAAGCCAGCAGTCGACGAATGGCGAAGGGCATCTCCTGATAGTAACGCTTGGCCAGCTCACTGAGATCTTCACTGGGTTTAATCACCAAGGTATCAATCGGCCTCAAATCCAACTGTTGGCGACTCTGTTCCGGCACCAGCGCCAGAGTGCTGTTGATGCGCCTGAGCCGCTCCAGATCTGAATTCAGGGTATCGGAAAAGATGGTATCCAGCAGATGACCGGCAATGGTGGCCGTCTTCGGATGATAATCCAGTTCAAGGGGCGTGTTCTTGTGTGGGCTGTCCAGGTTGATCACCATGATCCGCTTGGCGCCCAGATGTATCGGGCTGGACAGCGGCGCCAATTGATGCACCGAGCCATCGCCATAGTAAGACTGGGACAGCTTAATTGAGGGGAACACCAAAGGAATGGCGGAGCTGGCCATCAGGTGCTCTGTGTGCAGCCGGGTGCGCTCGCCGCTGCGTCTTGCCCTTTGCCAGTTCTCCAGCTCCTTGTGGGCCTGAAAGAAGGTCACGGAGCGCGAGCTGTTGTAGCAGGAGGTGTCAATGCTCAGTGCCATCAGGGAGCCGCCGCGGATGTTGCGATCGATTCGCTCGAAGTTAATCAGCTCATTGAGCAGTTGCCGCAAGGGTTCATTGTCCAGCAAACTGCCGGCGTCGGTATTGACCAGATCTCCCTGCATGCCACGAAGGGCCATCTTGGCCAGATGTGCCAGCACGCCGGTATTGGAGGCGCGGTAGACTTTCTCAGTGTGGATATTACGCCAGATCCATTCCAGCTTTCTCAGCCCAAGGTGAAAACAGGATGCATGGGTGGCGATGGCGGTACCATTGATGGCTCCGGCCGAAGTGCCGCAAACAATCTTGAATGGAATGGCGTGATTGCGGGGATAAAACTGCACCAATGCCTTGAGCACCCCAACCTGATAGGCCGCTCTGGCACCACCGCCCCCCAACACCAAAGCCCTGCTTTCCGGCACAGCGCCTCCTTTGCTAAAGCCCAGAACCATAAGAGAATGCCAAGATATAGTATTGTCGCCACTGCTTGGCTAGTTCAGTTTAACTCTAGCTGGCTTTCCTGTGGTCGGAGAAGCAAAAAACCGCCCTGAGGCGTAATGCCGTTCACTTAGTGTGAACGGCATTTTTCTTAGGCTTAATGGGATACTTGTTTTTACTCATTTTTAACGCACGTGGATAGGCTCTATCCCGTTTCCCATCAAGCTTGAACTGCCTCGCATTACGCACTATGTCCAAGACCTCTCTCGGAACATTCCCAGGCATTTGAGATGACAGCTGAGTCAGTTTAAAAATGATATAACTCGATGCATCTCTAAAGCTTAATTGGTTCGGATGTAACGACGGTAAGCTCTTAGCCATCAACACCATCTTGTATCTGATGAGGTTATAGGCCAACAGTACTCCCCACAATTCTTGGATAACCAGCTCTGGCAATTGACTGCGTAACGTAAAGCGACTCTCCAGAAGATGCTGCTTCATCTCCCGATAGCCCACTTCTATCTCCCATCGATGGGCATATAAATCCGCTATCTCTGCCCCCGGATAACGCAATGGGTCCGTTAATGAGGTCAAAATGGAAACCGACTTACCTTTTATCGTCTTTGTCAGTAAGCGAGCTTCAATATTGTCAGGTAGCATAGGCCACTTCTTTCTGGCTTGAGGCGTGGTGGCTAACTGCACCAGTTGGTCGTGTTTTCCTAAAGAGCGTACCACTTCATATTGCGTCCCTTTCTTCAACGGCAGCAGCCAGTGGCTGTTCGGTTGAGCCTGTTGCCAGGCGTGCAAAAGTCCCAACGAATAAAAGCCTCTGTCAAACAGCGTCAGGCTGTTATTAGGTATGCTTGATATCAGTTCAGCGGCTAAACTCATTTCACTGACAGCAACAGAATCAAAGGCACTGTTCAATACCAAGTGGCTACTTAACTCCATCATGCAAACCATGCGAATTTGAGGATAGGCAGCATCACCAGAAGCGTTGGCGGTTTTGGCGAACACCTGATTGTTTTGCTCACTATCAGGTGTTCGCCATACGATACCATCGACACCGTAGAGGTTGAGCCCACACCAATGCGGATGTTCTGCTCTTTCATGCCAGGTCTTGGCACTTCGCTTAAACACATCCTGAACAACGTCAGAGCCCAGCCGCTTGCGCGCTTGCGTGACAGCACTGCGCGCAACGTAATCCACCTCTTGCGGTAAGACGATATCAAGCTTATTGATGAGTGAGCGGACGGACTCGCCTCTGAACAGAGCCATACCAATCACCGCCCAAATCATGGCATCCATAGGTAACTTACGTCGCCTTAAACTGGCAACACCATGTGAATCAAGGCACGACTGAATTAAATCGGGCTCAAGTACATCGGCCAGACAGGTGAATTCGGTAAGACGGTTGATATGAGTACGCGCCAAAGCTTCTGAAAGTTGCATAAAAAAATCCGATGACATGGGGTCATCGGATTTTGATCCTTTCAGTGAGATCGTCAAGCGATCTGTCTTAACTGATCGGCATTACCCTGAGGCGGTTTTTTTTAATGATAGCGGATGCTTATCTTATGCGAGCCGGTTTTGGATCTGCTCGAGAATACCACTGGCATCCAGCTTGAGCTCAGTCAGTATCTCTTCCGGTGAGCCGTGCTTGATAAATTCATCCGGCAGGCCAATTTGCAACACAGGCTTGCAGATCCCCTGGCTGGCCAGATACTCGAGCACGCCACTGCCGGCGCCGCCCATGATGGCGTTTTCTTCCACTGTTACCAGCAAGTCGTGATTGGCGGCCAGTTCCCTGATCAAATCTTCATCCAAGGGTTTGACAAAGCGCATATCGGCGACTGTGGCATCCAGGGTTTCGGCGGCTTCCAGGCTGGCAGCCAGGGTAGTGCCGAAGTTGAGAATGGCAATCTGTTTGCCCTGACGTCTGACAAGGCCTTTACCTATCGCCATCGCCGTCATCTCTTCAACCTGCTCGGCGCCGGTCGCACTGCCGCGAGGGTAGCGCACTGCGCTTGGGCCCTTATCGTAGCAGTAGCCGGTGTAAAGCATCTGCCGACATTCGTTTTCATCGGATGGTGCCATTATCACCATGTTGGGTACGCAGCGCAGATAGCTGAGATCGAAGGCCCCCTGATGGGTTGGGCCATCGGCGCCCACAATGCCGCCACGGTCAATGGCAAACAGCACCGGCAGGCGCTGCAGTGCCACATCGTGGATCAACTGATCATAGCCGCGCTGCAGGAAGGTGGAGTAAATGGCCACTACCGGCTTATAGCCTTCACAGGCAAAGCCCGCGCCCAGAGTCACAGCATGTTGCTCGGCGATGGCGGCATCGAAGTATTGCTCGGGGAATTTCTGGGAGAACTCCACCATGCCGGAGCCTTCACGCATGGCCGGGGTGATCCCCAGTACCTTGTCATCCTTGGCGGCGATGTCGCACAGCCATTTGCCGAACACCTGGGAAAAACTGGGTTTTCCCGGCTTGGTGGCCGGCTTGCAAAACAGTGAAGGGTCAAACTTGGGCACCGCATGCCAGCCTATGGGATCTTTCTCTGCCGGCTCATAACCTTTGCCTTTCTTGGTCATGATATGCAGTACCTGTGGCCCCTTGAGGCTGCGCATGTTGCGCAGGGTTTCCACCAGGGCATCCACATCGTGGCCATCGATAGGGCCTATGTAGTTGAATCCCAGCTCTTCAAACAGGGTTCCCGGAACCACCATGCCTTTCAGGTGTTCCTCGGTGCGGCGCGCCATCTCTTTGATGACGGGCATGCCCTTGAGTACCTTCTTGCCGCCTTCACGTATTGTGGTGTAGAAGCGGCCGGACATCAGCTGTGCCAGGTGGTTGTTGAGGGCGCCGACGTTTTCCGAGATAGACATCTCGTTGTCGTTGAGCACCATCAGCATGTCTTTGTGCAGATCGCCGGCGTGGTTCATGGCTTCAAACACCATGCCGCCTGTCATGGCGCCATCGCCTATGACGGCTACCACTTTACGGCCGGCTTGCTCTTTATCGGCGGCGACAGCCATTGCCAGCGCGGCCGAAATCGAGGTGCCCGAGTGACCAACACTGAAGGTGTCGTACTCACTCTCTTCCCGCCAGGGGAAAGGGTGCAGGCCGCCTTTTTGGCGTATGGTAGGCATGCGATCGCGACGACCGGTAAGAATCTTATGCGGGTAGGCCTGATGACCCACATCCCAGACCAGGCGGTCAAACGGGGTGTTGTAGACATAATGCAGCGCCACGGTCAGCTCTACAGTGCCTAACCCTGAAGCAAAGTGACCGCTCGACATGCCCACAGATTTTAATAAAAACTCCCTGAGCTCGTCGGCCAGCTGAGGAAGCAGGCTTTGTGGAAGCTGACGCAGCTCTTCCGGGGTATTGGCCTGTGCCAGCACAGGAAACTGAGTGATATCCAGACTCATAACGAGATACTTTGTCTCTTTTTATACTCTTCGCTCAACGATATAGCGGGCGAATTCGGCAATTAACTGGCTATTGTATGGCAATTTGGCCAGCGCTGATAGTGCATCTTCCAGCAGTTTTTGGGCTGTGGCCTTGGCGCCCTCCAGTCCCAACAGTTTAGGATAGGTACTCTTGTTGGCGTCGAGATCCGACCCCTGGGGCTTACCCAGCTCTTCTGTACTGCCGGTGATATCGAGAATGTCATCCTGTACCTGGAATGCCAGACCTATGGCATCGGCGTATTCCAGCAGTGCCTGCCTTTCATTATCATCGACATCGGCGGCAATTACCGCAAACTCGACGGCGCAGCGGATAAGGGCACCTGTCTTCAATCTGTGCAGGGCGGTGAGCTGCGCAAGGGAGATCTCTTTGTCTGTGGCATTGAGATCCTGGGCCTGGCCGCCGCACATACCGCGGTAGCCGGAGGCTTTGGCCAGCGACTGCACCAGGCGCAGGTGTTGGCGGTCGCTGAGGCCCTCGATATCGCTGCTGATAAGTTCAAAGGCCAAGGTCTGCAAGGCATCACCGGCCAGAATGGCGGTGGCTTCGTCAAAGGCGATATGCACGGTTGGCTGACCGCGGCGCAGGGCATCGTCGTCCATGGCCGGCAGATCGTCATGGATCAGCGAGTAAGCGTGAATACATTCTATGGCGGCGGCGCAATCATCGAGGCGCTCAAGGGGAACGCCGAGCATCTCGCCCACAGAGTAAACCAGAAACGGCCGAATACGTTTACCGCCCAGCAGGGCACCATGTCGCATGGCAGCCTTGAGTTTGGGCTCGGTATCATCCAGGGTGTCCAGAATGGTGCCAATCCTTTGATTGACTCTCTGCTGGTATTGGTTAATAGCTTGGGTTAACACTCACTCACCCTCGACATCAAATGGGCTCAATGGCGCCTGGGGATCCTGGGCCAGCAGTATGGCAACTTTCTGTTGCGCCTGTTCCAGTTTAGCCTGGCTGCTGCGCACCAGACCTATGCCACGCTCGAACTGTTTGAGAGCATCGTCCAGCGATACTTCACCGCGTTCCAGCTCGGCGACTATGCGTTCCAGTTCGTTGAGAGATTCTTCAAAGCTCAGATTTTCGGGTTTTTTAGCCACATCGGTTTCCTTGGTGCACCTTGGTTGCCGGCCCATTCCTGCGACCTGATTGTCACGGTGCAAAGGTATAAGGGGAGGGGATTGGCAGCAGGTGTCTTGGCGTTATGTTCAGCGTGACACAAGGTATATCAGGGCGCGATAAGGGTCAAATTGAAGCGCCCGTTATTTGCTCAACAGCACGCTTTGTCGCTGATTTTTTTTGGAGAAAATTAAAATCTTCCTAAACTTGCCTAAGCCCTGTCCGATAACTCAAAATAGAAACTGTTGAAAATTATCATATTCATCTCCTGCGAATAGCCAAGATCCTATATCACCCTTTGAGGCGGATCGGCTTGTATGGGATAGAGATCCCGGCCACACTGTGTCGGGTCTGCTTTAGAGGTGAGGAGCCACTGTGGATTTAGCAACCCTGATAGGACTGGTAGGTGCTTTTGCTTTTATTATCATGGCAATGGTCAGCAGTGGCGGCATTGCAATCTTTATTGATGTACCTTCGGTATTGATTGTGATGGTAGGTTCGCTATTTGTGGTGATGATGAAATTCAACCTCAAGCAGTTTTTGGGGGCGGTCAAGATTGCCGCCAAGGCGTTTATGTTCAAACTGGACAAACCCGAAGAGTTGATTGAACAGTCGGTCACCATGGCCGACGCCGCCCGTAAAGGGGGCTTCCTGGCGCTGGAAGAGGCGCAAATTTCCAACAGTTTTATGCAAAAAGCGGTCGACATGCTGGTGGACGGCCACGACGGCGATGTGGTGCGTGAAGCACTGGAGAAGGATATTCAGCTGACCGAAGAGCGCCACAAGGCGGGGATCAGTATCTTCAAGGCGCTGGGTGATGTGGCGCCGGCTATGGGTATGATAGGTACCCTGATTGGTCTGGTGGCCATGTTGTCCAACATGGATGACCCTAAATCCATCGGCCCGGCAATGGCGGTGGCCTTGCTGACCACCTTGTACGGTGCGGTTATTGCCAACATGGTGGCGATTCCGATTGCCGATAAGCTGGCGCTGCGGATGAACGAAGAGATGCTCAACCGCAATCTGATTATGGACGCTGTACTGGCTATTCAGGATGGCCAGAACCCCAGAGTGATTGAGGGCTTCCTCAAAAATTACCTGTCTGAGAAACAGCGCAAAATAGATACAACGGACGGAGAGTAACACTATGGCCAAGCCCAAGTGTGATTGTCCGCCACCCGGCGCACCCATGTGGCTGGCAACCTTTGCCGACCTGATGTCGCTGCTGATGTGTTTCTTCGTGTTGCTGCTGGCCTTCTCCGAAATGGATGTCATGAAGTTCAAACAGATAGCCGGCTCGATGAAATACGCCTTCGGGGTGCAGAACAAGGTTGAAGTGAAAGATATTCCCAAAGGCACCTCAGTGATTGCGCTGGAGTTCCGCCCCGGACGCCCGGATCCCACCCCGATTGAAATAATCAACCAGCAAACCAACGAGATGACCCAACAGATCCTCGAGTATCAGGAAGGGGATGACGACAGTGCCGGTGGCGTGCAGCAGCAAAGGGGCGAGCAGCGTGGCGGCGAGGCTTCGGCCACGGCGCAGGAGCAGGCCGAAGACAAGAAGACCCAGGAACAGCAGGCGGCTCAGGATCAGATTAACGAGCAGGTCAAGAAGATGGCCGAGGCGCTCAACAAAGAGATAGTGGACGGCGCTATTGAAATCGAGTCTCTGGGGCAGCAGATTATCATCCGTATTCGGGAGAAGGGCGCCTTTGCCTCAGGTTCGGGGTTCCTGCAACCCAGGTTCAAACCTGTGGTGCAGGCGGTTGGCGAGCTACTCAAAGATGTACCCGGGATAATCACAGTCTCCGGCCACACGGATGACATGCAGATAAGCAATGAGCTGTACAGCTCCAACTGGGACCTGTCCAGCCAGCGGGCGGTGGCAGTGGCCCACGAATTGGTCAAGGTGCCCGGCTTTGATGCCAGCAGAATGAAAGTGGTGGGCATGGCTTCCACTGCGCCTTTGGTGGCCAACGACTCGCCGGAGAATCGCGCCCGTAACCGCAGGGTGGAAATCTCCATTGAGCAGGGCAAGGCCAAAGAGTCTGATGAGATTGAAGTCGATCCCAATCTTTGATGGCGCAGTATCATCAGAATCAGAGCAGCCTGAAAACGGCTGCTTTTTTTATGCTTCTGCAATCCGGGCACGGCTTTGGAGTGGCAAATCTCTGTGCCAGCTAGCGGGTCTTTGTTATAATCCCACGATTGCTGTTTGAAATTTTTTTCCTCGGGATCCCCATGAAGTTTATCGTAAAGCTGTATCCAGAAATCATGATGAAGAGCAAACCGGTAAGAATGCGTTTTACCAAGATGCTCGAGTCCAATATCCGCAATGTACTCAAAAAAGTGGATGAAGACGCTGCCGTTACCCGCCAGTGGGATCGGATTATGGTGCAGGTTCCCAAAGACAAACCCCAGCTAAAACAAGTTTTTGCCGAGCGTCTGGCTTGTATTCCCGGGATTTCTACCATCAGCCAGGTCAATGAATACAGCTTTGAAACCGTTGATGATATCTACCAGCATGCGCTCAAGGTGTATGCCGACGAGCTGGCGGGTAAGACCTTCTGTGTCCGCGCCAAGCGCAGCGGCAAGCACGACTTCAGTTCGCAGGATGTGGAGCGTTACGTAGGTGGTGGCCTGAACCAGTTTACCGAAGCGGCCGGTGTGCGCCTCAAAGACCCGGATATGACCATTCATCTGGAGATCAACAACGACAAACTCTACCTGGTGGAGAAGAAGATCCCCGGACTTGGTGGATTTCCGATCGCGACCCAGGAAGATGTGCTGTCCTTGATCTCCGGCGGTTTTGATTCAGGGGTGTCCAGTTTCCAATTTATCAAAAAGGGTTCCCGTACCCACTACTGCTTCTTCAACCTGGGCGGTGCCCAGCACGAAATAGGGGTCAAGCAGGTGGCGCACCATTTGTGGAAGACCTATGGCGAGTCGCATAAAGTCAAGTTTGTGACCGTTCCCTTTGAGCCCGTAGTGGCCGAAATCCTCGAGCGTATAGACAATGGCTTGATGGGCGTCATACTCAAGCGGATGATGATGCGCGCCGCCGCCAGGGTGGCGGAACGTATGGGGGTTCAGGCACTGGTCACAGGTGAGAGCCTGGGACAGGTATCCAGCCAAACCTTGACCAACCTCAATGTGATTGACCGCTGTGTCGATACCCTGATCCTCAGACCTTTGATCACCATGGACAAGCAGGACATCATCAACGAGAGCCGCAAGATAGGTACGGAAGACTTTGCCAAGTCCATGCCTGAATACTGCGGCGTGATTTCACAAAAACCCACGGTCAAGGCGGTGTTGTCCAAGGTTGAAGCCGAGGAAACCAAGTTTTCCGAAGATCTGCTGGACCGGATCATCGCCGATGCCGTGGTCATGGATATTCGGGAGATAGCAACCGACATGGATACCAAAGTAACGGAAACCGAAACCGTCGCCAGTGTCGGTCAGGGTGAAGTGGTACTGGATATCAGGGCGCCGGAAGAGGAAGAGAGCAAGCCGCTGCAACTGGAAGGTGTCGAGATAGTTCATATTCCTTTCTTCAAGCTGGCCAGCGCCTTTGCCGAGCTTGATGGCAGCAAGACCTATCTGCTCTATTGCGACCGCGGCGTTATGAGTAAACTGCAGGCGCTCTACCTTCAGGAGCAAGGGCACGGTAACGTCAAGGTTTACCGCCCCTGATAAACAAAAAGCCGCCTCTCTCGAAGCGGCTTTTTTGCTGCTGACGCTCAGCGAAATCCAATGGGGCTCAGTTAAGCTGAACCTTTGATGGACTGGCTGCCGCGTCTTCGGCCAACAGCAGTGTCGGCTGGTCCAGCGCATGGGTTCTGAGCTCTTCGCTGTTGGCGGCAATGTTACGGCTCAGCTCCTGCTCAAGCAGTTTGAAGTCTATCTGCACCGCAGGTGCTTCGACAGCAACTCTTGGCAGAGGACGAGTTTGCGCCGGTGCAGAAAGACTTTCCGCAGCCATGGCGCTGGTGCTCATGCCAAACAGCAGGAGCACAAAAGCGGATTTAAAGTTCAACATGGGATGCCTCCGGGTGAGAACGGGCACTGAGTGCCAGTGTCAGACCTTCCCTTCGACTGCTCAGAGATTGTCTGAATATTCAACTTTTCGGCGCAAAATTTAACCAAAATCGCTGGCTTTAACAAACGATAAAATGTAACAATCTGGATTAGAAAAACTAATTAAAAAATGAGAAGTGGATCACTATGTCAAAACGACTCCCTCCGCTGAATGCGGTCAAGGCGTTCGAGGCAGCAGCAAGGCATTTGAGCTTTACCCGCGCCGCCGAAGAACTGTTCGTTACCCAGGCCGCAGTGAGTCATCAGATCAAGGCGCTGGAAGACTTTCTGGGATTAAAATTATTTCGCCGAAAGAACCGCTCGCTGCTACTGACCGAAGAGGGGCAAAGCTACTTCCTCGATATCAAGGATATTTTTACCCAACTGTCGGATGCCACTGACCGGCTGCTGGCTCGTAGCGCCGTGGGTTCCTTGACCGTCAGCATGTCGCCCAGCTTTGCCATTCAGTGGCTGGTGCCGCGTCTGGCAAAATTCAGTGAGAAGAATCCCGATATCGATGTGCGGATCAAGGCGGTGGATGCCGAGTTCAGCGCCTTGTCCGACGATGTGGATGTGGCAATTTACTATGGTCAGGGTAACTGGCCCGGGCTCAGGGCCGACAAACTGCGCAACGAAGTGTTGATCCCCGTATGCTCGCCAATGCTGCTCAACGGCCCCAAGCCATTGGAAAAGCCTGCCGATCTTAAATATCATACCCTGCTGCACGATATGAGCCGTCATGATTGGCAGGCCTGGTTCCGCCAATGCGGCGTAACGGATGTCAATGTGAACCAGGGGCCGATATTCAGCCACTCATCTCTGGTACTGCAGGCCGCGGCCCATGGCCAGGGGGTTGCTCTGGGCTACAGCGTGCTCGCCCGCCCCGACATCAAGGCCGGGCGTTTGGTCTGTCCGTTCCAAGAGGTTCTGGTCAGCAAAGATGCCTATTATCTGGTGTGCCAGCAAAAGCATGCCGAGTTAGGTAAAATCATCGCGTTCCGCGAATGGATGCTGGATATGTTTGCTGAGGAGTCGCGTAGTGAATTGTTGCCGGGATAAGTCGGTAACACGCTTCTCTGCATATACAGGAAGGCACTACAAATAAGTGAAAGCTTGCAGTTTATAGGGAACTTTGATGGAACTGGCTTACATAAACGAAAACACGGAAGAGAGTGATGCCATGTTTAGTTGCTCTGATAACAGAGAGCACCTGTACGAAGACATGGACTACATTCCAGTGAGCGCATTGAGTGCGGTTATTTGGGAGGACGAAGACAGTTATTCAGAAGCAGTTTTCGATATCACAAACTCAGGGGATTTAAGCGTTACCAAACCTATAGCAGACGTTTTTATGAGCTTTGACCCATATGGCGTCGCTTTTTTGCCCAATAGATTACAGTGCATGGATGGTCTGTCGACTCAGCAGCGATATATTATCGCGATAAATAACGAGTTGGATGTATTGGATGAAGACAAGTCAGTTATAAAAAACGTTATCAGGCATTATGATCCCAAAAAGCACGGCTACGATGTGCCATTGGAAGAGCAGAAGCCTTTTCATTCAATCATAGTTAGTAAATTGTATCTTGACCGAGAAAAGCTCGAGTCTTATCCCATGAACCGCAGACACATTTTCAGGGTTAAAGGTACCAATAACTTTTTCTTTTCTTCAGAAGTATATGATGAGCTCTATAATATCGCTCTACAGGGGTTAGCTTGTGGACTGACCGCTTTTAAGTTTGATGTCGATGATGAAGCACCAAGGAGATAATAGTAAGTGAAAGATGAATACTCGATACTCACTAAACAAAATATGGATACTTTCCCATTCCAACAAACACCTGCACCAGTAGGTGCTGCAGCACCGGATCTGTTATTGGAAATGACCTTTTCTCCAAAGCTGTTCATTATTGGTGATATAGCATCCAAACTGGAGCCATTGGTGCAGCATGGTGTTGAATGGCTGGATGCTCGTGTTGACAATTCGCCAAGTCAACCTTCGGATGAACAACTCGAGGTATATGACAACTATCGAATGCCTTATATCCAGCAGACGTACAGATTGACGGATAAAGAAAAGCAATTTGGTAAGTTGAATTGGTTAGATACTGACTCGACAGAGTTCGATTTTTCTAAGCTGGAAAATATTCCTGTGGAACAAAGGTTAATATTTAAACTGGAAGAGGACTTTGGCTTGGTGTTTATTCATAAAAGTGTGATTGATTTGTTGAAAAAACATGTAAAAACGGTATGGATAAGAGATATATAATTACCGCTTGGTCGTTTTTTAACGCTATTTTTTAATAAATTTATTTGTCAGGGAAGTACGGCATTTAATATTGTGGTTTATTCGAAACCAAGCATGAAAATTATTGTATCTTCGAACAGGGCTGATGATGAATTTGAATACTAACTGGCTGCTGGATAAAGGTAAGGACAGTGACACTCTGGTGTTGTTCGCCCATGGCGCCGGTGCCGATATGCACAGCGACTTTATGGCAGATTATACCGCGCTGTTGACCGCCAGCGGCCCGAGCGTGCTGAGGTTTAACTTTCCTTACATGGTCAAGCGCGGCGAGGATGGCAAGCGGCGCCCGCCGGACCGGGCACCTGCGCTGTTGCAGTCCTTCGAGCAGACCTTGGCAGCAGCGGTTGCCGAGTTTGCGCCCAAGCGACTATTTTTGATGGGCAAATCCATGGGCGGGCGGATGGCGGCCATGCTGGCGGCCAATGATAAACTGGCGATGACCCTCAGCGGCGTTATCTGTCTTGGTTATCCGTTTTTGCCGCCGAAGAAAACCGAGCCCAGACTTGAGCCCTTGTGGGAGTGTGCCTCGCCTCTGCTTATTTTGCAGGGCGAGCGCGACAGCTTCGGCAAGCGCGAGCAGTTGGCCTCCTGGGCGCTGCCCGAGCAGGCCAAAGTACGCTTTATTATCGACGGAGATCATAGTTTTGTGCCGCGCAAGTCGTCCGGAACGGATCTTAAGGCTAACCTGCAGGATGCAGTGAAAGAATCACTTTTATTTATCGGGAGTTAGTTATGCGTAAGGGGTTATTGTTACTGGCGGCCATCAGTGGTTTCTTTGCCGTTGCTCTGGGAGCTTTTGGCGCCCATGGACTCAAGACCATTGCACCTGCCGAGTTGATCGCCATATTCAACCTGGGGGTGGAATATCAGTTCTATCACACCTTTGGTTTGATAACCCTGGCCTTTGCCGGTCACTGGTTCAAGTCGCGTCTGATTGACTGGGCGGCGGGGCTGTTTATCGCCGGGATCTTTATGTTCTCCGGCTCGCTGTATCTGTATGCCCTGACAGGCACCAAGTGGTTGGGCATGGTAACCCCTCTCGGCGGCAGCTGCTTCCTGGTGGGCTGGCTATTGTTGGCGGCAGCGGTATGGCGCCACCGCATGGATGAAACCGGGCTATAAGTCTGGTTGGCTAAAGCCATTATTTACTAAAGCCATTGTTTACTAAAGCCATTGTTTGCTTAAAACTGTCACCTGAAGAGATAGCCCTCTAGAGAGATAGCTATTTAAAGAGATGGCTATTTAAGTAGATAGTCCGCAGGCCTGCCCTGGTAAACACCCGCCCAAGTGGCGGGTGTTTTGTTCCCAATTGCCGAAGGGCAGGGTGAATGGGCCGATACGCGCTGCAGGCCGAGGTCAATTTAGCCTGAGCTTTCTTACAAGCCTGGCATGCTTGGCTTTTCATTCTCACCGAGTCAGGCAACTCCTGCGCACAATGCTATGGTATACTCGCGCCTTCGCCAGTTGCCGGAGGCTTTCCGGTAAGATTCACTGTTTGGAAATACCAATGAACAACCTGTTTCTGTTTTGTCGTGCCGGCTATGAAAAAGAGTGCGCGGCCGAGATCCAAAATCGGGCGGCACTGCTCAATGTCGGTGGTTTCGTCAAGGCCAATAACAACGATGCCTATGTGATCTTTCAATGTTTTGCCGAAGGGGAAGCCGACACCCTGGCACAGGAACTGGCGCTGGACTCATTGATCTTCGCCCGGCAGATGTTTGTCTGCGGCGATCTGCTCAGTGACCTGCCCCCCGAAGACAGGGTAGGGCCAATTACCGCCGCACTTGAAGATATCAGCAGGGGCGGTGAACTCAGGGTCGAAACACCGGATACCAACGAAGCCAAAGAGCTGCTCACCTTCTGCCGCAAGTTTACCGTGCCGCTGCGTCAGTCTTTGAAACAGAGCGGTACTCTGCTGGCCAAGGAAAACCCCAAGCGGCCGATAATCCATGTGTGCTTTGTGGCACCGGGCAAGGCGTTCGCCGGTTATTCCTACAGCCATAACTCGTCACCGTTTTTTATGGGGATCCCCAGGCTCAAGTTTCCCGCCGATGCGCCCAGCCGCTCGACTTTGAAACTGGATGAGGCCTTCAATCACTTTATTCCCGAGCCGCAGCGGGAAGAGCGTTTGCGCAGCGGCCTCAACGCCGTGGATCTCGGCGCCTGTCCCGGCGGCTGGACCTATCAGTTGGTGCGCCGCGGCATGTTTGTATCGGCCGTCGACAATGGCCCCATGGATGCAGGATTGATGGAAACCGGCCAGGTAACTCACTTCCAGGCCGACGGTTTCCGTTTCGAGCCCAAGCGCAAGAACATCTATTGGCTGGTGTGTGACATGGTGGAAAAACCAGCCAGGGTGGCCGAACTGATGGAAGCCTGGGCCATCAATGGCTGGTTCAAAGAGGCTATCTTTAACCTGAAACTGCCGATGAAGAGCCGTTACAAAGAGGTAAGCACCATATTGGAAAATATGCAGGCCATTCTCAAAGAAAACGGCATCACAGAGTTTAAGCTGGCCTGTAAACACCTCTATCACGACAGGGATGAAGTGACTGTGCACCTGTGGCTGCGACCCAACTCGCCTTGGTGAGTTAAGCGGGCCTTGATGCTTTTCAGCTCAAGGCCAACTGCTGTAGCACGGCATCCGGAATATCATACTGGCCGCAAACCCACTCAAGATTGCCGTCGACAAAGCCGAGTAGTTCCCGGGTCAACATCAGGTTATAGACGGCATCGGCCACTATGCTAACGTACTCGGCTTTCTTTCTCGGTGACAGGTGATGGTGGCGCCGGTAATCCTGCAGTGCCTGTTCCAGCTTCTTGCCGGCAACGCCTAGGGAACCCGCTTGTTCCCGCATCAATTCCTGCTCTAACAAACTCTGCTGTTGCTGCTTTAGTTCACTCAGTTTTGAGGCTGACACCCGCTGCTCCTCTGGCTGCTTGTCCTGTTTTTAAGTGTGTTCCCCTGATAATGGATCAACAAGTCGATGTCGGCGAAATGTTTGCTGGCGCACAAAAATCTGCTCTCAAATGACCATGCAACTCTTACTCGGGGCGTTTACAGCCATTTAAGCTTGGCAAATGTTGAGTTGTATCACGCAACTAAAAAACTTTTAAGGTGTAATCTGCCGCGGTTCCTGTTACTAAATAAGTTCTGTTTCTTGATATGAGTCTGCGGATAGAAGTAATGCAGTTTTCCAAGTTTGGTGACAAGTTTAACCGTTATACAGGTATCACCCAGTTAATGGATGATCTCAACGAAGGGCTACGCACTCCGGGGGCGATTATGCTGGGGGGCGGTAACCCGGCGGCCATCCCCTCTATGCTGGACTATTTTACCGAGCTTAGTGCCGATATGTTGGCCAAGGGCGAGTTGCTCGCGGCCATGACCAACTATGATGGCCCGCAGGGAAAAGATGCCTTTCTCAATGCCTTGGCCAAGCTGCTGAACGATACCTACGGTTGGTCGCTGACCAAAAACAATATCAGCCTCACCAACGGCAGCCAGAGCTCCTTTTTCGCGCTGTTTAACCTGTTTGCCGGTACTACTGCCGAGGGGCAGAAACGAAAGATTTTACTGCCGCTCGCCCCGGAGTATATCGGCTACAGTGATGCTGGTCTGGAAGATGAACTATTTCGTACCTTCAAGCCGGAAATCATCAAGCTGGATGGTGGCTTGTTCAAATACCACATCGACTTTGAAAGGCTCAAAGTCGATGCCGATATCGGCGCCATTTGTGTTTCACGGCCGACTAATCCCACAGGCAATGTGCTGACAGATGAAGAGGTGGATAAGCTGGATAAGCTGGCAAGAGCGCACGGGATCCCGCTGATCCTCGACTGCGCCTATGGCTCACCTTTCCCCAATATTCTGTTTGAAGATGTGACTCCTTTCTGGAACGACAACACTGTGTTGTGTATGAGTCTCTCCAAGTTGGGGCTGCCGGGGCTGCGCTGCGGCATAGTGATAGCCAACGAAGCCATCACCCAGGCGCTGACCAATATCAACGGTATTATTTCACTGGCACCGGGCAGCATGGGCCCGGCGATGGCGACAGAGATGATAGCCCGTGGTGATATGCTGCGGCTCGGCAATGAAGTGGTGCGGCCTTTCTATCTGCAGCGGGCGCAGCAAACCGTGGTCATGCTGCAACAGGCTCTGCCGGACCCCAGATTCAGAATTCATAAACCCGAGGGCGCGATTTTCCTCTGGCTCTGGTTTGAGGGCCTGCCCATCAGCGCCATGGAACTCTATCGACGCCTGAAAGCCAGGGGCGTATTGGTGGTGCCCGGGGAGTATTTCTTCTTCGGACTGGCCGAAGAGTGGCCACATGCCGGTGAGTGTATTCGGATGAACTATGTGCAACAACCTGAATTGATGCGTCGCGGCATTGAAATCATCGCCGAAGAAGTTAATAAGGCTTGGGCGCAGCTTGGTTGAAACCAAGGTTATTATCGCAGAGTTGCTTGCTGTGAGTTTCAGGCAACTCTGCTACGGCATATGGATCATATTTCGCTTCAGTCTCAGAGGAGTCCATCTCCTACGGCGCACTTCGCACAGGCGTATGTCTGTTGGTACGTCAAAAGTTTAAACCAAATCCACCATTACAGAATGACACCAATTCCCCCGCGCTGTCGCCAAGAGTCAGGGATGGCGAACAGGCCGTTGTGCATGAATGTACTTGCTTCACGATTAGGGCGCTGGCACAGCTGCTAACATAGCTTTTAGCTCGAAATAGCCAAATAACATAGGTTGGGCTTCCGGTTATGACTGTTTCTTATTGCCTGCCGCAGGCTTATGCACAGGCGATCCTGTGACTCGCTGCGAGTACATCCCTGTAAGCTCTGCCTCGCCATCCATGGCTCGGAAGGTCACAGTTTCGCCTGTGCCTGAAAATGAGGTGTATGTCTGCGGGCATATAGGTAGCTTCAAACAAGTTAACTCTCACAGAATTGCACCAATTCCCCCTTATGAGGGAAATCCAGCAGCGCCTATGTCGGCAGCAGCGGTGCGAGCAACCCTCGAGGGCGTTAAGCGGTCACATCCGCGCTCCTTGACTGAGGCACGCTTGAGCGAAGCGATGGATTTGCGGGGGCGGCACTACATGTTTTTGTTAATTGCTAGAACTTGTCTCCAGCAACATACTGTCCATTTACATGCAACTTCAGTTTCACGGTAAAGATGGCATGAGCAAAGACTTCTACAAGGTGCTCTACACCTTCTACTACAATCTTTTTTGCTACCAATGGCGAGTTCTTGTCCAGAGCAAAAAATGAATTATCCTTTACTACTATTTCGCCATCTACAAATAACTTTGCTCCACTAAACCAAGTGTTTTCAAACTTGATGTGTGTATTACCAATATTCGTTTCTAGAACTTTCTTTGGCACAGATATTCCCTTTTTGTGCAATTAACGCTTTGCTTTGGGACCGTAGAGAAGCGCAGCATATATAGAGGTCCCAGCCGCGTAGCGGCGATAACAGTAATTTGTTATGCGATATTTTGAGAGTAGAGATTCTCATCAAGTTCTCGCCTTAAATCTGAGCCAGATGAATTGAACAATGTTTCTATAGACTCAACGATTTCATCATTTCGCTGCTTCGTAACAGAGAACGCTTCCACTGCTTCACGCGTGACCAATGTTGCTGCTATTGGATTGCAAAGTATGGCCCAATCGGAATCAGGATACCAAAGAGCAACAAACAAGCAATTGCCGCGCTCAGGGTGATTAGCAGCGTTGACGTTACCGCCCAAGTTTTGAAGCAACCGCAGAATACTATTATTTTTTGAGTTAAAGGCGTTTTCCAGGTTCTCGAACTTGTGGTTATTTTGCCTATGGCGGCGCCAAGCATAGTTTACGTGGCAGGCGCCAAATTCAGGCCGAATATCTGCTCGATCTTGGATTAATTCCAAAAAATCAAGCCACCCATTGTAAAACAATAACTTAATCTTCTTTCTGTCTGCGTTCAAGCACCGTTAGGGGATTTGAGCACTCTGAGGCCGAAAGAGCTCCTTGAGTTGCAGAGGTTTGATGAAATCGAACCGATTTCACTTAAAAATGCGAGATTTGAGCCGTGCTAGCCCTACCCATGGTTCAGGGGATTCCAATGACTGCGGTTGATAAATAATGTGGGGTTCAGGCCGTTTGAAAGTACTGACAACTGGTTGAAAAATGTCGTCGTCGCTTCTCCAAGTGTTCGCAGTAACAGCTGAGCTCTTGCAAGGTGCCTACCGGTCCACGAAATAGTCTTCCAAATTCAGTGGTAAGCTTGAGCCAATTATCATGAGGGATATTCAACCGCGTCAGTAGCTTGGTACTAATCTCGGGGGGAATGTCAATTTGTATATGGAACCCCGGCCGCTGAGCAGCCGAGTAGAATCAAAGCGAATAGTGAAACGATAGTTAGTTTCATGCCAAAATTTCCTTTGTTTTACAATGCCATGGTCTTGCGACGGACCGGAGCGCCAGCGTAGATGTGTCCGACAACAGCCACTTGTTAGAAGTTTTGAGGACACTATTCATTTACTGCTAGATGGTAGGTTGTAAAACACCGACCTGATAACTCTGTTTTATAAACTTTAGTGGACATTTTATTCAACACCTTGTATTCGCGCCTACTTTCGAGTAAATGGAATAGTATTTCTTTATGCCCTAGCTCTTTCGCCCAGCACATTAGCTTTTTGAAAATTGGTATGCCAAACCCCCAGAATTTTTGTGAGATAACAATCGCCAATTCAAAACCATTATCATCAGGCTGAATGCCACACCAACCTGCCAATACTCCACCAATATAAACCGCCCGGATGCGACAACCATGTATGGCATCTGTATTTATTTTTTCATTCATCCACGCATGGAGGCTTGTTTCGTCAAAATACGGGTGCTCGATCAAATGTGTTCTCAGAGAATCTTGATTGACCACGTCCATGAACTCTGTATGGTTCACTTGATTAAAATGCAAAAATTCAATTTCACTCATATGCCGATACTTCTAGACATAATGATTCCCTGTGCAGGTGTCGGCCTCCGTGTTTTCTCGTGGATTAGTTAAACCAGAGCCACACTGTTTGTTGATCCAATAGGCAAACAATCACAGGAGGCCGACATGTCTAAAGCTAACACACTTTTTATCGGGTTGGACGTACACAAGGAGACCACTGACGTGGCCTGGGTTTCTGATAAGTCTGCTGAGACTGTGCATTACCATGGCACAATCCCAACCAACCTGCGTTCATTCGATAAACTCATTAAAAATCAAACAGCCAAGACCAGCAAGCTCTGTGTTATCTATGAGGCCGGTCCCTGCGGCTTCTGGCTCTATCGTCATCTGTTGCGCCGTGGCATTGAATGCTGGGTGGTAGCACCGGCACTCATCCCCAAAGCTCCGGGCGACCGGGTCAAAACCGATAAACGCGATGCCATGACATTGGCCAGGTTAGCGCGTAGCGGCGATTTGCACTCTATTTATGTTCCGGATGAGCGGGATGAAGCTATCCGCGACCTTATCCGCTGCCGGGAAGATACCATGCTCGATTTGCGCCAGGCACGGCAACGGCTGAAATCCTTTCTGCTGCGTCATGGTCATCCCTGCACAGGTCGGCAAAACTGGACCGAGGCCTATCGACGCCACCTGGCTGATATCAGCTTTCCTCAAAGTGCTACTAAAATCACCTTTCAGCATTACATTCATATCGTTACCGAGCGCTATGAGCGCTTGCAACGGCTGGAATTGGAACTGCAAAGCCTGGCCGAAAGCTGGCGTTGGTACCCACTGGTGCAACGTCTGACGGTACTGCGTGGAGTACGTTTCTTATCCGCTATGACCCTATTGGCGGAACTGGGTGACCTCAGACGCTTTGCTTCTCCGCGTTCACTGATGAACTTTGTCGGTTTGACACCCAGCGAACACTCCAGTGGTCAGCGGGAACGGCGTGGCGGCATCACTAAGTGCGGCAATAGCCACGCCAGACGCATCCTTATTGAATCGGCCTGGGCCTATCGTTTCCCCGCTAGGGTCTCGAGGGAATTGGAAAGTCGCCAACAAGAGCACTCTATCAAACTGCAAACTCGCTCATGGGAAATCCAGCTGCGCCTATGTCGACGCTTTCATGCCTTAAAAGCAAGAGGCAAAGAATACAATAAAGTCGTTACCGCTGTGGCTCGCGAACTGACAGGCTACATTTGGGATTTAGCCCAAGGTTTTGATGCCGATATGCCACAACAAGCGTACTGAATTACATTTAAAAATCACTCTGGCAGCGCCGGACGGCGGCAGCGGTGCGAGCAATCCTCGAGGGCGTTAAGCGGTCACATCCGCGCTTCTAGACTGAGGCAAGGCTCCTGCGGCGAACACAAGTAATGCGAATAACCAAACTCGCGCGACTCTATTCAAAAGAGTGCAAGGTCAACCGCCGACACTTACTCGCCAAAGTCCGACTGTCAGAGTGTCCTTACCGGAGATTTTTGGGTCTCCGGTAAGGACACTTTTACCTATTTGACAATGGGAATCATATCAACGCCTAAATCAGGTGCGCCGTAGGCGTCACCTGGATTTACTTGTTAGCTTCATGCTGCTTCGGCTAAGCTGTCTATTACCTCGCCAGCTTTCTTAAGGATCTCTTTTTCTGTTGGCAATGAAATAACCTTTCTATTTTTGGCAATTTCAATAATTATTGGTTCTAACTTTCTTTCTGCAAATGATACTCTTGAATCAGAAGCATACATATCTCTCAGAAAATCAGGAATATCACCAGACTTGAATTCATCTATTGCTTCTTTTGCTTCTTCTTCGCTTAATAGATAGTTAAACGCTAGATCGCCAAAAACCTTCTCAACAATAGAAAGCATTTCTTTTGCGTCGTCCTCGATAAACTCATCAAGTATAGTGGTTGCTACCTTAGAGGCTGCAGTACCTCCAGCAAAAGCTCCAAGCAACCCACCAATTATTCCACCTGCGGCAGTACCAATAACAGGTATGGCTGAGCCAATTGCTGCTCCACCTGCTCCACCTGCTGCACCAGCCATCCAACCACCAGTTCCTCCTGCTACACCTGAAGCAGTTGTTGCGACATTTTTAAAGAGCTGCGCGCCAGATACCTTTCCTTGAAACAGTCGCACAAAATCGACTGAAGATATTACCAAAGTAGTTACAACCCCTGTTACTATGTTACCTCTTAGCAGCTTGCTCACATGATTCATAGCTGCAGCACCATAGATAGAATTACCAGATCGCAGACCGTTTGCAATCCAAGAGGCAGCCTTCGGCCCCATTTGTTGGACAACCCAATCTGTAGCGCCTCTTAGACTTTGTTCTATGCCCGTCCTACCTAGTTGAGCAGTAATCACGCTGCTAACCCATGCGACGCCACCCACTTTTAATCCTGTATAACAAGCACCTTCTAAAGCTTCCTCCCAATCCTCGCCACTCCACAAGGCAACAGCAAATGAAACGGCAGCCGAGATTCCCATAGCCGTGCCAGCAAGCCGAATGCCATTTACAGCATCGTAAGTTAGACTTTCTATCGTTCCGAATTTTGCAATGTTTCTGACCTGTTCGTAAGTAAATGCTCCTTTTCGAACAATGTCTTTGGCCATTTCTGGATCAGATACACCAGGTACTTGACCATTTTTAATTCTGTTCTCCATTGCTTGAACCGCAGAATCATACTTGTCCGAAGGGACTTCAATCTGCATAGGAGAACCATCAGAGTTTACATATCTAAACTCTCCATTTTCAAAACACTCGCTGATACACTTTGAACCAGTCTTGCAGTATTTTGTTTGTATATTAACTCCATCGACTAAACGATCTGCACCATTTTTGGCATTATCTCCGCCGATAATCTTTGCGTCTTTACCTGAGAAAACATCATTTAGATGATTTGCTTTTTCTGCTGCAAATCCATGCCCACGGCTTGCTCCCAAAACTACATTGTCAGCGTAATTTTCAGCGCTATCAATCGCACCTGATGCTGTTCCAATTACTTCTTCTTTCTTCATGGTTTACTCGATGTTGGATATGAAGCTAACAGCTGTATAGTGCGCATGCGCGTTTTCTAAACCTATTATCTACCAGCTGTATTTTTTAACATTATGAATTTAATGGTATTTCCTGCAATATTACAGAAATAACGCGCAAGCTTAGCTGCAAATTCCCGGCATTTTGCCCGGAACGTCAATAATACTGTATAAAAATCAGTTCTGAGGTGCTTACCATAAGCGGCTTCAAGCCGTACAACCCACAGGGCGGGATTCCACTTTGTTTATATCTTAACCAAATAACAACTCTGAGCGAAATGTAGGACTCCAACCAGCACGGCGGCGCTTACCTGCCAGACTGTCTTTTTTGCCTTGGTGCTGCCTTATCGCACTCAGAGCCGCTCGGTTAAATAGGGCGAGATGCTTTGCGCCATCAGGATCCGTTACCTTCAGCGCATCTTCGCGGAAGACCACATCCAGCACCCAATGGAGCTGATTTTCTACCCCCCAATGCTCTCGAATAGTCCTCGCGGCCTCTTCGGCATTGAGCGGTAAGGAACTGACATACCAGCGTGAAGAACATGATGTTATTCCATCGACTGTCCGTTCACTGGCAACTTCGATAAATGAGGTGATGTGCGGCCACTTTTTCTTAAGTTCCGCTGATAATTCTGCTTCTATCTGCATGACTGTTCGGCGCTCCCTGCGGCCATGACCCATGTTGAACTGCTCAAATATAGCCAGTTCTGGCTGCTCATACGCTTTACTGAAGCTGGTTTTGACTGCTTCAAATAATCCCGGCTGGTTCGACTTGAGCTGAATAATGAAATCACCGTTCCCCTGTTTAATTTTGTTCATGGTAGACACCTGACAATGCAGTGCATCCAGCGTCAGAACGGCATTATCCAGTGCCATAGCATCAATCATGTTGCGGGCGACTTCAGCTTCTTTCCCTTTAGAATGTGAACTGTCTTGGTAAAGTGTAATGCCGTTGCCGACATCAAATGCGCTGACAACATGGAGTGCATTCTTAGCATCCTCACTCCACGCCCCGCGCAGGGTTTTTCCATCCAGCGCGATAACGGTTTTCCCTTCCGTTTGCCGTTGCTCATTGATCCAGCCAAATATGGCTTGAAGGAGCAGTTCGCTGTCCAATGCTTTGATTATATTACTGATACAATGCCTTTTAGGGATGCCATTTTCGAATTTTCGGTACAGACGGAGCCAATCTAGCTGTTCTTCTCCGAATTCCTGAATAGACTTCCACCCAGTCGCACCGCTGAGGATAGCACTGAGTGTCAGGAACACCACATCCACTAAATTATGCTTTAGATTGATGTCCTTACGGGGATCGGTAATCTGTTCTAGTTGTTTCAAAAGGGTCATGGTCATCTGTGGATTAAGGGCAAGGCAGATCAGATCATGACCAACCGTAAAAGTTCAATTTAAAGTGGGATCCCGCCCTGGTACAACCCAGGCCTTACAAAAAACGTTAAGTAAAGCCATGGCTACCGCACGGGTCCAAACTCTGTTCGTCCCTGCATTCCGTTGAAAACGGAAAAGTGCTGCTTCTGGCCTTAAGCTTAAGGAAGTGCTAAAGCTAAGCGTTTGAATTGGTTATACAATACCCAGTACTGAATTTGAAAACAATTAGCCAAAGGTCAAGTTTTGACAAAGGCAACAAAACTCTGATTTGGGTTGTTTTTACAACAGAATTGACTGGGTTTGAAACCTAAAGTGACTTCCCCCAGCTAATGCCGGGTGTTTGCATTACAGATGTTTCAAGCTACTCAGCGCTAACAAAATTGCACCAATTCCCCCTTCGGAGCCGCCGCTGGCGTTGTTGCAAATTGGCATAGCCGAGACAGGGATGTCGAGGCTCGAAGGTCGAGGAAGGATGCGAGTCCTGAGTGTAGCCAATTTGCTTCATAAGACAGCGGGGATTTCGGCTACGTCGGGGTGTCCTTGGGGATGCAAGGGGCTTTGGACAAGCAAAACCCCTTGCCCGGTGTGGTGTGGAACACCACGACTTTAAGCCGCTGGCACAGCGGCTATCATAGCTTCCAGCTAAAAGTCGCTAATTGGGCCTCCGGCGACGGATGTTTCCCATTGCCTGCCAACACAGGCATAAAAAAGGATGACCTTGGGTCATCCTTTTTAGCAACTTACTGGGTTGATATTAGATCAGAGTCTATCCAGCACGGCTTGGGTGAAGTCAGTGGTGCCATGGGTACCACCGAGATCGCGGGTAGTGCGGTCGCCTTCTTCGATAACCGCAGAAACGGCAGCGCGAATGGCGGCGGCTTTATCTGACATACCCAAGTATTCCAGCATTTGGATAGATGCCAGGATCACTGAAGTTGGGTTCGCCAGGTTTTTGCCGGCAATATCCGGGGCACTGCCGTGAACCGCTTCAAAGATAGCGGCGTTGCTACCGATGTTGGCGCCCGGGGCCATGCCCAGACCACCCACCAGACCGGCGCAGAGATCAGACAGAATGTCACCGAACAGGTTGGTGGTGACTATCACGTCGAAGTTTTCCGGGTTCATTACCAGCTTCATGCAAGTGGCGTCAACAATCATCTCTTCGGTAGTAATATCCGGATAACGCTGGCTGACTTCACGGGCCACTTTCAGGAACAGGCCTGAAGTCGACTTCATGATGTTGGCCTTGTGGACTATGGTCACCTTCTTGCGACCTTCCTTGCGAGCCAGTTCATAGGCGAAGGTAGCAATCTGCTCGGCACCCTGACGGGTGATGATACTGGTGGCTTCGGCAATGGCACCGTCTTCAGACAACTTTTGTCCCAGGCCTGAGTACATACCTTCAGTGTTTTCACGCACTGTGATGATGTCTATGTTCTCATATCTGGCTTGGGTGCCCTTGAAAGAAAGCACAGGACGTACGTTTGCGTACAGGCTGAACTTCTTACGCAGGGTTACGTTGATGGAGGTGAAGCCTTCGCCAACAGGTGTTGTCAATGGGCCTTTGAGAGTGATACGGTTCTTCTCGATGAGATCCAGCGTGCGCTGAGGCAGGAGCTCACCGTGTTTTTCCAGAGCAGTCAGACCGGCATCGGCAAATTCATATTCAAAGTCGCACCCCGCCTTATCGAGAATTTTAAGGGCTGAGTCGATAATGCTGGGGCCGATCCCGTCACCAGGGATCACGGTAATAGTTCTTTTTGACATGGAGAGGTCCTTCCACGGTTGGTCGTTACTGCTATTTATCAGACCATGTCAGTGACACGGTTTTCGACTGAGAATTTTGTGATTTAGATCGCCGCTATTCTATACACATTCAACGCATTTTCACAGGAAATAGTGAGCAATCTCACGCTTTTTTCTGTAGGCTGACTTGCTAAAAAGTCGGCGTCTGACCATGATGGAACGCCAACAAAATAAAAAGTCTACTTTAGTCTAACAACAATGAAAAAGAGGACGATCTTGAAGTTAACGCCCTTAGCATCGCTGCTGTTGCTGTCAGCCGGTTTCGCGACCGCAGTCAGTGCCCAGAGCAGCCCCTCACTGACCCTCAAGGATATAATGCAGTTTGAGTCGATTACCGATCAGGTTCTCGACCCACAAGGCAAGGTGCTGGCCTACAGTGTCGCGCCGGATCGCGGCGACAGCCGTGGTGTGGTCAAGTCACTGGCCAATACCAAGGTTTATGATGTCGCCGGTGGCTCCAAGCCGCAGCTGTCAGCCGATGGCCTTTATACCGCCTTTACTCTGGCGCCTTCGCTGCTGGAATCGGAAAAGCTTGCTCCCAAGGCGCGCAAGAAGCTGAAAAAAGGCCTGTTGCTGCTGGATAACACCACAGGTGAGCAGCGCCGCTTTGAGCGGGTCAAGTCTTATGCCTTCAGCGAAGATGGTACTTTGCTGGCTATCTGGTATGAAGCCGATGAAGAAAGCAAAGAGAGCGCAGAGGCAAACGGCATTGATGCCAAAGAGGCCTCAGCCAAAGTAGCCACTCAAGCATCCGCCCCCGATGCTCCAGCAGCCAAAACGCCGAAACTGGATGCCGGCAGCAGTTTCGAGCTGTTGTCGCTGGCAAGCGGCAAGTCACAGCGTTTCGAGCATGTGACCGCCTGGCAACTGGCTTATAACGGCAGTGTGCTGGCACTGGCGCAAAACGACAGTGCAAGTAATAGTCATAGCATCTCTGTGCTCGATACCCGCAGCTTTGAACTCAAATCGGTCAGCAGCCAAGCCGACAAGCAGTTTGGTGCCCTGGCACTGAGCCGTGATGGCCGCTATCTTGCCTATACCCGAGGAGATGCGGCGCTGGATGCGAATGAGCGCCCCTATGCCTTGTCTCTCTACGACAGAGAGTCGGGTAAACTGAGCCAAATATTGCCGAGCAAGGGCGACAGCAAGGGCTGGCTCATTAATCGTCATGCCAAGTTGAGCTTTTCGGCCGACGGTGAGCGGCTGTTCTTCGGCCGGGTGCCTGAGATAAGCAAGCAGCTGCAAATTCCCAAGGTGGAGCAGAGCAGTGACCTGTACGACACCGAGCTGGTCAGTGCCCAGCGGGATTTGCGCCTGTGGCACGGGGATGATCCGCTGATCAAGCCCAATGAAGTCAAACAGTATGAAAAAGAGCAGAGCCGCACTTATCTGGCTGTGCTGCATCTTGGTTCGCGCAACCTAGTGCAACTGGCCGACCGCAAGGTGCCGGACATTGAGCTGAGCGAACACAAGCGGGTGCTGCTGGGGAGCTCGGATATTCCCTATCGCAAGATGATAACCTGGGCCGGTTTCTATCGGGACTTTTACCTGGTGGATATCAATACCGGCCACAAGACCCGGGTATTGACCCAACAGCCCAGCGGCAGTGCGCCAACCCTGTCACCGGCAGGTAAATACCTGGCCTTTTATCAGCAGGGCGGCATCTATCTCTATGATGTGGCCAGCGGTCGCAAACATAACCTCAGCAGCAAGCTCAAGGTCAGCTTCGCCGACGAAGATCATGATTATCCATCTGCGGCGCCCGGCTATGGCTTCGGCCCCTGGCTCGAGGATGACTCAGGCCTGCTGGTGTATGACAAATACGATATCTGGCAGTTTGATACCCGCTCCCACGACGGTTTTATGCTGACAGGTGGCGAGGGCCGCAAGCAGCAGCAAAGTCTGCGTATTGAAGCACTGGCCCAGCCAGACAAGGCTTATCCGGCCACTGTGGCGCGTAACCAGGCTGTGTTGCTGCAGGGCTATAGCCACAAGACCAAGGCCGACGGTTTTTACCGTGCGGTTATCGGCCGGGCTCAACTGACGCCGCTGCTTGCCAAAGACAACAAGCTGTCTGTGCTGGCTAGGGCCGACAAGGGTGATACCTTGCTGTTCAGTCAGGAGCGTTACGACAGCTATCCGGATCTCTACAGCTCGGCTTTGCTTGAGCCAGCCAAGGCGGTCAAACAAACCGACTTTGATGCCCAGCGCCGCAAACTGCCCTGGGGCAAGTCAGAGCTGGTGCACTGGCGCGACGGTGATGGCCGTGAAATGGACGGCGTGTTAATCAAGCCTGCCAACTATCAAAGTGGCAAGCGTTATCCTGTGTTGGTGTATTTCTACCGCTTTATGAGCGATCGCCTGCACGCCTTCCCGGACATGAAAATCAATCACAGGCCCAACTTTGCCTGGTATGCCGCCGATGATTACGCCATCTTCCTGCCGGATATCCGCTTTGAAGTCGGCTATCCCGGTATCAGCTCGGTCAAGGCATTGACCGCCGGAGTGCAGAAGCTTATCGACATGGGGATCGCCGATCCGGATGCCGTCGGTATTCAGGGCCACTCCTGGGGCGGTTACCAGACAGCCTTTGCCGTGACCCAGACCAATATCTTCAAGGCCGCAGTCAGTGGTGCCCCGGTAAGCAATATGACTAGTGCCTACAGCGGCATACGTCACGGCACCGGCCTTGCTCGTCAGTTCCAGTATGAAACCGGCCAGAGCCGTATCGGTGAAAGCCTGATGCGCGCGCCGCAGAAATACATAGAAAACTCCCCTGTGTTCTATGTCGACCGCATTCAAACGCCGATGATGATCATGTTCGGTGACAAAGACGATGCCGTGCCTTGGGAACAAGGGGTTGAACTGTACTTGGCAATGCGCCGCGCCGGAAAAGATGTGGTCTTGCTGCAGTATCAGGACGAGCCGCACCACTTGAAGAAGTATCCCAACAAGCTGGATTACAGTGTGCGGATGAAAGACTGGTTCGATCATTACCTCAAGGGTGCCAAGGCCCCCGAGTGGCTTGAAAAGGGCGAAGCCTATCGCGAGCCCAAGGCGGAAGACTGAACTCCATTTCTGCCCAAATAACTCACAGAGGCGGCTCAATTGGTCGCCTCTTTTTTCTGTTTATAGGGTAGGGCGATGCGTACTCAAGCAGACTTGGGATGTTAAGTGTTGTCTTTGGCAGTCGTTGTTGGGCAAAAGCGAGCCCGCCTTGTGTACCGACTGATGCTTCCTCATTATTGTCTGCAGTAATTAAGGTTTTATTGTTTGTAGAGCGGCGTTTTACTTGCTCGGAAATTACATTGTCAAATTTTATCGATAGCAACTCCCAGAAGACCAAACATGTTGCCTGAAACTTCATCGCCCGAAAGGTAAATCTGGCTATCATTTGACTAATGAATCTCCATTTTATTCAACTGCACAGATATCCTTTCTCTTACTTTATATCTATTTAGCCAAGATTCACCAGAATTTAACACTGCGCGCGACATTCTTATCTTGCTCAATTTTCTCAAAACAGATACGGCTAAAGAAAAAAGATACCCAATGTTGTTAAATATTTGGGCACTCTTCAGATGTGTCAAATGTGTAAGCAATTAAACTGGTCTTGATTTTACCTTCTTCATATATGTTGTGAAGTGCATCAAATATTTCTTTTGAAAAGAAAATTTTACTCATTCCTTTGGGCTTGAATACGTGTTGTCTACATGGTGGAAGCGATTTTATTTTATCTTCGGAAAGATAATGCTGAGTCATTGCCTTGGAAACGTTTTTGCTTTTGTTTTCGTCAACTACATCAACAATATTGTTTACAGCTATTAAGTAACGCCCGCTAGATGTATCCTGGCCGGCACAAGCGAGTTTGGCGGGGTAGAAAGCTATGCCATACGGGTCAAAACTCATTATAACATGAGCAATTTCCTTGGTAACATTAAAGCAACCTAGTTTTATTAAGTCTAAAGCATCAATATGATCCAGGTCGTTATCTTTCCAAACTATAGGCTCTGAAATAGACGTAGGGTTAAAGTCATTATCCTTGTTATAAAAGAAAGATCTTTTATCATCATACTCAAAGAAAGAGTCTCCTTCATTAAAATCTTCGGTAATATATGCAACTTCCATCATTTTGTCCTCAAAATTTCATCAATCATAAACATTTGCTGCTTACAAAAGTCTCTTTTGCCTGACCAGCGTCTTGATCAATGCTCTTATCGGGGCCACAGTCTTGACTTAAACAGCCCTTTCTTTGGTAAATGTTCACCGACAGAAGGTTGACACGCATAATTCTGCTGGAATTGGGTAATTCGTCTTTTCGTGCTGGCTCGAAAGAAAAAAGAAGCAAAAGACACCCAATATTAACTAAAACAAGAAACAAAGACATCCAATATTAACTTTAGTTTGCTGAAAACTGAGATATTCAATATCAGAAAGTGTTTCACAGCGGAGAAAATGCCGGGATAGCAGGGGAGTGCTGTAAAGTCGGCGTCAACGCTGTACAACCTGCTCCAGTGCCCATTCAGTGGTTAATCCTGAGCACCAAATGCAGTGAGTGGACATGACCGCAAAGGGACACAGAACAATGGCGAATGCTACTGCCAGTTTCAATAGATGCGATTCAACCCAGTCTCGATTGTGTTCGTAGCTATTGCCTGAATAATCATCAATCCCGGATAAAAAGGTGCGGCGTACGCAAGGTGGCAAACTCTTCGGGAATGAATTATGAATTTGAACATTTTTTGCTGGGCAGAAGGGGAGCTAGAACAGGTTGATTCTACCCTTGGTTTTCCTTTCCTTAAACTGCGGGCTTTCTGCCGTTATTCGGGTTGAGCAGGGGCCTTGGATAGCACTTGCGGCGGCGAATATTGCTGCAGATATTGCTGGTAAGTGTCTTCGCCCCAGGCCAGCAGTTGGCCATCTTCGAATAGCAGTGGGGTGCATTCATCTTTGGTGGTCTTGCCGTCTGATTTACTGTGATGGGTGCGGTAAAAGAGGACCTGCAGCGAATGACTATGGGTTTGCTTGGCTTCGCTGAAGTCGGCTTTGCCCAGGGTTTGGGTGACTTCCGCCAGTGTTTGCCCCAGTTGCAGCTCAGAAACCATAGACTGGTTATAGGCTTGCCTGTCTTCCCAGCTCATGTCTTCCGGTTTGGGCTCGTAGAAGAGAATGACCACGGCAACAAAGGCCAGATAGGCGATAAAGATACTGCCGATAACTACAGGTGCCTTACTTTTCATGCTGTTATTCCGTTTATTGCTCAACCTGGGTTCACTCCAGAGCAAGACGGCTCACTCTGTATTGAGTGATATAAGATACTCGCGATAGCTCCAATGTAAACAGTATGTTTGTAATATGTTTTGTCTGTACGCGATTATTGCCCGGCTGCCAGGCCGGGCAAAGGTCACAGAACACCTGGTTTAGATGGTGAAGCCAAAGCCCATGTCCCATTCCAGCAACGGCACCAGATGTAACCCGTTGGCATTGAGTGCTATGAGTCTCTCAGCCACGGACTCATGCACTATGTAGGTAGATCTCATGCCTTTGACTTCGAACATCCGTCGTTTGGTAAAAGGGATGGCCAGCAGTTTGTCGGCGTCCAGGCGAATATTGATGGCGGAAACCGAGTCGTCCGCTTGCCGGCGGATAGATTGGCTGTTGTCAAAGTCATAGCCTGCGAGGCTGTTGTCGAGCATTACGGCTCAATAGAGGTGTTCGCTCTCATCGGCAGGGCAGTAGCATACAAGCAACAGCTGCAGCTGGTAGATGTCCAGATAGTCGAGCTCTCGCTTTATGGCATTCGTTACCATAGGCATACCGTCGAGATCCATGGCGTCAACCAGGGGAATATTTTCCTCCTCATCGGCCGGCGATTCGGCATAGATGGGCTCGCGCAGCGACGTTGGACCCCGGTAAATAAGATAATGCTCTCTACTGCAGACGGTATAAGGGGGATGACATATCACCGCTGCCACAATACAGGACAAAATACTCGTTGTTGATATGAATCATGTCCCCCGGTTTCTTCCTTGGCGTTATTCGCTCCAGCGCACCCAGACATCTTTCAAATTGGCCGCGGTCAGCTTGTCCATTACGCTGTTGTGTACCAGCAAGAAGGAGGGGTCTTGGTCAAGTTTGAACAATAATCGCTGCTCAAGCGGAATGGCTGCCAATTTGGCCGGATCCAGCACCGGGGTTCGTATTGCGTCGATGGCGGGTGATTCAGAGTTCCAGATGGTGTGGTCGATATCGAGCACATCATAGCGATTGAAGACATGAAAATAGGCATAGAGCACTTCATCAATGAAATCCAGTTCGTCTACTGTGCCTATGTCTATCTCGGCATACATATCTTCATCCGGCTTGTAGGGGTTTTTAATACGCTCAACCCCGAAAGGCTCCATTGACGAGAGCATGTCGGCGAAAGGTTCAGCAAAGAACAGACGAGGGCACTGGGCAAAATCCACCACCAGATCCGGCCCATATTCCACCGGGCGTTGGGGCGTGTTGGCTTTTATCAGCCAGTTCCGCTCCAGATAGAATTGGCGGCGGTGAAAAATCAGGTAGTCATTCATACTTGTTTACTCCTTTAAACTGCTTTACCGGGAATGAGCGGGTCAGTTGGAAAAGATTTTAAAAATAACGAGCAGCCGATAAGGCGACCAAGGCTTTAGGCGCAGGAAGGTGCGAACAAGTCCCATGTGTGCTCTGCGTCGGCTTACGGGCCTGGATGCAAGGCGTGGTTCGCGGCAAATGGCCCTAGTCCTTTGCAAGAATTCCCCAAGCCTATGTGTGAGCCCGTTTCGCTATTCCTGTGTCTGTTTGGGTGTTGTCTGCTGGGGCTGTATATGTTGCTGCAGATACTGCTGATAAGTGTCTTCCCCCCAGGCCTGGAGCCGGCCATCGGCAAACAGCAGAGGGGTACATTCGTCTTTGGTGGTCTTGCCGTCGGATTTTACATGCTGGGTGCGGTAGAAGAGCACCTGCAGCGACTGGCCATGGGTTTGCATGGCCTCGCTGAAATCGGCTCTACCCAGGGTTTCAATGGTTTGTTCCAGCGTTTGTCCCAGCAGTAACTCAGTGACTTTAGACTGGTTATAGGCTTGCCTGTCTTCCCAGCTCATATCTTCCGGTTTAGGTTCATAGAAGAGGATGACCACGGCAACAAAGACCAGATAGGCGATAAAGATGCTGCCGATAACTACGGGGGCCTTACCTTTCATACAGTTTTCCATTTTATTGCTTAAGTTGAGCTCTTGGAGCCTTGGTTTTCTTTGACTCTATACTGGTTCAAACGAATATTGAGTTCGAGATCCGTGCGCAGTTTTGCCAACCGATAGCTGAGGCGGGCCATCTCCTTGCCTTCGGTTAACTTTTTGGCTTGCTTGGCTCCCAAAGTATCGAGCGCATTGTAGACATTGGCCAGGGTGCGAAAGCTTCTGAGCAGTTCGCCGGCCGTCTTGGGACCTATTCCCTGGATGCCGGGGATCTTGTTGCCGCTGTCGCCGCTGAGGGCCATAAAGTCCAGCAGTTGGCTCTGTTCTATGCCGAGTTTTTGCTCCAGCGCGGCAATATCCATGGCGGCGCCATTGAAGTGATCCCACAGCAGCAAACGCGGTAATCTCAGCTGGCAAAAGCCCTTGTCGGTGGAGACGATAATCGCCTCGCCACCGCGCAGGCACAACTTGCTTGCCAGGGTGGCGATAACATCATCGGCTTCCGATAGTGCATTGATGGAGCCAATCCCCGCTTCTGCCAGCGCCTGTTTCAGCACCGGTAGGCCATCGGCCAATGCCTGGGGCATGGGCTTGCGGCCTTTCTTGTAATCCGGATACAGGCGTTTGCGCCAGGACTCTTCATCGCCGTCCCAGACAATAGCCACATGGGTGGGGCTGTGCTGGCGAATAAGCTTCTGGCAGGCATTGCGGCTGCGCTCGGTCAGCCCTTGCATGTCGGCTTCATCCGGCTGCGCCGCATGCAGGCGGCGCACCAGATTCATACCATCAATAATCAGCAGTCGGTTCATTTCATTATTTGATAACAGGGCACATAGGCGGTGCCCGGTAACTTCATTCTTTGTTGGCTGACAAAGGCGCCCAACAGTTTATCCATTAAGGCCATCAGCTCGGGATCGCCCTTGAGCTTGAATGGACCATGACGCTCGATGTTTTTCATGGTTTCCGCCTTGACGTTGCCCGCCACTATGCCGGAAAACGCCTTGCGCAAGTTGGCCGCCAGCTCAGCCTTATTGCTCTGGAAGTGCAGGTTAAGGTTTTCCATCACTTCATGAGTGGGCACAAAGGGTAGCTGGAATTCAGGCTCTATCTTGAGGCTCCATTGGTATTGGTAGGCATCACCGGTTTGCTTGCGGTGACGTTTAACCTCTTCCATACCGGCACGCATGATGCGCGCCACCTGGGGGGCGTCGTCTATGATGATTTGGTATTTCTGCTGCGCCTGCTCGCCCAGCGTCGCGCCGATAAAGGCATCGATTTCGCGGAAGTAGGCTTCGCTTTCCTTGGGGCCGGAGAGCACCAGCGGGAAAGGAATATCGGCATTTTCGCGGTTGAGCAAAATGCCAAGCAGGTAGAGCAGCTCTTCGGCGGTGCCGGCGCCGCCGGGGAAGATGACGATACCGTGCCCCAGGCGCACAAAGGCCTCCAGGCGTTTTTCTATGTCCGGCAGAATTACCAGTTCATTGACTATCTGGTTGGGTGGCTCGGCGGCGATAATGCTCGGCTCGGTCAGGCCTATGTAACGGGCGTTATGAATACGCTGCTTGGCGTGGCCGATTGCGGCGCCCTTCATTGGCCCTTTCATGGCTCCCGGACCGCAGCCGGTACAGATATCCAGCATTCTCAGCCCCAACTGGTAGCCCACCTCTTTGGTGTACTTGTACTCGGTGTCGTTTATCGAGTGGCCGCCCCAGCAGACTACCACATTGGGATCCTGCATCGGGGTAATGGCTCTGGCGTTTCTCAGAATGTCGAACACCACGTTGGTGATATGGCTGGCGTTGGTGAGGTTGATGTGTTTCAGGCCATCGTACTTGTTGCTGACATAGATGATGTCCCTGAGCACGGCAAACAGGTGCTCCTGAATGCCGACTATGATCTGCTCATCGACAAAGGCGCTGGCCGGCGGGTTAACCAGCTCCAGCTTGATGCCACGCTCACGGCGCAGCACGTTGATTTCAAAGTCATGGAATTGGTCAAACAGTTCCTTGGCGTTGTCAGTTTGCTGTCCCGAGGCCAATACGGCTAACGAGCAGTTACGGTAGAGTTGGTAAAGGTCACTCTTGGCACTCTGTTTGAGGCGGTCTGCCTCCAGTTGCGACAGTTGATCCATACTGCCGCGGGGACTGATCCTGACTATCATGACGACTCCTTGAGCTGAAACAGGAGTCATTGCTGTCAATCTATAATGACTCTGTCACGGCTTTCATGTTTGGCTTTGTAGAGGGCCGCATCGGCGCGTTCGAAAGTTTCCTGGATGTGTTCGCCATCCAATATCTGCGCGGCCCCTATGGATACTGTAACTGTAATACGCTGATTTTTAAATTTAAAAGGAATATTTTTAATTTTTTCGCGCACTCTGTTCAATAGTTGTTCTATATCCTTGGGTGAAACATCCGGAATGATGAGAACAAACTCCTCACCGCCGTAACGGGCGACAAACTCAGTGTCACGCAGGGAGTTTTTCAACGCCATGGCGATAACCTGCAGTGTCTTGTCACCTGTGGTATGGCCAAAGCTGTCATTGATGGACTTGAAGTGATCTATGTCGGCTACCGCCAGCCACAGTGGCTGTTTGTTGCGCTGGAAGTGGCGGTATTCCTGCTCCATCCGCTCCTCCATGGCCGCGCGGTTGGGCAGCTGGGTGAGGGTATCGAGCATATTGAGCTTCTGCTGCTCGAACAACCTTTCCTTATAGGTGGTGGCTTCACTGGAGAGGTCGCTCAGCTCTTTACGCATGGTTTCCATCGACTTGCGCAGCAAGGCTTGCTCTCTCTGCTCCAGCGCTTCCTTGCGGGCCAGGCTGGCGCGAATGGCGGCCAGTTGCTCGCTGATCTGCTGCTTGAGCTCGGTAATATCCTCAATATCCACCAATGACTCGCCGACATTGTCTACCTGGGCGTTGAGTTCACGATTCAGTTGGCTCTTGAGCTGATGGCTGCGCTGGGATTGGTTATAAGAGTCGCTGACCACTTCACGTACGGCGCTCAGGGCGTCGTTGAGGGCAAACAGAAACTCCTGTGAGGCGGTTTTTTCGCGGGCTATGTTGTCCAAAAGCAGCGAGAGTATGGTTTGATAGGCCTCCAGCAGGGCATCGATATCTATCTCGGCCGAGGCCAGCTGCTCTTTGATTACCAACACCTGGTCACGCTGATCTTTGCGAAACTCTATGTTGGAAATCATCTGCGCCAGCTCGTGACCCAGTTGTCTGTGCTTGGGTAGTACCGCGATGGGGGACTCAGATTCAAACTGGTTGTCCAGCAGTTGTTCGTAAAACCCCACCAGTTGCTCGACCTTGGGAATATAATCCCAGACGGTATGGAAAGGTTTGCCCAGCTCCTGCTTGAAATAGCTGACCTCTTTTTTGAGGCGCTCAGGCATGGAGTCGACTCGTTGCAGTTGGCGGCTGAATTTGCTCAGGCTGGAGCGGCCTTCTTCCAGTTGGCCCATCACATGATGGTATTGCCCCTTGAGCAGACGCTCTACCTCGACCAGATCCGGCAACACATCATCGATACGCTCGTAGGTTCCCAGGTTATGTCTGAGCTTGGCCAGTTTATTGTCCAGCTCCAGGTTTTGCCCCTTACAGGCCAGACTGAGGTGACCAATAAACTGCAGCAACGCCTGCAGCTTGGCATTTCTGTCCTCATTCATTTCATCCAACGCGGCTTTGGTGGAATGCAATTTCTGCTTGAGTACACCTAGTTGCGACACCGTTGCGTTTGAGTCCTTCATTCCTGTAATTTTCCTTCGATGCGCGATCGAATCTATAGTCGGGTCATGAGTGGCTAGAAAACCCCATGACTCCAGTTCCAGACACTTCTAAATGGTATCGCAATCCGGCAGGAGTGCAAATCTGCCATCCAGTTGTTGTGACAAAGTTTTGTCGTTCAGATCAAATTATTGACACAGGTTCGGCTCTGGACTGCTGTTGTGACTCCGGCCAGCAGATCTTATCTTTCTCACCATTGGTCTCCACTCTTATCAGGCCGCGGATAATACTCTTTTGCAATTGCAGATAGAGCGGGGCCGAGAAGATGGCTGCCGGGGTGAAGTCCAAAGTACTGAAACCGACATAACTGCCTTGGCTGTTTTTCAGGCTGATGGCACCAGCAAGGGCCAATTGCGCCGTTTCAAACAGGACTTCCACCGACAGCTTGATATCCGGGTTACCCAGGAGCGGCAGCGGAATATAACCCAGCGCCGGTTTGAGCATCTGCCCCTGGAATTGCCAGGCACTGAGCCGGTGGTAAAGTTTGGCCGGGCCAGTGTCTTCGGCAAGGGTCAGGGCAAATAGGCCGGGTCTGAGCAGGAATACCTTGGCGCCGGTGAGGGCGGCAATCTCCTCGGCTTGCTGCACCAGTCTCGGCGCCGCGAGGCTGTTGCCCAAGGTGAAGTCAGAGTTGAATTCCTGCTCCAGAGACAATAGCGCCAGGCCTTTGGTTTTACTTGAAATACTGCCAAGCAAGGCACGATAGCCGGGCAGGCCGCTCATGGGCTCCAGTTGCATTTTCGCCTTTTGAGCCTGGTTCTTTTTCGCCATTTGTTTGCGCAATCTATACTGCTGCATCGCCAATGCCAGCAACAGCAGGCAGAGCCCCAGGCTGATTGCCAGCAGAATATTACGGGTATGCAGTGCTTCTTGTCTTTGCAGTTGATCTTGCCTGAGTTGGCCCACTTCCAGTTTCAGCTTCTGCTCTGTGACGGCGGATGAATTAACGTCCGAGGTGGTTTGCTGCTCTTTTTCCAACATGGCCTGTTGCAGTTGGATGCTTTCCTCCTGGCTTGCCAGTGCCTGCTGAAACTTACCCTGCGCCTTGTAGGCCGCGGTTTGGTAGCCAAGGGCTTCTATCTGCTCATCCGGCAATTCCAGCAACTTGGCCAGTCGCAAGGCTTCTATGGCGTGCTGCATGGTCAAAGGCCAATCCTCCATGGCCTGGCCCACCTCGGCTATCAGCATTTCGTTATAAACCAGGTAGTGGTTGCTCTTTCTGTCCTTGAATATTTCGTTGGCCTGGAACAGGTAGTCGAGCGCGACCTGATAGTCGTTCAAATGGAAATAAGCCTCACCCAGGTTGTGGAAGTTAAGCCCCTGAGCGATGAAGTTCTTCAGCTCGGCATCTATCTGCTGGGCATTGAGGTAGTAGTCAATCGCCTTGTTCCACTCGCCTGTGTTGCCATACACCATGGCGATAACCGTCATGGTATGGGACAGGAAAGAGCCGGAACCCATGGCTTTATAAGCGTCGGCGGCGCCGTGGGCGTATTCCAGCGCTTCATCCCACTGTTCCATGTCCCGGTACAGCTTGGCCAGGTTAAGCTGCAGCAGTGCCTTTTGATTGGGATGGTTGTAACGGCTGGCCAAACGGAAGGCCTCGGTATAGTGCTGCAGCGACTTGGTGCGCTGGCCGTTGATATTGTAATACTTGCCCAAAGCCGCTTCGGCATTGGCTATCAGGTAGTCATTGCGCAGCCGGTAGGCGGTATCTCTGAGCAGGTTGTAGGCGTTCAGAGACGGAATAGCCTGTTTGGCTATCAGGTTAACTGTACCCAGATCTTCGTAGATGACATACCTGAGCAGTTGGCTGCGTTTGTCCTGGGCATCGCCCAACTGCTCGAGCGCCTGCTGATTGAGGGCGACGGTTTGTTCATACTGTTGGTCGACCCGGCCGAGATAACGGCCTTCAAGATTATAGAGGGCGGCTTTTTCATAGTCGCTGCGGGCGATGATCTTCAACTGCTCAATGATATCTTGTGCCTGTTCCAGCCGCCCGGGAACCAGCACCTGGGCATCCAGATCCAGCCGAGCCAGCAGAATGAGTTTGTCCATCAGCTGATCCGGGGCAAAACCCACTTCCAATGCGCTGGACTGAAACTGTTCAAGCGAAGGATATTGCAACGACTCGGGCAGTGAACTGACCACAGTGCTGTGGAGCTGCCTGGGCTGCTCCCTGAAACTTATCTCTATATCATCCAGTTCGTCGGCGTGCGCCAGACCCATAAGCAGCATGGATGCGATGAACATAACCCTGAAAAAGTACATATATTTGCCTCTGTCCCATTCTGCGGGGACTTAATTGTTAGCTTTTATTAGCAACGGGTGAGGTGACCGCCCCGAATTGTTATACTCGGCCGATTTTATAACAACAATGACATAAGAAGGAATTACGAGTGAAATCCGCTGTTTTGTCAATCATATCTTACTCTTCCCTACTGACAACACTGGGCATGGCATCTTCAGCCTGGGCTGACGTCGATTATCAGATAGATCTTAAAAGCCCGGAACATCATCTGGCTCAGGTCAAGGTCACTTTCCCGCAACATTCAGGGCAACAGCTCAAGGTCAATCTGCCGGTTTGGCGCACCGGCAAGTATCAGGTATTGCCGCTGGCGGACGGGGTTCGCCGTTTTCATGCCACGGACGAGCAGGGCAACAGCCTGCCTTGGAAGCGCAGTGCCAGCGGTGAATGGACTGTGGTTTTGTCCAAGCCAACATCGGTCACCGTCAGCTATCAACTCTATGCCAACGAGTTGGGGCAAAGAGTCAGGCATATTGATGTCAGCCATGCGTTTCTGGATGCCAGCGGCGTATTCATGTACAGCCCCGAGTTTCGCCAAGAGCCGCTTAAGGTAACACTGGATGTGCCGGCCGACTGGCGCAGTTACTCAGGAATGGCAGCGGCGGATAAGCCCCATTCGTTTGTGGCCGCCAACTATGATGTATTGGTCGACTCGCCGATTGAAACCGGGCTCAGTCAGCATCGCGCCTTCAAGGCCGATGGCAAACAATATGAACTGGTGGTCTGGGGCGAGGGTAACTATGACCTGGAGCAGATAGAAGCCGATCTCGGTAAGTTATCCGGTACGGCGGCGGCCATTTGGGATGACTATCCCTTTGAGCGTTATGTTTATATGGTGCACGCCACCTCGGGGGCCCGCGGCGCCACCGAGCATTTGAATTCAACCATTATCCAGCTGCCGAGATTCAACTTCCGTGAGCGCCAGGATTACCTGCGTTTTATCAGCACGGCTTCCCATGAGTTTATTCATACCTGGAACGTCAAGGCCTATCGCCCGGAGGGACTGGTGCCCTACGACTATCAGCAGGAGAATATGACCGAGCTGTTATGGATGGCGGAAGGCTCTACCAGTTATTTTCAAAACCAGTTGTTGCTGCGTGCCGGGATCATGACGCCGAAAGAGTTTATGGAGGACCTGGCCAAGCGGGTCAATGCCAATCAACATAAACCGGGGCGGGAAATTCAGTCGGTGGCCGAGGCCAGTGCCGGTCAGTGGGTCAGCACAGGCGGCGATTACGCCATCAACCACAGTGTGAACATCTACTCCGAAGGTTATCTGACTTCGCTGGCACTGGATTTCTCACTGTTGCAGAACACAGACAAAGAGGTGTCTTACCGGGATGTGCACCGGAGTCTTTATCGTGATCACAAGGTCCCCAAGGGATACAATGTCACGGATGTGAAGCGTATTTTGAAAAACTTATCCGGCAAGGACTATGAGCCTTGGTGGCAGAGCCATGTCAATGCCCCCTTGGTGCTGGACTTTGACAAACTGCTGAGTCAGGCAGGGCTTAAGACCGCCTATGGCCAAGACAGTAAGGAGCAGGCCTTTGCCGGTATGACACTCACTTCCGGCTCTTTGGTGTTGCAAAGTGTTGAGCGTGGTGGCCCAGCTTGGCAGGCGGGCATAGTCGCCGGCGATCAGTTGCTGGCTATCAATGGCTTGAAAGTCAGCGCCGAAGGCTACGCCAAACGTTTGGCCGACTTTAACGCGGGTGATGAGTTGACTGTGACCCTGTTCCACGACGATAAGCTCATAGAGCGGCGTGTGACTTTGGCCTCAGAGCAATCCGGCAAGCTGCAAATTAAGCCTAAGGAAAGAGTCAGCCGCGCCCAGAAAGCCTTCTTCAAGGCCTGGCTTGGCATAGACTGGCCGTTTGACGCTCAGGGTAACTATAAGTCCTGAGTCTGATTGTCCCGAAAACGCCGGCGCATCTTCAGGTGCGCCGGTGTTTTTTATGGCGCTTATTTTATCTCAGCGCAGGGGACTTCTACCCGGGAGCTTGCAGACAGAAGCCGAGGCAGACCCAGGCTCAGTAATCCCAGTAGCGCAATCAGCATGGCAATCCAGATGGGGGCATAGAGGTTGGCTCCCCGGGCGAGCGCATAGCCGCTGATAAAACTGCCTCCCATGACACCCAGGGTGATAACCGAAGTATGCACAGTATTAACCAGTGCCCGGCTGCCCTGGGGAAGCTGCATCAGACGGCTCACCATGGCGGGGTTCATGCTGACACCGCTGAAACCTATTCCCAGTACCGCCACCGCTGCCAATAGTGGGTACTCACTGCCTTGGGCCAGCAGCAACAGGAATAACGCCTGCAGCAGCAATCCCAGCGCCTGGAGTGTTAAGTCGTTGCGGCCACATAAGCGGGACACCAAATGATTGCCCAGCAACATACTCAAGCCATAACCAAAGAGTAAAAGGGTGATAGTTTGACTACTGAAACCCGCCAGCTCGGACAGAATGGGGACAAAATAGCTGAACGCAGCATAAGTGGTACCGATAATACAGAAACTGGTGGCATAGATGGCCCAGAGTCTGGCGCTGGCAAAAGCCTTGAGTTCCTCCTTGAGTGGCAGTGGCGGCTGGGAAGGCAGTGAAGGCAAGAAGCGAACACTGAGCAGTGCGGCCATTAAGCCGCAGAGCCAGACCAGAAAGAACCCAGTGCGCCAACCAAAATACTCGGCACTGAGGCTGGCCATAGGCAGGCCCAATATAGTGCCGAGCATGATCCCGGCCAAGAGCACTGCGATGGCGCGCATTTTTTGCGCTTCGGGTACCAGCTCGCCGACTCGGCCGACCGTGATCCCAAAGAAAGCGCCTGCGGCTGCGCCTATGATGATCCGGGTGACCACAAGCAGCCAATAGTCCTGCGCCATAATCGCAACCCCTTGGGCCAGTAAAAACAGACTGTAGAGAATGAGCAGGGCCTGTTTCGGCGGCCGGCCAGATAGGCAGAGGGTTAGCACAGGGCCGGCCAGCGCCATGGCGCCGGCGTAAAAGGAGACCAGATAACCCACTTCGGAAACCGACAGGGAAAGTGAGGCGGACAACTGTGGCATCATTCCGAGCACCTGCAGCTCGCAGCTGATAAGGCTGAATATACCCAGTGCCAGCAGATAGATAGAAAAAGGCAGTGACTTTGACATGATTTTTTAGCTGAAAGATTAAGGTGGTTGCAGTATTACTTATGATTTAAGTTTGATAAATTTCATAAATTCCTTTTAGAAATGAATAAAGTCATGGATCTTAATGCGGTGCGTCAATTTATCAAGGTGGCGGAATGTCTGAGCTTTACCGAAGCCGCGGTGCAGTTGGGACTGACTCAGTCGGGACTGTCCCGGGCTGTCAGTCGCCTGGAGCAACAACTGGGAGTCAGACTACTGCACAGAAATACCCGCAGCCTGAGCCTCACCCCAGATGGACAACTGTTTCTCGCCCGCTGCGCGCCACTGGTTTCCGGGCTCGAAGAAGCCAGGATTTCGCTGCAGGAGAATCTTTGTCTGCCCAAGGGATTGCTGAAGATCAGCGCCCCATCGGCCTTTGGTCGAGTCGTGGTATTACCCATAGTGTCAGGCCTGTTGGCCCGTTACCCTGAGCTCAAGATAGAGATGGAACTGACCGACAGGTTGGTGGATCTGGTTGATGAAGGATTCGATGCCGTCATCCGCACGGGTGAAATCAAGGACTCACGCCTGATTGCCAGACCGCTGAAGGCACTTGAATGGGCGACCTTGGCTTCGCCCGGGTATCTTGCCTCTCACGGTACACCCGATACGCCCGCCGCGCTGAGGCAGCATAACTGTTTGCGGGTGCGAAGTCCGCTGAGCGGTAAACCTGTCAGTTGGCGTTTCAGTGAAGGTGGCAGTCAACTGGAGTATGATTTTGACGGCAACCTGATACTCGATCACGGTGACCCTTTGCTGGAAGCGGCCTGCCTGGACACGGGAGTGGTACAACTGATGCGCTATTTTGTTGATGATGCACTGCAGCAAGGCAAATTGCAGGAAATCCTCCCAACCTATGCACCTCGTCCTCATCCTCTTTTTCTGGTTTATCAACCCTCAAGGCAGCACTCTGCCAAACTCGAAGTGTTGCGGCAGGCACTGCTCGACCAGTGGGGCGGTTAGCTGGAGACAGAAAAGGCGCCATCAGGCGCCTTTTTACTTGGAGATAGCGATTACAGGCTGTCTTCAACGCCGCCCAAGGCGTCGACCAGTGCCAGCATCAGCGCAACCAGTTCGCTGCTCATCAGCTCAAAGTCGGCGTCCAGTTTGGCCAGCGGATCCTCACCGGCAACATCATCGGTGGCGGCGCGGAACTCTTCCGAGAACTTGAGGCGACGCAGTCCGGCATCGGATTGCAGCACAAAGGCGATGGACTGACCGAAGTGCAGTGCCAGTTTATGCACCTGCTTGCCAGTTTCCAGGTGAGCCAGTACTTCCTCTTCGCCCAGATCCTGCTGCTTGAAGCGCACGGTTGCGCCATCATCGGCGGCAGACTTGAGCTCGGCTTCATCCTGAATGGTGAAGGGGGCAGGGGCATTGCCTTGCTTGAGCCATTCGGTCATTTGCACTTCAATCGGTGTCTTGGTGCTCATTGGTACCACAGGCAGGCTGCCGAGCGCCTTACGCAGCAAGGCCAGCAGTTCTTCGGCCTTGGCGGCGCTGGAGCTGTCTACCAGGATCAGTTGCTCATCCAGCAGCAACAGTGCCTTGATTTGGCTGCGACGGGAGAAGGCTCTTGGCAACAGAGTGGTGGTGATTTCATCCTTGAGCGCATCTTTCTCTTTCTTGGTCAGCTTGCGGTTTTCTTCCTCTTCCAGCAGCGACACCTTTTCTTCCAGCGCTTCTTTGATGACCTGAGAAGGCAGCAGCTTCTCCTCTTTGGTGGCACAGATAAGGTGGCGGTTGTTGGCGCTGTGAACCAGGGTGTGCCCCAGTTTGCCCAAAGCCTTGGAAAAACCGAACTTGCTGATGTCCTGACTGGAGCAGGGAGAAAAGGTGAAGCCCTCAAGGGCCGTCTCCAGTGCCTCTATATCGGTGGAAAATGGTTTGTTGAAACGATATACGGTGAGATTTTTAAACCACATGACAGGCGCTCTTTGAAAAATAAAGCCGCAGTGTAAGGCATGAATTCCTCTAGGTAAACCCGCCCTGCTAGCACAGATTTTTTCGCTCTGGGCAGATTTAACCAAAATGTCATATAGCCCTTCGCTTGCCGCGAGGCCCTGTGGTGACGGGCTTTTACCGGTGGCTGGGCTGGTCTTTGATGCCAATGAAGCCAACAGGTTAAAAGATGAAATAAAACTGCAACAGACTCGTTGCACACTTTCGCTCGTTCCAAACCAATAACCAAGACGAAGAGAACGTCGAAAGGAATTAATGATGAACGCATTTTGCAAAACACTACTCGCTTCAGCTATCGCTTCAGTCTCTCTGGCCTCTGCCCACGCAGCCGAGCCGCTGACCGTTTACGGCAAGCTGAATGTTACTGTTCAGTCCAACGACGAGGCCGGTGCTGACGATTCTGAAACCACGGTTCAGAGCAATGCCTCTCGTTTTGGCGTGAAGGGCGAATTCGATCTGGGTAACAACCTGGCAGCATTCTACACAGTGGAATACGAAGTAGACACAGGCGATGATGCCAAAGACAACTTCCTGGCCCGTAACCAGTTTGTTGGTTTGAAAGGTAACTTCGGTGCCATCTCTGTGGGTCGTAACGACACCATGCTGAAAGTGTCTCAAGGTAAAGTGGACCAGTTCAACGACTTGTCAGGCGACCTCAAGAGCCTGTTCAAGGGTGAAAACCGTATCGAGCAAACAGTGACTTACCTGTCGCCTTCATTCGGTGGTTTTAAAGTCGGTGCCACTTACGCTGCCGAAGCCGCCAAGTCACAAGACGGTGAAGATGGTTTCTCTGTTGCCGCCATGTACGGTGACAAGGATCTGAAAAAGAGCGCAGTATTCGCCTCTATTGCCTACGACTCTGAAGTTAAGGGCTACGATGTTCTGCGCGCCACAGTACAGGCCAAGCTGGCCAACTTCATCCTGGGCGGTATGTACCAGCAGGAAGAAAAGTCAGTGGACGGTGACAGCAAGAACGGTTACCTGCTGAGCGCGGCTTACAAGATTGACGCGGTGACCCTCAAAGGTCAGTGGCAGGACATGGAAGACAAGGGTGATTCCTGGTCTATCGGTGCCGACTACAAGCTGGGTAAGCCTACCAAGCTGTTTGCCTTCTACACCAATCGCTCCATGGAAGATATGGACGATGATGACAAGTACATAGGTGTTGGTCTGGAACACAAGTTCTAAACGACCACAGCTGCAGCGAAGGAGGCCTTGGGCCTCCTTTTTGTTTGCACTGTTTGTAGGCAGGAGGCGTATTGAGGTAGCTCTTTGTCGCGCTGCTGTTGGTTCTTGCCTTCGGCCTTTGCGGATGAATCCAGCCAACTCAGCCGAACGGCTCTTGGGCGCGTTCCTGCAGTGTGAAAACAGTTGTCAGGAAATTGTGTCAGTGCCGTGTACCTGAAAGATAATTCGCGCCTGGCCTAACAGGGAGCCGCGGCAGCACTTGGTTAAGTTAAGGCTAACTTATTGTTTGTTGTAGACTTGTAATATAAATTCAGCTGCAGTGAGATTGTTGCTCGTGGCGGTCAATAACGGCTCTTTGGTAAGCTTTTCATTCCAGTTTCAAGTGTTTAATCGGGAAAATTGTGACAAAATAGCGGCGTTAAAGGTGTCAGAGTCGGCCCTTTTCATAATTTTGTAATAAAACTGTCCAATAATGGCCACGTGGAAATTCACTGACAGAAACCGTTATGACTGCAAGGATTTTAATAGTAGAAGATGAGTTGGCTATCCGTGAGATGCTGACTTTTGTTATGGAACAACACGGGTACACCACCAGTGCCGCCGAGGACTTTGACTCTGCGCTGGCACTGCTCAAGGAACCTTATCCGGATCTTATTCTGCTGGACTGGATGTTTCCCGGTGGCAGCGGTATTCAGTTTGCCAAGCGATTGAAGCAAGATGAGTTTACCCGCCAGATCCCCATTATCATGCTCACCGCCCGCGGCGAGGAAGAGGACAAGGTCAAAGGCCTGGAAGTGGGCGCCGATGACTATATTACCAAGCCGTTTTCCCCCAAGGAGCTGGTGGCTCGCATCAAGGCGGTTCTCAGACGCGCCGCACCAACCCGCCTGGAAGAAACCATAGACGTGCAGGGCCTGACCCTGGATCCTGTCAGCCACAGGGTCACAGTGGGGGATTCTGTGCTGGAGATGGGGCCGACCGAGTTTCGTTTGCTGCACTTCTTTATGACTCACCCGGAACGGGTCTACAGCCGTGAGCAGCTGCTGGACAATGTCTGGGGCACCAATGTCTATGTCGAAGACAGAACCGTGGATGTGCATATTCGTCGCTTAAGGAAAGCCGTGGAGCTGTCCGGGCACGATAAACTCATCCAAACGGTTCGCGGCGCAGGTTACCGCTTCTCTACCCGTATCTAGCGGGGTAACAATGGGCATGGGCCGGGTTTTGCGTTATCTTGTGCAACCATCGGCCTTTTGCCTGGGCATTTTCTATGTTTGATTCCTATTCGGGTTATCGGCTGTTTTCCCGTTTGATACTGTACCTGGCGGCTTGTTTGCTGCTTGGATTGCTGCTTGGTCAGTTGCTCTTGGTACTGTGTCTGGGCGCTTTTCTATTACTGGGTTGGCACTATCGCCAGCTTATCCGGCTCAATTACTGGTTGTGGCGCGATCGCCGCTTAACGCCGCCACAGGGCAGTGGCAGTTGGGAAGGGGTGTTCAACGGCATCTATCGCCTGCAGGGTAAAAACCGCAAGCGGGTGAGTCAGTTGGCCGGGCTGCTGGGAAGGTTTCGCCAGGGGGCCGAAGCACTTCCCGATGCGGCCGTGGTACTCGATTCAGAGCACAATATTCTCTGGTGTAACAAGTTAGCGCAGCTGTTGCTTGGCTTTGTCTGGCCGCAGGATAATGGTCAGCGAATAGATAACCTTATCCGGCATCCCGACTTTTCGGCCTATTTGAAAAAGGGCCATTACAAGGAGCCGCTGGAGCTGCCGTCCCCGGTTTCGGATAAGCGTCTGCTGGAAGTGCGCTTGATGGCCTATGGCGACAGGCAGCTGTTGCTGATTGCTCGGGATATCACCCGGGTTAGGCAACTCGAGGGGATGCGCAAGGAGTTTGTTGCCAACGTCTCCCATGAGCTGAAGACACCGCTCACTGTGCTGCAGGGATATCTTGAGATGATGCAGAGCATGGCCGGGCCCGACTCACCCAATGTCAAGGCGCTGGAGCTGATGCAGCAGCAGACTGGCAGGATGCAGTCCATGGTGGAGCAGCTGTTGGCTTTGTCGCGGATTGAAGATGCCGCCGATATCAACCTGGAACACACAGTGAATATGCAGCAGTTGATGACCACCTTAAAAGAGGAGGGCGAAGCGCTCTCCCGTGGCCGCTACCAACTGAGCTTCTATGCCGAACCTGGGCTCAATACCCATGGCAATGAGTTGCAGCTGCGCAGTGCCTGCTCCAACCTGTTGTCCAACGCCATACGCTATACAGAGCCGGGTGGCAGTATTGAGGTGCGCTGGCAACGGGTGGCAACCGGCGCCATGTTCAGTGTTAAAGACAGTGGTGAAGGTATTGCACCGCAGCATATCAGTCGCCTGACCGAACGCTTCTATCGGGTTGACAGTGCCCGCTCGCGGCAAACCGGTGGCAGTGGTCTGGGGCTGGCGATAGTGAAACACGCCCTCAGTCATCACCACAGCGAACTCAAGGTGGCCAGTGAGCTTGGCAAGGGCAGTACCTTCAGCTTTGTGATCCCGCAGCATCTTCTGGAGCAGCAAGCTTCCTGATGCGTTTGACTGTATTAACCCTATTAAGGAGCCTTTGGCTCCTTTTTGCTGTCTAGCGGGAAGAGGTAGGCTTTGTACACTCTTTTTCAAGCCTGTGGCAAATGGCAATCTCACGGTCATGATTAGGCAAAGGCTTTAGGAAACTGTCGGGGCGACATTGTCAATCGAGGGTCCTTTATGCCGAAATGGCTTCAAGGCGTGGCTGGCAGTTATTTTCAGTCTGTTATTTTCGATACCCAGTTACAGCGTATTTATTTTGGCTTGTCATGCAACTGTCATTTTTAAGTCATAGACTTGTCATTGTGGCAATTGATACTGGCTGCGTTTTAGAAACCAAGTTCGGTAAAAACTGGAGCAAATAATGAAATTGAAACAGCTTGTCGGCGCGGTAACCCTTACGGCCGCTGGTGTATTCTCTGCAGCATCTATGGCTGCTATCGATCAGTCACTGCCAACCTACGAGAAAACAAGTGGTGTTTCCGGTAACTTGTCTTCCGTCGGCTCTGACACTCTGGCCAACATGATGACTCTGTGGGCGGAAGAATTCAAACAGATGTACCCTAACGTCAACATCCAGATCCAGGCTGCCGGTTCTTCAACTGCGCCTCCAGCTCTGACCGAAGGGACTTCTCAGTTCGGCCCAATGAGCCGCAAGATGAAGCCAAACGAAGAAGAAGCGTTTGAAAAGCACTATGGTTACAAGCCTACTGCGATTCGTGTAGCCATCGATGCCCTGGCGGTTTTTGTTCACAAGGACAACCCAATCAAGGGCCTGAGCATAGAGCAGGTTGATGCTATCTTCTCCTCTACCCACAAGTGTGGTGGCAGCGATATCACTCGCTGGGGTGATGCCGGTCTGGACGGAAGCTGGTCTGCCAAAGACATTCAGCTGTACGGCCGTAACTCAGTATCCGGTACTTACGGTTACTTCAAGAAGAAAGCCCTGTGTAAGGGTGACTTCAAAGCCAACGTGAACGAGCAGCCAGGCAGCGCCTCAGTGGTTCAGTCTGTATCTCAGTCGCTGAACGCTATCGGTTACTCAGGCATAGGTTACAAGACAGCCGGTGTTAAAGCCGTGGCTCTGTCCAAGAAGGGCGACGACTATATCGCTGCAACGCCAGAAAACGCGGCCAGCGGTACTTACCCACTGTCACGCTACCTCTACGTTTATATCAACAAGCACCCAAACAAAGAGCTGTCACCCATGCAGCGCGAGTTTGTCCGCTATGTCCTGTCCAAGCAGGGTCAGCAGGTGGTTGAGAAAGACGGTTATGTTGCACTGCCAAGAAGTGTGATTGCCAAAGACCTGGAGAAGGCTGGTATCCGTCTGTAAGACATACTCCCTTCGAAGAAAAGCCCGCATCGCGGGCTTTTTTGCGTTTCAGTCCATGGAAAACAGCGCCGGGGCGCGCTGCTGCATGAACTCGATAAAGAGTTTCACCTTGAGCGGTTGCTGGCTGCGTTGATGATAGAGCAGGGAAATACGCCGTTTTTCTCCCTTCCACTCCGGCAGCAATACCTGTAGCCGACCATCTTTCAACTCCTGTTTGCAAAAGAGCTCTGGGCCATAAAGAATCCCACCGTCATTCAAGGTTGCGCGGATGGCACCGTGGAGATCCGTCAGGGTCAGGTTGGCCGGGCCGTCATAATAGAAGGCATCGCCATCGGGATGGCGCAGCGACCAGTTGAACAGAGGCCAGACCTTGATCACCTTATGTTGACTGAGCTGCTGCGGATGATTGAATACCGGTGCCTTTCGAAGATACTCGGGGGAAGCCACCAGGCGATAATCCAATACCCCGAGAGAGCAGGATACCCAGGAGGAGTCCGGTTGGGTGCCGCCAACTATGGCAACATCTATGCCTTTGTCGATGAGATCCACCACCTCATTGCTTTGGGCGATATGCAGTTTGATATCCGGGTAGCACTCGCAAAATTCGTTCAGTGTCTCGATGAATATCATAGAGATTATCGAGATGGGGGCGGCAATTCTCAAGGTGCCTTCGGGCTTGTCGGCGCAGGTGCCACTGGCCAGGGCATCAAACTGGGCTATCAGCTGCTGATAGCGTTGGAATAACTCCAGTCCCTCTTCGGTCAACCTCAGTTTGCGGGTGGTACGCATCAGCAGTTGTTTATCCAGCACAGACTCCAGCTTGGCCAGTTTGCGGCTGACGGTCGCCACCGGCATATCCAACACTTTGGCGGCCTGGGAGAAACTGCCGGCATTGACCAGATGTACAAACAAGTAGAGCAGTTGCAGTTCGGGGGCCTGATTGTCACTCATTGCGGTTCCTCAATGTGCCAAGGATATGTTTAAAACGCTTGTCTGCCGGTTTCTACGACCATAGCGCAATGGCTGGCGGATAACGACTATGGTATCTTGCCGGCGTCTCTGCCGAACTTACTTAGCTGTACTGATAAGGGCAGGCAAGATACAGAATTCCCCGCCATTTTCGCAGATCCCCGGCGGGAGTACGACAGCCAAAGTCAGCAAAATGGAAGAAGTATGACTGGAATCATTACTCCGCTGATCTCTGTGTTTGGCATTATGCTCGCAGGTTCACTGGTACAGAAAAGCAAAATCCTGCCGGATGGTACGGATGCGGCGCTCAATCAATATGTTTACTACATAGCTTTTCCGGCCATTATGATGATAGTGCTGGCAAGAACTTCTTTCGAGGAGATCTTCCAGTGGCATTTCATCGTCGGTTTCAGCGTGGCAATGATGCTGACCTACCTGCTGGTGTTGCTAATTTCCGGCTGTTTCAGGGCGGGTCAAGGGGTAGGGGCAATTCGCGCCTTGAATGCCACCTTTGGCAATACCGCCTTTATCGGTATCCCCATGATGATGATAGTCTACCCGGGAAACCAGCTGGCGCTGGCCGCGGCGGCCATTGCCAGCCTGTTGTCTGTGGTGATGTTTGCCGTGGCACTGGTGTCGCTGGAGCTTGCCAGAGATACAGAAAATAAGGCGCATCCTTTGCTGATAATTGTTGAAGCGCTGGCGAAAAACCCGATTGTTATCGGCAGCGCCCTGGGCGTTGCCGTCTCGGCGTCCGGTATGGCTCTGCCGGATGGGATAGAGATGATGATAAGTCAGATAGGCGCCACCTCCAGTCCATGCGCCCTGTTTGCCATCGGCATGGTGTTGGCCAAGGCGACTCGGGTTCGTGGCGCCACCCGCTTACCTGGGCCTTGGCAGTTGGCTGAGCTCTTTGGCATCAACGCCTGCAAACTGCTACTGCAACCTCTGCTGGCTTATCTATTATTGAAAGCCATGGGGATCAGCGGCACCAATCTGCAGATGGGGGTCATTCTTGCGGCCCTGCCTACGGCAGCGAGTGTATACTTACTGGCGCAGCGTTATGACACCAAGGCCGGGGTTAGTGCTCAGGGGATATTAGTGGGCACGCTGATCACCTTTATCAGTTTGCCTTTGATAGCGGCATGGGCCGTCTAGGGAAGAACACAGGGAATAATTAATCGACAGATATTTACTGTATAAAAAATCAGTATATACTGTTTGTCAATACAGTGTTTTGGGAATTCATTATGCTTTGCCAACTCAGCATCAATAACTTTGCCATAGTGCGTTTTCTGGAGCTGGACTTCCGTCCGGGAATGACCAGTATTACCGGCGAGACCGGGGCGGGTAAATCCATTGCCATCGATGCCCTGGGGCTTTGTCTCGGCAACCGGGCCGATGCCGCCAGCGTGCGTCCCGGTGCCAGCAAGACGGAAGTCAGTGCCCGTTTCTCTCTGGCGGATGTCCCTCTGGCCAAGCGTTGGCTGGAAGATAATGATCTCGAACTCGAAGATGAATGTATTCTACGGCGCACCATAGGCAGCGATGGCCGCTCCCGCGCCTATATTAATGGTAACCCTGTGCCGCTGACTCAGCTCAAGGCCTTGGGGCCATTGCTGGTGGGGATCCACGGCCAGCATGCCCATCACGCCATGCTCAAGACAGAGCAGCAACTTTACCTGCTGGACAGCTATGCCAATCATAAGCTGTTGCTCGATGGTGTCAGCAGTGCCTATCAGCGTTATCGTCAAATCGAGCAGGAGCTGCGGCAACTGGTGCTGTCGCAGCAGGAGAGAATCGCCCGCAAGCAGTTACTCAGCTATCAGGTGGAAGAGCTCAACGACTTTGCCCTCGGGGAGCATGAATTTGCCGAGATAGAGCAGGAGCACAAGCGTCTGGCCAACAGTACGGCGCTGATCGAGTCCTGTCAGTTGGCCTTGATGCTGCTCAGTGAGGGCGAAGAGGCCAACATAGAGTCATTGCTGAACCGGGCTGTGCATATCAGCGCCGAGCTGGAGAGTGTCGATTCTGAGCTGGCCAATGTTGGCGGTATGCTCAACGATGCCCTGATCCAGGTGCAGGAAAGCAGCAGCGAACTACAGCGCTATCTGGACAAGCTCGAGTTGGACCCTGAACACTTTGCCATGCTGGAGGCGCGACTTTCCAAGGCGATGCAATTGGCGCGCAAGCATCAGGTGATGCCCTCAGAGTTGTATCAACACCATCAGCAGTTGCTGACCGAACTGGGTAGCCTCGACTCAGATGAGCAGAAGCTCGAAGAGATAGAGCAGCAATTGGAAGCCAGCAAACAGAATTACCTGACCCAAGCGCAAAAACTCAGTCAGAGCCGCAGCCGCTATGCCAAAGAGTTGGACAAGTTGGTCACGGCTTCCATCCATGAACTCAATATGCCCAAGGGCAAGTTCAGCATAGCGGTGGAGTTCAGCCCTGAGCAGATGTCGGTCAACGGCAGTGACAGGGTTGAGTTTCTGGTGACCACCAACCCGGGGCAGCCACTGCAGAGTCTGGCCAAGGTGGCCTCTGGGGGCGAGCTTTCCCGTATCGGCCTGGGTATTCAGGTAATAACCGCCCGTAAGGTGGCAACCCCGACACTGATTTTTGACGAGGTGGACGTGGGGATTTCCGGACCAACGGCTGCCGTGGTGGGCCGCATGTTGCGCACCCTGGGAGAATCGACCCAGGTATTGTGTGTGACTCATCTGCCGCAGGTGGCAGGTAACGGCCATCAGCATATGTTTGTTGCCAAACATGCCAAGGGCAGTGGTACTGAAACCTCCATGGTGGCACTGGATAAAGAGCAGCGGGTACAGGAGCTGGCTCGGTTGCTTGGCGGCGATACCATCACCAGCAATACCCTGGCCAACGCCCGTGAGCTGCTGAGTAGTTAAGCTTCAAGGCAGTTAACAAGTCAGTTAATTCAAGAACGGCGCCCACATGGGCTACCTGTTGTACGCGTCAGATCCGAAACTCAGTGATCCGGACAAGAAGGCGATAGAAAGCGCCCTGGCTCGCAGCAAGGGGGCGGGCAACTTTCGCAATATGTTTATCAATATTCCGGACGGCAAAGAGAAGGGGATCCAGGTGATCCCCATCGGTGACTTTTCTTCCAAAGATCAGTTTGCCAGCGCCAAGAACATCAGCGCCCAGGATGTGTTGACGGCCAACCGCTTTCCGGCGGGGATGGCGGGGATTATTCCCCAGGGCGCAGCAGGGCTTGGTGACCCGCTCAAAACCAATGATGTCTACCAGAGCAATGAAGTGCTGCCACTGGCGCGTGATATTGTGGAATTTATCAACAGTGACCCCGAGCTGGCCAAGCTGGGATCACTGAGTGTGCGTGAAGCTTAATTGGGTTTCACCCACACCAACCCCTAGGGGATGAATGGGTCAACAACCGGCTGCTCCATTCCAGCGTGGATCAGCAAGTTGGTTAGCGCCACAGCAAACTCGGCATAATGGCCGCGAGTTGTGCCGTTTTCTTCGCCGTAACGGGCGCCTAAAACATCAAATTCAAGTTCGTGCGACTTGAGCATTTTCTTAAACAGTTCTTGAAATTCTCGCTTTGATAAAAAGTGCAAATAAATCAAACTGTTGGTTTAATGGTGCCTCTAGCTGCTTGAGAACTAATTCTGCGATTTCCACTAAACCTCTAACGCCCAATTCAATGGCGAGTGTAACGAGTCCGGTGCAATTGCTTGTTAAGTGCTTTTACCTCAGCCTCCGCTTTTTCAATTTGAAGATCCATTAGTCGGTCTTGCTTTGGTTGGATCTTAGTATGCCAATGATAGAATCCGTATGTCGTAAAGCCACCACCAAAAAAGAAAAATCCAAACATATATAGCCACAACTCTAACTCTTTGTTTAACTTGGCAATCTTTGACTTTTCCTCAAGAATGAATAGTTCTCGTGACTCATCCTCTGACAGTGACTTTTTAGCTCGTAAGGTTTCAGTAGGAATATATCTTTCAAAAGCCATTATATTGTATTGCTCATGGCGTATGAAAAACATAATTCCGGTGGTTAGTAGGATCAACAAGCCAAAAAGAGCGTAAAATTTGTAAATATTATCAGTCGGAATTGGAACTCTTGATTGCACTATTTTCTCCTTGAGCACTTAACGCAAAGCATACGGGTGACGACTGCGAAGCGGCTGGCATCCAAGCGGCCGCGGGCCGCGAGTGATACGCCTTGTTATGAGTTTATTTTCTGAATCCATTGCAGAGCATCCTTGCGAGTTTGCTCAGAAACACGAGGTGAATCAGACGAAACGATAATTTTCAGGGCGGCTTCCGCACGACCTGCATTTATAATACTTCGAGCGTGAGCAGTACGAGAGATACAAGAGCCCTCAGTATAATTTGTCTCTGCTCGTAGCTTTTCGACTATATCCTCGCGCGAAAATGTGTTCGACGAAAACTCACCAAAAAATCTCACGAAACAAGCCTGACCAACCGATTGAAGAGTTCTTGAAAGTTGTTCATCGTTCATGGGGTAACTCCTAACCAAAAACTCATAACGTCCGTAGTGTGGGCCGAGTGAAGGTCCAGCCCGAAGTGCGAAGCTTGTTAGCGCGTACTTTTTATGAATGCATTTTTGCGTGAGCTCGGAGCTTTCTGAACGCCCAATCATAGTGACTTGGCATCGCAGATACACAGTAACTTCCTAAGGTTGTTGTGCCGGTCCAATTGAAATACAGTTTAGTGAAAAGTTCTTCATTAGTGAAGCTTTTAACCAACTCGAGCGCTGCTTCATGACTTTCCTGAAGCAAATGCTTTGCTGCCAACAATTCTGTTTCTTGGTGCCTCTCCCAAAATTCAAAGTTCATTTGGCCGTATGTTTTCCAGTTGTATGGCTCAGGGAGAAAACTTGCTTTCTGTCCCGCCATGTTCGAATTAACCCATTTCAGTAACAACTGATGCCATTCATACAAATGTATCAATACATCTCGAAGGTTTCGGTCCCGAGCCCAATGTAGTTCCTTTTTGCCTTTGTCACTGGAAAAATCAAATTCAGTATTTAATACACTTTCAGACATTGAATCAATATATCGGAATAGCTTTATAAAGCTATCATTAGCTTGAAGAATTAACTCTTCCTTGGTCTTCGGTCTAGCCATTTTGCGCAGTTCTTTCAGTCTCTAACGTTTCAAGATACTTTTTCAAGCCAATTTGCCCCTTGAGAATTTGGGGTCTAGTTGAAATAATTTTTTTATAATTATAGGTATCTATAGGGTCTTCGTACGTTTCTGACCAACGTGCAAAATCAACAATAACAACGGCTGAATTTGGTTCAATATTCTCTGACGAATTAAACATCTGTTCGCCTGAAAAATAACTATGATAATTAAACTCCCTGTTTTTTAGTAACTTGTAAAACTCATGCCTCCATTGCTCTGCATTCTCATCACAGATTAACTTGTACCTTTCTGTCTTCAAATTGCTACGGAGGTTATGGAATCTGATTATATAACGAGCAGCAGTTAACCAATTGAGCCGATTAGCCTTTGGAGGAGAGACATTATTACCATTGTCTGTCAGTGTTTTATATGCACTTTCTAGCAAAGAGATGGCATATTCACTAAGTTCTTTGTCTTCTTGTATCTGATAATCCAACTGATTTTTCTTTCTGGAGTTTCGAAAACTTAAGAATGAAATTATCAACGAACATACAGCAAGAATCGGGCTTGCTACCTTAAATATTACCTCAATATCCACTTTCTCATCTCATATTCGCGAAAAAAATAACGCCCAGCGCAGCGGGCAAATTGGAGCGGCGAAGGAGCGTAAATTGATCCGCCAGCTGCTGATTGTTAGGCATTTTGAGTTTTCCTAAATACTTTCTTATCGATCAAATGAAACCGTTCGGCCACCTCTGGCCCCTTCATTCCTGGCTTGCAGTACCAAACGACCCCGGTAACAACATCAGAAAGTCGCTTTGCAGTTTCTACCAGATCCAGCACCTTTTCCGGAGTTTGTTCCTCAAGATCATACTCAGCACCTTTGCTATGCGCTCTAACCCGCATGGTGGACATAGGATGCGATTCTTTCACCCCGCCAGACGTATTCATCCAAGCATCATGCATTACACGGTTACGTTTCTTTATGAGATTATTAATTTCATTTCTTAAGGCACCCATAATTTTTGCATCTTCTTCTGTAACTGAATCTCCCCAGCGCTGAAAGAAAACCGAGAAGAATGATGAAGAAATTGGATATGCCGTTCTATCTGACAATGCGGCCTTTAACATTAGAGATTCTTGGAAATTACCTGCCAAGCCGAAAAGATACACAGTCGACTCTTCAAGCGAATTAAGCAAATTGGAAAATGAAACGACAAAGCGCCCCAATGCCATAAATGTTTCTATATTTACTTCTTCTTGCTCGTCCGTAACCACATTCACTCCCATTTATATGCCTAACGCCGCGTACAAACTGTCCTGCGCACGAAGTGCGTGGGTTGCTACACCTTGTTAGCGATTGATTTTCGTTCTTTTGGATTTCGCTTTGCATGAGTAGAAATGGTTTTAGGTCCAGTATCTTTTGGTTGAAGCTGGCCCCTTTGAAGTTTTGAAATTCGCTTTCCTCTTTCCGCAACAATAGTTTCAAGCTCTAAATTACGCTCAATTAGTGCATACATTGCAATAAAGGCTTTGCGGTCAGATTCTTTCAGAGACTCAAGAATATGAGATAGCTGAAGAAAATCATTAATAATCGAAACCCCTAATTTTGAATCCATGTCTTCGTCATGATGCTTGAGCATATTTAATATTTTCTTGTCTTTAGACTGTGCCATTTTCCCTCCTAGTCACTAATAGCTGTATAGTGCGCATGCGCGTTTTAGTCCTCGGAGGAGTGTAAACGCGCATGTACAGTTTCCAAACTTATTATCTACCCGCATTATTTTTTAACATTATGAATTTAAAGGTGTTTTGAAAATGCTGCAGAAATAACGCGCAAGCTTATCTGCAAATTTCCGGCATTTTGCCCAGAACGTCAATAGTACTGTGTAAAAAATCAGTTCTGAGGTGCTTGCCGTGAGCACTTCAAACTCTGCAAAGTCGAGTAAAGCAATGGCTACCACACGGCCAAACTTTGTTCGTCCTGCATTCCGTTGAAAACGGAAAAGTGCAGCTGCCTTCGGCGGCTTTTTTCCTATTGCGAAATGGAGCGCGAGGCTTTGGGTCGTAATAGGCTATCGCCAAATACATTATCACGATTTATGATAGGGGCGATTTTCCCTCCACCAGGGACAGGGTAAAAGGGTTTACTAAGGAGAGTAGTATGGGAAGTGCCCGCCTTGCCAGTATTCACGAGTTGTACCTCAGCGATGCACCGCAAATAGAGTCAGCCTGGCGGCAATGGTCAGATGATGACCTGAAAGCCTTGGTACCGCCCGGTCGCAGTTTATCCCACGTTAAACAGCAGTTGGAAAATGGCGATGCCTTACTACTTTCCGACAGCCCCAAATTGCCTTTGTTTACCAAGCAACAGAATGATTTCAGCTTGCCGGTAAGCGGTGGTGATATTCCTGCCACAGCGGTTAAACATATTCAGCAACGTTTTGCCACAGCCGGCAGCAGTGCTCACTTTCAAACGCCCAATGGCAGTTTGCACCCGGCAATTGAACCTAATTACGCCCCGGATACCCGTGTGACTCAAATCGCACCGGATAAACCTTTGCCGATGCTTATCAGCCCCAAGTTCGGCCAGGCCAGACGGGAGTTGCTGCTGGGGCTGACCTATGATGATGCTGAATGTACGCCTGCAATCCAGGTGCCTTATCGGGTTGAATTTGAAGATGGCACCATTATCGAAGGTAATCTGGACAAACAGGGTAAAACCCGGCTGGATAACTGCCCCAAGGGGCGTGCCTGGGTCGTGTTTGGCAGCGAAGCTGACCAGGCGCAAGCTGAACAAGCCTTGCCCGCACTTTACGAGCAACTTGACTCTGCCTTGGACAGCATGGCTGCTGAACTGGCAACCCAAAGTGAGCAGGCCTTGGCGCAAGCTAAAGAAGAGGGGAAGCTGCCAGAGATGAAAGCCTCTCTCCGGGATGCGATTGATGCGCACCTGGCGGAGCTGCGTCAGCAACAGCAAGCGTTTGAATCTCTGCCAGGTTTGAGGCAGTACTGGCGCGTTTATCAGTCAGCCAAAACCGGTACAGCTCGGGGCGTTGTCGAATATGTCCCTGACTTGGGCGAGTTCGGTGAATTGATGGATGCGGCAGGCATTACTTTGTCGGCATTGGTTGAAGCCATCGCGACCGGTGATATTGATGAGCTGGAGCAGAAACTGCAACAGTGGCAACAAAGAGGCGAAGCCGGTCTTGAGTTGGCCAGTGAAGCCATGGAGATGTTGATATTACTGCTCAGTGATGCCGAAACACGGTCATTACTGGCGTCGCTGCCGGAACGCTACCTGCTGGCCCTGCCACAGGATAAATCCACCGAAATAGTGTTTTACTCTGGCACACAATGGGTTGCCGACTACGGTATTGTCAGCGCAGGTACTTTTGTCGGCTCCCTGTTTGGTGGTGTCGGTGGTCCGGCGGCCGGCGCGGTGCTCCTTGGTGCGACCACCACCCGTAAAGGTGGCAAACTGGTTGAAGAAACATCCAACCTATTGATGGATATTGCCAAAGCCAACAAACAACGCCGTAACCACCATAAAGAACAGAGTTACGTTCAGGATAATCTGACCCCGCTTGACGAAGGGACCACCCCCAATTACGGTCTTAGGATCAAAAATAAAGACAAAGACAAGAACAAGAAAAAGAACAAAGTCAAGGAAGATGAGCACCAGGAAGACTATGGCGTGCATCCATCCTTGGTGCGCATGCGCCCGCCGGTGGCGGTGCCCTGTTTTCGCCCATCCGATAATATGATTAACAAATTCCCCGGCTCCCGGGAGGACTTGGAAAGGCACTACGCCAATCAACTCAAACATCAGGAGGCCGGTCTCAATGACCTGACCCTGGCCGAATATCTGGAGAATCGTCAACGCTATCGCGACATGCAGCGCGGCGATGCCCACCTTAGTCAGAAGGAATTCAGAGAGACATTTAAGGAAGAAACAACTGGATCATTGTTTGAGTCATACCAGAAAAACCTGACTGAGCGGGAGCTTGAAGACGATGAGTTCCTGGAATCATTGGAGCGGCGAGCTGAAAAACGGGCAACAGAAATCATGCAGGATTTGGCGGCGCTGCACGACCCTGATATGGTGGCGGCCGGCTATGGCGATAACATCAGTCGTATGGGGAACAGCCGGGTCAACTCCTCTATTGGCAGCCAATGGGCCCAACGGCCTAAGGGGCAAACAGGTGCTAAAAGCCGTGTGGCGCAACTGGACGAGGCGATGGAAAAAGCCCTGCAACGTTATGGCCCGGAAGCGGCGAAAAAGATTAAACTTCAGGTGCAGCTCAAGCGCTGCCCGGTCAATTAGAGTGAGGAAGAGATGGACATACCGGAATACAGTGAAGAAGTCAGCCGTAAACTCAAATCATTCATGTCGTATTTTGTCGGTCGAAAGTTTGGTGAGCCCTGTTATCAACGTTTTCCAACTCCTGAGGAACTGGCCCGCTATCGTGGAGTACTGCCGGACTTGTTACTGGCGATATGGGAAACGGTCGGCTTTTCAGCCTATGCTGACGGCGGCCTCTGGCTGGTGAATCCGGCAGACTATGAAGATGTCCTGGAGCGAATACTGGAGCCGACCGTGTTTATTGAACAGGATATCTACCATGTGATTGCCCGCAATGCCTGGGGGGACTTGATACTCTGGGGTGAAAAAGGTGGTAACAACCTTAAGGTGAGGTCATCCGTACAGTGGATTAATACCAGTGCCACCAATGCTCCTGAACAGATCGCTGCAAGCAAAGCCAATGAAGCCATGCGCTGGTGCCTTTGTATGACACAAAAGAGCTTTTTGGAAGCCAAAGACGAAAAGGATAAGCCCATGCTTGAGAGGGCCATCGCCAAGCTGGGCAAATTGGACGAGGACGAAATGTACGGTTTTGCCCCGTTTTTATTTATGGGCGGTAAAAAACGACTGGAGAACCTACAAAAGGTGAATATTCACACCCACCTGAACCTGATTGCCGATATGGGTGAATTTGAGGTGATTGACTTTGCTGGTATGACCCGGGCTGCTATTGATAAGTTCGGCGCCTGATAGCGACCATTCTCCCGTACAGCCATGCCTCCGAGTGTCTGAGTATCAGGGGCTCAGGCATGGCTGCTTACTCAGGTTAATCAGAAAGCATGCAGTGTAGTGCTATGGCGCTGACATTTTCCCCTGAATACCTATTCCATAGCCACCCTGACTTGGTTGAATATCTCTTCATCCAACTCGATGCCGATGAAGTGCCGACCCAGCGCCTTACAGGCTTTTCCGGTAGAGCCTGAACCCATGAAACAATCCAAGACAACGTCTCCTGGGCGACTGCTGGCGTTAATGATGTGCTCGAGCATGGCTGCGGGTTTTTCACAGGGGTGCTTGCCTGGGTAGTAGGGCACAGCCGGGTAGTGCCAAACATCGGTAAACGGCACGTCCTTGGATACCGTGAATGGCCGGCGTAAGTGCTGGTACTGTGCTTTCAAGTCATCAAACTCTTGTGCCAAACCTTGGTATTGTCGCTGCAGCGCCACAAATTCAGTCTCCAGCCTCAGTCTCCAGCGTGTCATAGTCCCGTTCCAAAGCCTTTTGGGTAAACAAGGCCTGCAGCTTTTGATACTGCTCTGCATTGGGTAATTGCCACTGCGAAGCGGTAAACCAATGGCTGGCCATCTGGGTTCCTGTGGCTTGATTAATCTCTTTGTTGCTGACGGCGGTGCGGGCTTTTTCTTCTTTAAAGTAGTTAATCAAGGGGCAAACACGTGCTGACGCACTTTTCATAGTAGCCACAGCTGCCTTTGGCAAAACCTTCAGCACCCTAGTGCTCGCACATAATGATCCGCTCAGTTGCTCGGAGGTTGATTGTAGCCCGGGGTTGAGTGTGTGTTGATGTGACCAGGTTGCCACGAACGTATGACCACAGTAGGGAACCGTGCAGGTGCAGTACATCTTGGCATAAGCTGGGATCGCATCCTCGGTGTTTTGGATAGTAGCTTGACGGACGATTTTCCCCGTCTTTGCTATGACTTACGGCCTTTGGGTGAAGTGTTTTTTCGCTGTGAGCCTTTACTGGCGCTTTTTCCCCCTACGCCGCCTTTTCCCGCCTTTCTCTCTTTGGTTTTTCCATCAGTGGCTTTCCCCTCAGTAGCTTTGCGGGAAGCCGTTTGAGCCTTATGGCTCCCGGTCTGCAGTGGTTTATTGGCGACTGTTTCGGTGTCTGTTGCGTCAGCAATTTTCGGCTGTGGCAATATCCCCAATTCTTCAAAGAAATTAATTTGCCTTCTCAGCTCAAATAAAGAGCCGGTACGGCTGGTCTGGCCTATGGTCAGGGTCCAGCTGTCTGTGAGGCCGTCGGTATTGCTGAGGATATAGCCACGATAAACAAGCTTACGCATCTTATTGAGCGCTGATCCCTATGTTGGATACGCCGCTCATGACGATTTCCTTGCGCAGTGCTTTGACAAACTCCGCCGTTATCTGCGGGTTTTCCTCGATTATTTCCAGCAAGGATCCCTGCAATTCGCGCTCTTCCTGCATCACTTCGTGGTTGAATACAAACTCGTCCAATGCTTCACCATCCAATTCGGGATCGGCTATGGCTTCGATATAGTGGGCCACGGTACCGGATGACAGCTTGGAGATATTGGTGATGTCGTCTTCCACCTTGCTTTCCAGTGCGCCCAGCAGTGAACTGAGTGCCACAGCGGCATCCATCGCCGGGTAGGCTCCATAGGCGTCGAATTGGGTCGGCTCCGGGGTGTTTTCTTCCAGTTTTGCCATCTGCAGTTCAAGGTTCAGCTTGAGTTTGCGGTCATATAAAGACTGCCACAACAGGTTGAGTACCGTATCCAATACCTGGGGATCGCCGAATTCACACACCTCGGAAAACAGTTGGTAGTTGGGGTACATACGCTGGCACAGCGCCACGGCAAAGAGTTTCTTTTGTGGCAGTTCCAGCGCCTTTAGGCGTTTAAAGAAGCCCGGTTTAGTTGTCATCGGTTAAATCCATCGAAAGTTGGGATATCACTTGTTTTGCCGCAGATTCTACCTTAGTTAACTCATCAAGTAACTCCAGTATTTCCGGCTCCAGCTCGGCAATGCTGCTGCCTTGCTTGAGACCGCCTTCCACAGTCTGACAGAGTTTTTGCAACGTCGGTACGCCGCAGTAGCAACAGGCACCGTGCAGTTTGTGGACACAGGCCTTCATTTTGGCGGCGTCATCCTGCTCCAGCGATTCCTGGATGTTGCTGGTGGTGTCCGGCATGGAATCAATTAGCATTCTGAGCATATCCAGCGCCAGATCCTGTTTCTGATTGGCCTGGGTCAGACACAGCTCCCAGTTGAGGGTGTGCTGGTCAAAATGGGTAAACTTGGGGCGGGTAATCCAGCGGCTGATCACTCCTTTCAGTGCGGCTTCATCTATGGGCTTGGGCAGGTAGCCATCCATGCCGCTATTTAGGATCCGCTCGCGCTCCTCATTGATGGCGTGAGCCGTCACCGCAATGATGGGGGTATTGCGGTTCAACGAGTCCTGACGAATAAGCCGGGTGGCGGTAATGCCATCGGTTCCCGGCATCTGGATATCCATAAAAATCAAATCAAAGCTACGCTGTTTGGCCAGATTCACCGCCTGCTCGCCATTACTGGCGGTGGTCACCCCTGTAACCAATTCATCGAGCAGGGTGTCAATCAGCTTGAGATTGGCCGGGTTGTCATCCACCGCCAGCACATTGAGTTTGTGGCGTTGCTGCGGCTCAACCAGTTTGGGCAGGGCAGGCTTGAGTTCAGATTCCTGTGGCAGATAAATCATGTTGCGTGCCATCAGATATTCGCTGGCAGGAATGCTCAGAACAAGGTCTACCACAGGGCGAATATAGCGCTCCAGTGCCTCTTGATCATGGCAGTCGAACAGCGCAATAAGGGCCTCGGTCACCTGTCTGGCACTCTTGAGCACTGCCTGCAGCTGAGTCGGGCCATCGAAACCGTGACAGCCGAGCAGCACATAGTGGAAATGCGCCTTGTCTTGAGCAAGCTCGGCTTCCAATTGCGGCACAGTGTGAACACTGTTGACCTGCATCTGCCATTGTTGCAGGCGGCGGTTGAGCACAGAGCGGGTCAAGGGCCTGGGTTCAAACAGTAATACCGTCTTACCTCTGAGCTGCTCCAGTGGCAGCGGCTCACCTATTGGGAACTGGCTGGTCATCAGTGGCAGGGTAAACCAGAAGGTGGAGCCTTTACCCACCCGGGAGCTAAAGCCTATCTGGCCGCCCATCTGGTTAATGAGGCGTTTGGTGATCACCAGCCCAAGGCCGGTACCGCCGAAGCGGCGTGAGATAGATGAATCGGCCTGGCCGAACGCCTGAAACAGCAACTCCTGCTGGCTTTCTTCAATGCCAATACCTGTATCTGACACCTCACAGTGCAGCAGCAACTTGTCTTCCTTGATGTTGCTGATATCCACCTTCAACAGCACGCTGCCCTGATCGGTAAACTTGATGGCATTGCCCACCAGATTTGTGATGATCTGACCCACCCGCATGGCATCGCCGCTGACGGCATCCGGCACTTCCGGGGCTACATCCACCACAAGTTCCAGCCCCTTCTCGTGGGCAGAACCGGCCAGCAGCATCATGGTGTCATCCAGGGTTTCCCTGAGGGCAAACGGCATGGTTTCCAGCACCATTTTGCCGGCTTCCAACTTGGAGAAGTCGAGGATGTCGTTAATGATGCTCAGCAGGTTGGTGGCACTGCGTTCAATGGTGCGAATATATTCCATCTGGCTGGCGTGCAGCGGCGTTTTCAATAGTTGACGGGCAAAACCTATCACGCCATTGAGCGGCGTTCTCAGTTCGTGGGACATGTTGGCCAAAAATTCAGATTTTATTCTGCTGGCTTCCAGTGCCCGTTTCTTGGCCAAGTCCAGTTCAACGTTCTGAATTTCAATCTGCTCCAGGGTTTCCCTGAGATCCGAGGTCGCCTGATCGATATTCTGCTGCATCTCGTCATGGTATTCCGACAAGGAGCCCGCCATGGCGTTAATCCCCCGTTTGAGCAGATCCAGCTCACCAATGAGATTGCCCTCCAGCCGGGTATCCAGCTTGCCCTCGCGGATTTTGGCCACCACCCGCACCATGTCTGTGATTGGCTGAGTCACATTCTTTACCAAACGGAAGGTGAACAGCAGATTCAGCTGCACCCCGATAAGCACTATGATAAAAGCCGCCACCGCGGCTCTGTGCTGTTCCAGCAGCGCCTTTTCCTTGTTGAGCAGCAAAGAGATATAACCCAGAGGTTTCTCATTGAAGCCGGGAGCATCGTCTACCGCCAGCAGACTGCCGGCGGCGAAAATAGGCGCTCTCAGCACCAGACTGTCGCCTACCTGATCGTACTCGGTACGGGCCAGATCCGAGATGGCGCCCTTGTAGCGCATAATCTCAAAGTCTTTGTGATAGTGGGAGGTGACAAACAGTTGATTGTCGGCATCGAAGATGGCGATGGATTTCACCAGGGTCGACTTGTTGAGCTGAGCCGCGGCGAGTAGGCGTTTGGTGGCCTCGCGGTTATTGGCGGCCAGGCCTACCTCACTGGCGATAGCCAGCGGCTCTATGATATTGCTGCCCTGTTCTATGAGCGTATCTTCAAGCTCATAAAAGCGATTTATGGTAAAGTAACTGCCCAGAAGAATACCGACCAAAATGGTAGGAGCCAGGGCCAATACCAGCACCCAGGATCTGAGGCTGTACTTGGTCATGTTATTCGCACTGTTCATGGGCAGTATAGGTATTCCAGATAGTTTGTTTTACGGCTATAGATAGACTGCCAGATATCCCGGCGTCTTTGCCAGTTTTTTATTGTTTCAGGGGCCTAGATGGCACAATTTTTTAGAGAAAAACCAAACAGATCCAAGAAAGTCTCCGCAAAACTGTCACTCACGGCTTCCGGATTGGATCATCAGGGTGCCGGGATCGGTCAATATCAGGGCAAAGTGGTGTTTATTCCCGGCTTGTTACCCGGTGAGAGCGCCGAGGTGCAGCTCACCGAACAAAAAAAGAACTATGCCAGGGGCAAACTCATCCGCATCACCCAAACATCGCCGGAGCGGGTTGAACCCCAATGCCCCCATTATGCGCTTTGCGGCGGCTGCGATCTGCAACACTTGTCAGATTTGAGCCAGCGGCAGCACAAGCGCCGGGCCCTGGCCGAGTTGTTTGCCAAACTCTCTGGCCTATCCGAGCTGCCGGAGATAGGCGAGCTGGCTTCCGCCCCTTGGCATTATAGACGCAAGGCCAGACTGGCGACTTGGTATGACAAACAAAGTCGCGAATTCACCCTGGGGTTCAGGGCCAAGTCCAGCAGCAAAGTAGTTGCCATTGGCGAATGTCCTGTATTGGCGGCTTCGTTGTCGGAACTGATAAAGCCGTTGGCAGCGCAACTTGCTCACTTGCAGGGCGTGGCTCAGCTTGGTCATGTGGAACTGATTGAAACCGAAGCCGGTCGTTTTGTGGTGCTGAGAATTACCCGGCCACTGGTGAATAAAGACAAGGAAAAGCTCAAGGCTTTTGCCGGGCAGCAACGATTACAGTTGGTGCTGCAGGACAATCAGGGTGAGTGTGAGTACCTTACGGGCAATCAGCCAAGCTATCGCTTGCCCGGCGCCGATGGCGATGAGCTGATGCTTAAGTTTAATCCGGGGAATTTTATTCAGGTCAATGGTGAAGTAAACCGCGCCATGGTGGCCAAGGCCATAGATTGGCTGCAACCCAAGGCCGGCGAGCACATACTGGACCTCTTCTGCGGCATGGGTAACTTCAGCCTACCGCTGGCGGCCACCGGCGTTAGGGTCACAGGTGTCGAGGGCGTGCCTGCCATGGTTGAGCAGGCCAGACAAAATGCCAAACAGGCAGGGCTTGAAGAGTTGCAGTTCTTTTGCGCCGATCTCAGCGCCGACCTCTCGGCCGAGCCCTGGCTTGGCAAGGTGGATAAACTGTTGCTGGATCCCGCCCGGGCCGGTGCTTATGAGACGCTTTCTTATCTGAAAAACATCGCGCCCGAGCGAGTGGTGTATGTCTCCTGCAACCCGGCGAGCCTGGCGCGGGACAGCGTCTTGTTGCTTGAGCAAGGCTATCGCCTGGAGCGCCTCAGTGTGTTGGACATGTTCCCCCAGACCCATCACACCGAAGCCATGGCCTTGTTTGTGCGGAATTGATGCTTTTATTGTCTATCGAGTCAATTTTATCAATAAAGGTACTCACGGGGGTTTGACATCCCATCGGGTATGCTCAAGATAGGGAGTCTTGTTGAGTCTGTTAATCGGACACTAAAGGAAGGTGAGATGGTATCTGTTCGCGAAGCACACTTTAAGGATCCTGATTTCAATCTGGATGAGTGGGTTAATCGTTATGTGGCCGACTCCGCCGATGCCGGGCGTTTGTTGGAGCTGATAGCCAAGGTGGAAGCACTGCCTATGGGTAAGTGCAAGCGTCCCAAAGCCGAGCTGCAGGCCAAGGCGCGGGAGATGATAGAGATCCTCGCGCCGCTCAACATGGATATCGAAACCCTGCAGGCCGCCATCTTATTTGTGTTTTTCGAGGTGGGCATAGTCGATGAAGCCAAGCTCACCGAAGACTTTGGTCCCGAGTTGGCTACCTTGGTCAACAGCGTCAAGACCATGGATGCCATAGGTGCACTCAAGGTGGGCAATGACAGCCGCAGCAGCGAACCGCAAATCGACAATATCCGCAAGATGTTGCTGGCCATGGTGGAAGATGTACGCGCAGTGGTGATCAAACTGGCCGAGCGGGTATGCCTGCTGCGGGCCGTGAAAAACGACGATGAAGAAACCCGGGTATTGCTGGCCCGGGAAATTGCCGACATCTACGCGCCGCTGGCCAACCGTTTGGGCATAGGTCAGCTCAAGTGGGAGCTGGAGGATATTTCATTTCGTTATCTGCATCCCGAGACCTATAAAGAGATTGCCAAGCAGCTGGACGGCAAGCGCCTGGACCGTGAAGTCTTTATCGACAACTTTGTCAATCAGTTGCAAACGCGGCTGGATGAAGAAGGCATTCGTGCCAAGGTCTATGGCCGCCCCAAACATATCTACTCCATCTGGCGCAAGATGCGCGGCAAGCAGCTTAAATTTGACGAGCTGTTTGACGTGCGTGCGGTGCGAATCGTCACCGACCGGCTGCAGGACTGCTACGGCGCGCTCGGTGTAGTGCATACCCTTTGGCACCATATTCCCAGAGAGTTTGACGACTATATTGCCAATCCCAAACCCAACGGCTACCAGTCGATTCACACTGTGGTGGTGGGACCGGAGGGCAAAACAGTCGAAATCCAAATTCGTACCCAGCAGATGCATGAAGATGCCGAGCTCGGGGTGGCGGCTCACTGGAAATATAAAGAGGGCAATCACTCCGGCAAACAGAGTGGCTATGAAGAGAAGATCAACTGGCTGCGCAAGATTTTGCAGTGGCAGGAAGATGTGGTCGAGAGCGGCAACCTGGTGGAGGAGATCCGTGCCCAGGTCTTCGAAGACAGGGTCTATGTGTTTACCCCGTCCGGTGAAGTGGTGGACTTGCCAGCCGGCTCAACCGTGCTGGACTTTGCCTACTATATCCACTCCCAGGTGGGCCACAAGTGTATTGGCGCCAAGGTCGATGGCCGCATAGTGCCGTTCACCTACCAGGTGGAAACCGGTGAACGCATCGAGATCATCACCTCCAAGCATCCCAATCCGAAGCGGGATTGGCTTAACCCCAACCTGGGTTATATCAAGACCTCCAGAGCCCGCAGCAAGATCCAACACTGGTTCAAGCAGCAGGACAGGGACAAGAACTTGGTGGCCGGACGCGAGATGCTGGAAGCCGAACTGGCGCGGGTGGGGCTGACACTCAAGGATGTCGGCAGCGCAATTGAGCGCTTCAACATGACCAACATGGATGACCTGTTGGCGGCCATAGGTGGCGGCGATGTGCGCCTCAACCAAGTGGTCAATCATGTACAGAGCCGGCTCAGGACTCAGGAGCCTTCTGACGAAGAGGCGGTGGAAGAGCTGGTCAAGAAAGGTCAGCAGAAACCCATAGGCGCCAATCGCGGCCAGATAGAGGTCAATGGTGTCGGTAATCTGATGAGCCATCTGGCGCGCTGTTGTCAGCCGGTGCCCGGTGATGAAATTTTCGGTTTTATTACCAAGGGGCGCGGTATTTCGGTGCACAGAGCCGATTGTGAGCAGGTCAAGGAACTGATGCGTGCCCATCCCGAGCGGGTAGTGGATGTGGTCTGGGGTGAAAACTACTCCGGCGGCTACAAAATCCGTATTCGAGTGGTGGCCAATGACAGAACCGGTCTGCTGCGGGATCTCACCTCTGTGCTGGCGGCGGAAAAGTCCAATGTGCTGGCGATGAGTTCCTCATCGGATCTCAAGAACCAGACTGCGGCCATTGAACTTGAGATGGAGCTTTATAACCTCGACGGTTTATCCCGGGTTATCTCCAAGCTGACCCAGATAGACGGGGTAATAGAAGCCCGCAGGCTCTGAGGCCAGTTCGGTATTCGACCGGTATTTAAAACAGGACGCATAGGTTGCGTCCTGCTGTTTTTTAAGACTTATCAAAGAGTCGTTGGATTGGTAAGCGTATTAGCAACAAAGGAGTAGCGGCGGTGGCGGCAGATATCAATGCATTGCTTGAGATTATGGCAAAGCTCAGGGACCCTGAGCTGGGTTGCCCCTGGGACAGGGCGCAGGATTTTGACTCCATAGTGCCCTACACCCTAGAAGAAGCCTATGAAGTGGCCGACGCCATAGAGAGCCGCGACTGGCAGGAGTTACCTTCTGAGCTTGGCGATCTGCTGTTTCAGGTGGTGTTCTATTGTCAGCTTGGCAAGGAAAAGGGCTGGTTTGATTTCGCCACTGTGCTTGAGCGGATATGTAATAAGCTTATCAATCGTCATCCCCATGTGTTTGCCGTCGATACCGACTTGAGTTTTGACTCGGCGCCGGATGCCAAGAACAACTGGGAGCGTATCAAGGCGGCAGAGCGTGCCGGGCGCGAGCTGCACTCAGTGCTGGACGATATTCCCAAGGCGCTGCCGGCGTTGGCGCGGGCGGGTAAGATCCAAAAGCGGGTCGCCCGGGTAGGCTTTGATTGGCCCGAGCTCGAGCCTGTGGTCGGCAAGGTACAGGAAGAGATTGAAGAAGTGTTGCACGAAGCACGTCAAGCCACGCCGGATAAGGCCAGGATTGAGGATGAAGTGGGCGACTTGCTGTTTGCTGCGGTGAATCTGGCGCGCCACTTGGGGGTGGATCCCGAGCAGGCTCTCAGAGGGGCCAACAACAAGTTTGAGCGGCGTTTTCGTGCTGTCGAGCAAAAAGCCAATGCCAGCGGCAAGCCGTTTGAAGAACATGATCTGCAGGCACTGGATGCTTATTGGGATCAGGTCAAGCGTGAAGAGCGCGGTGAAATCCAGTAGAAGGCGAAGCCTGGATTAAAAATGCGCGAATGAGATCAGAGCGTAAAAATTATCGTCATTCCTGTTTGGTAAATGGCAGGGGCTTTGATATACTGTCGCCCCGTCCTGGTGCTTTCATTCGAGCACCTATTTATCATTCTTTTTTCTCAGGTTCAGCATGACTACAAGGTATATCTTCGTTACTGGTGGCGTTGTTTCATCACTAGGTAAAGGCATTGCAGCAGCATCGCTCGCGGCAATTTTAGAGGCCAGAGGCCTGAATGTAACCATCATGAAGCTGGATCCTTACATCAACGTTGATCCGGGAACTATGAGCCCAACCCAACACGGGGAAGTATTTGTCACTGAGGACGGCGCAGAGACAGATCTGGACTTGGGCCACTATGAGCGTTTCATCCGTACCAAGATGAACCGCCGCAACAACTTCACTACAGGTCGTATCTACGAGGAAGTGCTGCGCAAGGAGCGTCGTGGTGACTACCTGGGTGCCACTATTCAGGTTATTCCGCACATCACCAATGCCATCAAGGAAAAAGTCCTCGAAGGCGGTGAAGGCCATGATGTCGCCATCGTTGAAATCGGTGGTACTGTGGGTGATATCGAATCTCTGCCTTTCCTCGAGTCTATCCGTCAGTTGGGTGTTGAACTGGGCCGCGATCGCAGCCTGTTTATGCATCTGACTCTGGTGCCTTTTATCGGCCCGGCTCAGGAAGTGAAAACCAAGCCGACTCAGCATTCAGTTAAAGAGCTGCGTTCTATCGGTATTGCGCCGGATATTCTGGTTTGCCGTGGCGACCGCGCTATTCCAGCCACAGAGAGAGCCAAAATCTCCCTGTTCTGTAATGTTGAAGAGCGGGCGGTTATCTCCCTCAAAGACGTGGATTCCATCTACAAGATCCCGGCGCTGCTGCGCTCACAAGGGCTGGATGAGCTGGTAGTCAAGCGCTTTGGCCTGAGCTGCCCTGAAGCCGATCTGTCCGAATGGGAAAACGTGGTTTATCAGGAAGCCAATCCAAACAATGAAGTGACCATAGGTATGGTCGGCAAGTACATCGAACTGCCGGATGCCTACAAGTCAGTCAACGAAGCGTTGAAGCATGCCGGCCTCAAAAACCGGGTTTCGGTGAACATCAAGTATATCGACTCCCAGACTGTTGAAGTCAAAGGCGTTGAAGTGCTGGAAGGTCTGGATGGCATTCTGGTTCCCGGCGGTTTTGGTGAGCGTGGTGTTGAAGGTAAGATCCTTGCCGCTCAATACGCCCGTGAAAACGAACTGCCATACTTTGGTATCTGTTTGGGTATGCAGGTTGCCCTGATTGAATTCGCCCGTCATGTCGCCGGCATGGAAGGTGCCCACTCTACCGAATTCAACAAGGAAACCCCGTTCCCTGTTGTGGGCCTGATCACCGAATGGATCGATGAAGAAGGCAATCTGGAGCAGCGTGACGAGGCCTCAGATCTTGGCGGTACCATGCGTCTTGGCGCTCAGCTGTGCCATCTAATTGAAGGCACCAAGGCCGCTGCGGCTTATAAGAGCAACACCTGTATCGAGCGTCACCGCCATCGTTACGAAGTGAACAACGCCTTCCGTGAGCGTCTGGAAAAAGCCGGCCTGGTATTCAGTGGCTTGTCTTCGGATCGCAAGCTGGTAGAGATGATCGAGATACCTGGTCACCCTTGGTTTGTTGCCGGTCAGTTCCATCCGGAATTCACCTCCACACCTCGCGACGGGCACCCGCTGTTTGAAGGTTTTGTCGCCGCCGCCAGTACTTACCAAAAGCGTAATCTGGGTTAAACTAGAAGAGCCGGACTGCTATGGCAGCTCCGGCTTTTTCATCCCCGGCCGCGCCGGGAAGTGTGAAGTGAAAGTCCAATACCCATATGAGAGACGCTGAACGCTCAGATGGGTATGGGTTTTTTCTTTAACTTTAATCGAGGACATTATGGCTAAGATCATTAACGTCATTGGACGCGAAATCATGGATTCTCGCGGTAACCCCACTGTAGAAGCTGAAGTGCATCTGGAAGGTGGTTTCATCGGCATGGCAGCAGCTCCATCAGGCGCTTCTACCGGTAGCCGTGAAGCGCTGGAACTGCGCGATGGCGACAAGGCCCGCTATCTGGGTAAAGGCGTGCTCAAGGCTGTTGACAATGTCAACGGTCCTATCCGTGAAGCCCTGCTGGGTAAAGATGCCACGGCTCAAGCCGAGCTGGATGGCATCATGATCGCGCTGGACGGCACCGAAAACAAAGACAAGCTGGGCGCCAACGCCATTCTGGCTGTGTCTTTGGCTGCTGCCAAGGCCGCTGCTGCCTTCAAAGGTATGCCGCTTTACGCTCACATCGCCGAACTGAACGGGACTCCTGGCCAGTACAGCATGCCGGTTCCTATGATGAACATCTTGAACGGTGGTGAGCATGCCGACAACAACGTCGACATTCAGGAATTCATGGTACAGCCAGTTGGTGCCAAGAGTTTCCGTGAAGCCCTGCGTATGGGCGCTGAAATCTTCCACAACCTGAAGAAGGTGCTCAAGTCCAAGGGCCTGAACACTGCCGTGGGTGACGAAGGCGGTTTTGCGCCTAACCTGTCATCCAACGCCGATGCCCTGGCTGTTATCAAAGAAGCCGTTGAAGCTGCTGGCTACAAACTGGGTACAGATGTGACTCTGGCGCTGGATTGTGCGGCTTCCGAGTTCTACAAAGACGGTAAGTATGACCTGGCCGGTGAAGGCAAGGTATTCGATTCCAACGGTTTCTCTGACTTCCTCAAGTCGCTGACCGAGCAGTATCCTATCGTTTCTATCGAAGATGGCTTGGATGAGTCTGATTGGGATGGCTGGGCTTACCAGACCAAGATCCTTGGTGACAAGATCCAGCTGGTGGGTGATGACCTGTTCGTGACCAACACCAAGATCCTGTCTCGCGGTATCGAGCAGGGTGTTGCCAACTCGATTCTGATCAAGTTCAACCAGATAGGTTCTCTGACCGAGACTCTGGCCGCTATCCGCATGGCCAAGGAAGCCGGTTACACCGCCGTTATCTCTCACCGCTCAGGTGAAACTGAAGATGCGACCATTGCCGACTTGGCAGTAGGTACCGCAGCCGGCCAGATCAAGACCGGCTCTCTGTGCCGCTCTGACCGTGTTGCCAAGTACAACCAGCTGCTGCGTATTGAAGAGCAACTGGGCGCCAAGGCAGCCTACCGCGGCCTGAGTGAGATCAAAGGTCAGGCGTAATTTTCGCCCCCAGCTACAAAAGGCCGCCACTTGGTGGCCTTTTTTGTTGTACTATCAACACTAATCGTATTTTTTAGGGCATGAGCTGAATTTATCACCATGAAACGACTGCTTTTTGTCATCGCCTTGTTGCTGGGGCTACTGCAATATCGTCTTTGGCTGGGAGAAAACAGTCTGCCGGAGTACTTCCATCTTGAGCAGCAGATAGCGGCTCAAAATGACAGCAATGCCAGGCTCGAAGAGCGTAACCAGGTATTGAAAGAGGAGATCCGCGATCTGCGCAGCGGTACCGAAGCCCTGGAAGAGCGTGCCCGCAATGAGCTGGGGTTAATCAAGAAGGGTGAAACCTTTTATCGGGTTGTTGGTGGTGAGCAGCGTTCCATGTCTTTGGCCAGTCAGTAGCGGCCCAATTTCAACATAACGGATATCCATGAGCGAATCTATTTCCTCCCGAACCATAGCGGCCGGGGTCCCCAGTGATGAACCAGTGATTGCCATAGTACCGGCAGCGGGAATAGGCAGTCGCATGGGCGCCGACTGTCCCAAGCAGTATCTGCCACTTGCCGGCTCCTGCATTTTGGAGCAAACCCTCAAGGGGTTGCTGAGTCACAACGGCATCTCAAGGGTGATAGTGGCGCTGAACCCGGAAGATAGCTTCTTTGGCAAACTGGCGGTGGCCAGTCATCCCAAGTTGGAGACAGTCACCGGCGGCAAAGAGCGGGCCGATTCTGTGTTGGCGGCGCTTGAGAGCCTGGTAGCCGACAAGCCATTGCCCGCCAATACCTGGGCCCTGGTACACGATGCCGCCAGACCCTGCCTGACCCATGGCGATATTGATAAGCTGCTTGCTTCACGAAAACAACATCCTCAGGGGGCGATACTGGCTGCGCCGGTGCGCGACACCATGAAACGCAGCGGCGTTGATGGCTGCATCAGTGAAACGGTTGCCAGAGAAGCACTCTGGCATGCGCTAACACCGCAGCTGTTTCCACTGCTTACTTTGACCGAGGCGCTGAAAGCGGCGCTGGCCGCCGGTGTGCTGGTGACAGACGAAGCCTCGGCGATGGAGTGGCGCGGAGTACACCCGGCACTTATCAGCGGCCGCAGTGACAATATCAAGGTAACCCATCCGGACGACTTGCCGCTGGCAGCGCTTTATCTGGCGCATCAGCGGGGCAACTGAATACAGGAACAAGCAATGAATATACGTATTGGACACGGTTTTGATGTACATAAATTCGGTGGTGAGCCGCCCTTGGTCCTGGGTGGGGTGGAAGTGCCGCACCACACAGGCCTGTTGGCGCACTCGGATGGTGATGTGGTATTGCACGCGATTTCAGATGCGATACTCGGCGCCATGGCACTTGGTGACATAGGTAAACACTTTCCCGATACAGATGCCGAATTCAAGGGAGCCGACAGCCGGGTGCTGCTGCGTCATTGTTACCGCCTGGCACTGGACAAAGGCTTTCGTCTCGGCAACCTGGATGTGACCATTATTGCCCAGGCGCCCAAGATGGCGCCGCATATTGAAGCCATTCGACAGATGTTGGCCGAAGATCTGCACACAGATCTCGATTCCATCAACGTCAAGGCAACCACTACAGAAAAACTCGGCTTTACCGGCCGAGGTGAAGGCATTGCGGTAGAAGCCGTGGTGCTGATGTTCGGTATGTAATACCGACTCATTTACAGGAAAAGATTCAAATAAGATGAATTCATTACACTTTCTCTATGGCAAGCCGCTCTCCAAAGGCGATATGCGCACCAGCAACAGCGATTTTCAGGTGCAGGAAATACTGCCTTTTCTGCCCTCGGGCGAGGGTGAGCACCATCTGCTGCATATTCGTAAAGATGGCCTGAATACGGTTCAGGTGGCCGAGATGCTGGCCAAATTGGCCAAGGTGCATCCCAAAGAGGTGACCTTTGCCGGCCAGAAGGATAAGAATGCCATCACAGAGCAGTGGTTCGGCGTACGAATTCCGGGGAAAGAAACACCGGATTGGCTGAGTCTCAACAGTGAGTCCATCACGGTATTGAGTGCGGCGCGTCATAACAAGAAGCTGCGCATTGGTGCGCTTTCCGGTAACCGTTTCAAGCTGGTTCTGCGCCAGATAACTCAGCCGGAAGATGTATTGCAGCGGCTGGAGTCGATTGCCGAGGGGGGCGTACCCAACTATTTCGGTGAACAGCGCTTTGGCCACAACGGCCGCAACATAGAAATGGCGCGGCAGATGCTGCAGGGGCGCAAGGTGAAAGACAGAAACAAGCGCTCCATCTACCTGTCGGCGCTGCGCTCATTATTGTTTAATCAACTGGTATCTCAGCGCCTGGCGACCCATGGGCTTGAGTGTCTGGACGGTGATTGTGTCATGCTGGCCGGCAGCCGCAGCTTCTTTGTTGCCGAGCGCTGGGATGGGGTGTTGCAACAAAGGCTGGCAGAGAAAGATATTTTGCTGTCGGCGCCCATGTGGGGTAGGGGGCAGCCACTCAGCAGTGCCGATGCCTTGGCCTTTGAGGCTCAGGTTCTGGCCGAATACAGCGCTGATTGTGAAGGCCTGGAAAAAGCCGGGCTCGAGCAGGAAAGGCGACCACTGTTGTTGCGTCCCGAAGGGATGAAGTACCAGTTTATCGAGCCGGACACACTGGAGCTGGAGTTCAGCCTTCCCGCCGGCAGCTTTGCAACCTCAGTGCTGCGGGAACTGCTCGACTATGATGATGTGACCGAACGTCTGTGGCGTGAGCGCCAGGCGGCTCAGGAAGGAAACCCTGCATGAAAATCTTGGTCAGCAACGATGATGGGGTAACGGCTCCTGGGATCCGCGCCCTATCGGAAGCCTTGTCAGCCGTTGCCGAAGTGCTCACTGTGGCGCCGGATCGCAACTGCTCCGGTGCCAGTAACTCTTTAACCTTGACGAATCCCTTAAGGATTAATAAGTTAGACAATGGCTACATCTCGGTAAACGGCACGCCAACCGATTGCGTTCATCTGGCGATTCGTGAACTCTATGAAGGCGAACCCGACATGGTGGTCTCGGGGATCAATGCCGGTGCCAATATGGGAGACGATACCCTCTACTCAGGCACAGTGGCGGCGGCGATGGAAGGGCGTTTTCTGGGGTTGCCGGCAGTGGCCGTATCCTTGGTGGGCCGTGAGCTTACGCATTATGACAGTGCGGCGGCCTATGCGGTGAAGATCATCATGGGGCTTAAGAAGCATCCTATTGCCTCGGATCAGATCCTCAATATCAATGTGCCGGATCTGCCTCTCGATGAAATCAAGGGGATACGGGTTACTCGGCTCGGCGCCCGCCATAAGGCTGAGGGTATGGTCAGAGCCAGAGATCCTCACGGCCGCGAGGTGTTTTGGTTGGGGCCACCCGGGATTGAACTGGATGTGGGTGAAGACACAGACTTTTATGCCGTGTCTCAGGGATATGTATCCATCACCCCATTAACTGTAGATTTAACCGCCTATCGGCAGCTTTCACAATTGCAACACTGGATAGAAAAACTATGACCCGGGTAGCCTCCACATCGGCACTGAACTTAACCAGAAAACTGCAGGAAGCAGGGATCCGTCACCCGGGTCTGTTGCAGGTGGTGGCCAAAACCCCCAGAGAGTTGTTTCTTGATGGTGCCTTGGCGCACAAGGCTTATGAAAACACCGCTCTACCCATAGGCTCGGGCCAAACCATATCCCAGCCTTACATTGTGGCGAGAATGACGGAGTTATTGTTGGAGCATAATCCTGCCAAGGTGCTTGAAATAGGTACCGGATCAGGATATCAGGCGGCGGTGCTGGCGCAGTTGGTGCCAGAGCTTTGCACGGTTGAGCGGATCAAAAGCCTGCAAATTCAGGCTCGCCAACGCCTCAAACGCTTGGATCTGCATAATGTGGCCTTCAAATACGGTGATGGCTGGCAAGGTTGGCCCAACAGGGCGCCCTTCGATGCCATCATGGTGACAGCGGCGGCCTCTGACATTCCCACAGCCTTGCTGGAACAGTTGGCAGAGGGGGGCGTACTGGTGATTCCCGTTGGTGATGAGAGCCAACAGTTGCTGAAGATCCGCCGGGAGAGGGGACAGTTTATTTCCCAAGTGGTCGAAGCGGTAAAATTTGTTCCCTTAATCAGTGGCGGTTTGGCCTGATAGTCATTAAAGCATGCAGGAGTATTCTTGAGCCCATTGCATTCTAGCCAGTTTCTGCATAAAAAGGCGTCATTTCTTTGTCGCCTTGGCTCAGTGCTATTGGTCACTCTGGTTTCTGGATGCAGTTTTCAGGCTCACAGGCCGGCTCCGGTCGAATCCATTTATGGCGTAAAACGGCCGGCGATTGAAAGAGGCTCTATTCGCTCTGACACCTATAAGGTGAAAAAGGGCGATACCCTCTACTCCATCGCTTGGGGGGCCGGTAAAGACTATTCACAAATAGCCAAGTTAAATCAGCTAGATAAGTCTTATACCATCTACCCTGGCCAAGTGCTTATTCTCGATGGTAAAAAAAATGTTAAATCGAATTCGAAGCCGAATTCGAGTAAAAACTCCAAATCCAAACCTCAAAAACCAAAAGATAAGATCTATAAAAAACAGACGGTTAAGCAGAAGCAGGCCGTCGCTCAAGCCAAGCAAAATAAGCCGAAAAAAACACTTGATCCCAAACCAAAGTCTGCTTACCCTGTATCTAATGGTAAACAGAATGTTAATCATGTTGTCCACAAGCCGAGTTCGACTCTGCCGGACAAAGTCAGTCGCTGGATATGGCCAGTCAATGGTCGAGTGATTGGCGCCTTCTCTGCCAAAGAGCAGGGAAACAAAGGAATCAAGATAGCCGGCAACCGAGGCGATATTATTAAAGCCACTGCCGATGGTCGGGTAGTCTATGCGGGTAATGCTTTGCGGGGTTATGGAAACCTCGTCATTATCAAGCATAGTGATGACTATCTCAGTGCTTACGCCCACGCCGATAAGATCTTGGTCAAGGAAAAGCAGCATGTGTCCGCCGGGCAAACTGTTGCGAAGATGGGAAGTACAGGCACCAACCAGGTCATGCTGCACTTTGAGATCCGCTACCATGGTCAGTCTGTTAATCCACTTAATTATTTACCCAAACGCTGATTGTTTGGGAGCCAAAGTTGGCATATGGAGGATAAAAAGCGATGTAAATTAGTTTGTTAAGGTTTGGGAGAGAATATTATGAGCCGCAAAAATGCTAGCGCACCCGTGGAAGAGCTTGTAGATTTATCCGTAAACGACACGGAAGTGGCGTCGAAGAAGGAAGAAGCTCTGGCCGAAATGGTTCAGGATGACCTGCAAAAGAACTTAGACGCGACCCAACTTTATCTGAGTGAAATCGGATTTTCCCCCTTGCTGAGTGCAGAAGAAGAAGTCTTTTTCTCGCGCAAGGCCCTCAAAGGTTGTGAAAAATCACGCAACCGCATGATCGAAAGTAATTTACGCCTCGTGGTCAAAATAGCCCGTCGTTACAACAACCGTGGCTTGGCACTCTTGGATCTGATTGAAGAAGGCAATCTTGGTCTGATCCGTGCCGTAGAGAAGTTCGACCCCGAGCGCGGATTCCGTTTCTCAACTTATGCCACCTGGTGGATCCGCCAGACCATAGAGCGAGCCATAATGAATCAGACCCGCACCATACGTCTGCCTATTCATGTGGTGAAAGAGCTCAATGTGTATCTGCGTACAGCCCGGGAGTTGGCTCATAAGCTGGATCACGAACCCACAGCCGAAGAGATAGCCGAAAAGCTGGAACTGCCGAGCAGTGATGTCAGCAAGATGCTGAAGCTGAATGAGAGGATCACCTCGGTCGACACCCCGATAGGCGGTGACAACGACAAGGCTCTGCTCGATGTGTTGGCGGATGATGATGAGATGACGCCGGATGCCCAGGTGCAGGAAGAAGACATTTCAAATTCAGTGGTTAAGTGGCTCAATGAGCTCAATACCAAGCAAAGAGAAGTGCTTGCCAGACGCTTTGGCCTACTGGGATATGAACCTTCTACTCTGGAAGATGTGGGCTCGGAAATTGGCCTGACCCGTGAAAGAGTGCGGCAAATTCAGGTGGAGGCATTGAAACGCCTGCGCGACATACTCTCCTCTCAGGGGTTGTCGGTAGAGGCCCTGTTCAAGGCCTAAAGCAACTTACCATCCTTTGTAATAAAAAGAAGGGACGCGTTTCGTCCCTTCTTTCTTGTATTTATAAGCCACAGCAAAAGCTGTAGTTAGTTTGCCAACGCCTTGAGTTTATAGATTAGGTCCAGCGCCTCTCTTGGGCTGAGTTCATCCGGTTTCAGCCTGCCAAGCAGAAGTTCAAGCTCAGATGGCGGCGTTTCCAGTTGCAGTGTGGCCTGCGCCGGGACATGGGGTTCTTGACCGTGATCGCGACTTTCAAGTTGCTGCAGTTTCAATTTGGCGGCCTTGATCACTGAGGCCGGAACACCGGCCAGTGAAGCAACCTGCAAACCATAGCTCTTGCTGGCGGCCCCTTCCTGCACTGCGTGCATAAAGACTATGCTGTCGCCATGCTCCATGGCATCCAGATGTACATTGGCAACCTGGGGCATCAATTCTGCCAACTGAGTCAGCTCGAAGTAATGGGTGGCAAACAGTGTCATGGCGCCGAGTCGCTGAGCCAGATACTCTGCCGCCGACCAGGCAAGTGACAAGCCGTCATAGGTGGAGGTGCCGCGGCCAATCTCATCCATCAGCACCAGACTCTCAGCGGTCGCATTGTGGAGAATATTGGCCGTTTCTGTCATTTCCACCATAAAGGTGGAGCGGCCCGAGGCCAGATCGTCCGAGGCACCGATACGGGTAAAGATCCTGTCAACAGGCCCCAGAATCGCCTTATCTGCCGGCACAAAACTGCCGATATGCGCCATCAGGGTGATCAGCGCCACCTGACGCATGTAAGTGGACTTACCGCCCATATTGGGGCCTGTGACCACCAACATTTTACGCTCAGGGCTAAGGGTTACCGGGTTGGCGATAAAGGGAGCCTGGCTGACCCGCTCAACTACTGGGTGACGCCCGGCTTCAATATGTATGCCCGGCTTATCGCTCAACTCCGGTTGGTTGTAGTTGAGGCTGTCGGCCCGCTCGGCAAAGTTGCTCAGTACATCCAACTCGGCCGCCGCCATGGCAAAGGCCTGCAACTCGCTGAGCTTGGGCAGCAGGAGATCGAACAGCTCGTCCCAAAGCTGTTTTTCCAGTGCCAGCGCCTTGCCCTGACTGGAGAGTACTTTCTCTTCATACTCTTTCAGCTCGGGGATGATATAGCGCTCGGTGTTTTTCAATGTCTGGCGTCTTTGGTAGCTCAGAGGCACCAGCGCCGACTGGCCGCGGGAAACTTCGATATAGTAGCCGTGTACCCGGTTGAAACCGACTTTCAGGGTGGCTATTCCCGTTTGCTCTTTTTCCCTGACTTCCAACTGTTGCAGATAGTCACTGGCGCCTTCACTGAGGCGGCGCCATTCATCCAGTTCGGCATGATAACCATCGCGGATCACGCCGCCATCACGAATGAGTACCGGTGGGTTGTCGACAATGGACCGCTCCAGCAGCGCGAGTTCTTCAGGGAATTCACTGAGCTGGCGTTTCAAACGGCCAAGCTCGGGGCTTTGGGTGTTTGCCAATAGTTGCTGCAGTTGCGGCAACAGTGCCAGCGCTTGCCGCAGACGGGCAAAGTCTCTCGGGCGGGCGCTTCTCAGAGCCAGGCGCGCCATGATCCGCTCCACATCACCGAGCGCCTTGAGGTCATCATGCAACGGTTCGAACAGGCCGCTGGCAATCAACTCTGCCACCGCGGTTTGTCGCAGGCCTATCTGTTGATGATCTCTGAGTGGCTGATGGATCCAGCGCTGTAACATCCTACTGCCCATGGGGGTAGCGGTTGCATCCAGCACCGAAGCCAAAGTATTGTCCCGGCCACCGGCAAGGTTCACCGTCAGTTCCAGATTCCGACGGGTGGCGGCATCCAACACTATGCTGTCGCTCTGGTTAAAGCGGGTAATGGCATTGATATGGGGCAGGGCGGTGCGCTGGGTATCTTTGACATACTGCATCAGGCAGCCGGCGGCCTGCAGTGACAGCCTGGCGTCTGTTATGCCAAAACCACGCAGATCTTTGGTGCCAAACTGATCCAGCAACAATCGCATGCTGGTATCCAAGTCAAACTCCCACTCGGGACGACGGCGTTTGCCCTTGATGCCGGCGATCAGGCTTTGTTGGGAAAAGTCTTCGCTGTAGAGCAGCTCGGCCGGTTTGGTGCGTTGCAGCTCTGCCTCCAATGATTCAAGGGTGGCCAGCTCGGCAATCACAAAACGGCCGGAGGCCACATCCAAGGTGGCGTAGCCAAAACCGTTCTTGCCTTCGTAGACGGCGGCCAGCAAGTTATCCTGACGTTCTTGCAGCAGCGCTTCATCGGTGAGGGTTCCGGGAGTCACTATGCGCACCACTTTGCGCTCGACCGGCCCTTTGGACGTGGCCGGGTCACCAATCTGCTCACAGATGGCAACCGACTCACCGAGCTGCACCAGCTTGGCGAGATAACCTTCCACCGCATGATAGGGAATACCCGCCATAGGAATAGGATCGCCGCCACTCTTGCCCCTGGCCGTCAGTGAAATACCCAAGAGCTCGGAGGCTTTTTTGGCATCATCGTAAAACAGCTCGTAAAAGTCCCCCATGCGATAAAACAGCAGCATTTCGGCATGCTGCGCCTTCATCGACAGATACTGGCGCATCATCGGGGTGTGTTTTTCCAAATCCGGGTTATCCATAGGCGTGATCACTGCATTCATGGGAGCTTTCAGATGTTTCCTTGACTGTTTTTCCAAGAGCGGTTGCCCTTTCGACAATGGCGCCAATAGTATCAGTTATTCATCACTGAACCAGTCGTGGGCGGGTAAATTTTATGCTCTCGGTCACAAGTGATTGATCCGCAAGCGGCCTTTAAATAAATTATCACCAGCACTTGATGCTGTATGATTGTACAGTATACTAGGTGGCAGATTGGTATTGACGCCAAAGCTCTTAAAAGGAGCGGCAACATAGATTTCAGGCGGCGCATTGCGCCGCAATCAAGAGGGAACAGGAATGAAAATAGATCCAAACAAAGAGAAGGCGCTGAACGCGGTTCTGGGACAGATAGAGAAGCAGTTCGGTAAAGGTTCTATCATGAAGCTGGGTGAAGACAGAACCATGGATGTCGAAACCATCTCTACCGGTTCGCTTTCTCTGGACGTGGCTCTGGGGGCCGGCGGTCTGCCAATGGGCCGTATCGTTGAGATCTATGGTCCTGAATCTTCTGGTAAAACAACCCTGACACTGGAAGTGATTGCCGCAGCGCAGCGTGAAGGCAAAGTGTGTGCCTTTATCGATGCTGAACACGCACTGGATCCTATCTACGCCAAGAAGCTGGGCGTGGATATCGATAACCTCCTGTGTTCTCAGCCAGATACAGGTGAACAGGCGCTGGAAATCTGTGATGCGCTGACTCGCAGTGGCGCCGTCGATGTCATCATTGTTGACTCAGTGGCGGCGCTGACGCCCAAGGCTGAAATCGAAGGTGAAATCGGTGATTCCCACATGGGGCTGGCGGCCCGTATGATGAGCCAGGCAATGCGTAAGCTGGCCGGTAACCTCAAGCAGTCCAACACTCTGCTTATCTTCATCAACCAGATCCGGATGAAGATTGGGGTCATGTTCGGTAACCCTGAAACCACCACTGGTGGTAACGCCCTTAAGTTCTACGCTTCCGTTCGTCTCGATATCCGCCGTACCGGCGCTATCAAAGAGGGTGACGAGGTTGTTGGTAACGAAACTCGGGTTAAAGTGGTTAAGAACAAGATTGCCGCCCCCTTCAAACAAGCCGATTTCCAAATTCTTTATGGTCAGGGGATCAACCGTACCGGTGAGTTGGTTGACCTGGGCGTAGCCCACAAGCTGGTGGAAAAATCCGGCGCCTGGTACAGCTACAAAGGTGACAAGATAGGTCAAGGCCGCGCCAATGCCGGTAAGTTCCTCAAGGAAAATCCCGAAGTGGCAGCCGAAATCGAAGCGGCACTGCGTGCTAAACTGCTCAGCAAAGCTGAAGCTGCTCCTGCCAGCGCCGAGACAGGTGAAGGCAATGTCGATCTGGAAACCGGAGAAGTCTTCTGAGCCAGTCGGTAATGGATGTTGCGGTCGCGCTATTGGCGCGCCGCGACTATGGCCGCGAGCAACTCAAGAGCCGCTTGCTGGACAAGGGCTTTGAGTCGCCGGAAGTTGAACAGACTTTGGATGGTCTGGAAGCCAAAGGTTTTATCGATGATCAGCGTTTCGCGGCAGCCTTGCTGCGCAGCCATATTGCCAAGGCCCACGGCCCGGGGAAAGTGCGTCAGGCACTGATGCAAAAGGGCTTAAATAAACAATGTATTGAGCAGGTTTTGGATGCCAGTGATTGTGACTGGTTTGCCTTAGCCCGCACGCGCGCGCTGAAAAAATTCGGCGATAGTCCCGCAGATGATATGAAAGAAAAAGCTCGTCGAATTCGTCACTTGATGGGGCAGGGCTTTAGTTATGATCAAGTGGCATACGCCCTTGAATATGACCCTTACGACTGACTTTTCCCTCTATCACAATTGCCCCTTCCACAACTAAGCGCCATTCCCAAAGCGTCCAAACCTGACCTTGTTTTATAAACCCCAGCATTCACTTCCCTTGAGTTGCAGTCGTTGTTTGCACGCCAAAGTAACACTCAGCTGTTAACACTCCGTTCTGGCGCTTTTAGCTGACGTTATCTGTCCCGTGAAAACTTGCCGTAGCCTTCAAGGCTCCATCCCCTGAGTGATTCCGCGCCTATGGCAAATGGTATGTGCTGACTCAGGTTATTGGGTTTCGGCTTATGCCGCTAACGCTCTCTGTACCTTGGCTGTATCAGGCGTCATACCCTGCGCAATCTAATTGGTATTCTGGCGCTGCATGCTTATAATGCTTGGCAAAAGAGCGCTTGAGTGGCCGGGCGACGCACGCCTTTAGACCACTTTTTATACATTATTCAGGCTTAAGCAACTCAGGACGATTTATGTACCAAACCACAGCAGCACTCAGAAGTGCTTTCCTGGAGTTTTTCCGCAAGAATGGCCATCAGGTAGTCGACAGCAGTTCACTGGTGCCAGGCAATGACCCCACTTTGTTGTTCACCAACGCCGGGATGAACCAGTTTAAAGATGTATTCCTCGGTATGGACAAGCGCAGCTACAGCCGCGCTACCACTTCGCAGCGTTGTGTTCGCGCCGGTGGTAAACATAACGACCTGGATAACGTGGGTTATACGGCCCGTCACCACACCTTCTTTGAGATGCTGGGTAACTTTAGCTTCGGTGATTACTTCAAAGAAGATGCCATTCGTTTTGCCTGGACCTTTTTGACTGAAGAGCTCAAGCTGCCCAAGGAACGTCTGTGCGTTACCGTTTATCAATCTGACGATGAAGCCTTTGATATCTGGAACAAGCAGATAGGGGTTCCCGCCGAGGACATTATCCGTATCGGCGACAACAAGGGCGCACCTTATGCTTCAGATAACTTCTGGCAGATGGGCGATACAGGCCCTTGTGGTCCTTGTACTGAAATCTTCTATGACCACGGTGCTCACATTCCTGGTGGCCGCCCAGGTACACCGGAAGAGGATGGTGACAGATTCATTGAGATCTGGAACATAGTCTTCATGCAGTACAACCGTCAGGCCGATGGTGTGATGGAGCCTCTGCCCAAGCCTTCAGTCGATACAGGTATGGGTATAGAGCGTATTGCCGCCATTATGCAAGGCGTGCATTCCAACTATGAAATTGACGTGTTCCGCACTCTGATTGCCAAAACGGCCGAGATCATCGGCGTGACAGATCTGGAAAACAAATCCCTGCGGGTTATCGCCGACCACATTCGCTCTTGCGCCTTCCTTATTGCCGATGGTGTGATGCCGTCCAATGAAGGCCGGGGTTATGTACTGCGGCGTATCATCCGCCGCGCCGTGCGTCACGGTAACAAACTGGGCGCCACAGACACCTTCTTCTACAAGCTGGTACCTACACTTATTGACGTGATGGGCGATGCTGCCAAGGGTCTTAAGGCGACTCAGAGCATAGTGGAAAAGGCGCTGAAAGCCGAAGAAGAACAGTTTGCCCGTACACTTGAGCGTGGTCTGGGTATTTTGGATGCTGCTTTGTCTGAGCTTAAAGGCGATACCTTGGATGGTGAAACCGTATTCAAGCTCTACGATACCTATGGTTTCCCTATGGATTTGACCGCCGATGTTTGCCGCGAGCGTAATATCAAGGTCGATGAAGATGGTTTTGATGCGGCGATGGCCGAGCAGCGTAGCCGGGCTCAGGCCGCCGGTCAGTTTGGTGCCGATTACAACGCCGGGCTGAAGATTGATGCCGACAGTGAGTTCTGCGGTTACAGTGAACTCAGCGGCAATGGCAAGGTTATCGGCATCTATGTCGATGGTCAGGCGGTCGACACTCTGGATGCCGGTCAGCAAGCGGTTATTGTGCTGGACAAGACTCCATTTTATGGCGAGTCAGGCGGCCAGGTAGGCGATAAGGGCCAACTGACAGCCGAAGGTTTGCTGTTTGAGGTGAGCGACACCCAAAAGTATGCCCAGGCCACAGGTCATATCGGCCAACTGAGCCAAGGCAAACTGACTCTGGGTCAGGAGTTGCTTGCGCAAGTCGATAAGAAACTGCGCCATCGCACCCAACTGAATCACTCAGTGACTCACCTGCTGCACGCCGCGCTGCGTCAAGTATTGGGTGAGCATGTGACCCAGAAAGGTTCATTGGTGGAGCCCGAGCGTCTGCGTTTCGACTTCTCTCACTTTGAAGCGGTTAAGCCTGAAGAGCTCAAGGCGGTTGAGGAGATGGTCAATACCCAGATCCGTCGTAACCACGAGCTGAAAACGGCTGAGATGGACATAGAGCAGGCCAAAGCCAAGGGCGCCATGGCCTTGTTCGGTGAGAAATACGACGCCCAGGTTCGGGTTGTGACCATGGGAGACTTTTCTATTGAGCTTTGTGGTGGTACCCATGTGGGCCGCACCGGTGACATAGGTCTGTTCAAGATCACTTCCGAAGGCGGTATCGCCGCCGGTATTCGCCGTATTGAAGCAGTCACAGGTGCTGCTGCCATGGCCTTCGTCGCCGAGCAACAGCAAGAGTTGAGTGATGCTGCTAACTTGCTGAAAGCAGACAGTTACTCAGTGGTAGCCAAGCTTAAGGCGCAGTTGGAGCGTAGCCGCCAACTGGAAAAAGAGATTGCTCAACTCAAAGACAAACTGGCCGCCGCGGCCAGTGCCGATATGATTTCCGATGCGCAAGAGATTGCCGGAGTCAAGGTGTTGGTGAAACAGGTCGAAGGCATTGACCCTGGCTCTCTGCGTGGTCTGCAGGACGAGCTCAAGCAGAAGCTGCAATCTGGCATAGTGGTGCTGGGTCTGGCTCATGGCGACAAAGTAAACCTTATCGCCGGGGTAACTAAAGACTTGACCGCTAAGGTGAAGGCCGGTGAATTGGTGGCCATGGTGGCTGCGCAGGTTGGTGGCAAGGGCGGTGGCCGTCCCGATATGGCTCAGGCTGGTGGTAGTGAAGTTGCCAACTTGCCTCAGGCATTGGCATCGGTAACGCCTTGGCTGACTGAACGTCTGGCATAATTTCGCCACCAACGAGGTCTATGTGACACAAGAAGTACGTTCAGGCAGTAACGAGCGACTGTATGTCAAAAAGTTCGGCGGCACCTCGGTAGGCTCCATTGAGCGTATCGAGGTGATTGCCGAGCAGATTGCCAAAGCTCAATTGAGCGGCGAGCATCAGGTGTTGGTGCTCTCTGCCATGGCTGGTGAAACCAACCGTTTGTTTGCACTGGCGGGGCAGATTGACCCCGATGCATCGGCGCGGGAGATGGACATGCTGGTCTCCACCGGCGAGCAGGTGAGTATTGCGCTGATGGCGATGGCGTTGGCAAAACGTGGCGTCAAGGCCAAGTCGCTCAATGCCGCCCAGGTGCAAATCCACACCAATAGCCAGTTTGGCCGTGCCAGTATCGAACGAGTTGACGTTCAGTATCTGCTGGAATTGCTGGCCCAGGGAATTATCCCGATAGTGGCCGGCTTCCAGGGTCGGGATCAATTCGGGGAAGTGACCACTCTTGGGCGCGGAGGCTCGGATACCACTGCTGTGGCATTGGCTGCCGCGCTCAAGGCGCAGGAATGTCAAATTTTTACCGATGTGGCTGGTGTCTATACCACAGATCCCAATATTGAACCGAGCGCACAAAAGCTTGATGCCATCAGTTTCGAAGAGATGCTGGAGATGGCTCGGTTGGGAGCCAAGGTGTTGCACCCGGATTCAGTCTCTTATGCCGAGCGCTTTCGGGTTCCCTTGCGGGTGCTTTCCAGCTTTGAACCTGGCAGTGGCACCCTGATCCGTTTCGATGCCTGTGAAGACAAGAGTAATCAAGTAGCGGGTATCGCTTGCAGTAAAGGGCAGGCGATGCTGAGTCTGAGTCGCACCGACGATTCACCGGACCCCTTTGCGGCAGTATTTTCACTGCTGGCCGAAAATGGTGTGGAAGTGGATCTGGTGACCAAGGCGGGTACAGATGACAGCGTCAGCTTTACCTTGGATGCCAGCAGGCTCCCTTGGGCGTTAAAGGCGCTCGATGAACCGGAACTTGGAACATCGTTTGGCCCATTGGTGTTTGAAAAAGCCCTGGCAAAAGTGTCTGTAATAGGTGCCGGCGTGCATCGCAGGGCCGAGGCAACCGCCAAGGTGTTTGATATCTTGGGGAATGAAGGAATTCATGTTAAGTTGATGGCAACATCAGAGATAAAGCTGTCAGTGGTAATAGATGAATCGGATTTACACAGGGCAGTTCGGGTGTTACATCACGCTTTTGAACTAAATAAGGTGTAATTAAACAACGGATTTAGTATTGAATACTATTAATTTGTACTAAGCTCACCTTATAATAATGGTTACGACGGATGAGCGCCGTGTGTAGAAGATATGGAAACTAGAGGAGCAATCGAATGCTGATTTTGACTCGTCGTGTTGGCGAAACACTGATGATTGGTGACGAGGTCACAGTGACAGTGCTGGGTGTGAAGGGGAATCAGGTACGTATAGGTGTGAATGCACCCAAAGAAGTTTCTGTGCACCGTGAAGAGATTTATCAGCGTATTCAGTCTGAGAAAACAGGAACACCTTCTGAAGGTGGTAACTTCTGAGGCGACATAAAGTGAACCTCCGTCAGGAATAGAAGAGTCAGTTTTTAAACTGGCTTTTTTATTTTCTGGAGCCGGAAAACCCTTGATAGCACAGGATTTGCGCGTTATTTAGGTCAGGTGATTAAAAACAGGACAAACGGAAAAGGTTTCGGAAAAAGGGTTTGACTTATTTTCTTCAAACAGTAATATGTGCGCCAAGAAAACGGAGAGGTGGCCGAGTGGCCGAAGGCGCTCCCCTGCTAAGGGAGTATGGGCTTTATCTCCCATCGAGGGTTCGAATCCCTCCTTCTCCGCCATTTCTTAACGTAAAATATGCGCATGTAGCTCAGCTGGATAGAGTACCTGGCTACGAACCAGGCGGTCGGAGGTTCGACTCCTTCCATGCGCACCATTTTCCGTTTTAGCAGTAAAGAATACAATTCGCGCATGTAGCTCAGCTGGATAGAGTACCTGGCTACGAACCAGGCGGTCGGAGGTTCGACTCCTTCCATGCGCGCCACTTCTGCTTTAGTTTTTCAAGATGATCAAGCGCATGTAGCTCAGCTGGATAGAGTACCTGGCTACGAACCAGGCGGTCGGAGGTTCGACTCCTTCCATGCGCACCATCTGGAACCTTAAAGGCTGCTAAGAAAAATTGATTATCTGAAAGCGCATGTAGCTCAGCTGGATAGAGTACCTGGCTACGAACCAGGCGGTCGGAGGTTCGACTCCTTCCATGCGCACCAGATATCAAGTAATGTACGCAATAGATTTAAGCGCATGTAGCTCAGCTGGATAGAGTACCTGGCTACGAACCAGGCGGTCGGAGGTTCGACTCCTTCCATGCGCACCAATTTATGCGGAGAGGTGGCCGAGTGGCCGAAGGCGCTCCCCTGCTAAGGGAGTATGGGCTTTATCTCCCATCGAGGGTTCGAATCCCTCCTTCTCCGCCATTCTTTACTATACTCTGAGAGCCAAGCTTTCTGAGTTCCGGATTAAGCGCATGTAGCTCAGCTGGATAGAGTACCTGGCTACGAACCAGGCGGTCGGAGGTTCGACTCCTTCCATGCGCGCCAAATAGCAAAGAAGTAAGACGCCCCGCAATAGCGGGGCGTTTTGCTATCTGTTTCTTACTCGCCTGCAATTTCCTAGCTATCCACCGTGCCTTATCCGTAAGCTTGATACAGAGACACAGGTCCACTGAAAGTCCGGGATGTAACAAGTTCTGGATAGAGAACCTATTTTCATCATCAAGTACCATGCTTTGCTCTTCATATGACCTTTCCCCCGAATTTAAGACAATTTTATCGCTTATGGCGAACACATCCGGGAAAGGCTTTAAAACCATTTGTATTCACAAGTCCCCTATGTTGAAACTTGCCACCCTTGCCGGCATTCGCGATATCATCTTCCCTTCATTTTGGTTTGAGTTTTGGTTTTTCATCAAAAATATTAAATAAATATTTATGAATCATCATTCTCTATGAGGTTTTATTGATTTGTTTTGGTATGACCAATTTACATTGAGGAAGGTTTTTTGTTATAGATTGGTTATCGCTTTTGACCTAAGTCACATGGTTAGGTGCAACTTGGCCTGTTAGGCTAAAACAAGCAGTGATTGAAAATCGCCTTTTTTCGCATATTTACCATTATTGTCCGGCTGGGGTGCCATGTTCTGTCATCTCAGACCAGACTTAGACATGGAAAGGCCTGCCGTGCCATTAACAAAATGAGGAAGATATGATGTCGCTTTCTGAGCAACTCGTGGAAGCTGTGGGGATTATGCTGCTTGGTATGGGGCTGGTTTATCTGTTCTTGGGGCTGCTGATCTTGGGGATCCGGATATCGGCCCATTATTTGGCACCTAAACCCAGCTTGGAGGATAAGAACCAAACTCAGGAAAGGGCCAAGGCACAATCCGCAGTCGTCGCCCAGACAGGTGCACCAACGCCGCAACAGCTGGCAGCCATTAGTTGTGCCATTCACCAATACCGAAAACAGGCTTAATTGCCGCAATCTGATGGATAAAAAAGATGAGTAAAGCTTTAGCATTAACCGACGTTGTCCTGCGGGATGCCCACCAGTCATTGTTGGCAACCAGAATGCGTATCGAAGATATGTTGCCGATTGCATCCAAGTTGGACAGTGTCGGCTTTTGGTCCCTGGAGTCCTGGGGCGGTGCAACCTTTGATGCCTGTATCCGTTATCTGGGTGAAGATCCCTGGGAGCGGATCCGGGCGCTGAAACAAGCCATGCCCAACACCCCGCAGCAGATGTTATTGAGAGGGCAAAATCTGCTGGGTTATCGCCATTACAGTGACGACTTGGTGACCCGGTTTGTGGAGCGCGCCCATGACAGCGGGGTCGATGTATTCCGGGTGTTCGATGCCATGAATGATGTGCGCAACTTGCAAGCCGCGCTGAAAGCCGTGATTGATGTTGGCGCTCATGCCCAGGGCACAATTTCTTACACCACAAGCCCCGTACATACACTGCAAACCTGGTTGACCATGGCCAAGCAATTGGAAGATATGGGCTGCCATTCACTCTGTATCAAGGACATGGCCGGTTTGCTCAAGCCGATGGAGGCATTTGAGCTAATAAGCCGCTTGAAGTCGGAAACCGATCTCTTGATCACCATGCAGTGCCATGCCACTACAGGGTTATCAACCGCAACCTATCAAAAGGCGATTGAGGCAGGTATTGATGTTCTGGATACTGCCATTTCTTCCATGAGCCAAACCTATGGTCACAGTGCCACCGAAACCTTGGTTGCCATGGTTGAAGATACCGATAGGGCAACAGGCTATGACTTGACGCTGCTGGAGGAGATTGCCGCCTATTTCCGTGAAGTCAGAAAAAAATATGCCCGTTTTGAAGGGGCACTAAAAGGCATAGATTCACGTATCCTGCGAGCTCAAGTGCCGGGTGGCATGCTGACCAATATGGAAAACCAGCTCAGAGAGCAGGGCGCCGAGGACAAGCTGGATCTGGTGCTCGAGGAGATCCCAAGAGTGCGGGAAGATCTGGGTTTTATTCCACTGGTGACTCCCACCTCCCAGATTGTCGGTACTCAGGCGGTAATCAATGTGCTCATGGGCGAGCGCTATAAGTCGCTGACCAAGGAGACGGAAGGTGTACTCAAGGGCGAATATGGCGCCACCCCGGCCAAGGTGAACAGTGAATTGCAACAGCGGGTGTTGCAGGGGGCCGAGCCTGTCAGTTGCCGCCCGGCCGATCTGCTCGCGCCTGAGCTTGAACATCTGCGGGCCGAACTGGCCGAAAAAGCGTTGGCGCAAGGTTTGAGCCTCAGCGAAGAGCGCGACGATGATGTGCTGACTCATGCGCTGTTCCCGCAAATCGGCCTGCAGTTTATTAAGAACCGTGGCAATCCAGCGGCATTTGAACCCAAGCCAGAATTGGAAGCTCCTCTGTCACAAACAACTCAAACCAAGGCTGCCACCGGTGGGCGTCAGCCGGAGGTTTATACCGTGGATGTGCAGGGCCAGCGCTTTGTGGTGCAGGTCAGTGAGGGCGGTGATATCAGTCAGGTAGCGCCTTTGCCGGTGGCAGAGCCGCAGGCTGCTCCTGTGCAGGCTCCTGCTGTTGCCTCTGGGCCGGAACTGGAGATGAGTGCGCCGCTTTCCGGCAATATCTTCAAGGTACAGGTGGCTGCCGGAGACAGCGTTCGCGCCGGTGATGTCGTTATCATACTCGAGGCGATGAAGATGGAAACTGAGATCCGGGCTCAGGCCGATGGTGTAGTCAGCCGCATCCTGGTCAAGGAAGGTGATGCCGTCAGCGTCGGTACCAAGTTGCTGGCACTGGCCTAAGGAGCGATGATGGACGGTTTACTCGCTTTTTGGTCTGAGACGGGAATAGCGCATTTTACCTGGCCACAGGCCTTGATGATGTTGGTCGGTGCCTTGCTGTTGTATCTGGCAATAATACGCAAGTTTGAGCCTTTGCTGCTGCTTCCCATCGGCTTCGGCGCCATTCTGGCCAATATCCCCAATGCAGGTTTTACCGAGGAAAATGGGCTGCTCTACTATGTTTATCACGTGGGGATAGATACCGGGGTTTTTCCGCTGCTGATCTTTATGGGGGTCGGCGCCATGACAGATTTCGGTGCCCTGATAGCCAACCCCAAGACGCTATTGCTGGGCGCGGCTGCTCAGTTCGGGATTTTTGCCACCCTGATTGGTGCGATAGCCTTGAACCTTGTACCCGGGTTTGAGTTCAGTATGCAAGATGCCGGTGCCATCGCCATCATAGGCGGCGCCGATGGTCCGACGGCCATTTTCCTCGCCTCCAAACTGGCGCCTGATTTGCTGGGAGCCATTGCGGTGGCCGCGTACTCCTACATGGCCTTGGTGCCGCTCATTCAGCCTCCCATCATGCGGGCCTTGACCACGGAAGCCGAGCGGCAGATCAAGATGGAACAGCTGCGGGAAGTCAGCAAGAAGGAGAAGATCATCTTCCCCCTTATGGTGCTGGGAATGACCATATTGTTTTTGCCGACGGCGACCCCCTTGGTGGGCATGTTCTGTCTCGGAAACCTGATGCGCGAATCCGGGGTGGTGGATAGACTTTCCAACACGGCGCAGAACGAACTTATCAATATCGTCACTATCTTCCTCGGATTGGCGGTTGGTTCCAAGCTCTCGGCCGAGCAGTTTCTTCGGGTCGAGACATTGGGGATCTTGCTGCTCGGGGCGGTGGCTTTCAGCATTGGCACCGCTGCCGGGGTCTTGATGGCCAAGCTCATGTGTAAACTCAGTGGTGGCAAGGTCAACCCCTTGATTGGTGCCGCCGGGGTCTCGGCCGTTCCCATGGCCGCCAGGGTGGTGAATAAGGTGGGGCTAGAGGCCAATCAGCAAAACTTCCTGTTGATGCACGCCATGGGCCCCAATGTGGCCGGGGTGCTGGGCAGTGCGGTCGCTGCCGGTATTCTGCTGGCGGTATTGGGGAACTGAGCGCTTTGCGCGCTGAATCGCTGAGAGCCATGACGTTCAAAAATAACCGGCGTAGCCAGTGTGCCGCGCCGGTTATCGGTTTTAAGGTTTGCTGGAGGGCAATCTGCAACGCGCGGGTTTTGGTACACTCTGAGTCGATTCAAGCATTCATTTCAAAGGCTCATATCAAAAGCTTAGGCCGTCAGCCAGATGGCCAGTGACAGCAGGGCAATCAAGGCACCACTGACGCCTATTATCCAAATAAAACCGCGTTTCCCCTGCGCCAAAGGGACATTGTTGAAGTGTAAAAACGCTATCCAGAACAGGGAAAGGATAATAGGTAGAAACAAAAGACGGGCCATGATTGCTCACTATTCAAAGAGATATGGCTTAATCATAGACCGGGGTTCTTCAAGAGTACCAGTCAGATGCTTGAATATTGCTCGCTGCAATTCCTTTATCCGCCAGCACCTGAATTAACATCTGTCTCAGTTTCTTGGCTTGGGCAATGGATTGTTGCACTTGCGGTTGGACATCTTCGAATTTGTCTTTAAAAGGGTCAATGGGCGGCGTAGGCAGTTCCATCACGACAGACTTGCCGGAGCGTTTGATCATGAGTCCTGTGCTTGCATAAGCACCGAAGGCTTGCGTGAGTATATCAAGCTGCTCGGCTGCTCCCAGAAACATGATTTTGACCAGGCTTCCTGCCAATTGATGAACGATGCGGATTTGCTTATTGGGCAGTAGCGGGTAGAAATGCAGCCAGGAATGTCCGGCGGCGCGGTTTTTGGGTGTTTCCGGGTTCAACTCCGGGTGATGTCTTTTCGCAAACTCAAGATAACACCTGGCAAACTCTGTGACTTCGGGGCTAATGCTGGGAAGGTATCCACGTCTTTGCTTGTTGATGCTCTCGGCCATAAGCCGTGCCCGGTACCATGCCCCTTGGGCGACAAAGTACGCCATGAGTTCCTCATAGGCGATGGTTTTATCATAGGGCTCATTGTTGGATGCCAGGTATTTTTGCGGAGCCAACAGACAGGTGCGAAAATCGACCCAATAGCCCTGTTCTATCCCATGTTCGCCGCGGTAGCGATACCTTAACCCTTGTTGCTGTTGTGGCGTTGCATCTATCTTGTTTTCGATAAGAATGGCTTGATGGGAGCCGTCATTGGCCTTGAAAATCACCACGAGATCCGACTCACCGTATTGATTGTGAATGACAGAATGCCAGGCGCCGATAAACTCTACGGAGTGGGGGAATTCATATACCCGGGAAACCAACCAATTGCAGAAGGCCATTGAAGTGTGGCACTCCTCCAGCAACATCAAATCAATATCCCGCTCCTGAACAGATTGAATAAAGTTCAGCTCCTGCATTTATGACTCCTTTCCTTGTCCATTTAAGGGCTGGTTTTAACCCCTGGTTTTGTGGCTTTCTATCGCGATTGTATGATTTAAACTCTTGAGACTTAGCTGGGCAATGACATTGTTTTCTTATATCTTTCAGCGCTAAAAACTATTTATCTTTGAACTTGCCTGGACGGGCCTTTGATTCAGGCAGTATGCAGGAAGGTATCTTATGTGGGAACTCTGGCTGATGTTCAGCGGCGCTTTTTTGGCGGCGACATTGCTGCCTGGAGGCTCGGAAGTCTTGTTGCTGGCTTTGCTGGACAAACAGCCGGAGATGGCATTGTCATTGCTGCTTAGCGCCACTATAGGTAACACCTTGGGGGCCTTGAGCAGCTATCTACTTGGGCTTTTGGGGCGCAAGGCGGTCACGCCCGAGCAACTCGACAGCGGTCGCCACAAGCATGCGCTGGCGCTGCTCAACCGCTACGGTTATTGGGCCTTGTTACTTTCCTGGGTGCCGCTGATCGGTGATATTCTGTGCCTTTTAGCAGGTTGGATGAAACTTCCTCTTACAAAATCCACTCTGATGATTTTGACAGGCAAGGGCCTGCGCTATTTGATAATTGTGTTGTTGGCTTTAGAGTGGCTGCAATGAGTTATTGGGTTTCAGTCTCTGGTTGAAGGAGTAACGTTTTGAAGAAATGGTTATTGGCAGCGGCGATTTCGGCCGCATTGGCGGGTTGCTCAGTGCAGACCGACACAGGATTGGCTGAGGTTTCCTCGGTACAACTGCCGGCAGGAGTGACTCTCATCGAGTCGGTCACCCCCAAGGCCGGTGAAGTCGGTATCCCTTACAGCAAGTATCGCTTGGCCAACGGCCTGACAGTGATACTGCATCAGGACAATTCTGATCCTCTGGTACATGTGGATGTAACTTATCATGTGGGCTCGGCCAGAGAGCAGGCGGGGCGCAGTGGTTTTGCCCATCTGTTTGAACACATGATGTTCCAGGGCTCCGAGCATGTGGCCGATGAACAGCATTTCAAGATAGTCACCGAAGCAGGCGGCACCTTGAATGGCACCACCAACACTGACCGCACCAACTATTTCGAAACTGTTCCCAGTAATCAGTTGGAAAAAATGCTTTGGTTGGAGTCGGACCGTATGGGCTATCTGCTTCCGGCCCTGACCGATAAGAAATTTGAAGTGCAGCGGGAAACCGTGAAAAACGAACGGGCCCAGCGTATCGATAACCGTCCTTATGGGCGGATGAATGAACGCTTCAATCAGGCGTTTTATCCCGCCGGTCATCCTTATTCCTGGCCTGTTATAGGTTGGCCGGAGGATCTCGATCGCGCCACGTCTGATGATGTAAGACATTTCTTCCAACGCTGGTACGGCCCCAACAATGCCACCCTGACCATAGGCGGTGATATAGATACCGCGCAGACGCTGGCCTGGGTCAGCAAGTACTTTGGCGATATTCCCAAGGGGCCTAAGGTGGCGACCGATGCCAAACCTTTGGTAACGCTGGACAAGAGCCGCTATATCTCGATGGAAGACAATGTCCATCTGCCACTCATCCGTATTGCTTTCCCAACCGTTTATGCCCGTCATCAGGATGAGGCCGCGCTGGATCTGCTGGCCAATATTCTCGGCGGCGGCAAGACCTCGCTGGTTTACAAGAATCTGGTGAAAGATGGTTATGCGGTGCAGGCCGGGGTCAGTCATCCTTGCCAGGAGCTGGCCTGTCAAATGTCCATCTACGCCTTGGCCAATCCGGCCAAGGGCGGAGCACTGGCGCCGATAGAGGCCAAGATCCGCGAATCGATTGCCGAATTTGAACAGCGGGGCGTCACAGATGAAGATCTGCAGAAGGTCAAGGTGCAGTTCCGCGCCGACAGCATCTTCTCGCTGCAGAGTGTCTCGGGCAAGGTGTCCAACCTGGCCTATAACCAGACATTCGCCGGTGATCCCAATCAGATAGCCAAAGATTTGGCCCGCTATGATGCAGTGACCAAAGAAGATGTGATGCGGGTATTCAAGCGTTACATCAAGGATAAGCCCAGCGTGGTGATGAGTGTGGTGCCCATGGGCGCCAAGGCGCTGGTGGCCAAGGCCGATAACTTTACCCCGCCTGAGCCAAGGGTTGCCGCCAACGCCGTTGCCGGGTTGCAGGAGGCCGTAAGTGCCAACAGTAGTTTCGATCGCAGTAAGATCCCCGCTGCCGGCAAGGCGCCCTCCATGCAGGTGCCCAAGCTTTGGTCTGCCCAGTTGAACAACGGTATCAGTGTCATGGGCACTGAAAGCCATGAAACGCCTACTACCGAGCTGGTCATCTACCTCAACGGCGGTCACAGACTGGTGCCAGTGGAAAAGGCCGGGCTCGCCGGTTTGACGGCGGCCATGCTCAATGAGTCCAGCGCCAAACGCAGCAGTGAAGAACTGGCCCAGGCGCTGGAGCTGCTGGGATCTTCTGTGGTGTTTGACAGTAGCGGCTATCAAAGCAGCATCCGGATCTCGGCCTTGACTGAAAATCTGGATAAGACCCTGGCAATAGTCGAAGAAAGACTGTTTGAGCCAGGCTTCAAGGAAACCGATTTCGAGCGGGTAAAACAGCAACAGTTGCAGAGCCTGCAACATCTGGCCTCGGATCCCAACTATCTGGCCGAAGAGGGTTTCAGCAAGTTGCTGTTTGGCAGCCAAACCAGTCTCGGTGTCAATGATAACGGTACGCTTGAGAGTGTCAGCCAACTGACGCTTGATGATATCAAGGCTTTCTATAAGGAGCAGTATCGTGCCGGCAACGCTCAACTGGTGGCGGTAACCGATCTGCCCCGCGAGCAGCTAATCGGCAAGCTAAAAGGATTGGAGCCTTGGGGCGGCCAGGCTGTGTCTCTGCCGACCTTGGGTGAGATGCCCGAGGGTAAACCCGGTGTGGTGTTCCTTATCGATAAGCCGGGAGCAGCCCAGTCGGTTATCAGCATAGGAAAGCGCGCCCTGCCTTACGATGCCACGGGCGACTTCTTTAAGGCTTACCTGATGAACTATCCCTTGGGCGGCGCCTTCAACAGCCGCATCAATCTTAATCTCAGGGAAGACAAGGGCTACACCTATGGTGCCCGCAGCTTCTTCAGTGGTGGTATTGAGCAGGGCTACTTCAAAGCGGGCGCCAGCGTTCGCAGTGATGTCACCGACAAGGCGCTGGCCGAGTTTATCAAGGAGCTCAAGGCTTATCATGATAAGGGGATGACGACACAAGAGCTTAGCTTTATGCGGGCCTCAATTTCGCAGGGTAAAGCACTGGATTATGAAACGCCTTACCAAAAGGCCGGCTTTATCCGAATGATTCAGAAGTACGGTCTGAGCGATGATTTTACTGCCCGTCAGGATGAGATTATTAACCAAACCAGTCTTGATAAGCTCAATGAGCTGGCTAAAGAATGGTTGGATCCTGCCAGCATGCAAATATTGGTGGTCGGGGATAAAAATCTTATCGAGCCCGGGATTAAGGCAATGGGTTATTCAGTGATCAATCTGCCCTTGTAAAACGGCCACTTTGACCCCATATTGATCTTAACCGCGGCGGGTTACGACTCGCTTGCCACTATGCAAGGCGGTGATGCTTCAAGGAGCATCACCGCCTGTCTCTTTTAAATTACACTTGCCTGAAAGGCCGCTTAGGCTTTATTTTGGGCAGCAGTCACACAGAGCAGTCCTGTGCCTTTTGGTGATGAATCACCAAGAGATGAAAGCGGAGCAGGTATGCCCGGGTCTATTGGCCAGATAAAGGCCTAGGCCGCCAAGCAGAGAAAAAGAATTTGAAGTCATTTACCGAATCTGTCGCAATGCTCAAAGGAGCCGAAGGACGCGCCGCACTCAAGGATATGCGCCGTGGGATTGAGCGAGAAGCCTTGAGAATTGATGCCAGCGGGCACCTGGCTATGGATGGTCATCCCAAAACCTTGGGCTCGGCCCTGACCCACTCGAGGATCACTACCGATTACAGTGAGGCGTTGCTCGAGTTCATAACGCCTGTTACCCACAGCATAGATGAGCTGCTGACCGGTCTCACCGAGACTCATGCCTTTACCCTCAATCAGCTTAAAGGACAAAAGCTTTGGCCCGTGAGCATGCCTTGTTATGTTGGCGACGAGAAGGATATTCCCATCGCCCAATACGGCAGCTCCAACTCAGGGCGGATGAAGACCCTCTATCGCAAGGGCCTGACCTACAGATACGGCGCTTTGATGCAGATCATCTCAGGAGTGCACTTTAACTTCTCGGTTTCTGACGAGCTTTGGGATCTGCTCTATGCCCAGAGCGACAAGTCGGTTTCCCGCTGTGACTTTATCTCCGAGCGCTACTTTGGCCTTATCCGCAACTACCGCCGCTTGGTGTGGGTGTTGCCTTATCTGTTTGGCGCTTCACCGGCGCTGTGCGGCTCTTTCATCAAAGAGCAGCAGACAGAACTGGATTTTGAAAAGATGGGCCGCGGCACCCTGTATCTGCCTTGGGCCACCTCACTGAGAATGAGTGACCTGGGTTACACCAACAAGGAGCAGGAGCGGCTCAGTATCAGCTATAACTCGCTGGCGGATTATCTCAAGGGGATCCGCGCCGCCATCAAGATGCCTTCGGACAACTTTGCCAACATAGGGGTGAAGGTTGATGGCGAATATCGCCAGCTCAACGCCAATGTGTTGCAGATAGAAAATGAGTTTTATGCCCCCATTCGCGCCAAGCGGGTGACCCGCAGCGGTGAAAAGCCTTCCGAGGCACTGGCACGCGCCGGGGTGGAATATATCGAAGTGCGGGCGTTGGATGTAAACCCCTTCAGTGCCATAGGCATAGAGGCCTCTCAGGTGCGCTTCCTGGATCTGTTCCTGCTTCATTGTTTGTTGAGTCCATCGGCGACGACCGATAGCACAGGTGAGCAGGAGATAGCTGCCAACCTCAAGGCCGTGGTGTTGGAAGGGCGTAAGCCCGGCTTAATGCTGAGCCAAAATGGCGAGCCTGTGGCGCGTGAGCAGTGGATGCTGGCACTGTTTGCCGAGCTGCAGCAGTTGGCCACGCTGCTCGATGGAAAGGATGATGACCAGTATCAGCTGGCACTGGCCAAGTGGCATCAAGCCGTTATCGACCCGAATGAGACGCTGTCAGGGCAGGTGATGAAGACTCTGGCAGACAAGGGGCTGGATCACGGCGCCTGGGTGATGGCATTGGCGAAAGAGTATCAGCAGCAGCTGCTGAATTATCCGCTGAGTGCCGCAGCGCTGGCTTCCTTTGAAGCCGAAGCCCAGGCCTCAATCGAGAGTCAGTTGCAGATGGAAGCCGCTGATCGTTTGAATTTTGATGATTTTCTGGTTCAGTACTTTGCCGATGAACCAGCCAAGGAAGCAGTCAGTCAGTGAAGTCTTTGTTGTTAATCTCGGCCGCAGCCCTGTTGCTATCGGCCTGCGCCAGTGCTCCCGAGCCCGGGCGCGAATGTGGTACGGTTTCAGGTTATCTGGAGCCGGATCGGGAGCAGCAGTTTTATCGCTTGGTGGTCACCCATCTCGATGGCCAACCCGTGATTTCCAAACCCAACTATCAGTTGCCACCGGGTGAACACAGCTTTACCGTCTCTGAGCTGATAGATTCACCTGAGCTCAAAGTGCGATTGTCGGCCCGCACGCCCAAGGAGCTGAAGTTGCTGGTGGAAGCCGGGCAACGTTATCACCTGGCGGCCAAGTTCAATACCGACAGGCGCTATACCGGCAAGGATACCGGTTACTGGGAACCTGTGGTCTGGCAGCAGGAAGTTCATGAATGCGAGCTGCCGGAGCCGCAATAAAGCTCACTTTTTCAGAGGCTCAGGTTGCATTTGATGTTTGACTCGGGCGACACTGAGTCCAAGTTCAACCAAAGGCCTGGCCTTTGAAAGCCGTGAGATTTTCGTGAAGCGACAGTTTCTATCCAAATTTGCCCCGGCGCTTGCTGTTTCCGCCTCCCTGTTTTTGGGTGGCTGCGCCACTTCACCTCCCAAAGAGCCCGACAATATCTGTTCCATCTTCAAAGAGCACAGATCTTGGTACAACGCTGCCAAGGATGCCCGTGAAAAGTGGGGCGTTCCCGTGCATGTGCCCTTGGCCATGATGTATCAGGAGAGCTCCTTCAAGCATAATGCGGCGCCACCTATGGAGTATTTCTTGTGGATCATTCCCATAGGACGCGCCAGTGATGCTTATGGTTATGCCCAGGCCAAGACCATGACCTGGGATGATTATGTGCGTGAGACCGGCAACAGCTGGGCCAGTCGCAGCGATTTTGATGATGCAATGGATTTTATGGGCTGGTTTATCTACAAGAGCCATAAGATCAATGGTGTGTCCAAGTGGGATGCCCGCAACCAGTATCTCAATTATCACGAAGGCTGGGGCGGCTACAAACGCGGCAGTTACCGCAGCAAGGCCTGGTTGGTAAGGGTGGCCGACAAGGTGGACAATCGTTCCCGCCGTTATGCGGCGCAATATAATCAGTGCAAGGAAGACCTGGACGCCTCTTGGCTCTGGCGTTTGTTCTTTGGCTAGGGAAGGGGAAACTAAGCTGTTCCTCGGTAAAAGCGCACCCTTAAGGTGCGCTTTTTGGGTTCTCTACAGATGAGCCAGCCGTTTTATCAGCCGTGGTGTTCTGTCTTTATCAGCTTGCCGAACTGGTCGTAGAAGTTCCAGTCGCCGGATTCACGATTGCTGATATAGCTGCCTTCGGTACGCTTCTCGCCATTGGTCCAGAAAGTCTGCCACAGCCCCTCTTTTCTGTCCCTGAGGAAGGTGCCTTTCTCGGCCAGCTTGCCGTTGTTGTGGAAGTAACTGGCTTCACCCTCTTTCTGGCCCTTGACCCACTGCTCATGGCTCTGTGGTTTGCCATTTTGGAAGTACTGGCTCAGTTTGCCATCGAGTTTTCCCTGCCAGTAGTTGGCCTGCTGTTTTAACTGGCCGTTACTGTAGTACTGCTCAGATTTGCCGTGCAGTACATCGTCCTTGAATTCCTGACTGGCGGCGAGCATGCCATCTTCAAACCAGCTTTGCCACTGGCCGGTTTTGGCCCCTTTTAACAACTCACCGGCCAGTTTCTGCTGCCCATTGTCGACATAGTATTCGCTATAGCTGCCGGTCTTATCGCCATTGTCATAGGTTTCCTTGCGATAAAGGATGCCCTTGAAGCTGTAGTGCTCGCGTGCACCATGTAACTTACCCTGTTGCCACAGGCTCTTGATCCTGATATTGCCTTCTGGGATGGTGCCGAAGGTAGGATCGTCCTCTTCGTAGCGGTAGTCTATCCAGGTACCTGTCTTCTTATTGTCCAGGTATTCCCCAGTAACCCGGCGGCGGCCATGGTAATACTCGGCATATTTGCCATTGAGTTTGCCTTTGACAAAGGTCTGCTCCCGGCTCTTGACCCCTTCGCGATACTGAATCCAGAGCCCGTCCTTGTCGCCGTTGAGATATGCGCCTTCCTCATTGGGATCGCCGTTGGCGTACCAGCGCTTGAAGGCACCATCGAGCGGATAACGATAATCCTTGGCGGCCTTGTCTTTGGCATAGTGGGCCAACTCCCTGGGCTTGCCATTGTCGTAGAAGCTCTCATATTTGCCGACCCACTTGCCTTCAATGACATCGCCCTGCTCCTGCACAGTGCCATCTTCAAAGTAGCGGATGGATTTTCCGGTTTGCTTGTCGTGCTGGTATTGGTTCAGGCTGCGTTTTTTACCGTTCGGGAAGTAACGGATAAAGTCGCCGTGACGCTCACCCTGCTGCCATTGGCTGGACTCTTGTAAAACACCGGCGCTGAAACGCTGATGCAAACCATCCAGCAGGCCCATGGCAAACTGGGACTTCTCCAGTGGCTTGCCGTCGATATCGAAACGCTCATACTTGCCATGGCGGGGATATTGACCGTTGTCACTCAATTGGCTGTCGTGGAAGGTTTCCAGCTCAGCCAACTGGCCATTGGGGTGAAAACGCTTCTGTACACCGGTTTGCAGGCCGTTTTTGTAGTGCTGTTCTATGACCAGCTTGCCTTCACTGTTGAAGTACTCCTGGGTGCCATCTCTTTCGCCGTCACTGAAATGCTCATTGCCCAGCAGTATCCCTTTGTCGTCAAACGTCTGACATTGGCCCTGGCGCTTACCCGCGCGGTAAGCACATTTGACTGCCAGTTCGCCGCTTGGGTGATATTTCAGGCTTTCGCCGTCCCGCTCGCCGGCACTGAAGCTTATCTCACTCTCTTTGCTGCCATCATCAAAAAAGCTCTGCCAGACGCCCTGACGTTGGCCATTGGCATCGAATTTGCCCTTGACCTTGATTACCCCCTGGGCGTTTTGCTCCAGATAGTCGCCTGACAGTTGGTTGTTGGCGTATTGCTGGCTTTGGGCCAGGGTGCCGTTTTCATAGAAGCTCTGCCACTGACCATGGCGCAGGTTGTCGGTATAGGTTTCGCTGGCCTTGAGTTTACCACTGGCGTAGAAACGCTTGACCTGCTCTTTGTTACCGTCGCGGTAGAAGACGCTTTCACTGAGACGGCCTTTAGTGTCGAAGGTTTGCCATTCCCCTTCCGGCACGCCCTTGTTGAACACCTGCAATTCGGTCATCTGGCCGCTGATGTCATACATGCGCCAACTGCCATTTTGATAGCCCTGGAAATATTGGCCCTCAATCAATTTGGCATTGTTGGAGTGAAATACCTGCCAGCGCCCATTGGGCACGCCCTGGGAGAACTCCGCCAGGGTATAGCCTTGATTGTCCCGGACGATGGATATTTCACCATTGAGGGGCATACCACTGGCCAGATTGTAATAATGGGGGATACCATCCTGCTGGCGAACTTCCACCATTAAGGAAGAGAGGTTTTGTGCCGCCTGCGCCTGTTGCAGCACGGGTAGAGTGCTTGCGGCCAGCGCCGCCATAATTATGAGCTGTTTGTGCATCGGTTCTCCTTGTCACCTACTGCAGCAATCCCGTCATTGGGAGCCAGGTTTCTTTATTCGTGCCCACCCTTGCGGGCTCTTTTCTGCCGGTACATCTGGCTGTCTGCCAGTTTCAGGCTGTACTCCATATCGCCGTTGAAAGGCGCGATGCCGGCACTGAAATAAACGGCAACCTCATCGGCTGCAAGCCTGGCCTCGGCCTGCTGTAAACGTTCTCTGAGCCAGCTTTCACTGCCGTAGCAGAGCAGCACAAATTCGTCGCCGCCAAATCGGCTCACCAGGGCCGGTGGCGGGCAGCTGCGTTTCAGCTCGGTTGCCAGACGCTTGAGGGCAAAGTCACCGGCACCGTGCCCCAGGTTGTCGTTGATCTTTTTCAGGTTATCCATATCCAGCAGCACCAGCATGCTTTCCAGCTTGGTCTTGGGCTGCCATTTTTGCGCCTGTTCTTCAAAATACTTGCGATTGGCCAGTCCGGTCAGGCAGTCAAAATTAGCCAACTGGTGGATCTGGCGGGACTTTTGATACAGGGCAATGGCATTGGCAGCTTCACGGGTCAAAATAGCCACCAGATCCCTGTCATAGGTGCTGAAACAGGCCAGCAGTGAGCTGTCTAGGTTGAGCATGGCATAGAGCTGACCATCGATATGGATTGGGCTGGACAGGGTGGCCCGAATGGGAATGCTGGCGGCACTCAGCAGCAGGGCCTGATCTTCGGCGCTCAGGCTACTCTGGGCGTTGATTTTGCGCATATCGTTGACCACGACTACCCGGTTGCAGCGGCCATCGGTCAACCTGTATTCGAAAGACTGCTCCAGGGTCATATTCAGCTGTTGCAGCTTGGCCAGATCCAGCCCGAGTGCAGATTCAAAATGCAGCTTATTGCTGCCGGGTTCCACCAGTATGATGGAGCCCATTTCGGCGCCATCAACCATGGCGACTGCCTTACCGAGCAGGGCGTTGAGAAAGGCGTGTTCGGTTTCGTATTGACTGGAAAGATGCACTAATTCGAAGGTGGCTTCGTTGATCCCCAGCACCTGCTCCAGGTGTTGCCACAGTCGGCCCAAGCGCCCTTGATGGACAAAATAACCCAGGCTGTAGGCCAGGAAATAGATGATAGAAACCCCACCCCACTGCAGCCAGGGAAGCTCACCGGCCGGGCTGGTGACCCAGAACAGTAAGGCTATCAGCAGCAGAGGCAGTAACAGAAGCAGCAGATGATAGCGCAGATCCAATGTGTCTATCTTCTGCTTTCTGAGTCCGTTCTGATCCAACAAATCCTGAGAATCCTAAAGTTATACCTTGAATCAAAGTCAGAGGCGGGCGAGGGTGCCCGCCCGTTTGTCAGCCAAACTCCGCCAGTATCCACATAAGTGGCGCCTGATATTGCGCCGGCATCCACTGCTGAAGCCTGGCAATGCTGTCGGCCAACGCGTTTTTATCCAGTACCGACAGGTTCAGGTGGCCTACCTTGCGGCCGGGGCGCACCTCTTTGTCGTACCAGAACAGCTCGGCATTGGCCAGGCTCAGCCAACGGTCGTCCTTATCTATGCCTATCAGGTTGACCATCACACATTGGAAGTTAACCTGAGGCGTCATCAGTGGCAAATCGCACAGGGCCCGCAGGTGCAACTGGAACTGATCCATATGGGTGCCAGCTTGAGTCCAGTGCCCTGAGTTGTGCACTCTGGGCGCCAGCTCATTGACCAGCAGGTGATCGCCCACCCGGAAACACTCCATCGCCATCACCCCCACATACTCCAGCTCATGCATTATGCTGCAGAGCATTGTTTCGGCCTCGGCCTGCAGCGGTTGCAGACGCGCCAGGGGGGCTACCGATGCCATCAGAATACCATCCTGATGCAAATTGAGCGTCAGAGGATAAAAGAAGCACTCGCCGCTGCGGCTGCGAACCCCAACCAGAGACACCTCTTCATCGAAGGGGATCGCCTGTTCGGCAATCGCTTGATTGCGCCAATCGGCCGGGATGCTGGTCGACTCGGCTTGTTTCAGCCAGTGCTGCCCCTTGCCATCATAGCCGCCGGTGCGGCGTTTCAGTAGAACTCTTTCACCATATTTGTGATAAAGATCATTAGCTTGGGTGTTATCGTCCAGCAGTTCCCAAGGCGCAGTGGCCACCTTGAGCTGATCCAGCAGGGATTTTTGGGTGTATCTGTCGGCGAGGCGGCCAAATACCGGGCCATTGATGAAATGACAGTGCTGCGACAACTGCAGGCTCAGGGGCGATTCCGGCCACTGCTCACGCTCGGCGGTAATAATATCTGTGTCTGTCAGCGGCAACTTTTCATCGCTTGGTGCCATGATATCCACGGGGCGGACATCTATGGCCAGCGGTTGGCCGGCATGACGCAACATGGCACCCAGTTGGCCATCGCCCAGTACCCAAACTCTCTTGTCAGCCATCTCAGTCTTCCCTCGGATCCGGATTATCGAGTACCGCGCGGGTTTGAGCTTCGCGGAAGGCTTCAAGGCGCTCGGCCAGTTGAGAGTCCTGAGTTGCCAGCATCTGGCAGGCCAGCAGCCCGGCGTTGAATGCCCCGGCTGTACCTATGGCCAGCGTTCCCACGGCAATACCCTTGGGCATCTGCACTATCGACAACAGGCTGTCCATGCCGCTGAGAGCCTTGCTTTGTACCGGCACGCCCAGTACAGGCAAGCGGGTCTTGGAAGCTATCATACCCGGCAGGTGAGCGGCGCCGCCGGCACCGCCTATGATGACCTTGTATCCTTTGTCTGCTGCTGATGCGGCAAATTCCATCAACTTGTCTGGGGTTCTATGGGCCGAAACCACTTCGACATGGTAGGGCACCTTGAGAGAATCCATGATCTCTGCGGCCGCTTCCATGGTGGGCCAATCACTCTTGGAACCCATTACAACAGCAACGAGGGCTTGCATGATAACTCCTTAACTACTGATTTTATTTATAATATTTTGCCTGTTTCCAGGTCGGGTACAGTAACGGAAGGTGCAAACCAGTCCCATGCGTGCTCTGCGTTGGCTTACAGGCCTGGATGCAAGGCGTGGTTCGCAGCTTCCTTAACCCGGCGTTGTTCCCAAGGCCGGGCGATAATGGCTGCAGATAATATCATGACAGGACGGCGCGCGCTGCCCTTGAACACTGTGTTTCGGACAAAAATCAGCCCGAGTAAAAGATGCGATAGAGGCGGCCTTGGGCATCATCGGCTATCAGCAAGGAACCATCCGGTAACTGCAGCACATCGGCGGGGCGTCCGGATACGGTTTCGCCCTTGAGCCAGCCTTCGGCAAACACCTGAGGTTCACCGGCCTTGCCCTGTTTTAACGGCACGAAACGCACTCGATATCCCACCTTGCTGGACCGGTTCCAGGAGCCGTGCTCGGCAATAAAAATGCCGCCGTGATAGGCCTTGGGGAAGCTGTCGCCGCGATAGAAGGTCATCCCCAGCGCCGCTACATGGGCGCCCAGCTTGACTTCAGGAGGGCTGAAATCGGCAGGCTGCTTACCTTTGCCGAATTCAGGATCCAGGGTATCCCCTTGATGAACGTAGGGATAACCAAAATGTTGGCCGCGCTGACTCAAATGATTGAGTTCATCGGCTGGCATATCGTCTCCCATCATGTCGCGGTCATTGTCGGTAAACCACAGCTGGCCACTGACAGGGTCGAAGTCGAAACCGACACTGTTGCGCACACCGGCGGCTTCGAGCCTTGGTTGTTTGCTTTGGAGATCCAGGCTGATTATTTTGCTGTAGTCGCTGCCGGCATCACAGATATTGCAAGGCGCGCCTATGGGTATATACAGGCGACCGTCGGCGGCAAACTTGAGGTATTTCCAGCCGTGATGCTTATCTGTGGGTAAGTCATCATAAAAGATTCGATAACTCGGGGAAGCACTCTGGCTCAGCTGCTGCTCGATATTGTCAAAGGCGAGAATTTGGCTCACGGCGCCCACATAGAGAGTCTGGTCCCGAAAGGCTAGCCCGGAAGGCATATTGAGCCCGGAGGCGATCACTTTGACCTTGTCGTGGCGGCCATCGGCATCTGTATCGATTGCCGCATAGACTTTACCTTCGCCGCGACTGCCGATAAAGAGTGTGCCCTGGCTGCCAAGCGCCATCTGGCGGGCATTGGCGACATTATCCAGATAGACTTCTATCTCAAAGCCCTGGGGCAGGCGGATATCCTTCAGTTCCGATGGCGCTGAATTTTCAGCAAGTGCAGAGCCACTCACAATAGCTGCCAGCAAAGCCGCCATAGAGAGAGCCGCTGCAAGCGAAATAGCGCGGTGCAGCGGGCGCAGTGAAACGGATGAATGCTTAGACATAAGGCCTCCTTGCAGTTGGGTATATCAGTATGACCTGAAATGAAGGCGAATAAAAAGGGAGGCTAAGCCTCCCTTCAATTTACTTTCTAACCAGCCCGTTATTTGGCGGATGCTTTGCTGCCAAGGGCGGTGCTTTTTTCCATCAGCCCCAACGCCGACAAGCCGGTGATCACGTCCAAATTGGAGGTCATGCCGTTGCCGCCACTGCCGTTGATATAGTTCTTCGGCATATCCACCTTGAAGTTGGGCAGGTTCTGATACAGGGAGTTGGCCACATCCCGGTTCAGCTCGGCCAGATACACCTTCTCATGGGCACCCAGGGCCTTGTATTTCGCCGCCAGTACATCGGCTTCGGCTATCCCTTTTTCACGGATCGCCTTGGCCTCAAACATGGCCGAGGCCGAGTTGGCTTTCTGGATCTCCAGGTTGGCCTGGGCGATTTCCAGCTCCTTGGCCTTGCTCAGGGTGGCGATATCTTTCTTCTTGCGTTCTTCCACCAGTTCACGCTCGGCGATTTGCCGCGCCACTTCAACCTCTTTTTGCTGGGCAATAACCGCCAGCTCCTTGGCACGTTGGGCATCCTGTACTTCGCGGGTACGCTGGATCTCTTTGCGCAGCTGCTCTGTCTTGGCCTGGGCCTTGGACGTTTCCTGCTCCTGAATGGTGCGGATCCGCTCGGCAACCAGTTTTTTCTTATCAGTCAATAGCTTGTCAAGCTGATCTTCCGGCTTGGGATCGCCAATGGTGACCTGGGTGACCGTGATGCCATAATGTTTGAGCGGGTTGTCCTGACGTACCGGATTACCGCTCTTGTCGGTAATAGGTACTGTCTTCCACACCAATTGTTTGGTGGCTTGCAGCTTGTTGGAATCTTCCTGATCGAAGCCAACCGGCACCAGATCCACCTGCTCGACTTCAACCTGGCGCCGCTCAGTGGTATAGATACCGTTGCTGAGCTGATCTGACAATTGTGCCTTGAACTGATTGAGGCCGCCCTGGAAAAACTCTTCGCCGGTATATTGGGTCGAGGTGATCACAGTGACGTTGCGGGCGTTCTTGATCAACATGGTGTCAATCAGGTTGTCGTTGGAGCGAAACTCCCGATGCATCGTCTTGAGCTGCTCGGGATCATAAGACAGCTTGAAGCGGAAAGTGGCCGGTACCTGGCCTGTGTAGGTATCGGCAAAACGTACCTGCAGCGCCGGCAGACGTTGGTAGAATACCTCGCCCTGGTTGTTGCCAAAGGAGACGGTAACGACCTGATCATAGCGGGTTATTTTCGACAGAAACGGCATGCGAAAGTGGATGCCGGGCTCGGTGAACACATCCAAAGAGCCGGTAACATTGTTTTGATGCACATAGGTGTAACCGGCATCTGTCATCAATACTGAGCTTTGGGCAATACCCAGGGCGGCCAAAACGCCCACCCCAATCAGAATGCGCTTGGGGGTAAAATAGGATTTAAAACCTGAGGCACTTTTCAGTTCCATCTAATCTTCCTTAATTGAGTTCCAATACGAAATTGACATAATCCGGGTATTTCTGCTGCCAGGCATCATCAAAGAAATGCCCGCCCTGATGCGGTTTGAGCTGCAGTTGATTACCCGGGCTAAAAAATTGTTCCAGCTGTTTATCCAGCGCCAGATTACTGCTGTGCTCCTGTTCGCCGTATGAGATAACCAGTCGCTTACCGGCGGGCGCCGAAGCCTTGAGCTCGGTTTGCATACCGCCTGCAGACAGCAGCAGGGCGCCGACATAATCATTCGGGTGTTTGGCCAGCAGGTGAGCGCTGTGAAGGGCACCCTGGGAAAAGCCCATCAGTGCCACTTTCTGCTTGTTGACAGGGCTGTTCTTTGCCGCCAGGGCTAAAGCTTGCTGCACTGCCTGGTGACTGGACTCGGTTTCGGTTCTGGCCCAGCGGAAGCTGTGCTCATTGAGCTTTTCCGTGCCGTTGATCCCGATAAATATTGCCCGTTCACTTGTCAGCAGTTTGGCCATATGGGCGCTGTCACTGCCTTCTGTGCCATAGCCGGATAACCAGACCAGCACAGGCCAGCCACCGTCAGGGGCAGCCCCCTGAGGGCGGTAGATATAAGCTGTACCGGCATCTTTTGCATGCTGAGGATAACGGCGTTTAACCTTATCCAGTACGGCGCGGTATTCATCCGAGTCCTTGATGCCGGCAAGTTCGTCGTCTTCCTCAAGCATTATCTGTTGCCACAGGCCGCGGCTGTCGGCCAACTGCAGCATTTCGATTGCCTGGTCTTTAAGTTCCAGCATTGCCAGAGTACCGGCGGCTTGATAGGGCGCCCAGATATTGCTGCTATCGCGCTCTGTGGCCATCAGGTAATAGGCGAGGGCGCCAGCGTAGTTGTCGTAGCGGTTTTTTTCTTCATCCCCCTTGGCGATAAAGTCTTCCGCATTGGCGTGACTCAGATACAGGTTGGCTATCGGGCTCAACGCCTGCCAGCGGATCTCCGCTTCCGTTTTGCCCTCATCTGCCTGCGCTAATTGGCTCATACAGAGCAGTCCCAGCCCGGCACCCAGCTTCAACAGGTTACAGAGCTTTGTTTGTTTGGCTTGCATCCCCAGTCCTTTGCAATATATGGCGGCAATTCAATATTGCGCCTTTTTTATCCTGTGCTTTTTAATCAGCGCCCTTTTCATCAGCGCGCATACTAGCAGATTAACTTTAGTGGGGGGATAGCCAATTTCTTACAGTTGTGTCAGTCAGTTGTGATTGAAACTGCTGACGGGATAAACAAGCGCCCGGATAACTCCGGGCGCAGGCAGAAAAAGAGCTCGGCGTTGCCAAATTATTGGGCGGGTTTCTCCTTGGCGGTAGCGCTTGAGTCCGGTGCCGTGGAATCGACGGTTATCTGCGGTACCTGCTCTTCAATCAGCTCTCTCAAGGTGGGATAGAACTTGAGCACACCTTCGATAGGCTGAACCTTGGCCTTGGCCAGTGTTCTAATGGGCTGGAACTGCAGATCGGCAACCAGCAGACGGGTATTGTTGCTCTGGCATTTGCGTATCAATTTGTTCAACGCAGCCATACCACCGGCATCGAGAATGGACACCCCATCCATATAGAGCACTATGACTTGCTTATCCTGGGTCATCTGCGCGATTTCGGCGAAAATGCGCTCAGCGGCGGCAAAAAACAGTGGCCCGTTGATCTTCAGTACTACCCAGTCGTCCGGTAGTGGCCGGTCGATGTAGCGCTTATTGTTGCTGATATCGTAGAGACGGGTCATCTCGGCGATCTCTTTCATAAACAGTAGGGCCGCCAGCATGATCCCGAAGGAGATGGCGATCACCATATCGAACACCACTGTCAGGAAAAAGCAGCTTAAGAATACCCAGATATCGCTGCGCGGCGCGGTTTTCAGCAGTTGCCAGGCCTTGGGGGCTTCGCTCATGTTCCAGGCTACAACCAGCAGCAAGGCCGCCATGGCAGCCATCGGCAGGAAGGACAGTAAGCCGGCCAGTGCCACCAGCCCCAGGAGTACCACCAGGGAGTGGATAATCGCCGATACCGGGCTAAAGGCACCGGCCTTGACGTTGGCCGCGCTGCGGGCAATGGCAGCTGTAGCCGTGATACCGCCAAAGAATGGGGCCACTATATTACCTATCCCCTGGCCAAGCAGTTCGCTGTTGGCGCTGTGACGCTTGCCTGTCATGCCATCGAGCACTACGGCGCAAAGCAGGGATTCGATGGCGCCCAACATGGCGATGGCAAAGGCAGCCGGAGCCAAGGCTTTAATCATCTGCCAGGAAAGCCCCAGAGGTTCGCTATCCGGCCCAGGCTGCAACCAAGGCCACTCAAAGCTCGGCAGGAAGGGGGGAATACCATTGCCCTGGCTACCATCTGGCAACAGATAATGGAAGCGGCTGCCTATGGTTTCTACTTCAAGCCCCAAACTGCCGAGCAGCAAAGCCAGTAGACTGCCGACAATGATAGCCGGCAGATGCGCCGGCACCGGCAATTTCAGTTTTGGCCACAGCAGCATGACAGCCAGAGTGACCAATGCCACCACTAAGCTGGGAAAATCGGTTTGTGGCAGCGCCAGTGCCAGCACCTGCAGTTTTTCACCGAACTGCTCCGGCATGCTGTCTATGGGCAGACCGAAGAAGTCTTTCAGCTGCAAAACTGCGATGACCACACCTATCCCGGCGGTAAAGCCCAGCGTCACCGACTGGGGAATATATTGGATCAGGCGACCAAGGCGCAGCAGCGCCATGGCTATCAGGATAACGCCTGACATCATCCCCGCCATCAACAGGCCGGCGAGGCCAAACTCCTGGGCTATGGGATAGAGCAGCACCACAAAGGCGGCGGTCGGGCCAGAGATTGAGTAGCGTGAGCCGCCGGTGATGGCGATGATAAAGCCGGCTATGATAGCGGTGTAGAGACCATATTGAGGGGCTACGCCACTGGCGATAGCCAATGCCATGGCCAACGGAATGGCGATAATCCCCACAGTGACCCCGGCCATCAGATCCTGGCCAAAGTGCTTTCCACTATAGCCTTCCTTGGCGATGACTTCACGCAGGGCATGGCCCAGGCGCAAAGAAAAGAGTTGGGTTCTGAAATTGCTTATGTGAGGCACGTCGACAGGGCTCCAGAAAATCGAACCGGATTGTGACCGGGAAAAAGAGCCGCTATTTTAGGCTTCTACAAATCCGCCTTGTGTGATGTGTAGCTCAAAAGCTAAATTTTAAGCTTTTTTTTGAGTTAAAAGTGTGTTTGGTCGAAGAGGTTGTGCTTCTCACGTTTCCCCGTCTCTTTTTCTCTGCCTTGGTCGCTTGGTGTTTCTCCGCCATCATCCAACAGCGCTTTGGCTTATTGGCAAGATTTATTGGGGGCTCAATAACCCTTTTGCTTCTGCTGCCCGTTTGCAATAACAACAGCCGAATATGGAGAAATGTTATGAAGGCGATAATGTTGCCTGGCAAGTGCAAGGTAAATCAGAAAGGGAAGATAAGGATAAATCAAAGCGCCGCCATTGCCGGGCGCCGGTATCATCTTAGCCTGTTGGCCATCTTAGTTGGCAGTTTGGGGGTGGCCGCTTGCCAGCCACAGCAGTCCCATGAGCCACCCAAGGTCGCCAATCAAGCGAGCGAGGCTCAATTCCCTGAGGTTGAAACAGAGGTACTGCCAAGCAAAGACCCCGGGCAGGATATGGCGAACGCTGTCACCCATGCGCAAGCCCAGAAGTTAGCCATCAGCGCCGCTGCATCGCCGCGGGCTTTGTACAAGCCGAGTGTCCAGCCAAGAAGCTTGAGCGTGCCCTCTGAATTGACTCTGGCGGATGTGAATTATCCCAGCGCCACAGTGCTTGCCAATGGCTCGGAGGTGTATATCGCCAACGGCATCATGGTGGCGGGCGAAACGCCGTTATCGACCTTTTCCGTCGACGTGGACAGCGGCAGTTACAGCCTGATGCGGCGCAGTATCAACCTGGGAACATTGCCCCCCAAAGGCACGGTGAGAGTCGAGGAGTTGATTAACTATTTCGACTACAACTACCCACAGCCGGACAAAGGCGAGCCTTTCTCCGTCAGTACTGAGCTGGCACCGTCACCTTACAATGAAGGCAAGATGCTGCTGCGTATCGGGCTTAAGGGCTATGAAGTGCCGGCCAGTCAGATAGGCGCCGCCAACCTGGTGTTCTTGCTGGATGTTTCCGGCTCCATGTCATCGCAGGACAAGTTGCCGCTGCTGAAATCGGCCATCAAAATGCTCTGCGATACGCTCACCTCACAGGACAAGGTGTCGATAGTCGTCTACGCCGGTGAGGCCGGCGTAGTACTGGACGGTATCAATGGCGCCGATAGCGAGAGCTTAGACGCCGCTTTGGCTGAGCTTAAGGCCGCCGGTGGCACCAACGGCGGTGAAGGCATCCAAACAGCTTACCGTTTGGCCCGCAAGCACTTTATCAGTGGCGGGGTAAATCGGGTTCTGCTGGCCACCGACGGCGACTTCAATGTGGGCCTTACCAGCAAGCAGGAGCTGCTGGCGCTGGTTGAACAACAAAAGCAGCAGGGGATTGGCCTGACGACTCTGGGGTTTGGCCTAGGCAACTACCGCGACAGTATGTTGGAGCAGTTGGCGGATAAGGGTAATGGCCAATACGCTTATATCGATACCCTGAACGAGGCTCGTAAAATCCTGGTGGAGCAGCGTAGCGGCACCCTGCTGACCATAGCGTCGGATGTCAAAGTGCAGCTCGAGTTCAACCCGGCGCTGGTGGCCGAGTATCGCCTCATCGGCTATGAAAACCGCGCCCTCAAGCGGGAGGATTTCAACAACGATAAGGTCGACGCCGCCGAAATGGGCGCAGGGCATGTGGTGACGGCCCTGTATGAGCTCAGCCTTACGAATTCAAATAATCTGGCCAACGATGCATTGCGCTATGGTCGCGACCCTGTCAGCGGCAAGGAAAAATATAGCCGTGAAGAGCTTGGCTATCTGAAACTGCGAGCTAAACCACCCTTGAGTGACAGCAGCAAAGACAGCAAGAGTCAGCTTTATACTCATGCCATTCGCCTGGACTCGGCCCAAAAGTCGCTTGCGCTCGCCAGTGATGATCTGCGCTTTGCCGCGGCGGTAGCCGGGCTTGGGCAACTGCTTAACGGCTCAGTGTATCTGCATGGCTTTGACTGGCGCCGGGTCGCCGAGCTTGCCGATTCGGCCAAGGGCGAGGACCCATACGGTTATCGACATGAGTTTGTCAGCCTGGCTCGCAGCGCTGCACTCTTGGCCGAGCAAGGCGCGCTTAAACCCGGACGCAAAACCGTGGCAGATAAACTCAGCGCCGAACCTATGTCCGAACCCATGCTTGAACTTATGCCAGCCGCCGGATTTAAGCCGCTGGAATAGGGGCATAGGCAAAACTGAGACCCAGAGTCACGCCATTGGGGTTTACAGTCCAATGGCGTGGGGGCAAACTCTCATCCCAATAGCCAATATATAGGCCCGGCCAGGGGAGAGAGAATTTGGAACAGCAAAGGCAAACGGGATTGCCAAGTGGAGAGGATGAGACCTGGATGCTGGCTTATGCCGCCGGAGATGCCCAGGCCTTTGAGCGCCTCTATCTTAAACACAAGGGCGGACTCTATCGGTATTTTGTCCGCCAGTTAAGCGATATGACCTTGGCTGAAGACTTGTATCAGGAAACCTGGAGCCGGGTGATCAAGGCGGCGCAGAGTTATCAACCCAGCGCCAAGTTTACCACCTGGTTGTACCGGATAGCCCACAACCTGCTGATTGACCATGTGCGGGCGGTCAAACCGGTCGACAGTCTCAGCATAGATGGGGATGAGCCTGATGCGCAGGCCAATCTGCTGGGCCCACAAACCGCCGAGCCGGATAGCGAGCTGCTGCGAAGTCGTCAGGTCGCCTGGCTCAAGGAGTGCATCGGCCTCTTGCCCCAGGTGCAGAAGGAAGCCTTCTTGCTGAATCAGGAGTCCGGGCTGACGGCGCAACTGATCAGCGAAGTGGCCGGGGCGACGCTGGAGGCCACCAAGAGCCGGATACGTTATGCCTATCAGAGCCTGCGTGACTGTTTGGGGCGCAAGACCCAGGAGAGCATTGAATGACAGAGAACAAACGCGATGATGCTGCCACGCCAGAGTCGCAGATAGATGCGCTCTATCGTGAAGGTGCTGTCGAGCAGCCGCCACAGACCTTGGATCAGCAAATTCTGCAGCAGGCGAGGGACAACTGCCGCCAAGCACCAGAGGTGATCCGTCCGGCGCCCGGATTCTGGCAAAAGCACAGATATGGCCTATCCGCCGCGGCTTCTGTGATGCTGGTGGCAGGGCTGTTTATTCTGAATCCCGAACTGCGAAACTCATCGACGCCGCAGCTTAGTGCTCCAGCCAGTTTGGAAATCAGCCCGCAGGTCGATAGCGCTGAAGATGCGGCGCAGCCCGCCAGGCTGCAACCTATGGCGGCGCCGCAGCCCATGGCTGCCAAGCGAGCGGCACCTCAGGAACAAGCTGTTCAGCAACAGGATATGCCTCCTCAAGAAAGTGCTGCAAAGAATCGCGCCGTGGCAGAGGACACTGTGCAGCAAAGAGCGAGAATGGCCCCCAGGCAGCAACAAGCTCTGACTGCGTTGCCAAGGGATATCGACGGCCGTTTGGATCTGCTGACAAGTGCCATCGAAGTCGGTGAACTTGAGCAGGCGGCAGTGCTGGTGCGAGGCATAGCCGCAGATTATCAACTGACGCTGCCGGATACCTTGGCCAAGAGCTTGAGCCCAAACGAATCGGCCCAGCTGCAACTGAAGCAACAGTCCTTTATCCATCAGGATACGGCGCCCGAGAATGCGCAAGTGCTTAATAAGGAGCAGAGCGAGCGCTGGCAAGCCTTGCTTGAGCGTCTCGAGCAGAGTCTCGAAGCCAAAGAGAATCACTGAGACTAAGGACTGAGCTTAAAAGAGTTATCGGGAAGCCCATCAGTTTCAATCCATCACGGGGCAGGGAGCCTGCCCCTCGGGAATCCCCAGATAATTCCCTTTTTATTCAATTCAGTAGACACGCATGGTGTTGATTGATCTAATTGATTTCGCCAAAAAACTACCAGATCCAACACCATGCGTGATGTCCATATCTTACACGATTTACTCAAAAAGCAATGCCCGCAAATACATCAAAAACGGCTTAATTCTCTGATGGTTGCTACAGAAGCGTTACTTGATGGCAATCAGTTGTCACTGACTCAGCTTGGTCGCAATATCTCTGGTGCGGTCGCGCCAAAGCACAACATCAAACGGATAGACAGGCTACTCGGCAACCCGCATCTACACTCTGATAAATTCGCTATTTATCAATGGCATGCCAAGTTACTCTGTGCTGCTAATCCCATGCCGGTAATCCTCATTGATTGGTCTGATGTCCGTGAACAATTGCGGATGATGACATTGCGAGCCTCTGTCAGTGTGCAAGGGCGCTCGGTTACCCTGTATGAGTGTACTTTCAAGTTTGCCGACTACAATGCTCCACGCAGTCATAACGCCTTCTTGGCGGAGTTGGCACAGGTGCTGCCGTCCCATGTGTGTCCACTGATTGTCACCGATGCGGGTTACCGCAATACCTGGTTTCGGGAGGTGGAACGATATGGTTGGTTTTGGCTTGGCCGTGTCCGAGGGGATGTCGGCTTTCTCCAGACCAATTATGCCCAATGGCAGTCGAATAAGTCGCTTTATCCCTCCGCCACGGCGAAAGCCCGGCATATTGGTTACGTAAAGCTGGGACGAAAATCTCCTATGTGCTGTCATTTACATCTGTACAAGGCTGCGCCGAAATATCGAGCCGACAAGCGGTCATCCAAAGCAGGACGCAATCATACGGCACAACAAAGTTACCGTCTTGGCAGTAAGGAGCCCTGGTTACTGGCAACCAACTTGCCTACGGAGGTCTTCTCGTCAACACAGGTGGTCAAACTTTATGCCAGACGGATGCAGATAGAAGAAACCTTTCGTGACCTCAAAAGTCCCCAATACGGCATGGGACTCAGGCAAAGCCGCAGTCGTTGTCCACGCCGTTATGATGTGTTGTTGCTGATAGCTTTGTTGGCAGAAATCCTGCTTTGGTGCATCGGTCTGGCTGCCAGGCATCTGGGATGGCAGCGGAGGTTTCAAGCCAATACGATACGTGACAGAAACGTGCTATCTGTGCTCCGGCTCGGCAAAGAAGTGAGACGACGTCCGGAATACTCAATCAAAGAATCGCATTTTCGCTGGGCTTGGGGTGAATTTCTTAAACTGGTTAACACCTCTGGGAGGCCCGAGTTATGAGGGGATCCTCCAGAGCCTGCCCTCATTTTAATAACAGGAGTTTTTATGTTGACCGCCGATGATGTTATCCAGGCACTCGAGCTTGAGCCCCATGTTGAGGGCGGGTATTTCGGTCGTTCATTCGTCTCGGACAGCCGGTTTGATGACAGCCGTAACCTGTGGACCAGCATCTACTTTATGCTCAAGACGGGTGAAGTGTCCCACCTGCATCAACTGACAGCCGATGAGATGTGGTATTTCCACAGCGGTGAGTCGCTGACCATCTATATGATCTCCGAGCAGGGTGAACTGACCGAGGCGCAACTCGGGATGGACTTGGCCAAAGGTGAGCGGCCACAGGTCTTGGTGCCCAAAGGCACTATTTTTGGTTCGGCAATGAATAACCCGGGCTATTCGCTGGTAGGTTTTATGGTGGCACCTGGCTTTACCTTCGATGACTTCAAGCTGTTCGGCCGTGATGAACTGCTTGAGCGTTTCCCTGAGCATCAGGCGTTGATAAACCGCCTGACCCGCTAGCGGGCGTTACAAGGTTAAGCTTATTTTGAGCCGTCACTTTTAAACCGCTATTTTTAAACCGCCAAATCCCCTGGGGCAGGTGTCAACCTGCTCCCTGTCATCTTGCGCCTATACTTGAAACATGAGTTGCAGCATAAGTGCTACATGCCCATTGCATAGGTGCTGACTCAAACCTATGTATCTATGGTCATCACTTGTATCTACGGTCGTCACTGTTCGGCTCAAAGGCTTGGACCGACTCAAGTGCTTGGATTGTCCGAAGGGGGTCTGCGTGCGCTGTCTGTGTTGTCTGCTGTTGTTGCTGTTTGCCCTCCCGACATGGGCTAAAGAGTGCCAGCAAGGCCTGACACTGGCCTACAATGATTGGCCTCCTTACGCCTGGACAGACGCTTTTGGCCAGCCGCAGGGACTGGACATTGAGGCCAGCCGTTTGATCAGCGGCAAGGTGGGGTGTCCGCTGAGTATAGAGGCGATACCGGCCAAGCGGGCACATCAGATGTTGAAATCCGGCCGTATTGATCTGCTTGCCGGGGCCACCAAATTGCCACAGCGGCAGCTTTATGCTCACTTCAGCCTGGCTTATCGCAGTGAAGAGGTGCGTATCTTCGTCAAACAGGGGCACCAAGCCGTCACCCAGGTGCGGCAATGGCAGGACGTATTCTCACAAAGGCTCAGGCTTATTCTGCCCGGTAACGGCTGGTATGGCGCCGACTATCAGGCATCCAAGCAACGTTTGAGTCAGGCTTCGCTGTTAATCATCAGCCCCAACGCTTCCCAGGCGGTACAGATGTTGGCCTACGACAGGGGCGATGCAGTAGTGGGTGACTCCCTCTCAGTGCCTTTTATTGCCGGTGAGCAGGAAAAACTGCGGTTGGAGGCGCTGCAACTTGTGTTGGCGCAGGACGGGATCCATCTAATGTTGAGCAAGGTCTCGGTTGATGAAACCTTGCTCGAGCGTTTCAATCTGGCCATTGAGGCACTGGAGGCCGATGGCTCTCTGCCGGCGCTGCGGCGTAAGTGGCAGCAGATCTCCTACGCCAGACTCAGCCTGACGCCGAGCGTCGAGAGCGATCTTCATTTTGGGGATTATCCCCGGGCCCCTTGATGTTGGCTCTTCCCGGAAAAGACAGCGCCATGGAACCCGGGAGTAACAGCAAACAACCCAGGCTGTATGCAAGCAGATCCAGCCAGTCGAAGTGGCTGCCGATAACGATTCGTGCCAGGCGAATATGGCCCAGTCCCAGCTTATCCACTAAGCCAAAGGCCTGGCCAAACTCTATGGCGAAGGCAAATGCCAGTACCAAGGGAAGCAGCAGCCGACTTGCCCAGGGGCTCACGGTTTTAAGGGCGAAAAACATCAATATCACTACCAGCAGATCGCCGATAAACCCGCGGATGAAGCCGGGCGGGGCGTAGCGGGCTATCAATACTTCAATACCGAACAATAAAACTGTGGCCAAGGCAAAATGCCAGCGCTTCAAACCATCGAACCAGGGCACAGGTTTCATTGGGGCTCTCCCGTCAGCAAGTCGGCGTTTTGCTCGGCAAAAAGGTGCATCTGCTCCAGCAGCGGCAACAGTGCCATTCCAAGCGCGCTGAGACGATAGTCGACTCTGGGTGGCACTTCAGGGTAGAGAGTACGGGTAAGTACGCCGTCTTGCTCCAGCTCCTTTAGCTGAGCGGTCAGCACTTTTTGACTGACACCGGGTAGATGCCGTTTTAGGTAGCTGAAGCGCTGTGGCTGCTGTTGCAGCAAGAACAGGATGGCGGGCTTCCATTTGCCGCAGATCAGCCGCAGAACCTGATAGGCCGGGCAGAGAGGGGCTTGCTGATTGAGTGTCATAAGGCTGGGCGCAAGTTACTTTGGGGTAACTATGCCACCAATTTGTGCCTCCTTGTAGCGAACGCGCAGCAGTTTTATGATTTTATCAGGAAGGTCCTCACGGCGCTCTCTTGAAAGAGAGCGGCTAAGACAGTGACAGGCATTCAAGGCCTATGACTTGTTTGCATCTTCCCTGACATTAATCCGCAAACCAAGGGGAGGGTTGAATGACCACTCTATTGCAAATTGATTTTGAATTTCCCGCCGAAATGATGGGCGATGCCCTGACTGAGCAGGCCAAACCTCTGGCCGAGTCCATTACCCGGGAGCCGGGTTTCATTGCCAAAATCTGGACCGAAAACCCACGCAGCGGCGAGGCCGGTGGCATTTATCTGTTTGAAGATGAAGCCAGCGCCGAAGCTTACGCCTGCATGCACTCACAACGAGTGGCGGCCATGGGCGCCCACAACATACGCATAAGGCTGTTCGATGTGAATGAATCCTTGAGCAAAATTACCCACGGCTGGCCGCTATCAGTTTGATTTTTCAGTATGCCTGCCGACACATTTGCTAAAACTTCTGTCGTCGGCAACAGCTGAATCCCGCTGCTTTCTCTGCTAACTTGTTGGACTCGCAAAACCGCGCTAACAGACTAATAACAGAGATAGAGGCATTCATGAAACTTCGTCACTCCGTGGCCTGCTGTATGCTGGCATTGGGAACTTTGGGCAGTGCAGCCGCCTACGCCGCAGAAGCGGGCCAAGGCTATTACCGTTCGCCAGCGATTCATGACAACACCCTGGTGTTTACTGCCGAAGGGGATATCTGGACTCAGAAGCTCGGGCAGGACAAGGCCGCCCGTTTGACCAGCCTGCCTGCCGAAGAGTTGAATGCCAAGATCTCTGCCGATGGAAAATCGCTGGCGTTTACCGCCAACTATGACGGTGCCCAGGAAGTCTATGTGATCCCCATGAGCGGCGGAATAGCCAAGCGCGTCAGCTTCGAAAACAGCCAGGTACGGCTGCAGGGCTGGACCGCAAATGGCGAAATTCTCTATGCCACAGACAATGCCCAAGGGCCGGCGAATTACTGGGTGCTGCGTTCGGTAAACCCGGATACCCTGACAACCCGTGATCTGCCGCTGGCCGATGCCATAGAAGGCGTGGTTGACCCACAAGGCGAGTATGTCTACTTCACCCGCTTTGGGCTGCAAACCACAGGGGATAATGCCAAGGTGTACCGCGGCGGTGCCATGGGCGAACTGTGGCGTTATCAACTGGGGCAGGACAAAGAGGCCGTGCGGCTGGGCAAAGATCATCAGGGCTCGCTGCGTCATCCCATGCTGTGGCAGGGGCGGGTCTATTTTGTCTCGGATGCCGATGGCAATGCCAACATCTGGTCTATGGCCAGCGATGGCTCAGATCTTAAACAGTTGACTCAATATCGTGATTTCGAAGTGCGCACCCCCTATCTGGACGGCGGCCGCATAGTGTTCCAGCTGGGCGCCGATATTCACCTGTGGGACCTGGCTTCCGGGCAGGAGCAGAAGCTGGATCTGCGTCTGGCCTCCGACTTCCCCGAGCGGCGTGAACATTGGGTTAAAGATCCGCTCGATTTTGCCACCAGTGCCAGGCTGGCCCCGGCAGGTGACAAGGTGGTCATCACTGCCCGCAGCCATGTGGCGCTGGCGACTACAGATGGTTCCCGCCTGGTAGAGCTGGACTCGGACGGCAAGCATAGAATGCGCAATGCACTGATGAGTCATGACGGCCGTTGGGTCTATGCCATCTCGGATGCTTCCGGTGAGCAAGAGATCTGGCGTTATCCCGCCGATGGCAGCGCTGGCGCCAAGCAGCTGACCCAAGATGGCAACACATTGAGAATGAGCCTGGAGCTGTCGCCCAATGGGCGTTATTTGGCACATGATGATTATGCCGGTAATTTATGGCTGCTGGATCTCAAAGACGGCAGTAACAAGAAGATAGTGACCAACAACGAAGGTCTTGGCCCCTATGCCGATATCCGTTGGTCGCCGGATAGCCGCTTCCTGGCCTTGACTCGCTCGGAAGTCGGTGCCCAACGAAGCCAAGTGATGCTTTACTCGCTGGAATCCGCCAAGGGCGATATGCTGACCAGCGACAAATACGAGTCTTTCTCGCCCAGTTTCAGCCCGGATGGTCAGTGGCTCTATTTCCTGTCAAACCGCGAGTTCCAGGCCACCCCTTCTTCGCCTTGGGGCGATCGCAACATGGGCCCCGTATTTGACAAGCGTAGCCAAATATTTGCCCTGGCATTGAGTCAGGATGCCCGTTTCCCATTCCAACGTCCCAACGAGCTGCAAGGCGTTGCTGCCGGTGATGAAAAGGCCGCTGACGATAAGCTGAAAGTGGATTGGAAAGGCCTGAAGTCGCGGCTGTGGCAAGTCCCCATCGAGGCGGGCAACTACCAGAAACTGCAGGTATTGGGCCCGGGTCTCTATCTGCTCGATAGGGATATCACAGGCAAACAGTCGGCGCTCAAGCTGGTGAAGTTTGACCCTTTGAGCCCCAAGTTGGAAACCTTCGCTGATGATGTGCGCGATTATCAACTCTCGGCCGATCAGAGCAAGGTATTGCTGCGTAAGCAGAGCAATCCCAAAGAGATGGTGATAGTGCCAGTGGGTGACAAACTGCCGGGCGATCTCAGCAATGCCGTGGTGCAAACATCCCAGTGGCAACTTGCCATTCAACCGCGTCAGGAGTGGCAGCAGATCTTTGAAGATGCCTGGCTGATGCACAGAGACTCCTTTTTCGACAAGAAGATGCGCGGTGTCGATTGGCAAGCCGCCAAGGCCAAATATCAGCCATTGCTGGACCGGCTCACCGACAGACATGAGCTGAATGACATCTTCACTCAGATGATGGGTGAACTGGATGCGCTGCACTCTCAAGTGCGCGGCGGTGACTTTGCCAAGGATCCCGACATGCCCAAGGCCGCCGAGCTGGGTGCACGTCTGAGTCAGGTGAAAGATGGTGTCAAGGTCAGTCATATCTATCGCACCGACCCTGAACTGCCGATGCAGGCCTCACCGCTGGCGCGCCCCGGGGTCGATGTCCGTGATGGCGACATCATCATCCATATCAATGGCCGTAAGTTGGCTACCCTGGCGCAGCTCACCTCCATGCTGCGTAATCAGGCCGACAAACAGGTGCTTTTGGGACTCAAGCGCGGCAGCAAGCAGCACAAGGTAATAGTGCAGGCTATCAGCAACCGTGACAATGCCAAACTCAGGTATCTCGATTGGGTCAATGCCAATGCCGATAAGGTGGCCAAGGCCAGCGATGGCAAGATAGGTTATCTGCATCTGTATGCCATGGGCAGTGGTGATATTGAGAGCTTTGCCCGCGAGTTTTACGCCAACTACAACAAGGATGGCCTGGTTATCGATGTGCGCCGCAATCGTGGCGGTAATATCGACAGCTGGATCATTGAAAAGCTGCTGCGTAAGGCATGGGCCTTCTGGCAACCTACAACAGGCGCGCCTTATGTCAACATGCAACAGACGTTCCGCGGCCACCTGGTGGTACTGACGGATCAGTTGACCTATTCCGATGGTGAAACCTTCTCCGCCGGCATAAAGGCGCTGGGACTGGCGCCCTTGGTGGGTAAACAGACGGCGGGTGCCGGGGTTTGGCTCTCGGGGCGCAACAGCCTCACCGATTGGGGCATGGCTCGGGTTGCCGAGTATCCTCAGTATGCCATCGATGGTCGCTGGGTGCTTGAAGGCCGAGGTGTCAGCCCGGATATCGAGGTAGACAACCTGCCGCTGGCAACCTTCAAAGGCAAAGACGCCCAGCTCGAGCGGGCTATCAGTTATCTCAAGGATGAACTGGTACGCGAACCCATACCGGCATTGAATGCTCGCCCCATGCCTCCCAAGGGTGAAGCGGACGATATTAAGTAAGCAGTGATAAAAAACAGGGGATGCATTTTGCATCCCCTGTGCAGGTGTTAGGGTGTTATCGGCCAAGTGGTTCCCAGGCCGGTAGCACCCGTTTTTATTGCTCAGAAATTAATTTCCACTTCGGTATCGGCCGCCAGTGAGTTGGCGATAAAGCAGTTGGCATGTGCCTTTTCGTGGATCTTTTCCAGTGTTTCCCTATCTATCTCAGTGCCTTCGGCAAAAGTGACTTCAGGGTTGAGGCTCATACGGGTCACGGCAATTTTGCCAGACTCCTTTTTGCCGATTTCTGCGGTGGCGTTATCCCGGTAACTCTCTACCGGTAAGCGCTTCAAGTGAGCTATGGTCAGGAAGGTCAGCATATGGCAGGACGACAATGCCGCCAGCAGGCTCTCTTCCGGATTGACCTTGGCCTCATTGCCTTTGTATTCGGGGGCTGCTGATGCCAGCAGTTGTTGGCCTGTACCAAAGTCTATTTGATGATCGCGATTGAACTCTCCCTCGGGCGCCGGGCTGGTTTGCCAGGATACGGTCAGATGAAAACTCAATTGGATGCTCCTTGAGACGGTTTGCAAAGTAGCGGCCACTATAGCCTATTTGCCAAACCCTTGTCTGCCACAGGTCATCACGATTCCACCCGGCTCGATTTTTCTCAGTAAACCCAAGAGCTGTTTTTATTAACTAATTGTTTTAAATTGAATATTTGTATTTTTTAACTTTAATGCTTTGGTCTTATCTCTTTGGTCATTCCACCTACTTTAGTCTTGCATCTGTCGTCTGGCGGCGCTATAACAACAGCGTGTGTAAACACAATGTTTCAAATGCTAATAAAAATGATATTTCGAGATGGATCGAAATACTGATCAAAGACAAATTGCAGGAGAACATTATGCAGGCATTTTACAAGCCCCTCGCGGCAGCGGTTACCCTGGCGCTGTGCGTTGGTGCACAGGCTGCAGACAACGAACGTTACATCGTTAAGTTCAAGGAGGGGAAAGGCCCCGGCACTATGGCGCAGATGAAGGCCATGGGCGCCAAAATGGAACTGGATCTGTCGGCCCACAACGCCGCCGCCTTTTCCATCCCGGCTCAGGCTCTCAAGGGCCTGGCCAACAATCCCAACGTGGAATATGTCGAAGCGGATGTGAAACGTTTCCCGCTTTCACAGGTAGTGCCTTACGGTATTCCCATGGTACAGGCCGACCAACTCAGTGACGCCCAGACCGGTAATATGAAGGTTTGTATCATAGACTCAGGTTACCAGTTGGCCCATGAAGATCTGTCGGGCAACAATGTCGATGGCACCAATGACCCCGGTACCGGCAACTGGTACACAGATGAAAACCATCATGGTACCCATGTGGCCGGGACGATTGCCGCACTCAACAATGGGGTTGGTGTGGTTGGCGTAAACCCCAACGGCAATCTTAACTTGCACATTATCAAGGTGTTTAATGCCGATGGCTGGGGCTACTCATCCAACCTGGTTGCCGCACTGGACAAGTGTGAGCAGGCCGGCGCCAAGGTAATCAACATGAGCCTGGGTGGCAGCTTGAAGAGCCGCACCGAGGACAGCGCCTTTGCTGCCGCCGACAGCCGCGGCATTCTGAGTATTGCCGCCGCCGGTAACGACGGTAATACCCGTCACTCTTATCCGGCATCTTATAACTCTGTGGTGTCGGTTGCCGCAGTGGATGCCAACAAGCAGCATGCGGATTTCTCACAACGTACCAGTCAGGTTGAACTCTCAGGCCCGGGTGTCGGCGTGCTTTCCTCCGTGCCTATGGGCACTGCGCTGGTGGCTGCGGCCACAGTGGCCGGTAATGGTTACGAAGCCATAGGAATGGAAGGCTCACCTACAGGTAGCGCCGCCGGTACTCTGGCGGACTGCGGCACAGGTGAGAGCCAGTGTGATGCCGCCGGTAAGGTGTGTTTAATTCAACGCGGTAATATCGCCTTCTCCGACAAGGTGCTCGCCTGTGAAAATGGCGGTGGTGTTGCGGCCATTATCTACAACAATGAGCCGGGGGCCTTAAACGGGACTCTGGGTGAGGTGGTTACCGCCATTCCGTCTGTGGGGGTGAGTGATACTGATGGTGCGGCCATGTTGGCGGCAGTTGGCAGCAATGCCAGCGTTGATATCGGCGCGGGTAACTATGCTTACTTCGACGGTACTTCGATGGCGACACCTCATGTGGCAGGGGTTGCTGCCTTGGTGTGGAGTCATTTCCCTCAGTGCAGCAACAGTGACATTCGTGCGGCATTGCGTGCCACCGCCGAAGATCTCGGTGCTGCCGGCCGTGATGATGAGACAGGTTATGGTCTGGTGCAGGCCAAGGATGCAGTGGATTACCTGACCGCCAACGGTTGCTCAGGCGGTGGTACCGGCGGTGGCGGTGACACTGGTGGTTGTAAGGGCAAAGGCTGTAAGAGCCCTAAAAATCCTCGCTGATTGCTGGATCTATTTTGAGATACGCACGAAAAAGCGCTGCAGTTGCAGCGCTTTTTCATGGCAGAGTTTGAGCCAAAATTGGTTAGATAAACCAACCCACAACAAAAACAACCGGCGCCAACATAAGCGCTTTAGGCAGACTGCGACCGAGATAGCTGAGCTGCAAAACCACAGGCAGGGCAGCCAGCGTCATCAGGCCGAAAAACAGTATGCTGCCATAACCCCAGCCATACCCCATGCCACAAAGCACAAAGCTTGCCAGCAGGGCCAACCAACCGCCCGCATACAGCAGGCGGCTTTCCAGAGTTTTGGGAGCGCGCCCCATGGCCTCACGGAAATGACCAAACATGGACATGGCCAGCAGACCAAAGGCGAGATAAGTCAACGCAATAAGTGCAATCATCATCCGCGCACCGCCTGAAGTTTTTGGGCCTTGGCCGTTTGTTTCATTGGCTGCCTCCCCAAACGCTTGAAGGCAAATAAGCCAAGGGCTGCGAAGGCCAGCGCCAGCAGATCAAATCCCGCCAATTGCAACTGACCGGCCGCGAGGTTGCTCAGCAGGTTGGCTGGTGAGGTCAGGGCGTTCAGCAGCGGCAAGAACGCCAGTGCAGCTGTCAGCGCCGCCAGTTGAGCGCGCCACATGGCTCTGTCTCTGCGCCAGATAGCCAGCAAGCCGCTGATCAGCAGCAGAATAAAGAAGCTGTGAACCTCCCATTGACTGCGGCCAGGCAAAGAGGCAGGCAGCAGGCGATTGGCATAGAAAAAGGCCACTGTACCCAAGGGCAGACCGAGGATAAACATCAGGTTCAGCGTTTCCACCAGGCGCAGATCCAGGCTGGGCTTGGCGCCCTGACTGATGGCTTTTTGTTGTTTCTGGCGAATCTTTACCGCCCACATCAAGGTGCCGCTGGCTATCATCACGCAGCCGCTCAGCCCCAGAAGGAAGAAGAGCCCCCGCAGTGCGGGGCCGGAGAAACGGGCTGTGTGCAAGGACATCATGGCGTCGTGAGTCGCCTTGGCGGCGCTGATGTCATTGTCTGTGCTGTAGAGGAGCTCGCCATCAGTACCGCTGAACACCATAAACAGCTCCCGTTCTGTGACTTGCTCGCCTGTGTTGAAAGTGACCACTACCCGGCTGTTGGCATCATCCGGGTTGATCACTGACACCGACTTGAGCGGCAGTTCGGCAAAGGTTTGCTGCACCTTGGGCAGGAAGCTTGCCAGTGGCAATTGAGGCACGGCTTCATTGGCGGCAGCTATGCGGGTAAAGCTGCTGCCGGGACGGGCTTCATTGATAAATTCCCGGCGGTCACTGTCATAGTTGACCAATATGCCCCAGGGCATATAGATGATCATCAGGGTGATAAGCCCGGTATAAGTGATCATCAGATGAAACGGCAGCGCCAGTACCGAACTGACATTATGGGCATCGAGCCAGGAACGGCTACCCTTGCCGGGACGGAAGCTGAAGAAGTCCTTGAAGATGCGCTTATGGATCACTATTCCTGAGATGATCGCCAGCAACATAAACATGGTGCAGAAACCGACAATCCAGCGTGCCGTGATGGCAGAGATATAGTGCAGATCGAAATGCAGGCGGTAAAAGAAGTTACCGCCGCGGCTCTCCCGCACTTCAGTCACATAGCCGCTGTTATCGGCCTTGACTAAATGTTCACTGAAGGCGCCACGGCGCTGCCCCGGCTCCGGCGGCTGTTGCCAGCCATAACTCAACATGGGGTGGCGCTCTGTGGGGAATTCAATCAGCCAGCGCTGGGCGTTGACCGCATTCTGCCTGAGATAATCCTCGCCCTGACTCAATTGCTCAGCAAGGCGGGTGTTATCGTAGGATTGGAACACCTCCTTGTGCAGCTCGGGCTGATTCCACAGGCTGATTTCATGGCGATAGTAGCTCAGGGTTCCGGCAAAAAACACCAGTAGCAGCACCCAACATACCAGCAGGCCCACCCAGGTGTGGAGCCAGGTCATGGTTCGGAAAAAACTGTCTTTCATCTCAAACCCCCAGCAGTTTCAGCATGCCAAACAAGGCGGCTGCCAGCAGCAGGAGTTCTTGCCAGGCCCGCAAACTGCGTTTGACGCAAAATACCCTGATAACCACCAGGGCGTAGATCAGAAAAGACAGCATCATGGCACTCACTGTACTGTCGATACGGCTCATAGGCAGGCTCACAGCCAACAGGGCACAGGCCAAAGACGCGATAAGATAACCGCCAACAATAGATGCCAGCGCCCGGCTGATAATGGTCAGGGCTTGGGGATAGCGCCTGGGAAACTGTAACAGAGATAGAGATTTCATGATTGCTGCGGATAGTCATTGACCACCAAGGGAAACAGATGCGCTGATTCTAGCTTAATAATAATTAATGATAAACATTACCATTCGTGTTTTACCTGTAAATAACGCCTGTATCGAACCGGCAGTTGACTTGATACAGAAGGGGCTGGCAATACTGAACTGAATTAAAACAGGCCAATGACCGGCGATAAAAACAGCACTAAACAGGGAACAAGATGGACTCTGGATTAATTTTGACCATACAAGAGCAGAATGAGGCACTGATCGAGCTTTATTTGAACATTGGCCCTTGTGTTTTACGCTGAAAGCCCCAAGCTCTATAAGTGAATCAGCAGAAAAAAGGAAAACCTATGAAAATTCAGCTTTCAGGTCATCATGTTGAAGTCACAGCAGCAGTACGTAGCCATATCGAAGAGAAGTTTTCCAAAATCGCCAAGCATTTCCCCAGCCTGTTAGGCTTGGACATCATCATTGCCAAAGAGCATGGCGTACATCAGGTTGATATTCGAACCAATTACGAGGGGGTGGCAGTCGCGGCCTCCGGCAAGAACGAAGTCATGTATCCGGCCATCGCCGAAGCAGGCAAAAAACTGGAAGCGGCGCTCAAGCACAGAAAGGGGCAACTCAAGGCCGATCTTCATGAAAAACCCGAGGTGACCACCCCGGAAATTGCCCACGAGATTATCCAGGAAATGGAACTGCGTTAATTCAAGTGCATTAACATTTACGTAGAAATAAAAAGGGACCATCTGGTCCCTTTTTATGTTTCAAAGCCTTGGTCTTATTCGATGATCTCGGCGTTGTGATAGACATTTTGCACGTCATCACAGTCTTCCAGTGCGGCAATAAACTTGTCGAACTGGGCGACATCTTCACCGGACACTTCCACCATGTTCTGTGGTACGAAAGTGATCTCTTCCATCTCAAAGTTGACTTCGGGGAAGGCTTCCAGCAATGCCGTCTTGGCCTTGTAGAATTCGGTGTTGGGGGCGTAGACACTGATCATGCCGTCTTCCAACTCGACATCGGCAACATCGACATCGGCCATCATCAGGGCCTCGAGCACCACTTCATCATCTTCACCGGGGAAGACAAATACCGCCTGGTGATCGAACATGTGGGCCACAGTGCCTGGACCACCCAGCTTGGCATCATTCTTCACAAATGCCTGACGAACCTCGGTGAAGGTGCGCTTGCCGTTGTCGGTCAGACAGTCGACAATCACCATGCAGTTACCCGGGCCGAAACCTTCATAGCGGGCAGTATCATAGTCTTCACCGCCACCACCTTTGGCCTTGTCGATAGCCCGGTCAATAACGTGTGCCGGCACCTGATCTTTCTTGGCGCGTTCAATCAGGCGCCGCAGTGCCAGGTTACCGTCGGGATCGACACCGCCACCCTTGGCACACACGTAGATCTCTTTACCGTAACGGGAGTAGACCTTGGTCTTCTGTGCGGCCGTCTTGGCCATGGATTCCTTGCGGTTTTGATATGCTCTGCCCATCTTTGCAATGTCTCATCAATGCGTTGAAAAAGAGTGGCAGATTCTAGCAGCTTTCCCGCACTAAATGCACCTGTCCGCCCGCTGGGCTGCCGGCAGTGTGAAGCCACGCCTGATCATGCTTACCGTCTCCCGCCGCAGAATCTCATTACCTCACTATAGACTTATGTCCAATTCGGCAGAGCGCCGTGCTTTGGGTTATGCTGAAAAACTCAAGGATCCCTTGTTTGGCACAAACCAACAATAAGGATAGGAAGGGAGGCTGCATGTCTGAGGAAAACCGTATTTTGCCTATGCTGGCGGGGTTGCTGCTCGGCGCGCTGGCGCTGGGTTGCGCTCAGTTGGCTTTAAGTGCCGACAATCTATTGCTTTCACTGCTTGGATGGAGTCTTGCGCTTATAGGCCCTGTATTGGCGCTGCGCTGGGCTTCCCGCCCTGCGGTCCAAGGCGCCAAGCAGACATCCGGTGAGGGCGCAGGTGATGAAAAGGCGGCGCAGCAACTGGGCCAGGATGCCAGTCGTATCGCTATCGGCGCTGCCGAAGTGTCTCACTTTGTTGACCAACTCAAGTTCACTCTGGACTCCAGCGGTCAGCAAGCCGGGCAAATTGCCGTGGCGGCCAGTCAACTGAGCCATACCACCGTGGCTTTGAGTGAACATGCCGAAGTGGTGCTCAATCAGGCACAGGCATCCCGCAGTGTCAGCATCGAAGGGCGCCAGTATGCCGCCAGTGGTTTTCGTGCGGTTGAAGCCTTGAGCCTGGATGTCGACAAGGCCGCCTCCGGCGTGGGACAACTCAAGGCGCAGGCCGATGCCATAGGCAAAATCACCGAAGTGATTGACAGTGTTGCCGCCCAGACCAATCTGTTGGCGCTCAATGCCGCCATTGAAGCCGCCAGGGCCGGAGAGGCGGGTAGAGGCTTTGCCGTGGTGGCCGATGAGGTGCGCAGTCTGGCGGCCAAGACCGCAGAGGCTACCCAGAACATTGCCGCCATGTTGACCCAGATTAGAGAGCTGACCGACGGCACCTCACAGCTAATGAATCAGGTGGTTAGCCAAACCGCCGGCGCCGTGGATGCCATGAATTCACTGGAGCAGAGGTTTGACAGTATCGCTTCGGGTGTCGAGGATTCGGCGCAGGCGTTGGAGCAGATTGAGGCCGCGTTGCGTGAATATCGCGGCACTACGGCGGATATTTCCAATGCCATTACCCATATCAGCGAGTCGCTGACAGATACAGGTCGTCGCAGCGAGCAGATCTCCCGCCAGGCCTTTGGGCTGTCGCAGACCACAGAGGGAATGTTCCGGGCGCTTTCGCATTGGGATACCGGTAGTTTCGATCAGCTTATTCTCAAAGAAGCGCAGCAGGCCGCCAAGGCTTGCGGCCAAGCGTTGGAGCAAGGGTTGGCGGAAGGCAAGTTTACTGAGCAGCAGCTGTTTTCGCCGCAATATCGGCCGATAGCGGCGACTGAGCCACCCAAATACAACACCGCCTTTGACGGTTTTACCGACAAGCACTTTCCGGCCTTGCAGGAGCCGATACTGGAGCGTCACCGGGAGGTGATTTACGCCGGTGCGGTCGATAAGAAGGGCTACTTTCCGACTCACAATCAGCGTTTTTGCCAGCCGTTGACCGGTGATAGGGAGCGGGATATGCTGCAAAACCGCACCAAGAGATTGTTCAACGACCCAACTGGGATCCGCTGCGGCCAGCACACAGAGCCGGTGCTGCTGCAGACCTACAAGCGTGACACGGGTGAGGTGATGCACGATCTCTCTGTGCCCATCTATGTTAAGGGCAAACACTGGGGTGGCTTTCGGATAGGCTTCAAGGCCCAGTGATGCTGTAGTGCTACTGCGCCTTGGGCGCTCAAGGCTTGCGGCCGGCTCAGAGACTCAGATGCTCAAACAGCTCTGTGGCCAGGGCACTGAGTTCATCGGCGCTCGGATGAGTATGGGCATAAGTGCGCAGGCCATAAATACCCATCATCAGAAACCGGGTCAGCTGCGCCGGATCTTTATCGGCGGCCAGTTCACCTTGCACCTGGGCCTGCTGCAGTATCTGCTGCAACGCCGTTTGCCATTGCTGTAGATGTTGGCTCACTCTCTGTTGTACAGCCAGATCTTGCTCACCCACTTCGCTCAAGGCTTTGACCAAAAGGCAGGCCTGGCTGGCATCACAGCTGAGGCACTCGCTGACTATGTTGTCCAGATAACGCCGCAGGCATTCGAGCCGTGAACCCTCGGCCGGGAAAAAGCCCTGTAGCTGCTGCTCGCGATCGGCGTGGTACTGATCAATCGCCGCCAGAAACAGCCCGTGCTTATTGTCGAAGGCACAATAGATAGACCCCGGATGCAAGCCGGTTGCCCGGGTCAGATCCTGCATACTTGTCTTGCTGTAACCCTTGGCCATAAAGGCATTCATGGCGCTGCGCAGCACTTTCTCGCGATCGAATTCGGCGTTTCTCATAAGATGATTTCCCACTGTGATGCGCCGAGTTTACTGCAATTTGAATATTTGTTCAAAAAAGGCTTGAATGATCATTCAACAATCTTTATCTTGAACGAACATTCAAATAGGGGCTCAGCTCCTCAGGCTCTGAATAAGGCGAATGCCAGTGACTGAGCCGTTAACTCGCCAAGGGCAGGAACCATGTACCAGAACTTGTTTGAACAGTATCGTCTCAATGACAGCATCACACTCAATAACCGCTTTATGATGGCGCCGCTCACCCGTTGTATGGCCGATGCCGATTTGGTGCCGACCGATGCCATGTTGGCTTACTACGCCCGCCGCACCGAGGCTGGGCTGATCATCAGTGAAGCCACCATCATTCGCCCGGATGGGCAGGGCTACCCCAACACTCCTGGGATCTTTACCCAGACTCAGATTGCCGGTTGGCGCCGGGTGACAGATGCCGTGCATGAAAAGGGCGGTAAGATTTTTGCCCAGCTGTGGCACACAGGCAGGGTCGCGCATCCGCACTTCTTTAATGGTGAGCATGTGTTGGCACCATCTGCCGTGGGCGTTGAAGGTACAGTGCCGAGAATGCGCGAGCTGAGCTACCAAACTCCAAAGGCGGCCAGCAAGGCCGAGATTGCCGAACTGGTGCGTGATTACGCCAAGGCGGCAGAAAATGCCATTGAGGCCGGTTTCGATGGTGTGGAGATCCACGGTGCCAACGGTTATCTCATCGATCAGTTCCTGCATTACGACAGCAACCGACGTGAAGATGAGTATGGCCAAACGCCTGAAAACATGAGCCGCTTTGCCCTGGAAGTAGTGGATGCCACCATAGCCGCCATAGGTGCAGATCGCACGGCGCTGCGTTTGTCACCCGGGGCATACTTCAATATGAGTGCCGATCCCCGTGACCGCCAGGTGTTTGATTATCTGCTCGCCGAGCTTGGCTCCCGCCGATTGGCCTATCTGCACGAGGGTATGTTTGACGACAACATGCGCTTCGACTTCCTCGATGGCCGGGTATCGGACTACATGCGCCGCCACTACCAGGGAAATCTGGTGGGGGTGGGTGGTTACAGCCCGGAAACGGCCGCCGAGGCGATTGCTGCCGGGCGTTTTGATCTGGTCGCCATAGGCCGTCCCTTTATTGCTAACCCTGATTATATCGCCAAGGTTCGCAGCGGTGAGAGCCTGCAGGATTACTCGGATGAGATGCTGGCCACTCTCGACTGAAACAAGGCATCCCGGCCAGAGTACCCTTAACCCGCTTAGCCATGGCGCCATCGAGATGCAGTATTGGCGGCGCCTGGCGTCCTTGTAGAATTGCCCCATATTTGGCGAGTATTTTGGCATACTCGCCGTTTTTTTTGATTGTCTCCAGCCCTTGATTGAACTCGGCAATCAACTCTGCGCCATGGGGATGAAGGCGACTGGTGCTCAGGTGCAGGTTGCGGATATCCAGTGGCGGACCGGTAAAGTCGAAGCTATCTTCCTGTTGCAGACGCCAGAATGTATCTGTGGCGACAATCTCATCCTCCAAAGTCAAATCCAGACGACCCACTGCCAACATCTTCAGATTGGACTCCAGACTGTTGTTGGGCACGCGAATAAAATCGCTCGCGGCGCGAAAACCGGTTTGATAGCTGTATCCGCGTACCACGCCGATTCTTTTCCCCTTGAGGCTGTCGAGATCTGTGTATTCAAAGGGATCACCACTGCGCTTGATGAAACGCTGGCGATTTTGCAGATAGGGCTCGGAAAACAGCAGCACTTGCTCTCGCTCCGGTGTATGCCAGGTGGCCAGCAGCAGATCGGTTTTGGCCTCTTTAACCGACCTCAGTGCCCGGGCCCAGGGCTTTAACTCCACCTGCAAGCGATAACAGTGAACCGCCAGGGCGCTCTGAACTATTTCCAGTGCCAAACCGGCTTTGCCATCGGCCTCAATAAAAGGGGGCCAGGGATCATTGGTCAGTGTCAGATGCAGCGGTACTGCCGGTTCAGAAGTCGAAGGGGATGCTGGATTACAGTTGGCGCAAGCCAGCCATGGCTGTAGCAGAAACAGCAGAGCAAATACCCAAGTCAGTTTCATATTTGACCCTTCATATCAGAGGCTTGGAACCCAAAAGTGCTGAAAGAAAACTGCAGGTGTCGTCAGCATCCCATAAATCCGTATGTAATTGCAAGGTTACCAAATGCTACAAAATTGTTTGTTTTTGTTTGTTATATCTGGAGGGCAGATTTTCTGCGTAATTGAACGCAAGAGTCTTAAAGAGGACCTATGACTATAACAAATAATCAACTTGGAACGCGGTTCCGGCAGACGGCGTTGGCCAGTCTGACCGCGCTCTATTTCGGGGGCATGATGAGCGCCACCGCCCAGGTTCAGATGCAACCCGTGGGCAAAGGCAATTTCTATCAGCCGAGTTTTACCAAAGAACAGGTGTTGGCGGCAGACAAGGCTCGTAAGGCGAGCCTTGAAGGCGACATCTATGCCGGTCAGCCGGGTGTGCTCAACCAGGTATTGCGCCAGCGGACGCCGGAACAGATATTTCAGCCGGATCCATCTGTCAGCGGCGTTCAGAGCTATATAGTGCAGCTTAACGAAGAACCTCTGGCAACCTACGACGGCAGTATTTCCGGGCTGGCGGCCACCAAGGCACCGAAAAATCGCTCGCTGATCGCCAAAGGTCGGGTCAGTGTCAATACGACTGATGCCAGGGCTTACAGCCGTTTCCTGGAAAAGCGTCAGGACAGTTTCGTAAATCGCGCCCGTCAGGCCGGTGCCAATCTGCAGTTGAAACAGCGCTTCACCATTGCCAGTAATGCCATGGTGGTGGAGATGACTCAGGAAGATGCCAAAATTCTTGCCCGCCAGAGCGGCGTCAAGCGGATAACCCCCAACCGCATTTTCCAACTGCGTACCGACAGAGGGCCTGAGTTTATCGGCGCCGATCGGATCTGGCTCGGCCAGGACCCGAGTACAGGCCTGGCCGCCAAGGGTGAAGGTATGCTGGTCGGGATCATAGATACCGGGGTTAACACAGATCACCCGGCCTTTGCCGAGGATCAAGACTATGTGCGTTTGAACCCGCTCGGCAGCAACAAGTTTACCGGTGATTGTATCGACAGCCCTGAGTTGTGTAACAACAAACTGGTGGGGGTACATTCCTACCCCGAGATCACAGATGTTTACGGGGCGCCGGAATTTCAGGCCAACCCCTGGGGCACACCTGTCATGTTGCGCCCGGCCAATGGTGAGGACTATAACGGCCATGGCTCCCACACTGCCAGCACAGTAGCTGGTAACCATCTGGACAATACGCCTTTGCAGGCTGCAACCGGTGATGCCACCAGTGATGGGGTCAATGTGCCCTTTAACTTCCCGGCTACCAGCGGTGTAGCGCCGCGGGCGCATATCATCTCTTACCAGGTGTGTTGGCCCGGCAACGGTGGTGATCCCTATGCCGGTTGTCCCGAGTCGGCGATTCTGGCCGCCTTTGAAGATGCCATTGCCGACGGGGTCGATGCGATAAACTTCTCCATCGGTGGCGCCGAATCTTTGCCCTGGGCCGACCCTATGGAGTTGGCGTTTCTGGCCGCCCGTGAGGCGGGAATTTCTGTGGCTGTCGCCGCCGGTAATGCCGGTGCTTATTGGAGTGCGGATCACAGCTCTCCCTGGGTGACGACAGTTGGCGCCACCACCCACGACAGGGTGCTGGAAGCCGGTAACAAGCATATCGACAATTTCGGCGGTAACGAACGCTATCGCCCGTCCGAGCCTATTGTGGGCAAGAGCTTCTCCGGCGGCATTACCGGCGAAGTGGTGCTGGCTGAAAACTATGCCGACCCTGACCCCAGCGATGATTTCAACGCCGCCTCCTGTAACGTACCTTTCCCCGCCGGAACCTTCCGCGATGACCAGATAGTCATCTGTGAGCGCGGTGACATTCCCAGAGTGGATAAGGCCAAGAATGTGGCGGCCGGCGGCGCCGGTGGTTTTATTCTGCAAAACGTGGACTATCAGGTCGACAATCTGGTGGCCGACAGCTTTGTGATCCCTGGGATCCAGGTCAAGCAGAGCGACCGATACAAGCTGAAAAACTGGGTTAGATACAGTGATCCCGGCACGGCCATAGCGACTATCTCGGACTTCAGCAACGAGTATCTGTTTGATGATGCCCTGGCCAATAACCTGGCGCCTTTCAGCTCAATGGGCCCGAGCCGCACCAACAACACCCTGGTGCCGGATCTCAGCGCTCCCGGGGTACAGATTTACGCTGCCAACGCCGATGATCAACCCTTTACCGGCGCGCCGGATGCCTCCGACTGGACCTTTATGAGCGGCACCTCAATGGCGGCGCCTCATGTGACAGGTGCCATGACACTGCTGATGCAGCTGCATCCCGAGTGGACCCCGGCCGAAGTGCAGTCGGCGCTGATGATGACTGCCGGGCCTGTGTATCTCAACACAGGTTATGAGTTGCTGGAGCCTTTCTATCACTTTATGGCCGGCGCCGGTGCCATTAATGTTGCCCGTGCGGCCGATACCGGCCTGGTGATGGATGAGACCATAGAAAATTACCGCAATGCCAATCCGGAGAACGGTGGGATAGTCAACTGGCTCAACTTGCCTTCCATGGTGGAAATGGCCTGTGAGCAAAGTTGCAGCTGGATGCGCACAGTTACCGCCACCCGCGACGGCAGTTGGAGTGCCGAGGCTTTGGGTAAGGAGCAGGGCTTTGAGCTCAGTGTTTCTCCCGAGAACTTTACCCTGGCCAAGGGCGAAAGTCAGACTCTGGTGATCAAGGCCAAAGTGCCACCGTTGATTGAGTCCAACGTCAATCCGGGTGAGCCGGGAGCGCCTTGGCAGCAGGTACAAAACAAGGACGCCTTCTTCAACGGTGAGCTCAGACTCACTGAAGCGTCAGGCACTTCCCCTGAGTTGCATATGCCGGTAGTCGTGGCCAGTAAGGCTGATCAGATGCCGGTATCCATGGACCTGGAGATCAGCCGGGCTCAGGGCAGTGAAACCCTGAAGATGAATACCTCGGCCTATGCTCAACTGACGCCTCGTTTCTACGGCCCGGTGCAGCCTGAGCTAAAAACTGCCACCCTGGAAGCCGTGGCGCCATTCCTTGATCTGGAATACATAGAGAAGGGCTGGGATATTCAAACCGTCACGGTTCCCGAAGGCGCCAAGCGTTTGGTGGTGGAAGTGCAGAGCGCCAAGCGCACCAGCACGCTTGAGGAGATGAACCCCCGTTATTCAGGGGTGTTCCCCTTTGTGATCCTGGGGCGGGATGCCAACGGCAATAACGGCTTTATCCCTTCGCAAGAGGAGATGGAGCAGGATGACAGGGCGCTCAAGGCAGAATACGATGCCGAGCTGGTGTGTTTCTCTTCCAGCCAAGCCGAGCACAACCTCTGTAGTCTGGAAAACCCGGCCCCCGGTACCTATTGGTTTGCCACCGCCATGGCCTATGGCAAGGGGGAAGTGGAAGCTGTGACCGGCCATGCGGTGATCATGGCCGATGACGATTTCGGTATGTTGAGCCTGGATGGTCCGGCGTCGCATGATGGCAATGGTGACTATCAGTTGACCCTCAACTGGAATATTCCCGATGCCAAGCAAGGGGATGTCTTCTATGGCGGTATGGATCTCGGTGCCGGCCCCGGCGCTGAAGGTTCTTTCGGTTTCAGTGCCCTCAATATCCGCCGCGGCGAGGATGCCGTAAGCTGGTCAGTCAGTCAGGACAAGGCGCTGAGCGAAGATGTGGTGGATGTTACCGTTAAACTGGCGGCCAACCTGGAATCCCGCGATCGTAACTATGAGTTGCAGCTCAAGTTACCCGAAGGCATGCGTTTGGCACCGGCGACCATCAAGAGCAATAATCCTGCGGTTGCCGAAGCGATTGTTGCCGATGAAAGCGGCCTGACGCTGACAGGCCAGCAGCCCAGCACCCGCTTGGTGGAGCGGCAATACAAGGTCAGTACCAACCTCAACGATGCCATGTGTCGCACGCCTATGATTGATGAGTACTCCACAGGTGGCTACATAGATCTCTTCGGCGAGTTTGGCATGCAGCCCAACGCCGACTGGTTGGCCGGCGACTCTCAAGCCAGTGTCGATGTGCCTATCGATTGGCTGTTCTATAAAGAGGGCGCCGAGTTCAAGGTGTACAACCAAGCCAATGCCGGTTATATGCGGATGCATACTGTGGGCGCGTTGCAGTTTAACACTGCCTACTGGTATATGGGCGCGCACCGCGGCCCGGGTTTCCTCTACGAGGCGCTGGCCCCCTTCTGGCGTGGCAGTTTCGAGATGAAGTACCGCCGCCATTGGGAAGAGCCTTGGGGCCTGACCATAGCCACTCAGTACAAGGAAGAGCGTCCGGATTTGGGGGACTTGTTGTTCCTCGAGTTTGATAATGTTACCGACCGCCAGACAGGCCAGGAGTTTGACTTCCAGACCATACTGCGCAGTGGTATCGACGATCATCCCGGCATGTACGAGATCATCTATGCCTACCAGAACCTGGGGGCCGATGTGGCCGACGGGGCTGTGTTTGTCGAAGGCTTTGACAGTACCTGGTCCAGCGGCGCGGGGCCGAAGAATGGCTATCTTTATGAGATGCTGGGCTTCGATAACCTGGATACCTTGCTTAAGGACGATCTGGTGATCTGCTTTGATTACACCGGGCCTGAGCAGAGCCGGGTCGAGCTGAGCTTCAAGGCGGCGATTCAACCCGGGGCTACCGGGAAGGCGCTTGCCATGACGCTTAATTACGATCTCGAAGGCGGCGAGCCGGGCACTTTGAGCCATCAGATTGCGGTTAAAGGCAATATCCAGCTGGCGCCACTCAGTGACATGAGTGTTGCCGAAAATGGCCGTATAGACGGTATTGCCGTGACCTATATCGATGCCGATAAGGTGCCGAATCTGTTGGAGGTCAGTGGTGAACACATCAGCGCCGAGATTGACGGTGACAGCTTCAACCTGATCCCCGAGGCAGATTTTCACGGTGAAACCCAGGTCACGGTAACTGTGCGTGATAGCCTCAACAGTGGCGATGCCGCCAGCACCAGCTTTATGCTGAAGGTGGAGTCCGACGGGGTTGACCCTGTGAGCCCTCCAGAGCCGCCGCTGGAGGAGTCAGACTCGGGTGGTTCGCTCGGCTGGAGTCTGCTGGCGCTATTGTCTCTTGGCTTGTTGCGGCGCAAGCGCTGAGGCTGAGCTAAACAAAAGCCAAAGCTAGATCCAAAGCCAAACCTGAGTCCGGGTTCTCACTTGGGTCAGCTGCCAAAAACTGCTGACAAGGCAGATAAAAAAATCCCCGCAGGTTGCATCAGCGGGGATTTTTATTGCCAGGGCTCATTCAAAGCGGTTACTTACAGGGCTAATCATCACGATTGATACAGATTGACTTCGACAGGCCCCGGCATGCCTTCAGTCAGAAGCCTTGAACACCAATTGTTGTGCAAGCCACTCTCTACAAAAGAGAAGGCCACGAGGACTTATTGGCACCTTCCCTAAGGAAGACGCCAATTGAGATCGAAGTCGTAGCGGATACCGGCAGCCACTATCGACTCATCCTCTCGGTTGTCATAGTTTTGCGCCAGATATTCAAGGTGCAAACGTACATTATTCAGCGGCTGCCATTCCAGTGTCAGGTTGTAACCGTCATAGTCCAGGCTGCTGAAATCTTCTATGCCATCTTTGAACCAGAAGTAACCCAGCTTGAGTTTGTAGTCCTTGCCAAGCGGCAGTGCCAGCGCGCCATCAAAGGTATCGCCATCTCGATTGTTAGCACTGACAAAGTCATACTCCTTGCGTTGGTAACTGGCGGCGGCATAGATGCCGTTGTGCCAGGTATAGGCTGCTACCGCGCCCCACACCTGCTCGTCACCCTGCTTGATATCGCCGGCATATTTATCCTGGGCCAGCCAGGTCAGCCCCAGATGCAACTGCTGCCAATCGAATCCCGCCCCCAGGTTGATGATATCGGCGCCGCTATTGTATTCACTGTCATCAAATACTGCCGAAGCCATCAGGGTGAAAAGCTCAATGTTAACTTGATAAATTAAAGCGTTGTCGACAAAGAAGGGGCTTTCCTGATTGTAGCCAAAGGGGCTGTTGGCATTGTTGAAAATGTCAGTGTATTCCGCCACCAGGGTATATTGCACCGGGCGTTGCCGCCCCAGAGTCAGCTTGCCGTATGGCGAGTCGACTCCGGCAAACGCCAGTCTCGCCTCACCGAAGCGGCCATTATCATCGATACGGATTTTCCATTCCCCTTGCGCCAGAGCGCGCCAGCCGGGAAGAAACTCGGTTTCTGCCTTGACTCCAATTCGCGACAGTGCATCGCCTATGTCCCACTGATCTTTGCCGCGATCCCTGTATTCCAGTGTTGGGCGCAGCGAGCCGTAGAGAGTGAATTGACTGGCGCCAAGGGAGGAGGTCATCGAAGGAGACTTATCCTGCATTGTTTGACTGGCGGCAGGCTCAGGCTTGCTGGCTTGTTGCGACGATGCTGAGGTTTGGCTTGTGTCATGGGCCATCATTGGCGAGTGAGTGCCGGATTGTTGCAGCTGGGCTTGCAGTAGCTGCTCCAGTTCCATGACTCTTTGTTCCAATGCCTTGATGCGTTGCTCTTGGCTGCTGTCTTCGGCATTCGCCAGCAGCGGCAGCAGACAGGCGCTTAATATCAGGAGTTTGCCTTTCATATCGACTCTCCGGTAGCTGTGGATACGGTGCGCCCGGGCTTGGTACCTGGGCGCACTGGCGGTTTCAGACAATAAACTTGTTGAGTATGGCGTCCTGCTGCCGTACCTGTTCGGTTTGGGTATGCATGGCTGAGTTGGCCTGTGTCGCCGAATCCGATACCTGCACCGACAGATCCTTGATTCTGACCGTGTTGTTATTGATCTCTTCTGCCACCAGGCTCTGCTCTTCGGCGGCCGAGGCGATTTGCAGATTCATATCGGTGATTTGCTGAATGGCATCGCGGATACGGTTCAGCGCCTCATTGGCACCTTCTGCCTTGGTAACGGCTTCCTGGGTGGTGTCCTTACTCTGATTCATCACGTCGGCCACGGCGCGGGAGCCTGCTTGCAACTGCTCTATCATGGCGCGAATTTCTGTGGTGGATTCCTGGGTGCGCTGTGCCAGAGTGCGCACTTCATCAGCCACCACGGCAAAACCTCGGCCAGAATCGCCGGCTCTTGCCGCCTCAATGGCGGCGTTGAGTGCAAGCAGATTGGTTTGATCGGCAATATCATTGATAACACTCAGAATCGTCGCGATATTGCTGGTGGCGGTTTCCAGCTCTTTGACCTCTTGCACTGCCATATCAATCCGCTCTGACAGGGCATTGATTGCATCTGTGGTGGCGCTGACCACCTGTGTGCCGACACTGGTGGCGCTATCCGCGTCTTTGGCTGCGGTGGCGGCGCCCTGGGCATTACGGGCAACATCCGACGAGGTGGTGGCCATTTCGTGCATGGCGGTGGCCAACTGTTCCAGCTCATGCAACTGGGATTTCATGGCATCAGTGGATTGCTGCAGCTCGGCCGAGGTCATTTCAGAACTCTGCAATATCTGCTGCCCTATGGCCTTTGACTGGGTGATGAGCTGTTGCAGACTGGCGGTAAAGCTGTTGAAGCCAGATGCCAGTGCCGAGAATTCGGCGTCAGTGTCCGTATCCAGTCTCTGGGTCAGATCCCCTTCGCCCGAGGCGACATCTTGAATCGCCTTGTTAAGGGTTTCCAGAGGCCGCATCAGGGTCTTGATCAGCATCAGCAGCAGTGTGATGCTGACTATGACGGCGATAATGGCGTACAGGACGGAGCTGTTGCGCAGTTCGCTGACGGCGGCATAGGCGATATCTTCATCCAGCAGGGCGCCGACGTACCAGTTCTCACCACTGACCTTGGCAAAATCCAGGGTATAAGGTTTACCGTCCAGTATTACCTGCTGTGGATCTTCACTTAACGACACCTTGGGCAGGAAGTTGCTCATGGGTTTGCCGTTCAGCTCTGACTTGGGGTGGGCTATGGTGGTGCCATCGCCCGAGACGATAAACACATAGCCGGCATTGAAGAGTTTGACTTGATTGACCAACTCGGCCAAGCCGACCAGGCTGACATCATAAAAAATGGCGCCGATAAAACGGCCGCTGTCTTTGACCGGAGTGGCGATGGAAACCAGGATTTCCCCTGACGCCGAGTCGGCATAGGGCGCTGTGATAATCAAAGCGTCGGCTTGTTTGGCGTCCTTGTACCAGGGGCGCACCCTGGGGTCCCAACCGGCTCCGGGATCCCAGGCGGGATTGTTGTTGATGTTCGAGCCATCGCTTTCATAACCGAAGCCGACCAGAAGGAAGCTGTTTTTTATTACTGGACGGGTGATCACATCGCGGATGTGTGCGGGCGAAAGATCGGTTTCCAACATACTGGTTGAATAAGCGGCCAGTTTCTTGCGCGAGTCCAGCTCAGAAGAAACCGTGTTTTTGAGTCCATCCATGATTTCGGTCACGCTGGCTCCTACCTGAGCCTGCATCTGTTCCTGTACCGCAAAGTATTGCTTGGTGGAAAGCAGTGCAACTGTTACCAAAAGCAATGCAGAGGAGGCGGCGACAATCTTATGGCTGAACTTCATTGTTTATCCTCTGATAATGTTGACGTATCCCATAAATATATAGACATAAATCTACCCAGCGGCCATTGCGACCGGGACAATCTAGTACATTTGTTTAACAAGAATAGTGCAAGCCGAGGAGTTTTAACTGAGGATGTTTAATAAATGTGAACCAATAAGGCTTTCCTGCGCCATATTCTGACTGGGGCTGCTGGAAATATGGCTTAAACAACGCCCCTTGCGAATATAAGGGAAGGTGAGAACAAGTCCCATGCGTACTCTGCGTCGGCTTACAGGCCTGGATGCAAGGCGTGGTTCGCAGCAAATGGCCTTAGTCCTTTGCAAGAAGCACAACACAGCAGGCAGGCCTGTAAGCCACGCCCTTCGGGGCTTTCACAGCAACCAGCTTTCTGCGTTATCCGACTTCGACAGGCCCCGGCATGCCTTCAGTCAGATGCCTTGAACGCCAATTGCTGTGCAAGCCAGAGCGCCACGAGGACTTATTCGCATCTTCCCTATGGGCGATACAGATTACTGGTTATCGGTTGCTGTTTGTTTGATAAATTCGGCGACATTTTCACCGGCTATGCGACCAAATACTATGGTATCGGCTATCGCATTACCCGCCAGGCGATTGGCACCGTGGACGCCACCAGTGACTTCACCGGCGGCATAAAGGCCGGCAATAGGCTTGCCGTCTTTATTCAATGCCCGGGTGTCAGTGGCGATTTTAAGGCCGCCCATAGTGTGGTGAACCGCAGGCTTAACCTGCACGGCATAGAGCGGGAAATGCAGATCGTCGGCCATATTCTTGCGGTCAAAATCGCTGTCCTTGCCACTGGCCTGAAAACCGTTATAGCGTTTGACGGCGGCTGCCGCCGTTTCGGCATTCATTTGGGTCTTGGCAGCCAGTTCTTTGGCATCGGCGGCTTTGTATATGATACCCAGCTCCAGCATGCCCCGCAGTTGCCCCAGACGTTCAAACACGGTTTCATCAAATACCAGCCAGGCGTCTTTTCCGGGTTGAGCCCAGATGCACTCGGAGACTTTGTCCCTGGGGCCCATCTCGTCACAGAATCTGGCACCATCGCGGTTCAGCAATATGGCCCCGGCGCCGCGTGCTGTGCCTGAAATAACCATTTTACCGGCCGCTGCTGTGGGGAAGGCCTGGATTTGGTCGACATCCACAGTATCCACGCCAATGGCGGTGGCAAAGGTGAGTGCATCGCCGACATTGCCCGGGTTATTGGTAGAGTCCACGCCCTTGAGATCTGGTCTGTATTTGGCGACCAAGGCATTGTTGCGGGCAAAGCCGCCGGAGGCGATCACCACGGCCTTGGCTGCCAACAGGTTCACCCCACTGTGTTTCCCTTGCACCAGTACTCCGGTGATTTTGCCTTGTTTATCTTGCACTAAGCGTATCACCTTGCTGTTGGTGCGAGTTTCAACTCCGAGTTTTTCGGCCGCATTTTTCAAGGTCTTGATGATTTCCGGGCCGGACTTGGCACCGCCGCTGGGCCGGTGCAGACGTTCGGCACTGTGGCCACCGGCACTGGCCGCAGAAGTCATATCTGCGCCCAAGGCCATCAACCAATCGATACCGGTACTGCCGTTGTTGACCAGGGTATGCACCAGATCCGGGTTATTGAGCTGGTGGCCACCCTTCATTGTGTCCTGATACCAGAGCGCCTTGCTGTCCTGATAACCACGAAACGCCTGGGTCAGGGTCTCTGCCGAAGCCATGCCACCGGCGGCCAGCATGCCATTGCCACCTATGTAGGGTTGTTTCTCAAGTAATACCACATCTTTGATACCGTGCTGGCGGGCCGATACGGCGGCGGCGTGTCCGGCGGCGCCGGCGCCAATGACCAGAAGCTCATGCCGTTCCACCGGACCTGCGGCCAGCGCCTTGTCTATGGCTTGCTGAGATACTTCGGGGAAGACATAGGTATCCGCTACCTTATCACTCGCGGAGAAGGGAATATGAAAACTGCTCTTGAAGCTGTCATGGCAGGTCTGACACACCATCACAGGCTCCTTGTGGCCCGAGTGGCAACTGGTGCAGGACAGGTCAATAAGATGACTGTGGTGGGGCGAAAGCGGTTGTTTTGCCTGCTGAGCCAACTCCTGCAGCGAGCCGTGGCAACTGATACAAGCCTGGTTTTCCCGAGCCTCATTGTCTTTTACCTCTATGGGCTGACTGTGGCAGGACTGACAATCGGCCCCGGCCTGTTTGATATGGTGCTCGGCCAAACCCGCAGCAGATACCATGCCGGTATACAGAAATGCAGTACCGGCCAATAACATTATTCTTTTCATGAATATCCTCACACATGGTTTTGTTATGCCTTGATAATATTGTTAATGCATGGGTGAGTTATCAAACCAATCGTTTTCGTCTGTGACGTTAAAAAAACTAAAGTGTTAAGAGAAAATATGAGAATAATTCCACCAATGAAGGCGGTGATTTGTTTTGAAGCGGCCGCAAGACTCAAGAGTTTTAAATTGGCAGCGGTTGAACTGAATGTGACGCCGGGCGCAATCAGTCATCAAATCGCCGCATTGGAAAACTTTGTCGGTAAAGAATTGTTTGACCGTAGTCACAGGCAATTGGAGCTCACTCACAGCGGCCGAAAATATTTCGCCAGAGTCGCGATTATTCTACAAAATATGGAAGAAGCCACCATAGATCTTGGGGTGCAGGGACATAGCCCCTCATTGAAAGTGGCTGTGCCGCCGTCACTGCTGAAAAACTGGCTATTGCCAAGAATGAGCCAGAGTCATATTTATCATAAGGGGATCAGTATCGAGTTTATCGATACCCTAGAATATCTTGATTTTGGAAGTACTGGTCTGGATCTGGCTATTAGATATGGTTATGACTCCTGGGATAATTATTATTCCGTTCATCTCTTTGATGAGGAAATGGTTGCCGTTTGTCACCCTGAATACTGTGCGGTTAATTATGATTCTTTAACACAAAATGCCGTCGATAATATGACCTTGATATATACCAATAATAGATTGGTACAGTGGGATATAGTATTACAGTACTTTGGCATTGAACGGCGGGCACAACAGTCGAGGCTGGTATTTCAAAATTCAGTTCAGGCCATAGAAGCCGCGGTCTTGGGCGCGGGAATTGCCTATGTCAACCGCTTGCTGGTGGAGAAGGAGCTGGAGAAACAGCGTTTGGTGATCCCGTTTGAGATCCGCATGCCGGAGCACAAATCGCCTTCATATCATCTGGTCAGCACCTTCGAGCGAATGCAGCATGAATCTACTGCGCTGATTTATCAGTCTATTCTGGAAGAGGTAAAACGTATCCCGGAGCGTTCTTCCGTCAGCACAGGTCGGCAGCGGTTGGGGTGTTCAACCCCTTTGGGATAATCAAACGCCGCCCTTGAGCGGCGCTGCTTACTTTAGCGTTGGATTACGCTTTATCTTTGGCTTTTAAAGCTGACAGCCTGGCCGAGGCCAGTCCCAGTAAACTGCCATTCGGGTAATGACCGCGCTTGTCGGCCTTGCCGGTTTCCATATCACTCAGCAATGCCATCGCCTCGGTCACATGCTCGACTGTCCAGATATGGAATTTGCCCTTGCTGATGGCGTCCACCACAGGCTTTTTCAGCATTAGGTTGTGGGCGTTGGTCGCGGGAATGATTACCCCTTGGGTATGTCTGCGCCCCTTGATGGCACAGACATCGAAAAAGCCTTCAATCTTTTCATTGACCCCGCCTATGGGCTGGGCTTCACCGAACTGGTTCATTGAACCTGTGATGGCGATATCCTGGCGCAGGGGAACCTGGGCGATTGCAGAGATAATGGCGCAGCATTCGGCCATGGAGGCACTGTCGCCATCGACCCCGGAATAAGATTGCTCGAAGGTCAGGGAGGTGGTCAGCGGAATATCGGCCTCGCGTCCCAACAGGGTTTTGATATAGGCCGAGAGGATCCACACTCCCTTGGAGTGAATACGGCCGCCGAGGCGCACCTTGTGTTCAATGTCCAACACTTCGCCCTTGCCAAAGGCTGTGGTCGCGCTGATACGGTTGGGCAGGCCAAACTGATGATCTGTGGTGGCGATAACCGACAGGGCGTTGACCTGGCCGCAGACTTTGCCGTGCACATCAATGAGGGTGGTGCCCTTGTGAAAGCTCTGCATCAGTTGATCCCTGAGACGCGATACCCTTTGCTCCTGCTGCGCCAGAGCCTGCTCTACATGGGCGAGACGAATACTGCGGGCGTTGGCCGCCTTGGCGCAGTAGTGGGTCTCCCGCAGCAGATTGGCGATATTGGCCGAGTGCAGTGACAGCTGGGTTTGGTCATCGGCCTGGCGCGAGCTGAATTCGATTATCCGCGCAATGGCGCTGCGATCGCAGTGCAACATCTGGTTGTCATGCACTATCGAGGAGATAAATCTGGCATAGAAACATTCGGCCTTCGGGCTTCTTGGCATCACATCTTCAAAGTCGGCGGTTACCCGAAACAGCTCGCTGAAGTCGGGATCATAATGCTGCAGTAACTGGTAGGTCTGGTTGTCACCGAAGAGCACGATTTTGACATCCAGAGGGATAGGCTCCGGCGCCAGTGAAACTGTGCCGGACAGGGAAACTTCACGCTCCAGCGAGCTGAGATCCAGACTGCGGGAACGCAGGGCCCGTTTGAGTCCGTCCCATACGTAGGGCCGTTCCAGCACCTTGACCGCATCCATCAGCAGCACCCCGCCATTGGCCTTGTGCAGGCTGCCGGGGCGGATCAGTGAAAAGTCGGTAAAGACTGTGCCGCGATAAGTGGCGTTTTCCACATAACCGAATAGGCCGTGATAGGTGGGGTTTTCCTCTACCACCACAGGGAATTTCTGCTCCTCCTGACCCACCAGCAGGTTGACCTGATAACGCCTGGGCATTTTCTTTTCCAGCGAGGCATAGGCCAGTGCCAGTTGGTCTTCACTCTCCTCGAGGAAGATATCCAGATTGCCGAGCATATCTTTCTGCATCGCCGTCAGAAAAGAGCGGATCTCCGGCAGGCTGCGGTATTCATCCTTGAGCGGCTTGAAGAAATGGCTCAGTACTTCGCGGGCCACCTGTTCATCGTGCTCCTGCTGCTTGGTGCTGAACTCCTCTTCCCATTCGGTCAATTGGCGAATAATGCCCCGCAGGCGCGATTCCAAGTGTTTGATATTCTGTTCAAACGCCTGCTGCTCGGCTTCTGGCAGGGCGTGATAGGTTTCCTCGGTATGCGGCTCTTCGCCGTTCAGCGCCATCAACTGATACTCGCCCTGAGTGTTGATGGAGAGGCTTATTTTCATCCCCTTGGCTTCTTCGCTCAGAGCCAGCAGCGCCGCTTCCTGTTTTTGCGCCAACTGACTCTTGAGCTTGTCGGCGCGGCGGTAATACATCTCGTTGTCAAACGCCAACGGCAGCGCCTTGACCAGCCGGAGAACCAGTTTTTCCATCTCTTTCTTGAAAGTGACGCCCTTGCCGGCGGGCAATTTGAGCACCTTGGGGGTACGGGTCTGGTCGAAGTTGGCCACATAACACCAGTCGTTAAGTGTCTTGTCGGTAAATTCATGGCGCTTGAGATAACGCAACATCATGGTGCGTTTGCCCAGACCATTTTGGCCTATGGCATAGATGTTGTACCCCTTCTCCTTGATGGACATGGCAAATTCCACCGCACTCTGAGCCCGCTCCTGACCTATGATGTCATCCAGCGGCTCCAGTTCGCGGGTAGACTTGACCTCATCTCCCAGATTGTCGAGATTGGCGGGACGATATACCTGACTGGCATCTAAGCTGGTGACGGCCATGGGCGCTTCCTTGTTCAAATAGGGCAGAGAAAAGTAAAACTGCTTTTTATGACAATAAGATGCGCTGCAGCCTAAAGCAAACGTCAAGCCGAATAAGTCTCTCGGGCGGTTAATTTTTCACCCGTAAGTAACGTTTGCTGCCCGAACGCAGGGATAACACCTATCCGGCACCGGGTAGCAGGGTATAATGGCGGTTTGCCCTAAGCTTTATCTTTGAAGGACTCGCCATGGAATTTGCCGCTTTTTCTCTGCCCGAACCGCTACTGACCAATCTGGCCGGACTGGGTTTTAGCAAGGCAACCCAAGTGCAGGCAGAGGCCATTCCTTTGGTGCTCGCCGGCAGCGATCTCCTGGTGCAGGCACAGACGGGCACAGGGAAAACCGCCGCCTTTGCCTTGCCGTTGCTGGCGCGTTTAATGCCCGCCACGACTGAGAGAGCAGTAAAACCCGCAGCGCCCAAGGCTCTGGTGCTGGTGCCTACCCGGGAGTTGGCGCAGCAGGTTTTCGATAACATTAAAAGCTATGCCAAGGGCTGCGAGCTGAAGATTGCCATTGCCTATGGCGGTGTGCCACTCGATGGGCAGCTAAAGAACTTCAAGGATGGCGCCGATATCTTGGTCGCCACGCCCGGGCGCCTGCTGGATCACCTTAAAAAGCGCAGTCTCAGGCTGGATAAGGTTGAGATCCTGGTGTTTGATGAGGCCGACCGCATGTTGGATATGGGGTTTGAAGATGAGATCTCGGCGCTGATGAAAAAGATGGCCAAACAGCGCCAGACTCTGCTGTTTTCCGCCACCTTCAACGACAACATCTGGCGTCTGGCCAAGATTTTGCTGCAGTCTCCCAAAGTGTTGGAGCTGCAAGCATCAGAGCAGGGTAGCAGTATCAAGGAGCGATTGATTGAGCTCGATAGCGAGCGTAAGGCCGCCGCCGTTGCCGCCCTTTGTCGCCGGCACGACTGGCGTCAGGTGTTGCTGTTCAGCCGCACCAAGGAGGGGGCCGACAAACTGGTCTGTGAGCTCAGTGCCGAGGGCTTGGCCGCCAGTGCGCTGCACTCAGATCTGAGTCAGGCCCAGCGGGAGCAGACCTATCAGGCGTTCAAGGCGGGTGAATGCCGTTTGCTGGTGGCCACAGATGTTGCCGCCAGAGGCCTGGATGTAGCGGCCTTGCCTTGCGTTATCAATCTGGAGCTGCCGTTCAAGCGCGAAGATTATGTGCACCGCATTGGCCGCACCGGCCGCGCCGGCATGGAAGGGCTCGCCATCACCCTATTCAGTCGTGACGACGAGCGCCTCCTCGAAGAGCTGGAAGCCATGCTCGACAGACGCCTCCCCAGAGAATGGCTGCCCGGGTTTGAGCCGGATCTCAACCGTAGTTTTGACGCACCGAGAAACCAGCGTAAAGCCGCCCAAAAGCAACGTGCCCGCAAGAGAGCGCTTGGTAAAAGATAACAAGCGATAAATAACAGGGGATTACTTGTATCACTGCGCCTTTCTGGCAAACTCTGAATCGGTAGAACATCAACAGCGTTGCCTGAGTCGGCATTGGCCATGAAAAGGATTTATGGGTGAAAGCGTATTGGATAACAGTCGTACTCGGGATCTGTCTGAGCTTTGCCACTATTGCACCGAAAGTGGCTATTGCACAGGAAGTTGCAGCCTCTACCATCGAGGCCCAAGATGGCGGCAGCGGCAGTCTGTTAATAACAGAGAGCAGTTCTCCAGCCGGTGTGCTTTCTGGATCTGCTGAAGCTTATGAGCAATACACCCAGGCAACCTGCCTGCTTATTCGCCACGAGATGGGGGAGCGAAACCCTGACTCGGCCAGATACCTTGAATTGTCCCGTAACCTGCAACGTCATTGTCAATCACCCATCATTTCGGATAAGGCTCCGCTTAATATCAGTGGTTCGATAACCAATGCCGCGCCTAGGGTTAATTATTCCAGCGCTCATCCCCAGAGGGTTGAAGTGCCTGTTGCGGGAAAGCTTCAGATATTACTCAGCTTGGAACTCAAGTGGTTTTTGGTAGCCTTGTTGCTGGCCGCTGGGATATTGGGATTTCCCTTTTGGCGGCGAAAGCGGGAAAATTCTCTGGGTGAAAACGGGGAAGAGGCGATAGCGCAGTGTATTCGGGAAACCTTGGTTGGCGGTTATTTCAAGTTATATCGAAATATACTATTGCAGACCGCCGACGGGGATGAGACAGAAATAGATCTGTTGCTATTAACCGTCAACGGGATCTTGGTTATCGAGAGTAAGAATTACAGCGGCTGGATTTTTGCCGACCCCTATTCAAAGCACTGGGTGCAACATCTTTATCGCAGCAAGTGCCGGTTCCAGAATCCGCTGCACCAAAACTACAAACACTGCCTGGCCGTTGCCCATATTCTGGGGACGAACCGGGGAATAAGGTCTTTGGTTGTTTTCGGCCCCAGAGCCAGTTTCAAGACCGCCGTTCCGCAAAATGTTATCCAGTTGGCGCAATTGGATGATTATCTGCAGGGATTTCGGCAAACACTGTTTACCCAAGATGAGTTGATGCAATTCGAACTCTGCTTGCAGCAAGCCAGTGAGGCATCCACAGTAGAGGCAAGGGAAAGGCATATCGCCAGGCTCAAGAGTCGCCGTATTGAGCCCAGTTTGTAAATCATTACTGAGATGCGGCTCGCTATTGGGTTCATTCGCCAAAGTGGGCCAGTTGCGCTAAGCTAGTGGCCCGGTTTTCAAGAAACAGTCTCCTGGGGGAGCCATGTTCGCAGTCGATACCCATACCCACACAGTTGCCTCTACTCACGCCTACAGCACGATCCATGATTACCTGGCAGTCGCCAAGCAGAAAGGGATCCGTTTGTTTGCCACCACAGATCATGGCCCGGCGATGGCCGATGCGCCGCATTTCTGGCATTTCGTGAATCTCAGAGTGTTGCCGCGGATAGTCGATGGCGTAGGGATATTGCGCGGAATTGAAGCCAATATTACCAATCTGGAGGGGGAAATCGACTTCTTTGGTGAGTTCCTGGAGGAGCTGGACTTGGTGCAGGCCGGGTTTCATGAGCCGGTATTCCCTCCCGCCGACAGTGACAGCCACACTCAGGCGCTGCTGAACTGCATTCGCAGCGGCAAGGTCGATATCATTACCCACCCAGGCAATCCCAAGTATCCATTGGATCAGGAGCTGATTGTCCGCGCTGCCGCCGAGCATAATGTGGCGCTGGAGATCAATAACTCCTCTTTTGCCTGCTCCCGCAAGGGCAGTGAAGACAGCTGCCTCAATATTGCCAAACTGGCGAAACGATTCGATGCCCAGTTGGTGATGGGATCAGATTCCCATGTTGCCTTCAGTCTGGGGGAGTTCCCGCTGGCGCTTGAGATAGTGGATGCCGCCGGTTATCCAAGAGACAGGCTGCTCAATCGCGAGCCATTGGCGCTGCTTAATTTCCTGCAGCAGCGAGGCCACAAGACGCTTGGTGAGTTAATCGACTACTTTAAGAGTGAGGCGGCCGTGGGCTAACCTGGTTCGCCTGTCTTGAGGATACGAGCCACAAAATCCATCAACTGATTAGCCATGAATCCCGAATCGTGAAAGCCAAGACTACCCGAATATTGATCACCGGCGCTCATGGCCAGCTCGGACAGGCACTGCTGGCGAATTTGCCTTGGTTGCCCGAGTTTTCGCCTTCCAGGCTGCGAATGGAGATACCTGAGGCAAGCCTGGTGTCCGGCAGTGCTGTAAAACCCCGCAGTGCTATAGCACCTGGCAGCGCAATTGAAATAGTGGCGCTCGGGCATCAGCAGCTGGATTTAACCTCAGCAGATTTGCCCGAGCGGCTCAGTGAAATCAATGCCGATGTGATAATCAACTGCGCCGCCTACAATGCCGTGGATGCGGCCGAGCAGGATATGGCTGTCGCCATGGCGCTTAATGCCGAGGCGCCGGAGCGTTTGGCCATCTGGTGCCGGCAACAGGGTGCTTGGCTTATCCATATTTCGAGTGACTATGTCTTCGGGAATGTCTTCGGGAATGATTTGGGAAGTGTTTTCGGAAACGTTTCTGGAAATGCAGCGGCCAATATACTCGGGAATGCGCCCAGAGCCTTGACCGAGAGCGATGTTTGCGAGCCTTTGAGCCTGTACGGTCAGAGCAAGCTCGCCGGCGAGCAGCGCTTGCTTACGGCCAATCCCGGCGCCCTGGTGCTGCGAACCTCTTGGCTTTACAGCCGTTTTGGCAGCAACTTTGTGTTGACCATGCGGCGATTGCTGACCGAGCGCCCCGAGCTCAAGGTGGTGGCGGATCAGGTCGGCACGCCAACCTGGGCCGAGGCGTTGGCGCGGCTTATCTGGCAGTTGCTCATCTGGTTTCATCTTAAGCCAGAGAAGTCCGCGGTGCTGAGCGGCTGCTTTCATTACGCGGCAACGGGGCAGTGCAGCTGGTATCTTTTCACCAAAGAGATAGCCGAGCAAATCGCCAAGCAGCAGTGCAATTCTGCGCCAAGCTCTCAGGCGGCGGTGCCATTGCAAACCGCGTTGCAATCTCAAGCTGCATTGCATTCTCAAGCTGCATTACATTCTCAAGCTGCATTACATTCACCAGCAAACCCGGCGCCAATCACGCCAAGGTGCCGGATAACGCCTGTCAGCACAGCAGAATACGGCGCCTTATTGAATCGAGCACAGGCGCCGCGCCCGGCGTATTCGACGCTCGACTCAAGCGCTCTCAAAGATGCCATGGCGGCCATGCCTTCGGCATTTCGCTGCTATTTGCCAAAAGATTATCCGTCACCCATCTGGCTTACCTGGCAGGCGCAGCTGGCGCTGATGTTTTCGGGGCTTGGTGCACCTTCCTTGGATTGAATGGGCTTAAACAGGATGAAAAGTAAGGCAAAACCGGCTGTAGATTATAACCAGTAGCTAAAGGTTATACCCGCCAAAGCCGGGTGGCTGGCATAATAAACTATCTTGTTGATCCAAAGGATGAAACCTTGTCGAATAATCCCCCCAAGACCTTGCTTGATGCCAAGCAGCTGACACTTTTGGCCGAGATGGCCCGCGCCGCCGGTGAGGCGATAATGCAGTATTATCAGGGCGGCGAACTGGCGATTGAGCGCAAGGCCGATGACAGTCCGGTCACGGCTGCCGATCTTGCCAGTCACGCCGTGTTGCAACAGGCGCTGGCGCGTGAGTTTCCAACCTGGCCACAGATGTCGGAAGAAGCGGCGGATATCCCCTGGGCGCAGCGGCGGGGCTGGGAAACCTATTGGCTTATCGACCCTCTCGATGGCACCAAGGAGTTTATTAAGGGCAACGGCGAATTTACCGTCAACATTGCGCTTATTCACCGAGGCCAGGCGGTCGCCGGTGTTGTCTATGTGCCCGCCACAGCCGTGTGCTATTTGGGCGCGCTGGGACTCGGTGCCTGGCGTGAGACACCAAATGCGACTGGGTACCAGCGTGTGGAATTGAATGCCAGGGCCGGGGTTAAGCGCCAGATCCCTGTGATTGTCGGCAGTCGCTCGCACTCGAGCCCGGGGCTTGGCGAGTATCTGCAGCAGTTTGGCGAGCACGAAATGAAGAGTGTCGGCTCATCACTCAAATTCTGCCTGCTCGCTGAGGGCAAAGCGGATATCTACCCCAGATTGGGCCCTACCAGTGAATGGGACACGGCGGCGGCTCAGGCCGTGCTTGAGAGTGCCGGTGGCCGAGTTTTGGAATATCCAGCCGGCAACAACTTAAAATATAACCAAAAAGAAACTATCCTCAATCCTTGGTTTATCGCATACAGTGCCGATTGGCCTTGCGATTGAAGCAGATATAAACACCGGAGTTGCAAGCATGATGCGTATCGGCGTTGATTTGGGCGGCACAAAGATTGAATTGGTGGCTCTGAGTGGCGAAGGGAGTGAGCTGTTTCGCAAGCGAATTGCCACCCCCAGAAACTATCAGGCGACCATTGAGGCCATCTGTGCCTTGGTCGATGAAGCCGAAACGCAGCTGGAAATGACAGGAACCATCGGCATTGGTATTCCCGGGGTGATCTCGCCCTTTTCCGGTTTGGTGAAAAACGCCAACTCCACTTGGTTAAATGGTCATCCGCTCGATAGAGAGCTCGAGCAGCACCTGGGGCGCAAAGTGCGGGTTGCCAATGACGCCAACTGTTTTGCGGTCTCCGAGGCGCTGGATGGCGCCGCCGCAGGCAAAGAGGTGGTGTTCGGGGTGATCATAGGCACAGGCTGCGGTGCCGGCATTGCCATCAATGGCAGGGTGCATCAGGGGGGCAATGGCATAGGTGGTGAGTGGGGCCATAATCCCTTGCCCTGGATACGCGCCGAGGAGTTCAACAGCACTGAGTGTTTTTGCGGCAAGCATGACTGCATCGAAACCTTTATTTCGGGAACAGGGTTTGTCCGCGACTATAACCAGGCCGCTGGGGCGCAGCTCAGCTCGGGCGCCGAGGTGATGGCATTGCTGGAGCAGGGGGATGCCGAGGCTAGCGCGGCCTTTGAGCGCTATCTTGACCGTCTGGCCCGTTCTCTGGCCCATGTGATCAATCTGCTGGATCCTGACGCCATAGTACTTGGCGGCGGCATGTCCAATGTGCAGGCTATCTATCCGGCATTGCCGGACAGGCTCAAGCACTATGTGGTCGGCGGCGAGTGCCGAACCCCAGTGTTGGCCAATCACTACGGCTGCTCCTCCGGGGTACGCGGCGCCGCTTGGCTGTGGGGCCGGGACTGAGTTTGGCAAGGCGCTCTGGCCGTATTACTGATATTCGACTTAGGCACTCTAGGCACTTTAGACAAAAGGGAAAAGCACTCGAACATGTATTGGGGCGAGTGAGCCTATAGCCCTTCGCCAATCACTGGTCAGCCGAGTAACGCTTCTGTAAGCTATGGCTACTTTTGCCAACCTTCGGATATCAAGCGTGTTCTGGCTGAAAAAAATCCTCTCTCAATTCTTTATGCCCATCCCTCTAACCTTGGTCACTCTGCTGCTGGCCTGTTTTTATATCCGTCGCAGGCCGGGAGTAGCGCGCGCCCTGGTGGTTTTTGCCATCACTTGGATGCTGCTGCTTTCCAGCTCTATCGGCAGCAATACCCTGCTTGCGGGGCTTGAGCGTCAGTATCCACTTTATACCGCTGCGCCGGCGCGCTCCTGTGTGGTGATGGTGCTGGGTTCTGGCCATGATGATCAGGTTGGCGGACTCGCGCGACATATGTTGTCGGCAACGGCGCTTGAGCGTCTCAGTGAAGGGGTGGCGCAACTCAAGGCGGCCAACAGCAAAGATTGTCTGTTGGCGGTCAGTGGTTGGAGTGGCGGCCTTGAGCAGCAGAGTCATGCCCGGCGCATGGCCGAGGCTGCCATCGAGTTGGGGGCCGAGCCATCGCGAATTCTAATGCTGGAGTCGGCCCGCGATACCATAGAGGAAGCCCTGGCGTTGCGGCAGGCCTTCGGTGCCGGCACAGACGATAAAGGAATAGATGCCTTGGGTGGCAGACAACTGATCCTGGTCACTTCCGCCAGCCATATGCCAAGGGCGATGCGAATATTCCGCTCGACCGGGCTTGAGCCTCAGGCGGCACCGACCGACTTTCTGCTTCGGCGCGATCACTGGTGGCGTCTGACTACATCCAATCTGGATAAATCACAAAAGGCGCTGCACGAGTATCTGGGATTGGCCTGGTTGACTGTCACCGGCCGCTAATGGTCCTGAACCCTGGTCATGAAATGAATAAACGGCTGACAAGCCGCTGACAATAGAGCAAAAGCGTTATGGAAACTATCACAATAAGGCCGGGCAGCAAGCGCAATGGCATTACACTGACCCTGGCCGGAGGGCTGGGCGTTGTCCTGGGTTTGGTGCTGTTTATCGGTTGGCCCTGGATGTTTGCGCCCGGACTGGTTTGTTTCGCCCTCGGGGCCGTGTCTTTGGTGCTGGGAATTGCCAAGCAGCTCGAGCCCCATGTCAGTCTTGAATTCAGCGCCGAAGGGCTGAGATTCTTTCATCGCCGCGGCAGCTTGTTTGTGGCCTGGGATAATATTCAGCGGCTGGATCAGCCCAGAGTCACCCAAGGTATGGAGCAACTGACGCTGCCCTATGTCGGGCTCAAGCTCAAACGTATCAATCCACTGCTGGATGCCATTTCACCCAGGTTGGCGACCGGGCTCTTGTCGGAGCAGCGGCCCTTGCTGATGACAGCTGCCGCCCAGGATGAAGAGCTGCAAACACTGGAAGCGGCACTCAGCGCCGAGTTTGAACCCCTGACGGTCAATGATGAGCGCTACAGAGGCGTTTTGGCCATGTTTGGCCGTCGCTGCCTGACGCTGGACAAATACTTGGGTTATCACCTCTATATTCCCGTGGATGCATTGGATCAACCGCCGGAGAGCTTTGTCCGTAAACTGCGGCAACTGTGGCAGCAGAGGGTGTCGGCTACTGAGTTGTAATTTCTGGCTTGAGTAAGTTGAGAAAAGGCAAGGGGACCCGGTTGGGTCCCCTTGTTGTTGCAGAGTTGAGGGAGGGCCTTGCAGGGACAGCCCTCAAGGTACGGTACTAGTGAGCACCCCCTGCGTGTACCTTATCTACGCCATAGGTCTTGCCTTCGGCGTGACAGGTGGCACAGGACTCAACCGGCAGGTTGGCGTCTGTGGCAGCATCACCGGCAACGAAGGCACCATTGCTCTTGAAGTGGGCCAGAGCGGCCGCGTCAGAGTGAGCGTGACAGGTACGGCAGGATTCTGCAACCGGAGAGATATACTCGGTAGCCGAAATCTTGATTGCACGCTTGGCGGATGTCAGGCCACCATCGGCGGCGAACAGCGGTGTCTCGTCTTTGTGGCAGGCGGCACATTCGGTTTCCACACCTGGGTAGCCGTGCAGCTCGCCTGAAGCGTCACGGAAGATGGCAGCTTCACCCCAGTTACCACTGTGGAAGCGGTGGGCAACTGTCATCAGATCCCGGTTGGCATACAAGAGCTCGGGTACTTCAGCAAATATAGGATTGCCATCGGCATCCAGATTACCTGTGTTGTACTCGGAGGTGCCGTGATAGGATCCGTAATAGCTGTTGTTATGGCAGTCCATACACTGATCGAAGGTGTAGGTGCCGTGACGGTTGCCCTTGATATAGTCCAGGGTGCCGTGACAGGCATTACACTTGGCTTCACTGGCGCTCATCCGCTCAGCAATGGCAAAGCGGGCTGTTACTGCATCACCACCGTCAAGGTTATAGAATTTAACGCTTGAAGTGGCGCCAATCGGATTACCGGCATCGAAGGGCATGCCTTCGGCACAGGCGGCTATTTTACCTGAGTTATCGACACAGAAGTTGGCCTCGGTACCGACGTAAATGGTGCCCATCGCCTGAGTTTCCGGTACATCAGCAGTCAGGGTCAGCACGCCATTGGCGGCGCTGCCGCTGGCAAGACCGGGCCTGCTGCCCCAGCGGGTGACTTCACCCTTGGCATCCACATTACCCATCAGAGTGGCGTCTTTGTTGAGCACCGCCAGTTGAGCTGCGTCAGTCAGTGGTTGACCATTGAAGCTGACATTGGCTGTGATGGTAACCAGTTTATTGCCCGCCGTGGTAGAAGCCGCAGCTGTGGCCGAGGTGAACTCAACGGTCAACAGCTCGGCATATTCAGCTCGTTTACCCACCTTGTGAGCCTGGGTTGGACTGAGTGCTCCGCTGCCATGACAGGACTGACATTGACTGTCGTCGGTCTGGGCCAGATTGAAGTCTGAGTGGCCTATGCCGGTTTCAAAGTTGACATTGATATGGCAGCCGACACAGGCTTCGCGGTAGATATTGGCGTTCCAGGAGTCACCGTTGTTGTGGCAACTGGCGCAGTTGTTGAGTTCCGCCGGGAAGCCGATTTCACCGAAGTACTCTTTGGCTTCACCGGAGAGGAAACCCGCGATGTGATGGCCGGCATGCAGCCTGTGAACCATGGGGCCGAAATCAAATACCCAACCTTCGGCTTTTTGGGCTTCGTCCGGTACCAGAGCCGGGTTGTGGCAGGCAACGCACTTCTCAGTGCTTTGGTAGTTGTGGTGCGCGTTTATCTTGGCGATGCGGCCTTCGACTTCGCCGTGGCAGGCGATACAGGCGGCATCTGTTACCGTGTCTTTACCTGTGGCTTCAACCAGCTCGCCGGATGCCGGAATATAATCCAGCGGCGTAGAGAGCACCTTGTCTGCAACCGCTGTGCCGCTGGCATCCTTGAGGTTATAGGCGCGCAGGAACAAGCGATGAGGTGCGCTGAGGTTGTCGTTGGCATTCATAATGGGGGCGACCCCGTCATGTTCCCAAGTGCCGGTATAGGTACCTGGCTCGGCCGGATCTTCAACCAGGAGACAGGCATCGCCAGTCTGACCTCTGGAGCTATAGGTGCCATCCAGGGTGCAATACATGGAGCTGCCCAGTTCCTGAGCCGTGGCATTATTGACCCATTGCAGCGGCGCACCGCTGCCCGAGTCATTGCTCATGGCGGTAATGGAGTAGAGGGCGACTTGATCCAGGCCAGTCAGAGGGACTCGCTCCCCTGAGCTGTTGGTGGCCGAGGCCTTGAACTTGAGGGCGAAGGCTTCGCCGCCTGCCAGTGTGTTGTCGGCCGGCACTATCTCGAAACTGACATCGCCGGCACTGATAATGGTGGAAGTACCTGAACCTGCGGGGGCACCTGGCTGTCCGGGTTCGCCTGGTATGCCAGGTTCACCGGGGGCTCCGTCTTTTCCGTCCTCACCGTCCCCGCATGCGGTAAGGCACAATAGACTGGTCAGAGCCAGCGCCAGTAATGACTTATTATGGTTTTTCATCATAGCGTCCCTTTATTCAAATTATGGGTACTGCTTGTGCAGTAACTTGAATATACATACATCTAAAGTAGTAGTTTTGACTTATTGTTTTATTTGTGAATTAAGGGTTAAAAAATTGATAAAGAAATAACTGATGGTGAAATGGATAATTTCAGTTTTTGAAATTGCCGAATCTACAGGGCAGAAAACCCATACCAGGGACAAAGCGGTCAGCAGCTTTTGATAGGTGGGCGAAGGGTGTCGGTGCTGGTGCGAGTAAAGGGGTCAGGCACAGGACCTGACTCAGTTTTCAATACTCGGCTTTGGGGTAGAGTTCTTGAGTGACCAGAGCCAGTAACTGCTTTCTTTGTTGCTCGGAGTAGCGGCGGTAGCTGGGGGCTTTTTCCACCAAGGAGTAGCTTGGCAGCGAAAATGCCCGGTGGAGTTTGGCCACCTCGGTTTCGGGCAGATGTTGCACCCGCAAACCCGGCATGCCCTTGATAAGCGCCATTTCGTTGGGAGTGCTGAAGGCTACACTGCCCATGGTAAGCAGGTGAGCGTGCCATTCTTCCCTGTCGTGTACGGCATGTACCTGGGATAGGGGTATGCCTTCTTGCTGACAGAAGAGCTCCATGGGATCCATGCGTTCGTTGAAGCCCTTGATGGTCAAGTAAACGAAGGTGTATTGGCTGATATCTTCGAGGGTGATGGCCGGGGATCTCTGCCACAGGGGATGATCTTCTCGGCTGACCACACATACGCCCATGGTCTGCCCAAGTGAACTCAGAATGAGATCCAACTGCTCAGGGTGTTCGAGACAGATCCCCAAATCCAGTTGCCCACGGTGAATCTTCTCTGCCGAGTCGTCCTGCCAGGGGTAGAGCCTGACCTGACCCAACTGCTGTTGAATGTTTTTCAGCCCCAATTTCATCGCCAGTGCGGAAAGCAGTCCATGCGCCACGGCAATATGGATACAGATGTCGTTCGAGGGCTGACGGCTCTGATGAACCTGTTGCTCCAGCCGATGCACTGAGTGAATGAAATCACAGACGGGCTGATACAGGCTTTCGGCCAGTGGGGTGGGCTTGAGTTTTTGCTGGCGGCGATAGAAAAGCTCGTCATCAAAGGCCAGCCTGAGCGCGGCCAAACAGCGACTGACCTTGGGGGCGGAAACCGCCAAATCTCTTGCCGTACAGTTGGCATGCCCCGTCTCATAGATGTTCTTGAACACCATGAGAGTAAAGATATCCAATTCGCACAACTGCTTGAGTAATCGACTCGTCACTTACATCCATCCCGCGGCTTCATACCACTTAGGGGGTAGATGTTAGCTCTCCGAGCAGCGCATTACTGTGACTGAGCACCATTCTGTGCTGCTTTTGTATATTTTGTGAACAAAGTGTGATGGAGATCCTGTTGCAGGATCCCATACTTTAAACTCATTCCTGGGTTTGCAGCCTCAACTCGGTAGCCGTTTCGCTGTCATTACCCAGCTGTTTCAGCAGATTGACCTCTTCTTTGACTCTCATGCCGATAAATTGGCCACCTTCGAAGATCTCCATCGACTTACTGGCCACTTCACCTTCGACAGTCCCTGTGCCGCAGATGGTCAGTTTTTCACAGCAGAGCTTACCGCGAAACAGTCCGGAGACCTTGAGCTCCTGGCAGGTGAGTTCGCCATCAACCAAGCCGTTGGCTTCTATGGTCAGCTTGCTTTCGGCGTTGATTTTTCCATAAATGGCACCGCCAACCAGAGTCTCGCCATCGAAGTGACTCTCACCGGTGATTTTGCTGCCCTGGGCAATATATGTGAGCCCCGTCGTTTTTTTGCTTTTACCAAACATAATGCTTTTTAAGAGTTTTTTCTCAGGGAAGGCCTGATGTTACCCGTTATTGAAAAAGAACAAAACCACTAAAATTTGGCGCTGTGGGAGTCAGATTTTTGGCTCCCGGATGGGAAGTCAAGCGGGGTCTGGCTCTACCAGCTTGATGGCAGAGGCGGGGCAGGGGGCAACGCAGGCGCCGCAGCCGCTGCAGCGCTCGGCATCCAGTACAGGTTGAGCGGTAGCCCCTAAAAGGGGCGGAAAGCGGATCGCCCGCTCGTCGCAGGCATCCTTGCAGCTTTGGCAGACAATACCCTGGCGGGCGAGGCAGTTGTCGGCAAATTGGGCTATAAGCCGCCAAGGTGCTTCGCTAAGAGGCCTGAACGCCGGCTCTGCACAGCGGGTGACACAGGCTTGGCAAAAGCTGCATTCGGCGCGCTGGAAGTTAAGCTCCGGAAAGCCGCCATCCCCCTTGATAAGCACTTGGGTCTCGCAGGCATCCACACAGGCGCCACAGCGAGTACAGGCGTCGGTAAATTCCGCTTCCGGTTTACTCCAGGGCGGCCTGACCACATTACTCTTGCGGCGACTGAACAGATGTCTGCGGGATAGATCCATGACTAACCCTTGTAACCGTTAGGATTGTTGGATTGCCAGTTCCAACTGGAGTTGGCCATATCCTGCAGGCTGTGCTCAGCCTGCCAGCCCAGCTCTTTGGTGGCATGGGTAGGGTCGGCATAACAGGCGGCGATATCGCCGGGACGACGCGGGGCAAACTCGAAGGGGATCGCCTTGTTGCAGGCTTTCTCAAAGGCTTTGACCATCTCAAGTACACTGTAGCCCTGGCCTGTTCCCAGATTATAGGTGACCAGGCCAGGATTGGTGGCGAGTTTGTCCAGTGCCTTGAGGTGACCTATGGCCAGGTCAACTACATGGATATAGTCGCGCACACCTGTGCCGTCTACCGTGGGGTAGTCATTGCCGAATACGCTGAGTTTATCGCGCTTGCCGACGGCAACCTGGGCGATAAAGGGCATCAGATTGTTGGGGATATCGTTGGGATCTTCACCGATGCGGCCGCTCTTGTGGGCGCCGACCGGGTTGAAATAACGCAAGCGGGCGATGTTCCAGCTGGCATCGGCCGCGGCCAGATCCGCCAGAATATGTTCCACCATCAGTTTGGACTGACCATAAGGGTTGGTGGCGCCGGTGGGGAAGGCCTCAGTGATCGGCAGACTGGCGGGATCGCCGTAAACTGTGGCCGATGAGCTGAATACCAGGTTGCGAACGCCATATTCTTTCATCACCTGGCACAGAATAAGGGTGCCGGTGACATTATTTTCATAGTATCTGAGCGGCTGGGCGACGGATTCACCCACCGCCTTAAGGCCGGCGAAGTGAATAACGGCTTCGAAGCTGTGGTCACTGAAGACTTTCTGCAGGAATGCCTTGTTGAGAATATCGCCTTGATAAAAGAGCACGCTCTTGCCGCTGATCTCTTCGACTCTGGCCAAGGCTTCGACACTTGAATTGCTCAGGTTGTCTATCACCACAACCTCTTTGCCCGCGGCCAGAAGTTCAACCAGAGTGTGGGTGCCAATATAACCGGCTCCGCCGGTGACCAAAATTGTCATGCTTTACTTCCTTTAACCAAATCGCCCAGATAGGCGGCAAATTCACGTCCAAGCTCGGGGTGGCGCAATGCATGTTCCACCGTTGCCTGCATATAACCCAACTTGTTGCCACAGTCATGGCTCTTGCCACGCATGTAGTAAGCGTTGACCTGCTGGCTTTGCATCAACATGGCAATGGCATCCGTGAGCTGGATTTCATCACCGGCACCGGCCGGCGTCTTGCCAAGCAAGGGCCAAATGGCGGCAGGTAGCACATAGCGGCCCACTACAGCCAAGTTAGAGGGGGCTTCGTCGACATCCGGTTTTTCAACCAGTTTGATAAGCGGCTGGGATTCGCCCGGCTTGAGATCGTGGCCGTTGACATCGGCTATTCCGTATTGGTCTACCTTCTCGTGAGGCACACCTTCCACCATGATCTGTCCGGTTCCTGTGCGGTCGAACAGGCTGACCATTTCGGCCAGATTATCGCGGGAAAGATCGCTGGCGGCATCGTCTATCAACACATCCGGCAGCAGCACGGCGAAGGGCTCATCACCTACTACCGGACGGGCACAGAGAATGGCGTGTCCCAGCCCTTTGGCCTGAGCCTGGCGGACGCTGATAACAGTGACATTTTGCGGGCAGATGGACTGCACTTCATTGAGCAGTTGCCGCTTTACCCGGCGCTCAAGCTGGGCTTCCAGTTCAAAACTGGTATCGAAATGGTTTTCAATGGAGTTTTTACTGGCGTGGGTAACCAGCACGATTTCCTTGATGCCGGCGGCAATGGCTTCGCTGACAACATATTGGATCAAGGGTTTATCTACTACCGGCAGCATCTCTTTGGGAATGGCCTTGGTGGCCGGCAGCATTCGGGTGCCAAGACCCGCAACGGGGATTACCGCCTTGCGGATGGTGGTCGATTTTATCGGCATTCAGATACCTTGGGTGCTCGGGATAAATCAGCCCCTATTGTAATGCAGTGGCACCGAAAAGCCATTTGCAAAAAGGGCTAATTTCCCTGGAAATATGCAAAAAAGCCTGTTTGGAGCACAAAAATAAGCTTCTGAGTTCACAGAATTAAATACCAATTTGTAACTCAATCTTTACAAATTTTCTTCGCTTGTCGCCGGAAATAAAGTGTGACCTGGTTAACAAAAGTGCGGCCTTGAGTGAACATGAAATCAGAAACGATTCAGGCAGTGAGTATGGACTATGAGTAAAGCAACTCAATATGTGGCCCGTCACCCGGGCAGTGATGGCCGAATAGATTACCCGCAGGACGAGCACGCCATCTGGCAGGAGCTGTATGCCCGTCAGGAACACAACTTGCCGGGACGTGCCTGTGACGAATACATGCAGGGACTCAAGGCGTTGGACTTGCCCAAAGACAGGATCCCGCAACTGGGTGAGCTGGATGCCGTGTTGCAGGACACCACGGGCTGGAAGACGGCGGCGGTGCCGGCGCTTATCTCATTCGGGCGCTTCTTTGAACTCCTGGCCAACAAGGAGTTTCCGGTGGCAACTTTTATCCGCAGCAGGGAGGAGTTTGATTACCTGCAGGAGCCGGACATCTTCCATGAGATTTTTGGTCATTGTCCCTTGTTGACCAACCCGGCCTTTGCTCATTTCTCCCATATTTATGGTCAGCTGGGGCTTGATGCCAGCAAGGAAGACAGGGTCTTTTTGGCGCGTCTCTACTGGTTTACCGTGGAGTTTGGTTTGCTGCGTACCCAGACCGACGGCCTGAGAATTTACGGTGGCGGCATTTTGAGCTCGCCGGGCGAGACGCTGTACGCCTTCAGCGACACACCGGAGCGCAGACCCTTTGAACTGCTGGATGTGTTGCGCACTCCCTATCGGATAGACATTATGCAGCCCATCTATTACGAGATAGAACATATCGATTTTATGGATGAAATCGCCCGCATGGACATTATGAAGGCGATTACCCAAGCCAAACGACTGGGACTCTTTACCCCCAAATTTCAACCCAAAGCCAGCTGATACTGGCGGTAATGGCCTGCGTGCAAGCATGCTGGCCACTTTCAAGGAGATGTTATGACTGAACTGGCCAATATGAAGTGCGAAGCATGCCGCGCCGATGCTCCCAAGGTGACAGATGCCGAGCTTGCCGAGCTTATTAGGATGATCCCGGATTGGGGCGTACAGGTGCGCGATGGCATCATGCAGCTGGAGCGGGTTTACAAGTTTAAAAATTTCCGGCAGGCAATGGCCTTTAGCAATAAGCTGGCGGACTTGGCTGAAGAAGAGTTTCACCACCCGGGGATCCTGACCGAATGGGGCAAGGTGACTGTGACCTGGTGGTCGCATTCCATTAAGGGGTTGCACCGTAACGACTTTATCATGGCTGCCAAGACAGACCAGTTACTAGATTAATCTTTTCCTAATATATTCAGTGTGTTGATTGTCTCTTCACACTGAATCCTTTCCCTTTGTTACAAATCCGCTGTAAAGCGAGCTTGCCACTTGTGTCAGAACCTTCTAACGTATAGGGCGCATTTTTACATCGCCTGCCGACCTCTTCATGCAGGCGATAATCCCAAAGAATCTGAATTATAAAAGGGAATGACAGTTATGCGCTTGGAAGTCAGTTGTCAGGATCGCGTTGGTTTAGCCAAGGATATTTTAATGGTGCTGGAGCGATACGGGATTAACCTTATCGCTATCGACGCCAGCAACAAGGGATTCTTATATTTGCAGTTTGCCGAGGTCGGCTTTGAGACCTTGAGTGAGTTGATGCCCCAAATCCGTAAGGTGGAAGGGGTGCACGACGTCAGAACCGTTTCCTTTATGCCCTCGGAGCAGGAGCATTACGCCCTCAAAACCCTATTGAAAACCCTGCCGGATGCCGTGTTTTCCCTCGACGGTAAGGGACGTATTCGTATCGTCAACGAGTCGGCCTTGCTTATTCTGGAAATGGCCGAACATGAAGTAATAGATGAATCCCTCAATCACTGGGTGCAAGGCTTCAATTTTGGTCGCTGGCTCAGTGAGCCCAAGGTGTTGGCGCAGGCTACCCGGGTTGCTATTGGCAACAACGAGTATCTGGCCGAGATGCTGCCCATTTATCTGCCGGATGAAAACGACAAGAGTATTCTCGCCGGCGCCGTGGTGGCACTCAAGTCACCTGCGCGGGTGGGCAAACAGTTCAACGCGCTGCAGAGCCAGAGCAGTGGCTTTGATTCCGTGCTGGCCGTCAGCGACAAGATGAAAGAGGTACTCAAGCAGGCCAAGCGTATGGCACAACTGGATGCGCCTTTGCTGATCACCGGAGAAACCGGCACAGGCAAAGAGCTGATGGCCAGGGCTTGTCACGATGCCAGCATGCGGCGGGAGAAACCCTTTATAGCCATCAACTGCGCCGCCATGCCCGACAGTGCCGCAGAAGAGGAGCTGTTTGGTTATGTCAGTAAGGGTGAAGTGGTTAAGCGGGGTTTCTTCGAAGAAGCCAAGGGCGGCACCGTCTTCCTCGATGAAATTGCCGAGATGTCCAAGGCCGCTCAGGTCAAATTGTTGCGCTTGCTGCAGGATGGCAGTTTCCGCCGTATCGGCGGCGATGTAGAGGTGCGCGCCGATGTCCGTATCATCTGCTCGACCCAGAAGAATTTGGCGGAGCTTTGTCAGACCGGTGAGTTCCGTGAAGATCTCTACTACCGCATTCATGTACTGAGTTTCCACATGCCGGCGCTGCGTGAACGCAGGGTCGATATTATCCCGCTGACGGAAATGTTCCTTGAACACTACAGCCAGCAGCTTTCCAGCCCGGTGCGGCGGATCTCGGCGTCCTGCCGCGATCACCTGTTGACCTATGCCTGGCCCGGTAACGTGCGGCAACTGAAAAACGCCGTGTTCAGAGCGGTATCCATGTGGGACGGTTCGGCCGAATTGACCATAGAACAGTTGAAGCTGCCTTCCTATGCCGAAGGTTTTGGCTATTTCGACAAGGAGTTTGAAGGCACCTTGGATCAGGCCATGAAACAGTTTGAAGCCGGTTTGCTGCGGCGTCTCTATCCGGCGTACCCCAGTACCCGCCAGTTGGCGAAAAAGTTGGGGGTATCCCACACCGCCATTGCCAATAAACTCAGGGAGTATGAGATCAGCAAGAAGCGCTGAAGCCCTGTAAAGCGGATTTGCCGCCGGAACGGCTGAAATTTAGGCTATCTTTGAGCGCAAAGCCTTTGCCGGCGCTTGCTGATGGCAAGCGTCAGTGAAAGTTTACAAACTCGTTCCCGTGCGGGCTAAATGTGAAGTGAGTCACAGAGTTTTCATTGCCCGCGGCATGAGGTATTACTGGCGGGATAACAGAAACGGATTGAGCCGGGCACATAGCCTGATGAAAACCATTAATCCGGGCAGAGACAGGAAGGAGCAGGTATGAAATTAGCGACATATGACAATGGACGCCGCGATGGTCAACTCATGTTGGTCAGCCGGGATTTGAAGAAGACAGTGGCTGTCCCCGCCATAGCCCAGACCATGCAGCAATTGCTTGACAGTTGGTCACTGCTGGAACCTCAGCTCAGAGAGCTTTCCGATGCCCTGAATGCCGGCATGTTGGATAACACCCAGGACTTTGACGAGAGCCGTTGTTTGTCACCTTTTCCCCGCGCTTACCAGTGGGCCGACGGCAGCGCTTATGTCAATCATGTTGAGCTGGTACGTAAGGCCCGCGGCGCCGAAATGCCGGAGTCTTTCTGGACAGATCCCCTGGTCTATCAGGGCGGTTCAGACAGTTTTATCGCTCCCAGAGCCGATATCCCGCTGGCAAGCGAAGATTGGGGCATAGACTTCGAATCGGAAATTGCCGTGGTTACAGATGATGTACCCATGGGCGTGAGTGCTGAAAACGCCGCCTCTCACATCAAGCTGTTGATGCTGGTTAACGATGTGTCGCTGCGTAACCTGATCCCGGCCGAGTTGGCCAAGGGCTTTGGCTTCTTCCAGTCTAAACCTTCCAGCAGTTTTTCGCCGGTGGCAATCACACCGGATGAGCTGGGGGATAAATGGCAGGATACCCGGGTTCATCTGCCGCTGATCACCCATCTGAACAACGAGCTGTTCGGCAAGCCCAATGCCGGGGTGGATATGACCTTCAACTTTGCCGAGCTGATCGCCCATGTCACCAAGACCCGCCCCCTGGGCGCCGGTGCCATCATAGGTTCGGGCACCATTTCCAACTATGACAGAAGCGCAGGTTCCAGCTGTTTGGCCGAAAAGCGCATGCTGGAAGTGATTGCCGAGGGCAAGGCGGTGACGCCATTTATGGGCTTTGGAGACAGGGTCAGAATCGAAATGCTGGATGATGCCGGGCACAGCATCTTCGGCACGATAGATCAGCAGGTAGTTGAGTATATAGCCGAGTAAAATAACTCGATAACAAAACGGGGCTCTCTGAAGCCCCGTTGGTTTTTATACCGGCTTGGTATTGCCTTCGAATGTGTCAGCGTTAAGGCTTTGGATAAAACATCACCAGAGCGGAGTCGCAATCTAAGGCTAGCGAGCTTTGGGAGAACAACTTATGTTGAAATTATATGGTTACTGGCGCTCCAGCGCCGCTTATCGGGTGCGGATTGCGCTCAACCTCAAGGGGCTTTGCGCCGAGCAGCTCTCGGTTCATCTGGTGCGCAATGGCGGCGAGCAGCATCAGGCTGCTTTCAAGGCGCTAAACCCGCAGGAGTTGGTTCCGGCTTTGGTGGTGACGGATGACACCGACGAGCGCGCCGAGTTGGTGTTGTCCCAATCGCTGGCGATCATTGAATATTTGGATGAAGCCTTTGGCGGTGAGGCGCTGTTGCCGGGTGATATTGAGCAGCGGGCGCTGGTCAGGGCCATGGCGATGGGGATTGCCTGTGAGATCCATCCTTTGAACAACTTGCGGGTGTTGCAGTATCTGACCGGGACGCTCAAGTTGGATGAAGCGGCCAAGAATGATTGGTATCGCCACTGGGTCGAACAGGGCTTTGGTGCATTGGAGCAACAGCTGCAGCAGTACTCGGGCCGGTATTGTTTCGGCGACCAGGTCAGCCTGGTGGATATCTGTCTGGTTCCCCAGGTTTATAATGCCAAACGTTTTAATATCGATTTGTCTCCTTATCCCAATATATGTCGTATTAATGATGAGTGCCTGACTCTGTCGGCCTTTATTGATGCAGCACCTGAAAATCAACCAGATGCCCAGTAGTTTTATTATTTTATAGTCATCTATGCGGTGACTATAAAATAACCTTAAAAATACCCCGCGCTTGAAAAACCTCTCTTATAAAATGATACCTTTCTGTTAATAACAGGCTTTTGGAAAATAAAATCCGCTCGGCAATTTGTAACTAATTATTTAAACAATATGCTGTTTTTATTACATTTTTGGTGTGGATTATATAGGAAATTGTTTTTAGATTTATAGGTTTACCATTTCTTTATTTAGTCTTTTATAAAATGTCTAAAATAACGTATTTCGTATCGTATGTAGGATTTTTCCTGCTTGTTGTTTTTCTCTTATTGAATTAGTTGTTACATGTGATACACATGTTAATGCTTGGTTTTTGCCAAGCTATAACAATAAAAATACGCCATACCTATTAAACATTTGCTTCCGAAACCTGTTTTCGGCGGTATGGCGTTTTATTATCAAAAGGAAAAGAAGTATGCATAAGTCGATTATTGCGCTGAGCATAGCCGCAGTCTTATTGGCGGGGTGTGGCAGTGACAACAAGAAGGCACCTGAGCCGGTTAATACAGCCCCTGAGAGTCAGGATGTGACCTATGACGTTCGTCAGTCGGTACGCCTGGATGGTCAACTGGAAGGAAGAGATGCCGAAGGAGGGATAACCTTTTCGTTAGTGGATCCCGGCGAAGTCAAGCTAGGGACTTTGACCATCAATGATGCAGCCAAGGGCAGTTTCAGCTACCAGACCGATACGCTGGAAGGCACAGAAGTCGTGCGCTTCAAAGTCAGTGACGGCAAGAGCGAGTCTGTCTCAACGCTGACATTGCGTATCGACGGTGGCGACCCTTTGTATCAGCATCAGTGGCACTTGAAAAACACAGGCCAAAATGCCTTTGCCAAGAATCGCGGTGTGGCCGGTGAAGACATGAATGTCAGTGATGCTATTGCCTCAGGTGTTACCGGTAAAGGCGTTATTGTTGCTGTGGTAGATGATGGTCTGGAGATTAGTCACCCGGATCTCAAGGCCAATGTTATTGAAGGCGGCTCCTATAACCTGATCACCGGCACTATCGATCCTACGCCATTTGCCGACAGTGCTTCGCACGGTACTTCTGTTGGTGGGATCATAGCCGCTGCCGGTTGGAATGGTCTTGGCGGCCGCGGAGTTGCCCCCGATGCCAACCTTATCGGTTTTAACTTCCTGGATAGGGATCCCAGCGGTAAGGTCAAGAGCGTGCAAACCTTTGAGAATTTCGCCAAGTCCCACGGTGCCAGTGCTTACAGTGACAATGCCAGGGTGTTTAACCAGAGTTATGGACGTCAACCGCTGAAAGCCGACTCAATGAAAGAGAATGAGTATGAGGTTTATCAACAAGTTACCACTAAAAGCTTTGATAGTAGAGGTAGTGTTTTTGTTAAATCGGCGGGTAATGGTTTTCGCTATAACTACTTAGGGCTCAATTCTTTGGGGATACCTCAATTCCTATTACCTGGAGATTTTTTTAGCGCTGAAGCGGAAAACAAGCCTGCAAATAAAGGGTTGCCTTACCACAACGCCAATATGTCTCCAAATAACACCAATCTTTATAATATGGTGATCAGTGCAGGAAGTGCAGATGGTAAACTCAGCAGTTACTCATCGGTGGGGGCAAATGTTTTTGTTAATGCTCCTGGTGGTGAATCTGGTGATGAAGACCCTGCGATAGTGACCACGGACAGAGCCGGCTGTGACAAGGGGAGTTCGGTGGCCGAAGAACGCCCAGGAACGCCTTTTGACGGCGGCCTACACCCACTCAACTTAGAGTGTGACTATCGCTCTACCATGAACGGAACTTCGGCAGCGGCGCCAAATGCCAGTGGTGCAGTCGCCATGATTATGAGTGCCAACCCATCACTTTCATGGCGTGATATTAGGCATATTCTGGCATCAACATCTACTCAAGTAGATGCTGATATTGCCGCTATCAGAGTTCCACTGAACGATGCTGCTAATTCCCCAGTGTATGAAGCTGTGCCTGCTTGGTTTACTAATGCTGCAGGGTTCAAGTTTCATGATTTTTATGGTTTCGGCCGTATCGATCTCAGTAAGGCTGTTGCCATGGCTAAGGACTACAAGGTGGAACTTGGCGAGTATCAGGTGAGTGATTGGCAAACTCATAAAGATCTGAATGAGGCTATTCCCGATGGATCTTTGAAAGGCGTCAGTGATGTCCAGAATTTTGGCTCGGACTGGGTGGTTGAAGGAGTTCAAATTACACTTTCGGCAGATCATAAACGTTTAGCAGATCTAGCTGTAGAATTGATTTCACCGTCAGGTACCCGCAGCGTCTTGATGACACCGTACAATGGCTTTATTAACGGTGTACTTGATAATGCTCCCGGATATGAAAATACTCCCATGTTGTCCAATGCTTTCTATGGTGAGAGCGCCAAAGGAGATTGGACTCTGAGAGTTATCGACGTTAATAGCGGCGAGCTGGGGTACATTTACCGGGTTGGAAGAACTAACGTTGAAGAAGAGCTAATGGATAATGAGGCCAATGGCATACTCAAATCTTGGTCTTTGCGTATTCACGGTCATCAGGCTGTCAAAGCATCATAAGGAGAATGGACATGAAAAGTATCACAATGACGGTTGCGGCATTACTCATTACAACCATGCCTCTTATATTGCATGCAGCTCCTTTACCTAAGGAGGGGTCTGCGTTGCAAAAGATGCTTCCTGCTAAGCCAAATAAGGACACCTTGTTGGTAAAATCCGGCGATAAGATTGTTATCGCAGATACGCTGATAAAAGATCAGCCTCTAGTTAATAGTGATGGCAAGGTTATCGCCATACCTACGGGAAAGCTGATTGTAAAATTGGCTGATGGCGTATCAGCTGCTGATTTTTCGCAAAGTTATAATCTACGTTTGGATTGGCAAAGCGATAATAATCTTACCTTGTTGGCTGTCCCTGAAGGTGTGGACCTGTTGAAGTTACTGGAGTCGTTGAAGCAACATCCTCAGGTTCTCAGAGCTGAATTGGACTTAGCGCAGGATTTTTATCAACCTTGGTAATCAAGTTCGATAAGAGTTTTCCTTGTTTGATAAACCGCTATGAATACTTATAGTGGTTTGAGTAGAAGAAGGGCAGAAGCTTTGGCTTCTGCCTTTTGAATTTTGTAATGGCTACTATACCCTACAAATTTCATTCATTTTCTCAAACAAGGGATTTGAACAGAGGTGAAGCTCTTACTTATTGGCCAGCAAAAACTCCACAAAGGCCCGGTCGGCCTGGCTTACCGGGCGCTGTTTCTTCCAGGCAATATGCAGGTCGAGATGTACAGGAGGTGCGAAGGGCAGGGCTATGATGTCATCTCTTTCATTGATCACCATTTCCAACACACTGGTGACGGCAAATCCTTGACTTACAATCTGTTTTATCAGGTTTATCAGGTTGGTTTCAAAGGCGATCCTAGGCTCGAGTTGCAGCTCTCTGGCTCGGCTCAGCATCCATTCACGATGAAAATAACCGGGTTTGAACATCACTAACTCATGGGCGAAAAACTGCTCCAGCGTTACGGCCTCATTTGTGGCCAAGGGGTGTTCAGGGCTTGAAGCTACCACCATCTGCTCTCTAATTAACAGACAGGACTCGAACTCAGGCTTGAGATCCTGGGCCGTGATAATCGCTATATCCACCTCTTCCTGCTCCAGCATCCTCAGGGCATCGCGGGTGCCTCCCTCAAACAGAGACAGCTTCAAATCCGGATACTGATGGCGAAAAGCCATCACCCGTGACGGCAGGTAGAAAGAGCCCAACATACCGGGCACGGCAATTCGCACTTCGCCCTTGGCCAGCTCGGCCATGGCCCGGATATGGGCCTCTGCCTGACTCAGCTGTTTGAGGATCAATACCGCATGTTGATGCAGCGCCAGCCCTTCGGCAGTGAGGCGAATGCCGCTTTCCTGGCGGCTGCCACTACGGTCGACCAGAGTGACGCCGAGAGATTGCTCCAGTCGCTTGATACTCTGACTGAGGGCGGGTTGGGCCAAATTCAGCTTCTCTGCTGCTCGGGTAAAACTGCCGTACTTAACCAGGTTATCCAGGTGTTTTAGTTGTCGGATGTCCACGTCTCGCCTTACTCTTGCGGATAATCTTGAGGAAGTTTTTCAAGCATAACAAAAATTGATGAAATCGATATTATTTATCTATTATTGTTATGCATTGCCCGGTGCTAACCTTGTTATGGTGAATCCTTTGCTAATTTAAGAGGTCGGAGTGACTAAGGTCGAAGCCGTTGGCCGGCATGCGCGTGATACCCGTTTGATTTGGGCACTGTGCGTGGCATCAGTGGTGGTTTATATCAATCTGTATTTGATGCAGGGGATGCTGCCCTTGATTGCCGAGCATTTTCAGGTAACGGCAGCCAAGTCGACTCTGGTGCTTTCTGTCACCAGCTTTACGCTGGCGTTTTCCTTGCTTGGTTATGCCATAGTCTCGGACAGGATTGGCCGTCACAAGCCGATAGTTATCAGCCTCTGGGCCCTGGCGCTGTCCAATATCTTGTTGGTATTTGTTAAAGATTTCAATGCACTGGTGGCGGTGAGGTTGCTTCAGGGGATATTGCTGGCGGCTGTACCGGCCATCGCCATGGCTTATTTCAAGGAGCAGCTCAGACCTGAGACCATGCTCAAGGCCGCGGCGGTTTACATTACCGCCAACAGTTTCGGTGGCATTATCGGTCGGCTGTTTGGCGGGCTGATGTCGCAACATCTATTATGGCAGGATGCCATGTGGCTGCTGCTGGCGGTGAGTCTGTTTGGGGTGGCACTGGTCAGCTATTTACTGCCCAATGCCGTCAGCGCCGCCAAGCGAGAACGGCTGCCGAAACAGTGGCGTTTCTGGCGCGGTGGCAGTGAAGACTTACGGGGCTTTGTGCATCACCTCAAGGATAGTCAGATGCGACTGGCTTACCTTATCGGTGGGCTGGCATTTATGATGATGGTCAACCAGTACAGCTTTATTCAGTTGCACTTGATGGCACCGCCTTATGATTGGAGCCGGTTTGAGGCGACGCTGATTTTCCTCTGCTACTCAAGCGGCACACTGGCGTCTTATTACACCGCCAGGTGGATCGCCCGCCATGGGCAGTTGCCTCTGTTCAGAATTTCCTTGCTGCTGATGTTGTGCGGCAGTCTGCTGACTCTGCTGGATACCCAGGTGTGGATCTGCGTAGGCTTTTTGCTCACCTCCTGCGGTTTCTTTATTACCCACAGTTGCTGTAACTCCTTTGTGGCCATGCGCGCCAGCAGCCACAGGGCCAAGGCCACTTCATTATATCTGTGCTGCTATTACCTTGGCGCCGCAATGGGAGGCCCTTTTTTGATGCTGTTCTGGCAGCGAGGCGAGTGGCAGGGCGTGGTGATGGGATCCATGGTTTTGCTGTTTTTGACTTCGCTGGCGGTTTGGCGCCTTGGCTGGCGGCAAAAACAGCCGCTCAGCCAGGAGATGGATACGCCTCAAGGGGCATCGTTGAGGTAATCTTTACGCTCAAGACCATATTTGCGCATCTTGTCGTAGAGGGTCTTGCGCGGTAGCTCCAACTGTTCCATGGTCAGCTTGATGGAGCCCTTGTTGTGCGCCAGGGCTTCTTCAATCAGCAGTCTTTCGAAAAACTCCACCCTTTGAGTCAGTGACATGCCGCTTTGCAGGCTGTCACTGCTGCCTATGGCGCCGGCAAAGGCAGCCTCGGCGCCAAGCAGAACATAACGTTCCGCCAGATTTCTCAATTCGCGCACATTGCCGGGCCATTCATGGGTACTGAGACGGGCCTGCTGTTCACCGCCAAGGGCAATCAGCGCCTTGTGGTAGCGGGCCGAAGCAATACGGGCAAAGTGCAGAAACAGCAAGGGAATATCTTCCCGTCGCTCCCTCAGCGGCGGAATGGCCACAGTCACCAGATTGAGACGATAGAAGAGATCTTCGCGAAAGCTGCCCTGGCGGCACAGTTCTTTGAGGTCGACCTTGGTTGCGGCAATCACCCTGATATCCAGTGCTATGGATTTATTGGAGCCCAGACGCTCGACTCTCCTGTCTTCCAGCACACGCAGCAACTTGACCTGCAATGCCATAGGTGTGCTCTCAATTTCATCGAGGAACAGGGTGCCGCCGTTGGCGTACTCAAACTTGCCAATCCGGGTCTTGTCGGCGCCGGTAAAGGCTCCGGCTTCGGCACCGAACAGCTCACTCTCTATAATGTTTTCCGGGATAGCACCACAGTTGATGGCGACAAAGTTGGCGCCGTGTCTGGGGCTGTGATCGTGCAGGTAACGGGCAACCAACTCTTTGCCAGTGCCGGTTTCACCCTCGATCAGGATATCGGCCGGGGTATCCAGCACCTGGTGGATGAGATGGCGCATCTGACGGATACCCGGACTGTTGCCGAGGATCCTGGGGCCTGGCAGGCTCTGGGATTCCAGCTCCTGCTTGAGCTTACGGTTCTCCAGCGTCAGGCTGCGCTTGTCCAGTGCCCGCTTGACGACATCCAGAATATGCTCGTTGTTGAAGGGTTTTTCCAGAAAGTCATAGGCGCCCTGTTTAACGGCGCTGACCGCCATGGCGATATCGCCAAAGCCGGTGATCAGTATCACCGGCAGATCGGCATCCAGCTGTTTGATTTGCTGCATGACACTGATGCCATCCATGCCGGGCATGTTGACATCGGTAATGACCACTCCCATCCAGTCGCGGCTGAGGTGGCGCAAGATCTCTTTCGGTTGGGTCGATGCCTTGGCACTGATGCCTTCGAGTTCAAATAATTGGCTCAGCACTGTGCCTATATGGGGTTCGTCGTCCAGGATCAGGACTGTGTATTCTTGTTCGCTCATTGGGTTTCCTCGCCGCGGTACAGAGGCAACAGGATCTGAAATACAGCGCCACCTTCGGCGGCGTTGGCGACGCTGATGGAGCCCTGCATGGATTCGACAATTCGGCGGGAGATGGAGAGTCCCAGACCCAATCCCTGTCGTTGGCTGGTGGTAAAATAGGGTTCGAAAATTTTCTCCATCTGGCTTTCGTTGACGCCTGGGCCGGAATCCTGAATACGGATACAAAGCATCTCTTCTACGCTGATGCTGATGGTCAACAAACGCTCATCGACTCGTTGCATGGCGACTATGGCGTTGCTTATAAGGTTCACCAGTACCTGTTGCAGGCGTATTTTATCGCCGTAGAAGCACCAGGGCTTACCCGGGAGCTGCAGTTCGAGCCGGACCCCCTGCTTGTCGATTTCCGGATGCACTATGGTCAGCGCCTCCTGCACGGTTTCATTGATACTGGTGGGCTTGTCCTGGCCCTGGCTCTTGCGGGTGAAGCTCTTGAACTGGGCAACTATTTCCGCCAAGCGGTCGGTCAGGCTGATGATGGTGACCAGGTTTTCCTGTGCCTTGTCATGCATGCCCCGACCAAGAAAGGTTTGAGTGTTTTGGGCATAACTGCGCAGCGCCGCCAATGGTTGATTGATTTCATGGTTGATGCTGGCAGACAGACTGCCGATGACAGTCAGCTTGGCGGCCTGGATCAGTTCATCCTGGGTTTGTTTCAGTTGGGTGTTGGCATCTTCCAACTCCCGGGTACGTTCTTTGACCCTATGTTCCAGCTGGCTCTGGGCCTGGCGCATGCGTCTTAGGTTACGGCGCCGCTCGATACTGAACAGCAGCCCCAATGCCAGCAACAGAAAGATACTTGCGGACAGCAACATAACAGGGGGCAGTGAACGATACAAAGGTGCCACAGGCGTCAGCACATGCACATACCAGCCTACCTTGGTCATTTCATTGCGGGTATCCAGATATTGGGCCCGGCCTTGATCGTTTTCTATCCGATATAGTGCCCTGTGTGCGGGTGTTTCCTGCCGGTAGGGCGGATCTATCCTGAGTTCCTGCAGCTTACGGTTGGCATAACGGCGGCTAAGGGTTATCTGTTGCAACCTTTCCGCTGCCAGGGGTTGCAGTGACCTCAGGCGCCAATTGGCAATACTGGCCAGAAAGATGACTTCATCCTCACCGCTGATGGCCAGTTCATACTGGCCCGCCTTGGCCAGCCCCGTCATCTGCTCTTCAATATCGGCAATATCGACCTTGACCACTATGACACCGAGTACTTTACCCTGATCGTAAATCGGGTAGGAGAAATAAAACCCCCTGGTGTTGGACGAGGTGCCGACGGCGTAATAGCTGCCCAGCCTGCCGGCTATGGCTTCTGTGTAGTAGGGGCGAAAGGCATAATTCTGACCGATGAACGAATAGGCTTGCTGCCAGTTACTGGCGGCAATAGCATCCCCTTGGCTATTGAGCAGATAGATATCAGAGGCTTCGGTGACATGCTGTATTTCTTCAAAGTACTTGTTGATTTTGCTGATTTCGCTCTTGTCTGCGCTACTCTTGATTACCCGGGCCAACATGGGGTTGGTGGACAGCACATGGGGAATACTCTCATAGCGAATGAGAGCGCCTTCAATAAAGCCTATGACTTCGCTGAGCTGTTTGTCTGCCAGGGCCTGGTATTGGGTGAATCCCTTATCCAGATGGTACCAGTAGGTCAGTTTGAGGGTAATAAACAGACCCGTCACCAGCATGGTGGTGATAAGCAGGCGCTTTCGGGTCTTGTTGTTGAGCGGCATCTTATTGTCCCGGCGTTATTCGGTGTAGTTCCGGCGTAAGAAATCGGCGAGTCTTAGACTCGCCGATAGCCCTGATGATTTCAAGGATTAAAAGCCCCGCAACGAATCCAGATACTCGGGCAGGAACAGGGACACTTCAGGAACATAGGTGATCAGAATAAGGAACCCCAATAGCAGCAGCAGCCAAGGCAGGCAAGCGTGGATTACCCAACCTATGCTCTTGCCTGTGATCCCCGAGGTCACAAACAGATTAAGCCCCACCGGCGGCGTCAGCATTCCTATCTCCATATTGACTACCATGATGATCCCAAGGTGAATGGGGTCGATTCCCAACTGGGTGGCGATGGGGAATAGGATTGGCGCCATAATAAGCAAAATGGCTGATGGCTCCATAAAGTTACCTGCGGCCAGCAACAACAGGTTGACTATGATGAGAAAGCCCCAGGCAGGCAGGCCCATGCCGACTATGTTTTCGGCAATCATGTGAGGGATCCGCTCTGTGGTCAATACATGGGCGAACAGCATGGCGTTGCCTATGATAAACAGCAGCATGATGCTGACTTTGGCGCCATCCCTGACGACGGCGCGTATCTCTCTGTCGGCAGGTGTCTTGAGTAACCCCAGTAAGCTGTATCCCAGATTGCGGCCTATGGCTTTGACTATAGGCTCACCAGGATTGCGCCAGGCGACATTTTTCAGTGGCCCGATATCGCGATAGCCGAAGACGGCAATGAAATAGGCATAGATACAGGCGACCGCCGAGGCTTCCGTGGGGCTGGCGACCCCGCCGTAAATGGAACCCAGCACTATGACAATCAGCATCAGGCCACCCAGCGCCTTGGCCGTTGAGATAGAGAGCTTGCGAATGCCGGGGAAGGGCAGGGAAGGTAATCCCTTGATACGGGCCACTATATAGATGGCCAGCATGATTAGCATCCCCGCCAGTAACCCAGGGATCAGCCCGGCCATAAACATCCGCGCCGCGGACACTTCGGTGGCTGCCGAATAAACCAGCATCACAATCGATGGTGGGATCAGTATTCCCAGGGTACCTGAGGTGGTAATAACCCCGGCGGCAAATTTTTCCGGATATCCGGCGCGGATCATGCCGACGATAACTATGGAGCCGATAGCCGCTACTGTGGCCGGAGAAGAGCCGGAGACGGCGGCAAACAGCATACAGGCCATGACCGAGGCCATGGCCAAACCGCCGCGGATATGGCCGACACTGTCCATGGCGAAGTCGATGATCCGCCTGGCGACGCCGCCGGTGGAGAGAAAGGCCGAGGACAGAATAAAGAAAGGGATCGCCAGCAAAGTGTAGTGCTCTGAAGTGGACTCATAGAGTTTCAGGGCCACAGAGGCCAGCGAATCGTTGGAAAACAGTAAAATTGTCAGCATGCTGGAGAAACCCAGCGCAATGGCAATGGGCATGCCGAGCAGCATACAAACAAATAAGACGATAAAGAGGGTAGCTATTGTCATGGCGTTACCTACTCATGCTTGGAGTTGTTTTTGTCTTCGCCGGCTTCGTTTTCGTCTGCCAGGTGCATGCTTTCCTTGGCTTCATCGTGGAAGCTGAATCCTTGTGAGCGGTTGGTCAGAATGGCAAAAAACAGTTCAATGAAACGCCAGGTCAACATGGCAAAACCGATAATCAGAATGCTTTGGGAGATCCACAGTGGTACTGCCGGATCTTCCACATCTATGCGCAGGGTTTCCCAGGCAAAGTCGGGGTCCAGTTTGGCAACCAGGGCATGGGGGAAGTCGATATCTTCCATGGGTATCCCAATCTGATACATCTGGCTGAGATAATCCCAGCTGCCTTTAAGAAACAGGCCGCAATAGATCAAACAGATGACAGCAGCCAGCATGGCGGCGTATTTGCGGCCTGTCCTGGGAAGCTTTTTGACGAAGGCATCGACACCTATATGGGCACCGACTTTAACGCCGTATGACATGCCAAAGAGGACAAACCAACCACAGAGGGTCAATGTCAGCTCCTGCATCCAGAGAAACCCTGTATTGAAAAAGAAGCGGGCAACGACTTCGACAAAGACAAGTACCGTCATCAGGGTGATCAATAAGTTGAGAAAGCCTTCCTCAAAGTAGCCCAAGGCGCGTGAAATCATATTGCTCTCCGCAGAAATTGCGGGGGCCGGAGCCCCCATACTGACTTACTGGTTGGCGGCCACGGCGGCATCTATCACGTCTTTGCCGATTTGGTCTTCAAATTTGGCCCATACCGGCTTCATTGCATCAACCCAGGCCTGGCGTTGCTCTGGGGTGAGCTCAACTACCAAAGAGCGTTTGGAGTCGATGATCAACTGGCGGTCCTGGTCATTCTTGTCACCGGCAATCTTGTTGCCATAGGCAATGGCTTCATCGAGCGCTTCTTTGATGATTTTCCGCTTATCGCCGGGCAGACTCTTCCAGAAAGTGTTGGAGGTCACCACCATGTAGTCGAGCACACCATGGTTACTTTCGGTGATATGGCTCTGCACCTCGAAGAATTTTTTGGAGTAGATATTGGACCAGGTGTTTTCCTGACCATCTATGGCGCGGGTTTGCAACAAGGTGAACACCTCGGAGAAGGGCTTTTTCACTGCAGTTGCATCAACGGCGGCAAACTGGGCCGCCAGCACGTCAGAGGCCATAACCCGGAATTTTTTGCCGCTGGCGTCCTTGGGCAAAAGCAGCGGCTCATTGGCAGAGAACTGCTTCATACCATTGTGCAGATAACCGAGGCCAACAACGCCTTTTCGCTTCATGGAGTTCAGCAGCTTTTGCCCGGCTTCACTCTGCTGGAACTTGTCGACAGCGGCCATGTCTTTGAACAAAAACGGCAGATCGAACAGCTGCAGTTTTTTGGTGTAACGCTCGAACTTGGAAAGTGATGGCGCAACCAACTGCACATCGTTGAGCAGCAGCGCGGCCAGTTCATTGTTGTCTCCGAAGAGTTGTGAGTTGGGGAACACACTGACCTGATATTCACCCGGCAGGCGTTCTTCGACCAAGGCCTTGAACTTTAGTGCCATTTGGCCCTTGGGGGTGTTTTCTGCCACAACGTGGGAAAACTTAATCTCTACCGGTTCTGCCAGAACCGAGAAGCTCGCCAATGCGCCGGCCAAAGCCGTCACTTTGGCAAGGGTTTTCAGTGGCTGGGTAAAGAGTTTGGATGGATTGAATGCACTCATGATGTGTCCTTTTTATATGCTCTTGAGTTATTGAAAAATACGTACCCCAAAGTGCGTATCTCCAGCGGGAATACAGCCGACTTTCCCTAAGGTCTGTATTGGATAAGGCAAGTAGTGCGCCAACTTGATTACTTTTTTGTAACTCATTGGTTGCTAAAGTGTAGTTTATTTGATGAATATCACGCCTTTTTGCTGTTTGGGTGAGATCTTGCTCACAGTGCTGTCGACTTTGGGTGGAAAACCGCCTATTGCGACTTTGATTTACTTGGGGGGATCTATGCGCTTGAGGATGGCGTCACTGGGCAGTAGCTCCAGGTGCCCCTGCTCGTCAAAGTACCAGCCGGTAATAAAGCCTTTCTGACGCATAGTCACCAGGTTATGCATCACTTCTCTGGCTTCTTTTTGCGCCGTTTGCTCGTCATAGTCGTTGGTGTGCTTCAAATAGGCCGCAATGCTGGCGAGGGAAGCCGATTGACTGATTCCTGTCATAGCCTCTGTTCCACAAAAAAGATGCTTTCCTGAAGCGTAGTTGAAAATTTAGCTAGCATGAAAGAAGCGCTGGTATTACAGCCTGGGGCGCTATCCGGGTGTGTCTTACTCAGGATATGGCTCGGCAGGGCAATCCAGGGCCGCAATATCTATCTTGTGACTGTCGGTCAGAGCTCTTTTCCCCTGTAGGGTTAGGCTGCTAGAATATGCGCACTTTTCATTTGCCTGCCTGGCAGGCGTTTATTCTTAAGGTTAGTGTTCAATTATGACCACCAAGACGCGTTTTGCTCCCAGCCCTACCGGCTTTCTTCATGTGGGCGGTGCCCGTACGGCTCTATACTCCTGGTTGCACGCTCGTGCCAATAATGGCGAGTTTGTGCTGCGTATCGAAGATACGGATCTTGAGCGTTCTACTCAGGAGGCGGTTGATGCCATTCTGGAAGGGATGGAATGGTTGGGCCTGAATTGGGACGAAGGTCCTTACTATCAGACCAAACGCTTCGATCGTTACAACGAGATCATCGCTCAGATGTTAAAAGAGGGCACGGCTTACAAGTGTTATTGCTCTCGTGAGCGCATTGAAGCTCTGCGTGAAGAGCAGGCCGCCAAGGGTGAACGCCAGAAGTATGATGGCTGCTGCCGTGATGCAGCTCCCCGTGATACAGATGAACCTTATGTAGTGCGTTTCAAAAACCCACAGGAAGGCAGCGTGGTTTTTGATGATCATGTTCGCGGCCGGATTGAAATTGCCAACGAAGAACTGGATGACCTAATCATTGCCCGCAGCGACGGTACTCCTACTTATAACTTCTGTGTGGTGGTTGATGACTGGGATATGGGTATCACTTGCGTGGTTCGCGGTGAAGACCATATCAACAACACCCCAAGACAGATCAACATTCTCAAGGCCCTCGGTGCACCCGTTCCTGAGTATGCCCACGTATCCATGATCCTGGGTGACGATGGTGCCAAGCTTTCCAAGCGTCACGGCGCAGTGAGCGTAATGCAGTATCGTGATGACGGTTATCTGCCGGAAGCATTGCTGAACTATCTGGTGCGTTTGGGCTGGTCTCATGGCGATCAGGAGATCTTCTCTCTGGAGGAGATGAAGCAGTTCTTCAAATTGGACGATATCAACAAGGCGGCTTCGGCATTCAATACCGAAAAGCTGATTTGGTTGAACCAGCACTATATGAAGTCGCTGGATCCAGAATATGTGGCCGGTTTCCTCGAATGGCACATGCGTGATCAACAGATAGATACCAGTAATGGCCCGGCACTGACTGAAATCGTTACTGCATTGGCAGAGCGTAGCAAGACACTCAAAGAGATGGCTACCTCCAGCCGTTACTTCTATGAAGACTTCGAGGCCTTTGATGAAGCACAGGCCAAGAAGCACTTGCGTGGGGTAGCATTGGAACCCTTGCAACTGGTGCAGCAGAAGTTGGCAGCTTTGCCTGAGTGGACCGTGGAAGCGATTCACAATGCCATTGAGTCAACTGCGGCCGAACTGGAGGTGGGAATGGGTAAAGTCGGCATGCCTTTGCGGGTTGCCGTGACAGGTGCGGGCCAATCTCCTGCTCTGGATTTAACCTTATTTCTCATTGGGAAAGCTCGTTGCGAGCAAAGAATCTCCAAAGCGGTTGAATTTGTAGCAGCCAGAATAAATTCCTAAAAAAGGCGTTGACACATTTGGGTGTGCTGCATAGAATGCGCCTCGCAGTTGAGACACAGGGCAGCAAGTTGCTGGCAGTACACTCAAATGTAATGATAGATAGCTTGGGGCTATAGCTCAGCTGGGAGAGCGCTTGCATGGCATGCAAGAGGTCGACGGTTCGATCCCGTCTAGCTCCACCAACTTCTCTCAATAAGCTCTTTTTAAGCCGAGTTTAAATGCTTAAGTCCGGGGTCCCCTTCGTCTAGAGGCCTAGGACACCGCCCTTTCACGGCGGTAACAGGGGTTCGAATCCCCTAGGGGATGCCAATTTTCGCAGCGTTTAGCAAAACCTGTACTCTTATCACAGAGTCTAAAACGTGAGTCCGGGGTCCCCTTCGTCTAGAGGCCTAGGACACCGCCCTTTCACGGCGGTAACAGGGGTTCGAATCCCCTAGGGGATGCCAATTTTCGCAGTGTTTAACAAAACCTGTACTCTTATCACAGAGGTTAAACAGTGAGTCCGAGGTTGGCTTAGCCTAGAGGCCTAGGACACCGCCCACTTTCCTTGAGTAGAGAGTCGGCGGTAACCGTGGTTCGAATCCGCTAAGGGATGCCACATTTTGCAGCGTTTAGTAAAACCTGTACTCCTTTCACAGAGTCTAAAACGTGAGTCCGGGGTCCCCTTCGTCTAGAGGCCTAGGACACCGCCCTTTCACGGCGGTAACAGGGGTTCGAATCCCCTAGGGGATGCCACATTTTCCAAGAGATTTTGTTTTGACAGAATTTCGGGGCTATAGCTCAGCTGGGAGAGCGCTTGCATGGCATGCAAGAGGTCGACGGTTCGATCCCGTCTAGCTCCACCAAATACTCTTATCACAGAGGTTAAACAGTGAGTCCGGGGTCCCCTTCGTCTAGAGGCCTAGGACACCGCCCTTTCACGGCGGTAACAGGGGTTCGAATCCCCTAGGGGATGCCAATTTTCGCAGCGTTTAGCAAAACCTGTACTCCTATCACAGAGTCTAAAACGTGAGTCCGGGGTCCCCTTCGTCTAGAGGCCTAGGACACCGCCCTTTCACGGCGGTAACAGGGGTTCGAATCCCCTAGGGGATGCCACATTTTCCAAGAGATTTTGTTTTTGGCAGAATTTCGGGGCTATAGCTCAGCTGGGAGAGCGCTTGCATGGCATGCAAGAGGTCGACGGTTCGATCCCGTCTAGCTCCACCAAATACTCTTATCACAGAGGTTAAACAGTGAGTCCGGGGTCCCCTTCGTCTAGAGGCCTAGGACACCGCCCTTTCACGGCGGTAACAGGGGTTCGAATCCCCTAGGGGATGCCACATTTTCCAAGAGATTTTGTTTTTGACAGAATTTCGGGGCTATAGCTCAGCTGGGAGAGCGCTTGCATGGCATGCAAGAGGTCGACGGTTCGATCCCGTCTAGCTCCACCAAAGATTCTCCTTCAAGAGAAACACTAACCACCTCAGGGTGGTTTTTTGTTATCTGTCCTTCAACGTTTGCTTCCTATCAAAACAGCACGCTCTAACCCCGAATGGATTGATTGTTAGAGTATTGGTCCAACCATGTATCGAGACATGGCCCCAAAATGCAGATCTTATTAACTGCTCTTATCAGGCTCAGGCTTCACTACCGATACGCCAGATTGTTTTGCCCGGATACCCGCCGAGTTACTACTTGAGTAAAAAGTCGCTACTCGAGTAAGCAAGTCACTGTTAGTCAAGGTAAGTGTCTCTTTACATGGAAGGCTTAAAAAACAGGAAGCCGCGATGGCTTCCTGGAATGTTGTTCTATGCTGAAAAGCAGGGCGGTATATAGATATTTTAGTCTACACCAATAAAACCGCCTGTTTGGTGGGCCCACAGCTGGGCGTAAATCCCTTTGCTGCGGATCAGTTCCTGATGGCTGCCTTGTTCGACGACTTTGCCCTGATCCAGCACTATCAATCTATCCATAGCGGCTATGGTTGATAGCCTGTGAGCGATAGCGATAACGGTTTTTCCTTCCATCAGTTGATAGAGGCTTTCCTGAATTGCCGCTTCCACTTCCGAGTCGAGTGCCGAGGTGGCTTCATCCAGGATCAGGATTGGCGCATCTTTCAATAGCACTCTGGCGATGGCAATACGCTGCCTTTGACCGCCGGATAATTTGACACCCCGTTCACCCACCTGGGCATCCAGCCCGGTATTTCCCGACGGATCTGTCAAAGAGGCGATAAACTCACTGGCCTGGGCCTTAATGATAGCCTGCTCCAGTTCCTCTTCCGTGGCATCGGGACGACCATAAAGAATATTTTCTCTGATGGATCTGTGCAGCAAGGAGGTATCCTGAGTCACCATGCCTATCTGTGAGCGCAGCGAATCCTGGGTGACTTTACGGATATCCTGACCATCTATCAGAATTTTTCCCTTTTCCACATCATGAAAACGCATCAGCAGATTGACCAAGGTGGACTTACCGGCACCCGAGCGACCCACCAGTCCGACTTTTTCACCTGGCTTGATCTGTAAATCCAGGCCTTCCAGCACGCCGCTCTGTTCTCCATAGTGAAAGCTGACCTTATCGAAATCGATTTGCCCTTGCTCAACCAAAATGGCTTTGGCGTCTTCAGCATCCAGAATGCGGGTGGGTTTGGACAGGGTGCTCATACCATCGGCCACTGTCCCTATATTTTCAAACAGTGAGCTGATTTCCCACATTATCCATTGCGACATGCCGTTGAGGCGCAGAGCCAGGCTGACGGCAATCGCTATGGCGCCGACACTGATGGCACTGTCGCTCCAGAGCCAGATGGATACGGCTGCCACGCTAAAGGCCAGGAAATAGTTCAGCAGCTGCACACTGACGTTAATTCCGGTGACCAGACGCATCTGCCGGTGCACGGTATCCAGGAAGGTTTTCATGCTCGACTGAGCGTATTCGGCTTCCTGTTGGGTGTGGGAGAAGAGTTTGACCGTGGCAATATTGGTGTAGCTGTCGACGATTCGACCCGTCATGGTTGAGCGGGCATCGGCCTGCTCGGTAGACACGGCTTTCAGCTTGGGCACGAAATACCACTGCAGGCCGATATAGATGGCAAGCCATGCCAACATGGGCAGCATCAAGCGCATATCGGCACTGGCTATCATCACCAACATGGAGGTGAAATACACCATTATGTAGACCAGCACGTCCAAGAGTTTCATCACGGTTTCCCGCACCGCCAGAGAGGTTTGCATCACCTTGGTGGCAATGCGGCCGGCAAAGTCGTCCTGATAGAAGGAAACACTCTGTTTCAACAGGTATTTGTGCGCCAGCCAGCGGATAGCCATCGGATAGTTGCCCAGCAGACTTTGGTAGACAATCAAGGCGTGCAGCAAGATGAGTACAGGCAAGAGCACGAGTACCAGCAAGGTCATGCCGAGTAACTTGAGTCCTTCATCCTGCAGCAGGGTTTGTGGATCCTTGTCTACCAGCCAATCAACCAACTGCCCCATAAAGCCAAACAGCGACACTTCCAGCATGGCCAGAATTGCGGTCAATATTGACATCAATATCAGCGGTCGCTCGAAACCTTTGGTGTAGTGGCGGCAAAAAGCATAGAGCCCTTTGGGCGGCGGAGATGGTTCTATATCCGGCAGTGGATCCGTCCAGTGTTCAAAGCGGGAAAACAACGTCTTTATCATGGCCTTCTCTTGGCAAACTGTTATGGGCGATTTATCTCTTGGCAAAGAATGATTCTTGCCCGGTTATGCGGGCAGACATCGGGCCTTGCGGATCTGGAGTGATTTTTATTCAAGCCGTTCCAGCATACCCAATTTTTATCTGTAGGGCAGCTATTATTCCGGATCAATAGTTTGGGTTTGGTCTCGGGGTTCAGTTCCGTTTTCCGCTGGTTTCCCCCGTGTTCGCGGGGTAATCTGCATCCAGGTTATAGACGATAGCGAAACAGATGATGACGATTTTTACCGAGCTCAGCACCGACACCTGTCGCCGGGCGAGACTTAGTCGCGATCCCAGGTTTGATGGCCGCTTCTTTATCGGGGTGAAGACGACGGGGATCTATTGCCGGCCTATCTGCCCGGCGGTGGCGCCGAAAGAGGAAAATGTCGATTACTTTTTCTCGGCCGCCGCCGCGGCAAATCAAGGTTTGCGCCCCTGTTTGCGTTGCCGGCCGGAAAGCGCGCCCGGCTCCTGTGCCTGGAAAGGCACGAGAACCACGCTGGAGCGGGCGGTAACCCTGATAGAGCAGGGCGCCTTGAGCGGCGAGTCGGCGAAAGGTGTCGAGCACTTGGCACAGCGCCTCGGGATCAGCAGTCGTTATCTGCGCAAGCTGTTTGTCGAAGCGCTGGGCCTGTCTCCCAAGCAATACGCTGCGTTTCAGCAATTGATGTTTGCCAAGCAGTTGCTGCACCAAACCCGGCTCCCTATCACGCAAGTGGCCTTGGCTGCGGGATACACGAGTATTCGCCGTTTCAACGAAGTGTTTCAGAGTCAGCTGCAGCTAACCCCGTCGGCACTCAGACGTAGCGCTGATACGCAAATGGACGACAGTAACAGGCTGCAACTTTTTTTGAGTTACCGGCCGCCTTATGCCTGGCAAGCGCTACTTGATTTTTATCGCCTGCGGGCGGTAACAGGAATGGAGTGGTTTGAACTTAATGGCCGCCAGGGCTATGGTCGCAGCCTGTTACTCAACAGCGACAAAGGCGGGTTCAAAGCTTGGTTTTTTGCCGAGTTGCAGGCCTCGCAAAATAGAGTCGCAGTTACCCTGGCATTGGAAGAGGGCTCCGAGCTTAGCTTGTTGCCGGTATTGGTCAATCGGATAAGAAGGATATTGGATCTCGACGCTGATATGCAGCAGGTTGAGCAAGTGTTGCAACCTATCACACTGGCAGACTCCACCTTTGGTTGGGAGCCGGGGCTGAGGCTGCCGGCAGCAGGCTCTCTGTTTGAAGCCGGGGTGCGGGCTGTTCTGGGCCAGCAGGTCAGCGTTACCCAAGCCACAAAACTGTTGGGGCAGTTGGTGGCAGCCAGAGGTGAGAGGCGAGTTATCGCCGGGCGCGAAATCAGCTTCTTTCCCGAGCCAGAAAGCATGTTGGCGGCGGACTTTGACGAGTTGAAAATGCCCGGAAGCAGAAAGACGGCATTGGCTGAGTTGGCGCGTTTTCAGCTTGAGCATGGTGATACCGAGCCCGAGGCTTGGCTCAGTTTGAAAGGGATTGGCCCCTGGACCATAGCCTACGCCAGAATGCGCGGGTTGTCGGATCCTGATGTGTTGCTCGGCGGCGATTTGATAATCCGTAAACGTCTGCTCACGCTGCTTGGTGAAACGACAATCTCGACCGAGGTTAACGGGAACTTGGCTCAACTTAACCCGGATTCGTCTAAACAAGGTGCAGTTGGTCAGCATAAAGGCAAGAAAAGTGCTGACAAGAAAAGTATGGACAACAAGAGTGACGCCAAGAAAAGTGCGGCCCATTACCAAGCGTTACTGCAAGGTGTCACTGAAGCGGCGTCGCCCTGGGGCAGTTATCTTACTTTGCAACTTTGGCAGTCGGCATAGAACCCATTAATAGCAATGAATGAAGAGCTCTGAGATGGGTTGCAGAGGTGACAGGCATCAGGGTCAAACTCCTATTCAAAAGCCATAAAATCAAGGGATTAATCCTATGAATACACAAGATAAACCGAGCTTGGCCGTATCGCTGAGTAAAGAGTGGCCGGCAGCAGAATTGGTGCCGGTGGCGGAGCTTATCATGGATTCGGCTGTGGGCAGGCTGTGGCTTGCTGCGGGGCCCCATGGGTTGTCACATCTGTCGGTTTTGACGGGGGATGACAGAGAGCGCCGGATCCCGCTGGCGAGCGCGAGTGCGGCGCAAAAGGCGCGGGCTGAGGCGATATTGGCGCAGACCAAGAGCCAGCTCTTGGAGTATTTTGCCGGCGCCAGACAGGTCTTCGAGCTGCCGTTGGCTCCCAAGGGGACACGCTTTCAACGCGCCGTTTGGCAGGCGTTGCTGAGGTTGCCATACGGCAGTTTTACCAGTTACGGCGAGCTGGCCGTAAAGATTGATAACCCGAAAGCGGTCCGCGCTGTCGGCACTGCCAATGGTGCCAACCCGATAGCGATCATCGTGCCTTGTCACAGAGTCATAGGTAAGGATGGCAGGTTGACCGGCTATGCCTGGGGCCTGGCCATGAAGCAACAACTGCTTGACTTGGAAGCAGGTCGTCCAAGTTAATCTTTTGGCATAAATCAACGAAATCCTCCGGCGATTTGAGGTATTCTGAAGCCTGATTGAAGTCGCGTATTACTGAGGAAAACACAGATGCAACCACTCTTTTGGCTGGAAGAGGGAGAGTTGGCAGGAAGCCGGGGCCCAGCAGGCCAGAACTGGGATCTCGATGAGCTGCAGCGCTCCGGGATAGGTGCCATTCTTTCCCTGGCTGAAAATGTGGCGGCTGATTGGCCTCAGTCGCCATTTGAGTTTGCCTGTATCCCTTTGCCGAGTGGAGAAACCCCGCTGGATGCCGATTTACGGCTCTGTGTCGAGCAGTTACCCAAGGCGCTCGACTTTATCAAGCGTCAGCGCGCAGCCGGGCTAGGGGTACTGGTTCATTGCGAGTCGGGGCAAAACCGTACCTGTTTGTTGCTGGCCTACTATCTGATGGAACATGGTGTGGCACCGCTGCATGCGGTTGCCCGTATTCGAGCGGTGGCCGATGCTGCCTTTGAATCCCATGGCTGGGACCAGTTTGTGTTCGATGTGCTCTATGCTTTACAGGAATAGCAAGCCAGAGCTGGAGGCGGGAATGCTGGATCCCGGAACGAATTAATGCTTGAATACTCTTCACTATTTCGAAGAATATTCAAAATGTTGCCACAGTTTGGAATACTGTTGATCCTCTTGTCCTTGCTGAGCGCCTGTAGCTCGGCACCGACACGGGATCCCGCTTACAGCGACTCCAGCTATCTGGCAACGCCGGAGAGTTCTGTCTTGCTGGATTATCTGGAACCTCAATTGTCTGTCCACCCATCGCAGACGGGTGTGCTGCCGTTGGCCGAAGGTGTCGATGCCTTTATTGCCAGGTTGGCGCTTATCCGCAGTGCCCAGAGCAGTATCGATCTGCAGTACTACATTTATCGGGCCGATGAAACCGGCAAAACCTTGGTGTGGCAACTGTTGGAAGCCGCCGAGCGCGGCGTGCGGGTAAGGCTGCTACTGGATGACACCACGAGTGCGCCGCTCGAATCCGGACTGGCGGCCTTGAATCATCATCCCAATATTCAGGTTCGCCTCTATAACCCGGTATATTCCCGCACCTTCAGAGGCTTGTCTTGGCTGTTCAGTTTCGCCCGCTTGAACCACAGAATGCACAATAAGTCGCTGACGGTGGACAACATGGTTTCTGTGGTGGGAGGGCGCAACATAGGCAATGAGTACTTTTCTGCCAACGATGAACTGGAGTTCGGTGACTTTGACTTGCTCGCCATAGGGAAAGCCGTACCGGCTATCTCTGATCAGTTTGATCTTTACTGGAATGCGCCGCTGACCATTCCACTTGAGCAGCTGCTGCCCAAGCGTCTGACCCGGGAAAAACTGCTGCAGGCCGATGCCAAGATGCGGCTGGAGCAGCAGGCGATGCAGGATCACCCCTATTATCAGCGCCTGTTGCAGAGCCAGTTGATAACCAACATGGAGCAGCAGCAACTCGACTGGTATTGGGGCGAAGCCAAGGTGTTGTTTGACCCGCCCGATAAGCTGCGCAGCGCCGAGCCCGAGAGTTGGATGCTGGCCGATATCGGTCGTTTTCTGTCCCAGGTTGAAAACAACATACTAATCATCTCGCCCTATTTTGTGCCCACCGCCAAAGGGGCCGATGCCCTGGCACAGGCGGTAGCAAATGGCATTGAGGTTACTGTGGTGACCAATAGCCTGGCAGCCACAGATGTAGTGGCCGTGCATGCCGGCTACAAGAAGTATCGTAGGCAATTGCTGGAAGCCGGTGTCAGCCTCTATGAAGTCAAGGCCGACCCTGACCATAAGCCTTCTTCATGGCGCGGCAGCTCACGCACCAGTCTACATGCCAAAACTTTTGTGCTGGACGATAAAGATGTGTTCGTCGGCTCGTTCAATTTTGATCCCCGCTCTGCCTGGATCAATACTGAAATGGGAATTCTGCTACATCAGCCCAAGCTTGCCGAACACATGCAGCGGCAACTGGGCGGCGCCTTGCTGCGCAATGCTTACCGATTGGCGCTGGAGGAGGATGAGCTGGTGTGGCACGACGATGCCAAACAAGAGGTGTTCTATAATGAGCCTGCCGCCGGTTTCTGGCGCCGTCTCAGTGCCGATATCCTCAGCCTTTTGCCTATTGAGTCGCAATTGTGAACTGCAGTAGGCCACCATAGGTTCAAGCCTGTGTTATCCTGAAGCGTTTAACTTATTGTCTGTTATGGTGTTGTTATGAAGAGTAAGGCCAATCAATCTCAGGGACTGCTGCTGTTTCATCTGTCGGCAAGCCAGCTGTTTGCCATCGGCACCTTGAAGATCCGTGAGTTGGTACCTTATATGCCTCTAAACCAGATCCCCCAATCTCATTCAGCTGTGATGGGTGCGGTAAACTTCAGAGGACACACTATTCCCGTAGTGGATATGGCGGCGGCCGTTGGTTATCGCCCGGTCACCGCAGAGGAGCGCAAGAGCTGTTTTATCATCATCACAGATTGTCAGCGGATGGAGATAGGCTTTCTGGTTCGCGGCATAGACAAGATCCTCGAATGTAACTGGCGAGATATTGAATCACCGCCGGATAACCTGGGACGCAATGCCTATCTGACCGGAGTGACCCGTTACGACAATAAGCTGGTACAACTGCTGGATGTTGAGTTGCTGCTGTCGAAGATTTTCCCGATTGCGGCCCAGAGTGTGGCCATGCTGACCGATGTGCAAAGGGAAAGATTGAAACCGCTGCGGATCTTGCTGGTGGACGACTCCAAGGTGGCCAGAAAGCAACTGTCCGATGCGCTGGATTCCATAAATATCCCCTATGAAGTCACCTCAAACGGTGCTCAGGCTTTGGCCATCATGGAAAAGGCCGCGGCCGAAAAACGCCCTGTGGATCTCCTGGTGAGCGACATCGAAATGCCGGGTCTTGATGGTTATGAACTCGCCTTTGAGGTGAGAGACAAACCGGCACTCGCCGGAGCTTATATTATTCTGCATACCTCGCTTTCCAGTGAGATCAGTGTCAGCCAGGCGCACCAGGTAGGTGCCAACGAAGCCCTCACCAAGTTCGATGCCCATGAACTCATCGAAGCTATGCTCAGAGGCGCCCAAATTGCACAAGATAGTCAAAAATGACATCGCTGTTGCCAAAATGCGTGCTCAGGGTTATCCAGACGACACAAATAGGCTTCAAAGCTAGACATTAGCGGTTTCATCCGCTAAAAACGTAACTCCTGTGGCACTGGTGCCAGAAAGATAATAACGACAGGTCAGGCAATGAACCAATCTTCTTTACTTTTGGCCCGATTGGCCAAGAGCAGTCTTGTACTGCAAATCCTTTTGGGGATCATCGCGGGCATGGGGCTCGCACACTTTGCTCCGGAATGGGCAAAGAGCGTTTCTTTCCTTGGAGATCTTTTTGTCGGCGCGCTTAAGGCGATAGCGCCGATCCTGGTATTTCTGCTGGTGGCGGCATCGATTGCCAATCAAAAGAAAAATACCAAGAGCAATATGCGGCCAATTATCGCCTTGTACCTGTTCGGTACTTTTGCCTCGGCACTTACAGCTGTGGTAATGAGCTTTATGTTTCCCACCACACTCAAGCTCAGGGCGCCTGAACAGTTACTGTCGCCGCCGCAAGGTATTCTGGAAGTTCTCAATACTCTGTTGTTCAAATTGGTCGACAACCCAGTCAATGCTCTGATGAATGCCAACTATATCGGTATTCTGGCTTGGGGTATTGGTCTTGGATTGGCACTGCATCATTCCAGTGATTCGACCAAACAGGTATTTGCCGATGTCAGTCATGGGATCTCACAGATGGTGCGCTTTATTATCCGCTTGGCGCCGATAGGCATTTTCGGTCTGGTGGCCGTGACCTTTGCCGAGAGCGGTTTTGAGGAAGTGTACAATTATGGCCGTCTGCTAGGCGTCTTGCTGGGAAGCATGGCTATCATAGCCCTGGTCGTGAATCCGCTCTTGGTGTTCTACAAGACAAGACGCAATCCTTACCCGCTGGTGTTCGCTTGTCTGAGAGAGAGCGGCGTAACCGCCTTCTTTACCCGTTCGAGCGCCGCCAATATTCCGGTGAACATGGCCTTGTGTGAGCGTCTCAAACTGCATAAAGACACCTATTCGGTTTCTATTCCTCTGGGGGCCACTATCAACATGGGCGGCGCGGCAATTACCATTACCGTACTGACCCTGGCAGCTGTGCATACCACAGGCACCAGTGTCGACTTGCCTACCGCTTTGCTGTTGAGCTTGGTGGCCGCTGTGTCGGCTTGTGGTGCCTCCGGGGTGGCAGGTGGTTCACTGCTGCTGATCCCTCTGGCTTGTAGCTTGTTTGGCATCAGCGACAGCATCGCCATTCAGGTGGTGGCTGTTGGCTTTGTTATTGGGGTCATTCAGGATGCGGCCGAAACTGCGCTGAACTCTTCCACTGATGTGTTGTTTACCGCGGCAGTCTGCCAGGCCGAAGAGCGCAAGCTAAGCTAAGGAAGGTGCGAACAAGCCCCATGTGTGCTCTGCGTCGACTTACGGGCCTGGATGCAAGGCGTGGTTCGCAGCAAATGGCCCTAGTCCTTTGCAAGAAGCACAACACAGCAGGCAGGCTTGTAAGCCACGCCCCTCGGGGCTTTCACAGCAACAGGCTCTCTGCGTTATCCGACTTCGACAGGCCCCGGCATGCCTTCAGTCAGATGCCTTGGACGCCAATTGCTGTGCAAGCCACTCTCTACAAAAGAGAAGGCCACGAGGACTTATTCGCACCTTCCCTAAGAAACATTGTTGAAGATAAAGGGCGGCCTCGGGGCCGCCCTTTGTTTTTGGCCCCCATTTGCCATGGTGTGACCGTTTAAACGGCCGACGGGAAGGGCATTGTGTGAGTCATTTCATAAATTGCTTAAATTAGCCGCAATAAGTGATCTTGATCACACTTTTATTTTCTCACTGGGCTACACTGCGCACATTCGAGAGATTTCATTCTAACTTATTGGTTTTTAATGATTTGGAATCAAATTTTTCACTTTTCTGTTACTTTTGACCGGGTAAAGGGGCACTATGAGTTCTATGCTTAATGTCATGCATTTGGGGTCAGCCAAAGAGGCTGGGCTGACATGGTTTAAGGGTATGGATATGTCTGGAGTAGAAAAGCGCAAGCGTCTGCACCGACAGAACGAACAACAGCGAGAATTTCTTGGTTGTTGGCAGGATAGTCGCCCCGGCAGTGGTGAAGAACTGACCTTGTATCGTGAAGGTGGCAAGCTGTTTTTGGAAACCTGGTTCAGCGATGGTTGCCACAGCGTGGATGAGATGAAGTCCAAACAGATCAATGCCGGTTTATGTCTGGAAGATATGGGTGGTAACCTGTTTGGTGAGTACTTTATTTTAACCGCAGAGGGCAAGCTGCAGTTTTGCACCGAAGGAGGTGATAGCTTCAGTCTGGAACCCAAATCTGTGATGAGTGCCTGATAGCAGTTTGACTAAGTCTTGAAAAGAAAACGCCCGCTTAGCGGGCGTTTTCTTTAGCTGTTTTTTCTAAGGCTTTCTTTATCAAGCCTTGTAAGGGTCAGAAAGGTGACAGGCTGACAAAGTGCATCTCGGCGCCCGAGTAAGGGTGGCAAAATGCCAGGCTGGCAGCATGCAAGCAGAGCCGCGGCCGGGCGTTTTCAATTTCACTGCCACCGTAAAAATCATCCCCTAAAATGGGATGCCCCAATGCGAGCATGTGGACTCTGAGCTGATGAGTCCGGCCTGTTTCCGGTTGCAATGCCACCAGGCTGGAATCTTCGCGCTGCTCAAGCACCTTATAGTGAGTGACCGCTCTCTTACCTTGCTCCGAGACTAGCTGCAGAGGTGGGTTGGCCTTATCCGCAGCCAGAGGTAAGTCAATGACACCGGCTGGCTGTTCGAGATGTCCCGCTACCTCGGCGACATACAGCTTATCGTTTTGCCGCTCCTGAAACTGAGTCTTGAGACTGGACTCGGCGGCTTTGTTGCGGGCGAAAACCATGATCCCTGAGGTGGCGCAGTCCAGCCTGTGTACCAATATGGTTTCCGGATACAGGCGCTGTAAGCGGGTGAGGGCGCAGTCATGGGTTACGGCGGCGCGACCAGGGTTGGACAACAGCCCGGCTGGTTTGTTGATGATGATAATATCGCGATCCAGATAGCGGATATCGAGCCAGGGCAGGGCCGGTGGGCGGTACTCAAAAACTTGCATGAACTCTCCTTCGTGAAGGCGTAATTCTAACAAAGCCACGAGGCCGGCAAAAGTGGCTTTGTGGCGTCAACCAAAGCGGCCCTTGGGGTTTGGTTTATATCAGAGAAATTCAGCCGGAGTCTTTCTGGCCCATATCCGGCTGTAAGCCATCAATTGCGGGTAAAAGGTTCGAAAGGCGATTTCGATTTCGGTATCGAGTTTTTGCAGCGCCTGTTGGGCACCGTTGAACAGTTCCGGCTTTGAAAGGCGGCGACTCACGCCTGTCACTGCACTGTTGAGCCCCTGACGGCTTTGATAACTCAATAGCCAATTCTGCTGCTCCATCACAGGTGCCAATTGGGTTAAGCCTTTGGGTAGGGAGGGGGTTTGCCTTAGGCTCTCGTAGGCCTTGTTGCAAAAGGTGGCCAAAGGTTGATGATGATATTCCTCCCAGTATTTGGCCAGCATATGGTCAAAGGCCAAATCCATCAGTACAGGCGCCACTCTGGCAAGTGGCTTGGGGAAAGTACGCACTAACTCGCGGGTTAACTCGTGGCTATCGGTCAACTTGTCTATCTGTCTGTGGAGCCAGAGCCCTTGTTGCAAATGTTTGGGAAACTGTTGGATATTGCCTTTGGCAAAGTCGCCGGCGAGATTGGCGCCGAGAGAGGTTTGGCTGATATCGGCCAGATGCAGGTGTGCAAGGAAGTTCATATTGGCTACTGGGTGTCGAATTCGCCCTCAAGTTACCATGACAAGCCGGCAAATGAAAACAGTCTCTGGCGCCTCGATGAATGTTCTCTTTTTGCTCAGTGAAATAAGATGCTACGCTTAGCGTTCGGTGACGCAGAGGATCAAGGATGATGTGGGACTGGTTCAATAAACTTATCAACAAAACGCCCCGGCCCCAGAGACGCAGGGTCGAGGTGGACATTCCATTCGAGCAACTCGAATATCGGCGCGAGCCCTTCGATGACAACAAGCCCATTGCCGAAACGGCAAACGAACCGCTGGAGCCTTGATCTTAACGCCTCAAATCCCTAGACTAGCCGCCGTTTCCAGCTAAGCCGAGGCCCATTCATGCGTGTAGCAGACTTTTCTTTCGATCTTCCAGAGGAACTGATTGCCAAGTTCCCTATGGAGAAACGCAGTGCGTCCAGATTATTGACTCTGGATGGTAACAGCGGGGCCCTTAGCGACTGCCGCTTCACCGAATTGTTGAACCTGGTTCAGCCAGGCGATCTCATGGTATTCAACAATACCCGGGTTATTCCGGCGCGCCTGTTCGGGCAGAAGGCAACCGGCGGTAAGCTGGAAATCCTGGTGGAGCGGATGCTGGATGATAAGCGGGTGCTTGCCCATGTGCGCAGCTCCAAGTCGCCGAAAGAAGGCAGTGAAATTTTACTCGATGGCGGCTTCAAGATGTTGATGATAGCGCGTCACGATGCGCTGTTTGAACTTGAACTGGTATCCGGTCCGAGTGTGCTCGAAGTGCTTGAGCAGGTAGGCCATATGCCGTTGCCACCCTATATAGACCGTCCCGATGAAGATGCCGACAAAGAGCGCTATCAGACAGTTTATAACCAAACCCCGGGTGCGGTTGCGGCGCCGACAGCCGGTTTGCACTTTGATGACAGTATGTTGGCCGAGCTGAAAGCCAAAGGCGTGGATATTGCCTTTGTGACCCTGCATGTTGGCGCCGGTACTTTTCAGCCGGTGAGGGTCGATAACGTACTGGAACACAAGATGCATTCTGAGTGGGCCGAAGTGCCGGCCGAGGTGGTGACAAAAATCCACAACACCAAGGCGGCAGGGAAACGGGTGATCGCGGTTGGCACCACTTCGGTGCGCTCGCTCGAGAGCGCAGCCCGCGCCAGTGAAGGCGAACTGCAGGCCTTCAAAGGGGATACAGATATTTTCATCTATCCCGGATATGAGTTTCAGGTAGTGGATGCCATGGTTACCAATTTCCACCTGCCGGAGTCGACTCTCATCATGTTGGTCAGTGCTTTTGCCGGCTTTGATGAGGTGATGAACGCCTATCGGCACGCGATTGCCGAAAAATACCGCTTTTTCAGTTACGGTGATGCCATGTTTGTGACTAAAAAAGCTCACTGATTATGACTTTTGTTTTAAAATACCCGCCTCAATGAGCGGGTATTTTGTCTTAAGGGTGAACCTTTTGCCTTTTTGACCCTCTGTTGTCTATACGCTGCGGCCTAAGTCCGCGTAATTAAGGTCAGACTGTTTCTCTGACGAGGTAAATCATGAAATTTGAATTGGATACAACTGATGGCCGCGCACGCCGGGGCCGATTGATTTTTGACCGTGGCACTGTCGAAACCCCGGCTTTTATGCCGGTTGGAACTTACGGCACTGTGAAGGGGATGACTCCGGAAGAAGTGCGCGCCACCGGAGCCGATATTCTGCTTGGGAACACTTTCCACCTCTGGCTGCGCCCAGGTGAAGAGATCATGCGTAAGCATGGTGACCTGCACGATTTCATGAACTGGCAACGGCCGATTCTTACCGACTCGGGTGGTTTCCAGGTTTTCAGTCTCGGTGATATCCGCAAGATCACCGAAGAAGGGGTGCATTTCCGCTCGCCCATTAACGGCGAAAAGATTTTCATGGATGCCGAGAAGTCGATGCAGATCCAATATTCGCTCGGCTCGGATGTGGTGATGATTTTCGATGAGTGCACGCCGTATCCGGCCACTCATGACGAAGCCCGCAAGTCGATGCAGATGTCACTGCGCTGGGCAAAACGTTCACGGGATGAGTTCGACCGCCTGGAAAACCCCAACTCACTGTTCGGGATTATTCAGGGCAGTGTCTATGAAGATCTGCGTGATGAAAGCCTCAAAGGCTTGTTGGAAATAGGTTTTGACGGCTATGCCGTCGGCGGCTTGGCTGTAGGGGAACCCAAGGCGGACATGCACAGAGTACTGGAGCATGTTTGCCCGCAGATCCCAACAGACAAGCCCCGTTATTTGATGGGGGTAGGCAAACCGGAGGATCTGGTTGAAGGCGTACGTCGCGGTATCGACATGTTTGACTGTGTGATGCCAACCCGTAATGCCCGCAACGGCCACCTGTTTGTCACAGAAGGTGTTATCAAGATCCGCAACGCGCGGCATCGTGACGACACATCACCGCTGGATCCGGAATGTGACTGCTACACCTGTAAGAACTACTCACGGGCGTATCTGTACCATCTGGACCGCTGTAATGAAATTCTCGGGGCCCGTCTCAATACCATACATAACCTGCGTTACTACCAAAGGTTAATGGAAGGTTTGCGCGGCGCCATTGAGACAGGTACATTAGACGCCTTTGTGAAGGACTTCTATGGTCGTCAAGGCCGTGAAGTACCTGAATTGGTGGATTGATTTTATTTGCTGATAAGAAGAGAAAAATATGTTTATTTCAAATGCTTACGCTAGTGCGGCCGGTGCTCCTCAGTCTGGCGGTACCATGGAATTGGTGTTCATGCTGGTGATCTTCGGTCTGATCTTCTATTTCATGATCTTCCGTCCTCAGTCCAAGCGTGTTAAAGAGCACAAAAATCTGATGGCGTCCCTGGGTAAGGGCGACGAAGTCCTGACCAGCGGTGGTATCATAGGCAAAATTGCCAAGATCAGCGACGAGAATGATTATGTTCTGCTGAGCCTGAACGACAGCACCCAGATCACCATCAAAAAAGATTATATCGCGGCGGTATTGCCAAAAGGCTCTATCCAGTCGCTATAAGCCAAGGGGGCTGAGGCGTGTTAAATAAGTATCCTTTATGGAAGAACCTGATGGTGGTGATTATCATCGCCATCGGGGCTTTCTATGCCGTACCTAACCTCTTTGGTGAGGATCACGCGGTACAAGTGGTGGGCACCCGCGGTGCGGATGTGACTGTCACTACCCAGACACAGGTTAACGACTTGCTGCAAAGCAAGGGGATAGGTGTCAAGCGTTCCGAGTTGGAAAACGGTCAGTTACTCGTCAGAGTCAACAATGCCGAACAGCAGTTGTTGGCCAAAGAAGCGATAGCCGAAGCCTTGGGTGACAAGTTCAGCGTGGCGTTGAACCTGGCACCGGCGACACCGGCTTGGCTCGAGTCTCTCGGTGGTTCACCGATGAAACTGGGTCTTGACCTTCGTGGTGGTGTGCACTTCCTGATGGAAGTGGACATGGGCGAAGCCATTCGCAAGATGGAAGAAGCCAAGATCGCCGATTTCCGCAGTCAGCTGCGGGAAGAGGGGATCCGCTACTCGGGTGTCAAGGCTACGGCCAAAGGTATTGAGATCAAGTTCCGCGATGCCGAGAACCTGGCCAAGGCCGAGAGTTTCCTGAAGAGTCGCTCCAACGATATGGTATTCAGCGATGCCAGCGAGGGCAGCAACTTTGCCCTGATGGCCACCATGAGCGAAGTCTACCTCAAGCAGGTGAAAGAAGACGCTCTGTCGCAGAACATCACCACTATTCGTAACCGGGTGAACGAACTTGGGGTTGCTGAACCCGTAGTACAACGTCAAGGCGCCGAGCGCATTATCGTAGAACTGCCTGGGGTACAGGATACGGCTCGCGCCAAAGAGATCCTCGGGGCGACCGCTTCCATTGAATTCCATATGGTCGATGAGAAAGCCGACATGAACGCGGCGCAATCGGGACGGGTACCACCCGGTTCCGAGGTGTATCCTCGTCGTGAAGGCGGTATTGCCGTATTGAAGAAAGAGGTGATGCTGACCGGTGATCATATTACCGGCGCTCAGCCAAGCTTCGACCAATACAGCCGGCCTCAGGTGAGTATCAGCCTGGACGCCAAGGGCGGCAGTATCTTCTCCAACGTGACCAAGGACAACATCGGCAAACCGATGGCGACTCTGTTCATCGAGTATAAGGACAGCGGCAAGCGTAACCCTGACGGCAGCGTGAAGATGGATAAGATAGAGGAAGTGATCTCTGTCGCAACCATTCAGGCTCGCCTCGGCCGTAACTTTGTTATCACGGGTCTATCTCATGGTGAAGCCCAGAACCTGGCGCTGCTGCTGCGTGCCGGCGCGCTGATTGCACCTGTATCCATAGTGGAAGAACGCACCATAGGCCCAAGCCTGGGTGCCGAAAACATTGAAAATGGGATGCAGGCGATGCTCTGGGGTATGGCAGTGGTATTGATCTTCATGCTGATCTACTACCGCGCCTTTGGTGTTATTGCCAACCTGGCGCTGTGTGCCAACCTGATCATGGTTGTTGGTGTGATGTCGATGATCCCGGGCGCAGTGCTGACTCTGCCGGGTATCGCCGGTATGGTGCTGACCGTGGGTATGGCGGTGGATGGCAACGTGCTTATCTATGAGCGTATCCGTGAGGAGCTTCGCGCAGGTCGCAGTGTTCAGCAGGCTATTCATGAAGGTTATGGCAACGCGTTCTCCACCATTGCCGATGCCAACATTACCACCTTCATCACCGCACTTATCCTGTTTGCAGTGGGCAGCGGCGCCATCAAAGGCTTCGCCGTGACCCTGATGATAGGTATCGCGACATCCATGTTTACCGCTATTGTCGGCACCCGGGCGATTGTAAACGCCATGTGGGGCGGCAAGCGCGTGAAGAAACTGTCGATCTGAGGAAGCTGATTATGTTGCAGATTTTATCATTTAAAGGCTCTATCAACTTCCTGCGTCACGCTCTGCCCATCAGTATTATGTCGGCAGTGCTGGTAGTGGCTTCCCTGGCTTCCCTGGCAACCAAGGGGATCAACTGGGGACTGGATTTCACCGGTGGCACCTCTGTCATCATGGAATTCAGTAAACCCGCTAACCTGGACGAGCTGCGTCTTGCCTTGGACACTGAGCTGACCTCGGGCGCCGTGGTACAGAACTTCGGTTCCAGCCGCGATGTGGTAGTGCGCCTGCAGGTGCGAGAAGGCATCAAGAGCGACCTTCAGGTCAAGGAAGTCTTCGCCGCTGCAGCCAAACAAGACCCGGCTGTGCAGCAAAAGAGCGTAGAGTTTGTTGGCCCTCAGGTCGGTAAGGAATTGGCAGAGCAGGGCGGCCTGGCGGTACTGGTTGCGCTTATCTGTATTCTTATCTACGTCTCTTTCCGGTTCGAGTGGCGTCTGGCCATGGGCTCGGTTGCCGCGCTGGCGCACGACGTGATAGTGACACTGGGCTTGTTCTCCTTCCTGCAGTTGGAGTTTGACCTGACGGTACTGGCAGGCTTGCTGACCGTGGTGGGTTACTCGCTCAACGATACTATCGTAGTGTTTGACCGTATCCGTGAGAACTTCCTCAAGATGCGTAAGGCAACACCTGTGGAAGTGGTGAATACCTCAATCACCCAGACCATGAGCCGTACCATTATCACCACCGGAACCACGCTTATTACTGTGGTTGCGCTGTTCCTCAAGGGCGGCACTCTGATCCACGGCTTTGCCACGGCATTGCTGATGGGGATTTTGGTGGGTACTTACTCCTCCATCTATGTGGCGAGCTTCCTGGCAATTAAGCTTGGGATCAATCGTGAGCATATGATGCCGGTGGAAGTAGAGAAAGAAGGCGCCGATCAGCCCTCGCTGATGCCCTGATAAACCCAAGTTGAAAAAGCCACCTGCGGGTGGCTTTTTTGTGTCTGGATAGCTGGAAACGATTTTGAAGTCAGGCTCCCCAATCAGTTTTTGGTGTAGATTTGCGGTTTTGTTATCAAAAAGTAAATTCACTTAATTCTGTCACTCGACAGTCCAGGCGTTTATCAGTAGCATGGGCAGCGGCTCCTTCCACAGGATCCATTCCTTAATTTCTCTGCTGCGGCAGAGCCTAAAGTTGTAGGAAGAAACATGGAAGAACGAAAAGTCATGGTAGCCGGTGGTAATCTGCTGCAGGCTCATACCTGGAAGGGAATGCTTGAGACCTCAGGATTGAGGGTCGAACTGCGTGGTGAAGCTCTGCTGGGCGGTGTGGGAGAGTTGCCGGTTGATATGCAAACCGTTGAACTTTGGGTCCCGGAATCTCAGCGGGAGCAGGCTCAATCGCAGTTGGCCAGTCTCAATGCCGATAGACCCCAGTGGCAGTGTCTGCAATGTCATGAATTCAACGACGCCAGTTTTGAGCTCTGTTGGCAGTGCAGCGCCGAACGCAGCGAGTGCCATAATTAAGTTATCGCTGGCACAGCCGGAGAGTGGCAAATGACAAACAGCCTTGATTTTATGGCCTTGGTCGAACAGGCAAGAGGCCAGGTTCGTGAGCTGAGCATTGAAGAGTATCAGCAGGACGACGGTTGGCAACTCATCGATGTACGTGAAGATCGTGAGTGGCTCAAAGATCGTCTGCCGCTGGCCAAACACTTGTCCCGAGGCATACTGGAGCGTGATATTGCCAAGCGATTTCCCGACAAGTCGGCCGTACTGTTACTCTATAGTGCCGGTGGGCAACGCGCCTTATTGGCAGCACTGAGCCTGCAACAGCTGGGATACCGAAATGTGGCCTCGCTTGCCGGTGGTTATCGAGCCTGGTGCGCCCACGAACTGCCTTTGGTACAGGATTAATGCAATATTTTCCCCTTTTTGTTGATACATCGCGGATAAGAGTGCTGCTGGTCGGTGCCGGTGAAGTGGCCAGCCGCAAACTGGATCTCTTGGCCAGAACCGAAGCCGAAATTCACGTTGTGGCGCCCAAGGTGAGCGCCGAGGTGGAAGCCTATGCGGCCAGTGGCCGAATTTGGCTGTCGCGCCGGGGCGTGGAGGAGCGGGATCTTGCCGAGCGGGAGCTGGTTTATCTGGCTACAGCCGACAGTCATCTGAACCAAACACTGGCGTCCAAGGCGCGCGAGCTTGGTGTATGGGTCAATGTGGTCGATACCCCATCCGAGTGTGATTTTATCACCCCCTCAATCGTCGATAGAGGGCGACTGGTAATGGCTATCAGCACAGCAGGCGCCGCGCCTGTTTTTGCAAGAGACTTGCGAGCCAAACTTGAAACTCTGCTGCCACCAAGCCTTAGCCCTTTGCTGGATTTTATTGCCGAGCACAGAGAGGAAGTGCAGCAGCGCCTGCCTTCGGTGGATGCCAGGCGGCGCTTCTGGGAGCATTTCTTTAAGCTCAATGGTGACAGGTTTGACGCCAGCACCCGGGAGAATTTCGAGTTGAGCTTTGCCTCAGGTGAAGCCCAAGGGGAGTTACTGCTGTTGGCAGATGACTGTCATCTGCAGTTGTTGCCGCTGGCCGCGATGCCTATGCTGCAGCGGATAGACAGCCTGATAACAGATGCTGCCCCTACGGCTGAGTTGCTGGAGCTTATCCGCCGGGACGCGTCACGCACTGCGCCTATGGCAGACAGTGGCCTGTTGGCATCCTATCAAGCCGGTATGCGGATGTTGCGTCTGGCCGACGCAAACGAAGTCGCCAGGCTCAAGGCGGCGTTTCCGTTCGCCAAACATTTGCGCCCCGGCGCTATTTAACCCCTTTATTTCCTTATTGAGGCAGCATCAGCCTCTTTATCACAGAGAAGTTATCATGGCCTTGAAGGCGAGTATTTTTAAAGTTCAGCTCAGTATTGCTGACATGGACAGGCATTATTATCAGGATCATCAGCTGACCATTGCTCAGCATCCGTCGGAAACCGACGAGCGTATGATGGTGCGCTTGCTGGCTTTTGCGCTCAACGCCACTGACAGTTTGGCCTTCAGCAAGGGCTTGTGTGTCGATGATGAGCCTGAACTTTGGGATCGCGAGCTAAACGGTGATATTCGTTTGTGGGTCGAGTTTGGCCAGAGCGATGAAAAATGGCTGCGCAAGGCCAGCGGCCGCGCCGATGAAGTGCAGCTGTTTACCTATGGTGGCCGCAGCGTGCCTGTATGGTGGCAACAGAATCAGCATGCCTTTAACCGTTATGCCAACCTCAAGGTTTGGGAGATACCCGAAGAGCAGGTGAAGGAGATGGCGCAATTGGTCAGCCGCTCAATGAAACTGGGCTGCAATATCAGCGACGGGATTATTTACCTGAGCAGCGACAGTGCCAGTGTGATGGTGGAGCCTAAGGTGTTGAAGCCCTTGGCGCTGTGATTGTTTCGGTTGCTGCGAGTTGTTTTAAATAACAAGAGCCGCCTCAAAAGGGCGGCTCTTGGGTTATGCAGGTTTCCTGAGCTTAACCCTCTTCAGGGATCACCTCATCGACCTCGTTACGGCCTTTGGTCTTTATTATCACCAGGGCGGTTACCAGCAGGGTCACCACTATGCCGCTGATGGTGGATACTGTCATTGGCAGACCGGCACCCAGGGTACTGGAGTTGAGTAGGAAGCTTATCACTACCGTGGTCATAAACATTGCCGGAATGGTACAGATCCAGTGCAGCTTGTTGTGGCGCAACAGGTAGGCCGAGGCTGTCCACAGCATCATTACCGCTGTTGCCTGGTTGGCGACCCCGAAGTAGCGCCAAATTACACCGAAGTCCACCTGGGTCAGTATGGCCCCTATGACGAACAGCGGAATTGCCAGCATCAATCGCTTGGGCATCTCTGTCTGAGGCATATTGAAGTACTCAGACAAGATCAGCCTGGCGGAGCGGAAGGCAGTATCGCCGGAAGTGATAGGCAGAATGATGACTCCAAGCACCGCCATAAAACCACCGACAGCACCGAGAAGACCGGTTGAAGCACCGTAAACCACGTTGGCAGGGTTGCCGTCCATACCGGCTTTAAGCCCTTCGACGCCGTCGAAGAAAGACAGGGCCACGGCACACCAGATAAGGGCAATGATACCTTCGCCTATCATGGCACCGTAGAACACGAAGCGGCCATTGGATTCATTTTCAACGCAGCGGGCCATCAAGGGAGACTGGGTTGCATGGAAACCTGAAACGGCACCACAGGCGATGGTGATGAAGAGCGCTGGCCACAGCGGGGCATTGTCCGGATTCAGGTTCTGCAGGAAGTCACCGGCTTCAAAGCCCGGCAGCAGAGTATGCTCACTGGACAGCACTATGGCTATGGTCAAACCGACAGACATGAACAGCAGCAAGGCGCCGAAGAAGGGATAAAGGCGACCGATAATTTTGTCTACCGGCACTATGGTGGCAATCAGGTAGTAAACAAAGATGATGCCGACAAACAGGCCGACGCTGCCGCCGGTGAGTTTACCGAGCAAGCCGGCCGGAGCTGAGATAAACACCACACCCACCAACAACAGCAGTATGATGGCGAAGATGTTCATAAAATTCTTGGCACCTTTGCCAAGGTATTTACCCGCCAGGTTAGGCACTGACTGACCGCCGTTACGTACCGACAGCATGCCGGAGAAGTAGTCATGCACGGCACCGGCAAAGATACAGCCGATAACAATCCACAACATGGCCGCCGGGCCGTAAAGGGCCCCCAGAATAGGGCCGAAAATAGGGCCCACACCGGCTATGTTCAGCAGTTGGATAAGGTAGACTTTGCCCTTGGACATGGGCACATAGTCGACACCATCTGTTTGGGCGTAGGCGGGTGTTTGTCTTTTATTGTTAATCCCGAATATTTTTTCTACAAAAGTACCGTAGATGAAGTAGCCGCCGATCAACAGACCGACACACAGCAAAAACCACATCATAGTTGTTATCTCCCCGATTTGAGTTGACGCAATTGTAAACACTTTGGTTACAAGGCCCAGCGGGAACTGGGTCAGCGGTCAAAAGTCGGGGGTGAGCGGTTATCTAGGGCGCCGAGCGGTTGTTAGCTTGTGCTTTACTGGTAACCAAACAGCTGTTTCAGCGGCTTGAGAAAGCGTCTCGATACCGGGATCTTGGCGCCGCTGCGGGTGGTGACCTCGGCGCCTGTTTCCAGCAGTTCTATCTCGGCAATGGCAGTGGGCGCCACCAGATACTGGCGATGGCATCTGAGCAGCGGGGTTTTTTCTTCCAGTAGCTTCAGTGTCAACTGGGTATGAACCTTCTCCCTGGCGGTCGCCACATGCACCCCACCGAGATCGCTGAAGACAAACTCCACCTCGGTGACAGGGACCACCTTGAGACGGTTGCCGCTGAAGCAGGGCAGGTGTTGCAGTTGTTGTGGCGCTATGGCCGACAGCGACTGAGGCCTGAGATCCCGGCGAAGCTTATCCAGGGTCTGGCTGAGGCGCTTCTCATCCAGGGGTTTGAGCAGATAGTCGAAGGCATGGTTATCGAAGGCCTTGACGGCAAATTCATCGTAGGCGGTAACAAACACTACTCTGGGCATAATGTCGGGATCCAGCATGGCGATAAGCTCCATGCCGCTGATCCTTGGCATTTGAATATCCAGGAACAGCAATTGAGGCTTGAGCTTGGCTATCGCTTGCATGGCCTCTATGGCGTTGCCACATTGGCCGAGAATTTCAATGTCGCCGGCCTGAAGCAGCAGCTCTGCCAACTCTTCTCGGGCAAAAGGTTCGTCATCGACAATAAGACAAGTGATCACAGGGCTGTTTCCGTTATGGGTAAATGTATGCTGACTCTAGTGTAACTGTCGCGCCGGCATTCGACACTGACACCGTAATCTGTGCCGAAGAGATTCTGTATTCTTTTGTGCACCAGGTTCATCCCCAGGCCGTCAGATTCTTCGGCGGGTTGATAGAGCCCTGCATTATCCGTGACTTCCAGTATGAGTCTGTCATCGGTGCGGCGGCCTTCTACCTGAATACGGCCAGTGTCTATCAGATGCGAAGTGCCGTGTTTGACCGCGTTTTCTATGATGGGTTGCAGGGTAAAGGCCGGCACTCTGATCGCCAGTAGAGATTCGGGAATGGCAATATCTACCTCAAGCTTGTCAATGAAACGGGCTTTTTCTATGGTGAGATAGGCTTCGATATGCTCAAGCTCATCTCCCAGGGTCACCAGGCCGGCAGTACGCTTGAGGTTAATCCGTAAAAACTGACTCAGCTGTTGCAGCAAGGTTCTGGCCATGGGCGGATCGCGACGAATGATAGCCCCTATGGTATTGAGCGCGTTGAACAGGAAATGCGGGTTGACCTGAGCTTGCAACAGTTTGAGCTCGGCCTGGGTCAGCAGGTTTTGCTGCTGCTCGAAACGGCCGTAGAGAATCTGATTCGACAGCAGGCGGGCGATACCTTCCCCCAGAGTACGGTTGATATTGAGAAACAGCTTGTTCTTGGGTTCATACAGTTTAATGGTCCCTATGACCTCGTTGTCGCTGCGAAGCGGGATCACCAAACTGGAGCCTAATTTACAACCGGGGGAGATGGAGCAGGCATAGGGAACCTCTACTCCGTCGGCAAACATCACCTTATTCTGCTGTATGGCATCCAGGGTTATTTGGGACGATATCAGAGTGCCGGGCAAGTGGTGATCGGCTCCTATGCCGATAAAGGCCAAGAGTTTTTCCCTGTCTGTGATGGCCACGGCGCCGACACTGGTTTCCTCTATGACTATCTTGGCAACCTGGGTGCTGGTTTCCTCGTTGAAGCCGGAGCTCAAGAGGCCCACACTGCGCTCGGCGATTTTCAGCGCCTTGGTAGAGAAACTGGACGAGAGTTTATCGAACATGGTTTTTTGGTCCCGCACCATGCTCATAAACAGGGCTGCGCCTATGGAGTTGACCAGCAACATGGGCGGGGCTATTTGACGCACCAAATCCCAGGCTTCATCAAAAGGCTCTGCCAGTAGCAGGATAATGCTCATCTGCATCATCTCGGCATAAAAGGTGATAAGACACACCAGAATGGGATTGAATACCAACTCGGCCTTGCCCTGACGGCGCAGATAATAGCTGATCATCCCGGCGGATAAACCTTCCAGGGTGGTGGAAACCGCGCAGGCCAGATCGGTAAAACCACCCAAGCTATACCTGTGTAAACCTCCTGTCAGGCCGACCAGCAAACCTGTTGTCGGGCCGCCGAGCAGGCCACCGAGTACGGCGCCCATGGCGCGGGTATTTGCGATGGCACCATGGGTCTGCTCACCAAAGTAAGTGGCCATGATGCAAAAGCCGGAAAATACCAGATAGAGAAAGATCTTATGGGGCAGCCGGGTCGATGCCTCGGTAAACAGCTTGAACAAAGGGGTCTTGCTGACCAGATAAACAATCACCAAATACAGGCTCATCTGTTGTGTCAGCAATAGAATAAGGGACATGAAAACTCCTCTTGCGCAAGCAAACCGCCGCCATAATGACAAACAAGTTGCGCAAAATCAGGGAATGCTGCAGCAAAATCCGTTAAAAATCGGCAGCGACTCATTATTTTGTGGAGGATACATGAATTCTTCGGTACATGGCCATCAGGTGCTGCAGTTGTTGCTGGAACAAACCGCTCCCATTCAGAGGAACAATCTCAAGGCACTGATGCAGGAGCGTTTCGGTAAAGACGCCCGTTATCATACCTGCAGCGCAGAGGGAATGGATGCCGACGCCTTGCTCAACTTCCTGGCCGCCAAGGGCAAATTTATCGAATCACCTCAGGGGCTGCGCACCCTTGAGAGCAAAATTTGCCGTCACTGAGTTTCGCCTGCCTCATCTCGGGCGATCATTTCGGCCTGGGCTTTATCGCTCAGGTTATGAAAGTCGCGAATGAAGATCCGCAGTAGCCTGGATTTGGCAATACCTGTCTTACGGGCGATGCTGTCCAGCTGGCTGATGCTGGCTTCGGTCAAGGTAAAAGTGGCATGGCGATAGAGACGGGTGGATTTTTTATCCAGACCCGTTTGGGATTTGGCGGCCGCTATCCCGGTTAAGCGGCTGGGTTTCCCATGGGCATAGTTGTTGGCATCTTCGATAAAATCCTCGACAGAGACCTTCTTTGCCTTGGGTTTGATCTTTTGGCGTTTGAGATCAGTTAAGCTCATAAGAGTTTTCCGGCGGAATGGCTAACAGCTCGTCGGCGATATTGCGAATTTCCTCGGCGGCTTTTCCATCGGGCTCAATTTCGATGACCGAGGAGCCTTTTTCTTCGCTGTCATCATAAATGTTACGGCTGAAGGTCACTGAATCCAGCACCCTGAGACCGAATGAGTTGACCACATCCTTGGCTTCAAGAATGCGTTTGAACTGTGAGGGCAGGGCCGGGCATTGGGTCAGTACAATTGTCGCCACCATCTTGGGATTGACCATCTTACAGGTGCTGAGCATATCTTCCATATGGGGCAAGGTTTTCAAATCGCGCCGCTTGGGCCTCAAGGGGATCACCACATAGCTGGCAACCGACATGGCGGCGCGCATTGCCAGGTTGTCCTGACCGCCACAGTCGACTATCACATAGTCGAAACGTTCATCGAGACTCAGGAGATCGTTGCGGATCTTGCCGTAGAGCTGAATACAGTTGATGGCCGGCAGGGAAGGGTCATTGTTACGGGCCTGGATCCAGTCGGATGTGGTGCGCTGTGGGTCACAGTCGACCATCAGTACATTGGCCTGATATTTCTGGGTAATGTGTACAGCCAAATTCTGGGCCAGGCAGCTCTTGCCACTACCACCTTTCTCCCCACCTACGAGCAGTATCATGAATTTTCTCCCCGTGTCCTCGGTACTTATGTTGAATTAAAGTATAGAACACCCCGGATACTGCGTCGGAGTCTAGATAAGTTGCATAGCGATGTGAAAACTCTTAGGATGACTCTCGCTGCAACGGCACACCTGTCCTTTTACAGTGTTTTGGGCATCGGTTCCGGCATGGAAGGTCACGGATACCAGTTCTCCCAAGGCAAAAGGCTGACTGTATTCAAACAAAATTCCCCGTCTGGACAGATCGATACAGACACCATCGTCATTGTGCTCATTGCCCGCTTTATCCAACCAATGAAGCCTGATCCGCTCCGCCTCCAGATCGACCCGCAGTGACCTGCGTCTTTCGATAAAGTCATCCAGATTTTCATCCATGTCGGTCCCCTTTAATTCAATGGATAGTCGGCAGTTTCCCATGCATTATCGAAGTTAGAGTCACTCGTTGCCGTGTATGCATCCAAGGCCAAGGTCGAACTACCCTGATAAACCTTTCTTGCCCTATTTGCCACCACAGCTTTTATTCTTGCTGAGTGAGTCAACTCTCATGTGCAATGGTATAAGTGTTTTAAAAATAGCATAGATTTGTCGGTAACTGCGGCCGGTTATCTCTAGCCGATAAAAAAGAACCCGGCGTTTGCCGGGCTCATCGAATTCAGTTGTCATACTCTTGATTCTTGGGGTAGGGCATCTTCAACTGCCCCCAGCGGATCACTATCACGGTTGCCGCCAGTACCAGGGTCGAGATTGAAATGGCGACTATGCGCCAATCCTCCATCGACTTCATATCCAAAATTAAGTAACGGGCCAAAGCTACAATCGCGATATAGAGTGGCATACGTACAGGCAACTTGCCGGACTCGGCATAATTGGCCACCATTGCCAACACTTCCAGATAGATAAACAGCAACAGCAGATCGGCAAGGGCCACAGCCCCCATTTTGAAGATATGCACTATCTCCTGGCCAATGGCGACGACTGTGGCAATGGCAATAACAATCAACACCAGATGTTCGACGGCTTTAAGGCTCTTAGAGCCGTATTTGCGATACAGTTCCATGAAAACTCCCTGAAATCATTTCCTAAATAGTATCAGCAAATTTTCTGCCTGCCGCGAAATCTGTGTGATAGCTTTCACAGAACCTTTAACCGGGGCGGCCATCCAGCCTCGCTCGGCAAAGGATTGGTGCGTAAAGCAAAACAAAAGTGGCAAATGCCATCAGCCAGCAGATAATCGCGCCCATCAGCAAGATTTGGCTTACCTGGGGCACAATAGCTGCCGTAACCCGCAATATTGCAGCCAGTAATATCAAGCTAAAGGCGGGTATCATGGGCCAGGCAATCTGCAGCGGTCTGCCGGAATGCCCCAAAGATACCCTCGCCATCATAGCCAGGATCATTCCGCCCATACCGCCAACGGTCAGGGCATGAAACCCCAACATCATCTGGCCACTGACACCGATAATCAACAGTCCGAGCGGAATAAACAAATAACTTAAATGCAGTGACCACAGCAGTGGTACCTTGAGACTGGCGCGCCAGCCCCAACGCGCCCAGCGCAGTAGCAATGAGACACCTGCCAGCAAGGCCAATGCTTGTGTTAGCCAAGGGTAGGGTAAAAATAGACTGATAAGCATCAGGGGTAAGGAGGCGAAGCTGAGCGCTTCGAGTAAAGGGTTTGGCGCCTTGCGGTTAAAGTCGGTGGCGCGCTCGGTAAAGAAGGGGATCACCCTGCCACCCAGCAGGGCCACCAGGAGAACGACCAGCAGCGCCGCGGCTTGCAGTGCTTTTTGTGCCAATCCGGGCTGTTCAAGGCCGAGATAAGAGAGGAGGTTGGCACCGAAGAGCAATAGCAGCAGAGGCACAAACACCAGGTTGCGCCACTGTTTGACCCGAATAACGGCTAAACCGAGCAACAGCGCCGTGACTGGGAAGAAGGCCAGATCCAGCAGCATGACCAAAGTAAAAGGGGCTATGCCGGCATCGAGCAAGAGTAGTCTGGGAGCCAGCCATAGACACCAGAGCAGCAGCAATGGCCAGCCTCTTATACCTGGAACCCCTGTCCAGTTTTGAACTGCTGTTAACAAAAAGCCCGCGATAACAGCGCCTGTGAAGCCGAACAGCATTTCGTGACCATGCCACCACAGAGGGTTGGCGTGGGGCGTCAGTGGTACTTGACCACTGAGTAACGCTCCCCAAAGTAAGAGTGATAACAAGCCGAACAGGCTGGCGCCGAGAAAAAAAGGTCTGAAGCCCAAACGGAAGAGCGCCAGCGGAAACTGCTTGTTGGCCGGTTCATCGATGTTGAGGATGCCGCCCCGGGTGTTGCGAGTGCCGGATTTGCTCATAGTCTTGCCTTAAATACCCAAACAAAGTACTCGGGCATTTTAAGGTGCAATATAAATACATGTAAATATATCCAAAGAGTTATCTGTATGAGAGACTGAGGGACGATCCCCATCCTTGGTTATTCCGGCTTGGCTCGGCCAGAGCCTTATTGATTTAATCCTGTTTGATTCAATCTGATTTACTCGAACGGATTGAAGTCCGCTCTATCTTCTTGGCGTTCAGGCGTAAAAAAACCGCCATGAGGCGGTTTTTACCAACAGACTTCAGCACTTAGCAGCCTATTGCAATGTTTGCTTAAGCACTTGTCTGATAACTTACTTCAGAGCATCGCTCAACAGGGGACGGAAGCGTTTGACCAGCAGGCTGGTGGCTTTAGGCGCACCGGCAACGATATTGCCAGAGAGCAAATAGTTGTGACCACCACTGAAGTCGGTAACTGTACCACCGGCTTCACGAACAATCAGATCGCCGGCAGCGATATCCCAAGGCTTGAGGCCCAGTTCGAAGAAGGCGTCTACACGACCGGCGGCCACATAGGCCAGATCCAGCGCAGCTGAGCCGGCGCGGCGCAAGTCGGCACACAGAGAGAAAGTCTCGCCAAACAGCTTCATATAAGTTTCAGTATGCTGACGGGCCTTGAAAGGGAAGCCAGTGGCAACCAGACTACCGCCCAGATCGCTGACATTGTTTACACGGATACGGAAATCATTCAGTTTGGCCCCTTTACCACGGACGGCGCTGAACAGTTCATCGCGAACAGGATCATAAACAACGGCAACTTCAGTCTTGCCTTTGTACTGCATGGCGATGGAAACGGCGAAGTGAGGTACACCATTAACAAAGTTATTGGTGCCGTCCAGAGGATCAACAATCCACAGATAATCTTGGTTGGTGCCGCGGTTTTCGCCATTTTCCTCACCCACTATGCTGTGGTCAGGATAGGACTTGCGGATCTGATAGATAATTGCTGCTTCTGCTTCCTTGTCTACACTGGTCACAAAATCGTTGACACCTTTGGCATCGACTTCAATACGGTCGAGTTCGGTGTAGGCACGCATAATAGTTTGGCCCGCAGCGCGAGCAGCGCGCACGGCAATAGTCAGCATCGGATGCATTGCAATCCCCTGGATGTTAAAGAACGGACAAAAATTCGGCGCAGATTATACCCTAGTTGTCAGTTATATCAAATGGCGATTTTTCTATAAGCAAAAAAATGTGCCTGTGGTACCATCCGCCTCCTGATTTTTTTATTTTTGAAGTTGTTCCATGCTCTCCAATATTCGTGTCGTCCTGGTAGGTACCACGCATCCCGGAAATATAGGTTCTGTGGCCAGGGCCATGAAAACAATGGGATTATCCAACCTTTATCTGGCGGAGCCCAAAGTTGAGCCAGATGGCCAGTCCATTGCGCTTGCCGCCGGTGCCTCCGATATTCTCAAACATCTGGTCAAGGTCGATAGCCTGGAAGAGGCGATTAAAGACTGCAGCTTGGTGATTGCCACCAGTGCCCGCAGCCGCACTCTCGACTGGCCCGTGCTCGAACCCCGTGAAGCGGGCAGTAAATTGGCGCTTGAGAGCAGTCAGGGCCCGGTCGCCATTGTCTTTGGCCGTGAAAGCCATGGCCTGAGCAACGAAGAGTTGCAGAAATGCCACTATCATGTGTGTATCCCCGCCAACCCGGAATACAGCTCACTCAACCTGGCTCAGGCGGTGCAGCTTATCTGTTATGAAACCCGGGTGGCCTGGCTGGAGAAGCATCAACAAGCCGAGCAGGAGCTGGTTGAGTATCCCAGCAGTGAAGATCATGAGCGTTTCTTTGAACATCTGGAACGGACACTGCAAAAAACCGGCTTTATTATCAAGAATCATCCGGGACAGGTGATGATCAAGCTGCGGCGCCTGTTCACCCGTGCCAGAATCGAAACGCAGGAGATGAACATACTACGCGGGATCCTGACATCGGTAGAGAAAAAGGTCGACAGCAAAGAAGAGTAATCCGAGGAATCAAGATGGGTGTGATAGCCAGACTGAAAGAGGACATAGGGTCCATTTACCATAGGGATCCTGCGGCGCGCGGTGCGCTGGAAATATTGCTCAATTACCCGGGTATGCAGGCCATTTGGCTGCACCGCATCAGTCATAAGCTGTGGAAGGCAAATTGGTGTTTTCTGGCGCGTTGTTTGTCCACCTTTTCCCGTTGGCTTACCGGGGTGGAAATACACCCGGGCGCAACCATAGGTCGGCGCTTCTTCATCGACCACGGCATGGGAGTTGTTATAGGGGAAACCGCCGAGATTGGCGATGATTGTACCCTTTATCACGGAGTGACCTTGGGAGGCACCACCTGGCAAGCCGGTAAACGTCATCCAACCCTTGGCAATAACGTGGTCATAGGAGCGGGGGCCAAGGTGCTGGGCCCCATTACCATGCATGATGGTGCCCGGGTTGGTTCCAACTCTGTGGTGGTCAAAGACGTGCCCAAGGACACTACTGTTGTGGGTATTCCTGGCCGGGCTGTCACAGTGGCGTCGGCTCAGTCCAAAGAAACCAGCGAGCGTCGCAGCGCCATGGCCAAGAAATATGGTTTTGACGCCTACGCCGTGTCACCCGACAACCCCGACCCTGTTGCCAATGCCATAGGCCAGATGCTGGACCATATGCATCTGATGGACTCCAAAGTACAGGAAGTCTGTCAGGCGGTTCAGAAAATGGGTGGCAGTGTTTGCACCGAGCGCCTGCCTGAGTTGGATGTGGGCGAGTTCAGCGAGGCCGAAACCGCTGCGGCGGAAAAGCGCCAGCAGGCAATGGATGAGTTTGATCCCATAATCTGATACTTAATGGCTATTTTGTGGGCTTTTGCCATTGAATAATCGCGGCGAAAAAGGTTAAATACCCCACCAAGCAGACAGGGTATTCAACCTGATTTATGAACCACTAATACCCGAGTAAACAAGTAGGATTTATACTTGACTAAATTGCTCGGGTATGTTGAAATTCCCACATACCTGTTTGGGAGCCGTGGTCGTTTTATGAAACTTACATCTAAGGGTCGCTACGCAGTGACAGCCATGCTGGACGTGGCCATACATTCGGCGCAGGGGCCGGTACCGCTGGCAGATATTTCCGAGCGCCAGGGGATTTCCCTTTCTTACCTAGAACAACTCTTTGCCAAACTGAGAAAACAAGGCTTGGTCGCCAGTGTGCGCGGTCCCGGTGGTGGTTACCGCCTCGGACTGGAAGCCAATGATATCTCGGTGGGCATGGTGGTACATGCGGTAGATGAATCTGTCGATGCCACCCGTTGTCAGGGACAGGGGAATTGCCAGAGTGGCACCCGCTGTCTGACGCATTCGCTCTGGGGTGACCTGAGCAAACAGATTTCTGACTTTTTAAATGGCATCAGCCTTGCTGCACTGATGCAGAAACGGGATGTACAGTTCATCTCGGTAAAGCAAGATAAGATGCAGCAGGAGCAGAGAGTCAGCGCTTGAGCTGATCCTCTGGTGGATATAAAAACGAATAATGTACGTTGTATGTAGCCTCGGCCGAGACTGCGAAGTACGGAGTGTGTAATGAAGCTTCCTATCTATTTGGATTATGCCGCAACAACGCCTGTAGACCCCCGGGTTGCAGACAAAATGGTACAGTACATGACAATGGACGGTGTATTCGGTAACCCCGCATCCCGTTCACACCGCTACGGCTGGCAGGCCGAAGAAGCAGTGGATATTGCCCGCAACCAGGTCGCGGAGCTGATCAATGCCGATCCCCGTGAAATCGTGTTCACTTCCGGCGCCACTGAATCTGACAACCTGGCTATCAAAGGTGTTGCCCACTTCTACCAGAAGAAGGGTAAGCACATCATCACCAGCAAGACAGAGCATAAGGCAGTACTGGATACCTGCCGTCAGCTGGAACGTGAAGGTTTCGAGGTCACTTACCTGGAACCTGCAGCCAACGGTATTATTCCCATGGAGCGCCTGGAAGCGGCCATGCGCGACGACACCATTCTTGTCAGCATCATGCATGTCAACAACGAGATTGGCGTGATCCACGATATTGATGCCATCGGCGAACTGTGTCGCAGCAAAGGCATCATCTTCCATGTGGATGCTGCCCAGAGTGCCGGTAAGCTGCCTATCGATATTCAAAAGACCAAAGTAGACCTCATGTCTATCTCGGGGCACAAGATGTATGGCCCCAAAGGCATAGGTGCCCTGTATGTGCGCCGTAAGCCTCGTATTCGTCTGGAAGCCCAGATGCACGGTGGTGGTCATGAGCGTGGTATGCGCAGCGGCACCCTGGCGACTCACCAAATTGTGGGTATGGGCGAAGCGGCAGCCATTGCCAAAGCCGATATGGAAAAAGATAACGAACGTATTCGCTATCTGCGCGACAAGCTGTGGAACGGTATCAAAGATATCGAAGAAACCTATCTCAATGGCGATATGAAGCAACGTGCCTGCGGCAGCTTGAACGTCAGCTTTAACTATGTGGAAGGCGAGTCACTGATGATGGCGCTCAAGGACTTGGCCGTATCTTCCGGCTCGGCCTGTACTTCTGCCAGTCTGGAGCCCAGCTATGTGCTGCGTGCTCTGGGGCTGAACGACGAGATGGCGCACAGCTCAATCCGTTTCTCCATCGGTCGTTTCACTTCCGAGGAAGAGATCGACTACGCAATCGAAACCATTAAAAACTCTATTGGCAAACTGAGAGAAATGTCACCACTTTGGGAAATGTTCAAAGATGGTGTGGACCTCAACCAGGTGCAGTGGGCACACCACTGATCCCCGCGGATAGATGAATTTGGAGCAGTATCATGGCTTACAGTGAAAAAGTGATAGATCATTACGAGAACCCGCGTAACGTAGGTTCTTTCGACAAGAACGACCCCTCCGTAGTGACCGGCATGGTGGGTGCGCCTGCCTGTGGTGACGTGATGAAACTGCAGCTCAAGATTGACGACCAGGGCATCATTGAAGATGCTCGCTTCAAGACTTACGGCTGTGGCAGCGCCATCGCATCAAGCTCTTTGGTGACCGAATGGGTTAAAGGTAAGTCCATCGAGGAAGCGGCTGCCATCAAGAACACGGATATTGCAGAAGAGCTGGCTCTGCCACCTGTGAAGATCCACTGTTCTATTCTGGCCGAAGACGCCATCAAGGCGGCTCTGGAAGAGTACAAGTCCAAGCAAGCTAAATAACGCCAGGAGTTAAGATGGCTATTACTATGACGCCTGCCGCCGCCGAGCGTGTCCGTGCCTTTCTGAGCAACAGAGGAAAAGGCATAGGTTTGCGCTTGGGGCTTAAGACTTCAGGCTGCAGCGGGATGGCTTACGTTCTGGAATTTGTCGACGAACTCAATGAAGATGATGAGGTTTACAACATAGATGGTGTCAACATCATCATAGATGCCAAGAGCTTCATCTATCTTCAGGGGATCGAGCTGGACTTTGTCAAGGAAGGACTCAACGAAGGCTTTAAATTCAATAACCCTAACGCCAAAGGTGAGTGTGGTTGCGGTGAGAGCTTCACGGTTTGAGTTTCACCGCTGCCTGAGAGTATATGAATTATTTCGAGCTGTTTGATTTAACTCCCTCCTTTGATGTGGACACCGCCAAGCTGGCCAGTCGCTATCGCGATCTGCAGCGGGCGGTGCATCCCGACAAGTTTGCCAACGCCAGTGAACAGCAAAAACTGCTGGCCATTTCCCGCACTGCCCAGATAAACGACGCCTTTCAGACCCTGAAAGATCCTATCCGTCGGGCCGAACATATGTTGGCGCTCAAAGGTGTGGATATCAGTCACGAGACCACCACGGTTAAAGACACCGCCTTTTTGATGCAGCAGATGGAATGGCGTGAAGCGCTGGAGGAGATAGGCCAGAGCGGCGACGCCCAGAGCGATATCGATGAGCTCGATGTTTCATTTGCGGCTTACCGTAAGCAGGTGACAGAGCTGCTGCGTCACCAACTTCACAGTTCCAAAGAGGCCGACGCAATAGCCGCGGCAGATCAAGTTCGCAAGTTGAAGTTTATGGCAAAATTGCAGGATGAACTGCAGCGGGCCCAGGATGCGCTGTTCGACTGACGTCGCCTTCGGCCTTCAAGCATATTCCTACGGTTGGCTCAATTTTTGATTGGGCCAACTTTTTAAACACAAGATGGAAGACTATGGCACTTTTGCAGATTGCTGAACCCGGCCAAATGGCCGCTCCTCACCAACACAGATTGGCCGCAGGGATAGATTTGGGTACTACCAACTCCCTGGTTGCTGCGGTTCGCAGCGGCGAGGCAAGCACGCTGGCCGACGAGCAAGGCCGGCATTCATTACCATCTGTGGTGCACTATGGCGAGCAGGGTGTTCGTGTGGGTCACGATGCCCTGGCCGATTCGGCCAAGGATCCTGAAAACACCATAGTGTCGGTGAAGCGTTTCATGGGCCGCTCTTTGGCCGATGTGCAAAGCGGTGAGCAAGCTTTCCCCTATCAGTTTGAAGCCAGTGAAAACGGTCTGCCTCTGTTTGTGACCCGCGCCGGTAAAATGAATCCGGTTCAGGTGTCTGCAGAGGTCTTGCGCCCCCTGATTGCCCGCGCCGAGTCTACCCTGGGCGGGCCTTTGGAAGGCGTGGTTATCACGGTGCCTGCTTATTTTGATGATGCCCAGCGTCAGGGAACCAAAGATGCGGCAGCTTTGCTTGGTATCAAGGTCTTACGCCTGCTCAACGAGCCGACTGCGGCCGCCATTGCCTATGGCCTGGACTCGGGTCAGGAAGGCGTCATTGCCGTCTATGACTTGGGCGGCGGCACCTTTGATATCTCTATTTTGCGCCTCAACCGCGGCGTGTTTGAGGTACTTGCAACCGGTGGCGATTCCCGCCTGGGTGGTGATGACTTTGATGAGCTGCTGCAAGGCCTGCTGCGTGAACGCATGGCGCTGAAGTCGCTTTCAAGCCAGGAAGCGCGGCAGTTGCTGATGGAAGCCCGGCGGGTAAAAGAAGCGTTGACCGATAGCGACAGCACTATTGCTAAGCTGACACAGCAAGATGGCAGTGAGTGTGAAGCCGAGGTGAGTCGCAGCGAGTTTGACCAGTTGATCAACACGCTGGTGAAGAAAACCATTCAGGGTTGCCGCAAGGCCCTACGTGATGCCGGAGTGGATACTGACGAGGTGCTGGAAACCGTGATGGTTGGCGGCTCCACCCGGGTGCCTCTGGTGCGGGAAATGGTCGGTGACTTCTTTGGCAAGGCGCCGCTGACATCGATTGACCCGGATCGCGTGGTTGCCATAGGTGCTGCGGTACAGGCCGATATTTTGGTGGGTAACAAGCCTGACTCGGATCTGTTGCTGCTGGATGTGATCCCACTGTCGCTCGGCATTGAAACCATGGGCGGTTTGGTGGAGAAGGTGATTCCGCGTAACACCACCATTCCGGTTGCCAGAGCCCAGGAATTTACCACCTTCAAAGACGGTCAGAGCGCCATGGCATTTCATGTGGTGCAAGGTGAACGTGAACTGGTGGCCGATTGCCGCTCTCTGGCGCGCTTTACCCTTAAGGGCATTCCACCATTGGCCGCTGGTGCCGCGCATATTCGGGTGACCTTCCAGGTAGATGCCGATGGCTTGCTCAGTGTCACTGCCATGGAGAAGTCGACCGGGGTGCAATCCAGCATCCAGGTTAAACCTTCCTTCGGCCTGAGTGATACTGAAATTGCCGGAATGCTCAAAGATTCGATGCAGAATGCCAAAGAGGATATTGAGCTGAGAATGCTCACCGAGCAGCGAGTGGAGGCAGCCAGGGTACTGGAATCGCTGCACTCGGCACTGGCGAAAGATGGCGAACTTCTCAGCCAGGAGGAGCGCGCTCTGGTTGACCGCGCCATGGCTGATTTGAGTGAAACCGCTGCCAATGGCGATGTTGATGCCATCAAGGCGGCGATAGAAGCGGTGGATGCGCAGACCCAGGAGTTTGCCGCCAGACGCATGGACAATTCGATTCGGGCCGCACTGAAGGGTCAGTCGGTCGATAACATATAGGTGAGACTATGCCACAGATAGTATTTTTGCCCCATGAAGAACTGTGTCCTGAAGGCGCCGTGGTGGAGGCAGAGGTGGGTGAATCCATTTTGGATGTCGCGCTGAAAAACGGCATCAACATAGAGCATGCCTGCGAGAAATCCTGTGCTTGTACCACCTGCCATGTGATAGTGCGTGAAGGTTTCGATGAACTTGAACCCAGCGATGATCTGGAAGACGACATGCTGGACAAAGCTTGGGGCCTGGAGCCAGAAAGCCGTCTGTCCTGTCAGGCCAAGGTGGTTGAAGGTGATATGGTTGTTGAAATCCCCAAATACACAGTCAACATGGTCAGTGAAGGCTAAGGAAGGTCCGAACAAGTCCTCGTGGCCTTATCTTTTGTAGAGAGTGGCCTGCACAGCAATTGGCGTTCAAAGCATCTTCCCTAAGTGCTGACATCTTTTGAAAACCGGCCCCAAGTGGCCGGTTTTTTATTGCTATGCTTGGCGTGCAGAGATTGATTTCCAACACGGCAGGCGTATGATGCGCTGTCTTTTTCACTCTTAGGGACACTGACCTGGATGCAGATTGCAATTTTGTCACAGAACAAAACCTTATATTCCACACGCCGTTTGGTGGAGGCCGCCCAGGAACGGGGTTATCAGGTGCAGGTGATCAATCCGCTGGAATGCTATATGAATATCAGTATGCAGCAGTCCAGTATTCATATCGGGGGCGTCGAGTTGCCGTCCTTCGATGCGGTGATCCCGAGAATAGGTGCCGGCATTACTTTCTACGGCACGGCTGTGGTGCGTCAGTTTGAGATGATGGCTACCTATACACTCAATAGCTCCATGGGGATCTCCCGCTCAAGGGATAAGCTGCGCTCCATGCAGTTACTGTCCCGCAAAGGCATAGGATTGCCAGTGACAGGTTTTGCCAATAAGCCCAGCGATATTCCGGATCTTATCGACATGGTCGGTGGCGCTCCCTTGGTGATTAAACTCTTGGAGGGCACTCAGGGGATAGGTGTGGTGCTGGCTGAAACCCGTAAGGCGGCCGAGAGTGTGATTGAGGCCTTTATGGGCCTCAAGGCCAACATCATGGTACAGGAATATATCAAGGAGGCCCAAGGGGCCGATATCCGCTGTTTTGTGCTTGGCGACAAGGTCATTGCCGCCATGAAACGCCAGGCTCTGCCGGGAGAGTTTCGCTCCAATCTGCATCGGGGCGGCACGGCAACCTTGGTGAAGTTGTCCCCTGAGGAGCGTTCAATCGCGGTGCGCGCCGCCAAAACCATGGGGTTGAATGTTGCCGGCGTGGATATTTTACGCTCCAACCATGGACCCGTGGTGATGGAGGTCAATTCATCACCCGGACTCGAAGGGATTGAAGCCGCTACCGGCAAAGATGTTGCCGGCGCCATCATAGAGTTTATTGCCAAGCAGAGGCGTAAGGGCAAGACACCAAGCGAAGCCTGATCTTGGTCTCAATCAAGGCTATTAAGGCTTCAACTGCGGCGCTATACTCAAAGTCAGTACTTATCTGAAGCAGGAGTAACCATGGGACTCAAGTGGATAGATTCATTGGACTTGGCTTTGGAGTTGCTGGAGGCACATCCTGATGTGGATCCAGAGCAACTGCATTTCCCTGAGCTTTACGAGTGGATATTGGCGTTGGAAGCCTTCGATGATGACCCTAAACGCTGCAGCGAGAAAATTCTCGAAGCCGTGCAGCAATGCTGGATCGAGGAAAAGTAACCCCCTCTGGCAGAAAACTGATCCCGGTCAAGTTATCACCATCACGAGTCAACTATATTAACTTGGTTAATAAATTGTTGTGCCGGTTTCGGAGGTTTGTCATGTCACGTTTCTTCACCTGTAGTTTTGGATTATTTGCTCCGGCCGTGCTGGCACATTCGGGGCATGGTGGTGTTGGCTTGTTTCATCATTTTCCTCAGTTTATGCCTTTGTTATTACTTTTGGTTTGTCTCTGCGGCGGTTACCTTTGGCTCAAGCGTCGGCATTGAGTCTTTGAGTACCTCCTCCCGGTAGATTTTGCCAGGCGCTTTGCGAGATAGGATTAGGATCTGGCGCATTTATTTCGTATAATCCGCGCGAAATTTAAAAACTCGCTGATTAAGGAAGCTAGTCATGGCGATCGAACGTACTTTTTCTATCATTAAGCCTGATGCGGTAGCCAAGAACCACATTGGTGCTATCTACAACCGTTTTGAAACTGCCGGCCTGAAAATTGTTGCCGCCAAAATGGTTCACCTGACCAAAGAACAAGCCGAAGGTTTCTACGCTGAGCACAGCGAGCGTCCTTTCTTTGGTGCTCTGGTTTCTTTCATGACTTCTGGTCCTATCATGGTTCAGGTTCTGGAAGGTGAAAACGCCGTTCTGGCCAACCGTGAAATCATGGGTGCGACCAATCCTGCTGAAGCTGCCCGTGGAACTCTGCGTGCTGACTTTGCTGACAGCATCGATGAGAACGCTGTTCACGGCTCTGATGCTCTGGCATCAGCCGAGCGCGAAATCGCATACTTCTTTGCTGCTGATGAGCTGTGCCCTCGCACTCGTTAATTAACAGAAAATAGACAAAAAGGAGCCGAATGGCTCCTTTTTTGTTTGATTTTTGTGTGCAGTAGAAATTCTACCTACATCACATTTTTCATCAAAAGCGTTGCATTAACAGTGGGTTGAAAAGTAAGCGTTGTAAATAAAATGTTTTGATACCTAATGATACATCTTGGCTGTAGCCGGCATTTGTTCTGTAAAAATATCATTAGTTTTTGATTGATAAGGTGCTTGAGTTTTACAAATTAAACCGTGTGTCAACAATTCGTTATCATTTAAGTGATTGATAATGTTGCTGTTATTGGTATGTTTCTCGTTTGGGGGGCTGAGTATTACATAGAATAAGAACACGGTGTTCCCTCCCTGCCACCGTGCTTGAAAAAGGAATGAGAATATGTCAACGCAGACTGCAGTCGCTAAGGCCATCCGCTTTAGTCTGTTTGCTTTTGTTTCCACATCAATCCCTACAATGGTTTATGCCGCCGATGATGCTCAGGCTACAGAACAAGTAGAACGTATTGAAGTTACTGGCTCCCGTATCAAACGCACAGATATGGAGAATGCTTCTCCTGTTGTTGTGATGAGTGCTGCCGATATTGAGAAAGGTGGCTTTAACTCGGTTCAGGATGTACTGGGTAACCTGTCGCAGAACTCAGGTGGCTCCATGTCTCAACAAGAGGTGCACGGTTTTACCCCTGCCGCTTCCTCTGTCAACCTTCGTGGCGTGGGCGCCGGTCGGGTACTGACCCTGATCAATGGTAAGCGGGTGCCCAAGTATCCCTTTGGTGCCGGTGGTACCGACAGCTTCGTGGATACTGCCAATATTCCTTTGGGTGCGATCGAGCGTATCGAGATCCTGACTACAGGTGCCTCGGCTATTTACGGCTCTGACGCCATGGGCGGTGTTATCAACATCATTCTCAAGAAAGATGTCGAACAGACAACTTTCAAGTACCGTTTCTCCGACACGGATGAAGGTGGTCTGCGCAACAATCAGTTCTCTTTCATGACAGGTGTCAGCAGTGATACGGCTAACCTGACTTTCTTTGCCGAATATGAAGACAGAACGGCACTGAAAGGGACAGATCGCTCAGAATGGGGCACAGATATTGTCGATGGAGCGTATTACTCAGGTTACAGCTCCTACGGTGCCAACCTGGTACAGGACCTCGGCAATAACAAAACTTCGCTGACCAAGACCTTGTCACCGGCAGAATGTGAGGCCCGTGGTTATGTGGTGATGGAAAATGGTCGCTGTGGTTTTGACCGCTCCAAGCAGCGTGATTTCCTGCCGGAGCAGAAGCGCTACTCGACCATGATCAACCTCACCAAGGAGCTGAATGCGGATCATCAGTTGTATTCCCGTATCGATTACACTCATTCCTCGACCTTTACCGAGATTGAGTCTGCGACAGTGGGCACTGATTTCAAGTTCAAAGTGGCGGGTAATGCGGTCACTATTTTTAATGAAGACAAAGGTTTTTCCCAGACTTTCGACAACAAAGATGTTGCATTCGGTGGTGACTTTGCCAATGCTGCAGACGGCGACTACTACTACACCCGCAGAATGAGTGAGCTGGGGCCACGTACCTCTGACTTTGAAACCAATAACTTCTCTTTCATCATAGGTTCCAAGGGGTTCCTGACCGACAGTATCGAGTATGATACTTCCTGGTCTATTGCGCGTCAGACAGTGGAATCCCGCAGCAACGGTTCTCCAACTTACCAGAGCACCTTCGACTACCTGACCTCTGGCGACAGCGGCAAGTCTCTGCTGGATGTGATCTCTCCTGAAGATGCGGCACTGCTGAACTACGAAGGTAACAAGAAGGGACAATCTACTCTGTCCAGCTTTAGTGCCGGTATCAATGGTGATGCGTTCGAACTTGCCGGAGGCACTGCTGCCTACGCTGTGGGTATCGAATACAGCAAGGAGTGGTTCTACGATAAGTCTGACAGCTTCACCTCCAACGGTGGCGTCATAGGCAAGGGGGGCAGCAGCGCCGAAGGTGAACGTGAGCAGTATGCCGCCTATGCCGAGCTGGCCTTGCCATTGCTGGATCAGTTGACCATGACCCTGGCCGGACGTTATGACTACTATGATGATGAGTCTGATGTTGGTGGCCAGTTTACTCCGCAAGTGTCACTGGAATATCGTCCAATCGACAGCCTGATGCTGCGTGCTTTGTATGCCGAGACTTTCCGCGCACCGGATATGCAGCGTTTGTTTGGCGATCCGACCACTGGCTACAGCACAGTTATCGACACTCCGCGCTGTGAAGCCTATGGTGAATGTGACAAGATTGAGTCTTTGCCGATTGCCATCGGTGCCAACCCAGAGTTGGAAGCCGAAGAGGGTAAAAACTACAACCTGGGTCTGGTCTGGGACTATGAAGGTATCAACCTGACGGTGGACTACTGGATGGTTGAAATCGACAATCTGGTGAATGACCCGAGTGCGCAGTATATTCTGGATCACGCCGATGCCTTTGCCGACAAGATTGAACGTGACAGCAATGGCAAGTTGCTGAAAGTGAACACTCAGGCGATGAATATGTCTTCTCGTGAGACTGCCGGTATCGATTTCTCTCTGGGCTATCGCTATGAAACCGAGAGCTATGGTGAATTCAGCAGCCGCCTGGAAGGGACTTACCTGACCCGTTGGAAGGAAAAGCTGACTCCGGATTCAGAGGAGCTGGACCTTATCGATGGTGAGGGATCTGCGCCTCAGTTGCGTGCCAACTTGAACCTGGGATGGTCTTACAACGACTTCTCCACCAACATTCTGTTCAAGTATATCGACAGCATGAATGGTGAGCGGATGGATTACTTTGTCAGCGAAGGTCTGGACAGCACTTATCCGGTGAAAATCGATAGCCATGTCGAGGTTAACCTGGCTGCCAGTTACTTCATCTACGACAATCTGAAGGTTTCTGCCGGTATCAACAACCTGTTTGATTCAGGACCGGAGATCGATTACACCCAGTCCAGCTGGCCTCATTACCCACGAGCCTACTATAACGTTATTGGACGTGAATATTATGCAGGGGTAGAGTTTACTTTCTAATAGTATTCAAACCTTGAAAACCGGCTTAATAAGCCGGTTTTTTTATGCCTAAAATAAACAAAGGGAAAATGATGCTGGATACATATTGATTCAGGTGTTTGCTAAATGTTTATTCTAGTTCGGTGTGATTTTTTTTGCCACGAGATAGTTGTTTCTTAAATATTAAATTTATGGAACCTTTTAACTTAATAAAAACATGTTTTTCAATATGTATCGCTTGTGTGTTTTTGTTTTAAAATTTTGATTTATAGGTGTTTTTAAGTTTCATTGGCAGTTTCGCTCTATTTGTTTGTATCAATTGGTTACCAGTTGGTTGTTTTTGTGTTTTGTTTGTTGACCGCATTGTTTTATTTGTGGAGTATCTTTGTGAGTGTTGCAATTTGTTTGCAATGTTTAAAACAAAAATAATCAGATATTTCTTGCAGAAAGAAACATCAGGGAGACAAGTATGAGTTCCATCAGTTTAACTGCAAAGGCAGTTCGTCGCGGTTTACTTGCTGCGGCAGTTACGGGAATAGCTTTCAGCGGATATGCAACCGCTGAAGAAGCAAAAGAAGGCAAAGTCGAGCGTATTGAAGTAACTGGTTCACGTATCAAACAAGTGGATATGGAAACCGCTTCACCTGTTACTGTTATCACAGCAGCCGATCTTAAGGTTACCGGGGAAACCTCGGTTGCCGATGTATTGAATAACTCCAGTATCAACAGCTTTGGTTCCTGGCGTGGCATGTCCGGCTATGGTGCCGGGGCCAGTGCCACCAGTGATGTGGATTTACGTGGTCTGGGTTCTCAGGCAACCTTGATCCTGCTCGATGGTCGCCGTATGCCGGGTACCAGCTCAAGCTCAGGAACCGTTGCCGATACTTCCAGCATCCCAATGGCGATTGTTGAGCGAATCGAAATTCTGCGTGACGGCGCCTCTGCAGTTTACGGCTCGGATGCGGTTGCCGGGGTAATTAACATCATTACCAAGAAAGACTTTGAAGGTGTTGAGCTGAACTACACCGGTGAATCACCTGATGTGGAAGGCGGCGATTCTTCACGTTTCTCTGTAGCGGCCGGTTTTAGCACAGATAAGGGCAATATCACCCTGACGTTCGAGCATTACGATACTACCTCTGTGTACGATAAAGATGTTTGGCGCTTTGATGATCCTAGCTGGAACGGCATCAGCTCCTATAGTGTGATCCCAAGAGCTACCTATATTGGCGCCGATGGTAAATCGGCCAATTATACCAATAGCGAGCTTTGCTCCCAGGCACCGAATGTTATTGATGGTACCGACGGCGCCAATGCCGGAACCTGTTACTATGACTTTGGTAAGGTGACCAAGCTGTTTGGTAATGTGAACCGCAACAGTATTCTGTCTAACTTCAATTACCAGCTGACTGACGACATACAGTTCCGTGGCCGCGCTTCTGCCAGTCTGAGTGAAACCAATACCCGTTACGCGGGCACCCCGGTATCAACCAACGCCCCAACCATGGCTGCGGACAACCCAATGAACCCATTGGGCACAGATATCACTGAGATCCGTATGCGTTCGGTACAGATTGGTGAGCGTGACACTACCACTGAAACCAACTCAATCGACTTCCTGGCCGGGTTGGTAGGTTATTGGGATGTGGGTAACGGTATCGATTGGGAAATCAATGCCCAGCATACACGTTCAACCACTGACTCATTCAACTACAACCTGATCAACGACAATATCGTTCAGGACCTGATCAACACAGGCAACTATGATGTCTTCAACACCACAGGCATGAGCTATGAAGATTGGGATGCGCAGATGGCTGATCTCTATGGTCAAGCGGCCCATACCGGTGTGTATCAGGCGCAATTTAACAGCACCCAATTTGATGGTCTGTTGTCCGGCATGCTGTATGAAGGCAACGGTATTACTTTGGCCGCTGTTGTCGGTGCCGAGTATGAGATGATTGAGTTTGTGCAGCTGAGTGACCCGCAATCTGCTGCCGGTATTATCTCCGGTGGTTCGGGTGGCGACGATGTTGATGCAACCCGGGATCGCAGTTCTGGCTATTTGGAACTGCAATCTTCGCTGCCATACAATGTGGATCTGTCCGCTGCAGTTCGTTATGAGCGCTATGAGCAGGAAGGTAACATAGCTTCCGGCTTTGCCTCTTCAACCTTCGATTCAGTTGTGCCCAAGTTCTCTGCGAGCTGGCGTCCGGTTGACTCTCTGTTGCTGCGTGCCAGCTGGGGTGAGTCTTTCCGTGCCCCTAATATGGGTGAGATGTTCTCCGGTGAAGCGCTGAGTTTTGAACGTACCCTGGATACTGTCTGGTGTAGTGCCAACCCCGGGGCCGATGAAAACTACTGTAGCCCAAGTAACCAATATAAGACCTTCTATGGCGGTAACCCGGATCTGAAAGCGGAAGAGGGTGAGTCCTTGACCCTGGGCTTCGTCTGGAACGTGACTGACGATTGGAGTATTGAAACCTCTTACTATGACATCAGCTACGACAGCAAGATTGAAGTGGTCGATGTTGCGGATCTGATCCGTGAAGAAGAAGCCAATGGTGGTTCGCCTTATATCATTCGTGGCAGCGATGGCAAGATTGAGACCATTCACAGCCAGTATCGTAACTTGAGCGCGCTGGAAACTTCCGGGATTGACTTTGTCACCAGCTACAACCAGGAAACTGATTTCGGTGATTTCCGTCTGAAGTTGGAAATGACTCATGTACTGGAATATAAGACCAAGGCCGATGCCGAGTCTGACTTCTTCGATGAAGCCGGTCTGCAGGACAAGCCTGAATGGCGTGGCAGTGCGTCAATCAACTGGAGTCGTGATAACTGGAGTGCAGCTTGGACTACCTACTATATAGGTGGCCAGGATTCAGGAGCTGTTGAATACAACAACGAGTACCTAATCAACGTACCAAGCTACTTCAAGCACAACGTCCAGGTAAGCTACGCCCACGACTGGAATGGTTCCATCACCTTGGGTGTGAATAACGCCTTCGATGAGGAAGCACCAACCTGGTACAACTATGCTGACTATCGTGATGTCAACACAGGTCTGTACGACGTACTGGGTCGCACCTGGTTTGTAACCATTAATCAGAAGTTCTGATAAAACGCCGATTCTCCCTTACGGCTCAGTCCCGCCATTTTGGCGGGGCTTTTTTGTATAGAGCCCCTCAACTAGGCTGGGGGTTCCGTTTATCCGAATAAAAGCTTGTCTGTCAGGAGCCGAGGACATACGCGCAAAGAAAGAGCGGAGTTTTACGATAGTCATAAAAAAAGCAACCCTTGAGGTTGCCTTCATCGCTCTTGATTGATCAATCAGTGATTCAATCGCAATTCTTGTCTGTGTTCGTGTTTATATTGCTCATGGCAACGTTCACAACGCTGCTCGGTCGGATCTCTGTCGAGCCGATATGCTTCGATTTCAGCCTCACAGTCTGCACAAAGACCATAAAGCCCTAAATCCAGTTGGCAGAGGGCGGCATCCAGTCTCAATAGTCTGTGGTAGAGAGGATGTTTGCAAAGATCGGCCTGAGTCATGGTTTCAATCAGATCACTGAGTGACATCTGGGGATCCCAGTGGGGTCCGAGCACCATTATCTCTTTCCTGAGATCGATTTCTAACGCCGACAATGCTTGTCTGATATGGGAGCTGCTCACTGATAATTGCCTGTAAAGATTGAGTCTACGGTCATTTAGTCTAAACAGCCGGGTCAATGTCACTATGATAAAGATCAAATCTGGGTGACATTTTCTGTCGTTAAGGCGCTAATTTGTCAGAATTGCTCACATCTTGTCATCTATTTCGCGATGAGCTCGGCTGAGAGTGGCCACTATGTCGTCGGTTTGCTTGTGTACCCTGAGCTCCCTGAACAGGGTATCGGCCTGTGGATACTGGCGATTGAGGTAGCTGAACCACTGTTTGATCCGTGCCGGGTAGTAGCAACTCTTGCGGCCGCTGAGCTCTTTCTGGCTGTAACTCATCAGCAGTGCCAGGGTCTGTTGCCAGCTGTATTGCATGGCGCCGTTTTTAATGTGATCCGCCAAATTGGGCAGAGAGATGGCGCCGCGGCCCACCATGATACTGTCGCAACCCGTTACTTCCATGCAGCGCAGGGCATCTTCCCGGTTCCAAATCTCGCCGTTGGCGATCACGGGAATGGCCAGTTTTTCACGGATCTCAGTGATATATTCCCAATAGGCGGGTGGACGGTAACCGTCTTTTTTACTGCGGGCATGGACAGCCAACTCAGTGGCGCCGGCTTCATAAATTGCCAGCGCGTTTTCCATAAACAGGCTCTTGTCTTCGAACCCCAGGCGAATTTTGGCGGTCACCGCATGAGGTACAGGAACCGCCTGCCGCATGGCTTTGACTATCTTATGGATCTGCTCCGGATACTGGAGTAACACGGCACCGCCCTTGCTGCGGTTGACCATCTTGGCCGGACAACCAAAGTTGGCATCTACCCCTTGGGAGCCGAGTTCTATTGCCCTCAAGGCGTTTTCAGCCATCCAACCAGGTTCCTGTCCTAAAAGTTGTACCCTGACCGGCGTACCACTGAGAGTCATGCCGCCCTGCAGCAGTTCGGGGCAGAGGCGATGGAAGACTTTTTCAGGCAAAAGTTGATCCACCACACGTACAAACTCTGTGACCATCAGATCATAAGGATTAATTGCAGAAAGCAGTTCCCGCATCAGATTGTCAACAACCCCCTCCATAGGGGCGAGAATAATACGCACGTGTTTAAGGCCTGGCTGAAATAGAAAGTGGCGCATTCTACCTTAAATCCCATCCGGCACCAATCGACAGCTTAAAAGGCACAGGCTTATTCGAGAGATCTAACTGTTAACAGCTTGATCTTATCGGCATTTGCTATTTTACTCATGTATCCCTATATGGGGTTTTAGGTAAAAACTGTGATCCGTGGTTGAAAATGTGAAATAGATTCTGCTGTCCCCGGGTCTGATATTGCAAGCCGGCAATCGAGGCCGGTCACTCGTAACAACTCTATGAGCAACAGGCAGGAAAGACAATGAAGACAGTCAAGACAACTACAGTAGCAGCCGCTTTGGGTATGGTTATCGCAGGTTCCACCGTCGCGGCAGAGGCCCAGGCCAGTGCTTTCGGTTTTCAGGCAATGGAAGCCGGTTATCAATTGGTTGGTAATGAAGGCAAGTGCGGCGAAGGTAAATGTGGTGATAAGAAAGCCAAAGAAGCCGAGCACAAGGGCCGTGAGGGTAAATGCGGCGAAGGCAAGTGTGGCGAAGGGATGAAGAAAGCTGCCGAAGGCAAATGTGGTGAGGGCATGAATAAGGCCGCCGAGGGTAAGTGTGGTGAAGGCATGAAAAAAGCCGCAGAAGGAAAGTGCGGTGAAGGCAAGTGTGGCGAAGGAATGAAGCATTCCGCCGAGGGTAAAGCCAAAGCCGAAGCCAATAAGGTCAAGGAAGGCAAGTGTGGTGAAGCCAAGTGCGGTAGTAACCACTGAAGCTGAATAGTGCAGGGCGCATTGCGCCCTGTCTGAAACCACAAAGGCGGTAATTATTTATGAATAACTGCGTCGGTTTGGGGCTTAGGCGGGAGATGCTGGCCGAGTTTTGTCAGGCAGCACCCAAGGAGGCCGATTTTTTCGAGGTCGCGCCGGAAAATTGGATGCGCCTGGGGGGTAAGTTTGGAAAGCAGTTTCGACAACTGACCGAGAAGCATTCATTTTACTGCCATGGGCTCAGTCTTTCTATCGGTAGCCCAGCTCCGCTGGATCTGGCGTTTATCAAGGAGATTAAGCGCTTTCTCGATTTGCACCAGATAGATGTCTATTCAGAACACTTAAGCTATTGCTCTGCCGATGGGCATATGTACGATCTTATGCCTATCCCTTTTACTTATGAGGCTGTACGGCATGTCAGTGCCAGGGTCAAACAGGTGGAGGCGATTCTGGAGCGGCCACTTATTCTGGAAAATGTGTCCTTTTATGCTGCTCCGGGTGCCGAGATGACAGAGCAAGAGTTTGTCTGCGCCGTGCTGGAAGAGGCTGACTGTCGTCTGCTGCTGGATGTCAACAACATCTATGTCAACTCGGTTAATCATGGCTATGATCCTGCAGCTTTTCTGGCGGCCATGCCCAGTGAGCGCATCGCTTACCTGCATATTGCCGGTCACTATCAGCAGGATGAAGATCTGATTATCGATACCCATGGCGCCGATATTATCGACCCTGTCTGGCAACTGCTGGCAGAGTGCTATAGGTTGCACGGGGTGCATCCCACCTTGCTGGAGCGGGACTTTAATATTCCCGAAACCCAAGTCTTGTGTCAGGAGTTGAGGCAGATAGACTCGCTACAACGTCAGGCCTTGGGTGCATTTGCACAAGAGAGGAGAGCTTGATGGCCTTGGCCCAATTACAACAGGCTTTTGTTGCCTATTTGCGGCGGGATGATATGCCTTTGCCGGCCGGCACCGATGAACGGCACATGCGGGTATATCGCGAGCTTTTTTTCAATAATGTCAATGGCTTTGTTTCCAATGCCTATCCGGTTCTTAAGTCGTTGCATACAGAGGCGCAGTGGTTGGCGTTGGTAAAGGATTTCTTTGCCCGCCATGATTGTCAAAGCCCGTTGTTTATCGATATTGCCGCCGAGTTTCTCGACTATCTGTGTCGGGAACAGGCAAGCGCTTTGGATGCCATGCCTTTTATGCTGGAGCTGGCACATTATGAACTCTTGGAACTGCAGGTATCTGTGGCAGTGGACAGTTCGGCGCCTTGGCTGGAGCCGACCGAGCTCCAGGCACTGGAGCAACTGGCAGCAAAACTGCAATTGGCCGTCACCGCCAGAGTGGCGCAATATCAGTTCGAAGTTGACCGAATTAGCCCAGATTTCCGCCCGGATTCGGTGGCGGCCACCCCGGTATTTTTCTGTGTCTATCGTGACCGGGAAGAGGAGGTGCGCTTTTTAAGGCTCAATCCCATGACGGCGCAGCTGTTGGCCAAACTGCAGCAAACGCCGCTGAGTTTTACCCGGTTACTTGCTTGGCTGGCAGAGACATTTCCCCAGTTTCCAGAGCCGCAGCTTTGTCAGGGTGCGCTCACTACTTTGGCGGAGCTGGCGGTCTTGGGCATTATTCGTAAGCAACCCACAACCGCCATCCAAGCCACAACACCTTGTCAGGCATGAGTTTATTTTAGTTGTACTTGCCTTGGGCTGACCCTTTGGCTGACATTGATGCCTGAGTACGGCCTTAATACAAGGGAGTGGCTAATCCCATTGAAAAAACATGGTTTTTATCGGCGTGAGAAAGGGCTAGAATAGCGCGGTTTTGTGATTGAGATCACTCCCACACTGGCCCTAGAAGTAGAGGAGCTGTCATGAGTCAGCCGTTTAAAGACCCATTCAATATTTTGTATTTTCTTGGTTTTATTCTGGTAATGCTGTTACCTACACTGCCTGCCAGTCTGTCTTGGCTGAAACACGCGGGATTGATCTGAAGCAGCAAGATCCAGCTTTTGCTACAATGGCCACCCTCAGCGGTGGCTTTTGTTTAGGGGCGACCGGTTTTCTAGAGGAAATTGGATGGTTATCAAAAGAGGCTTCTTTTTAATCTCGGGTATCTTGAGCCTGGCTATGGGATTACTCGGCATCGTCTTGCCTGTACTGCCCACGGTTCCCTTTATTTTGTTGGCCGCTTTTTGTTTTGCCCGCTCCAGCGAAAGGCTACATGATTGGCTGCACAGTCATCCTTGGTTTGCCCAGCCTCTTGCCGATTGGCATTCCCGTAAAGCGATGCGTAAAGGATTAAAGCGAAGGGCTTTTTTGGTCAGTGGTGCCAGTTTTGCCCTCAGCATTGCCTTGGTGCCACTTTGGTGGGTGAAACTCTTACTTGCCGTTTGCTGTGTCTGTCTGTTGTTGTTCCTGTGGCAGATCCCCGAGCTGGAAGATAGTGAGTGATCCTGTAGACAAAAACGCCGACTTGTCGTGATTTTGTCATTCAGTTGGGGTAGCCTTGGCGCGCCTTGAAACCACCAGGGAAATTTAATGAGTTTCAACATTTTGCTTGTTGATGATAATAACATCAGCCAACAGGCTTTGGCCGAACTGTTCCAGAGCCAAGGTTGGCACTGTACGTTGGCCACCAATGGCATGCAGGGGCTGGCGTGCGCCGAGCGGCAAAACTTCGATGCCGTGATTAGTGGCTTTTTCATGCCTTTGCTCGACGGGCCGCACTTCATCCCGCTACTCAGGCAACTCGACGGTTATGCCAACCTGCCTGTCGTGGTGCTAAGTACTCACAGCCAAGAGGAAGTGGCCGCCAGTATGGATATGTCCCAGGTTAATGGCTTTTGGAGAAAACCATTGAACTGTGACACAAAGCAACAACTCCTGGATCACTTATCGACAGAGATTGTTGCATGGCGGATTAAAGCGGCTTAAGCTTTAGCCGGATTTTTGAAATGCAGTCCACCTCAGTGTGGACTTTTTTGTTGTAAAGAGCCGGGCCCAGTGTCTGGAAATGAAGTATTGAGACTATGGCAATGAACTCCGACAGCTTAAGCCTGATTAAGCAAAGCATTAAAACCATTCCGGATTATCCTAAAGCCGGGATCCTGTTCCGCGACGTAACCAGTCTGCTTGAAGACCCGGTTGCCTACCAATTGAGCATTCGTTTGCTGGTGGATCATTATAAAGATCATGGTTTTACCAAGGTTGTCGGTACCGAAGCCCGTGGTTTCCTCTTTGGTGCCCCTCTGGCGTTGGAGTTGGGTGTGGGCTTTATTCCCGTGCGTAAGCCCGGCAAGTTGCCAAGAGAAACCATAGCCGAAAGCTATGAGCTGGAATATGGCCACGACACCCTGGAAATGCATGTTGATGCCATAGTGCCGGGTGACAAGGTACTGGTTATCGATGACTTGCTGGCAACCGGTGGCACCATTGAAGCCACAGTTAAGCTTATCCGTCGCTTAGGCGGTGAGGTGAAGGACGCGGCATTTGTGATCTCTCTGCCGGACCTGGGCGGTGAACAGCGCCTGACCGAGCAAGGGCTCGAACTGGTTAAGCTGTGCGAGTTTGACGGCGAATAAAAGCTCAGCCCTGCTGCTTTGCGGGTCGTCTCGGTAGCGTGAAGTCATACCTCATGTTATTGTTTTACGCTCCGCGGAGCTTGCTCCCGCAAAGATACTTTTATGGATTTTGGGGAGTTTCATGTCCTATCAGGTACTAGCCAGAAAATGGCGACCTGCCAGTTTTGATCAGGTAGTCGGCCAATCTCATGTCTTGCATGCATTGACCAATGCCCTGAGTCAGCAACGACTGCACCATGCCTATCTGTTTACCGGTACCCGCGGCGTCGGCAAGACCAGTTTGGCGCGCCTGTTTGCCAAAGGGCTCAACTGCGAAACCGGGATCACCGCTAAGCCATGTGGCCAATGCAGTGCCTGTCAGGAAATTGCCCAGGGGCGTTTTGTCGACCTTATCGAAGTCGATGCGGCTTCCCGTACCAAGGTAGATGATACCCGCGAACTGCTGGATAATGTTCAGTATCGCCCAACCCGTGGGCGTTTCAAGGTTTACCTGATAGACGAAGTTCATATGCTGTCCCGCAGTAGTTTCAATGCGCTGCTCAAGACACTGGAAGAACCCCCTGAGCACGTCAAATTCCTGCTGGCCACCACAGATCCGCAAAAGCTGCCGGTGACTGTACTGTCCCGCTGCCTGCAATTTAACCTAAAGAGTCTGGATCAGACGGAGATGGCCGGCCAGTTGCAGCATATTTTGCAAAGCGAAGGTCTTAAGTTTGAAACTTCTGCGCTGACGCTCCTGGCACGAGCCGCCAACGGCAGTATGCGAGATGCCCTGAGCCTGACAGATCAGGCTATCGCCTTTGGAGCCGGGCAAGTGATGCTGGAGCAGGTACAAACCATGCTCGGCGCCATAGATGAGCGCCAGGTGCTGGCGCTGTTTGATGCGCTCCTCACAGGCGACATCGCCAAAATGATGCAGGAAGTGGCCAAGGTGCTGGCATTTGGCGCCGATGCTGCCGAAGTGCTGCGTAGCTTGCTGGAGCTCTTGCATCAGATAACCCTGAGTCAGTTTGCGCCGGCGGCGGCCAATCTGTCGCTGTTTGGTCCCAGAATTAACCACTATGGTGAAAACCTCACCCCCGAGCAGGTGCAGCTCTATTACCAGTTGCTGCTCAGCGGTCGCAAGGAGCTGCCTTATGCACCGGATCCCAAGTCAGGGCTGGAGATGGCGTTACTCAGAGCCGTTGCCTTTGTACCGGAAACGCCGCCCAAACGCTGGCAAAGGGGTGAAGTCGCCGATCTGTCTGCCTTGGATGACAGCAGCAGTGCCGCTGCGCCTGCGGCGGTCGGGGCGCTGAATCAACCCCTGGCAAGCAATAACGCCGATGAGATAAAACCTCAAGCCGCCTCTGCTCAATCTGTTACAAGCCAGGCTGTCGAAGCGCAAGCCGAAAAGACGCAAGCTGCCAAGATGCCAACACAGGTAAGCCCGGCGGCTGAGACGCAGGCGAGCAATGTTGACTCACAGATGGCTGCCGATGAGGGCGAAGATGCAGACGAACAGGCCTTATTGGCCGAACAAGCGCTGCTGTTATCCCAGGCCGGTAGCATGGGGTTCCGGAATGAGGCCTCTGAGCCTGCTAAAGTGGCCGAGTCTCTGCCGGCACGGCAACCGGCTGCAGCTCAACCTCACAAGCCTGTGTCACAAGCTGAAACCTCGGCTATTAGTGATGAGCAGCAATCTCAGGATGACTTCTATACTGCCATGGGCTATTCACTGCAAGGTGAAGGGCAGGATAGCAGCCTGGATTTTTATCAGCAGCAGATGTCGATGGACGGCCAAATGCCATCCGCTGCTGACAAGAGTACCTCCGAGGCATCGCTATCAAATAAGCCATCAAGCGAGCCAGTGCCTGCCGATGCCAACATAGACTCGGGCAGCGATGACATCTTGGGTGATGATCTGCTCGATCAGGTGCTTGCCACCCGGGATTTGCTGCTCAGTGATATAGAGGCCGCCAGCCCCAAGGACGGTGAAGAAAAAAAGCCCTTGCTGGAGCGACGCAGCGCGGCCGCAGCACCTGAGTCCAATGCTGTAGCGGCCACGCAGTCAGAAGCTGCAGCAGAGCCAGGAAACAGCCTTGCGCCAGGAAACAGCCCTGAGCTGAGCAAAAGCCCTGAGCGGGTAGACAGCCCTGAACCAAGCAATAGCCCTGAGCCCTCCCAAGCAGAAACACAAACTCCTGTTGCCGGGGAAGTGCCCTCCAAATCTGGCCCAAATCATGTTGCGGCGCTCAAGGAGGACAGGCCACCATGGGAAGATGCCCCAGAGGGTGCGGTTGAAGCGGGTCGCGAGGCAATGCAAGACAGTGAAACGGTTCAAAACGTGGCTTTCCTACAAGCCGAACCAGAGTCTGTGCCTGAGCCACAACCACAACCACAACATACCGCGCAGCAGACAGCACAGGAAGCTGCACCACAGGCGGTAGACGAGCCGGGACATGAGCTGAAAAATGAACTTGAGCTGGGATCTGGCCAAAGCGCTACAGTAAATACTGTAAACACAGGAGCTCGGCCTGCATCCGAGCCGCGCCAAGCACCAGGCCCGGAGTCCGCCGAGGCCTTCGCCCATGCTCCGCCCTGCGGTCATCCACAGGATCTCTATTGGTATAAATTGATGTCCTCGCTCGAAATAGGCGGCCGGGTTCGGCAACTGGCGGTGAACTCAGTCTGTGAGCGGATAGCTGAACCGCTGCCCTTACTGCTCAAGCCGGATCAAAAGCACTTGGCGGCAGATTCGGCCATCAAACAGCTCGAAGAGGCGCTTTCCAAACTGTTTGGGAAACCTTGCCGCACAGAGATTGTCGTAGGAGTAGATGACCAAAGGGAAACGCCGTTGGAAATTCGTCATCGTTTTCATCAGGAGCTCCTGAGCGGGGCTCATGCTTCATTGATGAATGATGAAAACATTCAATGGCTTGTCAGTCATATGGGGGCCGAACTGGATCAGGATACTCTAGGGTATCCCCCTGAGCTGCTCAGTCAACGGGCTAATTTGATTGCAGACAAGGCGCCCTAGGGCACGGTGGATGTTACCCGCTTCATAAGATTGCCGCTCAAAGCGACTCTTGGATTGCCAAGCGGGTTTATTTCAGTAAGATTAGCCAACTTTGACCTGTTACTCACAACTTGAATTGAAGAGATAAAGCTATGTTTGGAAAAGGCGGTATGGGCAACCTGATGAAGCAAGCCCAGATGATGCAAGAAAAAATGGCCAAAATGCAGGAAGAGATTGCCCGCATGGAAGTCACTGGTGAGTCAGGCGCAGGATTGGTGAAAGTCACCATGACCGGCAGCCACAATGTTCGCAAAGTCGAGATAGATCCCAGCTTGCTGGAAGACGACAAAGAGATGCTGGAAGATCTGATCGCCGCGGCATGCAACGATGCGGCTCGCCGTGTTGAAGAGAACCAAAAGTCCAAGATGGCCGAAGTGACAGGTGGCATGCAACTGCCTCCTGGCATGAAGATGCCATTCTGAGTCGGAATAACAGATGAAATTCAGCCCACTGGTGGATGAATTGATCCAGTCGCTGCGCTGTTTGCCCGGTGTCGGCCCTAAATCGGCACAGCGGATGGCGTTTCAACTGCTTGAGCGCGAGCGTAAAGCCGGGCTCAAGTTGGCTGAAGCGTTGGAGCGAGCCATGAAAGAGGTGGGGCATTGTCAGTCTTGCCGCACCTTCACTGAGGAAACGCTGTGTCCCATCTGCGCCAGTCCTCGGCGCGGCAACGCCGATACCATCTGCGTGGTTGAAACGCCGGCCGATGTGTTGGCTATCGAAGCCGGGGGGCATTTCAGTGGCCGTTATTTTGTGTTGCTGGGGCATCTATCGCCGCTCGATGGTGTCGGACCCGAGGAGTTGGGGCTGGCGCTGCTGGAAGAGCATCTGGCCAAAGGCGAGATTGCTGAGCTTATCCTGGCCACTAACCCGACGGTGGAAGGCGATGCTACGGCGCATTTTATTGCCGATATCGCCCATCGCTACCAAGTCAAGGTGAGCCGAATCGCTCATGGGGTTCCGGTAGGCGGTGAGCTGGAATATGTCGACAGTACCACTCTGGCATTGTCGTTCAATGGGCGAATGCCGCTCTGACGTTTGATTTAATGTGCCTTCTGTGAATACCGGCCCCGCCTATGCGGGGCTATTTTTTTTACTGTGTCAGGTGTGCCTGCCTTTGGGAGAATAGTTTGCCGTCCATGGGTAACCCGAATCATTGGGGCTGGTAGCTGCCTACCTCGGGTTTAAACACTTTCACTATACGGTTCCAACTATTGATGGCATTGATAGCTATGGTCAAATCTGTCATCGCCTGAGGACCGAAACAATCCAGCACCTGTTGGTACTCTTCATCGCTGATGCTTAAACCGGCGGTCAGTTTCTCGGCCAAACCGAGGGCGACACCTTCTTCGTAGCTATAGATGGGCATGTCCCGCCAGGCATTGAGGCCAAAAATTCGTTCGGCCTTTTCGCCGTACTTCAGTGCGTCTTTACTGTGCATATCAATACAAAAGGCGCACTGATTGATCTGTGAAACTCTGAGTTTGACCAGCTCCCAGATAGTCACTGACATGGTTTCCGATGCATTGAATTGTTGATGGAAGTAGCTTTCCTGTTGGTAAAGAATCTTCATTGCCTGTGGTGCGGCGTTCGCGTAATCGAGTCGTTTCATCATGATATCTCCTGAGATAGGGTCTCAGACGATAACCAGGCAAAGAGCGCAAAGATTGGATATTTCCGACATGGATGGAAATCGTCAATCGGCGTCCAGGCGATATTTGGGGCCATGTGAGGGCTATTTTTTCGACGGCTGTTATCGGTCTGTGTCCTTCCGCCCTTGAATTTAAAAATCGCATCCCCATTTAGTTAAGCAACTCAAGTTGGTTTAACCTATTGCGATAAACAAGGGAAGCTATTCATGTCACATCAAGAAACTCATGGTTTTCAAACTGAAGTCAAACAACTTTTGCATTTGATGATCCACTCTTTGTACTCCAACAAAGAGATTTTCTTGCGTGAATTGGTATCCAATGCTGCCGATGCCGCCGACAAACTGCGTTATCTGGCGCTTACCAACGATGCGCTTTATGAAGGTGATGGCGAGCTCAGGGTACGTATCAGTACCGATAAGGAAAAGGGCACTATTACCATTGAAGACAATGGTATTGGTATGACCCGTGACGGCGTTATCGAGCATCTGGGTACCATTGCCAAGTCAGGCACTTCAGAATTCTTCAAAAACCTCTCCGGTGATGCCGCCAAAGACTCGCAGCTGATCGGTCAGTTCGGTGTGGGTTTCTACTCGGCCTTTATTGTGGCCGACAAGGTAACGGTGAGAACCCGCGCTGCCGGTCACAAGGCCGATGAAGGCGTGCAATGGCAGTCTGCAGGTGAAGGCGACTTTACCGTTGAGAACATAGTCAAAGAAAGCCGTGGTACCGAGATTACTCTGCATCTGCGGGAAGAGGAAAAAGAGTTTGCCGACGACTGGCGTTTGCGCTCTATCATCACCAAGTACTCAGATCATATCTCCATTCCGGTAGAGATGTGGCAGGAAGGTTCGCCCGAGTCTGAAGGCCCGGATGGTGAAAAAGTACCTGCGACCGAAGGTCAATGGCAAGTGATGAACAAGGCCACCGCGCTTTGGACCCGCAACAAGTCTGAGATTTCCGATGAGGAATATCAGGAGTTTTACAAGCATATCTCCCATGACTTCAGCGATCCTCTGCTGTGGAGTCACAACCGGGTCGAAGGTAAGCAGGAATACACCAGCTTGCTGTACATTCCTTCCAAGGCGCCTTGGGACCTATGGAACCGGGATCGCAAGCAGGGTCTGCAACTCTTTGTTCAGCGTGTATTTATCATGGATGACGCCGAGCAGTTTATGCCCTCTTACCTGCGTTTCGTCAAAGGCCTTATCGACTCAAACGACCTGCCGCTGAACGTTTCCCGTGAGATACTGCAGGACAACAAGGTGACCCAAGCCATGCGCACGGCCATCACCAAGCGGGTGCTGGGCATGCTGGAGAAACTGGCAAAAGACGACAGTGACAAGTACCAGCAGTTCTGGGCCGAGTTCGGCCAGGTACTGAAAGAGGGCCCTGCAGAGGATTGGAGCAACCGCGAGCGTGTGGCCGGCTTGCTGCGTTTTGCCTCGACCCACAATGACACTGCGGCGCAGACGGTATCGCTGGACGACTACATAGGCCGGATGAAAGAAGGTCAGAGCAAGATTTACTATATTGTTGCCGACAGCTATGAGGCGGCGGCCCACAGTCCGCACCTGGAACTGCTGCGCAAGAAGGGCATCGAAGTGCTGTTGATGTCTGATCGCATCGACGAATGGCTCATCAACCATCTGACCGAGTACAAGGAAAAGGCGCTGCACTCTGTGACCCGCGGCGAGTTGGATCTCGGTGAGCTGGAAGATGAGAATGAAAAGGCCGAACAGGAAAAACTGGCGGCCGAATCCGAGTCTTTGCTCAAGCGTATCAAAGAAGCGCTGGGTGATAAGGTGAAGGATGTGCGGGTGACCACGCGTTTGACCGATACCCCAGCCTGTGTGGTGGCCGGTGAAGGTGAGATGTCGAGCCAGATGATCAAGCTGATGCAGGCCGCCGGCCAACAGGTGCCGGAAGTCAAACCGACATTTGAGCTGAACCCGACGCACCCGCTGGTGGCCAGGCTCAATGAAGAGGCAGACGAAAGCCGCTTTAATGACTGGAGTAACCTGTTGTTGCAACAGGCAATGTTGTCAGAAAAGGGCAGCCTGGCCGACCCATCTGAGTTTATCCGCTTGATGAACCAGATGCTGCTTGCCAATCTTAAGTAAGCCAATCAAAAAAGGGCCTTTATGGCCCTTTTTTACTCGGGAATAGCCCGACCATCCAACAAGGATTGCTATGGAAACACGTATCGAACTGACCCGCGACAATATTCAGCAGGTGGTGGAAGCCTCGAAACAACAGTTGGTCGCGTTGGTCTTCTGGGCCCAGCAGAGCCCGGAGAGTCTGGGGCTGCTCGGCACCATGGAAGCATTGGCAAGCCGTTATCAGGGGCAACTGCTGCTGGCGGCCGTTAACTGTGAAACCGAGATGGAAATTGCCTCCTATTTCCAAATCCAGAGCCTGCCGACCACTTTGTTCCTCAGTCAGGGCCAGCCGGTTGACGGATTTGCCGGGGTGCAGGACGAGTCGCAAATTCAGGCCATGCTGGATAAACATCTGCCCGCCGCCTGGGAGTTGCAACTTGCTGACGCCAGAGAATTACTCGCAGGAGGCGATGCCGCGGCAGCCCTGGTGCTGCTGAAGGAGGCCTATGGCGAGCACAACGGCGCCGAGGTGGCCTTGCCCTATGCCGATGCATGCCTGTTAAGCGGTGATATTGCCGGTGCCAAGAGCTTGCTTGCCGGCATCAAGCTTGAAGATCAGGATGCATACTACGCCAGTTTACAAGCCAAACTCAAATTGGCGGAAGAGGCTGCCGATACGCCGGAAATCCGCTCTTTGCAACAAGCGCTTGAAGCGGCTCCGGGTGACCTGAGTTTACTTGGCAAGCTGGCAACAGCACTGCATCAGGCGCACCGGGATGAAGAGGCTCTTGAGCTGCTTTTTGCGCAACTGCAGCAAGATCTCAACGCCGGCAATGGTGAGTTGAAACAACAGTTTCTGACGATACTTTCAGCCCTTGGCCAGGGGAATGCACTGGCGAGCGGCTATCGTCGCAAGCTCTACAGTTTACTCTACTGATAGAGTCAAGCTTGACAGCCCAAGCCTCTGCCTGAGCGGTTTTGACCATTTTCAACAGGTCAGAGCTGTCAGGTTTTTTTGGCGTTTCTGTGGCTAAAGTCGAAGCCAAAAGCCTTCTCATGGGCGGTCAGATGTGCGAAGATCGCCGCCCTAACAAGAATATCAATGCGAAAAGAGGACTCTTGATATGCGCATTATCCTATTGGGCGCCCCTGGTGCCGGTAAAGGTACCCAGGCTCAGTTCATCATGGAAAAGTATGGCATTCCACAGATCTCAACCGGCGATATGCTGCGTGCTGCCGTCAAGGCCGGTACGCCTTTGGGACTGGAAGCCAAGAAGGTGATGGACGCCGGACAATTGGTTTCAGATGAGCTGATCATAGGTCTGGTCAAAGAGCGCATTACTCAGGACGATTGCGCCAAGGGTTTCCTGCTGGACGGTTTCCCGCGCACCATTCCACAGGCTGATGCCATGGTGGCCAACGGTATCCATGTCGATCATGTGATTGAGATCGATGTGCCGGACGAAGAAATCGTCAAGCGTATGAGCGGTCGTCGGGTGCACCCTGGTTCTGGCCGGGTTTACCATGTGGTCTTCAATCCGCCTAAAGAAGAAGGCAAGGATGACGTCACTGGTGAAGAGCTGGTTATCCGTCCCGATGATGAAGAGAGCACAGTACGTAAGCGCCTTGGCATCTACCACGAACAAACCAAACCTCTGGTGGATTACTATGGTGCCATGGCTGCCAAGGGTGATACCAAGTATAGCAAGTTCGATGGTACCCAGAGCGTTGCTTCCGTCAGCGAAGCCATTGTGAAGGCACTGGGCTGATTAATTATCAGAACCGGTTCTCATAATCGAAAAAAGCCCGCAGCTGCGGGCTTTTTTTATGTTTTTAGCGATGTTAACTTGGCGCCATCTTTCTCGGAACAGGAATAATACAGTGCAGGATACCCGTCCTCCATTCGGTGTGCTTTTAGTTAACCTGGGAACTCCCTCTGCGCCAACCAAAGCGGCGGTGCGTGCTTTTTTGAAGCAGTTCCTCAGTGATCAACGTGTGGTGGATCTGTCTCCCTGGCTGTGGCAACCCCTGTTGCAAGGGATTATTCTCAATACCCGCCCGGGCAAAGTCGCCAAGTTGTATCAGTCTATCTGGCAAGCAGAAGGCTCGCCATTAATGGTGGTCAGTAAACAGCAGAGACAAGCGCTGGCGGAATTGCTTCGGGAGCAAACTGGCTGCCATATTCCTGTGGAGCTGGGTATGAGCTATGGCAGCCCGTCCTTGAATGATGGCCTGACGGCGCTGAAAAATGCCGGTGTGGACAGGGTGCTGGTGTTGCCTCTCTATCCTCAATATTCCTGCTCCACTGTGGCCAGTGTGTTTGATGGTGTTGCCGCTGCACTGAAACTGGAGCGTAATCTACCTGAGCTGAGGTTTGTGCGGGATTACCACGACAAGCCAGGTTATATTCAGGCCCTGGCAGGCAGCGTCCGTAGCCATTGGCAGCGAGAAGGGCGGGGACAAAGGCTGCTTATGTCGTTTCATGGGGTGCCTGAGCGCTACATCAAGGAGGGCGATCCTTATCGCAGTCATTGCGAAACCACGGCCAAGTTGCTGGCCGCCGAACTTGGCCTGGGAGAAGGCGAATGGCAGCTATGCTTTCAATCCCGTTTCGGCAAAGAGCCCTGGTTAACCCCTTATACCGATGAGCTGCTCGAATCTTTGCCGGGGCAGGGAATCACAGCGGTCGATATCATGAGTCCCGCCTTCGCCGCCGACTGCCTGGAAACACTGGAGGAGATAGCCCAAGGGGGCCGTGAAAGCTTCCTTGAAGCCGGTGGGAAACAATATCAATTTATCCCTTGTCTCAATGCACAATCGGCTCATATGCGTTTTCTTGCCGATTTGGTGAAGTTTCACACTGAAAACTGGCATTAAGCCGGCGAGCGCGCACTGGTGCGGCGGTGGATTTGTGATAGAATCTGCCGCCATTCGGTGTGGTCGCTGGCAGCCCAGTCAGCCTGGCCTAAGATCATTATCAGGAAAGTCTGTACTCAAGCCGTGCAGCTACTCAGGGACGAAGACAACGAGAGCCCAATATGAAATTTCCCGGTCAGCGTAAATCCAAACACTATTTCCCGGTCAAAACCCGTGATCCTCTGCTGGCGCAGTTGACTCAACAGCCGCAACCCTTCAGTACCTGGATTTCAGGTATAGATCAAACTCTGGTGGATATCGAAGCCAAGGTCGAAGATGAACTGCTGCAGCGTTACGGCTTACCCAAAGGCAACTCGACTCTGATTGATGATGCCAGTGCCCACCAGTTGTATCATGAGCTCAAAAGCCGTGAGTTGGTCAGCGATGAGTTTGCCGGCGGTACTATCGGCAATACCATTCACAACTACTCAATTCTCGCCGATGACAGATCTGTGCTCTTTGGCGTGATGAGCAAGAATATTGAAGTAGGCAGTTATGCCTACCGCTATCTCTGCAACACCTCGTCCAAGGTAGATCTTAACTACCTGCAACCGGTTGAAGGCCCTATAGGTCGCTGTTTTACCCTGATCTCCGATGGCGGTGAGCGCACTTTTGCCATCAGCAAAGGCTCAATGGACAAGTTAAGCCCTGAGTTTATCGATAAAGAAGTGATTCAGGGCAGTTCTGCTTTGGTGTTGACCGCTTATCTGATGCGCGCCAGCGATGGCGATCAGATTGGTGAAGCGGCGTTGACCGCCATTCGCTATGCCCAGGAAGCCGAAGTGCCGGTAGTACTGACCTTGGGAACCCGTTTCCTGATTGCCGAAGATCCCAAGTGGTGGCAGGAGTTTATTCGCCAGCACGTTACTGTGCTGGCGATGAATGAAGATGAAGGTGAGGCGCTGACCGGATTTGCCGATCCTTTGCTGGCCAGTGAAGCAGCACTTGAGTGGTGTGACATGGTACTGACCACAGCGGGTGCTTCGGGACTTTACACCGCCGGTTATACCAACGATGCCGAGAAACGCGAGACGGCTCATACTCTGCTTCCCGGTGCTATTCCTGAGTTCAACCGTTATGAGTTCTCCCGCCCGAAACTGAAAAAAGACTGTGACAAGCCCATCAAGGTGTATGCCCATATTTCGCCTTACATGGGCGGGCCGGAGAAAATTCACAATACCAATGGCGCCGGTGATGGTGCCCTGTCTGCCCTCTTGCATGACTTGGCGGCCAATACTTTCCATAAGACCAACGTGCCGGGCTCCAGCAAGCATAAACGCGATGGTTTGTGTTACTCCTCATTCTCGCAAATCTGTAAGTACGCCAACCGGGTGGCTTATGAAGTGCTGGCGCAGCACAGCCCTCGCCTCTCCAGAGGGTTGCCTGAGCGGGAAGACAGCCTGGAAGAAGCCTACTGGGAGCGTTAAGCTCGTTTCCACAAGTAGATTAAAAGAAGAGGGCGCTCAAATGAGCGCCCTCTTTGTATTTCCACTCTTTTGTTTTTGATATCTGAAAGCCAAGCCGCAAGGGCTAACTTGGCTTTGATACCCAAATCCGGATTATCCCTTACATGGGAGTGTGGTGTTCCTTGTGAAAGCTGACATTGTTTTTGCCGGCTTTAGGGTCATTGAAGGTCTCTTCATTGAACTCATTTTCCGACTTGGCAATCACCACGGTTGCGACTGTATCACCTGTGACGTTAACCGCGGTGCGCACCATATCCAGCAATCTATCTACGCCGATAATCAGTGCTATACCATCTACCGGCAGGCCCACTTGATTGAGCACCATGGCCAGCATCACCAGACCCACTCCCGGTACCCCGGCTGTGCCGATAGAGGCCAGGGTGGCCGTGACAACCACAGTGATATAGTCGGTAATCGTCAGGTCGATACCGTAAACCTGAGCAATAAACACAGTCGCCACACCCTGCATGATGGCGGTGCCATCCATGTTGATGGTCGCGCCCAAGGGTAAGGTGAACGAGGCTATCTTGTTATCAACGCCCAGGCGATGCTCGGCCGTTTCGATAGTGACCGGCAGGGTAGCGTTGGAACTGGCGGTACTGAAGGCAAATAGCTGCACGTCGCGCATTTTACGGATAAAGGTGAGGGGATTCAGCCCTGAAAGCAGATTGAGCAGCACTGGGTAGGTGACAAAGGCATGCACCAGCAGTACGCCCAGTACCACAAAGAAGTAAGCGACTACGCTGCTGAAGGTCTCCATACCGAGCGTCAATGCCAGTTTACCCATAAGGGCAAATACGCCATAGGGGGCCAGATGCATGATCAGGGTTACCACCTTCATGATTACCTCATTGAGGTCCTCAAACAGGGCGGCAACCCGCTTGCCCTTGTCACCCACATGAGAGATGGCGAAACCAAAGATCACGGCAAAGATGATGATCTGCAGCATATTGCCTTCACTCATTGCCTGCATCGGATTAGTGGGCACTATGTTGATTAACACTTCTGCCAGGCTGGGGGCATCTTTGGCCTCAAAGCTGTTACCTGCAGTAGGCATACTGCTATGTCCAGGATGCAGCAATACCGCCGCCATAATCGACAGTGTCAGGGCAACGGCTGTGGTAAACAGATAGAAAGCCAAGGTTTTACCCCCAAGGCGTCCCAGTTTTGAAGGCTCACTGAGTGAGCTGGTACCGCAGACGAGAGAGATAAATACCAGTGGCACCACCAGCATTTTCAAGCTGGAGATAAAGATGGTACCGACAACGTTGAGAAAACCTTCGGTGATGTAATCCTCAACAAAGATGAAGTAGGGGTCTTGCCGAACTTGTTCTGAGTTCAGGTCACCATCGGGGAAAAAATGTCTCAGAAGAAGGCCGAATAAAATACCGGCCGCCATCCCGATAAGGATCTTGCCGGTCAGGCCTATTTTCTTGGTTGGAGTGAATGCCATAAATCTTCCTGTTTAATTCTTGTACTTTTGTTATTTGGCGCACTAAAGCCTAGCAAGAAAGCTCTCTCGAGGAAATGATACGTGAGTTAAAGTTTTTGGCAAATAATGAGTCGTATAGCGCATTTGTGCTGGAAATGTTTAAGGAAAATTGTGTAATGTTGCTCTATAAGTAATACACAAGCAGATTGTTCGTATTTATTGAGTAACAGGGAGTCTGACAATGAGGTCAGCGTTTAAGTTTTGCTTCACTTTATTATGTAGTTTTCTTTTATTTGCCTGTGGCGGTGGGGGCAGTATTTCAGATACCGGGGATGGCTCGACGCCGCCAACGGGAACAACAACCGTCACTCTGAATATTTCAGATCCCAATATTTCCGCAGAAAACCCTGCGACCTTGACTGCGACTGTCAGCAATAGCTTAACGGGAGCGTTGGCGGGGCAACTGGTGACTTTTACCCTAAGTAACGAAAACCTGGGCACCTTCAACCCAGCCATAGGCACAGCCCTGACTGATGCAGATGGCAAAGCCGTGATTTCGCTGGCAACGTCCAACATTGCCGGTGCCGGTACTGTTAGCGCTGCAATCAGCTCAGGAGAGTCTGCCTCGGTCGGTTTCACTATGAAAGGTGATGGCGGTCAAGCCGGAGGTGGCGCGCAAGTCACCTTAACTCTTACTGACGTTGATGGTAATACGACAGACAGCATTACCAGCACATCTCCCGGTATTCTTGTTGCCACAGTAACCGGCCTGTCAAAACCGGCCATAGTGACATTCGATGCCTCTTTGGGCGATCTCCCGATAAAAACTGCGATTACGGATGCCAACGGTAAGGCCAGCGTCAGTATTTATGCAGGAAGTACTCCAGGCGCCAGTTCTGCCACCGCCTCGTTGGCAACCGGTGAAAAGGCTGAGCATGTCTTTGTGATCGGTGCTTCAGATGTACAGATGGGGAGTGGTGATCCTTTTGTTTCCGGAAAAGCAGCAGTGAGTGCAGCGACTCTATCGGCGGGGGGTACCGCTACGATTTCGGTAATGTTGCAAGATAGCCAAGGTAAGCCGTTTACTGAACCTGTCGATGTGAGTTTTTCATCAACCTGTTCCAAAAAGACCTCTCCTGAAGCCGTAATTAGTAGCCCTGTAACGGCCATTAATGGCCTGGCGACCAGTACTTATCTGGCCAAAGGATGTGTCGGTGACGATAACATCACGGTTTCTGCCGATGTTGGTGGCAAAAATCTGTCTGCTACCGGGGTTGTGAAAATATTGGCAGCCGACGCCGGAAGCATAGTGTTTGTTGATGCTTCCCCTGAGAATATCGGTATCAAGGGTACAGGTTCGGATGAGTCCTCTATTATTCGCTTTAAGGTGTTGGATACCAATGGTAATGCTGTTGCCAACAAGGCCGTCAGTTTCAGCCTTAATACCGATGTAGGTGGTTTGAGTCTCAACCCGGCAACGGCGACAACCAATAACGAAGGGATAGTACAGACAGTCGTAAATTCGGGCACGGTAGCAACTACCGTTCGGGTGACGGCTGACATAGATGGGACCTCTCCGCTGATCTCCAGTCAGTCCAGTGTCTTGGTTATCTCTACCGGTAAACCGGATCAGGACTCCTTCTCGCTTTCGGCTGAAACCCTCAATGCCGAGGGATGGGATGTAGATGGCACGGCAGTGAAAGTAACTGCTCGTCTGGCCGATGCTTTCAATAACCCGGTTCCGGACGGCACGGCGGTTTACTTTACAACAGAGGGGGGCGCAATTACTCCTTCGTGTACCACCACAGGTGGTGTTTGCTCAGTGACTTGGACCAGCCAGAACGCTCGCCCTGAAGGCCAATTACTGGTCGATAATAGCGGCTCCCGTAACCCCATTGCGGAGCTTTCTGCAACCGGTGGCAACTTCTATGGCCAAAAGTATGGTGGCCGCGCAACCATCACAGCTACAGCCAACGGTGAGGAGTCTTTCCCGGATACCAATGGTAACGGCCGTTTTGACGCATCTGAAGTCGCTGCATTCCAAGGTACTGATGTCAGTGGCCAACCTTATGATCTGGCAGAGGCCTTTGTTGATCACAATGAAGATGGATTGTTCAATCCTCAGCAAGCCGGTGGTGAAATTGGCGGTGAGAATGAGGAACTGATCGACTTCGACAGCGATGGCGTATTTGACTCGGCCGATGGCAAATACAATGGTGTATTGTGCTCTATCCCCGCCCATGACGCTTGTGCCGATGGCATTAGTCATTCTCAATCCATCAACGTACGTTCCAGCTTGGTGATGGTAATGTCTGGCAGCACGGCTTATGCCACCGACCCAGCCGACATCCGCATTATTGATCGTGACGGCGATAATCTGGGAGGTGACATTGATATCAACGGTAAATCGAGTGCGACAGTCCAGTTCACTATTTCTGACCTGCATAATCAGCAAATGCCATCCGGAAGTGTGGTGACCTTTACGACATCTGCCGGTTCGGTAGCCAGCTCAGGAAGCTATACTTGGCCCAGCTCCAATCACAACGGTGGCCGTCAATTCAGCGTAACCTTGAAGGGGGCAGATGAACCAGATTCAGGTTCCTTCATTGTTAAGGTCAAAACTCCCGGTGGTGCAGAAACCGAAGTCGTTAACTTGAAGGTCAATATTTATTGATAAAATCAAGTGACCCAAAAGGCGCCATCGGCGCCTTTTTTATCAAGAGTGTTTGTACATATCGATTGGTCTATAACTACTTGAAATACGCGCTATCTACAAAAAGACCACTCATTTGAGTGGTCTTTTCATTAAGAAGTTGCCTATCTCTGAAACTGATAGACACTACCGAGCTTCATTATCTGGGTCAGTTCATCCAGTGCGGTGCGAGACTCGACTATCAATTGTGGGTCGGCCAAGTCTGCGGGTAACAAGCGGTCGCGGTAGTGTTTGTCCACCCAGGCGTTGAGGCGAGTAAACAGGCTATCGTCGAGCAGTACATGCTGATTGATGGCTGCCAACTCGGCATCATTCATGGCGACCCTCAGGCGAAGGCAAGCCGGGCCACCACCGTTTTGCATGCTTTGTTTAACATCAAAGTATTCAACTTTCTGAATCGGAGTATCCAGAGTCAGCAGTTCATCGAGGTAGGCTTTTACCGCAGGGTTCTCTGCACAATCGGTTGGCGCTATGATGACCATCTTGCCATCACTCATACTCAAAAGTTGAGTGTTGAACAGGTAGGATTTTACCGCATCCTGAATACTGACTTTGGCGGTCGGTACTTCAATGAAATGGATATCACCTTCCAGCTTGGCCCGGATCTCGGCCAGCTTGGCCTTGGTATCGACAAAGGCTTGCTCGTGATGAAAAAGCACATTGCGGTTACCGACAGCAATCACATCATTGTGGAATACGCCTTGATCTATCACCTCAGGATTTTGTTGAATAAAGACAGTATTGTCTTCATCAAGACGATGTAAGCGGGCGATAGCCTGTGAGGCTTCCAGCGTTTGTCTGGCGGGAAACTTCTTCGGTTTTATGGCCTGAGGATTGGTAGCTTCCTGACCGTAAACAAAGACTTCGACTCCGGCATGACCATATTCCTGACACAGGCGGGTGTGGTTGGCAGCGCCTTCATCACCAAAACTGCTGTGTTCCGGCAGGTGCTGGTGGTGTACAAAATAGCGACTGTCACTGAAAATGGCTTTGAGAATGTTACCTGTGGTTTGCGGCTCGATTGAGCGATGCAATTTATCCACCAGGTTGGCCGGGGTAAAGTGCACGCGGCCATCATGGGTATCGGCGCTCGGGGATACGGTTGCTGCATTGGCGGTCCACATGCTGGAGGCGCTGCAACAGGCTCTCAGAACCGCCGGTGCCTGCTCGGCGGCCTTCTGCAGTACTTCTTTATCGGTACCGCTAAAACCTATCCTTCGCAGCGTATGCAGATCGGGGCGTTCTTGCGGTGCCAGCATGCCCTGGATCATCCCCATGTCGGCCAGCGCCTTGGCTTTTTGTAATCCCTGCTTGGCCGCAGCCTTGGGGTTGGCTGCCTGGGCGGCATTGTTCAGGGAGGCGACATTGCCGAACGACAGGCCAGCATAGTTGTGGGTGGGTCCCACCAATCCGTCAAAATTCGCTTCAAAATGCTTCATTGCTTGTCCTTTTGGGGTATTTGAGGTTGTTATAGGGGCCCAATCCAGGCCCTGGACTGGCCCCAGTATACTTGAGCTCCTAGGCTTAACAAGTCGCCCCACAGGGTGGCAAAAGTGCTTTTTCATCACAAATGCATAACTATTACTTGCTTGCAGTGAAATAATGAAATATTAGTTTTTAATTACGCAATATTATTTTGTACAAATTTTTAACCCTGCTTAAAAATTGAGTCGCCGGTACACATAAAAGAGGGATTAACTTGAAAGTCCGAGGACAACCCTCTATATATGGTGCCAATTTTCACCGTTCTGAGATCGTTTGGCGCAAATCACACTATGGGTAAATCGCTAGTTATTGTCGAATCGCCGGCCAAAGCCAAGACTATCAACAAATATCTTGGTAAAGAATTCATCGTTAAGTCGAGTGTGGGTCACATACGTGACTTGCCGACTTCCTCCTCCGCCGACGCCAACGGCAAGGCAAAAAGCGCAGCCGAAGTGCGTAAAATGTCGCCTGAAGAAAAGGCCAAGTACAAGAAGGTGAAAGAGAAAAAGGCTCTGGTTGCCCGTATGGGGGTTGATCCTGAGCACGGCTGGAAAGCCAACTACCAAATTCTGCCTGGTAAGGAGAAGGTGGTAAAAGAGCTGCAAGCGCTGGCCGATTCCGCCGATGAAATCTATCTCGCGACGGATTTGGATAGAGAAGGGGAAGCGATTGCCTGGCATCTGCAGCAGGTGATAGGCGGCGACAATTCCCGTTATAAGCGGGTGGTGTTCAACGAGATCACCAAGAGTGCCATCCAGGATGCCTTCAGCAAACCCAGCGATCTCGACAACAATATGGTCAACGCTCAGCAGGCTCGACGTTTCCTCGATCGGGTAGTGGGCTTTATGGTTTCGCCGCTGCTGTGGAAAAAGGTTGCCAGAGGCCTCTCTGCCGGACGGGTTCAGTCGGTAGCCGTGCGTTTGGTGGTTGAGCGGGAAGCCGAAATTAAAGCCTTCGTGCCTGAAGAGTTCTGGGATCTGCACGCTCAGTTGGCGACCGCTACCGATGATGCTCTGACCATGCAAGTGGTCAAGCAAAACGGCAAGGCATTTGAGCCGGTCAATCAAGCCCAGGCGCTGGCCGCTGTGGCAGCGCTGCAATCGGCCAGTTATGAGGTGATCGGCCGCGAAGACAAGGCCACTCAAAGCAAGCCCAGCGCTCCCTTTATTACCTCGACACTGCAGCAGGCCGCCAGTACCCGTCTCGGTTTTGGGGTGAAGAAGACCATGATGATGGCCCAGCGTCTCTATGAGGCGGGTCATATCACTTATATGCGTACCGACTCTACCAATCTGAGCCAGGAAGCGCTGGATAACGTCAGAGCCATGATTGCCAAAGAGTTCGGCGACAAGTACCTGCCGGATGCGCCTATTCGTTATGGCAGCAAAGAGGGCGCGCAAGAGGCTCACGAAGCGATTCGACCTTCAGATGTCTCTGTACACGCTGCGTCACTGACCGACATGGAGCGTGACGCTCAGCGGCTCTATGAGCTTATCTGGCGCCAGTTTGTTGCCTGTCAGATGACTCCGGCTCAATATGATGCCACCCGACTCACGGTCAAGGCCGGTGAATTTGAGCTGAAGGCCAGTGGTCGCACCCTGAAATTCGATGGTTGGACCCGGGTACAATCTGCGGTCAAACGCAAGAATGAAGATGAAGTCACCCTGCCATATCTGGCGGAGGGCGATAAACTGGATCTGAAACAACTGGATCCCAAACAGCACTTTACCAAGCCACCGGCGCGCTACAGCGAAGCCTCTCTGGTTAAAGAATTGGAAAAGCGCGGCATAGGTCGCCCTTCCACTTATGCCACTATTATTTCCACCATCCAGGATCGGGGCTATGTGAAGGTGGAAAACCGCCGTTTCTACGCCGAAAAGATGGGGGAAATTGTCAGTGAACGTCTGGTGGAAAACTTTGCCAACCTGATGAACTATGACTTTACCGCCGGAATGGAGCAGACCCTGGATAACGTTGCTCAGGGGCAACTCGACTGGAAACAGGTGCTTGATGGCTTCTACAAAGACTTCACCAAGCAGTTGCAACATGCCGAGCTGCCACCGGAAGAGGGTGGTATGCGCCCCAACCAGATGGTGCTGACAGACATAGCCTGTCCTACTTGTGGGCGCCCCATGGGGATCCGTACAGGCACTACAGGCGTGTTCCTGGGATGTTCCGGCTACGAATTGCCCCCGAAAGAGCGCTGCAAGACCACGCTGAACCTGACTCCGGGTGAAGAAGCGATCAGCGAGAGCGAAGATGCCGAAACCGAGGCGCTCAGGGCCAAGCATCGCTGTGGCATCTGTGGCACCGCCATGGACAGCTACCTGTTGGATGAAACCCGCAAGTTGCATGTTTGCGGTAACAATCCTGCCTGTCCTGGATATGAAGTCGAGAAGGGACAGTTCAAACTCAAGGGTTACGAAGGCCCGGTCATTGAATGTGACCGTTGCGGCAGCGATATGGAGCTGAAGAACGGCCGTTTCGGTAAGTATTTTGGCTGCACCAACAGCGAGTGCAAGAATACCCGTAAACTGCTCAAGAATGGCGAAGTGGCGCCACCCAAGGAAGATCCTATTCCATTGCCCGAGCTCAAGTGCAGCAAGTCAGACGCTCATTTCGTCTTGCGTGATGGTGCCTCGGGTATCTTCCTGGCCGCCAGCACGTTCCCGAGATCCCGTGAAACTCGGGCACCACTGGTCTCCGAGCTGGTGGAGTACCGCGAGTTGCTGTGGCCCAAATATCAGTTCCTGGCCGATGCGCCGGTGAAAGATGATGAAGGTAATCCGACTCTGGTGAAGTTCAGCCGCAAGACTAAAGAGCAGTACGTGGCCAGCGAAGTTGATGGTAAGGCAACCGGCTGGGTCGCCCACTATCGCGATGGCAAGTGGTTTGCTGAAAACAGCAAGAAAAAGAAAGCCAAGAGCTAAGCTCAACTGAATACTTGAGCCAATAACGCCCTGCAATTGCAGGGCGTTATTGTTTGTGAAAGTGTAAGTTGACCCTAAACGGGCTGTATCGGCAGCCTGGATTATTCGGAATAAATTAATCGAGATAGAATTGGCTGAGAGAACTTTGGGGATGAGTTACTTGGCTGGCAGAGTTCACTTGGCTAGGCAAAACCGACAGCAGCAACAAAAAGCACCCAAGAGGTGCTTTTTGTTGGAGTTTACCGGTAGTAGCTTAAGCTCAAGTTGACGGCTTACCACTTCTTCTTAGGCTGGAACAACACATCGATATCATCTTCATCATTTTTCTGTTTGGGGGCGCTGGGCTGAGCCATCTTTTGCGCGCCCATGATTTCATCGAGCAGTTGCTTGGCTTCATCCACTTTTCGGGCAATAAAGGGATCATTCGGAGTTTGTGCCTTGATGGTATGCAGGGTACTGAGTGCCTTGGTGACCATCTGCCTCGATGAGCCGTATTGTTTCATGTAACTGGCGGCGCGGGCGCGTGACAGCATGCTCTCCACATTGATCCTGAGTTGCAGGCTGTCAATGCGTCCTTCTTCAGCGGCAAATACTGTGGGATCGACTTTGCCCTTGTTATGCTCGGCGCGCAAAATCGCCTTGAGCTTTTTCAAGGTCTGTACCAGCACCAATACCTGACGATCGTTGTCAGGCAGGCGAAAGTTTTCAATGGCCGGTGTTTGAGGGCCGCTGCTTTGCAGATTGTTGATCAGTGCCTCAAGATCAGTCAGCCGCCGCTCATAATCCCCTTTCTGATTGGCTTTGCTCAGGGTAACGGCGATTCTTGCCGCATCCTGAATACGCTTGTAGAGCACCAAAACCATTTGTGAAGAGCAAGGGAACATGCCGGTATTGGAGAGGACTTCTTCGGTTTCGTCCAAAATAGCCCGTTGGCGAGCCAGCTCGGTACGACGTTCGGCCTCGGCTCGCTCTTTTTGTTGCTGAATAACATTGATGCCGATCACCAGCAGAAGAAGCGCGCCAATCAGCACCAGTACAAGAGTAAATGCCATAGCCTTTCCGTAAATTTTATAATTCTGTTAATGCTACAATAAATCAATAAACTAGCCTAGTTATCTTAGTCCAGCATGAGGTATCTGTCCTGAAGATAGTTCGCATTCGTGGCTATATTCCTGTTTGATTTAGTTATTGCTTTATACTATAACCATTGATTATAGATGTCCGGCATTACAACATTCAAATTCTGCTCCTGAATGGGGCAGGAATTCAAGGATCTAAAGATGAAACTGCAACAGCTCAGATATATTGCAGAAGTGGTCAATCACAACCTCAATGTTTCCGCTACCGCCGAAAACCTTTATACCTCTCAGCCAGGGATCAGTAAGCAGGTACGCATGCTGGAAGATGAACTGGGGATCCAGATCTTCGGTCGCAGCGGTAAACACTTGACCCATGTGACACCGGCCGGCGAGCAGGTCATCAAAATCGCCAATGATATTCTCGGTAAAGTCGAAAGTATCAAGAAAGTGGCCGAAGAGTACACCAAGCCGGATCAGGGGGAGCTGAATATTGCCACCACAGATACTCAGGCCCGCTATGCTTTGCCGCAGATTATCCGCCAGTTTATTGAACGTTATCCCAAGGTAAATCTGCATATGCATCAGGGCACGCCATCGCAGATAAGCGAAGCGGCTGCTCGCGGGGACGCCGATTTTGCCATCGCCACCGAGGCGATGCATCTCTATTCCGACCTGATTATGTTGCCTTGTTACCACTGGAATCGTTCTGTGGTGGTATCCAGAGATCACCCTCTGGCCAGCCGCAGTCAGATCAGCATTGAAGAGCTGGCGCGCTTCCCCTTGGTCACTTATGTGTTCGGTTTTGATAAAGCCTCAGAAATTGAGCGTGGTTTCCATGGTGCCGGACTTGAGCCCAGAGTCGTCTTCAGCGCCACCAGTGCCGATGTGCTCAAGACTTATGTCAGATTGGGTCTCGGGGTTGGTGTGATAGCTTCCATGGCGATTGATCCTGTTATCGACAAGGATCTGGTGGCTATAGACGCCAGTCATCTGTTTGCCCACAGTACCACTAAGATAGGCTTTAGAAAGGGCAGCTTCCTGCGTAGTTATATGTATGACTTTATTGAACGATTTGCGCCGCACCTGACAAGGGATGTGGTGGAAAAGGCGGTTGCATTGCGTGATGCGCAGTTGATAGAGCAGATGTTCGCCGATGTCGAACTGCCGCTGCGCTGAGACCACTGCTTAACAGAACCGTCCACAAGTTGGGCGGTTTTTTATGCAGTTACAAGGTTGGAGAAGTAACTGCGATCATTGCACCTTGGGGATTATTTGACGTTCTCACTAAGCTCTTGGGTAAATTTCAGGAGCCGCTTCACAGTCTGTTGATCTGAATCAAAATGATGGTAATGATATTTATTATCATTTAAGTCTGTCGTTCAACGGACTTTCCGATGATTTTCACTCCTTCCATGACGGGGATCGCCAGCCCATCCCCCTTGCAGTTTGCTTTTAGCCCAAAACGTGCGCCCCATTCCCATGGCGGAGTCAGAGTTGAAGCTCAGCTTGATGCCGGCCAATGGCACGAGCTTTGGCAGCAAACCTCGACCAGCAGCCAGCGTGCTCTTTATCTGCACATCCCTTTTTGCCGAAAACGCTGTAGTTTCTGTAACTTTTTTGAAAATGGCGCCAAGCCGCAAAGAATAGCCGATTATGTTGAAGCCTTGAGCGCTGAGCTGCGCCGCGCCGGCCAAAATCCACTGGTGCAAAGCAGGCCTTTCCAGGCCGTCTACATAGGTGGCGGCACGCCGAGCGACATGACGGCCAGCCAAATCGCACTTCTGCTGCGTTCACTGACTGATTTCCCCTTGAGTGATGATGCGGAAATCACCCTGGAGGGGCGTCTCAACGGTTTTGGCGACGATAAATGGCAGGCGGCACTCAATGGTGGGGTTAATCGCTTTTCATTCGGGGTGCAGAGCTTTGATACCCAGGTGCGCCTTGCCGCGGGGCGTCTGGACTCAAGGGAAAAGGTCATAGAGCGTCTACAGCAACTCAGCCGCCGAAATGATGCACCTGTTATTGCCGATCTTATCTTTGGCTTGCCCTGGCAAGATGAGCGGGTGTGGCAGCAGGATATTGCCGATGTGATTGAAAGCGGCATTCACGGAGTGGATCTGTATCAGCTGATAACCTTGAGTGGCAGCCGTATTCAGCGCCAGCAGCAGAGTGAGGCTGAAGCGCCGCGTGCTGACAGTGCTACTCGCGCGCGGATGTACGCTTATGGTGCCAAGACTCTTGAGGCTGGCGCCTGGCAAGCTTTGTCCTGTAACCATTGGCGCAGAGATGTCAGAGAACGCAGCCGCTATAACCATATGGCCAAAGCCGGCGCCGAGATCATTCCCTTTGGTGCCGGTGCCGGCGGTAACATTCTCGGGTATGGCATCATGTATGGCCGTGAGCTTTCGGCCTGGCAGCAGGCGCTGAAGCTAGGGATCCGGCCACCGGCCCATATTACAGCGCCTGTGCCCAAAGGATTTGCCGGCACGATTAAGGGCGCTCTGGACTCAGGCTCCCTGGCATTTTCTCTCCTGCCTGACAGTCTGGTCGGTCACTTGATGCCGCTGTTTTTACGTTGGCAAAGCCATGGTTTGGCCGAGCTCAGTCAAACGGCTTTGAAGTTGTCTCTGGCGGGGCGTTTTTGGAATGTCAGTATGCAGTCGGGCTTGTTTGAATACCTTGAGCGCAACCCGCCGGCGGAATATCCATCTGTTACACAGGAACGGGAAAATTGTGCTTAAGGTCTGCAAGCTATCAGAAAAAGAGGGTTACGGGCATAGGAAATCCTGTAAACAGGGGAGGCAGTAATGAGGCGTTGCCTGAGCAACGCCTCATATGAGCTTTGGTGAACGAATCTACTCTTGCTATCCCCTGAGTCAGCGCAGGGCGGCACCAATCAACATTCGACGATATTAACCGCCAGGCCGCCTTTGGCGGTTTCCTTGTACTTGCTGCGCATATCTTTGCCGGTATCCATCATGGTCTTGATCACCTTATCCAGGGAAACCTTATGATTACCGTCGCCGCGCAGCGCCATACGTGAAGCGTTGATCGCCTTGACGGCGCCCATGGCATTACGCTCGATACAGGGAACCTGTACCAGGCCGCCGACAGGATCGCAGGTCAACCCCAGATTGTGTTCCATACCGATTTCCGCCGCGTTTTCGACATGCTCGACCGTACCACCCATGATCTCGGTCAGTGCGGCTGCTGCCATGGAACAAGCCACGCCGACTTCGCCCTGACAACCAACCTCGGCTCCGGAAATGGAGGCGTTTTTCTTGTACAGAATACCTATGGCCGCGGCCGTCAATAGAAAGCGGCTACAGACATCTTCATCCACTTCCTGAACAAAGGTGTCGTAGTAGCAGAGCACGGCGGGGATGATACCGGCGGCGCCGTTGGTCGGGGCCGTTACCACCCGATCGCCGGCAGCATTTTGCTCATTCACCGACAGGGCAAACAAGTCCACCCAATCCATGGCATTGAGGGGATCTATGTTGTTGCGGCCCTCAGCCTTGAGGCGGCGATACAGCGCCGGGGCGCGGCGGCGCAGCTTGAGACCGCCGGGCAAAATACCTTCTTTCTGATAGCCTTTCTCCACGCAGGCCTTCATGGTTTGCCAGATATGCCACAGTTTGGCTTTGACTTCACTCTCTGGGGCTATGCTGAGCTCATTGGCCATCATTAATGAAGAGATGCTCAGGCCATTGTCGCAGCACAGCTCCAAGAGTTCGCTGGCGGTATTGAAATCGTAAGGAGCCTGGGCAATGGGGGTCGCAGGAGAGGCGTTACGCTGCTGAATTTCATCCTCATCGAGAATAAAACCGCCGCCGACCGAATAGTAAGTGCGTTGATACAAACACTCTCCGCCCTTGAGGGCGCAGAGTGTCATGGCGTTGGCGTGTGCAGGCAGTGTCTTGCGTCTGTGGTAGGTGATGCCATCTTCGCGGGTAAACTTAACCTTACGGCCATCGCTGAGTGTCAGTGTCTGGCTGTCGGCCACCTCTGCCAGAATCGTCTCTATGCTGTCGGTATCGACGGTTTCCGGATCTTCCCCCATCAATCCCAGGATCACCGCCTTGCCCGTACCGTGGCCCTTGCCCGTTTGTCCAAGAGAGCCAAAAAGCTCGGCCTGCAGTTCGTCGACCTGTCCAAGTAAGTCATCTGCAGCCAGTTGTTCGATAAAGATTTTGCCCGCTTTCATCGGACCCACGGTATGGGAACTGGAGGGCCCTATACCTATCTTGAACATATCGAATACGCTAATCATTTGGTTAACCCTGTTGCTGTTTCGTTGTTATTTTAGTCATTGGGAGGCGCATTGCTCGCGCATACGCAGGTTTCGGAGTAACCTTGACCCAGAGTTACTCTGCCCATAGGGCAAGTATCCCATACTTTTGGCCTGGAATATCATTAGTTATTTTTATCAAACTATGGTCGGATTAGCCTTGCTAACAATGGGATTGACCCTAGTCGCGCTATCCTGGCAGCCATACCTGTATCGGGGCTAACACCATTTCGTACCTTTTTCAGTCGCTTTCATGCGCGGTACCCTGTTGGAGATGTTTATGAGTCACTTAATGCTGGATCTTGCCTCTGTCGAGTTGACGCCAGAGGAGGCCTCTGTCCTGCAGCACCCGGCCGTTGGCGGCCTAATCCTTTTCAGCCGTAATTACCAAGACAGAGAGCAACTGATAGCCCTGATCCGTGCGGTTCGCAGTGTGCGTCCCGAACTGCTGATCGCCGTCGACCATGAAGGGGGCAGGGTACAGCGTTTTCGAAAGGGGTTTACCGAAATCCCAGCCATGGGCGATATATTGCCGGCAGCCGCAGGCTCGCTGGAGCTGGCGACAACCTGGGCCAAAGAGCTGGGCTTCCTGATGGCCGTTGAGCTCTTGGCTTGTGACATAGATTTAAGCTTTGCCCCTGTGCTCGATCTCAATGGTATCAGTCAGGTGATAGGCACTCGCAGTTTCGCCTCAAAGCCCGAGCAGGTCACGGCTCTGGCAGCGGCCTTTATTGAAGGCATGACTGAGGCCGGTATGGCCGCGGTGGGCAAACATTTTCCCGGCCACGGCAGCGTCGAGGCCGATTCCCATATTGCCCAGCCGGTCGACCCGCGCAGTTACCAAGAGATTGCCGAGTGTGACATGCAGCCTTTTTCACAGCTGATCGCCAGAGAGATGCTCCAAGGCATTATGCCGGCTCATGTCATTTATCCCGAAGTAGACCCTAACCCAGCCGGTTTTTCATCTTTTTGGCTCAAACAGGAGCTGCGCGGCAAATTGGCCTTTAACGGGGTGATTTTTTCGGACGATCTCGGCATGAAAGGGGCGGCGGTAGCCGGAGACTATCAGGCCAGGGCCAGAGCGGCACTGGATGCCGGCTGTAACATGGTATTGGTATGCAATGACCCTGAGGGTGCCAGAAGTCTTCTGGGGGACTTCCCTTGGCCAGAGAGCAATCCTTTCCCGGCTGCAACATTAAGGGCCGACCCCGTAAAGGTAATGCGTGCATTACAGGATGAAGTACGCTGGGACCGGGCCCGCGAGCTGGCGGCCAGAATTTCATCCACAAAAAATTGATTTGGCACAATATAGGTGCAAACTAACTTGGTTAGTTTGAAACCTGTATAACCATGACTGGAAATGAGACTTGAGGAAACAAAATGATTTTGTATTTTCACGGATTTGATGCCACCAGCCCGGGTAATCATGAAAAAGTCAGGCAGTTACAGTTCATTGATGATGATGTGCGTCTCATCAGCTACAGCACCCAGCATCCCAGACACGACATGCAGCATCTGCTGAATGAGGTCAGTAAACAGCTTAAACTCACCGATGACCCCCATCCATTGATCATAGGTGTGGGGCTGGGTGCCTATTGGGCCGAGCGAATCGCTTTTCTGTCCGGGCTCAAGGCGGTATTGGTCAACCCCAATCTGTGGCCGGAGGAAAATATGCCCGGCAAGATAGACAGGCCGGAAGAGTATGCCGATATTGCCAGCAAATGCGTGACCGATTTTCGCAGTAAGAACCGTAACCGTGCCCTGTGCCTGCTGTCGACCGAGGATGAGGTCTTGGATAGCACCCGCAGTCATGCCTTGCTCAGCCGCTATTATGAAGTGATTTGGGACAAACAACAGAGTCATAAGTTTGCTTCGCTGGCGAGCCATTTGACTCAGATAAAAGCCTTCAAGCAAACAGAGGGGGTTGAACGGGTAGGATAAATATCCACTCATACGGTAAATTGAGTGCTTTTTGTGATCCAAGTCACGAGAGTGCCTCCGGGTTGTTTTTCAGTTTGTTTCGCTGGTTGCATCGGGCCATTGACTGTGTAAAGTTACCAACCATGGCGAGTTTGATACAGAATGTTACATTCGGTTATTCATACAGTGCCAGACCTTTTGCGTATGTCGCCCGATGCAGCTAACACTCTTTTGTTAGCTGTTTTTTTTGCTTTTTTGTTAATCAACTGCTTGATTTATAAGCATGGCAACACAAGGCCACCAAGACAAGTCTACAAGGAGACGCCCATGAAGCGGGTGCTGCTGACTGTGAAAGGCAAGGTGCAGGGAGTCTGTTTCAGACGCTTTACCCAGCAAAAGGCTCAGTCACTTGGGGTGACAGGCTATGTGCGCAACAAAGAAGATGGTTCGGTCGAGGTGTTGGCGCAGGGCGCCTTCCCGGCGGTCGACCACTTGATTGCCTGGTGCGAGCAAGGGCCACCTCAGGCACGGGTCGATGGGGTGTATGTAGAGGAAGACGAGGCAGATGAGATTTACCTCGACTTCTCTATCAGTGATTGATCAGGGCTCTTCGCCACCATCGGCTTGAGTTTGGCTGCCCGGCTGGGCCATACGCCTTACCTGTAGGATCATCCCCATTCTGGGATGATCGAAGTAGTGTATTTCCCCGCTGCGAATACGGCGATTCTGTTCCATGGGAATGCTGTAAAGAAAGGGGGTTTGCAGCTCAGGTTCGCCTTCCTGGGTGGCCAGAGATTTATAGCCGGCCTCCCTCAAGTTAAAGCGGGTTTCCACATAGAGATAATGGCTGAGATAGATATTCAAAAGCCCATCGAACTCCCACACCGCCTTGGGTGTTTTGGGGACCATCAAGCTCCCAAGCGCTGCGTATTCCTCACTGCCCATTTGATTTGGTTCACTTAGGCCATTGCCTATTGCCTGCCCAGGCAGTTTGTCTTCCGACAAGCCATTCAAAGAGGAGCTTGAAGTCGTGTCCAACTGGCTCTGGGATAAACCTGACTGCCTGAACTGCGAGCCAAAGTTACGGCCACCAAAGAGATGCATCGCCTCTGCTCTATGGCGAGGTTTCATCTGTTGCTGCCAGGTGAGGTGCAAAAGCCCTTTCAAACCGCTCTGCCGCTTGAGGGCATTGATAACACCGCCAAATTGGGCCTGGTTCTCACTGAGCAGCAAGGCGCCGGGTTGGCTGGCTGTGCTGCTGTCTCTGGGACTGATATTCACAGGCAACTGCTTGGGCATACGGATTTCCGCTTGCTGCTGTTGGCAAGGCAAACCGGCGGCATCCGCTTGAGTCGTGTTATCGGTCTGGGCCAGAGATATCACTTGGCCTGCCTGAAGGGGACGGCTGCGCTGTGAGTCAAAGGTATCTTTATTGAGAGCCTTATCTGCTGCGCTGTCTGCGGATTGAGATTGCCATTGCGGATCACAGTCTCCCACAGCCATGCTGCTTGAGCTGATTTCGGTGGCGACCTGGGGAGTGATCAAGTCTATGGTCTTGTTCAGCTTGAGCTCCAGCGGCGTATCCGGCCACTTTTCCGTGCTTGGCCCGGGGCGCTCAAACAGGTATACCTCGACTTCGTACCAAGGGTATTGTGCCGCCTGCAATACAGGCGAAAGTGTCAGCCCCAGAGCCAGGGTTGCCAGCATATTTCGATACACTATTTTTCTCCCACAGTGTGTTGTGCCAGTTGTTGCAGCAGTAGACCCACCATCTCCAGGCGTTCTTTACTGCTTTCGGCCGCCAGGGTGAACTTTAACTTATTCGGTCCATCCATTCGATAGATTTGTGGCTGGGATTGCAACAGGCCAATGATAAAGCCGGGATCGATAATATGATCGTCACCGAACTCGACACTGCCGCCGCGGGCGTGAAAATCCAGTTTCTTCAGCCCGAGCGCGGTGGCCTGATGCTTGTACAGTGTCAGTTGCATCAGGTTACGGGTGGCTTCAGGCAACAAACCGAAACGGTCAATCAGTTCTACCTTGAGCTCATCCAGCGCCGCTTCCGTAGTGCAGTTGGCTATCCGTTTGTAGAGCGATAGGCGAATATTGACATCGCCCACATAGTCTTCCGGCAACAGCGCCGGGATCCTCAGCTCGATTTCGCACTGCTGGTTGAGCATCTGCGCCAGGGATGGCTCCTTGCCCTGTTTCAGCGCCTTGACCGCCGACTCCAGCATCTCCATATAGAGGCTGAAGCCTATCTTGGAGATATGGCCGCTCTGCTCATCCCCCAGCAATTCACCGGCGCCGCGGATCTCCAGATCCTGAGTCGCCAGCATAAAGCCGGCGCCAAGATCTTCCAGGGCATCAATCGCTTCCAAACGCTTGCGGGCATCTGAGGTCATGCGTTTCGGATGCGGGGTCATCAGATAGGCATAAGCCTGGTGATGGGAGCGGCCAACCCGGCCCCTGAGCTGATGCAGCTGCGCCAACCCGAAGGTGTCGGCCCGCTCTATGATGATGGTGTTGGCGCTCGGCACATCGATACCGGTTTCAATAATGGTGGTACACACCAACACGTTGTAGCGTCTGTGGTAGAAATCGGACATTACCCGCTCCAGCTCGCGCTCACGCATCTGGCCGTGGGCTACGACCACTCTGGCATCGGGCAACAGCTCGCGCAACTCCTCGGCGCGTTTCTCTATGCTCTCCACATTGTTGTGCAGGTAATAGACCTGGCCGCCACGGAGGATCTCCCGCTCTATGGCCTCACGGACACTGGCCTTGTCGTATTCGCGCACGAAAGTTTTCACCGCCAGGCGTTTGGCCGGCGGGGTGGCGATAATCGACAGATCCCGCATGCCGGACATGGCCATATTCAGGGTGCGGGGAATAGGGGTCGCCGTCAGGGTGAGAATATCCACATTGGCCCTGAGCGCCTTGATCTTCTCTTTCTGCCGTACCCCGAACCTGTGTTCCTCATCTATGATAAGCAGACCGAGGGCGTCAAATTTCACCTCGCTGTTGAGCAGCTTATGGGTGCCGATAACAATATCCACCTTGCCGTTTGCCAGGTCGGCAATCACCTGTTGCTGCTCTTTGGCGGTGCGAAAACGGGACATGACTTCAATCTGCACCGGCCAGTCGGCGAACCTGTCCTTGAAGTTTTCATAGTGCTGCTGAGCCAGCAGCGTCGTGGGCACCAACACCACCACCTGCTTGCCGGCGTTGACGGCAACAAAGGCGGCGCGCATGGCCACTTCTGTCTTGCCAAAGCCCACGTCACCACAGATCAGACGGTCCATAGCCACCGGTGACTGCATATCGGCGAGAACGGCGGCGATGGAGGTTTCCTGATCCACTGTCTCTTCGAACGGGAAACCCTGGGCGAACAGGGCGTATTCGGCCTCATCCAGTTCACAGGCCTCGCCGGGGCGGGCCTGACGGCGAGCGTAAACATCCAGCAGCTCGGCGGCCACATCGCGAATGCGCTCTATCGCCTTCTTCTTGGCCTTGGCCCAGCTCTCGTTGCCCAACTTGTTGAGGTTGGGGGATTCATCCGGCGCCACGGCGTAGCGGCTGATGAGGTGCAGCGATGACACAGGCACATAGAGTTTGTCGCTACCGGCGTATTCCAGCTTGAGGTATTCGGCCACCACGCCGCCGGTATCCAGGGTTTCCAGCCCCTGATAGAGGGCGACCCCGTGCTCCAGGTGCACTATGGGTTGGCCGACCTTGAGCTCGGCGAGGTTTTTAATCAGGGCATCGCTGCTGATCTGGCGCTGTTTTTCCCGCCGTCTCTGCTGGGAGATCCGCTGACCGAAGAGTTCGGTCTCGCAAATAATGCTCAGCTTGGGCTCATGGAGTACGCAGCCCTTGGCAAGGGGTGAGACGATTAACCCCAGCTGTGCATCCGAGTCGATAAACGCCTTGAGATGCGGGAACAGTACCGGGCGCAACTCTATCTTGGCCAGAAGCTCCATCAGCGCCTCGCGGCGGCCTTCGGATTCGGCGCTGAGCAGGACTCTGCCTGCCGAGGCGATATAGTCGGCCAATGCCTGCAAGGGCTGCTTCAGCTTATGGTTGACCGAGATATCCGGCAGCGTGCTTACTGCAGCCAATTGCTGCGGTTTTTGGGCATCCACCTGGCTTAGTTGCAGTCTTGGCCAGCGCTTGAAGGCGGCAAACAGCTGCTCGGTCAACAGATATAGGTCTGCCGGGGCCAGCAAGGGCCGCAGCGGATCGACCCGCCTGTCTTCATAGCGATTGCGCACCTGAGTCAGGTGGGTGTCGGCGGCCTGCTGCAGGTCGCCCAGCGTCAGCAGTTGCACATCGCCGGCAAAATAGTCGAATAGGGTCGCGGTTTCATCAAAGAACAAGGGCAGGTAGTTTTCGATACCGGCGGGCATCAAATGGCGGCTCACCTGCTGATAGATGGACTCGGGCTCTTTAACCAATACTTCAAAATAGCGCCGATAACGCTGGCGGAAGCCTTCTATGGCCCGTTCATCAGTGGGGAACTCCTTGGCCGGCAGCATTCGTACCTGCGACAGGGGGTCCTTGGATAGCTGGGTTTCAGGATCGAAATGGCGAATCGATTCCACTTCATCATCGAACAGTTCAATTCGCAACGGCTCGGCTGAGCCCATGGGAAAGATATCCAGAATCGAGCCGCGAATGGCAAATTCGCCATGTTCATAAACCTGACCGACCAGATGATAACCGGCGCTGACCAAGTGCTCGCGCATCTGTTGCAGGCTGTAGTTGTCGCCCTTATTCAGTAACATCACATTGGCCGACAGGAAAGACTTGGGCGGCAGTCGCACCATCAGGGTGTTGATGGGCACTATTACCAGGGCGCGCTTGGCACTCGGCAACCTTGACAGGGTTTCCAGCCGCTGGGAGATTAGATCCTGATGCGGCGAAAAGCTGTCGTAGGGCAGGGTCTCCCGGTCGGGAAACAACCACACGGGCAGGGCATCACCCAAAAGGTATTTGAGTTCGGCTTCCAGTGTCAGGGCGGTTGGCGTATCCGCTGTTACCAACAGGCTGACACCTTGATGTTGGCGGGCGAGGTTGGCCAAGGTCAGCGCGCGCTCCACGCCTTCGCCGAGGCCGAGATGGCGTATCTCGCCGGCCTTTGGGGCACCCTCAGGCGCCAGTACAGAAAACTTATTCATTGAAGATGTGATAACAGATTCATTCTGAATGGATTGCGCACCATTGTAGAGATTTAGGATGGCTCGTGCCAGTTGGGATCCTGACTGGCCTTACGCCGCTTGAGCTGCTTTTGTTGCACGCTGAGACTGGCCTTGACCAAGAGTTCGATATCGGCATCCTGGATCACCCGATAGTCGAGATCGGCCAGAAACTGGCCTTCATGGCCTGGGTCGGCGCGGCATTCCCGCACCGAGGCGATGCACTGCAAGGACAGGATTTCATCGCGAATAAACAGGGTCAGCTTGCAAAATGTACCGGCGTCCAGTGCCTGGGGTAACTGCACCCGCACGCCGCTGCCGCCAAATTGCACCCCGGGGCAGTGTTGGCCTTCGCGGCTCTCCTGCTCCAATACGTGCTGTAACACCAGATCTATCTTACGGGACTGGAGTTTGAGGTAGTCGACAATCGCCCGGCCCTCATCGCCGAGTTGCCTCAGCTGCAATAAACAGCCGGCTTCCAGCGCCTTGACCTCGCTCATCAGTTTCAAGCCGGTGGATTGCATCGCCAGCAGTTGGCTCTCGGTCGGCAAGGGAGCGTCCTTGGGCCAGAGGCTGAGATAGACATCGAAGGCGTGGGGCACGCTGAAGTATGGATTGGATTCAGGAAACAAGGTCCCGCCTCTTGTATTTACCCGGTCAATCCACCTATTATCGTGCCCACTTCATTGATTTAGCAAGCGCAGCGCACAGGACATGCTATCCCTCTCATGAATCCGGGACTCTCATTTTACATAGGTTATCGTTACTGGCGTGCCCGCAAGGCCAACGCTTTTGCTTCCTTTATTACCTTCTTCGCCGTCAGCGGGATTTTTCTCGGGGTGGCAGCATTGATTATTGTCAGCTCTGTGATGAACGGCCTGGAAGGCCAACTCAAGACCCGTATCCTGGGGGCCATTCCACAACTGACAGTACATACAGACCACTCTTTTGATGACTGGCAAAGCTTTAAAGGCGATTTGCAACAATTGCCCGGCGTGCTTGGGCTGGCGCCTTCGGCGACCACCCAGGCGATGGCCCAGTCGGCCGATAATATCAGTGCGGTGCAGCTCTATGGCATCTACCCCGAGGCCGAAAAAAATCTCTCGGTTGTAGCCAAACACGCCTATCTGGATGCCTTCGATTCGCTCAGCAGCGGCAGCTACCGGGTGTTGTTGGGCTCAGAACTGGCACGGCGGCTCAATGTTGCCACCGGAGACAAGCTGCGCCTGCTCAGCGGTGATGGTGTGGTGTACTCGCCGCTCGGGCCTGTTCCCAGCCAGCGAATTTTTGAAGTGGCAGGTATTTTTGAGATGGGTTCTCAGGTCGATGCCGGGGTGGCTTTTCTGCACTATGAAGATGCCCGCCGCTTGATGCGTCAGTCGCCAAAGCAAATTCAGGATCTCAGGCTGTTTCTGAGTGACCCCTTCAGCGCCCCGGCGCTGGCGCCCAAGGTTGAACATTTGTTCGAAGATAAGGGAGTCGAGGTGAGCGTCAGCGACTGGCGTGACAGTTATGGCCATCTCTTCGCCGCGGTGAAGATGGAAAAGAACATGATGTCTTTGATGTTAAGCCTGATTGTCGCAGTGGCAGCCTTCAATATCGTCTCGGCGCTGGTGATGATGGTGGTGGATAAAACTGCCGATGTCGCCGTGCTCAAGACCCAAGGGCTGGGCAGGTTGGATATCATGACCATTTTTATCTCCCAGGGCTCTCTCAATGCCCTGATAGGCCTGGCGCTGGGCCTAGGGGTTGGCATAGTGGCCACCCTCAACATCAATCCGCTGCTGTCGACTCTGGGGATCGCCGTATTGGGCGCCGGGCAGAGGTTACCCGTGCAGCTGGAACCGCAGCAACTGGTGCTTATCGCCATCGGCACTCTGCTGATGACCCTGGCCGCCACCTTGTACCCGGCTATTCGGGCCGCCCGGGTAGAACCTGCGACTGCACTTAGATATGAATAAGAGAATCAATACCATGCAACAAGCCGCGCTCCTTGAAGCCAAAGCCGTCAGCAAGAGTTATCAGGAAGGTAAGCTCAGCACCAAGGTGCTGGAGCAGGTCGACCTCAAGGTGTATCCGGGGGAGCAGTTGGCGATTGTCGGCAGTTCGGGCTCGGGCAAGAGTACCTTATTGCATATTCTTGGCACCTTGGATAAGCCCTCTGCCGGTCAGGTGTTGCTCGAAGGCGAGGATTTATACAAGGCCTCGGCTTCCCGCCAGGCACAGCTGCGCAATCAGGCGATGGGCTTTATCTACCAGTTCCATCATCTGTTACCCGAATTCAATGCCCTGGAAAACGTGGCCATGCCGGGGCTGATTGCCGGTCGACCCAAGGCGGAAGTGCGAGCGCAGGCCAGGGCCTTGCTCGAAAGAGTGGGGCTGGGACATAGATTGGATCATACCCCGGCGGAGCTTTCCGGTGGTGAGCGCCAGCGGGTGGCCATTGCCAGGGCCTTGATCAACAGCCCCAAAGTGGTACTTGCCGATGAACCTACGGGTAACCTGGATGCCCACAGCGGCGAGGCTGTCTATGAGCTTATCCGCGAGCTGGCCTCGCAACTGGGCACGGCTTTTGTGGTGGTAACCCATGATCATCAACTGGCGGCCAGGATGGATAGGCAGCTGCAGATGGTCGATGGTCGTTTGTCGGCGCCGGAGGCGGGCCAATGACGGCGCATCCCGCCTTGCTGCCCCTGGTCATCGGCTGGCGCTTTTACCGTGCCCGCCAGAGCAGCAGCTTTATCAGTTTTATCTCTTTTGCCTCCACCGCAGGTATCGCCCTCGGGGTTGCCGTGCTTATTCTGGTGCTGTCGGCGATGAACGGCTTTGAGCGCGAGCTGGAGCAGCGCCTGCTCGGGGTTGTGCCCCAGGGGGAGTTGAGCCAGGTTCGTGAACCTATTCATGACTGGCGTCAGATAGTGTCGGACGCCGAGCAAATCGACGGCATCAGCGCCGCCGCTCCGCTGGTACGCATGCAGGGGTTGGTGCAAAAGCCGGGCGGTTTTGTCGGCTTGTCTGTGGTGGGGGTTAACCCCGAGGCCGAAGCGCGGGTTTCGACCCTGAATCAGTATCTGACACAGGAAAGCTGGCAGAGCCTTGCGGGCGACAGCAATCATATCGTGCTGGGCCAGGGGATGCTGGACAAACTGGGACTTAAGGTGGGTGACCGCCTGACCCTCTATCTGCCATCACCCCATGGCAAGGGCAGTGGTCAACTGGCGCAGGCCCGCAGTCATTCACTGTTGATAAGCGGCAGTTTTCGTCTCGGCGGCGAGCTTGAATACACCACGGCTTATGTGCCCATGGCCTATGCCCAGCGCCTGCTTGGGCTTGGAGACGAGGTGACCGGGGTGAGAATCAAGGTTGAGCGGGTATTTGAAGCGCCGCGGCTGATTCGCGAGCTGGGTTATGCCCAGAGCCAGACTTTGTATCTCAACGACTGGACCCGCACCCAGGGCCACCTCTACCAGGACATTCAGCTGGTGCGCACTGTCATGTATCTGGTGCTGGCATTGGTAATAGGTGTGGCCTGTTTCAACATAGTCTCCACCCTGGTAATGGCGGTGCGTGACAAGGCTTCGGAAATCGCCATCTTGATGACCATGGGACTTAAGCGCGGCGCCGTGATGCTGGTATTTATTGTCCAGGGCGCGCTCAATGGTGTGCTCGGCTGCGCCATAGGAGCTCTACTAGGGGGACTGCTGGCCAAGAATCTCTCGGCCATCGCCAAAGGGATTGAGCAGTTGACCGGGCATAAGTTGCTCTCGGGGGATATCTATTTTATCGATTTCTTGCCATCCAGGCTCGAGTTGGCGGACGTACTGGTCGTGGTGGCTATGGCGCTGCTGATGAGTCTGCTGGCTACCTTGTATCCGGCGTACAGGGCCAGTCGAATCGCCCCGGCAACCGCCCTGGCCGGGCGCTGATAAGCGACAAGCAGATCTTAAATAGCAAGAACCCGGCCATGGCCGGGTTCTTGCTATTTGTTGGCTGAATATGCTTTGGGTTGTCAAGTTTGGTCAGCGCTAAAACCATTCAATCCTGAATTGTGCCGCTCCAGTTACGTTACTGCCAGCAGCAATTACTTACGTCGTTTTTGCCACTGCAGATAGATGGAGTACTGCCAGGCACTCTTGATCACAAAATATCCCGTCAGGGCACTGACCACACCCAATACCAAACAACCGAGCAGGAAAGGTGGGCCTATGGTACTGATGGAAGATTCTATCCAGGCCCAACTGGCTTCGAAGGTAAACTGCTGCGGCGGGTGATTGAGCAGCTTGGCGCCTATCAAATAGGCCAGATAAAACATGGGCGGCATGGTCACAGGGTTGGTAATCCAAACCAAGGCGACCGACACCGGCAGATTGACGTGGAAGTAGATTGCCAGCGCGGCGGCCAGCACCATTTGGAACGGCATCGGCATCCAGGCAACAAACAGGCCTATGGCGAAGGCGCCGGGGGCAGAGCGGCGATTCAGTGCCCAGAGGTTGGGTTTGTTCAGCAGGCTGCCGAAGATCTTGAGGTGTTTATGATTCCTCAGTTTCTCCGGATCGGGCATGAATCTCTGAATGATCTTTTTTGGCATAGGCTTGGATTGCTGTCTTAAATTACTCAATGATGAATCAATGCTTATCGGGCTTTTGCATCGCTGTACTCTCGGCCATGCTTTGGCCTTGGATACCGCCCTTATTCTCATTGCCAATTATTGCAGTGCTGCTGGTCTTGTGCCTCAGAGTCTTGAGCGGGAGCTGGGTTCCCAAGGGAAGTGCTTTGCTCTATGGTGCTTTGGGCGGCGTGCTGTGGGTCAGTGTTTACTGTCAGTTAGTTATTGATATTAAAAGCCTTACTGACTCATCATCCAGCTCTGAAACGTCTGTTACTCAGACACTGCGGGGCGAAATCATATCACTAGTTTCTGCAAACGGCGACTGGATCCGTATGGATATTCGGCCAATTGATGATAATTCTTCAACCCTGTTGGCACCCCTGGCCTCCATGTGGCGTTTGAGCTGGCAGGGGGATGCATTGCCGTCACCGCAATTGGGTGAGGTGTGGCAGTTTGAAGTCAAACCCAGAACCTTCGCCGCCGTGCTCAATCAGGGCGGCTTCAATCGTCAGCGCTATCTGCTCGGCGAGCGGATAGCCGCCAGAGGCCAGGTGATATCAGGTGAGCGGCTGTTGCCATCAACTGGGCTCAGGGCACGTTTGGTCACGGAATTAACTCCCGTATTGGCCGAAATCGACGGCGGCGATCTGCTGCTGGCGCTGACCTTGGGTGAGCGGTCACTCTTTTCCAAGGCGCGCTGGCAAGAGCTGCGTCAATCCGGCAATGCCCACCTGGTGGCGATTTCCGGTCTGCATCTTTCGGTGGTCGCCTTCTGGTGTTATCTGCTGAGTTTTGGAGCGCTCAAGCGTTGGGCATCCGTCTATGGACGGCGCAATTTGGTGTTGGCTTCTTTGGCGGCGTTGCTGATGGCACTCTTTTATGCCTACCTGGCAGGTTTTGCCATTGCCACCCAAAGAGCCTTGCTGATGCTGTTTTTGCTGGTGCTCTCTTCATTAATGATGCGCTATGCCTCGGCCTGGGATCGGCTGCTGTGGGCGCTGGCCTGTGTGCTCTTGATTGACCCCTTGGCCAGCCTCAGCGGCGGCTTTTGGTTGTCATTCTCGGCACTGGCGTTAATTTTGCTGAGCCTTAATCATCAAGTTCATAATCCTAACGCTCTGGAGCAGCAGCAAGTACTGACCCTCTGGCCCGCCAAGCTCAAGCGCTGGGCCTTGGCATTTTGGGCGATACAGTGGCGTCTATGTCTGGGGCTGTCGTTACTGCAGGCGGTACTCTTTGGCGCCGTGACAGTTCACAGCCTGTGGCTCAACTTGCTGCTGGTACCTTGGTTCAGTTTACTGGTGATCCCTCTGACGCTGTTGGCACTGCTGCTGTGGTTGATTTTTTCCGCTCTCGGCATGGATGCAGTGGCACTCATGCCTTGGCAATTGGCATCTCTCAGTCTCTGGCCGGTGCAAAAATTATGGCAGTTCAATAGTCAGCTTCCCGGCGGCTGGCTCATGTTGCCGCAGGCTCTCAGCGCCGCGGCGCTGTTGCTATTCCCGGCATGGTTTTGTTGGCGTTTACTGCCCAAGGGGCGGGGAGTGGCCATGCTGCTGATATTGCCCTTTGTACTGCAGCTCGGGCTATGGCTTGGCCTGCTCAAACCCAAGGGCTGGCAAATGCATATGTTGGATGTAGGCCAGGGGCTGGCTGTGGTGGTACAAAAGGGGCCTAATGCATTGCTCTATGATACAGGTGCGGCTTTTGGCGAGCGTTTCAGTTACGCAGAGCGGGTGATAGTGCCTTTCCTTGGCGCCAAAGGCGTGACCAAGCTCGATTTCCTTATTGTCAGCCATGGCGATAATGACCATGCAGGCGGCGCCCAAGTGCTGATGCAGGCCTTTGACAAGGCAGGTTTGATAACCGATGTTTCTGAGCTCAAGAGCAGTCATCCAAAGCGTTGGCACAGGGGCTGCCGTCCGGGGATGTTCGAGTGGCAAGGGATAGAGCTGAACTTTCTCGGCCCCGAGCAGCCAAAGCCAGGCAACAACGGTTCCTGCGTGCTGCAACTCTTCGATGGACATCATAGGGTACTGTTGCCGGGGGACATAGAGCTGGCCGCCGAGGTTGCCTTATTGCACAAAAAGGCTCACTTGAGAGCGATATTTTACTGGCGCCACATCATGGCAGCCGCACTTCATCTCACCCGGAGTTTATCGGTGCTGTGGCGCCGAAATGGGTGTTGTTTGCTGCCGGATATGGCAATCGTTGGGGATTTCCCAAAGAGGAGATACGTTTGAGATATCACGCCTTTGGAGCCCAAGCCTTGATTTCCGGCGAGCTGGGGCAGGTGAGTATCCACTTTGATAGCCAAGGTTATACAGTGCACAGTTACCGCGAGGATATGGCGCCATTTTGGTATAACCGCTTGTTTGGGTTTGGTATGGCAGGGAATCCAGAGTAGAATGGCGACTTTGTCATAAATATAGTTTCGCTGATGAGCACATCTCAACAACGTGAAGTCTGGACGGTTTTCAGACGTTTGCTGTCCTACCTCAAGCCTCTCAAAGGGGTATTTATCATCTCGATTCTGGCGTTGATCACCTATGGGGTTGTGGACGCTACTTTTATCGCTTTTGTGAAACCTTTTATTGATGAAGGGTTTGCCAATAATTCGGTCGTTGCCGGCGTGGAGCTGGGCACCTCCAAAGGGTTTAATGCCAGCTCGGATGTGTTGACCATGGCCCCCTTCGTAGTAGTGGGGCTGTTCAGTCTTAGGGGATTGGCCAACTTTGTCTCTACCTATGGCATCTCTTATATCAGTGCCAAGCTTATTCAGGACATGCGTCAGCAGGTGTTTGAACACATACTGTCGCTGCCTGTCAGCTATATGGACAAGGAAAACACGGGTTCCTTGATCTCCAAAGTAACCTTCGACACAGAGCAAATTGCCAGAGCCTCCGGCAGCGCGCTGATCACCTTGGTGAGAGACAGCGTCACTGTCATCGGCATGCTGGGGTTGATGTTCTATTACTCCTGGAAGCTGTCGCTTTGCATTCTGATCATTGGTCCTTTCATCGGGGTGGTGATTGCCGTTGTCAGTCGCCGCTTCCGTAAGGTATCGCGGCAGATCCAGGGCGCCATGGGATCAGTGACTGCAGTGACCGAGCAGATGATCAAGGGCCACAAGAACGTGTTGTCTTTCGGCGGTCAGAAGACTGAGGCCGAGCGTTTTGCCAAAGTTAACGATCAAAACCGCTATCAGAACATGAAGTTGGCAGCGGCCCAGGCCATCAGCCAACCGCTTATTATGATCATAGGTTCCTTTGCATTGGCCTTTGTACTCTATGCTGCGAGCTTTGACAGCCTGAAGGATGAACTGACCGCGGGTACCTTTGCCACTATCCTCGGTGCCATGCTCGCCATGCTGCAGCCCATCAAGAACCTCACCCGGGTTAACGCCGAGTTTCAACGCGGTATTGCTGCCTGTACCACAGTGTTTGAGTTGCTGGATACTCCGGGGGAGTCCGATAGCGGCACTCACACAGTCGAGCGGGTTGAGGGTAATCTGCGTTTCGATAACGTCAGCTTTGGTTATCCGGGGCAGGAGCGTCTGGCGCTTGAGAATATCAACTTTGAAGTGCGTCAGGGGCAGACTCTGGCGCTGGTGGGTCGCTCAGGCTCGGGTAAGTCGACCATCGCCAGTCTGGTGACCCGTTTTTACGCTGGACTGAAACAGGGGGAGATTACCCTGGACGATGTCAGTATTTACGACTATTCACTCAAGTGTCTGCGTAGCCAGGTCGCGTTGGTGTCGCAGCAGGTCACTCTTTTCAACGACACCATAGCCAATAATATCGCCTATGCCTATCCAGGCGAGGCGACCCGCGAACAGATAGAAAACGCCGCCAAATTGGCCTATGCGATGGAGTTTATCGAAACCTTGCCCCAAGGACTGGATACCGAGATAGGTGAAAACGGCGTGATGTTGTCCGGTGGTCAACGCCAGCGGATCGCCATTGCCAGAGCCATCCTCAGGGATGCCCCTGTGTTGATCCTCGATGAAGCGACCTCGGCACTGGATACCGAATCAGAGAAGGCGATTCAAAAGGGGCTGGATAACCTGCGCCGCAATCGTACCTCGATAGTTATTGCCCACAGGCTGTCGACCATTGAAAGTGCCGATCAGATTTTGGTGGTCGATCAGGGCAAGATCCTCGAGCGCGGCACGCATCAGAGCTTGCTGGAAAAGGATGGGACGTACGCCAAGTTGTACCAGATGCAATTCGGAGGTTAAGTGGAAGCTCTGCTTAACCGTATCTGGTATCAGAAGCATTGGGCAAGGTGGTTGCTTTGGCCGCTTTCCTGGTTGTTTGCCTTGCTCAGTGGCCTGAGACGCCTGGGGTTTAAACTTGGACTCAAGGCCTCGCAAGCTTTGCCCGTACCCGTGATCATTGTCGGCAACATTACCGTCGGCGGCAGTGGCAAGACGCCTACCGTTATCTATCTGATTGAGTTGCTCAGGCACTATGGTTACCACCCCGGGGTAATAAGCCGTGGTTATGGCAGTGGTCAAACCGAGCCGAGACTTGTGCCCCAAGGCGCCAATCCAACGGATTTTGGTGATGAGCCGGCGATGATAGTGGCCCGCACTCAAGTGCCTATGGCTGTGGGAGTAGATCGTATAGCCACCGCCGAGTTGCTGCTGGCGTCCGCTGAGGTGGATATTATTATCAGCGATGATGGTTTGCAGCATTATCGACTGGCGCGGGATATTGAAGTGGTGGTGCTCGATGCCAGCCGCCGCTTGGGTAATGGCATGTTATTGCCAGCAGGTCCCTTGAGAGAGGGTGAATGGCGCTTGGAGAGTGCCGATTTCGTTATTCACAACGGTGAAGCCAGCGATACTGTCAGAGAGTTTGGTATGCAGCTCATTCCCGGTGCAGTACTGAGTGTCGCAGGGGAAAACCAGACTCAGGCCCCCACAGCGCCTATGGCGGTAAAAGCCATGGCTGGTATCGGTAATCCGGAACGTTTTTTTGAAACTCTCTCTCAGATGGGGTTCAAGCTCGAAGCTCAAGAGGTCTTTGCCGATCATCAGGCCTACAGTCTGGAGGCCTTGACGCCGCTTGGTGATGAACTGCCGCTGCTGATGACAGAAAAAGATGCGATCAAGTGTCGCGAATTTGCAAAACAACACTGGTGGTATTTGGCCGTCAATGCCAAGCTATCACCCCAATTCGATGCCCAATTGCTGACTCGGGTGCGAGAGGCAATGGCAAGCAAACAAAAGGCAAACCAAAAAGGACAGTCTGATGGCGTTTGATAAGAAACTATTGGAAATCGTAGCCTGCCCCATATGTAAAGGCAGACTGGAGTATGACAAGCAGGCACAGCAACTTATCTGTAAGGCAGATAGGCTGGCTTATCCTATCAATGATGGGATCCCTGTGCTGCTGGCTGACAAGGCCGAGCCTTGGCAGGAAAAGCAATAACAGCCCCTGTCCGATACCCCCAATCCGCAATAGCGGATTGGGGTCTACATTTCTACTTCCCTCCCTGGCATCGTCTCCCTCTTTTGTATTAGTTGTTGTGTTTGGAAATTGTTAATTTCATTCATCAATTGTTTTTATCATTAAGCCTCTGTGGTATTAGTCTCTGAAAATGCGTTAAATAGCAGGGTTTTAGCCTAAGTGAATTTGCTTTAATCGCCATTCCCTAAGATACTAATAAGAATTTTCTGTGAACCACCACCAATTCTCGGAAGGGAGTCCTGTCCATGGAGCAACCTAAATTCAATCAATATGTTCTGCGGGTGCTGGAAGCTCATCCCGGGGAGCGTATTTGCTCGTTTGAATATGAGGGTAAAAAATACTGGCTCAAACAGGCGGAGACTCTTCAGGGGGCCATGCGGGTGTTGAAACCCAATCCTCAACTGGCGCTGGAAAAAGAGAAACAGACCCTGGAACATCTGGCCAGCCGCTCTGCACCTGTGCCGCGCATTGTTCAGTCCGATAAGGGCTACTTTGTCGTGGAAGATGCCGGTGTGACAGTCAAAGACTGGTTGGCACTCAAATCGCAGGATCAGCAAGGCATGCAGCAGATCCTCAATGACAGCGCCGCTGCTTTGGCGGGTTTGCACAGTATGGGCTTGGCCCACGGCCGTCCGGCACTCAGGGATATCAGTTGGCAACAGGGACAGGTGACCTTTATCGACTTTGAAGCCAATCAAAAGGGTAAAGACATGCTGATGCAGCAGATAAGGGATCTGCTGGTGTACATTCACAGCTTATACCGCTACATGGGGCCGGCCAACGAGGCGATTGCCCAAGCGATAACCAGTTATCGCCAAGCCGGTGGTGAAGCTATCTGGCATGAGACCAGAAGTTTCCTGGTCAGTTGGCAGTGGTTATATCTGTTGCTGAGGCCGTTTCGCGATATAGGCGGCCGTGATCTCAAGCCCATTTATTGGGTGTTGTGGCATTTTCGCAATATCCCCGCCTGAACCTTGCCGAGTCAATAAACGCCTACAAGTGAGAGGGCCGTCATTCCTCGGTTAATCCGTGATACAGGGTTTTAACCCAGCGCTCCTTGGGGATGAACTGCCAGCCCCATTCCCGCCATGCTTGGGGTAGTTCCGTGGCCTGCATCTGCTCGAGAGTCATACCGCGCTGCTTGCCCTCTTTCATCCAATTGATGCAGTCATCCAGCATATGTTTGAACCTCAGGAGATCGGCCTTGTTGGCCAGTTCACCATGACCTGGAATAACCAAGGTATCCTGATCTATGAGTTCAAGCACGGCCGCGACATTGTCTCTGTAGCCGATGACTGAGCCGCCGTGGTCGAGATCGATAAAAGGAAACCTGTCTTTAAAGAAGAGATCGCCCATATGCACCAGTTTGCGATCCTGCCACAGCACCAGGGTGTCACCATCCGTATGCCCCGGGCCCAGATGAATAAGTTCCAACACCTGGTTGTTGAAGTGAATTTTCAGTCCCTTGTCATAGGTGATAACCGGCAGAGCCTTCTTTTGGGTTGCCTTCTCATTTAACCGTTTGAGCACATTCTCGTGGGCAAGAATGTTGGCGTTTTGGCCAAAGTACAGATTGCCCCCGGTATGATCGCCGTGAAAATGGGTATTGATGACAAAAGCCGGATGGCCCGGCTTGAGACCCTGTAATGCCGCAGAAATCTTCTCTGCCAGCGGCGCAAACTGGTCATCTATGATGAGCAGTCCATCCTCCCCGGCGCTGACACCTATGTTGCCGCCTGTGCCGGTCAACATATAGCGACCTGGCAGCAGTTCATGAGTGGTTATCTTGACCTCGGCATAGGAATTGTTTTCCGCTGCAGCGGCCAAGCTGACAAGTGTAAACAGCACGAGTGATGTAAAGCGTTTAAGCAAACCTGGCATGGGAACTCCAACAAATAGTCGAGTGCTGGGATAAAGCTAGTTCGCTATTGATGTCCGGGCAATAAAAAAGCTGCAATGGCAGCTTTTTTATCTGTTCAGCGGTGTTTTCGGCTCAGGTCCAGGGCAGCAGGCGCTGACTGAGTTTGAGCGATTGCCCGAGCCTGATGGCCGCATTATGACGCAGGCGGAAGAAGGCCTGGTAACACAGGGGCACCAAATAGAGACTGGTCAGGGTGGAGAAACTCAAGCCGCCTATGATGGCAATCGCCATAGGTGAGTATGGCGGGCCACCGCCGCCTATCTGAGTGTCTCCCAGCGCCAGAGGAAGCAGGCCCAGAACTGTGGTCCCAACCGTCATCAATACCGGCCGCAAGCGGGTGACACAGACAGAGGCTATGACCTCGGATAACTGCTCCAGTGGTGGCGTCATCTGATTGATTTGATCCACCAGCACTATGCCGTTGTTGACCACTATCCCCATCAGGATCAGTATGCCTATCATGGCCATCACGGACATAGGCGTGCCACTCAGCCACAGGGCCCAGAATACCCCTGTGATGGAGAAGAGTATGCTGGTAATGATGGCGCTCGGCAGCAGCAGCGACTCAAACAAAGCCGCCATCACTATATAGATCATGGCAATCGCCAACACCATGTTGATCAGCATGACTGACTCTTCCTCGTCCTGACGTTGAAAGCCGCCTCTGAGTGAGTAGTCATAACCATGGGGGAAGTTGACATGCTTGAGCGCCGCCATGATCTGTTTCTGCGCCTCTTCCATACTGAGATCTTCAAGGTTAGCGCCTATGGAAAGTGCCGTCTGGCGATCATAGTGACGAATGACATCGAATCTGGGGACAATTTCCACCTTGGCCAGACTCTCGAGCGAATAGACCTTGTTGTCCTGCCGCACTATGGGCAATTGTTTTAGCCGCTCCAGCGACTGACGCCAGTCACGTTCAAAGGCCAGTTCGATTCTGAGCTCACCACTGGGATCGTGGCGAAATGAACGCAGTGCCGCGCCCCGCAGTGCCAGGGAGATACTGCCGGCAATATCCTTGATGCTCAGCCCCAGGCGGGCGGCCAGCTCTCTGTCTATCTGTACTATCACCTCCTGCTGGGCACCGTTGAGCTCAGAGCGCACATCATGCAGGCCCTCGATGTTGGACAGCAAAGGGAGCACCTGTTCACTGAGGCGAATAAGCTCTGAGGTGGAGCGCCCGGTCAGTGTGACTCTGACACCGGACTCATCGCTGCCCCAGCCAAACTGAGGCTTGGCAATGGAGAACTTGGGAAATCCTGCGCGGATCCGCTTTTTCAGCTCGGCGACATCTTCCTCCAGATCCGGCTTCAGCAGTATGGTGGAAGAGGCATCCTCTGGAGAGTAATAGCTGTAGACGGCATCTATGTGGAACGCTTCCTTATGGGCATAGAGGTAGTCTTCCATCTGGCTGACCATGGCCTCGGTGACCGCCAGGCTGTGACGTCCTTCCAACTGGTAGTTGATGTAGAAGCGCTCCTTGCTTTGGCTGTCCTGACTGTCCTGCTTCACCAACGACAGCGGCAGGGCGGTTGACAGTAACATCAGCAGTGCCAGGCAAGTAGCGATTTTCGGGTGCCGCAATATCCAGTTGAGACTGGTGTGGTAAGACTTCTGCAGCCGCGACTCTTTCTCGACCCGCTCAAACCTGAGTTGCAGTTTTGACAGCATCAAGGGGATCAGTGTCTTGGCCACCAACAGCGAGGCTGCCAGCGAAATACAGATGGCGATGGCAACATGTTCGAGGAAGATGGTCAGCTCCACTTTGACCCCGAAAATATTCGGCAGGAACACTATCGCCGTGGTCAGGGTGCCGGCCAGCACCGCCAGCGCCACCTTGTCGACCCCGTTGAGGATTGCCCGATCGCCAGTGTTGTTGGGGCTGTTATCTGTATTGTTATCGACAGCGCCATGTTGCTGCTCCTGCAACACACTCTCTGTGACCACCACGGCATTATCAATCAGCATACCTATTGCCAGCAGCAGCCCCATCATAGAGAGGATATTGAGGCTGTAGCCGAGAAAGTACATGCCGGCCAATGTCATACAGATGGAGATGGGCACGGAGGAAACCACCACCAGGGTCATGCGCAGGTTGCGCAGGAACAGGTACAGCACGGCAAAGGAGAGCAGGGCGCCCAGCAGGCCGGACATCAACAAGTCCTTGAGCGACGATTTCACTCCATGGGCCTGATCTTCCATGATAAACAGCTTGATCCCCTGAAATTGCTTGTCCTCTCTGGCGGCCTCAATCACCTTTAGCACCCTGGCCGAAACCTCCACCAGATTGGCGCCGGATTCCTTGAACACATCCAGACCGACGGCATATTTCTTATCAAGATGGCGGCCCTCGGTGGCTTCAGGCAGGGCGAAATTGACTTTGCTGATATCGCCCAGGGTCAAACCTGGCAGCAATACCAGCGCCTTGATCTCTTCGAGATTACGGAACTCGCCCTTGGGAGATACCTGATAGACCCGGCCATTGTCCCTCAGGTTGCCGCCGCTTATCACAAAGTTTTCTGCCGCCAGACGCTTGTGAATGGCGGGAACACTCATGCCACTGGCAGCCAGGCGCTGGGCATCGAGACGTATCTCTATCTGTTTTTGCTCCACGCCATAGAGGGTGACCTTGGAGACGCCTTCCACCCGCTCCAGTGGCCGTTTGAGCTGTTTTTCCAGCAGGTCGAAGGCGCCGGAGAGTTCCCGCTCACTGGAGATCCTGATATTCAGCATAGGCATGTCGGCGGTGGAGAACTGCATGATAAACACCCGCTCCACATCGGTTGGCAACAGATGGCGCACCGCATCCACCTTTTCCCGCGCTTCCAGGCTGCGGGCGGCGACATTTTCACCCCACTTCATTCTCACTTCTATCTCGCTGCCATCCTGGCTGGAACGTGAGCGCAGCTCATCGAGTCCACCCATGGTGGCGAGTGACTCTTCCAGGACATTGGTGATGTCGCGTTCCACTTCCGCCGGAGAGGAGCCTTTGTAAGGCACCTGGATGAAGATCCGCGGTATCTCTATCCCGGGGAACATCTCCAGCGGCAGCAAGCGGCTGGCGGCCAGACCAAAGAGCAGAATGGCCACAAAGAACATGCTGGTGGTCACCGGGCGCTTGAGCGCCAGTTTGGTCAGATTCATGCGCCTTCTCCCATGGTGGTCGGCTCGGCGTACTGTTTGCGGTCGAACAGGGCATAGAGCACAGGAATAACCACCAGAGTCAGCAGAGTCGACAGGCTGAGGCCGAAAATGACAGTGATCGCCATGGGGGCACGCACTTCACTGCCGTCCCCCAAGCCTATTGCCATGGGCAGCAGCCCCAGATTAGTGGTCAGTGTGGTCATCAGTATGGGTCTTAAACGCGATGCTGCCGCTTGCTTGATGGCGTCGAGACGTTGTTTGCCGCTTTGCCTGAGCTGATTGATCCTGTCTACCAATACTATGGCGTTATTGACCACTATCCCGGCGAGCATGATAAGGCCGATAAAGACGATGACAGACAACTGGGTGCCTGTTATCGCCAGGCCGTAGATACTGCCGCTCAGTGCCATGGGTACAGCCATCAGGATAAGCAAGGGGTGCAGCAATGACTCAAACTGACTGGCCATCACCAGATAAACCAGGAATACCGCCAAGATCAGCGCTATCTTCAGCGATTGGAACGAATGCTCCATCTCTTCATTCTGACCGCCGAATCGGCTTTGCACTGAGGCGGGTAGTGTCAGTTGGCTGAGAATGCGTTTGGCACTGGCCACCGCCTGATTAAGATCGCCATAGGCCAGATTGGCCGACACTATGGCTACCCGCTGCTGGCTGATGCGATTGATTGCCGAAGGTCCCAGAGTCAACGAGACATCGGCCACGGCGCTCAAGGGGATGGGCTGCGGGCTGGATGGGTTGATCAGCATGGCATCGATATCGCTTATCTGATTGCGTTCATCCAACTCGCTGCGCACTAAAATATCTATCTTGCGCTCCCTGAGAGTGTATTTGCTGGCTACGGTACCGCCAACCCGCTGGGCTATGCTGGTAGCCACGGTTGGTGCATCCAGGCCAAGGGCGGCCATTCTGGCGTGATCAAAACGGATACTCAGCTCCGGCTGACCGTCACGCAGGCTGCTGCTGACATCGACAAAGCGGGGATCGCCCTCCAGCGCCTTAACCAGTGAAGCGGCCGAGGTTTTCAACTGTTCCAATTCATAGCCGGACAACTCTATCTCCAGCGGAGTCTTGAAGCTGAACAGCTCGGGATATTGGATCTGCGCTTCCAGCTCGGGAATAGTGCGCAAAGTGCTGCGCAGTTTGGCGGCAACTTGGTCAAACGCGCGGTGATCGGCCAGCACCACCTGCAGACGCCCCCAGTTTTCACCGCCGCGCCGGGTATCCGAGGTCATGAGACCACCGCTGCCGGCCTGGCTGTATGCGTGTTTCACTTCCTCTCTGCCTTTGATAGCCAGCGCCAGACGCTGCAATACGGCATCGGTTTGGCTCACCTCACTGCCGGGAGGCAGCAGGATTTCCACATAGAATTCGCCTTGATTCATCGGTGGGATCAGCTCCATTCCCAGGCGGCTCATCAAGACGCCAGAGATGGCGGTGACCGCAATGGCCAGCGCCAGAGTGATGCCACGGAACTTGAGCGCCAGCTTCAGCAGCGGCCGATAGCCATCGGCCAGCCAGCCGTAGCAAAGGTTAAACAGTCTGGACAGCGGCTTCATCACCAGGGATACCAGCCACACCAGCAGCCGGGTGACGATTAATACCAGCGTCAGCAGCAATCTTGGCAGATAGCTGAGCAGCAACAGGAAAGGGAAGGTAAACACAGTGGCGCTGTAATGCTTGAGCTTGCCAAGCTTACCCGCCGGAGGCTGCGGTTTGTCACGCTTGACCAGTTCCGGCAACATTGTGAAGCCTTCGCGGGAAGCCAACATAGGAATCGAGGTGAGGGCAACCAGCAAAGAGGCCAGCAGGGCGAAAGTAACGGTCAGGGCCTGATCGGCAAACAGGGCTCCGGCAATGCCGTCGACAAATACCAAGGGTACAAATACCGCCAGCGTGGTCAGGGTGGAGGCAAAAATCGCCCCGGCCACCTCTTTGGTTCCTGTGATGGCGGCCTGACGGCGATCCATCCCCTGGGCCTTGCACCTGTCGATGTTTTCCAGCACCACGATGGCGTTATCCACCAACAGCCCCACCGCCAGCGCGATACCGCCGAGCGACATGATGTTAAGACTGATATCGGCAAAATACATCATGTTAAAGGTGGCTATCACAGAGAAGGGGATAGAGATGGAGATGATCAGGGTAGGGATGATGTCTCGAAGGAACAGGTAGATCACCAGCATCGCGAGCAGACTGCCGATAAGGGCTGATGAAGTCACTTCGCTGACGGCGCTTTCGATAAACTCCGACTGATCGTAAATTATCTCGGGCACTGGCGTGGCGCTGTCTTTGGCCTCGGAGCGCATCTGTTGCAACTGGCTCTTAAGCTTACTGGCTACGGCTACCGTATTGGCATCGCCCTCCTTATAGATGGCGAGCTCAATGGACTCCTTGCCGCCGATGCGAGTAATATCGCTGCGCTCTTTAAAGGCATCTGTGACCTCTGCTATTTCGCCAAGACGTACCAGGGTATTGCCCTTTTGATAGACAATCACATTGGCCAGCTCATCGAGGGAGTGAAACTGGTTAACGGTGCGCACCAGATATTCGCGGTCGCCCTGGATCACCTTACCGGCAGAAAGGTTGACGTTTTCTTCACTGATACGGTTGCGAATGGCTTCGCTGCTGAGATCCAGCTGTGCCAGTTTCTCTTGATTGAGCAGAATATGCACTTCCTGCTCCAGTCCGCCGGAAAGGCGCACGGCAGCGACTCCGGAAAGCGACTCGAGATCCCGCTTAAGCTCCTCTTCGGCATAAGTCCGCAGGCGCTTGAGCTCGGCTTCTGTGGCCTTGGGGGCCGGCAGTGCCAGGCGCATGATGGGATCGAGATTGGGATTAAAGCGCAGCAACAAAGGCTTTTTCACATCCAGTGGCAGCTCTATGGTGTCGAGCTTTTCCCGCACATCGAGACTGGCCATATCCATCTCTGTGCCCCATTCAAATTCGAGCACCACATCGGACATACCGGAGCGGGAAATCGAACTTATCTGCCTCAAACCTTTAACAATACCGACTGCTTCCTCGATAGGTTTGGAGATAAGCTGCTCTACCTCCACGGGTGCAGCTCCCTCGTATAGGGTGCGTATGGTGAGTGTGGGGTAGCTCAAGTCAGGCAACAGCTTTACCGCCAGACGGGAGAAACCCACCATGCCGAACAGGATAACGGCCAGCATAAACATCCAGACGGTCACCGGACGCTTGACCGAAGTGGTAATAATAGACATAAGAGGTGGTCCTTGTGACAGTTAGTTGGCCTTGGCCAGATCCAGCGGAGCTATCACTTCCACCAATGATTGATCCTTGAGATTGTGTTGACCGCGAACCACCACCTGTTCACCAGGACTTATGCCCTCAATGATTTCCACTTTATCATCCTGGCGGTAACCCAGTTTGACCTCGCGGCGCTGCGCCTTGCCCTCTTCGATCACATAGATCGCCTTGCGATCATCTTGATTGATGACGGCGTTATAGGGCACCACTATCACATTGTCGTGGGTGTCGTATCTGAGTTCCACCCGGGTAAACATCCCGGCCTTGAGACTGGCATCCTGATTGGGGATCGAAAGGGTTACCTTGAAAGTACCGCTGGTGGCTTCCACCACAGGGCTTATTCTGAGCACCTTGGCCGCCACTTGCTGCTGGCGGGAACTGATAACTTCGGCTTCCTGACCTATGCGCAAACTGCTCAGTTGCTGCTCCGGCAGATTGACTATGCCGTAGAGCTCATCCTGATTGACCAGGTAGAACAGCTCTTCAAACTCCTTGGCCATATTGCCCTGTTTGACAAAACGTTTGGCGACGACACCATCTATGGGAGAGCGGATTTGGCTTTCTTCCACCTGCAGTTTGGCCAAGTCCCGACGCGCCTTGGCGGCTTGCAGGTTGAATTCCAGTTTGGCCATGGCATCGGCACTGACAAACTCACGGTTATTCATTTTCTTCAGCCGATTGAGCTCCTGCTCGATGATTTGCACTTCGGCTTCGGCCTTATCCAGCTCATAACGTTGGCGACGGGAGTCTATCACCGCCAACAACTGCCCCTTGTTGACTCTGTCACCTTCCTCGACTTGCAGAGCTTCTATCAGCCCGGCAATACGGCTGACCACATGGGCTTCTTGTGGCGCTTCCAGTGTGGCTGTGGTGGCGTAGAAGGAGGAAACCTGGCCTTGAGTGACTATGCTGGTCTCGACCGGAATGGCAAAGGCTTGTTGTTCTTCTTCCTGCTGCTGTTCGCTGCAGCCGCTGGCCAAAGACCCAAGCAGCAAAACAGTGCTCAGGGTGTAGGTGAGGTTACGCTTCATGTGAAAGTCCTTATCTTGATCTTTGTTGCGATAAAGCAAAACCAATGCCAATTTTAAATTTCCTTTTAAAACAAAGGTTAATGATATTTTGGTGTCTACCTCATTGAGGTGTTTGATGCCGATGTAGCAAAAAAGTTTATTTTGTGATGATTTTTACCAATGCTGCTCAGTATAGCGTCTGCGCAAGCGGCTGAGCTGAGACCAGGGAAGTGACCGCACTGCGCAGAGCTGATGGTGTAATACAGTTCACGGCAAGCGAGGGAATCACTCATTCGCTAAAGGCGGCGCTATTGAGGCTTGGTAACATGAAGTGGGCACTAAGGGTTGGTGACATTAGGGTTGGCGGCATTAAGAGTTAGTGGCGGTAAGAGTTGTACAGGATGCGGCTTTAGCGGGTGAACCGGCTTTTGAGAGGTGAGACAACAGCAAGTGAGCTTAAGAGATAGTGGGTTAGGCGAGGGCCAATTTGCAGAACAAAGTTAGCAGCTGGCTGTCGAAAGTGAAGCCTGGCTGGTTTCCCCTTGATCACGCGACATGCTTGAACACAAAAAAGGCGCCCAAGGCGCCTTTTTTCAATGAGTTAGACTTAGCGTTGTCAGGCTCAGCGTTTGTCCAGTTCCACGAAGTCGCGGGATGTGGCACCTGTGTAGAGCTGGCGTGGACGGCTGATCTTGTGACCAGGTTGATCCAGCATCTCTTTCCAGTGAGCAATCCAGCCAACGGTGCGGGCCAGGGCAAAGATAACGGTAAACATGGAGGTTGGAATACCAATCGCCTTCATGATGATACCTGAGTAGAAGTCGACGTTTGGATAGAGCTTCTTGGAGATGAAGTATTCATCTTCCAGCGCGATACGCTCAAGTTCCATGGCGACATCCAGCAGAGGGTCGTTAACCTTGAGTTCAGCCAGCACTTCGTGACAGGTTTCACGCATCACTTTGGCGCGTGGGTCAAAGTTCTTGTAAACCCTGTGACCGAAGCCCATCAGACGGAAAGGATCATCCTTGTCTTTGGCGCGTTCGATAAACTCAGGGATGCGATCCACAGTGCCGATTTCTTCCAGCATACGCAGACAAGCTTCGTTGGCACCACCGTGGGCAGGTCCCCACAGAGAAGCGATACCGGCAGCGATACAGGCAAACGGGTTGGCACCCGAAGAGCCCGCCAGACGCACGGTAGAGGTTGAAGCGTTCTGTTCATGGTCGGCGTGCAGGATAAAGATGCGATCCATGGCACGTTCAACAATCGGGTTCACCTTGTACTCTTCACAAGGTACCGCGAACATCATCGACAGGAAGTTACCGGCATAGCTCAGATCGTTGCGTGGGTACACGAACGGCTGACCTATGGAGTACTTGTAGCACATGGCGGCAATGGTTGGCATCTTGGAAACCAGGCGGAAGGCTGCAATTTCACGATGACGGGCATCGTTGACATCCAGAGAGTCCTGATAGAAAGAAGACAGGGCGCCTGTTACGCCACAAAGCATGGCCATTGGGTGAGCGTCACGACGGAAGCCTCTGAAGAAGAAGGCCAACTGCTCATGCACCATAGTGTGAGTTTTAACTGTGTAGGCAAACTTCTCATATTCTGCCTTGGTTGGCAGCTCGCCGTACAACAGCAGGTAACAGAGATCCAGATAGTCGGATTCTGTCGCCAGTTGATCTATCGGATAGCCACGGTGCAACAATACGCCCTGTGCGCCATCGATATAGGTAATTGCAGATTCACAGGAGGCCGTCGCGAGAAATCCTGGATCAAAGGTAAAGTAGCCTTTACTGCCGAGTTTACTGATGTCGATTACGTCGAAACCAGCAGTTCCTTGTTTCACTGGCAGTTCAATCGAGTCGTTCCCTGGTAATTCCAATTTGGCTTTTAAATCAGCCATACCCCGTTCTCCTTACTTCATTCTTATGTGAGTGCGGCATGTCAAACGGCCATTACTTTACAGCCAATCTAGATCACATTTCAATTTAAATAAGCGTTTAAATTCGTTAGACCATGGTATAGGTAAGACCAATTTCCCTGATAACACCAGCACTTATCCTGAAAAAAGCTCAAAAAAACAAAATTTGGATAATGTGATGTTTGTATTTGACATTTACGGCGAGTATACTTGCTCCGGCTCGCAAGAGCTGCAAACGGCGGGCTTGGTTAGCATATCACTAATTAACTAATTTTGTGTGTTGTCAACAAGTTAGCTTTTTGTTTCAACTTTCTTTTGTGAAACCCTTCTCTGTGACTTCAGTCACGGAACTGTGTAAGAGCAAAATCGGTTCACATAACAAAAAAAATGCTCAATGGAGCTGAGTGAGCAGAACGTGAAAAAGCAAAGACCTGTCCATTTAGATCTGCAGACCATTCGCTTCCCGGCGACTGCAATTGTGTCCATTCTGCACCGGGTTTCCGGTGTCATCATGCTGTTCGCTGTTGGTATACTCCTGTGGTTGCTGAATGCCTCGCTGGCGTCGGCCGAGAGTTTCCAAGGCGTACAATCTCTGTTAGACAACTTCGTGGTGAAGTTTATCCTGTGGGGCATTCTGACCGCACTGGCTTACCACTTGCTGGGCGGCTTGCGTCACCTGGTAATGGATACCGGTCGTTGGGAAGAGTTACCTTCGGGTAAAGCATCGGCCAAGGCAGTATTTGTCCTGACCGCAGTGTTTTCTGTATTAGCGGGGATCTGGGTATGGTAACCAATGCAGCGAGTTTTGGACGCAGTGGTGTTCATGACTTCATCCTATTACGCGCAAGCGCCGTCATTCTGGCCGTTTACACTATATTCCTGGTCGGATTCGCAGCTTGCAGTTCACCTCTCACCTACGACGTCTGGCATGGGCTGTTTGCTTCACTGCCGATGAAGGTCTTTACTCTGTTGGCGCTGATTGCGCTGCTGATCCACGCCTGGATCGGTATCTGGCAGGTACTGACAGACTACGTCAAAAACGTAGCACTGCGTGGGGTTTTACAGTTTGTCTTTGTCGTGACCGCCTTTGCTTATCTGGCGTCAGGCATAGTAATAGTGTGGGGTGTTTAAGTGGCTATTCCAGTACGCGAGTTTGACGCTGTCGTGATTGGTGCCGGTGGTGCCGGCATGCGCGCAGCACTGCAGATTTCCCAAGAAGGCAAGAGCTGTGCGCTCCTGTCCAAGGTTTTTCCTACACGTTCTCACACGGTTTCGGCTCAGGGCGGGATCACTGTTGCTCTGGGTAATGCCCACGAGGACAACTGGGAACACCATATGTACGACACGGTAAAAGGGTCCGACTTCATCGGCGACCAGGATGCCATCGAGTACATGTGTCAGACCGGCCCCGAAGCGGTTATCGAGCTGGAGCAGATGGGTCTACCATTCTCACGCTTTGAAAACGGCACTATTTATCAGCGTCCTTTCGGCGGTCAATCCAAGAATTTCGGTGGTGAGCAGGCGGCCCGTACCGCGGCTGCAGCTGACCGTACCGGCCACGCTCTGTTGCACTGCTTGTACCAGCAGAACGTTAAGAACAAGACTCAGGTATTTTCCGAGTGGTATGCCCTGGATCTGGTTAAAAACGAAGACGGTGCCATCGTAGGTTGTACTGCAATCGAAATTGAAACCGGTGAAATCGTTTACTTCAAAGCCAAGGCCACTGTATTGGCTACCGGCGGTGCCGGTCGTATCTTTGCCTCTACCACCAATGCTCACATCAACACAGGTGATGGCGTTGGTATGGCTGCCCGTGCCGGGGTTCAGCTGCAGGACATGGAAATGTGGCAGTTCCACCCAACCGGGATTGCCGGTGCCGGTGTTCTGGTGACTGAAGGTTGTCGTGGTGAGGGCGGTTACCTGCTCAATAAGGACGGCGAACGCTTCATGGAGCGCTATGCGCCCAACGCCAAAGACCTGGCATCCCGCGACGTGGTTGCCCGCTCCATGATGACAGAAATTCGTGAAGGCCGCGGTTGTGAAGGTCCTATGGGCCCACACCTGAAGCTGAAACTGGACCATCTGGGCAAAGAAACCCTGGAAGCGCGTCTGCCTGGCGTATGCGAACTGTCCCGTACCTTTGCTCACATAGATCCCGCCGATGGCCCAATTCCGGTTATCCCGACCTGTCACTATATGATGGGTGGTCTGCCAACCAAGGTATCCGGTCAGGTGATCCACAAGAACGCCGATGGTACTGAAGAAGATATCAAGGGCCTGTTCGCCGTGGGCGAAATCGCCTGCGTATCGGTTCACGGTGCCAACCGTCTGGGTGGTAACTCACTGCTCGACTTGGTGGTGTTCGGTCGTGCGGCCGGTCAGCATCTGGGTAAAGCGCTGGATGAAACCGCAGATCCCAAGGCTGCGACTGAAGCCGACATACAGAAGTCTCTCGAGCGCCTGAATCGTTGGGAAAGCAATAAAGACGGTGAAGACCCAGCGGTTATCCGTAAAGATCTGCAGATGTGCATGCAGCTGAACTTCTCGGTATTCCGTAGCGGTGATGCCATGGCCGAAGGCCTGAAAGAATTGCAGAAAATTCGTGAGCGTCTGGCCAATGCCAAGCTGTCTGACAATTCCAAAGAGTTCAACACTCAGCGTATCGAGTGTCTGGAACTGGATAACCTGATGGCGACAGCAATCGCTTCTGCTTACGCAGCCAACTTCCGTACCGAGAGCCGTGGTGCTCACAGCCGTGAAGACTTCCCTGAGCGTGATGACACCAACTGGCTGTGCCACAGCCTGTTTGACCCTGTCAACGAAACCATGTCCACCCGTGAAGTGAACATGGCGCCCAAGACACGTGAAGCCTTCCCGCCTAAGAAGCGTACCTACTAAGGAGTTGCGAAGATGAAATTGGATATTGCAGTTTATCGCTACAATCCTGATGTAGATACCAAGCCCTACATGCAGGATTACAGCCTGGAAGTGGCTGAAGGTTCAGATATGATGGTGCTGGATGCCTTGCTCAAGCTTAAAGAGCAGGATCCAAGCCTATCTTTCCGCCGCTCTTGTCGTGAAGGGGTTTGTGGCTCCGACGGCATGAACATGAATGGCAAAAACGGTCTGGCCTGTATCACGCCTGTGTCTACCTTCAAAGGCAAGAAGATTGAAATCCGTCCTCTGCCCGGTATGCCTGTGGTGCGTGACCTGGTGGTTGACCTGAGTCAGTTTTACAAGCAATACGAGAAGATCAAGCCGTACCTCATCAATGATGAGAAGAAGCCGGCCCGTGAACATCTGCAGTCACCGGAGGAGCGTGCTCACCTGGATGGCCTGTATGAATGTATCATGTGTGCCTGTTGTTCTACGGCTTGCCCATCATTCTGGTGGAACCCGGACAAATTTGTTGGCCCCAGTGGTCTGCTGCATGCCTATCGCTTCCTGATAGACAGCCGTGATACTGCGACCGAAGAGCGTCTGAGCGAGCTGGATGATGCATACAGCGTCTTCCGTTGCCACGGCATCATGAACTGTGTGGATGTTTGTCCGAAAGGCTTGAACCCAACCAAGGCCATCGGACACATCAAGTCCATGTTGCTGAAGCGGGCTGTATAAATGCAAGACGACGAGCTTAATCCAATAACTACATAGGCTCGTAGGGAGTCACTTTCTCTGGGCAGGAAGTGGCTCTTTTGTGTGTAAAGGACTACAAAAGGCCGTAACATCCGGATGTCCCAGGGGCGGCTGAGACCCTGCCAAGGCAGGGAAAATATGGCTAAGCACGTGTATCAAGTTTGAAAGGATAAGAAATGCACCAAGGCAGCATGAAAGCCTGGCTCGAATCATCTCACTTGAGTGGGGCGAACTCGACCTACGTTGAAGAGATGTATGAAGCCTACCAAGAAGACCCCACCTCGGTATCTGATGACTGGCGTGCGGTGTTTGAGCAACTCCCTCCCGTGAACGGTGCCTCTGCTGATGTACCCGAAGCTTCTCACTCCAAGATCCGTGACTATTTTCGTTCTCTTGCACAGGAAGGCCGCAGCAAAGGTACCAGCCGTGTGTCCGATCCTGATGTGGACGCCAAGCAGGTAAAAGTTCTGCAATTGATCAACGCCTACCGTTTCCGTGGCCACCAGAATGCCAATCTGGACCCACTGGAGCTGTGGAAGCGCGACACAGTTGCTGAATTGGATCCGGCTTTCCACGGCCTGAGCGGCGAGGATATGGAGCGGGAGTTCAACACAGGTTCTTTTGCTTATGGCGGTGATACCCTGAAACTGGGTGAGCTGGTGAAGGCGCTCAAGGCGACTTACTGCGGCTCTATCGGCGCCGAATATATGCATATCACCGACACCGAGGAGAAACGTTGGATCCAGCAACGTCTCGAACCTTCACTGGGTAAGGGCAGCTATGATAAGGCCGTCAAGACCCGGATCCTTGAAGGATTGAATGCCGCCGAAGGCATGGAAAAATATTTGGGTGCCAAATTCCCCGGTGCCAAGCGCTTCTCCCTAGAAGGGGGCGACTCGCTGGTGCCTATGATGCGCGAAATTATCTATCGCGCCGGTGAAGCGGGTACCAAAGAGATAGTCGTGGGTATGGCTCACCGTGGCCGTCTTAACGTTCTGGTTAACATTCTGGGCAAGCGTCCTGCCGAACTCTTTGACGAGTTTGCCGGCAAGCATCATGAGACGCTGGGTTCAGGGGACGTTAAGTACCATCAGGGCTTCTCTTCCGATTTTGAAACGCCCGGTGGCAATGTCCACCTGGCTTTGGCGTTTAACCCTTCACACCTGGAAATCGTTAACCCGGTAGTAATGGGTTCGGTACGCGCCAGACTGGATCGCCGCGGCAGCGAAGATGGCCTGCAGGTCATGCCTATCACCATCCATGGTGACTCGGCCATTGCCGGACAGGGCATAGTGCAGGAGACATTCAATATGTCTCAGACCCGTGGCTTTAAAGTCGGCGGCTCTATCCGCATTGTGGTGAACAACCAGGTGGGCTTTACCACCTCCAACCACCAGGATGTGCGCTCAACCGAATACTGTACCGATATCGCCAAGATGGTGCAGGCGCCGATTTTCCACGTCAACTCTGACGATCCAGAAGCTGTGGCTTTCGTATCTCAGCTGGCGGTGGATTATCGCAACACCTTTAAGCGTGACGTCGTTATCGACCTGGTGTGCTACCGCCGCCATGGTCACAACGAGGCCGATGAGCCAAGCGCGACTCAGCCACTGATGTACGCCAAGATCAAGAAGCACCCAACGCCACGTAAGATCTACGCCGACAAGTTGATTGCCGAAAACAGCATTGCGGCCGACGATGTCACCGCCATGATCAACAGCTATCGTGACGCGCTGGATCAAGGGGATTGTGTGGTCAAAGAGTGGCGTCCAATGACGCTGCACACTGTGGACTGGACTCCTTATCTCAACCGCGAGTGGGATGAGTCTTTTGAATCCGGTATGACCCGCGAACGTCTGCAGAATCTGGCCGACAAGATAAGCTATGTGCCGGAGAGCCATAAGCTGCACTCCCGCGTGGCCAAGATATATAACGACCGCGTCGCTATGGCCAAAGGCGAGAAGCTGATGGACTGGGGCTTTGCCGAGACTCTGGCCTATGCCAGCATCCTCGAAGACAAGCAAAGAGTCAGGATCACCGGTCAGGACTCGGGTCGTGGTACCTTCTTCCATCGCCACGCCGTGCTGCACAACCAGAACGATGCCACTACTTACCTGCCGCTGCGCCATGTGGCCGAAGAGCAGGGCCCTATCGACATCACTGACTCAGTGTTGTCTGAAGCCTCAGTGCTGGCGTTCGAGTACGGTTATGCCACTGCTGAGCCAGGCGGCCTGACTATCTGGGAAGCCCAGTTCGGTGACTTTGCCAACTGTGCCCAGGTGGTTATTGACCAGTTCCTGTCATCCGGTGAGCAGAAGTGGGGCCGTCTGTGCGGTTTGACCATGTTACTGCCTCACGGCTATGAAGGTCAGGGTCCGGAGCACTCCAGTGCTCGTCTGGAGCGCTTCCTGCAGCTGTGTGCCAACCACAATATGCAGGTGTGTGTGCCTTCGACTCCGGCTCAGGTCTACCACATGCTGCGTCGTCAGGTGGTGCGTCCAATGCGTCGTCCGCTGGTGGTAATGTCTCCCAAGTCACTGCTGCGTCACCCGCTGGCAGTGTCTTCCATGGATGAGCTGGCCAATGGTCAATTCCAGAACGTTATCGGTGAAATCGATACATTGGATGCCGCCAAGGTCGATCGCGTGGTGTTCTGTAGCGGTAAGGTTTACTACGAGCTGCTGGAACGTCGCCGCAAAGAGAATATCGATAACGTCGCTTTGGTGCGGGTCGAGCAGTTGTATCCCTTCCCACACGAAGAGATGGCAACAGCACTGAAAGACTATCAGCATGTGACCGACTTTGTTTGGTGTCAGGAAGAGCCTCAGAACCAAGGTGCCTGGTATTGCAGCCAGCATCACTTCTGGGCAGCCATTCCCAAAGGTGCCCAGCTCAGCTACGCTGGCCGTGACGCCTCTGCAGCGCCGGCCTGTGGCTACCCTGAGTTGCATACGCATCAGCAGGAATCACTGATCACTAGCGCATTAAAACTGAAGTAATAGAAATTTATACAAAAAGGAAAGCTTTCCATGAGTATCGAAATCAAGGTACCTGTACTGCCCGAATCTGTTGCCGACGCGACTATCGCCACTTGGCACGTTAAGCCTGGTGAGCCGGTTTCCCGTGATCAGAACCTGGTTGATATTGAAACAGATAAAGTGGTGTTGGAAGTTGTAGCACCCGAAGATGGCCAGATCAGCGAACTGCTGTTCCAGGAAGGGGATACCGTCCTGGCAGAGCAGGTTATCGCCAACTTTGTCGCCGGCGCGGTTGCCGGCCAGGAAGTGAGCAAAGAGCAGGCTGAAGCCGCTGCGCCAAAGGCTGAAGAAGCCGCGGCAGAAGGCAACGATGCCCTGAGCCCATCAGTACGCCGCCTGATAGCCGAACACAATCTGGATGCCGCTAAAATCAAGGGCACAGGTGTGGGTGGCCGTATCACCAAAGAAGATGTGGAAGCCTTCGTTAAGTCCAGCTCTGCCAAGCCAGCTGCAGCTGCTGCCACAGCACCTGTGACCCTGGCGGGCGATCGCAGCGAGAAGCGCGTACCTATGACGCGTCTTCGCAAGACTATCGCCACTCGTCTGCTGGAAGCCAAGAACTCCACCGCCATGTTGACCACCTTCAACGAGGTCAACATGAAGCCTATCATGGACATCCGTAAGAAGTATCAAGAAGTCTTTGAGAAGAAACACGGCATCCGTCTTGGCTTTATGTCTTTCTATGTGAAAGCCGTAACCGAAGCGCTGAAGCGTTATCCAGAAGTCAATGCTTCTATCGATGGCAGCGACATCCTGTACCACAACTACTTTGATGTCAGCATCGCCGTTTCCACGCCTCGCGGCCTGGTAACGCCTGTGCTGCGCGACACAGATACCATGAGCCTGGCCGATATCGAGAAAGCGGTTCGCGAACTGGCTATCAAGGGGCGTGACGGCAAGCTGACAGTGGAAGATATGACAGGTGGTAACTTCACTGTGACTAACGGCGGAGTGTTTGGCTCCTTGATGTCGACGCCTATTCTTAACCTGCCACAGAGCGCAATCCTTGGCATGCATGCCATCAAGGACCGCCCAATGGCAGTCAATGGTCAGGTGGAAATCCTGCCCATGATGTACCTTGCTCTCTCATATGACCATCGCATCATTGATGGTCGTGAGTCAGTTGGCTTCCTGGTGACCATTAAGGATCTGCTGGAAGACCCAACTCGTCTGCTGCTGGACTTATAAGCGCCGCCAGACAATAACCTCGTGACTGGCCCCTCGGGGCCGGTTGGATTTAAAACGTAGTATACGGATAGATCATCATGAATTTGCATGAGTATCAGGCAAAAGCCCTATTTGCCGAATATGGTTTACCAGTGTCAGAAGGCTATGCTTGTGACACAGCTCAGGAAGCTGTTGAAGCAGCCGGTCGCATTGGCGGAAACATGTGGGTAGTCAAGTGCCAGGTGCACGCTGGCGGCCGCGGTAAGGCAGGTGGCGTTAAAGTTACTGGCGACAAAGAAGAGATCAGAGCCTTTGCCGAACATTGGCTGGGCAAGAATCTGGTCACTTATCAGACTGATGAAAAAGGTCAGCCGGTTGCCAAGATCCTGGTTGAAAGCTGCACTGATATCGCCAACGAACTCTATCTGGGTGCCGTTGTCGACCGTGGCACTCGCCGCGTCGTGTTTATGGCTTCTACCGAAGGTGGTGTGGAAATCGAAAAGGTGGCCGAAGAGACCCCTGAGCTGATCCACAAAGCCATTATCGACCCTATCACAGGTCCTCAGCCTTACCAGGCGCGTGACCTTGGCTTCAAGCTGGGTCTGAACCCAACTCAAATCAAGCAGTTCACCAAGATCTTTATGGGTCTGGCGACCATGTTCCTGGAGCATGACTTTGCCCTGCTGGAGATCAACCCTCTGGTGATCACCACCGAAGGCAACCTGCACTGTTTGGACGGCAAGATTGGTGTAGATGGTAACGCTCTGTTCCGTCAGCCAAAGATCAAAGACATGCATGATCCTTCTCAAGATGACCCACGTGAAGCCCACGCCGCCAAGTTTGAACTGAACTATGTGGCTCTGGACGGTAACGTAGGTTGCATGGTAAACGGTGCCGGTCTGGCCATGGGTACCATGGATATCGTTAACCTACACGGTGGCAAGCCAGCCAACTTCCTCGACGTTGGTGGCGGCGCGACCAAAGAACGTGTTGCCGAAGCCTTCAAGATCATTCTGTCTGACAGCAATGTGAAGGCCGTTCTGGTGAACATCTTCGGTGGTATTGTGCGTTGTGACATGATCGCCGAAGGTATTATCGGTGCAGTGAAAGAAGTCGGTGTGAAAGTGCCTGTGGTTGTGCGTCTGGAAGGTACCAATGCCGAGCTGGGCTCTAAAGTACTGGCCGAATCAGGTTTGGATATCATTGCTGCGACAAGTCTGACCGACGCTGCTCAGCAAGTAGTTAAAGCTGCGGAGGGCAAATAATGTCTGTTTTAATCAACAAAGATACCAAGGTTATCTGCCAGGGTTTTACCGGCGGTCAGGGTACTTTCCATTCTGAGCAGGCGATTGCCTATGGTACTCAGATGGTCGGCGGTGTGTCTCCAGGTAAAGGCGGCACCACTCACTTGGGCTTGCCAGTATTCAACACTGTGAAAGACGCTGTTGCCGCCACCGGCGCCACTGCATCTGTTATCTACGTACCTGCGCCTTTCTGTAAAGACGCTATCCTGGAAGCCATAGATGGCGGTATCGAGCTGATCGTATGTATCACCGAAGGTATCCCGACTCTGGATATGCTGCAGGTAAAAGTGAAGCTGGAAGAAACCGGCGTGCGCATGATTGGCCCTAACTGCCCGGGTGTTATCACCCCCGGCGAATGTAAAATAGGCATCATGCCAGGTCACATCCACAAGCCAGGTAAAGTGGGTATTGTTTCCCGCAGCGGCACTCTGACTTACGAAGCCGTTAAGCAGACTACTGACGAAGGTTTCGGCCAGTCTACCTGTGTCGGCATTGGTGGTGACCCAATCCCTGGTACCAACTTCATCGACGTACTGGAAATGTTCCAGAACGATCCTCAGACAGAGGCCATAGTGATGATAGGTGAAATCGGCGGTACCGCCGAAGAAGAAGCGGCGGCTTACATCAAGGCCAACGTCACCAAGCCTGTGGTCTCTTACATTGCCGGTGTGACTGCACCAGCAGGTAAGCGTATGGGCCATGCCGGCGCCATCATTGCCGGTGGTAAGGGGACAGCCGCTGACAAGTTCGCCGCTCTGGAAGCCGCGGGCGTGACTACCGTACGCTCGCTGGCCGAAATCGGCAGCGCGCTGCGTGAGAAGACCGGCTGGTAAGCACAGTCGTTAAGCTCACAAAAGGCGCCGCAAGGCGCCTTTTTTATTGGCTGCTGTGATGAAGCTCAGATGCCCCCGGCTGGATATTTGATTGGGAAAAGGTTAGATTGGGGCTAGGCTATCCCTTCGGGGAGTCTTGGTGCATTAATGCGCTAAAAAATTAAAAAATTCAAATTGTTATCAATCATCTTTCTCTGGGTTGTGGGTTTGTTGTTATCAGGAGCCGGGTAATGGGTTGCGCCAGAGCAGCCACTGACGCGGGTATCCGGATAAACCCAGAGGGTTTGATGCAGTGTTAACACAGACTTCAGCGCCGTATTGGTTCGCCCGATGCGGCGCTGAAGTGCAATTCGGGGGCGAAAGACCTCGAGATAGTTGATTCAAGCTGAATGAGTCTGAAACGCCTGTCAGGCGATTTTCAGCGATTGGGTATTGGTGTCAACCCTCAATGGGGGAAGGGATGACCCGATGTGGGGCCGCTCAGGCGGCTTTTCTGAAAAGTAGAGGATTGCTGTGAGTACACAACCTAATATCGTAATTTCTGAAGTGGATCTGGAGCGCCTGGAGCGTTTACTGGATTCATTGCCGGCCAATGCCTTTCCCGGCCATCAAGCGCTTGAGGCTGAGCTGGAGCGGGCGGAAATCAGGCCATCCAAGGAGATGCCGGACAATGTGGTGACCATGAACTCTGAAGTTCGTTTTCGTATGTCTTCCTCCAATGAAGAGTTCACCTTGCGTCTGGTTTACCCAAAAGATGCCGATGGCAGTGCCGGTAAAATTTCAATTCTGGCCCCGGTTGGCGGCGCCTTGTTGGGCTTGGCCCAGGGTGATGAAATTGAATGGCCGGGCCCGGGTGGCGGCACAGTGAAAGTGCGGATTGAAGAGATTATCTATCAACCGGAGCGCTCAGGTGATTTTCACCGCTAAGCACCGGAGCCGGTAAGGCTCTTGAACGGATACGGGAGTGATATACAACTAAGTCACTCAGAATGCACCAACGACAGGGAATGGAGATAAAGATGAAGCAGTACTTTGTCCACAATGGTTTTTCTGCCGGCAGCGGTAAATTACCGGCGGATCCACAGTTGATCAGTGAACAGGACGCCGACAAACTGATGCAGTTTGCCGGTTTGGAGCCCAAGCACGTAGGGAATTTGACCCCACCGGCGCAGTTTGCCGAAGAGGGGGATTGGTTGTTCAGGCTTTTCGCCAATAACCGTTTTCTTTGCTATGCGGATCCAACACTTTTCAGCCATGCCTGCCCAAGGAAGAAGGGCGAGCCTCTGGCTTTAAACTGGTAACTCCAAGGTTACCGGCAATAAAAAACCAGCGCTTGGCGCTGGTTTTTTTAATTATCACTCTTGGCCGTGATCGCACTTGTCGTTGGTGCAGACGCCATAGAGGTAGAGGCTGTGATTGGTGAGCTTGATATTGTGACGCATGGCGATTTCATGCTGACGACGCTCGATAAGATCATCGGAAAACTCGATCACTTTGCCACAGCTCAGGCATACCAGGTGATCATGATGATGTTGGGTGGAGAGTTCAAACACGGCTTTGCCGCTTTCGAAGTGGTGACGGCTGACAATGCCGGCATCATCAAACTGGTTCAGTACCCGATAAACGGTAGCCAGACCTATCTCTTCGCCGATATCCAGCAATTTCTTATATAAATCTTCGGCACTGATATGCTGGTTCTCCGGTTCTTGCATCAGCTCCAGGATTTTGACTCGTGGCAGGGTGATTTTCAAACCCGCTTTCTTCAGCGCTTGATTTCCATCTGTCATGGCTAATCTCTTGATTGCAGAACCCTTGGTATTACACATAGGTTCGTCCGTGGATAATAGACCCCATTATATGTGTACTGTTCTAAAACTTAAACCTCTGATCCGGCTTTTGGTACTTCTGTGGGGTAACTTGACTATAATCGGCATAAATTTGAATAAAAACAAGCAATTTAAGCATACTTTTTGTATGGTTATACCAAGGCATAATTGCAGTGTTTGGTTATCGTTGGCAGGATGACAGAAAAACAAAAAGGACACTAGATGCATCGTCGAATCGTGGTTTTAACCGGCGCCGGGATCTCTGCCGAGTCCGGATTACGTACCTTCAGGGATCAAGATGGCCTGTGGGAAGAGCATCATATTGAAGATGTGGCGACTCCTGAAGGCTATGAGCGTGACCCTGAATTGGTCGAGCGCTTCTACAATGGCCGCTGGCAACAATTGCATGCGGGCAATATAGAACCCAACGCCGCCCATACGGCGCTCTCTCGCCTTGAGCAGGAGTTTGAGGGGGAACTGCTTATTGTCACCCAAAACATAGACGATCTGCACGAGAGAGCCGGTTCCAGGCGCTTGCTGCATATGCACGGTGAACTTTCCAAGGGGCGTTGTCCGCGCTCGCGGCAAACCTTTACCCTGCACGAACCCTTCGGGCCGGAGAATACCTGCACCTGCTGTATTCCGGCGCAGCGTTTGCGGCCTCATGTGGTTTGGTTCGGTGAAATGCCCCTGGGAATGGATAGAATTCACGATGCTTTGGATCACTGCGATCTCTTTATTGCCATTGGCACTTCAGGCACTGTCTATCCCGCTGCCGGTTTTGTCGACAGCGCCAATCATCATGGTGCGCTTACCGTCGAGGTCAATCTGATGCCGGCAGACAGACACAGCCAGTTTCAAATTCACCTGCAAGGCAAGGCCAGTGAGATGGTACCGGCACTGGTGGAGCGTATCCTTGCCGGTCAGTCTATCTGCAATCAAACCGGCCAGAACTGATGCCTGAGCCCAAAACAGGTGCCAGCCTGCTTGAGCCGCCTGTCGGTATTTCAAGCGCGGGTAATATCCAAGAGATTAAGGGGGTTATTGACCCCGGGGCTATTGATGGCAACAGGCGCTTGGCGATCATCATGCGCGGTCTGCCGGGCAGCGGCAAATCTTACTGGGTTCGGCAGTTTATCCAGGAACTACCAGCGAGGATTGCCCAGAATGTCACTGAGAGAGGCCTGTGTTCAACCGACAGCTTCTTTTACCAAAATAACCGCTACTGCTTCGACATTGCCCGTTTGCCGGAATTTCATCAGCTCAACCTGAGCCGCTTCATCGAGGCGTTGGCATCTGGCGTGCCTGTGGTTATCTGCGACAATACCAACATGGCACTGTGGGAGTTTGCGGCCTATCAGGCGGCTGCAAAGGCCTTGAATTATCGGGTGCATATTCAACAGATTGGTGATGTGGGCAGCAAAACTCACCAGCGTGAATGTGCCAAGCGAAACAAACATGGCGTAAGTCTTAACTCCATTCAACGAATGGCCAGTCAATTTCAAAGAAATTAAAAATAACTTTTGCAAGTAAATTAAAATATCTGATTTCATAAATTGCAATATATCGGTATAAGATGAGTATGATTAAAGAAATTCCGAGTTGATATATTTCTTTAATAAAGCCAGTAATTCACCTATTAATATTTTTAAGTTTATTTTAATAATTTTAATCGTATTAAAATGTTTCATAGTCATATCTTGTGTCTTTGCTCACTCTTTTGTTTTATTTTTAGTCATATTATCTGCTCGGGTCAGAATAGATCCGTTAATCATTATTATAACTTTCGTTTGAGTTTCGGGAGTCGGATTGTTCCTCTTAAAAATAAAGAGTGAGCAAGCGGTATTCCTTTGCTCAGACAGGAGAGAAAGATGACCATACTTAAAAAGAAAAGAGTTGCGCTGATGGTGATGGCGATACTGTTGGCCGGTTGCAGTGATGGTGAAGATGGCCGTGATGGAGCGCCAGGCGAACCGGGAACCCCCGGAGAACCTGGGAAGCCGGGGACGAATCCTCCAGTGACCCAATCGGTCGAAACCCAAGTTAAAGTGATTAATTACACTTTGGGCGAGGGTAAGGTTAGCTACGAATTTGAAGTAACAGATGAAAATGGCGACTTAATTAATGAACTGACAGATGTTCAGGCAAAAGTGGCTGCTTTGACTGCTAAAGGTTTTATTCTTAACCGGGATGAAAATCCCATTAATGGGGTTGAGGACAATGTTCATATCGGTGGTGCAGTAACTCAGGCAACAGAAGGTGCAACGCTGACTCAAGTAGATGATGGTCATTATATTTTTGAAGCCCCAATGGCAGGTGTTAATGCCTCCACTGAAGGCATTGTTTGGCTGCGTGTCGGCGGTAATGATGCCATTGCCCGTTCAAAGGCGTTGGTCGTCAATAAGCCGGAAGGTCAATTCAGTACCACAACAGAAGCCTGTTATGCCTGTCACGTGGATTATTCACTCAGTCCTCGTCGTCACGCCAGCTACGTGGCTGAAGGCATGGACGGTGAAGTGGATTTTGTGGCAGGTTGCTTGGTCTGTCACGGCTCAGTCAGTCGCGCAGCGACCAATGATGAAGGATTCTCCATCGGTGGCTATGCCACCAATACCTTATCCAAGATAGGTCACATCAATCACAGGGAGTTCAGCAAGGACTTCAGCGTGCTCAACTGCAGCAGTTGCCATACTGATGCGCCCATCAACAGTAACTTTACCGGCCCTGGTTGTATCGATTGTCATGGTAAAGAAGGGACACCGGCCGGAGACATAGTGCCTTCAAATGGTCTGGACTTCCGTGAACTGCATGAACAGAAAGCCGGGATCACCAAGTTGCAAGCGCTGCGCCTTGGTTACACAGTGGCGCTTTCTACCCCTGAATCCGATGGTGCCGGTGGTTGGTGTTCTACCATCAGTGTCAAGGATAAAGAGGGTAATCTGGTCAATATCGGCAACAACTATAATGCCGATTATGCCACCGCAGGTTATGTTGCCGCCAAGCCGATAGTCTATGCCGGCGCATACTTGCATGCCTATGACAACCATGGCTTGGTGGGCCGCCCGGGCGCCCGTAACTCAGAAACCAAGACGGACAATGCCGATGGTACCCGCACTGTGTGTTATGCGGCGGCCAACATAGCCGCAGGTTATGAGAATGCCGGTTATATGTTCTCGGCGCGGGTGACTTTCTCCAGCGAAGGTTGGCAGTACTATGATGGCAAGGTACGTGGTCAGACAGGTGATCGCATTCGTGCCAATGGTTATGACGGCTCCATGGGGGTCTCCTTCACAGCTTACTCAGATGTGATCAGTCCGGCCGATGGCAGCAAGATCTCCGGCTTTGATCGGCGTCAGGTGGTGGCTGACAGCAGCTGTATCACCTGCCATAACGATGTGACTGCCTTCCACAAGAACGGTGAGTTCGATAACGGTGGTAAGGGTTGTATCGCTTGTCACGGCAACGGAATGGCCCGCACCAGCGCCGATTATGGTGCCGGCTTCGGTCCCATGATCCACAGCTGGCACTGGGGTAAGGGGGCAACTGTCGGTGAAGTGGCTCAGGATGCCGATGGTAACTGGAGTCAGACAGGAAAAGCCAACGGTGCCGCAGCGATTGCACCGGCCAGCAGTTGTGTAGCCTGTCACCAGGATGGCCTGTCGCTGGCCGCTGTGCCCAACCAGTATATTCTGGAGCCCGGCAGCAAGATGACCAGCCCGGTCACCGCAAACTGTTATGCCTGCCACACCAGTGATTCGGCCAAGGCGCATATGAGCCAAAACGGCGGTGATATCAGCGTGGATATCCCGGCTGTTGAGTGGTTCAAGCAGCCAAGTGCCGAATCCTGTGCGACTTGCCATGACACCGGCAGAACCTTTGGTATCGATAAGTACCATAAGTTCTAAAAGGGTTCTATTGAGTAAACATTCCCTGCAAGGCTTGGTTTACCTCAAGACAAAGCGGCTCATTTGAGCCGCTTTTTTTGCTGTCCTGAGTAGAGTTGAGGTGTAGCGGGCTCAGCCGTGACTGACGAAGGCGCTGTCATCTTGATTTTGCTTGCTCGTCAGCGCTGCTACTTCCAGCATAGCCCGGCTCAGGCTGCTCAGCTCTTCTGCGCTGATACCATAGGGCGGCATGATATAGATGAGTTTGCCAAAGGGGCGGATCCACACGCCGCGGGCAACAAATTCGGCCTGCAGCGCTGCGGTATTGACCTGTCTGTGCATCTCCAGTACCCCAACGGCGCCAAGTACCCGTACCGCTTTGACTCCCGGCAGTACCTCTGCCGGTGCCAGTTCCTGTTTAAGCTGAGTTTCAATGGCCTTGACCTGAGCTTGCCACTCACCGCTTGCCAGCAGTGCCAGGCTGGCGCGGGCGGCGCTACAGGCCAGAGGATTGGCCATAAAGGTCGGCCCATGCATAAATACGCCGGCAGGGGAGCTGTCTATGCCGGCCGCCACTTTATCGCTGCACAGCGTCGCCGCCAGACTGATATAGCCGCCGGTGAGCGCCTTGCCGACACACATGATGTCCGGCGCTATGTCTGCATGTTCGCAGGCAAACAGCTTACCGGTGCGGCCAAAACCTGTGGCGATTTCATCCAGGATCAGCAGTACATCGTACTTGTCGCACAGGGCTCTTGCCGCCTTGAGATAGTCGGCGCTGTAAAACCACATGCCACCGGCACCTTGCATTATGGGCTCGAGGATCAGCGCGGCGGTTTGCTTGCCGTGCTCGGCCAGCATGGCCTCGAGTCCGGCGATGTCATCTGCTTTAGCGGTTTCACCAAAGGGTGTACTTGGCGCCGGGGCAAACAGTTGCCGGGCCACATTGTCACCAAACATGGTGTGCATGCCGCCCTCCGGGTCGCAGACGCTCATGGCGGCGAACGTGTCGCCATGGTAGCCTTGCTTGACCGTCATGATGCGGTTTTTCTCTGTCTTGTTTTGCCCTTGCCAGTACTGCAGCGCCATTTTCAGCGCCACCTCCACCGCAATGGAACCTGAGTCAGCCAGAAACACCTTGGTCAGTGGCTCCGGGGTGATAGTGATGAGCTGGCGACACAGTTCTATGGCGCTCTCATGGGTGATCCCTCCGAACATCACATGGCTCAGGCGTTTGAGTTGCTCTTCCATGGCGCTGAGAATTGCCGGGTGGCTGTAACCATGGACGCAGGCCCACCAGGAGCTGGTGCCGTCGATAAGCTCGCGACCATCCTCCAGCGTCAGGCGTACGCCCTCGGCGGCTTTAACCCCATAAACGGGTAGGGTGTGGCTCATGGAAGTGTAGGGATGCCAGATATGCTGACGGTCAAAACAATAATCTATGCTCATATATTAACCAAAGGTAAACCTGTGCAACTGATTGGCGTTGACAGTGAGGGCGTCGCGGGTATGCTAACGAAAATAATTCAGGCCTTCAAGCAGCCAGCTGAACCCGGATCCCGATGGATTAATCGGCAAAATCGGCTTCAGCAACAAATAGATCAGACTCAGGTAACACAGAATATGTCCAATACAGAGCTGCGCCATGACTGGCGCCGTGAAGAGGTTGAAGCCCTCTTTGCCCTGCCTATGAATGATTTGTTGTTTCGTGCCCACAGCGTGCACAGAACCCATTTCAATCCCAATGAAGTTCAGGTCAGCCGTCTGTTGTCAATCAAGACGGGTGCCTGTCCGGAAGACTGCAAATATTGCCCCCAGAGCGCCCGCTACGACACAGGATTGGAAAAAGAGCGTCTGCTGGAGATGGAAAAGGTACTGACAGAGGCCAGAAGTGCCAAGGCCGCCGGTGCGACCCGTTTCTGCATGGGAGCCGCCTGGCGTAACCCGCATGAACGCGATATGCCTTATCTCAAGCAGATGGTGCAGGAGGTTAAATCCCTGGGGATGGAAACCTGTATGACTCTGGGTATGCTCAGCGAAAACCAGGCCAACGAGCTGGCCGAAGCCGGGCTGGATTACTACAACCATAACCTGGATACCTCGCCGGAATACTATGGTGACATCATCACCACCCGCACCTATCAGCAGCGGTTGGACACCCTGGCCAATGTGCGCGCCGCCGGTATGAAGGTGTGCTCCGGCGGGATTGTCGGTATGGGCGAGCAGGCCACCGACAGGGCGGGTTTGCTGCAGCAGTTGGCCAATATGGAGCAACATCCCGACTCTGTGCCTATCAATATGTTGGTCAAGGTGGCCGGTACGCCGCTGGACAGCCTGGACGACCTGGATCCACTGGAGTTTGTGCGCACCATAGCCGTGGCCAGAATCATGATGCCTTTGTCGCGGGTACGCTTGTCGGCCGGGCGTGAAAATATGACAGATGAGCTGCAAGCCATGTGTTTCTTTGCCGGCGCCAACTCGATTTTCTATGGGTGCAAGCTGTTGACCACCGCCAACCCGGAAGAAAATGACGATATGAGCCTGTTCCGCCGTCTGGGATTGACCCCGGAGCAGGGTAAGGCCGCCACAGTCGAGGAAGAGGGCGCCGAAATAGCCCGCGCCGCGGCCAAGGCAGAGGCTATCAATAACAAGGCTCAGGGACAGTTTTACGACGCCGGAGCCCTGTAACTTGACCTCATTGCTGGACAAAATGGCCCGCCGCCGTGAAGAGCTTGCGCGCGGCGGCTTGCTCAGGCAAAGACGCTGCTTTGCAGCAGCGTCCGGCCGTGAGCGACTATTGCATCCTGTTGCCCATGCAACAGATAGTGGCAAACCATTACTGGATTTTGCCGCCAATGATTATCTGGGCCTGGCCCGTCATCCCAAGGTCATCTCTGCGCTTGCCAAGGGGGCAGAGATCTATGGCTGCGGCAGCGGTGCTTCACCTCTGGTTTCGGGTTACAGCGAGGCGCATCTCAAGCTGGAACAAGGTCTGTGCCGGGCACTCGGCGCAGAAGCGGCGTTACTGTTCAGCTGTGGTTTTGCCGCCAACACTGCACTGATGAAAACCCTGTTTAGCACCGAAGATACAGTGATTGCCGACAAATTGGTGCACGCCTCCATGATAGATGGCCTGCGCGACTCAAAGGCCAAAATACGGCGTTTTGCCCATAACGATATAGCGGCCGCCACAACGCTTTTGTCCCGGCATCCCGGCAGCGCAGTGCTCACTGAAACCGTGTTCAGCATGGATGGCGACAGGGCGCCGCTCGGTAAATTGAGCCACTTATGCCAAGCGCACGGCAGCCCGCTTATTCTCGATGATGCCCACGGCTTTGGCCTATTTGAGTCATCATCCCTGCCTGTATTTGCCCGTTTGGTGACCTTTGGCAAGGCGCTCGGTGGTCAGGGCGCGGCGATTGTGGGCTCGCAGGAATTGATAGACTATCTGGTGGCCAATGCCCGTGAATACATCTATTCCACCGCGCTGTCACCCGCCTGCTGTATGGGCGTGCTCAAGGCCCTGGAGCTGATCCAGCAAGAGCCCTTGCTTGAGCGCCTCAACGCCAATATCGCTTTGTTTCGCCGCAGCTGCCAAGAGGCGGGGATCTCCTTGATGCCATCTGAGTCGCCAATTCAACCTCTGTTGGTGGGTGAGAGTGACAGATGTATGGCACTGGCAGCAAGGCTTCTGGAACGCGGCTTCCTGGTGGGGGCGATTCGGCCCCCCACAGTCCCCAAAGGCAGTGCCAGATTGCGTATTACCCTGAGCGCCGAGCACAGGGAGCTGGATATACTGGCCTTGGCCTCGGCATTGGCGGAGCTGATGGCATGAGCAACATGAGTCATGAGCCTCTGGCCAGTCACTCAGGCCTGGTGCAATCCGTGCCGCTCGGGGATGTTGCCGGGCGCTTTTCCAAGGCGGCAACCGCTTATGAGCGCCACAATAGGGTGCAGCGTCTGACGGCCGAAGCCTTGCTTGACTGGGACGATTGCCCACACTCAGGAAAACTGCTGGATATAGGTGCAGGTCCGGGCACGGCTTTTGCCACGCTCTGGCCCCAAAGCGTGACCGCCCTGGATATCGCCAGCGGAATGCTCAAGCAGCTGAAGGGAAATTTCCCCGATTATCAGGTTGTTTGTGGCAATGCCGAGCAGCTTCCCTTTGGCGACGACAGTTTTGATGCGGTTTATTCCAATCTGGCGCTGCAGTGGTGCGGCGATATTCCGGCCGCCTTGGCAGAGATTTTTCGGGTCATGCGCCCGGGCGGTTCGGCGCGCCTTGCTATAGTGGCCCGGGGCAGTTTGCCCGAATTACAGACGCTGGGGCTGCGAGTCAAGGTGTTTGCAGCCGAACATAAGTTGGAGCAAGCGCTGGCGCAGCATCCCTGGCAGAGCTTGCACACGCAAAGCCGCACCTTTCAGTGCCATTTTGCCAATCTCAGGGAATTGCTTTACTCCATCAAGGGGGTCGGCGCTTCAGTCGGCGCCGACAAGAACTCAGGTGCCGGGCTCAAGGGAAAGGGTTTTTGGCATACACTTAACGGGCAGGCCGAAGTCCTTAGAACGGACAAGGGAATGCCGCTGACATACAGGATAGTAATGGTTCAGGCCCGAAAATAACCATTGATGTTTTGGCTGTAGGGGTAGTTCAGCGATGATTTTTTTTGTAACAGGTACAGATACCGACAGTGGCAAGACTCAGGTCGGGGCCGCGCTGCTGCATAAGGCACGAGTCGAGCATGGCTTGAAAACCTTGGGGGTAAAACCCCTGGCCTCGGGTTGCCACAACACCCCTTACGGGCTGAGAAACCCGGACGCCCTGGCCTTGATGGATGAATCCACTCTGAAACTGCAGTACGACAAGGTGAATCCTTTCAGTTTTGAGCCGGCGATTGCCCCTCATATTGCTGCCGCCGATCTCGGCCTGGATATCAGCCCCGAGGCGGTACTGGCAGCGCTGGATTTTACCCAATATGCCATGGCCGATTTCTGCCTGATAGAAGGGGCCGGTGGTTGGCGTTTGCCTTTGGGGGAGGGGCGTTTCTTATCGGAAGCGGTGCAGGGACTGGCTCTGCCCGTGATTCTGGTGGTGGGAATGAAGCTTGGCTGCCTTAATCATGCCGTGTTGACCCAGGAAGTGATCCGCGCCGATGGGCTTGAAATCGCCGGTTGGGTGGCCAATCGCGCCGAAGCTGATATGAGTCGCTTCGATGAAAACCTGGCCAGCCTTAAAGACTTGATGCAGGCGCCGCTGTTGGGAGTGGTGCCGCATCTGGTTCATCCCAGTGCCGAGTCCATGTCTCAGCACTTGGATTTGAGCCCTTTGCTGGCCAAAGTGCCCGGTTGAGCCCTGGAGTTAAAAAGAAGCAAGGCCACGTAGGGCCAAGTGTTTTTTAGCTCAATAGATTGGAAAGATCACTGCCTACAGGCACGGGGATCTCCTGCTCTACACCGCTGAACAGATAAGCTTCCTTATCTCCCAAAAGACTCAGTTTATTGTCCTGCAGCAACAGGGCGCTGCCTTCCTGGATGGCCAGTACCGGCGTCTTGGGATCGACACAGGTAAACTCAAGCAAGCGCTGGGCCCGGGTTTCACCATTATGACCCGGCGCCTTGTAGTTGCTGTAATGCGGATTGATCTGCAGAGGCAGCAGGCCAAGGGCGCTGAATGATGGCGGCTCTATAATAGGCATATCATTGGTGGTACGTATGCTGAGGCCGGCAATATTTGAACCTGCACTCCAGCCAATATAGGGTTTGCCGGCGGCGACTTCCTCTTTGATCAGATGCAGCAGATCGTAGCGGTACAACTCATGCAATAGGTGGAAGGTATTGCCACCACCAACCAGAATGCCGTCAGCATCGCGAATAGCCTGCTTGGGATCGCCATGTTGATGGATAGAGGAGATATCCAACCTCAATGGTGCCAGGCCATTAACCACGGCTTCCAGATAGTTGTCATAGCTCATGCTGACACCGGCATAAGGGATAAATATCCACTTGCGGGCCTTTTCTGTCATAGGCTCAATATAGGGCAGGGCATGTTCCAGGTAAGGGGTGTCGCCAGCGCGGGAGCTGCTGAGCAGCAGGGTATTTATCGTCATAATCGTCGCTGTCCTTCAGATTGATTTGCGTTGCTTGATGGTAACAAAAAGCCTTTACACTCAACAATCGCCGCCGGTGTTTTTGGTCGCCTTAAAAAGCCGCACTCGGGCAATTGATTAAGTTTGATTTAATCAAGCCTGCCTAGACTGCTTCCTCTGCGTAACCGGGGCGTTTGGGTGGGAAAGCTAAACAATAATTTACCTTTTCCCACTTGAATTCCCGCCAAGTGGACATATTATGTCTGCAATGACGCAATTCCGGTACAAGGGTACCTTACAGGAGCTGATATGAAGCGTGTATTTCTATTGATTTTGACTAACCTTGCCATCCTGTTGGTGGCATCGATCGTCATGTCTATTTTGGGTGTCAATACTCAAACCATGGGTGGCTTGCTGGTGTTTGCGGCGATCTTCGGTTTTGGTGGCGCCTTTATCAGCTTGGCGATTTCCAAGTGGATGGCCAAGAAGACTATGGGCTGTGAGGTGATCACTCAGCCCCGAGATAACACAGAGCGTTGGTTGCTCGAGACCGTAGCCCGTCAGGCACAGCAGGCCGGGATCAAGATGCCGGAAGTGGCCATCTACCAATCGCCTGAACTGAACGCCTTTGCTACAGGCCCAAGCAAAAACAACTCTCTGGTGGCAGTGAGTACAGGTCTGCTTTACGGCATGAGTGCCGATGAAGTGGAAGCCGTACTGGCGCACGAAGTCAGCCATGTGGCCAACGGTGACATGGTGACTCTGACCCTGATCCAGGGCGTGGTGAACACCTTTGTTATCTTTGCTGCCCGTGTGGTTGCCGGTATCATCAACAACTTTGTTGCCAGCAACGATGAAGAGGGTGAAGGCCTGGGCACCATAGCTTATATGGCTGTGGTATTTGTGCTGGATATGCTGTTTGGTATTCTGGCGTCCATGGTGGTGGCTTACTTCTCCCGCATCCGTGAGTTCCGCGCCGACGAAGGTGCCGCTCGTCTTGCCGGCAAGAACAAGATGATTGCGGCGCTTGAACGTCTGCGCACCGGGCCGGAAACCGGTGCCATGCCGGCCAATATGTCGGCCTTCGGTATCAATGGCAAGCGCTCAATGACCGAACTCTTTATGAGTCACCCACCGCTTGAAAAGCGTATCGAAGCGCTGAGAAACCGCGGATAATTTAGCAATACTTTCTCTTAAGGAGGCCGGTTGGCCTCCTTTTTTTATGCTGTTGAAACGCTTATTGATACAGATGCTTATGTGTAAATTAAATGTAAAATTCCGTAATTAACCGATGGTTACATGATTCAGCGCACATTTTGCTTTTGCGCAAGTTGTTAAAGTGGCGGCGACTCAGAATTAGTTTGCCAATTGGCAAAAGCTTGGCTAAGTTAATCCAAGTCGTGCTATTTACTGATAGTGAGACAAAGGTCATACCTGACATAAGAACCTTTGCTCGACTGTCATCATCGGAGGATATTATTGTGAGCAAGAAACTCTTGAGTGTGTTGTTCGGTGCCGGTTTGGCCGCACTGGCCATGTCACCATCTGCTTTTGCAGAAGATCAGAAGCTGTCAGATTTCCACGCGGATATGGGTGGCTGTGAAAGCTGTCATGCCGATGGTTCACCTTCAGCTGACGGCGCCTATGAATTTGAACAGTGTCAGAGCTGTCACGGTTCGCTGGCAGAAATGGATGCGGTACACAAGCCACACGATGGTGCCTTGATGTGTGCTGATTGCCATGCTCCCCACGACATGAACGTAGGTCAAAAGCCTACCTGCGATAGCTGCCACGATGATGGCCGTACTTCAGATAGCGTACTGAAGTAAGAAGCGCATATCGCACGAATGACAACGCCGGCTTGATGCCGGCGTTATTGTTTCTGGCTGGTGCCTATCTCTGGCTCTATGTGGTGAGCCAATATCTCAGTCAGTCTTTATCCACCGGCGTTGTTGGCAGATATTTATTGCCGGAAAACATAGCAGAAATAATACCGGGCTGACGCTTACGCTCGGCGTGGATCACCGCGGCTATGTGCAGCAATACCAAGAGAAGCAACAGATATACGCTGTAGACATGTACTTTCCCTGCCAAGCCCTTGGCGCCCTTAATCGCTGCAGCCTTGTCTGGATTAACGCCTGTGTCATCATAGGGTTTGAGGCTGGCAGGCTCAACACCATCGGCGGCGATATATTCCTGAACCATGCCGCCCAGCGGTGGATAGAAGATGTCAGTACCGGCTCGCACCAAACCTGTCACCATGATCAGCGTCAGCAAACCCAATAAGGCGATGACCGCCAGTTTGCCCGCCGGATTATGGCCGAGATATTGTGGGTTTTCGCCTTTCTTGAGTGCTGCACGATAGCCTGCCAATTCCCCTTTTTTGGGGAGTAGTTTACCTAGACGCGCCTTGATAGGGCCGAATAATCCCCACAGTAATCTGAATGCCAGGTTGATGGCAAAGGCATAACCTATCCAGACGTGCAGTGTCTTCAGGCCGATTTTGGCGTCGAGACCACTGATCCCGAAGTCAGATTTGAACATCATTACCCCGCCGATGATCACCAGCAGCAGCACCAAAAGCAGGTTTATCCAATGAAAAAGGCGAGTGGGAAGATCCCATGCCTTATAGCGAGACAGGCGCACTTCGCCCGCAGTATTTGTTTCCATGTTTGATCCCCCAGATCTGTTTTACCCCTTTATGTTAACGCCTGTAGCGGCGCTTGTTCAGTTAACTCTTATTCATTTTGAGTTTTTGGTAAGGAATCTGTACTTCCATTTCAAGCAGTTGTCTGCTTTGATACTCATGTTGCGTTAATGTAAATTTTTTTTGGTTTTTTTAGCTGAGGGCAGCCTATGTTCAATGTGATGCACTGGCTGGTGGTTTCCAGATCCGCGCTGTTGACCGAGCTGATGGATAGCCGTTGGCCGCAGGAGTTTCTGGTACGCTTGTCCTGCTTATCTCCCGATAGATGGCACACAGATGCCTTGAGAGCTGATGTCGACATGTTGTTGCTGGATTTGGCCACTGTGGAACCGGCCTTGGGCTATAAGATTCTTAAACAGGCCACCAGGAATCGCGGTTGCAAAGTGGTGTTACTGCATTATCCCAGGAGGGTGGAGTATGAATGCCTGTTGTTGCCGTCTGTGGTCAAGGCGGTTTTCTATCCCGAGGCGACCTTGGCACAGTTGAGCCGTGGCCTGGATATTGTGCAGAAGGGCGGCTGCGATATTCCTTTTGAGTTGCAATCCCGGCTGGCCAAGGGAGAACTTAGTGGCGATGTGCTGACTTTCAGGGAGCGGGAGGTGCTGCAGGCGCTACTGGCCGGGCTCAGTAATCAACAGATTGCCACTTCCCTCTATGTCAGTGAAAGTACGGTCAAGACCCATCTCTATCGGGTGTTTCGCAAACTGAATTTAAGCAACCGAGCCCAGGTGATGGCCTGGGCCCAGCGTCACTTGATGGCCGATGTGGCCGAGAGTCAAGGCTCAGGCAGTTAGGGAAGGTGCGAATAAGTCCTCGCGGCCTTCTCTTTTGTAAAGAGTGGCTTACACAGCAATTGGCGTTCAAGGCATCTGACTGAAGGCATGCCGGGGCCTGTCGAAGTCGGATAACGTAGAGAGCCGGTTGCTGTGAAAGCCCCAAAGGGCGTGGCTTACAGGCTTGCCTGCTGTGTTATGCTTCTTGCAAAGGACTAGGGCCATTTGCTGCGAACCACGCCTTGCATCCAGGCCTGTAAGCCTACGCAGAGCACGCATGGGACTTGTTCGCACCTTCCTTAACCCAGCCAGGCCTTGGCTTTGGCTGGATCGGTGAGCTTGAGTGACACAGTATCTATTGCCGCCGGGTTGATAGGCAGTTGGCCTGTCATCAGTTCATCACGGCGGAAGAAGTGCAGCTCCAGACTATCGCCGGGCTCATATTGTTGCAGTTCATTTTCAAATTGAGCGCCGACCTGCAGACCATTGGCGGCAATCAGCAGATCCTGAGCCGCGAGCCCGGCGCTGTGAGCCGCGCTGCCGTTGGTCACACTCACAATCCTTAACCCCAGGGCTTCAGCCTTGTAGCGGGCTCCGAAGCCGATTTTTTGCCCCTCAACATCCCCGCCGCCCTGATCCTGAGCGCCTTGGGCACTGCGAAGTTGCATCTCGATTCCGAATTGCGCCAGCAGGGGCGCCAGTGGCAACTCTTGGGTATTATCCACAAAGGCAAATTCTGCGCTGGCATCCCGGCCAAGCAGCTCCTCGTAGAGGCGGCGATGGGAGTCATCTTCAGTGCCTATACCCTGGCTGCCAAAGGCCTGCCACAGCTTTTGCATCAGGTTATCCAGTGTGTATTTTCCCTGGGTTTCCAGTCTCAGAGTCAAGTCCAGATACAGGGCAAACAAAGCTCCCTTGGTGTAATAGCTGACGATGGCGTTGGCGGCGTTTTCATCCTGTTTGTAGAACTTGGTCCAGGCATTGAAGCTCGAATCTGTCAGGCTCTGCAACTGCCTGCCCGGCATGCGATACACCCGGGTCATGGTCTGGGATAGCATCTCCAGATATTGCTCATTGGAAACCCTGTTGGCTCTGAGTGTCATCAGGTCATCATAGTAGGAGGTGATACCTTCATAAGCCCACAGCTGACGGGTGTAGCTCTCGGCCTCCAGCGCATAGGGCATGAAGCTGGCAGGCTTAATGCGTTTGACGTTCCAGCTGTGGAAGTATTCGTGACTGCAGAGCGACAGATAAGTGCGGTAATCCTTGTTGACCGGCATCTCAATACTCAGCGGCAGATCCTTACGGGAGCAGTGCAGGGCGGTGGAGGCTCTGTGTTCCAGTCCTCCAAAGCCATTGCCCAATACCTGGGTCATAAACAGGTAGCGCTCAAACGGCGCTTCACCGAAGAGGCGGATCTGGCTCTCGCAAATAGCCTTGAGATCGTCAAGCAGTCTGGGCATGTGGCAGCGGTGACGCCCGGTCAGTATCACATCATGGCGCACGCCACAGGCCTCAAAGCTGCCGTGGGTAAAGGTGCCCATCTCCACCGGATGGTCGATAAGCTCATCATAGTTGGCGGCGCTGAAACGGCCGAACTGCCACTCTTCACCCTCGATTCGACTCAGGGTTGTTGCCAGCTGCCAGTTGGCCTCCTCCTCCGGGGGCAGAATTTCCAGCTCCAGCGGCTCAAGCTCTTTGCCTGCCACCGCCAAAAAGACGCTGCTGCCGTTGAAAAAGCCGTGGGTCTGATCCAGGTGGGCGCTGCGCACCGACATATCCCAGGCATAAACCGAGTAGCGCAATTGCAGCGATTCGGCATTGGAATCTATCAGCCAGCGCTGCTTGTCAAGCTGAGTAATGCTTAGCGGACGCTCCAGCTCATCAAAGGCTTTAAGATCTATGATATTGCGACAAAAATCGCGAACCATGTAGCTGCCCGGTATCCAGGATGGCAACCAAAGTTCCTGTCTCTGGGCCGGTGCCTGAATGGTGATTTTGACCTCGAACAGGTGAGCGTGGGGATCTATGGGGCAAATCTGATAACTGATCATCTGATATCCGTATGAATCGTTGGCGAGTGCCGGGAGCCAAATTGGGTGCTATCCGGCTGAGCATGGCGACAATGCTGCCAAAAAAGCCAGGCTGCGGCAATTGCTGCCGAGTTTTAAATGGCTTGGGGTTCAAATCGCCGTGGCCGATTACATCTCCGGGCCGAATGGTATTATACTGCCAAGAACACAGAGGTTTGGCCCTTGGGCCGAGCCTGAACCGACACACCGGAGAGTGGCAAAATGGCCGAAGAAACCATATTCAGCAAAATTATTCGCCGTGAAATACCCACGGACATACTGTATCAGGACGAACTGGTAACCGCCTTTCGGGATATCAATCCCAAGGCGCCCACCCATGTACTGATAGTGCCCAATCATCTGATCCCCACAGTCAATGACGCCAAGGCCTCGGATGAGCAGGCCATAGGCCGTATGGTGACTGTGGCTGCCAAGCTGGCCGCCGAGGCCGGGATCGCCGAGGACGGTTATCGTTTAATCATTAACTGTAATGAACATGGCGGCCAGGAAGTGTTCCACATCCACATGCATCTGCTTGGCGGTAAAGCCTTGGGGCCTATGGTGAGTTCAGCGTCATGAAAGTGAATCCGGAGTTTTTCCCGCTGACGACTCTGGCTACCCGTTTCGTCAACCAGTTGGCCCAGTGCCGCCGTCTCGGGCTCAAGGTGCATGAGGCCAGTGAGCACCATGTACTGATAGAATTGCCTTACAGCACCGAGCTGGTGGGTTACCCTGAAACCGGGGTTATTCATGGTGGGGTTATCACCACATTGATGGATACTGCCAGTGGTTGCGCCGTGGTTTGTGCCATCAAGGACAAATATGGTTCGCTGGAGATCTCGCCAACTCTGGATCTGCGGGTCGACTATATGAAGCCTGCCGAGCCCCACAAGCCGGTGTATGGTTTTGCCGAGTGTTATAAGTTGTCATCCAGCGTCGCGTTCACCCGGGCCATCGCCTATCAGGACAGCATAGACGACCCCATCGCCCATGCGGTTGGCTCCTTTATGCGGATAAGCCCTGAAATGATAGGGGATACTTTCCGCAAGGCACTGATGGGTGAGGAGACGAAATGACAGATCCCAAGGCATCCATGGATGTAAAAAGCATAGTTGCTAAAGTGACAGAAACCAATGATTTCAGTCACTTGCTTGAGCATGTTCCCTATGCTCGCTTTATCGGCATGCAGGTGGACAGGTTTGGCGATGAACTGGTGTTTCGTCTGCCGGCCAAAGATGACAACATAGGTAACCCGGTACTGCCGGCCATTCACGGTGGCGTGATAGCCGGGTTTATGGAGATGTCGGCCATCATCCAGCTTATGGTGTTTATGCAAACCAGTAAGGTGCCCAAGGTGGTTGATTTTTCCATCGACTACTTACGCGCCGGTTATCATAAGGACAGCTTCGCCGAGTGCCGAATAACCCGTCAGGGGCGGCGAGTGGCCAATGTCAATATCGACTGCTGGCAAACCAACCGCAAACAGTTGATTGCAACGGCCAGGGCGCACTTTTTGATTGATTGAGAATAAGGGATTGGCAGATGAAAAAAGTCTTGGTAATAGCAGCAACCGTGCTGGCTCTGGCAGGCTGCGCCAACCATACGGCCGGGGTGTATGCCAGCTCGACCGGTGAAAGCCGCGCAGACAACAGCAGCTTTGCCCGCTCTGTGAGTGTGGGTGATCTTATGGCCAGAGGCGAGGGCGGCTTGCTCAGAGGCACAGCCACCATCAGCAGCAAGGTCGCTACCGATATGCGCATTCAGTACAAGTTCACCTGGTATGATGCCAGCGGCTATACCCTGGATGATGAAGGTGTGTCCTGGAAGTCGGTTAAGCTGCATGGTAAACAGCAGTTGCAGGTGAGCGCCGTGGCGCCGAATCCGACCGCCAGCCGTTTTGAGATCTATGTGCGCGAGGCCTTTTCAAACTAAAAGTTGAAACCTCGGCACCACTGCCGCCCGAGCCATTATTCCCGTTGAATGCTCAACACTCGGGAGTATTGGGGTGGGCGGTTTTTTTATGCCCTCGGGTACAATTTGGCAACCTGGCTCACTTTTGTTGGTAACTCGTGTATACTGGCCCGCGCCAAGGGGTGTTTACCGCATTGCGGTTGACTGAGATGTCGTATGACGAACCCTTAGAACCTGATCCGGCTAGTACCGGCGTAGGAATGGGCCACAATTCGTGCACTTTCAACTCGCTTTCTTATTGCCGGATCTCAAACTGTGAATATTTGAGGTCCTATGTCCAAGTTTACCGTACCTACTCTGCTTGCCAGCACCATTCAGATGCTGCTGTGGGCACCCGTTCATGCCGCCGATAATCCCGGTGTTGAAAATCAAGATGAGCAACAAGCCATGGAAGTGATAGTCGTCAGCGGCGACTTTCGTGGTCTGACGCTGGAGAAGATGCCCTCCAGCGTGACTGTTATCGACGAGCAGCGCATTGAAGATCAAGGCGCCGAGCATTTCGAAGACATGCTGGGTAACGTCGCCAACTTCAACTGGTCAGGTGCCAGCTCCCGGCCAAGATACTTCCAGATCCGCGGCGTAGGTGAGCAGGAGCAATACCAGGGAGCGCCCAACTCCTCTGTGGGCTTTATTATCGATGATATCGATCTCTCCGGGCTGGGCAGCGTTTCCAGCCTGTACGACCTGCAGCAGTTTGAAGTGCTGCGCGGCCCCCAGGGTACCCGCTATGGCGCCAATGCCCTGGCCGGTCTTATCTATCTCAAGAGCAATGATCCCACAGACGTGTTCGAGCACGGCGCCGAAGTCTCGCTCGGTAATGATAATCTGCAAACCTTCAGCGGCTTCAGTTCCGGCCCAGTGACAGATTCCGGCAAGTTGCTCTATCGTGTGGCGCTGCAGCAACACAAGCAGAACGGTTATCGTGACAACCTGTATCTGGGCCGTGACGATACCAATGAGCGTGATGAATTCAGCGGCCGTATCAAGCTGCGCTGGTACGCCACCGACAAGTTGCAGGCGGACTTCACTCTACTGCACGCCGATTTTGACAATGGTTATGATGCCTGGACCCTGGACAATAACGGCTTCGATACCATTACCGATGCGCCGGGCGTCGACAAGCAGCGCACCACGGGCTCCAGTCTCAAGCTGAGCTATACCGGCTTTGAGGCTTTTGAGCTGGTGTCCCTGTCAAGCTATGCCGCAACAGATCATCACCACGGTTACGACGGTGACTGGGCCAACCCGGATTACTGGGCCGGGAAAGAGTGCGGCGGCGCACCCTGTGAGTACGATTACACCTGGGATAAACGCGGTGAGCGGCGCACTCTGTCACAGGAGTTCAGATTCAGCTCCAACGAGGCCGGGCGGATTTTCGGCGGCAGCACAGACTGGCTGGCCGGGTTCTATTTTATGGATCTCGATGAGGACAATGATCTCTACTCTGAATACAACAGCTGGCCGGATGAAGTGCTGACTTCCCGCTACAGCGCCAGTAACTATGCAGTGTTTGCCCAGTTGGACTCAGATCTGGGGGCGGGCTACAGCCTGTCTATCGGTGCTCGTATCGAGCGACGTGAGAGTGACTACAGCGACAGCAATGGTGATGCCTTTAGCCCATCGGAAAACATGTGGGGCGGCCATATCGCCCTGTCCAAGGCACTGGCTGAACACCATGAAGCCTATGTTCGGATAGCCAGGGGCTACAAGGCCGGTGGTTTCAATATGACGTTGCCCAAGGAGCTGGCCGACAAGAAAGAGTTCGATACCGAAATCCTCTACAACTATGAACTGGGGTTGAAATCCAGCTGGGCCGATGGCTTGCTGGATACACGTCTGGCACTGTTCTTTATGGACAGGGAAGATCAGCAGGTAGCGGCCTCACTGCAGGATCCTGTCGATCCCCAGCGCTTTATTCTGTTCACCGAAAACGCCGGCAGCTCCAATAACTATGGCGCCGAGCTGGAAGCCAACTGGTATCCCACAGATTCACTGCAGTTCTACACCAGCCTTGGGTATCTGCAGACAGAATACGGTGATTACCTGTATCAGGATAAATATGGCAACCCTGTGGATCTCAGCGGCCGGGAACTGGCCCACTCGCCGAGATGGACCTATAGTCTCGGCATGACCTGGCGCAATGACATGGGCTGGTTTGCCAACCTCAACAGCAGTGGCAAGAGTGCGTTCTACTACTCAGACAGCAATGACTCCCGATCTGAAGACTATCAAGTGGTCAACGCCAAGCTGGGCTATGAGGCCGACAAGTGGTCGATTTACCTCTGGGGCCGCAACCTGTTCGATGAAAAATACGGCGTGCGCGGTTTCTACTTCGGCAATGAGCCGGATCAGGACTGGGCCGAGAAACAATATATCCGCTACGGGGACCCACGCCAGGTTGGTGTGACCTTCAAGGTCAAATTTATCTGATGGCATAAGCCGTTGTCGGCCGGGGCGTGTTGCAGCGCCCCGGTTCATTACAGGAGATGTAAAATGAAGTTAACTGCCGAAATCAGCATGTATCCGCTCCACGATGAGTATCTGGAGCCTATTCAATGGTTTATCAAGCGCCTGGACAGTTATGCCAACATAGAGAGAACCACCAATGCCATGGCGACTCAGGTGTGCGGTGATTATGCCGAGGTGATGGCCATGCTGGCCACTGAGATGCAGGCGGCGCACGAGAAATTTGGCAAGGCGGTGTTTGTCTGTAAATTTATCGGCGGTGAGCTGAACTTGGGCCACAGGGAATAACCCATGAGTGAATTCTGGCACTGGCTCGCCGAGGCCGGCTCTCAGGCCCAGGGCATGGGCGCCTGGGAAGCGGTAGCCGTGGTATTGGCCTTGGCCTATCTGCTGCTGGCCATGAAAGCCAATATCTGGTGTTGGGCGGCAGCCTTTGCCAGCACCGCCATCTACACTGTGCTGTTCTGGAAAGTCGCGCTGCTTATGGAGTCAGTGCTCAACGTCTATTACATGGCGATGGCGCTGTACGGATACTGGCTCTGGCGCCGGGGTGGGGAAAACCATCAAGGAGTGGCCGTGACCTCCTGGCCCTGGCAGCGGCACCTGGTACTGATTTTGTTGACTGGGTTGGTGTCTCTGTTTGTCGGTCATATGATGGCGACTTTCACTCAGGCAGCCTTTCCCTACCTGGATGCGGCAACCAGCTGTTTTGCTGTGATGACGACTTTTCTGGTGGCGCGCAAGGTGCTGGAAAACTGGCTCTATTGGGTGGTTATCGATCTGGTGTCCATCTATCTCTATTTAAGCAAGGGCTTGATGTTGACCTCACTCTTGTTTGTGCTCTACGTGGGGATGGCAGTAGCCGGTTACTTTATCTGGCGCGCCAGAGCCCAGGAGTCCCACGGTCGCGACTCCTCACAGCTTGAAAGCGGCGCGGCATGAAAGGCAAACCACTGACAAAACTTGAAGCCAGTCTGGGTGAAGGTTTGAGCTGCGAGCTCAACGCCGCCCTCAAGCGGCTACAGTTGTGGCCGCTTGAGGGGGCCAAGCCGCTCACCCTTGGGCTAAGCAACCAAAACTGGCTCTTGCAGGCAGGTAGCGAGTCAATGGTGCTGAGAGTCAATTCCCCGGGCTCAGACCGTATCTGCGACAGAAACAACGAACTGGCATGTTGGCGGGTTGCCGAGAAGGCGAACCTGGCACCAGGGCTGATTTGGGTCAGCGCTGACAAGGGTTTATATCTGAGCCGCTTTATCGAACAAGCGCCGCAAGCCAACTGGCAGCAGTTACTCGCATCCAAAGGCGCGGCCGAGATCGCAAGCGCGGCTCAGAAAGCCTATGCAAACTCAAAGAGCCTCTCTGGCCTGCCTGAGCGTAAACATGATTCTAAACATGAGCCTAAACATGAATTGGGCTCAGACGCTGTATTGGGAGCCAAGCAAGGCAAATCACCTCAGGCCTTACTGCTGGAGTTGCTGCTGGGGCTGAGGGGCTTGCCGGCCCCCAAGCTCGACATCAGTGTTGCCGAGCAGTGGCGCATCTATCTGGAGCGGCTCGATGACATGGCTCTGAGCCGGGGGCAGCCTTCAAGCTGGCAACAGCGGCTCATGCAACTTCATTCGGCCCAAGGGTTATTCGAGCAGTGCAACACTCGGCTGGAGGCCTGTCTGCAGAGGCCTCAGTATTGTCACAGGGATCTCAATCCTCACAACCTGTTGCTGGCCGAGGATGGACTCAAGTGCGTCGATTTCGAATATGCCTGCGCTTCCCACCCGCTGTTTGAGTTGGCCGGGGTGCTGTCATCCCATCAACTGAGCGCCGAGGGGCAACAGTGGCTCATCTATCACTATCTTGAGCAGCATCCGCATTTAACCGGCGATGCCCACCTGGCAGTGGCTGCAGCCGTCGATGTCTACTGGCTGTTTGCCTGCTGCTGGGCCTTGCAGATGGCCTGGGACAATCAGCAGCAGTCTTATCTCGACTGGTTTGATGACTTCTGGCATCTTGTAAAGCATCAATGAGTCAGGCAGGGAAGCTGTCGCCTGGCCTTAGCCAACTTAAAGTATTTAATGGATGAAACACATTGTTATTGCCATGGCGCTGCTTATTGCGCTCGGTGCCTGCTCCACCAAGGTCAGCTATTATTTCCTCGATTGGGCCATAGAGTGGCAGCTGGAAGATTATGTCACTCTCGACCGGCAACAGGAGCAGGCGTTTGACGCCATTCTCGACCCTTTTCTCGCCTGGCATCGCAGCCAGGAGTTACCCAGATACAGTGCCCAGTTAAAAACGCTGCAAACCGAGCTTGCCGATGGCACTTTAACGCCACAGAGTTGGCGCCGTCATGTGGATATGGCAAGAGATCACTGGTTTCGGCTGTTTGCCCAGGTGTTTGACGATCTTTTGCCCCTTATCGCTTCTTTGAGTGACAAGCAGGTCGCCCAGGTGATAGCCAAACTGGAGGCCGATGAGCAGGAGCTGGTGGATGAATACAAGGACAAGAACCAGGAACAACTGATTAAAGATGCGGATGAACGGCTGGAGGAGCTGTTTGCCGATTGGCTGGGGCGTTTGAGTGAGCAGCAAAAGGCCCTGATCCATGAGCACAACCACCGCCGACTGGCGACCCTGGATATGTGGCTCGAGTATCGTCACGAGTGGCTCCGGCAGTTCAAACAAGCCTTGCTGCAACGCAGTGATTCTGACTTGTTGGCGCAGCGCTTGCGGCTGCTGATGACATCGCCCGATGAGCTCAAGTCAGACGTCCACAAGCAGAAATTGGCGCAGAACACGGAAAACTTCGGCATGCTGTTGTTGCAACTGCACCAGAGCCTGAGTGAGCGCCAGCAAAAACACTTCAAGCGTAAGCTGGGTAACTTGATTGACGATCTGGATGAACTGAGTCAGGCATAGCCCTGAGCTTATGAGGCAGACATAGCCCTGAGCTTATGGGGTCGTAAAGCGGGTCTTTGGTCTGTAGAACGGGCATTGGGCCATTTGCCCGCGAACCACGCCTTGCATCCAGGCCCGTAAGCCGATGCAGAGCAGGCATGGGGCTTGTTCGCACCTTTCTAAACTAAAGACTGAAATAAAATCGCTTATTGCCGGGTCAACTGCAGCATGACAGGAATACTCCCCGAATAAGGAGGTTTTCATGCAAGTCATCATTCAAACCTATGCGGCATTTTTGAAATCACTGCGCCACTTCGATGGCCTGGCACCGTTGGCATTGCGGCTCTATCTGGCGCCGGTGCTGGTGCAGGCCGGTTACAATAAACTCAGCCACTTCAGCGATACAGCGGCCTGGTTCGGTAATCCGGACTGGGGGCTGGGCTTGCCCATGCCTGAAGTGATGGTGGCGCTGGCGGCCGGGACCGAATTTTTTGGTGGCTTGTTGCTTCTGCTCGGGTTGGCCACTCGGCTGGTGGCTATCCCCATGAGTATTACCATGTTGGTGGCGGCCTTCAGTGTGCACTGGTCCAACGGCTGGCTGGCGATTGCCGACCCCTCATCCTGGCTCGCAAACGACAGGGTGATGGCTTCGGTGGAGAAGCTTGAGCGGGCCAAGGGGATACTGCAGGAGCACGGCAATTACGACTGGCTTACCAGTTCGGGTAACCTGGTGATCCTCAACAACGGCATTGAGTTTGCGGCCACCTATTTCATTATGCTGTTGGTATTGCTGTTTATGGGCGGCGGCCGTTACACCAGTGTGGACTATTTTATTGGCCGTAAATGGCTGCCCAAAACCGCTAACCTCGGCTGATTGTTGCTTAAAACAAGTCGTCCGGCTTTTTTGCCTCTGGCGATCCGGGGCGGATTTGGTATCCTGTGAAGTCATTGATATCTCAGCTGAGGATCGCGCATTGGACGCACTTACTCTTCTTCTTACCCGTCAATCATGTCCACGACTGCAGGCTCCGGCGCCGAATGAGGCGCAACTGAAAATTATCCTGGATGCTGCGGCCAGAGTACCGGATCACGGTGGCCTGGCGCCCTGGGAGTTTATTATTGCTACCGGCGAAGGGCTCAATCGCCTGGCGGATATTTTTGTGGCGGCCGCAACAGCAGATGGTGCCGACGAGGGCTTTATCAACAAGGCTGCCGGTATGCCGCTCAGGGCGCCTATGGTGATCATTGTGGTTGCCAAGACCAAAGATCATCCCAAGGTCCCTGAGTTGGAGCAGCAATTGGCAGCCGGCTGCGCCGTGATGGCGATGCAGCAGGCCGCATTTGCCCAGGGGCTGGGCGGAATATGGCGCACTGGTACCTTTGCCTTTGACTCTACGGTCAATACGGCGTTGGGGCTTGATGGCAGCGATCAGATAGTGGGCTTTCTCTATCTGGGCACTCCTGTGGTTGAAGCGCCGCTCAAAGCCACCAAAGAGGGCAGCGCCTTTGCCCGCTATCTCTGATAGCTGCCGGACACTCAATGGCGGAAAACTTGCCATGGGCTAAGCTCATGGCATCAAGCTATTGTACTCAGTTGCCTACCGCAACCCCCACCTCCAGGCGCTCGAACCAGTCGAGAAACTCAGGTATCTGCTCGCCCCTGAATATCCGCCCGTGCTGCGGACATAAATAGTCCAGCTCCAGCTCTCTCACTCTGGCTATCCAGTCCTGCTTGGCGCGGTTGGAGGGCATCCATCTTTGATGGAAAAAGCGCATCTTCTCGGCGTGACGGCCAAAGTCATCGACAAATAGCCCGGCATTCGTGTCTTCCAGTGCCGCACCTATATCGCCCGACATCAGCACTTTGCCGACAGGGTCGTAGACATGAAAATTGCCGGAAGCGTGCAGATAATGGGCCGGGATAAACTGCACCTCTACGCCATCGAGCGTCAGCTTGCCGCCTTGATCTTTAATGGCCTGGTATTGGATATGCTCCATCCCGAAATGGCGGATGAAACCTTCCCAAATCCAGGGCGCGTGCAGCTGGGCCCGCTCCAGAGTCTGATCCCACAGCCCCAGGGAGGAGATGATATCGGGATCCTGATGGGATGCGAATAGATGGGTGAGCTGCTCTATGGGAATGTGGCAAACCACATTGGCCAGCATGGGGGCAAATAGCTCTATGCCACCCGGGTCCATCAGCAGAGCCTGCTCGGCAGTGACCAACATATATTGATTGGTGTCTATGATGCCGTCGGGTTTGTCCGGATCCCGGCCAAAATAGATCCATTTGTGGCTATGGGTTTCCAACAAGAGTTGGCTCTTCATCCCTGTACTCCCTTATTGTTCAAGTAATTGAATCGCCTTATCTACCTGAGTGCGGATCGCCCCGGCAGCAGCATCGACCCGGTTGGCAACATGGTTGAAAGTGGCCTGGTCGGCGGGCTTTATCCGGCAGGCTTCGATGCGGCACAGCGAGGCCAGCACTTTAGCGGTTTTCAGCTGCTGGCAGAGCTCTTCCAGTTGCAATTCAATATCCAGGCTCAGGCGTTTGCACTGCTGCTCAAGGGCCGTAAAGTATTGGCTGTTCTTCTCCAGCGCCGGCATGATGCTGTCGCCATAACGGGCTTTACGGGCTTTCTCCCTGGCGCGGGCAAATTGCAGCATCGCCTTGCGGACTCGGGTCTGCTCGCTGGTTAGGCGGCTGATGGTCTGTGCCAGATGATTGATTCTTGCGGCTGAGTGGGTGGTGAAATGCGCCAGTTCGTCGATGGAGTGGGTCAGCGCCTTAAAGCCCAGCGCCATGCTGCCGGCACGAATCGATGCCGCCTGGGCATTGCTGGCGATGATATTAATCTCTTTGCAATGGCCCTGAGTCTTTTCCAGTTCGGCGGCTATGATGGCGGCACGAACATAGAACTGACGCGTTGGTTGACGTTCTGATCCCATAATTCACTGTTTTACAGTCATAATCCTGTTTGAGAGTATAGAAGATAATTAACTTCCCCACAGGCGCGAGCCGATTTTTCCCATCAATGGATTCAAGCTACAACTCAAGCGCTTGAATTTGCACCCTGTTTAGCTTGAAGAGCCTCTTTGAGAATAGATGATTAGTGTTGTAACTATATGAATTGAAAGTTTTATTTTGATTGTCAGCCCAAATCGAATGCTCTAGTATCCGCTGCTATCAGAATCGGCCCCCGCTTTATTCAAGTGGGGGCTTTTTAGGTTGTGGCTTTGTCAATAAGCAGGCAATAACAGCCGCAGCATTTCAGAGAGGATACCCATTTGGTTTCGCTGTTAAACGATGAACTATTGGACAGGATTGCCGATGCACTTACGGACAAGGGATACATAGTGCTTGAGGATGTGCTGCCGGAGACGTTGAGTAGCGCATTGCTGGATAAGGTTAACCACTCGCCGGTAGAGAGTTTTCGCTGGGCTGAAATCGGCCGTGGCAATGAGCGTGTTCGCGAACAGGAGATACGTTCAGACAGGATCCGCTGGTTGAATGAAGCACAACAACCGGATGCCGACTATTTGGAATACATGGCCTGCTTGCGTCATGGGCTTAACCGACGCCTGTTTATGGGGCTATTCGATTATGAAAGCCATTACGCCTTTTATCGCCCTGGTACTTTTTACCGTAAACACCTGGATGCGTTGCGGGGCAGTCGCAACCGGATCTTGACCACGGTATTTTTCCTTAACCCCGACTGGCAACAGGGTGATGGTGGCGAGCTGATGCTCTATGAAGAGGACGACGCTCTGCTTGAGCAGATCCCGCCGAGAATGGGCACTCTGGTGATCTTCCTGAGCGAGCGTTTCCCCCATGAAGTACTGCCAACCCATAAAGATCGCGCCAGCATAGCCGGTTGGTTCCGGGTTGCCGGTAGTTATGAATTGTTGTAACTGCCACGATATTCGGCCGGGGTTAACCCGGCCAACGTTTTACTATTCTGAGCGGTTATATTGTTGGGGTTAATTCTGATGTATCAAACGGAATTGCTTGACATAAATTATGATGGCCGTTCATAAGGCCAGCGATAAACTTTTCCACAATACTAACATCAAAAAATACCGTATTTGACTCTTTCACCCTAAAAACCAAACGTTTATGTAATGGAATAAGCTCGAGTTTTTCCGGGCATATAGCTAGACGAGAAACAATAGGTGGTCTGTGGGGCTTTGGATTTTGAATAATTCTACTACGCTCAGTATCTATAACGTCAATGACATTCTTTATTGATACTATGTACCTTTCTGTAAGAAGTTCATTTTCAATGAGCAAACTTGCTGGATATATCTCCACACCATAAGGGTCAAATGACATTATTAGTTTAGCAACTTCTTTGGATACGAGCTTATCACCTTTTTCAACGATATCAGGAATCTCAGTACTATCTGATATCTCTGGATCCTCCCAAGTTATGGGTGAAATAGAAGAGCAAGGTATATATTCATTGGTGGCATAAAAGTAACTTCTCTCATCAACCTCTTTAAACATACAATCAGACTCGTCGAAGTCCTCGGATAGGGTCCCTAAATTAAAACATTTCTTACTCATCATTCTGCCTTCGACTGCAATTATTCAACTGTCATGACTCTATTACCGTCTCTCTATAGTGATTCAAGGGAAGCACGAATTCAACTTGGAAGTGCGACTCCGTCTATGTGATCAGGAGGTTCTTCAGGAGCACCATCTCAGGTTGCTTCAATTCAATCTATATAGTGAGCAGAAGCGTGCTGCTCAACGGTTGATGCCTCAGTCCGTTCAACCATGCGTGTTGCACTTATTGACTGCAGCCCTGGCTGATATTCAGCGGGTCAAAAGGCCGGGTTTTCCCGTCAGATTGACAGAGTTCAGCTGGCTTGCTGCAGAAACCGTTTGTTAACATTTTCTCTGGTTTAATGATTTATTCATGTTAGTCTGGTAATCAAACAAGTGTTAAATCATAATCTTGCATTATTAGGGAGGCAAATCATGGGACTGGAAGCATGCTTGACCGGAGAACATGTGATCCTCGAACCTTTGAGTCAGGATCATCTGCCGGCGTTGTCGCTGGCGGTCGCCGATGGTGAGTTGTGGCGCTTGTGGTACACCAGCGTGCCGCATCCGGATGAGATGAAGGAGTATATCCAGCAGGCTTTGGATAGTGAGCAGCGCGGTGAAGCCTTGGCCTTTGCGGTACGTAGCCGAAGCAGCGGTGCAATTGTCGGTTGTACCCGCATTTGCAACTGGGATCAGGCCAACCGCCGGCTGGAGATAGGGTATACCTGGTATGCCAAGAGCGTGCAGCGCAGCGCCATCAATACCGAAACCAAGCTGTTGTTGCTGGAATACGCCTTCGAGACCCTGGATGTGATGGCGGTGGAGTTCAGAACCCATTTTCACAACCAGGCTTCACGGGAAGCCATCACCCGACTGGGAGCCAAGCAAGATGGCATCTTACGCAATCACAGACTGCTCAAGGACGGCAGTGTCAGGGATACAGTGGTTTACTCCATCATTGACAGCGAATGGCCTGAGGTGAAACAAGGCCTCAAGGACAGGCTGGCATTTTACAGTGATCAGTACCATGCCGAACTCGCACAGTGAGTGAGCGCCACTTAGGACAATAGAATTGAAGGGAAATCATTCATGCTAAAGCAAGTTATTCGGGCACAGTCACAGGATGCCGAGATTATCTCACCGCTGTTTGATGAGTATCGCCGGTTTTATGGATATCCCAGCGAGCCCGAACTGGCGTTAAGCTTTATCAGCCAAAGGCTTAAGCGGGATGAATCCGTGATCTTTTATCTGCCGGATGAGCAAAACCAAGCCTTGGGGTTTGTGCAGCTCTATCCCGGCTTTTCTTCGCTGCAGGCGGCGCCGCTGCTTATCCTCAATGATATTTATGTCACTCAGCATGCCAGGTGTGTCGGCATAGGTCGTGCGCTGCTCGATGCCACGCTGAGTTACGCCAAAGCACAGGGCATTGATGAATTGATCCTCGAAACCCAGCGTAATAATGTCAGGGCTCAAGCGCTCTATGAGTCCATTGGTTTTGTCCGGGACAATGAATTTTTCCACTACAGTCTGACCCTAAAACCTTGAAATTCATCAGGCACTAAAGTAGCTTGCCTTCATTGATATCAAGAGGATCACCAAGATGTCCCATAAAACTGTTTTGTCTGTCGTTGCCGCCATCGGCTTATTTTCCAGTGCCACAGCACTCGCCGGTTCTGCCGAGGAGGCCTTTAGCGCCGAGTTGCAGCAATGCGCCGCCTATTATCAGATAAGTTCTGAAGCCATAGCAGCAATGAATGCACCGCAGATGGCCGCCGTTGGAGATAGACTGAAACAATCTGCCAAGGATGCCGAGGCTTTGGCCGCCCAGTACAGTTCGGCACAGGATGCCGAGAAGGGCGTGGCTGCGGCCCGTGCCGAAATGCTGGAAACAATGGGTAACAGCAAGAGTTTGGGTGGTTTGATGAGTCAATACAAAGACAGCTGCAAAACCATCTTGGCCGAGCCGCAAAAGCGCCTCGACTACTGGATAATGGCCAACATGTGATGCAATAAAATGCGGCCGCAGCTTGTCTCTTTGTCCATGGGAGGGAGACACTATGCTTTTGAGTCTGTTATTGGCTGCTTGTATCATCTTGTTCGCGCTGGTGATTGAGTTCTGGCCCAGGATCCGTTCCAAAGCCCGCGAACGCCGGCAAGGGGCAGCTTGGACGCAGGAAAACCATGGCCGCGCCAACAGGCGTGAACAGCAAGACTGCTTTGCGGATCTCAGTTTTGCGCCCTTCTTGCTTACTGCTGCTCTGGCCTTGATAGCCTGCGCGTTTGAGCTGATGCCGGCAACTTATGTGTTTGGTTTAATACTCTTTATTGTTCTCAACCTACTTCTCTTGATGGTCTGGCATCTCTATGCCAGACTGCTTGGCGGGCAAAAAAGTGGCCAGAGCCTGTTGCCGCCGCTGCTTTACGGCCTCGCGGCCCTGTTTGCCTGGATAGGGGCTATGCCATAAGTCAGCCCATAAGTCAGGCCCTAAGCCCGATTCCAAGGCAAGAATTCATGAGCCCGGCCCGAATTACACCAAGAGGCGTTGCATCGGCCTCAAGCTGTTTGAGGCATCACAGCATTGGTTCTCGGGCGCTGAAATGTCAGCTTACAATTAGCTTGCGGTCCGGCGCTGGAATTTGGCATTAAATAGGGAACTTGCGCCTTTATCCAAGGTTCAAAGCTGCAGACAATAACAAGGAGTGGTTGAGCGCCGGTCGCAATACCCACCAAGAGCAATGATAAAGCTTCAACAACTTTGCAAAACCTATCAGATGGGCGACGCTTGTGTGCGTGCGCTTGATGAAGTCAGTTTCGACATTCAAGCCAATGAATTTGTGGCCATCATGGGGCCATCGGGTTCAGGCAAGTCGACGCTGATGAATATCATCGGCTGCCTGGATAAACCCAGCAGCGGCAGTTACCTGCTCAATGGCGAAGAGGTGGGACAACTGGATGATGATGCCTTGTCCGCGGTGCGTAACCGCCAGATAGGTTTCGTGTTCCAGAGTTTTCACCTCTTGCCGAGACTCACGGCGCTGCAAAATGTGATGCTGCCGCTGAGATACAGTCCAGAAGGGCAGGGCGATGAAACCCACGCCATAGAATTACTGAGGCGTGTCGGGCTGGGAGAGCGACTGGATCACAGGCCCAACCAACTCTCGGGCGGTCAGCGTCAGCGGGTGGCGATAGCCCGCTCCCTGGTCAATCGCCCGGCCATTTTGCTGGCCGATGAGCCCACAGGGGCGCTGGACAGCAAGACTTCGCTTGAGATCATGGCGCTGTTTACCGAGCTGCATGCCGCAGGGCAAACCATTATTCTGGTGACCCACGAAGAGGAAGTGGCCGCTTACGCCCAGCGGGTTATCCGCATGCGAGATGGTTGCCTGCAGAGTGACAGGAGGGCTAATGCGGCCTGATTCTCTTTTACTTTTGAGCCTGGCGGTCTCGGGCCTGACTTTTTCAAGCTTGGCTGTTTCAGGAAGCGCCATAGCGGTGGCAGCCGGCTCACCTTCTTCGATAGCTTCTCCATTGGAGCCTCTAACGGACAAGGTGACGGACGCCAAGTCGCAGCCCGCCGCGCAGCTGCTACTGACAGGTAAAGTCAGTTCCGCCAAGTCGCAGACTTTCAGCGTCCCCAAGGCCGGTGATGCCTGGCGCTATCAAATTCAGTGGATGTTACCCGAGGGCTCTTTGGTGTCCCCTGGGCAAGTGGTGGTGGTGTTTGACAAGAGTCAGGTAGCCAATCAGATAGAACAGTTGGAAGCCAGCATGCTCAGGGTATCGGCGCAGGAGCAGAGCCAGTCCATAGAGCTCAAGTCCAAGGTATTGCAAGCCAGATTTGAGCTGAAAAAGCAGTTACTGGAGCAGGAAAAGGCGCAACTGGTAGCGGCCGTGCCGGCGGATTTTATTGCTGCCAAGGAGTACGCCGACAATCAGTTCAAGCTGTTGCAGATAAACGCGGAGGTGACCAAGGCCAAGCAAGCACTGGCCGAAGCTCTGGATACCGAGAAGGCGACTCTGGCACAGCTGAAGATTGACAAGGAAAAGGCGGCGCTCGAGCTGGCCCAGGCCTTCAAGGACTTGGACAGCCTGGAGCTGAAAGCCGAAATCGCCGGCCCCTTGCTGCTTGGACGGGACCCTTGGAGCAACAAAAAATTCGAGGTGGGGGATACGGTGCAAGTGGGGCGACAAATTGCCACTGTGCCAGCCATGGAAGATCTGGAGGTGATCGCCTGGGTCAATGAGGTGGACGTGGATCGCCTGAAACCCGGGCAAGCCGTCACCATGAGTTTGGATGCGGAAATTGAGCGCGCCTTTCCCGGACAAATAGCCAGTATCGGTCGCCAGGCCATCAATTTACCTGCCTGGGGCCGCAGTAATTGGTTCGAAGTCGGGATCCGTTTCAAGGCGCCTGAGGATATCGCCATGATCCCCGGCATGAGTGTGCTGGTGGAAACCGGAGGCAAACATGAAGCGTTTTAGTTTGGCCTGGTTGGCACTGCTTGCGCTGAGCGCCTGCAGTGATGGGGTGAGCACTCAGGTGGTGCAGGGGCCCTTGAGTCAAAAAATAGAAGTCACCGGCGAGCTGGTGGCGGCCGATACCGTGTCTTTAATGCCGCCTGTGATGCGGCGCATCTGGCAATACCAGGTCAAGCAACTGGCGCCCGAAGGCAGCGAGGTGGAAAGCGGCGAGATGGTGGCTCAGTTGGATACCTCGGAACTGACCCAAAGGTTGTCGGTCAAATCGGCCGAGCTTGAGGCAACGGTGCAGGACTTGCAGACTTCCAAGCTGCGTAATGCCAAGAAGATGGAAGAGCTCAAGTTGCAACTGGCGGAGGCCAAAATGGAGTTGGACAAGGCCGAGCGTAAGTTTGCCCTCTCTGATGACACCGTTGCGGCGCTGGATAAAGAAAAGTACCAACGTGACGCGGTGATCGCCCGTGACAAAGTGACTCTGGTGCAGCAACAACTGGTGCTTGAGGCAGAGAGCGCCCGGCAACGGGAAGCCATGCTCGACGGAGACCGGCAGAAGTTCGCTGCCGAAGTGGCGGCGCTGAAAAAGGGTATTGCCTCGATGACCTTGGTGGCGCCCCGTGCCGGTATGGTGGTTTATGGCAACGATCCTCAGGGCAACAAGCTCAAAGAGGGCCAATCTGTGTTTGCCGGTGATGTGGTGTTGTCTATCCCGGATCTCGACAGCATGCAGGTCAATATGGCGATCCCTGAAGTAGAAGCCCGCAGAGTTAAACTGGGCCAGCAACTCAAGATCCGTCTGGATGCCAATCCTGATAAAGTATTTACAGGAAAAATCAAAGAGTTGGGCGCGGTTTTTCGTAACAAAAGCCAGGAGGTTCCTCTGGTGGTGTTCGATGCGGTTGCCAGCATAGACGAGCCGGATACCGAGCTGATGCGTCCGGGAATGACCGCCAAGATCAGCATAGAAATTGCCGATGACAGCCAGCGTACTCTGGTGGCTCAGGATGCGGTGCATTACGAGGCCGGTCATCCTTATGTGCTGCTGGACGGGCTCTTGGGGGCTCGCAAACAGTCGGTGCGGGTTGGTGCCATGGGTGGTGATCAGGTTGAAATACTCTCCGGTTTGCAGGTGGGCGATGAGGTATTGCTGCCATGAAGAATCATTCGCTAATCGCTTGTGCCTTGATAACGCAGGCCTTAATAGCTTTGGCCTTGAGTGGCTGCCAACCAAGCGGCAACGATGGTGTGCTCACCATGACAGTCAGCCGCGGCGAGTTTCAGGTCAATATCCCCGCCAGCGGTGAGCTGGAAGCGGCGCAGTCCACTCCCGTTGTGGTGCCCACGGGGTTACGTGGGCCTCAGTCCCTGGCCTGGATCCAGAACAACTTTACCCAGGTTAAGGCCGGGGATGTGGTGGCGAGGCTCGATGATACAAGGGAGTCGTTTCGCTTGCAGATGGAAGCCTTCGACTTTGAGCGCTTGGCGCAGGATGCACAGATCCAGACAGAGAAAGATCTCACCTTGAGCCAGAGTTTGACTCTGGGAAGCAAGGTTACAGGTAATGAGCGGGAGTTGGCCGAGCGCTTTTTCAGTGAAGATGAGCGGGTCTACACCAAAATCGACATCATAGATCAGATGCGCAACAAGGAATATCTGGATGCCAAGCTGGATTATTTTCAGTGGGGCGGCACTCAGCACCAGGCGCAGGCCGATGCCGAGCAGGCGCTTATCAAGCTGAAACAGAAAGGCCATCAGGCCAAGATGGACAGGTATCAGGGCAATCTATCACAGATGGAGATCATCGCGCCGCACGATGGGCTGTTTGTCTATCAGGCTGGCTGGGATGGCGCCTTTCCTGTGGTGGGTGACATGATCTGGTCCGGATTCCCCATAGGTATATTGCCGGATACTTCCGTGATGCAAGCAAGGGTCTATGTGCTTGAATCGGAAGCTGTGGGGCTCGCCATCGGCAAGCAGGCCACCGTGACTCTGGATGCCTATCCTGAGAGGCCTTTTAGCGGCACAGTGACCCAGGTCGATGCGCTGGCCAAGCCCAAAGACAGAGATAGCCCGGTAAACTATTTCCAGTTCACCATCAGCCTGGATCAAACTTTGCCGGCCATTATGCAGCCGGGAAGACAAGTGAACGCCAAGGTACAGGTGCTGGATCTCAATGATGTATTGACTGTACCCAATCAAGCCCTGTTTCAAAAAGATGGGCGCTACTGGGTGTTTCTTAAGCAGGGCGGCGGCTTTGTGCGCCGGGATGTGACTCCGGGGCACAGGTCCCTTAACCGCACCGAAATTACCGCCGGGCTAAATCCCGGTGATGTAATAGCCCTGACAACCCCACCCAAGAGGAGTCAGCTATGAGTCCGGTGATAGGGCTATGGCAAGGATTTGCCCAGGCGTTCGATGAGATGCGCCACCATAAGCTGCGTACCGCCTTGACGTTGCTGGGGATGATATTCGGTGTCGGCGCCGTTATAGCCATGCTCAGCGTCGGTGAGGGTGCCGAGCGTGAAGCTTTGAAGATGATTGAATCCATGGGGGTTCGCAATCTGGTGGTCAACAGCCGCAGCAATGACGGCGAGGCGCTGAAATCGATTCGTGAACACAGTGTCGGCCTGAGCCTGCGTGATATCGACAGTGCCAGAGACACCTTGCCTTTTATCCAGGATTGGGGCGCCGCCAAGGAAGTAAAGGCCTTCAGCCTGTTTTCCGCCGAAGGGCGCAGCGATGCCAGTGTGATGGGAGTGACTCCCAGCTATTTTGGGCTGACATCGCTCAAGCTCAGTGAAGGGCAGATTTTTACCGAGCAGGATCAAGTTTACTTTCGCCAGGTCGCCGTGTTGGGGCCAGAGGCGGCCCGCAGCCTGTTTCCCAAGGGCGATGCCCTTGGCAAGAACATCAAGATTAACCATCAATGGTTTACCGTGGTGGGTATCTTGGCCGATGCCAATCGCGGTAAGTCCAAAATCCAGGGCGTCAAGCTTGGGGGCGAGCGCAATCAGGTGTTTATTCCACTGTCGAGCGCCCTGAAAAAGATGCAGTTCAAGGCGCTTGAAGATGAGCTGGACATGATCAAGCTGTCGCTCAGGGAAGAGGTTGAGCCTTCGCTGGCGGCCAAGAGCCTGAATCATCTGTTGCAGCGCCGTCATGGCGGTGAGAAGGACTATGACATAGTGGTGCCGGCCGACCTTCTGGCCCAACATCAGAAGACCCAACAGATCTTCAATATCGTCATGGCCTGTGTCGCCGGGATCTCGCTTCTGGTGGGCGGAATTGGCATTATGAACATTATGCTGGCCACCATTTTGGAGCGCACCGCCGAGATAGGTTTGCTGCGGGCGCTGGGAGCCAGGCGCAAGGATATCGCCCGGCAGTTTTTGATTGAAAGTATCGCCATTTCGGCTACCGGCGGTCTGTTTGGCATAGTCGTAGGGCTGGGACTGGCGCTGCTTATATCAACTGCGGCCGGTTGGCCTGTGGCTTGGTCTCCCTTTGCGATACTGCTGGCGCTCGGGGTTTGTATGAGTATTGGGGTCGGCTTTGGCCTCTATCCGGCGCAGAAGGCGGCCAAACTGGATCCCATTATTGCCTTGCAACGGGACTGACAGAGGTTTCTTTCTCCTCTGTCAGCGGCTTTGGCGCCATGGACGGCGCTCGCAAGGGCGTGTTCTGCAAAAGCGGCAAGGGTTAGACAGGCGCTTTATTGTCATTGTGTCGATGTTTCTCTGAAGAGAAACTGTCGGCACACAAACCCTGCCTACAACTCTGCTGATCTGTTTGATCTTGTGATTAAATATAGGAACTTAATTCATTTAAGGAAAGCGGGCAGGTCATTTCATGGATGCATTGCAACAACACAGAGCCCAGGTCAAGCAGCAACTCTATCTATGGCATTCGCAACATCTTGTCTCGGGGGCTGCGTGGCGCAAAGCCTTGGGGTTACTGCCATCACCTGGGGTCAAGCAGAGCCTGAGCTTTTTCAACCCTCTGCTGCTGGGTAGCGCTGCGCTCTGTTTTGTTTCGGCGCTTATCTGCTTTTTTGCCTACAACTGGGCCGCTTTGCCGCGCATGGGCAAGTTGGCGTTATTGGAAACCGGCTTGCTGGGCTGTTTGTTGTTGGCCTTTGCGTTGAGCCGACGGTTAAAGCTACCCCTTGCCGACAAGGCACAAGGCGCTTTGCCCTGGCTCCTGTTTGCGGCCTGTGTGTTTGTCGGCGTCTTGCTGGCCTTTATCGGCCAGAGCTATCAGCAAGGGGCTGACAACTGGCAGTTGTTTGCCGTGTGGGCACTGCTTATTTTGCCCTGGGTGGTGTTTTTGAAACTGGAAGCCGGTTATCTGCTGCTTATCTTGCTGTTGAACCTGGCCCTGTGCTTGTTACTGCAGATAACCTCATTGCCGTTTGCAGACCTGTTTAGCTTGCTGGGGGATGACAGGCTCGCCATCCCTTGGTCACTGTTTGCGCTTAATTGGCTGCTGCATCAATGCCTGCTTCGTTTTGCGCTGACAGACAAGCACGGCATCCCCCTCAGCGAGGTAACAAGCGGGCTGCTGAGTTGGGGCTTTTTGTTGTTGGCGAGTTGTTGGACACTGTTCGACTCCTTGAGCGCACAGCAGTTTATTGCTGTGGTTCTCTACGGGGTTGTTGCCGCAGCGCTGATACGAGGCTATCACACAAGGCGTAAACTCTACGGCATGGCGCTCGGGCTTTTCGGCACGGCAGCGCTGTTTGATCTCTGGTTGCTGCGCTTGCTGTCTGAAGTGCTTGACGGTGATGCCGTGGTACTGTTGTTTGCCCTGATGACGCTTTGCGTGCTGCTCAGTGCCTCAGTCGTCGCCTTGCTGCTAAAGCGCTTGCAGGCTGACTATCTGGCCGCTGCACCAGAGCAACAGACCCAAAAATACAAGGATGCGACAGCCGACACAGAGCCCAGGGAGGATGAGCAAATCGTCCTTAATGCGGACAGCCTTTTCTGGCAACGGCTGCAGCAGGCAGGCATTGTCTCGGGGGATGTGGCACAAGAGACACCAGAGTTGCAAAGTCCCTGGTATCTCAAGGCGATGCTTATCCTGTTTGGCTGGTTAGCCGGGATCTGTTTGCTGGGTTTCATCGGCACCAGCCTGGCGTTATTGTTGGACGATATTCAGCCTGGGTTGTTGCTGAGCCTGGCGCTGGCGGCATCTGCAGTGGCCTTTGGTTTGAGCCGAGGTCAAAGTGGACTGTTTATCTCTCAGTTTGCCTTGAGCTTTGCCGTGGCCGCCTTGGTGCTCTATGGCATAACCTTTGACGAGCTGCTGTTTGAAGTGGCTTCCTGGCGCTGGTGGTTGATGCTGGCCCTGGTGGCCTCGCTTCACTGGTATCTGCTGCCACCTTATTTGACCCGGTCCAGTTGCGCGCTGCTGGCATTATTGGCCTTGATTGCGCTGCTGCAGACTCTTTCATTATTACCCTTGGTGACGCCGGCACTGCTACTGGGCTTTGTGCTGCTTTGGCGCCATGAGGCCGACTGGGGCAAGACGCCGCTTCGCTGGCGCTCCCTTGCCATGGCCATGACCTTGGCGCTGCTCTTTTGTCAGACGCCGCAATTGGTTTGGCTGGAAGGTGTCTGGGAGTTAAAGGATACCGGTGTGAGCCTTGCTATGTTGCAGGGCGCGCAATGGTTACTTGAAGCTTTGCTGCTGTGGCAACTTTGGTGTCTTTTCGGCAGTCGAATGAACGCAATCCGGCATCAATTGGATGGGCGTTCGCAGGTGCTGTTGTTACTGGGACTGCTGTCGGCCTTGGTTTGGTTTTGGTGGATCCCCGGGCTTATCGCCGGCGCGTTGGTCGCGGTTTTCGGCTTTGTGCTGGCCGAGCGCTTGCTGCTCTGGCTCGGGGTCCTGGCTATGCCGGTCTACTGCGGTTATTACTATTACTCGTTACAGCAAACCTTGTTGGAAAAATCCTTGCTGCTGATGTTGCTTGGCGTGAGTCTGCTACTGCTCTGGTTTGCGCTCAAGCCTTTGAGCGACAGGCCTGAGTGGCTGGCGGCGCAGAATGGAGGAGAGCAGTCATGAAACCGAAATTGACGCCAAAAATCATGGGGTTGTGCCTCATATGGGGGCTGCTTTGTTTGCTGGCCATCAACATTTCCGTGTGGCAGAAAGAGCAGCTCTGGCAGCACGGTGAGCCCATTTTGCTTGAGCTGGCCCCGGTGGATCCCCGCTCGCTGATGCAGGGGGATTATATGCAACTCGACTATAAATTGGCCCGGAACCTGGCCAATGAGCTGCGTGCAAAAGGGCAGTTTCAGGACAATATGCAGGGCTGGCTCAGAGTGAGTATCGATGAGCAGCAGCGTGCCGCTTTTGTGGCGCTGGAGAGTGACCTTGAGGCTCATTTGTTGCAGCAGCAAAGACGCTTGCCGTTTAAAGTCCGTCAGGGAGAAGTGCAATTGGCGAGCCAGGCTTTTTTCTTTGAAGAGGGCCAGGCCGAGCATTTCAGCCAGGGACGTTATGGCGAGCTGAGATTGGGCGCTGACGGGGAACTGATGTTAGTGGGCTTGCGTGACGGCCAACTTAAGCCGCTTTGAACCTAAGAGTGGTAACGCCATGTTCTTAGAGCACTAGAGTTACTCAGGCGCTTTCAATTTTGTCTCCAAGCTAACCCCTTGATAGGACTAATTAACTAACACTAAAGTTTGGTAAATATTTTACATGTTGCAACTTGATTGTAACCTGTGGCCTTTATAGTGGCTGCATCTCCGGATGCGGGGATGTGGAAATAACATTACTTATTGATAAATAAGAAAATCACTATAATCAGGATATATTTCAGGGGTCAATATGTTAACCAAGGCAAGTCTGCTTGCCCTGGCCGTGGGCAGTGTTGCTGCCCAGGCTCAGGCGAGCGAGCAAGTGATCATTTCCGAATATGTTGAAGGCTCAGGCAATAACAAGGCCATCGAACTCTTTAACGCCGGCAGCCAAGCTGTCGATCTCAGCCAGTATCAGCTGGATATCTTCTTCAATGGCAGTAGCAGTGCAGGCAGCAGCATTGCCCTGAGCGGCATGCTGGCCGCCGGTGGCACTCATGTATTGGCCGACAATGATGCCGACGCTGCAATCCTGGCATTGGCGCAGCAAACCAGCAGCGCCAGTTTCTTCAACGGTGATGATGCCCTGGTGCTGAGCCGTAATGGTGAGGTGGTCGACAGCCTGGGCCAGGTTGGGGTGGATCCCGGCTCCGAGTGGGGCAGCGGTGATGTTTCCACTCAAAACAATACTATAAGGCGTAAGCTGGACAACTTGAGTGCGGATCTCGACCCCTTCGATGCGGTTGACCTCAGTGGTTGGGACGGCTTTGCCATCGATAATATCGACGACCTGGGGGCCTTTGGCGGTAATGCCGGCGAGCCGGGTGAACCGACAGATCCCGGTAATGGCGCCTTGGTTTGCGGCGATGCGGCTACACCCATTCATGCATTGCAGGGTAGCGGCGAGGCCAGTCCATTGGCTGGTGAAACCCTGGAAGTGGAAGCAATAGTCACCAGCAACCAGGAAGCGGGTCTCAAGGGATTGTTCCTGCAGATGGCCGATGCCGAGGCGGATGCCGATCCTTTGACCTCGGAAGGGGTGTTCCTGTACACAGGCAATAGCGCCAGTGGCTATCAGGCAGGCGACCGAATTCGGGTGCGGGCTCAGGTCACTGAATATCAAGGCCTGACCGAACTGACCAATGTCAGTGCCAAGGCCTTGTGTGCCACATCACAACCTCTGCCGAGTGCAGCCAGAGTGAGCCTGCCGGTCAATGACAGCAGTGCACTTGAAGCCTTCGAAGGCATGTTGGTCAGCTTTGAGCAGCATCTTACGGTAAACGAAGTCTACAACCTTGGCCGTTATGGTGAGGTGTTGCTGGGTTCTAGCCGTCACTTTATCGGTACTCAGGTGGCCAATCCCGGCGCCGATGCCTTGGCGGTCACGGCAGCCAATGCCCTGGATTCCATAGTGCTTGACGATGGCCTGACAGCACAAAACCCGGATCCTGTTATCTATCCGGCCCCGGGTCTGAGCGCCGCTAACCCGCTCAGAGTCGGTGATACTGTCACAAACCTCACCGCGGTGATGCATTACGGTTTTGGCATTTACCGTTTGATGCCGGTCGATACCGTCAACTTTGTTGCCGCCAATCCCAGAGCGTCCGAGCCTGAGTTGAATCGTCTCGATGCCTTGACAGTTGCCAGTTTCAACGTGCTCAACTATTTCAACGGCGATGGCCAGGGCGGCGGTTTCCCCACGTCCCGTGGCGCCGATACTCAAGAGGAGTTTGAGCGCCAACGAGCCAAGATAATCGCGGCGATGAAAACCATTAACGCCGATGTCTTCGGGTTGATGGAAATCGAGAACGATGGTTTCGGCAGTAACTCGGCAATTGCCGATCTGGCCCGCGGTCTCAACGACGCCATTGGCACTGACAGCTATCGCTATCTGGCGCCACAGGTTAATCGTATTGGCAACGATGAGATCAGTGTCGGTATTCTGTATCGTCAGGACAGAGTCACCCCAGAAGGGGTAGCGGCGATTCTGGACAGCAGCAATTCGGCGCTGGATGACAATGGTCAGGTGCTGTTCAACGATGGCAAGAACCGTCCCATGCTGACCCAGAAGTTTAGCGTCAACGACAGTGAGGATAGCTTTGTGGTGGCGGTCAACCACCTCAAGTCCAAGGGCAGTGATTGTAATGCGCTGGGCGATCCCGACATGAACGACGGCCAGGGTAACTGTAATCTGACCCGAACCCGCGCAGCCATGGCGATAGGCCAGTTCCTGCAGGTAGAATATCAGGATGACAAGGTGCTGGTGATAGGGGATCTCAACGCCTACGCCAAGGAAGATCCACTGACAACCCTGGCCAATGCCGGTTACGCCGAGCTGTTTGGCGAGCTTGGTAAACCTTCAGCATACTCCTATGTGTTCTCCGGTGAGTCGGGACAGCTAGATCATGCACTGGCCAATGAAGCCATGCTGGCCAATGTTCGTGATGTGACCGAGTGGCATATCAATACCGATGAACCCAGGGTGCTGGACTATAACACTGAGTTCAAGACGCCGGAGCAACTGCAAAGTTTCTACAGCAACGATGCCTTCCGTTCATCGGATCACGACCCTGTGATCATCGCCCTGGACTTTGCCGCGGCCAATCAGGCACCGGTTGCCGAGTTCTCAGTGCAGCAAAATGGTGCCGCGGTGGCGCTCTCTAGCACTTCGAGTGATAGCGACGGTGAGTTGGTGAGCCAGGAGTGGGATCTGGGTGACGGTACTCAAGCCTTTGGCGAGCAAGTGAGCCATGAATACCAGCAAAGCGGTGTCTACCTCATCACTCTGACCGTGACCGATGACAAAGGTGCCCAGCACAGTGTCAGCCGTGAGGTAACCGTTGAGATAGCCCCTGAGCCGACCGAGCCTGTGGCGGTTATCCGTCATCTGGATCTTTGGCTGCTGCAGGTGTTTATCTCCGAGAGCTATGATCCTGACGGTTATATCAAAAAGCAGCAGTGGCGCTTCAACGATGGGCGTAGATTCAACGGCCCGGTTGCCATGCGTATTGGCGGTCGTGCCAATGAAGTGACACTGACAGTGACCGACAATGATAAGCAAAAGGCCAGCACCAGCCTGAGCTTCTAATCAAAAATACCCGAAAAGGTAAAACGCCCCCAATAGCTAAGGCAATTGGGGGCGTTTCTTTTGTGCATTTAATCAAGAGCAGCGTTTAACAGCGACTTGATACTTGCCTGCACCTTGTTTAGAGCTCTATAACATCAAACTCAACCGCCGGATTAACGTCGGCATCATAGTCTATGCCTTCGATACCAAAGCCAAACAACTTGAGGAATTCGGCCTTGTACTCACGGTAGTCGGTCAGCTCACTGAGGTTTTCTGTGGTGATTTGTGGCCAGAGATCGCGGCAATGCTGCTGGATATCTTCTCTCAGTTCCCAATCATCCAGGCGCAGGCGGTTGGCATCGTCTACTTCTGGCTTGCTGCCATCGGCCTTGTATAGGCGCTCGCTGAACATACGGTAAATCTGTTCCATGCAGCCTTCATGCAGGCCTTCTTCGCGCATCTTCTTGAAGACCATGGCGATATACAGTGGCATTACCGGAATAGCCGAACTGGCCTGAGTGATCACACTCTTGAGCACAGCGACATTTGCACTGCCACCCTTGGCGGCCAGTCTTTGGTTCAGTTCGCCGGCGGCGCGGTCGAGATCCATCTTGGCTTTACCCAGAGCGCCATGCCAGTAGATAGGCCAGGTCAGCTCTGTACCTATATAGCTGTAAGCTACTGTCTTGCAACCATCGGCCAGCACGCCAGCCTTGTCGAGGGCATCTAGCCACAGTTCCCAATCCTGACCACCCATCACAGTAACAGTATCTTTGATTTCCTGCTCTGTCGCCGGCTCAACCGAGGCTTCAATGATGGTGTCTTTGTTGGTGTCCACCGCGGTAGAGCGATATGACTCGCCGATAGGCTTGAGGGCCGAGCGGATCACTTCGCCGCTGTCTGGCAGTTTGCGTACAGGCGAGGCCAGTGAATAAACCACCATGTCTATCTGGCCCAGATCGGCCTTGATCAGCTCAATCACCTTGGCTTTGGCTTCATGGCTGAAGGCATCACAGTTGATGCTCTTGGAATACAGGCCTTCAGCCTTGGCAAACTTGTCAAACGCCGCCGAGTTGTACCAACCGGCTGTGCCGGGTTTGGTCTCAGTGCCGGGCTTTTCAAAAAAGACCCCGATAGTGGCAGCATCGGAACCAAAGGCGGCGGCAATACGGGAGGAGAGACCATAACCACTGGAAGAACCTACCACCAGTACTTTCTTGGGGCCATTGGCTATCTTGCCTTTGGCCTTGGTGGTGTTGATCTGCTCCAGCACGTTGGCTTCACAGCCCAGAGGATGAGTAGTGGTACAAATGAAACCACGAATTTTAGGTTTAATAATCATGTCTTAGCTTCTTCTTCCGAAAACTGTCATTAGGATAAGTATTTCAACTCTAATTGGTACTGATTTTTTCAAAAAGCCTGCCGACGGGGCAGTGGTTGGAGCAGTTTGAACCCTTATCAACGCTTGCGGGCCAGTTGTGCCTGCTCCTGTAATAATCTTTGGGTGTATTCGTGTTGCGGATCATTGAACAGGGTCTCGGTGGCGGCTTTTTCCACCATCACCCCCTTGTGCAACACCATGATCTTGTCGCTTACATGGCGGATAACATTGAGATTGTGGGACACAAAAATATAGGAAAGCCCCATCTCTTTTTGCAGCTTGAGCAGCAGGTTGAGGATCTGGGCCCGCACCGAGAGATCCAGCGCCGTCAGAGCTTCATCGGCGATAATGATCCTCGGGTTGAGCATCAAGGCCCGGGCCACCGCCACCCGCTGTTTCTGTCCTTCGGAAATCATGTGGGGATAAAACTCCACGTGTTCCGGCAGCAAGCCGACTTTGCGCAAAGTCTCAACCACTTGCTCACTGCGGGCATGGGCCGAGAGCCGGGTATTGAACCTCAGCGGCTCATTGAGCAGTTCCCCTATGGTCAGCCTGGGGTTGAGTGAGGTATTGGGATCCTGGAATATCATCCGGATAAGTCTGCAGCGCTGTTTCAGATCATGGCTGTCGAGCGGCTCACCATTGAACAGAATTTGCCCGCCGCTGCGATACTCGGCACCGACCAAAATACGGGCCAGAGTACTCTTGCCGGAGCCGGCTTCACCGGCAATGGCCAAGGTTTCGCCACTGTTGAGTTCGAACGAAATGGGCGCCAAAGCCTCAGTATATTGGCGGCGAAAGCCCTTGTAGCCGCTGAAGTAGCGTTTGCTCAGGTCCGTGACTTTAAGCAAGGGAGTCGTCATCAATAGGCTCACTCTGATAAGGGAAATGGCAGGCGTAATATCTGTCTTTATGATGGCTCAGTTGCGGTTGTACCACGCATTGTTTGCGGGCTTCCGGGCAGCGAGGCCCCAGGCGACAACCTATCGGCAGATGTTGCAGCGCCGGCACTGAGCCAGGCAGGGTCGGCATCAGCGTTTTGTGGGCTGCAGGGCCTGAGTAGTCCGGCATATTATCCAGCATCGCCTTGGTATAGGGATGATAAGGCTGCTCAAGTAGCTCTGCGGTAGGGCCGGATTCCATCACCTGACCGCTGTAGAGCACAGTCAGACGGTTACACCAATTCGACAGTGTGTCCAGCTCGTGGCTGATCAGCAAGATGGCGACGTTCTGCAACTGATTGAGCTGAGTCAACAGACGAAATATCTGCGCCTGGGTACTGGGTTCCATCGAAGCCGTGGGTTCATCGGCGATCAGCAACTTGGGACGATTGGCGAGCGCCATGGCGATCATCACTTTCTGGCATTCGCCTTCGGAGAGTTCCCAGGCATAGCTTGCCAGCACCCGCCGCGGCTCTTTGACCCCCACCTTGTGCAACCATTTTTGTGCTGTAAGACGCCGCTCTTTACCGCGGCGCCAGAAAGGTGCCTGCTTATTCAGCGGCATGGCTTCAATCAATTGGCTGCCCACAGTAAGCGCCGGGTCAAAGCTGCCGGAGGGATCCTGAAATATCATCGACATATCAGAGCCCATAAGGCTGCGCCGCTCTGCCTGATTCATTTCCATCAGGTTGCGGCCATCCCACATCATGCGATCGGCGGTGACAGTCCAGTTGGGGCCGGGGATCCCGAGAATGGCCCGCGCCATGAGAGAGCGGCCCGAGCCGGATTCACCGACCAGACCATGGATTTCACCGGCATTGACTGTCAGGCTGACTTTTTCCAGCGCCTTGACCCGCCCATGGGGCGTGTCCAGTTCTATGGTGAGATTACGAATATCGAGTAACGGCATAATCAGTTTCTGATGGGCGCAAGCGCCGATCTCAGTCCATCGCCGACCAGGTTGACGGCCAACACACTCAGCAGGATAGCGGCTCCCGGAATGGTCACTGTCCAGGGAGCGGTCAGCAGGTTATCCAGGCCCTGGAATACCATGGCACCCCATTCGGATTTGGGCGCCTGGGCACCGAGATTGAGGAAACCCAGCGCGGCGATATCCAAAATGGCCGCCGATATTGCCAGCGTTGTTTGAATAATTACAGTCTCCCAGACATTGGGCATAATCACAAACCAGAATATCTGCAGACCATTGGCGCCATCCAACTTGGCGGCGGTGACATATTCTTTTTGCAACTCTTCATGCACGGCTTGATGTATGGCGCGAACAAACTGAGGCGTGAGCGCGATACCCACGGCCCAGAATACGTTCATCAGCCCGGGGCCCATTACCGCCACCACCAGAATAGCCATCAAGAGTGATGGAATCGACAGCAAGGCATCGAGCAGGTGCCCTAGGATACTGGACTTGAGGCCGCGCATCATCCCCGAGAATGAACCTATGATAAATCCGACCAGGAGCGCGGTGGCGACAATCGCCAGCGCCATGCCGAAGGTGTAACTGGTGCCGTGCAGCAAGCGGGAAAAGATATCCCGGCCGAGATCGTCTGTACCGAGAAAGTGCTCAACCGTGCCGAGATCGTCCCAGGATGGTGGCAGTAACAGGGCGTTGGGATCTTGAAAATCGGCCGGGTAAGGGGCAATCATGGGCCCGAACATTGTCAGGATCAGCAGGCAGAGCACGCCCCAGAGCCCGGCAAGCGCAAAAGGATTGGCGGCAAAGGTACGCCAGAGCTTGAGGCTGGGGGATGGAATATCGTCTTCCTGATAAATCTTAATTTGAGGCATAGAGTTCCTTCCTGCTGAGCGGATTGGTGGCTGTGTGCAGCACTTCAATCAGAATACTCAGAAAGATAATCAGCAGCGCTACCGCCAGTGTGCCGCCCTGGATCACAGTGTAATCCCGTTGGTAGATACCTGATACCAGCCAGGAGCCGACCCCGGGCCAGCTGAAGATCACTTCCACCACTATGGCATAGCTGGCAAATGGCCCCAGCATAAGTCCCAGGTGCTTGAGCAGGGGGATCAAGGCATTGGGCAGGGCGTGGCGCAACACGATTTTACCCGTGGGCAGGCCTCTGGCCTCGGCGGCACGGATATAGGTCTGGTTCATCACATTCATCATCGCCGAGCGGGTAATACGTACCACCACGGTAAAGGGCAACACAGATAAGGTCAGCGCCGGCAGGATAATGTGCAAGGCGGCATCCTTAAAGGCGGATAAGCGGTATTGCGAGTCGGACAGCAGGGTATCTATCAGCATAAAACCGGTCACAGGTTTGATCTCATAGAGCAGGTTTATCTGCCCGGAAATTGGCAGCCAACCCAGTCTGACCCCGAACCAGAGTGACAGGGACAGCCCGAGCCAGAATACCGGAATCGAGTAACCTGTCAGTGTTACCGCCATGATGGCGTTTTGGGTCAGTTTCTGTTTACTCAGCGAGGCCAACACCCCCAGCGGCACCCCGAAGATGATGGCAAACAAACCGGATACAGTCGCCAGTTCGAAAGACGCCGGCAGTACCGCCAACAGCTCTTCTGCCACCGGTCTTTGAGAGGTCACAGAAATGCCGAGATCGCCACTGAGCCTCTGCCCCAAGTAGCCAATAAACTGAGAAAAGGAGCCGCCATCGAGATGATAGTCGGCGATGATTTGTGCCTCCTGGGCATCACTCGGTGCCTGGATCCCGGTCAGGGCATAGATGCGGTCCACCGGAAACAAACTGGTGGCGTAGAAGAGTACACAGATAAGGATGAGTGAGGTGGCGACAAAGAGGTTAAGCCTGCGCAGCAGATAAGCGGCCATCAGTTTTGCTCCTTGGCGGGCGGTGTTTTTTTCTCAACAGCCGGTTTGTTGCCGTGGCCTATATTGGCAAAGGCGATGCCGCCAAAAGGCGTGAGGCTGGTTTCGGTCACGCTGGCATTCTTCAGTGCCATACGTTTGGCATGAGCCAGGCTCACCAACGGCATATCCTGTGCCAGAATCGCCTCGGCCTGGTGGTACAGCAAACTTCGGCTTTCTCTGTCGGTCACGCTTCTGGCCTGGTTGAGCAGGGCGTCAAACCTGGGGTTACACCAGCGAGAACGATTGTTGTTGGAGGCGATGGAGCCACAACTGAGTAAGGGGGTAAAGAAGTTATCCGGATCGCTGTTGTCGGCGTTCCAGCCGATGAGTACCGAGTCATAATCACTGCGTGCCAGTTTTTGGGTGAACACACTCCAATCGTAGTTGACGATATTGACCTTGACACCTATGGTCGCCAAATCGGCCTGGATCAGCTCGGCGGTCTTCAGCGCATTGGGGTTGTATATTCGTGCCACAGGCATAGCCCAGATATCCAGCTCCAGTTTATCTATGCCGGCTTCATCCAGCAGCGCTCTGGCTTTGTCAGGGGCATATTCATAACTCTTGGCCGAATCGGAATAGGCCCAGGAGGAGGGTGGCAGAATACCGGTTGCCTCGACGGCTGTGTCCTGATAAACGGCCCTTAGCAGGTTTTGCTTGTCGATGGCGTAGGCCAGCGCCCGTCTGACCCTGACATCATTGAATGGCGGCTTTTGGGTATTGAAGGCCCAATAGGCCACGTTCATCCCGGGGCGGCTTTCCAAAACCAGGTTGTCGTGCTGCTCAACAACCGGCAACTCACCGGCCTTGGGCAAGGCCGAGACGCTGCAATCGCCGGTGATCAGCTTGGCCAGGCGGGTAGTGCTTCGCGGCGTGATATCGAACACCAGCATTTCAGACTGCGGCATATTGCCCCAGTAACCTGGGTGGCGCCGGTAGCGGATATATTCATTCTTAACGTATTGCACCAGCATAAAGGGGCCTGTTCCTATCGGCTGGTTATCCAACTGCTGCGGGCTGCCTTGGGCAAGAACCTGATCGGCATACTCTTTGGAGAGGATCACCGCAAAGTCGGTGGCCAGGTTGGAAAGGAATGAGGCATCGGGCTGGGTGAGTTCAAATCTTACTCGATATTCGCCCTGTTTGCTGATGGATTTTATCAGCCCGGCAAAACCTATGCTTTGGAAGAAGGGGTAACCGCCCTGAGCTACCTCATGGAAAGGGTGCTGCTTGTCTATGATGCGATTGAAACTGAACAGCACATCATCTGCATTGAAATGCCGACTGGGGTGAAAGTAGGGCAGATCGTGAAACTGGGTACCCTGGCGCAGCTCAAACTCATAACTGAGGCCGTCTTCGCTTATCTGCCACTCGGTTGCCAGTGCCGGAATGATATCACCGCTCTCGGGATCATAATCCACCAAGCGGCTGTAAATTTGGTGCGAGGTGGCATCGATTGTGGTTCCCGAGGTCACCAGCTGCGGGTTGAACGACTCGGGATTGCCCTCGGAGCAGTATACCAGGCCGGAGGGCACTTTCTGTTGACCACAGCCGCCAAGCAGCATTGTCAGAGCCAGGCCGGTCAGTATGCTCCCGGTCAGCTTCAGGCGCCGGCATGAGCGGAATAAACGCCCTGCCACAAGATCTCCGTAGAGCTTGCTCCTGGAAACTCGCGCCATTGCATCAGAGTCTCGCCCGGGGCGTAACGTCAGCAGATTCATTGCAAAATCGTTAGTTATTCAGATGTTGACCGAACATTTTAGCAGTGCAGCCGTTACCTGGGCAATCGGCTTATGCCTTATCGAGCAAATTGTATTTTTTCAGTATGCCTCTGAGCTGATGGTAGCTAAGTCCCAGTAGCTCTGCGGTTTTCTTTTGATTGAACTGGCTGGCACTGAGCGCACGTTGAATAAGGTCGGTCTCGAAGTCCTCACAGCACTGTTTGAAGTCCACCGGGAACTGTATCTGGTTTGCCGAAGGTTCCGGGCTATCGTTTGTCGGTGCGGCGGCACTGCCGACAAGAACTTCATTGCCAACTTCAGCGGTCGCCAGCTGGCGACTATGGGTCTTGACCCGCTTGGTGGGCCGGTAGGGCGAGGCAAAGGGGTCGAGCACTATGTTTTCAATCGGTTCGGGGTTATGGCCATGGCGATAGACGCTGCGCTCTATGGCGTTTTTTAGCTCCCGAATATTACCCGGCCAGCTGTGATCCATCATGGTCGCCACGGCTTCGGCGGCAAAACCGGTAAACAGCTCCAGCTTGAGCTGACGCGCCATCCCCACGGCAAAGTATTCGGCCAATGGCAAAATATCTTCCCGGCGGCAGCGCAGCGGCGGCAGGGTGATCACATCGAACGCCAAACGGTCGAGCAGATCGGCTCGAAACTCGCCGGCTTCTGCCAGACTGGGTAAGTCTTCATTGGCGGCGCAGATTAGGCGTACATCGGCATTGAGGGTCTTGCTGCCGCCCACCCTTTCATATTCACCATATTCAATGACCCGCAGCAGCTTCTCCTGAATGAGGCCGGACGTATTGGCCAGCTCATCAAGAAACAGGGTGCCGCCGTCGGCGCGCTCGAAGCGGCCTTCATGACGCCCCTTGGCGCCGGTAAATGCGCCGGACTCATGGCCAAACAGCTCACTTTCCAGTAGATTTTCACTCAGAGAGGAACAATTGAGCTTGATAAAACTCTGATCCCAGCGTTGGGAAAGATAGTGCAGACGTTCGGCGATCAGCTCTTTACCCGTCCCCCGTTCACCTATGATAAGCACAGGTTTGGACAGTGGTGCGATTTGGGAAACGTGCTCCAACACCTCCAACAGGGCATTGGATTGACCGATAAGATTGTCTTGCTGATAGGGATTGGCCACGATAACAGTTAGTCTTTAACGCTAATAATTGGTGAAAATCATAATATGCGGGTAGGTTAAATAAATAAAGAGAAAGTTAAAATTTATATTAACATATTGATTTTAAGTGGTATTTTAAAGTTGGCACGGGATCTGTATTACAAGAACCGAGACCCACAATAAATGTAGAGGACAGGATTATGGGAATTTTCACACGTTTTGCCGACATCATTAATGCCAACATCAGTGCCTTGCTGGACAAGGCGGAAGATCCGGAAAAAATGGTGCGCCTGATCATTCAGGAAATGGAAGATACCCTGGTTGAAGTGCGTTCTACTTCGGCTAAAGTATTGGCAGAGAAGAAAGAGTTGCTCCGCCGTATTGGCAAAGTGCAGCTTCAGGTGCAGGATTGGCAGGAAAAGGCCGAACTGGCACTGACCAAAGACAGGGAAGATCTGGCCAAGGCCGCGCTGGTTGAAAAGCAAAAAGCCGCTACCCTGGCGCAGACTCTGGAGCAAGAGCTCGAGGTAGTTGAAGAGCATATTGCCCGCCTGAAAGAGGAAGTGGGTCAACTGCAGGAAAAGCTGGCCGATGCCAAGGCACGCCAGAAGACTATCATAATGCGCAAGCAAACCGCTTCTTCACGCCTGGAAGTGAAAAAGCAGCTGGATTCCAGCAAAATTGACAACGCCATGCTCAAGTTTGAACAGTATGAGCGTCGCATCGAAGGGCTGGAAGCTGAAGTTGAGTCCTATGATCTGGGTGGCAAAAAGTCCAGTCTGGAAGAGGAATTTGCGGCACTCAAGGCCGAAGACTCTGTCAGCGCCGAGCTGGAAGCCTTGAAGGCCAAGGTGAAAGGCGATAGCGCCAAAACCAAAAAATAATACAGACTCAGAGGTGATTTATGGATATGGACTTACTGCTGGCACCCCTGATTATCTTCATGATCTTTGTGGCGCCAATCTGGTTGATTCTGCATTACCGCAGTAAACGTCAGGTGAGCCAGGGGCTTACCGAGGCAGAGTTCAAACAGCTTAACGACTTGATAGACACAGCTGACAAGATGGGCCAAAGGATTGAAACGCTGGAAGCCATCCTGGATGCCGAGTCCCCGGAATGGAGGCAACGTCATGACTGAATCAGGCAAGCGTACTCTTTACCGCATTCCCCAGCAAAGGAAGATAGCCGGGGTCTGTGCCGGGGTAGCCGAGTACTTTAATCTGGAACCTTGGTTGGTTCGGGTGGTGGCTGCTTCCATCTTCTTGCTCGGTGGCTCAGGCATAGTGGTTATCATCTATCTGCTGCTGTGGATGATACTGGATGTCAAACCTTGGACCGCCAAAGACACCCATAAGGACATTGGGGTCAAGAAAAAGGTCTGGCAAGCCGGGGAGCCCGCCAAACAGGCGCTCAGAGATGTAAGCAATCGCTTTCAATCGCTGGAGCATAGGCTCAGGGCACTCGAACAACATGTCACCTCTGAGCAGTTCGAGTTGAAAAGACAGATCAATAACCTATAAATCCTTGTTCAAGGGGCGGTGCTTACCGCCCCGTTTGTTTGTATCAGGAGAATTATGGCAAGCGTCAGGCAAAAGTTCGGCAAACTCAAACACAAAACCCGCGAGTTGGCACAACGCACCACAGACAGGCATCTTAGGTTGGCGGTTACCGGCCTTTCCGGTGCAGGCAAGACGGCCTTCATTACCGCGCTGGTGGATCGACTGCTGCGCGCCGGCACTGAGGCTGATGGCAGTGGCTTACCCCTATTTCAGGTGTGCCGTGACGGACGTTTACTCGGTGTCAGGCGGGAGCTGCAGCCTGATTTGACCATAGCCAGTTTTGACTTTGATGCTGCGATTGCCAGCTTGACCGCAGCCAAGCCCAGTTGGCCGGCATCGACCCGCAGTATCAGTGAGCTGCGGCTGACGCTCAAATATGTGCCTACCAAAGGGATGCTGGCAAAACTGGCCGACAGCGCCAAACTGCATCTCGACATAGTCGATTACCCCGGGGAGTGGCTGCTGGACTTACCCATGTTGAGCCAGGACTTTAACCGCTGGTCCGAAACCCGCTTTGCCCGGCAATCAACCCTGGAAGCCTCGACTCTCTACCCTAAGTTTGCTGCGGCGCTGGCGACGCTGGATTTGTACGCCGATGCCGACGAGCAGGCGCTGGCCGCCATGGCCGAAAGTTATCGGTTACTGCTGCTGGATCTGGTGCAACAACAGGGATTTTATCAAGCCCAGCCGGGGCGAATGTTGCTCCCCGGAGAGCTGGCCGGTACGCCAATTTTGGCTTTTTTTCCCCTGTTACCCGAGCAACTCCAAGATAAGCAGCAACTGGCATCTGCCGGACGTCGCAGCAATTATCAGGTGCTCAGGCACAGATATCAGCAATATCTGGCCAAAGTGGTCAAGCCCTTCTATCAGGAGTATTTTGCCGGTTTCGACCGTCAGTTAATTCTGGTGGACTGCTTCAGCGCCCTTAATCGTGGCAAGGCGCAGTTTGAAGATATGGCCGAAGCGCTCAATGCCATCAGCGCCAGCTTCCAGTATGGCCAGTCCAATTTGCTGCGACGTTTGTTTGCTCCTCGAATAGATACTCTGCTGTTTGCTGCCAGTAAAGTCGATCAGGTGACCCGGGATCAGCAGGGCAATGTGTTGTCACTGCTCAGCGCCATGTTGGCGCCCAGTCGGCAACAGGCCGGATTTGCCGGCAGTCGGGTGGAAACCATGGCCATCAGCGCCATCAAGGCGACCCGTCACGGTATGGTCAAAGATGCCGATGGCGTGGAGGTGGAAGTGGTCTGTGGCCGACGCATGAGCGATGGCCAGAAGGTGACCCTGTATCCGGGCGAGGTGCCCAGAGCCTTGCCTGAGCAAGCGTTCTGGCAAAGGCAGGGATTTCATTTCTGTGAGTTTGCGCCGCCAGACAGCCAACCGGAACTAGGCTATGAACATATCCGGCTCGATCACCTGCTGGAGTTTCTTTTGGGCGACAAGTTGAGGTAAGTCGTGGCAAAACACAGTTCAGAAAAGCATGTTGATAATGCTGCCGGCAACGGCAGTCACGCTGATGAAGCGCAAACCACAGAGTTGGCGCCGCAGAGAATTTTCAGTCATCAGCCGGAATCCGCCACCGAATTGGCCGCGGCCAAGGATTTCCAAGGTGATGGATTTGTTGAATACCCCACAGAAGCCGAACTGGAGCAAGTGCTGAGTGCAGAGCCCAAGGCAGATGAACTCATCTCCCTCAAGCCCAAACGCTGGTCCTGGTTGGCGCGCTTGGCTCTGTTGGGCGTGATGGCGGCGGTCGTAGTGCAGACACTGCTCGGTCTTGTCGATGCCTGGCGCGACAGCCCTTGGCTGTTTGGTTTTTACAGCCTGGTGCTCGCTTTGGTGCTGGCCTGGGTAGGCAAGCTTTGTTTCGGGGAATGGCGCAAACTCAAACGCCTGCGCCAGGTGGAAGATACCCAGCAAACCGGGCAACGCCTGCTCGGCAGTATGCAGATGGGCGAAGCGCGCGATTTTATCTATGGTATTTGCAAGCAGATGCCCAAGGGGCCAGAGCAGGACAGGCTGCAGACGCTGCTGAATCCGGAGCAGAATGATGCCGAGCAGTTGCAGCTGTTTGATCAGGTAGTGCTGACCGAGCGCGACAAGGTTGGTATGAAGCTGGTGCGCCGTTATGCGGCCGAATCGGCCCTATTGCTGGCGGCCAGCCCGCTGGCGGTCCTGGATATGGCGCTGATCCTCTGGCGTAATCAGAAGATGATCCAGGATATCGCTCGCTGTTATGGGGTAGAGCTGGGTTATTGGAGCCGTATTCGGCTGATCCGCGGGATCCTGGTCAATATTCTCTATGCCGGCACCACAGAGCTTGCCACCGACTTGGGTACCCAATTGCTGTCGGTAGAGATGTCCGGCAAGCTTTCGGCGCGGCTTGGTCAGGGGCTGGGTGGCGGTTTGTTGACGGCGAGACTTGGCTATCAGGCGATGGCGCTTTGTCGGCCGCTGGCATTTTCCAGTGCCAGCAAGCCCAAACTGTCGCGGATCCACAAAGAACTCCTGTTGGAGCTGAAGGATTTTTCCGCCTCAGTGCTGGCCAGAAAAACCGAACGTAACAAAGATTTTACAACCAAGGAGTAATGATTTTTGCTTGCCGATTTGGGCAAGTCTTGCTGACTCAGTATGTTGGTGCCAGGACAACTGAATCATCCCGGGCGAGAAGCCGAATAACAATACAAGGGATGGTCGGACTGACATGGGGAGTTAAGCATGCAACACAAGCAGCCAAAAGCACTGCATTCAGCCACACTGGCTATTCATGGTGGCCACACGGGCGAGCCTTCCGGGGCATTGGTGTCGCCTTTATATCAGAGTGCCACCTTCTGTTTTGATACAGCCCAAAGCGGTGGTCGCCGCTTTGCCGGTGAAGAAGAGGGCTATATCTATACCCGCTTGGGTAACCCGACGGTTGCCGAGCTTGAGCGGCGTCTGGCGCTGCTTGAAGGCGCTGAAGCCGCTGCTGCTGCCGCGTCCGGCATGGGCGCGGTATCGGCGGCCTTGCTGGCATACTTGAGCTGTGGCGATCATCTGCTGGCTTCCTCGGCCGTCTATGGCTGTACTTTTTCATTGATGACAGAGCAGTTTGCCCGCTTCGGTATTGAGGTTTCTCTGGTGGATTTTGCCGATCTCGCGGCCGTCGAGGCGGCTGTTCGCCCCAACACCCGGGTGATTTTCTGCGAAACGCCGGTGAACCCGCATCTGACCGTGTATGATCTCCGCGCCATAGCCGCTATCGCCAAGCGCCATCAACTGACCAGCATAGTGGACAACACCTTTATGACACCGCTGCTGCAGCAGCCACTGCAGTTGGGAATCGATCTTGTGGTTCACAGCGCCACCAAGTATCTCAATGGTCATGGCGATGTTATTGCCGGTATCATCTGTGGCTCACAAGCGGCGATAACGGCCATCAAGCAACAACAGCTAAAAGATATTGGTGCCGTGCTATCACCTTTCGATGCCTGGTTGATTTTGCGAGGCCTGAAAACCCTCTCGGTACGACTCGAACGTCATTGCGATAACGCCGAGCGCCTGGCGCAGTATCTCAAATCCCATCAAGCCGTGGCCAAGGTACATTATCCCGGGTTGGTTTCCCATGCGGGCCATCAGTTTATCGGCTCGCAGATGCGCAGGGCCGGTGGGGTGTTGGCGTTTGAGCTGAAGGCCGATTTGGAGCAGTCCATGGCCTTTGTCAATCGACTGGGATTGTTCAAAATTGCCGTGAGTCTGGGGGATTGTGAGTCGCTTATTCAGCACCCGGCGTCCATGACCCATTCACCCTATACCCAAGAGGCGCGTCTTAAAGCCGGCATAGGCGACAGCCTGCTGCGAATATCGGCCGGGCTTGAAGATGTGGATGACCTGATAGCCGATCTGGAGCAGGCACTGACAGTGATCAGTTAAAAGAGACAAGGCGAGCATGGCTCGCCTTGTTTTTCGGGCTTGCGAGAATCAAATGCCCCAGAAGGTGTGGGCTATGATATAGAGCACCAACATACTGATGAAGTTGATGATAATACCGGCACGCATCATTTCAGACTGCTTTATGTAGCCTGAGCCGTAGACTATGGCGTTGGGTGGCGTGGCCACCGGCAACATAAAGGCGCAGGATGCCGAAATACCTATGAGCACCGACAACATTACGGGCGATAGCCCCAATGCTTCGGCGATAGCGGCAAACACAGGTACCAGCAAGGCGGCACTGGCGGTGTTACTGGCAAACTCGGTCAGCATTACCACAAAGAAAATGACCGCAAACACGAACAGCGACATATGGGTACTGCCGAAGATGTCTGTCATCCAGTGGGCCAGAAAGACGCTGGTACCAGTGGCTTTCAGTACGGCACTCAGGGTCAGACCGCCGCCGAACAGTATCAGCACACCCCAGTCGGTGGTTTTTTCTATTTTCTTCCAACCAACCAAGCCAAGCCCTGCCAGCAAAACCACTGCAGAAAGAGCGACTATGGTGTCAAACTGGCTGATACCGCCAAGGGCAGCCGATAGAGGCTGACTGAAGATCCAGCAGCAAACTGTGGCCAGGAAAATAAGCAGAGTCAGTTTTCCCTGGAAACTCAGTTTTTGATCTTCGATATCCAGTTTACATTCCACCGACAAGTCCGGTTTGAAATACAGATAAAGGGCGATAAGCATGGTTGGCAACATCAAAGCCACGGTCAAGAGGCCAAACTCCAGCCAGTCGCTGAAGCTCAAGCCGGCCTGGGCAGCGGCGATGGCGTTTGGCGGACTACCTACCAGAGTGCCTATGCCACCAATGTTGGCCGAGTAAGCGATACCCAGCAGCATAAAGACATAGGTGTTGTGCTGGCTCTCTTTATCCAGTTGCTGCAAGATCCCCAGTGCCAGAGGCAACATCATGGCCGCTGTGGCCGTGTTGCTGATCCACATAGACAGCAATGCGGTTACCCCAAACAACATCATACAGGCGATGCTGAGTTTACCTTTGGAAGCCAGCAGCACCTTTTGGGCGATAAGGGTATCGATTTTTTGATGGTGCAGGGCAGCAGCCAATACAAAGCCACCAAAAAACAAATAGATAATTGGATTGGCAAAGTTGCTCATGGCAGCTTTGGTTTCAAACACACCGAAAAATACCGCCAGAACCGGAATGAGTATCGCCGTGATACTCAGATGAATGGCTTCAGTAAGCCAGAGCACAGCGGCAAATACCAAGATAGACAGACCGGTATTTACCCCGGGTTCAAAAGGTAAAAAGCTGTGCAATAGAAAAAGCAGCAGGATATCTGCAGCCAAGATCAACATGTTACGTTGTTGGGTGCTCTTCTCTGTCTGCGAAGGGGGTAAGCTTTCCGTTTGTTCTAAAGACATTCTCAACTTCCTCGTCTTGTTTTTATGGCAAGCAATTTAGGGCATAGCTCACATTTGGCAAAGGGCTTTCTTGGGTAAGTTAACTACCATGCCCACTACATTTGCATGAGGAATCTATCACGAAAGCGGCAAATATGAGAGTTGCATCACCATAAATTGATCGCCTTTGAGCGTTTTTTTGTTTCAAACGGTTAACTAAGGAGCACAGCCTTTACTTTGTTGAAAGAGAATGAAAGTTTAAAACGGTGACATTGGTCACATTAACTTATTGTACTAATGTCTAGTTGCAATAATTTGGCAATATTCGTGCGCTGGTCTACATTTCTTTAAGGCCAAGGAAAGGGATACCGGCCTTAACAAATGACAGGAGTCTTATATGAAAACACCATTCTATGCTTTGCTACTTGCAGCCACCCTGAGTTCTCCCCTATACGCCGGAGAGCCCACTAAAGACAAAACCCCACAAACGCCGCAAGCCGGCCGAGCGCAGGTTCATAAAATCAACATTAATACCGCTTCGGAATCTGAGCTGCAGTTACTGAAAGGGATAGGTGAGGCCAAGGCCAAAGCGATTGTTGAATATCGCAGCAGCCAAGGCAAATTCAAATCCATTGATGAGTTGACCCAAGTCACGGGTATCGGCGCCAAACTGGTCGAGCAGAATAAACATCTATTGGTACTTTGAAGGGCAGAGATAAACACAAGTTTTTGTTTATCTTATGTTCACTTGAATGCCACAGAGGGCAAACCTTAGTAATTTCCCTTGATCCCGGCGGGGCCATGATGGATAATCCCCGGCGTTGCAGCAAGGCTGCAAATCTGTGGTGACCCCAGGGTCCCCCCGCAATGATAACTTGTGAACCCGGCCAGGCCCGGAAGGGAGCAACCGTAGCAAGTGACTCATGTGCCGGGGTGTGGCTCTGGGGGAACCTCCAATTCCAAACCTTTTCAAATGGTTAGTGCTGAAAGTACCTAAGGGGTCCACAAGGTGGTCCACTTTGAGTCTAGCTAAAGCCGATTTTCACCCCTATCTCTGTTACTCCTGACAAGATATTTGATGCGCCAGAAGCGCGGCCCCTCTATAGCGAAGAAGCGCCAATGGCTACCATTAACACTTTGTTTGGTATAAACAGCTGGCTACATGGACTGAGATGGCTTGGCTATCAACTCGTTAACGGCCAAAACAAGGCAGCCAAGAAATAAAAGAATAGTCGCAGAGCGGCGACTTTATTTCAGCTGGTAAGGCTCAAACCCAGAGTTGTCCGTGTTTCTTGATAACTGGGCCTGTGCTACCCCTGCGCTTGCTGATCGGTTTCCAGTTTCGGGGGCAGTTTGGATTTCAAAAACGCCCGTGATTTCTCTAATGCCTGGTAGATTTCGTTGCGCATTCTAGCTTGCTCTTGATAGTCACCGTAGAAATAGGTGTCTACCAAATGGTGAATGTAGCGCACTGGTAGTTGATTGAGCGTGATACAAGCCAGATCGGCCACATAGTCGACCGGCAGCTCGTCCATTAATCCCTCTTCGGCGAGGATTTCCATTAACATCACTTCGTAGTAGTTGCGGATCTCTAACTGCATAGGTGACGCTCCCCAAAGTTTTGCTGCATTACGCTTGGTTTATAGCATTTGGTTTGTAGCCTTTAGCGATATAGCATAGCAGCGGCATGAAATAACTGACTGTGTCTGAGTGTTAATTGTAGAGGGTCTTTGCAGTATCCGCCTCCCGTGACACAGGCTATTGGTATTGCAGCGTCTCTGGCATGACGCAATACGCTCATATCCCGCCGGAATATGCCCTCAAGGCTGAGCTGCAGCAAGCCGAGTTCATCTTCAGCATGCACATCGACTCCGGCGTCATAAAGAATGAGATCCGGTCTATGAGTCAAGATCAGCAAAGGCAGTATCTGCTCCAGCGTTGAGAGGTACTCGTCATCACCAGCGCCTTTTTCAAGCTCGATATCATAGTGAGAGTCTGCTTTACGGGCGGGGAAGTTTTGCCGGCAGTGTATTGAGCAACTGATGATATTCGCATCGCCGACTGTCATGGTGGCTGTACCATCGCCTTGATGGACATCGCAGTCGACAATCAGAACCTTGTCCGCCAGTCCTTGGTTTATCATGCGTCTGGCACTATAGACCAGATCGTTGAAAATACAGTAACCGCTGCCAAAGTCCTGGTGAGCGTGATGGTAACCGCCGCTGATATGCAGCGCTATGCCGTGCTCGAACGCTTTTCGCGCCGCAAGCTCGGTACCGGCGACTGAGTGCAGTGTCCGCGTCAGTAGATGTTCGCTCCAGGGAAAACCTATGCGGCGCATCGCCTTGGGATCCAGTCGATTGTGAATAAACCCGGCAACATATTGAGGGCAATGCACAGAAGCTAGGGCAGTTTGGTTTGCAGGCTTTGGAGAACAGAGGCTGAATTGCCCGGAAAATGGAGTTTGGCACAGGTACTCAAACAGGCGTTGATATTTGCTGATGGGAAATCTGTGCCGGGATGGTAACGCCAGCCTGGAATAGCTGGCGTGATATACCAAAGGGATCATCTATCAGAGCTGTTTGATGGCCCAGCTCATGAACTCTTTGCGAGTCGCTTCATCGGCCTGTAACCACCAGTACTGCAGCATTTGCTGAGCGTGGGCGGCACTGTCACCATTTTGGCCGGCAGCTTGAGGAGCATTGCTTGGCATTGTCATGGCGCTGACGGGTGATGGTTTGGATACAGGTGCTACCGGTTGACTGGCTGCCATGTTGCCTGCGGTTACGGCTGCGGCAGCGGTTTCAACATCAGGGCCATTGTTGCCGCTGAACAGTTGTGACAGGAACGAGGTTTCTTTCAGCTGAGTCAGTTCCACCTGGTAGTTGACCTGGCCCTTATCGGCGCGGGTAATGACGACCTGAGGGGTTTTGGCAAACTCTTTGGGCTTCTTGACGTAGTCACCATCGGCAGGCTTGAGGATGTACTCGTTGTCGCCTTCGGCTTTCAGGGTCAGAATGAAAGGAGAAGACTTAACGAAGCTCTGACTGTCGGAAAACTCGTCATCGATCATGTCATGATAACGAATGGCAATCTTGTGGACACCTTCGGACAGTGCCAGCTCAGATTTGTGGTTGAAGTTGCTGGTTTCAATTTCCTTGCCATCCAGTGCCAGATACTCAAAAGACATAGGGATGGTCAGATTGGCCGCAAATACCGAGGAAGTGCTGAGCAGGGCCAGTAGGGCCGAGGCGGTCAAGCGTAGTTTCATTGTTGCTCCTTAACGATTGTAACTCTGATGCGGACGTTCAAATGCCTGAATGCGATCTTCAATATAGCTGATCGCCTGCCTGCACTTACCGAGGCGGCGATGCATCAAAAGGATGTCATTCTGGACGGGGATTTTGTCAGTACTATGACAGTTTTCAAGCTTTGATTGCAATTGTTCAATCTTTTGTTCTATTTTTTTGGCCCAGTTCAGATGTTTGTTCAGCTCTTCGTACAATTGATGGCTGTTTTGCATAACACCTGCGGCTATCCAGCCAAAACCACTTTCCTGATGCCGGCGGCCCTGACGTTGTTGGTAGCTTTGCCGTTTACTGGCCTGCTGCAGCTTCTGGATCCTGGCGTTGAGACCTGTGGTTCCCAAGGCCCGTTTCAGGGCGACAAACCTGTCCTGAATACGTTCGCAGCTTAAGGCGATAGTGTGTTGGGCCAACTGATGGCGTAACTGTTTTTCCAGCTGGTCTATGCTCTTGTGCAGCTGTTCCACGCAGGGATAGAGTTGGGCACCATGCTGAATAAACAGTTCGCTGTTGAAGCGTTCTGTATCCTGCAGCAGTTTGCGCTGCGCCGGTGGCAAAGAGGCATCATGTTGCAGCACTTCCTGCTCCAACTGCCTGAGTTGTTCCCGCAGGCGTTGTACCAGTTGGTTGGTGTTCAAAACCAGGCACTCCAGGCTAGATTGGCGGCGATAAGCACCACAATAGCAATAAAGAGTGGCCTGATAAACGGCATTCCAAAGCGGATAGCCGAGTGGGCGCCGATATAAGAACCCAGCATCATACACAAGCCCATCACCACACCTACCAAAAGGTGCACCTTACCTAGCAGCAGGAAAATCATCAATGCCGTGATGTTGCTGACAAAAGTCATCGCTCTGGCCAAGGCGCTGCTGTGCAGGAAGGGCAGGCGGTAAAGGGCGGTCGAGCTGACTGCCCAAAAGGCGCCAATGCCTGGGCCGGCAAAGCCGTCATAGGCGCCAAGCCCCAGCCCCTGAAGTATCTGTTTACATTTCGCCGGCGTTTCGGTGACGGGTTTACACTGGCTGCAGCCCATGGCTCCGGGTGAAAACAGCGAATAGAGCGCGATGGCGATAATAAGCAATGGCAGAATTTTTTCCAGCCAACGGGTATCGATGAGATAAACGGCAATACTGCCGATAACGGCGCCTACGGCGGTGGCAATAAAGGCGAACAGCCAGAACTTTGGCGTCAGCAACTGCTTGCGGTAGTAGGTAAATGCCGCCATGGAAGAGCCGAAGCAGGCCGCCAGTTTATTGGTCCCCAGTGCCAGATGAGGCGGCATGCCCACGGTCAGCAAGGCGGGAATGGACAGCAGGCCGCCGCCACCGACTACGGCATCAATAAATCCGGCCAGCAGGCCGACTGCGGCCAATATGGCCCAGCTGCTGGGTTCGAGCAGAATATCCACTTTACATCCTGATTGAGCGCATCATTCGATAACGCGGCGGTAAGGCGGCAGGGCATCGAGCAGCGACGACCCGTATCTTTTGGTTACCAAACGCCTGTCCAATATGGTTATTCGGCCATAGTCCTGCTCTTTTCGCAACAGGCGGCCGCAACTCTGGATGAGTTTCCGTGACGCATCCGGAATAGTCAATTGTAAAAACGGGTTACCGCCTTTCATTTTGACATATTCTGCATGGGCCTGCTCTACCGGCGAGGTGGGCACGGCAAACGGCAGCTTGGTCACTATTAAGTTGGTCAGGTAGTCGCCGGGAAGGTCGAGACCCTCGGAAAAACTGCCGGTACCAAAGATAATGCTGGGCTCGCCTTTGTCACATTTCTGTTTATGCTGCTCGAGCAAGTGCTGGCGTGGGGCACTGCCCTGGATCAGCGGTTCGGATACCAGCTTGTTGCGCAGTAGATCGGCCACCTTTTCCATCTGCCAGTAGGAGGCAAACAGCACCAGAGTGGCCATTTCCCCCTCCACCAACTGCTTTATCTGGCTGGCGAGTTCTTCTGTGTAGGCGTCTTCGGTTGGCTCGGTGCGCATTTTCGGCAGGTAGAGAGTGGCGTTGTTTTCAAAATCGAAAGGAGATTGCAGCGCCAGGTAGCGACTGCCATCATTGAGTGACAGGCCAACCTGATAGGCAAAATGCTCAAAGCGGTTCAGCGCTCTGAGGGTGGCGCTACATAGCACGACGCCAGCGGCTTTTTCCCACAACATATGTTCCAGCATATAGCCGACTTCGATTGGCGATGCACTGAAAAGGTAGTCCTGCTGCTTGCCGCTGAGGGCTTCAATCCAGCGGGCGGTGGGGGCACCTTTGGGACTGTCCTCCTTGGCCATCATTTTCCAGAGCTTTTGCAGGTTTTCCAGGCGCTGCATCATAAAGCCGGTTTCACTCAAGAGGGCTTCCGCCTGATGCCTTGGCAATTCACCATCCTTGACGCTTTCGCTGAGGATAGCCTGCATCTTGTTGAATTGCTTGAGGGCATCGTTGGAGGCCGTGGCCAGGTTTTCCGCCTGAATCAACAGGGCGTCCGGCAGCTTGCCATGTTCGAACCGCAGGCGGTTTTCCGGGTTGGCAAAGAGTTTGGGTTGGGTATCACAGTAGTGGGCAACCTGATTCAGCAGACCGGTTAATTCTTCGATGCGATCCAGCATCGCCTGCGCCGGGGCGATGATATTGTTGCTCTTTATTTGGTTTTGCAGTTTGGCCGTGGTCTTGCTGACTTTCTCAAGCCAATCACAGGCGCCCCTGAGCGTGGCCTGGGCGCTGGAGAAATCCCTGGCCACATTCGGCAGGTGATGGGCTTCGTCGATAACGTAATAGACTTCTTCCGGATCCGGCAGAATCACACCGCCACCCAGTTCAAGGTCGGCCAGTAACAAACTATGGTTGGCAATAAGCACATCCCAGGTGTCAATATCTTCGCGGGCCTTGTGGAAGGGGCAGTGGCTGTGACTGGCAAGTTGGCGATGACAGCTGTGTTTGTCACAGGCTATCTGTTGCCACAGGTGGTCCGGCAGCGGCGTCTTGAGGGTATCGAGCTCACCATTCCAGCGGCCATCCTGATAGTCTTTGAGCAGCGCCTGCAACTGCTCAACCTGTGAGGTATCCGGCTTGGTCTGCCACATGGCCATCTGGCTGCCGTTGCCATCACCGACCAACATCTCAAGCTTGGCCAGACACACGTAACGCTGACGCCCTTTGACCAGACCGAAACGGAAGTTGAGTTTGGAGTGTTGCAGAAAAAACGGCAGATCTTTATGCAGCAACTGTTCCTGCAGCGCCACTGTCGCGGTGGCAATACAGACTTTTTTCTTGTTGGCCAGCGCCAGGGGAATGGTTCCCAGAATATAGGCCAGGGATTTACCTATACCTGTTCCCGCTTCAATCACCATGATGCGCCGCTGCTTGTCGTATTCACCGGCAAGTGTCTTGGAGATCTCCGCCACCATATAATTCTGTTCCCGGCGGGAACGGAAGTTGGGCAGTGCAGAGGCAATGTCCTTGTAGATCTCACGGATCTGGGTCTTTACATGGGCTGCTAGCATGAGACTCGGTTCTGGAAAATTATCCTGTATATATTACCAGTAATTTCTTATGCTAATAAACCTCTAAAACGCGATTGTCCCGACTCATGCCCCAAAACACGCCGCAAACCCTTAAGGGCCTTATTCTTACCCGTCATCTGGCTCAGAGAGACGAGGGGTTATGCCTGCAGTACTATCTGGCCACTGAGCAGGGGCCTGTGTTGGTTGAGGTGCCGGGGCAGGAACAGGTTTGCTTTGCCAAAGAGCAGGATGCGGCGGTTTTATGCCAGGGTTTAAGCCAGGTGAGGGCCCAGCCGCTGGCGCTGAGAAACTTCGCCAAAGAGAAGGTTGCAGCGCTTTACAGTCGCAGTCGGCAACAGATGCGGTTGCTGCAAAAGCAGGCCCAGGATCAGGGGATGCTTTTGTATGAAGCCGATCTTAAACCCCAGCAGCGTTTCTTGATTGAGCGCTTTATTGCGCTCGATGCCGAGTTTTACGGTTATTTCAGCGAAGAAAGCGGTGCGCTGAAGCGGTTTGTTGCCAGTCGCGCCAGGAAAGCCTCGCTGAACAATATAGGTCTGGCTGTTATTTCCCTCGATCTTGAATGCAGCATGCAGGGTGAACTCTATTCCGCCGGACTCTACGGTCGTGACCGCGATGGAGAGCTGTTTCAGCGCGTGTACATGATAGGCCAAGCCCAGGACGGGCCTGTCTATATCCACTGGGTCAGGGATGAAGCAGCCCTGTTGCAGGCTTTGGTTGACTGGTTCAGTCTCTGGGATCCGGACATCATCATAGGTTGGTCGGTTGTCAATTTTGACCTGGCACTGCTGAGCCGACGATATGCCCATCATGGTATTGAAGCACGGCTTGGGCGCGGAGGCGTGCCCATGTCCTGGTTGGTGGAAGGCAAGTATCGACCGGAAACCCTCTCCTTACCCGGGAGAGTGGTGCTGGACGGTATAGACTGGCTCAAGGCCGCCTTCTATCAGTTTGAGCGCTATTCGCTCGAGTTCGTCTCCCGCGCACTCTTGAGTGAGGGCAAGGCGATAGATAAAGTTGAAGATCGCGGTCAGGAGATAAGCCACCTCTTTCAAGAGGATAAATTGGCATTGGCCCACTACAATCTGACCGATTGTCGTCTGGTGCTGGATATTTTCGATAAAACCGATCTATTGAATTTTGCTTTGGCCCGGGCGCAGCTGACCGGGTTGGAGTTTGGCCGGGTAGGGGCTTCGGTGGCGGCGTTCAATCATCTCTACCTGCCACACTTGCACCGGGCCGGATTTGTGGCGCCGGCAGCACCGGCCAGTGATGGTCTGGAGAGTCCCGGCGGCTATGTGATGGACTCCATTCCGGGCCTTTACCGGGACATTCTGGTGCTGGACTTCAAGAGTCTATACCCTTCGATTATCCGTACTTTTTTAATCGACCCCATGGGACTGGTGCAGGGCATGGGTGAACCCGAAGTTGAGACGGTTCCCGGCTTTCTCGGTGCCAGATTCAGTCGCAAACAACCTATCTTGCCAACGCTTATCGCCAAGTTGGCCCAAGAGCGGGAAAGCGCCAAGGCCCAAGCCAATGCCCCCCTGTCTCAGGCAATCAAGATCATCATGAATTCGCTTTATGGGGTACTGGGCTCTCGGGGCTGTGTGTTCCACGATGCCCGATTGGCAAGCTCAATTACCATGCGCGGCCATGAAATCATGCAGCAGACCAAACGTTGGATTGAGGATGAAGGCATGAGTGTCATCTATGGCGACACTGATTCGACATTTGTTTGGCTGGGACAGCAGCATGACATCACAGATCCGCAAGCCTTCGGCAGGGAGTTGGCTGCCAGGATAACCGCCAAGTGGCAACAGCATTTGACGGAGCATTTTCAGTTGCAGAGTCATCTGGAACTCGAGTTTGAGCGCCATTATGAACAGTTTCTGATGCCCACCCTCAGAGATTCGGAAGAAGGCTCCAAAAAGCGCTATGTCGGTGCCAGCCGCAATAGCCAAGGTCAGTTGGATATCATCTTCAAAGGCATGGAGCAGGTTCGCAGCGATTGGAGCCCTCTGGCCAGACGAGTGCAGTACGAGCTGTACCGGCGTATGTTCAATGGCTTGGATGTAGTGGGCTTTTTGGCCACAGAAATAGAAGCGCTCAAACGCGGCGACTATGATAGCGAGCTTGTTTTCTCCAAGCGGCTAAGGCGTAAGTTGGATGCCTATCAGGCCAAAGCATCACCCCATGTCAAGGCCGCCAGACAACTGTTGGGGCAGACCGGCGACCCTCGTTATGGCCGTTTGGGCACCCGGATTGATTACCTGGTAACAATCAATGGCCCCGAAGCTGTTTCCCTCAGGCGTTCTGCCATTGATTATGACTACTACATCGAAAGACAGATCAAGCCGATAGCCGATCCAATACTTTCCATAATGAAAGAAAATTTCACATCAATCAGCACGGGACAAATGAGTTTAATCTGACGCTTAATTTGTTTTAAAAGGTTAATAAAGTTAATAAATGGTTTTATTGCTGGGTTTTATCGGTTCTTGTGGTTTTTTTTAAGGTAAAACTAATAAAAAATGTGATTTTTGTCTTTGCCGCTTTACTGACCTTTTGCTAATCTTCGCCACCCTTGGAAGGAAATAAAACAACGGAATGGGGTAGGCAGACTGAAAACACTTAAGGTTAACAGCAAATGAACAAGACTCTCATCGCATCCGTCCTGGCAGGACTCTTGGCCGTTCCATCGGTTCAAGCTATTGAAATCTACAAAGATCAAAAAAATGCAGTCTCTATCGGCGGTTTCGTTGATGCCCGAGTAATCAATACTCAGGGTGAAACGGAAGTCGTCAATGGTGCTTCCAGGATCAATTTTGGCTTTGAACGTGAGCTGACCCACGGCTGGAATGCGTTTGTGATGCTTGAATGGGGTGTCAACCCATTCGGTAACAGCGATATTGTCTATAGCAGCAAGTTTGAATCAGTCCAGGATGATTTCTTCTACAATCGTCTTGGTTATGCGGGACTTTCTCACGACAAGTACGGCACCCTGACCATAGGTAAACAGTGGGGCGCCTGGTATGACGTGGTGTACAACACCAACTATGGCTTTGTGTGGGATGGTAACGCTGCCGGTGTCTATACCTATAACAAGGATGATGGCGCCATCAATGGTACCGGTCGTGGTGATAAGACGGTTCAGTATCGCAACAGCTTTGGCGATTTCAGTTTTGCCATCCAGACTCAGTTGAAGCACGATGACTTCCTGATGGATGAAAGTTCAGGTACCAACCCGTTCCCGCCAAGGGATCATGCGCCTGTTACCGGCACAGCTGCGACCGCCGGAACCGCCACCAAGGTGGAATTCAACAACACCTATGGCATTGCCTTGACCTATGCGGTCAGCAAAGATCTCAGCCTGATGGCTGGCTATAACTATGGTGAGTTTGAAGCGATCCGCGCAGATGGCAGTACTTTCTCCGAGTCTGACTATATCTATGGTGCAGGTATTACTTGGGGTGGTTGGGATAATCAAGGTTTGTATGCCGCTGCCAACGTCAACAAGAACGAGTTCCACGATACAGATAATCTGGGGCGTTTGATCCCTGAATCTTATGGTGTTGAAACTCTGGTTTCGTACCGCTTTGACAATGATATTCGTACCTTTGTCTCATACAACTTACTGAACGCCGGCGATGCTTACGAGCAGGCTTACGGTGGTGATGTGTTCAAGCGTCAGTTTGTGGTTATGGGTGTTCACTATATATGGGATGCCAATACCGTATTGTATGTTGAAGGCCGTAAAGACTTCTCTGATTTCAAGGGCGCCGAAGAGGCTGCTATGGAATTGTCTGAAGATGATGGCATTGCAATAGGTATTCGCTATACCCTCTGATTACAGATTGAGCTGTTCAAAAAAGCGCCAAAAGGCGCTTTTTTATTGGAAAAACACAAGTGTTCACACTCCTTTCCTGAAAGAGGTATGTAACACATGTGTTACTTTTCTGGTGGGAAAAGGCATCGCGATAAACTCCCCTTACTTCAGGCTGTTACAAGTTATAACACTACCCCAAATACCTAATACCGCTGTGATAGCCGTTATATTCAAGCTCAGTGAAATAATACCTTCTCTCTTTTGTTGTTAATTTTATATGCAATATTAACGTTTCAAATGTTGATAAAATGTTTGTTATGTGATTTTATTTGCGTGAAATTGTTGCTGGTTAACTTATGTCTACCTGCAAACAACTAAAGGATCCGGGCAAAGCATTCGGATCCGTTACCAAGACACAAGATGTCGAAAGGGAGATAAGTATGTATAAGAATAATTCGTTAACCAACGCAGTGCGTCTGGCATTGGTTGGTGGTGTTGCAGCGACTGCTTTTAGCGCTCCAACCGTTTTGGCGGCCGAAGAAGGTGCTGACAATGTAGAGCGTATTCAGGTTACAGGCTCTCGCATCAAGCGCACCGATATGGAAACAGCAAGCCCTGTTAGCGTGATCGATGCTTCATCTATCATAGCGTCAGGTGCCGTTAACATTGATGACGTTCTGCAGAAAATGACCTCTGCCGGTGGCGCCATGACCAACGCCGGTATCAACAACGGTTCAGGCGGTAACTCTCGTATCAACCTGCGTGGTTTGGGTGACAACCGTACTCTGGTTCTGGTGAATGGTCGTCGTATGATTGCATCCGGTACCGGTGCAGCTTCTTCTGTTGACCTTAACACTATCCCAGTTTCCATGATCCAGCGTGTCGAAGTACTTAAAGATGGTGCTTCTGCCATTTATGGTACTGATGCGATTGCCGGTGTGGTTAACATCATTCTGAAAAGAGATTTCGACGGTTTTGAAATCAACGTTCAGACCGGTATTTCCGGAGAAGGCGATGCCGACGAGTCCAGCATCGACATGACTCTGGGTAACACCTTCGAGAAAGGTAATATCGTAGTAAATGCTCAGTACACCAAGCGCGGTGATGCCAGCCAGGCAGATCGCGATTTCTCCAACTGTCCAATTGCTGAGACAGGTCCAAAAGGGGACCGTAGCCTGTACTGTGGCGGTAGTAGCTACTCTCAAGGCGGCCATGTCTGGGGTGACAACAACTTTGGTATTGTTGGCTCAGGTCCAGATGGTGCTTATGCCATAGGTGACAAGGGCTACTATGGTGAATATGTTGATAACGGTGAAGGCAAGCCAAAGTTCCAGTACTTTGATGGCATGTCTGAGGCCGATCTGAGTGGCCTGGGTGGTACCTACCACGAGTTCGGTGATGCTGACAGATACAACTACGCCAAGGACAGCTATCTGTCGACGCCAATGGAGCGTTTGAACCTGTCCATGGCCGGTACTTATGAACTGACCGAATCTATTCGCTTCTTCACCGAAGCCATGTACTCCAAGCGTTGGTCCAATCAGCAGATGGCGCCTCAGCCAATCTGGAACGGTGATGCCTGGGTTTACAATCCAAAATCAGCCGGCGGCTGGATGACTGATGACCTGCTGCCTTGGGTTCAGCCAGGTGAAGAACTGGCTTATGGTCGTCGTATGGTTGAGTCCGGTACCCGTGACTTTGACCAGGTAGTAGACACCATACGTATCGTTGTTGGCCTGGAAGGTGAGTTTGAAAACGGCTGGACCTGGGATGCTTCTTATAACAAAGGTAAGAACGACTCAACCGATACTCTGGCTAACCTGCACAACTTAGGTTCTATCAACGCTGCGGTACTCGAAGGCACTTTCGATCCTTTCCTGCAATCTTCATGGGAAGGTGAGAGCATCAAGCCATACATCTATACTGAAGTGAACAGCGGTGGCAGTGAGTTGGATGTGATTGCAGCAACTCTGTCCGGCGATCTGTTTGAAATGCCTGCCGGTATGATGGGCTTTGCAGCGGGTTATGAGCACCGTAAAGAAGCGGCTCATTATACTCCGGATTCCCTGACTTCTCAGGGGCTGGCAAACGATCCTCGTGTTGAGCCAACTGCCGGTGATTTCAGCGTTAACGAATTCTACGCCGAATTGGCAATCCCACTGCTGAGCGAGCTGCCTTTGGCACAACAAGTGGATCTGAGTGCCGCTATGCGTTACTTCGACTACAGCACTTTCGGTGATGATACTACCTGGAAACTGGGTCTGACTTGGCGTGTATATGATGACCTGATGATCCGCGGTGGTATGTCTACAGCCTTCCGTGCACCAACTGTATATGAACTGTACGGTGGTAAGTCACCATCGTTCGAACAGATAGTTCACCCTGCCACCGATCAGGACCAGGCTGAAGTGACTGTTGGTGGTAACGAAATGCTGACCCCTGAAGAAGCTGATATCACTACTCTGGGTCTGGTGTATTCACCAAGCTTTGTAGAAGGTCTGTCTCTGACCGTCGATTACTATGACATCGAGATCTCCAACACTATTACTTCAGTTGACAACAACTATGTTGCCAACCAGTGTCTGGATGCCGGTGGCAACAAGATCAACACAGGCACTGCGCTGTGTCAGTCTTCCAACATCGAAATCGACAATAGTGGTCGTATCAAGTTCGACAACGGTCTGCAGAACATAGGTGCTACCAATACCTCTGGTTACGATATCAACGTTGCCTACGTATTCAATGCCTTCGGTCTGGACTGGAAAGCCGGCTGGGACAGCTCTATCCTGAGCGAGTATGAAGAGTTTGACCCGGATGGTAATGCGGTTGACTATCGTGGTTACATCACAGGTGGTGTGGGTGCTTATGCCAAATTTAAGAGCAACCTGAATATCACTGCAGCCGGTGATGACTGGACTGTCACTTATGAAGCCCGCTATATAGACGGTATGGATTCATTTGCTTGTAAGAACGACGATGGCAGCTGCTACGCGCCTTCAGTTGACAGCGTGGTTTACCATGACCTGTCGGGTTCTTACGATATCACCGACCGCATCCGCGTATCCGGTGGTGTCAACAACCTGTTCGACAAAGAGCCTCCATACTACACAGGTAACAACGACTCGAATACCGACCCTTATACCTATGATATGTTGGGCCGCTACTTCTTCGTTCGTGCCAGCATGAAGTTCTAATGGCAGATTTCATCTTTGGATGAATTAAGTCAGCTTCATTGAATGAAACCCCGGGATACCTTCCGGGGTTTTTACTTTTTAAACTCTCTATATAAGTAAGACATAGTCGCAAATTGACAAAACACTATTGCGTAACAACTGAAGTCGACCCGGGCTGCCAATTGATTTCATGGCAAGAGAGCAGGGGAGACGGCTTTGTGGTTAAACCGCTTTCCCAAGGACAGTAATCACTTGGAAAAAGTGTATTGCCATCGCTCGACGGAATTGAATTCTTTCAAGATTGATAAAACATAACGCACCGACTTATGCTTTTTAATTATATATAAATCATAAGGTTAAATATTAGCTAGTGCTGTTTTTACCGTTATTCACCGTTCAAGAAGATGGCTGACAATTGATCACTAAATGTAAAAAAAAGCCATTGATGATTAATCACACAGTTAGCCTTAGTTTCCAGCGTTTTCGTCTCATTTCAAATGTTGACACAGGTCAACATTTTGTGAAATGATGCCAGCGGGTCTATGCCTTCAGGGGCATAGGAAAGGGAAGATAAAAAACTAACAATCACAAGAGAAAGACATACTTGATAGCACCACCTGCCGTTGAAATAGGGATATTCGGGGCACTGTTGCTGAAAAGTTAAACCTTTTTAATCACTTCAAATTGGTTGGGAACTATGTCCAAGGTAAGCAATAGAACAAAAATCGCTTCTGCGCTTGTTGGCGCGCTGGCACTCGCCAGCAGCAACTTAGTCGTTGCAGATCCTCTTACCGACGCGCAACAAGCCGCGGGTCGTCTGCAGTCAGACGCCGTTGCGTCACAGAAGAAGATCGATAAGTATTTTGACCAGGCTCAAGATATGCTTTTCGAATATTCCGCCGTTGCTGACGAGCGTGAATCTCTCAAAGCCTACAATGATTATCTGGCTGGACTGGTCGCTGATCAGGAAGCCACAATGAAATCCATTCAGGACGATATCAATGGTGTAGACAAACTGCGTCAGGGTGTTGTTCCTTTGATGTTTAAAATGGTTGATGCACTGGAGCAATTCGTGGCTCTGGATCTGCCATTCAAATCTGAAGACCGTGCACAGCGCGTTAAAAACCTCAAAGACCTGCTTAACACTGCCGAAGTGACTCTGGCTGAAAAGTTCCGTCTGATCCTGGATGCTTACAGCATCGAGCGTGAATACGGCAGCTTTGTTGACGTTGAAACCGGTAAGCTGAATCTTGATGGTAAAGAAGTGCTGGTTGATTTCTTCCGCTTGGGCCGCGTAGCTCTGTACGCTCAGAGCCTGGACCAGAAGACTGCCTGGATGTACAACCCTGAAACCAAGGGCTGGGATAAGCTGGATGACAGCTACCTGCGTGACATCACCAAGGGTATTCGTATCGCCCGTAAACAAGGGGCTCTGGATCTGTTCGCACTACCAATTCCAGCTGCGGAGGCTGCACAATAATGAAAAAGCTAATCACTACCGCCGTCGTTGCTGCCAGTTTTTCACTGTCTGCCGGTATGGCCAGTGCCGCCGAGGCGCCTAAGACGATTGACCAACTGCTGCAGCAAGTTAAAGTTGAGCGTGCCGCTCAAGGTAAAATCAACGCCAAGCGTGAGAAAGAGTTCCAAGCCGAGCGTGGCGACAAGGCTGCGCTGCTGAAGCGTGAAAAAGATGCGCTGGCTGCTGAAACTCAGCGTGGTAAAGACCTGAACCAGGCCTTCCTCGATAACGAGCGTAAGATAGCTCAGCTCGAAGAAGATCTGAAAACCGCTCAGGGTGACCTGGGTGAAATGTTTGGTGTGGTTAAAGGTGAAGCAGGCGATTTCGCCGGCAAGCTGATCAACTCCAACGTCAGTGCTCAGTATCCAGGACGTGACAAGTTCGTTCAGGACCTGGGTGCCCGTAAGCAACTGCCTAAGATTGAAGAACTGGAGCGCTTCTGGGAAGAGCAACTGTTCGAAATGGCCGAGTCCGGCAAAGTGGTTAAGTTCGAAGGTTCTGTAACCGACATTGATGGTAACGTGAAAAACACCACCATCTACCGTATCGGTGCCTTTAACCTGTTGGCTGACAACAAGTACGTGGTTCTGAACCATGAGCTGGGTCTGATCCAGGAGCTGTCACAGCAGCCTGAAGGTTATCAGGTTAAGCCTATCGCCGACTTCGAAAAAACCACTTCAGGTACAGCCAAGCTGTATGTTGACCCTGCCCGCGGTACTCTGCTGAACATCTTCACTCAGAAGGCCAGCTTCCAAGACCGTATCGAGGCCGGTGGTACCATTGGTTACATCATCATCGCCTTACTGGCTCTGGGTCTGCTGATCTCTCTGGAGCGTCTGGTTACTCTGACTGTTATCGGTGCCCGTGTTAAGTCTCAGGCCAAGAATGTTGCCAACCCAGGTAACAACGCCTTGGGCCGTGTACTGAAAGTGTACCAAGAGAACAAAGATGTTGACGTTGAGACTCTGGAGTTGAAACTGGATGAAGCCATCCTGAAAGAAACACCAGCGCTTGAAACACGTATCTCCATCATCAAAGTATTGGCGGCTATTGCTCCTATGATGGGTCTGCTGGGTACCGTAACCGGTATGATTGCAACCTTCCAGAGCATCCAGCTGTTCGGTACTGGCGATCCAAAACTGATGGCCGGTGGTATCTCTATGGCACTGGTAACTACAGTACAGGGTCTGATTGCGGCTCTGCCACTGATGTTGTGTCATGCCATCGTTGTGGCTCGCAGTAAGTCTATTGTTCAAATCCTTGAAGAGCAAAGTGCCGGTATTATTGCTGAACACGCAGAGAAGAGGGCTGACTAATGATGCTATACCTGATGGACATTTGGGATTCCGTCAGGGGCTTCATGGCCTCCGGAGGCGACGTCCTCTGGCTTGTTGCGGCGGTGCTGTTTCTCATGTGGGTATTGATGCTTGAAAGATTCTGGTATCTGAACTGGGTATCACCAAAGAATCATAAAGAGATCATTACCGCATGGAATGCCAGGGAGGAAACCACTTCCTGGTATGCACACCGTATCCGTGAAGCTTGGGTATCCCAAGCGAAGCAAGATATGAATGCACGTATGCTGATCATCAAAACACTGGTAGCCATCTGCCCTATGATAGGTCTGCTGGGTACAGTGACAGGTATGATTTCAGTGTTCGATGTTATGGCAGTTCAGGGGACGAGTAATGCTCGTCTGATGGCAGCTGGTATTTCTATGGCCACTATGCCAACTATGGCTGGTATGGTCGCGGCATTGTCCGGGGTGTTCTTTAGCACTCGTTTGGACGCCAAGATGAAAATCAGCTTGGAAAAGCTGAAAGACAGCCTGCCACACCACTAGAGAGAGATTGAACATGGCACGTAAGAAGCATTCCAGTGTAGAAGAGGAAGCACAGATCGATATGACCCCGATGCTCGACATCGTGTTCATTATGCTGATCTTCTTCATTGTGACCACCTCGTTTGTGAAGCCATCCGGTTTGGACTACAACAAACCCAAGGCATCCACAGCGACTTCAAAACCTTCGGCGAACATCTTTATCGGCGTCAGTAAAACCGGCGTGATTATGATGGAAAACCGTCAGGTTGATATTGAACGAGTAACTGCTAACGTAGAACGTATGTTGGCAGAGGCGCCAGAAGCCGCCGTTCTGATCCAGGCAGACAAAGAAGCCCAACACGGCTTGGTTGTTAAGGTACTGGATCAGGTGAAGGCAGCTGGTATTGATAAGGTCTCGGTATCTGCGGGGAACGACTGATATGTTAAGAGCACTAGTATCTATCATTATTGGTGCTGCTGTGACTTTTGGTCTGTTCTGGTTTATGGCATTCCTGGTCGGAGGTGGCGCACAACGCGGCGACACCTCAGCCGAAACGCCAGTTATCGAGATCACAATGGACAAGCAGGATTCGAAGGCACAGAAGAAACCAAGGGTGACACCTAAGCCCCCCCCACCACCAGAGCAGCCACCGAAGCCAGCGGAAACGCCACCGGATAGCTCTTCTGATATTGATACCAATATGTCATTCAATATGGGTGGAGTAGAAGCAGGCGGTCCAAGCACAGGCTTTAAGCTGGGCAACATGATGACCCGTGACGGTGATGCAACACCTATCGTGCGGATTGAACCTCAGTATCCCATTGCTGCGGCGCGTGACGGTAAAGAAGGTTGGGTACAACTTCGCTTTACCATCAACGAACTCGGTGGTGTTGATGATGTTGAAGTTATCCAGGCTGAACCGAGAAGGATCTTTGATCGTGAAGCGGTTCGTGCACTGAAGAAGTGGAAGTACAAGCCGAAGATTGTTGACGGTAAGCCGATGAAGCAACCCGGTATGACAGTTCAGCTGGACTTCACCCTGAACCAAGGAGACAGATAAGATGCAAAAAGTGAATAAGCTTGCTGCAGCCATGCTGTTGACTTTGACAGGCAGTGCAGTGCTGATGGCTCCAATCGCCCAGGCCGCTGAGAAGTGTCCTATCGACCAGCGTCAGGCCAAGGCTGTGGGTCAAACTGCTGCCAAAAAGGTGCAGAGATCCTTTGAAGCCTATCAGGACGGTAATCTGGACGAAGCAATCGCCGTATTGCTGGAAGCCAATGCCCGTAACGACTTCGACAAGGCCTATATCGCCCGTATGTTGGGTAACTTCTACGCTGAAAAAGGTCAGATGGGCACCTCCATTAAGTACCTGAAGCAGGCAGTAGAAGCCGATATCCTCGGCGGAACCGACCACAGTGCAACGCTGAAGTTGTATGCGGATCTGCTGCTGCAGGAGAAGAAGTTTAAAGAAGCTATCACTTACTATAACAAGTGGATGGACTTCTCCTGTAAGCAAGATCCTGTGGTCTACCGTCGTATCGGTATTGCCTATACAGAATTGAAAGACTATCCAAACGTGCTGAAAACAGCGGACAAAGGTTTGTCACTGGCGGAAAAGCCTGACAAGAACCTTTACCAGCTTAAGTTCCAGGCTTACTTCAACCTCAAGCAGTACAAGAAAGCGGTTGGTGTTCTGGAAACTATGGTACCCCTGTTTCAGGACGATAAGCGTCTTTGGGTTCAGTTGGCTCAGCTCTATCTGCTGACCGAGGACTTCGACAAGGCAACAGTGACTTACGATCTGGCCTATCAGAACGGTTTCCTGGAAACCGCTGATAACATCACTCGTTTGTCGCAACTGTTGGCGTCCAAAGGTTCGGCTTATCGCGGCGCTGTGATTTTCGAGAAGCATATGAAACAAGGGCTTATCGAAAAGAATGAGAAAAACCTGTCTATGTTGGCCGGTTTCTTCCACAACGCCAAGGAGCTGAAGAAGGCCGCGGCCTATTATGGTCAAGCAGCTGCTGCCGGTAACGATGGCAAGCTGTACCTGAAACAAGGCCGTCTGCTGGCCTTGGATCAGCAGTTCAAGGAAGCGATTCCGGTATTCAAGCAAGCACTGGATGCCGGACTGCAAAACCCAGGCGAAGCTCAGTTTGAGCTGGCACTGGCCTACTTGAACCTGAAAGACTATAAGTCGGCTTACCGCCGTGCCGAATTGGCCTCCAAGGATTCCAAGACTGCACGTAGCGCCACCAGCTACCTGTCATACATAAAAGAGAAAGCGCGGATCCACAACGTTTCGCTCTAATGTGATGTCAGTGAAAAGCCCCGCAAGGGGCTTTTTTATTGTCTGAGTGTCAATGAACTTCCTTGACCCTTGAACGGGCGCTGTCCTGCTCTTCCAACTGATGGCTCAAAGTTTCGACGTCAATAAACAGGGTTTCGGGTTTCAATTCTTTGTTGGGTAAGCAGATACAGGCTGCCAGGCGATAATCCAGCCGAAGATGATGAAACTTGCTGTATTCTTCGCTGAAGGCCTCGAGCTTCTCATTAATCCGCTCAATCACTTTCTCTGTCCCCATTTTATCGACGTTGAACAGACCAAGGGCGAACAGATGGTGGTTCATGCGCCCCAGTAGATCGGTATTGCGCAGCAAGGCTTCCTGCACCTGTTTGGCAAAGAATTCCAGCAGGTGAGGTTGGTTAACTGTTTCATGTATGTGAGGGCAAAGATACAATAGCGCCAGACTCTGGTGATCTCGCAGATGGCGATACCATTCACGGTGAAAGACTTCCATAAAATAGGTCCGGTTATAGACCCCGGTTTCCGGATCCCTGAAACCCGAGTTACTGAAGGAATAAATCATGGGTTGGCTCCGAGCTAGTGACTGCTACAAGTATAGTTAACCAATCCATCTACTGAGTTGTGACAGGAGAATAACGACAATGAAAAAAGGGTTTTTGCTGTGCTCTATTATTTTGGCGTTGAGCGCTTGCTCCAAAGAGGAGAGCACTTTAGTGACTCAGCCACAGGCGGAGCAACAGCCCGCTGCGGCAATGGCACAAACGGCAGAGCAGGCTTATCTCGCCATGGTGGATCAGTTCTTCAAGGACTACCTCAAGCTTGAGCCCATCTATGCTACCTTTGTTGGGGTCAATGATTATAACGATACCTTCGGTGGTGACCTCTCCGAGGCTTACCTCAAACAGCGCCATGAACTCAATAGCCGCTACGCCGCCCAGGCCAAGACCATAGATAGACAAGCCTTGCCCGAACAGTTGCAACTCAGTTACGACATGTTTGTCTATGACAGGGACATGGCGCTGGTGGATGAAACCTTCCCCAGCCGTTTTATGCCAATAAGCCAGTTCTACAGCACAGTGATTACCATGGTGCAGCTTGGCAGCGGTGAGAGTGCCCAGCCTTTCAATACCCCGCAGGATTACGCCAACTGGCAGCAGAGGGTGAAAGGTTTTGTCAAATGGACTGAGCTGGCGAAACAGCGTATGGATGAGGGCATTGCCAGCAAGGTTGTGCTGCCACGGGTATTGGTCGAGCGGCTTATCCCTCAGTTGCAGGCGCAGTTGGTGGATAAGCCTCAAGACAGTATCTTCTACGCCCCGGTGACCAAGATGCCCGAGAGCTTCAATGCCGCCGAGCGTGCCTTGATTGAGCAGGAATATCAACAGATGATCAGCCAAGAGTTGCTGCCGGCTATCGCCTCACTCAAGCAATATTTTGAGCAAACCTATCTGCCGGCCTCGCGGGCCACTGACGGTTGGTGGGCGCTGCCTAACGGTAAAGTCTGGTATCAACATCTGGCCAATGCCCATACCACAACCACTATGGCGGTGGATGATATTCATCAAATCGGCCTCAAGGAAGTGGCGCGGATCCTCGATGAAATGGACAAGGTGCGCCAGCAAGTGGGTTTTGAAGGTGATCTCAAGGCCTTCTTTGCTTCACTGTCATCCGAGCCAGAGTACTTCTTCAGTGACAAGCAGGGCTTAATTGACGGCTATATGGTGCTCAAGGACAAGATCAATGCCGTACTGCCCGGCTACTTCAATGTGATGCCCAAGGCCGACTATGTAGTTAAGCCGGTTGAAAGCTTCCGTGAAAAATCGGCCGCCGGAGCCTCTTATGAAGCACCGGCCGTCGATGGCAGTCGTCCAGGGGTGTTTTACATCAACACCTATAACCTGAAAGCTCAGCCCAAGTGGGGCATGACCACTTTGTCATTGCATGAAGCGGCGCCGGGTCACCACTTCCAAATAGCCATCAAGCAAGAGCTGCAGGGCGTGCCTGAGTTCCAGCGTTTCAGCGGTTACACTGCCTTTGAAGAGGGCTGGGCCCTCTATGCCGAATATCTTGGAATAGAGATGGGGCTGTTTGAAGACCCATACCAGTATTTCGGCAAGCTCTCGGATGAAATGCTGCGGGCGATGCGTCTGGTGGTGGATACCGGCCTGCATGCCAAGGGCTGGAGCCGCGAACAGGCGATTCAGTATATGAAAGACAACTCTCCGCTGGCAGAAAGCGACATTATCGCCGAGGTGGAGCGCTATATGGCAATTCCTGGTCAGGCACTGTCTTATAAAGTCGGTCAGCTGAAGATCCTGGAGCTTAGAGCCCGGGCCGAGAAAGCCCTGGGGAACGACTTCGATCTCAAGGCCTTCCACGATCAAATTCTCACCACGGGTTCCTTACCCATGGCGGTGATGGAAGCCAAGATAGATCTCTGGATAGAAAAACAGCTGAAGCAGAAAGCATCAGCCTGAGACCAGACTTAAGTCGAGTCTTTGATAAGCAAACTCAAAACGCCGCCATCAGACGGCGTTTTTCATTTTCAATTCAAGGCTTGCCATTATTGTTGTGTCAGTTAACTTCTGACACAGAATGATATTATACTGGCTGGCCTTGTTCGGTGAACCACCGAAAAAGGCCACTTGGCCAAGATTACTGAGGAGCAAATTATGGTGCAGGCAACAGCAAGACATCTACTGGTAAAGACCGAAGAGGAATGTGCCAGCTTGAAGCAACAGATTATCGATGGCGCCGATTTTGCCGAGTTGGCCCGTAAACATTCCGCCTGCCCTTCAGGAGCCCAAGGCGGTGAGCTGGGCTCTTTCGGCCCGGGTATGATGGTGCGTGAGTTTGATGAAGTGGTGTTCAGCGCGCCGCTTAATGAAGTTCAGGGGCCGGTCAAAACCGCTTTTGGTTTTCACCTGCTTGAAGTCACCAGTCGCGATTAAGCCCGGGTTAAGCAAGTGATAGAAATCTATACCGATAGACTCAGGCTCAGGACTCTGACGGCGCAAGATTGGCCGGCGTTTCTGGCACTGCATTGCGATCCTGAGGTGGGCCGCTTTGTACGTGAGCCGGAGCCGCAGGAGCAGATTAAAGCCAAGTTTGAGCAGCGAAGCCAGCCTTGGCGTTACGAGTCCGGGGATTGGCTGACGCTGGTAATTGAAGAACTGGGCAGCGACTGCTTTGTCGGCTTGACCGGCTTTTACTGTGTCGATCCTGAGCTGGCGCAGGCCGAGGTAGGTTACCTGTTGCATCCGGATATGCAGGGGAAGGGCTATGCCACAGAGTCGCTGCGCGGGGTAATAGATTGGGGCTGTTTGAGCTTCAATATTCACAAGTTCATCGGTCACTGCGCCAATGACAATCTGGCTTCGGCCAAGGTCATGGAGAAATGTGGCTTCGAGCTTGAGGGAATATTGCGGCACAACTTCCGTATCGGCGATCTTTGGGTGGATGACAGGGCCTATGGCCTGCTCAGCGATGAGCGTCGTTGACTTCTCTCCCCCAAGCGGATGCTTGCTGCTATAATCCGCCCCAAATCGAGTCAATTCCAGCAAGGCAAGGTCACAGTGACACAGAAAATGAGCGAATTCACCCTCAATAGCGGCGATGAGTATATTGAGCTTTATAAGGTGCTGAAGGCAGAAGGCATGACCAGTGCCGGCGCCGAGGCCAAGCATGTGATTGCCGAAGGGCTGGTGCTGGTCAATAACGAGGTTGAAACCCGCAAGCGCAAGAAACTGCTGCCGGGCGATCTGGTCAGCTTCAACGGCGAAACGGTTAAAATAGTGGCGGCGCAATAGGCGCAAGGGGAAGGGGAACAGAATGCAATTTCCAGATGATGACAACGGCAAGATGCTGCAGGCAATGCAAGAGTCGGGTATCGACTTGAGCAAGCCTTTGGATGTGGACTTTTTCCTGGTGTTTGATGATCAGCGCGACGCTGAATCGGCATTGGAAGACCTGAGTCAATCCGAGCAGGCAGGCGAAGTTGAGCTGCAGTTCAACGAAGAGATTGAAAAGTGGGAGCTGATTGTCTGCATCAATATGGTGCCCGAGTATCAGGCTTTGGTGGCGCGCGAAACTGAGCTGAACAGCTTTGCTGCCGAGTTTGACGGCATGACAGATGGTTGGGGCGTGATGCAGCATCAGGACGGCGATGACGAGTTTGCCGATGATGACCACGAGTGTGATGAGCACTGCCACCACTGAAGATAAGTGAATTTTTCCTGAGCCACCCAAATTTGGGTGGCTTTTTATTCTGCACTCACGGATTGCCAATCTCAGGGAGAGTGATATGGCCAAACACATCAGTTTTGGAACCCCGGTCAACGACGCCGAGCGCTGGGCCTTTGAACTGCTGGGTGATGAGTTACCCAAAGATTATCTGCTGCTGACCAATATTGAGATCCCGACTCAGTCCGGGCAAGCGATGGAGGTGGATGCTCTGGTGGTCGGCGAGTGGGGCGTGTATGTCATCGATGTCAAAGGCTATATCGGCCGACTCAATGCCGGTCTGCACGCTTGGTCGCTGGATGGTCGCGAGGTGGACAACAGCCTGTCCAAGGCCAATTATGTTGCCAGAGTTTTGGCCGGTAAGCTGAAGAATAAGATCCCGGTCGGTGTCTATGCTCCCTGGTGCCAAGGCATGGTATTTGTAACAGGTCACAAGGGCGAAGCCATAGAGCTGGAGAAGCAGGACGGTGCCCTGAGCATCTATACCCCAAGGCAGATCATCGCTGCGCTTACCAAAGAGTGGGGCCTGACGGCTCCCCATAAGCACCAGATCAATCAGCGTCAGAAAGAGGCGGTGTTGGACACTCTGGGGCAGGTGGCTCTGGTGGAACAGCGCAACAATAAAATACAGGATTTTATCAAGCTCAAATGCCTGTTCCTGCAAAGTGGCCTCGAAGTCTGGCAGGCCGAGTACAATCCCGGCGGCTGGACCGCGCCCTGGCTGCTGAAAATTCTGATCCCTACTCATTTCGAGCAGCTTTCTGAAGCAAGACAGCATGAAGAGCGGCTGCGGGGGGAGTTTCAACGGTTACAGAAACTGTCCGGTTGCAGCGGCGTGCCTTACTCTGCGCCCCTTATTCAGGATGGCGAGCAGTTGGTGTTGCCTATTCGCATGCCAAGAGGTGTGCCTATTCATCTGCTGGAAATCGATCGGCTCAGCATCTATCAACTGCTGGAGATACTGCGCCGTGGGGCCACCAGTCTGTCGCAAATTCATCGGCGTAATATCTGTGTCGGCGGCTGGGATGAGCACTGCCTGTTTATCGGTGATGATGGCGAAGTCGAGTTTATCGATATCCGTGATGACATCAGTATCGACGAGGATCTCAGGCGCTATGCCGAGCGATTCTTGCCCCTGGCGCTGGCCACTCATCAGCCACGTATCTATCTCTGGTTCCAGCGAGTTGCGGCAGGGCGGGGCGCGGATCTTGATGAGCTTAGAGCCGACCTCAGCGCACTTATCGAAACCGGAGTCTGTGACAGCCTGGATAGCGATACAGAGATAGCCGAGGGCAGCGTTATCGACCATCACTTCCGCCTCGAAGAAGTTATCTATCAGGCAGCTCACAGTGAACTCTGGCGCGCCACTCACCTTCAGGGACAGTTCGATGTCGGGCTGTCTGTCTATCGCTTTTTGCAGCAGGACTGGCCAGGTCTGAATCATCAATACCGCAGCCTGAGCCGCATTTATCACCCCAATGTGGAGCGGGTATTGGCCTTTGGCGAGCTTGGCGGCAGCGACAGGGTCTTCATTGCCAGGGCCTGGGAGCGGGGAGTTGCTTTGGATTGCGCCGAGATCCAATCGCCGCAACAGGTGATAGACTGGTTTCGGCAGTTGCTGACGGCGCTGCAGTATCTCCACAGATTGGATATCTTCCATCGTGCCATCTGCCCGAAGAATATTGTTTGCAATGGCGACAGCGCCGTGCTTTTGAACTTTGGCCTGGGTCAGGACATAGCGGCCAGACACTATGCTGCTCAATATGCCGACCCGGATCTCTGGGCCCTTGAAGGGGATGCCGAACGGGATCTCTATGGTTTGGTGGCCAGTTTTATTGATGTGTTGACCCCTATTGAGCTCAAGGGCGATGCTGGCCCTGCGGGTATGCTCAGGGCTCTCGATGCCTTCGATCCCTTCGATCCCCGTTGGTTGGGAGAGTCTTTGTTTGCCATGTGCCACAAAGTGCTGCGCTTTGAGGTCAGTCTGGCGGACAATGCCGACTACTTGCCGCTGTTTGGCTTCAAGCGGTAGGGCGCAAACTCAGACAGCAGCCAATCGATAAACAGCGCCGATTTACGCGGCAGGCTGCTGGACTTGGGGGTTAACAGATAATAGCTGTAGGGGCTGACAAAGGGCGCTTCAAAGGGGATCACCAGAGTGCCGGCCTTGAGTTGATCTTCGATAAAGAAACGCGGGATCAGCGCCGCCCCCATGCCGCTGGCGGCGGCCTGACTCAGCATATAGAAATGCTCGACGCCAAACTTCTGCTCTGTGGTCAGTGCTATCCCCAGTTGCCTGGCCCAGTAAGGCCAAAGTTCAGGACGGGTGGTGTGCTTCAGCAGCGTCACCTGGTTGATGTCCTCGGGCCGTTTCAATTTAGGGGCCAGCAGCGGCGAGCACACCAGGCACAGCTCTTCATCCATCAGTTTGATCACATTCATCCCCTGAGGCTCACTGGTGGCGGAGCGAATGGCGATGTCGTAGCGGCCACTGGCAAAGTCGACGGCGAAGTCGCCTATGGTGAGATCCACATACAATTGCGGAAAGCGTGACTTAAATTCCTCCATTCTCGGGATCAACCAGTTGATGGTCAGGCTGGGTAATACATTGATGGCCAGGGTCTGCGCCTTGAGACTTTGACGTTTCAGCTCGGCGGTGGCATTGGCCAGGGTCTGCAGTGCCGCCTGCACCTGCGGCAGGTATTGTCGCCCCTCATCTGTGAGCGCCAGTTGCCTGTGTTGACGCACAAACAGACTGAATCCCAGGAAGTTCTCGAGTAGGCGCACCTGTTTGCTGATGGCACCGTGGGTCACATACAACTCCTGCGCCGCGAGGGTGATGCTTTGTAGCCTTGCTGCCGCCTCGAATGAACGCAGGGCATTGAGAGGCGGTAATTCCTGAAACATATTTTCTCCGCTGTTTTTTTGTGTGAGAAAATCTCACACATAGGCGAGAATAACTCCTTTGCCTTTTGCGGGCAAACTGCGTCTAATAGCGATCCTTCAACTCTGTATTCGATAACATAAAAATGGCATTTGAACTCACTCTGCAATTGGCTACGGTTCTGTTTTTTGTCGCCCTGGTGGCGGGCTTTATTGACTCTATCGCCGGTGGCGGTGGTCTGTTGACTATTCCGGCGCTTATGTGGGCCGGACTGCCTCCGGCGGCTGCACTCGGCACCAACAAGCTACAGGCCTGTGGTGGCAGTTTCTTCGCCAGCCTCTACTTTGTACGTAAGGGAATGGTGAATTTGGGTGAGATGAAACTGGCAATTGGCTGCGCCTTTGTCGGCGCCTCAGTCGGTACGGTTCTGGTTCAGCTGATAGATGCCAGTGTGCTGGAGTTGGTGTTGCCGTTTCTTATTTTGGCTATTGGTTGTTACTTCCTGTTTTCCAAGAAAATTACTGAAGATGACCGTGCCAGGGTTCTGACCCCAGGGGTATTTGCCTTTACCGCCGCACTCGGGGTGGGTTTGTATGACGGCTTTTTCGGCCCGGGCACCGGCAGCTTCTTTGCCCTGGCGTTTGTGTCTTTGGCGGGGTTTGGCCTGGCCAAGGCGACGGCTCATGCCAAGGTACTGAATTTTTCCACCAATATTGCTTCGCTCATCTTTTTTGCCCTTGGCGGCAAGGTGGTGTGGCTGCTGGGATTGGTGATGCTGGCAGGGCAGGCCGCCGGGGCGACTCTGGGCTCTCGTCTGGTGATCACCAAGGGCAGCAAGATCATCAAGCCGCTGGTGGTGGTCATGTCGCTGGTCATGAGCCTCAAGCTGCTGGCCGATCAATATCAGTGGAGTTTTTAAGCCCAAATAAGACAGACGGCTGAGTGGTAAGCACTCGGCCGTAGAACCTCGGCGGGCGCATATACTATTGCATTGATTTTGCATACCATAAGGCTCACGTATCCGCCTGCAATCTTAGCGCCCAATGAAATTTATCCATACCTCGGACTGGCATATCGGTCGGCAACTGCACAACGAGTCGCTGCTGGATGAGCAAGCTCATATGCTTGAGCAGATAGTGGCGCTTGCCGCTGAGCATCAGGTTGATGCCTTGGTGGTCGCCGGTGACATATACGACCGCTCGATCCCGCCTGCCAGCGCGGTTGCCCTGCTGGATAAATTCCTCAATACTCTGCTCAATGAGCATCAAATTCCTGTGCTCATGATAGCCGGCAATCACGACGGTCAGGAGCGGCTTGGATTTGCGGCGCGGCAGATGGCCGCCAGTGGCCTTTATATTAACGGCCCGCTGCAAGCGCAAGTTAAGCCGCTTATCCTCAAAGGCCGTGACGGCGATGCCTGTTTCTATCCCATTCCCTATGCCGAGCCGGCGCAGGTAAGGCATGTGCTGGAGGTGGATGCCAGCAGTCACCAGCAGGCGATGGCCTGCTTGCTGGATCAGGTTCAGGCGCACGACAGCCAAGGCCTGCCCAAGGTCGTGGTGGCCCACTGTTTCCTCGATGGCGGCAGTGAGTCTGAATCCGAGCGGCCCTTGAGTATCGGCGGCGCCGATAAAATCGACCCTGCACTCTTTTGCGGCTTTGACTATGCGGCGCTCGGGCATCTTCATGGCCCGCAATACAAGGGCGCCGAGCACGTGCGCTATTCGGGCTCGCCGCTGAAATATTCCTTCAGTGAACACAAACAGAAAAAATCCGTGACCCTGGTGGAGCTGAGTGCAGGTAATCCCCCAAAAATCACCCAGCTAGCGCTAAAACCCAGGCGGGATGTGAGGGTGATTGAAGGCCTGCTCGATGAACTGCTGCAACAGGGCGAAAAAGATCCGGGGCGAGAGGACTACCTGATGGTGCGTCTGCTCGATACCCAGGCGCTGCTGGATCCCATGGGCAAGCTGCGCGGCGTCTATCCCAATGTGCTGCATCTGGAGCGCACGGGCCTGATGTCCCGGCAGCAGGGGCAGGAGATTGGCCGCGACAGAATTAAAAAAGGCGAGCTCGACATGTTCAGCGATTTTTTCAGTCAGGTACAGGGTGAGGCCATGACAGAGGCGCAGCAGCAGACCATGAGCCGTTTGATTGAAGAGTTGCACAGGGAGCAGGAACAATGAGACCGCTGATTTTGGAAATGCGCGCCTTCGGCCCCTTCGCCGATTGTCAGCGCATCGACTTTACCGAGCTGGGCGACAAGCCGCTGTTTCTGATCAATGGCCCCACAGGGGCGGGCAAGACCACGATTCTGGATGCCATCTGTTTTGCCCTGTACGGCAAAACCACAGGTAACGAGCGGGAAGGCAGCCAGATGCGCTGCGATAATGCCGATGACGGCCTGCTCACCGAAGTGTATTTCAGTTTTGAATTGGGGCAAAAACAATTGGGGCAAAAACGCTACAGCATTCGCCGCTGTCCCGAGCAGCAAAGAGCTAAAAGCCGCGGCGATGGTTTTACCCTGCAAAAGAGCGAGGCGGAACTCAAGCGGCTGTTGCCCGATGGCACCGAAGAGTTGCTGGTGGCCAGTAAGGTCACGGATGCCAACGCCTGTATCGAAGAGTTGACCGGCCTGGATGTGGATCAGTTTCGCCAAGTGATGGTGCTGCCTCAGGGCAAGTTCCGCGAGCTTTTGCTGGCGGACTCCAAAGAGCGGGAAAAGATCTTCAGCCAGCTGTTTCAAACCCATATCTACCGCCGCATTGAAGAGCGCCTCAAACAGCAGGCGCTGGAAATCAAGGCAAAGGCCAGAGACTTGCAATCACGCCGCGCCGGGATTTTGGAAACTGCCGGTGTCGAGAGTCTCGAGCAGTTGACCGCAGAAATTGCTGCTTTAACCCCCTCTTTGACCGAAGCGACAGGTAACAAACAAAAAGCCAGCGAAGCCTTGGCCCAGAGAGCCAAGACGCTCGATAACGCCAAGGCGTTAACCGCCGAGTTTGAGCGCCGCAAGCTGCTGCAAACCCAGCTTGATGCGCTTGAGCAGCGGCGCACTGAAATCGAGCTGCACCAGCAGACATTGGAGAAAGCCCGCAAGGCTGAAAAGTTGCTGCCAAGCCTCAAAGAGTTGCAGTTTCGCCAGCAGGAGTGGCAGCAGGCTAAAGCCAAGGAAGCTGACTATGCCAAGCAGTTGCAGAGCGCTGAGCAGCGTCTGAAACAGGCTACAGATGATAAAGCTACACTCGCCGAGTTGGATGAGCACGGCAATAAGCTGCGACGGGAGCTTGAACAACTCGACAAGCTGCAGCCGGCTATTAACGAGCTCAAGCAACTGACCGAGGAGCATGAGCTTGGCCTAGTGGAGTTTGGGCGTCTTGAGCGGGCAGAGCAGCAGAGCCGCACTGAGCTGGAACAATGGCAGCAGCAACAACAAAAGCTTAAATCAGAGGCAAACGAACTGTTCTCAAGCGCCGAGCGCCAAGGGCCGTTGCATCAGGCACTGGCGGCGTTGAACACTCGCCTGGAGAAGACGGAGCAGCTCGGGCACATTAAGCAAAAATGGCAGCAAGCCCAAGTCAGTCTGCAGCAGGCCGAGGCCCATGGTCATCAATGCAAGGCCGAAAGACAGAGCGCCGAAACGGAACATCAAAGGTTGCAACTGGCCTGGCATACAGGGCAGGCGGCTATTCTGGCGGCTAAGCTGCAGCCTGGGCAACCTTGCCCCGTATGCGGCGGCTTGGAACATCCGGCACCGGCCGAGATGGCGCAGGATATTCCGGGTGAAACCGAGCTCAACCGAGCGAGAGACGCCGAGCAGCAAGCCACGGCAAGGCATGAGGCGGCCCGCAGCGATTATCGCAATATCAAGCGGCAAACCGAGGAGTTGCAGCTCGAACTGCAGCGCTTGAGCGCTGAGCTACACGCCTGTGCTGCAGCGGATGTTGTGGTTGGTGTTAAGACTGATGCTACGACAGAGGCTACGCCTGATGCGGCAATGGATGCCGACTCTTATGCCAAAGCCGATCTCACTATGGAAACAGACAGGCTTGTGTCCCGTCGCAGGCAGCTGCTCAATGAATTGCAACAGGCCGAAGCGGCTCAAACCCGCCTCAATAACTGCAGGCAACAATTGCAGCAGGCCGAGCAGCAAGTGGAGCAGCGACTCAAACACAGAGAGACTCAATTACAGCAGTTGCAGCAGCTAAGAGAGCAGTTGAGTCTAGCAGGTGCCCGTAAAGACACGGCGCTTGCTGCTTTGCCCAATGAATATCATTCTTTGGCAGCCGAGGCGGCGCTTGAACTGATGGCGCGGCAACTTGAGCAAAAGCAGAGTGAGTGGCAACAGCTCAAACAGCAGCAACAAGATATCAATCAACAGTATACCGAGGCCGTCAGCCAGCATAAGGCACTGATGCAGGCATTGGCATCGAGCCGTGAAGACAACGCCCGGGCCGAGCAGTTTGCCATCAAAGCACAACAAACGCTTGATGATGCCCTGAAACAATCTGGATTTGCCGGCCGTCAGGCGTTGGAACAGGCGCAGCTGGATGAAACGCAGATGCAGGCATTGGCTGAGAAGATAGAGGCCTGGCGCACTCAGCGCTCTGAGCAGCAGGCGCTGCTCAAAGCCATGGATGAGCGGCTCGCCGGACAAAGCCTGCCTGAGCTTGGGCAGCTTGAAAGCCTCTGGCAGCAACAGCAGCAGCAACTCGCCGAGGCGGAGGATGCCTGGCAAACGCTCAACAACCGAATGCAGAGCCTTAAAGGTACAGAAGCCCAGCTCAATAAAGAAGCGTTAGCCGCTCAGGCGCTGGAGCAGGAATACGCCCTTATCGGCACTCTGAGTGATGTGGCCAATGGCAACAGTCATAGCAAGGTGAGTCTGCAGCGCTTTGTGCTCAGTGTCTTGCTCGATGATGTGCTGCTCGAGGCTAGTCGCCGTTTGGCGCTGATGAGTAAAGGCCGCTACCGCTTGCTGCGTAAAGAGGACAGGGCCAAGGGCAATAAGGCCTCCGGTCTGGAGCTTGAGGTGGAGGATGCTTACAGCTCCAAGGTGCGTCCGGTGGCCACACTCAGCGGTGGTGAGAGCTTTATGGCGGCCTTGTCGCTGGCGCTGGGGCTCTCTGATGTGGTGCAGGCCTACGCCGGCGGTATCAAGCTCGATACCCTGTTTATCGATGAAGGCTTTGGCAGCCTGGATCAGGACTCACTGGAGCTGGCGGTTCGCACCCTGATGGATCTGCAATCCAGTGGCCGCATGATCGGGGTTATCTCCCATGTATCCGAGATGAAAGAGCAGATAAGCTGTCGTATTGATATCAACAAGCATGCACTGGGCAGCAGCATTCGCCTGGTTACAGTTTGATGCAAATGGGGCAATTTTGTCGGTCAATTCCGAAATTCACCCAGTAATCATGGGGTTTTGGCGAATAATACTTGTCTCAGGGACTTTTTTTGATATAAGTTTGCAGCTGGCCCCTTGAAAACAGGGGATCTAGCTATTGGTTTTTCAGTTTGAACTCGGTGAGGCAACAGTTGCAGACAGATAGAATATCCTGGTTGAGTATGATCCCTATGCGTTTGCAGGCCTTACCCGCTTTTCACAAGAAGCTGCTGCTCAGCTCAGGTTTGTTGGTGGGTGCGGCACTGCTTTGGCCCGGAGCTCACGAAGTCACCCCACAACGTATTCCCTTGCATCTGGATATTGAAGCTCTGCTGCCTCAAGTCGGCACTGAGCCTTCGGTTGTTGAAGTCGCCGGCCCGGATTTTGAACGTGTTATCCAAAGTGGTGACACCCTCAGCGTATTGTTCCAAAAGGCAGGTGTCGGCCAGCAAACCATGTACAAGGTGTTGGAAGCCGATTTGGATATCTTGGCACTCGATACCCTGCAACCGGGTAACAGGATCCGTTTCTGGCTCGATGAGCAGGGCAATCTTACCCAGCTGGAACTCTACTTCAACGCCGCACATCAGGTGCTGTTCAAGCGCTTCGACGATGGCGGCTATGGGGTGGAAGAGATCAACATCGAAGGTTTCTGGCAAAACCGGATTGTCAGCGGTGAGATCCAGGGGTCTTTCTATCGTTCGGCGCAGCGGATCGGCCTGAGCGCCGCCGAAATTCAAAAAATTGAGAGCCTGCTGAAGGAAAAGCTCAATTTTGCCCGGGATCTGCGTGCCGGTGACCATTTTTCAGTGCTGATGAATGATCAGTACATAGAAGGGGAATCGACCGGTGTCAGTCAGGTGCTGGGATTACGGATCCAAAACGGCCGCAATGAAATCACCGCGTTTCAGAGCACAGATGGCAACTTCTATGATGAGAAAGGTCAGAGCCTGGCGCGGGCATTTCAGCGGATCCCGCTGGAGAAACGTTACCGTATCAGCTCATCATTCAACCCCAATCGCCGTCACCCGGTCACAGGGCGGGTTTCACCCCATAACGGCACCGACTTTGCCGTGCCGATAGGCACCAAGGTCGTGGCGCCGGGCGACGGTGTGGTGACACTGGTAACCAATCACAGATTCGCCGGTAAATATATAGTGATAGAGCACGGCAATAAATACCGTACCCGGTATCTGCACTTGTCCAAACCTTTGGTGCACAAGGGGCAGAGAGTCAGCCGTGGCCAGGTTATTGCGCTTTCCGGTAATACCGGGCGCTCGACCGGGCCGCATCTGCATTATGAATTTCATGTTAATGGTCGGCCGGTCAACCCAATGAAGGCGGATATCCCCATGGCCAGCCAACTCTCCAAAGAGCAGATGCGTGAGTTCAGCCAATTGGTCAGTACCCGCAAGATGATGATGGATCTCGGTTAAATCCGCTTATTGGTTTTGCAGTAGCCAGCGCTCAACGGCGCTGGCTTTTTTTATAAGCAAATTTTACCCATCCAGGCCCATTTGTTAGGGTGTGGAGAAAACCTGAGTGCAACAGGAGGAAAAATGAAGTTATGGCATGCACTGGTATTAGTGTTAATGAGCCTGGCGTTGCCGGTTACGGCGGCCGAAGAGCCCCCAAAACCCTATTCTGAGCAGAGTATTTACGACAAGCCCTTGATGGAGCGCTATGTGCTCGATGAGCTCAAGTCGATACGGCAAGACATGCAGTCGCTGGAAAAACGGGTCACGGTCGATATTACCGACCGAGAGTTGGCGGTGGCCGACAAGTCGATGAACTATGCCAATGTGACTGTGACCTACTTCTTCTATCTTATCGCTGCCGCGGTGTCACTGATTGCTCTGGTAGGTTGGCAGTCACTCAAGGATATTCGCGACAAAACCCAGGAGATGGCCAACGAGAAGCTGGAGGCGATTGCCGCCCAATATGAGAAAAAGTTTCAGGAAATGGAACGTGAGCTGAAACGCAAGAGCCGGATCATTACTGAAAACAACAAGGAAATTGAACGGATCAACGAGATACACAACCTGTGGATCCGCGCTCAACATTCGCAGACGCCGGAGCAGCGAATCGAGATCTACAACGATATCCTCAAAATACGTCCGGGCGATCTCGAGGCTTTAACCTACAAGGCAGATGCTGCCATGGAAATGGGCGAGTATCACTGGGCCTTGAGCATCTGTAACCGGGTGTTGGAAGTGGATCCCAAGAACGCCAATGCACTTTATCAGCGGGCCTGCGCCTTTACCCGCATGGGCTCGGAAGAGCAGGCGATTTCCGATCTGGAATTGGCTGTGGGTTTCAGTGCCTCACTCAGTGAGGCGGCCAAGGAGGAGAAAGACTTTGATTCCCTGCATGGCTACAAACGTTTTGACGATCTGATCAGCGACGACTGACAGTGAACCCTGCAGGCCGGACTGTTCTTGAGGCTGAAGGCGGGCGTTAGCCTGCCTGCTGTAGCCGCTGCTGATACTTAAGGGCGCAGCGGCACAGTTTGCCCTTGAGTGCCGGGCAGCCGCCACAGGGGGATTTCTTAAAGGGCCGCAGCGCAAAGCTCATGCTGCCGGTCTGGGGTTTTAGGCTGTGAAGCTGCCCAAGAGAAGGTTGATTGGCGGCAATCCAACTGCCGGCACGGTTTTTTAGTTCCGCCTTGAGCAGTTTCTTTTGTGGCTTCTTGAGTTTCTTTTGCCGGGAGAGTTCTGTGGGCAGTTGCTGCTCTAATGCGCTAATCAAGTCTTTGCCAAGGCGTTTGCGGCTGGATTTGCCAAGTGCGGGCAGCGTCTTTTTCAGCGCTTTATTGGCCTGTTTATGGCATATCTTGGAAACATGCTTGCTTATCTTGGGCATAAACCACTCCACATCTTGCCGGTATCTTCATCTGTGCCAAGGCCGGTCAAAAGAAGCAGCCAGAAGGGCACTGACGATAACTTTTGGAAAGGCTGTTTGAAAAGCAGATACCAAAAACTAAAACTGATTTTAAATGAAAACCATTATCAGTCAATATGCGGTTGAGTTTATAACGCTTGGGTCTTTTGAGGGTAGGCCTTGGCGGGAACCGCTTCGAATAACGGCTGGATAGTAACTGGATATATTACAGGAAGCCCTGGAGCCGCACTTTTATAACCAAGTGGCTTTTTGAATGCAGCTCTAACACTTACATTGGGTAGGGGTCTTGGTTGGCGTCCAGCAAGCTGAGGTAGATCCTGAGCTCAAACTCCAACTGATGGTAGTCAGGCTCCATATAGGTGCACAGTTTGTAGAAGGCCTTGTTGTGCTCTTTCTCCCTCAAGTGCGCCAACTCATGCACCACCAACATTCGCAAAAAGGCTTCGGGTGCCCGTTTCAGGCGGGAGGAGATACGGATTTCGTTCTTGGTCTTGAGTTTGTGCCCTTGCTTACGGGCGGCGTAGGTATGCAGCCCCAGCGCCTGATGGCTGAGGCTGATCTTGTCGTCGAAACACACTTTGGCAAGCGGGTTTGATTGACGCAGATAAGTTTGCTTCAGCGCCTGGGTATAGTCCCAAAGCGCTTTATCACTGCGGATCTGGTGCAACTCAGGATGGCGTTTTCGCAGGTATTCTCCCAGCTTGCCCGCTTGGCTGAGCTGCTGAACCTGCTGCTTTATCTCGTCGCTGTAGTGGGCCAGATAATCAAAACCGCTCAAGGGCTCAGACCTTTTTGTAGATCCGCATCTGCTGGAAGGCGTACGCGGCGTCAAAGGCGTTTTGCTGGAACTTTTTCAGCTCCAGGCCGCTGAAGTCCACTTGCGGTGGATTGCGTTTCAGCTGCTCTTTAATGCTTTGAGGTGTCAGCATTGTTACCGGCAACTTACCCAGTTGAATGGCTGCCTCGAACTTGAAACTGGCGGAGCTGCCGGCCAGCTTACCCTTGTATTCGCGCTCGATAATCACTACATGTTCGACCTGATAGTCTTCCATCAGCTTATTGAAGGCGAATTGGAACTCCCTAATCGCTTCCTGGCTGGCAGGATTGCTCAAGGTAAATGAGTGACGGCGGCAATCGGGGACGTTGAATACGTCACCCTGGGCGCTCAGCAAACAGATGACGGCTTCGCCGCCTTTTAATTCAACAGCACAAACTTTCATGGTATTCCTTTTGGTTCATCATGCCGCACCGGCGGCTAATGTTAATCTTATGACTCGGAGCCGCTTTCATCGCCGTTATCTACTGGAGCGGGTTTACGCCTCATAGGGGCATCGCCCACATCCACCCCGGTAATAAAGCGCTTGTCTCTGCCGGACTTGGCCTTGCCCGGTTTAGCTGCTGTCTTGCTGCGTCCCTTGGGCTTGCTGGCCTTGGCGTTCTTGGGTTTGCTGCTCTGGCGCTTGGGATCGGCCAGGCCACTGAATTTGGGTTCTAGCCCCTCAAGGGTACTAAGCTCGAAGCGGCGACCGAGAAAGCTCTGCAGCTTCTTGAAGTTGAACCAGTCCTTGGGACCTACCAGAGACAGGGCGTCGCCCTTGGCACCGGCGCGGCCGGTACGGCCGATACGGTGGACATATTCTTCGGCGAATTTGGGCATGTCGAAATTGACTACCAAGGACACATTCACCAGATCCAGACCGCGGGAAGCTACGTCGGTTGTCACCAGAATTTGCTGCTGGCCACGGCTGAACTGATCCATTATCTGGTTGCGGGCGCTTTGGCGCAGTTCACCACTGAGCGCCACGGCGCTGTAGCCTTCTTGCTTGAGCTTCTCGGCTAATCTGTCGGTATCCTGGCGGGTGGCGGTGAAGATGATCACCTGGCGCTGTTGCTCGCGCTTTAGCAGCTCAGTCAGCAGCGCCTCTTTATGATCCAGATGGTCACAGAGGAAAATACGCTGGTGTATGTCCTGATGCTCGGCATTGGCAGCGCCAATGGCTACGTGCAGTGGATCATTGAGCAAGGTGGCGGCGATATCATTGACCTCTTCATGTTCCAGAGTGGCCGAGAACATCAGTGTTTGACGCCGTCTATGGTTGGCAGCGTCGTTGATTGCCTTGAGTTGCGGGGCAAAGCCGAGATCCAGCATGCGGTCGGCTTCGTCAAGAATAAGCAGTTCCAGCCCTTCCAGATACAGATGGCGTTGTGACAGGTGGTCAGCAATCCGTCCCGGGGTGGCGACGATAAAGTGTGGATCCCGCGCCAGCGCCTTGGCCTGATCGTTGAAGTTTTCCCCGCCAAGCACACTAATGGCCCTATATTGGGTATTGGCAACCAACAGACGCAGCTGGGCGTAGACCTGGTTGGCCAGCTCACGGGTCGGCAGGAGTATCAGTACCCTGGGATCGCGCTTGCTGAGCGCCTTGGTGGAGATCACCCTTTGCATTGCCGGCAGCAAAAAGGCCAAGGTCTTTCCCGAGCCCGTCTTGGATGAGGCCATCAGGTCTTTCCCGGCCAGTGCTACGGGAATCGCTTCACGCTGAATTTCGGTAGGCTCGTCGATACCCATATGCTTAAGGGTTTGCAGCAGACGCTGATCCAGCGAAAAATCGGAAAAATGCAAAGGTAAACTCCTCAATAAAAACGACCGCATATTATAACGGCTTTTGTGGCGCTGGGCATGTATTTAGTCAAAGGAGTGTCGAAACAGCGGCGACTTTTGCTTAAAAAGGTCGCAAGCTCATGGCTGAAAGCCTGCCGGATAAAATCTGGAGCCGCTCAGGCTTCGGGTGTATGCTGCTTTGGCTGAATGGCATAGCTTGGAGTTTTTTAAGGAGAAAGGATGGCGCAGAGTCATAACCCTTGTATCGGTATCGCCCTCGGAAGTGGCGCCGCCAAAGGATGGGCCCACATAGGAGTGCTCAAAGGTCTGGCAGCCATGGGGGTGCATCCGGCCAAGGTGGCAGGTTCATCCATAGGTGCCCTGGTCGGTGCTGCCTATGCCAATGAACGCCTCGAAGAACTGGAAGACTGGGTGCGTAGTTTTTCCAGTTGGGACGTGTTGGGATTGATGGATATCAGTTGGGGCCGGGGCGGGCTCATCAGTGGTGACAAGGTGTTCAATGCCATTCAGGACCGCATCGGCGATCTCTTGATTGAGGAGCTCAAATATCCCTTTACAGCGGTGTCGACCGACCTCTACTCAGGGCAGGAGATCTGGTTCCGTCAGGGCGACTTGCGCCAGGCCGTCAGGGCTTCCTGCTCCATGCCGGGGATCATGTCGCCGGTGCGTCAGGGCCATCGTTGGTTGGTGGATGGCGCAGTGGTGAATCCCATTCCCGTGTCTGTGGCCAGAGCCATGGGGGCCAGTTTGGTGATAGGTGTCGATCTGCATGGTCACAGGCGCGAACAGTTGCAGGTACTGCCGGTGGCACTCAATAGTGAAGAGCACTCATTACAGAACAAAGTGGTGGAGCATTCCTCCGAGAACGGTTTTATGGATCTGTTGGCCAAGGGCAAGGATTATATTTCCGGCCTGACCGACAAGTTCTCCCTCGGCAATAAGGCTGAACCCGGCATGTTGGCTGTGATGTCACAGTCGATGGATATTCTGGAGCAGCGCCACAAGCGCGCGCGCTTGATGGGGGATCCACCGGATATCTGTATCGTGCCAAAGGTGTCTGACATAGGCACTATGGAGTTTCACCGTGCCAGTGAAGCCATTGCCGCCGGTGAGAAGGCGGTGCAGCAGGCCTCGCATCTGATTGATGCGGCGTTGGGGCGTCTCTGAAACAGGCGCTTTTTTGTTAGTGCTTGGTATGGGCACACTTCCTGCATAGTCAGCACATCATCAGCATCAAGGCGCTTCAAGGGCGATTTTTTGACAATTTTTATGACAATCTTGTCTTAAAAACAACCGCTTGGGCGTCGATATGACGGAAAACTGACATGCAGCCTATCCATTCCTCTGTGGATCCCAGATTGTCCGGGGTCGATGCCTATGGCGTCAACAATCGTCTTACCAGCGGCAGCGGCCTCTCGGTTGTCGACACTGAAACGGTCAATGACAGCAAGAGCCAGGGCTCTGCCTCGGCAAACATAGGGCAGGACAGCATATCCCTTTCCAACGATGGTAAAAGAGCCGCGCGGGTGCAGGAGTTGGCCAAGGAGTTTTTCGGCTCAGGTCAGTTCAGCAGTGCCGATTTACCCAAGCTTCTGGCGCGCCTAGGCGACGAAGGGCTGTTGTCTGAAAGCCAGATGGCCAGATTGCAGGGCAGCGGCCTGATGGGAGTTGATACCAAAGATAACGCCAGCCTCAAGGAGTTTATTCAAGGCCAGATTGGTATGCTCAGACAACAGGCCAGTCAAAGCCCTTTGCTCAACGCACTCAAGGGGGCGGACAGCCTGATGGGCAATATGGGGATGATGTATACCCCATCGAGCTCTTTGGCGGCCAACAAGGTAGCAGCTCAGTTGGACGCCGTGCTCAAGGGAGAAAACCAAACTGCCGAGAGCGCAGAGAACAACAGCAACAAGCTAGCGGGCAAGGCCGATTCCGCACTGCAAGATCCTCAACTGTTATCCCGGCTCAGTGGTGTCAGCGCTCTGATGCGCACCGCAGCAGCCATAGGCAGCCAGCAGCAGGGCAGTGGGCAAATCAATAGTTATCTGGCCTTGGCAAAGAGGTACTGACTAGCGGCCGTTTGGGTCTCGGTCAAGGGAAAAATCTCCACAAGTTGTGCTCGTCGGCACTAATCCCATAGTGTTGTTCATCCTCTTCAATACCATGATCCAGATCATGGTATTGAAGAGCGATTTGTCGCTTAATTCTCTACATATTGTGCTTGGTTAATAAAACACCACTATATATGGTGTTAAATAAACAACATGGAGATTAGAGAAATGCCGGTAGTGATTAAGCGGGACGGGTGCCGTACTCAGTTCGACGAAACAAGGATAAGGGATGCGGTGCTGGCAGCCTCTAGCCACTGCGGTATAGAAGATGTGGACTATGCGGCCACAGTCGCAGCGCTGGTCACCCAGGCGGTAACCGACAAGGCTGAGGTCAATATCCAGGAGTTGCAGGACAGGGTCGAAAACCTGTTGATGGAAGGGCCGTACAAACAAGTGGCCCGTAGCTACATTGAATATCGTCACGACAGAGATATCTGCCGTGAATCCAGCAGCCGGCTGAATCTGGAGATCCGCGGCCTGGTCGAGCAGAGCAACGCGACCCTGCTCAACGAAAATGCCAATAAAGACTCCAAGGTGATCCCCACCCAGAGGGATCTCCTGGCCGGTATTGTCGCCAAACATTATGCCAAACATCATATCCTGCCCAAGGATGTGGTTGCCGCCCATGAGGCCGGTGAGATCCACTATCACGATCTCGACTATTCGCCTTTCTTCCCTATGTTCAACTGTATGCTGATCGATCTCGGTGGCATGTTGACCCAAGGGTTTAAGATGGGCAATGCCGAGATTGAGACACCAAAATCCATCTCGACTGCGACCGCAGTTACCGCGCAGATCATCGCCCAGGTCGCCAGCCATATTTATGGCGGCACCACAATCAACCGCATAGATGAAGTGTTGGCCCCTTTTGTGGCCAAGAGCTACGACAAGCATTATCAAACGGCGCTCAAGTGGGGGATTACCGATGCCAAGGCGTTTGCCACAGAGCAGACCAAGAAAGAGTGTCACGACGCCTTCCAGTCGCTGGAATATGAGGTCAATACCCTGCATACCGCCAATGGTCAGACGCCTTTTGTTACCTTCGGTTTCGGTTTGGGTACCAGCTGGGAGTCGAGGCTGATCCAAGAGTCTATTTTGCGGATCCGCATGGAAGGCCTTGGCAAGAACCGCAAGACAGCGGTTTTCCCCAAGTTGGTGTTTGCCATTCGTGATGGTATCAACCATAAGGCCGGCGACTGCAACTACGACATCAAGCAGTTGGCGCTCGAGTGTGCCAGCATCCGCATGTATCCGGATATTCTCAACTATGAGCAGGTGGTCAAGGTTACTGGCTCATTCAAGACTCCTATGGGTTGTCGCAGTTTCCTTGGCACCTATGAGGAAAACGGCGAGCTGCTGCATGAAGGTCGCAACAACTTAGGCGTAGTCAGCCTGAACTTGCCGAGGGTGGCGCTGGAAGCCAAGGGTGATGAAGCCGAGTTTTATCGCATTTTGGATCAAAGGCTGGAGATGGCCCGCAAGGCGCTGGATACCCGCATCGAACGTCTGGCCAACGTCAAGGCCAGAGTGGCGCCCATTCTCTATATGGAAGGGGCTTGCGGAGTGCGCCTGCGCGGTGATGATAACATTGCCGAAATCTTCAAAAACGGCCGAGCTTCCATCTCTCTGGGCTATATAGGCCTGCATGAGACAATCAATGCTCTCTATGGTACAGACACCCATGTGTTTGACGATGAAACATTGAGGCAGAAAGCAGTTGCCATAGTGGCTCACCTCAAGGCGGCTACAGTGCGCTGGAAAGAGGAAACCGGTTATGGTTTCAGCCTCTACAGTACACCGAGCGAGAGCCTGTGCAGCCGTTTTGCCAAGCTGGATGCCAAGAGCTTTGGCCTGGTTGATGGTGTTACCGACAAGGGCTATTACACCAACAGCTTCCACCTGGATGTGGAGAAGAAGGTGAATCCTTACGACAAACTCGACTTCGAACAGCCGTATCCCGAGCTCGCCAATGGTGGTTTCATCTGCTACGGCGAATACCCGAATATGCAGCACAACCTGGAAGCGCTTGAGAATGTCTGGGACTACAGCTACAGCCGGGTGCCTTACTATGGAACCAACACACCAATAGATGAGTGTTACGACTGTGGCTTTACCGGTGAGTTTATCTGTACCAGCAAGGGCTTTACCTGCCCCAAGTGTGGCAACCATGAGCCCAGTCGGGTGTCTGTGACCCGCAGGGTTTGCGGTTATCTCGGCAGCCCGGATGCCAGACCCTTCAACCATGGCAAGCAGGAAGAGGTCAAACGTCGGGTTAAGCACCTTTAACGACAAACTGTTTTATAGGCGCCCCTCGGGGCGCCTTGTGGATATAGCTATGAACTATCATCAGTATTACCCCGTGGATGTGGTCAATGGACCGGGCACCCGGGTAACCCTGTTTGTCTCCGGTTGTGAACATCAGTGCCGGGGTTGTTATAACCAGTCAACCTGGGATCCCCGCTCCGGGCATCCTTTCGACCAGGCGATGTCTGACAGGATCATTGCCGATCTCAATGACAGCCGGATCCCGAGAAGGGGCTTGTCACTTTCAGGTGGTGACCCACTGTTTCCGGGCAATCTTGACGCCATCAAGGCCTTACTGCTGCGGGTGCGGGACGAATGCCCTGGAAAGGATGTCTGGCTCTGGACTGGTTATCGTCTCGATGAACTCAGTCCGGCGCAGCGGGAATTGCTCGGGCTTATTCATGTGTTGGTGGATGGCAAATTCGTGCAGGAGCAAGCGGATCCGTCGCTGAAGTTTCGTGGTTCGGCCAACCAGGTGATACATCTGCTCAACGACCCTCAGTAAGTACAAAAGTGAAAACTGGTTAACACAATTGCTTTTCCCTGCTAAAAAACCCCGTCACCTGGGCTTGAGTTGCTGTTATACTTCTGTCCGGCACATTTACGGCAACCAGGCCGTCCATTCTCAGGGTGCCGGGATTTTGTAAGGTAACAGAATGAATTTGAAGCAGGAGCTGCAACAGCTCAACGATAAGCTGGATCAGTATCGCCGTAAATTGGCCGCCGCAGAGCAACGTGGCGATGGTCCTATCATTGCCCAGTTTCAGCGGGAAATCGCCGCCGTCAACAAGAGGATTGCAGCCATCAAGGGCCAGCAGAGTCGGCAGCTTGGCAAGCAGGGACAGTCTATTCGCGATCTGCCTTTTAGCCGCGAACTCACCAAAGCCGAACAGGCCGACATGGGCAAACTCAAGAAGTCTGTCCGGGGTTTGGTCGTTGTGCATCCCATGACAGCGCTGGGCAGAGAAATGGGTATTACTGCCGTTACCGGGTTTGCACCCAAGGCATTTTAACTGCCGCCGTGACAGCAGATAATAACCAATGAATTTACTTGGGTATTCCGGTCGGTGGTAAAAACGCATAAAATGACCGGCCTGAGTACTGAGCACGCTTCACTATTATCTTGATTTTGAGGGATGTTAACCGTCTCAGGGAATGAGAGCAGTCGTTAAGGTTAATTCATGTCTATTAAATTTATCGCCACCGCCAAATTGCCAACCCCTTGGGGGGTGTTTGCCATGCATGGTTTCGAGGATACCGAAACCGGTAAAGAGCACGTGGCGCTGACTTTTGGTGAGCTCCAAGCCGATAAACCCATGCTGGGACGGATCCATTCGGAATGTCTCACCGGAGATGCCCTGTTCAGCCTGCGCTGCGACTGCGGCTTTCAACTGCAGACCGCGATGCAAAATGTCGCCGAAGCCGGTCAGGGCTTTATTCTCTACCTGCGTCAGGAAGGTCGTGGCATAGGGCTGTTGAACAAAATTCGAGCCTACGAGTTGCAGGACGATGGCGCCAATACAGTGGAAGCCAACGAGCGTCTGGGCTTTCCGGCCGATATGCGCAAGTACGATATGATTGCGCCCATGCTGGAAAAAATTGGCGTTCACAAGGTTAGGTTGATGACCAATAATCCGCGCAAGGTGCAGGCGATGAAAGATGTCGGCATGGAAGTTGTCGAGCGGGTGCCGCTGCAGGTGGGCAAAAACCGTTACAACGAAGCCTACCTCAAGACCAAGTCTACTGAGCTTGGCCATATGATGTCTGAGTATCATTTCACCGAAGGTCATCAGGACTGAGTCGGCAAAGATGAAGTCACCGGGGAAAGCATCAACCCAAGTTGGTTTATTGAGTGTGTCTTCCCTGGGGCTTTTGCTGCTTGCAGCCCCAATCCTTGCCCAAGAGTCCCCCGGCCACGCCCGGCCGCCGGACAACTCCCACTATGCTTTTGGCAGCTATCTGGGCAGCGGGGTCTATCGCGCGTCCGAACAGGATGCTACCGTCATCAGCTTACCGCTGGACTTTACGCTGGAGCAGAGTGAGGACTCGGAGTTCTTGCTGCGCCTGCCCATCTCTGTAGGCTTTTTCAACTATAGCCTTGAAGATGCCGGTGAGTTCGAATTGCCTTCCAGTGTTGGTACCCTGACCGTGACCCCAGGCTTTGAAAAGCGTTGGCGTCTGGATGAAAACTGGCGCATGGAGGCCTATGGCGATCTCGGTTTTGGCAGTAATTTCGACCAAGGCGGTAATGTCGCCATCATGGCAGCCGGCATCAGTGGCTTACGTCATTTTGAGCTGTGGCAGGCAGATTCTCTGTGGGTGACCCGACTGAAATTTGCCGCCTACAGTGAACGGGCGTTCAGCATCAGCCAGAGCTTTTCCGTATTGCAAACCGGAGTGGATATCGGCTTGCCTTATCACTGGTCCTGGCAGGGGTTACAGATGCAGCCCAGGGTGTTTGCTTTGGGTTATTGGTATTTTGACCAGTTACAGTTTGCCGGCGATCTCAACCAGGATACCTTGGTGTCCGGCAGTGTTGAGCTGGGGGCCACCCTGGCCCTTGCCAAGCCAGTGCTTGGCATAGACAGATTGGGGATCAGTTACCGTAGTGGTGATGGGCTGGAGATCTGGCGCCTGGTGTTCAGCATGCCCATCTGAGCGGCATCAGCCCTCAGTGGCGGCGTTCTTGTCCTGGCGGGCTTTCTCGTTGAGCAGGGCGACCAACTGACCACTGACGGCGGCAATCTGATCCTGCAGCAACTTACGCTCTATCTCGGCCGCTTCAGAATCATCACCATTCAGTTGCTGTAGCTGCTGCTGCAACTCCTTGAGCTTGTCCTGCAGCTCTTTAATCTTCTTGTCAATTTCAGACATATCCGAGGTATCTTCCTCGGCGGCTTTCTGCGCTTCTGAGGTTTGCTCCGAATTGTTCCTATACAGCTGACCACCTATATCATCCGCCAGCGCCTTGCGACCGGCAGAAGAGATATTCACTTTATCCTGGCTGTCCGAACTTGTGGCAGCGCTTTCCTTGGCTGCGTCTTTGTCGGCCACTGTGACTTCACTCAGGTTGCGGGGACCGGTTCCCTGAGTGGCGATTTGACCTAAGCCTGCAATGTTCATCATTAAACTCCTTGGCGGCATCTGTTCGTGCTGATAGTCGATAACGACTTATCGGCTGCAAGGGGAAGAACTTTAGCAGCTTTAAGGCAAAATTGGTTAAAAATATAGCGGGTTGCGTGTTGTATCAGTATCTGCCTAGTCGCTCTTTTTACCCCAGATATGGGCATTGGTTTGAGGCTTGTCGGCACAGGTTTGTTTGGCTGGCTTTTGCCTTGTGGCCGGGGTTGAACTGCCCAGCAGGTGAGGCGGAATGGGCAAGCCCTTACTGGTCAGATAGAGGCGTTCCAGTTTTTCCCTGGCCCATTGGGTCTTTCGCAAAAAGGTCAGGCTCGATTTAATGCTGGGATCATGGCTGAAGCAACGCACTTTTATCCTTTGTGCCAGGCCATCAAAGCCGTACTGCTCCACCATCTCTGTGAGTATCGCCTTGAGGGTCAAGCCGTGCAGGGGATCTTTGTTGGCTTGAGGGGAATTGGAAGCTGTCATGAATGGGCCTTGGTAGCTGGTGTTATAAAAGCGGCGCCAGTATAATCGAGAAGCTTTTCAAATGCCTTGCAAAAAGGTTGAAAAAGTTGCGTCAAACAGTCCGGCAGCTCTTCAGCCAAGGGAAACCATAGAGAGAGGAAAAAGGGGCCGTAGCGGCCCCTTGAAAGAGAGATTATTTAAAGTGCAGTGACCAGCTGTCGATGTAGCCTACGTCACGGCGACCCGAGTCGACGGCCTTGAGCAACCAGGTACCACTGGACTCGACACCTGTCATATCGACCGAATAGCTCTGGTTGATATTGTCGGTGCCTTTGCCTGTGTTGTCGTGCAGCACGGCAATCTGGCCATTGGGGCTGTGCAGTTCAACCTGCAGATCGCCAATGTAAGGGTGCACTATGCTGACATCTACAGTGACCACACCCGAATCACCGCTGCGGCTGACACTGATGGGGCTGGTAATGCCTGTGCTGTTGTTGTCGGGAATATTGGCATTATCACCATTGGTGTAGCTCGCTGCGCCGCCACCTGGATTGGTGCTGCTTGAGCCTGTGTAGCTAGCCACCAGGCTGGCACCGCTGAAGCTGCTGTAACCGCGAACCATCACATAGTAAGTACCGGCTTGAGGGCTGTTGACCGAACAGCTTTCAGTGTTGCCGCCTTTCCAGGGGCGACAATCAAAGCTGCTGGTGGTTGGAGCCGCGCCGTACTGCATGTAAAGGTCGGCGTCACCTGTGCCGCCACTCAGGTTGAAGCTGAGGTTGGAAGCGCCGGCAGGCACATCGAGGAAGAAGTGCAGTTCATCGTCTTTGGCACCACTAAGGTTGTTGACTGCCACACCGTTTTCCAACTGACCATCGCTTGGTGTGCCGGGATCACTCGGGCCATTACAGGAGGCATCCAGATATTCCTTGGCGGCCACGGCATTGACCAGACCATAGCCGGTGCGATCGTCACGACCGGGGACATCCAGATCTTCGGCGGTGGCTTTCAGTGCCTGACGCACCTGGGCGGCACTACACTCAGTGTGATAGCTCCATACCAGAGTTGCGACGCCGGATACGTGTGGCGTCGCCATGGAAGTACCGTTGTAGTACTCATAATCTTCGCCGGTGGTGTTGGATACACTGGCCTGCTGACCGATTTGGTTACGCAGCGCCAGACCGGTTTCACGGTCTACAGACACAGATGCCTTGGTCAATTCAGTGTTTGAGTCCACCAGGAAGGGGTTTTGCAGTCCGGGCAGATCGCTGTTGGAGTAGACAATAGTCGCTGCCGCACCGGCGTTGTTACAGGCGCGAACCGCATTGATCTCGGGATAACCGGCACCTTGGTTTTCTAGACGCTGCACCAAACAGACTTTGCCTGTCATGTTGCCGCAGTTGTAGTTGCCGCCGCTGGTGTCACACTCGGCCAGTTCGCCGCTGGCACTGGCGCTGATGGGCGAGGGCACATAGTTGCTTCCCGATGGTACAAAGCGGTTGTGAGGCACCACGCCTTCGGCAAACAGCGACTGACCGGCAATGACAATATCAGCCAGACGTCCTTCGCCGCGAGTCACGGTTGAGAGGATTGCTTCACCCGGGCCGGAGATTTCGACCTGATTGGTGTACTGGGAGAAGGCCGAATGGTCTTTGTTGCTGTCGACCGAGGCCACCGACATTACCGCATCATAGGAAGCCGGGTAGCTGTGGGTGTTGTTGCCATCGTTACCGGCCGCAGCAATCAAGAGCACGCCATTGTTAAAGTGGTTGGTCATGGCATTGCGCTCAGTGGTGCTGGATCCTGAGCCACCCAGGCTCATGGTGACCACATTGGCGCCATTGTCGACACAGGTATCCACGGCGGATACTAGTGAAGAGGAGTAACCCCAACCTGACTCGTTGAATACCTTGATCACATGGATATTGGCGTTCTGATTCGGCATCACCCCAACCACGCCTTCATTGTTGGCGATGGCGGCTATGGTGCCGGCAACGTGGGTTCCGTGGGCATTGTTATTGCCCGGCTCGAACCAGTTTCCGGTGCCCGAGTTGTTGGTACCTGTGACATTGTTGCCACTGAGATCCTGGTGAGCACGATCATAGCCGGAGTCTATGATACATATGGTGCGATTACCGCTGAGGTTATCGGCCAATTGAGTCGCGCCGACATAGGTTTGACCCCAGGGCGTGGTTTCACTCAATAAGCGGCGGGGCATATCTTCTTCAACATACTCCACATCGGTGCGGGCACGCAGCGCCTTGAGTCCGGGGTTATCCAACTTGACGCTGTAGCTGTGGCTGCGACCAATGCGCTTCATTTCGCGAGCCTTAACGCCGTTAAGCGCTCTGTGCTGGCCGAATACCTGATTCAGTTCGCTTTGGCCACTCATGGTTTGCAGGCCGTTGTTGTCCTTGAACTTAACGATATAGCGCTTGGGCAGGGGCGACTGCTGTGACAGATCATTGGTTTGAGGCTTGAAAGGTGCGCCATGAACACCGGCAGAGACTGCCAGGGCCAGCATGGACAGACTCAGGGCCAGCTGTTTATTTGTTATTTTTTTCATACTTGTCTTCCGTGTAACAGATCTTGGTTTATTGTCCTCGGGCACTTCAGCATTCACTGAAATGACCCATTTGCAATCTACCGCTATGAAAAAGTCATGTAAAACAAATGTTAACGGAATGGCGTTCTATTTCGGATTGATTGTATTTCACTTTTTGTGAATAAAAATTCATTTTAGATGTTTGCTGTTACTAAATGTATCAGTGGCGGGTGCATGAAATTTTGCCGGGTTTGAATAAGACTCTATGTGAGGTTTGATTGAGCCCTGAGATACGTGAAAGATATAATTGATTGATTTATAAATTTAATGGCGTCTCTTATTCTAATTTTGCATAAGTAATTATTCTGAAGAATAATCGTTGCGAAAAGGAGACTTTAGTATGGGGTAAAGGCAACTTTTTGACTGAGTGTGCAGATTTGACACTTGCACGTCATCTTGGTTTTTTGGTTTCTTGTTAATTCTTTGTGCTGCTTGTTTCGTAAAAAGGCCCACTTGAGTGGGCCCGGTTGCATGAGTGGCGCAGTACTTAATGGTTATCTGGTCAGCTAGTTGCCGGCGCTGGCCTTGAGGCTATCATAGCCGCCACCATTGTAGACTTCCTGATAACCGGCTTTTTCCAGCGACTCTTTGGCAATACCTGAGCGGCGACCGCTACGGCAGTAAACAACTACCGGGGTGTCCTTGGCAATGCCCTGTTTGGCAAAGGCTTCGGCTATCTGTTCAAAGGGGATATTAACCGCCTCTGGCAGATGTCCCTCTGCATATTCCTCCGGGGTTCTGACATCCACCAGCATGGCGCCCTGGGCGACCTTGGTCAGTGCCACCTCGGGAACCATCTGCTCGGCGCGAGCGCTGAGGCTCAGCAGTACAGCAAACAGCAGAGTGGTCAGCCACAGGAATTGGCGCTGGGTACGGGTTATTATCTTCACTTGCATTCCTTATTCAGTGGGCCTTGGCCTGTTCAGCCTCCGTTTTCATACCGAATTTACGCATCAGCATGCTGGCAGGACAAAAGCCGGTAAAAGCACTCTGAAACAGGTTAGCGCCAACAAACAGAGTTAGCCATACAAAATTGTGATGGACAGTGGCGGTTAACAGTAATGACAACATCACCATAAATCCGGCAAAGGCCATAGTGGCACGTTCTACAGACATTTTAAGCTCCTTTGGCCGCCTGGGCCTGGTTGATCACTGAGTCGATGCGCTTGCGCATCAGGGCATAGTAAAGTACCGGGATCACCACCAGCGTCAGCAGGGTGGAGAGCAGGATCCCGAAGATAAGACTGATGGCCAGACCGTTGAAGATCGGGTCATCCAGAATAAACATGGCGCCTATCATGGCCGCCAGGGCGGTGAGCATAATAGGTTTGGCCCGCACGGCGCCTGAGTGAATGACCGCCTGTTCAAATGGCACTCCGGCAGCGGTTTCCTGGTTGATAAAGTCCACCAGGAGTATGGAGTTACGTACTATGATCCCCGCCAGCGCTATCATGCCTATCATGGAGGTGGCGGTGAACTGGGCGCCGAGTAAGGCGTGTCCCGGCATGACCCCGATAATGGTCAAGGGGATAGGCGCCATAATGATCAGCGGTACCAGATAGGAACGGAAGTGGGCCACCACCAGGAGATAGATGGCAATCATGCCGACCCCATAGGCCAGGCCCATATCACGGAAGGTTTCATAGGTGATCTTCCACTCGCCATCCCAGAGTACGCTGATGGCATCCAGACCATCGGGTTGGCTGAAATAATGCTGGTTGAAGCCAAGGCCACCTTCTGAGTCAATATCCGCCGCCATTTCAAACATACCGTACAGTGGGCTGTCGAGCGGCCCGGCCATGTCGGCAATCACCATGATCATCGGGATCATGTTCTTGTGAATGATGGGCGCGTCTATCTGCCCCTTGCGGATTGTCACCAATTCGGCCACGGGCACAGTGCCGCCATGGAGGCTGTCGAGGCGCAGGTTGAGCACTGAGGTCAGATCCAGTTTGTCGGCCTCCGGCAGTTCCAGTCGGATCGGCACAGGGCGTTTCTGCATCGGTTTGTGCAGTACATTGATATCCTTGCCGCCGACAGCGGTGGCCACCAGATCCACTATGTTGGCGTAGGGCACGCCCAGCAGACTGGCCTTGCTGCGATCGATAAGCACCTGCCATTTCTGTTGTGCCGCTGGCAGGAAGATATCGATATCCACCACATCCTCGGTCGCCTGGAACAGGGACTGCAGCTCTCTGGCCGCCTGCTGGCGAATATCCTGGCTGGGGCCATAGACCTCGGCCACAATCGGCGACCACACAGGTGGGCCGGGGGGCACTTCCACCACTTTGACATTGGCGTTGAAGCCTTGGGCGATTTGCTGCAGCGGGCCACGTACTGCCAGGGCTATGCTGTGGCTGTCTCTGTCCCTGTGTTTCTTGTCACTGAGATTGACCTGAATATCGCCAAGCTCCTGACTGTTGCGAACAAAGTAATGCCTGACCAGGCCGTTGAAGTTGATCGGGGCATGGGTGCCGGCGTAGAGCTGCAGATGCTGCACTTCGGGTACAGTCACCAGATAATCTGACAAGGCCTTGAGGACTTTTTCCGTCTGCTCCACCGGCGTGCCTTCCGGCATATCCACCATCACCTGGAATTCGCTCTTGTTGTCGAAGGGCAGCATCTTGAGCACCACCAATTGGCCGACTGGCAGGGCCACGGCCATGCCTATCAGCACAAACACGCCGGCGGCCATGCCTACACGGGCCTTGCGGCTCTCGAGGAATGGCTTGATAAGCCGGGTAAACAGCCTGAGCATCACAGGGTTGGCATTGTCGCTGTGCCCCTCGCCACCATTGTGCCTGAGCAGTTTGTGGCTGAGCCAGGGGGTGACCACAAAGGCCACAGCCAGGGAGATCAACATGCCCATGCTGGCGTTGATGGGAATAGGGCTCATATAGGGGCCCATCAGCCCCGAGACAAAGGCCATCGGCAGCAATGCCGCAATAACGGTAAAGGTCGCCAGAATCGTGGGGCCACCCACTTCATCCACGGCGGCGGGAATGAGTTCACTCAGGCTGCGTTTGCCCATGGCCATATGACGGTGGATGTTTTCCACCACGACGATGGCATCGTCCACCAAAATACCTATGGAGAAGATCAGCGCAAACAGGGATACCCGGTTGAGGGTAAAGCCCCAGGCCCAGGAGGCGAAAAGGGTAATCGCCAGGGTAATGACAATCGCCACACCTACCACCAGTGCCTCGCGCATTCCCATGGTGAACACCACCAGGATAACCACAGCGGCGGTTGCAAAGATCAACTTGAAGATCAGAGTGTTGGACTTATCTGCCGCCGTTACGCCATAGTTGCGTGACACAGTGACATTGACATTGTCCGGAATAAGCAGGTTACGGCTCTTTTCCACCTTGGTAAGGATAGCATCGGCCACATCCACGGCGTTTTCACCCGGTTGTTTGCCTATGGCTATGGTCACTGCCGGAAAGACGCCTTTAGCTTCTGCTTCGGCGCTGTGACCGTTTTGATGCCAGGCGCCATAGAGGGGAACGTCGGCCTTGAGGCTGATATCGGCAATATCACTGAGGAATACAGGAGCGGCCTTGCCTTGGCTGTCATTGTGCACCGCGACCACCAGTTGCTGCACATCCTCCAGCGAACGCAGGAACTGGCCGGTCTGCACCTTGATCTCCTGGTTATCCTGCACCAGAGACACGGGCATGGAGACCGTATTGTTGGCGCCGAGCTCCCGGTTGATGGCATCGAAGCTGACACCATAAAAACTCATTTGGGCCGGATTGATGCGCACATTGAGCACCAACTCATGGGATCCCATGGACTCGACATCTCGGGTGCCGGGAATGCGCTTGAGTTCGGTTTCGAGCCCATGGGCCACATGAGTCAGTTGCTGAGCAGAGACACCGGGCTCCTCTGACCAGAGAGTCAGGCTGACAATGGGCACATCGTCTATGCCCATGGGTTTTATCAAGGGATCGCCCACTCCCGCGGCTCTGGGCAGCTTGTCCAGGTTGGAATAGATCTGGTTGTAGAGTTTGACTATCGCCTCGTTACGGGGCACGCCCACCTCAAAGATGACGATGATCATCGCGCCATCGGGCTGCGAGAAGGAGTAGAGGGTATCTATGCCTTTTATCTGCGAGATCACCTCTTCTGCCGGCAGGGTAACCAACTGCTCGACTTCGGTCGGTGTGGCACCGGGGAAGGGGATAAATACATCGGCAAAGGTCACATCTATCTGAGGTTCTTCCTCCTTGGGAGTGACCATAATGGCAAACATCCCCAGCAACAAGCCCAGCAAGGCCAGAAGCGGCGTAATGGCACTGAGCTGGAAACTGGCGGCAATGCGGCCGGAGATGCCGGTGTTATTTTCGCTGTGATTAGCCATGAGTTCCCCTTACTTGGCCTGGCGCTGCTTGAGCAGCAACTGATAGGCGTTGGCGGCGACTATGTCTCCGGCTTCGAGTCCTGCCAGTATGGTCACGCCATCGTCACGCACATCACCCAGACGTACCTGTTGCAGGACAAAGTTGTCGCCGCGCTTGAGGTAGACGGCCGACAGCTCATTGACGCTGTAAAGTGCTTCTTTGGGCAGTACTATCTCCTGGCGCTTGTCTATGGTAAAGCGCACCTTAACGAAACTGCCGGGCAGCAGATCGCCTGTGTTGGCCGGCAGTGGCAGTCTCACCTGAAAGGCGCGGCTCTGCTCATCACTGAAACCAAAGACCTTGGGGGTAGTGACGTCAAAACTGCGGCCATCGGCTAGGATAACCGTCATCTTTTCTGTGGCTTTGGCGGCCTGAAGAAAACGCTGCGGCAGCTGCATCACCACCCGCATCTCATCGTCGGCAAAACCGGACAGGAGCGGTTGACCGGGAGCGACTGTTTCTCCCTCTTCCACATGCCTGGCCGTGACTATGCCAGCATATGGTGCGCTGACGACTGTGTATTTCAGTGATTCCTTTGCCTGAATGATCCTCGCTTTGGCGGCGCTGGCCGCTTGGGAGGCTGACTTGGCATTGGCTATGGCCTGATCCATTTGGCCGCGGGAAATCGCGCCCTTGGGAAACAGTTCCTGATAGCGCTTGAGCGTCAGTTGCGCTTCGGTATCCAAGGCTCTGGCTCTGGCGTATTCCGCCTCGGCCGCCGCCAGGGACGCGCCTTGCTCTTCACTGGTGATCTCAAGCAGCGCCGCCCCGGCGGGGACTCGGTCGTTGACATCAAAGTAAAGCTTGAGGATCCGTCCCGAGGTTTGGGCCGACACGGTTGCGGCCTTGACCGCCTCGAGCCTGCCATCCAGGGTCAGCAATTGGGAGTGCTCTGTCTGGCGGACAGTCACTGTGGCCGGCTCGGCTGCCTTAACGGGTTGAATGAGCAGCAGCGCGGGCAGTAACAGGGTCAATACTGGCGTTATTCTGGGCATGGAACTGTTCTCAAAAAAACATCTATGAGAAAATTCTAATGAATAAGGTGGTCGCCTGCAACTATTATTAGAAAAATATGATTAAATAAGAGGTGGCTTGAGTAACTGACTAAACCTTGAATACCCAGGCCAGAATATACACAGCCAAAATACAGATACGAAAACAGGCGGCCTTGGCCACCTGTTTATATTGAAAAATCCGTTTCAGGTTTGCGCTTCAAAAGTTCAGTCGTTGAGATAGTAGGTGAGGGTAGAGACGATTCGCACCTTCTTGATGTAAGGCGTATTACTGTCGCGATCGGAAATGGTGAAGGTGCCCTGGCTGGCTTGTTTGATCTTCCCAAGTACCGAGTCTGAATCTTTGGCAAACTTCTCGGCCACTTCACGGGCATTTTGGGTAGCCTCCTGCACCATGGCCGGCTTGATACTGTTGAGTTCGGTAAACAGGAATTCGGTGCGACTGTCATAGTCCTGACTGGCGATGGCTATACCTTCTTTGGCCAGGGCCAGCAGCTTGTTACGGCTCTCAAGCAGCAGATCCACCTGGTGAGTATAAAGCGACACTGTTACCCGGGCGGCATAGCGATACTTAACATTGGGATCGACATAACCCTGGGCTTGCCTGTCTTCGATGGAAGGCAGAGAGACAGAGATTTCATCCTTGTTGAAACCTTGCTGTTCAAGAAAGGCCGTCACTTTATCTGTCTTTTGTTGCACCGTCTGATACAAGGTGTTGAGATCATTATCCACCTCATTGAAGCGAATCGGCCAGATGGCGACGTTGGCCTTGACCTCGCGCTCAGCCAGACCTTTGACCGCCACGGTTCGCTCCATACCTTTCATTGCCAGCAGGCTGTTTCCAATACTGGTGCCAAGCAGCAGTAAACCGGCGCAAATAAAACCCCCAAGCAACAGGGCCGCCAGAGAATAATTTTTACTCATTTCGAAATCCTTTTGTGACATAGGGAAGATATGAAGTACGCCTTATATCCGGCCCAGTAAGCCAGCCGAAGCAGCGCAATTTACATCTTCCATAAGATAACCAAGCCTTGGCGAGAATGCATCTGTAAGCTTGAATACTGCCTGAATAACTTGCTGTTAATCAACAAAAAGGCCGCCCAGAAGGGCGGCCTTGTCAGCTTAAACTCGTTGGAGCCTTGGCTCAGAATTGGTAGCTGTACTGTACTGAGTAGTACACAGCGTTGGAGCGGGTACCGGCAGTGATATAGTTACCGCCGATTGGCTCGAGTGGCGCCAATACGGCACTCTCTTCCAGTACAGTGACATCCTGGCCACGAACAAAGGCAACGCCCATGTCGATGGCAGAGTTGGGGCTCAGCTGGTAGCTGGCACCTGCGGTATACCAGTTACGATCCGAATCCGGGATGGAGATGGAGCTCAGGCTATCCACTACGCCTTTGTCGTGCATGAAACCGGCGCGAACCGTCCACTTGTCGGACACTTGATAGGTGGCTCCTACGCTGAACAGCCAGGAGTCATCCCACTTGTAGTGCTTCAGCGCTGAATCTGGCACTGCTACGGCGCCGCCAATGCTGCCGTCTTTCACTGTGATCTGGTCAAAGTCACCCCAGGTAGACAGCTGCGCTGTGTAGTGCAGGGCAAACTTTTCGGTGATTTGATGGAAACCGGCAATCTGGAAGATGTCTGGCAGTGGAATGGTTATCTTGTCAAATTCAACCATGGCACCAGCCTGAGTGCTGAATGTGCTGATATCACCTTCGGCATCAAACTCAGGACTGATTCGGTAGCTCACGCCCCAGCGGTTGTTCTTGTCCAGCTCAAATACCGCACCAACAATACCACCGATAGCCCAGCCATCGGCGTCAACATTCACCAGATCCGTATGTACCAACTCGCCATTGGGACCCAGCGGCAGGTTGCCGTTACGGGTCAGTTTGCCCTGGCCGTAAATTATGTCCAGGCCGGCACCCAGACTCAGGTACTCGTTGACTCGGTAGGAAAGGCTACCGTTGAGGTTGATGGTGGTGACTTCTGTGTTACCCAGGAGGTCCACAGGCGCAACCATCTTGGGTGGCAACCCCGGCGCAGAAGGCAGATCTATCATGTTGTTGGCCAGTGCACTGGTATCTGTACCTGTACCGAAGTTACTGAAAGCAGCAACCCCGAAGGCCCATTTGTCACTCAATGGTTGGATATAGTAGAAGTTGGGGATCACCTTGGCATCGGCGGCATCGTGCTCGCTGCCATAGCTGCTGCCCATACCGTTGGCCAGCTTGATGTCTTTAACATCAACATCGATATCGGCGTAGGTCAGGCCCATGGACAGCGCCTTGCTGTCAAACAGTGCCATGGCGGCCGGGTTACGGGATAACACGGATGCGTTGTCTGCAATCACGGCATCACCGGCAAAGGCGCGGCCGATACCTGTGGCTGATTGGCTGTTGAGCTGGAAACCGGCTGCCAGGGTCTGGCCACTGACCAGCGCTACTGAAACCGCGATAAGAGTCTTGTTGAAATACTTCATTATTATCTTCTCTTTTATGTTTGCAGGTTGGCTGTCAGTCTCTAATACCCCACAGACACCCGCTTATTAGTCCAGTGCATCTTATGGACGCCCCATAGCGCCAACAACTCCGACCAGATGTGAAATTTTGTAATATTTTGGTTAATTTCTGCGAATGTGCTGCGAACGTGCGATGAACTTCAAAATGCAGGCCGAGCCGGAAAAGCAGCAATAGCTGAATAGTGGCTGGTTGAAGATGACAAGCCCGTGTGTTGCTAAGCTGTAAAATCGGGTGAAACAATAAATTACAAACTGGCGGTGAGTTTGGCGTACAAGTGTACGCCAAACGCCAGGGCAGGCAATTGAAAGCTGAATTTACGAGCTTAGAGGCTCTGTTCGAAGCGACTGAATTGTGTCTGTGTAGCCTCGGATGGCGGCGACAAACGGCTCACTACAACCCCGGCCAGGGTGGCCAGAATGAATCCAGGCAATATTTCATAGAGGGCGAAGATACCGCTTTCCAATTGCTTCCAGATGATTACTGTCAAGCCGCCAACTAGGATGGTGGCAATGGCGCCGTTGCGGCTGTAGCCACGCCAAAACAGCGACAGGATCACTACAGGGCCGAAGGCGGCACCGAAACCGGCCCAGGCATAGCTCACCAGACCCAGTATGCTTGCTTCCCGATCCAGGGCAACAACCACTGAGATAATGGCAATGGCCAACACGCCGATACGACCGACCAACATCAGCTCCTTGCTTGAAGCCTCGGGCCTGAGCCACTTACGGTAGAAATCTTCGGTGATCACGCTGGAACACACCAGCAGTTGCGAGTCTATGGTGCTCATGATGGCCGACAAGATAGCGGCGATAAGCAGACCACCAATCCAGGGGTTAAAGGCGACTTGAGTCAGATGGATAAACACAGTTTCCGGATTCTTGAGCGGCTCGTCGGCAAAATAGAGCGCGCCGGCAATGCCAGTCGCCAGGGCGCCGATCAGGGAGACAAACATCCAGCTCATGGCGATGCGGCGCGAAACCGGCAGATCCTTGACACTGTTAATCGCCATAAAGCGCGACAGAATATGGGGCTGTCCAAAGTACCCCAGCCCCCAGGCCAGAGCCGACAGCAGGCCTATCAGGGTCAGCTTATCGCTCCATAACGACAGCATAGCCGGGTCCAGGGCATCCAGGCTCTTGTGACTCTCTGGATGGGTAAACATGCTGACCGGGACTATCAACAGGGCTATCAACATCAAGCAACCCTGGAAGAAGTCTGTCCAGCTGACGGCAAAAAAGCCGCCGACAAAGGTATAGGCCACTATCACCGCGGAACCTATCAGCAGCGCCGTCAGGTACTCGAGGCCAAAGACATTGCTGAACAGCACCGCGCCGCCCACCATGCCGGAGGAGGCGTAGAAGGTGAAAAACAGTAATATGGTGACGGCGGAAACCAGTTTCAGGAGGCCGCCCTTATCGTTGAAACGCTTCTCAAAAAAGTCCGGCAGCGTGAGAGCATTGTCAGCCATCTGGGTATAGATCCGCAGGCGTTTGGCCACCAAAAGCCAGTTAAGCCAGGCGCCCAGTAACAGGCCTATTCCCATCCAGGCTTCGCCCAGACCGCCGAGATAGACGGCGCCGGGCAAACCCAGCAGCAGCCAACCGGACATGTCGGAGGCGCCAACACTGAGAGCGGTTACGGCCGGGCCCATCTTGCGACCGCCGAGAATATAGTCATCGACCGAATCGGTCGCCTTGTAGGCCCAAAGACCTATCCCCATCATCAGAGCCAAATAGCCCAGAAAAGTTATCATTACCGGGGTTTCAATATGCATGCTGGTTTACACTTTTGTGTTGTTGTTTGGCGCGGATACTAGCAAAAGTTTGCCAAAGCGCCCAATGTTGACAGGTTATGTGAGGCAGATCTGACCAGTCCCGGCGAGTGTTCGCCGGGAGATTTGGCAAGCAAAGAACTGCGATACCTTAGATAAAGCTCTGTTTTATTTCTTCTTTAACAGCGTCTAGGTCCTGAGGATATTCGGCTACCAACACCAGGTAAGCTGAGTCGGTTTTTATCGCCTCTCCCCGGTATTCGCTGTCGGCAAAGGCCTCGGCCAGCATCACCCTGTGCTCAGGGGGCACAATAAACACTGTTACCTTGCCTTGTTCACCGGCCAATACCAGGTGAATACTCTCAATTCCCTGAAAATCGCAGAAGGTGCTGTAAAACACCCGTCCCGGTTGGCTGTTGAATCTGGCACTGCCCAACCCCTTGAGCGATGCGAGCTTGGCATTGACCGCCTGATAAGAGATATCGGCATCACTGGTCATGGCAATGGTTTCATGGCGGACATGGGCGAGGGCGTGTTGTCCTAAATCCACTGGCCCTTGGCGCCAGAGACTGAAACTGACTCCGGCAACAAAAGCGACGGAGGCCGCCATCGCCAGCATCCAGCCGGTGCGTCTGCGTTGGGCGTGATGCACGGCCAACTGCTGTTTCAGCAGCAGTTTTTCGCTCAGATCTTCGGCCACAGGAATTCTGAGCGCCTGACTTATTTTGCCATCGAGTGCCTTGAGTTCGGCGACAAACGCCTGATTGTCCTCGCTCTGGCTGAGGGCCTCGAGAAACTCGGGATCCTGATTATTGGGGTCGCCATAGGCCTGGCGGCGAAACTTCAGCTCATCCATTGGATTGACCTCTGACCTTGGAGTGTTCCAGTGCTTCTTTTAACTGATTCCTGGCCCGAAACAAGCGGGTCATGACAGTATTTCGGTTTAGATCCAGCAATTGGGCAATTTCATCGCCACTGAATCCGGCTATCAGCTGTAATAACAAAGGCTCCCGATACTCGGGTTCCAATTGGGCGATTTGACGCCTGAGCAGATAGTGTTCGGCATGATCTTCCTGGCTCTGGGAACCGGGATCCTGCCAATGCTCTTCGCCGATATCGGCATAATCAAACTGTTTACGCTCAAAGCGGCGGGCATTTTCCCGCCGTAAAATCGTGATTAACCAAGCCTTGGCCGCCTTGTCATCTTTCAAGGAATCCAGCGAGCGCCAAGCCCGGAGAAAAGTTTCCTGGGTGATATCTTCGGCCACATGACGGTCGCCGCAAAGCCAGAAGGCGTAGCGGTAAATATCGGTATGCAGCGCCCGGACCAGGCTATCGTAACGTCTTTGTTTATTCAGCATGTCAGAAATGACCGCGTCATCAGACTTTTTCTTTCGCCAGCTATCGAACATTTTCCATGCTTGTTTTATTTTTGTTGCCGCTAAGCTTAATGGCCTTGGGGGCATTCTGGCAAATACCATGAGTGTAAAATTGGTTGCAAGCCTGATTTAGCCTGGATTTCAGCACGCTTGGCGGTAAAAATGATGGCCGAAATATCGGGATAAGGGTAAACACACTGTTGAAAAGGAAGGGAAACAGTTGGTTGAAAAAGTCTGCTGTTAAAGGCCTGAGAGGGGAAATGGTAACGGCGGGCTATACCCAGACGGGCACTCAGCCATAGCGAATAGACGCTATGGCTGAAGCAGTCGATTAAGGGTTTAGCGGCGCCAGCACTGAGGCCGCATCGGCGGCGTTGGAGTACTGACTCTTGAAGCGCTCAAAGGCCTGCAGCAGCGCCGGGAGATGCTGACCGGGATCGCCGCTTTGTCTGCCATAGCGGCTGGCCTGAATCTTGGCGACCACGGCGGCCAACTCAGGGGCCAGTTTAGGCAGTTCATCGAGTGTGACGCTATGGCCTTTGATATCACTGAGTTCCTGCTGCAACGCCTTGAACACCTGGCTCAAGTCCCCTTGCTGACAAGCCTGGCTCAATCCCGGCTGGGTTTGGCTTGTTTGAGCTTGCAACACTGTTGCCGGAGCGGTCGGAGCTTGCTGCCTGCGCGCCTTTAGCCACAACACACAGGTGGCCAGCCACAGCGACGCAAACAGGGCCGTCAACCAAGGCCAGAAACCTGCGCTGCTGCCGGGCTCCTGAGCAGGTTGGTTGATGGTTGGTTGTGGCATATCGGCGGCGGGGGCCACCTGGATAGTACGCGCCGGTAGCAGGGCGAACTCCTGCTGTTTCAAATGCGGATTCCACCAAGGCACCTTGATCTCCGGCAGGGTATAGCTCCCCGGCTTCGAGGGCACTATGGCAATGGTCTGGGTCAGTTGCGATACCAGTTGGTTGTCGCGAACGAAGGTCTTGCGCTGCGCCTTTTCCGGATAGCTCTTGAGATTGTCCGGCAAGCTCAGTTTAAGCTCCGGTAGGCTGGTTTCATCGGCATTGGATGCCAGCAGTGTCAGGTTTCGGGTAATAGGGCGACCCACTTCAAAAGTCTGCTTGTCGTCCCATTCCTCTTTGAGCATCACCAGATCCGATATCAGCCAGTCGCCGTGATATTCGGCCGGGATGGGCTTGATGCTGACCAGCATGCTGTCACTCTGGGCCTGCATGGGGCGACTTTCCTGAAAGGCGAACATGCCCCGTCTTGGGGTATCGACCAGCACATCGCCAGAGAAGTTGGCACCGGAAATCGCCAGCTCGCCGGGTTCATCGGCTATGATGCCGTAGCTGCGCTCTATCACCCGAAAACGGCGGCCGTTGACGATTTCACTGCTTTCTTTATCCTCGCCGAGCTGTTTTATCTGGGCTCCGCTGATAGAGGGGGCCGACAACACCCCACGCTGCAGCTCAACGGCCAGAAAGAGTTTTACCTTGTAGGTGAGTAGTTGGCCGACATAGGCCTCCTTGGCCGAGATACTGGTACGCAGGAACAGGTTTTTTTGCGCCTCGGGGCGACTACCTGCCGGCATCACCTTCAATTCGATGGCATCGCTGCTGATGCCATCGATACTCAGGGCCGGAATAGTGACCTGGCCGGTGGTTTTTGGGGCCAGCATCACTTGCCAGCGGGTTTCCTTGCGGGCATCAAAATTGATGATCTGGGTACTGCGACTGACGCTGGTGCGGCCGACGATAAAGTCTTTCAATAGGGCCGAGGTGTCCAGTGCCTGGGCTTCGAGTTCATCATCTGCCACCACGGACAGCATAAAGTACTCGCTCTCGGTCACGGGATTGCGATCGACCGAGGCTTGAAGCTGTGTCAGTGCCAGTGCCTTGAGCGGCAGTAGGCACAGAAGCAATAGAGGAATAAGTCTAGTTACCACTGTTCATTGTCCTTGGGTGTCTCGCCGCGCTGGCGGCGTTTTTGATACTCGAGTTGCATCTTGTTGCGCAGCAAAGTGGCCGGGTCATCCACCAATGCCTTCAGCGCCCGCTCCATTTCAGGGGGCAGGGGCTCGGTGTCCTCGAGTGACGAGGCGGCAACTTGTGCATTAGGCTGCTCATCGCTTTGCTCATCGTTTGGCCCTTCTTGTTGCTCGGCAAGGCTCGCCGAGTTGGCCTTGTCGGCATCAATCTCTGAACCATCCTGCTTAGCTGCACCGTTTTGACTTGCAGCTGCGCTTGACTCATTTTGCGGCTCTTGCTCTTGTGGCAATGAAGCCTGCATCTCAGGCTCAGAGCCTGCGCCAGTGTTATCCTCGGCATTTTGCGGGTTCTGATCGCCTTTGGCGTCCTTCTCGGCGTCCTTCTCAGTGGCATTGTCAGCATCATTTTGCTGCGAGTCGGTAGTGGAAGGCTCGCTATTCTCTTTGTTAGCGTCTTTATCTGAGCCCTGGTGCGAGTCCTTGCTTGAGCCCTGGTCGGCTTGGCTGTCTTGACCTTGCTCTTTGTCCTGGTTTTGGCCCTGGCTGTTGTCACCCTGGGCGCTGTCCTGACTGCCCTGACTCTGATCCTTGCCGGACTGAGAATTCTGTTGTTGATCCTGCTGGCTTTGATCCTCTTGCTTATCCTGGCTCTGTTGATCTTGTTGCTGCTCTCGCTGCTTTAGCAAGGACTCCGCCAACGCCTTATTGTCAATGGCATCCTGCATATCGGGCACTAGTGTCAGGGCGTCACTGTAGCGCTTGATGGCTTCTTCATATTGGCCAAGCTGCATCAGGGCATTGCCTTGGTTGTATAAGCCTGTGGCACTGTCATCTTGCTCGAAGGCTTGCAGCGCGCCTTGATAATCGCCGCCGCGGTAGCGGGCGCTGCCTTGCCAGGCCGGGTCAACAAACTTGTCGGCGGCAGTGGCAAAATCCTCTTGCTTGAATGCCTGCATTCCCTGCTGATCTCGGGTTTGCCAAAGGTCATCCCAGCCGCTTGCCTGGCTAGGTGGGCTGACAAGCAGGCCAAGACTCAAGGGCAGCAACAGCACCGGTAGGCCGCTGCGAAAGCTCAAGAGCAGTGGCAACAACAGCAAGAGCGCCAGATAGGGGCCAAGGTCGACCCAGGTATCGCCGGCAAGATCTGTTTCTGTGGCATCCGAGCTGGTGGCGAGCCACTGCTGCAGCGTTTGCAGATCCTTGCCATCGTTGCTGTAGGGCACCAAAATGCCGTTCCCGGCACTTGCCAGCTCGCTGAGCAGACCAAAATCGGTGGCCGGTGCTACCACTTCATTTCGGCTGTCCTTGAGCAGTTGCCCATCCGGCAGCCTTATCGGTGCACCCTGGGATGAACCTATCGCCAGAATGCCCAAGCGGTAGTGACTGCCCTCAATCGCCTGTTTGGCTGCATTGAGCTGACGGCTACCGACGCCATCTGTCATCAAGATGATATCGCCCTGCAGGTGGCCGCCCTGGCTGAGCAGCTCCTTGGCTTTCTCCAGCGCTGCGGCCAAATTGGAGCCGCGCACTGGCATGATGGCCGGGCTCAGGGTTGGCAACAGATTGAGCAGGGTGTTGCGATCCCGGGTCAAGGGGCTGATGACAAAGGCGTCACCCGCGTAGGCCAGCAGGGCGGTTTCCCCTTCATTGAGTTGCTCCAGCAGATCCGTGGCGCGGAACCTGGCCTGGGTCAAACGGTTGGCGGCGGCGTCTGTGGCATACATGGATAAAGACATATCCATCACCAGCACCCGTCCTGTGCTGCTGGCAAATACCGGCAGGGGTTTCTTGTAAAGCGCCGGGCCGCTTAAGGCCAGTACTGCCACTAACCAGGCCAGACCAAGCCAGGGCAGGCGGTTTCGGCGGCTTTTGCTGCCTTGGGTCAACAGCAGTGACGCCAGATGCGGCGCAATATAACGATCCCAGTCAGATTGGCCCGCTTGACGGCGACTTTGCAGCACTAACAGCAATGCCAGAGGCACTAAGGCCCACAGCCATTCGGGACGGATAAAGTGCAAACTCATGATTTCCTCCCCCAACGCCCTGGCCAGACGCTGAGCAACAGGCTTTGCAGCTGCAATAGTGCGCTTAGCGCCAGCGCCAGTCCCAGCGGCCAGTAAAACAGCTCGGATTGCGGCCGGTAACTGAGGGCGTCACGGCTGACGGGCTCCAGCTTGTCGATTTCCTGATAGATCTGTTCCAGTTCTTCGGTATTCCGGGCACGGAAATAGCGCCCCTTGGTGGCATCGCTTATCCGTTGCAGCTGGGCTTCATCCAGATCCATCGAGGGGTTGACCCGTTCACGGCCAAACAGGGTGCGACGCTCCATCACATCGGCGCCCACACCTATGGTGTAGATGGTGATGCCGCGCTTGGCGGCAATAGCGGCGGCCTGATCCGGCACTATGCTGCCGGCATTGTTGGAGCCGTCGGTCAAAAGCACCAACACCCGGTTGCTGTCTTTCACCTTATCGAAGCGTTTTACCGCCAGGGCAATGGCATCGCCAATGGCGGTCTGTTTGCCCACCAGGCCGATTTGGGCTTCCTTGAGATACTGAGCCACAGAGCGTCTGTCCTGAGTCAGTGGAGCCTGCAGATAGGCGGCATCGGCAAACAATATCAGGCCGATACGATCGCCGGCGCGGCGCTCGATAAAGTCGCTGACCACTTTCTGGATCAGGGTGAATCTGTCTACCGCTTTGCCATCGAGCACCATGTCTTCAATCTGCATACTGCCGGAGAGATCCACCGCCAGCATCAGATCCCGCCCTTCGGTGGGCAGCTCTATGGGATCGCCAAGCCACTGTGGCCGGGCGATGGCCAGCAGCAACAGGCACCACAGCAGCCAGAGACTCAAGGGCGCTCTGCGTTTGCTTTGTTGCTGCTCGCGGGCATGGGCATCGACGCCGGGCAGTTGCAGTTGGCCGCCGCTGTTGACGGCGGGGCGATAGGCTAGCAGCAGCGGCAAGGGAATAAGCAGCAGTAACCAGGGCCAATAGAGGGTCAGCATCTTGGCTTGCCTCCCTTGGCAAAGTGTTTGGGCGCGCGCTTGAGCCAGCAAACACAAAGCGCCCGCAACTCGGTGGGGGCAGCGCTCGGTTGGCTGCGGTATTGATTTTCGAGCAAAGAGGCGAAGCGACCGCGCTGCTCGGCTGGCAGTGCGTTATCCAGATACTCGGCCCAGGATTTACCGCTGAGTCCGGCCACCTGGGTGCGCTCACCATAGCTGATGGCGGTGCGTTTCAACAATGCGCTCATCTTGGATAGCAGCTCCGGGTCCTGGTCCTGCAGCTGTGTCAGTTCAGTCATGGCGGCTTGAGCCACCGCCTTGTGAGCCTTGGTTGCCTGCAGGCGCCGATAGCCAAAGAATGCCGCGGCGCCAAGCAGTAACAAGGCCAGCAGCATCAGCAGCCAAATACCGGGAGCCGGAGGCCAAAAGGGCACCTCGGCCGGCAGTTGAATATCCTTGAGCGCACTCAGCGCCGGATTGGCTTGATTGGGATTCATCTTAACAGTGTCAATTGTTGATTGAGGCGCCGGCCGGCATCCAGAGTGCGAACCGGGACCTTGAGTTGTTGCATCAGGGTATCAAACTGCGCCAGGTTGGCGCGCTGACGACCGAGCCAGGCATCATAACCGCTGCGATCCAGGATCAGGCTGCGGCCCGACTCCCGTACCGGCAGGGCAAACTGCCGCGGCAGCTCGAGTGTGCCTTGGCGCATGGGATCTGTTACCACAAAGGCCGCCAGCTCGCAGTGGCGTTTGAGTTCCGACAGCGCCTGCTGACATTCGCTGCCAAAACCGTTGCCGTCTGTGATTATCCAGATAAGGGAGCCGGGTTTGGCCAGTCTTGCCAGACGCTGACAGGCCTGGAGCATTAACGCCTGACCATCTTCATGGGGGCTGTCCAGCGCTTCGAGCTGCGACTTGTGTACCGCCACCAGCGCCGATATCAGTGCCAGGATCCCCTGGTTGCGTGCTCTTGGCTTAAGCTCTCTGTGGGCGCTATCGCCCACCACCAGCGCGCCGAGACGGTCGCCCTGCATGATGGCATTCCAGCCCAAGGTCGCCGCCAGATGCGCCACCTGTACCGACTGCAATAGCAGCTGGGAGCCGAAATAGAGGCTGTGCTTCATATCCACCAACAGCAGAATAGGGCGCTCGCGCTCCTCGACAAACAGCTTGGTATGCGCCTTGCCGGTGCGGGCGGTGACCCGCCAATCTATGGTGCGGACATCATCACCCTGTTGATAGTGACGCACTTCGGCAAATTCCATGCCGCGGCCTTTGACTAGGCTGGCTCTGTGACCGGCCATGGCCGCGCGGGCTTTTCCCTGCCTGTCACCCAGAGCGCGGGCGATATTCTGGCAGGCAAGCAGCTCGGCCTCACACAGGTGGAGGCCGTCGGCAAACAGTGGCAGTGAAGAGTCTGTTGTTGCGGCTTTCATCAGGGAACGGCCACCTGATTGAGCACATGGTCAATCACCTGATCGCGGCTGACCCCTTCGGCCTGCGCCTGATAACTCAGCAGCAAACGGTGGCGCAGTACATTGGGCACCACGGCTTGAATATCTTCAGGGGAGACAAAGTCACGTTCATATAACCAGGCGCGGGCGCGGGCGCAGCGCTCGATGGATTGGGTCGCCCGCGGGCTGACGCCGTATTCCAGCCACTTGGCAAGCTGGTCGCTGTAGCGCTGAGGCTGACGGGTCGCCATCACCAAGTCGACAATATAACGCTCCAGCGGTTCGGCCAGATACAGCTCCAGCGCTTGCTCCCGGGCGAGGAACACTTCCTGCTGGCCTATGGGAGTGACTTTCTCCATGCCGTGGGTCTTGGCTTCGCTGCGGGACAAACGCAGGATCTCAAGCTCAGTGTCTGCCTCCGGGTAATCCAGGTTCAGGTGCATCAGGAAGCGGTCAAGCTGGGCTTCCGGCAACGGGTAGGTGCCCTCGTTTTCCAGCGGGTTTTGGGTCGCCATCACTAAAAACAGCGGCGGTAACTTGTAGGAGTGCTTGCCCACCGTCACCTGGCCTTCGGCCATGGCTTCCAAAAGGGCTGACTGCACCTTGGCCGGGGCGCGGTTGATTTCATCCGCCAGAATAAGGTTGTGAAATATCGGTCCGGCTTCAAATTCAAAGGTCGCGGTTTGGGCGCGATAGATGTCGGTGCCGGTCAAATCGGCCGGCAGCAGGTCCGGGGTAAACTGAATGCGGTGAAAGTCGCCCTCAATGCCATCACACAGCGCTTTAACGGCCCGTGTCTTGGCTAGCCCCGGTGGTCCTTCCACTAACAGGTGGCCATCGGCTATCAGAGCGATAAGCAGGTTTTCGGTCAAAATTGGCTGACCTATGATCACTTGATCCAGATAGGTCCGCAGTGCATGAAATCGACTCAAAGGCATGATGCTACTCGTTTTATTTTAAGGCCCAACTATAGACAGCGGTTATGGTAAAGAATTCCCTGCGCCCTTGGCTAGTGTTAAAAAAACAAACAGGTGTTTAAAACCGGCCAACAAGAAGTTAGAATCAGATCACATTTTTAATGGTCAGACCTGTTTAGGGCAGTACGGGTCTCTTATGGAAAAACAATAAAGCGCAGCGTCAAGGCCAGTTTTCGGCGTGCGCCACTGTAAAGAGGGTGACAAATGAGTGACAGACAACAGGTAACCAATGCCAGGGGCGAGCGGATTGCCATAGTGGCTGGTCTGCGTACCCCGTTCGCCAAACAGGCGACGGCGTTTCACGGCGTGTCGGCGCTGGATATGGGCAAGATGGTGGTCAATGAGCTGCTCAGTCGCAGTGAATTGGACCCCAAGCTGATTGAGCAGCTTGTCTACGGCCAGGTCGTACAGATGCCGGCAGCGCCCAATATTGCCCGTGAAATTGTCCTGGGTACCGGCATGAATTTGCACACAGATGCCTACAGTGTTACCCGTGCCTGTGCCACCAGTTTTCAGTCCACTGTCAATATTGCCGAGTCGATCATGACGGGCAATATCGAAATAGGCATAGCCGGGGGCTCGGACTCCTCCTCTGTGCTGCCTATCGGGGTGTCCCGCAAGTTGGCCCATGCCTTGGTCGATCTCAATAAGGCCCGTACCCTGGGACAGAAGTGGAACATAGTTCGCCGTCTGGGGTTTAAAGATCTCTTGCCTGTGCCGCCTGCTGTGGCCGAATATTCCACCGGCCTGTCCATGGGGCAAACCGCCGAGCAGATGGCCAAGAGCCACGGCATCAGCCGTGCCGATCAGGACGCGCTGGCCCACCGCTCTCATACTCTGGCGAGCCAGAGCTGGAATGAAGGCAAGCTCAAGGATGAAGTCATGGTGGCCCATGTGCCGCCCTACAAGAGTTTTATCGAGCGTGACAACAATATCCGCGACAACTCGTCCCTTGAGTCTTACGCCAAACTCAGACCCGTATTCGACCGCAAGCACGGCAGTGTCACCGCCGCCAACAGTACCCCGTTGACCGATGGCGCCTCGGCGGTGATCCTGATGAGTGAAGGCCGAGCCAAGGCACTGGGTTACACCCCCATTGGCTATATCAAGAGCTACGCCTTCAGCGCCATAGATGTCTGGGAAGACATGCTGATGGGGCCATCCTACGCCACGCCACTGGCGCTGAAACGCGCCGGTATGCAGCTCGAAGATCTGACCCTGATAGAGATGCATGAAGCCTTTGCCGCCCAGACTTTGGCCAATATGAAGATGTTTGCCTCGAAGAAGTTTGCCGAGGAAAAACTCGGTCAGAGCCGCGCCATTGGTGAAATCGATATGAGCAAGTTCAACGTGCTCGGCGGCTCGCTGGCCTATGGCCATCCGTTTGCGGCCACGGGCACTCGCTTGATCACCCAAGTGTGTAATGAACTGAAACGCCGCGGTGGCGGTACGGGGCTGACAACCGCCTGTGCGGCCGGTGGTCTGGGTGTGGCAATGATAGTGGAAGTGGAGTAATTGCAGATGGAAAACAGCAACAAGAGTTTTAGCCTCAGCCGCCGCGACGATGGCATTGCCATTCTTTCCATGGATGTACCCGGCGAAAGCATGAATACCCTCAAGGCCGAATTCGGCCCTGAGATTAGCGCCTTGCTGAGCGAAATCAAAGCGGACAGCAGTATCAAGGGCTTGGTGATCATTTCAGGCAAGCCTGACTCCTTCGTGGCCGGCGCCGATATCTCCATGCTCGATGCCTGTCAAAGCGCCGCCGATGCCCGCGAGCTGTCGAGCTCAGGGCATAAGGTGTTTGCCGAACTTGAAGGGCTGAAGATCCCCGTGGTTGCAGCCATTCACGGCGCCTGTCTCGGTGGCGGCCTTGAGCTGGCACTGGCTTGCCATCTGCGGGTGTGCAGTGACGACAAGAAAACCATGTTGGGGGTGCCGGAAGTTCAGCTCGGTCTGCTGCCGGGCGGTGGTGGTACCCAGCGTCTGCCACGCCTGGTGGGGATCACCACAGCGCTTGATATGATGCTTACCGGTAAACAGGTTCGCCCCAAGCAGGCGCTGAAGATGGGGCTGGTGGACGATGTGGTGCCCAAGTCGATTCTGCTGGAGGCGGCGGTTGAACTGGCATTGGCCGGCAAAGCCAAGCGCGGTAAAGGCAAAAATAATAAGCCTATGATGAACAAGCTGCTCGAAAGCAACGGCTTTGGGCAGAAAATCATCTTTGATCAGGCCCGTAAACAGGTTGCCAGAAAAACCCAGGGTAACTATCCGGCGCCGGACAAGATCATCGACTGTGTGCGGGTGGGGATGAGCCAGGGGCTAGAGGCAGGTTTGGCCACAGAGGCGCGCCATTTCGGCGAGCTGGTGATGACGCCCGAGTCGGCGGCGCTGCGCTCCATCTTCTTTGCCACCACAGAAATGAAAAAGGAAACCGGCGCCGAAGGTGCTGAGCCCAGTCCGGTTCATAAGGCCGTAGTGCTCGGCGGTGGCCTGATGGGCGGCGGTATCGCCTCAGTGACCACCACCAAGGCCAAAATTCCGGTGCGGGTCAAGGATATCAGTGAGCAGGGACTCAGCAATGCGCTGGGCTATGCCTATAAGTTACTGGATAAGGGCGTCAAGCGTCGGCATATGACCCCGGCGGTGCGCGATAAGCAGATGGCCTTGATGACGACGACTACAGACTATGTTGGGGTAAAGGATGCCGACATAGTGGTCGAGGCGGTATTTGAGGATCTCAGCCTCAAGCATCAAATGGTGCGGGATATCGAACGCGAATGCGGTGAACACACTATTTTTGCGTCCAACACCTCGTCTCTGCCCATAGGTCAGATTGCCGAAGCCGCCGCCAGGCCGGAAAACGTCATCGGCTTGCATTACTTCTCGCCGGTAGAGAAGATGCCGCTGGTGGAAGTGATTGCTCACGACAAGACCTCCCCCCAGACGATAGCCACCACAGTGGCCTTTGCCCGCAAACAGGGCAAGACGCCGATAGTGGTGAAAGATGGCGCCGGTTTCTATGTGAATCGTATTTTGGCGCTCTATATGAATGAAGCGGCGCAGCTGCTGCTCGAGGGCAACAGTGTCGAGAGCCTGGATAAGGCGCTGGTGAAGTTTGGCTTCCCGGTCGGCCCTATCACTCTGCTCGATGAAGTGGGTATTGATGTGGGCGCCAAGATTTCGCCGATACTCGAAAAAGAGTTGGGTGAGCGTTTCGCTGCCCCCTCTGCCTTCGATAAGCTGCTCGCCGATGACCGCAAGGGGCGCAAGAACGGCAAGGGCTTCTATCTCTACGGTCCCAAAGCCGGCAAGAAGAAGGAAGTGGACAAGAGCGTTTATCAGGTGCTGGGGATAGCGCCGGGTGTTGGCGCCGAAAATGCCAACCTGGCAGAGCGCTGTGTGGTGCAGATGCTCAATGAAGCGGTGCGGTGTCTGGAAGAGGGCATCATAGCCTCTGCCCGCGATGGTGATATTGGCGCCATCTTCGGCATTGGCTTCCCGCCTTTCCTCGGTGGGCCTTTCCACTATATAGACACCATGGGCGCCGATCAGTTGCTGGCCAAGCTGGAGCGCTTCCAGAGCCGCTTCGGCGACAGATTCGCCCCGAGTGAATTGCTCAAGACCATGGCCGCAGAAGGACGACGCTTCTTCGACTGACGCTGATTGGAATGGCTGTTCTTCGAATCGCCTTTGAGTAACAGCACTTTGAATAACAGCGCTGCTTTACTGTAAAAGCGGTCTCAGGCCGCAACCCTCCAACCACGCCCCGGTAAGGCAGTAAATCACCGGGGCGTTTTTTTATAGAAGCTTGGGACGTCCCGCTCTTGGCAACCAAGGTGGCAAAGCTCAGGGAAGAGCGAGGAGCCAATCCAAAATGAGTGGGTCGCTATGCTTACCAATGAGCAGAATGCTGATGTCAATCTGGCATCAGATACAGGGCGATGCCGCGTTTAATGAGCTGAAAGCCTGTCCACTGGACAAGTCAGCCTTGGCAGAGGTTTTCTGGCCTTGATTAAGGCAAACTGACCACACTCTTTATCCAGTCAGCTTATCGGCTGTTTCCATGGTGAGCCGGCTTCTGTGGCTTGGCGGGATTCGCCGTAAGCCACAGAAGCTGGGTTAATGTTGACTCAGAGCTTGAATATCTCCATCCTGGCTTTGAGGCTATGGGTTAAGTTGCTGATCTCCTGGCACGCTATGGCCGTTTGCGATGCCCCTTCGGCCATTTCGGTCGACACGTTATTGATATGGTCGACACTGCGGTTCAACTCTTCCGATACCGCATTTTGCTCACTGCAGGCGGTAGCAATTTGAGTACTCATTTGGGCGATGTTTTCCACCGAGTGCTCTATTTCGGTTATTTGGTTTCCGGCTTCGTTAACCTGCTCTACGCATTGGGTGATACCCGTCTGACATTCTTGGCTGGAAAGACCGATTTTGCTGCTGTTTTCCTGCAGTTGATTAACGATGTCGACAATTTGCGAGGTTGAATCCTGAGTGCGCTGCGCCAAAGAGCGCACTTCGTCCGCGACCACGGCAAATCCACGTCCTTGCTCACCGGCTCTGGCCGCTTCTATGGCGGCATTCAGTGCCAGGAGGTTGGTTTGTTCCGCGATGCCGCGAATAACGTCGACTACCATATTGATGTTGTTTGAGCTTGATTCCAGCTCCCTTGCCAATAGATCGGATTGCTGAATGCTCTTGGACACTTGCTCGATAACCGCCACTGTACGTTGCAGGGTAGCAGTGCCTTGTTTAGCGACTTCGGTTGCCGAATAGGCCGACGTTGCCCCAGCCTCGGTGTTTTGAGCCACTTCGGCGACTGCTGCCTGCATTTGGGTCATGGCCGATGCGACAGAGCTGAGCTCTGATTGCTGGTTTTGCATACTCGAGGCATTTTGAGCCGAAATGGCACTCACTTCCTCCACCGCTGCGGTCAGTTGGATGGTGGAGTCGCTGATCTCAGACACCAGAGAGTGGAGGTTGGCCTGCATGGTGACCAACTCTTTCAGTAGTGTTCCCAGCTCATCCTTGGTCAGGGCCTGCTCATCTATGGCGTTATTCAGTTGTCCCTTGGCTATCTTGGCGGCGAATTTCAGGGCCCTGTCTATGGGGCGGCAAATTGCCCGCGAGAGCAGAGTGGAGGAGAGGGCTATCACCATTATGATGATGAGCGCACCTATGGCAGCACCGTACTGGGTCAATGAGGCTTCATGCTGAACGTCATCACTGATTTTATTGATTAGTTCATCATTGAGCCCCAAGGTATTGTCGAGACTCGTCAAGGCGCGGGAATAGGTATCAAAGCTGGAGAGGATCACCTGATTGGCGGTTGTCGCATCACCTTTTTTCAATAGTTCATTATAGGAACGGGTTTCCTGAATGTATTGATTCCAGGTGTCTTTAAAGGCTTTAAAAGCGTTCTGCTCTTGCCTGCTCAGTTCCAAAGCTTCGTAGGCGACTATGCCCGCCTGAACGTCGGCTCTCAGTTTATCCAGCCCTTGCAGCCATTCACCTATTTGCGGGTTATCTATATTGGGAAGCAGTGAAAACTCATCTTTTCGAACCTTGGTGATATCGACTTGGATACCTTTCAATATGGCCACCGAAGGCAGGCTCTTGTCGGTCAGCACCTTGATATTTTGGTTCAATGCCGACAGGCTCAGTACCAATAATATGGCTACAGCAGCAAATACCACAAAGACGACCAGGTAACTCGCCCATATTTTTTTAACGACACTTAAGTCCCTAATATTCATTTACTTCCCCATCAAGGATTGGCTATTAGACAAATGTACAATAACTATAGCCTGATTCCGGGGGACTCCCACCTGTTATAAACAGTTTGCTATTCCGTTTGAAGATTGTGACTTTCCCAATGTTTGTGGGTGATGCCAAGTGAGTGCTAAAGCCAAAGTCAGGCGGGAGTTGTGTTTTTGCCAAGGGGAATAAATATGCGGCGTTACATGCTACGAGCCACTTAAGAAAGGTAGAGCGTGTTTACTTGAGACAAAAAAAGCCGGTCAGCATCTTGCCCACCGGCTTGGTAGAGTTCACGGCATCAGAGCCCTATTCAGTCAAGGCGCCGATTCTATTTAGCGGTATCACTCGTTATTGCCTGTCCCTGTCCATTGGATATTGGCTTTAATCTCTTCCACCAGACCGGCATCCTCTTCGGTAACATGACCTATAACACTGTAAATTTTGCCGACAACAGGTTGCTCGATATCGAATTGCGCCTGGCAGTATTCGATACTATTTTCTTCACCGGGGAACAGATAGGCAGGAATGCGATATTCCATACCTTCGTAGCTAAGGTTGAGGTCGTAAAACTCCCTTACCTCATCACAGCTGAAGTCGGTGTTGGGTACATCGAAGTAGAGCCCCACCTTGGCGCCGCGATTATCCGCCGCTGTCATCTGCATGGTCAGGTGACCGAGCTGATAGCTTGCTTCTGTGGCCGCCGGCAGCTCCGCTGTAAACATACGACCTTGGGCATCGTCATCAGACTCAATATCCAGACGTTTTTCTACATCATCGGCTTTGCTGAACAGGGTATAGCGACCGTCCCATAGTTGCAGCACTTTGGCATTGTCACCGACACCGGCAATGGCGTCGTTCAGCTTGATGGTTTCCTGATGTTCAACACCTTCATCATCGCCGTACTCCAGCACCATTTGGCCTAGTTCATTAATGATATAAGTGGAGACTTCCACGGTTGCAGTGGCGGAACATTCGCTGAGGTTGTCTTGAGTACGGACATTACGCAGCACAGAGCCGTTTTTGAACTCCAGAGTGTCGCACCATACTTGCATCACACCGTCGTCGTTCTCGTCGGCAGAACCCCATTCTGTGGTGAACCAGGTTTTGCCTTCCAGCGGATGTTTGGGCTCTGGTTCGACACCGTTATCGGCAACCTTGACTTTGAGGTCGGTCTTCACAGCTGCATGTTTGCCGTCATTGACTGTCACAGTGATCACAAAGTCGCCGGCAACCAGAGGCTTGCCGGACAAACGCAATGAGTCACCTTGCTCAATTTTCAGGGCGGTACCTTGCATATCCGTCATGGCGCTGAAGGTCAGTTGATCTTTATCCTGATCGCCAAACAGCTCATCCAGGTCAATCACCTGATCGATTTGATTGCCTACTGTCAGCGCCATGCGTGCCAGTTCAGCTTCCAGTTCGGCTTTTTCAGCCGGGTTGATGACAGGAGCATGGTTGATACTGCTGACTTCAATCTCAACTTTCAGTGGGTAAGAGCGGGCGCCCTTGCTGTCGGTGGCGTAAGCGTGCAGGTTAATTTCACCGGCTACCTTAGGTGTACCGCTGAGTACGCCTGTTTTGGCATCGAATGCCAGGCCCAGGGTTTCCAGTGCTATGTTGCCATCTTCCTCCATCAGGCTCAGAGTGAAGCTGTCGTTGTCCTTGTCGGCAAAAGCGGCTGACAAATCTACGGCAGTCATCGGCTGACCCAGTTCCACTTCAATTTGGGTCAGCTTGTTCAGCTCGGCCTGGCTCAAGGCAATATGAGGCCTGTGGTTGGATTCTACACCGCCTTCTGGGGTGATCACCGGCTCGTAGTCGTCGAGTTTGTCACCGGCTTCCACCTTGGCAGCCACATCTTTAACCAAGCCTTGCAGATGCGCTTCAGCCAGGCCCTGATGGCTAACCAGCGTCTCGCCGACAATGTTCAGCGCTTGAGCGACCTTGTTGGCACTACTCTTGGCCAGATAGTCACCAAACAGTAGCTCTGGTTCGGCTTTAAGTTCAGCAAATTGAGCCGACACGGCTTTTTCGGCATCCGCCTTGGATACACCTTGGTTGGCGTCCATATGCTTGACAACCAAGTCTGTCAGCGGGCTGATCACCTGGCTGTTGGCATCTTTGCTTGCCGGGGCCTTGAGCTCAAAGGTTTTTTTCACCAAGCCGCGGCTTTCATCCATGGTTTTGTCGGCAATGGCCTTAACACACAGTGTTTGTCCCTGATATTGGTCATCGATCCGGGCAATACCGCCTTTGCCGGTTGTCGCCACTTTGGTTTGGCAGTTTTCGCCGGCATAAACGTCTGCATTCACCAGATAACCATCAATGGCTGTGACCGAAAATGATTTGGCTGTGGGGTTGTCATTGTTGTCGCTGCCGCCGCAACCGGCCAGTGCCAGTGCAATTGACGCTGCAAGCAAAGTCGTCTTCTTCATTCTTTATCCCAAAATAATTTGAGCTCCTTGATAACGCCCATCCACCTTTTTAGATACAAAAGTTCCATTTAAAGGGATGCAGATGATAACTTTGATAAATAAAAGATAAATTGATTGGTATCACATAAAATTCCTGATTAAAAACAGTGTGATAGGTTGAATTTTGAGCTGTGGTTTAATTTTGAACACATATTGGCGTCATAATCGCCAAAAGTGCCGCTATCTGAGTTTTTACTTGTCAGAAGCAAGGATATGTGCCGCCTGAATGGATTGATAAATGCTTATAAATAAGAGGGTTATTGACGGCTTGTTAATTGCGTCTCGGGTAGCAGAAATGAAAGCTCTGGATTGAATTAGCGCATATTTAGCCCACGCCAAGGCGCGGAGGTTAAGCCGCCGGTTTGTTAAAAGTGAACCTTGGTTCAGTGTAAAAAAACAGCTCCGCAAGAGTGGCATCTGCGGAGCTGTTTTCAATGGAGCTGTTTTAAATGAGAGTTAAGCCGAATTTAATGCCCGTCGCTCACTACGTTGTTTCAGAAACCTATCTAAGGAGTTTTTTCAGTAGCTTAGGTTTTGGTAACTGGGCTCAGTAGCCTGCCGCCTCACTGCCGGCGCGGCGCGGGTCAGATGCACCAAATTTACCTTCTTCGGTCACCATAATGCTCTGGGTGCTGCCCATGGAACTTTTGACCTTGACCTGGTGGCCCATGGCTTCCAGCAGCGCTATGGTGTCACCATTGAGGCTGCGCTCAACCCGAATTTCATCCGGCAGCCACTGGTGATGCATCCGCGGCGCAAAGCTGGCTTCGGCGATATTCAGGTCGTGGTCAATCACATTCATGATGATCTGCAGCACTGTGGTAATGATCCTGGCGCCCCCCGGGCTGCCGGTAACCAGAAACGGCTGACCGTCTTTCATTATCATGGTCGGGCTCATGGAGCTCAGTGGCCGCTTGTTGCCCTGTACCGAGTTGGCTTCACCGCCCACTAGGCCATAACCGTTGGGGGTGCCGGGTTTGGCTGAGAAATCATCCATCTCATTGTTCAGCAAAATCCCTGTACCATCGGCCACCAGCCCAGAGCCATAACTGAAGTTGAGGGTATAGGTGTTGGATACCGCATTGCCCCATTTATCCACGACCGAGTAGTGAGTTGTCTGGTCACTTTCATAGGGGGCCAGCTTGCCGGGTTTGACCTGGCTTGAAGGGGTGGCGTGCTTGCTGTCGATACTCTTGGCCAATGTCTTGGCATAATCCGGGCTCAACAGGGCTTTAACCGGCACAGGATAGAAATCCGGATCGCCGAGATACTCGCTGCGATCGGCATAGGCCCGTCTCATGGCCTCGGCCATAAGATGCAAAGTGGCGGCGGTGTTGTGGCCCAGATCATGGATGGGGTACTGCTCGAGAATGTTGAGGATCTCTATGATATGGATGCCACCCGATGATGGCGGCGGCATGGAAACCACCTCATAGCCTCGATAATGTCCGCGCACCGGCTGGCGCTCTATGGCTTGATAGTTGTTGAGATCCTCAAGGGTCATGATGCCGCCGGCGGCCTGAATGGCACTCACCAGTTTCTCGGCGGTTTCCCCTTGGTAAAATCCTTTGCTGCCCTGTTTGGCAATCAGCTCCAGTGAGTGAGCCAACTCAGGCTGCTTGATGATGTCGCCAGGTACAAAGCTGCTGCCATCTGCCTTGTAGAATATGGCGGCAGAGCTTGGCCATTGGGAGATGCGGCGCTTAACCCCATCGAGGGAGTTGGCCAGATCTGAAGTAACGCTGATCCCTTCCCGCGCCAGTTTGATCGCTGGGGCTATCACTTGTTCCCGTTTCATGGTGCCATACTTGGACAGGGCCAGCTCCATGCCCATCACAGTGCCGGGAACGCCTACCGCCAGGCCGTGCTCGCGGCTGAGTCTATTGACCGCATTGCCCTTGTCATCGAGGAAGATATCCCTGTGGGCCTTGGAAGGCGCCATCTCCCGATAGTCTATGGCTATGGTCTTGTTTTCCTTCGCCAGGTGTACCAGCATGAAACCGCCGCCACCTATATTACCGGCCCTGGGCAAAGTCACTGCCAGGGCATAACCCACGGCCACTGCTGCATCTACTGCGTTGCCGCCTTGCTTGAGAATATCCACCCCGATACGGGAAGCCAGTGCCTCCTGGCTGGAAACCATGCCATGCTTGGCCCAAACGGGCTGGGCTGTGGCCATTTCACTGTAAATCGAAGATTCGTTGGCGGTAGCTTGTGGGCTGTAACTCAGGGTGGAGGCTGCAGGCAGAGCCAGAGCGACGGCGAAGATCAGCGGTTTTATCAGACGCACTATATTTCCTTATACTGCTTTTGCTTAAGTTGCTATGCAATGTGCCGCCAATTATCCTTGATTGCAAGTTTGCCTCGGCATATGGAATAAATTTGGACAATAAGCACTGGCAGTGGCGTTTTGCCGCCGGCATTGATGAGATCCCCGCCGCCGAGTGGGATCTGTGTCTGGCTGAAGATGGAAAAATAGAGCCGGACAACCCTTTTTGCCGACATGCTTTTTTGAAGGCGCTGGAGCAAAGTGGCAGTGTCTGCCCCGCAGCCGGCTGGCAACCCATGCATTTACAGCTGTTTTGCAACGACAGGCGTTTGGCTGTGATGCCTCTCTATCTCAAGGATCACTCCTGGGGCGAATATGTGTTCGACTGGGCCTGGGCCGATGCCTATCAGCGCCACGGTGAAGCCTATTATCCCAAGCTGGTCTGCGCCATTCCCTTTACGCCTGTCACCGGCCCAAGACTCGGGATAGTGCCCGAGGCCAGGGCGGCAGCCACTGATATCCAGCAGGCGCTGGGGAAACTGTTTTGGCAACTGCTTGAAAGCTACTCCTCCTGGCATTGGCTGTTTGTCAATGAGGTGCAACTCGAGTCATTGCGGCATTTGCCCCAGACCTTGGTGCGGGAAGGAACGCAGTTTCATTGGTTTAACCGGGGTTACAGCAACTTTGATGATTTTTTGGCGCGGCTCAACTCGAAACGGCGCAAGAATATTCTCAAAGAGCGCCGCGCCTTGGCTGACTTGCAGTTTGTCTGGCTCAGGGGCGATGAACTGGAAGATTGGCACTGGCAGCTTTTCTATCGCTGCTATCGGCAAACCTATCTGAAACGCTCCGGCCACCGGGGATATCTTCAGCCCGACTTTTTCAAGCAACTCGGTAAGTTGATGGCGGCCGAGGTGCGTTTGCTCCTGGTGCACCGCTTGGGCGAAGCGCCGCAGCAGGCGCTGGCATGCGCGCTTTATCTGCAGGGGAAAGATACTCTTTATGGCCGCTATTGGGGCGCACTTGAGGAGATCCCGGCGCTGCATTTCGAAGCCTGTTACTGGCAGGGGATAGACTACTGTATCGAGAACGGCCTCAGTTGCTTCAACGCCGGTGCCCAGGGGGAGCACAAGCTTATCCGCGGCTTTGAGTGTGTCACCACCTATTCGCTGCATGGCATAGCGCATCCGGGCTTTCGGGAGGCGATAGCCGATTTCTGTCAAACAGAGGCCGGCAACAACCGCTTGTATCAAGCGCAGTTGCAGCAGGCCTTACCCTACAAAAAGGGCGATTAACCCAGCGCCAGCCAGACACCGACCCCCAGCATCAGACTGCCGGCTATCCGGTTGAGCAGGCGGACATTGTTGCCACGGCTCAAAAACAGCCTCAGGCTCTTGCCGCCATTGGCATAGGCCAGCATGCAGATGAGTTCGGTACACATGATAATGCCGATGAGTGCCGTCAGTTGCGGTGCCATAGGTTGCTGCAGATTAATAAAGGGAGGCAGCAAGGAAATCATAAAGGCCCAGCCCTTGGGATTGGCAATAGCGGTGACAAAGCCTTGGGAGATCAACGCTGTGCGCTTGATACTTCTGGGTTGGTCCAGATTGGCCATCTTGCCCTTGGCCCGCCACATATTGACGCCTAGCCAGATAAGATAGGCACCGCCAAGATATTTGAGCCCCTGGAAGATCATCGGATGTTTCAACATAACCGTGGCCACGCCCAGCACGGCCGCCAAAGCCACCAGGGCGACCCCCACGAGTTCACCCAGCATCATCCACAGAGTGCGGCGCACCCCAATGCTCATCCCCAGTGTCATGGCCAGGGTCATGCACATTCCCGGGGTAACGGAAACAAAGAAAAAGGTTGGAATAAAAGCGGCGAGCAGGGCGTAGTCTTGCATTTTGGGTACAGCTGTCTCTCAAAAAGGGAGATCAGTCTAATGAAATCCTACCGGGTGACAAAGTAAAAAATTGCAGCGCTCAATATACTAAGGCGGAAAACAAGAGACCGATCATCAGATCGGTCTCAAACAGGTGATTTCGCTATCGGTTACAGCACGCCACGCTTCATTTGATCGCGCTCGATGGATTCGAACAACGCCTTGAAGTTACCCTCGCCAAAGCCGAGGTTGTTCTTGCGCTGAATAATCTCGATAAAGATGGGGCCGAACAGGTTTTTGGTGAAGATCTGCAGCAGATAGCCACTGTCATCCCCGTCCACCAGAATTTGATGATGCTTTATCTTGTCGCGGTTTTCCGTCACTTGCGGCACCTTGTCGAAGATGGTGTCGTAGTATTCAGGGATGATGTCCAGGGTCTCGATTGAGGTTCCTTCCATGGCATCGAGCGAGGCGACGATATCCCGGGTGCGGAACGCCAGATGCTGCACGCCCGGGCCGTTATATTCGCGCAGGTACTCATCAATCTGGTTTTTGTCGTCACCCTTGCCCTCATTGATGGGGATACAGAAGCTGCCATCGGGAGAGCGCAGGGCATAGGAGACCAAGGCGGTTTGTACGCCGCTGATATCGAAGTAACGCACTTCGGTGAATCCGAAGATATCCTTATAGAAATCAGACCATTGTTCCATAGTACCCTTGTGGACATTGTTGGTCAGGTGATCCACTTCCATAAAGCCTTTTTCAGGGACTATCACAGGGGCAGGCAGGTCGACAAAGTCTGTCTTGTAGATATTGTCCTGCTCGCCGAAACGGTCGATGAAGTAAATCAGGCTGTCGCCTATACCATAGATTGCCGGGTAGGGCAGATCAGTGTGGGCCTGGTCTGCCGGACGGGCGCCGCGGGATACCGCCAGTTGCAGGGCATAATTGGCATCTTCTACCCGCCACCCCATGGAGCAGATGGCCGGGCCATGGCGCTTGGCAAATTCGGCGCTGAAGCCTTGACGCTCCTTGTTGAGCAGAAAGTTAATGTCGTTCTGCTTGTAATAGAAAATCTCCCTGTCCTTGGCTTTTTTCAGCATGGAGAAACCAAAGTCGATAAAGACCTGGTGCATGAAATCACTGTCCGGGGTTGCAAACTCGGTAAATTCGATACCGAGCAGTCCCAGTGGATTCTTTTCGCTTGCCATTTCTATGTCCTCTTCAATGATGTTGCTTGCGGCCATTCTCTGATGGCCTTGCTGGATATTCGGGTCCGGGCTCAGCGTTCGAGCCAGGAGCGGTTGTAATCAGTACTCATGCAGCTCTGCACATGGGTGGTTAACTGCAGCGGGGCAAAGGTATCCACCATAACGGCGTATTCATAGGTGTCTTTCTTGCCGATGGAGGCTTCGGTGCGTCCGGGCTGCGGCCCATGAGGCACACCTTTTTGATGCAGTGTCAGGTAACCGGCTTCTATGCCGGTGCGGCTCATAAAGTCGCCGTCCACATAGTAGAGCACCTCGTCACTGTCGATATTGTTGTGGTAGTAAGGTGCCGGGATCGCCTTGGGATGGAAGTCGTAAGGTCTGGGAACAAAGTTGCAGATAACAAAGTTGTGGGCGGTAAACACCAGATGATCTGAGGGGGGCAGGTGAATCTTGCCTACCTTGGGCGCGTACTCTGTGATGTTGAAGGCCCAGGGGTAGACAAAACCGTCCCAACCCACCAGATCAAAAGGATGCCATTCCAGCTGAGTCAGTTGATATTTGTCGCCAAACTTGCTGACCAGTGGGAACTCCCCTTGCTCGACCCTGGCCTCTGTCAGTTCGGGTACCCGGATATCCCGCTCGCAATAGGGCGCTGACTCCAGCAACTGGCCATAGTCATTGCGAAAGTGTTTGGGGATCTCCACCATGGAGAAGGATTCGATCACCAACAGGCGCACATTACTGTAGTCCTTGAATTTCAACTGATAGGTGGTGCCGCGGGGGATCACCAGGTAGTCCCACTTTTGCACCTTGAGCTTGCCGTATTCGCTTAAGAGCTCGCCTTCACCCTCGTGGACAAATACCACCTCGTCGGCGTAGGCATTGCGGTAGAACAGCTCGGTATCCTCGGTGACTCTGGCAGTATAAATCGCCAGATCCTGATTGAAGAAAATCTTGTTGCGGGCACAGAAGAAGTGCCCCTGTCTGTCGGCCTGTTTACTGTCCAGTTTATAGTTCTGTACCAGGGAGTCCTGCCACACTTCACCATGGCTGAGCTCAAAAGGCTCAACGGTTAACGCCTTGGTAGGCATATTGTGGTGATACTTGTTGGAATAGATATTGGAAAAGCCATGGGTTGAAAACAGCTCTTCACGGTAGAGTTCACCGGATGGCTTCTCAAATGCGATATGGCGCTTGTTGGGAACCTGCCCCTGTTTTACATAAAATGGCATCTGACTCTTCCTTGGTGGCGCTTGCTGTTAACCTTCTTTGGGAACCTTCGGCGGCCACTGTTGTTATTCTTGTTCTCTTTGCGCTCTTGTCTGTCGGAATTGCCGGTCGCTAGCAGCGCAAATGAGCCGTTTTTGTGATCTATCTTTCAATTTAGTTGCGCGCTTGTACAAAAAAAAGAATAATTATTCGGCATACTCAATCTAAAAATTTGATTGTCTTGTTGGATTTACGGGAGTGTAAACCTTGCGTATCGATATCGACGCCTTCAATGTGCTTAAGGTGGTGGTGGAAGAGGGCAGTTTTGCCAAGGCGGCAGAGCGTCTGCACAAGGCGCAGTCGGCGGTGAGTTATCAGATAAAGAAACTGGAACAATATCTTGGCGTTAATCTGCTTGACCGTAATCAATACCGGGCCGAGCTGACTCACGAAGGGCGGGTTATTTTGGCCGAGGGACAACGCTTGCTGGCGCATCTTGGCAATATAGAGCATCTGGCCAGCCGTTTCAGTGAGGGCTGGGAGCCCAGATTGGAGCTGGTGATAGACGGCGCCTTGCCGATGGAGCCTATCATGACCGCCCTCAAGCGCATGACAGAGCATAAGATCCCGACCAAAATCCAGCTCAATATGGAGTTTCTCGGTGGGGTACAACACAGGTTTGAGCGCGACAGCGCTGATCTTATGTTGGTGAAAGACTATCGCAGTGGCCCCAGTTACCACCCCAAGCCCCTGCCTGCTATCACCAGTGTGTTGGTGGCAGGTAAAGACCACCCCTTGACTTCGCGCCGCGGCATTACCCTGTCAGAATTGCAGCAACATGTGGAGCTCACCATCGAAGACTCATCACCGGTCAAGAGCCAGCGCGATGAGCTGCAGTTCGGCGGCGACAAGGTCTTTTATCTCTCCGGTTTCATCATGAAAAAGAACGCCTTGCTCAAGGGCCTGGGTTTTGGCTGGATGCCGGACTTCCTGATAACCGAAGAGCTGGCTTGTGGTGATTTAAGTGAGCTGGACTTTGTCGGCGGCAGCCGTTTTCGTTTTATTCCTCAGTTGGTGTCGACGCTGGAGCGGCCTCTTGGCCGCGCAGGAAGGCTGTTTACCGAGCTTATTCTGGAGGAGTTTGAGCGCTTTCAGGGGGATAATGCCAGCGGTCTGGGTTGAAGCATTCTGTTACTTTTTACTCAAATCACATCCGTCTCCTCACTTGCCGTTTTGACATTTTATGTCATAGACTGAGTGCCAGGTCATTCAGACCCTAAACCATTGAGGGGGAGTTTCAATGAGCAAGAACAGCCATGAAGTGGATTATGAGATCAAGGGCGAGAGCATGCAGCTGGTTGAGGTGGAGCTGGATCCCGGTGAAACCGTGATCGCCGAGGCCGGCGCCATGACTTACATGGAGGAAGGGATCAGTTTTGAAGCCCGGATGGGGGATGGCTCAGAGCCGGATTCGGGCTTTTTCGGCAAGTTGATGGGGGCCGGTAAACGTATGCTGACAGGTGAAAGCCTGTTTATGACCCATTTCAGCAATCAGGGCCAGGGCAAGCGTCGGGTGTCGTTCGCCGCACCTTATCCTGGCACCATCCTGGCAATCGATCTCGATGAGGTCGGCGGTGAACTCATTTTGCAGAAAGACAGTTTTCTGGCCGCGGCCCTGGGTACCCAGGTGACCATGAGGTTCAATAAGCGCCTGGGAACCGGTTTCTTCGGCGGTGAAGGCTTTATTTTGCAGAGCCTCAAGGGTGATGGCATGGCCTTTATTCACGCAGGTGGCACCTTGATCCGTAAAGAGCTCAAGGGCGAAACCCTGAGAGTGGATACCGGCTGTCTGGTGGGCTTTACCAACGGCATCGATTACGACATAGAGAGGGCTGGCTCTCTCAAGTCCATGGTGTTTGGTGGTGAAGGTTTATTTTTGGCGACACTTTCAGGCCATGGCACAGTGTGGCTGCAGAGCCTGCCGTTTTCCCGTATGGCCGACAGGATCATTGCCCATGCGCCTTCCGCCGGTGGCAGTGACAGGGGAGAGGGCTCAGTGCTTGGTGGAATTGGCCGTATGCTGGATGGGCGCTAAAGCGCTATTTGCGAAACTATCAGCAGAGATAGCAGTAAAGATAGCAGCGAAGAAAGGCCGTCAAGCGCTTAACCTATTTTGCCGACAAACAAAAAAGCCATGGTTTCTACCATGGCTTTTTGCTTTTGAACTTAGGGCTTTTGATAACGGTATCAATGTTCCAGGATCTCAATGTTCCAGGATCTCAATGATCCTGCGGGTCTTGTCGTGCAGCTTGAACAGTGTGCCTTCAATGTCGACCGTTATCAGGCCATCATTGCCCAGCGGCACAACCACTCGGCCGCGGGCATAGATATCATTATCAAGAATATCGCCCCTGTGATAGCGCTTCTGCCAACCCGGAGGCAAAGGTTCACCCCGGGCGGCTTTCTTTTGCAGTCCAGGGGGCAAATCTTTGTGGTCTTTATCCTGCTTGGCCAAAACGGCCGGACTGGCCAACAGGGCACCCAGGCTGATTGCTACCAAGGCTTTGGATAGTTTGTTTGTCATAGTTTCTCTCCTGCGAGTAGAAGAATACGTTGCCATTCCTGCTCTGTGACCGGTTGCACGCTCAGCCTGGCCCCTTTTTGTACCAGATACATATGTTCGAGCTGCGAGTCTGCCTTGATCTCTTTCAGGCTGACTGTTCTGGCAAACTGACGTTCAAAGCCGATATCCAACTGAAACCAACGCGGTGACTCTGGGCTCGACTTGGGATCAAAGTAGGGTGACTCTGGATCCCAGGCCGTGGTATCGGCTTTGGCCTCTCCGACGACTCTGGCAGTGCCCACCACGCCCGGCGTTTTGCAACTGGAATGATAGAACAAAATGGCGTCGCCGATTTGCAGTTCATCGCGAATAAAGTTTCGAGCCTGATAATTGCGGATCCCGCACCAGGGTTCCACCTTGACCCGCTGTAGATCGCCGATACTGAATTCATCGGGTTCGGATTTCATCAACCAGTACTTCATGCTGGCACTCCTTGAGTGTTTTTACCAGAAAAGCTTACCAGCCTGTTAAGCACTTATTCAGCAAGGCAAGGGCAGACTGACCTCATTAGATTGGTAGATTATGCATTATTGTGATAATCGATGTAAAAGATTAGGAGTCGCCTATGGCCACACTTAGCCTGACAGCTTCAACTGCTGATTATCAAACCTATCGCCATGATTTTGCCCGCGGGGAACAGGATTACAATCCCGCGACAGTCCACAAATTTGTTGCTGAAATGAAGCGCCAAGGCATGCTGCTCAACGAGTTCAGTTGGGATGATTGGTACCAAAACAGCCATATGGTCGACAGGCCTGAATATATCGCCGATGCTTCCTTGTATGAATGCCGCTTGCTGCTCAGTGCCATGGTGCGACTTGAGCGTTTCAGCCCGGGTGTCCTGCAGAACATGCGCCGCCAGGGGGTCATGTTGGCCTTACTGGAAAGAATGCAACAATTGCAAAAGGCGGCCTGAGAATATCCGGCGGCGGATATTGTCCATTTTGCTGCCATGATCCCGTCATCGACAGGCTTTTTATTCAGGGCTCCTTTGAGAGCCCTGATGGTTTTTGAGCCATTATTCTTTAGTCTAAAAGCCGGTTTCCTTGCTTGTTATTCCAATGCGCCATTCGTTAGAGTCGTTATGAACCCTGCGCCCAGGCCGCAGTGAAAGCCAATCATTGCCGCTGTTTTTGATACTTTTCAGATGCCGCCAATATGGCTTCACACTGTGAGGGGAGGGCCGCCGGCTCAGGGTGACAGACTCTTCCTATAACGATAAAACAACGCACGGAGGCTTAGATGTCTGCCAACAAGACAAGCAAGCAACCCAATGATTTACCTCTGTCCCAGAGCCGTTATCTGGGGCACAGTAATACTCCCTTGATAGACAAGACCATAGGCCAGTATCTGCAGGATATCTGCAACCGTTATCCGGACAACACTGCCGTGGTGATGCATCATCAGCAACTGCGCTGGAGTTATGCGCGCTATCTTGAAGAGATAGATAAGCTGGCCACAGGCCTGCTGGCACTGGGTATCGGCCCCGGGGATCGGGTCGGGATCTGGTCGCCCAATAATATCGAGTGGTGTCTGACTCAGTTTGCCACCGCCAGAATTGGCGCCATCATGGTGTGCATCAACCCGGCTTATCGCCCGGAAGAGCTGGAATATGCACTCAGTAATGTGGGCTGCAAGGCACTTATCACCCACGACAAGTTCAAGTCCAGCGATTACCTGGCGATGCTGAATGAGCTGGCGCCGGAACTCAGTGATGCCGAGCCCGGCAAACTGATGTCCAGCCGTCTGCCGGAACTGCGCTGCGTTATTCGCACCGGCAGTGACAAGACGGCGGGCATGCTGAATTTCCCTGATGTATGTGCCATGGGCTCTGAGGCGGAATATGCCGATCTCAAAGGCATAGGTGAGCGTTTATCGCCCCATGATGCCATCAATATTCAATTCACCTCAGGCACCACGGGGAACCCCAAAGGCGCCACGCTGACCCACCACAATATTCTCAACAACGGCATGCTGGTGGCCGACGCCATGGGCTTTGGCCCGGACGACAAGCTTTGTATTCCCGTGCCTCTGTACCACTGCTTCGGCATGGTGCTGGGAAATCTGGTGTGTCTGGCCAAAGGCGCCACGGCCGTATTCCCATCCGATGCCTTTGATCCTGCTATTACCCTCAAGGTGGTTGAGCAGGAGCGCTGCACCGGACTTCACGGGGTGCCGACCATGTTTATTGCCGAATTGGAGTTGGCCAACTTCCAGGATTATGACCTCAGCAGCTTGCGAACCGGAGTGATGGCCGGAGCCACCTGTCCCGAGGAAGTGATGAAACGGGTGCATAAGCTGATGCATATGACGGAAGTCGTAATCGGTTATGGCCAAACCGAATGCAGCCCGATCAATAACATGACAGAGGTCGAGTCCTCGTTGGAGAAGCAGGTTACTACCGTGGGCCGGGCTCTACCCCATACCGAGGTGAAGATTATCGATGAGTTCGGTGAAATAGTGCCTGTAGGTCAGCCGGGTGAGGTGTGCAGCCGAGGTTACTGTGTGATGCTGGGGTACTGGAACGATCCGGCCAAAACCCAAGCCACCATAGACAAGGATGGTTGGCTGCACTCTGGCGATCTCGGGGTGATGGACAGCGAAGGTTATGTGCAGATAGTTGGCCGCATCAAAGACATGATTATCCGGGGCGGTGAGAACATCTATCCGCGGGAGATTGAAGAGAAACTCTACACTCATCAGGATATTCAGGATGCCGCGGTATTCGGGGTACAGAGTGAAAAATACGGTGAAGAGGTGTGTGCCTGGATCAAGATGCGCCCCGGCAGTACTGTCACTGAAGATGAAATCCGTCACTTCCTGACCGAAAAGGTGGCTTATTTCAAAGTGCCACGTTACATCAAGTTTGTTGAGCAGTATCCGATGACAGTTACCGGTAAAATTCAAAAGTTCCGCATGCGTGAGCTGATGTATGAAGAGCTGCACCGGGATATCAATGGCTGAGTCATTTAAACCGCAACAGTAAAAGAGAAGCGCCGCAATGCGGCGCTTCTTTATGGTTATGAATTACTTGCCGAAAGGAACCGGCCTTGGGGTATCTTTATTGGATGGCGGCAGAATCGGCAGTTCAACCTTGGGCTGTTCCCCGGTCAGCGACTTGAGGAAGGCTACCATCTCCTGAGTTTCTTTTTCGGTCAACTTCTGGCCCAGCTGGATATCCGACATGGTGTTGACCGCCTCTTCCAGGTTCCAGACGCTGCCGTCATGGAAGTAGGGGTAGGTGAGTTCAATGTTACGCAGAGTCGGCACCTTGAACACCATCTTGTCAGCTTCCTTGCCTGTGACTCCCTTGCGGCCTTCGGCAGGGTTATCCGTGTGGAAAGGTTTGATGAGTCCCATCTTCATATACATGGTGCCACCGACCGCCGGGCCATTGTGGCAAGCGACACAGCCTTTGTCCTTGAACAGCTGATAACCCGCTTTGGCTTCGGCGCTGATGGCCTTTTTGTCGCCTTCCAAATATTTGTCAAAGGCGCTGTTGGGGGTCACCAGCGTCTTTTCAAAGGCGGCAATTGCATCTGTGATCCTGTCGATATTGACCTCTTCAGAGCCGTAAACCTGCTTGAAGCGGGCACGGTAAGCCGGCATGGAGGCAACGGTTTCGGACGCCAGCTCATGAGTAAAGCCCATCTCTTTAGGGTTGGCTATAGGACCTGCGGCCTGTTCCTTGAGATCTTTGGCGCGGCCATCCCAGAACTGTGCCAACATATAATCGGCGTTCAATACGGTAGGCGAGTTGATAGGACCTTCTTGCCAGGCATGACCGATCGAGGTTGGCAGGGCGTCGACCCCTCCCATGGAAAGGTTGTGACATGAGTTACAGGAGATAAACCCGGATTTTGATAATCTGGGTTCGAAGTAAAGCATTTTCCCGAGTTCGACCTTTTCCGGCTCGGTGATTTTCACCGGCTTGATAATTTCGATAGGCTCAGCCGCCTGAGCCGCAGTCATCCCGAGGGCTGCCGTTACAGCCATGACCAGTGCTTGATATCTCATTGCTATCACCTCTAATAGGCTTACTTTGTGTGTGGCTATTTGTCTATCATAGTGATGGGATAGAGGCTTTGACAGCTGTTAATATCGATTGGCTCCATCGTTGATTTAGATGGATTTTTTGTGATGATTGCCGCGGTTTTTACCTCTTGCTTTAGCTATCTTGTCTGAATCGACTTTTCTCACATTTTCATCCTGCATCACGCTTTGGGTAAAAGTGTGCTGAGGACGATACTTTTATCTTCCTGGCAGCGCTTATTAGGGCCTGTGGCTGACTGACATCGACAAGCTATACTCTGTTAACTTCCTGAATGCTTATGGGATTGGCCTTGGCAAACGGAGTGATACTATGGCAAGAACCTCAATCACCTTTTTCGGCCGGCCTGCGCTGTTCGTCCTCCTGTTGTTACTTTATAGTGGCAGCCCTGTGGCTCGCGCCGACACTCTGCAACTGAGCTCGCTTAATTGGCCACCCTACACTGGTCAGATGCTGGAACAACAGGGGGCTTGTGTTGCCGTGGTCAAAGCAGCACTCGCCGCCATGGGCCATGACCTCAAAGTCAATTTCTACCCCTGGAGCCGGGCGGTTAAATTGGCAGACATGCCTGGTTCACCCTATCTTGGTTACTTTCCAGAGTATTATCACCAAAGCGATAAGTTTATTTTTTCAAAGCCCTTTGGCTTCAGTCAATTGGCACTGGTGGAACAATCCCAGCGGCCAGTGAGCTGGCAACAGTTGCAGGACTTGCAGCGTTACAATCTCGGAGTGGTAAAGGGCTATGTTAATACCGAGAGCTTGGACCGGGCCATGGACTCAGGCCGGCAACCCTTTGAGCTGGCCAATTCCGATGAACAAAACCTTCGCAAATTAGCGGCCGCCAGAATTGATGCCGTGGTGATCGACGCCAATGTTTATCGTTACCTGCTGCGGCAAAAGGGGATGGAGGAGTTGGAAGGCAAGCTTAAACTGAATCGGCAATTGCTGGCCAGCAAGGGCTTGCTGGTGGCTTTTCGAAATTCCGAAGAGGGGCAACGTTGGCGGGATATTTTCGACCAGGGATTGGCCCGAATTGATGCCAAGAGCATATTGGAGCAACACTTAAAGTATCATTGAGTTGTCATCCAAAGCGGTTAAATTGAGCACTTTACCCCAGATGGACGGGTCTGTGACAGAAAGTGCCTATGAGCTTGAACTGCTTGCCGAACTGGAGCATAAATACCAGCAACATTTGAATGCCAGGTCTTTGGCTCAAGTCGGCTTTGCCGGTAAGTCGCTCGATGTGCGGGCGCTGGAACTGGGGAACCCAAACGCCAGGGTGCCCACAGTGCTGTTCGTCGGCGGTGTTCACGGGGTTGAACGTATCGGCAGCCAGGTGATACTGGCGCTTCTTGGCAGCCTGTTGACCCGCTGCAGTTGGGATAAGCATCTGCAGTTGATGTTAACCCAGATACGGTTGGCGTTTGTACCTGTGTTGAATCCCATCGGCCTTATCAGGGGAACCCGCGCCAATGGCAATGGGGTCGATTTGATGCGCAATGCTCCCATAGATGCCCGCGGCTCAGTGACCTTTATGGTCGGCGGTCAACGGCTTTCCCGATATCTTCCCTGGTATCGGGGCCGCAGCAATCAGCTGGAAGTCGAGACCAAGGCGATTATTGACTACAGTAATGAACTTATGGCCCGCGGCAGTAGCTTGATTGTGCTCGATGCTCACTCAGGTTTTGGCCTGGTGGATCATATCTGGTTTCCCTTTGCCTGTAAGGACACGCCTTTTGCCCGCCTGGGGGAGGTGTATCATCTAAAGCAGTTGTTCGAAATGAGCTACCCCCATCATTGTCACTATCATATTGCGCCCCAAAGTCGCTTCTATCGCACCCACGGTGATATTTGGGATTATTTGGTCAGTTGTAACCCCCAAGTGCCTTTCCTGCCCTTAACGCTGGAAATGGGCTCCTGGGCCTGGGTCAAAAAGAACCCCAGGCAATTGCTGCGTTTCTCCGGTTATTTCAACCCTCAAAAGCAGCACAGGCTGCAGCGTATTTTACGGCGCCACTTTACCCTGATGCAGTTCTTGCTCGATGTGGGGTATGCTCAGGTACTGGAGCAACTGCCTGAACTTCATCGGCATCACCTGGATTATCAGGCACGAAACTTTTGGTATCCACAAGCGGCGGAGAAACCAAGTCATGACTGAGCAGCAAACCTGGGTGTTGATCCGCGGCTTGATGCGCGATAAACGTCATTGGCAGGCCTTTGCCGATAATTTGCTGGCGGCGGGGTTTAGGGTGGAGCTCATCGATCTGCCTGGAAATGGCGATAGGGTGGCGGATACCAGTCCCTGGGATATTCAGGATTATGCCGACTTTGTTGCAGATGAACTGCTGCGACGCAAGGTGGGTAAATGCCGAATATTGGCTATCTCCATGGGCGCCATGGTGGCCATGACACTTGCCGGGAAAAATGACACTGAAGCCGGCCGCCAAAAGGGATTTCAGCTTGAGGGGCTGTTATTGCTCAACAGCAGCGCCGCCGATCTTTCGCCTTGGTATCAGAGATTTCGGCTGCAAGCCCTGCTACGAGCCTTGTGCGCTAGAGTCAAAGGCGAGGGCATTCAATGGCGCGAGGCGACGATTCTTGCGCTTACCAGCCTTGCTCATGCCAAAGACAAGTCTCTGTGCCGTTTCTGGAGCCAACTGGCGCTTGAGGCCAAAACCACACTCGCCAATGGCTTGCGACAAATTGTTGCCTCGGCCCGCTTTCGCTCCCCGGCTAAGCTGTGGGTGCCGGCAACCATTGTTTATGGCTGTGATGATCGCCTGGTTTCGCCCAAGTGCAGCATTCGCCTGGCGGCCAAATATCGGCAAAAGCCGATTCCTTTTTGCCGCTGCGGGCATGATGTGGCGCTGGATAGGCCTGAGTTATTGCTGGAGTTGGTGCAGCGTTTGAGTCGACAAACGCCTTAGACTTGTTTGGGTAAAGCCTGAGCCCAGGTCGAAATCGAAGCAGATATCCGACCTGGGCTTTGTGATTAATGAGAGGCGACCACTGTCTTGCCTATGGGCGTTAAAGAGAGCAAGGCCAGTTTTAGGTGCTGAATGCCAAAAGGTATGCCTATGATGGTGACAAAGCAGGCCAGGGCGTGGGTCAGGTGGCCTATCGCCAGCCAAATCCCGAACAGCAGGAACCAGATAATGTTGCCGACCATACCCAGGGCGCCGGTGCCCAAGTCTTCGCGGCCAGAGAGCCTGTCGCGGCTGATATGTTCCTGACCGAAGGGCCAGAATGCCAGTTCACCTATGACAAAGCAGGCGCGGCCGAATGGGATACCTATGATACTGATAAAACAGAGTAAGCCGACAAACCACCAGGCCAGTCCCATGACAAAGCCGCCAAGAATAAACCAGGCAATATTAAAAATAAGACGTAAAATAGCCATTGAGTGCTCCTTTAAATGGCGGTTCAGCCACACAGTTTTGCTGTAAAGCTTGGGATATTTCGATTATTAGCCAGAAGCATGCCATAATTATAACCTGTTGAATAATATTGGATATTTCTATTTCTGAGCCTAGGCGGATGGCGGCGGGTGGTGATTTATACCAATAAGTAGCGATAATCATCACAGAGGGGAGCCGCAATGGATTAGCCTCCAAGCCATCACTTAGTCGGCATAAAGCCAACTGGTGCCTGTGAGGATTTGTGGCCTGAATCCTGTCCTCCTTGGCGGCAAACACATACAATAGCCATCCCTTGCACACCTTAGCCTTGAAATATATCGCCAGTGCCATGTCTTTAGCCGATTTCAAACTGGATAAAACCCCAGTTCAAGCCTTTGAGTTTCGAGGTCATCAGCTGTTTATCAAGCGCGATGATCTGCTTCATCCCAGTTTCAGTGGTAATAAGGCGCGCAAGTTCCGTTATTTCCTCGACCACGACTTTCCCGGTATCAAGCGCCTGATAGGTTATGGCTCGGCCCAGGCCAACTCACTCTACTCTATGGCGGCGCTGGCCGAACTCAAAGGTTGGCAGCTGGACTTTTATGTGGATCACCTGCCGGAATGGTTGCAGCAGCAACCCCTGGGTAACTATCGCGCCGCGTTGGAATTGGGCGCACGGGTGATTGCTGTAAAGAATACACCCAAGGCCGAGTTGATGACCGGCATGACCCTGGAGGACTTTGTCAGGCAGCATATTGTGCCTGAGTGTGAGCACAGCCTGTTTGTTCCCGAAGGGGGCCGCTGTAGTTATGCCGAATACGGCGTGGCTCAGTTGGGCGTCGAGATTTTACAGTGGCAGCAGCAACAGGCTACCCATAACCTCAAGCTGTTTTTGCCATCGGGGACAGGTACAACAGCACTGTTTCTACAGAAGTATTTTTGTGAGCAACAGGCTGATATTGAAGTGCTGACTTGCGCCGTGGTCGGCGGAGACAGTTACCTCAAGACCCAGTTGCTTGAGTTATCGCCCGATGAGGCATTGCATCCAACTATTGTTACACCCGAACGCAAGTATCATTTTGGCAAGTGTTACCCCGAGTTTTACCAACTTTGGCAAGAGCTGGAGCAAAGCGGTATCCGCTTTGAGCTCTTGTATGATCCACTCGGCTGGCAAGTGTTGCTCGACTTCTTGCGACGTGAGGGCCACAGCCAGGTATTGTATCTGCATCAGGGGGGGCTCCTTGGCAATGAGTCCATGCTTCCCAGATACAGGCGTAAATACGGCTGATTCAGACCAGCTGGTTGCGCTTGAGGATCTTATGAGTGCGCTCAGCCAAGCGCTGCAAGGATTTGAGATCGGCAAGCCCAGGCACCTCGTCATCGAGACGGGACTCCCAAAAGCATACCTCAGTGTCCAACATCTCCAGCATTTTCTTGGAGCAACCCAGGCATTTCCCGCCGCATAGGCTGGCTTCCGGCAAGTCCAGTGGAATACAGCGCCGGATCTCGCTCAGCAATGAGCGCATCGCTTCCGTGGTATTCGGTTTAATGGAGCCGGGTTTAGTCGCTCTGCTTTTAGTGGCTGTGATGGATTGATTCAAGGCAACACCGACAGGTAAGTTTGTTAAACATCAGCTTAATTCAAGTGGAAGGGTTGGAGAATGATCTGGCGCTTGATTTACTGTTTATCGCCATTTGGTCAGGCTGCTTCCCGGGATCACGGGAAAAGGCCTTGACCAAATGTGATGTTCTACCCGATTGCTGCTGGATAACAGTCCAATCTGCCTGAGCATTCGATACAGTGAGAGGATAGGGGTATCGAGTGGGTATTTCGACAGTCTTACTTATTGGCGCTCAGCAACCACTTCATAAACTTGAGGGTTTCTGTACGCTTTGAGAAGGTTTGCTTCTTCTTGCCTTTGCTGTCGGTAAAGGCGATTGAGTTTTTGTTGATGGAAATTGAATCTACAGGGAAATTTACTGTGATTTCATGTCCGTTTACTTTGTATGACATAGGCCACACTCCTTATTTCTGTTAGCGCCGATATTGGCGTATACAATCTTAACTATAGAAAATCCTTAGCATTTATTGCGAAAGATGCGTTGGTTGACTATTGAATGTACCCAGTTTGTCAGCCTTTATCAAGCCCCCGACAGACTGAAGTGCATACAGACACTCAGGGTGTCAGTAGAACATCAGACCATCGCCGCAGCACAGAGTTCACCACAGCTGTGTGACATTTCAATTAAACTCAGGAATTGTTAACTGAACGAATTTACTTAAGCGGCCTGGAGCGAGATGGGACGAGCTGAGGGTACCTTAATATCGTCGGCAATTATATCGACAGTTGGCTATAAGTCAAGCAGTATAAATACTGAGCCGATATATCCGGAACTACATGTTTCTGCTACTCTTTTTTGCTAAAGGTGCCAATAGCTCCCTGGTGCACTCTGGCTTGAACACAGCTTGAAGTGCTTACACCGGATGGATTGGTACCTTATCTTATAGTGGCAAGGAGCGCGTTAATGAATAGAGTGTTGATTGGCATAGGATTATTTATTCTGTTGCTCTGGCCTGGGTTGTGTCCGGCGGCCGAACCTGCACCGGAAACGCCAAGCGAGCAAAGTGCTGCAGCGGCTTATGAGTATCGCGACCCCTTGTTCAGGGATACCCCCAGAGGCGCCCTGCAGGGCTTTATGCAATACGCCAGAGAGGGGGATTACCAAACCGCGGCCGAGTATCTGGATCTGCGTTTTCTTCCCACCGGCATGACAGCGGAGCAGGGGCCGCTCTATGCCAGGCAGTTGCTGGCGATTATCGAGCGTAATCTCTGGCTCAACCCGCAAGAGCTGGATGATACCCCGGAGGGCAAAACCGACGACAAGCTGCCCGCCTATCGGGAGGGATTTGCCCGTTTGGAAGCCGAAAAAAAGGCCTATCAGCTCCTGTTGCAGCGGGTGCCTAGCTCTGAATACGGCAGTCTGTGGAAGGTTTCCAATGCCACGGTTGCCAAGCTCCCAAAACTTTACCAGGCCTTGGGCTATGGCCCTGTGGTGGAGTGGTTTATTGAGCACATTCCTGAAGGACGCCTGTTTACCCTGAATCTGTGGGAATGGGCCATGATGCTGGCCTATCTGGCGCTGGCGTTCTTATTCGTGGTACCTGTGACCTGGTTGCTGCAATGGCCGCTTTCACGTTCATCACACCCGCTCAAGGCTGAATTGGGCGCCTTTATTCGTGGCCCTCTGCGATTCTTTGCCGCTGTGGCACTCGATAGAGCCATGCTTGCCAACAGTACCTTGAGCGCTGCGATGCAGGAGATAGTCAACACAGGCTTTTTCTTTATTCTGGCCACAGTTTGGTTGATATGGGCGCTGGTGGGGCTGGCACAGAGCAGCCTTAGGGAGCGCTGGATAGCCAAGGGCAACAAACAGGCGGCCTCCTTGTTGCGACCTCTTGGAAATTTTCTGCGGGTGGCCCTGCTGAGCTTGGCGACCTTATTATGGCTTGAGCATCTGGGTTTTAATGCCGGCACTATACTGGCCGGGATGGGTATCGGGGGGCTGGCAATCGCTTTGGCCTCGAAACAGTCGATAGAAAACCTGATTGGCACCATCACCCTCTATTCAGCCGCGCCTATCAAGGTTGGCAATATCGGTAATTTCGGCGGCGTTCGCGGCACAGTGGAGGAGATAGGGCTACGCTGTACCCGCATCAGAACGCTGGATCGTTCTGTCATTCATATGCCCAACGCCAAGTTGACCGAAATGGAGATAGAGAATATTTCAGAGCGGGAGAAAATCCGTTTCAAGACAGAGATACGTCTCGATTACAGCACAGATGCCAAACAGCTGCAGGCGATAATCAATGATATCAAAGCCTTGCTAAAGCAGCATGAGAAGGTGGACGAATCACCGATGCGGGTCACTTTCAAGGGTTTTGGCAACGCCGGGCTCGAGTTGAATGTACTGGCCTATGTCGGCACCACCAGTTTACCGGTTTATCAGGAAGTCGCCGAGGAGTTGCAGCTGGGGATAATGGCGATTGTCGCCGAGCACGGCAGCAAGATGGTGCCCGTATGGCCGGTTTCGGCCTGATACCCAAGATTGAAAACGGCAGAGGCTAAAGCCGTATAGACAATGGCAATAAAAAACGGTGCCCACGGCACCGTTTTTTTAAACAGGTCATTCGGCTCAGGCTTTATCTCAGGCCTTATCGCGATGGCAGAAATAGTCTACCGCGCGTTTTACCAGCTCAATTCCTGTCTGTTCACATGGCGGCAGGCTGGCATCGCTCTGCTTCAGCGGCGTGACTCTATCACCCCATTTCAGCAGCAAGGCGGCGCTGGTGAGGCCGGCACCAAAGGCACAGGAAAGAATATGTTGTCCTGGCTTGATCATGCCTTTTTCCAACGCATCACAGATGGCAATAGGAATGGTGGCTGCCGAAGTGTTGCCATAGTTGGCTATGTTGACGAAGGCCTTCTCTTTGGGGATCTTCATTCTGTGTACCAGAGTGTCGATGATCCTCTCGTTGGCCTGATGGGGGATAACCCAATCGACTTCCTCTTTGTCCAGACCACACTTCTCCAACACCTGGGCGCTGAGTTTGCCCATGCCGTTGATGGCGCGTTTGAAGATCTCCTGGCCATCGAATTGGATGTAGAAGTCCAGTGACTCGGCAACAAATCTGTCCATGCCTGTACCAAAGCTGGCTTTGAGAATGTCGCGGCCACCTGGATCATTGTTGAGTTCATAGCCCAGTACGCCACATGGGCTGTCTGTCGCTTCCAGTACCACGGCACCTGCACCATCACCGAACAGTACCGCGGTTTCTCTTCTTGACCAGTCGAGGTAGAAACTCAGACGTTCGGCGCCGACCACCAGGACTTTCTTGCATTGACCACTCTTGATTTGAGCGGTTGCCAAGCCAACCCCGTAGAGAAAGCCACTGCAGGCGGCGTTGATGTCAAAGGCGGCGCAGTTGGCGCCGACATTGGCCTGTACTGTTGAGGCTATGTTGGGGATCAGTGTGTCCGGGCTGGCGGTCGCCAGGATAATCATGTCCAGTTCGCTGCCTTCGATGCCGGCGGCGGCCAGCGCATGCTGAGCGGCTACAGTGGCCAATTCCGAGGTGTTGACGTGGCTGATATGGCGCTGGCTGATCCCTGTTCTGGGTTTAATCCATTCATCGGAAGTGTCGATAAAGGTGGCCAGATCATGGTTGGTCAGTACGGCGGGGGGAACGCACTTTCCCCAGCCGGTAATAGTGGCGTACTGCATTGAATTTACTCTCAAAATAAAAAGACAGAAGCCAGATCTGTCTTTTGGACAACTAAAGCGCTATTGCTTGGAAAGGGTCGTGATTTTTCAGCTCACCTGTTGGGCTACCAATTCACGAATGGCGTTGGCAGCGTGCAGTATGTGGGCCCTCAGCAGGACCACGGCCTCATCTATTTTCTTTTGCCGACATAATTGCAGCAGATCCCTGTGATCCTGCTCGGCTCTGGGGATCCCACCTGTCAGCAACAACTGTAAGCGAATATAGCGATCACAGTTGGTGTTCAGACCATGTACAACTTCCATGGTGTGGGGACGGTTGGCGGCGCGGTACAAACTTGTGTGGAACTCTGTGTTGAGCTCGCTCCAGCTGCCCACGGCATTATCCTGTTTAAAGGCGGATTCCAGTTTGTCCAGTACGGCTTCGGCCTGACGCAGATCTTCATCCTGCAGGTTTGGAATGGCTTTGGCAAGGAGATCAGTTTCAATCAGTGCTCTGAGTTCAAATAACTCGCTGACTTGCTCCACCGACAATTCGGTAGCCGTGGCGCCCTTATGGGCTTCAAACTTGACCAAGCCTTCGGCTTCCAGTTGCAAAAGGGCTTCCCTGACCGGAATCCGGCTGACATTCATCTCTTCTGCCAGAGCGCTCTGACGCAGCGGTTCGCCTGCTGCGATTTCACCTGAAAGAATTTTCTCCCGCAGCACTTCGACCACAACCTGGGTGCGCGTTTTATGAACGATGGGCGTAGTTCGGCTCATAGATCCCGTCTTTGTATACGTTATTCGGTTTTGATCCGAATAAGACTACAGCGAATGCTCAGATAAATAAAGGGAAACCACTTGGGTTTCCCTCTGCAATGCCGCGCAAGATGTGCTTTAGAAGTAGCGTGCGCCTGGGTGTTGATCCGAAACTTGCCCTTGGTTGAAGCTGTTTGTCAGCTCAGAAGGCAGGTTTTGCAGACTCAAAGGCCTGAGAAAGCGCGCAATAGCCTGAGTGCCTACCGAGGTACTGCGCAGATCTGTGCTGGCGGGGAAGGGGCCACCATGGTTCATGGCATGGCAAACCTCGACGCCAGTTGGCATCTGATTAAAAATCAGTCTGCCTACCTTGTATTGCAGCGCCTCCAAAACGTCCGGATAACCTTGTAAGTCGCTGCTGGTGGCATGGACACTGGCGGTTAACTGGCCATCGAGCGCCTGGATCACAGCCTGCAGTTCGGCTTCACTTTTGACCGTCACCAACAGGGCGAAGGGGCCGAACACTTCTTCCATTAGATCAGGGCTGGCAAGCAAGCTCTCGGCACCGGTTTCCAGCAATAGTGGCCGGGTATGATGCAGCGCCGCGGCGGCTTTACCCTGAGCCAGCAATTCAAGGGCCGGATTGGCGAGCAGCTGCTTGCTCCGGGTTTGAAATGACTCGGCAATTCCCGGGGTTAACATGGGAGCCGCCTCGGTTTCAGTGATAGCCTGACTCAGGACGCTACGGTAACGTGCAAGGGCTTTTTGGCTGGATTCGCTGTCGGCCAATGCCAGAATAAGCCCGGGGCTGGTACAGAATTGCCCCTGAGCCATCAACATCGACTGATGTTGATGGCCGGCGAGGGTTTCTGCCTCGGCTTGCAATTTACCCGGCAGCAGCAGCTGTGGGTTGATTGAGCCCAGTTCGCCATAAAAGGGAATGGGTTTGGCTCTGGCGGCGCAGCAATCGGCCAGGAGCCTCCCTACCTTGAATGAGCCGGTAAAGCCTACTGCCTGAATACCGCTGTGAGATACCAAGCCAGTCGATAGCTCTGGCCTGCGTCCCTGCAATAGGGAAAATACGGCGCTTGGCATATCGCAGCGAGAGGTAGCGCGGGCAATGGCGCGGGCCACCAGTTCACTGGTGGCCGGGTGTGCAGGATGGCCCTTGACAATCACGGGGCAACCGGCTGCCAGTGCCGAGGCACTGTCACCGCCGGCGGTGGAAAATGCCAGCGGGAAGTTGGAGGCACCGAATACGGCAACCGGCCCGAGAGGCAGCTGGGTCAATCTGAGTTCGGGTTTGGGCAGCGGCGTGCGCTCGGGGTTGGCTTTGTCTATCAACAGAGGACTTGGCGTCTCTCTGAGCTCTGATGCGAACAGCCTGAGCTGATTGGCGGTGCGGCCAAGTTCGCCGTTTATCCGCGCTTGTGGTAGGCCGGATTCCAGCATGGCCGCCGCCGTGATAAGCACGCTGTCGTTTTCAAGCTCGGTGGCGATGGCCTCCAGGAAGGCGGCCCTGGCTTGCGGCCGTGTTTGCCGGTACTGAACAAAGGCGGCACCGGCCGCTGTGACTGCCGCATCTATCTGGCGCTCGCCGGCTTCAGCGAAACTGAGCGCCAGCGTTTGATTGGCGACCGGATCCAGGCTTTGAAACCGTTCGACATCTGTCTCACTCTGCCATTGCCCGGCGATTAGATGTTGGCCGGTCAGTTGTGACGCTAACTCTTTGACGAGCGCCTCACGGCGGTTGGGGATCTCTGTTGTCATGGGGTCTCCTTTAATGTGTGGGCACTTGAGTCTGGGCTATCCAGTGTTGACTGTGATGACAGCTCACAGCACCTGGAATCCATAGGCGTAAGGATCCTCATCATCAACCAGGATACTGTTGTGCCCGGTGACTCTGGCCCAGCCTTGAATACTGGGCAAAATAGCCTCGAACTGGCCGACGCGAGTGGTGCCTTCGATACGGCCGATAAACTGGCTGCCAATGATGGATTCATGGGTGTAACTGTCTCTCGCGTTGAGCAGGCCTTTGGCGTGCAGCTGCGCCATCCTGGCACTGGTACCTGTGCCACAGGGCGATCTGTCTATCGCCTTGTCACCGTAAAACACCGCATTGGCGCCATTGGATTCCGGGCTCAGACAATCGCCTGTCCACAGTACATGACTGATGCCCTGAACTGTGGCGTCATTCGGGTGAACACATTCGAGCTGCGCCCTGGCCGCTTCCCGTACCAGTGGGCTCCAGCGCAGAATATCGGCGGCGCTCCATTGCCTGAGTCCGGGAAAGTTTTCTTGCGGATCCACTATTACGTAAAAGTTGCCGCCGTAGGCCACATCTACCTTGAGGCAGCCAAGGCCGGGTACGTCGATGACTTTATCCGCATGGGCGAGATAAGCGGCAACGTTGTAGAGCTTCACCCAGTCGACTTTGGCGCCACTGCGTTGATACTCGATGCGTATTTGGCCTGCGGGCACATCGAGCAGCAGTTCACCTTCCCGGCGCGGTGTCAACAAGCCGGCTTCCAGTGCGGCGGTGACTGTGCCTATGGTGCCATGGCCGCACATGGGCAGGCAGCCACTGGTTTCGATAAAGAGAATAGAGCCGTCGGCATCGGCCGAGCAGGGCGGGTAGAGAAAAGCACCGGACATCATGTCATGGCCTCTGGGTTCGAACATCAACGCCTGACGGATCCAGTCAAACTGCGAGAGAAAATGCTGGCGTTTTTCGCTCATGGTCTGGCCCTTAAGTTCAGGATGGCCACTGGTTACCAGGCGTACCGGGTTGCCACAGGTGTGGGCATCGATACAGAAAAAAGTCCCTTTGAGCATAAGTTCTCCTTGGTGCCGCTCTTGGCTCAGTCCAGATTGTACTTGTCGAGGTCTATGCGCGTTGTCAGTGCCTGCTCAAGCAGTTGCTGTACATAGGCGCGATCTTCGCCTTCCAGAGGCAATCTTGGCATGCGTACATGTTCACTGCCGCGTCCCACCAGTTCTTCAGCCAGCTTGATGCACTGTACCAGAGTCGGGATGGTGTCCAGTCTCAGCAGCGGCATAAACCAGCGATACAGCTCTCTGGCTTCCTGCAGTCGGCCGGCGCGGGCCAGGCGGTATAAGGTAACAGACTCTCTCGGGAAGACATTTGTCAGGCCGGATATCCAGCCATCGGCTCCCAGAAGCAGTGACTCGAGGGCAATATCATCGACACCGCAAAAGACGATGAAACGGTCGCCGAAGCGGCTCTGCAGTTCGGTCAGACGGCGGGTGTCTGTAGTCGATTCCTTAATGGCGACTATGTTGGGCTCTTTGGAGAGTTCGGCGGTCATTTCCAAATTGATGTCCACTCCATAGCTCACCGGGTTGTTGTAGATCATGATGGGCAGGGGGGTTGCGCGGGCAACGTGGCGGTAATGCGCCAGCACTTCTCTGTCTGTGCCGCGATAAACCACGGCGGGCAATAACATCAGGCCATCGACACCAAGAGCGGCTACATCTTTGGCGTATTCGGCAGCTTGCTCGGCACTGTGCTCGGTGCAGCCGGAGATCACCGGAATTCGCCCGGCGACGGTTTCGACTGTATGTTTGATAAAGGCGCGCTTCTCGGCCGCGCTCAGAGAGGCGTTCTCGCCCACAGTGCCCAGCGCTATGATGCCGTCAATACCGTCGTGGATCAGGGCTTCCAGCATACGGCGATTGGAGTCAAAGTTGATTGAGCCATCGGCATTGAATTGGGTTGAAATTGCAGGATACACCCCTTGCCAGTTTGGTTTCATGGTACAGACCTCTTGTTGATTTAGTTGTTGTTCTTTATCCCTTGCGGGCTAACAGCTGTGGATATTGTCAGAGATAAAGTATATTGTATACAAAAATATTTAACTAAACACAATCAGTGATCGTGGTGCTTGGGAAAAGCGTTTCGTTATTTAAGGCTTTTGGCTGCCCGGCGCAGGGAGAAAACAGATGAACAGCAAACAAGATGGCACAGTGTCCTCAAAGGGAGAACTGACGGTTTTAGGGGGCGGCATAGTCGGGCTTTGCTGCGCCATAGCCGCGCAAAAGCAGGGATTCAAGGTGAGCCTGTTGGATAAAGATGAGCCGGGGCGAGGGGCCTCTTTCGGTAATGCCGGACATTTTGCCACCGAGCAGATGTTTCCGCTGGCGTCTTTCTCTCTTGTGCCTCGGCTCCCTGGAATGTTGCTGGACCCGCAAGGCCCGTTTCGGATCCGTCCCGGGTATTTTTTCAAAGCCTTGCCTTGGTTTTGCCGCTTTATGGCCAATATGTTGCCCGCCAAGCGACGTAAAAATGGTGCGGCGATCGCGGCTTTGAACCGTGAAGCCATAGGCGCCATGCGTCGGTTGCTGGCACAAGCCGAGGCCAGCGAGTTGATGTGTGAAAACGGCAGCCTGCTGTTGTTCGAGCGGGATGAAAAAGCTGCCCGGCAGGAGTTTGAGGCCTATACCAAGGCCGGTGTGGCGGTGAAGCTATTGAGTGGTGATGAAGTCAGGCGGCTTGAGCCTTCGCTGTCCGGCAATATCAAGGCTGCACTGTTTTTCACTGAGGTGGCGCATACGCCATCACCTTTTGAACTCTGCAAGCGTTTGGAGTTGCACTTCAAGGCACTCGGTGGGCAGGTGCTGCGCGCCGAGATCGATAAATTGCAGCCGGACAAGCAAGGTGTCCGCCTCGGTGACAGTCAGGGGCAATCCTGGCACTGCGACAGACTATTGCTCTGCTGCGGCGCCTGGTCCAAACCCCTGGCGCAGCAATTGGGCCATGAGGTGCCGCTGGATACCGAACGCGGCTACCACCTGATGATGCCGCAAGTCAGCGGTTTGTCTCGCCCTGTGGCGTCGTTCGAGCGTAAGTTTATCATTACCCCAATGCGCGGCGGTACCCGTTTGGCCGGCACTGTGGAGTTCGGCGGGCTCAAGGCGCCCATGGATCCCTCCAGGGCCGATTGTTTGCTGCCCCATGCCCAGGCGCTGCTGCCAAAGGTATTTTCCTCTGCCAGTGCCGAACAAGGTGAGCGCTGGATGGGGTTCAGACCCTCTTTGCCGGATAGTTTGCCGATACTGGGAGCGAGCTTGAAGCAGAAGGGCGTTTGGTTTGCCTTTGGTCATCAACATCTTGGGCTGACCTGGGCGGCGATAACGGCAGAGTTGCTGGCCAGCGAGTTTGATGGTGACGAGCCGGCGTTATCACTGCATCCTTACCGGATTGACAGGTTTTGAGCCCGGGAGCCTGTTCACATTCAAATGCAAAATAGAAAAACGGCGCCGAGGCGCCGTTTTTGCCAATGGGAGCGAGTGGGTCAGTCTTTGAGGCCGTGCATCATGTCGACGCCGGTATTACGTCCCTCGGCGTGACAAACGGCGCAGCTCTCGCTGCCACTCTGATAGACAGGGCCGCCGCTGGCATCTTTGCGGAAAACACCGCCGAAGGCTTCGGCATGGCTGGCCCATTTTTCCACTTGGATATGACAGCCGCCACAGGCTGCAACCGTGGGAGAATACTCGGCGATTTGGCCTTTCTCGGTTGCGCCGGGAGTGGCAACCAACACGGAGGCACTCTGACTCAGGCCATCCAGCGTAAGCTGGCCCTTGATATGGCAGGCGCGGCAATCACTGGCTGGTTTCGGATAGGTGGCCGCCTCTCTGTCGGCGCCCATTCCGGCCACAGTGCGGGTACCACTGTGCAGCGAATGCACCATTTCCCTGTAGTTCAGACTGTTGTTCAGGGTACGGATCGCTTTTATTTGATCCATGCCAGGAGTGTGTTTCAGTCCGGCATTCAGGTACATGTTAGTGCCATTGTTGTGGCAGTCGTTGCAGCTCTTGTCGGTCAGGGCCGTAGCTCCTTGAGGCGCATGACAACTGCCGCAGCTGTCATTGCCCGGCTGGAAGCGGCTCGCCAGAGTATGAGCGCTGACAACCCGCTGCTGCATGTCGCTGTCATGACAGCGCCGACAGGCAGCCTCATCGGCAAGGGCTTTATTACTCGCCGCAGAGCCTGTGAGTGACAAGGGGTTATCGGCAATCACCTCGATGCGGGTAGCGCTTGTATCACAAGCCACAGCAAAGCCTGTCGCGGGATCGGCGCAGACAAGCAGTTTGGCTTGCACCCGAGTCTTGTCCGGCTCACCAAAGTCCGCTGCCTGAAGCGGGCCTATGGCAGCACTGAGGCTGTGTCCCTGCATGGCCAGGCTGACATCGGCCCCAGGGTTGGCCAAATTCCAAATTTTGCGCTGACCGTTGTTGAGCGGGCGATTGGCAGGTTCGGGATCGCCACTGACCGTTAACCACAATGACTCTATGGCCGGATCGTCTGCAGGCAGGCGGCCTTGGCTGCGAAAATCCAGGCTGATACTCAGCTTGTCGCCATCAATAGCGGCGGAGGAAAGCGCAAAGGCATACTCCTGTTTGATGAGTTTGCTTGTCCTTTCAAGGCTCAGGTGGATTTTACCCGCGCCCTCTGGGTTGCTGGCATCCGGATGGCAGCCTGAGCAGCTTTGTTGCCAGCCTCTGGGGAAGAGTTCTCTATCGTGGAATAAAGCACTGGCGCTGCCATTCCAGCCCTCGGGGGCATCCTTACTGTGGCAGCTCAGGCAGCTGTTATTGCCGGGAATAAAGTATTGGTTGGCCTGCGGCGCCGCATCGGGAATATGACAGCTGTTACAATCCTTGATATCACCAGGATAGTGCAATTGGCTGTAGTCATATTCATGGCCCTGATAGCCAACGACCTTGTACTCGCCTTGGTGAATTTTGTGAGTCAGGGTCGCCATATCAAGCGCCGAGCCGGTTTCTGGGTCGCCCGAGTAACTGGTGTGACACATGACGCAGCCTTCAAAGGCAAAACGCTTGCTGCCGTGCATCAACAAACGCGCCTCACTGTTATCCCTGTCACTGCCGTGGCAGCGATAGCAGGCCTGCTGCTGATCTATCAATACCCGGCTGTCTTCGGTAGCGGCGGCTTGGCCGGTTGCCGGAATAAAGTCATAGACACTGTTGATCAGCATGCTGCTCAGTGAGCTGTCTGCAGCGGGCTTGAGTTCCAGATAGACCCTGTGAGTCTTGTCACTCTCGTAATGGGTATCGAGCCCTTCAAAGCTTGGGTATTGATTGAGCGTCTTGCTGAATTGATAGCGGTAACGCCCCTGGCCCAGGCTCTGTAGGCAGTCGAGTTTGCAGTCACTCTCAATCCCGGCTTGCCACTGCGCTGCGGCCTGGGCTGTGGCACCTGTACCCGGCTCAACCAGTTTATTGATATAGCTTATCCATTGGGGAGCGCGGCTTATCTCATAGCGCCCCTCTACTGGTCTTGTATCGCCGTACATGGGTTGAGCACTGCCCAGCTTGGCTATGCCCATGGCCAAGGCTGATACCTGCTCCAGTTGTTCCAGTCCGGTCACTGCAACGCCGTTGGCGTCGCTTAAGAAAAAGTCGACCGAAACCCGGGTTTGCTCATCTATGGTTACGGCTTCGATATTGGCCTGCAGTGATTTGGCTTTGGCAATATTGATCCCCACTTCTCCCGGAGGACCCACCTGGCCGTCATCGCCATCGGAACATGCAGCCAATAAGCAAACCACCAGTGGGGATAGTTTCCACCAGGCGTTTTTAGGCTTGAATTTCATCATTTCCCATTCCTTTATGTTTTAGATTCTGTCGGGATGTCTAATTAGGAATGTATGCAGGCCTTAATCTATTTAATTTTAATAATTTATCTGTGACCATCGTCAATTTGTTCCAGCTATAACTGATAAGCGTAGGTTTGGTCTAAGTTGTTTTTTCTGATTTTTGAAAGAGTGAAAAATTAATATTTGATTTGAGTTTTAGTTAATGAGTTTGGTCTGTTAGCCTGTGAGTAAATGTGACTCAGATTGGGAAAAAATGTCTGGATTTAATTAGCATGAATTGTCGGGTATTTGGTGTATGCATATTTAAATAATATTTCTTAAACTAATTAAGGAACGCAATATGATTACCAGACGAGGAATGCTGAAAGGGAGTATGGGAGCAGCCGTAGGCACTGTCTATGGTGGAACGCTCATCAGCTTTCTTACCGGTTGTGGCAGTGACAATGACAGCGATGAAAAGGTTGAGGTGTTACCCGGTGGCTTGATGGTGGTTAATCCGGTTATCTGCGTCAGTTGCCGTCGCTGTGAAATCGCCTGTGGCTGGAACCATGAAGGCGATTGCAGCCCAACCCTGGCAAGGGTCAAAGTCGAACACAACATGAACTATGGGCCTCATGGTGTGCAGTTTAATTACACAGAGCAGCGGGGGGAATGCGGCGATCGCACTGTGGTTCCTGCCACCTGTCGTCATTGTGAAGTTTGTACACAGGTATGTCCGCAGCAGGCCATTTCAACTCATCCGGAAACCGGCGCTAAAGTGATAGATGAAAAGCGCTGCGTTGGCTGTGGTTATTGCGCCGATAAATGTCCACAACAAGTGATTAAAGTCGTACGCAGCAAAATGAAAGCCGTGAAATGCGACCTGTGTCAGGGCGAGCCGGCCTGTGCCCAGGTTTGTCCGACAGGTGCGATTAAATTTTATACCTGGGAACAGGCGGAAGCCGCGCTCGAACAATATGAAAAATATACTGGCCTGATCGGTTAATGAGGTAATTAAAAATGACAGATAAACTTGGCGGATGGGCTGGTAAAGTATTAAGGGTTAATTTAACAACCGGCAATATTACGACAGAATCAACAAATAAATATCATGACTATATAGGTGGTATGGGGATAGGCTACAAGATCCTTTGGGATGGCCATAAAGATAATATCAAGGCCACAGATCCTGAAAATATTATTGTATTCTCCGCCGGCCCGCTAACCGGTTCTGGGGTGATCTGTACGGGTCGTACCACTATAACTTCCCGCAGCCCGGTGATTAAAGATCATCTGATCTCCGATGGGCATTTCGGTGGTCACTTTTCTCCGGCAATGAAATATGCCGGATTTGATGCCATCGCCATTGAAGGCCGCGCCGCCGCACCGGTATGGCTCAGGGTTGAAGACGGTAAAGTCACGCTGGAATCGGCTGCCGCGCTCTGGGGCAAGGGGATTTTTGATACCCACGCCATGATAGCTGAAATGATGGCCCCCAATGCCCAGGTGGCTGCCATAGGCCAGGCGGGGGAGAATCAGGTGCCGCTGTCAGTGATTATGACTCAAGGTGGACACTCAGCCGGAGGCCATGGCGCCGTGCTCGGGTCAAAAAACTTCAAAGGGATAGGCATCATAGGTACAGGGGCCGTGGCCATTGCCGCCGATAATGCCAACATGCGTCGGCTCGATGACCATATTCTGGGGATTATAGGCGCCAATAACCAAGGGGTTGTGCCTTCTACTCCGCAGTCCTGGGCCGAATATTCCAATGGTATCAGCCGCTGGAAGGCGCGTCCCGGGCTCAAATGGGGGCAGTCGGATCAGCAGATTGAGCTGGGCGAGGTACCCTGGAATGAACGTAACAAGGTAGGCTTCCGTACCTCAATGGCCGAGATGTACTTCGGTGAAGAGTACGCCAACAAGTGGATGAAGCGCACCGGTGGTTGTCATGCCTGCCCCATTCGCTGCTTCTGTGAGCTCAAGGTGCCTGAGCTGAAACAGAAATATGGTCGCAAGAGCGAGCATATCTCCAACGTCTGTATGGGATTCCTGGCGCCTCAGTATCTGATGGATACCAAGAAGGGCTCGGAAGAGCACGCTATGACAGGTGCTCTGGGTGGCAACCTGATCGACGATTACGGCATCTGGTGTAACTACGGCCTGATTTCGCACCTGTTCAAGTACCTCAAAAAACACGATATGTTCCAATATCTGTTGCCTAAAGAGGAGTTTGACAGCATCCCTTGGGATCTGTGGGACAACAAAGATCCGGCGTTCCTTATCGATTTTTACCGCCGTATCGCCTATCGCGAAGGGGAAATTGCCCATATGGCCGATGGCATGTCGGATCTGATTGATCGCTGGAAACTGGATGGGCGTAACCCGGATCTCGGTTATTGGGATATTCACAAAGAATCCTCGGTGAAAATTTTCAATAAGAAGACCAACGCCGCCGTGCACCATGCCAGCGAGACCGCAGGGCAGGTGGGTACCCTGATCAACATGGTGTTCAACCGCGATGCCCAGTGTCACTCCCATATCAATATTGTTAACTGCGGCTTGCCTCAGGACATGATAGAAACCATAGCCGCCGAATTCTGGGGCGAAGGGGCCTTCGATAAGGTGAAATGGTATACCCCAATCAACCCGGCTAAGGTTAAGTTCGCCAAGTGGTCTTTGGTAAAAAACGTGCTGCACGATTCATTGACTCTCTGTAACTGGATGTTCCCCTTGCTGGCTTCGCCGGACAAGAATCGCAACTACCGCGGAGACAGCACCATAGAATCGCAGATGTTCTCTCTGGTCACAGGCAAGGAAGTGACTGAGACTGAGCTCGACTTTATGGCCGAGCGGGTACTGCATCTGCACCGAGCGCTGACCATCATTCAAATGAATGAGATGAATATGCGCAATGAGCACGATGTGCTTTGCGACTGGGTTTACGACCTGGATCCCGACAAAGCCTTTGGCGATGAAGGCACCATCAAGATGGACAGGGACGATATTCAAAAGGCGTTGGATATGTTCTATGACGATTTTGGTTGGGACAGGCAAACCGGGGCACCGCTGAGGTCAACTCTGGAAAAATTCGGCCTGGGTTACGCCGCCGATGCGCTGGAGGCCCGTGGCTTGTTGCCGGGATAAGCCATGCTGGAACTGGTGGACTTTATCCGGTTGTTCAGCCAACACGGACGCCTGGTTTCCCTGCCGCAGCTGTTGGCTGTGGCGGGGGATGACTCAGAGAATACTGTGGATGCGGTGCAAGAATATATCCGTTTGATCCTGGCGCCTGAACACAGGGATCTGAAGATGCGCATATCTGAGGATGAGCACTTCTTCTATTCAGACCGTTACATGGTAGACAGCTATGCCAACCGTTGGTTGGCACTGCAACGCGGGGAGGTTGCCGCGACTCTGGCGCAGCAGATACGCGAAGCCAGTTGTCGCCATACCGCGGTGCTTGAGGCTTCAGTTTTGGGGTTTCCCCCCTACAACCTGGATGCCGAAGCGCAGCAGGCGCTGCGACAACAGTTGCTGGCGATGCCGGAATATGACGACATACGTTATGACACCGGCCGCGATGGCAAGGGGTATTACTTTTCTACCGATGGCCTGAGTCCTGAATATGCCAGAGTGCTTGCAGACTACGACCCGTTTGAATGGTCATGCTGAGCCCGGAAGTCTGATGTCTCCCTGCGGGCGTGCTCCCGAACATCAGGCACCCGGGGTCAGCGCCCATCTCCCACCCCGGGCCTGAATGCCCGGGTTTTTCTTATCCTATGTCCTGAAGCCCACGACATAAGTTTGTTACCACAGTGCATTTTGCCCCAATGAGTGGAATAATATCGCTATTCGCTTTCTGGGAGGCAAACAGTGAACCGAGCGGTTTTTTTGGATAGAGATGGTGTAATCAATGTCGATCACGGCTATGTGCACCAAATAGATGATTTTGAATATATCGAAGGCGTCTTCGATGCTTGTCTGGCGTTGAAACGACAAGGCTATAAGCTGGTGGTGGTGACCAATCAGTCGGGGATTGCCCGTGGGCTCTACACTGAAGAGCAGTTTGCCAGCCTGACCGAATGGATGGATTGGAACTTTGCCGACAAGGGCGTGGATCTCGATGGTATCTATTACTGCCCGCACCATCCGGAGAAGGGCATAGGTGAATACAAGCAGGATTGTGACTGCCGTAAACCCAAGGCCGGAATGATCAATAGTGCTGCCAGTTTTCTTAAGCTGGATCTTGCTGCCAGTGTAATGGTCGGTGACAAGGCCGATGATATGCGCGCCGCCAAAGCGGCGGGGATCCGGGTGCGGATCCTGGTCAGAAGTGGCAAAGAGGTGACTCAGGAAGCCATGGATGAGGCGAGCGTAGTACTGGATAGCATTGCCGATGTCCCCCAATATTTGGCATCACAGGCCTGAGTTGGTCGATTACCAAGCGTCTTGGCGCAATAGTGAACACTTGAAGGCTTTGGTAAGAAAAATCGCCTTTTGGGGGTTGCGCAAAAATTCAGGCTCCCTATAATGCGCAACCACTGACCCGCGACAGGGTCTGGAAGTCAAAGATTCAAGCATCGAATGCTTTAAGTTGAAATGCTTGGCTGGCTTCTTTTGCTCTTTAACAATCTATCAAGCAATCTGTGTGGACACTCACAGGCATTGAGAAATCGACAAAACGATTTAACTCGATGAAGAGTGTTCATACGAACAGAATTCATTGAGTCGATTCTTCGGAATCAACCAAAACTTTAATTGAAGAGTTTGATCATGGCTCAGATTGAACGCTGGCGGCAGGCCTAACACATGCAAGTCGAGCGGTAACATTTCAAAAGCTTGCTTTTGAAGATGACGAGCGGCGGACGGGTGAGTAATGCCTGGGAATTTGCCCATTTGTGGGGGATAACAGTTGGAAACGACTGCTAATACCGCATACGCCCTACGGGGGAAAGCAGGGGACCTTCGGGCCTTGCGCTGATGGATAAGCCCAGGTGGGATTAGCTAGTAGGTGAGGTAAAGGCTCACCTAGGCGACGATCCCTAGCTGGTCTGAGAGGATGATCAGCCACACTGGGACTGAGACACGGCCCAGACTCCTACGGGAGGCAGCAGTGGGGAATATTGCACAATGGGGGAAACCCTGATGCAGCCATGCCGCGTGTGTGAAGAAGGCCTTCGGGTTGTAAAGCACTTTCAGCGAGGAGGAAAGGGTGTAAGTTAATACCTTACATCTGTGACGTTACTCGCAGAAGAAGCACCGGCTAACTCCGTGCCAGCAGCCGCGGTAATACGGAGGGTGCGAGCGTTAATCGGAATTACTGGGCGTAAAGCGTGCGCAGGCGGTTTGTTAAGCGAGATGTGAAAGCCCCGGGCTCAACCTGGGAACCGCATTTCGAACTGGCAAACTAGAGTCTTGTAGAGGGGGGTAGAATTCCAGGTGTAGCGGTGAAATGCGTAGAGATCTGGAGGAATACCGGTGGCGAAGGCGGCCCCCTGGACAAAGACTGACGCTCAGGCACGAAAGCGTGGGGAGCAAACAGGATTAGATACCCTGGTAGTCCACGCCGTAAACGATGTCTACTCGGAGTTTGGTGTCTTGAACACTGGGCTCTCAAGCTAACGCATTAAGTAGACCGCCTGGGGAGTACGGCCGCAAGGTTAAAACTCAAATGAATTGACGGGGGCCCGCACAAGCGGTGGAGCATGTGGTTTAATTCGATGCAACGCGAAGAACCTTACCTACTCTTGACATCCACAGAATCTGGTAGAGATACCTCAGTGCCTTCGGGAACTGTGAGACAGGTGCTGCATGGCTGTCGTCAGCTCGTGTTGTGAAATGTTGGGTTAAGTCCCGCAACGAGCGCAACCCCTATCCTTACTTGCCAGCGGGTAATGCCGGGAACTTTAGGGAGACTGCCGGTGATAAACCGGAGGAAGGTGGGGACGACGTCAAGTCATCATGGCCCTTACGAGTAGGGCTACACACGTGCTACAATGGTCAGTACAGAGGGTTGCGAAGCCGCGAGGTGGAGCTAATCCCATAAAGCTGGTCGTAGTCCGGATTGGAGTCTGCAACTCGACTCCATGAAGTCGGAATCGCTAGTAATCGTGGATCAGAATGCCACGGTGAATACGTTCCCGGGCCTTGTACACACCGCCCGTCACACCATGGGAGTGGGCTGCACCAGAAGTAGATAGCTTAACCTTCGGGAGGGCGTTTACCACGGTGTGGTTCATGACTGGGGTGAAGTCGTAACAAGGTAGCCCTAGGGGAACCTGGGGCTGGATCACCTCCTTACCTAAGCGATAATTGGTGCTTTTGAGTGTTCACACAGATTGCTTGATAAAAGAAGTAGAGCATGGGGGTCTGTAGCTCAGGTGGTTAGAGCGTTCGCCTGATAAGCGAGAGGTCGGTAGTTCGAGTCTACTCAGACCCACCAATTCTTCCGCTATTCTGCGTTAAACAGGTCGTCGTTTACTCCAGTAAACTTCCTCCCTGTTTGCCTTGACTAGTGTCGAAAAAAATGAACAGGTCAATGTTCAAGACTGTTTGCGAGAGATTTTTATTGAGTTCGAGGCAGCCGAGCGAAGAGGCGAAGGCTAACAACGAAATCGGTAAAAAGAACCGCAAAGAAACGGGGCTATAGCTCAGCTGGGAGAGCGCCTGCCTTGCACGCAGGAGGTCTGCGGTTCGATCCCGCATAGCTCCACCACTTCCCTTGGAAGTGCTGGAACCGTCACTCTACAAAGGACGAGAGACGCCAAAGATAAGTCAGTATTTATCTTTGGCTTTTTTAAGCCCGGTCGAAATTGTTCCATACAATTTTCGACACTCCCTCCTTCCATGGAGGTTGCTCTTTAACAATTTGGAAAGCTGATAGTAGACATCAAGACGACTCTTAGGAGTTGGAATTGATGAATACAAAATTGAGTTCTCAAACACTTCAATCAAGTGTTTTGGAAATTCTTCAAGGCGAGTCCACTTCCTTAACCCGGAGGTGAGACAAGTAAACCTAAGCTGGTTGCAATACAATCCGTGTTTTCCGCTATGTTGCCGATAAGGCAGCGAAGTCAGGCGACATGGTGTCTAAGCGGTGATTTGAGTGAGGAAGGAGTGTAGCAGCGCTACATAACTGACGAATGAAAAGCACAATAACGACAACATGAGTACTGACAAGCGAGATGAAAACTCATCCGGGTTGTATGGTTAAGCGACCAAGCGTATACGGTGGATGCCTTGGCAGTCAGAGGCGATGAAGGACGTAGTAACTTGCGAAAAGCGTTGGTGAGCTAGTAACAAGCATTTGAGCCAGCGATGTCCGAATGGGGAAACCCGGCAGCATAAGCTGTCATCACTAAGTGAATACATAGCTTAGTGAGGCGAACGAGGGGAACTGAAACATCTAAGTACCCTTAGGAAAAGAAATCAACCGAGATTCCCCAAGTAGCGGCGAGCGAACGGGGATTAGCCCTTAAGTCTTTGGGGTGTTAGTGGAATGTGTTGGAAAGCACAGCGGCACAGGGTGATAGCCCCGTACACGTAAACTAACCAGAGATGAAATCGAGTAAGGCGGCACACGTGATATGTTGTCTGAATATGGGGGGACCATCCTCCAAGGCTAAATACTCCTGACTGACCGATAGTGAACCAGTACCGTGAGGGAAAGGCGAAAAGAACCCCTGTGAGGGGAGTGAAATAGAACCTGAAACCGTATACGTACAAGCAGTGGAAGCGGTTCTTGAGACCGTGACTGCGTACCTTTTGTATAATGGGTCAGCGACTTACATTTAGTAGCGAGGTTAAGCGAATAGCGGAGCCGTAGGGAAACCGAGTGTTAACTGCGCGTTGAGTTGCTAGGTGTAGACCCGAAACCCGGTGATCTAGCCATGGGCAGGTTGAAGGTTGAGTAACATCAACTGGAGGACCGAACCGACTAATGTTGAAAAATTAGCGGATGACTTGTGGCTGGGGGTGAAAGGCCAATCAAACCGGGAGATATCTGGTTCTCCTCGAAAGCTATTTAGGTAGCGCCTCGGACGAACACCTTTGGGGGTAGAGCACTGTTAAGGCTAGGGGGTCATCCCGACTTACCAACCCTTTGCAAACTCCGAATACCAAAGAGTGCTATCCGGGAGACAGACGGCGGGTGCTAACGTCCGTCGTCAAAAGGGAAACAACCCAGACCGTCAGCTAAGGTCCCAAAGTAATTGCTAAGTGGGAAACGATGTGGGAAGGCTTAGACAGCTAGGATGTTGGCTTAGAAGCAGCCATCATTTAAAGAAAGCGTAATAGCTCACTAGTCGAGTCGGCCTGCGCGGAAGATGTAACGGGGCTAAGCAATTCACCGAAGCTACGGGTATCAGCGCATCACCTGATGCGATTTGCTGGCGTGATTCACTTTGTGAATGACGCCCAAGCACCCAACACGTTGAGTCGAAAGATGCAACGGGGTGTTTAAGTCGTATGAGGGATGCGCTGATGCGGTAGAGGAGCGTTCTGTAAGCCGTTGAAGGCGAAGGGGTAACCCACGCTGGAGGTATCAGAAGTGCGAATGCTGACATGAGTAACGATAAAGGGGGTGAAAAACCCCCTCGCCGAAAGACCAAGGGTTCCTGTCCAACGTTAATCGGGGCAGGGTGAGTCGACCCCTAAGGCGAGGCTGAAAGGCGTAGTCGATGGGAAACGGGTTAATATTCCCGTACTTCTGCTAACTGCGATGGAGAGACGGAGAAGGCTAGGCCGGCGCGGCGTTGGTAGTCCGCGTTTAAGGTAGTAGGTGGTGTGCTTAGGCAAATCCGGGCACACATACACTGAGAGCTGACGACGAGTCCCTAAGGGGATGAAGTGGTTGATGCCATGCTTCCAGGAAAATCTTCTAAGCTTCAGGTTAGCAGGAATCGTACCCCAAACCGACACAGGTGGTCGGGTAGAGAATACCAAGGCGCTTGAGAGAACTCGGCTGAAGGAACTAGGCAAAATGGTACCGTAACTTCGGGAGAAGGTACGCTCCTGTTGGTGATGAGACTTGCTCTCTGAGCTGACGGGAGTCGCAGATACCAGGTGGCTGCAACTGTTTATCAAAAACACAGCACTGTGCAAAATCGCAAGATGACGTATACGGTGTGACGCCTGCCCGGTGCCGGAAGGTTAATTGATTGGGTTATCTTCGGAGAAGCTCATGATCGAAGCCCCGGTAAACGGCGGCCGTAACTATAACGGTCCTAAGGTAGCGAAATTCCTTGTCGGGTAAGTTCCGACCTGCACGAATGGCGTAATGATGGCCACGCTGTCTCCAGCCGAGACTCAGTGAAGTTGAAATTGCGGTGAAGATGCCGTATACCCGCGGCTAGACGGAAAGACCCCGTGAACCTTTACTATAGCTTGGCACTGAACATTGACCCTACATGTGTAGGATAGGTGGGAGACTATGAAGATGAGACGCCAGTCTTGTTGGAGTCAACCTTGAAATACCACCCTTGTAGTGTTGATGTTCTAACCTGGGCCCCTAATCGGGGTTAGGGACAGTGCCTGGTGGGTAGTTTGACTGGGGCGGTCTCCTCCCAAAGAGTAACGGAGGAGCACGAAGGTTGGCTAAGTACGGTCGGACATCGTACGGTTAGTGTAATGGCATAAGCCAGCTTAACTGCGAGACAGACACGTCGAGCAGGTGCGAAAGCAGGTCATAGTGATCCGGTGGTTCTGAATGGAAGGGCCATCGCTCAACGGATAAAAGGTACTCCGGGGATAACAGGCTGATACCGCCCAAGAGTTCATATCGACGGCGGTGTTTGGCACCTCGATGTCGGCTCATCACATCCTGGGGCTGAAGTCGGTCCCAAGGGTATGGCTGTTCGCCATTTAAAGTGGTACGCGAGCTGGGTTCAGAACGTCGTGAGACAGTTCGGTCCCTATCTGCCGTGGGCGTTGGATGATTGAGGGGAGCTGCTCCTAGTACGAGAGGACCGGAGTGGACGAACCGCTGGTGTTCGGGTTGTCATGCCAATGGCATTGCCCGGTAGCTACGTTCGGAATCGATAACCGCTGAAAGCATCTAAGCGGGAAGCGAGCCCCAAGATGAGTCATCCCTAGGGCCTGGAGCCCTCTGAAGAGCCGTTCGAGACCAGGACGTTGATAGGCAGGGTGTGTAAGCGTTGCGAGGCGTTGAGCTAACCTGTACTAATGACTCGAGAGGCTTAACCATACAACCCAGATGGGTTTTACGGACTTGAAGAAGTCGATACTTGATTGAAGTTTGAACTCAGGCTCTGAAAAGAGCACAGCCAAGAATACCGGTCGCTTAGCTCAGCCGGGAGAGCACCTCCCTTACAAGGAGGGGGTCACTGGTTCGATCCCAGTAGCGACCACCATATTTCAAAGCAACAGCTTTCTGAATTGAAGAACAAAGGTTAATGACGCAGGTAATTGTTTGGCTGACAAAGCCGTGACGAGCGAGCCGCGCAGTGTACTGAAGTACATGAGCAGCGTAGCGAGGAAACAATACCGTCAGACGGAGAATTAACCAGTAAGAATATGTCTGGTGACAATAGCATTGTGGTCCCACCTGATCCCATCCCGAACTCAGAAGTGAAACGCAATCGCGCCGATGGTAGTGTGGGGTCTCCCCATGTGAGAGTAGGTCATCGCCAGACGCCCCTTTGGTTTTCACTTTTTACTCTTTATCAAAGAAATGAGTGAAGACAAAACAGTAACGATAAATCCCCAGCACTCTGTGTTGGGGATTTTTCGTTTTAATAGCATTTTGATATGTCCACTCTCACATGGGGAAGATACAGAGTCCGAACGCAGTGAGGCACAATCCCATGTGGAGTAGGGTGAGGTTGTCGTGTTTATCAAACTCAGTTTGATGCGACAGACGAACGCGGAGAGCTTGCTCGAAGCTGGCCATCGCCAGACGCCCAATTTTATTTTCACTTTTTAAAAAAGTGGAGACAAAACAGTAACAAAAAAGCCCTAGCATTTAGCTAGGGCTTTTTGGTTTGTCTCGCTTCCAGCGAGCACGACTTAACATGCAGCCCAAAGCTGCTGGCGCAGTGTGTGCCCCTCAGCTCGCAGCCAAGCTGCTTCGCGCTACAGCCATCCATCAAGCTGTGCTTGATGAGCAGATGTCTTTCGCCCCCATGTGAGATGGTGCTGTGGAGATATTGAGAATGGCTCGACTGGTTTGTCTGGTCAGGTTTATCCAATCTCTGGAGCACAAAGATTTCACCCAACCGGTATCCTCAATAAAGGTACTCGAGGCTTAAGTCGAGAAGGGTTTATCTCGCTTCCAGCGAGCATGACTTTCATGGCAGTCATATATTTCAGCTCGCCGTGGTGCAGTTTCATGTCACAAGCATTCATCAAAACCTGTTGTCATATGCTATCAATCCAAAGGCTTTAAGATGTTACTGGTGGCTTTATGATACAGCTAACTGTCATGGACAGGCTTTTCCTTTATAATTAACAATTTGATGCTTTCATATATTCTTGGTTAAGAATGAGGAGTCGAGCTTGCTGACCAAAATTCTGCTGACGGCCTTGGTATTGGTACTGGCGTGGACCATGCTCAAGCGAAGGGCAAGCCCTGAAGTGAGGCAGAAGGAGATTGCCGAGCCTTTGCCCCTGTTCAAACGCTTTCTGGTCCCGGGAGCCGTGGGCGTGACCTTGATACTGGCCTGCGGCTTTTTTGCCTGGCAGTGGTTTGATGGTTATCAGGTGGTTTCCGTGACCTTGGTTTCACCCAAGGAGGAGCGGCGGGAAGTTTATCAGGTGCGCAAGAAAGATATCTCAACTAATGAATTGGTTACCGTGGATGGACTTAGGATCCGCCTTTCCAGTGAGGAGCGTTTGATGATAGCCGAGAAAAGTGTTCCCTGACGCCATTGAGCACTTTCCATTAATGGCTTATCAGGTAAACTAGGCACATTTTTTTGCCGGGCATTTCTTTCTACGGCACGGCTATCTTCAGGAGGACCCATGATTACTGCATACACCTATCAGGATCAGCAGCTTAAAATTATTGAGCTGACAATAGAAGACGGTCTTCCGGAGCAAACTCTGTGGTTGGATCTCTACAAACCGGATAACGATGAACGGGATTGGTTGAGTCGTTACTCGGTGGAAGAGGTACCCGACGAGGAAGATATCAATGAGATTGAGGCCTCGGCACGTTTCTATCAAAACAAAGACGGCTTGCATATCAACTCTCTGTTTCCGCAGCGGGTTGGCCAGGATGTTCGTGGTGTCAACGTCTCATTCAACCTGCGTAGCCGTTTTTTGGTCACCATACGTGAAGAGGATGTCGGTCTTATTCGTTTGCTGCGTAACTATTTGCGCCTCGGACGCATCATGGTGGCCACGCCTCAAGCGCTGTTTATCGAGCTCTTTAATCTTAAGGTAGAGTACCTCTCTGACTTGATTGAAGATGTTTACACTGTGCTGGAAAACGTTGGTGAGCAGGTGTTTGAGAGTAATGAACTCGATGATGTGTTCAAGCTGATCACCTTGCAGGAAGACTCCAACGGCAAGATACGTTTGAGTCTACTCGATACCCAAAGGTCTCTGCGTTACATACAGAAGTATTACCGTAAAGAATTGGCCGAAGATGAGCTCAAGGAGATCCGCGAGATGTTGTCGGACATCGAATCTCTTATGCCTCACAGTCAGTTTATCTTCGACAAACTCAACTTCTTATTGGATGCTGCCATGGGTTTCAGTGGCTTGCAGCAAAACAAAATCATTAAAATCTTCTCGGTTGCGGCCGTGGTCTTTCTGCCGCCAACCCTGATTGCCAGTAGCTACGGGATGAACTTCAGAGAGATGCCTGAGCTTGAGTGGTACTTCGGTTACCCTATGGCGCTGGTGATGATGTTGGCCAGTGCGGCAGGCACTTACCTGTTTTTCCGCCGCAAAGGTTGGCTGTAACGTTGTAAGGGCTTTAGCACCTTGGTTACAGGGGCTTGCGCCTTAATGGTATCACCTGAGCCTTGTGATCTCTGTACTGGTCCGGGGCTTCCAACACGCTCGCCAACGCGGCGAACTTGTGGCGCATAATGCGGATGCTGACCAGGCATCTGTGATAGGGGTTATTGCAGCGTGCCAGACTCTGCTGCAGGTGGTGTTTAATGGTTCTGAGCTGGTCCTGGTTGGAGTCGGAACCATTGATCAACTCATCACTCAAACGCTCCTGTAGCTTGTCCAATTCTTCAGGCTGGTTTTGAGCCAGCCACATCAAGGTGTCAAAATCCGGTAGTTCTGTCATTGCCGGCCTCCGCCTGTGAGGGGTGAGCCTGGTTTCAGGCTACCCAAATCCAGGTTGCAACAACAAGATTAGTTCAGTCTAACTATGATGGCGATAATGACTTTGGTTATATAGGCCGAAGGGCTCAGCCTTTGCTTTCGCTGCCGAAGTAATAGCTGACCCGTTCTCTGGGATTGAGATACTTGAAGATTTTCTCCGGCAGGGCCGCCGGTGGCAGGCAGCGCACAATAGAAAGGCCTTCTGCTTCCAAGTCGATAATCGGTGCCTGATCTTTGGGCACCAGAGCGTCATATACCAGAATTCGTGGCAGCAGTAGCTTATCTAGGTTGACCGACATTACCAGCCCATATTGACCGGAAGAGAGTTCGACCACGCTGCCGGGAGGATAGACCCCGAGCATCTTGATCATCTTGCCGACATATTCCTGATTCAGCTTCCCCTTGGAGTATTTATACAGATAGCCCAGAGCAGCATAAGGCGTTTTGGCCTTGGATTGCACTCCAGGGTGACAAAGAGAGTCATATTGGTTTACCACAGCCACCAACTGGGCGGTCTGGCTCAGTTCATCGGCTTTCAGGCCTCTTGGGAAACCGCTGCCATCGAGCAGCTCATGGTGATTGGTGATAACGTCCCTGGCATTTTCCGGAAAATCGGCTGCCAGCTTGATGAACTCTGCGCCCATCAACGGGTGCTGATTCAGCAGGTTTTGTTCGGGTTTGTTCAGTGGCTCCTGCTTACGCAGTATCTGGCTTGGCAGTTTGAGCTTGCCTACGTCATGGAACAGTGAACCCAGGCCCACGGCCTCGATATCTTCTCTGGGCCATTGCAACTCTTTGGCTACCAACATGGCGAGAATGGCTACGTTGAGAGAGTGAAAATAGATGCCTTCGTCTTTATCCGAATCGGCCATCAAATGGAGGATAAGGTTGTCGGAGGATAACAGTTGCTCGGCTATGTCACGCACCAAGTCCTGCGCCTCGGTAACAGCATTCAGAGGCCGGCTGCGTAGTTTGTTGACCAGATTGCGCATTCTTGCCAGTGAACGGTCAAAATGTTCCTCTGTCTTATGCAGCTCACGGCGCATTTTCTTGAGGATCTCGATTCGCCTTTGCTTGTCGCTTTCCATCTGTTGTTGCAGAGAGTCGACTTCCTGTGGATTTTCCACCGGGGCAGGCTGCTGATCGGCCGGTAGCGGCGGGGTATCACTGCGATCCGGCACCACGAATACACTGTCTATGCCCAGCTTGCGGATAAGCTCGATTTGAGCCTGCTGTTTGATACGGAAGCTACTGAAAAGAAAAGGGTGATCTTTCCACGCCAGTGGAAGGCGGACGAAGTTGCCTACCTGCAGTTGTTGGACACTGACTCTACAGCTCTTGTTCATTCAAATCATCTTTTTTAAGCAATCGAATCATTTTAGCGCAAAGAGTACGCTTTACAATTAGTTAGCTCACATGTAAGCATGTTTGGATAAAAAATTAATCAAATTGAGATTTTTATGGACTTTATCGAAGTATATCCCAATGCCATTCCTGATGAGTTATGCGATCGTCTTATTGCCGCCTTTGATGCTCATCCGGGTGTTACTGAGGGCCGCACAGGCCATGGTGTCGACAAGGAAAAGAAAATCAGCCGCGATCTGACATTGGATCAGTATCCCGAGTTGCAGCCTCTGCGCAATGAGCTGCTGGGCCACACACTAAAGCATGCCGGGCGATACTTTGATAAGTATGCCATGGCGCTGATGGGAGCCGTTGCCGTGCAGGTGGCTGATGAGTCCGGCAATGCAGTAACCCTGACACCGGATAACTATGCTCGTCTGGGAGCCCCCCGAGCCGAGGCGCTGGTACAATACCTTTATCGTAGTGGTACCATCAATCTGCAAAGATATCAGCGCGATGTCGGTGGTTATCCTCATTGGCATTCTGAGCAGTTTCCCCAGGCCGGTCACAACGACGCCCTTCACAGAGTGGTGCTCTACATGTTCTATCTCAATGATGTGGCCGAAGGCGGGGAGACTGAATTCTTTTATCAGCAGCGCAAAATTGCGCCAAAGAAGGGCACCATGGTGATAGCCCCGGCGGGATTTACCCATAGTCATAGGGGGAATCGTCCCAAGAGTGATGACAAGTATATTGCCACCTCCTGGATCATGTTTAACCGCGCCGAGCAACTTTATGGGCCAACCCGGCGCTGAGGCTCACTGCATGGGAATTTGAATGCGGAAGCAGGCGCCTTCCAGAGCTGAATCCTCAATGCTGAGGGTGCCGCCGTAACTGCTGACGATTTCATTACATACCGCCAGACCAATTCCCTGTCCCGGTGATTGGGTATCGGCGCGCACGCCGCGCTGGATGATCTTCTGTTTAAGGCTCTCATCAACACCTGGGCCGTCATCTTCTACCAGTATCTGCAGTATGTTGCCTTGATAACCGGCACTGACGCGAACGGTTGAGATACACAGGCGGAACGCATTTTCCATCAGGTTGCCGAACAGCTCCATCAAGTCGCCCTGATTGCCGGGAAACTGCAGCTCTTCTTCTATTTCGGCGCTGAACTTCACCTGTTTGTCACGGTATACCTTAAACAGCATCTGTGCCAGTTGCTCCACCAGAGGGGCAATCGGAGTCTGTTCCTGCTTGAGGCCTTTGCGTCCCAGCATGGCGCGCTTGAGCTGATATCTCACCAGCTGATCCATCTGGCTCACCTGTTCCATGATTTTTTCGCTGCTGGCCTGTTTGTCCAGGCTGGCATCATCTGTGATGGCATGCACAGCGGCGAGACGAGTCTTGAGGCTGTGGGCCAGATCATTCATGGCATTTTGATAGCGCTGTTGCTGGGCGCTGGATTGCTGCAGCAGTTGGTTGAGCGCTTGGGTGACGCCTTCAAGCTCCACCGGATAACCGCCCGAGAGTGACTTGGACTTGCCGTTGATGATGGATCTCAGCTCATTTCGCATTTGTACCAGTGGTCGCATGCCCCAGTAAGCGGCGCTGATAAGCAGTACCAGTGCCAGTGCCAACACCAGCGCCAGGCGAATATAGGTGCGTTTGGCAAATTGGCTGTATTCCTGCTCCAGTTTGGCCGCATCCTTGAGCACCAACAGGTTGTAGTGAATACCGGCGATATCGACCGACAGCAGATAGGCAAAATAGGCGCGATTATCGGCCATGTTGAGGTAGTAGGGGGGCGCTTCGTTGCGGATTTCATTGAAACGTTCACAGGTATCGAACAGGCCTCTGTCCACCGCCAGCGACGAGGTCCATACCTGCTTGAACTTCTCATCACAGGAGGCGATGACATAGCGCTCCTGTTTGTTGTTCTCCTCAAGCCAGGAGCTGGTGTCCGGTATCAGGTCGTGCTCCCTGAGCTCGGCAGCCACCTGAGGGATTTCGGCTATCAGCTGCGCTGTCTCTTCGTTGTAGCTGTTTTGCGCATGCAATATGTTGACCATCCAGGCCAAGCCAAAACCGACCACGGCAATGATCGATAACGAAGTGAGAAACATCCGCGTCAGCAGGCGTTTCTTGGGTTTTATTCTCAATTGCATGGCAGGTTGAATTTGTACCCCTGGCCTCTGATGGTCACTATTGGATTTTCGATACCGTCACGGGTCAACTTCTTGCGCAGTCGGCTCACCATCACCTCAATGGTGTTGGGATCGCCTTCCTTGTCGCCGTAAATAACGTCCAGCAGGCGCTGTTTGGCGACCACTTCATGGTTGTGACGCATCAGGTACTCAAGAATTTGATATTCGAAGGCGGTAATTTCCATTGGTTCACCGTTCATGGTGACTTGCTTGGCGGCGAGGTCCAACGACAGGTCGCCGCTGTTGATCACCGGCTTGACGAAACCGGCACTGCGACGGACCAAGGCATCGAGACGGGCCACCAGTTCCTCTTTTTGAAAAGGTTTGACCAGGTAGTCATCGGCGCCGGCGTTGAGTCCCTCAACTTTGTCTTGCCAGTTGACCCGGGCAGTAAGGATCAGGATAGGGGCTTTGACATCTTCATCCCGCAGGCGTTGGATAAGCGCAATGCCGTCCTGATCCGGCAATCCCAAATCCACAATGGCGACATCAATGGGGTAGTTGGTCGCCTGAAAAAATCCCTCTTTGGCTGTTCCCGCCACCTGGACCTGATTTCCCAATTCTCCCAGTTGTACCTTGAGGTGATGGGAGAGTAAGGGATCGTCTTCAACAACCAAAATTCTCATATTCTTTACGCCTTTAACTGAAATCCAAACAGTGTACGCAGTTCCCTGGAACAGCTCAAGCCGAGGGGCTAAATCAAGGGCTTAGGCCAAAGACCCGGCTGGCTTAAACAGGGCTATACACTGGCTCGAGTGTATAGTCCTTTTACTTAACCTGTGCTGACCTCTGACGCGGATTGTTGAGTAATTGGTCTAAGAATTGGAAAGGTTGTGGTGAGTTGCCGTTATGGCAGGCGGCTACGGTTTCTCGCCAGCCCATTACCACTCCAGGCGCACAGCAGAGTAAACAGGGTGACCCCGCCCATAATGAATGCCAGCCTGACCCAGGGGGCATCCATGGCCTGGCGCATGGCAACATATTCAAAGCCACTCTTGGCCCATACCAGCAAGGCGCCGGCCAATAGGCCGACTTGCAGGATGCGAACGACAACGGCGCTTTTCACAAACAGCACGGCCGGCGCCAACAGGCAGATAGCGGCGGCGATTGTGTGTGAGTATCTGAGAAAATGGGCACCCAGCAGCCAATAAGCAAGACAGAGTAAAACAACACGCCACCACATAGAAACCTCGAATCGATTGAGTTGGGGCTATTCTAGTCTGGATTTAAAATGCATTCTATTTACTGCTTCACAGTTTACTCCCGGAGCTCCAAGGGTTAAGTCCTTCAGGCTTTATACCAAGTTTGTGGCTCAATTGTTCTGCGTCAAGCCGTCAGCAACCTCAGCAGTATGGCAACCGAGACGACCAGGAAGATAGCGCCGCAAAGGTAATCTATGTAATGGCCAAAGCGCAGCAGGCGTCGCTGCACCCGGGCGTGAGACAGCAGCATGGCCAGCATGGCAAACCAGATAACCGAGAGCAGCGGCAGTAATATGGCGGCCAATAGCTTGGTCTGGCTGTTGACCTCTGGGGTGATAAGGGTGGAAAACAGCGTTAAAAAGAACACCAACGCCTTGGGGTTGAACAGGTTGGTCGATAACCCAAGCAGCAACCCGGCGGCGGCAGACATGGTGTTATCGCTCGCACTTTTACCTGGCTCATTGTCTACCCTGTTGTTTAACTCCTCGGACTGCATGACTTGTGTATCATTGATTGCTGCCCGGCTGGTTGGCAATTCATTGGTTTGAGCTTCAGCGAGTGGCCTTGCCGCCAAGGCGCGTTTAAGCCAGGCCTGAACACCAAAGGCTCCCAGTCCCATCCAGCCCAGATAAAGGGCGCCAAAGAGCTGCACCAGCACAAACAGGGTATGCGAGCTTTGAATGGCCAGGCTGACACCTGTGAGGCTCAGGACAGTGTGCACCAATATCGCCAGAGAGATGCCAACGGCGGCCGCCATTGCGGTGCTGCGCTGCTCTCGGCTGGCAATTTTCAGGATCAATGCAAAATCCGGCCCCGGGCTCGCTAATGCCAGCAGGTGAATGGTGCCCAGGGTCAGCAAAAGATGCAGATCTGTCATAGTCAACTTTATCCTGTAGTGCCTCATTCAGCCGAGGCTGAAAGTGTTTGGGTATAGGGGTAAAAATGCTCAGCCGCCAGAGGGGCGTGTGGCATTCACAGCATGCGCCGCTGAAACGCCTGTGGAGAAAGCAGGAAGGCACGCTTGAAGGCCTTGTTCAGATGGCTCTGATCGAAGAAGCCGACTTGCTGCGCCACCGAAATCACACTGTCTCCCCTGAGCAGGGCTTTCTTGGCATATTCCAGGCGGATCCGCTTTAAATAGGCATGTGGCGTCATGCCGGTTCTCTGGCGAAACTGCCTAAGCAGTTGGTATTGGCTGAGATCCAGCTCCTTGGCAAGCTGCGGCAACCTAAATGGCGCACCGGGATCGGCATGAAAGGCTTCTCTTAACCTATCGAGCTGACTCTGGCTCAAGGCGTGGGGCAGTCTCTCTGTATTGAGCTTGCGGCCATGCAGGCGCATCAGCTTTTCCAAAAAGGCGATAACCGCGGCTTCGGGAACCAGGAGGTCATTGGCTGCTATGGGTTGGGTCAGCAAATGGTGCAGCTGGCAAAATTCCCGATACAGCGCCGGATGATGCAACATAGGCGCGGCAAAACTGAAATATCCCAGGCCGAGATCCCGCGCCAGTTGTTGCAGCCAGTCATGGGGCAGGGACATTACCAGGGCACAATAGCCCTGTTGTTCGCTGCTCTGACCATCATGGCTGCTGTCGGGATCCAGGGTCGACAGCCAATGGGGTCTCAGGTGCCAGGTTTGGCCACGGTAATGAAAGTCCTGGCCGCCGTGACTGACCACACCGATATGAAAGTCCAGATGAACATGGGGCTCGAAGTGAAAATGTTGAAAACTGGCCCGACTGATCTCCAGTTCGGGATGGGATGGGGCGCGCCAGTAATGGATTTTCTCCTCGTGCATCTTGCTATCCTGGGTAAGAATTTATGTTATCTTAGCGGTCGGTGATCCAGGCCGCCTAGTAAATTATTGCACGGCCGGTATCAAAGTCAGACCTATAAACACCGATAACAGATTGGAGCCCACTGTGAAAGGACAGATCTTAAGAGAAATGAAAGTACTGAGTGCTATTGAACCTGAATATGAGGTGGAAAGGCGGGTAGCATTTCTCAAGGCCAAACTGCAGGAGGCTCACTGCAAGACTCTGGTTCTGGGGATCAGTGGCGGGGTCGATTCTTCCCTGGCCGGGCGCTTATGTCAGTTGGCGGTAGATTCGCTAAATGAAGGCAAAACCGAGGCTGAGTACCGTTTTGTGGCCATGCGTTTACCTTACCTTGAGCAGCGCGATGAACATGAGGCGCAGCAGGCGCTGGCATTTATCCGCCCCAGCAAACTGGTGACTGTGAATATTCATGACGGGGTTAGTGGCATTCATCAGCATGTACTCAGTGGCGTTGACCGCGCTGAACTGGCGCTACCGGATGCCAACAAGGTTGATTTTGTGAAGGGTAATGTCAAGGCCAGAATGCGGATGGCAGCCCAATACGAAGTGGCGGGCTTACTCGGTGGCCTGGTGGTCGGTACAGATCACAGCGCCGAAAATGTCACAGGTTTCTATACCAAGTGGGGCGATGGTGCTTGCGACTTGGCGCCGCTTTTTGGCCTGAATAAGCGTCAGGTCAGGCAGTTGGCCGCCTTCCTCGGCGCCTCGGAAACCTTGGTACGCAAGGCGCCAACGGCGGATCTTGAGTGTGACAACCCTGGGCTTGAGGACGAAGTCGCCCTTGGGCTGAGTTACGATCAGATAGACGACTTCCTTGAAGGTAAGCCGGTTTCCGCCGAGGTGGAAAGCAGGATCATAGCCATCTACAAAGCCACGCAGCATAAGCGCAGGCCTATCCCGACCATTTACGATTAACGGCTCAAATTGAATCGTAAAACGCCGCGTTAATCGCGGCGTTTTCTTTATGGGTTGCAGTGCAGCGCTTGGCGCAGCAGCAAAATACTGGCGTTGGGAAACTGGCGGTAATCCAGGTAGGGGACTTTCCAGCGCCACTGATCCAGCCGCTGTACCCCGGAGGCACCGGTGAGCTCCTGTCCGGCATCGTCGGCGATATTGAGTTTGTCGGCGGCTTCATTGCCGGCGATAAGAGCTATGCCGCTATCAGTTACTAGCTCGGTCGCGCCTATCTCAAGCGCTACCTGGGAAAAGAGCCCCTGTTGCAGAAAACTACGCCAGTCGTCATCCGGGGCAAATATCTTGGCGCAGATCACCAGGATTTTGCGCCAGTGGTTGGAGTTGGCGGCTATCAAGGCCGCGGCGGCATCGCTCTGCTGCCAATGCCAGTCAAGCGGCAGTGTTGGCGGGTTGGGCAGATAAACCCGCGCTTTGGCCAGGTCGTTACCAATACGCAAAGGAAATGAAGGCGTTGAGTGTGCGTGCACGTTTGCTCTCTGTTAGACTTTTATGCCAATGAATCTCAGTGTAATGCCATTCCAGCGTCGCCACTTTGGGGCAGTTCAAGGTAAAGGTCAATGAAAACTCTGCTTATCAGTTCGGGGAAACAGCTCTCTATCGCGCTTTTTTATGCTTGCTTCGGTATAGGGCTGGCGTTGACTGTAACCGGGATCTGGCTACTCAATGGCCGCGCCGATTTAAGTCCTTGGCATACCCATTTTCTGAGCCATGAGTTTGATCGCCACAAGGGAGTCGAGGACTTCGGTGATTATCTCAAGTTGGAGCAGCAGCTGTTTACCGAGCTTGATCAGGAACTTGGCAAGCTTTCCGGTGGCATAAGTTCTCCCATCAATCGTTATCACACTGGCAGCATAGCGGATCCCAAGCGCTGGGCTTTGCCTTGGAATCAAAGTTTTGAGTGGGCCAATGCGGACGCGCAGTTCGGGCTCTTGTTGCTTCATGGCATGTCAGATTCACCCTACGCCATGCATCAGTTTGCCGAGCAGTTCAAGGGGCGCGCTCATGTGTTGGCGTTGAGGCTACCGGGGCATGGCACTCTGCCATCAGGCCTGGTGCGCCTGGAATGGCAGGATCTCGCCGCTGCCGTCAGGCTGGCCAGTCGCCATATGAGCCAGGTGCTAAACGGCAAACCTCTCTACGTGATAGGTTATTCCACCGGTGCCAGTTTGGCACTCAACCATGAGTTGGAAAACCTTCACAGCGGCCGGCCCACGGACTATGAAAAGGTGGTGATGCTGTCACCGGCCATAGGTTTGGCCCCCATGGCCGTGGGCGCGCAGTGGCAGTCGCAGCTGGGCTATATTCTGGGGCTGGAGAAACTCAGCTGGAATACTATCTCACCCGAGTATGATCCCTTTAAATACAGCTCTTTTGCCGTTAATGCCGGTGATGTGGTTTATCGCCTGGCGCAGCACAACAGTCAGCGTTTGTTGGCTTTGCCTGAGAACAAAAAACGCCAGTTGCCGCCGATTTTGGCGTTTCAGTCGTTGGTGGATGATTCGGTATCGACGAAAGCTGTGCTGGAGAACCTGTTTCTGCAACTGCCCAAGGGAGCCAATGAACTGGTGATCTATGATATGAACCGCAGTCAAGTGAACCTCAGCATGACACCTGTGGATCCACTGGCGGAAATCAGCGGCATACTGGCGCGAACCAACCTGACTTTCCGGGGAACTTTGATTGAGAACCAGGTGGGCTTTAGCCATTTGGTGCAGGCCAGAGAGTTTGGTACTCATACCGGAGTGGAAAAACTCGACTTCAAATGGCCCGTGTCTGTCTATTCCCTGTCTCATGTGGCCTTGCCGTTTTCTGCCAACGACAGCCTGTATGGCAATCAGATGCCTAACAGCATGGAGCGCATTCAAATTGGCGCCGCAGCGTCCCGAGGGGAGCGCGGTGTCATCAGCATTCCGGCTGCGGATATGCTGCGCCAACGTTGGAACCCTTTCTTCGATTATCAGATGCAGCGGATTGAAGCCTTTTTCAGCCAAGATCCTGAGCCGACAGAGTACAGATGACCCGGTTGCGCCCCTCGCTCTTGGCCTGGTACAGGTTGGCATCGGCTTCTTTCAACCACACCTCGAGAGATGAGCTGTAGGAGGCGTTGGCAATCAGGGCGCCGATACTGACAGTGACACTTATTAGGCGTTGATCTTCGGGGTTGATGATCTCAAGCTCGGCAATGGCCTGACGAATTTCATTCAGAAACTGCTCTATCTTGAGTGGGTTGCACATGGGCAGCAGCAACAATAACTCTTCACCGCCATAACGGCTGATAAGATCCGAGTCGCGCTTGAATTTTGTCTTAAGTAAATCGGCAACCCGTTTCAAGGTCTCATCGCCGCCCAGATGACCATATTCATCATTGACCCGCTTGAAAAAGTCCAGATCCATCAGCACCACGGCTATGGCTTCGTGATTGCGCTGACACAGACCCTGCAATGTGGCGAAACTCGCTTCGGCATGGCGTCTGTTGGCAAGTCCTGTGAGTGGATCTGTCTGGGCCAACTGTTTGAGTTTACGGTTGGCCTGCTCAAGCTCCAGAGTTCGTATGATGACTTTTTCCTCCAGATCCAACTGATGCGCCATCAGTTGGCGTTGGCTTTCCTTGAGCTCACTGTAGAGATGGCTTACTTCCACGGGCACATTGTGGCCATCGAGTAACTTATCCTCGGTAAGGCGTTTACCCTTGTTGAGCTGCTCTGAAATCAACTCCAGCGGCATGGTCAGGCGCTGCCCCACCACCCTGGCGACCAGCAGCGACAAGAGTAAAAACAGCAACAGTAGAGCAAAAGTGAACATAAACTGGCGCTCTACTTCGTGCAGCAATGGGGCGTAAGGGTCGAGCACAAAAATTTGCCAGTTGTTTGGCAGGCGATAGTGGCTGTAAACATATTCCGGGCTGTCATTATCCAGTGCTTTTAGATTGAGCATGGGCAATAAAGAGCTGTAGTGCTTGCCACTTTGGCGATAGTTGAGCCGCTCGAGTTTTGGCAAGGCCAACTCCCTGGAGGCATAGATAAGGCGCATGTTCTCATCGACAATAAACATCAACTGGTTGGTTTGTTCCAGAAAGTCATTATCCAGTTCGCTGAAACGATTGAGGTTGAGTGAGCCTTCCAATATGCCGATAACTTGTGGGCCTGTGGCGAGATACAGCGGGCTGCTGATGGCGACTATGGCATCTGAGCCGAAGCCCCGGCCGAGAAATACCGGTGAGACATAGAGGCGCTCGTTGAAAAACGCCTGCTGGAAATAATCCCTGTCATCTATACGAATATGATTTCCTTCAAGGCCCTGAAGCCTGCTGACAGGGCTTGCCTGCACTATGCTGCCTTCGGGATCGGCAATCAGCATGGTTAAAAATCCCGGATTGAGTTTGTGCAGCCGCGACAGCATCCGCTGCAATTCATCGGGAGTGGGTGAACTGTGTTTGATAAGCTCGGCGGCGGTGGCTATAACCGACTTGTGCCGCTCGAGATAATGCTCTACCGCCAGGCCGATATTTTTGGCGGTTTCATGTAAGTGTTTACCCAGGATCTGTTGCTGTTTATTGACCCAGTAATAATTGAATACCAGGGTAGAGATCATCAGGCTCAGGTTAAGCAGCAGTAAAAAGCTGTAAAAGAGTTGCTCGCCAAAGCCGCTGCGCTTGGCGGGTAACTGACGAGCAATCATGTGTGTCAATGCAGGGATTAACAATACAATCAAGCAGGCCAGGGTGATATAGACCATGGCATTGACCGATTGCTTGATCACCACAAATGGAATGTATTCAGAAGGTAAGTCGCTGAAAAAGTGGAGATAACCATAAATAAGTGGCATGCCCAGCAACAACCAGAAGCCGACACCCGCGTAAAATACCGGCCAGCGCCTGAGCCTGGCAACCCCCAGTGCCATGGCCTCAAGGCAGAAAAGCAGATAAACGTGCGGGCTGTCCCATTGCAGCATCAGCGAGGTGACGCTGATGGTGGCGGCGAGCAGGGCATACCAAGGCCCAAGTAAGATGGCGACAATCACATAGAGGGTATTACCCAACACCAACTGCACATTGGCAAACAAGGGGATAGGGAAGCTGTTACAGGCAAAGCCTATCAGGCCGGCCATCAGACTCAGCAACAGTGGTTGTCGATACCAGGGCAAGTGGGTCAAGTCGGTTCCAACTCCCGTCTGGAGTTAACGAATAGTTAATGACAAATGCTAGAGCTAAATGGTTTATTTAACAATAATTTTTGAATATTTGTCTTGAGCGCTACCCAGTACCTGTTTCGAATCGGTACTCGCCAAGGTTAGCTGTGGTGGCGGTTTTGCATAAAAAGGGATGGTTGGGTGGTCAAACAGGGCAAGCCGATAAAGATGAATAGCTGAAGATAGCAGCCGGAAAAAGCATCAAGGCGCCCTTGAACAATGAAAGCGCCTTGATGTGTTTGACAGCCTCATTCGCCCTTGAGGCGCCGGTCCAGTTGATCTTTTAAGTTGGCGGGCACGCCTTTTATCAAAATGGTATCCGAGATAGGGTCGTAGATGACCCGTTCGCCCAGATGTGAGCTGTCAAAGCTCAGGGTCAGGCCGCCGCCGGTGCCGGAGAATTTCTTCAACTGCCTCAGGGTGGATTTATCGGCCGGAAACTCCTCTTCCAAACCGTAATCACCGCCCACGGCAAAGTCATAGAAGGAATCCATGCCGGATTCGGCCAGTTCATCGGCCAGATCCTTGAGCATGACTTCACTGCCGTTGTCGACCTGGGAGGTGCAGTATTCAAACACCCGGTCGCGGCAGGTTTGACGCTCTTCTTTGGTCAGTTCACCGCCACCGACAAAGTCTTCCACCGCCTGCATCAGGGTCTTGCTCTGCTGCTTGGGGTTAACCCCTTCGACGCAGCCCATAAAGTCGAGGAAGAAGTCGGCCACCTTGCGACCGGCTCTGCCGCGGATAAAGGAGATATATTTGCGTGACTCACTGTCGGCTTGCCACTCGGTGAGATCGATTCGGGCCGCCAACTGGATATTATTCAGATCCAGATGGTCGTTTTGCGACAGCTCCATATCATCCAGCACTGTCATTGACGACTTGGCATTCAGCAGTGCCACAAACAGGTAGTCGCTGGCCATAAAGGTATAGCAGGCCAGCAGCAAAAATCCGCCCTGGCTGAAGTCATACTTGGAGAGTTCTTCCTGCAGCAGTTTGCCGGCAGTGGCTGAGAATTCTACAAAGCCTTGCTGCCCATCGCGATAAGACTTGAGTGCTTCCTTGAAGGCGGGGTTGGCTTCGCCATCATCACCGGGGACGCCAAAATAACCAAAGCCTTTTCCCGCTTTGCTGGAATAGCTTTGGTGCAGCTCATCAAGCATGGTCTCAACGGCCTGGCTGTTCAGCAGTGGTTGAGGGCGCAGACGGCAGCTGAGCTGGCCTTCGCCGTTTTGGGTGATTGCGTGAATAATCGCTTGTTCGACGTGAATACTCATAAGCCCCGATAGTGATACTCTGTTGTAAATCCGCTATTATATGCCGCTAATCCTAATCTGAGTGAATCATTTTTTATTTATGGCTATCCAATCAAAATATACCAATGCTCAAGTTGAATCCCTGATCGCCGAATTGCTGGCTGTGCTGGAAAAACACCAGGCTCCGACCGATCTTGGCCTGATGGCGCTGGGGAATGCGGCTTCGCATCTGTTATCGACCAAGGTGCCCAAGGAAGCCCGTCAGCAGGTGGCGGAACAATTTGCCAAGGCATTGACACAATCCCTGCGTTGACTTGTAACAACTGAAATGCGCTAAATAGTGGCGTTGTAAGTCAAAAAGCACATAATAGCAATCAATGTAAGATACACAGGCAACTTACAAAAAGCGGATCCATATGGTCGAGCGAACAAAGCAGTTGGGCAAGGATAGGGTTTCACGCCTAATCAATTGGGGGCACTGGTTTGCCTTCTTCAATGGCTTTTTGGCCATGATAGTCGGCAGTCGATATCTGGAAAGTGTCGGCTACCCGGAAACCTGGATTGGTTGGGGTTACCTTGGCGTCAGTACCATTGGCCATTTCAGCTTCCTGGCGTTTATTGTCTATCTGGTGTTGCTGTTTCCCGTTACTCTGCTGTTGCCTTACTCGCGTATCCTTCGGGGATACGCGGCAGTGGTGGCCACCCTTGGCCTGTGTATCATGCTTTATGACACCATAGTCTATGACGACTATGGTATGCATTTGAGTCCCTTCGCGGTCGATTTGGCCTGGGCCGACCTCAACAGTCTGCTGCATGGCACTTCCTATATCGTCACCCCCCTCGGGATCCTCGCTCTGGAGTTGACCGCCGCCAACTTTATCTGGAAGCGGATTGAGAAAATTCAAAAGCGCAACTATGGCAACAAGGTGGTGGCCTTTATCGGGGTTTGCTTTGTCAGCAGCCATCTTATTCATATCTGGGCCGATGCCGCCGATGTCACCGAAATTACCCGTTTCGATGATGCCTACCCGTTATCCTATCCTGCGACGGCGCGCACCTTCATGGAAAATCACGGTATCGATGGCTCCAGCAGCTTGAAGGTGGATACCGAAACCAGCTTTAAATACCCAAGAGCGCCGCTGACCTGCAGCGCCGAAGAACATCCCAATGTGCTGCTTATTGCCATCGACAGCCTCAGGGCCGATATGGCCGACGAGCAGACCATGCCGTTTTTCAGCCGCTACAGCAAACAAAACCATGAGTTTATGAATCACCTCAGCGGTGGCAATACCTACCGCAGCGGCATGTTTTCCCTGCTTTATGGGCTGCAGGGCAGTTATATGGACGCGGTGGAACTCAATTACACCAGCCCCTTGCTGGGGCAGAGCCTCAAGCAGCAGGGTTATAATCTGGGGCTGTTTACCAGCAGAAGCAATTATGCAGAGGCGCGGCCCCAGGCAATTTTCCGCGACTTCGACGCTCATATTGCCGAAGATGAAGGTGGCAGTGCCATGGCCGATATTCAAAATATCGACAGTTTCAAGCAGTGGCGGGCCCAGCAACAAGCTCCTTGGTTTGCACTGCTGAACCTCAAATCACCGGAAGACTATGATACCCCGGTAGGTTTCCTCGGTGTGCAGACGGTAAAACCCGACAGTGCCCTCAAGCCGGCGCAGAAGGTGTTGTTCAATCAATATCGGCAATCGCTGAACTTTATCGACAAACAGCTGGAGCAACTCTTGTCAGCTATGCCGGAAAATACTCTGGTGATTATCACAGGTGTCAATGGCAAGGTGTTCACCAGTAATGCCGATGAAGCCAGGCGCGACCTGTCACCGGCCAATGTCAATGTGCCTCTGGTGATCCATTGGCCCGTCGGCGGCCACGCCCAGGCTAAATACCGCACCAGTCACTATGGTTTGGTGCCAACCTTGATGAGCCAAGTGCTGGGGTGCAGCAATCCGGCCACAGATTACAGTGCCGGTCGCCATCTGCTGCAACCGGACAGTCTCACTTGGGTCTATGTCGGTGATGCCAGAATTTTTGCCATCTATCAGCAGTCGGAGATCACTGTGATTGACCGTCACGGTCAATATCGTATCTATGACAAGGCTTATCAGAACCGCCTGGACAAGAAGATGAGTGCCCCGGAACTTATCGAAGTGATGCGCGAAGGGCGGCGTTTGTACAACCATTAAGCGCTGCGGATTAAAGACTGTACGATAGAGAAAAAACAGACCACAAACTAGGCAGTTAAACTAAAAATCCTCAGATGGAGCTTGCACAGCCTCGCGACTGTTGATAAAGTTCTGCCTCGTTGAGACGGCATACTGCGCCAGCCGCTCAAGACAAATATCGGTATGTAGCGCAGCCTGGTAGCGCACTGTCATGGGGTGTCAGGGGTCGGAGGTTCGAATCCTCTCATACCGACCACATTCAAAACAAAAAAGCCCAATCTTATGATTGGGCTTTTTTGTGCCTGTCTTTTTTATCTGTCTTTTTTATCGTCTTTGGGTAAGCAGCGAAGTCAGCAGTCTTGCTGGTTTATGCTGCAGTGCCTGTCAGTGGTCAAGATTCCCAAGCCAGGAGAATGAACGGCGGATAAAGCGGTCGGCATCCCGGGACTGACATTCGCCGTGGGCTATGATGAGTTTCTCCGCTTGCCAGCCAAGTAGAGTCGCCAGGGCCTTTCGGGCCTGAGGCTTGCCAAAGCTGAAGCTCAGGCGCCAATCCAGCGGTGTCTTGCCGTTAGGGGCCAGTATGCCGCTGATGCGTGCCAGCGGTCTTTGCCAGGCTTTGAAGCACTCGGGCTGAAAGTTCTCAATCAAATCGGTCAGGATTAGTGTGCGGCTGTGGCGATGAAAGAATACAGCCTCCTGCATCACAGGGCTGCCCTGAAACAGGCAGAAGTCCAGCTCGTCAAGCCAAGGGGCTTTGGCATTGTGTTGCGAGTCTGCCAATTCGCTGAGCAGCAGTTGGTCGAAATGTAGATCGCTGCGTTTTTTTGCCAGTTCTTCGGTCGCGTAGCTTAGGGCGTTGGGAAAGGCTTGCTGCCAGTCTTTGACGAACAGATGGTGCAATGAGTTGGGCGCCAGCAGATAGCCGACTTCACCGAGGGCCTTGACCTCCTCGAGCAGTTCGCGGCTTAGCTCTATGGGGGAGTGGAGCCAAAGCGTGCCATCATCAAGCCTGACCACTGTCATCCGGGTACTGTAAGGCAGGCCAAAGAAAGGCACTGTCTTGCCTGCAACTATCCAGATGTTATCACCGAAGGGTATGAGTCTGTGATTTGGCATTCCGGCTCCTTGGTCTCACTTCTTCCATGGCATTGTCATCTAACGCCGATGATCCCGCCCATTGTCAATGTTACTCCTGTGGGGCTTTTAATTCCCTCAGGTAGCGGTAAATGGTGTGCACAGAAATATCCAGGCGCTTGGCGGCCACTTGGGCACTGTCCTTGAGCTCAAAAATACCGGCATCGAAGAGGCGAGTCACTATTTCACGGCTCTTTTTCGATGGCGGGATCAGTTCACTGTGGCGTACTTCCTGGTTGACCTTGTCTATGGTGCTGTGCAGCGCTTCTTCAATATTACGGGCAAAGACTTCCGATGTGCCACTGCTCTCTGTGAGCGGACATTGTTGCGGCAGCATGGAGCGCAGTACAGACATCAAGGGCGCATCCATATCCGTATTGATACACAAAAGGCCTATGGCCATCTGCTTTTCGTTGCGAATAACGGTGGTGATGGATTTCAAGGTCTTGCCGTTGCTGCTCTGGCTGAGATAGGCCTCGGAAATATCGTGGCCGCTCTTGAGCTTTTCCAATGCCAGATTGGTAATGGGAGCGCCGACACTGCGGCCGGTGAGATGGCCATTGGCTATTTTGATGATAGAAGGGTGGTCTCGGTCCAGACTGTGCAAAACCACTTCTGTGTGTTGCCCATACATGGTGGCTATACCATCGACCACATTTCCCATGGCGTTGAGTATGTCCATATCTTTGGGGGTCAACTTATGAAGTTTCACAGCTATCCTCTTGCGATGGCCCGGCAATTGCCGGGCGTCGGAGATTAGGCAGACATAATACTGATAATGGTACTGTCGGTCGACACCATTCCATCACAGATCATCTGTCCCAGATTCTTGATTGTTTGTTCGACATCGGCGGCGACTATGCCCTGAGTCGATACGGCATGCTGATTGAGTGCCATCAAAAACGCCCTGACTGCCGTGCTTGATGAGGTACTGACCTTCATGGCGCAGGAGGCTTTGGCGCCGTCACAAACCATGCCGGCACTGTCACTGATAACGTTCTGAATGGCGTAGCAACCTTGCTCAAAACTGCCTCCGGCGAGATAAACCATGGCCATGGCAGCGGCGGCACTGGTCACTGTATTGCCGCAAAAGGCTGACAGTGGCGGATAGTGGGACTTGATATAAATCGCGCCCAAGTGACTCATGATGAGTGCCCGGGCCAGCTGCTCTTCACTGCAGTTGAACTTCTTGGCCGTTACAACCACAGGCACGGTGGCGGCTATCCCCTGGTTGCCACTGCCAAAATTGCTCATGGCCGGCAGGGTGGCGCCACCCATGCGGGCATCAGAAGCCGCGGCCGTATACATGACTATGGAGTTAAGTAGGTCATCACTCAGCAAGCCGGTATCTATGTTTTTCTTCAGCGTTCTGCCCACCTCCAGGCCATAGGCCGAATTCATGCCTTCGTCGGACAAACGGGAATTCAGATCCGATGCCGCCAGAATAAATCTGATCCGGTTAACATCTATCCCGGTGGCAAACTCATATATTGAGGCGATGCTGATATCGACCCCGTCGCATACCGAAGCGGTACTGCCCTTGGTAGAGGCTTCGGCCCGATACAATTGTTGGCCGTCGAGCCATTTCTCGGCAATTCGGGTATGGCTGCCACTGATAACGATTTTGGTCTGGTGCTTGTCGTTGGCAGCTGTCACAGCGCAGTAAATAAACTCGTCGGCCTGAATGCGGCATACCTTGACCTTACCGGCGTCAATAAGTGCCTGGGCCTCGGCCACTTGTGCCGGGTTGATATTTGCCAGCACTTCAAGGCCGGCATTGGCATCGCCCCCAAGGGCTCCTGCAGCTGCGGCAATGGCCAGGCCTATCTTGCCTGTGCCGGGAACAAATACTCCCATGGAGTTTTTGTAGAGGTTATCCGAAACCTGAACTTCCAGGCTCAAAGGTTTGGCGCCCAAGGTTTCGGCTGCAACGGCCGCGGCATAAGCCGCCGCGATAGGCTCGGTGCAGCCCAGCGCGGGACGTACAACTTGATTAAGGATATCTATATATTGTTGCCACTGTGGTTTCATCACTAGGTTCCACCGAGTCTGGTTTAAGGATTGATATGGGCAATGGCTTCGATTTCCACCAAGGCGCCCATGGGCAGATCTTTCACTGCAAAACAGCTGCGGGCAGGGCAGTCTTGCTTGAAGAAGGTCTTGTAGACTTCGTTGAAGGCGGCAAAGTCATTGATGTCGGATAGATAACAGGTGGTTTTGAGCACGTTTTGCAGACCACTGTTGGCGGCTTCAAGCACATATTGCAGATTCAAAAGCGATTGGCGGGACTGTTCACTGATCCCACCTTCGACCAAAGCACCTTGTTCACGGCAGACTGGCAGCTGGCCTGAGGTGAAAAGCAGCTCACCATAAGCGGCTGCATGAGAATAGGGGCCTATGGCTGCGGGGGCTTTGTCTGCATTGATAGTCTTTTTCATGATATTCCTTGCAAATATTTTTGAGTAACAAGCGATTTTGTCTGCACAATTATTTGCAAACAGGCTTCTTCTTGCAAATTTATTTTATAAAAAGGTAGGTTGTAATTGCTTTTAGTGTGACGGTGATCTTATAAGTTGGCGGTTTTGTGGTTAAATTCTCGGCATCAGCAAAAGTTGCAAAAATCTGGTTGCTGCTGTCAGTTGGTTCAAATATATTTGCAAAAAATAACATGTTGGGTATCCAACAATAACTAAGGTTGTTATATGAAAACTGACACTTTGACATCAGAGTGGGGCGCAACAATTACTCGGGAAGACACGCAGGCCTGGAAGGAAGCAACCCGATTCGACAGTACTGACTGGGGCTGGATCATCATGTCCATCGGCATGGCCATAGGCGCGGGCATAGTATTTTTGCCTGTGCAGGTGGGGTTAATGGGATTATGGGTGTTTCTTTTGTCTGCCGTGGTGGGTTATCCGGCCATGTACATGTTTCAGAAGTTGTTTATCAATACCCTGGCCGAGTCCCGCGAATGTCAGGATTATCCCAGTGTGATCAGTGGCTATCTGGGGAAAAACTGGGGCATATTTCTCGGCGCACTCTACTTTGTCATGTTGGTCATCTGGGTGTTTGTCTACTCGACGGCGATCACCAATGACAGTGCCTCTTTCCTGCAAAGCTTTGGAGCCACCAAGAGCCTGCTGTCGGAAAACCCCTTCTATGGTCTGGGGCTTATTTGTCTTCTGGTCGCATTGGCCTCCCGCGGCGAAAACCTGTTATTTAAAATTTCTACCCTTATGGTGCTCACCAAGTTGGGTGTGGTGGCGCTGCTCGGCTTAATGATGGTCGACAAGTGGGATATCAATAATGTCGGTGCAGTGCCCACTACGACTCATTGGATCCGTGATGCCGTGGTGATGCTGCCCTTTACCTTGACTTCCATTCTGTTTATCCAGAGTCTAAGCCCCATGGTGATCTCTTATCGTTCGCGGGAGAAGTCGATTGAAGTGGCGCGCTTCAAGGCGATGCGAGCCATGAATATTGCCTTTGGTGTGCTGTTTGTTACCGTGTTCTTCTACGCCGTTTCTTTCACTCTGGCGATGGGCCATGAGCAAGCTGTGAGGGCCGAGCAGGAAAATATCTCTGCCTTGGCCATGGTGGCTCAAGGTATGCCTGGCCAGACGCTGAAACTCCTGAGCCTGACGCTGAACATCTTTGCCGTGATGACGGCTTACTTCGGGGTGTATCTGGGTTTTCGGGAGGCGTGCCAGGGGATCACCATGAACCTACTGCAGCGGGTTATGCCCAAGGAGAAGATCAACGCCAAGCTGGTGGGGTATGGCATCATGGTATTCACCATACTGCTGTCCTGGGGTGCGATTGTGCTGAATGCCCCTGTGCTGAGTTTCACCTCCATCTGCAGCCCGGTATTCGGTTTGGTGGGCTGTCTGATCCCTGCCTATTTGGTTTACCGGGTACCTTCGCTGCACAAATATAAGGGCGTTGGCCTGTATGTGATTATCGCCACTGGTATCTTGCTGTGTATCTCGCCCTTCCTGGCGTTCAGTTGATAGATGCAATTGGCTTTAAGAACGCAGTCTTAAAATCAGTGCCAAAGAGCCCCGCAAATGCGGGGCTCTTTAAGCTTCCAGCGGCAGACTCAGGCTTGGTCCTGCTGCTGCAAAAACTCATGAAATTCCTCTTCATAGAGACGGAACAGCACCAAGGTAACGGCAAAGATGATCGGGCCGTAAATCAGACCAATGAGACCAAATAGCTGCAAGCCACCCAGCAAAGAGAAGAAAATTAACAGGGTGCTCATTCCGGCAGATCCCTGCATCAGAATCGGCCTCAGGAAGTTGTCAATGGAGCCAACCACCAATATGCCCCAGGCGCAAAGGAACAGCCCCCAGCCCCAGTCTCCGGTCAATGCCAGATAGAGCGCCGCCGGCACCCAGATAAGTGCGGTACCCACCACAGGAATAAAAGAAGCGAATGCCATCATGGAGCCGAGGAACAATCCCGGCAGGCCGACTATGGCCATGGCAATACCACCGGCAAAACCCTGTGCCAAGGCCGTCAGGAATGAGCCGAGTACCGCCGACTTGGCGACTTTTTCCACCTCATCGAGAATTTTGTCTTCCTGACTGCGGGACAGGGGGATTACGTGTCTGAGACTGGCAATAATCTGTTCGTTGTCCCTGAGGAAGAAAAACAGTACGAACAACATCAGGGAGAAATTGACAAAGAAACCTGTGATATTGCCGAGCAATGCCGTGCTCAAGCCAACCAGACGGGTGCTGAGCTCCGTAAGCGCTGCGGTGGCTTTTTGCAATATCTCCTGCGGCTCTATGCTGTCAAACGGCAGCCATTTATTGGCCAGCGCCAGTGCCGACTGTACCCAAGGATGTTCCAACAGCTCCTTGGCACCACCATGGGTCAGCCATTGATAGGCATGGGTGGCAGAGCTGACGCCCTGTTCAATCACGGAAATCAGCATGAACAGCAAGGGGATCAAGATGATCACCGTCAGCAAGATGCAGGAAAGCAATGCACTCAGGTTGGGATGTTTGGGGAGTTTCGCTTCTATGCGCTTGTGCACGGGCAAAAACAGCAAGGAGACGATAAATCCCAGCAGTATCGCTCCCAGATAGGGAGCGACCAATAGATAACAGGCGTAGGCAGCAATGGCCAACGCGGCGAGGATCAACCAATGGCGGGGTTCAACCCGAAAACGTACGGACACGGGAATTCCTTTTAATCAAGAGTGTGTTGAATTTGCCATCTGCAGGGAAGGGCATGGTTTATAGACTCATCGGTCTGTTGCCAAGGACTCCAGCTTTTAAGCCAAGCATATCCGGGACTTGCTTGTACCTTCCCCTGCCCGTCCGGGCGACCCAGACTCGGTTACAGCGGAAGTTATTAAACCACGGAGCGACGGGGCAAGAGAAGCACAGCTTGGTTGATAAGGGGGATTGGCGCTGGTTTTGTGTGCTATGCGTTGCCGCCGGTGCCTTAGGGGGCGGATACTGGGGAAAAATGCTTGTCAAACTTAGGTTTTTTAGTCGCATTGCCGCATAACTGGCGGAATAGACTTTTAGAACCGTTTTTTATAGGCTAACTCATTGAAATTAGGAAACGAGCGTTAATCCCGTTAGCAATAAACCTATAGCAGATATGAGCAGATGTAAGGCTATGTTTAGATCATAAGCCGCTGTTAACTGGTATGCAGACTGAGAAAATAAATTAACCATGAATCTACTTTTTGTATGCAGTGAGAATCGCTTGCGAAGCCCTACCGGAGAAGAGGTTTTCTCGGCATTTGAGGGGGGTTACGCGATTGGAGCCGGTACAAAGGAAGGTGTGAATAAGTCCTCGCGGCACTCTGGCTTACACAGCAATTGGCGTTCAAGGCATCTGACTGAAGGCATGCCGGGGCCTGTCGAAGTCGGATAACGCAGAGAGCCGGTTGCTGTGAAAGCCCCTAAGGGCGTGGCTTACAGACCTGCCTGCTGTGTTGTGCTTCTTGCAAAGGACTAGGGCCATTTGCTGCGAATCACGCCTTGCATCCAGGCCCGTAAGCCGACGCAGAGCACGCATGGGACTTGTTCGCACCTTCCCTAATGCCGAAACTGTGGTAAGTGGCGATCTTATTCAATGGGCTGACTTTATCTTTGTCATGGAAAAGTCTCACAAGATTAAGGTCGCAAAGAAGTTTAAGGAGCTTCTGAAAGGCAAGAAGCTTGTGTGTCTGGATATTCCTGACAATTACCAGCGGATGGATCCTGCTCTTGTGACCTTACTTAAAAATAAGGTTGCCCAGCATGTTCGATTATCTTAGAAAATAATAAAAATCATGAACTTGCTATGTTAAGGCCTTAAATTCCGGAAAAGATAGCAACTGGCATAGCTTCAGTTTACCGAATTCATTATGCATTGACTTGAAATAAACAAGATATTGACCAGCATCACGCATACTTGTGTCTATGTAAAAAGGACTCCTTTCGCGGAGCCCTTGGTTTATCAGCGATTAAGTGCGACTAAATGTGAGGCGTTGGCCCAGGGTATTGTCGATAAAGCGACTGCCGTCAAACAGTTGGTTACCATTGACCCAGGTACCACTGATAGATGCGGCAAACTTGTGGCCGGTAAAGGGCGACCAACCGCAGTGATAGCGGGTGTTTTCCAGCGTGGCCTCGAAAGGCTTGTTGAGATCCACCAGTACCAGATCCGCCAGATAACCTTCGCGCAGATAGCCCCTGTCTTTGAGTTCAAAGCGCTCGGCCACCGCATGGCTGGTCTTTTGGACGATTTTTTCCAGGCTGAAGTGCCCCTTGGCATGCAGATCCAGCAGGCCGAGCAGTGCATGTTGCACCAGCGGCAAACCGGACGGCGCCTTGAAGTAACTGTCGGCTTGCTTTTCTTCCCAGGTGTGCGGTGCGTGATCTGTGGCGATAATGTCAATGATGTCGCGATTGACGGCGTCTATCAGTGCCTGTTGATCGGCAAGGGTCTTGATGGCCGGATTACACTTTATCTGGCTGCCGAGGCGGGCGTAGTCACTGTCGTTGAACGAAAGATGGTGTACACAGACTTCGGCGGTAATGTTGGCACCCTTGAGTTGTGCCAGTTGCTTGGCCGGCTCAAACAGATAGAGTTCGTCGGCGGTGGTTAAATGCAGTACATGCAGGCGTGCCTTGTGACGGATGGCCAGTTCGGTCGCCAGTTGAGATGACTTGAGGCAGGCTTCACGGGAGCGGATTTCGCCGTGCAGCTCCATAGGTATGGCATCGCCGTATTTTTCACGCATGGCGGCTTCATTGGCGGCTATGGTGGGGCTGTCTTCACAGTGAGTGGCAATGACCACAGGAGAGTTGGCGAAGATGCCGTCAAGAGTGGCACTGTTATCCACCAACATATTGCCGGTAGAGGCGCCCATAAAGATTTTTACACCACAGGCCTGGTTGGGATCGAGACGTTTAATCTCTTCCAGGTTATCGTTGGTGGCGCCGAGATAGAAAGCAAAGTTGGCCAATGAACTTTGAGACGCGCGGGTATACTTGTCTTCCAGCGCCTGCAGATTGGTGGTTTGCGGGTTAACATTGGGCATTTCCATAAAGCTTGTGATACCCCCGGCCACGGCGGCGCGGGATTCACTGGCGATGGTGCCCTTATTGGGGAAACCCGGCTCACGGAAATGCACCTGATCGTCGATCATCCCCGGCAGCAGGTGTTTACCCTGAGCATCTATGACCTGAGCCCCTGCCGGAGCCGTGATCTGGGGGGCAATCTGGCTGATGCGGCCGTTGTCGATCAGCAGATCCTGAGTACGGATTGTTCCTTCATTAACCAATTGGGCGTTGCAGATGAGGGTTTTCATAGGATACCTGATTAGCGTTATTAATATTGGCAGTGACTTGCGTATAATACCGGAAACTCAAGCAAAAAGCTGTGGAGCTTTTGGACAAGATCACAGACTTTTTGCGAAAGATACGTCAAGTGCCGATACCCTGGCCGGTATCGGTTCAATCGGTGCCAATATCGGCCGGCCGATAACACATGGGTGGACTGTTTATCTGCCTGGGAGCGAGAATGCAATTATTTGTCAAAGATTTAACTGTGGTTGATTTTTCTTACCTGTGCCCGTTTCGCGGCATGGTAGGCGAAAGTTGGATAGTCGATGTGCTGCTCGACGGTGGCCTGGATGAGCAAAACATGTTGCTCGACTTTTCCAAGGTCAAACGCACCATAAAGCAAACCATAGATGATGTGGCCGATCACCGTTTATTGGTGCCCACCGCCTGTAGCCAGGTACGCTGGCAACAGCAGGGCGACAAGGTGTGGATGGACTTCCATAGTCTGCGCGGCAGCATTCACCTGGCTTGCCCGGCGCAGGCTTTCGCCCTTATCCCCAGCGAGATTATCGATTTTGACAGCGTTAACCAGTTTTTGCACAAGGCGCTGACAGATGCCTTGCCGGACAATGTTCAGGGTATCAGCCTGACACTTCGCAACGAGGTGCTGGAAACGCCCTATTACCATTACAGTCACGGCTTGCGTAAGCACGACGGTAACTGCCAGCGTATCGCTCACGGCCACCGCAGTCCTGTCAATGTGTTTGCCGATGGTATCGCCGCGCCCAAATGGGATGAATACTGGGCCAAACGTTGGAAAGATATCTACCTTGGCAGTGAAGAAGATGTGGTTGGTGTCAGCGAGCTTGAGCTGTCACCCCAAACCAAGATAGATGACAAGAGCCATATTGGCTTCAGATACCAGGCGCCGCAGGGGGATTTCCAGTTGGCGATGCCAAGAGACTGCTGTGATTTGATCCCCCACGACACTACGGTCGAATTGCTGGCTCATTTTATGGCCGACAGCATGGCGGGCTTTGAGCCGGGCAAACATTTTAAAGTGGTAGCCTTCGAGGGTATAGGTAAGGGCGCCATCGCATCGGCGCAGCATCAGGGTGACTGATAGATACTGCCTGGCCTGAGCAGGGCCAGGAATAAAGCCAACCTAAAAGCATCTAGAGGCATCCGCAAATAGACCGCACCTTGGGGTCTATGGGGCGTAAAGATAAAGAGGAGCAAGAGTGAAGTTCAATAACAGCAAGATGCCAATCCCATCTTTTAAGGCGCTGCCGCTGATGCTGCTGGGCACTTTGGTTGTGAGTCCTATGCTGCAGGCCGAATCCAAGTCTGAGCCTCAGCCCAACATCAAACCCGAGTCATCACGGGTGCAGTTTCAGGGCAAGTTTGAGCAGGGGGCCCTGATCAGAGCCAGAACAGAGCCGGGTACTGAGGTACAGCTCAATGGCGAGAGCATCACACTGACGCCGGATGGCCGGTTTGCCTTTGGTTTTGAGCGTGAGGCCGCGCTCGAGCAAACGCTGACACTCAGTTACCCGGATGGCAGCAGTGAGAGCCGTAGCCTCAAACTCGACAAGCGGGATTATCGCATTCAGTATGTTGAAGGGATCAGCAAGAAAATCATGAAGCCGGATCCCAAGGCCCAGGAGCGCGCCGCCAAAGACAGCGCTCAGGTCAAGGCGGCCCGCAGTCATTTCAGTACCCAGCAGTCGTTTGCCGACGACTTTATCTGGCCGCTGACAGGGCGAATTTCAGGGGTTTATGGCAGCCAAAGGGTCTACAACGGCAAGCCAGGCACACCGCATTATGGTGTGGATGTGGCTGCGAAAACCGGCACTGTGGTGGTGGCACCGGCCGATGGCGTTATCAGCCTGTCGGTACCGGACATGTTCTATTCCGGCGGCACTATGATTATCGATCACGGCTATGGCGTCAGCTCCAGCTTTTTGCACTTAAGCAAGCTCTATGTCAAAGAGGGCGATGAGGTGAAACAGGGCCAGGCGGTGGCCGAAGTGGGGGCGACAGGACGAGCCACAGGGCCACATCTGGATTGGCGGGTGAACTGGTATCAGGTGCGTCTGGATCCTACCACTTTAGTGCCGCCAATGAGTCAGGTATTACAGCAAGCCAAGAGTGACGCGAAAAAGTAGCGATTTACTTTGACTGACTCACACTCGATGTCATACGCCGCCGGACTTAACCCCAGGCGGCGTTGTTTTTTTCTTTGTCAGCCACAGGCTTAGAAGGGGTTGGCTATAATCATTCTATGAATATAGCCGGAAGAATAAGTGACTGATTTGAGACGTTGGGGGCGCGACGAATGGCTGCTGCTTTTGCTCGGAGGTTTGGTCTGTTATCTCAGCGGCCGACTGGGCATGGCCACTCTGGTATTGCAGCCGAGCAATATAACCCTTCTATGGTTACCTTCGGGGATAGGGCTTATTCTGTGCTTGCGTTTTGGCGCCGTCGCCATAGTCCCTTTGTTTATCGCCTCCTTTCTGGCCAATCTTCCCGGGCTCAATAACGGTCATCTGAGCCAAACCTTGCTGCACACCTGGGTCTCCGCCGCAATTGATGCCCTGATGCCACTTTTGGCCGCCAGAATGCTGCGTTGGGCTCTGCCCATGGGGTTGCAAAGAGCCAGGGAGTTACTGGGTTTTGGGATCTACGCTTGCGTTATTCCTGTGGCGTTGTCCAGTATCCTGCTGGCGGCAAATCTTGTTTGGGGCGGTTATATCGACAAGAGTTACTGGCCAACCATGGTGGTGATGCTGTTTTTGGCTGATGCCCTGGGGATAGTCTTGGTTTATCAGGTGTATCTGGGGTGGTCTGAGCGGTTTTTTATCAGCCAACGGCAAATCCGGGCATCTTTGCTGTCGATCCTGGCTTTAGTACTCATTTTCACTCTGGTATTTGGCAATCAACCCTGGGTCTTGTATCTGCTGTTGCCTGTGTTGGTGATGCAGGCATTTGAGGGCAGTTTCCTGCTGACTTGCAGCCTCAGCAGTGGTGCCTTCATTGTCGTTATCTGTGGCAGCGCCAAGGGGCTGGGGCCCTTCGATGCCGGATTGTATTCGGCAGAAACGGCGGAACTGGCCGCGTTTTGTTTTGCCAATGCGCTGGTCTTACTGGGGATTGCCCTGCAAAATCGCCAGTTGCGCCTATCAGAGCAGCACAGGGAAGCCTGGCAACAGGTGGCCTTTCGCGATCCGCTGACAGGGTTACTCAATCGCCGTGGATTCGAGCCGCAATTGGAGCTGGTGGATAAGCAGGCCAGGCTCAATCGTGAAGACTACAGCCTGGCGCTTTTGGATCTGGATCATTTCAAGTTAATCAACGACAGCTTTGGTCATGCCACCGGCGACAAAGTATTGAAGCAACTGGCCGGCTTGATGCAGGCCCAGTGTCGCCAATCGGATGCCATTGCCAGAATTGGTGGTGAGGAGTTTGCTATCTTGCTGCCAAACTGCGCGCCGGCTCAGGCTGTTAATCTGATGGAGCGGCTGCGGGCCAGAGTAGCCGATGAAGATTTCCATGATGAGAGCGGCCAACCTATCCGCCTCAGTATCAGCGTCGGCCTGGTGTCCGGCCCCGCTGGTTGCCGCTCGGGTAAAGATCTGCAGGATAAAGCCGATCATTTTCTTTATGTTGCCAAGGCTGAAGGGCGCAACCGGGTCGTTCAAGGGTAAAGCGGCATCAGAGCCGCTTAATGCTCGCTGGCGATGATGGCCTGAATGCTGTGAGGGTGAACCTTTACGCAGACACCGCCGGCCTTGAACGCCAACGTCGGGTTGGCCAGGTGTTCGGTTTCGCCTTTGGGGCTGCTGGCCTTGAGTTTAATATCCGTGTCGCCATCGAGTGTGGCTTGGGTCCGGGGGCAAAGAGTACGCAGTTGCTCAGCCAGTTCATCGCAGCTTTGGGCGCCACCAGGCAAAACCAGCTCCAGATGTTCCCATCCCTCTTCGGGATAGTGTTTATCGCCGGGGAAGGGCAGCTCGACACAGGGAATTTGCCATTGACCCAGTTGCAGTGGCTGCTGCAGACGTATGATCAGGATAGGGCGGCCGTTGATGATGTTTTCCGAGATAATTTCTCCACCTTGGGCAAACTCGGCCTTGAGCTTTTCTGCCGCGGCGACAGAGTTGACCCGCAGCGCGACGTGATCGCACTCGCTTAAACGCTCGAGTCCCAGGCGCTCAATCAGGGGCATGATTTTGTCGGCAAAGGCTTGCCAGTCTGCCAGCAATTGCGACAGAGATTGAAGGTTTTGCATATCTGATTCCTGTTTCAGGGCCAAATTTCTATTGGTGTGCCCGGCTCAATCAACTGCCAGAGTTCATCCATTTCTTTATTGGTGAGGGCGATACAGCCGTTGGTCCAGTTAAACTGCTGCGCTTCTTCCGGAGTTAACCCAGAGCGGGGATTTTGGCCGTGGATCATGATTTGGCCGCCCGGGCTGACCCCAAGCGCCTTGGCCCTGAGTCTGTCCTCGTCATTGGGGTAGGAGATGTGAATCGCGCGGTAAAAGGCGCTGTCGGCCTTTTTGTAGTCCAGCAGATAGCGGCCCTCTGGGGTACGTTGATCGCCTTCCTGATATTTGTGGCCCTTGGGCATATCCCCCATGGCGATGCGATATTCCTTGATGACCTTACCGGCCTTAATCAGGCTCAGACGTGAATCTGACTTGTTGACCAGCACCAAATCCACCTGTGCCGAGGCAAAGGGGCTGTACAACTGGGCAAACGCCAGCAGAAATATTGCATAAACTATATGACGAAACGATGGGCCCATGACCACTTGGCTCTGATTATGGTTATTTTGACGGGATAATAACTGAAAAAGGGGGCCCTCTTGAAGCCCTTGAACAAGATTGTTGCCGAGAGTCGCAGAGCGTCAGCCAGAGAATATTTGGCACTCACGCCAATGCGTGGCAGACTTACGCCCCTGCCTTTTGGGCGCGGCGCCACGAACTCGAATGCGTGAGACTCGAAAGGGTAAAGATTGAGGTGCCGTTTGGTTGGAAAGTAAGGAAAGCTTAGCGCATGAATCAACATAAGATGACAGATACGCCGCCGGAGCCGGAACTCAAGCGTAAGCTCAGGATCATCATCTTTGGTACAGAAACGCCCGCCGGCCGCTGGTTTGATATCAGTTTGATCATCTGCATTATTCTCAGTGTTGCCCTGGTTTTTCTCGATACAGTGGCCGATATCCATGCCCGTTTCGGGCATATCATCCTGGCACTGGAATGGGCCTTTACCTTGGTGTTCACTCTGGAATATCTGCTGCGGCTCTATTGTTCCAGCAATCGCTTGAGTTATGCCCGCAGTTTTTACGGCGTAGTGGATCTGCTCAGTATCCTGCCCAGTTATCTGGCGCTGTTCTTCCCCGGGGCCAATTTTACCCTGGTGATCCGTATTCTGCGGCTGTTCAGAATTTTTCGGGTACTCAAGCTGCTCAGATACTTGAGTGAAGGGAACCTGCTGCTCAAGGCGATGCTGCAGTCGAGTCGCAAGGTGTTTATCTTCTTTTTCTCTGTGAGTCTTATCATTATGGTGCTCAGCGCCATCATGTATGTGGTCGAAGGCCCGGACAATGGCTTCAGCTCGATCCCCAAGTCTGTCTATTGGACCATAGTGACCATTACCACAGTAGGGTACGGTGATATCACTCCCAAGACAGAACTCGGCCAGGCCATAGCGGCGTTTACCATGCTCTTGGGTTATTCGATAATCGCCATTCCCACGGGGATCCTCACCGCTGAAATCTCCCAGGAGATGGGCCGTAGCCGCGATCTGCGCCGCTGCGCCAACTGCTTGAAAACCGGGCATGATCACCATGCTCTCTACTGTAACCGTTGTGGCAGTGAACTGGAGCCACCTCCGGAAGAAAACAAGGACTAGGGTGTCAAACAACCAATCATCTGCTAAGGCAGCCACTCAAGCCGTCACTCAGGCTAAGTTTGTTGAAGGCAATATACTGCGCCACATTTTGGTGATGAGCTCTACTGCGGCCGTTGGGATCTCGGCACTGTTTGTGGTGGACCTGCTGGATATTTTCTTCCTCAGCATGCTGGGAGAGCTGGAGTTGGCGGCGGCCGTGGGCTATGCCGGTACCATCTCTTTCTTTACCACTTCAATAGGTATCGGCCTGTCGATTGCGCTGGGGGCACTGGTGTCCCGCGCCGTAGGTGCCAGAGACACAGAAGGGGCCAAGCGCTTGCTGCTGAATGCCGCCATGGTAACTCTGCTGGTATCCAGTATGATGGCGATAGTGGTGACGGCTCTGATCCCTGAACTGCTGGCGCTGGTGGGCGCCAGGGGACATACCGCTGAGCTTGCCGCCGATTATCTGTATATTCTGGTGCCTTCCTTGCCGGTCATCTGTTTGGCGATGGCGCTTGGCAGCGCCCTGCGCGCCGTGGGTGATGCCAGGCTCTCCATGCTATCGACCCTGGCGGGCGGCGCGGTCAATGCGGTATTTGACCCCATTTTTATTTTCCTGTTTGCCATGGGCATAGAAGGCGCGGCTACCGCCTCGGTATTGGCGCGCCTCAGTGTGCTGCTGATCGCGGCAAGAGGTGTGTTTATCAAACACGGTCTTTGGAGCCGTTTCGAACTTGCGAGCTTTCGCGGCGATCTGCGCGCCATTTTTGCCATCGCAGGGCCGGCCATGCTGACCAATGTGGCCACCCCCATAGGCAATGCGGTAGTGACCCGGGCGATTGCCGACTTTGGTGACAGCTTCGTCGCCGGCTGGGCCGTCGTTGGGCGTTTGACCCCTGTGGCCTTTGGAATGATCTTTGCGCTTTCCGGCGCCATAGGGCCCATCATAGGGCAGAATTATGGCGCCAGGGCCTATGACAGGCTCAGCGAATGCCTGACAAGGGCGCTGCAATTCTGTATCGCCTATGTGCTTGGTATGTCGCTGCTGCTGTGGTTGCTGCGCGAGCCTTTGGTATTGGCATTCGACATGCGCGGGGATTCTGCCGAGCTGGTACGTTTCTTCTGCCAGTATATGGCGCTGTTTTTCCTGTTCAACGGCGCACTGTTTGTGGCCAACGCCTCTTTCAACAATCTGGGTAAAGCCAAGTATTCGACCGCCTTCAATGTGGGCAAGGCCACTATCGGGACGCTGCCATTTGTTTATCTGGGAGCCGAGCTCGGTGGGGTATATGGAGTCTTGATTGGTCAGGCACTGGGTTCAGTGCTCTTTGGTGTATTGGCGGTGATCACCGCCTATCGCTTGGTTGCCAGAGTGGCCGCCAATGGCCGCCAGCAAGGTCTTGAGGCCGACAGGCTTGATGAGGAGGAACTCTCCATGGCCTCCAGCAGTCCATTGTCGTCTTCCTGTACCCAGATGGGGCAGATGACCGAAGAGCTGGAGCCGATAGCCAGTGCCCAGGCTACCTCGCCCCAGCGGGAGAGGTCTTAATGCCGGGAACGGCTCATGCGTTTAAAGAGGGGGCCTGGAAACGTTTTATTGGGTGTCAGATTGGGAAGTCGCGGCCGCAGCGCTTTCAGTAGCGCCGTTATCTGGCTGCTCAACAGCATTGTTTTCTGCTTGCTCGGCGGCAGCGATTTTGGCGCGCTCGGCCTTGGAGATGTAACCCTGTTTGGCTGGGCCTGAGTTGGGGATCTCTTTCTTGTTTTCCCGGGCTTTGGCACGCTTGGCCAGTTTTTTGGTCAGTTTTTGTCGCTTGTTCATGCTAAATTTCCTGGTACTTCCCACTTGGATGGGCAAAGGGCAGGCATTTTAGCCTGCCGGCGGCCGGGCAACAAGCTCAAACTGTCTCAGTGTCGGTGTTTGAATACCGCGATGACTGGAGCCTACTTAGAGGAACAGGGTCATGAAGACACCGATATAGCTCATGGAAACCGCGACCCCAATACTGAGCAGGGCCATATCCAACATCAGTGGCCTATCCGGCGTTTTGGCAGCCTTGATAAGTTCTACCACGCTGGTGGGGATCACTATCAGCCCCGAGACTATCAGCAACAAAAAACCGGGGCGGAACAGGCTGAGTTGCAGTGCGCTTTCATCCTGCCACAGGTGCGCATATTGATCGCCAAACAGCAATAAAGCCATGGCGACCACGGCCGACAGACTGGTGGCCAACAACAACTGACGATTAACCTTGCTGCGGTTAACCGACTCTTCTATCTCCTGAATAATTCCTGTGGGTTCCATCTCAAATACACCTGAAGCGGGAAATTGCGGCAAAACTAGCAAATTTGAGGCTTATTTTCAAAAAAATTACTTGTTGCCGAAGCGACTCCTGTCCATCTCACTGGCGCCATCCCGACATTCCCCGCGGATCTCCCCTCTGTCGGATTGCAGCAGACGACTGAGTTCATAAAAACCTTCACGGCAATATTGATTCATTTTGAGGGTATTATCGAGTCCAAGCTGCAGTTGCTGTTCAAACACGGCTTGCCTGGCTTCTCTGATAGCCAGTTGTTGGCGCATCTCCTTTGCCGTACGTGGTGCCTGGACACTTATCCTGTAACTGCCGCCAGAATCGGGCGTTATCAGCCGCGCCGTATAGGTAAAGAGCTTCAAGCCATCGGCCTTGATATCCGTCTGGAAACTGTCTTTGATGGCACCGGCAAAATCGGCCGGATCTATGCTGGGTTTTGAGCTGCAACTACAAAGCAGCAGTGGCAGTAATAACAGAAAAAGCGCACGCATAAGCTGGGGTGATTATCCTTATTATTTTTTTGGAGATACAAATTATCGTTAACTTACTGCAGAATAAGCACAATTGCATTAACGGCGTGATAAGTCAGCGCAGCATCGACCTCTACCGCCTTTGTTTGATAACCGGATGGTAGGTTATGTTCGAGTATCTTCAACATCTTTTCGATAAGGTGCAATGGCAACCTGGGCTGACGGATATCCTCTATTTGGTTCTGCTCGTTGGCTGGTTTGCCTGGATCTGGCCCAAACGGGACTGGCAACAACTGCTGGCGGACAAGAGCTTGCAGTGGCGGGCGCTGCTCAGTACCTTGGCCATTAATGGCCTTTGGCTGCTCAATGCCAGTGTTACCGAGGGGATCCACGCTCATTTTCTGGCCTTGGTAACCCTGATGTTGATGTTCGGCTGGCGCTTGGCGTCCGTGTTGATGCTGTTACCTGTAAGCTTCTTTTGCCTGTTTGTCTATCACCAGCCCTGGATGCTGGGCCCCATGATGTTGTTTGCTGTCTGCCTGCCGCTTTTATTGGCATTGACAGTACACAGCTTGAGTTATCATAAATTACCCAAACATTTGTTTGTGTTCATTTTTGTGGCAGGTTTTCTCAATGCCGGGCTATCTGTCGTCAGCCATATTCTCGCTTGGTCAACTTATCTCTGGGCCAGCACGGATTACAGTGCCACTTACCTGGTGGATAACTATCTGCTGCTTATTCCGCTGCTTGGGTTCCCGGAGGCTTTACTCAACGGCATGGCAGTGACTCTATTGGTAGTTTACCGGCCCGAGTGGCTCTACGATTACTCGGACCGGGTCTATCTCTGGCGCCACTGACAGGTGTGACTTTAGTCTTTGGGCGCGCGGATCACCAGGGTGCCGGCGAGTTTGTCATGCCAGCTTTGCTTCCGGGGATCGAAGGCCACCCAGAGATAGCCAAGGCCGAATACCAGAGTAGAGGGGATATAGCCTAAATAGCGCACTATCAGGCTGGCGGTTGATGGCTTTTGCAAAGTGTCGGCATCAACAATGACGGCTCTTAGCACCATCTTGCCCGGAGTCGCCGACTTATAATGCCAGAACAAGATGATCAAGATGAAAGGCAACAGGTAGTTGATCACAACATCGAGCGGGCCCAAGATTAAGGCATCGTTCTCCAATATGGCATCAATGCCAAAGACTAGCAGAGTCAGTGGCACTGTGATGCACATCAACATGAGTGAGTCCAGCAGGGTTGCCGCCAGTCGCTCCCAAAAACCGACATAGATGGGATAGCTGGATTCATTGCTTGCTGCTTCTGCTACGGGCGGTGGAGGCGTCATTCCTGAGGCCAGTTCCGTAGGGATTGTCTGTTCTTGATGAGCCAAGACTGACTCTATGTTGCGTGGGTTTTGCTCTGCTGCCATTTACTCTGTCCCTGATTAATAATTACTGTTGGGACGATACACAGGAATAAAGCTTGGAACAAGCTGTGCCTGCCGTATTGGCACGGCAGGCAAGGGATTGATCAACCGAAACGCTGATTGAGATAGCTGATGATGTCGTTGGATTCATACATCCAGGTCACTTCACCGGCTTGTTCTATTTTCAAACAGGGAACTTTCATGGTGCCGCCCCCGTTTTGCAGGGCACTCTTGTGTGGCTCCTGCTTGGCATCCAGGGTGGTGATATTCAGGCTCTGGCGTTTCATGGCTCGTCTTACCTTGACGCAGAAAGGGCAGGCCGGATACTGATACAGGCTGAGGCTACGACATTGTTCATCGATATCCGCCTGCTGCTCGGGTTGCCGCTTAAGGCCCTTGGGTGAAAAAACAAAGTTGAGCAGCAAAATAATCCGCCCCAGGATCCAACGAATAACAAACATAAGCATCCTCTATATAAGCTTGAAACGGCAGGCAGTTTAACTCAGTGGTGGTGAAACTCAAGCCCGGACTTGGAGTTCAAGGGTAGCGATGATTTCATCTTCATCCTCCGGATCCGGCCCTTGCTCAACAAAGCCGAAACCGGCGTAAAACTCTCTTGCTGTTTGGTTTTCATCTGCATAGCAGATATGCACCCGCTGCGCATTTTCCTGGGTGCGGATCTCCTCGAGTACCAGAGCCATCGCGCGGCTGCCTATGCCTTTTTGCTGATACCCTTCGGCCACCATGAAGCGGAATATGTTGTAATCGTTGGGTTTGCCTTCTTCAGCAAGCGATTCATACATCAAAAAGCCTACCGGAGTGTCGTCCAGGTAAATCGCCTTGGGCACATAGAAAGGAAAAAACTGGGCTTCGGCGATGGAAAGCATATTATCGGCCAGCAGCTCGCGTTGCTCCGGCTTGGGTTGAGGAAGGTGCGAATAAGGCCTCGTGGCACTCTGGCTTGCACAGCAATTGGCGTTCAAGGCATCTGACTGAAGACATGCCGGGGCCTGTCGAAGTCGGATAACGCAGAGAGCCTGTTGCTGTGAAAGCCCCGAAGGGCGTGGCTTACAGGCCCGTCTGCTGTGTTGTGCTTCTTGCAAAGGACTAAGGCCATTTGCTGCGAACCACGCCTTGCATCCAGGCCTGTAAGTCGACGCAGAGCACACATGGGACTTATTCGCACCTTCCTGTAAGCTCGCCTACGATTTCAAAGTTGTCTCGGGTTATCTGTTGCAGACTTATTGGCATTTGTGGTTATTGGTTTTGGTTGAATTGATTGCCGGCGATAATAACAGCTCTGTAACACTTTACCAGTTCAATAATCCGTCATGAATACGAAAAAGGCTCCCATAGGAGCCTTTCTTAGGTGATTTCAATAGGTTTTAATCGGCATTCAGTGACAGAATCGCCTGAGATGCATCCTGTTTCATCTCTGTCTTGCTGTCGAGCAGGAAGACTCTTTCCGCGGCGACGGCTGCTCTGTCCACCAGGAAGGCCTTGATGGCCTGGGCCCTGGCCTGAGCCAGATTAGCCAGCTCGTTATTGCTGATCTCCTGAGCGCTGAGCAGTTGGTTGTAAAGGCCCATATGCCAGACGGTGAGCAGGGTATCTTCATCGACTTTTTCACCGTCGGCCTTTTCGGCAAGTTTTTGCTTCACTTTGTCTTTTTCCGCATCGGCATCCAGTTTGAGCTGTTGCTCGAACAATTCCACCAGGGCATCTGCCAGCTTACCCTGGGTAGGGAATCGACTGGCGCTCAGCTCGTCCGGTAGGGCTGCAAGCTTGCTGGCCTTGAGCAGTTGCAGCTGCAGTTTTTGCTCTGCCAGTGCCTCACTGTCTTCCCGCAGCGCTACGCTGCCTTCTATGCTCAATTGCAGCTTGGGCCTGTCATCCAGCGCCTTGGCCAGCTTGCTCAGCTTATCTTCGGCGTCAGCGCCCAGCGTGGCTATACCGGGTTGGAAAGCGACCAGGTTCAGCTCTTCATCACTGCCAACCAGACCGGCCAGCAAAGAGAAGGGGGCGGTGACCGCCTTGGTGATGACATTGGTGATGGCGGTCATCACTATGCTGCCGAAGCTGAAACTTGGGCTGTCGAGATCTCCTGAAACCTGTAAGCCAAGATCTATCACCCCATGTCTGTCCTGCAAAAGGGCGATAGCCAAGGTAATCGGCAAACTGGTGGCCAGATCGGAATCACTGGGTTTACCCAGCTTAAGCTGATCTATCACCAGATGATTGTCTCCCTTCAGCTGGTTGTCTTCCAGTTGATAGTTGAGCGCTAAAGACAGCTGGCCTTTGTCTATGTAGTAACCGGCATAGGTGCCCGAATAGGGATTCACCGAGGTCAACTCGACACTCTTGAATACCAAATCCAGATCCAGATAGGGTTTCTCCAGCAGCGGATTCACCTCTCCCCTTAGGGTGACTGGAGCATACTTGTCTATCTTGCCCTTGATATCGACACTGGCCTTGGTTCCCGGGGTAGAAGACAGGTGGCTTATCTTGCCTTCCAGCGCCTCGATACCTGAAGCAAAGTTAGGGGTGAGGGAGTTATCGGCAAAATAGGCCGAGCCGTTTTTGATGGCAATGCTGCCGATATCCAGTTTAAATGCCTTATCTGTCGAGGCCTTGGTGTTGATTTTTTCCTTGGCGGCCGTTTGCTGTGGCGCTTCGTTTTCCTGGCTTTGTTTTGTCTGCGACTGAGCCGCCGAGTTATCACCAGGTGGTTCGGCGCGGATCAGCTCGCCGATATTAGTGCGCTGATCTTCGGTGATCATTACTTTGGCGTATGGCTGTTCCAGCAATATATTGCTGATTTTTAGGCTGTTTGCTTCGGAATCAAAGCTCATCGCATCTATCGCCATATTCTGCCATTTCAGCAGAGGCTCAAATGCCAATCCATCCTTGATAAGCAGTTTGCCAATTCCGGCCTGTCCCTGAAAATGGGCCTTCCCCTCGGCGTTGGCCGTGAACTTGCCCTTAGTGCTCAACTTGCCGCTTTCAAGCTGCATATTGAGATAGGGCGTCAGATAGGGCTGGAACTGCTGCAACTCCAGCTCAGTCAGCGTCAGCTCGCCATTGACAGTGAATGCCTTGGCATCTATCGCGCCGGTGGAGCTGAACTGGCCTTGGCTGGTTTCCGGCTGGGTTTGGGCATCAGAACTCAGTGCCAGTTGCAACTGGTAGTCTATGCTTCCTTCGAGATCGGAACGCACTGGACCTGTGGTGATATCCAATGGGTAGACACGCCAGTGGACACCATCGCTTTGCTGCTGCTCAAACAGGTTGAGATCGGCCTGTTTGAGACTGATTTTGCCAATAGTCAGCAGCCACTGTTTGTCTTGCTCCTGGGCTTTGTTTGGCTCTGCGGCTGTATGCGCTGTGGCTTTTTCTTTCGCTGTGGCCTTATTTAACGCCTCGGTTTCATCTGCCGCCTCTGGTTGGGCTAGTGCTGGTTCCACTTGTGCCTCGGCCGCGGTGTCATCGGGCTTGGCATTTGTGGCGGGCATAAAGAGCTGCTGTAGATCCAGGCCTTGCTTATCCAAGCGGGCATCGGCCCACAGGCCTTGCAGCGCCAGTTCGTCGATATCAACACTCTGGTTGTCGCCGTCCATCCGAATGTTATCCAGTGCCAACAGCGGCAACTTGACTCTGGCTTGCTGTTGGTCGGAGAAGAGCAGATTTTCCAGAATAAACCGGCCCTTGTGGGTACTGTAATGCAGTTGATCTTGTTGTTGTTTCAACTGGTACTGGCTTTGGAAGCTGAGTTCTCCGTCACTGAGCTTAGCGGCAATAAACCCATCGGCAAACGGCCAGAAGGGTAGCAGGGAAACTTTGGCCAGTTGCAGCTCACCGGTGACTTCGAGAGGCTGCAGCTGAAACTGTCCCTGAGTCTGCAATTGTCCGTTATCGCTGCCGGTCAACGACAGGGCATAGCGGTTGGCATCTTTCGCCAGTACCGGTTCGTTCTCGTCTTCCGGCAAGCTGAGGCTATAAGCCTTGGTATCCAAAGCTTGCAGGCTGAAATTAAGCTCGTCGTAACTGAGCTCTGTATTGGCGACCTTATCCATATAAGCGAACTTACCCTCTGTTACCCGGATATCCCGGGCAATGACTCTGGGCGGTTCAGAGGCGTCTTCTGTAGCCTCGGCTTGCGGTGTTTGATTGGCTTCAAGGTGGGCAAGCATATCGCTGAAGTTGAATTGAGCTTGGCCATTCTCTGACGCCAGCCTTTGCACATTCACTTGCGGATCAACGAGGTAGATATGATCTATGGCGATGGCCCCTTGGGTCAGCGAGCGCCAAAATGCCAGCTCCAACTCAAGCTGGCTGAAAGATGCAAAGACTTGCTGTGGGTCGCTCTCCTGCAGGGCGAAGTTATCCAGACGGACTCTGAGAAGGAAAGGATTGATGCTGATATCGTTCAGGCTCGCCTGACGGCCGAGCAGTTGTTGCAGTTGCTTTGGGGCTTGCGACTTTATCACCCAGGGGGCGAGCCCACCAAGCAACAGGGCGTAGAGGCCATACCCGATGAGCAGATAGATGCCTGTTTTGATGGCGAGCGGCGCCCGGCGAAAGCGTGAAAAGAGCTGAGTCAGCACATTGGGCATAGCGGTGTGAGATCCCTTGAAGCAGGTTTGCGGCAAAAATTTGGCGTTATTCTAACGCGTATTCGGTATGCTTTGTAAGTCACTTCTGAACCTATGATTTTTGTTATCTTGCTCGATACATACATGATACAAAAAGAAAACTTAGCTAAGGAAGGTGTGAATAAGTCCTCGCGGCACTCTGGCTTACACAGCAATTGGCATTCAAGGCATCTGACTGAAGGCATGCCGGGGCCTGTCGAAGTCGGATAACGCAGAGAGCCAGTTGCTGTGAGAGCCCCGAAGGGCGTGGCTTACAGACCTGCCTGCTGTGTTGTACTTCTTGCAAAGGACTAAGGCCATTTGCTGCGAACCACGCCTTGCATCCAGGCCTGTAAGCCGACGCAGAGCACGCATGGGACTTGTTCGCACCTTCCCTAACTCATGTTGCAATGATCAAGAGCGCTTTTCGCTGAACATTGCATTCACAAGAGGGCAATAACCAAGGTTGTAAAGACCTTGAATGCTCAGTATCAGCTCAGCAAACCTGAATCCTGGCAAGGCTATTGCCTTTGCCCGTCTTTATCCTTTGGTTGGGCTGCTGTAGGTGATGGCGGCGATAATGGCGCCGCAGGGGTCTTTTATCCAACAAAAGCGGCCGACCTGGGGAATGTCCTCAGGGCCGTAGAGTACATCGCCCCCCAGTGCTTTGGCCTTAATGGCGACGGCGTCGACATCTTTAACGGTAATGTAACCAGTCCAGTTACTTGGCATGGCCGGCGCCGGGCTGTCTGTGATGCCACCTATGCTGATACCGTCATTTTCTATGATGTGATAGGGGCCTTGTGGCAACTGCATCGTCTTGAAGCTCCATCCAAAAATCTCACCATAAAACCGCATCGCCAACTCAGAGTCATTGGCGGTCAGTTCGTGCCAACTTAAGGCTCCATGGGTAGTAAAAGGGGAGTTCATAGATAGGTTCTCCTGAGACTGAGGGGCTGACAATTCGGCTGTGAAGATCGCCGGCCAGCAGATCTTGAGCCGCTTTGAGTTCAGCTTTGAGTGTAGTCGAGTCGGCTGTGCTTTGTGGCTTTCTTGGACTACGAAGAAGAGGGGGCACAAGATGCCGGAGCCCGAATTATGGAAACCTTTTCGGCGCTGAAGAATGTGCTAACAGCAAAGTTGAAGGGGGAGGTTAGCTGATGAGCTTGATGTAATCTGCAATCTCAGTGCGGCCCCATTCATGGGCAAACTCGAGGGCTCCCATGTCCTTCATCGTCTGGCCGGTATAACGGATGCTGGTATCTATGCCCGCCTCAACCAACCGCTTCACAATATGGACGTGGCCATAATGAATTGCGGTAAAAAGGGGATTACGGTCTGGCTCAGAAGTATCGAGCCTTGCGCCAAGGCCGATGAAGTAGTTCAAAATATCTTCGTTGCCATTCGAAGCAGCCCTATGGATTGGGCTGCTACCACTGATATTGTCTCTACTATCTATATCGGCTCCCAGCTTGACTAAAGCCTGGCACAATTCCAAGTTGTCATTATCAGCGGCAATATGAAGAAAGCTGCCCAATGGCGTTTGTAACTGAACCAGTTCAGTGTTCATTGATAGAAAGTCGATTGCATCAGCGGTTCTCTTCTCCCTGATGCATGCCATGAGTGTCCTTAATTTCAGTATTACTGCTTCGTTCACTTATTTATCCGTCCTGACTTAATAATCCCCTGTGGGTATCAAGCCTAGTGTTTTCGAGTGTATTCGATTAATCGACCGCCTCATGCTTGCCGAGTTTTACCGTAAAATACTGGCAAACATTCGCAAGTGGTCAGTATACCTAAGGAAGGTGCGAACAAGTCCTCGTGGCACTCTGTTTGTAGAGAGAGGCCTAATTTGCAGTTGCCGCTTTGGCAGAAGGTTGCGGCGACTCACTAAGTGCAGAAGTTCTTACTATTAGGATCATCAGGGTTCAGTACTTGTATCCTGAAGTCCGGTGCCAGATTAAACCGTTTTATAACGCTCGATATTCGGTCAGATGTTAATGCAGAACCGAAATCCGAGAAGAATGGGATTGGATCATTATTGATAGCCCACATCTCATTCATTTTCTTGGCTAATTCTCTGGCTTGCTCCCAATCTCCTGCAAATATCTTGGAGTAATCAAAATAGGGCCATGCTGCGATATCATCTTCCTCTGCCGAATCTTCGCTGAAGAGAAAGGATACGCTAATCTCCGAGTGCCAGGGAAACACGCCTATATCAATGATTCTTAGCTCTTTTTTACCAAAATTATCTACCGCTTCCTGCAGTTTTCCTTCTAGCAGTTGCTCAATATTTTCTCTGCTGTATTCCATATCCATTTCTTTTGATGTCTTAATTAAGTTGTATTGGCTTACATGAACAGTCGAGCTTCATGCCTGCTTCACCAAGGATGCAAGATGCAGCATGTAGTCCGGTTTGCTTATGTCCAGACCTTTATGGCGAAGAATATCGTAGGCCGTAACCATGTGGAAGTAAAAATTGGGGATGAGGAAGTCATTGATATATAAGGTACCTGGAAGGTCTATGTACGAGCCTTGATCCAGCTCAATGCGCGTTACTTCCAACATCTTTGAGTCATCACTCTGTGCAGCAAGCAACAGTTGTTTGGTGTTGTTGATATGTTCCAGCGCCTTATCTAACGACCTCCACACACGAATCCAGATTGTCCATAGGCTGATTGGCACACCAAAGCGCGAAGTTGTGTGGTTGATTGCTTGTAAAGGCTATTTGTGTCCCTAATTTCACAGGACCATCCTGAATGAGGCCTATCAGGTCGCGTTCCGCAAAAAGCTGTACGGCACACTGGAGGAACTGCAAAAAGACTTGGACGAATGGCTGGTGCTGTATAACAATGAACGCACCCATCAAGGCAAAATGTGCTGCGGCCGCACACCGATGGCAACATTAATTGATGGAAAACGGATTTGGGCGGAAAAGAATTTAGCCCAAATCTAATCTGACAACGGCACCCAAAATCGGGTAACTGTCAGCTCAGGTCTGAGCTAGTACAACTTACACGAGTACATACTTTGTCTTTTTACCTGCTAGCGAGCTTTCTGCGATTTCTATGAGTCCGCCCCATTTCGATTCAGTACATGCTAAAAGAAAACCTTTAGTTAAAGCTTGAGGCCAATTGTAGCAAGCTGCAGCAATGTAACATCTAGGTGTTATTACTTTACCTTCATCCGAATCTCTTTTAATGACGGAGCTTAATAGCATATTGATCGTCTTTTCATCTGGTACCATGCCCGACGTTAAAATTGCAGCACATGCCCCTGAAAGCAAAAGGTCATTCTCTGTATCGAGAATGTTCAAAATGTATGAGAATGAATCATTGCTCACATCATTAATCATGCAAATTGCAAAACCTATATCCTTGTAAAGAACTGTTGCATCATGACTCTTGCTTTCAAGTTCTCTTAGATATTCAAGAGATAAACTAGAACCAACGAAGCCAAGAGCTCTTATTACTTCAGATTGTGCTTGCCAGGAGTTTGGCCTCTCTACCAAACACTTTAAAGCATCCAGCAATAGTTGTTCATAACCACCAAATTTACTCTTGGCTATCTTTTGGGCAGCTTTCTTAATTCTAGGTGGTGACTTTGACTTTAATTCTTCTTTGAATTCCATAACTGACTACTTTAGGTATTTAGACACAATGATTCTTTATGCCGTTGTAGGCCTCCACGTTTTTGCGTGGATTAGTTAAATATAGTTAAACAAGAGCCATTGTTTGTTGCCCTTTATTGAAAAAGCCTGGCAAACAATTATCGAGGGCCGACATGTCTAAAGTAAACACACTTTTTATATCGGGTTGGACGTACACAAGGAGACCACTGATGTGGCTTGGCTTTCTGACAAGCCCGCTTATGAGGCAGGTCCCGGAAAACATAGTCATGTGGTTAAACCTCACGCCGCTCTCTTCGAAAGAGTTGCAAGATCAGCCGTCGACCTGGCTCGCCAAAGTCCGATGCTGCCTTTGCATGTTATGCTTTTGGCGGCCAATTATAGTTTACCCATTCTTCATAAAAATCAAATTCATACTGTAGATTGGTTATTTTATGGGGCAATTTAGCAGCTCTTAAAAACTCTGAAAATTGTGAAACGACTTTTCTGGCCGGGATCGGGGATTTGTGAGATATAAACATTGAAAATGTGTATACATCATTTTCTTGAGATTCAAACGTAAAACCTGCAATTTCAGATACTTTGTTTTGCTTTAGTACAAATGTGTTTGAGAGAGCCTCTACAAGCTCTAATTCTATAGGACACTTACTGAGATGCTTTTCCAAGCATTCCAGCCCCATTACTGCCACTATCTCTATATCGAAATCCTGATCCATGATTCTTAATTCCACATAACGTCCATCTGATCTTAATGCGTTGCTATTAAATCAAAGAGAGCCATAATTCTTGCACTCACGTCTATAGCCGAATGGCCTAATAAAGAGGCGAAAGACTGATGTTCTCTCAGTGGAAAAATCAATCTTTTAGGGGGCCGACGCTAGAGTCTTTGCTCTGCTAATAGTGGGGGCATATTTGGGGACCAGTCCGAAATTTTCTAGAAATTACCAAAACAAACAGTAGTAACAACACCATATTCAGTTTGAACTTCAAACTCATGCTCTTGAAAGTAATAGCTTTCCATTGAGCCATAATCTTCAAATTCGTACTTGGTTCCAAATATTATTTTGAGTTTAGAAATTGCTTCGTCTACGTCTAGACCTATGATGTTAATCCCTTGAATAGATAACGCAGGGTTTGAACATTGAATCCAGTGAAGTCCATCCGCCTCGTCAATCCAAAAAGTACACATTAGCTTATTGTATTGAAGAAGAGGAAACCCATCATTATCAGTATCAATTTTACTAGGTTCCCCTAGCTGCTTTGTCAGGTAGATTTGGTCTAAGCCAAATCGAATATCACCCAATCCAATCCCTAGTTTTACTTCCATGCTTAATGATTCCCTGTGCAAGTGTTGGCCTCTGTAGTGGATTAGTTAAACCAGAGACACACTGTTTGTTGATCCGATAGGTAAACAATCACTGGAGGCCGACATGCCTAAAACTAGCACACTTTTTTATCGAGTTGGATGTACACAAGGGGACCACAGATGTGGCTTGGGTGCTAATAGTGTCCATATTGCTTCAAATGCATATAGCTTAGTACTGTTTTCCTTCAAAAAATCTACAACTTTAATAAAACGAACACCGGATAATTTTCTCTGAACGATAAAATCAACTACCTTCTGATGGAAAAATAGATAACTTTTAGAACAATTAGCGATTTTGAATGTCAATCGTTCGTTTTCTGCTATTTTTTCCAAAACACGGCCGTCTAGAGAAAACTTCTTAACTTCTAAGAGTTCATCATCGTCATCAAAATCGAAAGTTTCAATGGAAGAATTATCACGATCAAGACAGTCAAGCTCTTTATAAAAACCCAAATACCAATAGTTCTCATGCCACACGTTATTATCATCAATATATATTGAAGGATAAATTTGCATCCCATCAATATCATAATTATCCATTTTTAGCTTAACTTCCTTATTAATTAACAAACCAGCAGAATCAACAAACAAGTCCGTTAGCGGCCATCTATTTTTGTCTTCACCCTTAAAGCCGTTCAAAAAGAACAAAGGCTTTTCTCCATAAACCAGTTGCTTGAAATGATATTGTCTTTTTGCAGTGTTTAAGTCTGGCTTAATATAAGTCTGGTTATCTCCACTAGGACGAGAAGCAATGTAATACTCATCATTATAATTTTTCACTGGTCTATCCTTAATAAAATATCAAGCCGCCCATTATAAAATAGCTTGTTATGTCAAATTTGGTAATTCATCTTTTGCCAAATTAATTAGCTGCTCTAAATACTTTTTTGAAACGCTTCTGATTTCTTTGGATAGAATAAATAACCATTCCTTTCGGCCACGATCTGTATCTAAATCTGGCAGACTTTCTTCATTGATTTGGAACCTTACTTGGTAAAGTTCGGCATGAGCTTGCTTCAATACTTCTTGAAACTCGGATGATGAGAACAACCCGCCAGAAACACTATGTCTTGCAATCTTACGTAGGGATGAATCAAAATCTACGTCCCCTTCAATGACTGGTTCACCGCAATGGGATGCTCTTACATATTCACACCAAAATATTATTTCTTCAAATGACTCAATCACTTCTTTGTAGATTGATCGCCGTTCATCCCAGATTTTTTCTCTTTTAAATTTTCTTAGTGCCAATAAAGATCCCAAATATGCGGCGATAAATCCCACAGTCAATGGTGCTATAAATTTAGAGATCTCGTCGATTTCCACTTGCTACTCCCTAGACATAACGCGAAACTTTGCGGTAATTTTGGAGCCGCGAAGCGGCGGAAAAATTGTCCGACAACAGTGAATTGTTAGGTGCACCCAGACTTGAAGGTGACCCGGGGGGACGCGTAATCCAGAATACTGACACAATCATTGATTCCGGCTACAAGATACTCCTTTAGTTGACTGTTTTCCGCGATGGACGGCGCTGTTTCGCGAGCGGCTTCTGCAGCTAGCCAACCATTGTTCAAGACTTCGAATACCCAGTGATCCTTGGAATCATCGCCCCAGAACTCCAGCAATTGACCTTCATCGAGTACGCGAAAGCCTTCCACCGCTTCAAAATCAACATATACAATCTCATTGGGCTGGAACGCAAGAGTGAGGCGTAGCGTCCACAGGTCATAATTGACCGTGAGAAGTTCCGGCATATTGCCTTCTTGTCTCGCTTCTATCCCCTTGAGGCGCGGGAATGTCATAGTTCACCTAGACATAATGATTCCTTGTGCAAGTTTAGGCCTCCGTGTTTCCCGTGGATTAGTTAAATCAGAGCCACACTGTTTGTTGATCCAATAGGCAAACAATCACAGGAGACCGATATGTCTAAAGCTAACACACTTTTTATCGGGTTGGACGTACACAAGGAGACCACTGACGTGGCCTGGGTTTCTGATAAGTCTGCTGAGACTGTGCATTACCATGGCACAATCCCAACCAACCTGCGTTTATTTGATAAACTCATTAAAAATCAGCAAGGCTCCTGCGGCGAACACAAGTAATGCGAATAACCAAACTCGCGCGGTTCTATTCAAAAGAGTGCAAGGTCAACCGCCGACACTTACTCGCAAAATTCCGACTGTCAGAGTGTCCTTACCGGAGATTTTTTTGGTCTCCGGTAAGGACACTTTTACCTATTTGACAATGGGAATCATATCAACGTCCGCATAATGGGCGGATAAAGTTTGGCTAAAATTGTGAGCAAAGCGAACCAAGCCAAGCTTTATTAGTCCTTGTTGATTTTCTTGTTATGAGTCGTCTTCTTCGTCGATAGACTCTAGGTCTTTAGTGACCCTAGCTTCATGAGAGTATTTATCTAGATAGTAATCAAAAGGCTCTCTAATATATCTTAGTGGTCCCATTGATTGTCTCATCTCACTTAATGCATCGACAATGATTTCTCTGGTTTCATCAGGAAGCTCCATAAATGCCTCCCACTCCAAAGATAGACTGTGGAAAAAGTCAGGCGAAGTTCTCAATTCAAAAAATGTTCCATCGAATTTTACAAGAAACATTCTTGCTCTCCCTCCAGTAAAGTTTCTTCGATGATATAAAAACTCTTCCGGCAACTCAGATGCATCTATAACTTTTGCAATTTCAGCATAATGCAGTAATTCTTCCCAAGGGTGATGTCCTTTAATTAAGAAATTATGATCCTTAATTCCTAACGCCCTTACAAAATCCATTAACCTTCTAAACCTAACAACGCCACGAGCAACATCTCGCTCATTGGATGTGCCAATTGAAGTAAGGATGGCTGTTTTTAAGTCTTCAAACTGCTCAGTTAAGTTGTCTAACCTTTTAGCTTCAAAGGCTTTATTTCGCTGCTCTTGAATAAGCTTTTGAAATAATGAAGACCACTGCCTTCTTAGAGTATCTTCAATATCCTGTAATTTTGAAAACGTAAAAACGCTATTCCCTCTAGCCCTATGCCTGAGGAAATTTATAAATTCGAATATAAATGAAGCTGTTTCTGCTTTCTCAATAGATGGGAAAGAAATTTCTTTAATTATATCTTTGTCTTTGTTTTTTTCGTATAACGCATGATCGTGCCACACAGACGAATCTACAAAAGTAAACACAGGAATACCTGACTCAACAGCTTTCAATATTTCTAACTGAGTTACTGAAAGGTTTTCTTTCTTCGTAAATGATTCTGTACTTTTGCTTTCTTTTTTTAACAAATCAAAATCTAGTTTTGATAATGCTTCGGGTACAGTTTTACCACCAAAACGAGCACCAACAATAAGTAGTACGACATCAGCATTTGCGACTTCATCAACACAACTAGTATGAGTATGAAGTCTTGGATCATACAGCAAGTCACTATAGTCACTCATCAATGGTTCATGGCCGAGGTTTTGTATAAAAATCCTAAGTTGAGATCTTATTACAGAAAGGTCATAACATGTTGAAGAGACAAAAACCCTTAATCCTGCCATTTAAAATGTACTCCTTTAGACTCATAACCGCTGTATAGTGCGCATGTGCGTTTAAGTCCTCGGAGGAGTGTAAACGCGCATCGCTATCTATCTGTATTAGCTGGATATAATAGAGTTTAGTCCTAATATCCCTTGCAGCTAAACGCGCATGCGCGTTTTCCAAACCTATTATCTACCCACTGTATTTTTTAACTTTATGAATTTAATGAAATTTTCTAAAATGTTACGGAAATAACGCGCAAGCTTAGCTGCAAATTCCCGGCATTTTGTCCAGAACGTCAATAATACTGTATAAAAAATCAGTTCTGAGGCGCTTGTCATGAGCGCTTCAAGCCCTGCAACCAAGCGCTTTAAAACTAAGTGCCTTAAAACCAAGGACCCTAAAACCCAAGCTCTACAAAAAGCGTTAAGTAAAGCCATAGCTACCGCACGGGCGTGACATCATGCTGTTCGTCCCTGCATTCCGCTGAAAACGGAAAAGTGTTGTTACTTGCGTCCTTAAGCTTAAGGAAGTGCTAAATCTAAGTATTTGAATTGGTTATACAATACCCAGTACTTAATTTGAAAACAATTAGCCAAAGGTCAAGTTTTTAGCAAATGTTATAAAACCCTGATTTTGTGGGGGTTGACAACATAATTCGCCATGAAAACAACTGTGCCCGGCAAATCATATGAGCAATATTCCAATTGATTGCCTTGCTTAAATTGGCCGGTTTCAGTGCTTGATGGCCAGGGGAACTATTTAGGAGCCTTGGTGTGGCCGGGTGACTTGCTTAATGGTGGGGGGCAGTTGTTATCGCCGGTCAATATGGCGAAATCCGCTTGGGTTTGTGTGCTCGTTGAAAACGGCTACCGGGATAGGCATGAACGGGAACTGGCATGGGGAGGGCGATTAAAGCTGCTGCCAGAGAAGCTTTTCTATGTTAACCTTGCGTTGTTTAAGGAGTTTATTGTCGTTTTGCCTCTGGCAAATAGTAAAATTTCAACTTGTATTCAGGGATGAAAAATGCAAATACGTTTGGCTACGGAAATGGATTTGGAACAACTGGTCCTGCTGTTTGACGAGTATCGGCAGGAACTGGGGCAGGGCTCGGATCTGAGTCGTTGCCGTGAATTTTTACGGGCCCGCTTACTGGAAAACGATTCGATGATCTTCATCGCCACCGAGGGTGATTATCCGGTGGCCTTCACTCAGGTTTTTCCCTCATTCTCCTCCTTGTTGCTAAAGCCTTTATGGTATCTGGATGATCTTTTCGTATTGCCCGATTACCGTGGTCAGGGCATTGCCAAAGAGCTGACTTGCCGAGCCCGAACTTTGGCGCAGGATGCCAAGGTGCTGGCGGTCAAGCGTGAATTTGGCGAGCTGTCTCAACAAGTCGAGACAGATGGCACAGAGCAAGGTCTGTATCACGCACTACTTTAATCTGCTGCCCCCTGTTTGCTACCATTAGCGGGTTTTAATTTCAGGGGATTTCAGATTGAAAACAGCAGTACAACAGACACCTGTGCTCGACAAGAGCGCCGTTACCAACCTCTTGGCGCTGGCCATTATGCTGACCGGCTATGGCATGCACTCCGATGTGTTATTCAACATCGGCCTGTTTGCCGTATCCGGCGCCATTACCAACTGGCTGGCGGTGCATATGTTGTTTGAAAAAGTGCCGGGTCTCTATGGCTCAGGGGTGATCCCGGCCCGTTTCGAACAGTTCAAACAAGCTATCAGCGAGTTGATGATGGAGCAGTTCTTCTCTGAGGCCAACATAGACCGTTTCCTGTCGACCCGCTCCGACAAACAGAGCCTGGATCTGTCCGGCGTTATCGGCAAGGTAGACTTGGCTCCAGCCTTCGATGCTTTGGTGGCCACGGTTGCCCAATCTTCATTGGGTGGTATGTTATCCATGTTTGGCGGTGAAGAAGCGCTCACCCCACTCAAGCAACCCTTTATCGAAAAGATGCAGCAATCTCTGGCAGATATTGCCAAGAGCGATGATTTTTACGAGCTGCTCAAGGGCGAACTGGAACAGCCCGGGGTGATGGCGGATATGCGTAGCCAAATTCAGGATATTGTCGAGCAGCGGCTGGCCGAGCTTACGCCGCAGTTGGTCAAGGAGATGGTGCAGCAGATGATCAAGACCCACCTTGGCTGGTTGGTTGTCTGGGGCGGTGTCTTTGGCGGTCTGATAGGGCTGGCCAGTGTAACGCTGCAGCGCTTGCTATAACTATGACAAGCCTGCTTGAGCGATAGCCCCGGTCCAAGTTTCAGCCGCCCAAAGTATTAAGTACTTAAGTATCACAGCAATCAAGTCGTCCAAGCGGCGGGAGGAAAGCCATGGCGTTACATCATAGGATTAATTATCTTGAACTTCCCGCCCGGGAGCTGGAAGCCACCAAGGCGTTTTTTCAGGCGGTGTTTGGCTGGGGCTTTGTTGATTACGGTCCGGATTACAGCTGCTTTACCCAGGCCGGGATCGATGGCGGTTTTTTTCGCTCATCACTGAGCTTTGATACCCTCAACGGCAGCCCCTTGTTGGTGATTTACTCAAATGATCTGAACGCCAGTCTGGAGGCCGTCAAGACTCATGGCGGGGAGATCTGCAAAGATATTTTCAGTTTTCCCGGTGGCCGGCGCTTTCATTTCCGCTGCCCGAGCCAAAACGAGTATGCCGTCTGGTCTGAATAGACCCAGATGCTTCTGCCTTTAACAAGGAAGGATTATGCCTCACTGTATTATTGAATATTCGGCGCCCCTGGCGCAGCAATTGTCGGTTGCCAAACTGGTTCAGGCGGTGCACCAAGGTGCCATCGACTCAGGCTTGTTCACACCTTCTGCCATCAAGAGTAGGGCGCATGCCAGTGAACATTTCCTGGTAGGGGAGGACAGCGCTCAAAGCTTTATCCATGTGCGTTTGGCCATTATGCCGGGACGCACCGATGAGCAAAAGCAAGCCCTGACCCAAAGCGTATTTGCCGCACTGGAGCCAACTGCGGCCAAAGTCGACAGTGTATCGCTGGAGGTTACTGAGCTGCACCAGCCAAGCTACCTTAAACGCGGCAGCTAGGAAACCAATATGTCCAGGCAACCAAAGCGCAGTAACAGGGTGGACTCTCCCTGTATTCGCCACTGCTGCCTGGACTTGCAGGATGTTTGCCTGGGGTGTTTCAGGACGCTGGAAGAAATTCTGGCCTGGCATCAGGCAACGGACAGCGAGCGGCAGGCTATTCTCGAGCGCTGCCGGCAGCGGCAAGTTGAGCGTGACCAAGCAACGGCCGGGCTTAGAGTGATGAGAACAAGGCGCAAGTGAACAAGCTCAAAGCAAATAAAGCGGCACAGAAGCGAAGCTCCTATTTCCGCTAATGAATAAAGGCGCCATTCGGCGCCTTTATGGTTTTTACTTAAGTTCAATAAGATGCGGTATGCACAGAGCGCACCGCTCGGCCGGAAGGATCTATGATGCCTGACAGGCTCTCATCCCAGGCCAGCGCTTCCGGGGTAGAGCAGGCAACCGATTTACCACCCGGTACAGTCAGTGCTGCCGACTCCAGCGGGAAGTGCTCTTCAAAGAAACAGCGATAGAAGTAGGCCTCCTTGGTTTCCGGCGTGTTGTGCGGGAAGCGGAAACGGGCGTTGGCCAGCTCTTTATCCTCCACCTGAGCGGCGGCATGTTCTTTCAGACCGTCAATCCAGGAGTAACCCACACCGTCACTGAACTGCTCTTTCTGGCGCCAGGCGACTTCGGCCGGGAGCTTATGCTCGAAGGCTTCACGCAGAATATGCTTTTCAATCCGGCCATCGCGCGACATCTTGGCTTCTGGGTTCAGGCGCATGGCCACGTCCATAAACTCCTTGTCGAGGAAGGGTACTCGGGCTTCCAGGCCCCAGGCTGCCATGGCCTTGTTGGCCCGCAGGCAGTCGTACAGGTGCAGCTTGTCGAGTTTACGCACCAGTTCCTCGTGGAAGGCGCGGGCGTTTGGTGCCTTGTGGAAATAGAGGTAACCGCCGAACAGTTCATCGGCTCCTTCGCCCGAGAGCACCATCTTGATCCCCATAGCCTTGATCTTGCGCGCCATCAAGTACATGGGGGTTGCAGCGCGTATGGTGGTGACATCATAGGTTTCCAGGTGATAAATCACCTCCTTGATGGCATCCAGGCCTTCCTGGAAGGTGAAGTGCAGCTCATGGTGTATGGTGCCTATGGCATCGGCGACCTTTTGTGCCGCCGCCAGATCCGGCGCCCCTTTCAGGCCCACGGCAAAGGAGTGCAGCTGTGGCCACCAGGCATCGGAGGCATCGTTGTCTTCAATACGGCGTTTGGCAAAAGTTTGGGTTATGGCGGAAATCACCGAGGAGTCCAGCCCGCCAGATAGCAAAACGCCATAGGGCACATCTGACATCAACTGGCGCTTTACCGCGGCTTCCAACGCTTCGCGCAGCTCTTCGCTGGAGGCGCTGTTTTGGGCTACCGCTTCATAGTCGCGCCAGTCACGCCGATAGTATTGCACCGGCGCGTCATCTTCACTGAAGAGGTAATGCCCGGGGCTGAATACTTCCACAGTTTTACATACGGGTACCAGCGCTTTCATCTCAGAGGCGACATAAAGGTTGCCGCTGGTATCGCGGCCGGTGTAAAGCGGGATGATCCCCATGTGATCCCGGCCTATGAGGTAGCAGTCCTTGGCCTTGTCGTAGAGTACGAAGGCAAAAATACCGTTGAGCTTATCGAGAAAGTCGCAGCCATATTCCTGATACAGCGCCAGGATCACTTCGCAATCCGAGTTGGTCTGGTAGCTGTACTTGTCGCCGAGCTCGGCCTTGAGTTCTTTGTGGTTGTAGATTTCACCGTTGACTGCCAATACCAATTGGCCATCTTCAGATAACAGCGGCTGGGCACCGTGTTCGATATCGACAATGGCCAGCCGCTCATGGGCGAGAATCGCTCTTGCAGTGGTATGAATACCCGACCAGTCCGGGCCGCGGTGGCGCATCAGTTTGGACATCTCCAGCGCAGTGCTTCTCAGAGCGGCGGCATCAGACTGGATATCGAGAATGGCAAAAATTGAACACATGGTAAGACTCCAAACTTGGTGTTTCTTCAGCAATGGCTTCACTTTGCCTGTAGAATTCTCAAAAGCCAAGCTTTATTTTTGAATATAAATCATGAAAATGGCTGAATTTGTAAATTATGATGCACTTTGCGACCTGTTTTTTTGAGGGTTAAACAATTTAATCGCTTAATTGGTGAAAGATCTGCATTTTAGCTCGCTGTAACAGCGTGCAAATTGGCACTTTCCCAAAGCCGCTGCTTTTATCGGCGATTGATTTATCTGCCCGGAAAACAACGCAAAAAGGCGCCGGAGGCGCCTTTGGGGATGGGGAAATGTGTCTGGTTAAATCGCCGGAGCAACGCCGGTTTCCGGCCGCAGGCTATAAAACTCTGTGCCCTTGAAATAACCCGGGCGGTCGGCAGAATCCGCCAAGCCTTTGGCGGCCTTGTAGTACACGGCCAGATCTTCCAGCGCGCCGGAGAGATCCCAGTTGGCATGATACTCATCACAGAGGTTGTGATAGCAGCCTTTCATCTGCTGCTTCATTGCTGCTTTGTAGTCAGCGGTGGCCTGATCCACAGGTTCGCTGCCGCCACCGGCAAATACCGCAGGTACGCCATACTGGGCAAAACTGAAGTGATCCGAGCGGAAGAAACCGCCGGACTCGGGGTGTTTCTCTGCTGTGGCATAGCGGCCCTGGGTCTTGAGCGCGGCTTCCAGATAACGCTCAAGCTCAGACTTGCCTTTGCCCACTATGGTGAAGTCTTTGGTGCGGCCATAGATATTGGTGCTGTCGAGATTAATCACCCCTATGGTGTTTTCCAAAGGGTACGCCGGTTGGGCGGCATAGAAACGTGATCCCAGCAGACCTTGCTCTTCGCCTGTGGTGGCGATAAAAGTCAGCGAACGCTTGAGGCGCTTGCCAGCCTTGGCGTCGGCGGCAAACTCACGGGCGATGGCCAGCATGCCGGCGATGCCGGAGGCGTTGTCCATGGCGCCATTGAATACCCTGTCGCCTTCGGCCGAACTGCTCATGCCCAAATGATCCCAGTGGCCGGTAAACAGAATATGCTCATTGGCACGGCTGCTGCCCGGCAGAGTGGCAACCACATTGTAGCTGTCGCCATACTCGGCCTTGTTATCGAAACCTATGCTGGCGGTTTGCCCCAGCGTCAGTTGCAGTGGGCCGTGGGCAGCGCGGCTGATGGCGCTGTCCAGTTCAAGCCCGGCCTTGGCAAACACCTTTTTGGCGGCATCCAGGGTTATCCAGCCTTCCACCGCCACTCGCTCGTTGCCGGAATCCGAGGCCAGATCCTGTTGTGGGCCGGTCCAGCTGTTTTCCACCACAGACCAGGGATAAGCGGCAGGAGCCGTGTCGTGAATGATAATGGCGCCCAATGCGCCCTGACGGCTGGCTTCTTCATACTTGTAGGTCCAGCGGCCGTAATAGGTCATTGCCTTGCCGTTGAATTTACCGAGATCCGGGCGGGCAAAGCCCGGGTCATTCACCAGAATAAGGGCGATTTTGCCCTTCATATCCAGGCCCTGGTAGTCGTTCCAGTCGTACTCGGGGGCGTTGATACCGTAACCGACAAACACCAGCGGCGCGTTGGTGATATCGACGCGTTTGACATCATGGCGACTGCCGAGCACCAGATCTTGGGGATATTGAAAATCGATACCGGCCAGCTGTATTGCCTGGGTTTCACTGGCGGTATAGCTCACCATGGGCACTTTTTGCAGGTAGCTGCCGCTGGCGCCGGGCTCAAGCCCCATATCGGCAAAGGCCTTGCTGAGATAGTCCAGAGTCAGCTGCTCGCCGCGGGTTGTTGGCGCCCGGCCTTCAAATTCATCCGAGGCCAGGGTTTGGATGTCCTGGCGAAACTCTTGTTCATTGAAGCTGACAACGCGGATGGGGTCGTCGGCAGTATTGTTTTGGCTGCAGGCACTCAAGAGTGCCAGGGTACACAGGGGGATCATCAAGCGCATAACGGATCCTGTTGTTGCTTTTATTGTCAGGTATGGAGTGGCAAAGGCTTTGCCCTTGCCCGTGCGCTATCATGGACGAAAAAACGCCCCCGATACAAGCGGAGGCGGTAAAAGGAATGTTACCAATGGTTTCAGATCACATCTATGTCGGCGGCGCAGGCAAAGACATGGTTGGGTCGGAAGGGCTCTTTCTCTATATCTTCCAGCTTGCTGACCCCACTGGTGACCAGTATGGTTTCCAGTCCGGCCTGAAAACCGGCCAGAATATCGGTACGCATGTTATCGCCGATAATCACGGTATTTTCGGAATGACCATCTATATGGTTCAGGGCCGAGCGGATGATCCAACTGCTGGGTTTACCCACGTAGAAGGGCTTGCGACCGCTTATTCTCTCAATAGGTGCACAGAGAGCGCCACAGGCGGGACTATATGCCGGGCCATGGGTATCCGGGTTGGTGGCAATAAAACGGGCGCCGGCGGCAACAAAGCGGGCGGCCTTGTGGATCATGTCCCAGTTGTAGGAGCGGGTTTCACCGACGATAACAAAGTCGGGGTTGATATCGGTAATGGTAAAGCCGGCCTTGTAAAGCTCGTGGGTGAGGGCGCCTTCACCTATGACAAACGCCTTGCTGCCTTCCTGGTGCTTGAGAAAGTCGGCGGTCGCCATGGCCGAGGTATAGAAGCACTCTTCGGGAATATGCAGCCCGGCGGCGCCGAGGCGGTTTTGCAGATCTTTGCCCGTCTGTACCGGGTAGTTGGTCAAGATAACCAAGGGGTTTCCCTGTTCCAGTACCCGGGCGATAAACTTGTCACTGCCGGGGATTAACTTGTTGTCGTGCATCAGCACGCCGTCTATATCGCAGATAATATTCTTCATGCGCGTCTCGTTCTGTCCTGATAACTGCCCCTATCTAACGCCATTGGTCATAAAATTACAATTGGCCGCGGTAAAAAGCCGGTAACGGAGCGTCATATCCGGGTAAATTAAGGGAAGAAGCAAGTTTGCGCCATAGCTAATAGCTATTGTTGGAATGAAAAAAGGAGCCGTATGGCTCCTTTTTGCTGAATTAATCAACCTAAGGAAGGTGCGAGCAAGTCCCATGCGTGCTCTGCGTCGGCTTACGGGCATGGATGCAAGGCGTGGTTCGCAGCAAATGGCCTTAGTCCTTTGTAAGAAGCACAACACAGCAGGCAGGCCTGTAAGCCACGCCCTTCGGGGCTTACACAGCAACCGGCTCTCTGCGTTATCCGACTTTGACAGGCCCCGGCATGCCTTCAGTCAGATGCCTTGAACGCCAATTGCTGTGTAAGCCAGAGTGCCGCGAGGACTTATTCGCACCTTCCCTAAGTTTACTCAGAGATCAGTCCGGGGCGTAGCCGTTGGGGCCGATGGCTTCATCGTCGAGCCAGGCCTTACCGTCAACCATCTTCAGCCGGCCCTGGCAGAACCAGCGCACCACTATCGGGTAGATGGCGTGTTCCTGCTCGTGCACCCTGGCCGCCAGAGTTTCCACTGTGTCATCGGCAAACACAGGTACCTTGGCCTGCAAAATCACCGGGCCACTGTCCAGTGCCGGGATAACGAAATGAACACTGGCGCCATGTTCGCTGTCACCGGCTTCGATGGCGCGCTTATGGGTATCCAATCCAGGATACTTGGGCAGCAGTGACGGGTGGATATTGAGCATCTTGCCCTGGTAACGGCTGACCAGATCATCACTGAGAATACGCATAAAGCCGGCCAATACGATGAGGTCGGGCTGATATCTGTCGATAGCCGCCTGCAGTCTGGCATCGTATTGGGCGCGGGACTCCTCTTTGCGGGCGATGACGCAACTGGTGTCTATTTCGGCATGATGGGCCCGGATCAGACCATAGGCATCGGCCTTGTTGCTGATCACCCCGACCACGCGCCCTGGCATCTTGCTATCACAGCTGTCGATAACAGCCTGCAAATTACTGCCATTGCCCGAAATCATTACCAATATGCGACAACTCTCCTGCATTAAAGGATCTCCACTTGCTCTTCTTGTTGATTACGATTGGCGATAGTGCCTATCTGCCAGGCGTTTTCACCTTTGGCTTTGAGTAGCTCAATGGCGGCGGCGGCTTCGGCCTGAGGCAGGGCAACTATCATACCGACACCACAGTTAAAGGTGCGGTACATTTCATGTTCTGTGATATTACCGGCTTGCTTGAGCCAGTTGAATACGCTGGGCCACTGCCAGGATTCGCCCTGGATAACGGCCTTGGCACCTTCTGGCAGTACCCTTGGAATGTTTTCCCAGAAACCGCCGCCTGTGATGTGTACCATGGCGTGAACCGGGTGTTTGTCCAGCAGTTCCAGCAAAGGTTTGACATAGATGCGGGTCGGTTCCAGCAGGTGATCGATAAGCGGCTTGCCGTCCAGATCTTGCTGTGGGTCGGCCTGGCTGACTTCCAGGACTTTACGGATCAGTGAGTAACCGTTGGAATGAGGACCACTGGAGCCCAGGGCTATCAGTGCATCACCGGCCTGTACCTTGCTGCCGTCGATGATGGCTTCTTTCTCCACCACACCGACACAGAAACCGGCCAGATCATAGTCAGCGCCTTCGTACATGCCGGGCATTTCGGCGGTTTCACCACCGATCAGGGCACAACCGGATTGGAAGCAGCCTTCGCCGATACCTGTGACCACATCGGTCGCCACATTGACGTCCAGCTTGCCGGTAGCATAGTAGTCGAGGAAAAACAGCGGCTCGGCCCCTTGTACCAGCAGGTCGTTGACACACATGGCCACCAGGTCGATACCGACAGTGTCATGCTTTTTGAAGTCAATGGCCAGGCGCAGCTTGGTGCCCACGCCATCGGTACCGGAAACCAGCACAGGGTGCTTGTATTTGGTTGGCAGTTCACACAGGGCGCCAAAACCACCCAGGTTGCCCATGACTTCAGGACGGTGAGTGCGTTTGACTACGGACTTGATGTTATTGACGAGTGCGTTGCCTGCATCGATATCGACACCGGCGTCTTTATAGCTCAGTGGGGTAGGGGTACTCACTTGATCCTCTCGGGTACATCGTTATGGATTTTATGCGGCGCTATTCTAGCAGTTTGCCGGGGGGGTCGAAAGCCAAGATTGCACTTTATTCATAGGGATATAAGTCACGATTTACCAGATTTATAAAACTTTCTGTTTTACCGCCGGAACAAATCAACTAAAATCTCAGGAATTTGCCCAAATCCGGCTGGTTTGTGCTCTGCACGCTGGGAGCCGCCAGTCTGATTGCTCGTCCCGCCCGCAAGATCAGGAGAAAAAGAATGAAAGTTGTCGAGGTTAAACACCCGCTGGTACGCCACAAAATCGGTTTGATGCGCGAAGCTGAGATCAGCACCAAGCGTTTTCGTGAGCTCGCCGCCGAGGTTGGCAGCCTGTTAACCTACGAGGCAACCGCAGGTTTGGAAACCGAAACTGTGACCATTGAGGGCTGGAACGGTCCCGTTGAAGTGGAGCAGATTAAAGGCAAGAAGGTGACTGTAGTGCCTATTCTGCGTGCCGGTCTTGGCATGATGGATGGCGTGCTGGAGAATATTCCCAGTGCCCGCATTTCTGTCGTTGGTGTTTACCGTGACGAAGAAACCCTGGAGCCTGTGCCTTATTTTGAGAAGCTCGCCAGTGATATGGAAGAGCGCTTGGCACTGGTAGTTGACCCTATGCTGGCTACCGGCGGCTCCATGATTTGCACCATAGACTTGCTGAAAAAGCGTGGTTGTAAGCATATCAAGGCGCTGGTATTGGTCGCGGCTCCTGAAGGCGTCAAGGCACTGGAAGAGGCGCATCCTGATATTGAACTCTACACGGCGTCTGTCGATAAGTGCCTGAACGATAAGGGCTATATCCTGCCTGGTCTGGGTGATGCCGGTGACAAGATCTTCGGTACCAAATAAGTCCCTTTAGTGAGCACAACTCTTTATTGTTTTTAATAAAAGAGTGAGCATAATAAAGGCGCCCTCGGGCGCCTTTTTGCTTATTTCGACCTTACTTATTCCTTCTGCTCTTAGGCGGTTTTCATGGTGATAACCGCGGCGATAACCACGGCTATGCCGACCCAGCCTATGGGCTTGAGTCTTTGTTTGAACAGCAAGGCGCCGCCGATAGCCGTTCCCAAAATGCCTATGGCGCCCCAGGAGGCGTAGGCGATCGCCAAGTCTATCTCTTTCACTGCCTGTGCCAGCAGAGTAAAAGCGCTCAGCACCAGCAGGATTGCCAGTGCGCCCCATAATTTACGCTTGAACCCATTGGAGCGGGTGAGCGCCATATTGGCGGCAATATCAATCAAGGCGGCCAGCACCACATAGCCAAAGGAGAGCGTCAGAAACTGGTTCATGTTCGCCTCCGTTACAGGCTACTGGCGGTGCTGTTTGCTCCCAAGCCGGTATCCTGAACTTTGGTTTTATCACCTTCATGGCTTTCGCCCAGAGTCACCAGCACTATACCCAGGATGGCCAAGGCCAGTCCGGCAAGCTCCTGCGGGTTGAGCCTGGAATCAAACAGCAGCATGGATACCAGGGTGATCAGGGCTATGCCCAAACCTTCCCAAACTGCATAAGCCACGCCTATGGCAATCTTCTTCGCCGCCAGTGATAAAAAGAAGTAGGACACACCAATCAAGAGGTACATCAACAGGTAGCCCCAGATTGAGCCTTCGGGTCCCAGCAGGTTCATGGTACTGGTACCCGCCACTTCGGCGGAAATCGCAAACAATAGAAATACGCGTGCAAGGATCATAATTCACCTTCTACATGAAATTAAAAATATGCATAACGGAGAATTGCGCATTACACCCGGAACTATCTGGCCAGATAAGTGATGAAAAACGGAGTAACAACAAAATTAAGTAGCAATTCCAAACTTACGCCACTAGGTTAACCGGTCAATTTTTGGGTTGGTAGGTAATTGAGATATTCAATTTTGAATATCTGTTTCAGTCTGGACAGACGCTTGCGATGGCCGAAAGGTGTCTTGCATTACCTTGTGAAGATGCCGGTGCAGCGGGTGATTACGGTAGGTCTGCAAAAAGCCGCCGGACACCACGAAGTGGCTGAACTCCCGATTGACCTGGGGCATGGGGAAGGAGGCCAGCTCCGGCATCAACCTGGCAGTGCCTTGACTGGCGTACATGATGGCGTCGGTTTCCAGCAACATCTGGCAGGCGACCCTAAGATTGTAGGACTTGAGCAGCACATGGGGCTGATAACCCATACGCTGATACTCTGACTCCACAGTGCATTGCGGATTGTAGGAGGCCGGTGCAGGCAGGGAGACTATCGGCAGCGTGGACACTGTCTGCCAATCATTTTCATCGCCGAGCAGCGGATGATTTTTGCGTGCCAGGATCACCCGTTTCTCGGTGAACAGCGGCCGCATATAGATATCCTTGGACAGCTCGGTTTCCTGATCCAAAATACAATAGTCATGTATGCTTTCGAGCATCTCATCATGGCTGTAACCGTTCCAGCTGGAAAAGGTGAAGCTGGCTTTGGGAAAGGCCCGGTGACAGCTTTGCAGCAATCTTTGTCCCTGTTCATCCATCAGGTAGGGATCTGTCACTATGGCTATTTGCCCTATGTAGGTGTCGGCGCTGAAGTCTTCGAACTCCAGCAGGACTTTCTCGATAGGGGCCAGAATATTGTCAAACTCTTCTGCCAGGCGCAGCGCCATGGGAGAGGGCTCTACACCATGGGGTTTTCGGACAAACAGGGGATCCTGGAAGGTTTGCTTCAGGCGCATTACACCCCGGCTGGCGCTGGGCTGAGAGATCCCAAGTTGCATGGCGGCCAACTTGATACTGCGATTGTCGACAACCGCCTTAAGTAGGCGCATCAGATTGAGATCCAGAGTATCCAGTTCATGAGCCATTTATCTATCACCCCTGTTTGCGGCTGGCGCCACTGTATAAGAGCGCGCGGCACAAGATAAAACATCAAAGTTTGCCATGGCTTCTGTGTTGCTCACGGCAATGATTGCAGGTGACTCGAGAGTAACACAGCTTAACGCTCTAAGCGCCTGTGGGGTTACATCGGCTGACTTTGGCGCTTGGCTAATGTCCCGTTCAGAGCAACGCTTTGATTACTCAGTTTCTTTACTGAGTTCTTCTACTGGCTTTCGGGCCTGCTTGAGACCTTGCCACAGCAGCAAGCCGCCGAGTATCAGCACCAAAATAACCACGGGTCCACCGACCGTATAATCGTTTAAGGCGATCATTGGCGGCAACTGGGCCGTGTCTCTGTATGATGCATCGGACACTATGATCAAAAGCGCCAAACCTGCTGCCGCCAACAAGGCGATACCGCTGGAGCGGCACCAGTTACGGCGGCGGTTGAGAAAACCGGCGAGGGTGAGGCTGACAGCCGCCAGCAAGGCGCCGAAGATAACCATAAAGTATTTTGCCGGTTGTTGCTCCAGCAGGCTCTGGAAGGCACCAAAAATACAGACATAAGTTGAAAAAGCGCCGACCAGCAGTAACAGGTAAGCAAGCAATATACGCAGCAGTGACATACGGGTCCTTGTTGTCTTTGGGAAAGGTGGCGATTAAAACATAAAAAAAAGCCCACTTGAAACAAGCGGGCCGCAAAAATTAAATCATTGCAATCAACAAATTGAAGGAAGGAAGTCAAGCATAAGAACCAGGGAAAACTGCCATGAAAACTACACAACAGTTTTGAAGTTCTTGGTTTTCATATTTACCGGGGTAAATACTTCCTGAAAACGAGGCATATTTTAGTGACAGAATGTGTCAGCAACAAGCGAGAAAAACTACGTCATGAGATAAGTAAAACTAATGTCACAAAGGTGATGCAGGTCACGTAAATGCACTTATAGCCCGTGTTTCGCTTCTTTACTCAATGTGGGTGCATAAATCTGCAATTTATATAATTAATCCTTGTTGCCGTTTTATTAACATTTGTCATTGTTCAATCCTTGCACAGATTGTCATTTGACGATTGTGTCGGTTTTTTTTGCTTGTATAGTACTTTGCAAGTCGCTGCGTTTGCATTTTTTGCTAAAACGCCGCTGTACGCCTCTTTATTTAGTCGGACAGGAAGTTTCCATGACAATAACTACAAAATTGGCTCGCCCTATGCTGTTGGCTGTAGGCTTGAGCCTGGCGCTCGGCGCCTGCCAGAGCACAGATACCCCAAATGGCCAGAGCTCGCTGGCTGCCGTTAAGTCCCAGTATCCGGCGACCCGCGCCGAAGTGCTGGTTGAAAACATTCACGGTGTTCAGGTTGCCGATCCTTATCGCCACCTGGAAGAAAGCACTCCGGAAACCGAAGCCTGGGTCAAGGCTCAGCAAGCTTTTGGACAGGAATATCTGTCGGCTATCCCCAACAAGCAGGCGGTAGTCGACAGGATCACCACCCTGTGGAACTACGAAAAAATCTCCGCCCCCTTTGAAAAGGGTGACAATACCTTCTATTACCGCAACGACGGCCTGCAGGCCCAGTCAGTGCTTTATGTCAGAGACAAGCAGGGGAATGAGAAGGTGTTGCTGGATCCCAACGCTTTCTCTGACAATGGCACAGTTGCCCTGTCCGGCGTGTCAGTGAGTGACGATGGCAAGGTGCTGGCCTATGGTGTCTCCGAGTCCGGCTCCGACTGGCAACAGTGGCAGTTTATGGATATTGCCAGCGGCAAACTGCTCAGCGACAAACTGGAGTGGATCAAGTTCTCCTCTGCCGTGTGGGATCATGCCAACGAAGGCGTATTCTATGCCCGCTATGATGCCCCGGCCGGCGGAGACAAGATGGCCGATGTCAACTTCAACCAAAAGGTTTACTACCATAAGCTGGGCACAGATCAGAGCCAGGACAAGCTGGTTTATGAAAGGCCACAAAACAAGGACTGGGGCTTTGGTATCGGTGTTTCTGAAGACGGTGACTATCTGCTGCTGTCCATCTCTCAAGGGACCGACAGCCGCAACCGCTTCTTCTATAAGTCACTCAAAGATCCAAAAGCGGAAGTGGTCGAGCTGATTTCCGAGTTGGAAGCCGAGTACAGCTTTATCGGCAACGACAAGTCAGTGTTCTATTTCAAGACAGATCTCGATGCCCCCAACGGCAAAGTGATTGCCATAGATTTGCGCCGCCCGGCCAAAAAAGACTGGAAGACAGTGATCCCTGAGACAAAGGATCCTATCGCCAGTGTCGGTATCATCAATGATCATCTGGTGGTGAGCTCACTGCATGATGTGCTGGGACAGCTGTCCATCTACTCCATGGGCGGCGTCAAACGCCAGGACGTGACTCTGCCGGGCAAAGGCAAGATTGCCGGTCCATACGGCAAGCGCAGCAAAGACTACTTCTATTACACCTTCAACAGTTATGTGCAGCCGCAGACCACCTATAAGTTTGACTTCAAGACAGGTGAGTCCGAGCTGTACCAGAGCCCTAAAATCGCCTTCAATCCGGATGATTATGTATCCGAGCAGGTGTTCTACACCAGCAAGGACGGTACCAAGGTGCCCATGATGCTGTCTTACAAGAAAGGGCTGAAGAAAGACGGCACCAACCCGACACTCCTGTACGCCTATGGTGGTTTTGCCATCTCCATGACCCCAAGATTCAGCCCGGCCAATATCGCCTGGTTGGATATGGGCGGCATCTATGCTGTGCCCAGCCTGCGTGGCGGCGCCGAATATGGTGAGAGCTGGCACCAGGCCGGTATGTTCGACAAGAAGCAAAATGTGTTTGACGACTATTTTGCCGCTGCCGAATACCTGCTGGACCAAGGCTATACCAACAAGAGCAAGCTTGGCGCCTATGGCCGCAGTAACGGTGGTTTGTTGATGGGGGCCGCCGTAACCCAAAGACCGGATCTGTTTGCCGCAGTGTTGCCCGCCGTAGGGGTACTGGATATGCTCAGATTCCACAAGTTCACCATAGGCTGGGCCTGGACCAGTGAATACGGCAGTGCCGACAATGCCGAGCAGTTCCCGGCGTTGCTGGCTTACTCGCCATATCACAACGTCAAGTCTCAGGCTTATCCTGCGACCATGGTGATGACAGCCGATCATGACGACAGGGTGGTGCCGCTGCACAGCTTCAAGTTTGCCGCCATGATGCAGGCCAAGCAGCAGGGGGATCAGCCGGTTATCATGCGTATCGAGTCCAATGCCGGTCACGGCGCCGGTAAACCCACGGCGATGAAGATAGATGAAGCGGCGGATATCTTCACCTTCCTGTGGCACAACTTTGGCTTGACCCTGCCGAGCAAAATCGACGGTTAAGCTTAAGTTAAGCCTTGAAAAAATAAACTGGGGCCTGCGGGCCCCTTTGCTTTTTCCGCCATTCACAAGCGGATTGTGGATAAGGTATAGTAGGCCTCACTTTTGGCGCATTAAAAGCAAGTGGAAGCATGTTTCGTTGGCCTATCACTGTCTATTATGAAGACACAGACGCGGGTGGGGTGGTTTACCATTCCAACTATTTGAAATTTTTTGAAAGAGCCCGAAGTGAGTGGCTCAGGTCTATGTCGGTGAGCCAAACCGCCCTGTTGCAGCAGGATATCGCCTTTGTGGTACGCCACGCCGAGCTGGATTTCTGCAAGGCGGCGCGATTTGAGCAGAACCTTTGGGTGGAAACCCGTGTCTCAGAAGTGAAGCGGGCATCTTTGGTGTTTGAACAGCGCCTGGTAGATGCCGAGGGTGAGTGTTATTGCGCAGCCAGTATTCTGGTTGCCTGTATTTCGCTCGAGCGCATGCGGCCATTGGCCATTCCCCAACACATATTGCAGGAGTTTAAAAAAGGTGGAAGCTGAGATTTCGTTTATTGGATTGTTCATGCAGGCCAGTCTGTTGGTAAAACTGGTGATGCTCACCTTATTGTCTCTGTCTATCGCGTCCTGGGCTGTGATAATCCAGAGGCGCAAACTCCTGAAAGCGGCCAGGCAAAATGCCGAACGCTTCGAAGAGAAGTTTTGGTCCGGTGTGGATCTCAATCGTTTGTACCAGGAGCTGTCGGCGCGCCAGGAAAGTAACTCAGGGCTTGAGTCCATGTTCGTATCCGGCTTTAAGGAATACGCCCGCCTGTCGAAACTGAACGGCCGGGTGCCAGAAGCCATTATGGATGGCAGCTATCGCGCCATGCGGATCTCCCTCTCCAAAGAGTTGGATAAGCTGGAAACCCATCTGCCACTCTTGGCAACCATAGGCTCCACCAGTCCCTATATCGGCCTGTTTGGTACAGTTTGGGGGATCATGAACTCCTTTATCGCCTTGGGCGCGGTTGAAAATGCCACTCTGGCCATGGTGGCACCGGGTATTGCCGAAGCGCTTATCGCTACCGCCATGGGCCTGTTCGCCGCGATTCCTGCGGTTATCGCCTATAACAGATTCTCCACTCAGGTGGAAAAGGTCGAGTCTTCCTACGCCAACTTTATGGAAGAGTTCTCGGGCATATTGCATCGTCAGGCATACAGCGATAAGGAAGCCGTATGATGCAGGGATATCAGCGCAAGCGTCGTCGCCCCGTCGCTGAAATCAATGTGGTGCCCTATATCGACGTGATGTTGGTGCTGCTGATCATCTTTATGGTGACGGCGCCGATTGTGACTCAAGGGGTGAAAGTGGACTTGCCTCAGGGTAAGGCCGAGCCGCTGCCCGCCGACAGCAAGCCGCCTGTGGTGGCCTCCATCAATGCCGAGGGTGAGTATTTTCTCGACTTGGGTGGCTCACCCAATAATGAGGTGCTGGATCTGGAAGAGATCAGCACCCGGGTTAGCGCCATCATCAAGATGGAGCCGGATCGCCCCGTGGTGGTCAAGGGCGATCGCGCCATTCCCTACGAGCGGGTAATCCAACTGATGGTGTCGCTGCAAAATGCCGGCGTGCCTTCTGTCGGTTTGATGACAGATTCGCCAGAGGAGAAGTAAGTGGCTGGGAAATCTGATTTTACTGTCCCCTTTATCATCTCAGCTGTGCTGCATATCGGGGTTATTGCAATTCTGGCCATGGGCGTGGACTTTCAGGACAAACCCAAATTGCCGACACCACAGGCTCCGTCTGCGCCTGTGCAGGCAGTGGTGGTCGATCAGCAGAAAGTGGATGACTATGTCCAGAAGCTGAAACAGGACAAGGCCGCCGCCGAGCGCCGTGAGCGCGAGCGGCAGCAGGAACTGGATCGCAAGGCCAATGAAGCCAAAAAGGCCCGTGAGCAGGAGCAGGAACGGATCCGCAAGCTGGAGGTCGAGCGCAAGCAAAAAGAGCTGGAGACCCAGAAGGCTGCCGATGCTGCCAAGGCTGCCAAGCTGAAAGAGCAGCAGGAGAAAGAAAAGGCCCAGAAAGCCGAGGCCGAGCGTAAGGCCAAGGAGCAACAGCGTAAGGAAGCCGAAGAGGCGGCTCTCAAGGCAGAGCAGAAACGCAAGGCCGAGGAAGCCGCCGCTAAAAAAGCGGAAGAGGAGCGAAAACGCAAAGAAGCTGAGCGTAAGGCCAAAGAGGAAGCCGAGCGTAAACGCAAGGCCGAGGAAGAGGCCCGTCGCCGCCAGGAGCAGGAGTTGGCCGATGCGCTGGCCGCCGAGCAAGCCGCCTTGTCTGCTACCCGTAATCGTCAGGTCATGAGTGAAGTCGACCGTTACCGGGCGATGATCACCGCCACTATTCAGCGCAATCTGGTGGTGGATGAGTCTATGCGGGGTAAAGTCTGTAAGGTCAAGGTGCGTCTGGCCAAAGACGGCTTTGTCACCAACAGCCAGATCATCGAAGGGGATCCTGTGGTATGTCGCGCCGCCAAGGCCGCCATCAACAAGGCCGGGCGTTTGCCGGTTTCCCAGGAGCCTGATGTGTATCAGCTGATGAAAGAGATTAATTTACAAGTCAGACCGGAATTCAACTAAGGGAGCCCCATGAAACGAATTGCCAAGAGTCTTATCTGTTTGCTGGCTGTGCTGGTGCTACCGGCAAAGGCGGCACTGGATATAGTGATCACCGAAGGGGTGGACGCCGCGCGTCCCATCGCCGTGGTGCCATTTGTCTGGCAGGGCGCCGGGCCGGCCCCAGAGTCGATTTCGGATGTGGTGATGTCCGATTTGACCCGCAGCGGTACCTTCAAGCCACTGGATGAATTGTCATTGGGTCAGCGCGCCATCAGCAAGATGGACGAGTTCAATGCCGCCGCCTGGAAAAATGTCTCTGCCGAAGCCGTGGTGATGGGTTATGTGAAACCCTATGGCGCCGGTAAGTATCTGGTGAGCTTTGATTTGGTGGACTTGGTGAAGGCGCAGATGCAGTCCGGTGGCCCTCAGTCCCGCAGCGAGCTGCTGCTGGATAGCCGTGAAACCGTTATCAGCGAAGCACAGTTCCGCCAGTATGGTCACAGGATCAGCGACATAGTCTACGAGAAGCTGACCGGGATCCGCGGCGCCTTTTTGACTCGTATCGCCTATGTGGTGGTTAATCACCAGGAGAAGAATCCCTACCGCCTGATGATTGCCGACTACGACGGCTACAATGAACAAATGCTGCTGCGCTCGCCTGAGCCTTTGATGTCTCCTGCCTGGTCTCCGGACGGGCGCAAGCTGGCCTACGTCAGTTTCGAAAACAAAAAGGCCGAAGTATTTGTCCAGGATATCTATAGCCAAAGCCGTACCAAGGTTACCAGCTTCCCCGGTATCAACGGCTCGCCAAGCTTCTCGCCCGATGGCAGCAAGCTGGCGGTGACTCTGTCCCGTGACGGTCAACCTGAGGTCTACGTAGTAGAGATAGCCACGGGCGCGCTCAAGCGGATCACCAATCACTATGCCATTGATACCGAAGCTACTTGGTTCCCCGATGGCAAGTCGCTGCTGTTCACCTCCGAGCGGGGTGGCAGGCCCCAGCTATATCAGGTAGAGTTGGCCTCAGGCAAGGTGACCCGCCTGACATTCGAAGGCGAGTGGAACCTGGGGGGGACTGTGACCCCTGATGGCCGCAGTATGATTTTCGTCAACAGAACCAACGGCAAATACAATATTGCCCGTATGGATCTGCAGACGCGTTTTATGCAGGTGTTGACCTCAACCCGGCTCGATGAATCACCCAGCGTTGCCCCTAACGGCACCATGGTGATTTATGGCACCACCTATAACGGCAAGCAGGTGCTGGCAGCGGTATCTGTTGATGGCCGTTTCAAGGCGCGGTTGCCAGTGGGGCAGGGCGAGGTGAAATCACCCGCTTGGTCACCGTTTCTATAACTTATATTTCAGAAGGATAACATGATGGATCTCAACAAGTTGTTTAAGGCAATCGTAATCGCTGCGCCATTACTGGCTCTGGGTGCCTGTAGCTCAACTTCAGAATCAGAAACGGACGCCAGCGGTTCGACAACTTCCGGTAGCGAGTACGGCAACGGTGCCGGCGGCGTGGAAATCGGTGGCGCCAATCCGGTTTTGAGCCCGGAAGAGCAGCAGCGCCTCAAGTTCCAGGAACTGCGTAAAGAACACATCATCTACTTTGATTTTGACCGCAGTGAAGTGCAGACAGAATTTGCTGAAATTCTGGAAGCCCACGGTACTTATCTGGTTGAACATCCTAACGTACGCGTGTTGATCGAAGGCCACGCCGACGAGCGTGGTACTCCGGAGTACAACATAGCTCTGGGTGAGCGCCGCGCCAAGGCTGTAGCCAAGTACCTGCAGGGTATGGGGGTACTGCCAAGCCAGATGAGCATTGTCAGCTATGGTGAAGAGAAGCCTCTGGATATGAGCCACACAGACGAAGGTTTTGCCAAGAACCGTCGCGCTGTGCTGGTGTACTGATCCCGGCATTAGAGGGACATTGAAGAATGAAGAAAGCCGTTATCATCACGGCCATGCTTCTGGGAACTGGGGTCGCTTATGCGGCCCCAGCGCCCGTTGAAGACATTGGCGGCGGTTCCAGTGAGGATCGCATCGCCCGCCTTGAGCGGATCATCAAGGCTCGTCAGCAAGCCGAGTTTGAGACCATGCGCAGAATGGATACTCTGCAGCAGGAGGTGCTGGAACTCAGAGGCCTGACCGAACAACAGAACTATCAGATAAACCAGATGTTGCAGCGTCAGCGCCAGCTCTATGACGAAATCGCCAACCTGCAAAGCAAGCCTGCGGCGCCCGCCGTCAGCCAAACCCCATCCAATGTGGTGGCCAGTTCGTCTTTGTCCGAGACCGACAGCTATCAAAGGGCGGTCGATCTGGTACTGAAAGAGCGCCAGTACGACGCAGCAATTCCGGCATTTCGTGACTTTATCAAGCAGTACCCCAATTCGGGCTTCGCCGATAACGCCAACTATTGGCTCGGGCAACTGCTCTATAATAAGAATGAATTTGCCGAAGCCAAAACCGCTTTTGCCAATGTGGTCGATAACTTCAAAGAATCGGGTAAGCGGGCCGACAGTCTGGTTAAACTTGGGCTGATTGCCGAAAAAACAGGCGATAAAACGGCAGCAAAGAACTACTATCAGCAAGTGGTGAAACAGTACGCAAACAGCGCTGCAGCAAGGATTGCACAGCAGCAATTGGCGGCAATTAAACCATGATTTAACTAAAAAACATCCGCCCAGTTTGTTTTTCATGCAAACAACAAAAAATCGGGAATTTACACTTGCATGAGAATCACAAAGCGGTATTATAGGCGCCCTCAGCACGGCATGGCCTGCTGAGGCGAAACTTGAATGGGTCGTTAGCTCAGTCGGTAGAGCAGTTGGCTTTTAACCAATTGGTCGAAGGTTCGAATCCTTCACGACCCACCAACTTCATGTTTCGTAAACCTTTTAGTGGGTCGTTAGCTCAGTCGGTAGAGCAGTTGGCTTTTAACCAATTGGTCGAAGGTTCGAATCCTTCACGACCCACCACTGATTTATTGCGGTCTGCCTCGGCAGTCAATGTCGGGTCGTTAGCTCAGTCGGTAGAGCAGTTGGCTTTTAACCAATTGGTCGAAGGTTCGAATCCTTCACGACCCACCATCGCAATCCAAATCAAACAATCTGGCAGTATATCCGTGGGTCGTTAGCTCAGTCGGTAGAGCAGTTGGCTTTTAACCAATTGGTCGAAGGTTCGAATCCTTCACGACCCACCATTTGCCTGAGAATAGGTGACACCCAGATGGGTCGTTAGCTCAGTCGGTAGAGCAGTTGGCTTTTAACCAATTGGTCGAAGGTTCGAATCCTTCACGACCCACCATTTCTCAGCGTGCTGCAAAAGGTAGATCTTCCTGCGGGTCGTTAGCTCAGTCGGTAGAGCAGTTGGCTTTTAACCAATTGGTCGAAGGTTCGAATCCTTCACGACCCACCATCAGGAAAGATAGACCAAAACATTCAGTGGGTCGTTAGCTCAGTCGGTAGAGCAGTTGGCTTTTAACCAATTGGTCGAAGGTTCGAATCCTTCACGACCCACCACTGAATGCTCAATCTGTATGGGTCGTTAGCTCAGTCGGTAGAGCAGTTGGCTTTTAACCAATTGGTCGAAGGTTCGAATCCTTCACGACCCACCATCCAGAACTCCGCTTGAAAACGCCAAGCTCGCCAATATCCAGCTTCAGTCGATTCGCAATATCCAAGCTAATTTAGCCAATACTTTTCTACTTTTGTCTCATAGACCTATTGCCAATGTTTCAATTCTGTTAAACATCGGATAGTGCTTCTTGCTTTCTCAATCTGTCTTGGCAGTTGTGTTTTTTGCCGGATGGGTTGGCATAACAACAAGGAGACAATCCAAGATGAAACAAGCAAGACTCACCGGGGTATGCGCTGCAACCCTTCTGGCTCTGGGTGGTTTGGGGACGGCTCAGGCATCGGTATTGGAAAAGACTGACGTGCAGTTTGGCGGCTATCTCAAGGCCGATATCATGTTCAGCGATTACAGTAATGGCGCGCCCGACTCCAACAACGTCTCACGCCAGTTCTATGTGCCCGGCGCCATCTATGGGGTAGATGGCAACGGCAATCAGGTGACCGACTTCCAGGCGCGGGAAACCCGTTTTAACTTCAAGACGGTAACAGATCTCGACGGCCACACTCTCACCGGCTTTATTGAGCTGGACTTCATGACTCATACCGATGGTGATGAGCGGGTATCCAACAGCTATTCACCGCGCATTCGTCACGCCTTTATCAGCTATGACAACTGGACCATAGGCCAGACCTGGACCACCTTTATGAACCCGGGGGCACTGCCAGAAAACCTTGATTTTGTGGGTGCCACCGAAGGGACTCCCTTTGCCCGTCAGGCGCAGCTGAGATACAGCAATGGTGGCTTTCAAATCGCCATTGAAAACCCGGAAACTACCATTACTCCCTATGGCGGTGGCAGCCGGATCACCAGTGGCAATGGGGTGATGCCGGATCTTATCGCCCGTTATAACTTCAAGACCTCTGGCGGCGCCAGTTTCTCTGTGATGGGGATGCTGAGGCAGCTCGAGCTTGAGACCCGTATCGCCAATCAGGATATAGACAGCACTGAGCTCGGCTATGGCGCCAGCGTGGCCGGGATCATTCCTGTGGGCCGTGATGATATCCGTTTCACCGCCACCTATGGCGAAGGCCTGGGCCGCTATGTGGCGCTGAACTTTGCCAATGGCGCGGTACTGGACAACAACAACGACCTGCAGGCGATAGAATCCTACTCAGGCTTTGTGTCTTATCGTCATTGGTGGAACGAGCAGTGGCGCTCAAGCTTTACCTTGTCTGCTTTCAGCGCCGATAACGATGTGTCTCTGACCGGAGGCAGCGCCAATAAGGAATCCTATTCAGGTTATATCAATCTGCTTTACTCGCCGGTGAAGGCACTGACCTTTGGGGTAGAGTATATGTATGCCAAGAACGAACGGGAAAATGGCACAGATGGTGAGCTTAACCGGGTCACCTTCTCGGCCAAATACGTGCTCTAACCCTTGTTGCGACCGGGAGCTGTGACTCCCTACTTGTGACTCCCTATTTATACTCTTAGCCAAGCCACCTCAGGGTGGCTTGCTTTTTTACTCTGGCCCTAAATATCAGGCAATTGTGAAATCTGCCTCAAAGGTTTAGGGGCTGTAATGAATGACATGGTTCCCCTTCATTGCAAATTCCGGTCATAGAGGTTCATCAACGCCAGAAGCAGGCAATGGCCCATTATGTTGGTTATCGTTGCGCTGAGCTTGCCAAACACTAATTCGCTATTCATGCCATTGATAACATTTGAGAAGTCATTCTTCACATGTTAATGCTTCGGGGTCAACTGGAGAGGTACCTGAAATGTATGAGCGGCTTACGTCGGTAACCCGTTTAAGCCGATTCTGGGGCAAGCTGAAAGTAAAAAAATGCCCCTCCAGGAGGGGCAATAGGAGGAAGTAAGCTTTTACTCTGTACGGTTGAGTCGCGACTCAATCAGAGTATCAATCACGGCTGGGTCGGCCAGAGTTGATGCATCTCCAAGGTTGGTTATCTCGTTGGCGGCAATCTTGCGCAGGAAGCGGCGCATGATCTTGCCGGAGCGGGTCTTGGGCAGACCACCGGCAAACTGGATAAGATCAGGGGTCGCCAGGGCGCCAATCTCTTTGCGCACCCATTGTCTCAGCTGTTGTCTCAGCTCTTCGGTGGCTTCTATGCCCTTGGTCAGCGTGACATAGGCGTAGATCCCCTGGCCCTTGATGTCATGGGGGTAACCCACAACCGCAGCCTCGGCCACCAGATCGTGCGCCACCAGTGCGCTTTCAATCTCGGCGGTACCCAGACGATGACCGGAGACGTTAATCACGTCATCGACCCGACCTGTGATCCAGTAGTAGCCGTCTTCGTCACGGCGGGCACCGTCACCGGTGAAATACATGCCGCGGAAGGTTTTGAAGTAGGTCAGGGCAAAGCGTTCATGATCACCGTAAACCGTGCGCATCTGTCCCGGCCAGGAATCCAGCATCACCAGGTTGCCCTCGGTAGCGCCTTCCAGAATATTGCCCATGTTGTCTACCAGCGCAGGTTGCACCCCGAAGAAGGGACGGGTGGCCGAGCCTGGCTTGGTATCCGTGGCACCGGGCAGCGGACTGATAAGAATGCCGCCGGTTTCGGTTTGCCACCAGGTATCGACAATCGGGCAATGCTCATGACCTATGACCTCGTGATACCAGCGCCAGGCCTCAGGGTTGATGGGTTCGCCCACAGAGCCCATGATCCGCAGCGAGCTGCCGTCAAACTGGTCAAACTGCTCCTTGCCTTCGGCCATCAGGGCGCGGATAAGCGTGGGGGCCGTGTAGAGTATGTTGACCTGATGGCGGTCAATCATCTCGCCCAGGCGGGCAGGGCTTGGGTAGTTGGGCACACCTTCGTGAATAAGCACTGTGGCGCCATTGGCCAGCGGGCCGTAAATCATATAGCTGTGGCCGGTGATCCAGCCCACATCTGCGGTGCACCAGTAGACTTCGCCCTGCTTGTAGTCGAACACATATTCGTGGGTCATGGAGGCGTACACCATGTAGCCGCCCGTGGTGTGCAGTACACCCTTGGGGTTACCGGTAGAGCCTGAGGTGTAGAGCAGGAACAAGGGATCCTCGGCGCCCATCTCTTCCACTTCGCAATGCTCGGAAGCGGTTTCGGTCAGCGATTCCCACCAGACATCACGACCATCGACCCAGTTGATATCATTGCCGGTGCGTTTGAGCACTATCACCTTCTCAACCGTGGTGACATCCGGATGGGCCAGCGCCTCGTCGATATTGCGCTTGAGTGGGATGGCCCGGCCACCACGCAGACCTTCGTCTGCGGTCAAAATTACCTTGGAGCGGCCATCTATGATACGTGAAGCGATGGAATCCGGGGAAAAACCACCGAATACCACGGAATGCACGGCGCCGATGCGGGCGCAGGCCAGCATGGCGATGGCGGCTTCCGGCACCATGGGCATATACATGGTGACCACGTCACCGCGGCGCACGCCCTGGCTCTTGAGGGCGTTGGCAAATTTGCACACTTCTGTGTGCAGCTGGCTGTAGCTCAGGGTGCGTTGATCTTTGGCATCATCGCCTTCCCAGATGATGGCGGTTTGGTCGCCGAGTTTTTCCAGATGGCGGTCGAGGCAGTTGGCCGAGGCGTTCAGTGTGCCGTCGTAGAACCAGTTGATGGACAGGTTGTGATCGTCAAATGAGGTTTTCTTGACCTTGGTATAGGGCTTGATCCAGTCGATACGTTTTCCATGTTCACGCCAGAAACCTTCGGGGTTAACCACGGACTCCTGGTACATTTTCTTATATTTTTCATCATTTACCAGTGCATTGGCCGCAATTGCTGCGGGCACTTTATAAAGAGACTGAGTGCTCATTTGGCTTCCCTTTGTTTTTGTCATGCGTGAGCCAAAGTATGGGATGCTTGCCGGTGCCGTCTCTATTAGACATTGGTCTAGTTCTGAAAAAATGTTATTTATTAACCGGTTATTGCGTTTAAAACGAACAGCTTGAAGTGCTTGAGCCGGCGCCGTTTTTTAGCATTGAAAGCCGCCTGAAAACGCCGGGTTTCTGCCTCTGCAAAGTAAGGGAACATGAACGCAGGCCAAGGCAGCGGTTCATCAAAGCCATTGGCTGGTGTAATCTAGCCGGGATAACAACAGTCGCCGACGGATACGGCGACAATAAAGAGAACCCTATGAATCTGACCCTTTTTGTGGCGGTGATCGCCGTCTGTTATGTTTGTTTGCTGTTTCTGCTTGCCTGGGGCGCGGAGCGTTGGTTCAGTGGTGTCACCCGCAGGTTGCAGAAATGGATCTACGCCCTCAGCCTGGCGGTGTATTGCTCTTCCTGGAGTTTTCTCGGCACGGTTGGCCAGTCGGCCAATGACTTTTGGTCCTATCTGCATATCTTTATCGGCCCCATCATCATTTTTACCCTGGGCTTTGGCATGCTGCGCAAAATGGTGGTGGTGTCCAAGGCGCAAAATATCACCTCGGTGGCCGACTTTATCGCCGCCCGCTACGGCAAGTCGCAGCCGCTGGCGGTGATCATCACTCTCATTGCCCTGTTCGGCATCATGCCCTATATCGCGCTGCAGCTGAAAGCCATGGTATTCAGCCTAAGCCTGTTCCAAAGCCCGGATGATCCGCTCGATGGCGCCAAAGTCGCGCTTATCATCGCCGTGCTGCTGGCCATCTTTGCCATCCTCTTCGGCACCCGCAAACTGGATGCCACCGAGCATAACCCGGGGATGATGCTGGCTATCGCCTTTGAATCCTTGGTGAAACTGGCCGCCTTTGTGTTGGTGGGCGGCATAGTGGTCTTCGGGGTATTCGGCGGCTTTGGCGACCTCTGGAGCCAGGCCAGCGCCAAGGGCGTAATAGTCAATCCCAATCTAAGGCTCGAAGCGCTGATGCCCGAGCTGATAGTCGGCATGGCGGCTTTTCTCTGTATGCCGCGCCAGTTCCACGTAATGGTGGTCGAGGCAGAAGGCGAGCAGACACTGTCCAAGGCGCGCTGGTTGTTCCCTCTCTATATCGGCCTGTTCGGCTTGTTTGTCGGGCCGCTGGCACTGGCGGGCAAGGTGCTGCTCGGCGACAGTGTCTCTGCCGATACCTATGTGATCAATCTGCCGCTGGCGCTGGACGCACCTTGGCTGGCGATAGTGGCGCTGCTGGGAACCCTCTCGGCCGCCACCGGTATGGTGATAGTGGCTGTGGTGACCATCAGTGTGATGATAAGCAACGAGTGGCTGGTGCCGGTACTCTTGCGTACCGGGCAGATCCGTCGCAAGAACTTCAGCCAGTTTTCCCAGCAACTGCTCTATGCCAGACGTCTCTCCATCGCGCTGATCCTGGCTTTCGGGTATTTCAGTTACCTGAGCTTTGAGAGCAGTGATTCCCTGTCCAACCTGGGCATGCTGTCTTTCGGCGCCTTTGCCCAGTTGGCACCGGCCTTGGTGGGCGGGCTCTACTGGAAACATGGCAATCGCGCCGGGGTGTTTCTCGGCATGGCGGCGGGCTTTGGTCTATGGGGCTTTTTGCTGCTCAAGGGCTCGGGCGCCTGGGAAGGCGTGCTGGCAGGTCAATTTGAACTGTTAAAGGCGCTTAAGCCCAATGTCAACGATACCCTGTTGGCACTCGGCGCCAACCTGATTGGCTATATCGGCGGCTCTATCTGGCTGCGCGCCGGCTTGGTGGAGCGTATTCAGGCCAGCGCCTTTGTCACCCCGGGTGAACTCAAAAACACAGGCAATCGCAAGACAGGCCCCATCAGTCAGCAGGACTTGCTTATCCTGGCTAGCCGCTTTGTCAGCCCGACCCGGGCCTATGAGAGTTTCTCGCGCTTTTCTGCCGATGCGGTGCGCAGCGACAGCTGGCACAAGACCGCATCACCCGAGCTTATTGCCCATACCGAGCACATGCTGGCCGGGGTGCTGGGGGCTTCCAGCGCCTCTTTGGTGATGGACTCAGTGTTGCAGGGGCGGGATCTGGCCCTCGATGAAGTCTTCAGCCTGGTGGATGAGGCCTCATCGAAGATTATTCTCAGTCAGGACATGCTGCGCGCCGCCATAGAACACGCCTACGAGGGTATGAGCGTGGTGGACAAAGATCTCAACCTGGTGGCCTGGAACTACCGCTATGTAGAGCTTTACGACTATCCGGAGGATTTCCTGCAACCGGGAATGCCCATCAGCGAGGTGATACGTTTCAATGCCTCCCGCGGCTACTGCGGCCCGGGGGATGTGAATGAGCATGTCGAGCGCCGGGTACAGCATATGCGTAACGGCACCGCCCACAGCTCAGAGCGGCGCAGGCGCGATGGCAAGGTGATCAAGATTCAAGGCAATCCCATGCCGGACGGCGGTTTTGTGATGACCTTTACCGACATTACCCAATATCGTGAGCAGCAACAGGCGCTGGAGCAGGTCAACGAAACCCTGGAGGCCAGAGTCAAGGAGCGCACCTATGAGCTGGCGCTGCTCAACAGCAAGCTGCTCGAAGCCAAGGCCCAGGAGGAGATGGCCAACGCTTCCAAGAGCCGTTTTCTGGCGGCGGTGGGGCATGACTTAATGCAGCCGCTCAATGCGGCCAGGCTGTTTACCGCCTCTTTGAGTCAGTATCCCGGGCTGGACAGGGAAGGGCGACTGACCCTCTCCCATGTCAACAGCTCACTGAAAACCGCCGGTGAACTGCTGACCGATCTTTTGGATATCTCCAAGCTGGATTCCGGCATGGTGGAGGTAAAACGGCGCGACTTTGCCATCTCCGAAGTGCTCAACGCCCTGGCGGTGGAGTTTGAGGCCATGGCCAAAGACTGCCAGATCCGCTTTGCCATGATGCCCTGCAGCCTGACGGTCAATTCAGACCCTTCACTGCTGCGGCGGGTGCTGCAGAACTTTCTCACCAACGCCTATCGCTATGCCAAGGGCGGGCGGGTGCTGATGGGCTGTCGTCGCCGCGGCAGTGAGCTTGAGGTGCAGGTGCTGGATACCGGCTGCGGCATTGAAGCCGGGCAGCTTAGGGAGATATTTCACGAGTTCAAGCGCCTGGATAACCCCCATTCCAACAGCGTCAACGGCCTGGGGCTTGGGCTGGCGATAGCCGACAGAATAAGCAAGGTGCTGGAGCATGATATCCGTGTATCTTCGGTACAGGGCAAGGGCTCTGTATTTGCCATTCGGGTGCCGCTTGGGGCCACTGTCAGCGTGCCGCAACCCAAGGCCATCTCTTCTGTGTTGCAGCCGCTCGCCGGGGTCAAGGTGCTGTGTATCGACAACGAAGAGGCTATCCTCGCCGGGCTCGAAAGCCTGTTGAGCCGCTGGCAGTGCGAGGTGATCTGCGCCCGGGATCTGAGTGATGCCAGGATCAAGCTGGGACTCAAAGGGGTGGCGCCGGATATCATGCTGGCGGATTATCATCTGGATAAGGGCCAAAACGGCGTCGATGCCATGGATGAGCTCAGGGCGCTGTATGGGCAACATCTGCCCGGCATTTTGATCACCGCCAATACCCGTAAGGATCTGGTGGAGGATGTCGAGCGCCGCGGTTACCACTATATGGCCAAGATGATTAAACCGGCGGCGCTCAGGGCCTTGATCTCCAGCCTGGTGAAGAAGGCGTAATTTAAAAGCTCAGTGAAATAGCCTTTGGAAACAGGGCCTGATTTATCGGCGATAGATCAGGCCCTGTATTTTAGCGGGTGACTTCTGTCTGTGTCTGCGTCAGTGTCTGTGCTTGCGCCAGAACCCCGGCGTATCCGGCCGCTCGCCAAGGGCGATAAGCCAGGCCGTAGCTCAAGGTCGCCATGGTCCAACCGATAAGGGCGCTGGCGATATCGTGGGATAAAAAGTGGGCGCCGCGAAACTCCTGACACAGACTGAACACGGCGCCTATCAGCAATACCGCGCCGAGTAACTTAAAGCGCCATTTCGGCTTCAAGACCAACGCCAGATAATAAAGTCCCACCCAGGCAAAGGCGCCGCTGGAGTGGCCGCCGGGGAAACACTGGCCCAATTCAGTGTCAACGCTCAGGCTCATGGGGAAGGGCAGATAAGGCTGCTGGCCACCAAATAAACTGAGATCCCAGGGGCAGGCAACATTGGTCATGCTCTTGCCGATACGCACCAAAAGCACGGTTGCCAGGGCGCTTATAAACAGCATCAGCAAGGGCCGGCGCCAGCGCTTCATTGAGGCTTTGAAACTGCTTAAAACCAGGGTCGACAGCAACACAACTGCCGCCAGCACCACCAGATCCCGTCCTCCTGTGTGCAGCAGTTTGTCTGCAACAAAGGCATGGCGCCAGGGCCAGGCTGTGTCGGTGCCCTCAAATGCCAACATCCACTGTGCCAGCAGCAGGTCGGCATTAGTGATGTGCAGCAAGATAAGCACGCCAAGCCCTACCGATAACGGCAACAGCAGATGATGTTTGAACCAGTGTTGAAAACTCAGCGGGTGGCTTGCAATGGGCATTGTGATTCCTGTGACATAGTGCGAGTTGAGACAGAGTCGCAGCTGAGATCTGCGAAATAAAAAGCCTGAAAAAGTGGGCGTTGAATTCATGGCCCGGCTGGTGGATAGGCATTATTCTGGCCGGCTCAGATTAAGGTCTGCTTAAGGTCGGGGGTTTTTGTCTCAATTGCCCGGAATGGCGTATTGCAATGAGTTGAAACAAAACCTTTTTTGCGTATTTTTTTACCACTGGTTATGTTACAGGGGTAGCTCTGCTATGGCGCTGGTTAAGTTGCGGTTTTGGCGGGGGATCCCCACAGGTTTGCTGGTATTCAAATACAAGGAACAGGAATGAAGCTCAATAAACTCTTTTGGCTGACGGCCCTTGCGCTAGGCAGCCCCAATTTGCTGGCTGCCGAGGCCAAACTCCTGCGGGAGCCGGATCTTCGCGGTGATACTCTGGTGTTTTCCTACGCCAAGGATATCTGGAAAGTGTCGCTCAAGGGCGGCGAGGCGGTGCGCCTCACCAGTTTCCAGGGGCAGGAGATGCAACCCAAGCTGTCGCCCGACGGCAAGTGGGTGGCCTTTACCGGCGACTATGAGGGCAATCAGGATATCTACCTGCTGCCGATTGCCGGTGGCGAGCCCAAACGCCTGACCTTCCACCCGGATGTGGATCAGCTGGTGGGCTGGAGCCCGGACAGCAAGTCGGTATTGCTGCGCTCCGGCAGGGCCAATGCCCCGAGAGGCTGGCAGCAGCTGTTTACCCTGTCCATCGAGGGCGGCAATCCCAAGCCTTTACCCATGAACCGCGCCTTTGACGGCAGTTTCTCTGCCGATGGCAAGCAGCTGGTTTACCGCCGCGCCGGTCTTTGGGACCCTGGCTGGCGTAACTACCGCGGCGGCCAGAATCAGCCGCTCAGGTTAATTTCGCTCGATAGCCTGGAGGAAAAAGATCTGCCCTGGGACAACACTCAGGATCTCGAGCCCCAGTGGCACGGCGACTATATCTATTTCCTCTCCAACCGCTCCCAGGTCACCAATATCTTTCGGGTCGCGGTCAAGGGCGGCGAGCCGGAGCAGGTGACCCATTACCAGGATGCCGATGTCAAAGGCTTTACCCTGGATAACGACACTCTGGTATACGAATACCGCGGTGAGCTGGTGAAAAAGTCGCTGGCTAATACCAATTCCAACGACAAGAGCGAAGCACTGGCCATCAGCCTGCATGCCGATTTCCCCTGGGTGCGGCCACGCTTTGAAGAGGTCGAAAAGCAGATAGAGTCGGCGGCCATTTCGCCTACCGGTAAGCGCGCCTTGTTTGTGGCCCGCGGCGATGTATTTACTGTGCCCGTGGAGCACGGCGATGCCCGTAATCTTACTGAAAGCTCAGACAGCCGCGAAGTAGGCGCCGCCTGGTCCAACGGCGGCAAACAGTTGGCCTGGTTCTCCGACAAGAGCGGCGAATATCGACTGGTGATAGCCGATCAACTCGGCAAGCCGCAGCAAGAGATCAAACTGGCCGAAAAGGGCTTCTATAGCGGGCTTATCTGGTCGCCCGATGATAAACAGCTGGTGTTCAGCGATCAGCGCCAGCAACTCTGGCTGGCAGACTTGTCCAAGGGCAAGGCGCAGGTTATCGACAGCCAGCCGGTAGTGAACCCCGACTGGGAAATGGCCCCCAGCTGGTCGCCTGACAGCCGTTATCTGGCTTACAGCAAGCAGGATGACAGCTTCTTCCGCAGTCTCTACCTGTTCGATACCCGCAATAATCAGAGTAACAGAATTACCCAGGGCATGGCCGATGTGCGTTACCCAGTGTGGGACAGCGCCGGCGACAAACTTTATTTTGCCGCCAGTACCGACTACGGCCCTCACGCCGCCTGGTTGGATATGACCTCTGTTGCCTTCACCCCGACTTACGGCCTTTATACCATGCTGCTCAATACTCGCACCGAGGCGCCCATGCTGCCAAGAAGCGACGAGGAAGAGGGCAGCGGTACTGAAGAGGAGTCCAAAGGCTCAGATGCACCACCTGCGGTGCGAATCGATCTCAACGGTATAGCGCAGCGGGTGCTGCCTCTGGGTGAGAGCGGTAAAATCCACAGCCTGAGTGCCGGTAAGCCAGGTGAGCTGTTCTATATGCAGGATTTGGATGAAACCACAGAGCTTCGCAAGTACAGCACTGAGGAGCGTAAGGCCGATACCCTGGCCGGTGATGTCGATGAGTATCATCTGAGCCACGACGGCGAGAGCCTGCTGGTGAAAATCGGCGACAACTGGCAGCAATTTGCCGGCGCCGCGCCCATGGGGGACGATGCCAAGACGCTTAACGTCAAGCTGACGGCTCGTATCGATCCCAAGGCCGAATGGCAGCAAATCTTCCGCGAAGCCTGGCGTTTCCAGCGCGATTACTTCTATGTCAGTAATCTGCACGGCGCCGATTGGGACGCGGTATACAAGGAGTTCCAGCCACTGGTCGCCCATGTGCGCCACGGCGCCGACATGACCTATCTGCTCGATAACATGGGCGCCGAAACCTCTGTGGGCCACTCCTTTACCAATGATGGCGATCTGCCGGAAATTGCCGACAACCGCACCGGTCTGCTCGGCGCCGATGTTGAGGCGACCGACAAGGGCTACCGCTTCAGCCGCATCTATCGCGGCGAAAACTGGTATCCGGCGGACCAAGGCAGTGCGCCGCTGGCCCTCTACCCCCAGGTCAAGGCGGGCCAGTATCTGCTGGCAGTCAACGGCAAGCCGCTGGATAACAAGGCCAACTTCTATCAGGCCTTCCAGGGGACTCTCGGTAAACAGACCCGTCTTAGCATTAGCCCGGATGGCAGCGACAAAAAAGCCTTTGAGGTGACTGTGGTGCCAACGGCCAGCGAACAGGCATTGAGACGTAACGCCTGGGTCGAGGATAACCGCAAGCGGGTGGATGAAGCTTCCGGCGGCAAATTGGCCTATGTCTGGGTTCCGGACACGGGTGAGAACGGCTTCAGCTATTTCAACCGCTACTTCTTCGCCCAGAATCAGCGCCAGGGAGTGATCATAGATGAACGCTTCAACCACGGCGGTTACATTGCCGAGTACATCATAGATGTGCTGCGCCGCGAGCGTAATGGCTACTTCAATAACCAGATGGCCGGCGATCACCCCATGACCAGCCCGGGCAGCGGTATCTGGGGGCCCAAGGTAATGTTGATCAACGAAGTCTCCGGCTCGGGCGGCGACATGCTCCCTTATATGTTCCGCTATTACCAAGTGGGCAAGCTGGTGGGTAAACGCACCTGGGGTGGCCTGGTTGGCATCTGGGGCGTTCCTTCCCTGATGGATGGCGGCCATATCACGGCGCCGCGCAGCGGTTTCTTCAGTATCGACGGCCAGTGGCGGGTCGAGAACGAAGGTGTGGCCCCGGATGTGGAAGTTGAGCAGTGGACCAAAGACACAGCCAAAGGCGTAGATCCTCAGCTGGAAAAGGCCATCACCATTGCCTTGGATGAGCTGAAATCTGCCGCGCCGGTGAAGCTGCCACAGCCCGCAGATCCTGTACGGGTGCCTCAGGTGAAATAGCCCTGTGACATGGCTAGGATGAAATAGCTCAGGGGAAACTAACCTAATAACTTGCGCCGCTTGCCTTAGTCTTACAGGCAAGCGGCGCTTTTTGTTGGAAAACCATCAAAACTCAGCCAATTATTTTGCAAAAAATAACCAAGACAGACTTTTATGGCTTTTGTCAAAAACTTGACCTTTGGCTAATTGTCTTAACAAACGGGACTGGGTATTGTGTAACTAATTCAGGTGCTTATCTTTAGTCTTTACTTAAGCTCAAGGCCGGAAGCTGTAGCATTTTTTCCGTTTTCAGCGGAATTCAGGGACGAAAAACATTCGCGCCCGTGCGGTAGCTATGAGGATTACTCAGCTTTTGTAGGACGCTTGCTCATCGAATTAAGATAGTACCCAGAAATTTGGAAATGATTTTGCGCGTTATTTCTGCAATATCACAAAAAATAACTTAAAATTCATAAAGATATAAAACCATTTTGGTAGATAATAGGTTTGGAAACCGCGCATGCGCGTTTTGCTGCAAGGGATATTCGGGCTAAACTCTATTATATTTAACTAATACAAAGAGATAGCGATGCGCGTTTACACTCCTCCGATGACTAAAACGCGCATGCGCACTGTACAGCTGTTAAGCACAACACCATAGCAATCACTTACATACATTGAGGTACCATGAGAATAGTAATCGCTCAGCATAAAGGAGGTGTTGGTAAAACAACACTGGCAACACATATCACAGGTATTCTCTCAGAGGATGATTTAGACAAATGCCTTCTGGTTGACTGTGATAGTCAAGGTGATTCCTTCAGGTTTTATACTGGCAGAAGACCAAATCATGAAATGGAAATTGTTACTGGTGATTTGGATGTTGATGTTCTGTGGAATCCGTCCAGAAACAGTCTATCTACGACAGCTTCATATTCTGAGTATGACCATGTAATAGTTGACATAGATACACGTATTCAAAATGCGTTGCAGATTATTATGGAGATATCTCCAGATGTGATAATCATACCTATAGATTCACAATTCTTATCACTAAGCCATCTAGAAGAAGTGCTTAGTCTAATTTCACAGATTGAAGGTAGGTTCAGCTACCCGGCACTGGTAAAAGTTGTGCAAATGGGCTCAACTCACGATGTTAATAGTGCTGTAGAGCGGTTTCATCGCATCCCCAACGATCTATATATAAACTACTCTTTACCTTATCTAAGGGAAGAGTTTGATAATGCCATGAGGGACTGCAATCTCATATGGAATATTTATGAAGAGCTCTACAGTATCAAAGGAATTTTAGAGGAGATTGTTAGCCATGACTGAAAATAATCAAGAAAAATATACTAATTCTTTATTGGCTGGCCATGATAAAAATCAAAAAAATAGTAAGGATGGCATCCTAAAACTTAAAGTAAAAACTAAAACATTAGACAAAATAAAGGAAATAAAGAGCTATATGGAGTGGGATACTAATACCACCTTGAATAGTGCTTTGACTTATCTATATAAAACTTTAGGTTTTGATGGTTTTTCAAAGGATATCTTGATAAAAGATGGTGATAAGGACATTAAGTTTTCCCCTACATTTAAGAACTCTCAGCGCCTCGAAGGGAAGGTAAGGAGTGCTGAACTGGATTTAGAATTTGCCACAGCCATCATATCCAAATCCATTGACGAGCTTCACTCTATATTGCTTAAGGCGGATGAATGACTAGAGAAACATATTTTTTAGTATCGGCAATCTTGCAAAATAGCAATAATAACAAGCAAAAAATTGGACAAAGAATATCTTACCATTTAGGCCTTAACCCAGGGCCTAGAGGCGCTGATGATGGCATTGATGGGTCTTTTGAAGATGGAAATGGCCGCTTTATCCATTTTCAATCAAAGTTACGCAGCACTCAATTGGACCGTTCTGATGCAAGGGAATATTATTCTGATATTGATTATCACAATGCTGATGTGAGTATTATGCTCTCTGGCATCGGTTTCAAAGATACATTTATTGAGAGACTTTATGGTCAGCAATCCATTGGGGATGTAGAAGTTCATCTTTTACAATTGAGTGACATATTTGAAAATAGCCAAGCATATATAGATGCTTGTAACTCGGTACCTGAACTTCGTTATCTTAACGATGATATAAGAATGGATATCGATTAAAAGTGCCTAACAAGTAATTCAAGGGACGCCTTCGGCGCCCTTGATTTAGGCGTTAGTTTTATCAGGAGGGTAATGTGCACTTTGAATTGTCTATCTTGTTAGTTGGTTTGTTCTCTCCAACTTACCTTTTAGCTAAGTTATTGAAAAACCGTTATTATAGTTACAAGCAAGCAGTAATTCGAGCCTTAAACTGGCTTTATTTTATTGTGTCAGTTTCTTCTCTTATTTTTGTGATTTATTTGCATTTAGATGCAGAAAAGACTTTAAGTACAAGTAATAAATCTCTAATTTGGTTTTGGTCGGTTTTTCTGTTGTCGCGCTGTTCAGAGGTGTTTTATGCATTTCTCTTTGACGCCTATGACAAAATTAAACCACCAACGGATAACAAACCGGAAAAAATAAATGGGGCGATAAAACAACCACTTGGTAATCAACCAATAGAAATGCATCACCGATTAGTTTTGGCGTTTAGAAGTTATATTGAGCTAATTATAAACTTTGCAATGTTGTATATAATTCAACCATTGAATTATTGGAAACCAACCGCTCATCCAGATGACATAGTAAATGCTTTATACTTCAGTGGTGTTACTATTACTACGTTAGGTTACGGTGATATAACACCGATTCATTGGTTTCCTCAGTTTTTGACAGTCTATGAAGTTCTATGTGGTTTTTCATTAATTGTGGTTTGCTTTGCTGTATATCTGAGTAAAAAATAAAACTAGCAAAGCATTTAAGAGTGATTCGCAACGCTTGGCGTTTTCGCTTCGCTCAAGAGGCAGCAACAAGGACACCCACAATTAGCTAAGTAAAAGCTTTAGTCATGTCTGTGTTACAGAAAGGCAGATGTTTCCATTGAAAGAACGTTGTTTTTCAAGCCTTGTGAGGGGGGGGGCGGTTATAGGAGCGAGTGCAAGAGTTATGGGGCGGTTTTATTTAGTTCTATTTAACGTAAAGGCCTGTGCATATTTGCGAACTAACAGATGCTTATGCTGCAACACAGCCAGTGATTCCACACCGGACACGGGGTATCTCCTTCCAGGACGCACTGACACGGTGTTTGATATGAATGGATTTTCGAATGCCTAACGATAGGGATTTCAAGGAACGACCTTGCGACATCGGGTTTCTTTGGAAATCACGAGTACAACGACAAGTGATCTACTATTCGCCGTCGCAATTTACGTTAAATTGGCCTGCAGTTCCATTTCGCTGTGAATCTTGTGAGGGCTCATAGCCTGCATTTTTTGCCAGAAGGGGCTGTTTAAAAAACGTTTTTCCTGCTGATAGTAATGAGCACGCATGGCCAGATAATGCTGGTAGCGCTGGATGAGCATTTGCTGATATTGCATCAAACCATGGTGAGTGTCATGACCTGATGTTTTGAATATACCCGCGATGATATCTGCACAGGTGACACCGTCGGCCATGGCCTTGATGATCCCGCCTGAGGTGATGGGATCGAATGTGCTTTGGCGCTACCGCACCAGAGATATTGCGACCAAGCTGAGTCAGTGACAACTGATTGCCATCAAGTAACGCTTCTGTAGCAACCATCAGAGAATTAAACCGTTTTTGATGCATTTGCGGGCATTGCTTTTTGAGTAAATCGTGTAAGATATGGACATCACGCATGGTGTTGGATCTGGTAGTTTTTTGGCGAAATCAATTAGATCAATCAACACCATGCGTGTCTACTGAATTGAATAAAAAGGGAATTATCTGGGGATTCCCTAGAGGCGGGCGTTATGCGTGATTTGAGGTGAAAAATGGAAAAGATACATAATTATGGTACTGAAATAACATGGCGTTTTTTATCAAAAATTCTTTCTAGTGATCCAAGAATTAAAGATATGAAGATTTCTGATTTTTTATCATTATTTGATGGTAATGTTGATTTGAACATGTATCCGCATTATATATTTAATAATATGTTTTTAATATCAAATTTATATTCTATTATTTTAATAAATTATGAGGGTAAATTAGATGTTGAGTTGCTTGATGATCTAATTTTTAAATATATTAAGGTCAAGGTTCCTTCATGTGGAAATAAAGTTGAAATTAGTAGGAAAATAAGGAACTCAATAGCTCATTTTAAGGTTTCATTTTCTAATGATATGATGAAGGTGTATTTCTCTGACCGTGATGGTTTTGAGGCAGAATCTGACTTTAATCAGATAAAAAAATTAATAAATGAATTTTATGATAATCTGGTTGGCATAACAAACAATGGCAATAAGGATAACCACAATTAGCTGAGTAAAGGCTCTAGTCAGGCAACACGGACACCCACAGAAAATACAGGACAGCCATACCTTTTTGATGTTTCACACAGCTTTGACTAGGCTTTGAAACGGCAACAAGGACGGCAACAAGGACACCCACAATTAGCTGGGCAACAAGGACACCCACAATTAGCTGAGTAAAAGCTTTAGTCATGTCTGTGTTACAGAAAGGCAGATGTTTCCATTGAAAGAACTTTGTTTTTCAAGCCTTTGATGGATGTTCGGTTATAGGAGCGAGTACAAGAATTATGGGGCGGTTTTATTTAGTTCTATTTAACGTAAAGGCCAGTGGACATTTGCTAAATAGCCGATCTTAATACAGCAACACATCCAGTGATTCCACACCAGACAAGGGGTATCTCCTTTCAGGACGCACTGACACAATGTCTAATATGAATAAATTTTCGAATGTCTAACGATAGGGATATCAAGGAATGGCCTTGCGGCATCGGGTTTCTTTGGAAATCACGAGTACAACGACAAGTGATCTACTATTCGCCGTCGCTATTTACGTTAAATTGGCCAGTAGTTCCATTTCGCTGTGAATCTTGTGGGGGCTCATAGCCTGCATTTTTTGCCAGAAGGGTCTGTTTAAAAAACGTTTTTCCTGCTGATAGTAATGAGCACGCATGGCCAGATAATGCTGGTATCGCTGGATGAGCATTTGCTGATATTGCATCAGACCATGGTGAGTGTCATGACCTGATGTTTTGAATATACCCGCGATGATATCTGCGCAGGTGACACCGTCGGCCATGGCTTTGATGATCCCGCCTGAGGTGATGGGATCGAATGTGCAGGCAGCGTCACCAATGGCAAGCCAGTTTTTGCCTGTGGCAGGGTTTAAACAAAATGAGGAGGCTGGATAGCGTTTAGGCTGGGGATCTTCGGGAGTGACTCCCTGCAGCAGCGCCTTGGTATTGGGAGAGTTAACCAGGATATCGAGCCAGTTGTTTGTCGCATGAAGCTTGAGTGTTTTAGCTGTTTGGGGATCCGTCGTTAAGCTTATCAGTACTCTGTCATTTGGCAGACGGGCCGCATACCACCAGCCATTTTCAACAGCTTCAAGGTGTGTTTGCTGTGACAAAGGATAGTGTTTATCTGTGATGATAAAGCGGCGTCCCAGGCTCACCAGGGCATGGTTTGATTGTTTTTTACTTCCCTGGGTTTGGGCGAAGCTGGCGCGTGCTCCGCTGGCATCAACAACGAACTTGGCATTGAGTTGATGTTCAGCGCCCTGTCTATCAAGCGTTAAATGATAGTGTTTGTCATTGATAAGCTTGCCAGTTTTAAATTGGCATTGGGTTAACAAGGTTACACCTGCACTTTGTGCCTGCTCGGCTAAAAAGCGATTAAATTTTTGGCGATTAAGGTGCCAGCCATGCCCATAGGGGCTGAGCAAGCTGTCGTTAAAGCCATTGCGATTATCTCCCCACCATGAGCGACTGCCATAGCAGGGTTGGTGTTGCTGCTTGACAAATGCTGACCAGATCTCGAGTTGATGAAACAGCTGTTTGGTTTGCGGGGGAATACTCTCACCGATGCGAAACTGCTGATAATCAGAAGACTCAATGATGACAATGTCATCTATCCCCTGTTGGATTAAGCGAATGGCGCAGCAGCAACCGGCTGGACCACCACCTATGATGGCAACTTGAGTGGCAGTGGCTGAAGCTGAATAATTATTCATAGGCTGTTTTATCTATCTATTTTGCTGCTCTGGCACTGCAGTTGATGCAGGCCAGAGCATTTTGGGATTACTTCTCTGGTGGATAGACAGGGTCGGTAACCGTATTGTCCCAAGGCATAACCAGGTTGCTGTCGTCTTGGCTAAAACCACTTTGGACTTCCAGGTAATAGTTAGGGTCTAAATGCGCCGGGTATCCATCGATGGCGGCCCCTTGGATCACGACACCGATATTTTGCCAGTTGTTGAGGATCCCGTGACGATCCTGATATCGACCGACATTAGAAGCGGGTGAGTTGTTTAATTTACCCTGAGCATTGAAGGTGAGTTGTTGTCCACTGGCACTGGTGCCTTGTCCCCTGACCGAGTAACGCTGTAATGGCAGGGTGTTATCATTGCGTTTGGCTACATCCTCATAGGTGTAAACGGCAACGGGTCTTTGGGCAGGCCAGGACCAAAACAGGCTGGTATTGATATTACCACCGTAGATATTACTTTCTGTGATAACTCCACCCGGATTAGGCGCGGGGGTATGGGTGGCGCAGGAGTTATAATCCGTATGCCAGGGAATGGCCATAAATTTACATAAATCCCCCGGTTGTATGGGGTGGCTGCGCAGCGGAACATAGCCGACACCCAGAAAAGGGCTGCCTTTAGTGGCGACGGCATAATTTAATGGCTGGCGATTGATTCTAAAGGGGCCAATATTCGGGTTTTGCCAGTCAGCGTTATACAGCTTAGTGTCCCGTACGATAAAGGTGAGATCGATACCCGGGCTAAAACGGCCACCCAAACAGTTCATTAGTACGGCTCTATCCAGGGCTTCACCCTCATTTAATGGGGTTGTCATGCTTGGAGCAGAGGTGGAACATAATCCCTTAGCCCATTGTTGCATAAGGAAGTATTGGCTGTTACTTAAGGTGAGAAAGCTCTTATTGGCATCCCCCAGAGAGAGGGGCATCATCGGGGAGCCGTCTTCAAGATGATTGTTCTCATCTGCGCTGGGTTTGCGCATAAAGGACATGATGTCAAACTGAGGCTTGTCTTTAGTGAGTTTATCGATTTGCCGATGACTTTTGATGGCACTGTCAGGCAGGTTAGTGTTCCACATTTGCATGGAGGCCGCCCTCAGTATGGGCTGAATGTCCTGGGCAAAGTCGGGAACATACTCAGGGTTGTAGGCATTATTTTGATATAAGCCTGGGTTGAGATTGAATGCTTCTACCCAGGTGGTGTAGATATCATCCCACAGGCTAACAACATTGAGTGTTTGCGGCGCATATGCCGGATCTGTGCTAACAACCCAGGCGCTGTTTTCCAGTGCCTGATAACTGCCATCATCAAAGAGCAATACGGCGGTGACAGGGCCGTCTGCGGTATCATCGAGCCAGTTGTTATTATCGACATCCATATCCAATTTTGCATTGGGATCGGCATTGCCCTGTTGATCAAAGCCACAGGCTTTACCAAAGCCGCCAAGCACCACCAGACGTCCGTTGGTTTCGGTTTGGATCTCTCCTAAATAGTCGATACGAGTGTTGGGATCATCATTGCCAGCCGTTGCTGGGTAAGATTGGGGATAGTCCGGTAGAGGGATAACTGCATTTGTGTGTTGGTCCCAGCAACTGGCCTGGGTGCTTGGGTTGAATTGGGCCGTCTGTCCTTTATTCGTACTTATGGTGCGAGGACCGGCATCAATGACTAATTTTTGCAGACGTACAGTATCGGCCGGGTTGTCCGTTTGATTAAAACTGGGATTGCGCAGGGGCGGTGTCTTGCCATCTTGATAGAGAATGATCCCTAAATTAGCGCTCTCATCCATTTCCCAGCAGTTTGCTTTCTTATTGGCAAGATGCACTGTCCAGATGATATCGGTGACGCGTTTACCATCGACCTTACTGCCAATGGTTACCTCCTGTGCTTGCGGCGCAGGATAACTTGGGCTGTTTTGCTGTGGATATTGATAAATTTTAAACCTTGCACCTTGTCGTTTGAGACGTCCCTGGCTGTCACGAATGTCTGAGCTGCTAATGGGGGTGTTGTCTGTGCCCGCTTTAATGGGGAGTCCCCCTGTGAGTGTTTGTCCGGGTTGCGGCATTGCAGCTATGGTTTGTGGTTCGATGTAGTAGTCCATACTGTTGCCGACGCGGGCAAAGCCTATAGTTGGGTGAATGCGTAAACTGACGGTCATAATTAATTCCTTTTAACTGAGTGGCCGTTGAGGTAGTTCTTTAACAGTATGTGGCTGGTATTGATATTTTTTCCCGCCAGAGGCGCTGTTTTTTCCGGAGTATCTGTTACCGCCGTGGTGTTGTGACAGGAGAAACATTCATTGGCTGAGCGTTGATTTTGAGTGAAGGTCTCGATAGTGGAATTTGATAGCCGCGTAGACCCAATCAGTAAATTTGTTTCGGCATCGGGATCCATGTTCGGACTCCAGTCTGGGGTAAGATGGTCTTCTTTACTGAACCAGACGGCACCTATCTCAAGGTAGTTACGCCAGATAGAATCTTTAGGCATTAATTGATGCACGTTATCATTGAGACTGATAATGGCTTGAACATTTTCTTTGGCCTTCTTTGGATTTGGCAGATTATCAACCGTTCCTTGTGCGTATTGCAGACATGTCTGAGTCACTGCAGCCATGGTTTGGGTCTTGGTATCGAGCTTTAATATGGCATTCATGCCGGCGTTGTTGGTATTACAGTCTTTGGCTAAGGTGTTGGCTTTATAAAAGAGATAGTCCTTATCGGAAACAATTTTGTTGGGTGACTGCCCTTTGGCAAAGGTGGGGCATTGTCTTTAAATTCGAATGTGGCCCAGATGGCTTCGGGGTGCTTATTGACGTATACCGCAATATGGAAACCCACCAAGGCAACTTGAGTCATCTCCTGTTGTGCATTCTCAGGGATCACCACCTGACCGTTATCGACGGTCAGCAGTTGTATCGGGGCTTTGGTGGTATATAAACCAGAGGTGTCTTCACCGGGCTGGACAATCTTCCAAGCGGCCTTGAGTGACATAGCTCCATTGGGGAAATTGAGTTTATTATCAGCTTGTTGCATCCCACTTTGGGTATAGAGTTTGTGTTTGATGACAAAGTCGCGGTAGATATCGTTGATCATCATGCTGGTATATAACGCCCGTCCATGTTGGTCGATTAAAATTCCATTTGAGCCCGCCTGGTTGACACCTCCAAGCAAATGGTTACCAGGCTGACTGTCAGGATAGATCCCGGTATCAGAATAGAAGGTTTCAAAGCGGAGTTTTCCTTCGTCTGCTTGTTCGGTTAACCAGATGAAGCTTTGCCAGGAGAATTGATGGAAGTCACATATGGTGGAATCATCAAAATTATCGGCAGCGATCTTGGGGTTGAATTTACCTTCAAACCATGACGCATCTGCGGTACAGTTTGCCGTTGGCGAGTATTCCTCGGCCCAGCCTGAGAAGCTGAAAAGGCTTAATGTGCTCATGCTCAACACCGTCAACATGAGCTTACTCAACATCCTTGTTTTGTTCATAAATCCTCTCAAAATTGTCTATTAACAGATAAAGCTAAGCTCATCCTTAGCTTAGTATGGTTTATTATCCCGTGTTTATATCATGAGCACGAGGGACATCTTTATCTTTTAATTTAAGATAAAGAGTATAGTTCAAATTGATAGGGGCGCAATTTATACCGGTGAAATTTGTAGAACTTAAGTCTGCTATTTTTTCTCCTTGAAAAGCAAGTAAATTTAGATGCTGATTTCAAATATCTTGCTGCAAGCGATTGATTTAAAACAATTAAGCGAGTCGATAGGGAAGTGATAAAGAAATCGATAGAAAGATGATAATCAAGACACCCATCGGATAACAAATAATGACAGTAATTAAGGCGCCGACAATAATTAAGGCGCCCAATGCCAAATAATTAAGATGCAATAATTAATGCAATAATTAATGCAATAATTAAGACGCCCATTGTAAATGCAATAATTAAGACACCCATTGTAAATAACCGATTGTAAGTGTTGGGTGAGAAAAATCTCTAGTGATCTAGCTTGTAAAATACTGTGTTTCTATTGAAAGGAAATAGTGTTTCAGGCCATTTGAAGGCCATTCGACTATTGAAGTGAGTGCAAAATTCGAATTTCAGGCATTATTGAAATCGAACAAAGTTCGACTCAGTTGGTGGAGAAGACTAAGGGGATTTAGCTAAACAACTTCTGACAATTAGCGGCCACTTAATAATTAAGACACCCATTATAAATAACCGATTGTAAATGTTGGGTGAGAAAAATATCTAGTGATCTAGCTTGTAAAATACTGTGTTTCTATTGAAAGGAAATAGTGTTTCAGGCCATTTGAAGGCCATTCGACTATTGAAGTGAGTGCAAAATTCGAATTTCAGGCATTATTGAAATCGAACAAAGTTCGACTCAGTTGGTGGAGAAGACTAAGGGGATTTAGCTAAACAACTTCTGACAATTAGCAGCCCCTTGCCTTCGTCGTCGTTGTAGGTGAATACAGTAGTCTGTAAGAGATTCCAGTGTCCCAACCGGCCCCTTGAATAGACGGCTAAAATCCGTCGTTAACTTGAGCCAGTTGCCGATGGGGATGTTTAAACGATTCAAAATGGTTGTTGTGCCGGCAGTAATCTGGCCGCGCTTGTCATGGCGGATAATACGCCCGGTATCATCGACCAGTTGCAGATAATCCTTGGCTTCAAAGTGCAATCCTTGTGGTATGTTCAGCCGTTCATTGCCGACAAAGGGTAATAGCTCAGGTGTGTTTTCACCCTGCATCGCGGCCTGTATCCGCCGTTGAATACTGGTATAGTCTGAGTCTTCCGGGGTTTTGGCTATTCCCGCGCGGATAGGGTTCAAGTCAACATAAGCCATGCAGGCCAATACGGCTGCGTCATCCAATAGCGCCTGGGATTTGAAGCGGCCTTCCCAGAAGCGACCGCTGCATCCGTCTTCCCGATTGGCTTGTCTGGCAATAGGTTCATTGAGCGCACGCATAAACCAACTGATATCCATCAAACGTTGGCGATAGACTTCAGTGGTTTGTTGCAGGGTGAGATATTCAATATCAGAAAGTGTTTCACCGCGCAGAAAACGCTGGGATAACAGGGTTCCACTGTAAAGCAGATGCCAACGCTGTAAAACCTGTTCCAATGTCCATTCAGTGGCGGTTTTCAAGTCAACTCTGAGCACCAAGTGCAGATGATTGGACATGACTGCATAGGCACACAAGTCAATGGCGAACACTGCCGCCAGTTCCAATAGACGCGACTCAACCCAATCGCGGCGATGTTCGTAGCTCTTGCCCGAATAGTCATCAACGCCACATAGAAAGGCGCGACGTACACAGCGGGAGATGCAGTGATAGAAGGGGGTGTCCTCAAGACTGACTTGAGCATATCTTGGCCTCGGCATGGCATCCTTTCCTTTTCAAAGGCTCCATTCAAGCCTAGACAAGGTGAGAGAAACCTGCCAAGAATTATGGGTGTCGCCATTTTGACCATGTTCATAGCTCTTGCCCGAATAGTCATCAACGCCACATAGAAAGGCGCGACGTACACAGCGGGAGATGCAGTGATAGAAGGGGGTGTCCTCAAGACTGACTTGAGCATATCTTGGCCTCGGCATGGCATCCTTTCCTTTTCAAAGGCTCCATTCAAGCCTAGACAAGGTGCCAACAATCTGCCAAGAATTATGGGTGTCGCCAAGAATTATGGGTGTCCCCATTTTGCCTCCATTTTGCCTCCATTTTGCCTCTTATTTCCAATTTTCGTGTTCTTATTTCCAACTAAGGTGGCGAACTGCAATCTAGACCTAACCACAGCTAAGCTTTTGCCTGTTTAAGTTGTGGTTAACGCGCGATGCTTGTGCCAGTAATGCATTAAAAACCCGAGCAATAATCCCCAGAAGGCGCTGCCGATCCCCAATACACTCACGCCAGATGCGGTGACGAGAAACGTAATTACCACCACTTCATGTTCGTCGTTATCCGCAAGCGCTGCGGTTAGACTGTTACCTATGGTGCCAAGCAGCGCCAATCCTGCAATCGCGAGCACCAATTCCTTCGGAAATGCGGCGAATAGCCCAACGACTGTTGCGCCGAGTAGACCAGTTATCAAATAAAATACTCCGCCCCACACCGCCGCCCAGTAACGGCTTGCGGGGTTAGGGTCTGCCTCTTTACCCATGCAAATCGCTGCCGTAATGGCCGAGAGATTAAAGGCAAAGCCGCCAAAGGGTGCAAACAGTACGCCCATCAGACCCGTCACGGTAATTAGTGGCGAGATAGGCGGGCGATAACCATGGCCGTGAAGCGCTGCTACCCCTGGCATATTTTGTGAGGCCATAGTCACCACAAATAAGGGCAGCGCCACACCTACCACGTTGGCTATAGAAAACGCTGGCGCTATCCATACGGGGGCGGCGAATTGCAGCTCAAGCTTATCGAGTTTCAGTAGATCCAATTGATAACTCATCCCTATCCCCGCGACAAGGGTAAGCAACATAATGTAGCGCGGCGCCCAGGGCTTAAGCACAATAAACACCAATAACATCAATAGGATTAAACTCAGTTGAGTCTGCATGGCTTGAAACAGCCCTAAGCCAAACTGCAGTAAAATCCCCGCCAACATGGCCGAAGCGACTGACTGCGGCATGATACGAATAAGCTTATCCATCCAGCCTGCCAAGCCGCAAAGCGTGATCAACAAAGAGCTAATCAGGAAGGCACCAACGGCTTCGTGGATACTTAATCCCGTAAGGCTGGTGACCATCAGCGCCGCCCCTGGGGTCGACCATGCCGTAAGCACCGGATTTTTATAGTAGAGAGACAGGCCAATACTGGTGAGCCCCATGCCGACACCCAAGGCCCACAGCCATGAACTCATTTGTGCCGATGTCGCGCCCACGGCATCCGCCGCCTGCAGGATAATCACCGCCGAACTGCTGTAGCCCACCAGCACGGCAATAAAGCCCGCCGATATTTTTGATAGTCCTAAAGCCTCGCGCCACATCATCCTTACTCCTCTACCTACCTTAGCCTTGATCGTCGAACCATTTCTTGTGCGCTATAACGCACGAGATAGACAAGATAGCACCTGTGCGTTATAACGTACAAATAATTTTTTAAGCGCCAGAACCTAATGCAGACCATCAATAGCTATCTTGCCGCGACCCTAAAGCAACTCCGCAGCCAAAAGGGTTGGAGTTTAGATAAAGCGGCACTCGAGACAGGCGTAAGCAAGGCCATGATAGGCCAGATTGAGCGCGGCGAATCTAGTCCCACTATTGCTACCCTGTGGAAAATCGCCAGCGGTTTTAATACCTCCCTCTCGACCTTTCTGGAGCCAATGCCCGAGAGCCAAGGCGCCGTCTTTCGTAACGCCGATGCATTACGCCAAAAGCCTGCAACCGATGGAATGTTAGTGGCGTCGCTATTTCCCTTTGAGCCTCGCTTTGGTTTTGAAATGTTTGAACTTACCCTATTGCCGCACTATGAGCGTCTCTCCGAGCCCCATGAGGCGGGTGTGACCGAGCATGTGATCGTGTTGAGCGGCACTATGGAAGTGTTAGTCGATGGTCAGTGGCAGCCACTACAGCAGGGTGAAGCCGTGCGCTTTGCCGCAGATAAACCACATGGTTACCGCAACTTAAGAGATCAACCCGTAGTGTTTCATGATCTTATCCACTACCACAGGGAAGCGCCTGCCACTGAGTAACGCCGACAAGCCAAACAACAATAATCGAGACACCCAGTATTAGCTGCTAGTGGTTGTCCGGAGAGTTAAGTATGACGATAAAAGCTGTAGGCAAATCCATGGCGCTGGCTTTGAAGGCACAGGGCTTCAAGCCGGTTCAGGGATGTGAAGCAAAGATCCCCGGGTGCGTCGCACTTTTGAAAAGGCAAACCTGGGCCAGCAATAGAGCCGTAGCTATGGTTTGTCTGGCTGAGTTGCCTTCAGATATGGATACTTACATCAGCCAGTTAAGGAACAGAGTCGCGTTTAAGGTGGGATTCTTGCCGCTAGTTTGGGGCTTGTATCTTCAGGTTATTATCTTTTGCCCCAAAATCAGTGAAGAAGCACTCTCCCCGGCAGATTATGTAGCCAAATTGGATAATCAATGGGCCATAGTGCAAAGCGTTTTCTTGGTCGATACAGTCAATAAGGTTTTCAAAGAGGGCAGAACCTGGGGCCAGTTTTTGAGCTCCAGCTATCAGGATGCGATTTCAAGCGAGCTACAGGCCTTTTATACAAAGAGTGATAGATAATTTATGGTTGGAAAATGATCCCTAACTTGGATATTGCCGGCGATTGGCGAGCTTACCTCGAGGCCAGGGCGAGCGGAATTAAGTCTTTATGGAAAAAAGAGTTGGCAGCCGTGCTTGAGCGCATAGACGCGCTCGAGGGTGAGGCGCTGGCATCTTACCTTGAGTCGCTATGCGAGTTGGCTCTCTGCCGTTCACAGCCGGATATGAACGCCCCGCAGGCCGCGAGCGAGGAGGTTAGCCAACTTGAGCTGGACAGTCCTTCACTGGCACTGCCCTTGGCCCACCCCGGATTACTGCCAAAGTTGCAGGCGTTTTGGCTGGCACGTTTTGATGAGCCCAGAGTAAAACTTTGGCTCTACTGTGCTTATGGGCTGCAGGATACTTATATCAAAATGCGGCCGCTACTGGGTGCCGCAGAAGGCATTGACAATCCGTCTCCCGAGATTTTGCTGCAGCAAATACTGGCCGATAGCGGGGTTACAGACTTCCTGCGCCAGCAAGCAGCATTGCATTTGGCCCGCAGTCTGTTGGAAAGCCTGGATTTTGCGTTGCATGAAGTGCCGTATTGTTTGTGTATTCGGGCCGATATCTGTTGGCAGATGCTGGATGAGCTTGATGAGTTGGCCACTATTTTACCGGTTGTGCCGTTATCCCGCTTTAATTTGAGTGGTGAGGCTTATCGCCGGGCATTGACGCTGTGGTGCAACTATTGCGATTACACGGAAGAGCAAGGTGCGCGTGGGCACGAGCCGCTTGAGTATGATGACTGGTGTGCCAAACTGGCAGAAGAGCACGATTGAAAGCGTTTGAGTTGATGCTCAGGAGGGCGAAGTGTTGATACGCTCCCGGGCAAAATGCTTGATTGTAGGCATGGGGATTTAGCGCGCACCGATACGTGGCTTGGGATAGAATGGCATGCAAATTTTATTGCAAACTAAAGGAGCGCGAGTGCAGCAGAATCAAAATGAGCAGGCATCAGACCTGGCACAAATCTGGGTCGATGCCGATGCCTGTCCGGTAGTGATCCGCGAAATGTTGGTGCGGGCGGCGGCGCGTACCGGCATCAATGTCACTTTTGTCGCCAATCAGGCGCTCAGGATAATAGGTGCTGCCAGTGTCAAAACCTTACAAGTTCCCAAGGGGTTTGATGTGGCCGATAACGAAATCGTGCGCCTGTGTCAGGCCGGCGATTTGGTGATCAGCAATGATATTCCGCTGGCGGCCGAAGTGATAGACAAGGGCGCCAAGGCGCTCAATAGCCGCGGTGAGCTGCTGAATCGCGACAATGTGCGTGCCCGCCTCAATATGCGGGATTTTCTCGATACCCTGCGTGCCAGCGGCATAGATACCGGTGGCAGTCCCAAGTTGAGTCAGGCAGATAGACAGGCCTTTGCCAATGAGCTGGATAAATATCTGCTGCACTGGCAGCGCGCTAAGACGCGTCAGGGGTAAGCCTGCCAAGCCTAGATTTGAAATCACAGAGATTCGAAATCACAGGGACTCGAAAGCTCAGAGAGTTGAAATTTTAGCGGCTATGCAGGATTCAGAGCCTACGCAGAATTCAGTTCCTATTTAAGATCTGGCTGCAGCTCAAGACCTGTCATCCATTCAAGGCAGGGCATCCATTCAAGACTTGCCCAGATCCGGCGCCTCCGGCAGCGCTTGCTGCAAAAAGTCCAAGAGCAGGCTGACCTTGGGCGACAGATGGCGGTTCTGTGGGTATAAGGCCCAAATACCCTCCGGCGCCGCCTGGTAAGCCTCAAGCACTGATACCAGGGCACCGCTGGCGAGATCCTCGCCGACATAATAATCTGGCAGTTGCACCAGCCCGAGTCCTTTGCGAGCAGCATCCAATAGCCCAGGGCCAGAATTACACACCAAGCGGCCACTCAAACGCCATTGACGTTCCTGGCCCTGCTCGATAAAACGCCAGTAAGGGTGGTTACCCAGTAAACATTGATGCCGATGCAGCTCGCCCAGAGTGTGGGGCATGCCGTGGTTGGCCAGATACTCCGGGCTGGCACAGACATAATTGCGGCGACTGCCAAGACGCCGCGCCATCAAGCTGGAGTCCGCCAGCTTACCCAGCCTAATCGCCAAATCATAACCGCCATCAATCAGATCCAGCGTCTTGTTGTTGAGATCCAGTTGCAGATCCAGCTTGGGGTGCAGACAGAGAAAGTCATTCAGCAACGGCAGAATAAACTGCTCGCCGTAAGTGACCGGCGCCGTCACCCGCAGCAAGCCCTGCGGGGTTTGTTTCAAACTGCCAAGGGCGCGTTCGGCTTCTTCTATACCATCTTGCAGCAAGCGGCAGTGGCGATAATAAAGCTGGCCCTCTTCACTGAGCGACACCTTGCGGGTTGTGCGATAGAAGAGTTTGCTTGCCAGGCGTTTCTCCAGTGCGGCGATTTGGCGGCTTATCTGCGCCACAGACAAGTTGAGCCGCTCGGCGGCGCGGGTAAAGCTCTGGCTCTCGGCCACGGCGATAAATTCGCTGATCCCTTCCCAGTGGTTCATTATTACTTCTCAGTAAAAGTGATTTGTATATTTGGCTGATTATCTTTTATTTGGGAATAAATACAATGTTGGCATCCGGTTTATGAGCCAAGAGGTTCGTTACCGAATCAATCACAACAGAAGGAAGCGACAATGACAGACAAATTTATCAAGTCCCGCGCCGCCGTAGCCTGGGCCGCCGGTGAGCCGTTGAAGATGGAAGAGGTGGATGTGATGTTGCCCAAGGCCGGTGAGGTATTGGTGCGCATTGTTGCCAGTGGTGTGTGTCATACCGATGCCTTTACTTTGAGCGGCGACGACCCAGAAGGCGTGTTTCCGGCCATTCTCGGCCATGAGGGCGGCGGTATAGTGGAGATGGTCGGCGAAGGCGTCACCAGTGTGGCGGTGGGCGATCATGTTATTCCTCTTTACACGCCTGAATGCGGTGAGTGTAAGTTCTGCCGCTCCGGCAAGACCAACCTGTGTCAGAAGATCCGTGAGACCCAAGGCAAGGGCCTGATGCCGGATGGTACCACCCGCTTCTTCAAAGACGGCAAGCCGATTTTCCACTACATGGGCTGCTCGACTTTCTCTGAATATACGGTATTGCCTGAGATCTCCCTGGCCAAAGTCAACAAGTCGGCACCGCTGGAAGAGATCTGCCTTCTGGGCTGCGGTGTCACTACCGGCATGGGCGCTGTAATGAACACTGCCAAGGTGGAAGAGGGCGCCACAGTGGCCATCTTCGGGCTCGGCGGCATAGGGTTGTCGGCGGTGATTGGCGCTGTGATGGCCAAGGCCGGTCGCATCATAGGCATAGATGTCAATGAATCCAAGTTTGAACTGGCGAAGAAGCTGGGGGCAACCGAGTGCATCAACCCCAGGGACTATGACAAGCCTATTCAGCAGGTGATTGTGGATTTGACCGACGGTGGTGTCGATTACTCGTTCGAGTGTATCGGCAATGTGGATGTGATGCGTTCGGCGCTCGAGTGTTGCCACAAGGGCTGGGGAGAGTCAGTGATCATCGGGGTTGCCGGTGCCGGACAGGAGATCTCCACCAGACCTTTCCAACTGGTGACCGGCCGGGTGTGGAAAGGCTCGGCTTTCGGTGGTGTCAAAGGACGCTCACAGTTGCCAGGCATAGTGGAAGATTATCTGGCCGGTAAATTCAAGCTGGATGACTTTATCACCCACACCATGGGGCTTGAAGATATCAATGAAGCCTTCGAGCTGATGCATGAAGGCAAGAGCATTCGCAGCGTGATCCACTTCTGAGGACCTTCTGATGGAAAATATCAGTAACAACAGGTCGTTTGGAGGCTGGCACAAGCAGTATCGTCATCACTCCAGCAGTTTGAACTGCGAGATGCGTTTCGCCATCTATCTGCCGGAGCAGGCCAATAGCCAAAAAGTACCTGTGCTGTATTGGCTCTCAGGGTTGACCTGTACGGATGAGAACTTTATGCAAAAGGCCGGGGCCCAGCGCCTCGCGTCTCAGCTGGGGCTGGCCATAGTCTGTCCGGATACCAGCCCGCGCGGAGAAGGTGTGGCCGATGCCGAAGATGCTGCCTACGATCTGGGGTTGGGGGCCGGTTTTTATGTCAATGCTACCCAGGCTCCCTGGAGCAGCCACTATCGTATGTATGACTATGTGGTAGATGAGTTGCCGGCCTTGATAGAGCAGCACTTCCCGGTATCGGATAAGCGCGCCATTGCCGGCCACTCAATGGGCGGCCACGGCGCGCTGATGATAGCCCTTAAAAATCCGGGCCGTTATCTCAGCGCCAGTGCCTTTGCCCCCATCAGTCATCCTAGCCAGTGCCCTTGGGGCCAGAAGGCGTTTGCAGCCTATCTTGGCAGCGACAGGGAGGCTTGGAAGGCTTATGACACGGTAGAGCTGATAAAAAGTGGTGCCAAAGGGCTACCGATGCGGGTTGATCAGGGCGAGAGTGATCTGTTCCTGGCCGAGCAGTTACTGCCACAGGCCTTGCAGGCCGCCGCCACTGACGCCGGAATTGCGCTGAGTTTTCACAGCCACCCCGGCTATGATCACAGCTACTATTTTATTGCTTCGTTTATCGACGAGCAGCTTAAGTTTCATGCCAGCCATCTGGGCTTGTAAACGCTGAGCCTCTCAAATGCAGCGCCGCCGAGGGCTTGCCCCGGCGGCGCTTTTTTATGCGTTATAGCGGCCATTGCCCGGTATCCGCTTGTTGAGTACTTTCTTGTTTACCCCACTTTTGTCTAGGGGGAATTAACGAGCGCAGGGATTAACGGGAGGGAGCATGAAAATAGGCAGATGGCAGACACCCTTCGAGCAGGGTGATCTTTTTATCACCGGGCTCTTCTGGGGCGGTGATTTCATGTTGCAGCTTCCCGGCGGCAAACGCTATCAAATCAAAAATACGCCCCATCCCGGGGTCGATCTCAGCCTGGAGCTGTTTCATTTACCGAGTGAAGGGCGCTATCGGCTGCATTACCACTCGGTCACTGCGTTTCGTATGTTGGATGAACATGGGTTGCTGGAACTTTGGCAGGCGCTGAGCGAGCTTGGGGACGAACAGGGTTACAACAGCCGCCTGATTAAAGATCACGCCTGGTCGCAGGAAAGCCCAATCAGTTTCTTCCATGGACACAGCGAAGGCTGGTCACATCTTATCTGCACCGGCGATGAGTGTGTCGAAGTGTTGTGCCCGGGTGCGCCGGAAATCATCTATCTTGGCAAGTGTGCCGCCATGGAGGACTGAAAAATCTTTGGGAAGCGGTGAGATCAGTTGATCTCGACCTTTTCCATCCCCAGTTGCTGCAGCGCTATCACGGCCTGGGTGCGGTTGCGAACCCCCAACTTACGGAAGATAGCGGTGGCGTGGGCCTTGATGGTCGCCTCGGATACGCCCAGGTCGTAGGCTATCTGCTTGTTGAGCAGGCCTTCGGCAAACATCTGCAACACCTTGTATTGCTGCGGCGTCAGCTCAGAGAGCTTGCCGGCGACCTTGTCGGTTTCGTCCTCATCATTGATTTCAACCAACTCTATGCCTTGAGGCAGCCAGATATCGCCGAACATTACTGCGGTGATTGCTTCGACAAAGGTTTCCATCGAAGCCGATTTGGGAATAAAACCGGCGCCGCCATAGTGCAGGGCACGACTGATGGTGGCGGCATCTTCGTGGGCTGAAATCACTATCACCGGCAGTTCGGGGAAGTGGGCGCGCAGATGGATAAGGGTGGAGTAGCCATGGGAGCCCGGCATCTGCAGATCCAGTAGTACCAGATCATATCCCTGATGAGTTTGCTCAAGCAGTTTTTGCAGCGCATCGGCACTGTCGGCCTCAAACCAGCGGGTATTGGATAAACCGCTGTTAAGCGCCTGGCGCAGGGCATTGCGAAATAAAGGGTGATCATCGGCGATGATAATATTTAAGTTTTCTGGCTTCATGGCTTGTTATGATTATGGCTCTGCACGCTGAAGAAGGGTCAATGTAACAGAAAAGTGACAAATAATCCTATTGCTTTATCAGGGTTTAAGTGACTTTTTGTTACTGTCGCTTTTAGACTTTAGTCGAGAACGACGGTCAATAAAAGCCTTTTCAGCGGCAAAGACTGTTGCAGAATGAAACCTAAAAAGCCTGTAGCCAGATACAGGCCAGGATTATGTGAGGGCCTAGTTGGCCAGATCATCACTCCAGATCTGGGTCGGCTTTCTGTCTTCATCGACGGCCACGAAGGTGAAGACACCGCGGATAGCGTGCTCGCGCTTATCCTGATACATATCTTCTACAAAAATGTTCACTTCGACTTTCATCGAGGTGTTGCCCACATGGATCACCCGGGCGATCAATTCTGCCAGGCTACCGGCGGGGATCGGTTTTTTGAAATCGATTCTGTCAGAGCTGACGGTGACCAGTGTCTTGCGACAAAAGCGGGTGGCGGCGATAAAGGCGGTTTCATCCATCCAGGCGAGGGCTTCACCGCCAAACAGTGTGTTGTGATGATTGGTAATGGACGGGAAAACCGCCTTGATCACCCGAGCCTCGGCTTGTTCAATTCGGCGTGCTACGGCCACTTCATATTGGCTCTGTGTCGTTTCTGGCATACGGCAACCTCAAGGTTATGCTGGAAAATCAGGGGCGGTATTATAGTTCGACCAAAGGCGGATTGACAGCCTAAGCCAGAAAGCCCTGCATGAAAAATATTGGATGTTCAAAAGTATCCGGGCATAAAAAAGCCCCGGCATCTCCAGCGTGGAGATACCGGGGCGATTCCATTTCAGTGGTCCGTATCTGGGCGACTTATTTGCCTAGCAGGCGGCGTCTTTCCTTGGCGGCGGCGGCCAGATCTCTGAGCAGCTTTTCCGAGTCTTCCCAGTGCAGGCAGGCATCCGTGATGCTTTTTCCGTAAGTGAGTGGCTCACCGGCAACCACTTTCTGATTGCCTTCCACAATAAAACTCTCGGCCATGATACCGGCAATGGCGGTGGAGCCGCTGCGCAGCTGCGTCATGATATCTTCGGCGACTTCCAGCTGTTTCTTGTGCTGCTTCTGGCTATTGCCATGGCTGAAGTCGACCACTATGCCGGAGTGGATCCCAACCGAGTCCATCTGCTCTCTGGCTTTGGCCACATGTTGCTCACTGTAGTTGGGGGCTTTACCGCCGCGCAGAATGATATGCCCATAGGGGTTACCATGGGTGCGATAGACCGCCAGTGAGCCGTCTTTGTCCGGAGAGTAGAAGATATGTGGCTCTCTGGCGGCGCGCACTGCATCAACGGCAATATTGATGTTGCCGTCGGTACCGTTCTTGAAGCCTACCGGGCAGGAGAGTGCCGAGGCCATTTCGCGGTGAATTTGGCTTTCTGTGGTGCGGGCCCCGATGGCGCCCCAGGTGATGAGATCGGCAATATACTGACCATTCACCATATCCAAAAACTCGGTGGCGATAGGCAGTTTCAGCTCGGTGATCTGCTGAAGTAACTTGCGGGCCAGGCGCAAACCTTTATTGGGGCTGAAGCTGCCGTCCAAGTCAGGATCGGAAATCAGGCCTTTCCAGCCGACTATGGTGCGGGGCTTCTCAAAATAGACCCGCATCAGAATGCAGAGATCGTCTTTGAGTTCATGATGCAGCTTGGCCAAGCGACCGGCATACTCCAGGGCCGCTTCTGTGTCATGGATGGAGCAGGGGCCTATGATGACCAACAAACGCGGATCGTCACCCTGAATAATGGCTTCGACTTCGCGGCGTTGTTCAACCAGGTAGTCTGCGGCTTCCTGAGTCAATGGATACTCAGATGCGAGTTGGGCAGGTGAGATCACTTTACATAAGAGAGAGGTGCGTAATTCGTCTGTTTTAATGGTCATTCATGATACCGGGGGAAATTTCTTGAGCGCTTTGCGCTTATCTTGTGTCGGATTATAACCAATCGAGCCGAGCTGCAAAGTGGCAATTGTCCGATAATTGCCCAAGTGGGCCTTGAAAAAGTGTCAAGTCCCACTTGAGCCATTCAGGGTTCGCACTGTGGTAACAAGTAGTTAGCCAGAAAATGCCATTCTGTAACTCAGTTTCAACTCGGGCAGGTTTTGTCTGCCGCCTGGGGGTATTTTCAGAACATATGGCGCTCAAGACCCGTGGCGTCGAGGATCTTGGTGGCAATTTCCTCGACCGATTGGTTGGTGGTGTCTATATAAGGGATGCGCTCTTTCTTGAACATCATCTCCACCTCTTTGACTTCGAGGCGGCATTGGCGCAAGGAGGAATAGCGGCTGTTCTCCATTCGGCTCTGACGTATCTCATGCAGGCGTACGGGTTCAATGGTCAGCCCAAACAGTTTGGGTTTGTTGCGTTTCAGCACCTCGGGCAGCTTGAGGTTGTCCATATCATCCTGAATAAAAGGATAGTTGGCGGCCTTGATACCAAACTGCATCGACAGATAGAGGCTTGATGGCGTCTTGCCGCAGCGGGAAACCCCAAGCAGGATAATGTCGGCCTTGTCCATATGCTTCATGGTTTGGCCGTCGTCGTTTTCCATAGCAAAGTTGATGGCGTCGATACGGGCATCGTAACCTGCGTTGGCCATACCATGGGTGCGATGCAGTGCCGGGCTGGCCGGTACCCCCAATTGTTGCTCCAGTGGCGCGACAAAAGTGTTGAGAAAGTCGTAGTCCAGGCCTTCACTGGAATAAATGATGTCGCGAATTTCCGGTTTGACGATGGAATGAAACACCAGAGGCCGTTGCCCTGTTGTAATAAAACTATCATTAATCTGCTTTTTAACAGCTTCTGCCTTAGCAATATTTTCCACAAAAGGAATGGTAAGTGAGTCAAATTCCAATGGAAATTGAGAAAGTACTGCGTGACCAAACACTTCGGCCGTGATCGCTGTTCCATCAGAAATGTAGAATACTTTACGTGCCATGCCGACCTCGTGTAGTAATAAAATTACAAATAAAATTATAGATTTACGCTTGTTGCCACGGAGTGTAAAATGCCGCTGCCCTCGTGTGAAGGGGCCACTGAAATAAACTTGCGGAGATAGAACTGTGCAGCAATACGTACTCTGGTATCAGGAATTAGGCATGGGTGACGTCAACAAGGTCGGCGGTAAAAACGCTTCCCTTGGTGAAATGATCAGTAATCTGGCCAATGCCGGTGTTCAAGTACCTGGCGGCTTTGCGACCACATCCCACGCGTTCAATGAGTTTCTTGAGCAAAGTGGAGTAAACCAGAAGATATACGACATTCTTGACACATTGGATGTAGATGATGTCAACGCACTGGCTAAAGTTGGTGCACAGATCAGACAGTGGGTTATCGAAACCCCATTTCAGCCAGAACTCGAACAAGCGATTCGGGAAGCCTACGAAAAATTAGCCTCTGAAACCCAAGACGCCTCATTCGCCGTGCGTTCCTCTGCCACTGCAGAAGATATGCCCGACGCTTCATTTGCCGGTCAGCAAGAAACCTTCCTCAACGTGAAGGGCTTCGAAGCTGTATTGGTTGCCATCAAGCATGTGTTTGCCTCCCTGTTCAATGATCGCGCTATCTCCTATCGTGTGCATCAGGGTTACGACCATCGCGGTGTGGCGCTGTCAGCCGGTGTTCAGCGCATGGTACGTTCAGACAAGGCGGCTTCAGGCGTGATGTTCACCATGGATACCGAGTCCGGTAACAAGGATGTGGTATTTATCACTTCTTCCTTCGGTTTGGGCGAAATGGTAGTACAAGGTGCGGTTAACCCGGACGAGTTCTATGTACACAAGCCAACCCTGACTGCCGGTCACAAGGCCGTTGTTCGTCGTAACATCGGCAGCAAGCTGATCCAGATGGTGTACTCGGATGATGCATCTCACGGCAAGCAGGTGAAAATTGAAGATGTCGCCAAAGAACAGCGCATGACTTTCTCCATCAATGATGAAGAAGTGATGGAGCTGGCCAAGCAGGCGATGATCATTGAAAAGCATTATGGCCGTCCGATGGATATCGAATGGGCCAAAGACGGTAACGACGGTCGTCTCTACATAGTTCAGGCTCGCCCTGAAACCGTACGCTCCCGTGAAGATGTGCAGCTGATTGAGCGTTATCACCTCAAGAGCCGTGGCGAAGTGATCTGTGAGGGTCGCGCCATTGGCCACAAGGTGGGATCAGGTGTTGCCAAGGTGCTCAAATCTATCGACGAAATGGACAAGATCCAGCCAGGCGATGTACTGGTTACCGATATGACCGACCCGGATTGGGAACCTATCATGAAGCGCGCCAGCGCCATTGTCACCAACCGTGGTGGTCGTACTTGTCACGCTGCTATCATTGCCCGTGAACTGGGCGTGCCTGCGGTAGTGGGTTGTGGTGACGTGACCGACAAAATTCAAAACGGTCAGGAAGTAACGGTATCCTGCGCCGAAGGCGACACAGGTTATATCTATCAAGGCAAGCTGGAGTTTGATGTGATTTCCAGCCGCGTTGATTCCATGCCTGATCTGCCGATGAAGATAATGATGAACGTGGGTAACCCTGACCGCGCCTTCGACTTTGCCCGTCTGCCTAACGAAGGTGTGGGTCTGGCCCGTCTCGAGTTCATCATCAACCGTATGATAGGTATTCACCCCAAGGCTCTGCTGGAATTTGATCAGCAAACCGATGAGCTGAAAGCCGAGATCACCGAGATGATTGCCGGTTATGATTCTCCGGTTGAATACTATGTTGCCCGTCTGGTGGAAGGTATCTCTTCTATCGCTGCAGCATTCCACCCCAAGAAGGCCATCGTGCGTATGTCTGACTTCAAGTCAAACGAATATGCCAACCTGATCGGCGGTGACAAGTACGAGCCAGAGGAAGAGAACCCAATGCTGGGCTTCCGTGGCGCCAGCCGCTATATCTCCGAGTCGTTCCGTGATTGTTTCGCCCTCGAGTGTGAAGCCATCAAGCGGGTTCGTAACGACATGGGGCTGAAGAACGTAGAGATCATGATCCCGTTCGTTCGTACTCTTGAAGAAGGCCGTCAGGTTATCGAACTGCTGAAAGAGCAAGGTCTGGAGCGTGGTAAAGATGGTCTGCGCGTCATCATGATGTGTGAACTGCCATCCAACGCCCTGCTGGCGGATCAGTTCCTGGAGATGTTTGATGGTTTCTCCATCGGCTCCAACGACCTGACTCAGCTGACTCTGGGTCTGGACCGTGACTCGGGCATCATCAGTCACCTGTTCGACGAGCGTAACGAAGCCGTTAAGGCATTGCTGGCGATGGCTATCAAGTCTGCCAAGGCCAAGGGTGCTTACGTGGGTATCTGTGGTCAGGGTCCTTCGGATCACGCCGACTTCGCTGCCTGGTTGGTGGAGCAGGGCATAGACACAGTGTCTCTGAACCCCGACACTGTGATCGACACCTGGTTGTACCTGGCTGAAGCCCACGGCTAAGCTTGAAACAACTCAGTAAGTTATGAAAGAAGCCGCTTTTTAGCGGCTTCTTTTTGTTTATAATGGCCCGATAACAATAATTGAGCCGAGCAATAAGATGTTACCCCTATTATCACACCAACAAACTCTGGAACCCCTGTATCTGGATTATCTGGATGCGCTTGAGCAGCGAGGCTTTCGCGGCGATATCGACAGGCGCTACAGTGCCCGCTTGGCTCAAGCGACGGATAACTCTGTCTATCAGTTCCTGCCGCAGGCGGTGCTCTATCCCAGAGACAGCGCCGATATTGCCATGGCGTTGCGGCTCGCCTGTGAGGAGGCTTTTGCCAAGGTGGTCTTCAGTGCCCGCGGCGGCGGTACCGGAACCAATGGCCAGGCGCTGACCCATGGGATAGTACTGGATCTCTCGCGCCATATGAACCGGGTGTTGGAAGTTAATCCAGAGGAAGGTTGGGTCAGAGTCGAGGCCGGTGTGGTCAAGGATGCGCTCAATGATGCGTTGCGGCCGCACGGCTTTTTCTTCAGCCCGGATCTTTCCACCTCCAACCGTGCCACCCTGGGCGGCATGATCAATACCGATGCCTCCGGCGCCGGCTCGCTGGTGTATGGCAAGACCTCGGATCATGTGCTGGAGCTTACCAGTGTGTTGGTGGATGGCAGTGTGCTGCACACGGCTCCGGTGAGCCGTGAGGCACTGGAATCGGGCGAGAAAGTCACTGACAACCCGCTCGGCAACAAGCTGATTACCGAGGTGGCCCGTCGCTGCCGTGAGCAGCGAGAGCTGATTGAACAGCGCTTTCCCAAGCTGAACCGTTTTTTGACCGGTTACGATTTGAAAAATGTCTGGGATCAACAGCTCTGCGAATTCAATCTGTCGCGGATACTCACGGGCTCTGAGGGAACGCTGGCGGTGGTCACTGAGGCCAAACTGGATATCACCCCCTTGCCGGCCAGCCGCCTTATGGTCAACATCAAGTATGACTCTTTTGAATCGGCACTGCGCCATGCGCCCGACTTGGTGCTCGCCAATGCCACTGTGGTGGAAACCGTCGATTCCAAGGTGCTGAATCTGGCGCGGGAAGACATTATCTGGCACTCGGTATCCGAGCTTATTCAGGAAGTGCCTGGCAAGGTAATCGATGGCCTTAACATGGTGGAGTTTGCCGGAGAACAAGACCAGGTCGATGAGCGGGCAGAGCGTCTGGCCGTGGCGCTGGATGCACAGATTGCTGCCGGTGAAAAAGGGGTGCTTGGGTATCAGCTTACCCGGGATGCCGGTTCCATCAATAAGATTTATGCCATGCGCAAGAAGGCGGTCGGGCTGCTCGGGGCCACCAAAGGCCGCCGCAAACCGATAGCCTTCGCCGAAGATACCGCCGTACCACCGGAAAAGCTCGCCGACTATATCATGGAGTTCCGTGCCCTGTTGGATAGCCATCAACTGCAATACGGCATGTTCGGCCATGTGGATGCCGGGGTGCTGCACGTGCGTCCGGCGCTGGATATGTGCGATCCCAAGGATGAAGCCTTGCTGCGCACCGTCTCGGATCAAGTGGCAGCACTGACGCAGAAATACGGCGGCCTGATGTGGGGCGAGCACGGTAAAGGCGTGCGTGGTGAGTATGGCCCCCAGGTATTTGGCGAGCAACTTTGGAGCGAGCTTGAAGAAGTTAAGATGCTGTTCGACCCCCAGAATAAACTCAACCCGGGTAAGCTGGTGGCGCCCAAAGGCCAACAGCTTATCTACAATGTCGACAGTACCAAGCGCGGCAGTTTCGATAGGCAAATACCTGTCAGTGTCCGCGATGCCTTCCCGGATGTGATGAATTGTAACGGCAACGGCCTGTGTTTCAACTACAGCCGCTTTTCGCCCATGTGCCCCTCTTTCAAGGTGACTGGAGACAGGATCCATTCGCCCAAGGGCCGCGCTGGATTAATGCGTGAGTGGCTGCGACTGCTGGAATCTGAAGGCGTTGACGTCAATCTGCTGGCCAAGTCCAAACCCATGGGCTTATTGCAGCGGCTGCAGAACAGCCTCAACGCCAAGAAAGAATACGACTATTCCCACGAGGTGATGGAGTCGCTCAAGGGCTGTCTCGCCTGTAAGGCGTGCTCCGGCCAGTGTCCGGTGAAGGTGGATGTCCCCAAGTTCCGGGCACAGTTTTTCAGTATCTATTACCGCCGTTACCAGCGTCCCGCCAAGGATTATCTGGTGGCCGGTGTCGAGGATTCGGTGCAGCTGATGGCCAAGGCGCCCCGGCTGAGTAACTTTGCGGCGCAGAATCCTCTATCCAAGTGGGTGATTAAGAAGGCTCTGGGGTATGTGGATGCGCCTGCGCTGTCTGTTCCTACGCTGAAACAGCGCCTGGATGCTCACCCCAGCCGTGGTTATGATCTCAACGCCTTGAGCGCTATCCCCGCCGCTGAGCGACAAAACTATGTGTTGGTAGTGCAGGATCCTTTCAACAGCTTCTACGATGCCGAACTGGTTTATCGCTTTATTCGCCTGATCGAAGCGCTTGGACTCAAGCCGGTATTGCTGCCGTTCAAGCCCAACGGTAAACCGGCTCATATCAAGGGGTTTCTGGAGCAGTTTGCCAAGACGGCACAGACCGCCGCCGATTTTCTCAATCAGGTGCATGCTCTTGGCATGCCCATGGTGGGGGTAGATCCGGCGTTGGTGCTGGTTTATCGCGACGAATACCGTGAGGCGCTCGGCGCCAAGCGCGGCCAATTCAATGTCCAGCTTGCCAGCGAGTGGCTCAGTGCCATGCTCGAGCAGTTACCGCAACTGCCTGCAAGCGGGCGCGAGTTCACTTGGTTCAGCCACTGCACTGAATCCAGTGCTCGCCCCGGCACTGCCAAAGAATGGCAAACCATCTTTGCCCGTTTTGGTGCCAAGTTGGGAACCGTGAATCTGGGTTGTTGCGGCATGGCCGGTACCTATGGCCATGAGCTGGAAAACCTGCCACGCTCCAAGGCTCTGTATGAGATGTCCTGGGACGAGGCGATAAAGTCGCTGCCGCAGGAGCAGATACTGGTGTCCGGCTACTCCTGTCGCAGCCAGGTCAAACGCTTTGGTGGCTTTAGGCCCAGGCACCCCATCGAAGCCTTGCTGGAGCTGACTCAAACGCAAGCCTGAGAGCGCCAAGAATAGGGCTCCAAAAGTGTGGAGCCCATGAATAGGGAACCCAAGAATAGGAAGTCAGGATGAAACAGTCGGCAGACAAGGTGAGTGACGCTCTGAAAGGGCTTGGGGCAAGGCCGGACTTGTGTCAGCAGCAAGCCCTGTTTGAGATAGACGTTAAAGGCGACTGGTATTATCTCAACTCACCGTTGCCGGCCAAGTTCGCCAGGCTCTTCAGTAGTATTTTGCACTGCATCGAGGGTGAACATCTGTTGATTACCCCGGCAGAGCGTTTGAAGGTAGCGGTGGCCGACACACCGCTCATCATAGTTGATTACAAGCAGCTGGATATCGAGGCCGAGAGCAGCCGTTTTGCCCTGGTTTGCTCCCAGGGTAATGAGTTCGAGGTGCTGGGGCTCAATGCCTTTGAGAGCGCCGAATCCGGGCTATTGGTAAGCTTGCCTCGAGGTCTAAAGGCCAGGCTTGGGCGTGCCTGTTTCTATCGCTTTGCCGAAACCTATTTACTGAGTTAAAAGTCAAAGGAATCGCTTTGCCATTCAGGCAGATATAAAACCTTTATTTACAGTAGCCTGACTGTAAATGCCCCATTATTCTCCTTTCTTGTGTTAGTGAAATATTCAGCAGGTGGTAGTATTAATACCATTCGTATAGAAGTTTGATTGACTCAGAATCAAGGCCGCCACTCAAGTTTAAAGCGGATACTGGACTGGTAGATATGCCCCAAAAGGCGAGTTAAAAAGCTGCGTATAGGGCGGTCAATGCAGATTTATTCCGCTGGAGATGCCCTACCTTGCGCTGCTTTCATGCCCCTGAGTAGGTCAATCATTTGGCACAGTGGTATAGTTAAACTCGGCAGCGGCATGGCCCGGCGTCAATGAAGCAGAATAAGCGATTTTGCTGAATGGGGCGAAGCCCTGCCGATAGCGAACAGACAAGCCCTGAAGTACAGGAGGTGTTGCTTGAACCGCAAAGAGAGTCTCGGTTATCTGGTATCCCATCTGAACGTGGAACTGCAACATGAACTGGATAGCCGCCTGAAGCGTTATCAGCTGGATATTAAACTCTGGCCTGTGTTGTTTGCGCTCTGGCAAGAGGAAGGGATCAGCCAAACCGAGTTGTCACGTCGCTGTGATGTGGCCAACTACACCATGACACGCCTGCTGGATCAACTGCAGGTACAAGGCTTAATCTATCGCCATCAGGAAGAAGACAACCGGCGTGCGTTTCAAATTTTTCTGACCGATCAGGCCAAGGCGATGGAGCAGGACTTAATTCGCGAGGCCGAGCGGGTCAACGAGAAGTTTATGGCAGCCTTGGATGAGCCGGAAAGAGGGCAGCTGCTCATGCTGCTCAACAAGATAAATCATACTGACAAGCGTTAACCCTATGGTTGAATGTGTGCTCGGTAAATCAAAGATAAACCAATAGCACGCACACCAATCCCCCCAGTAGCAACCAGTGTTGCAGATGTGAGCTGCTTGACTGCTGTTTCCCCTGTTTGAGGCTCGCCAGCAGGCGGTTACACTTGTAGATGCGACAGATAGTCAGCTCTGTGGTGGGGTCAACCAGGAGTTGCATTCGGCAACGTACACCGTTACGCAACTTGAAGCTGTGCTCGCTGTGCAGCCCCAGGTTGAATTTGCTGGATACCACTTTACCGTCGACAAACAAACGCTCAAATCCATTCCAGTTGCTGGCCTGTAATTCAACCTTTTGCTGTTCCACTTCATAGCCGAATCTGAGCATCATTGACTCCCTGACCTTCGAGATGACGAATGCTAAGTCAAGCAGAGGCAGATGACGCTTGCCAGTCCGTAAAAATGAATTTTCTGTTTCTGGTGCTTATCTATTTGCCGACAGGAGGAAAATTTTTTCAGTAATAAAAAAGGGCCCGAAGGCCCCTTTATGGAATATGAGCGAGCTTAGGCTTGGGTACCATTGATGATGGCGCGGGCCATCTCATCTGCTACTTCAGCCGTGGTGCGGTTTTGCTCATCGGCCTGCTTGAAGATGGACAACAGGGTGTTGTAGATCTCTTCAACCTTGGCGGTAGACTTGGTGGCATCATAGTCTTTTTCGAAAGACACGTTGATGATACCACCGGCGTTGATCACATAGTCTGGGGCATAGAGGATGCCCATCTGCTTGAGCTGCTCACCATGGCGTGGCTCGGCCAACTGGTTGTTGGCGCAGCCTGCGACTATGCTCGCTTTCAGCTGTGGCAGTGTGGTGTCGTTAAGTGTGGCGCCCAGGGCGCAAGGGGCATAGACATCGACGTCCAGAGCATAGATGTCCTGAGGGGCAACCACCACGGCGCCAAAGTCGGTGGCGACCTTGTCCAGTGATGCTTGATGAATATCGGTTACAAACAGCTCGGCGCCTTCTTCATGCAGGTGCTTGCACAGATAATAGCCCACATGGCCTACACCCTGAACGGCTACCTTGAGGCCTTTTAGGCTATCTTTGTCCAGCTTGTGTTTAACGGCAGCCTTGATACCCAGGTAAGTTCCCATGGCGGTAAAAGGAGAGGGATCGCCGCTCATTCCTTCCAGGCCAAGCACATAAGGGGTTTCATCATGGGCAATCATGATGTCGGCAGGGGTGGTACCCACATCTTCGGCCGAGTAGTAGCGGCCGCCCAGGCTGTGAACAAAACGGCCAAAGGCGCGGAACAGCTGCTCACGATTCTCTGTCTTGGGATCGGCTATGATCACCGACTTACCGCCACCCATGGCCAGACCGGCCAGCGCGTTCTTGTAAGTCATACCGCGGGAGAGGCGCAACACGTCAGTGAGAGCTTCATCATCTGATTGATAGTTCCACATACGGCAACCGCCTACGGCAGGGCCCAAGTTGGTGTTGTGGATGGCGATGATGGCGCGCAGGCCACTTTCCTTGTCATGACAGAATACTACCTGTTCATGTTCGTCGAATGATACATGATTAAATACAGCCACGTCTGTTCTCCGCTGTGCTTATTGGGGCGGCGCTTAGCGGCCGCCGACCGCTTGTTATATTTATTGCAGAACCATAGCATTTAGCGATACTCTCAACAAAGCTGATGAGCAGAATATTTGTGATCTATCTGGCAATTTTGCTTTCCACCTTACGTTAACGTAAAGCTGGTTGAAAACTGAAGTCAGCCACCCATAGTCGTCTCATTATGGGGTGGTACTGAAAAAGCCGGCCAGAGGCTTAGTTGAACAGATACAGAATATAAAAACACAATAAAAACAAACAAGAAGAAAGGAAAGTTTATGACTGAACAGACAAGTACACCGCCCAACGCCGAACAGCAGGAAGCCTTGCGCCAGGCTTGGGTGCGTGAACAGTTCCAGAAAGCCAATAAATTTCTTGCAGAGAAAGGGGTGATCCCCAGCAAAGTGGTACCGGCGGAAAGCCGTTATCTGGCGCCTTATGTAGCCATGTGGAAAATCGAATCCAAACAGCCCAGCCACAAGACCTATTGGGTGATGTCCGGTGACTTGCCTTCTGACTATGTTGATGTCAGCGTAGCAGCCACTGCTCGCGAAGCCTTGCGTCACTTTTCGCTGACCTGGCAGCTCAAGGCCGAGAACTTGGTGCAATCTGGGGCGACCAAAGACCCTACCCAGGCCAAGTTCGCCCAGTTGCTGGTTTCCAGAGCCGAGAGCCTATACAAGATCCAGGAAGACGATAAACTCTGGGGCTGATAACCCTAGAGCAAACAAAAAAAGCAGCCGTAGGCTGCTTTTTTAGTGTCTGTGCAGTGTCTGGCCAAGCCAAGTGAGAGTCTGAATAAGGGTTCTCAAACCTCGGCTTTAGCAGTAGGGTAGTCGGCTCATTCCTCGTCACTGAGATAGCAATAACCCTTTTCCAAAAGTTCGCACAGCAGCAATGCCACGGCATCATCCTGAAGCAGTGACTCAAGATCTTCGCCGCTGATGCTGGTGTGATTGGCAATAAGCTGCGCCTGCTTTTCACTGCCTTGCGGCAATTCAAAAGCTTCACCATTGATGAACAGTCGGCAGTTGGGATCGTCTTCCAGCATGAGAATTTTAAGCCCACCTATGCGCTTGAATACAGCGCCTTCGGCCGCGGCTTCAATGAGTTCCTCGGTACTCATAGGCTCACCCTGGCAAATATCCAGTTCAAAGCGGTTCTGACTCAGCAACTTGCCAAGCACGCCCTGATAATAGTCAGGGTTTTCAGTCAGCTCTTTCAGCAGCGCCATCATCCCCTGTTGCTGGCTCTTGGCGATCAGCGCAGGTTGCCCGGCTTCTTCACTCGAAGTGAAGCGTTTGTGGCCGAGATCCTGATCAAGCATAAAGTCGGCCATTTCGCTGATAAGTTCTTGCTGACTCGGTGCCCGGAAGCCTATTGAGTAGGACAGTGCCAGGGTCAGGGTTTCGCCCCTGTGGGGGAAACCGGGCGGAATATACAGCATGTCGCCGGGCTCCAGCACTGTATCTATGATGGGCTCAAAGTCTTCAATCAAAGGGGTATTGGGATTGTTGCCACGCTTGGCGTATTGACCCTTGGCACCCACTGTCCAGCGCCTGCGCCCCTCGCCTTGAATGATAAAGACATCATAGTTGTCGATATGGGGGCCGACACCGCCACCCGGCGTGGCAAAGGACACCATTAGGTCATCAAAGCGCCAGTCCGGCAGGAAACGGAAGGCTTCCACCAGACCCTGTGAGTCCGGATACCAGTGGTTGACGGCCTGTACCAGCAGTTGCCAGTTTTCTTCACCGAACTTGTCATAGTCTTCAAATGGGCCTGAGATCACTTCCCAGTCCTGCCCCCTGGTGATTACCACCCGTGAGGAAATCTCCTCTTCACAGGCGAGGCCCGCCAGCTCATCGGCGGCGATAGGATCGACAAAGTCCTTGAAGGCTTGTCTGATCACCTTGGGTTGTTGCTGCCACACCTCTTTAACAAAGGCATTGCTGTCCAGAGTCAGCTGGTAAGTGTTCGTCATCTGTTATCCAATCCATAAACTGTTTCAATGGCCAGTCAGTTATCCCGCTTGCAACGGCATAAACCTCGGGGAGAAAAAAGGCGGTACTGGAAACCAGTACCGCCCGTGACAGCCAAGAGGCTATCAGTTCAAATCATCGACAAAGGCTTCGGCGCGGCCTATGTAGTTGGCCGGCGTCAGTTGCTTGAGTTCGTGTTTCACGTTCTCAGGCAGCTCCAGACCGTCGATAAAGGCTGCCAGCTGCTGACCATCGATACGCTTGCCACGGGTCAGCTCCTTGAGCTTCTCGTAAGGCTTTTCGATGCCATAGCGGCGCATGACTGTCTGTACCGGCTCGGCCAGCACTTCCCAGTTGTGATCCAGTTCATCGCGTAGGTGCGCCTCGTTGACTTCCAGCTTACTGACACCCTTGAGTGTGGCCTGGTAGGCGATCAGCGAGTGGGCGATACCCACACCCAGGTTACGCAGTACTGTGGAGTCGGTCAGATCGCGCTGCCAGCGGGAAACCGGCAGTTTACTGGCCAGATGCTGCATCAGGGCGTTGGCTATGCCCAGGTTACCTTCCGAGTTTTCAAAGTCGATAGGGTTAACCTTGTGCGGCATGGTGGATGAGCCGATTTCACCGGCCACAGTCTTCTGCTTGAAGTGACCCAGGGCGATATAACCCCAGATATCACGGTCAAAATCAATCAGCACGGTATTGAAACGGGCCACGGCATCGAACAGCTCGGCAATATAGTCGTGCGGTTCAATCTGAGTGGTGTAGGGGTTCCAGTTCAGCCCCAGGCTGGTGACAAAGCGCTGTGACAGCTCATGCCAGTTAACTTCTGGGTAGGCCGACAGGTGGGCGTTGTAGTTACCCACGGCGCCGTTGATCTTACCCATGATCTCAACCGCTTCAATTTGTTTGAGTTGGCGTTCGAGACGTACGGCAACGTTGGCCATCTCTTTACCCAGAGTCGAAGGCGAGGCGGGTTGGCCATGAGTACGGGACATCAGAGGCACAGTCTTGTAACGTCTGGCCAGCTCTTTAACGGCATCGACCAGCTTCTGGCAGTATGGCAGCAGTACCTGTTCACGGGCTTCGGTCAGCATCAGGCCGTGGGACAGGTTGTTGATGTCCTCACTGGTGCAGGCAAAGTGCACGAACTCGCCTATGGCGGCCAGCTCGGCATTGTCGGCGATTTTTTCCTTGATGAAGTATTCCACCGCCTTAACGTCATGGTTGGTGGTGGCTTCGATGGTTTTGACTCTCAGGGCATCGGCTTCGCTGAAGTTATCGCGAATATTGTCCAGCAATGCCAGAGCTTCTTCACTGAAGGGGGGGACTTCTTCGATTTCAGGGCAGCTGGAAAGCAGTTTCAGCCAGTTGATTTCGACCTGAACACGATACTTGGTAAGACCGTACTCGCTGAATATCCCCCGAAGTTCGGCGGTTTTACTACCATAACGCCCGTCTACCGGTGAGATAGCAGTCAGTGCGGAAAGATCCATTATAAGCTCCTTGATGAACTTGGCTTTATTATAGGGTGAGGCTTTTTTTAGCTGTATCGACGATCGCCTTGCGGGCAAACACCAGATGTCTGCGTTTGCCGCCGAGTTGACGCCAGAGTACGGCACTGCGCATTGCTGCCAGCAACAAGGCGCGTATTTTATGTTGGACCAGTGGCCGCTGCAGTATGTTGGGGTTGCCCGAAATCTGGATCTTGGGCCCCAAATTACTGATGATATCGCTGTAGATGCTGGCCAGGTTGGCGATAACCTGCTCGTCGGTTATCGCAAAGTGGCTCAATTGGCGATGCACCTGATTGATGCGCTCAGACAGCATCCCCAGAGCCGCCTGGTTGCGGCTCAGTTTACGCTCCAGCGCCAGAATTCCGACCAGATAGCGGGTGATTTCCACATCTTTCTGGGCGCTGTCACCCAGTTGGTTGATAATCCACTTGTAGCCGTTGGCCAGCACAACTTTGTCGGGATAGATCTCATCGATATTCTCGGGATCTGTCACCATGATGCCATCGAGTGCCGCAGCCAACTGCTGCGGATCGCTTTCCCCGTGGCGGGCTATGTATTGCACCTGGGCGATAGCCTGCAATATGCCGGCAAATGCCATAGTGCGGTCATGCAATTGCTCGCTCAATGATTACTCCCTAATCAGGGTTTCTATGATGCCGCCACCCAGGCAGACTTCACCGTCGTAGAATACTGCCGACTGCCCTGGCGTGACTGCCGCCACAGGTTCGTCGAAGATCACTCTCAGTTCATCGTCACCCTGGACATAAACAGTGCAGGGGATATCCTGCTGGCGATAACGGGTCTTGACCGTGATCTTGGCGCCATCGGCCGGGCCTTGTCTGTCTACCCAGTGCAGCTGCCTGGCCGTGAGGCCAACCGACATGAGTCTCGGATGCTGGCCGCCTTGGGCGACAACCAATACATTACGTTTCAGATCTTTGTCGACCACATACCAGGGATTGTCGTTACTGTTTTTCATGCCGCCAATTCCAAGGCCCTTGCGCTGGCCCAGAGTGTGGTACATCAGCCCTTGATGCTCGCCTATCACTTCACCGTCGACACTCTCGATTTTGCCCGGTTGCGCGGGCAGATAAGTGCCAAGGAATTCAGTAAACTTGCGCTCACCGATAAAACAGATACCTGTGCTGTCTTTCTTGTTGAAGGTGACCAGCCCTTGCTCTTCGGCGATGCGGCGAACTTCGGGTTTTTCCAGTTCACCTACAGGGAACAGGCTGCGAGCCACCTGTTGGTGACTCAAGGTGTAGAGGAAGTAGCTCTGATCCTTGTTGCCATCTATGCCGCGAAGCAGCTGGGTTTTACCGTCGGTATCACGGCGGCGCACATAGTGGCCCATGGCGATATAGTCGGCATCGAGAATGTCATCGGCAAACTCAAGGAAGGCTTTGAACTTGATCTCCTTGTTGCACATGATGTCCGGGTTAGGCGTGCGTCCCGCCTTGTACTCGGCCAGAAAATACTCGAACACATTGTCCCAGTATTCGGCGGCAAAGTTGACCGTGTGCAACTTGATGCCCAGCTTGTCACAGACAGCCTGGGCATCTTTTAAATCTTCGGCGGCAGAGCAATATTCGTCGGTGTCATCTTCTTCCCAGTTCTTCATGAACAGGCCTTCTACCTGATAGCCCTGCTGGAGCAGCAGATAGGCTGAAACAGATGAGTCGACACCGCCGGACATGCCGACAATGACTTTTTTTCCTGATGCATTGGGAGTGTTAGCTGTCATAGATCCTAAAACCGTTGAATTCATTCATGAACGCCCGAAAAGAGAACTGCTGCTTGTGCCCGGTTGTGGCAGGCCGTTATTGGCGCGACGCTGGGGTGGACAAACAGCCATAAGGCGCTCAGTTTCTGCGGGGGCGTATTCTATCACGCCTTGGTGCCCAGAGCTAATCACAACAGCGCGCTATTGAGCAAAGATAACGGCAGCCGTTGTCCCTGCAAATAGCTCTCCAGTGTGGCGCTGACCAAGGGGCTGCGAAGCTTAGGTCCCAAGGCCGTGATTTCATCCATGCTCAACCAATGGGCGGCCTTGATGGCGACGTCCAACGGCTTGGCATTCTGACACTTGACCAGGCGAGCACAGAAGGTAAAACGTAAAAAGGCCAGCTCCTTGGAAGCGCTGAACTGATCTATACGCACTAGGGCTTCAGGGGTGACTGTCAGGCCGGTTTCTTCGAGCACCTCGCGGCGACAGGCGTCGATAAGGCTTTCATTTGCTTCCAGGTGACCGGCTGGTTGGTTAAATTTCTGTTGGCCGTCAATCAACTCCTCGACCAGCAAAAAACGCTTCTCTGCCTCAATAATGCAGGCCACTGTTACATTGGGGCGATAACGTTCAGTCATGGAGAAGCTCCTTAATCGTCGCCTCAGAAAGAGTACGATATTCACCGGGCTGCAGGCATTGCCCTTGCTCGGTATCCAGGCTGAGATCGCCTATGGCATAACGTATCAATCTTAAAGTGGGAAACCCGACATGGGCTGTCATCCTTCGTACCTGACGATTGCGCCCTTCGCGGATACAGATCTCCAGCCAAGTGGTGGGGATATTGCGCCGCTCACGAATGGGCGGATTACGTGGCCACAAAGATTCGGGTTGTTGCAGTAGCCGGACTTTTGCAGGCAGGGTGGGGCCATCTTTCAACTCAATTCCCTCACGTAAGGCTTGAATCGCGGTGTCATCGACATCGCCTTCCACCTGTACCCAGTAGGTCTTGAAGGTGTGCTTGTTGGGTTGGGTCAGCTTGGCCTGCAACTGACCGTTATTGGTGAGCAGTAACAGACCCTCGCTGTCTCTGTCCAGGCGGCCGGCGGCATAGATACCGGCGATGGGCAGTAGATCTTTGAGCGTGCGTCGTCCGCCTTCATCGGTAAACTGGCATAACACATCGAAGGGTTTGTTGAGCAGCACCACCTGGGTTTCTGCAACCGAGAGTGGTGGTACCTTTGACCGGGGTTTTTGATGACCAGGGCGCTTTTTCAGGCCCAGTCTCTTGTTATTGGGGCTCTTGTTATTAGGACTCTTGCTACTGGGACTCTTGCTGTTGGGGCTTGGTTTGGTGGAGCGCTGACTCTTCTCTCGGCCAAATTCTTTACCGTCAGGGCTCTTGGGGTTACTGGGCTGGCGTTTGGGTTTACGTCTTGGTTGGGAGGCTGGCGAATTCATTGAGATATCCTGGCTGCTTGAGCCGCGTGCTCTGACCATTTGGGAGTGATATGCCTGAGTGTAACACCTATGTCCGGTTTGGCGGCGACACGGGTTTGTGACTTTTGGCAGAGTGTACCTGCCACTCGCCTATAGTGGAATTTGAATCTTGGCCGGAATGCTCTATGATGTTCGCCAAATTGTGATCTACAACCAATTTTTACGCCCATAACAAGATAGACATAGATTACCGACGGTAGAGGTATCCAGGGCGAAAGAGGCAAGGAAATTAAAGAATAACAACACTTATAACAACTCATTTTTATAAAAAGCGTAGGACTGAAAATGACTGATAAAACCCCCACTATCATCTATACGCAGACAGATGAAGCGCCGGCTCTGGCGACCTTATCTCTACTGCCTATCATCAAAACCTTTACTCAGGCAGCCGGCATCAATGTCGAAACCCGTGATATTTCTCTCTCCGGCCGTGTGATTGCAGCCTTCCCCGAGCGTCTGACCGAAGCGCAGCGTATCGGCGATCACCTGGCTGAGCTTGGTGAGCTGGCAACCCAGCCCGAAGCCAATATTATCAAACTGCCCAATATCAGTGCGTCCATTCCTCAGCTGCAGGCTTGTATCAAAGAGCTGCAGGCCAAGGGCTATGATCTGCCTGATTATCCGGCCGAAGCCAAAACCGATGAAGAACGGGAAATCAAGGCCCGTTATGACAAGATCAAGGGCAGTGCGGTAAACCCTGTGCTGCGTGAAGGGAACTCAGATCGCCGCGCCCCGACTTCGGTCAAGAACTATGCCCGTAAGCACCCGCATTCAATGGGTGCCTGGAGCAAGGACTCCAAATCTCATGTGGCCCACATGCAACAAGGGGATTTCTACGGCAGCGAGCAGTCCGTTACCCTCAAAGAGGCCGATACTGTCAGCATAGTGCTGGAACAAAATGATGGCGGCCAACTGGTGCTCAAGCAAGGGCTTAAGTTGCTGGCCGGTGAAATCATAGATGCGGCCGTTATGAGCAAGCGTGAACTGACCGCCTTCTTCGAGCGCGAAATTGAAGCGGCCCGCAAGGAAGATGTACTGCTGTCACTGCACCTGAAAGCCACCATGATGAAAGTGTCCGATCCGATTATGTTCGGCCATGCGGTGAAGGTGTTCTACAAAGATGTATTTGCCAAACACGGTGAAACTTTGCGTGAGCTGGGTGTGGACGTCAACAATGGTCTGGGTGATGTTTATGCCAAGATAGCCAAGTTGCCGGCCGAGCAGAAAGCGGCCATTGAAGCCGATATCGCCGCCGTCTACCAGAGCCGCCCTGAGCTGGCGATGGTGAACTCAGACAAGGGCATCACCAACCTTCACGTGCCAAGCGATGTGATTATCGATGCTTCCATGCCGGCGGCTATCCGCTCCAGCGGCCAGATGTGGGGCCCGGATGGCCAGCTGAAAGATACCAAGGCGCTGATCCCGGATCGTTGCTATGCCGGTGTTTACCAGGAAACCATCAGTTTCTGTAAGGAACATGGCGCCTTCGACCCTGCAACCATGGGCAGCGTGCCAAACGTGGGTCTGATGGCACAGAAGGCCGAAGAGTACGGCAGCCATGACAAGACCTTTGAAATCCCTGCGGCCGGTACGGTTAAAGTACTGGACAAGGATGGCAATCTGCTTATGTCCCATGCCGTTGAAGCCGGTGATATCTGGCGCATGTGCCAGGTAAAAGACGCACCTATCCGTGACTGGGTCAAGCTGGCCGTACGCCGTGCAAGACTGACCAACACCCCGGCGGTATTCTGGCTGGATGAAAACCGTGCCCACGATGCCCAAGTGATTGCCAAAGTGAAGGCCTACCTGCCTGAGCACGATACCGATGGGCTTGAGCTGCACATCATGTCACCTGAAAAGGCGGCCCGTTTCTCCCTTGAGCGTATTAAAGCCGGTAAGGACACGATTTCGGTAACAGGCAACGTGCTGCGTGACTACCTTACCGACTTGTTCCCTATCCTTGAGTTGGGTACCAGTGCCAAGATGCTGTCAATCGTCCCGCTGATGAACGGTGGCGGTCTGTTCGAAACGGGTGCCGGTGGCAGTGCGCCCAAGCATGTACAGCAGTTTGAAGAGGAAAACCACCTGCGTTGGGATTCTCTGGGCGAGTTCCTGGCGTTGGGAGCCTCACTCGAGCACCTAAGCCAGACGACAGCCAATGCCAAGGCACAGGTGATGGCTGATTGCCTGGATCAGGCGATAGGGCAGTTCCTGGATAACAACAAGTCACCATCCCGTAAGGTGGGGCAGCTGGATAACCGCGGCAGTCACTACTTCCTGGCACAGTACTGGGCCAGCGCGCTGGCCAAGCAGGACAAGGATGCCGAGCTGAAAGCTTATTTTGCACCTCTGGCCGAAGGCCTGGTGGCTGCCGAAGAGCAGATAGTGGCGGAACTCAATGGTGCCCAGGGGGGTGCCGTTGAACTGGGTGGTTACTATAAGCTGGATCCTGTTAAAGCCGAGCAGGCTATGCGCCCAAGTGCCAGCCTGAATCGTCTTCTGAGCGCTTGATACTGAAAGCTGAATGAGGAAGCTCTCCCTCATTCAATTGCCAAACAGGCATTAAAAAGGCGGGGATAACCCCGCCTTTTTTCATCTCTGTTCACCCGGTTATTTAACTGGAGAGATAGCCGAGGCATGCATACCTTTTGGGCCCTTCTCAACTTGAAATTCAACAGGTTGGCCTGCTTTTAGAGTTCTGTAGCCTTCCATTTCAATGGTTGAATAGTGCGCAAAAACATCCTCACCACCTTCATCAGGGCAGATAAACCCGAATCCTTTGGCGTTGTTGAACCATTTAACAGTTCCGCTTGCCATACTTCCACTTCCTTCTATTGTCTGCTTCCCAGTAAGATAGTAAAACTTTTGAGCGCTTTAGCAGGCGCTCAGATAACAGAATGTAAGCAGTGTTGCTGGATGTCAAGCTTAAATTAACAAAAAAACAACATTGTATTTGTTGCTGTGCGTATACGGTTTTGCCATGGTGGCACTTTATCGGTAATGCCTACCTGGAACACCTTAGGCTTATTCTCGGCGTATACGTTTTAACCGATTGAAAAATAAGCATGAGTTAGAAACGCCTTAGACAAGCGCCGCCGCGCCAGAGTATAGTGTGACAAAGGGCAATACCGCCCAGGGCCCGCCAAACGGTACTTTGAGACATGGCCGGGCATAGTGTTGGTAGAAGCCAAGTTGAGAGGCTAATATTGAATCATGGGTAAGACTGGACAGATAGAACGTGTGGAGGAAGGGGTTGAGCAGGAACTGCAACCACCTCCAATGTATAAAGTGATTCTGAACAACGATGACTATACCCCAATGGACTTTGTTGTGGAGGTACTGCAGCTGTTCTTTCGCAAGAATGAACAGGAAGCCACAGACATTATGTTGACCATACATCATCAGGGAAAAGCGGTTTGCGGCGTTTACCCGTTCGGGATAGCCGAAACCAAAGTGGTTCAGGTGAATCAGTTTGCAAGACAAAACCAACATCCGTTACTGTGTTCGTTAGAGGAAGCTTAACCAGCCTGTCTCTGTAGTTTTTTAGGGGGTGCGTATGCTGAACAAAGATCTTGAAGTGACCTTGAACCTGGCATTCCAACAAGCCAGAGATGCCCGTCACGAATATATGACGGTTGAGCACCTACTGCTGGCGCTGACCGATAACCCCGCCGCAAGGGATGCCTTGCTCGCCTGTGGCGCCAATATCGACCGACTCAAGGAGGAGGTCGCCAACTTTATTACCCAGACCACACCCATTATCAGCGATCCCGATGATGAACGTGAGACTCAGCCGACACTGGGTTTCCAGCGGGTGCTGCAACGGGCAGTGTTTCATGTGCAGTCGTCAGGCCGCAATGAGGTGACCGGCGCCAACGTGCTGGTAGCCATTTTCAGTGAGCAGGAGTCCCAGGCGGTTTATCTGCTGCGTCGTTACGATATTACCCGCCTGGATGTGGTGAATTATATTTCTCACGGCTTTGCCAAGAACGATGAGGCCGATGCTCCGGGGTCGCAGGAAAGCCTGGAAGATCAATCCGAAGCCACAGAAGAGCGCAGCATGCTGGCTCAGTTTGCCAGTAATCTCAATGAGATGGCCAAGCAGGGCAAGATAGATCCGCTTATCGGCCGCGATAACGAAATTGAACGCTCGATTCAAATTCTTTGCCGTCGCCGCAAGAATAACCCGCTGCTGGTGGGCGAGGCCGGCGTCGGAAAGACCGCCATCGCCGAAGGTTTGGCCTATCGGATAGTCAATGAGTCTGTGCCTGAGGTGATAAGCGAAGCGACCGTCTACTCTCTGGATCTCGGTGCGCTGTTGGCCGGCACCAAGTATCGCGGCGACTTCGAGAAACGCTTCAAGAGCCTGCTCAAAGAGTTAACAGCGGATCAGAATGCGATTCTGTTCATCGATGAAATCCACACCATTATCGGTGCCGGCGCGGCATCCGGTGGGGTGATGGATGCATCCAACCTGCTCAAGCCCTTGCTCTCCAGCGGTAATCTGCGCTGTATGGGCTCCACTACTTTTCAGGAATATCAAAGTATTTTTGAGAAGGATAGGGCACTGGCGCGGCGCTTCCAGAAGGTGGACATTCACGAGCCTTCGGTGGCCGAAACCACCAAGATACTTCAGGGGCTCAAGAGCCGTTACGAAGAACATCATGGGGTGCGTTATACCCTGGCGGCCTTGGCCAGCGCTGCCAGCCTGTCGGATAAGCATATCAACGACAGACATCTGCCGGACAAGGCCATCGATGTGATCGACGAAGCGGGGGCGCGGATGGCGATGATGCCTCAGAGCAAACGCAAGAAAACCGTGGGTCAGAGCGAGATTGAAACCATCATCGCCAAGATGGCCAGGATCCCGGAAAAAACAGTGACTTCTTCCGAGAAGGACTTGCTGAAAAACCTGGAACGCAACCTGAAGATGGTGGTGTTCGGTCAGGACAAGGCGATAGAGAGTCTCAGCGCGGCGATTCGGCTGGCACGCAGTGGTCTTGGCAATGAAAATAAACCTGTGGGGAGCTTCCTGTTTGCCGGCCCAACCGGGGTGGGTAAGACAGAGGTGACCAACCAGTTGGCGGCTTGCCTCGGGCTCAAGCTTATCCGCTTCGATATGTCCGAATATATGGAAAGCCATACTGTGTCGCGTTTGATTGGCGCACCTCCGGGTTATGTCGGCTACGATCAGGGTGGTCTGCTGACCGATGCCGTGATCAAGACGCCTCACTGTGTGGTGCTGCTCGATGAAATCGAAAAGGCGCATCCGGATATCTATAACCTGCTGCTGCAGGTAATGGATCACGGTACTTTGACCGATAACAATGGGCGCAAGGCGGATTTCCGCAACGTGACCCTGGTGATGACCACCAACGCCGGGGTGCAGGAAACTGTGCGTAAGTCCATTGGCTTCAAACAGCAGGATCACAGCCAGGATGCGATGTCGGAGATCAATAAGGTGTTCTCGCCCGAGTTTCGCAACCGACTCGACTCCATTATCTGGTTCAACCATCTGGATATGACCATTATCGCCAAGGTGGTGGACAAGTTCCTGGTCGAGCTGCAGGCACAGTTGGATCAGAAAGGGGTGACGCTGGAAGTCAGTGATGAAGCCAGAACCTTGCTGGCCGAGAAGGGTTACGACAAGACCATGGGGGCCAGACCTATGGCCAGAGTGGTCAAGGATCTGCTGAAACGGCCGCTGGCCGATGAAATCCTGTTTGGTAAACTTGAGTCCGGTGGCATCGCCCATGTGGATGTCAAAGATGGCGAACTGGAAATCAACACGGAAGCGCCGGAGAAGATCTCCTGAGAAGCTAAGTCGAAACAAAAAAATGGCTGCCACTGGCAGCCATTTTTATTCTGAATCCTGACCCTTATCCGACACATTGATGCCTGGATAGACAACGGCAGGCCAGGTGCGCCTGCTGCGCAGTGGGTCGCCCCCATGGGCTCACCAGCAAAAAAACCGGCACAGCCGGCTTTTGAGAAATAACTGGGATCTTAGCGTGAGCGGAAGACGATGCGGCCTTTGCTCAAGTCGTATGGAGTCAGCTGCACAGTGACCTTGTCACCGGTCAGGATTCGGATGTAGTTTTTACGCATTTTACCGGAAATGTGAGCAGTCACAACGTGACCATTTTCCAGTTCAACCCGAAACATTGTATTTGGCAAGGTTTCAAGGATAGTCCCTTGCATCTCAATGTTGTCTTCTTTCGCCATTAATCAGTTATCCCGTTAGCCTCGAATGTAAAAAACCGCCGTATCATGCCGCAAATTACAGCGGCTGTAAAGGGGAGGCCTCAGTGATTGTCGCTTTTCTGCCAGCCCTGAACGCCGAGGATCTCATAGGGGCGGTAGAGTCGCTTGTAACCCATTTTGTCGTGGTTATCTATTTGATATCCCAAATAGAGAAACGATTTCGACATCAATTTGCCCAGGCGGCATTGCAGCAGTACCAGCAAGATCCCGAGGGAGCGGTCGCTGTAGTCCGGGTCGAAGTAGCTGTAGATGGCTGACAGGCTCTGGGGCAGGAGATCTGTCACCGCCACGGCAACCAGTCGCTGACCATGCCAAAGTTCGATAAACACCGGGCTGAGCCACTCACAGGCGAGAAAATGACGGTACTGCTCTTCGCTAGGAGGATACATGGGGCCGTCACTGTGGCGGGCACAGATATAACGCTCATAGAGGGGATAGTGAGCCGGGGTTTCCTCGGTAACTATTCGAAAGTGCAGGTCACGGTTTTTGGCCAGGGTGCGTTTTTGTCTTTTGGACAGGCGAAATTCATCCAGGGGAACTCGGATGGGCTGACAAGCGTTGCAGTGGGGGCAACGGGGCTTGTAGATGGCGCTGCCACTGCGGCGAAACCCCAGTGCCAACAGGCGCTCAAACAGTGACAAGTCCAGCTCATCTTCCTGGATCACCAATAACTGCTCCTGTTGTCCGCTCAGGTAGCTGCAGGCAAAGGGTTGGCTGAGGCCTATGGCAATGGCATGGTTATCAGAGTTCAAGTTTGACCTCGTCGGTTTGCCAGCAATCCCTGGCAAGACTACCGTCCCTGAATTGTTTCAAGAGTGCGAGAAAATCTTTACGCTTTAAACTTTTGGCTCCGAGGCTCTCAAGGTGCGGATTCATCACCTGGGCATCGATAAGCCTGAAACCCTGCTTGAGTGCATATTGGTGCAGGGCGATAAAGGCCGCCTTGGAGGCGTTGGTTTTACGGTGGAACATGGACTCGCCACAGAACACCTGACCCACGGCCAGGCCATACAGGCCACCTATCAGGCGACCATTGTCCCAGACCTCGAAGGAGTGGGCATGACCCAGGTGGTGCAGCTCCTGGTAGGCCAGACGGATCTCTCCGGTTATCCAGGTGCCGGGCTGATCTTTTCGCGGCATGGCGCAACCGGCCATCACATCGGCAAAGGCTCGGTCGATGCTGAAAGTCCAATCCTGTTTTTTCAAATACTTGCGTAGACTACGGGAGATATTGATGCAGCCAGGAACAAAGACGGCGCGGGGATCCGGAGACCACCAGAGAATGGGGTCATGGGTATTGAACCAGGGGAAAATGCCCTCGTAATAAGCGTTGAGTAACCGCCTGGGATGCAGGTCGCCGCCAATGGCCAATAGGCCGTTGGGATCCGTCAACGCCAGCTCAGGCGACGGGAAAGGATCCAACTCATGATTTAAGAAAGACAGTAGGTTCACAATTGCGTATGATTCTGCTCAGGGCCTTCTTATAAGTTAGCGGAAAAACAGCTATGTGGAAACTGATACTGAATGCAATGCTGCTGCTCTCATTGTCCCTCGCAGCGGGAACCCATACCCTCTATGCCGGTTATGACAGAAACCAGGCTCAGCCGGTTGAAAAAGTGCTCTACGGCCAGGTGGAGTCGGTACGGAAAATCACCGAGAAACAGCTGATGGAAGACAGAAATCGCGGCTGGAAAACCTTCGGTGGTGCCTTGCTCGGTGGCGTGATTGGTCATCAGTTCGGTGGCGGTAGTGGTCAGGATGTGGCGACTGTACTGGGTGCTCTGCTCGGCGCCGGCATTGGTCATCAATATGGTGACGGCAGTTACTATCGTGAACTCAAGTTGGTGGAGTTGATGATACGTCAGGAAGATGAAACCCAGGTGATGATCATACAGGATGAAGATCCCGGCATGACTTTCAAGGTAGGCGATGAAGTGCGGGTGGTTTATCTGCAGGGTAGCGTCCGGGTCGACCTGGCTATGTGATTTGACTATGTAAGCTTTGAGCCAATAATAGATAAAACAAAGGCGCCTCTCGGCGCCTTTGTTTTGGATGGAGCAATTAAAAACCGCGAGGCAGTTTGTGATTACCGGCTGCCAGTTTTTCACGCCACAGCTCTTTGGGAGTCTTGCCCCCTTGGCTACCGGCTTTGGCAGGCGCAACCTGTTTGGGTTTTGCCTTTGCGGCTGGCTTTGCTGCAGGCTTGGCCGCCTTGGGTTTTTCCTGCTTGGCTTCAGTCTTGGCCGGTTTGGCGCTATCTGCCAACATCTGTTCCAGTTCAGCGAAACGAAGTGATTTACCGCCATCGATTTTGTACCAGCTGCCATTTTGTTCAATGGTCACTGCTTTGCCCTGTTGTTCACTGAGAGCTTGCTGCAGTGTGCTGATAACTTCTTCTTTGGTCAGTTTTGCCATAATCATAACCTGTTTATTTTTAGAGTTACTTGAAGGTTTGCGATAATTTTATAAGTCAAAGGCCGGAAATGTCCAATTTGCCGGCCAAAAAGCAACAAACTTGTGCCCAAGGGCGCAGCTTTTGGCCGCTTTGGGCGCTGAAACCGGCAATTAGGCTTAAGATTTGTGACCTCAATCCTTGGGCTTGCTGTGCTAGAATGGCGCCATATATCTGCAACTGAATCGACAGGGAACCTTATGAAAAGAGAGGAACTCAGACAATATCTGGGCGAGTTTTTACAACTGGACAAGTTTCGTGATTATGCCCCCAACGGTCTGCAGGTCGAGGGCAAGGCCGAAATTCGCAAAATAGTTACAGGTGTAACCGCGTGTCAGGCATTGATTGACCGGGCTGTGGAAGCCGGAGCCGATGCCCTATTGGTGCACCATGGTTTCTTCTGGAAGAATGAGCCCGAAGTGTTGACCGGAATGAAACAGCGCAGGATCAAGAGCTTGCTGCTTAACGACATTAACCTGTTCGGCTATCACTTGCCGCTTGATGCCCATCCGATGCTTGGCAATAACGCCGAATTGGGTCGGGTGCTTGGGGTCATTGAGCCGGAGGCGGTAGAAACCGTCGCCCAGGGTTTGCTTTGGCAAGGAGTGCTTGACTCACCCATGACAGCCAAAGAATTGAGTGCCTTGCTTGAGCAGCGTTTGGGGCAGGCGCCTCTGCATCTGGATGGCGGTGAAAGAAACATACAAAAACTGGCCTGGTGTACAGGCGGCGCCCAGGATTATATCGATGCCGCAGCGGCCTTGGGGGTTGATGCCTTTATCAGCGGTGAAGCCTCAGAGCGTACCTTTCACAGCGCGGTCGAGCAGGGGATCCATTATTTCGGCGCCGGTCACCATGCCACCGAGCGGTTTGGCATCAAGGCGCTGGGGGAGCATCTGGCACGGGAGTTTGAGCTGGAGCACGAGTTCATTGATATTCCCAATCCGGTATAACTATCAAGGGAATAGGAAAAAGGCCGCGATTGCGGCCTTTTTGATATGGGATAGATGCTACAAGAGTCTTATTTGACTCGCATTCCAGGTTGAGCGCCTTCATGGGGCTCGAGAACCCAAAGATCCTTGCCACCCGGGCCTGCGGCCAGCACCATACCTTCAGACAAGCCAAAGCGCATCTTGCGAGGAGCCAGGTTGGCCACCATTACTGTCAGTTTGCCTTCGAGATCTTCCGGGGCATAAGCCGACTTGATACCGGCAAATACCTGACGGGTTTCGCCGCCGAGATCCAGCTGTAACTTCAGCAGCTTGTTGGCTTCAGGGACATGCTCGGCCTTCTTGATCAATGCAATCCGCAGATCCAGCTTGGCAAAGTCGTCAAACTCTATGGTTGGGCTGATAGGGTCATCCGCCAATGGGCCGCTGGCCTTGGGGGTGTCCTCGGTTGCCTTGAGGCTTTCCTTGGAGGCTTCCACCATGGCATTCACCTTATCGAGCTCAATGCGTTGCATCATGGGCTTGAACGGGTTGATTTGGTGACCGGCCATATCCAGTGCCAAGCCGCTCCAGCTGAGCTCCAGCTTGAGGAAGGCTTCAACATCGGCGGCCAAGCGTGGCAGTACCGGCTTGAGATAAGTCACCAGAATACGGAACAAATTCAGCGCCACTGAGCATACCTGATGGGCGCGGGCCAGGGTTTCTTCGTTTTTCACCAACTGCCAAGGAGCTTCATCGGCAACGTAAGCGTTGGCGACATCGGCCAGCGCCATGATTTCACGCATCGCCTTGCCGTATTCGCGGCCTTCATAAAGCTCGGCGATCAGCTCCTGTTTGGCCAGGAAGGACTCGGCCAGGCTGTTGTCTTCCACTTTGGCCAGTTTGGCGTCAAAACGTTTGACGATAAAGCCGGCGGTGCGGCTCGCCAGGTTAACCAGCTTACCGACCAGGTCCGAGTTGACTCTGGCGGCAAAGTCTTCCAGGTTCAGGTCCAGATCGTCAATACGGCTGGAGAGCTTGGCGGCGTAGTAGTAGCGCAGATATTCAGGATCCAGATGATCCAGGTAAGTACGGGCCTTGATAAAGGTGCCCTTGGACTTGGACATCTTGGCGCCGTTGACAGTGACATAGCCGTGGGCATAGACACTGCTTGGCTGACGGTAGCCGGCACCTTTGAGCATGGCCGGCCAGAACAGGCTGTGGAAATAGACAATGTCTTTGCCGATGAAGTGATACACCTCGGCCTTTGAGTCTGCATTCCAGAACTCGTCAAAGTTCAGCTCCGGGCGCTTGTCGCAGAGGTTTTTGAATGAACCCATGTAGCCCACAGGCGCATCGAGCCAAACATAGAAGTATTTGCCCGGCGCATCGGGGATCTCAAAGCCAAAGTAGGGCGCATCACGGGTGATATCCCACTGCTGCAGGCCTTGCTCGAACCATTCATCCAGTTTGTTGGCCATTTCACTCTGCAGTGAACCTGAATGGGTCCACTCTTTGAGCATGGTTTCAAAGGCGGGCAGATCGAAGAAGAAGTGCTCTGTCTCTTTCATGACAGGTGTGGCACCGGATACCGCCGAGCGCGGATTGATCAGCTCGGTTGGGCTGTAGGTGGCGCCACAGGCGTCACAGTTGTCGCCGTATTGGTCTTCAGACTTACACTTGGGGCAGGTGCCCTTGACGAATCTGTCCGGCAGGAACATGGACTTTTCCGGATCGAACAGCTGGGAAATAGTCTTGCTCTTGATATAACCGTTGTCGCGCAGTTTGAGGTAGATCTCACTGGCCAGCTGACGGTTCTCTTCGCTGTGGGTGCTGTGGTAATTGTCAAAGGCAATATTGAACTCGGCAAAATCCTGCTGATGCTCTTGATTGACCTTGGCGATCATCTCTTCGGGTTGGATCCCCATCTGCTGAGCCTTGAGCATGATAGGTGTACCGTGGGCATCATCGGCACAGATATAATGACACTCATGGCCACGAAGTTTTTGGAAGCGGGACCAGATATCTGTCTGTATGTACTCGAGCATGTGGCCCAGGTGAATGGGACCGTTGGCATATGGAAGCGCGCTGGTAACAAGGATTTTACGTTGTGTAGTTGCCATCTTTTCTCTGTTAAATCTAGGCCCTGAAAGAATGGCATAGATACTAACCGATTAATCCGGCTTTTTCATCAAAACCTGACATGAGTGTGTTAATTCTACTCTAATATTCGCATCATTATCTGGTACACTTGGCCAAATTTATCAAAAGGGGATTGCGTTTTGTCTTCTGCTTCTCAGGACTATCGTCTCAGTGACGATCTGCTCGGTCCGGTTCTTGCCATTCTCAATGCGTTTCAGGATCCATACCTGGCCCAGGGTTTAGTCGATGCCGGTTGTATTCGTAAGTTGGATTTGGATGGTAAAAGGCTGCTGCTGACCATCTTGTATCCATATCCTTGTCAGACCCAATATCGCGACACAGTGATCGCGCTGACCAATGAATTGTCCAAGCTCGATGCCATCGACGAGGTGGAGTGTGAGATTGGCTTTGAGCCTTTCAGTTACTCGGCCTTAGGCAATATTGCGCCTATTCCCAATGTGAAGCAGGTGATTGCCGTTGCTTCCGGCAAGGGCGGTGTGGGTAAGTCAACCACAGCGGTTAACCTGGCCTTGGCCCTGGCGGCCGAAGGCGCCAGGGTGGGTATTCTGGATGCCGATATCTATGGCCCCTCCATTCCATTGATGCTGGGGATCCCGACATTCAGACCCGTTTCCCCTGATGGTGTGCATATGACAGCCGCCACGGCCCATGGTATCAGCGCCCAGAGCATAGGTTTCATGCTGACCGATGATCAGGCCGCTGTATGGCGTGGCCCCATGGCCGCCGGCGCTTTGGCGCAACTGCTCAACGAAACCCAGTGGCCTGAGCTCGATTACCTGATGATTGACATGCCTCCTGGCACGGGGGATATCCAACTGACCCTGTCACAGAAAGTGCCTGTCAGCGGCGCCGTGATAGTCACTACGCCTCAGGATATCGCCTTGGCCGATGCCAAGAAGGGCATCACCATGTTCCAGAAGGTGAATATCCCTGTGTTGGGGATCGTGGAGAACATGAGCTTCCATCTCTGTCCTGCCTGTGGCCATAAAGAGCATCCTTTCGGTACTCACGGCGGCAGCAAGATAGCCGAACGTTATCAAGTGCCTTTGCTGGGCGCCTTACCTCTGCATATCAATATCCGTGAGGATATGGATAACGGTGAGCCGACTGTGGTGGCCGCACCTGAGGGTGAAGTCGCCGCCATTTACCGGGATATCGCCCGCCGTGTGGGTGCCCAACTGGCAAAACAAAAGAATCACAGCAGTATTTCAATCGCAATAGCAGATGATGAGTAAGGTTTTAGCAGCATGAATTCGCCACAGTGTGTCGTTATCGGGATAGCAGGGGCTTCGGCGTCAGGTAAAAGTTTGATCGCCAAGACCATATTTGAAGAGCTATGCCGAGACTTAGGGACAGATCAGATAGGGGTTATCAACGAAGATGCCTACTATCGGGATCAGAGCCATATGTCCATGGACGAGAGGGTCAAGACCAACTATGACCATCCCAAGGCGTTGGACCATGAACTGCTCGGTACTCACCTGGTAGCGCTCAAGCAGGGGCAGGCAGTGGATATTCCCTGCTATAGCTACGCCGAGCATACCCGCACCAGTGATACCTTGAAGATGACCCCTAAAAAGGTCATTATTCTCGAAGGTATTTTGCTGCTGACCGACCCTAAGCTGCGTGAACTGATGGATGCCAGCGTGTTTATGGACACGCCGCTGGATATCTGTCTGCTGCGGCGTCTGACCCGTGATGTGGCCGAGCGTGGCCGCACCATGGAATCTGTTATCAGCCAGTATCAGAAAACGGTAAGACCCATGTTTCTGCAGTTTATCGAACCCTCAAAGCAGTATGCCGACATCATAGTGCCAAGGGGCGGCAAGAACCGGATTGCCACCGATATTCTCAAGGCCAGAATCCAGCATTTGCTGGCGAAATAACTACAAGTATCCAGGGAGCTAGAAGGCGAGATGCGATTAACTGATATCGAAATTGAACAATGTCTGGACGAGGGCAGCATAGTCATAGATCCCCGTCCCGGCATAGAGGCCATCAGTGGCGTGAGTGTTGATGTGCGTCTGGGTCACCAGTTTCGGGTGTTCAAGGATCACACTGCGCCTTATATAGATCTCAGTGGCCCCAAGGCCGAAGTGCAGGCTGCACTGGATAGAGTGATGAGCGAGCAGATTGATATTGCCGATGGCGAAGCCTTCTTTCTGCATCCGGGCGAGCTGGCGCTGGCGGTGACCTATGAGAGTGTTCATCTGCCTTCCGACATAGTCGGCTGGCTCGATGGCCGCTCATCACTGGCACGTCTGGGCTTGATGGTGCACGTGACCGCGCATCGTATCGATCCGGGCTGGCAGGGGCGGATTGTGCTCGAGTTTTACAACAGTGGTAAATTACCGCTGGCACTTCGTCCCATGATGACCATAGGGGCACTGAACTTTGAGCGTCTGGCCCGCCCTGTGGCCAGACCCTACAACACCCGCAAGAATGCCAAGTATCGCGATCAGCAGGACGCGGTCGCCAGTCGGATCAGCCAGGACTGAGCCCTGGGCTGCGCATGACAGGCGTCTGGGTTCAGGGCAAAGAGCAGGATAGCGTCTGCGTTCGCGATCGGGGCTTTACCTATGGTGATGGCCTGTTTGCAACCATGGCGGTGGATGGTAAGGGACAGATAGCCTTTCTGACCGAGCATCTTGCCCGCTTGACTCAGGGAGCGCTGCGCTTGGGTTTTGTCTGGCAGGCATCCGATGCCTTGCGCTCAAGCCTCAAGCGCATCGCCGTCGCCAATCCCCATAGCTGCCTTAAGTTGCAGCTCACCCGGGGAGAGGGCGGCCGTGGTTATACGCCGCCGGCAGACGCTTTAATCACCGAAGTCATCAGCCTGGCGCCATTGCCGGCGCATTACCCAGATTGGCAGCAAAAAGGGATTGCCCTCAAGACCTCGGCCATCCGGCTTGGCAAACAGCCTAGGCTTGCCGGTATTAAACATCTCAACCGTCTGGAACAGGTGCTTATCAAGGCGCAGCCATTGCCTGAAGGCTTTGATGATTGGTTGGTACTGGATTGCGACGATTTACTGCTCGAATCCTCAATGGCCAATCTGTTTCTGCTGCTGCCCAATGAACAAGGTAAACTGACGGCGTATTCACCGGCCATGAATTACTGCGGTGTCTCCGGAGTGATGCGACAGCAGTTGATCGTGGCCTTGCTCGATCAGGGCATTGATGTACAGCTGTGCCCTATCAACACAGAGATGCTGCAACGGGCGCGGCACCTCTTTATCAGTAACAGCCTGTTGGGTTTGGTCGATGTTATTGCTGTGGATCAACACAGCTTTGAACTCTGGCCCGGCAGCACACCTCTTCGCAAGGCACTTGCTATCCAATTATGAAAAAATGCTTAGTTGCGGCCCTGGCCTTTGTGTTTACCCTGATGACTCTGGCGCTGGGCGTCGGCTTTTGGGGTTACAACGAGCTCAACCGCTTTGCGGTCACCGAGCTGAAACTGGACGAACCCAGAGAGTTACTGCTGAAACGAGGCACCTCCTTTTACCAGTTGGGGCAAGAGCTGCAAAATCAGCAGCTGTTGGAGTTTGACTGGCACTGGAAGCTCTGGGGTAAGCTTTACCCGCAGATGACTGCTATTCGCAGCGGTCTCTACCAGATTGAACCCGGCGACACACCTGTGTCTTTGCTGGAGCGGCTGGTGGCCGGTGACGAGAAGACTTTCACCCTGACGCTGGTAGAGGGCAAGACTATTCGTGAGTGGCAAGCGTATCTGCAGACCTTGGCGCATCTCAAGGTCAGCGACAAGCCGTTTATCGATGTGCTCGAAGCCCAAGGGGATAGCAGCGGCTTGCCTGAAGGCAAGTTTTTCCCGGATACCTATCAGTATCGTGCCGGCACTGAGCTCAATACGTTGTTGACCCAAAGCTTTATCAAGATGCAGCAACAACTGGAGAGTATCTGGCAGCAGCGGGATCAGAGCATTCCGCTCAAGAGTCCCTATGAACTCTTGATCCTGGCCTCCATCATAGAAAAGGAAACCGGCCTGGCAGAGGAGCGCGGCAAGATAGCGGCAGTATTTGTTAATCGCTTGAAAAAACGCATGCGCTTGCAGACAGATCCCACAGTCATTTACGGCATGGGTGAGCGCTTTGATGGCAATATCACCCGTAAAGATCTGCGCGAAGAAACGCCATTTAACACCTACCGTATTTTTGGACTGCCGCCGACACCTATTGCCGCGCCCGGGCGGGAAGCCCTGCTGGCGGCCGCACACCCGGAAGCCGTGGAGTATCTCTACTTCGTTTCCCGCAATGACGGCAGTCATGTATTTTCCCGTACACTGGCCGAACATAACCGCGCCGTGAACCAGTATCAGAGAAAGAGATAATGCCACAAAAAGCCACTGCAAAATTTATCGTTATCGAGGGCCTGGAAGGCGCCGGTAAGTCCAGTGCCATCGCATTGGTGCGAGACTTTATCGAAAAACATACCGGCAGGGCACCTGTCTGTACCCGTGAGCCGGGTGGCACCCCGTTGGCGGAGAAGATCCGCGACTTGGTGAAGGTGGCAGATGCAAGCGACCCTCTGTGTGATGAATCTGAATGCCTGCTGCTATATGCCGCCAGGGCGCAGCTGGTGGCCCGAGTGATCAAGCCGGCGCTGGCCGAGGGCAGTTGGGTGCTCGGCGACAGACACAACCTGTCGTCCCTGGCTTATCAGGGGGGTGGTCGGGGGTTGATGCCCTTGGTCAGCGCGGTCAGCGCCGCCACCCTTGGGGATTTTAAACCGGACTTGACCCTGTATCTCGACATAGAGCCAAGCCTTGGGCTAACCCGCGCCGCCAACCGTGGTGAGCTGGATCGAATCGAGCAGCAGGAGCTGGCCTTCTTTGAACGTACCCGTGCCACCTATCTGAGCCTGGCACAACAGGACGACAGCATAGCGGTTATCGACGCCAGTCAGAGCATGGCCGAAGTGCATAAAGATATTCTGGCTGTGTTGCAAACCAAAGATTGGTAAGCACGCGGCATAAGGAGTGATGAAGATGGACATGCCCTGGTTGAGTGACGCCAAAGCCCGTTTTATGCAGCAACTGCACTCGGCTCAGATGCCTCATGCGTTGCTGCTGGGACTTTCCCAAGGCTATGGCGGCATGAAGCTAGCCGAAGAGATAGCCGCGGCGGCCCTGTGCAGCGAACCCACAGCTCGGGGAGAGTGCGGTCATTGCAAGAGCTGCCAGCTGGTGCTCGCCGGTAACCATCCCGATTTTCATCTTCTCGAAGCCGATGGTAAACAGATAAAAGTGGATCAGGTGCGGGCGCTTTGTCAGGACCTCACCTCCACGGCGCAGCAAGGTGGGCGGCGTGTGGCGCTTATCGCCCAAAGTGAGCGCCTCAATCAAGCTGCGGCCAATGCCCTGCTGAAAACCCTGGAAGAGCCGGGGCAGGGGACGCTGATTATTCTACAGACCGACAGCACCGCCGGGCTGCTGCCGACCATATCCAGTCGTTGTCAGAGAGTGCAGGTAAAACTGCCGGACAATAGTGCCATTCAGTCCTGGCTGGCGCAGCAATTGCCGCTGCCGGCCGATGTTACCTGGTGTTTGCCCGTCGTCGGCGGGCCGCTAAAGTTGGCAGAGGTTTTGCAGTCTGGCAGATACCAGACCTTATTGGATTATCGCCGCGATTGGCGCGCCAGTTTGTTAACGGGCCATCTGTGTGCTAGTTTGTTAACAGTAGGTGAAGAACAAATCTCTGATGTACTTAGAGTTTTATACTTGGTGTTACATAGAGAGCTGTTAACCACCGAAGGGGAGGACCCCTTGCTGCGGGCGCGAATAGCGACCCTGGCTGCCAAGGTGATGGATACCTGTAATCGTCTGAGCCAGATGCCGAGTGTCAACTACTTGGCGCTTTGCCAGAATTATGTCTTAGAATATAAGAGACTGAAAACTTAAAAAGTATCCTATGGTCGATCTGACAGTGAATTTTGACACCCTGCACCAGTTGTATCGTGCTTACATGCCTTTTATTCAGCCAGCGGGCCTGTTTGTGGCAACTACCGAGGGGCATTTCCTCGGTCAGGAGATCCAGATAGGTTATCGTTTGCCGGGCTCGACTCATGTCAATGAGTTTCAGGGGGTCGTGGTGTGGATCAACCCGCTCGGTGCTTCCGGAGGACGCCCGGCCGGTATAGGGGTTAAAATTCTCTCGGATCCCGAATCCCACAAGCATCATATCGAAAAACTCCTCTCCAGAGAGCTGGCCTCGGGTGATTTGACCTGCACTATGTAGGGCGCTATCCTTGCCGTCCTTTTCAATTGTGGGTGGATTTCCAAGTGTTAGTTGATTCCCATTGCCATCTCGATCGCCTCAAAGCCGCGCCGGATCCCGAAAGCCTCAGTCAGTTGCTCGATGCCGCCAAGGCTCGGGGGGTAGACTATTTTCTTTGTGTCAATGTCCGGCAAAAAGGTTTTGCAGAGATGAAGGCCAAAGTCGCCGGGTTTGAGCAGGTGTTCCTGTCATCCGGGGTGCATCCTTTGGATGTGAAAGAGGGATTGGATCTCAATGAACTCAAGCGTTATGCCGCCGACCCGAAAGTCGTGGCCATTGGCGAGACAGGGCTGGATTATTTCTATGCCGATGATACCAAGGCATTGCAGCAACAATGCTTTGAGCAGCAAGTGGCACTGGCCAGAGAAGTGGCCAAGCCTTTGATTGTTCACACCCGGGATGCCAGAGAAGACACCATAGCCATACTGAAGAACGGTGGCGCCGAACAGTGCGGCGGGGTACTGCACTGCTTTACCGAGAACTGGGAAATGGCCAAGGCGGCTATGGATCTGGGCTTTTATATTTCGGTTTCTGGTATCGTCAGCTTTAAAAATGCCGGTGAGCTAAGAAGTGTTATCCGTAAAATCCCCAAAGACAGGTTGCTGGTCGAAACCGATTCGCCTTATCTGGCACCCGTGCCTCATCGGGGAAAAGAGAATCAGCCGGCCTTTGTTCGTGATGTCGCCGAGTTTGTTGCCGAGCTCAGAGGTGAGTCCTTTGAAGAGTTGGCCCAGTACACCACAGACAACTTTTTTACCCTGTTCAAGGATGCGGCCAAACTTGCGGCAAGATAGGCTAGAGGCTTAGGGATATCCAGCCACTGGTCATCTGCAAAAAAGCTGCAGATAAAAAAAGGCCCAAAACTATTCCAATTGTTTTGGGCCTAGGGGAATGGCTCATGGTTGAGCCGTGCGCTAATGTTGAGATCCGACAGGATTGGCTATCTCTGACTAAATATTAGCCGAACGCCGCTAAAAGAGGTATTTGGCCGGCAGATTTGTTAGCACCAATTAATATAAGATATAACAAAAATAGAGGTCGATTTAAGTAAGGGCACTTAAAAGAATGACTTAACAAGCCACTCTTTTAAGCATTCAGGCAAGTTTAATCGAAGGCGTGTCTGCAGCGGCGTTTACCTAATGCTTTCAGGACGGCCAAGGCTTTCAGGATAGGCAGATCTTGTCTTTGACCAGCTCCCGCGGCAAGTTGTTCTTCAGCCGGTTGCCCAGATGTTTACCCAACCCCAGCACTTGCCCGCCCCAGGTCAATACCCGCTCACCACGGGCCTTTTCACTGCCATCAAGCGCGATATCCCGGCCCATCAGATAAGCCTGAGCCTCAGGCTCTGTAACTTCATAACCCTTGTCGGCGGTTACTCCCAAGGCCATTAAGCCTTCATGGCGCAGTTTCAACCCATGCTTACTGTCATCGGCGAGCTTAAGACCGATACGCTGATAACGCATCTTGCCGATAAAGGGCTCAAAGCCGCTGGGAAACAGCCAGTACTCCTGATCCCGGATCCAGAGGCTGCCTTCGGGAAGTGTTTTGCCGAGCAACCGCTGCAGCTCGGCGGCGATGGCCTGTTGCTGTTTGGCACTGGCGGGGCTGAACGGAAACTGCTTCTGCCGTTTGGGTTCATCGCTTTCGCGCGCCACTGAACTCAGCTTACGCACCTTGGCAACAAAGAAACCTTCGCTGTCATAGATTTGCGGCCAAATATGCAGAAAGCCCTCGGCAGTGCAGGCTTTTTCCGCCCCGGCAAACAGTGACTCAAGTGACTCAAAGGCCACCGCAGTGCCATATTTTTGCTTGAGGTGTTGCAGTACGGCCTGGTTTTCCTGGCTGTTGAGGGTACAGGTGGAGTACACCATTACCCCGCCTGGCTTAAGTGCCAGAAAGGCGGAATCTATCAAATCCCTTTGAGTGGCGGCAATGTCGGCTATCTCCTGTGGATCCCAGTGTTTGAGGGCATCCGGATCCTTACGTACCGTGCCTTCACCGCTACAGGGGGCATCGAGCAACACGGCATCCATGGATTCATACTGGTATTGGCCGAACACCCTGGCATCGAAGTGGGTCAGGGCCGTATTGCTGACCCCCATTCTCTGTAGATTGGCATGCAGCACTTTGACGCGGCTGGAGGAGTATTCGTTGGCGATCAGCACACCACCATTGGCCATCATGGCCGCCATTTGTGTGGTCTTGGAGCCCGGCGCCGAGGCCATATCCAGCACCCGCTCCATTCCAGGCTCCAGCAGCGCCATGGGCGGCAGCATGGAGCTGGCCTCCTGAATGTAAAACAGCCCTTGCTGATGTTCGATACAGTTTCCGGGTTGGCTATCGCCCGCTTGGTACCAAAAACCCTCAGGGCACCAGGGAATGGTTTCGAACTGCCAGCCTTTGGCCCGCATTCGCGAGAGGAATTCATCGACGCTGATTTTGAGGGTGTTGACCCGCAAGGCGGCTCTCAGTGGTAAGCTGCAAAAGTGAATAAAATCCTCGAGCTTGAGATGTTCTGGCAGATCCTTGGCGATACTGTTGATAAAATTCTGATTTAATTGAACCATAAACAAAAAGGGTGACCCCGGGATGGCGGCAGTATAGCACACTCGGGCGCGGCGACTGTGGGGTGTTTTAGGTGTTGAACCGGGTTTGGAGTCTGTTCTTTATTATCGCGCTGGGAGCGATTTTGCTGCGTTTGATGAGCGGCGATGCGACCGTTCTCAATGAGTCTGTCACGGCGATGTTTGACAGCGCCAAATTGGCCGCGGAAATAGCCCTGGGATTGATTGGGGTGTTGACCCTGTGGATGGGGCTTATGCGCCTTGGGGAAAAAGCCGGAGTGGTTGCAGCCATCGCCTGGGTATTTGAGCCGCTGCTCAGCAAGTTGATGCCGGAAGTGCCAAGAGGCCACCCCGCCTATGGCAGCGTCACCATGAACCTGACCGCCAATATGCTGGGGTTGGACAATGCCGCCACACCATTGGGACTTAAGGCGATGGCGGATCTGCAAAGCCTGAACCCCGACAAGAAGACCGCCACCAATGCCCAGATCCTGTTTTTGGTGCTCAACACCTCTTCCGTGACTTTGGTACCCGTGACGGTTTTTCTGTACCGGGTGCAGCAAGGGGCGGCTGATCCTGCCGACATTTTCCTGCCGATTTTACTCTCTACCCTGGGCTCGACCCTGGCGGGTTTGAGTGTGGTGGCGCTGGTGCAAAGGATACGCTTGCTGGATTGGGTGGTGCTGGGTTATGGCGCAATACTGCTCGGCGGTCTCAGTGCCGGAGTGATGTACCTGTTGACCCTGGGAGCCGAGCGGATCGGCGAAGTCTCCGCCGTGTTGGGGAACGGTTTGCTGCTGGGGATCATCTTTGCCTTTGTGCTGGTGGCGCTGCTTAGGCGGGTGCCGGTTTACGATGAGTTTATTGAAGGCGCCAAGTCGGGGTTTGAGCAGTCGGTGCGCCTCATTCCTTATCTGCTGGCCATGCTGTTGGCGATAGCCTTACTGCGCGCCTCCGGCGCGCTGGATTATCTGCTCGGTGTCATTGCTGTTTTGGTGAGTCATATGGGGATGGATGGCCGCTTTATCGATGCCTTGCCAACCGCACTGATGAAGCCTTTGAGCGGCTCAGGCGCCAGAGCCATGATGCTGGAAACCATGGCCCATTACGGCGTCGATTCTTTTGCCGGTAGGCTGGCGGCCATTTTCCAGGGTAGTACTGAAACCACTTTTTACGTGCTGGCAGTGTATTTGGGTGCCGTCGGTATCCGCAATGGCCGCCACGCACTGGCTTGTGGCTTGTTTGCCGATCTGGCGGGTATCTGCACTGCTATCGCCGTGTGCTATTGGTTTTATGGCTGAGGCGATACATAGGTAGGATTACAGAGTTAAAAAACGGGGCTCAGACGAGCCCCGTTTGGGTTTTATGGCTGGCTGAGTCTTGGGCGCCAGTTGAGCCAGTCGCGCTCGGGTTTGTCATGAAGTGGCATCAGACTCTGGTTTTCAAGCGGTTTGCTGCTTTGATTGTCGAGCTCAGTGACCACTCCTATGCCGCCGGCGAGTATGGTTTCCAATGAGCCGGTTTCGATTTGGGCTCCGGAAAACAGCCCCAAATCGACCCGAATACCGGACAAGTCGTAGAACCTGCTGCTCTGGTTGATAAGATGCCGATAAGGCGCAGCAATTTGGGTCTGGATCCAGACTTCATCGCCCTTGGGCGCCAGTCGATAGCTGGTTACATCGCCAATTTGAATGCCGCGAAAGAAGATCCCTGTGCCTATGTTGACCGAGCCCAGGCTGGCCTTGCTCAGCACCAGTTGCAGCGCATCGGCCTCTGGGGCTACCGCCGTATGTACTTGGCCGTTGAACTGCCGGCTCACTTTGCTGGCCTGGCCGGGAAGAGCACTGATATAGGCGCCGGTCAGCAGGGTTTCCGGTGCCTTTATGCCCTTAAGGGATATTTCGGCATTGACCAGGCTGAAGCGACTATCGCTTTTGAGAAACGGCTCGGCATAGCGGCCATAGAGGAAGGCACTGAGTTGCTGGCTGTTGAGATCGTCACTCAAGGTTACCCGGGTGACTTCACCTATCTGATGACCCTGATAGCGGATAGCGGCACCTGGTTTGATAGTGGCACTGGCCGGGAAACTCAGCCCAATGGCAACGGCTTGATTGCGCGCCAGTGACTCGGAAGCATAAAGCTGCTTATTGTTGGGCTCGCCTTGCTCCAAAAAGCCCAAACTGATACTGCCCTTGATGGCACCGGCCAGCGGCGCGACATCCAGCTTGACTCCCGAAAGCCCGGCATCGATTGACACCGCCTGGTTGCGCCAAAACACGGCATTGGGTTTGAGCAGGGGCGCAAAGGTATGGTCTATGGCGAGCGCAATGGCAAATCTGTCATCCTGGCTCTGCCAGCTGACCTGTTTCACCTGTCCTATCTGCATCTTCTTGTAGTAGACAGGTGCGCCTGGGCTCAAGTCGGCGCCATCATCGCTGTAGAGCTGCCAGTTGAGCTGCTCCATGCCTTGGTAATAGTGGCCGGCCTCGGCACTCGAGGCAAACAGCGGCAACGGCTTGGAAAGATCGGCGCCCTTGCGGCTTTGGCCGCGTCTTAAGCTGACACTGCCCTTGGTCAGGGTCGTAAAATCGCCGCTCTTGAGGCTGACTCCGTCCAGTGAGGCGTTGAAGTCCAGCGCGGCTTCGGCGATGAAGTCACTGCCTTGGGTCAGCAGCGGGGCAAACTCGGGCAACACCTCGGCCTGGTATTCTACCGAGTTAAAGTCCTGACTCAGGGCAACTGAAGTGACCTTGCCTATGGCGATCTTCTTGTACCTCAGCTCGGCATCTGGGCTGATGCCGGGGTTTTCATCGGCTCTAAGCGTTATCTTTAGCGCCTTGGCCTTGCTGAGTTCCGGCGCCTGCTCGGCCAAGGCGTAACGGGTTTGGGCCTCGCCCGTACCCGGGAGAAAGGCGATGGCATCGCCGCTCAGCAATCGGCCCGGGTGTTTTATGCCTGACAGTGACAGCTCGGCGCCTTCACGCCAAAACTGCGCCGTGCCGGTCAAAAGACTCGAGTAGGGGGCGTCCAGGCGGGCATGCAGCGCCACGCCGTCATCGGCCAGCACTATCTCTTCGATTTCCCCTATAGGCAAACCGCGGTAGAGAATGGGGCTGCCCTTGTTGAGGCCATCGGCGTTTTTTGCCGACAGAATAAAGCTGGCGCCGCCACTGGCTTCTGTTTCATTGTCATATAGGGTGAAACTATCGCCGTTTACTGCGTTCTTTGAGCTTTCGGGGGAATCAAAGTTGATGCCGCCGGCGAGTATCGCCGCCAGGCTCTCTGCGCTGACCTTAACGCCGGAAAGTGAGGCGTTGATCTCTATGCCGGAGACATTCCAAAAGCGGGAATCTTTCTTGACCAGATAGGCATATTGCTCCTGAATAAAGGCACTCAGCTGCAGCTTGTCACTGTTGTCGAGTCGATAGCTGACCACACTGCCAACCGGTACCTGGCGATAGAATACCGGAGAGCCCACATCCAGTGAGCCGAGGCGATCGGCGCTCAGTTCAACTACTAAGCCATCGTTACTGGGCAGCACGGCCGGGGCAGAGCGCTCGGCCTCGTAGCGGTAACGTGAATCGCCGTCTCCGGGTTGAATGCCTATATAGTTTCCTGAAAACAAGGCATCCAAACCTTCGACACCTGTGATGGATGCCTTGGGGGTCACCAGCCAGAACTTGGTTTCATCCCTGAGGAAGGGCTCGGCACGGTAGTCCATCAATACATCGACGTTAACGCCCTGCAGCTCTTCATCAATGGAGATATCCACCACCTTGCCGACGGTCAGGCCCTGATAGCGCACCAGTGTCTTGCCTACGTCCATACCACTGGCACTGGGGAAGTGGATCCGCACCTCAATGCCGGATTCCTTGATGCTCTTCAGCCCCAGCCAAGCGCCCAAGGCCAACGCCACTATAGGTAACAGCCAGATGGGGGAAAAAAGCTTCTTTTTGACTATTTTAGGCTTTTCGATTTGCGTCATCTTCTGTGTCCAGTTGATCCCAAAGTAAACGTGTGTCCAACACCTTGGCCGCAAGTTGGGTAAAGAGGATGACCAAGGCAAACGCAGTTGCTGCCGGCGCCGGCTTGGCGTCCAGCAATTGCCCCATATTAACCAGGGCAACGGTAATGGATATGACAAACAGATCCAGCATAGACCAGCGTCCAATCCATTCTATGATATGAAACCCGGCCATCAGTGGCCGTTTGGGGATAGGCAGGTTGAAACTGATCGCCGTCAGATAGAAAGCCAGGCCGATAATCTTCAGCCAGGGCACCAGAATACTGGCGGTAAAGACTATGATGGCGATGGGTAACATGTCCGACTGTACCAGATGGGTGATGCCGGAAAAAATGGTGTCGTAGGTAACCTTGCCCTGTTTGGTGAGCATGGTAATGGGATAGATGTTGGCCGGGATCAACAAGATGGCCGCCGTGATCAGCAAGGCCCAGCTTTTTTGCAGACTGGTTTCGTCCCTTAGCCTGAGTGGGTTTTGGCAGCGGCTGCAGTACTCATCCTCTATCAGGTTGAGTTTCTTGCAGGCAGGGCAGGTGCACAGGCCCATGTCTTTGCCCTGGATCTGCTTTCTAGCTTTCATCGAGAAAACTCCACATATGCTCCAGGTTATATTCGCGCTGCAGGAAGAGAGTCACCAAAAACAGCATGGTAAAACAAAAGGTTCCCATGCCAAAGTAAACATCGGAGAAGTCGGACAACTGAAAGGCGGAAACCAGGAAACTGATCACATAAATTTCCAGCATGGTCATTTGCGACAGCAGGCCTTGCTTCTTGAGCAACCAGGTGAGAACCCCTCGCCAGAAGTGATGCTGCACCAGACCTGTCTTGATGATCAGTACCTGAACAAAAATCGACAGATTGAGTACTCCTGGGGCTATTACTGCCGCCACCAATACGGCAATCCCCACTATCCAATAACCTTGGTCAATTACCGCCAGGGCACCTTGGTATGCGGTCGTGGTTCTGACACTGCCGAGAAAGTGCATTTCCAATACAGGTAGCAGCATGGCGGGCAGATAAAACAGCAGGGCACTGATACATAACGCCAGCATGCCATTGATAGAACAATAGGGCGCATCATAAAGCGCTGTATGGCATCTGGGACAAAGCGCTCTGACGCCGGAGGGCAAGGCGCGTTTACTCACAGCCAAATCACAGGCGCGGCAGAGCACTATGCTGCAGTCCGGTTTGTTGTCGCTTGGAGTATAAGCTTTCAAATGCTGGATATGTCCTGTTCTGGCCATGGTGACCCAAACTTAGTCGTCAACACACTAACTGCGTTGCGCGTGGGTCCATTGGAGTTAATCGACAAAACAAACTCGCAAATACTATCAGAAAGAGCGCGTCTCTTGCATCTATAGCGCATTTTATGTCACTCTATGTACTGTATATTTAAACAGTGTGAGGAAGGTCATGGCCGTTATAACTCAGTACGTTGTGGTCAGAGAAGGGGTTGAGAAGATGACATTTACATCTAAGAAGGAGGCAGACGCCTACGATAAGATGCTCGACATCGCGGATAACTTAATCCCCTTTATTCAAGCCAGTGAATTGGAACTGGATGATAATACAGCGGAAAAACTTGCTTTTTATTTAGCTTCTCATAAAGATACACTGGCGAATCTGCTCAAGGGCGCCCCGGTAAAAGCACCGGCCCCCGCCAAGAGCAGTAAGAAGAAGACAGAACCAGAAAAGGCATAACCCGGGAATACAGATGAAAGCTCAGTTTTACGATACGCTCAACCGTCAGGTACAGGCACTGTTTGCCGGTGAAGACGATGTCATTTGTGCCATGGCCAATTTCTCAGCTTTGCTGAATGAACACCTTGAAGACATCAATTGGGTGGGCTTCTATCTGCTCAAGGGTGAGCAACTGGTGCTTGGGCCCTTTCAAGGGAAACTGGCCTGTACCCGAATTCCAATGGGTAAAGGTGTCTGTGGCACCGCGGCCGCCAAGGCCGAGACTCAGTTGGTTGAGGATGTACATCAGTTTGCCGGACATATCGCCTGTGATGCCGCCAGCAACTCTGAAATTGTGATCCCTGTTTACCAAAAGGGCGAACTGATTGCCGTGCTGGATATCGACAGTCCCAGCCTGTCGCGCTTCGATAAAGAGGATCAAACCGGGCTGGAGACCCTGGTGCAGAGTCTGGAAAAGTGCTTATTTGGTTAATTCCCGTACAATCTGCCACAATTGGTGGTCGCTTTAAGGCGCGTGCAGCTTATAATAGGCGGCCGCTTTGAGGGCCAAATGACCGTTTGTGGTGCTTGGCCGTATCAGGCTGAAATGTTAAGTTTTGTGTAATGCCTTTGGCAATGGCCGAATGCATGCTAATTTGTACGTTATCCCCCAAGGGGTTAACGAAGATGAACGACGCCGTGAGTACAGCAGACCTAACTGACCACTGACGTCCCCTGTTAACTGTGGAAGTAATGATGGAATCAACAGAAAAGTTGACCGACACCAACGCTATTCTGGCGTATTTGTATGAAACATTCCCTTTGTGCTTTATTGCCGAAGGAGAAACCAAACCACTGAAGATAGGACTGTTTCAGGATTTGGCTGAAAGGTTGGCTGATGATTCCAAAGTCAGTAAGACCCAACTTAGGGTCGCCCTGAGACGCTACACCAACAGTTGGCGCTATCTGAAGTGCATCAAGGAAGGCGCTCAGAGGGTGGATCTCGATGGTAACCCTTGCGGCGAACTGGACCCAGAGCATATTGAACATGCCAAGGCGACGCTGAAAGAGAGTCAGGAAAAAGCCAAGGCCCGCCGTGCTGCCGAGCCAGCCAAAGAAGGTGAAGCCAAAAAAGCCAAGCCTGCGCGTAAGCCTCGTCCTCAAGGGGACAAGCCCCGCAACGAGCGCCCACGCAGCGATAAAAAGGCGGCCCGTAAGCCTGGCAAGCCTGCCGCTCCAGCCGTGGAATTGGTACCAGCCGTATTGGAAGAGCTGAAACCTTCACAGCGAGTGAATGTCAAATTGGGTATGACACCGGTAGCCGGTGTGATCCTCGACATCAATAAAGAAGATGTTCACGTCCAACTGGATTCCGGCCTGTCAGTTAAGGTCCGCGTGGAACATATTCTGCTGTAAAATCATCAAATAGAAAGGAGTAACTTGCTGATGCGAAAATTTATTCTTGCTGCATCGATCGCCAGTGTCTTTATGGGAGCCCAGGCGCTGGCTATCTCACCGGCAGTCCCGGTCAGCGAGTTACCCCATTTGCAACAGGAGCCGCAACACAAGGTTGCCAGTAAACGGATAACCGGCCTGTTCAGTCGCTCCCATTATCACAGATTCGATCTGGATGATGCCTTCTCACAGCAGATCTTCAAACGCTTTCTTGAACAACTCGACTACCGCCGCAATGTATTGTTGCAGAGCGATATCGACAGTTTTAAGGTTTATGCCAATCAGTTTGACGATATGGTACGCAGCGGCGATCTGGAACCGGCGTACAAGATGTACGATCTGGTGCAGCAGCGCCGTTACGAGCGTTTTGCCTATGCCTTGAGTCTGCTCGACAAAGAGATTGACTTTAATCAGGCCGGCGATGCTTATGTCTTTGATCGTAAAGATGCCGCCTGGCCCAAAGACGAGGCCGAGCTCAACGAGCTGTGGCGTCAGCGGGTCAAGTACGATGCCCTCAACCTCAAGCTGACCGGTAAAGAGTGGCCGGAGATTGTTGATGTGCTGGGTAAGCGCTACAACAACGCCATCAAACGCTTGAAGCAAACCAACAGTGAAGACGTGTTCCAGGGGCTGATGAATGCATTTGCCCGCAGTGTCGAGCCGCACACCAGTTACCTGTCTCCCCGTAATGCCGAACGTTTCCAGATGGAGATGAACCTGAGCCTGGAAGGGATAGGCGCCGTATTGCAGATGGAAGATGACTACACAGTTATCAAGAGTCTGGTGGCCGGTGGTCCTGCTGCGCTGAGTGAGAAGCTGGCGCCTGAAGACAGAATTGTCGGTGTAGGTCAGGAAGGCAAGGAGATGGTCGATGTTATCGGCTGGCGTCTGGATGATGTAGTCGACCTGATCAAAGGCCCTAAAGGTAGCAAGGTGACTCTGCAGGTGCTGCCCAAGAAAGGCGGCTCCAATGCCAAACCCATCAATGTGACTGTGGTGCGGGACAAAATTCGTCTCGAAGACAGGGCGGCGACTTCCAAGATAGTCGAGCCGGAAACCGGTCCTTACGCTCAGCGTAAAATTGGTGTTATCCAGATCCCCGGCTTCTATATGGACTTATCCCGCGATGTGGCCAAGGAGTTGCAAACACTCAATGAAGCCAAGGTTGAAGGTGTGATTATTGACTTGCGTGGTAACGGTGGTGGCGCCTTGACCGAAGCGACTTTGCTTACCGGGCTGTTTATCGATCAGGGGCCTGTGGTGCAAATTCGTGACGCCAACGGTCGCATCAGCGAAAACCGCGACAACGACGGCAAGAGCTATTATGACGGTCCACTCACAGTGATGGTTGACCGTTACTCGGCCTCGGCATCGGAAATTTTTGCCGCTGCGCTGCAGGATTATGGCCGCGCCTTGATTATCGGTGAGTCTACCTTCGGTAAAGGCACAGTGCAGCAGCACAAGAGCCTTGGCCGTATCTACGACCTGTATGAAAAGCCGGTTGGCCATGTGCAGTACACCATAGCCAAGTTCTACCGTATTAATGGTGGCAGCACTCAGTTGAAAGGTGTGACTCCGGATATTCCGTTCCCCAGTGCGTTGGAGCCGGGGGAATATGGTGAGGCGGAAGAAGACAATGCACTGCCATGGGATAAGGTGCCTGTAGCCAAGTACCAGCCTTTGGGTGAAATCGGCGCAGAGATGGTCAGCAATCTTGCGAAACGCCACGAGAGTCGGATTAAGCAGGACGTCGAGTTCGGTTATATACTGCAGGACATCGGCGAGTTCAAGAAACACCATAAAGAGAAGAGTGTTTCTCTGGTGGAAAGTGAGCGCTTGGCCGAGCGGGATAAGGACGATCAGAAACAGTTGGCCCGCCTCAACGAACGTCGGGTTGACCATGGTCTCGAACCCTTGAAGTCTCTGGATGATGATGAAAATGTCTCCGAAGACGAGAAGAAAATCGAGACTCCGGATGCCTTCCTCGATGAAGCCGTCTATATCACTCTGGATATGGTGGACTATCAGAGATTGGCAAAAAACAGCGCAAATTGATGCTGGCTCCAGGAAACATAAAAACGCGCTGATTGCGCGTTTTTTGTTTGCTCCCAGCGCGAACAGAGGCAAGATCAGTCAACGAACTCAGCGACTGCCAGTGCCCAACGAATTAAGGATGACCTATGTCTGAAGCACAAACCCTTTCCCCGCAACAACTGCAGGCCAAGCACCTGGCCGATTATCGTCCACCGGCGTTTTTGATCCCCGAACTGTCACTCTCATTTCAGCTTGAACCCAAGCAAACCCGAGTGACGGCCGTCAGCCGGGTAAAGCGCAACGGCAGTCACAATGAGCCTCTGCAGCTTGACGGTGACGAGTTGGAGCTGGAGCAGCTGTTGGTCAATGGTGAACCGGCCGACTATCGCCTCGAGCCGGGTAAACTACTGCTTGAAACCGAACTCAACGAATTTGAATTGACTCTGGTGACTCGCATCAGCCCGGCCGATAACTCGGCACTGGAAGGCCTGTACATGTCCGATGGCGCCTATTGCACTCAGTGCGAGGCGGAAGGTTTCAGGCGCATCACTTATTTTCTCGACCGTCCCGATGTGCTGGCCAAATACCAGGTACGTATCGAAGCCGACAAGGCGTTTCCTTTCCTGCTTTCCAACGGCAACTTGCTGGAAAAAGGGGAGATGGCCGATGGTCGTCATTTCGCCGTCTGGAAAGACCCTTTCCCTAAACCCGCTTACCTGTTTGCCTTGGTTGCCGGTGACTTTGACCTGCTGGAAGACAGCTTTACCACCCGCTCCGGCAGAGAGGTCAAACTGCAGGTGTTTGTCGACAAGGGCAACCTGCACAAGGCCGGACACGCCATGGCTTCACTTAAAAAGGCGATGGCCTGGGACGAGTCACGCTTTGATCTCGAGTACGATCTCGATATCTACATGGTGGTGGCTGTGGACTTCTTCAACATGGGCGCCATGGAAAACAAGGGCCTGAATATCTTCAACACCAAGTATGTGTTGGCGGATAAAGACACGGCGACCGATGATGACTTTCACGGTATAGAATCTGTGATTGGCCACGAATATTTCCACAACTGGACCGGCAACCGGGTAACTTGCCGCGATTGGTTCCAATTGAGCCTGAAAGAGGGCCTGACCGTATTTCGCGATCAGGAATTCAGCTCAGATCTCGGCTCCCGGGCCGTCAACCGTATTCATGCCATCAAGGTCATCAAGAACCAGCAGTTCGCCGAGGATTCTGGCCCGATGTCGCATCCTATTCGCCCCGAAAGCGTGATAGAGATGAATAATTTCTACACAGTCACTGTTTACAACAAGGGCGCCGAAGTGATCCGCATGATGCACACCCTGCTGGGTGAGCAGGCCTTCCAGGCAGGGATGAAGCTCTATTTCGAGCGCCACGACGGCCAGGCGGTTACCTGTGATGACTTTGTCGCCGCTATGGAAGATGCCTCAGGTAAAGATCTGACTCAATTCCGCCTTTGGTATAGCCAGGCGGGCACCCCTCAAGTGACAGTGACCGATGAGTATGAGGCAAGCACAGAGACTTACCGCCTGCACCTCAAACAGTTCACCCCAGTGCGCGCCGGTGAAGCGGCCAAGGCAGCGTTGCATATTCCGTTCAGCCTGGAACTGCTGGGCAATGACGGCAACGCCTTGGTCAACCAAGTGTTTGATTTTACCCAGGCCGAGCAGACTCTGGAGTTTAAGGATATCAGTGCCCGTCCGATCCCTTCGCTGTTGCAGGACTTTTCGGCGCCGGTGAAGCTCAAGTATGACTACAGCACAGTGCAGCTGCTCTGCTTACTGCGCCATGCCGGCAGTGAAGTGGCCCGCTGGGAAGCGGCGATGAGTCTCTTCAGCCGCGCTGTTTGGGCCAATGTGACTTTACTTGAACAAGGGCAGGGGATGCATCTGGATCCTCGGGTTGTCGACGGCTTCAGAGGTGTGATACTGGACGAAGCTTTGGATAAGGGCCTTGCGGCCGAAATTCTAAAGCTGCTTTCAGTGTCTTCCTTGATTGAGCAGGCCGATAAGGTTGAGTTGGATGCCCTGTTGCTGGCTCGCGACTTTGTGATTGAAGCCATCGCCACTGGCTGTGAAGATGAGCTGCTGGCCCGTTATCGTCAATTGCTGCCACTGGATGAGGCCGCCGCCCGCAGTTTGAAAAACACCCTGCTTTGGCTGCTGGCCAAAGTCTCTGATGAGCATGAGTCTTTGATTGAACAGCAGTTTGCATCGGCCTCTGGCATGACAGATGCGCTGGGCGCGCTGCTTGCCGCCAATGATGCCAATTGTGATTGCCGCAATACCCTGATGCAGGCATTCGAGCAGCGCTGGAACCAGACCCCTCTGGTGATGGACAAGTGGTTCAGCCTGCAGGCGATGGCGACAGATGATGAGGTGATCGCCAGACTCGAGACCCTGTTGCAACATCCGGCTTTCAGTCTGAATAATCCCAACCGGGTTCGTTCCTTGGTGGGCAGTTTTGCCGCGGCCAATGTGCGCCAATTCCACCGCCAGGACGGCAAGGGATATGCTTTCCTTACCGCCATGCTCAAACAGCTCAATCGCCTCAACCCGCAAGTGGCAGCACGGATCATTACTCCGCTGATCCAGTTTGCCAAGTTTGATGCCGGGCGTCAGGCCAAAATGAAGGCTTGCCTGCAGGAGTTGTTGGCTATGCCTGAGCTGTCACGGGATCTTTATGAGAAGGTCAGCCGCGCACTGGAAGACTGAGTTTAAAGATGGAATTTTACTTTCGCCTCAATCTGAGTTATCAGGACTTTTTACCTTACTATCAAGGTATTGCTGAAAATGTTGAGGTCAGGGAAAAGGGTGGCAAGATCCTCTGGATCAACGGCCGCCGTCTACGTCCTTTTCTGACCGCCGATGGTATTCACGGTGAATTCCATCTCAGATTGGACCGGGATGGAAAGTTCATTTCCTTGAAACAACTTTAGAGTAATTACTTAAAACGGTCGACTAAATCAGTCGGCCGTTTTTTACAGCTGTAACAAAGGTTAATTCATTGAAATTAATTGGATTATAGCTGTTAACCTTCACTGTCGTTTGCATACTCAACAAAAATTTAAATCCCTGCGCCTTTCCTGAATGACGGATCCGTCTTAAGTCCTCAAATCTGCACAATAAATTTCTCAGTATCCGCCTTGCTCATCAGCATTAATTGCTGTAACAATGGTGTTACCTGTGAGCTAACAAGATGTTGGTTGAGACTCCTATAACAATTAATCCAGCAGGTTACGGAGAAGCGATAAATGAAAACAGTGATAAACCGTTTTAACAAGTCGGCGCTCGCTTTGGGGGTGGCGTCGGCACTGAGTTTAGGGATGATCCCCAGTGTCGAAGCGGTGTCTTTCAAATGGGGCGATGTGGATGGCTCCTTTGATTCGACCTGGACCTTGGGCGCCAGTTGGCGCGTGGAAGGACGTGACTGGGATGGTCAGATAGGTAAAGTTAACCATCCCAGATTCGACTGGAGTGGCTATTCCGCTTTTACTGATACCAAGTACACGGCTGCCGAGATCTGGGCGCAGCCCGGTTCCTATTCCAGTAACAATGACTTGAGTAATCTCCTCTATTCCAAGGGTGATACTACCTCGGAAATCTTCAAGGGGCTGCACGAGCTGTCGCTCAAGTATGAGAATTTCGGTATTTTCGCCCGCGGCATGTATTTCTACGATCGTAAGCTGAACGACAGGATCTACGATTTCAATGATCCTCTGACCGGCAACCGCTACGACCCTTGCGCCGACAAGCGCGCCGAGGAAGTGCAGTGTAAGGACATCCGTCTGCTGGATGCCTTCGTCTATGCCAACTTTGACTTCAACGATGGTGCCAATCCGCTGACTATCCGTGTGGGTAATCAGGTGGTGTCATGGGGGGAAAGCACGCTGATTTCCCATGGTATTGCGGTGATCAACCCGGTTGATTTGAACATACTCAATGCGCCGGGCGCCGAATTGAAGGAAGCCTTCAGACCGCAGGGTATGGTGTGGGCCTCTTTTGGGGTGACCGAAAACCTCTCGCTGGAAGCTTTCTATCAGTATGACTGGGAGCCTATCTGGGTTCCGACTCCTGGGTCGATTTTCGGCACCAACGACTTTGTCGGTTACGGTGGCTACAACCAAAACGCTCAGCTCGGCTTCAACGCCAACCCGGATATCAATCTCGATTTCCTGACCCAGGAATATAACCGTCTGTCCAACATGATAGCCTCCGGACAGAATATTCCGACCGAGCAGTTAGTGCAGATGGCACTGGCTTATCCCACCAAGGTGACATTGGTGGAAGATGAAGCCGCTCCCAGCGATTCCGGTCAGTACGGTATCAAACTGGGTTATTACGCTCCGGAGCTGGGTGAAACCGAGTTTGGCTTGTACTACATGAACTACCATAGCCGTCGCCCACTCATCAGTGGTACCACGGCGGACTTCAGCACAGGCGCGCTGCTGTCTGATATGGCGGTGCTTGGGCAAAACGCCGGCAATATTAACCGTGAAGTGCTGCTGAGCCTGGACAGCTTCTCCAAGGCCCAGGTGGTTTATCCTGAAGATATCAAGCTCTATGGCTTTAGCTTTAACACCTTGCTTGGTGATACCTCTGTAGCCGGTGAAATCGCACACCGCCAGGATGAGCCACTGCAGATTGATGATGTGGAACTGCTATTTGCCGCTATGCCACAACAGCTTGCCAACGCAGGGCTGAGACCGGATCTTGATGGTTTGTCCCAGTATACTTCCTATGTCAAGGATGTTGGTCCGGGTGAATACGCCGAAGGTTATATTCGTCTCGATACCACTCAAGCGCAGATGACCTTTACCCACTTGTTCGGTCCCACCTTGGGTACCGATAACCTGACCATGCTCGCCGAAGTCGGTGGGGTATGGATCCACGATATGCCAAGTTTTGATGAACTCAGGCTCAATGGTCCAGGCACGGGTCGCAGCGGCGGCAATCCGGATATGCCTGGCATCATAGAGGCGTTGCACAATGGCCCTGAAACCAATCCGTTCCCAACAGATTTCGCCTGGGGTTACCGAATTGTCGCCAAGGCCGATTTCAACAACGTGTTCTCCGGCATCAATATGTCACCTCGAGTGATTTTCTCCCATGACGTTGAGGGTATCACCCCGGATCCTATGTTCCTGTTTACCGAAGGTCGCAAGTCCGTGGCACTGGGACTCAGTTTTGACTACCAGAGCCGCTGGGGCGCGGATCTTTCCTATAACAGTTTCTTCGGTGGGGTAGGCACAACCAACGCGATGGCCGATCGCGATTATGTGTCTTTCAACGTTAAGTTTTCGATCTGATAAGGACAATAAAATGAGAACTATAGCTATATTGTCTGCTGCTGTGATCCTGGCTTTGGGGGCCACCACAGCTGTAGAAGCCAAGATTTCCGAGGCCGATGCGGCAAAATTGGGTACCAGTCTGACTCCACTCGGGGCTGAGAAGGGCCCCAATGCCGATGGCAGTATTCCGGCTTGGGACGGCGGTATTACCACACCTCCAGCGGGCTATCAAAAGGGCATGCACCATCCCGATCCTTTCCCGGATGACAAGCCGCTGGCGACGGTTACCGCGGCCAACAAGGATCAATACAAGGAGTTTTTGACGCCTGGCCAGCTGAAGATGTTCGAAACCTATCCCGACAGCTTTAAGATGAACATCTACCAGACCCGGCGTACCGCTTCTGTGCCTCAGTTTGTCTATGATGCCACCAAGGCCAATGCTACCCGTGCAACTCTGGTAGCCGAGGGCAATGGTGTCGATGGCGCTTCCATAGGTATTCCTTTCCCTGAGCCGGCCAATGGCCTTGAAGCCATCTGGAACCATATCCTCAGATTCCGCGGTATTGATATCGAAACCGAGCGTAGCCAAGCCGCGCCTACCGCCAGCGGCGATTATACTCTGGTGGAAATGGCCGAAGAGATACGCTTCGAATATTCACGCCCGGATGCCAGTCTCGAAGAGTTGAAAAAGAACAATATCTTGTTTGAATTCAAACAGGTAGTTACCCAGCCCGCGCGTCTTGCCGGTACCGCGCTATTGGTGAAGGAAACCATGGATCAGGAAAAGGAACCCCGCCAGGCCTGGACTTACAACACAGGGCAGCGCCGGGTGAGAAAGGCGCCCAACGTGGCCTTCGACACACCAGGTACGGTTTCCGATGGCCTGCGCACCACGGATGATTTCGATATGTTCAATGGTTCGCCTTCCCGTTACAACTGGGAACTGCTTGGCAAGAAAGAGATCTTCATTCCTTATAACGACTACCGTCTGCACTCGGATAAGGTCAAGTACAGTGAGTTGCTCAAGCCAGGTCACCTGAACCCTGACTATGTGCGTTACGAAAAGCACAGAGTCTGGGTGGTCAAGGCCAGCTTGAAAGAGGGAATGCGCCACATCTACAAGACCCGGGTTTTCTATCTGGATGAGGATTCCTGGCAGGTATCAATCGCCGATCTGTACGACAACCGTGACGAACTGTATCGGGTTGCCATGGCTCATGGCCTGAACTACTACGAGGTGCCGACTCACTGGAGTACCCTCGAGGTGTATCACGATCTGCAGTCCCGTCGCTATATCGCCATAGGTTTGGATAACGAAGGCCGTATGTATGACTTCGATGCCAAGTTGTCCGAGGCCAACTTCACCCCGGCAGCGCTGCGCCGCGAAGGGATACGTTAAGCCTGTGGCATCTGTAATGGGAGGCTGAGGTCACCCAGTTGGAAATTCCAGGGGCGCGTGCGCCCCTTTCAACCCTAAGGAAGTCTGTAATGTCGTATCGCATGCTTCAAGCAGCGGCTCTGGGCCTTGGCATACTCACATTCCAGGGCGCGATTTCGCCCCTTCACGCCGAAACGCAATCTGCAACCGGGGCTCTGACCGGCCAGCTGCAGCCTTTGGCGGTTCACTCTTTGATGTTGGATATTGCTCAGGCCGGCAGCACTATGGTGGCGGTCGGTGAGCGGGGTCATATCTTAAGGCTCAGCGCCGATGCCAATCAGTGGCAACAGGTGGCGACACCGAGTCAGGCGCAGTTGACCAAGGTATTTTTTCTCGATGCCAACCATGGCTGGGCCGTGGGCCATGATGCCACCATTCTTGCCACCCAAGATGGCGGGCTCTCCTGGCTGCAACAGTTCAGTTCGCCAGAGCTTGCCCGGCCCTTGTTGGATGTTTGGTTTGCCGACTCGCAAAACGGAATAGCCGTTGGCGCCTATGGTCTATTTCTGCGCACCACAGATGGTGGCCAAAGCTGGCAGAAAGAATTTCATCCCGAGCTCTTGAGCCAAGATGACGCCGATTATCTGGCGGATCTCAAACAGCAGGATGAAGAGGCTTATCAGGCCGAGTCTGACTCTATTCTGCCCCATTTCAATCGGGTCATAGCCCTTGAAGATAAGCGCTTGCTTATGGTCGGGGAGCTGGGAATGGTAGCCATTTCCGAAGATGGCGGCCGTTTGTGGCAGCGACTGGAGTTTATTTATGACGGCTCTTTGTTCAATGCCATAGAAAGGGATAAACAGCTCTATGTGTTTGGCTTGCGAGGACATGCCTTCAGCGCACCGGAAGATATGAGTCAGTGGCAGGAGATAAAGATGCCGCTTGAATCGACCCTCAATGCGGCTGCGCCGGTCAAAGGGGGCCTGCTGCTGGTCGGCAATGGCGGCGCCGTGATTCGTTTGGATAACAACTTACACGCTGAGCTGGTGACCCAGCGCAGAGGGGAAAACTTATCGGCAGTTGCCGTTGACCCCAAGGGCCGGTTATGGATAGCCGGAACCAAAGGGCTTTTCGAACTAAAACAACAATAAAGGGCCATTATTATGTTAGACAGACTGGTCAATGGGATTGAGAGTTTTCTCTTTCGCAATCGTATCGGAGTGATACTGCTGTTTGCGCTGACCACGGTATTTCTGGGCTTTCAGGCCAGTCAGCTGAAAATGGATGCGGCATTTGTCAAAAACATTCCGCTGCATCACCCCTATATGCAGACCTACCTCAAACACCAGAAGCAGTTTGGCGGTGCCAACTCCATTATGGTGGCGGTAGAAGACAGCAGCGGTAATATTTTCAATCCGGCGTTTTTCGACACCCTGAAGAATGTGCATGATCAACTGTTCTTTATTCCCGGAGTAGAGCGCTCTCAGGTGAAATCCCTGTTTTCGCCGTCGACACGTTTTACCGAAGTGGTGGAAGACGGCTTTGCCGGAGGGCCGGTGATCCCGGCGGATTTCAGCACGACAGAAGCCGGGCTTGAGCGGGTCAGAGGCAATATCGAAAAGGCCGGCATAGTCGGCCGTCTGGTGGCAGAGGACTACAGCGCCGCCATGGTGACGGCGCAGCTGATGGACTTTGATCCGCAAACCGGCGAGCCATTGGACACTTTGGCGTTTGCCGCCCAACTGGAAGAGCAGCTCAGAGGCCAGTTTGAAAAAGACGGCATCAAGATTCACATCATAGGCTTTGCCAAGATGGCCGGCGATGTGGCAGACGGGGCCAAAGGGGTACTGCTGTTTTTCCTGATAGCCATTTTGGTCACGGCCCTGATGGTGTATCTCTTCTCCCGCTCTATGGTGTTGACCCTGCTGCCTTTGGTGTGCAGCTTGATAGCCGTGGTCTGGCAGCTTGGTCTCTTGACCGTGGTGGGCTTTGGCTTGGATCCCATGTCGATTCTGGTGCCGTTTTTGGTATTTGCCATAGGTGTCAGCCACGGGGTACAGATGATCAACGCCATCCGCAAGCGGGTCGCCGATGGTCAGAGTACCAAGGTGGCGGCGGCTTCGGCGTTTCGTAGCCTCTTGGTACCGGGCGGGGTCGCCTTGCTGTCGGATACCATAGGGTTTATGACCTTGCTGGCAATCGATATCGGCATTATTCGCGAGCTGGCTATTTCCGCATCGCTTGGGGTGGCGGTGATCATCCTGACCAACCTGGTGCTCTTGCCTCTGGTGATCTCCTTCTTCCAGATAAAGGCCGCGAAAGCGGACGCTGGCACCGAGGCCAAGACAGCGGCCTTTTGGCAAAAGCTCACCTGTTTTGCTACCCCAAAATATGCTGCGGTGGTGGTAGCTGCCACTGCACTGCTTTATCTGGGCGGGTTGCAGCAAGCCGGCAAGATGCAAATCGGCGATCTTCAGGGCGGAGCACCGGCGCTGCATCAGGACTCCCGCTATAACCAGGACACCTTCTTTATTACCGATCATTTCTCTATCACCACAGACGTGATGAGTGTGATAGTGGAAGCCTATCCCGAGGCCTGTACCTATCACTCGGCGCTGGAGAAGATTGACAGGTTCGAATGGTTGGCGCGCAACACCCCAGGGGTTGAGTTTACCGCCAGTATCGCCTCGGTGGCACGCCAGGTGAATGCCGGTTTCAACGAGGGTAGCCCCAAGTGGCAGGTATTGCCCAGGAGCCCGGCCAGCCTGGCACAGTTGGTGTCACAAATTCCTACCAGCACAGGCCTGCTGAACGGCGATTGCTCTGTGATGCCTGTTTATCTGTTTCTTAAGGATCATAAGGCGGAAACCATAGAGCAGGTGGTGAACAAGGTGAGGCTGCTGGCCGCCGAAATGGACGACGACAAGCTGAGCTTTAAACTCGCTTCCGGCCCGGTCGGGGTGATGGCGGCAACCAACGAGGCCGTGGCCGAGGCGCAGCTGCCTATGATGCTGTATGTCTATGGCGCGGTGTTTATCCTCTGCCTGATAAGCTTCCGCTCACTGAAAGCCACGGTTGCAGTGATTCTGCCTCTGTATGTGGTATCGACACTGGCGCAGGCACTGATGACTTGGCTGGATATAGGCCTGACGGTGAGCACCTTGCCGGTTATTGCCCTCGGGGTGGGTATCGGGGTGGACTATGGCATCTATATCCTGTCGACCATGGCCGTGAAACTGCGTGATGGTATGGCGGTGCAGCAGGCCTATTTCGAAGCCTTGATGGAGCGGGGCAGTGCGGTCATCTTCACCGGCCTGACCTTGGCCATTGGGGTGAGCACCTGGTTCTTCTCTGCACTTAAGTTCCAGATGGATATGGGAATTTTGCTTACCTTCATGTTTGTGGTCAACATGCTCGGGGCCATAATTATCCTGCCTGCGCTGGCGGCACTTTTCTGGCGCAAACACAGTTAGTGATGGGGGCAGGGGAAGAAGTTTCTCCTGCCCTTGCTGCATAGTTAGTCTGTTATTCCGATTACTTCTTCACCACTCCCTTCAATATCCCGTCATTGCTGGATTTGTACAGGATGTACCACTAAAATTTTGCTCGAATTATGGTGTGTTTAGTAATACACTGCGCGGCATGACCTCGGTCACAAAAAATTCAGGCCCGGGTCATTCGTCGAAGCATCCATATAATGAAAAAAGCGCTGCCATAGACGCTTAAGGAAACAGCAAAATGGCCTTGAAAGATGCAATGCCTTCAGTACTGCTTGAAAAGGTAGTCAGTTTAATCCACTCCAAAGTCCCTAAAGCACAAGCAAATCAGGTGGAACAGTTCGCCACCTGCCTCTACGCTCACATGTCCAAGGACGATCTCCTGGCCCGTAACGATAGCGATCTCTACGGTGCCGTCCTGAGTCTTTGGAATGCCCTGAACAGCACGCTTTGTGGGGAAACTCACTTAAGGGTATTTAACCCAAGCCAGGCCAAGCACGGCTGGCAATCAACCCACTCCATCATAGAAGTTGTGCAGCCCGATATGCCCTTCCTGGTGGATTCTGTGGGTATGGCCCTCAACCGTTTGGGGATCACGGCTCATATGATGTTGCATACGCCACTGGCCATTGAGCGCCAGGGCACAGACATCAAGCGAGTTAGCTTTGTTAACGACAGCAAGGAAGACAGCGACAAGGTTGCGGTATTCCTGATCGAAATCGACCGCCAAAGCAGCGACAAGGACATAAAACAACTCGAAAAAGAGATAGAGTCCGTGCTCGGTGATGTCGCCGCCGCCGTCAATGACTGGCGCGCCATGTCCGACAAGCTGGCAGAAGTGGCTGAAGAGCTGCCAAAGCGCCCATTCCCCGGTGAGAAAGCCGAACTTGAAGAAGCGACTCGCTTCCTTAACTATTTGAACAACCACCATTTTACTCTGATGGGTTATCGTCGCTACGACCTGCGAAAAGTCGAGGGTGACGTTGAGCTGGTGCCGGATATGGCAAGCAGCCTGGGCTTGATGAACAAACCCGGTAAGGCGCAGCCAGAGCACGGTTTGATGCTGTCTTCTTTCTCTGAATCGGCTCGCCGTGAAGCGCTGGACAACAGTTTGCTGATCCTGACCAAGAGCAGTGCCAAGAGCCGGGTTCACAGACCCGCCTATGTCGACTATATCGGCGTCAAACGTTTCGATGAGGCCGGTAATGTCGTCGGTGAAGACAGATTCATCGGCCTGTATGCCTCCAATCTGTACAACCGCAGCCCGAAAGAGATCCCCCTGCTGGCCGAGAAAGTCCAGCGGGTGATGGACAAGTCAGGACTGGCACCGCGCTCCCACGACTATAAAGCGTTGATGAATATTCTGGAAAACCTGCCAAGGGACGAGATTATTCAGGCAAGCGTCGAAGAGTTGTCGCACATGGCGCATGGCGTGTTGGAGATGCAGGATAGAGATAAACTCAAGCTGTTTGTCCGTAAAGACGGTTTCGGCCGCTTCCTGTCCTGTTTGGTGTATGTCTCCAAAGACAGATACAACACTCGTCTGCGTGAAGATACTCAAAGGATCTTCGCCCAAACCTTTAACAGTAATGAAGAGGTGGAGTTTACCACTTACTTCTCCGAGTCGAGCTTGGCCCGTACCCACTACATAGTTAAAGTCGACAACAACAATAATTTGGAACTCGATGTGGCTGCCATAGAAAACAATCTGATTGAAGCCGCTCGCTCATGGGAAGATAAACTTCAGAGCGCGCTCAACAATTCACTGGGTGAAGAACAGGGCACTCGCCTGTTCAAGCGTTATCTGACTGCATTCCCGCAGAGTTACAAAGACGATGTGCTGCCTACGTCGGCCGTGGTGGATCTGCAGCAACTGGAAGCGCTGGACGATGACCATAAGCTGGGCATGTTGTTCTATCAGCCACAGGAAGCGGCGCCCGGCAGCAACAAGGTTCGTTTGAAGCTGTTCCACAAGGATGAGCCTATCCATTTGTCTGATGTGCTGCCTATGCTGGAAAACTTCGGTCTCAGGGTGATCAATGAGCGTCCCTATGAAGTGAAGAGCACAGATGGCGCAACCTTCTGGATCCTCGACTTCCTGATGACAGTACAGGGCGGTGCCACTGAAAACCTGGCAGACAGCCAGGACAGATTCCAGACCGCGCTGGCTCAGGTTTGGCAGAAAAAACTGGAAGACGACGGCTTCAACCGTATGGTGCTGGCTACCGGGCTTTCCGGCCGCGAAGTGTCAGTGCTGCGCGCTTATGCCAAGTATATGCGCCAAATAGATGCGACCTTCAGCCAGGCTTACATCGAAGAAACCTTCAGCCGTTATCCGCAGATTGCCGATTCGCTGGTGAAGATGTTTATTCGTAAGTTCAATCCCAAGCTGAAGACCCGCACGCTGGATAAGTTTATCGAGCAGATCAATCTGCGTCTCGATGACGTATCCAGCCTGGATGATGACCGTATCATTCGCCGCTATCTGGATCTTATCAACGCCACGTTGAGAACCAACTTCTATCAGCAAGATGCCGCCGGCCAGCCGAAGGATTATATCTCCTTCAAGTTTGCCCCCAACCAGATCCCTGAAATGCCCAAGCCGCTGCCGAAGTTTGAAATCTTCGTCTACAGCCCAAGGGTTGAAGGTGTGCATCTGCGTGGTGGTAAAGTGGCCCGTGGTGGTCTGCGCTGGTCTGATCGCCGCGAGGACTTCCGTACCGAAGTGCTGGGTCTGGTGAAGGCACAGCAGGTTAAGAACACTGTGATTGTGCCCGTAGGTGCCAAGGGTGGCTTTGTTTGTAAACAACTGCCGACCGAAGGCGGCCGTGAAGCCTTCTTCACCGAAGGTCAGGAATGCTACCGGATCTTTATCCGTGGTCTGCTGGATATCACAGACAATATCGTCAACGGCGACCTGGTTCCTCCTGTGGATGTGGTGCGTCACGATGAAGACGACCCTTACCTGGTGGTTGCCGCCGATAAGGGCACGGCGACCTTCTCTGACACCGCCAACGCCATTGCCATCGAATATGGCTTCTGGCTGGGTGATGCCTTCGCGTCCGGTGGTTCCAACGGTTATGACCACAAGAAGATGGGCATCACCGCCCGCGGCGCCTGGGAGTCGGTGAAACGTCACTTCCGCGAAGTAGGTATCGATTGCCAGACCACAGATTTCACCTGTGTGGGTATAGGTGACATGGCCGGTGACGTATTCGGTAACGGCATGCTCTTGTCTGAGCACACCCAACTGGTGGCGGCTTTCAACCACATGCATATCTTTATTGACCCAACGCCGGACTCAGCGACCAGCTTTGTCGAGCGTCAGCGTCTGTTTAATCTGCCTCGCTCCAGCTGGGAAGACTATAACAAGGAGCTGATCTCCAAAGGCGGTGGTATCTTTGCCCGTAGCGCAAAATCCATCAGTTTGACGCCGGAAATCAAGAAGATGCTGGCGACCGACAAGGATGCTATGACGCCGACTGAGCTGATCAAGTGCCTGCTGAAAATGCCGGTAGACCTGATCTGGAACGGCGGTATCGGTACTTATGTCAAAGCGAGCAGTGAAACCCATGCCGAAGTCGGCGACCGCGCCAACGACGGTTTGAGGGTCAACGGTGGCGAGCTTAAGGCCAAGATCATAGGTGAAGGCGGTAACCTGGGTTGTACTCAGCTCGGCCGTATCGAATACGCTGCCAATGGTGGCCGTATCAACACCGACTTTGTCGATAACGTGGGTGGTGTGGACTGTTCGGACAACGAAGTTAACATCAAGATTCTGCTCAACGCCCTAGTGGCCGAAGGCGAGATGACCCTCAAGCAGCGTAACCGCTTGCTGGAAGAGATGACAGATGAAGTCGCTCAGATAGTGCTGCAGGACTGTAAAGATCAGACTCGCACCATCTCTGTGACTCAGGTGCGCGGCGCCGAGCAGCTCAAAGAGCAGATCCGCTTCATCAACTACCTGGAAAAAGAAGGTAAGTTGGACCGGGCACTGGAATTCCTGCCTACAGAAGAGGAGCTGTCCGAGCGTCTGGCCAGCGGCCGTGGTTTGACCCGTCCTGAGCTGTCGGTATTGGTGGCTTACGCCAAGATGGTGCTCAAGGAGCAACTGCTGACACCTGTGATCACAGATGACGCCTGGTTGAGCCAACTGCTGGTGGATTACTTCCCTGGCAAGCTGCAGCAGAAGTATGCCGACAAGATGACTCAGCATCCGCTGCGCGGTGAGATCATTGCTACCTCGCTGGCCAATGAACTGGTTAACGATATGGGGCTCAATTTCGTCCAGCGTATGCAGGATGAGACAGGCGCCTCAGTTGCCGATGCCGCTATTTGTTACACTATGGCTCGCGAAGTGTTTGGTTTGGCAGATTTAACCAAAGCCATTACTGACTTGAACGGCATAGTACCCGCGGTTGTTCAGGGCGAGATGCTGCATCAGCTGCGCCGTAACATGCGCCGTGCCTGTCGCTGGTTCCTGCGTAACCGTAGCCGCGCCATGAGCATAGAGCAAGTTGTTGCCTTCTATAAGCCGGTGTTCGACGAGCTGAAAGCCAATATCCGCTCTTATCTGGTAGCCGATGAGCTGGCGGGTATTGAAGAGGATATCGCCGCACTGGAAAAAGAAGCTGTGCCTCATGAGGTGGCCAGTCTGGTTGCCAACATGAGTACGCTGTTCTCGGCACTGGATATCGCCCAGATAGCTCAGCTGGAGTCCAAGCCGGTTTCACTGGTGGCAGAAACTTACTTCAAGTTGGGCGCCAGAATCGATCTGCACTGGTTCCTGGAGCAGATCGGTGGTCAGCCGGTGGCTAACCACTGGCAGGCACTGGCCAGAGCAGCCTTCCGTGAGGAGCTGGATTGGCAGCAAAGAGCACTGACATCGGCGGTACTGCGTAGCTGTACCGACAGCTGTGAGTCCGATGCCATTATCGAACAATGGGTCGAACTCAATCAGGGCTTGCTGGAGCGCTGGTTCCACATGCTGGCTGACTTCAAGACATCGCAAACCCATGAATTTGCGAAGTTCTCAGTAGCGCTACGTGAACTGAATCTGCTGATCCTGCACTGCGAAGGGCAGAAGTAAGCTATTATAACAATAAGAGCCCTGGCAAACGCCGGGGCTTTTTTTAGGTCTAGGAGAAACCATGTTTTACAAACTCGCACAAAAAGTCATGTTTCAGATGGATCCTGAGCGCGCCCACAACTTTGCCATCAGTAGTCTCAGAACCACAGGTAACTCACCGCTGAACTGCTTTTATGCGCAGCATCTTACCCCGGCCCCGGTCGAATTCATGGGGCTGACATTCCCTAATCCCGTCGGTTTGGCCGCCGGTATGGATAAAGACGGTGAATGTATCGATGCCTTTCATGCCATGGGATTTGGTCATATTGAAGTGGGAACTGTGACCCCAAGACCGCAACCCGGTAACGATAAACCTCGGCTTTTCCGGATTAAGCCAGCCAAGGCAATTATCAATCGCATGGGCTTTAATAATCTCGGCGTGGATAATCTGGTGGCTAATCTCAAGGCTAAAAAATCCAATGCCATGGTCGGTGTCAATATAGGTAAAAATAAAGATACACCGGTAGAGCAGGGGAAAGATGATTATCTGATCTGTATGGACAAGGTTTATGCCTATGCCGATTACATCGCGGTTAATATTTCTTCTCCCAATACACCCGGCCTGCGTACCATGCAATATGGCGAATTATTGGACGACTTGCTGGCGAGCTTAAAAAACAAACAAACAGAACTGGCAGAAAAGCATGGCAAGTATGTACCCATAGCATTAAAAATAGCGCCGGATCTAACCGAAGAAGAGATCGAAAAGATCGCCGAGTCATTATTGAAACATAAGTTTGATGGTGCCATAGCGACCAATACCACTTTGACCCGTGATGGGGTCAGTGGCCTGGCCAACTCCAACGAGACAGGTGGCCTCAGCGGTAAGCCGCTGAACAAGTTGTCGACCAAGGTGATCAAATATCTGGCGCAGTGTTTGAAAGGTGAGATCCCGATCCTGGGGGTAGGCGGTATTAATAGCGCCGAGGATGCTCTGGATAAATTGGATGCAGGAGCAAGCATGGTGCAGATCTATTCCGGCTTTATCTATCAAGGGCCAAAATTAATTAAAGATATTGTTGACGCTTATAGATCCAAATAAGTTAAAAAACACTCAAAGGGATCGCAATTGCGATCCTTTTTTATTTGAATCGATCGTTTTTTGTTCTAAAGGATCTGTCTAAGATATTGTTATCTCAATCTAATATCTAAAACTTTTTTTGATATTGGGTAAAATATCATCTATTATTCCGTTTGTAATAAATCACAGGTCTTATTGGATTGCGTTATGTTATTAATGCCAAACAGAGATTGGCAATGGAGATATAACGATTCGTATGGTGTCCTTAGCGTATCGTTAGGTTCGGAAATGGAATTTCTGACTCCTTATAAAGCCAAGACTTTGATACCGGATGCAATGAAAGAAGCAGAATTCAGCGTCGAGCACGCCAAGTTCTATATTGACCTGCTTGATCGTCTAACCAAATCACTGTCATTGACGGATGCACAAGTGGTTCAACTGGCATTGAATGCTACCGCTGCTCACTTTATGCAAAAACCGCAGATGCCCAAGTCATGGTTCTTCGACACCAGTGCTGTCTGTGTTTACAGTGAGCCGGGAAAGATGTTTGATCTCAAATGTCGTGGAGAGCGTGTGCTGGTGATGGTGGTTGAGACCGGGCTGCAGGCTTCTTTGGTAATGATGTTGGCCAACGAATGTCGACTCAGCGATGTCAAAACCCTGACCCGCTTTGAAACCATCAAGGTGATGCACGATCGTCTGCATCCGCTCAGGGCACAGCAGCAGATAGTTGCTGCCTGACAAAGGTTGTCAGCGAGTATGAACGGGGCCAATGGCCCCGCTTTTGGTTTGTCTTCAGCCTGAGAATGTCTGGCTCAAGTGGTCAATCAAGGCTCTCAGTGCCACCGGCATATGCTCTCTTGAGCTATAGAGAGCGTAGGCCGTCATGACTCTCGGTGTCCAATCCGGCAGCAAACATTGCAAGCTGCCATCTTTGAGTGCCTCAGCCAGCAGATAATCGGGCAGTTGGGCGATACCGCTGCCGGCCTGAGCCGCCCTGAGTAACACTGTCGCTTCATTGGCCACCAGTTGGCAGTTGACCGCCACAGATTCGTTCTGCCCTCCCTTGGAAAGATGCCAGAGATTGCGATTGAAATGGCGGTAGCCAAGGCACAGGTGTTGGCGAAGATCCCTGGGGTGCTGCGGCGCCGAATACTGTTTGAGGTATTCAGGAGAAGCCACCAGCTGCGAATTCACCTTGATAAGCGGCTTGCCAATCAACAAGGGATCCGGGCTTGAAGCAATACGGATCACCAGATCGACCCTTTCCGCCACCAGATCCACAGCGCGATCGCTCACATCCAACTCGATTTCCACCCCGGGATTAAGCCTGATGAATTGCGCGAGGCTCGCTGCCAGTCGTGCGTGTGCGAATGACATGCTACTGCTTATTCTCAGTTTGCCGGTCAATTGTCTGCGTCTCTCGCTTAGGCTGATTTCCAATGCCTCACGGGTCGAGAGTAACTGGCGACAATATGTCAGGCACTGATTCCCGGCATCTGTAAGGGTTACACTGCGAGTGGTGCGATTGAGTAATCTGGCGCCCAACCAATCCTCAAGCGTCTTGATATGGCGGGTTACCATGGCGCGCGACATCTCAAGCCGCTCGGCGGTAGCGGTAAAGCTGCCACTGGCGGCCAGATCCACAAAAACTTCGGCGGCGGTTAATCTGTCCATCTGCGATTACTTGTCCGGATTATACAACAATATTGCGCAATTTTAGCCGTATATCTGCATTAATTGAAATCATAAACTGGCCAACGTTGAAATTCACCGGAGTAAAACCATGCTTAAATCACTCGTATTGGCTGCCAGTTTAGTGTTGCCATTTTCTTTACACGCCGAATCGGACGCCCTCGACTTCAAAGTCTATAACGCCGACGGTAACAGCTTTCATGTCAACGCTACCCTGATAACCGGTGACAAGGAAGCCATTTTGGTCGACACAGGCTTCACCCGCGCCGATGCCTTGCGACTGGCCGCCGAGGTTCTGGACAGTGGCAAGCAGTTGACCACTGTATTCGTCAGCCAGGCGGATCCTGACTATTACTTCGGGGTTGCCACACTCAAACAGTTTTTCCCTAAAGCAAAATACCTGACGACCCCGGCGGTGCACGCACAAATTTCGGCCAAGCTGGAAGACAAGCTGAGCTTTTGGATCCCCAGAATGGGTAGCAATGCCCCCCTCAAGGCGCAGCTGCCAGAGATATTTAAAGGCAGTCAATTAATGCTTGAAGGCAAGGTGATTGAGATTAAAGGTGACCAGGGACTGCTGGCTGACAGGCCATACCTCTGGGTACCTTCCAGCAAAACCATTCTCGGCAATGTGGCCGTCTCCGGAGGCTTGCACCTGTGGATGGCTGATAGTCAGAGCCAGAGTGAGCGAGCGGCCTGGAAGGCACAGCTGGCGGAAATGGCGGCGCTTAAACCTGCCAAGGTGATCCCCGGGCACATGTTGTCTGAATCTTTTCTCGAGCAGGACAATATTGCCGCGACACTCAAGTACCTGCAGGATTTCGAACAAGCCGAAGCCGACACGCAAACCAGCGCTGAGCTTATTGACACCATGCAGCGTCTGTACCCGAATGCCGGGCTTGCAATGGCATTGGAGATAGGTGCCAAGGTCAGCAAGGGCGAGATGAAATGGTGAGGCTGCACTACTTTTTTGACCCCTTGTGCGGCTGGTGCCATGGTGCGGCGCCCCTCATTCATGCCTTGAGTGCCAGACTCCCGATATTATTGCATGCCGGCGGCCTGATGGAGGCAACAAGAATAACGCCGGGGCTCAGGCAACATATCCTCAGCCACGACAGCAAAATTGCCAAGCTGACCGGGCAGCCCTTTGGCGACGATTACACTCAGGGTTTGCTTCAATGCCCTGACGCCGTGTTGGACTCGGGACCGGCCATTGCCGCCATCCTGCTGGCCGAAAAGGCGGCGGGGCAGGGATTGGCGCTGCTGGAGATATTGCAGCGTGGCCATTATGTTCAGGGTTTAAGGCTTGCCGAGCCTGAAGTGTTACTGCAACTGCTGAAGGAGCTGCCGAGTCTCCAGGCACTGGGGCGCGAGAAATTGGCTAGCGATCTGACGGCGGTTATGGAAGCAAACTCAGCCGGGCAGATATCGCCGCTGGCGAGCCATATCGCCCAGAGCCGGGCCATGATGGCAAAGCTTGGATTGGCAGGCTTTCCGTCGCTGGTTCTGGAAAGCGAAATCGGTGAGTGGCACCCTGTGCCTTTGAACCGCTTCTACGGCCAGATAGAGGCAATGCTGGGTTGGTTTGACTCAAGTTTTGCCAAACAGCTCTCTGGGATTGGCGCCAAGAGAGGTAATCCGAAAGCCGCGCCAAGCGCTCCGGCGGCTTGTACCCTGGGAGGCGGCTGCGATTAAGCTTTCCGCATGGGTTCGAGCGGGCTTAAGGGCGTTGGAAGGGGCTGCAATTTTACTCTTGGCTTAAGTAGAAGCAGTGTAAGATTGCGATAAAAGCTGACAGCAGAAGGGGATGAATACCTATTAGCTGCATTCATCCTCTTCTCTTTTGCTTTGTTCGTTGGTACTGTGCCACTGCCTTATGTTGGCTTTGCTTTAATCCTGTGCCGCTTTGGCCTGGGTGTGGCGTTTGGCTAGGTTGGCATGGATATCATCGAGGGACAGTTGCTGATCTTCCAGCAGTACCAAGAGGTGGTAGAGGAGATCCGAGGCTTCATTCACCAACTCTTCGCGATCATGAGTGGCCGCCGCCAGCGCAGTTTCCAATCCCTCTTCGCCCACCTTCTGGGCAATGCGCTTGGTACCGCGCTGAAACAGCGAAGCGGTGTAGCTCTCGTTGGGGTCTTCTTCCTTTCGGGAGGCTATAAGGCTTTGCAGGCGATTGATAAAGGGGTGCACTTCGCCGCAGGCCGGATTATCCCAGCAGCTGTCAGTCCCCTTGTGGCAGGTGGGGCCTATGGGGTTGGCCTGCAGCAGCAGGCTGTCGTTGTCACAGTCCACTCCTATGCTGACCAATTGCAGCAGATTGCCTGAGCTTTCGCCCTTGGTCCACAGCCGCTGTTTGCTGCGGCTGTAAAAGGTCACCAGGCCTTTGCTCAGGGTGATATCCAGGGCTTCGCGGTTCATATAACCCAGCATCAACACCTTGCCGCTGTGAAAGTCCTGTACTACGGCCGGCAGTAATCCCTGTTGTTTGTCCCAGTCCAACTGTTTGAGCCAGTCGGTATTGTTTGTCTCGGTTGTCATATCAAATACCTGTATTAGGTTGTGGGGTAATGCCACATTAGCTGCGAATGGCGACGCCGCTTTGCTTGAGAAAGGCTTTCAGCGCCTGGATCTCTATGATCCCCTTGTGAAATACGCTGGCGGCCAGGGCGGCATCGACCTTGGCCTTGGCGAAGACCTCGAGAAAGTGCGCCATGGTGCCGGCGCCGCCGGAGGCGATAAGCGGCACATCGCAGACGGCTCTCACTTTGGCAAGCTGCTCGATATCATAACCCTGGCGCACCCCATCCTGGTTCATCACATTGAGGACGATTTCGCCGCAGCCCTGACGTTGCACCTCTTCGACCCAATCCAAGGTGTGCCATTGGGTGTCGTGGGTCGCCGCTTCATCGCCGGTAAACTGTTTCACCTTATAGCTGTTATCATTGGCATCGAAGAAAGAGTCTATACCCACCACTATGCACTGGCGGCCGAATTCATCCTGCAGCCTGCGAATAAGGCTGGGATCCGACAGTGCCGGTGAATTGATGGAGATCTTGTCGGCACCGAATGCCAGCAGCTCGCGTGCCTGGGCCAGGGTCTTGATGCCACCGGCCACGCAGAAGGGTATGTCTATCTGCTGCGCCACCCGGCTGACCCAGGACTTATCCACCACCCGCGAGTGGGCGCTGGCGGTGATATCATAGAACACCAGCTCATCGGCGCCTTCGGCGGCATATCTGGCCGCCAGCGGCACGATATCGCCTATGGTTTCGTGGTTACGAAACTGCACGCCTTTGACCACCTTACCGTCCCGTACATCGAGACAAGGGACTATACGTTTTGCCAGCATGCGATCGCCTCCTCTACGCTGAATTCGCCGGTTAGCAAGGCCTTGCCGATAATCAGGCCGCTGGCGCCGGAATCCCTGACTGCGGCCACATCATCCAGACTGGCGATACCGCCGGAGGCCTGCCAGGCGATATCGGGAAAGGTCTGCGCCAATTCGCGGTACAGGGCCGTGTTGGCCCCCTTCATGGTGCCATCACGACTGATGTCGGTGACCAAGGCATGTTTAAGGCCCAAAGGGGCAAACTGGGCCACCAGAGATTCCAGGGTTTTGCCACCGCCACTCTGCCAGCCGTGAACCGCCACTATTTTCTCGCCCGCGGCATTGATATTGACATCCAGCGCCAGACAGATGGCATCAGGGCCGTATTGTTCGAGCCAGGCGCCAACCAGTTTGGGCTCACGCACCGCCAATGAACCTATCACTACCCGGTAAACCCCGGCCTTGAATAGTTCATCAAGCTGACGCTGACTGCGCACGCCGCCGCCCACTTGAAGTGGTGTATCCAGGGCGGCCGCGAGTGACGCTATCAGGCTGCTTTGGCAGCGGTCAGGGTTCTTGGCGCCGGTCAAGTCCACCAGATGCAAGAGTGAAGCGCCCTGGGCTTGATAAGCGAGCAGTTGGGCTTCAGGTTGCAGATTGAAGCGGGTCTCCTGTTGGTAATCGCCCTGAAACAGGCGCACTACCTGACCTTCTATAAGATCGATTGCCGGTATGATCATGCTGCAGCTCCGTTAAAATTATCCTGGGTCAGAGTGAGAAAGTTAGCCAGGATAAGGCTGCCGATAGCGGCGCTCTTTTCCGGGTGAAACTGCACTCCCATAAAGTTGTCTTTGGCAATGGCGGCACTGAAACGCTCGCCGTAACAGCATTCGGCTATGGTGGCCGCGGAAGGCGCGGCGCAAAAGGAATGGACGAAATAGCAGTAGCTGCCTTCATCGATACCGGCAAACAGCGGGTGCGCCTGGCCGTTGGCATCAAGTACGGGGCTCAGTTGATCCCAGCCCATATGCGGACTGGGCAACCCCTTGCAGTCGAGCTGGCGTATAGTGCCTGGGATCAGCCCAAGACACTGGCATTCATCGGCATCCTCGCCACTTTCCTGCGAGCTGTCACACATGAGTTGCATACCGAGACACACTCCCAGCACCGGCTGTTTCAGCGCCTTGATAACAGGAATTAACTGCTTTTCAGTGAGCGCCGCCATGGCGGCTCTGGCTGTGCCCACCCCGGGAAGCACCACTCTTTCGGCGCTGCGGATAACCTCGGCATCATCACTGATACAGACGTCGGCACCGAGGCGCTCAAAGGCGTATTTCACCGAGCTCAAGTTGGCGCAGCCGGTATCAATTATCACTGTCTTGGCGACGGCTTGGGTCATTACAACACTCCCTTACTGGAAGGCAAGGCATCGCCTTCAACCTTGATGGCCTGGCGCAGAGTGCGCCCCAGCACCTTGAACAGCGCCTCTACCTTGTGGTGGTCGTTGTCGCCCTCGCAGCCAAGGTGCAGGGTGCAGCGCAGGCCGTCGGCAAAGGAGCGAAAGAAGTGCGCTACCATCTCTGTGGCCAGCTCACCGACCTTTTCCCGCTCAAATACGGCGTTGAACTTGAGGAAGGGACGACCGGAGAGATCCAGCAGGCAGTCGCCGCGGGCTTCATCCATGGGCAGGGAAAAGCCGAAACGGGCTATACCGCGTTTATCGCCCAGCGCCTGACGCAAAGCATCGCCCAGCGCCAGCGCGGTATCTTCCACACTGTGGTGATCGTCTATCTCAAGATCGCCGTCAACCTTGACTGCCAGTTTGAAATTGCCGTGGGTGGCAATCTGATCCAGCATGTGATCGAAAAAGCCTATGCCGGTATTGATGTCGCTGTTGCCGGCGCGGTCGAGATCCACCTCGACCCGAATGTCGGTCTCTTTGGTGGTGCGCACCACAGTTGCCTGGCGACCCCGGCTCAAGAGGGCATCACAGATATCGTCCCAGTTGAGCTTTTCCCTGTCATAGCGATAGCCGGTCAAGCCCATGGCCTCGGCCAGGGCAATATCGGTTTCCCGATCACCAATAACCGCCGAGCGGGTGAAATCCACCAAGCCCTGGGTCAGAAACTCTTTTACCAACCCGAGTTTGGGTTTGCGGCAACTGCAGTTTTCATCGTTGAAGTGAGGGCAAATCAACACCTCGCTGAAGTTGACCCCCTGGCTTGAAAAAATCTGCATCATCAGATTGTGGGGCGCATCGAAGTCTTCTTTCGGGAAGGAGGGGGTGCCCAGGCCATCCTGATTGGAGACCATCACCAAGCGGTAACCGGCGCTTTGCAGTTTGAGCAGCGCCGGAATAACGCCGGGTTCAAACACCAGCTTATCCAATCTGTCCACCTGTTTGTCGGTTTGCGGCTCTTCAATAAGGGTGCCGTCGCGGTCGATAAAGAGTATTTTCTGGCTCATTGATGTTTCCTTGTGCCGGCCGCTGCCGGGCTGATTATTATCGTTATTGCACCTGGCTCAGGGCGGCGAGCAGCCGCTCGGTATCTGAGTCATCGCTGAAACTGAAACGTATGGCGTCGACAAGACGCGGATCCCGGTAGCTGCGGGCGACTATGCCAAAGCGCTGCAACTGCTCACGCACCTTGGGGGCATCGGCGAAATACGCCAGCAGATAGTTGCCGCCACTTGGCAGTACCCGGGCACCGAGTCTTTCCAGCGCCGCAGCCACTCTTTGCCCCTGAGTCTTGAGCAGCGCCACATCGGCCTGCATTCTGGCTATGCCCTCAGGGCTTAATGCCAAAGCCGCCAAGCGTGCCACAGGGACAGGTACCGGGTAGGGGGCCTGCACCTGTTTTACCATCTCGATAATGCCTTCATTGGCCAGCATAAAGCCGCAGCGGGCTCCGGCCAGGGCAAACGCTTTGGAGAGGGTGCGCAGCACGACTAAGTTGGGATACTCCTTGAGCAAAGAGACGGCGCTCAGCTCGGGACTGAATTCAATATAGGCTTCATCCACTACCACTAGCGTGTCTGGCATGGCCTCGAGCACCCGCAGAATTTCACCCTGGCTTACCCAGGTGCCTGTGGGGTTGTTGGGGTTGCAGATAAACAGCAGTTTGGCGCCTTGGGCCTGGGTTAACGCTTTGGGCAACTGAAAGTTGTCATCCAACGACAGTGTCTTGACCTCGACATTGAAGGTCGCGGCGCTGATGGCGTACATGCCGTAGGTGGGGCCAAAGAGGGCGATGCTGTCTGCCCCCGGGGTGCAAAAGGTGCGGATCAACAACTCTATCGCTTCATCGGCGCCGCGGCTGCAGATGAGCTGCAAATCTGAGACTCCGGCATAGGCGGCATAGGCGGCTATCACCTCTGGCGGCTGGCACTCGGGGTAGCGGTTGACCCGGTCGATATCAGTGTGGTTGAAGGGGGATTCGTTGGCGTTGATCCAGACTTCCCCCTGGCCGCCAAGGCGCCTGGCGCTTTGATAGGGCTCGAGCGCCAAGAGCTCGGGGCGAGCCAGAGTAGCGGCAAGCTCGCGGCTTTGGCTGGTAATGGTTGCTGTAACCTTCTGGGCATCCGCTGTGGGGGTATTAATGGCTGCAGGCATGGTTGTTATTCCTCTACACTCGCCGACGGCGCGCTCGATCGCGATGATGAAACACTCTCGGATAAAGCACTTGGGGATGAAGCACTCTCGGTTGAACCTTCGGGGCCGGATACCCCAAGAGAGGCCAAACGCAGGGCAACGGCATTGCTGTGAGCGTCAAGTTGCTCTGCCTGGGCCAGGGTCATTACCGAGGGGCCCAAGGCACACAGACCTTCGGCGCTCAGCTCCTGCACGGTAAAGCGGCGGCAGAAATCCGCCAGTGACAGGCTGGATACCGAGCGGCTGTAGCCGTAGGTGGGCAGCACATGGTTGGTTCCGCTGGCGTAATCACCCACAGATTCCGGGGTGTAGGGGCCGAGAAATACAGAGCCGGCGGCGCGAATTTGTGCCAGCAGCGCTCTAGGACTGCGGGTCTGGATGATAAGGTGCTCGGGGCCATAGCGGTTGGAAACGGCTGCAGCCTTATCCAGTGAATCGAGCAGTAAAATACGGCTTTCGGCCAATGCCTGGCGGGCAATATCGGCGCGGGGCAGGGCTGCAAGCTGCTTGTCCAGCTCTTGGATGACGGCTTTTGCCAGCGATTCACAGCTAGAGAGCAATATCACCTGAGAGTCGGGACCGTGCTCGGCCTGTGACAGTAGATCGGCCGCCACAAAGGCTGGATTGGCAGTCTCATCGGCGATGACCAGCACTTCGGATGGCCCCGCCGGCATGTCGATACTGACTCGCGCCTTGGGATCCTGGGACAACTGGCGCTTGGCTTCGGTGACATAACGGTTGCCCGGGCCAAATATCTTGTCCACCGGTGTTATGGTCTCCGTGCCCAATGCCAGCGCGGCAATGGCCTGGGCGCCACCGGATTGGTAAATCTCTTCGATGCCGCATTCGCTGGCGGCGTAGATGATGGCGCTGTCTATTGGTGCCGGGCTTATCAAGACCCTGCGGCGACAACCGGCAATTCGGGCCGGCAGCGCCAGCATCAACACAGTGGAGATCAGCGGCGCGCTGCCGCCCGGTATGTAGAGGCCGACGCTGTCTATGGGCTCGCTTCTGAGCTCACAGCGCACTCCGGCCTGGGTATTGATATCCAAAGCCTGGGGTTGCTGCGCGCTGTGGAACACATCTATGTTGGCCATGGCGGTCTTGATGGCCTCTTTGAGCTCAGGGCTAACGTCCTGGGCAGCGGCCTTTATCTGCGCCTGACTGAGGGCGATATTCTCAAGGGGGATATTATCAAAGCGCTCGCTGTACTCCCTGAGGGCTTGGTCCCCCTTGGCGGCGACGGCCTCAATGATCTCGCTGACGCTCTGCTCGAGCACTTTGCTGCTTACCAAGGAGGAGCGCTGGAGCGCGGCGGCCTGCTCGCTTTCGCTCAGTTTGTCCCATACCAGATACTGCATGCTTCACCCCATCATCTTTTCAATTGGCATTACCAGAATCGAGCTGGCACCGAGCTTGGTCAGCTCTTCCATTGTGTCCCAGAATAGATCTTCTGTGCTGACCGCGTGGATGGCGACCCGGTTGCTGTCATCGTTGAGCGGCAACACAGTGGGGTTCTCGGCGCCGGGCAGTAGGGCAACAATCTGCTCCAGGGTTTCAGTGGGAGCGTGCAGCAGGATATATTTGCTTTCCCGGGCGCGGATGACGCCGTTGACCCGGCTCATCAGCTTGTCGATCAAGGCCTGTTTGGCCGGGGTTTGGGTTTGCTGTGATTGGATGACACAGGCCATGGAGCGAAAGATCACTTCGGTCTCGTACAAGCCATTGGCTTCCAAAGTGGCGCCGGTGGAAACCAGATCGCAGATCCCGTCGGCGAGTCCGGCGCGGGGGGCCACTTCTACCGAGCCCTTGAGCATACAGTCGCGATAACTTATGCCTTTATTTTGCATAAAACGGCGCAACAGGTTGGGATAGGAAGTGGCAATTCGCAAGCCTTCCAGTGAGGCGGCATCCTGATAAGGGAACTCACTGGGTACCGCCAGTGATAAACGGCAGGCGCCGAAGTCCAGTTGTCTGAGTTTGTTGCAGGCCGAAGGTTTGCCCAGTGTTTGCCGTTCTATCTGCTCCTCTTCCAGCACATTCTCGCCAATGATCCCCAAATCGACCACGCCATCCATGACCAGGCCGGGAATGTCGTCATCACGCACCCGCAGCAGATCCAGTGGCATATTGTCGGCGTGGGCTATCAGACGCTGTTCGTTAACGGTGAATTTTACGCCGCAGTTTTTCAGCAGTTGTTGTGATTCTTTCGAAAGCCGGCCCGATTTCTGGATGGCGATGCGCAGTCGATTTGAAGTCATAGTGGTCATTCCTGTTGGTCAATTCAATCTTGGTTAAAAAACTCAAATCCGGAAACGAAAAACCCCCGGAATTCCTTCCAGGGGTTTTCAGATCTTATGAATCAACCGCCAGAAGGAATGAACCTTCGGCAGTCAGCTCCGAAGGCTACCGCTCGTGGTGGTGATGGATAGCGTTGCGAAGCTGTGTCATGTAATAAATCCTGTGATTTCACGCTGTAATTTTGCAGCGCATAAACATTCAATTCTGAGCCAATTCGGCTGGTGTGTTTTAAGCTAATCCCTTTGACTGGAATTTGCAACACCCAAAATCAAAAAATGTCTGCTGCTTGAAAAGGATTCATCAAGCGGCCCGCTTGGGCATAAGTTTGCGAATCGTTAGCGTGGCTATGTTAACTATGTCAGCTATGTCAATGCCAACTCTGTCAACTATGCCAACTCTGTCGGGTAGAGCGGCTTGGCGATAAGGTTTGTCCCTTGTATCCGTCACTCAAATAGCGATAATGCACGCCATACCCCAGGGCAAAATGGAGCACAATGCGTAATCGACTCGTCAGCGAAACGGCACTGGCCTTTGCCCCGGGCGGCCCTTTGGCCACCAATATCAGGGGCTTCAAGCCTAGAGAGCAACAACTGGAGATGGCCCACGAAGTGGCCCAGTTACTCCATGGCTCAAGCGGCGCTGCAGTGCCTTTGGTGCTCGAAGCCGGCACCGGGGTTGGCAAGACCTTTGGTTATCTGATCCCGGCGCTGCTCTCCGGCAAGCAGGTGATTGTCTCCACCGGCTCAAAGAACCTGCAAGAACAGCTGTTTTATAAAGATCTGCCGGCCTTGCTGCAGATGCTGGATCTGCAAGTTCGGGTGGCGCTGCTCAAAGGGCGCAACAATTATCTGTGTCAGTTGTTGCTGGAGCAGCAGTTGGATGGCGCCCAGAGCCGCAGCCCGGAAGTGCTCGATGATCTGCTCAGGATAAATCAATGGGCCGCGGCCAGCACAGATGGCGATCTCGGTACTCTGGCCACGGTTTCCGAACAGTCGCCGGCACTGGCGCTGGTGGCTTCTTCGAAAGAGCGCTGCACCGGCAAGCGCTGCGCCTTCTATGACAGCTGCTTTACCCGCAAGGCCAGACAGAAGAGCCTGGAAGCCAGGATTATCGTGGTTAACCATCATCTGTTTTTTGCCGACAGGATCCTCAAGGATACCGGCTTTGCCGAGTTGTTGCCCGATGCCGATGCGGTGATTTTCGATGAGGCTCACCTGCTCGCCGATATTGCCGTAACCTACTTTGGTCGCCAGCTGTCGCTCGCGACCATGCAGCGAGTGCTTGAGCGGGTGGAAGCGGTATATCAACAGGAACTCAGGGATACTTCACAACTGAGCGATCTCGCCAGGCGCTGCGGCTCCCGCCTGGCGGATTGGGCGCAGATGACCCAGGCTTCAGGGCAAAGCGACTGGCGCCCCTTGTTGGCCGATAAAGAACTTGCGAGGCAATGCTGGCAGCTGCTCGAAGAGTTTCGGGCGCTGGAGCGGGTGATGCTGGCCAATATCGGTCGCAGTGATGAACTGGATGATTGCCTGGAAAAATGGCTAGATTACTGTAGGCAGCTGGAGCAGTTTTTCAACTGTGAAGATCAAAGTGCGGCTTACAGTATAGAGCAGGGCAGTCGCCTGCCGACGCTGAGAATGGCGCCTATTGATGTTGCCAAGGCGTGTCAGGCGCTGTTTGAGGTGCAAACCCGATGGCTATTTACCTCGGCAACGCTACAGGTGAATCGCAGTCTGAACCATTTTTGCCGGACATTAGGGCTTAAGGGGGCCAGGGAGCTTATTCTCGACAGCCCTTTTGACTATCGGCGCCAGGCGATTTTGTGTGTCCCCAGGGAGCTTGGGGATGTGCGCTCTGAAGGGGATTATCAGTTTCGGCGCCTGCTTGAGGTGTGTGAGCAGGCGATTAATGCTGCCAAGGGCCGAACCTTTATTTTGTTTACCAGTCACAGGATGCTCCAACGGGTGGCGCAGGCGCTTCATGGTCGCAGCCGTTATCCACTCTTGGTGCAAGGCAGCGCTGGTAAGCAGACCTTGCTGAAAAAGTTTCGTCAGCTGGGTAATGCCGTGCTGCTGGGCACCGGCAGTTTTTGGGAAGGCGTGGATGTGCGCGGCAAGTTACTCTCTTGCGTGATAATCGACAAACTGCCCTTTGTGTCTCCGGACGATAATCTCTATCGCGCCAGAGCCGCAGAGATCAGTAAGCGACAGGGTGACCCCTTTGTGGAGTTGGCCTTGCCCCAGGCTGTGATAGCACTCAAACAGGGTGTTGGACGGCTCATTCGTGACGAGAGCGACCGCGGTGTGCTAATTCTCTGTGATAATCGCATCGTTAATCGCAGCTATGGTCAGGCATTTCTCAACTCCTTGCCTCCCATGTACAGGACCCGCAATTTGCAATCTGCCTTGTCTTTTCTTGAAGGGATAGGTTGATTAAAAACAGTTAGATACTGTATTTGAGAGTGTTAATTCAATTTTTGGAACAAATAAATTGATAGTAAAAAGGCGCCTAAAACTAGGCGCCTTTTGCTCTCTGTCTCTCTGTACTGGCTATTAGTCGCGATCTGCGGCCAGCCAGGAAGCAAATTGCTTGGTGTAGTAGCTGACAATCAAGCTGGCACCGGCGCGTTTGAAGCCGACAAAGCTTTCGGTAACCACAGCTCTTTCGTCCAGAGCGCCGGCCAGAGCCGCGAACTTGATCCCGGCATATTCACCGCCCACATGATAAGCCGCCAAAGGCAACTCGGTACGCTCTCTCAATTGTGACAACACATCCAGATAAGGCGTACCTGGTTTAACCATCAGAATATCGGCGCCTTCCTCTTCATCGAGCAGGGCCTCTAACAGCGCTTGCCGGCCATTGGCGCTATCCAGTTGATAACCTTTACGATTGCCGCTGAGTTCACAATCTACCGCCGCCCGGAATGGACCGTAGAAAGAGGAGGCAAACTTGGCCGAGTGGGCCAAAATGGCAACATTTTCAAAACCGGCCGCATCCAGGCCCTCGCGTATGGCCCGGATTTGGCCGTCCATCATGGCCGAAGGGGCCAGCATGTCGGCACCGGCGCGGGCAGCGCAGACAGACTGCTTGACCAGGTTTTCCACAGTCGCGTCATTACAAACTTCATTGTGCTCAACCACACCACAGTGGCCGTGATCTGTGTACTCGCAGAAACAGATATCCGGGATCACCAGCATCTCGGGCGCTTCCTGCTTGATGGTGCGGATCATCCGTGCCAACAGGCCGTCATCGTTCCAGGTATCGCTGCCGATGGCATCTTTATGGTGTGAAATACCAAAGGGCATCACATAGCGGATCCCGAGGGCCTTCAGCTCACGGATCTCAGCTGCCAGCATGCTCTCGGGCAATCTGCTGATCCCGGGAAGGGTGCTGATGGCCACAGGCTCAGTAATGCCTTCTTCGATGAAAAGTGGGTGTACCAGATCTGTCAGGGAAACTTGCTGCTCGCGAACCAGATCCCGCATGGCTTCTGAGCTGCGAAGACGGCGAAGGCGACGAAGAGGTTTGGTGAAGCTGCCGTGACGGCAATGACTGTCTGACATGAGATTTCCTTTACTGCTATGGCGGGTGCCTGTTTGCCGAATATTGTCTCAAGACCCGGTAACCAGCACTAAGCTATTGAGGTTAAAGGGGCGCGAGCGCCCAAGTGCGCCTAGGATACCCTTTGCAGGAAACGCGATACTATGACAGGGATCACAGTTCATCCAGGCAGATGTTGGCAGGTGCAATACTGGTCTCACAGGGATGTGTTCCCTGTTGCCAATGTTGTTTGTCGAGCTTTGCGGTGCAGCCACTGTCTTCCATCAGGGCCCGCTCACCGTCTGCGCTGCAAAGCAACAAGAGGGCATGATCCTCGATACGAAACAGGTGCAGTTGGTATTGACTGAATGGCTCGAGCAGGGAGGCGTCATGGGCTGTGGCCAACGCCAATAAAGTTTGGCCGTCGAGGTTGGCCGGATGATTTTCATAACGTATGGTGGCTTCGGCCGCGCTGGTCACCTTGGTCAGTGCCGGTGCCAGTTGTTGGTATTCCTGATCATGCCTGTCACCGAGACCGCAGCCACCAAGTGTCGGTAGCAGCGCCAGCAGCAGGCAGACGATTGGGCCTTGATGGAAAATTGATTTCATCCTTGAATCCTTATCTACAAATAGTAGGTCGGTGCTAGTTCCTGTTAGGTCTGTTCCTGCCAAAAGGCCAGTTTACCTGCGGCATCCCGGCCCGTGTCCAAATTCCAATCTTTGATACTTTCCAGATAGGCGCTGTCTTGCTCCAGCACACCGCTGGCGATAAGTTGCCAAAAGTGTTTGACGTTTTCTCTGGCGCGCAGAAAAATCGCGTCATAGTGCATATCGCCTTCAGGGGTGGTCAGGGTTAAATACGTTTTTTCAATCTGCTCCTGCTCCGGATATAGGACGGCGAACTTGACGCCCAGGTGGCGGGCAAACGGCAGCAGTCTGTTGCCTTCCTCGGCAATCTTGTCCACCACAGTGATAAAGCCTTTATGCCAGTCATTGATGGCTGGCGGATTATTGGCCCATTCCTCTATATATACATCTTTGAAGCAGTTGTCCCACAATTTCTCTATGACAGGATCCAGTTTCTGACCTGTGGCATCGCAGCAGGCGGCAATACCGGAATCCAGGTGTTCTGACAGACCTATTGCCCCGAGATTGAGCTTGGGATAGATGTAGGCATCCTGATGCATTTCACAATACCTGTGGGCATCGGCGTTTTCTTTGTAGGGGCCTACTTTCATCTCAATAACCGGATGGACAGTGACATCTGCGATCACATGGGCACAATAGCCCAGCAACCAGGCCAGGCCCTTGTCGCGTTCTTCCCCTTCACTGCAGGCCAGGTGACGAACGCCGGCCTTGAGCATTTCGCCGCTATGCTGGTAATGCATCTTGTCGGCCCAACTTTTGGCCTGTTGGCGGTCATTGAGAGCGAGATAGGGATAATCCGGGCTGACAGCCCCGAGCTCGCAGTACTTGAAGTGCTTCAGTAAGGCGCGAATAGCGTCCTTGGGCATATGGGTAACCGCCTCCAGCTCAAGTGGCTGTCTGAGGTTATTGACCAGTGTGAGGTGTGCATAGGCGCCTGGCATTCCCTGGCCTCCAATCCTTTGCTGTTGCGTGCTGTTCCTTGAGGTTAACCTTAGCCGCTGAAGGTGAAAACGGCCATAGCCCGAAGCTACTATCAAGCGCAATTCACTCAAGAGTAAATCAGACTGGCCGCTTTCCTTGGTTGAGGCCTAGAAACCACCATGTCACCGCCCGAAAACAGCTAGGAAACGGCCGGTGAAGCCTGGGCTTTACTGTGGCGGATATGGCGCTCCACCAGAGCGCCTATCAGGTACATCATCAAGTAACCGCAGCCGAGGGCGAGGATCACCGCCACCACATTGGCCGTCAGTTGCCTGAGCAGGAAGAAGGCGCCTACCAGAGTAATGATGCCGGCCAGGCGGATCAGCAAACTGGCATTGAAGTAGCCTTCGGCCTTGATATAGGCCAGTTGATAACCGTTGAGCATCAGAAAGATGAAGAAAATGGCATAATGCAGCAGTACCGGCACGGCGCCGTGATACTGGGGCGGAAACAGCATTCTGAATAGACTCTCGCCGCCCAGCAGCATGACAACAAAGAAACTGATGCTGACAATCAGCGCCAGCTTGTAGAGCCAGTGTTTGATGGCGCGGATCTGTTCATTGTCCCGGGCGCGAACACAGACCGCCAATTCCGGCAATACGAAGCGGTAGATAGGGAATACAAACAGCAAGGTCATGTAGGTAAATACCGGCCTGACCACCACTTGGAAATCTCCCAGCTCTTCGACACTGAAATAACGTATGGTCAGCAGTACGGTAATATAGATCATCAGAATGCTGGAGCCTGCCTCGAGCGAGGCCGTGACACTGCGCTTCATAAAGCTTTTCAGCGCCGGCTCCAGATTGACCTTGGCAAGCGGCGCGGTGGCGATTTGACGCCGCCTTCTCAGATACATAAAGGCCGCGATAATCAGAGACGACAGCGTCGTAGCGTAAAAGAGTGCCCCCAGCGGCGCCATACTCAGCCCGTAGTAACACAGGGCAAAGGCCAGCACCAAAGACAGCGGCTCCATCCAGGTTACCTTGTTGCTGATTTCATAGAGGCGATACATGGCAACCAGGTTGGTAAAGTACACCTTGAGCCCCATGCTGACTATGATGCCCACCAGTTGCAGGTACTCCACATCTATGACGAGTTTGTGCTTGATATAGGGCAGTATGATGCCCCAGGTCAGCAGCACTACAAGGATCAGCACATAGCGGAAAATATTGATGATATCCCTGTCGTTGCGGGTCTGGCTGTAAGACACCACCATAGACGAGCGAAAGCCTGTCATCAGGATCAGTGACAGCGAGATGATATCGATAACCGTGTGGTAGATAGCCAGATCCGCCTTGGGAACCCAGCTTGCGAGCCAGACTTTAAAGGAAAACCCGATTGCTATGCTGATGAGAGTGGCCCAAATACCGGCGACAAAGGCACGTTTCAACCGCGAAACTGCGGTTTCATTGGAAAACTGAGAGAGGCTGGACATAACAGACGCTAACCGAAAAGGGGACTCCATATTAGTTGAGAACTGTTCTCATTGTCCATGATAAGGATCACAAGGGTAGATCCGCGCTTGGTTTCGGCGTATTTGATGGTATGATCCCGCCGCTATTAACTCGCCGAAGGCCATACCTTCGCCCATCAAGGTTGAACCCATGACATCGACTACACTTGCCAATTCTCCTGTTATTCTGGCTCTGGATACCTGTACCGAACTCTGCTCAGCGGCGCTGGCATGGCAAGATGGCAGTATTGCGGAATCTGTCGATGCGCCCCGTGAGCACAGCCAAAGATTGCTGCCCATGATAGAGAACTTGCTGAGTCAATCCGGGCTCAAGATGCAGGATATCGGCCTTATCGCCTATGGCCGTGGGCCGGGGAGTTTCACCGGTATCCGTATCTGCACCTCTATGACTCAAGGGTTGGCGCTGGGGCTGGATGTACCTGTAATCGGCATCTCTACCTTGGCCGCCATGGCGCAGCAAGCGATAACTGAACATGGTGCGCAGCAGGTGATTTGTGCCATAGATGCCCGCATGGGCGAAATCTATTGGGCGGCGTTTGCGCAGGAATCCGGTATGGCCAAACTGGTTGGCATAGAGCAAGTGAGCGCCCCTGAGACAATGACCTCGCCCTTTGCCAATACGGACAAGGTGTATTGCTGCGGCACTGGGTTTGATGCCTACCCGGCACTTTTACAACATGCCGAAAACTTGACCTTGCTGGATGCGGTGAAATATCCTCAAGCCAGTGCTATGCTTGCTTTGGCAAGCCTAGGTTGGCAACAAGGGCAGGCCACCTTGGTCGACGAGCTGGCGCCTGTGTATTTGCGAGATACAGTTGCCTGGAAGAAACTGCCGGGAAGGGAATAGGGCTTCAGGCGGGTTAACTGCCTCAAGGGCTTGGAGCAAACGGGGATCAAACCAGTATCATGATGATCAAGCAGACGGGACATCCGGGTGCAGTTCAAAGTCTGTCGCAGGCGGTAGCCGGCAACAGGCCTCCTGAGCGTGCCCAGCAAACCGTTGAGACTCAGGATGAAATCCTTGTCAGCTCATCCAGGCAGTTGGTCGAGTTTGACAGCCAAGCCCTTAACGACAAATACCAACAAAGAGAGCAGCTGAAGCGGGAAACCGCAGGTCATTCTGATGCTATCGCCCTCTATCTGAATACCCAACACGCCGCGCAGCGGGATGCTATCTCAGCCATGGTGGGCATAGATGTCTACGCCTGACAGTCCCGCAGCCGATAACGCTTTTGTAAAACCTTCCCATTCACTGCCGTTGCCGGGAAGAGGCCAGTTTCTGCTGGAACTTTTGCTGGCCTTGATGTTGACTCATCTGCCCTATGTCTCTGTACCCTTCAAATGGTTGGAAAGCTATTTCCATGAATTGTCCCATGCGCTGGCAACGCTGTTAAGCGGCGGGATTGTCAGCCATATCCAACTCTTTCCCAATGGCGCCGGTTTCTGCTTCAGTCAGGGCGGCTGGCCGCTCCTTATCGGATTCAGCGGTTATTTGGGGGCGGCCTTTTGGGGCTGCCTGCTTTACCACCTGGCCACTTGGCCGCGGGGGATCCGTATAAGTTTTGCCTTTATCGGCGCCTTGGTGCTGCTCACCATACTGCTGTGGGGGCGGGACTTACTGACCCTGAGTATCCTCATTAGTCTGAGTGTATTGTTTCTGCTGCCGCTGAAATTTGGCGGCAATCGACTGCTCAGCGGCAGCCTGCGCCTGGTGGCCTTGATGGTGATGCTCAATGCGCTTGCCAGTCCTGCTGTGTTGCTGGGGCTGGACGATAGGGGGGATGCGGTATTGCTGGCTGAGCACAGCTGGGTGCCTGCGTTCGTCTGGGTATTGCTGTGGTTCGCTTCCGGCTTATTGGCGCTACTGCTTTGCTGGCGCCGCATAGATGGAAAATCAAACTGATCCTTGGCAAGTCTGCCGCTCACTGTTAGCTTGAACTGCAATCTTATTTGGCACCAGTGCGTGCCAAAAAGTCGTTTCGGCGGGTCTGTTGCCGCAGCATAAATCTACATTCAAAGGAGAAGGGAAATGGAATACAAGCAATTTAATCGCAAGCTGGCAACGCCGCTTGGCAAGGCTTTGCTGGTGGCTGGCATGCTGCTTGGCAGCGGTGCGGTGCAGGCCGGCGAACCGGCTTTGCTGGAGGCGGTTAACAGTGACTTCCGCCGGGAAGCCAATGTCGAGCGCGACCAATATCGTCATCCAGAGCAGACACTGGCTTTTTTCGGGATCACTGCGGAGCAAACCGTGATTGAGCTCTGGCCAGGCGGCGGCTGGTACACAGAAATCCTGGCGCCTATGTTGGCGGACAAGGGGCAGTATATTGCAGCCGGTTTTAACACAGCGCCGCAAGAAGACAACCCGGGCAGCCGTTATCGGGCCAAAGCGGGCAAGCGTTATCTAGAATGGCTGCAAGCCCACCCCAAAGAGCTTGGCAAAATCGAACTGGTGGTTTTGGATCCTCCCGCGCAGGTTAAACTGGGAGAAGATGCCAGTGCCGATGCTGTACTCACTTTCAGAAACCTGCATAACTGGGCCAGTCAGGGGCAACTGCAAACCGTGTTTCAGGCTGCCTTTAATGTGCTTAAAGATGGCGGCGTCTTTGGTGTGGTTGAGCACAGGGGCAAAGCCGGTAACGGCCCTGACAGCGGCTACATGATGCAGGATGAGATGATAGCACTGGCAGAAAAGGTGGGCTTCACCTTGGAAGCCAGCAGTGAGATCAACGCTAATGCCAAGGACAGTAAGGATTACCCCAAAGGCGTCTGGACCTTGCCGCCGACATTGCGACTGGGTGAGCAGGACAGGGACACTTATCTCAAGATAGGAGAAAGTGACCGTATGACACTCAAATTTATCAAAAAAGCGAACTGATACACTGACAACAGAGGCATTATGTGGCAACCTTCCGCCCCCGTAAAAGCACTGAAGATCCCGCTGCCGCACCTCACGCTCGCGGCCCAATGCTGGGGAGCGGAAGATAAGCCGCTGTTACTGGCATTGCATGGATGGCTGGATAACAGTAACAGCTTTGCCCCTTTGGCCGAGATGCTGATGAATGATTATCGTATTCTTGCCATCGACTGGCCGGGACATGGTTTATCGGAACACAGGCCAGGGCGTTATCCGCTGCACTGGATTGATTATCTGTACGATCTTGAGCTGCTGCTGGACAGCTTGGCCGATGATGCGCCAGTCACTCTGTTGGGGCACTCCCTTGGGGGGATCGTTGCCAGTGCTTATGCTGCAGCGTTTCCTGAACGAGTCGATAAGTTGCTGTTGATTGAAGCCTTCGCTCCTCTCTATGAGGCGGTGGAGCAGGCTAAACCCAGGCTGAGAAAAAGCTTTGCTGCCCACAAGCGTATGCTCGGCAGCAAACGTAACCAAGTGGTTTATGACAGTATTGAGCCGGCCATCAAAGCCAGAGTGCAGTTGACCGGATTGGCCGAGCCCTGGTCCCGATTATTGGTGACGCGCAATATGCAAATTGATGCACATGGCGCCAGATGGCGCAGCGACCCAAGGCTGCGGCTCGACTCGCCGATGCGACTTTGTTTTGAGCAGGTAGCATCCCTGATGCAGGGGATCGCCATCCCCAGCTTGCTTATCGTGGGTGAGCAGGGATTTCCCGGACTGGTGCAGAGTTTGCCCCAGGCCCGCGCCTGGTACAGGGATTTGCAAATAGTACAACTACCAGGGGATCACCATCTACATATGGGAAACGCCGATGAGGTAGCGCAAACTCTGGCCGGATTTCTCCAAGGTAGAAAATCCAATCCGGGGGACTAGGCAAATAAAAGCTTTTATGTGATGATGATCAAAATTTTAAACGCCCGTATGATTTTTGCGGCGCGAAAGTTAACTACCAAGAGTCGAGGCCAAAGGCCTTAATAAGAACTTTATAAAAATACTCAGTGCTTTGCCCGCAGACGCTGCGGGCTTTAACGACAGAGAGAGTCGTTTCCGCTGAAGACGGAATTTTAGGAGAGATTTGTGGACCAGCCCTGGATTAACAGTTTGCCTGCCGACGTGCCTGCCGAAATTGATGCCAGCCGCTATGCTTCCTTGCTGGAGATGTTGGAATCAGCGGTCAATACCTATGCCGACCAACCCGCATTCGTCAATATGGGCGCAACCCTGACGTACCGAAAACTGGAAGAGCGCAGCCGTGCCTTCGCCGCTTATTTGCAAAATGATCTCAAATTGCAAAAGGGCGATCGGGTGGCGATCATGATGCCGAACCTGCTGCAATATCCCATCGCCCTGTTTGGTGTGTTGCGGGCCGGCATGGTCGTGGTCAATGTCAATCCGCTCTATACCCCAAGAGAGCTCAAACATCAGTTGGTCGACTCCGGCGCCAAGGCGATAGTGGTGGTGTCCAACTTTGCCAGCACACTGGAGCAGGTAGTCGATCAAACTCCGGTTAAAAACGTGATTATCACAGGGCTTGGCGATCTCTTGAGTGCGCCCAAGCGTACCCTGGTTAATTTTGTGGTGAAGTACATCAAACGCCTGGTGCCCAAATACTCTCTGCCACATGCCATCTCTATGCGCCGGGCGCTTCGGGCCGGTAAAAAGGCACAGTACGTCAAGCCTGTGGTCAAGAGTGACGATATCGCCTTTTTACAGTATACCGGCGGTACCACTGGCGTTTCCAAGGGTGCCATGCTCAGTCATGGCAACATAGTTGCCAACGTATTGCAGGCCAACGGTGCTTATGCCCCTTTGCTCAACGACGGCAAGGAGTTTGTGGTAACCGCCTTGCCGCTTTACCATATTTTCGCCTTAACGGTGAACTGTTTGTTGTTCCTGCATAAAGGCGCCAACAACTTACTGATCACCAATCCAAGGGATATCCCGGGATTTGTGGCCGAACTCAGGAAGACACCTTTTACGGCTCTCACTGGGGTGAACACCCTGTTTAACGCCCTGGTCAACAGCGAAGAGTTTGCCGCTCTGGACTTCTCCCGCCTCAAACTCTCTATTGGTGGCGGTATGGCGGTGCAGCGCGCCGTGGCTGACAAATGGCAGAGCATCACCAAGACTCGCTTGCTCGAAGGCTATGGCCTGACCGAAGCTTCACCTCTGGTAGCTTGCTGCCCTTACGATCTGGCCGGTTACAACGGCTCTATCGGTTTACCTGCACCTTCGACGCAAATTCAAGTGCGGGGTGACGACGGTCAGGTATTGCCTCAGGGAGAGACGGGCGAACTTTTTGCCAAGGGGCCTCAGGTGATGTTGGGATACTGGCAACGTCCGGAAGAAACCGCCAAAGTGATCGACAAAGACGGTTGGCTGGCCACAGGCGATATCGGCTATATGGATGAAAAAGGCTTTTTCTATATTGTCGATCGCAAGAAGGATATGATCCTGGTTTCCGGCTTCAACGTCTTCCCCAATGAAGTGGAAGAGGTGGTGGCCTTGCATCCCAAGGTGGTTGAAGTGGCCGCCGTGGGCGTGCCGCATGAGGTCAGTGGTGAACTGGTGAAGATTTTTGTGGTGGCAAAAGACAAATCTTTGACCGAGAAGGAGCTTATCAAGCACTGTCGCCATCATTTAACAGGATATAAGGTGCCGAAGCTGGTAGAATTCAGGGACGAATTGCCGAAAACCAACGTAGGAAAGATCCTGCGCAGAGAACTCAGAGATGAGGCCAAATCTGCATAATATAGAGAGCCGGCGCCAGCCGGCTCTTGTGTTTCCGGGACCTGGAAACTCGCGCAGGATGGGAGTTGAATTTGCAAGATTACCTGTATGTAAAAGATGACGCCACTCTGGCGCAGCTGGTGGAACAGTATCGCGAGGCTAAATTGCTGGTACTGGATACCGAATTTGTACGCACCCGCACTTACTATGCTTGTTTAGGGCTCATTCAGGCCTATGACGGCAAGACCCTGGCTCTGATAGATCCCTTGGCCATCTCGGATCTGTCGGGATTTTGGGCCTTGCTGACCGATGAGAAGATCACCAAGTTGTTGCACTCCTGCAGTGAAGACTTGGAAGTGTTTGCCCGCCAAGGCCAGTGTCAGCCCAAGCCTTTGTTTGACAGCCAATTGGCGGCGGCCATTGCCGGCATGGGCCATGGCCTGGGTTATGCCAAGCTGGTGCATGAGTGCCTGGGAGTGGAGCTCGACAAGGGCGAGTCCCGCACCGACTGGCTGAAACGACCGCTATCAGAGGCGCAGCTCAGTTATGCCGCCAATGATGTCTATTATCTCTACCAACTCTATCCTCAGCTGCAGCAGAAACTGGAGCAGCAGGGCAGGCTCGAGTGGGTATTGGAAGAAAGCCAGCGCATGACAGAAGGGCGTCTGGACGCGCCGGATGAAGACACGGCCTATCTTAGGGTCAAGAACGCCTTTCAGTTGAGTACACCACAATTGGCTGTGCTCAAGGTGCTGGCGGCTTGGCGTTTGCGTAAAGCGTTGGCAAAGGACATGGCGCTGGGTTTTGTCATGAAAGATCATGCCCTTATCGGCTTGGCTAAGCGTCAGCCAAGAGGGATTAATGACGTGCTTTCCATGAAAGAGCTGACGGATCATGAAAAGCGTCTCTACGCCAAAGATGTGCTCAAGGTCATGGCCAAGGCGGATATGAGCAATCTGCCGGAGCCCTTGGATGTGTTGGCTCTCAAGCCGGGATATAAGAGCGCCTTCAAGAGTATTAAGCAGTGCTTGACCGAGATTGCTGAATCCGAAAGTGTGCCTATGGAGTTGCTTGGATCCAAGCGTCATATTCACGAATATCTTGAGTGGGTATGGGACGGCAAACAGGGACCCACGCCCTTGGTGTTGCTGGGCTGGCGTGGCCAACTGGTGGCTGACAAATTGGCCAAGCTGGCACTCTGAACCTGGTTGATAAAAGTAAAAAGGCGCCCAAGGGTAATGCCGTTCACTTAGTGTGAACGGCATTTTTCTTAGGCTTAATGGGATACTTGTTTTTACTCATTTTTAACGCACGTGGATAGGCTCTATCCCGTTTCCCATCAAGCTTGAACTGCCTCGCATTACGCACTATGTCCAAGACCTCTCTCGGGACATTTCCAGGCGTTTGAGATGACAGTTGAGTCAGTTTAAAAATGATATAACTCGATGCATCTCTAAAGCTTAATTGGTTCGGATGTAACGACGGTAAGCTCTTAGCCATCAACATCATCTTGTATCTGATGAGGTTATAGGCCAATAGTACCCCCCACAATTCTTGGATAACCAACTCTGGCAATTGACTACGCAACGTAAAGCGACTCTCCAGAAGATGCTGCTTCATCTCCCGATAGCCCACTTCTATCTCCCATCGATGGGCATATAAATCCGCTATCTCTGCCCCCGGATAACGCAAGGGGTCTGTTAATGAGGTCAAAATGGAAACCGACTTACCTTTTATCGTCTTTGTCAGTAAGCGAGCTTCAATATTGTCAGGTAGCATAGGCCACTTCTTTCTGGCTTGAGGCGTGGTGGCTAACTGCACCAGTTGGTCGTGTTTTCCTAAAGAGCGTACCACTTCATATTGTGTCCCTTTCTTCAACGGCAGCAGCCAGTGACTGTTCGGTTGAGCCTGTTGCCAGGCGTGCAAAAGCCCCAACGAATAAAAGCCTCTGTCAAACAGCGTCAGGCTGTTATTGGGTATGCTTGATATCAGTTCGGCGGCTAAATTCATTTCACTGACAGCAACAGAATCAAAGGCACTGTTCAATACCAGGTGGCTGCTTAACTCCATCATGCAAACCATGCGAATTTGAGGATAGGCAGCATCACCAGAAGCGTTGGCGGTTTTGGCGAACACCTGATTGTTTTGCTCACTATCAGGTGTTCGCCACACGACACCATCGACACCGTAGAGGTTGAGCCCACACCAATGAGGATGCTCTGCTCTTTCATGCCAGGTCTTGGCACTTCGCTTAAACACATCCTGAACAACGTCAGAGCCCAATCGCTTACGCGCTTGCGTGACAGCACTGCGCGCAACGTAATCCACCTCTTGCGGTAAGACGATATCAAGCTTATTGATGAGTGAACGGACGGACTCGCCTCTGAACAGAGCCATACCAATCACCGCCCAAATCATGGCATCCATAGGTAACTTACGTCGTCTTAAACTGGCAACACCATGTGAATCAAGGCACGACTGAATTAACTCAGGCTCAAGTACATCGGCCAGACAGGTGAATTCGGTAAGACGATTGATATGAGTACGCGCCAAAGCTTCTGAAAGTTGCATAAAAAAATCCGATGACATGGGGTCATCGGATTTTGATCCTTTCAGTGAGATCGTCAAGCGATCTGTCTTAACTGATCGGCATTACGCCCAAGGGCGCCTTTTTGTGACTGCAGCAGTACTTTACATAGATACTTTATTTTACATAGATGCTTTATTCATACTTTGGCTTCAAATGTATGCTCTTGATACCCTTTGCTTTTTACCGAAAAAGCTTGCCTCAAGGGCGGTCCGGCAGAGTTACATTGAGCTCGAGTACCGACAGGTTGTCATCGTTTTGATCCAGCTGCACAGATACCTGCTCTTCGGAGATGTGCACATACTTGCGGATCACTTCAATTATCTCCTGCTTCATCTGCGGAAAGTAATCCGGTGCCCCGCGCTCGCCGCGTTGATGGGCAACGATGATCTGCAAACGTTCCTTGGCGGTTGCCGCGGTGCTGCTTTTCTTGCTGCTTCTGAAATAATCGAGTAATGACATAATTTAGCTACCAAATATTCGTTTAAGGAATCCCTTCTTCTCTTCCGCGACGAAGCGCAGCGGAAGCTCTTCACCCAGCAGACGAGCCACTGTGTCCTCGTAGGCCTGTCCGGCATCGCTGTCGTGATCTATGATCACCGGCACCCCTGAGTTGGAAGCCTTGAGCACTGCCTGAGACTCAGGAATAACTCCGAGCAGTTGTATTGCGAGAATTTCCTGCACATCTTCCACACTGAGCATTTCGCCGGTTTTCACTCTGGCAGGGGAGTAGCGAGTCAGCAGCAGATATTCCTTGATGGGCTCAAGCCCTTGCTCGGCACGACGGCTACGGCTTTGCAGCATGCCAAGGATCCTGTCTGAGTCTCTGACCGAGCTGACCTCAGGGTTGGTTGTCACTATGGCGATATCGGCAAAATAGAGTGCCATCATGGCGCCGGTTTCAATACCTGCCGGAGAGTCACAGATGATGTAGTCAAAGTCTTTGCTCAAATCATCAAGTACCTTGCCGACACCTTCTTTGGTCAGGGCATCTTTGTCCCTGGTTTGGGAAGCCGGTAAAACGAACAGTTTATCGCAGCGTTTATCTTTGATCAGCGTTTGGTTCAGATTGGACTCGCCGTTGATGACATTGACAAAGTCGTAAACAACCCGACGCTCACAGCCCATGACCAAATCCAGATTACGCAGGCCGATATCAAAATCGATAACAACAGTCTTGTGTCCTTTAAGCGCCAAGCCGGTAGCGATAGCCGCGCTCGATGTGGTTTTGCCCACACCGCCTTTACCTGAGGTGACAACAATAATTTGTGCCATGTTCTATTTTATCCTTTCCATCTGCCTTATCCGGGCAGCGATTCAACGATTAATGACTCACCGCTGAGCCTGATACAACCACTCTTGGCGGTACAGTGTTGCTGCAGGTTTTCAGTCAACCAGTACTGTCCCGCAATCGAAACCAGTTCAGCTTCCATGGACTGGGCCAGGATCACGGCATGTTTATCACCGCTGGCTCCCGCCATTGCCTTACCACGCAGTGCCCCGTATACATGAATGCTACCATCTGCAATGACTTCTGCGCCATTCCCTACTGCACCAAAAACGATTAAATCACCGTCTTTGGCATAGATTTGTTGCCCGGAGCGCACGTTTTGTTTGACTATCTTGGTGACTCTCGGGGGGGGCGGTGGCAATTCCGACTGTTTCCCGGCTTTGATGCTGGCCAATCCCTGCGCCTTGGCGGCTTCATTAAGTGCCTTATCGGCGGCAGTCACACCGACTATCACCAGTTGTCTTTCGGTCAGTCCCTGGCGCAGCCCTTTGAGATCTATGTCTGTGCCGTTGACCTGACTTAAGTTGAGCACCAGTGGAGCATTGAGGAAAAACTGGGGAGCCTGGGCGAGCTTGCCATCGAGCTCTTTAAAAAGGGCGTCCAGATCTGGGGTATTGATATGAAGTACAGAGAGCGTAAAAGAAGAGCCCTTTAGCTCTAGACTAGGTTTTGGCATCCCGGCGTCATTCTCCAGAAAATGAGCAGTCAGATTGCGTGACAGCGTTATATTCCAAGGCGTCCATGTTATAGTGTGCCCCGATGAGTGGCAAGTTTGAACCCATGGAAATTGATACAATTATGATCTGTGCTGTCTATAAGAGCCTGAAAAAAGCCGACACCTATTTATTCGTCAACAAGAAAGGCCATTTTGATGATGTACCTGCTCCCTTGATGCAGGTATTTGGGCCGCCACAACTGGTAATGCTGTTGCCGCTGCAGAAAAGACAGCAACTGGGTATCGCCGATATCAACAAGGTCAAAGCAGAACTGGCGGAAAAGGGCTATTATTTGCAATTGCCGCCACCGCAGGTGGATATGCTGAAGGAGCTGAGACGCTGCAAGGGCCTGGATGATCATTCTGCTTAAGGAATAACGCGTTTTATGGATAGACTTTCCCTGGTGTTTATTTCGCTGCTGGGCGCGTCGCTGACCAATGTCTGTGCAGCGACCGAAGGCAGTTTTGAGCAGTATCTTGATAAATTAAAACAGGACGCAGCAACGCAAGGGATAGATCAACTCATATTGGATAAGGCCTTCAGCCAGATAAAACTGTTTAAAAAAGCCTCCAATGATGACAAGACAGCCCCCGAACCGCCAAAGGATCTGGAGCACTATATCCCCAAGGCGATCAGTGAGGAGATGGTGGTAAAGGGTCGGGTACTGGCCGAAGAATATCGACCGCTGCTGGTCAAACTTGGTAAACAATATCGGGTGCAGCCCAGGTTTATTCTGGCCCTTTGGGGGCTCGAGTCAGATTTTGGCAATCAGCAGGGCGGTTATCCTGTGCTTTCCGTGACGGCGTCACTGGCCTATGAGGGACAAGAGGTTTACCGCGATGAGTTTTTTGCGGCGCTGAAAATACTCGCGTCGCAATCGCTCGACTTTAACGAGCTCAAGGGTTCGAGTACCGGTGCCATGGGGCCTTTAGGATTGATGCCAAGTGCCTATCTGCAATACGGCAACGACGGCGACGGTGATGGCAAGGTCGATATCTGTAACAGCTTTGCCGATGGCTTGGCATCTGTGGCCAACTACCTGCAGCAAACGGGCTGGGATGACACCCAAACCTGGGGACGCCAGGTCAAAGCGCCCGAGTCCATAGAGAACAGCCAACTCGGGGTGGATTATCAGGCGAGTTTCAGCCATTGGCAGCAGTTGGGCGTTCGTCGTTACGATGGCGGCGATCTGCCTGGCCGGACCGATATGCAAGTTTCATTGATCATGCCAGATGGTGTCACAGGAAGGCACTATCTGGTATACCAGAACTACCGCGCCTTGCGAAGCTGGCAAAATTCAGACTATTTCGCTTTGGCGGCGGCTTATCTTTCCGAGCGGATCAAGTATCCACCCCGGAAATAGTGTAAAATAGCCATCACGCAAGCTTTCAAGAACGAACCAACAAATTTATGTCCTTCTGGTTAACCAAGACCCTGGCCGAAATGACTCCGGATGAGTGGGAGTCTCTCTGTGATGGCTGTGGGAAATGCTGTCTCAATAAGCTCATCGATGATGAAACCGATGAGCTTTACTATACCAATGCGGCTTGCAAATTGTTGTCTGATAAAGACTGCAGCTGCATTCACTATGAAAAACGCTTTGAATTTGTGCCTCTGTGCACCGCGGTGACGGCGACGAATATCGGTGAGCTGGACTGGCTGCCGGATAGTTGTGCTTATCGGCGTCTGTATCTGGGGCGGCCATTGCCTTCCTGGCATCCACTTTTGACCGGCTCCAAGGATGCCATGCACGAAGTAGGGATGTCGGTGAAGGGCAAGACGCTTTGCGAGAGTAAAGTGCGCGATCTTGAAGATCATATTGTACTCTGGCCACTGAAGGACTTGGATTGATGTCATCCAGGCATCAAGAGTAAAAAGCCAAACACGATTGTTTGGCTTTTTTATGCTCATAGGAAACCCGCTAGCTTGAATTGAATACCTAGTTACGGCCCTTGCTCAGAATAGGTACAACATAGAGCATCAGTGCTACCAGATATGTGGCAAAAGCAACAATCATCCACTGCGACATAGTGATGCCGATAAAGCTCCAGGGAATATCAGTGCACATGCCTGTTGGCATAAATATCGAAGGCAGCCATTCATGCAGTGGCATCCAGGAGGGGAAGTCCGGCAGGAATGAACAGGTGGAAAAAGGCGATGGGTTTTGCTGCATATCGTTGAGTTCAATGGCCAATCTCAGTCCCCAACTGGCGCTTACCCCCCACAGCAAGGCCGCCACAAGTCGCACTGGACGTACACTCGGCGCAAGAAAGCCTATGATGCCGGCCAGCAGCAATCCCAATACGGCCAAACGCTGGTAAATACACATGACGCAAGGCTCGAGGTGCATCACATGTTGAAAGTACAACGCAGCCAGCTCCAGAGACAGGGCGCTGAGCGCCAGAATTCCCCAGGCCATGCGGGAGTGGGCGAAACGTATCATTGCTGTCAAAACTATTCTCCATTGATTACCCATCAGTCCAAGGCGAGGTGGGATAACTCCTCAGATGGATATGACACCCATAAAAAAACGCCCTAGAGGGGCGTTTTTTGGACTCTACTGAAACCAAAAGGTTCAGTCAATACATAGACTAATGGCCTACGGCCGCACCTTTACCGAGCACTTCCTGAGCACTGTGGTGCAGGATCATGCCTGAGTCGTAGAAGTATTGGGTCATCTGCTCCAGGAAACCTGTCTCAATTGCCAGTACACCAACAATGGACAACACGATAGTGTAAGGCAGTGCCATCCATACCATGCGGCCATAAGAGAGACGAATGAGGGGAGCCAGAGCGGAAGTCAGCAGGAACAGGAAGGCCGCCTGACCGTTAGGGGTAGCCACTGATGGCAGGTTGGTTCCTGTGTTGATGGCAACGGCAAGCAGGTCAAACTGATCGCGGGTGATCTGGCCATCAATCAGCGCGGCTTTCACCTCGTTGATATAAACGGTACCCACAAACACGTTATCACTGACCATGGACAACAAGCCGTTGGCAACATAGAAGATAACCAGCTGCATATTGCCTTCAAAGCCGAGAGCCCATTGAATAACAGGAGCAAACAGGCCTTGGTCAATAATCACACCCACCACGGCGAAGAATACTGCCAGTAGAGCGGTAAAGGGCAGGGCTTCTTCGAAGGCTTTACCCAGAGCGTGCTCATCGGTAATACCGTTGAAGGCAGTGGTCAGGATGATAACTGAAAGACCGATAAGACCAACCGATGCCAGGTGGAAGGCCAGACCGACAATCAGCCATACACCGACCAGAGCCTGGATAACCAGCTTCATCTTATCTTTGCTGGTTCTGTGGGCATCTTCATGGGCGGCAAATTCCACCAGAATTTTGTGTACAGCGTCTGGCAGTTGGGCGCCATAACCACAGATACGGAATTTTTCCACCAAGACACAGGTGAGGATACCGGCAAAGAATACGGGTACAGTCACAGGTGACATCCGCAAGGCGAATTCAGAGAACTGCCAGTTAGCCTGGGCGGCGATGATCAGGTTTTGCGGCTCACCTACCATGGTGCACACACCACCGAGGGCGGTACCGACACCGGCGTGCATCAACAGGTTACGCAGGAAGCCCCGGAAGTCTTCCAACTCTTGGGCGTTAAGCTGGTCATTCCCGTCAGAGGTATGGTCATGATCGGCGCTGAAATCTTTACCGGATGCGACCTTATGATAGATGGAGTAGAAACCGACTGCTACAGCGATGATAACCGCAATAACTGTCAAGGCATCGAGGAACGCAGACAGGAAGGCTGAGGCAACACAGAACATCAGGGATACGACCATTTTGGAACGCACCTTGGTGATCATCTTGGTAAATACATAAAGCAGCAACTGCTTCATAAAGTAGATACCGGCCACCATGAATACCAATAGCAGTAGTACTTCGAGGTTGGCTTCAATCTCGTGCAGTACCTGGCTGGGACTGGTCATACCGATAAACACGGCCTCAATCGCCAATAAACCACCGGGTTGCAGAGGATAGCATTTAAGCGCCATGGCCAGAGTGAAGATAAACTGCACGACCAAAAACCAGCCCGCAACAAAGGGGTTGATACTGAAGAGTATCGGGTTGATGATAAGAAAAATCAGTATCGCAAGCTTGTACCACTTGGGCGAGTTGCCCAAGAAGTTACTCATAAAAGCCTGAATCGGTGTAGCAGGCATGTCTTCCTCTCTAATCTGTTATAAGTGAATCTGTTATTAAGTGTGGTAGTTACGTCTTTGGTTGACGAACGGTAAAATTTGCGTAGTTCAGTCTAGCCTAAAGATAAACTCAATGTAATGATTAGGGTATACAGGGATTTCAAAAAGCGGATCTCTAACGCAAAATTCAGTGACAACTGATTTGAACCTGGTCACTTTTATAGCAGTTATTGAGAGCTTGGCAGGGTTGAATTTTTCATCAGTGATCTGGTGGTTTTCATTTTTCGTCGCTCTGGTATGATCTGTGGCCAGAATAATGCTAACAATCGGAAAACCGGGCTGATGATAATCAATGCCAAAGGACCTGCAAGTTTTGCAGAGAAATATATAGTGCGTTCAATCTGGGAAAATAAATTTCCCCCCGGCTCCATACTTCCTGCGGAGCGGGAATTATCAGAGCTGATCGGTGTGACCCGTACAACACTCAGGGAAGTGCTGCAGCGTTTGGCCCGTGACGGTTGGTTGACGATTCAACATGGCAAACCCACCCGGGTGAATAATTTCTGGGAAACCTCTGGCCTGAATATTTTGGAGACCATTGCCGATCTGAATCCCGAAGGTTTCCCGGTATTGGTTGACCAACTGCTGTCGGCCAGAACCAATGTCAGTGCCATCTACTTCCGTGGCGCACTACGGCATAATCCTGAGACGGCGGTGGAAGTGCTGTCAAAAATCCACGAGCTGGAAGATGAGGCCGAGGCCTATGCCGAATTTGATTACCAGTTGCATCACACCTTGGCGTTTTCATCAGGTAACCCGCTGTACGTGCTGATCCTCAATGGTTTCAAGGGACTGTATGCCAGAGTCGGGCGCTACTACTTCAGTAGTCAGGAAGCAAGAGCCTTGGCACTGGCCTTCTATCAAAAGCTTGAAATCCTGGCTAAAGATAAAAACTATACCCAGGTGCCTGCTTTGATGCGCGCTTACGGTATCGACAGTGGCATTATGTGGCAGAAACTGCGCGATGCCATGCCGCTGGAGATGGCCCAGGACAATCAATAGTTGCCGATGAGCCGTTGGCACACAATAAAAAAGACCGCTATTAGCGGTCTTTTTTATTGTCCAGGGTTTTCTATGACCAAAGCTGCCTAAATCAATTCGCTTCTGTCCGGGCACGAGGCCAGTACTCTTATCTCGCCATCATCTTCTTTCTGCTCCAGAGTGACATCAAAGCCCCAAAGACGGTGCAGGTGTTTGAGTACTTCCCGGCAACTGTCTGCCAGAGGGATGCCCTTGCTGGGGATATACCTCAGTGTCAGCGAGCGATCGCCATTGACCATGACATTATGAACCTGGATATTGGGTTCATTATTGGACAGGTTATATTGTGAAGACAAAATTTGCCTGATCTCCCGGTATCCCTGTTCATCATGAATGGCAGATACCGACAGATAGTTTTTGCTTTCATCATCAAGCACACCAAACAGCTTGAACTTGCGGATGATGGTGGGGGAAAGATACTGGCTGATGAAGCTTTCATCCTTGAAGTTTTCCATGGCGAAATGCAGCGTTTTCAACCAATCGCTGCCGGCGATATCCGGGAACCAATATCTATCCTCGTCTGTTGGCTGTTCGCAGATACGGCGAATGTCGCAGAACATATTGAACCCCAGGGCATAGGGGTTAATGCCGTTGTAATAAGGGCTGTTGTAGGGGGGCTGAGCCACCACATTGGTGTGACTCTGTAAAAACTCCAACATAAATCTGTCGGTAACCAGACCTTCGTCATAGAGGTGGTTGAGCAAGGTGTAATGCCAGAAGGTGGCCCAGCCCTCGTTCATCACCTGGGTCTGGCGTTGCGGGTAAAAATACTGCCCCATCTTGCGTACGATACGCACCAACTCCCGTTGCCAGGGCTCCAGCAGCGGAGCGTGCTTCTCGATAAAGTAGAGAATGTTTTCCTGTGGCTCTGACGGAAAACGTTTTTGCTGTTTGGCTTCCTCCTTGGTCTGCTGAGAGGGGATGGTGCGCCAGAGATCGTTGACCTGGGTTTGCAGATAGGCCTCGCGCTCTTTCTGGCGTGCCTGCTCTTCACGAAACGAGATTTCTGTTGGGCGCTTGTAGCGGTCGACGCCATAATTCATCAGGGCGTGGCAGGAGTCCAACAGGTTTTCCACCTCATCTATGCCATATTTACGCTCGCATTCACTGATGTATTGCTTGGCAAAGACCAAGTAATCAATGATGGAGCCGGCATCTGTCCAGGTGCGGAACAGGTAGTTGTTTTTGAAGAAACTGTTATGGCCAAAGCAGGCGTGAGCTATCACCAAGGCTTGCATGGTGAGGGTGTTTTCCTCCATCAGATAGGCGATACAGGGGTTGGAGTTGATGACTATCTCATAGGCCAGCCCCATCTGGCCGCGCTTGTAACCCTGCTCGGTTTCGATAAAACGCTTACCGAAGGACCAGTGAGTATACCCTATGGGCATGCCTATGCTGGCGTAGGCGTCCATCATCTGCTCGGCGGTGATCACCTCTATCTGATTGGGATAGGTCCCCAGACGATAATGCTCCGCGACCCGGGCGATTTCCTTTTCATAGGTTTCCAGCAGCTCAAAAGTCCATTCAGGCCCGTCACTCAATGGCTGGCGTGTTTTCTTTTTGCTCATAATCGCTTCCCCCTAAACCGCCTGCTTCTTGAACAACTCTCTGAATACGGGATAGATATCCTCTGCCTGACGAATATGTTGTACCGCCATATTGTCGAATTGTTTTTGCAGGGTTTCATATTCACGCCAGAGCGTCTGATGCGCCCTGTTGGTGATTTCTATGTAGCTGAAATAGCGTACTACGGGCAGCAGTTGTGTTTCGAGGATCTGATAACAGGTGGGTGAATCATCGGCCCAGTTGTCACCATCGGATGCCTGGGCGGCATAGATATTCCATTCATTGGCCGGATAACGCTCCTGTTGAATTTCGTACATCAGTTTCAGTGCACTGGAAACTATGGTGCCGCCCGTTTCCTGGGAGTAGAAGAACTCGTGTTCATCCACTTCTTTGGCCTGGGTATGATGACGGATATAAACGACCTCAAGATTCTTATAAGTGCGGGTCAGAAACAGGTACAGCAATATATAAAAGCGTTTGGCCATATCCTTGGTGGCCTGATCCATGGAGCCGGAGACATCCATAAGACAGAACATCACCGCCTGACTGGTGGGCACTTCCCGCTTGGCAAAGTTGTTGTAGCGCAGATCGAAAGTGTCGATAAAGGGCACCTTGGCGATGCGCTGTTTAAGCTCTTCAATCTCCTCTTTGAGCTGCAATATCCGCTCGGCACTGGCACCCGGAGTGTTTTCCAACTCTGCCAGTTCGTTTTCCAGTTCATGCAGTCGCCGTTTCTTGTCTGCGGACATGGCGGTGCGCCGCGCCAGAGAGGATCTCAAAGAGCGGACGATATTGATATTTGAGGGCACACCATCATTGGTATAACCGGCTCGGTAAGTTTGATATTCCACCAGTTTGTTCAGGCGGTTTTTCTGCAGGTTGGGCAACTCAAGATCTTCAAACAAGAGCTCGAGGTACTCATCTTTGGAGATTTGAAATACAAAGTCATCCTGACCCTCGCCTGAGTCCGAGGCGTCGCCCTTGCCGCTGCCACCACCACCGCCGCCCTGAGGCCTGTCTATCTTGTCGCCGCGGGTAAACTGGTCGTTGCCCGGATGCACTCGCTCACGCACGCCGCCGCGACCCTGATGGAATACGGGTTCGCTGATGTCCTTGGTGGGGATACTGATTTTTTCTCCCTTGTCGACATCTGTGACGCTACGGTGAGTGACGGCATCACTAACCGCTTTTTTAATTTGTTGTTTATAACGGTTAATAAACCGCTGACGGTTAACCGTGCTCTTTCCTTTGGCATTCAACCGCCTGTCGATAAAGTTCGCCATACGCACCTCCCAAAGCAAATACCGGGGCCCGAGAGCCCCGAAAGGGCACAGCTATGAGGACTTACGTACCCGTAAGTACCACTCGGACAACAGGCGCACCTGTTTCTTGGTGTAGCCTTTCTCCATCATACGATTGACAAAATCATCATGCTTGCGCTGATCGTCTGTGGAGGTCTTGGCGTTGAAAGAAATGACCGGCAGGAGATCTTCCGTATTTGAGAACATCTTCTTCTCTATCACGGTTCTGAGTTTCTCATAGCTGGTCCATTGCGGGTTGTTGCCATCATTATTGGCCCTTGCCCTGAGCACAAAGTTGACTATCTCATTGCGGAAGTCTTTGGGATTACTTATCCCGGCCGGCTTTTCAATTTTCTCCAATTCGGCGTTGAGTGCGGCCCGGTCAAACAGTTGGCCGGTTTCCGGGTCTCTGTATTCCTGATCCTGGATCCAGAAGTCGGCATAGGTGACATAGCGGTCGAAGATGTTCTGACCATATTCCGAGTAAGATTCCAGATAAGCGGTCTGGATCTCCTTACCGATAAACTCAACATATTTAGGGATCAGATAGCCCTTCAGAAACTCCATATACCTTTCTGCGGTATCGGAAGGGAACTGCTCTTGCTCTATCTGCCGCTCCAGTACATAGAAGAGATGCACCGGGTTGGCGGCAATTTCAGAGTGGTCGAAGTTAAAGACCTTGGAGAGGATTTTGAACGCGAAGCGGGTCGACAGTCCGTGCATCCCCTCATCGACCCCGGCATAGTCTCGATATTCCTGGTAAGACTTGGCCTTGGGATCGGTATCCTTGAGGCTTTCACCGTCATAGACCCGCATCTTGGAGTAGACAGAGGAGTTCTCCGGGGTTTTGATCCTTGAGAGCACGCTGAATTGAGCCAAGGTCTCCAGTGTGCCTGGGGCACAGGGCGCCTTGGTCAGTTCTGAATTGGCGATAAGCTTGCGGTAAATCTGGATCTCTTCCGACACGCGCAGACAGTAAGGCACCTTAACGATATAAACACGGTCGAGGAAGGCTTCATTGTTTTTATTATTTTTAAAGCTGCTCCATTCAGACTCGTTGGAGTGAGCCAGAATAATGCCGTTAAAGGGCAGGGCCGATAAGCCTTCGGTACCGTTATAGTTACCTTCCTGAGTGGCGGTCAGCAGTGGGTGCAGCACCTTGATCGGCGCCTTGAACATCTCCACAAACTCCATTAAACCCTGGTTGGCACGGCACAGTGCTCCTGAATAGGAGTAGGCATCGGCATCATTCTGGGCAAAGTGCTCCAGTTGGCGAATGTCGACTTTGCCCACAAGAGAAGAGATATCCTGGTTGTTGTCATCACCGGGTTCAGTCTTGGCGATGGCAATTTGATCCAGCACCGAAGGGAATACCTTAACGACCCGGAAGCGGGAGATATCGCCGCCAAAGTCATGCAAGCGCTTGACCGCCCAGGGCGACATTATGCTGCGCAGGTAACGGGTCGGGATCTGGTATTCTTCCTGCAGCAACTTGCCATCTTCCTCGGCATCAAACAGGCAGAAAGGGTGGTCGTTGACCGGACTTCTGACTCCATCGGCGCTAAGAATATAGATGGGGACTTGCTGCATCAAAGCCTTGAGCTTCTCTGCCAGCGAAGATTTACCGCCACCGACAGGTCCCAGCAGATAGAGGATCTGCTTGGATTCTTCCAGCCCTTGGGCCGAGTGTTTAAGGTAGGAGACTATCTGCTCTATGGCATCTTCCATGCCGTAGAAGTCTTTAAACGCGGGATAGCGAGAGATTAAGCGGTTGGAAAATATCCGGCTCAGAACCTGATTCTTGGAAGTGTCGACCACTTCCGGCTCGCCGATGGCGATAAGCAGTCTTTCTGCAGCCGAAGCGTAGGCGCTGCGATCTTGCTTACAGATATCGAGAAACTCCTGTAATGTGTATTCTTCATCGAGTTTCTTCTCATAGCGCTGTTGGTAGTGCTCAAATATGCCCATTTTAAACCCCCTGAAACGCCAAATATGTCTGGGAAGGGAACTGTCTTTAGCAGTTGCCTACCATTAATCTTAGACACTAATTCATGCTTCATGTCAAAAAACATAAATAAAAACAAAGGCAAATAGTTGCAAAAGCAATAGTTGCACTTGTGAATTACTGCCGGAGGGTGAGCTTGTTGATGTGCGGTCGGCTTGTTGGAGAGTGCTTATGGGCAATAAAAAAGGAGCCATAAGGCTCCTTTTCAGGCACTCAGTTTGAGTATTATTAACCGGCGAAGTTTTGGTTAACAAAGTCCCAGTTCAGCAACTGCCAGAAGTGCGCCATGTAGTCAGGGCGAACATTACGGTAGTCGATGTAGTAAGCGTGCTCCCAAACGTCAACGGTCAGCAGTGGGGTCACTGAAGCATCAGTCAGCGGAGTGGCCGCGTTGCTGGTGTTAACGATAGCGACAGTGCCATCAGCCTTTTTAACCAGCCAGGTCCAGCCGCTACCAAAGTTGTTGACAGCAGACTCAGTGAACTGAGTCTTGAAGGCTTCAAAAGAACCGAAAGCAGCATTGATAGCTTCGGCTACAGCACCAGTGGCTTCGCCGCCGCCGTTAGGCGCCAGACAATTCCAGTAAAAAGTGTGGTTCCAAACCTGAGCGGCGTTGTTGAAAATACCGCCGCTGGAGGTTTTTACGATCTCTTCCAGGGTCTTGCCGGCAAATTCAGTGCCTTCGATCATACCGTTCAGCTTAACCACGTAAGTGTTGTGGTGCTTACCGTAGTGGTATTCGATGGTTTCCTGAGAAATGTGGGGTTCCAGTGCGTTCTTGGCATATGGTAATGCAGGTAATTCGAAAGCCATTAGTATCTCTCCATGGACTTGGTTTATCATTTTCAGACTTGCTCACTGCCATCTATTGTACCGATAAAATTTGTGAAGTGAATCATTGTTTGAGTGATTGAGCAGATTGACATCATTGAAAAATCAAATGACTAAATAACCTTACAAATAGTGTGATTTTGTTCTGCGTTTCTCTCGCGTACAATAGTGAATCAAATATAGTGTCGTACTCAGGAACGTAAATGGAAACTGTTGAAAAAATTAAGCAGCAAATCGCTGAAAACCCCATCATCCTTTACATGAAAGGTTCGCCCAAATTACCCAGCTGTGGTTTTTCCTCTCAGGTGGCTCAAATCATGATCAATATCGGCGAGCAGTTCGCGTTTGTTGATATTTTGCAGCATCCTGATATCCGTGCTGAACTGCCCAAGTATGCCAATTGGCCAACGTTCCCTCAGTTGTGGGTTGAAGGTGAGCTGGTCGGTGGTTGCGATATCCTGACCGAGATGTACCAAAAAGGTGAGTTACAGACCTTGATCAAGGACACTGCTGCCAAGTACAAGCAGGATGAAGCCTAAGGTTAATTTCAGTACCTTTAAGCATTTAAAAGATGAGGCCGGATATATTCCGGCCTTTTTTCTGCCCGTTTTTGCGCGCCTATCTTCGATAGGTGTCATCATCTTAAATTACCTTTCATTTTAACAATCTACTCTGATTTTTGTTTTATTGGCCACTTATCTGCCGATTAAATCCTGTTGTTTGCAGCATAAAAGACTACCAAAGCAGTTTGGGGTAACCTCAAAACAAAACAAGATTGCAACAAATGTATTATCTGTATCGTTTTATTACTTACCAAATGTGACTGGTCAGGCTTGTTGTATATGCAATTAAGGCTTTTGCGATGATTCAAGGCAGGGAATTGTATTGAGAAAAATTTCGACTATTTACTGTGATGTATCAGTGTGGAAACAATTAAAAGTGTGACACCCATCACACTTTGCGAGATGGGTAATGTTAATTAATATGCTGAAAATTAACAAAAAATCAAAGTTTATTTTTTAACAACTCTCGGTAATTGGCTGCATATCTATTCGCTGTAGGATAGGCGGGTTCTATTTGTCATTAAATAAAACAAATGTAAAACATAAATTAAACATTTGCGGGTTTGTCAGATTAAAATCCTGTTATTGACGATGTTGAAACGAGGCGACAGTATCTTGGCAACGCCGTGTTAATAAGCGCGGTGAAAATAAAAACAAACCAGGAAGTAAGGGAGTTTAAAATGACAAGAACCAATAAGCTGACTGGCGCAGTCAGACTGGCTCTGTTTGCTGCGGTTTCAACGGGAGCTGCATCTGTGTCTCAGGTGGCTTACGCCGCAGAAGACGGTGCCAAGGTAGAACGTATCGAAGTAACAGGTTCACGTATCCAGCGTCAGGATATGGAAACCGCTTCTCCAGTGACAGTGATCAGTGCTGATGCTATTCGTGCAGAAGGCTTCACTTCTGTTGACCAACTGCTGCAGGCTCAGACCTCTATGGCCGGTGCGGCTGTAGGTTCAACCACCAACAATGGTGCCAATGGCGCGGCTCAGGTTGATCTGCGTGGTATGGGTGCTGAACGTACTCTGGTACTGCTCAATGGCCGCCGTATGGTGAACTCAGGCTCAGGTGCAGACAGTGCAGTGGACTTGAACTCAATCCCAGTAGCGATGATTGCCCGGGTAGAGATTCTTAAGGATGGCGCCTCGGCGGTATACGGCTCAGATGCTATTGCCGGTGTGGTCAACATCATCACCAAGAAAGATTTTGAAGGCTTCCAGCTGGATTTCAACGGCAGCGGAACCGATAAGGGCGACGGTGAAAACGGCGAACTGAGCCTGCTGTACGGTTTCAACACAGACAACGGCGGTAACTATACCTTTGGTGCGGCTTACTCTGACCGTCGCGGTGTTATTCAGGGCGACCGTGACTGGACCGAGCCAGGTGCCAGTTCCTTCATTCCAACCGGCTCTCTGGCTGGTATGGTTAAAGATGCCAACGGCAACTGGGTTGAGCGCAGCACAGGTTACGACTATACCCAAGACAGCTGGTTCCAGACGCCTAGTAAACGCTATAGTCTGTTTGCCAACATGATCCAGGAGCTGGGCAATGAATTGGTACTGACAGGTGATATTCTGTACACCAAGCGTAAGTCAGATCAGCAAATGGCCGCTCAGCCTGCCGATATTATGCTGGGTGTTTGTGGCCAAACAGGGATAGATCCTGACCGTTGTATCACCCTGGATCAGTCCATGCTGGACGCCGGCATCAAGGCCGATAAAACCGGCCGTGTTAACTACCGTCGCCGTACCAATGATGTAGGCCCTCGTATCTACAACCAGGACATCGATACTCTGCGCGCCTCGATTGGCCTGCAGGGCACACTCGATGTCAACACGGGTATGACTTGGGATCTTTCCTACACTTATGGCAAAAACAAGGCCGATACCTGGGTTGAAAACTCCATCAATGCCAAGAAGATGGAAAACTCTGTCTACAACAATCTGGATGCCTGGCTTAGTGGTGCCCCGCTGACTCAAGAGATCATCAATGACATCGGTTTCACCGAGCGCAATGATGGTGGTAACGAACAACACGTGGTTGCCGGCGTATTGAGTGGTGAGCTGTTTGATCTGAGTGCCGGTCCTGTCAGCTTCGCTATCGGTGCCGAATACCGTTACGACAGTGGTTACTTTAACCCAGATCCTGTGATTGTTGCCGGTGACGGTACTGCCGCCCAGCAAGACCCAACTGATGGTAATTACGACGTTATCTCTATCTATCAGGAAGTCAGTGTACCTTTCACTGAAAAACTGACCGGTGAATTTGCCCTGCGTTTCGATGACTACTCAACTTTCGGCAAGGCAACGACCTGGAAGATAGGTCTGACCTATGAAGCCACAGATGATTTGATGCTGCGCGCCGTGGCGGCTACCGGTTTCCGGGCGCCAAACGTCAGCGAGCTCTACGGTGGTAACACAGGGTCTTATGACTATCTGACTGATCCATGGGGCAATGAACAAGATCCACAGATCCTGGTAAACAGAACATCAGACCCAGATTTGCAACCGGAAGAGTCTGAGTCTTACACTGCCGGTCTGGTTTACTCGCCACGCTTTATCGATGGCATGTCTCTGACACTGGACTACTGGCGCTTCCGGGTGAGCAATGCCATTACCCGTCTGGATGCCCAGAAAGGCTTGAATGACTGTCACGCTGGTAACCAGGTTGCCTGTGATACCTTCAAGATCACTATGGATGGCGATCTGTCCAACTTCACCAACCCTCTAACCAACGTGGGTAGCCAGAATACCAGTGGTATCGATTTCAACCTGGCTTACAGCTTTGAAGGTCTGGGGCTGGATTGGAAGATCAACAATGACCTGACCTATCTGCTGGAGTTTGAGCAAGATGGCGTTGCCTATGACGGTACTATCGATGGTAACTTTGGCGCTTATGCAGAAGTTCGTAACAACTTCAGTATTCAGGCAAGTCGTGGCGATTGGAGTTTGATGTATTACAACCGTTATATAGGTAAGATGGATGATATCTATACTGATTACGATCAGAATGATAAACCGTTCACTGCAGTTGCAAAGGCTGATGCTGTAATGTACCACAACATTGTCGGTACTTATCACTTCACGGATGGCTTCACAGCTTCACTGGGTGTTAAGAACTTAACTGATGAAGAACCTTCATTTGTGTCCAATGGTAGTGATGCGGGTACGGTACCTGAAGTCTATGACACTATCGGTCGTCAAATCTACGGTGGTGTGACTTACAAGTTCTAAGCCATATCATGGAATGAAAAAAAGCGCCTTCGGGCGCTTTTTTAATGTCTGATTGTTTAACCCAGGCCGTGCTCAGCCGAGCTCATTTGAATAAGCTCGATTTTGTAACCGTCAGGATCTTCAACAAAAGCGATTTCAGTGGTTCCGCCGGCAACAGGGCCTGGGGCGCGGATAACCTTGCCACCGGCGGCGCTGATGGCTTCACAGCGGGCGTAGATATCTTCTTCGCCTATGGCAATATGTCCAAAGGCATTACCCATATCATATTGCTCTGTTCCCCAGTTGTAGGTGAGCTCTATGACTGCCTGGCCGGTTGATTCTTCGCCGTAGCCGACGAAGGCGAGGGTATATTTATATTCAGGGTTTTCTGATTGACGCAGCAGCTTCATTCCCATGATTTCTGTATAGAAGTGGATGCTGCGTTCAAGGTTACCGACCCTGAGCATGGTATGCAGAACTTGTGACATTACTACCTCTTTTGGTTCTATAGCGGAAACTGAATGAGTTTCCGTAGCGTGGATAATCAAGCAATATTCAGCGAACTGAGAATCTCTCCCAAATGGATTGGCTCTGACCGCTGCGAACTTGATAGCCAGTTCACAAATCCATGAAATAAACATGGTATTTGTGTCTGCTTCATTAATAATGGTGTTAACCCTATCTTAGCTGGATGCAGGAGACAAGCATGACTACAGAATTGAAAATGGCTATTGGATCTACCTTGGTAATTGCAATCGTTTTCGCCGCTATGATTGTACAGATTTTTTGATTGGCGCTGAGCAAGAATATGTAAGCCAATGCCGCCTTAGGGCGGCATTGTCGTTTCTGGATTAATCTTCCGGATAGATTTTTTCTTTGAATTCACACAGATCTTCAATCAGACAACTGCCGCAGCGGGGCTTTCTGGCAATGCAGGTATAGCGCCCGTGAAGAATAAGCCAGTGGTGGACGTCAACTTTGAACTCGGCTGGCACCACTTTGAGCAGTTTATCTTCTACTTCCTGCACATTTTTCCCCGGCGCAAAGCGGGTGCGATTGCTGACCCGGAAAATATGAGTGTCGACCGCTATGGTTGGCCAACCAAAGGCGGTGTTGAGCACCACATTGGCCGTCTTACGGCCGACCCCGGGCAGAGACTCCAACGCCTCGCGGTTTTCAGGGACTTCGCCGTTGTACTGCTCGACAAGGATCTTGGACAGTGCCACCACATTGATGGCCTTATTGTTATAGAGCCCTATGGTCTTGATATACTCCTTCAGCCCATCAACCCCAAGGTCTGCGATAGCCTGTGGGGTATTGGCCACCGGAAACAGCTTGTCAGTGGCCTTGTTGACACTGACGTCGGTTGCCTGCGCCGAAAGCGTTACCGCCACCAGTAATTCAAAAGGGCTGGAATAATTCAGCTCTGTCTGGGGATGAGGATTATTGTCCCGCAGGCGTTCGAGTATCGCCCGTCTCTTGTCTTTGTTCACTCAATGACCTCAGTTGACTTTGGTGATCCTGGCGCGTTCCACTGGCGCAGTTTGCTCTCTGGGTTGACGATCGGCGAGTTTCTTGTCGATTGCGTTTTTCAGGGCAATCAGCAGTCCCATACCCAAAAAGGCACCGGGAGGCAACATCGCCAGCAGGAAGGGGGTATCGACTTGCCAGACTTCAATGCGCAGGCTCGCAGCCCAAGGCCCAAGAAGCAGATCGGCGCCGTCAAATAGGGTGCCTTGCCCCAGTATTTCCCTGCCGCCACCGAGCACCATCAATACCAAGGTAAAGCCAATACCCATCATCAAGCCGTCAAAGGCGGCATCCATAGGTGAATTACGCGAGGCAAAGGCTTCGGCGCGGCCTATGATGACGCAGTTTGTTACGATAAGCGGCAGGAAAATACCGAGAGACAGGTAGAGGCCGTAGGCGTAGGCATTGATTAGCAACTGCACTGCGGTTACCAGTGCGGCAATGATCATCACAAAGATGGGGATGCGGATCTCTTTGGGGACAAAGTTGCGCACCAGGGATACTGTGGTGTTGGAACCAATTAACACTACTGCGGTAGCGAGTCCGAGCCCCAGGGCGTTGGTAAAGGTAGAGGTCACCGCCAACAGGGGGCAGAGTCCCAACATCTGCACCAGTCCGGGGTTATTTTTCCACAAGCCTTGCCAGGCGATATCACGATATAAACTCATTGGCTTGCCTCACATGTCTGTGATTGCGAAAAGAGGGCCTGCTTATTGGCTTCAAAGAAGGCCAGGGTATTTCTTATCGACTTGACGTAGGCCCTGGGGGTAATGGTCGCCCCGGTAAACTGATCGATTTCACCACCGTCTTTTTTCACATGCCAGGCCTTGTCATCACTGCCCTGAAGCTTTCTGCCGATAAAGCTGTCCACCCAATCAGATTTTTTGCGCTCAATCTTGTCACCCAGCCCAGGGGTTTCCTGATGCGACAGGGTGCGAACCCCAAGCACAGTGCCGTCAGTCTTGATACCTATGATCAAGCGTATTTCACCATTGTAGCCATCTGGGGCTATGGTTTCGATGGCAATGGCGACTGGCTGGGCATTTTGGGTAGCGATATAGGCCGGCATGGGCTGAGTCGTGCCCAGGGCGTCTCTGTCCTGCAATAGAATGCAGCTTTCCTCGAGCGGATTGTCGTGCAGTTCATTAGGGATGATCTGCTCCAGAGTGCGCCTGAGCTCCAACTTTTGCTGAGCCATAATCGCATCCCGGGTACTGTCATTGACAACCGCCACCACTGCGGTGCATATCAGGGCAAACAGGCCTAAAAGCAGGCCATTTTTCAACATGGATTTTTGCACTGTCTATCTCTCTTGCTATCAATGTCCGGCACGATGGCCATAGGCTCGGGGTTTGACATAGTAGTCGATCAAAGGGGCGCACAGGTTGGCCAGCAGCACCGCAAAAGCAAAGGCGTCAGGGTACCCGCCAAAGCTTCGGATAAGGTAAACCACCAGGCCGATAAGGGCGCCGAAGATCAATCGGCCCCGGTTACTGGCGGGCGCGGTTACAGGATCTGTGGCAATAAAGAAAGCCGCCAGCATGGTGGCGCCACTGAACAGGTGAATAAGCGGGCTGACATGGGTATCTGGCCCAAGCGCATAGGCAAAGCCGCTACAGATAAACAGCGATGCCAATACACCAACACTGATATGCCAGCGGATAAGCTTCATCTTCAACAGCGCCAGGCCGCCGCACAGGTAGGCCAGGTTGACCCAGAACCAGCCACTGTTGATAGTGCCGGCAAAAATCGGTTTTTGCAGGCTCTCGGTGGTGGTCATTCCCATAGATAGATCCGTTTTCAGCGTATCGAGTGGTGTCGCCATGGTGACGCCATCGATACCGAGCTGGAAGTACTCGGCAACGCTGCCTTGGCTGGCGCCGAAAATCACCTGCAAACTGGTGAGAAAATCCGGAGAGTGCTGGGCAACAGTCGCCGGTGCGACCCAACTGGTCATCTGTACCGGGAAGGCCACCAACAGCAGTACATAGGCGGCCATGGCCGGATTGAACAGGTTGTTTCCCAAACCGCCATACAGCTGTTTGACCATGATGATGGCAAAACTTGTACCTATCACCACCATCCACCAAGGGGCGAGTGGCGGTACGGCAATACCGATAAGAACTGCTGTCAGAGCCGCGCTGTTATCCGACAAAGTCGAAAGTACCTTGCGCTTACGCAACTTGAGGATGGCGGCCTCTGAAATCAAAGCGACCGTCACAGCCAGCAGTACCTGAATAAGGCTGCCCCAACCAAAAAATACACACTGCACTACCAGGCCGGGCAGGGCGCAGAGCAGCACCCTTTGCATCACAGTGCTGGTTTGCAGCGACCGGCTGACATGGGGGGAGGAGGCTATTTTAAACGCCATATCAATCTTTCTCCTGTGCGCTGAGCGCCTTCTCTTTGGCCTTTTGTTTGGCTTTGGCTACTGCCCTGGCAATACGCGCCTGTTTACTGTCATCAGACGGGGTACTACCAGCGGACGTGGGCTCGGTAGCGGTTGTCGACTCGCTTGGAGGCCGACTTTCAGCCGAAACAGGCGTATTTACCGCGCCTTTGTCCTGTGGTTGTTCACTTGCCGCCGCGGCTTTCTTGGCCTTGGCTTTGGCAACCGCCGCCGCGATACGAGCCTGCTTGCTGTCATCGCTTGTGGCTTGTTTTGCTGCTTGGCTTGCGACTTGGTTTACTTCGGCGGCTTGCGCTTGTTTCCCACCGTTATCATCGGCCGCAATTGATTCAGCTGACTCAGACGCCGCCGCGGCTTTCTTGGCCTTGGCTTTGGCAACCGCCGCCGCGATACGAGCCTGCTTGCTATCATCGCTTGTGGCTTGTTTTGCTGCTTGGCTTGCGACTTGGTTTACTTCGGCACCTTGCGCTGATCCTCCGTCGAAATCCGTTGCTGGAGTTGACTCAGATGCAGTCGCGGCTTTCTTGGCCTTGGCTTTGGCTTTGGCAACCGCCGCCGCGATACGAGCCTGCTTGCTATCGTCGCTTGTGGCTTGTTTTGCTGCTTGGCTTGCGACTTGGTTTACTTCGGCACCTTGCGCTGATCCTCCGTCGACATCCGTTGCTGGAGTTGACTCAGACGCAGCCGCGGCTTTCTTGGCCTTGGCTCTGGCAACCGCTGCTGCGATACGGGCCTGCTTGCTATCATCGCTTACGGTTTGGCTTGCTTCGGCGGCTGTCGCTTGAGTGCTGTTGGCCTGTGCATCTTGAGTTTCGCAAGTGCCAGTTTCGGCCTGCCCTGAGGCTGCAGCGGCCTTTTTCTCCTTGGCGCGGGCGATAGCGGCTGCGATCTGAGCTTTCTTGTCCGAGCCAGGTGTTGTGCCTTCAGCTGCATTATCTGTAGTCGCATCAGCAACTTCTTCAGCAGGAACAGTGCCTTGTGCAGCGGTCTTTTTGGCCTTGGCCCTGGCAATCGCTGCCGCGACATCGCTCTTTCTCTTGTCCGCCTTTGGCTGGATAACTGCCGACTCGGCAGTTTCGACGGCTTTTTCTGCCGGGCTTTCGGCGGCCACCACAGAGGCTTCTGCGGCTTTTTTCGCCTTGATCCTGGCCATGGCTTCGGCGACGGCGTCTTTCTCACCACTGCCCATGGCGGCGCGGCGCTTATCGGCTGCGGCCTTGGCTTTGGCTTCCCGGGCCTGTTTCTCGGCCTCCAGCCGTTTGAGCCTGGCATCGAATCTTTGCTTGGCCTGCTCGGCCAGCTGTTTCTCTTCGTGATTACGCTTAATGGCCGCCTTGGCAATGCGGTAATACTCCACCAGAGGAATATCCGACGGACAAACATAACTACAGCAGCCACATTCGATGCAGTCTCTGAGGTTGTAGGCGCTGGCCTTGTCATATTCTTCGGCTTTACTGTGCCAGTAGAGTTGCTGGGGCAATAGAGATGCCGGGCACACCTGAGCGCATTCACCGCAGCGAATGCAGGCCTTCTCCTCGGCTGGAGGGCTGATCTCGCTGGCAGATGGCACCAGAATACAGTTACTGCCTTTGAGCAGCGGCACCTTGATAAGGGGTAAGGTGTGGCCCATCATGGGGCCGCCTATGATGACGGTATCCTGACCGCTGGGGGTGAAGCCACTTTGCTCAAGTATATGGGCTATGGGCGTGCCCAGTGGCACCCAGTAATTACCCGGCTTTGGAATATTGCCGCCGGTTACTGTGACGACCCGCTCTATGAGAGGCTTACCCAGGCAAACGGCTTCACGAATGGCGAAGGCGGTGCCTACGTTGTGCACTACTATCCCAAGTTGCGCCGGAATGGCGCCGGAAGGCACTTCCTGCCCGGTAATGATCTGGATCAGCTGCTTTTCACCGCCGGAAGGGTATTTTGTCGGGATCACAGTGATCCTGATACTTCCCTTGGGCAGTTGGCAGCTATCAAGCGCCTGCTGCATCGCCTGTACGGCTTCGGGCTTGTTATCCTCGATGGCGATAATCACCCGTTTGGGATTTAGCAGCCCGTGAACAATTTCAATACCATCCAGAATTTCCCTGGCGTGTTCGCGCATCAATCTGTCATCGGCGCTGATATAAGGCTCGCATTCCACGCCGTTGATCAACAGCAGTTCAATCTCACTGGCGGGGTTGAGTTTGATGTGGGCCGGAAACATGGCGCCGCCCAATCCGGCTATCCCGGCTTGGCGAATGCGGCTGAGGATCTGCTCGCGGCTCAATGCTGCGATGTCTTGCAGATCAAAATCTATGGCTTGATCCTGGCCATCGGCTTCCAGCACACAGGTCAATACCGGCAGGGCAGAAGGGTGGTTGCTGGGTCTTTGCTCTATGGCGCGAATGATGCCTGAGGTGGGGGCATGCACCGCCAGATACATGGCGCTCAGTCCGCGGGTCAGCGCTTGGCCCTTGAGCACTCTGTCGCCGACTTTGACTTCGAGCACGGCGCTGTCACCAACCTGAGGTACGGGCAATAAGAATTCACTGGCAAGTGGTAGACGCCCAATAGGGCTGCCATTGGAGAGGTCTTTCACCTGCGGCGGATGAATTCCGCCGGTCAGGCGCCACTGAGTTCCTTTATCCAACTGTTCGAGTAATGTCAGCACGGCTTGTCCTCTTCCACCAACTTCACTGGAATTGCGTTAAGCTGCCAGTCCCAGGTTTTCAGATCCTGTTTCACCGGGATCATATCGATACAATCCACAGGGCAGGGTTCAACACAGAGATCGCAGCCGGTGCAGTTGCTGGTCAGGACTGTGTGCATCAGCTTGCCCGTTCCTATAATGGCGTCTACCGGACAGGCCTGAATACATTTGGTACAGCCGATACATTCCTCTTCACGAATGTAGGCGACCTTTTTGACCTGGGTTTCAACGCTGGCATCGAGAGGCTCGGGATCGACCCCCATAAGATCGGCCAGTTTCTCCATAGTGGCGGTACCGCCCGGAGGGCAGCGATTGATCTTCTCGCCGTTGGCTATGGCCTCGGCGTAGGGGCGGCAACCAGGGTAGCCGCATTGACCACACTGGGTTTGTGGCAACAGGGCTTCGACCTGATCCACTATCGGATTGCCCTGAACTTTAAACTTCTCGGCGGCGAAGCCGAGTAAAACGCCGAATACCAGCGCCAGCAGAGACAATAAAATGACTGCAATTAGCATGGAAGACATAACTCTATTTGACTAAACCGGTAAAGCCCATGAAGGCCAGCGACATCAGGCCGGCGGTGATCATGGCGATGGCACTGCCTTTGAAAGGCGCTGGGACATCGGCCGCCGCCAGACGTTCGCGCATCGCCGAAAACAGGATAAGCACCAGTGAAAACCCGGCGGCAGCGCCAAAACCATAGATGGCACTCTGCATAAAATCGTGGTTTTCATTGATGTTCAGCAGGGCCACACCCAATACGGCACAGTTGGTGGTGATAAGCGGCAGGTAGATCCCCAGCGCCCTATGCAGAGTCGCACTGGTTTTCTGTACGACCATTTCGGTGAACTGTACCACCACGGCGATAACCAGAATAAAGCTCATGGTGCGCAGGTAGCCCAGATCGAAGGGCCGCAGCAGATACTGGTTGACCAGATAGCTGAGAATGGCAGCCAAGGTCATGACAAAGGTGGTTGCCATGGACATACCTATGGCAGATTCCAGCTTGCTGGACACCCCCATAAACGGGCATAAGCCAAGGAATTTCACTAATACAAAATTGTTGACCAGCACAGTGCCAATCAACAACAGGAGATACTCACTCATCTCATTACAGGCGTTGTGATTTCTTAGCGGTTATTATCAGTGTTTCAGTGGTCATAAACAACATATAGAAAGCAGGGTTTACCTTCTTTGCGCCCGTATTTGGCCATAAATGGCATTAATTTCTGTTCATTTCGGCGGGATCCAGCTGTTGTGGCTTGGCGATATAGAAGCCCTGCATGCCGTCGACCAGCAATTTCTCCACCACCATCTTCTCTTCCTGACGCTCGATGCCGCAGGCTATCACCCTGACACCACTGCGGCGAGCCACATCGACCAACATACGGACAAAGAACTGGTTATTGGTGTCTTCATCTATTGCCTGGGTATAGCTGGGATCCAGTTTGATATAGTCGGGGCGCACCTCTCGGAAGAATTTGAATGAGGTAAAGCCCATGCCGAAGCGTTCTACCGATACCCTGCAGCCAACGCTGTGCATGGCGCGAACGAACTTGTGACTGGCGGCCAGATTGCCCTGCATACCTGCTTCATTGATCTCAAACACCAGCCTTGAGGCCAATCTCGGGTGTTTGGAGAGCAGATCTCGGGCCCAGGCTATAAAGTTTTCTTTGGAGGCTGAACCCGGGCTCAGATTGACACCGATATTACCGCTGAGGTTTGGCAGGCTCTGCAGTAGTTTCAAGGCGCTGAGCAGTACCAGTTTATCCAGTTCCTGACTCATGCTGTGACGTTCGGCCATGGCGATCACCGTGGCTGTAGGTAGAAACTTGCCTTCACTGTTGTAAAAGCGTGCCAACAACTCCCGGTAGCCATCTACCTCGCTGCGACAGGGCTGAATGGGTTGCTGGTAAAACTTGAGCGCCCGGCGCTTCAGCAAGTCTTCAATGGCCAGTTTCCAGCGGTTATCCCCGAGTTTTTCATCCAGCATATTCTTATCCTGGAACTGCACCGCATTAGGGCCCAAGGTTTGCGCGACGTTGGCGGCGGTATCGGCCATGGCGAGAATACCCATGGGATCTTTGTCGCTGGCGTAGGCCACTATACCTGTATGGGCAATGGAGTCTGTTTGCAGTTCTGCTTGATACTCTTCCAGCTCACGCTTGAGCTGGGTGGCAAAGGTTTGCGCGTCTTTCAGCACAATTGAGGGGATAAAGATGGCAAAGTCAGTACTGGCAATACGAAAGCTTTCGCTGTTTTTGTAGCCCTGGAGTGCCCGGCGAATACAAACCGCGACACGGGCAAGATAGTCATCGCCGCCCTGACGGCCGTGCAGTTGATTGATATGACCAAGCTCAGTGGCTTTTACCAGGATTAACACTCCAATTTGTGATTTGCCGGAAAGAGACAGTTGCTGCAGTTTTTCGGTGAAGTGCTGGCGGGTGCCAAAGCCGGTTACCGGATCTTCATAGGCGAGCTTCTTCAATGCCAGATTTTCCGACTCTAGTTTCTCAAACTGCTGCTTGAACAGCTGCCGACTTTGCTCCAATGCTTGCCCCAAGGGCTTGAGTTCACCCCGAAAGCGGCTCTGTGCCAGAGAATCAAACTGGCCTTGGGACATCTTGGTTAAATACTCTGCCGCATATTTGAGGACGCGTTTATGACGGCCCATCATCAAGGCAAAGATTAACGCCAGGGCCAGATAAAGAGGCAGTAAGCGTAATCCTGCGAGCCAGAGTGTATGGATCCCTTGATCTCTAAGAGGGCTGAGGTCGGGCTTAAGTAAAACCCGCCCGGAAGCGAAGCGGTATTGGGATTCGAGTTGCAACGGCAACAGATAATATTGCCAGTTCATCTCAGGCAGGAAACTGCCTCTGGTAAGATTATTTTGGCCGTCGGCGTCATCTGTATATTGGAAAAACTGCAGCGGCGCAGTGTCCTGCAGCTGCCGGTAAAGGATTGCGGCATCATCTGCGTTCTGGGCTTGCTCCTGCGCTTGTTGTAATCGCTGCAACAGGGCATTACCTTCCTGCTCCAGAATCTGCCGCTCCTGCTTTAGCAGCACCATGCCGGTAGCCAGAAACCCCAATAATAGTAACAGTTGAAAAAAGCGCGAAATGCCCATCTTTATCTGAGTTCAGACCAATGTCGAGACGATTGTCGAAATTGTATACGTATTTGTTATAAATACAAAACGCAGAAAGAGGTGAGGTGGCTCCCCTGACTGGACTCGAACCAGTGACATACGGATTAACAGTCCGCCGTTCTACCAACTGAACTACAGGGGAATAGAATATGATGCTGAGCGGAAATCGAAGTGGCTCCCCTGACTGGACTTGAACCAGTGACATACGGATTAACAGTCCGCCGTTCTACCGACTGAACTACAGGGGAACAGATTTCGCTTAGGTCAAACTTGAAGTGGCTCCCCTGACTGGATTCGAACCAGTGACATACGGATTAACAGTCCGCCGTTCTACCGACTGAACTACAGGGGAACAGATTTCAAGCTAACTAAATTGGCTCCCCTGACTGGATTCGAACCAGTGACATACGGATTAACAGTCCGCCGTTCTACCGACTGAACTACAGGGGAATAATTTAGCTAGGATTAACCTATTGTTTTCATAAGACTTGCTTGAAGTGGCTCCCCTGACTGGACTTGAACCAGTGACATACGGATTAACAGTCCGCCGTTCTACCGACTGAACTACAGGGGAATCGCAATTTCTCGCTTGTCTCGCTGAGAACGGAGCGCATAGTAAATCGCTCTGTGGGTGGAGTCAACTCGCATCCCCAAAAAAAGTGTCATTAAGCTGTTAATTGCTTATCTAATGCTCACAGTGATGGATAAAACTGCTTTATGGATATTTTTTGCTTAAAAAATAACGGCTAAACACTTATGTGCCAGGCGTTTGACTCAGACCTCTTGCCATTTGCAACAAGGATATCGACCTTAATGAGCCCTTTTCTAGCGATTGAGCTGCCATGCCATAGATAAATACCATGGGGGATTATGAAAGGGGCATCAAACTGAGCGCTTCAAGCAAGATAGAACACCGCTCAAAAAAGGGCAGCACAATCATTTTGTGTTCATTTTTGGTGCAGCTTAATCCGCTTTGTGAGTACCACACTTTCATATGTTCTTTTATTACAAAATACCCACCAGGGTAGGATAAATGGAACTGGATGCCTCAAGCCCCCATGGCTAAAGGGTTACACTGACTTATCCACTAAATCTGTGGATAAACCTGTGAGCTTCCCCGCTTTATGGGCTGCAAACCCTTGTGGCATCAGCATTGAACTTAAAATGGTCAATTTGGGAGGCTAAAATATAAACATAACAAAAACAGCAAGATATAAAAGTCAAGCCGCTTTGGTTTGCTTGGTGATTTTTGTAACAAAGCTGTAAGGAAGTATCTGCCAATCCTTGTGCATTAAATCCATCTCAGTGATTCATTCGGATGGATTTTTTATATTTGGCCGCCACATCTGCCGTCTCGTTGCTGAGTTTCAGCACAAGCTGCTGCTGACATCATGTTGGCAGGAGTAATGCGGCTTTTGGCTTGGCGTAATTCGGCCCAATGAGTAAAATGAAAGGCTTAACCGAAGGAGCATTAAAGTGTCAGCTACGCCGTTTCGTTTGGAGTCTCAGTATTCTCCTGCCGGAGATCAGCCCTCCGCCATTGCCAAACTGGTTGATGGCCTGGAGTCTGGGCTCGCCAACCAGACTTTGCTGGGGGTTACCGGCTCAGGAAAAACTTTCACCATTGCCAATGTGATTGCCAATCAAGGGCGGCCAACCATCATTATGGCGCCCAATAAAACGTTGGCGGCGCAACTCTACGGTGAGATGAAAGAGTTTTTCCCCCATAACGCGGTGGAATACTTCGTTTCCTACTATGACTACTACCAACCGGAAGCCTATGTGCCTTCGACCAACACCTTTATTGAGAAGGATGCTTCGGTCAACGCTCATATCGAGCAGATGCGACTCTCGGCCACCAAGGCCTTGCTGGAGCGGCGTGATGTGGTGTTGGTGGCCTCGGTTTCAGCCATTTATGGTCTTGGCGACCCTGATTCTTATATGAAGATGCTGCTGCACCTGCGCCAGGGCGACATCATGGGCCAGCGGGATATACTGCAGCGGCTCAGCGAGTTGCAATACAGCCGCAACGATATTGAACTGCAGCGCGGTACCTTCAGGGTGCGCGGTGAGGTAATAGATATCTTCCCGGCCGAATCGGACCGGGATGCCATTCGGGTCGAGTTGTTCGATGATGAGATAGAGCAGCTGTCGCTGTTCGACCCTTTGACCGGCCAGGTACGTAAACGCATTGCCCGGGCCACGGTTTACCCCAAGACTCACTACGTGACCCCGAGAGAAAAAATATTGGCGGCCACAGAGCAGATAAAGGCCGAGCTCAGAGAGCGCCGTCAGCAGTTGCTGGATGCCAATAAGCTGATTGAGGCACAAAGGATCAGCGAGCGGGTGCAGTACGATGTGGAGATGATGACAGAGCTGGGTTATTGCTCCGGTATCGAAAACTACTCCCGTTATCTCTCCGGGCGTGCACCGGGAGAAGGGCCGCCGACTTTGCTGGATTATCTGCCGCCGGATGGTCTGCTGATCATCGACGAGTCCCATGTAACTGTGCCGCAGATAGGTGCCATGTACAAGGGCGACCGTTCGAGGAAAACCACTCTGGTGGAGTACGGTTTCCGCCTGCCATCGGCACTGGATAACAGACCGCTCAAGTTTGAAGAGTTCGAGTCCTTGATGCCGCAGACGATTTATGTTTCGGCTACACCGGGCGGTTATGAACTTGAACGCAGCGGCGGCGACGTGGCCGAGCAAGTGGTCAGGCCTACAGGTTTGTTGGATCCCGAGCTGGAAGTGCGGCCGGTGGCGATTCAAGTGGATGATCTGCTCTCTGAGGCCAACAAGCGCATTGCCGTCAATGAACGTGTGTTGGTGACTACGCTGACCAAGCGGATGGCGGAAGATCTCACCGAATATCTCGATGAACACGGCGTTAAGGTGCGTTACTTGCACTCGGACGTGGATACCGTGGAGCGGGTAGAGATCATTCGCGATTTACGTAAGGGTGTCTTCGACGTGCTGGTCGGCATCAACTTGCTCAGGGAAGGGCTGGACATGCCGGAAGTGTCTCTGGTGTGCATACTCGACGCCGATAAAGAGGGCTTCCTGCGCTCCGAGCGCTCGCTTATCCAGACCATAGGCCGCGCCGCCCGTAACATTAACGGCAAGGTGATCCTTTACGCCGATAAGGTGACCCCTTCAATGGCAAAGGCCATGGATGAAACCAATCGTCGCCGTGAGAAACAGCACGCCTTCAACCTGGCCAATGGCATAGTGCCCAAGGGCTTGGTGAAGAAGATCACAGATGTTATGGATGTGGGAGATTCCCCCTCATCGGCAGCACCCCAGCCGGGTGCCCGCAAGGTGGCGGAGCGCAAGTCGGCTTATCAGGTGGACGCTGCCAATCTGGCGCATGAAATCGACAGGCTGGAAAAACAGATGCACCAGCATGCCAGAGATCTGGAGTTTGAGCAGGCAGCTGCGCTGCGTGATGAAGTGGCAAGGCTCAGAGAGGAGCTTATCAAGGCCTAAAGCACACATAGGGCTTGTTCGCACCTTCCCTAAAATCGCCCCATTGACAAAGAACCCGGCAAAAGCCGGGTTCTTTATGCTGTTCATCTGTCAACGACTTTAAAAAGCTTGATTTAAAAGCCTAATTTAAAAAACCTATTTAAATGCTTAGGCTTGGCATCAAAGTTTCGGCGCTTTATAGGCACTCAGTCGCCACAAGCCAAACAGTGCGATACCGCCAATCAGGCCAACAAGATGCGCTTCAACCGCGACTCTGGCGCCAATCAGGGCGCTGACTTCAGCGGCCGCCCCTTGCCATTGCTCCCAGCCGACTTTAGCAATAACGCCAGCAAGCAGCAGGTAACCTGAACTGCGACCGCTGCGAATATCGGCCAGGGCGCCGAAGGCAAACAGGCCGTGCAGTATGCCACTGAGTCCTACATAACCCATAAGCTTCGGGTAGCAAAGATATAGCCCTACACCTTCAAACAGACAGAGTGCCAGGGTCAATATCAATACACCCAGGGCGTTATAGTGTTCCTTATGCAGATAAAGGATCACCCAAAACCCGGCGAGGTTCATCAGCAGATGCCAGAAGTTGGTGTGCAGCAGATTGCCGCTGACAAGCCGCCACAGCTCACCTTGTTCTATGGCGCTGCGGCGAAATGCCAACAGCTCAGTGAGCGGCAGAGAATACAACAGCAGCGCCAGGGCTGTTAACACAACACCTGAAAAATAAGCGGAACTCGGCTTCACGCTGTCTTGGCCGCCAGTATTGCCTGGATGCTGTCCGGTGTTGCCAGATACTCATCCAGCCCTTTTTGGCGCAGTAAACAGGCGGGGCAGGTGCCACAGCCTTTGCCAAGAATGCCGTTATAGCAGGTAAGGGTTTCATCCCTTACCAGTGGCAGTTGCTGGTATTTATCTGCCAGTGCCCAGGTTTCGGCCTTGTTGAGCCACATGAGTGGCGTAACCAAACGCAGCTGTCTGTCCATGCCTTGTACCAGCGCAGACTCCATCGCCTTGATAAAGTCATTACGGCAGTCCGGGTAGCCGGAGAAGTCGGTCTCGCAGACACCTGTGATCACGGCATCGGCGCCTATTTGATAGGCGTAGATCCCCGCCAGGGTCAGAAACAGAATATTGCGTCCGGGAACAAAAGTATTGGGCAGACCATTGTCCATCAAGTCGTTTGATACCGGGATATTGTCGCGGGTGAGGGCCGAGATGGCCAACTCATTGAGCAGAGTAACATCCAGCACCTTGTGACTGGCGGCGCCGAGTTTTTGCGCCAGTTGTTTGGCAACTTCAATCTCCTGGCTGTGGCGCTGGCCATAGTCGAAGGTGATGGCATGTACTTCATCATACTGGGCCAAGGCCTGAATAAGGCAGGTGGTGGAGTCCTGACCGCCGCTGAAAACGACTATCGCCTTGGAAATAGCTGGCTTAGTGCTCCGGGGCGACTCTGCGGTTTGGGTTTGCGGTGCGTTTGATTCTGATGACATAAGCGATTGATTGGATGAAGACATAAGTGTCTATTCAAAGGGATGACTCAATCGTCACAGTTTACCCTAATTTGGCCGGCTGTCAGCACCGGCGGGGTAAAGAACGGAAAATTCGCTCATCCTTGCGCTTGGGGCCAAATTCCTCTATAAATGCCGCCCCGGCAAATATGAGGAACCCCGATGTACTACCCCGTCAACGAAGTCTTTGAAACCCTGCAGGGAGAAGGTGTGTTTACCGGCGTTCCGGCCATTTTTGTGCGTTTGCAGGGGTGCCCTGTGGGGTGTCCTTGGTGTGATACCCGCCAGACCTGGGACAAGCTTGAGCATAATCAGGTGAAACCTGCCGATGTGATCCGCACCGATGGCAGTATCGGTCGCTGGGCAGAGCATGATGCCAAGTCTTTACTGGAGGCGTTCAAACAGCAGGGATTCAATGCTAAGCATATAGTGATCACAGGGGGTGAGCCTTGTCTCTATCCGCTCACTGAAATGACAGAAGCATTTAATGCCGCAGGCTTTCGCACTCAAATTGAAACCAGTGGCACCTTTGAGGTGAATTGCAGCGCAGATACCTGGGTCACAGTCTCGCCCAAGGTCGGTATGAAGGGGGGGATGCCGGTACTGCGTCAGGCGCTGGAGCGGGCAAATGAGATTAAGCATCCGGTGGCGACCGAGGCTCATATTGAGGAACTGGATCAACTGCTGCGGGGATTGGATCTCAAAGACAAGGCTATCTGCCTGCAGCCCATCAGTCAGAAGAGCCGGGCGACGGCGCTGGCGATGAAAGTCTGTATCGAACGCAACTGGCGTTTGTCTATTCAGACTCACAAGTATCTGGATATCGATTAATCCGTAGTGGTAATCGACAAAAAGCCGCATTGATGCGGCTTTTTGTTATCTGAAGCGCGTTGTTAGCAGCAGAGTTCACCCGTGGTTTCAAACTGCTTCAGTTTGTTTTGATACTGGCTGATATCCCCTATGTTGGCGGCTATCCACTCGGGGTTGTAATAAGTGTCCAGATAGCGCTCACCGGGATCGCAGATCAGGGTCACTATTGAGCCCTGGCGGTTGTCGCGTTTCATTTCGGCCGCCAGCATCAGGGCACCATAGAGGTTGGTGCCGGTCGAGGCCCCGGTCTTGCGGCCGATGATCTGTTCCAGCCAATGGATTGTCGCCACAGAGGCGGCATCAGGGATCTTCAACATGGAGTCGACAACCCCCGGGATAAAGGAGGGCTCGACTCTGGGCCGGCCTATACCTTCAATCTTGCTGCCTTGCTCACAGGTGATGGCCGCATCTCTTTGTTGAAAATAGTCATAGAACACTGAGTTATCCGGGTCGACCACACACAGCTTGGTGCAAAGCTGTTGATAGCGGATATAACGGCCAATGGTGGCCGAAGTGCCGCCGGTACCCGGGCTCATCACAATCCACTCGGGAATAGGGAAGGGCTCGCGCTGCATCTGATCGAAAATGGCATTGGCAATATTATTGTTGCCGCGCCAGTCGGTGGCCCGCTCGGCATAGGTGAACTGATCCATATAATGGCCATTCAGCTCCCGCGCCAGCCGCTCAGACTCAGCGTAGATTTCGCTGGAGTGATTGACAAAGTGACAACGGCCGCCATAAAACTCTATCTGCTGTATCTTCTTGCGGGCGGTGGAGGCCGGCATAACCGCAATAAAGGGTAGCCCCAGCAGGCGGGCAAAGTAGGCCTCGGAGACAGCAGTGCTGCCGGATGAGGATTCAATGACAGGAGTATCCTGTTTGATCCAGCCGTTACACAAGGCGTACAGAAACAGTGATCTTGCCAAGCGGTGCTTGAGGCTTCCGGTTGGATGGGTGCTTTCGTCTTTAAGATAGATATCCACTCCGGCTACCGCCGGCAGTTCCAGTTTAATCAAATGCGTGTCGGCACTGCGCTGAAAATCGGCTTCGATTTTGGCAATTGCTTCGTTTACCCAGAGATCGGCCATTGTTGTTCTTCTTTCTTATAACAGGATGGTCTTAATCATAACCAAAGGTAATGACAATGGATAGCGAAAACTCAGGCGCATTAAGACACAGCCACAGGCTAGATAATTGATTGTTAAGGAATTAAACGCGGTGGGCGTAGATAAAAAACTTGGAAGATTGACTAAAGGAATATAAAAGAAATGGTGGAGGGAGAAGGATTCGAACCTTCGAAGGCGGAGCCGTCAGATTTACAGTCTGATCCCTTTGGCCACTCGGGAACCCCTCCACATATTTGGAGCCAGACATTAGAGTGAAAGATGGTGGAGGGAGAAGGATTCGAACCTTCGAAGGCGGAGCCGTCAGATTTACAGTCTGATCCCTTTGGCCACTCGGGAACCCCTCCACGATTTCACTTTCGTGTCTTTTAAATTGTAGGCAAATGGTGGAGGGAGAAGGATTCGAACCTTCGAAGGCGGAGCCGTCAGATTTACAGTCTGATCCCTTTGGCCACTCGGGAACCCCTCCTCAATTGCGGCCGCCATAGTAGTCAGAAACCTTTTTCATGTAAAGCCCGATTTTAAAAAAAGGGCTAAAGTTCGTGGTCATTTGGTCGATTAACTAACAACGAGTTGTTTTGTTGATGTTTTTTTATGCGCACTGATGTTTCCTTAATCAATGAACTGCAATTGGGCGAACGGCTTAATCTGGCTGTTGAGTCCCATCGCCGGGGGGAGTTTGCCCTGCTTTTGGCGTTGCTGTCTCAGGATGTGCGCGATTGGCCCCAGTTTCACCTGCATGACGATGTTGAAAAGGACGCTGTCCTGCGGCAGCAATTTGATCTGCCTGCGTCTCAACCTTTGGTTGGGGACTTGAGTCAAGAACCTTCCCCGGTAGACAACAGTTATCATTTTATCAGTGAGGGCGAGCGCAGCTTTCAACTGGCCCAGGCCTTGATGCCCGAACCTTTGGTTATCAGGGGAAAGAGAGATAGCGGAATGCAGGAAGCGCTGGATAACTGCGATTGGCACACAAGGCTGCGCACGGAAGGTGTCTTGAACCAACCCAAGGTGGCATCGATGGAGTTTGTGGACCAACTCTCCGAGCAGCGCAGGTTGGCCGGTCTTTATCAAACTGCGTGAGTCTTGCCTCAGTCCGGGTCTTGTCTATGTCGTATAATGGTGAATGCTTATCAGCATCGGAGACATATAGATGAAGAGTATTGAACAGGCTCAGGCCGCCAATGTGCAGGACACTTGTGCCGAGTGTGGCAGCTATGTGGATATAGGGACAGTGGTCGAAGAAGGAGACACCTTGCTTTCGTTGACTTTTCAAGGTGAGTCGGCAGTGGCCGATGCCGAGGCGCTAAAGCAATTGGCCGAAGGCCGCTTCGCCGATGTCAAGGCTGAGCTCTGCAACGATGAGCAGACTGTTACCCTGGCGCTGACTTTTTCCTGTAGTGCCGAGAAAATGATTTTTCAGTTGGAAAACGGCTTGGCATAAGTGACTTAAGTAAATGGTCAAAGGTGGCCTGATCCGAAAGCTTGTGAGGCCGGCCATGGCAGGGTAAATGTAAGAAAGTATGAGTTATCTTGCTGGATATTATGTAAAAGTGTAATCTCGCGCAGAGAAGTGATAACAGGCCCGCGCATTCGGCGCGGGTTTCTTTAAGCCCGAAAGGGAACCTGAGGACATGTGTGAAGCAACGTAGGTATCAGCGATTGCTGGAGTTGTTGACCAACTCGGTTGCCAAGCAGCAGGGCGATTTCGCCAAGACGGCTGAACTGGCTACTGAGCTCTTGTGTCAGTACCTTGATGTGCAACACGCCAGTGTCTGGTCCTGGTCCAGGGATCAACATGTGCAGTTTGAAGTTGCCCGCTTTGGCTCAGGGCGACCTATTCAGACGCCCAGACCGCAACACCTCAGTCAAATACCCGCCTATATAGATCAACTCAAACAAAGACGCCACATTGACGCCAATGACGCGCTAGCGGATTGGCGGATGAGCGAGCTTGCCGAGGTCTACTTTAACGCCAACGGTATTGCCAGTGCCCTGGATATCGCTATCAGGATCAATGGCCACATTGAAGGCGTATTGAGCCTGGAGCGAACCATTGCCGGCGAACTCTGGAGCGATTTGGAAATCCACCTGGCATCGCAAGTCGCTGATCAACTGGCGCTGACTCTGGCGACCTATGATGCCTACCGTAAAGATGAACTACTGACGCTGTTTCAGTCGGCCGCGGAGCAGTCGGCCCAGGTCACCATGCTAATCAATCTGCACACAGAAGCGATTGAATACATCAACAGCGCCCATGAACAGATCACCGGTATCCCGAAAGAAAAAATGCTTGGTGCCAGCCTGAAGCAATTGGCCTTTTTTCATCAGCAACCCAAACAGGCTGAAATGACCTTGGCCAAAGTGCTGCGCGGTGAAGTGGCGACCGGTGAAGTGATGCTCAATCGTGAGCAGGGCCAGGAATACTGGCTAAGATACCATGCCAGTCAATTTATCACTCAGCGCGGTAACCATTATGTCTTGGTCTCCAGCGAAGATTGTACCGAGCAGCATAATTATCAGGCCGAACTTGAGCGCTTGGCCTGGCGTTGCAGCCTGACCGGACTATACAACCGCACCCATTTCAATCGTTTACTCGATAGATCCTATAGCGGGCAGTTGCTGTTGATCGATTTGATTGGTTTTAAACGCTTCAATGATACCTATGGGCATGAACAGGGTGATGCCTTGCTGATTGAAGTGGCCCGCCGTTTGAAACATTTTGCCTCTCTTTATCCCGGCTGCAATATTGCCAGGGTAGGCAGTGATGAGTTTGCCCTCCTGCTCGATGATAACAACGAGCTTGATATCGATGTTTGCTGTCATCGCCTCTATCAACAATTGTGCAATCCCATCAATATCGGCCGTGAGCAAGTGGATCCCAAGCCGGCACTGGCGGCGGTGGACATTGCCGAAGTCGCCGAATTGGTAGCGCCGCTGACTTGTGCCGATATTGCGCTGCAATACGCCAAGAAGAAGCAGGGTACGGCAATCCAGTTTTTCAACAGCGCGTTGCTCAAGGCGTTCAAAGATGATGCCCAGATAGAAAGAGATCTGCACGCCGCCATTCGGGGCAGACAGTTTGAACTTTATTATCAGCCGCTTAAAGATTTGCAAAGCTGCAGTTACATAGGTGCCGAAGCACTGATCCGCTGGCACCATCCCAAGCGGGGAGTACTGTATCCCGGCGCCTTTATCGATATTGCCGAACAGTCTGGGCTTATCAATGCCATAGGTACCTGGGTGCTGGAGGCCGCCTGTCGCCAGCTTAATTTGTGGCAGCACCACAATATTAATATCGCCATGCATGTGAACGTGTCGGCGCGGCAGTTTTTCGGCAGCAATCTTTATGAGCAGGTGTGGCAACTGCTCAATCGTTACCGCTTGAAGCCAGGTACGCTTATTCTGGAGATCACCGAAACCGAGTTGATGGAAGATATACGCTATGCCACCAATCTATGCCAGGAGTTGGCAGATTTGGGGGTAGGGCTTGCCATTGATGATTTCGGTACGGGCTACAGTTCAATGCGCTATTTGAAACAGTTTCCCATCAGCAAGCTCAAGATAGACAGGTCTTTTATCTCAGATCTCAATATTAGCCGCGAGAGTCGCGAAATCGTCAGCGCGATTATCGCCATGGCCAAGGCGCTGAATATCTCTCTGACAGCAGAAGGAGTTGAAACCGCCGAGCAGGAACGTTTTCTCACATCCTGCATGTGTCATCAGGCCCAGGGGTTCCTGTACAGCCCGGCACTCAGAGAAGCTGAATTCAGCGCTTTCTTGCAGCAGAGTCAACCGCTGTTGCTGCACTGATTAGCCAGCCCAAGCCCACTCTGGCCAACTTGGGGCCGAACTTAAATAACTCCTAGCTAAATCCGTTTCAGGCAGCAGTGTTTGAACTTGTGACCGCTGTTGCAAATGCAGGGTTCATTGCGTTTGGGATAGCTGACGGCGAACTGCTTGCCCTCGGTGTAAAACCAGTGGCCGGCCTCAAGTATAAATTTCGATTCTTCAAAAATAGCGTCCAACTGGCCATCGGCCAAATACCAGGCCTTGAAAGTGACTCTGGCCTGGGTTTGTCCCGGAGTCAAAGGTTCCCGCTCGACAATCTGCAGTCCCAGCCACTGGGTCTTTGGCATTTGGGCCAGGATTTGCGTCGTGAGTCCCTGTCGATAGTCCTGGTGATGGGTATCGATAAGATAGTCAAACTCCTGTTTGACAAAGGCGGCATAGCGGGAGCGCATCAACTGCTCTGGAGTAGCTGCTGTGTGCTGCTTAGTGTGCAGCGGCTGACAGCATTCGCAGTAGGGGAGCTTGGAGTGGCAAGGGCAAAGGGTATTGGTTGGCATCGGGATTTTCTGTTTCAATCTCTGTTTCAATCGTGAATGGTAATAAGGCGCCGGCATCCCGGCTTGAGTTGCGCTCATAATAGCGCTTTGACGGCAGCCTTGCATTGAAAAGCGGCTATATTGCCAGGCCTTGGAAGCTTTGGTTAGTGGATGATGAAAATCATTACCAGATTGAGCATCAAAACACTGAACGCAAGCCCTATGGCAAATTGGATAAGGCGTTCTTTGGCGGGCGAGGCTTCTATCAGCTGCAGCGGGTAGTCAAAGAAAATGGCCAGATAAAGCAGGCTTCGTAAGGGATAGGCCGTACCCGAGAGCCGGTACTCCCGGCCGTTTTTCAGCTTAACTGTCAAGGCGTGAGCTCGCTTGCGCTCAAGCTGATGATTGTCATGATAGCCCACCCAGTGGAACACCAGACTCGCGATATCCTCTTTGGCGACAGCGGTCGTTGCTCCCGTGAGATATTGAGGCAGGAGAATACGGGTTTGGTTTATCCTTATCTGCCGCTCGTCTTTGGCACTGCTTTTCACGCCTAACTGAGTCAGTATCCGGCCTTTGCGTACCTGGATATATATCAAAAACCAGATGACGCTACAGGCAGGGCAGGGCGGGATTCCACTTTGTTTATATCTTAACCAAATAACAACTCTGAGCGAAATGTAGGACTCCAACCAGCACGGCGGCGCTTACCTGCCAGACTGTCTTTTTTGCCTTGGTGCTGCCTTATCGCACTCAGAGCCGCTCGGTTAAATAGGGCGAGATGCTTTGCGCCATCAGGATCCGTTACCTTCAGCGCATCTTCGCGGAAGACCACATCCAGCACCCAATGGAGCTGATTTTCTACCCCCCAATGCTCTCGAATAGTCCTCGCGGCCTCTTCGGCATTGAGCGGTAAGGAACTGACATACCAGCGTGAAGAACATGATGTTATTCCATCGACTGTCCGTTCACTGGCAACTTCGATAAATGAGGTGATGTGCGGCCACTTTTTCTTAAGTTCCGCTGATAATTCTGCTTCTATCTGCATGACTGTTCGGCGCTCCCTGCGGCCATGACCCATGTTGAACTGCTCAAATATAGCCAGTTCTGGCTGCTCATACGCTTTACTGAAGCTGGTTTTGACTGCTTCAAATAATCCCGGCTGGTTCGACTTGAGCTGAATAATGAAATCACCGTTCCCCTGTTTAATTTTGTTCATGGTAGACACCTGACAATGCAGTGCATCCAGCGTCAGAACGGCATTATCCAGTGCCATAGCATCAATCATGTTGCGGGCGACTTCAGCTTCTTTCCCTTTAGAATGTGAACTGTCTTGGTAAAGTGTAATGCCGTTGCCGACATCAAATGCGCTGACAACATGGAGTGCATTCTTAGCATCCTCACTCCACGCCCCGCGCAGGGTTTTTCCATCCAGCGCGATAACGGTTTTCCCTTCCGTTTGCCGTTGCTCATTGATCCAGCCAAATATGGCTTGAAGGAGCAGTTCGCTGTCCAATGCTTTGATTATATTACTGATACAATGCCTTTTAGGGATGCCATTTTCGAATTTTCGGTACAGACGGAGCCAATCTAGCTGTTCTTCTCCGAATTCCTGAATAGACTTCCACCCAGTCGCACCGCTGAGGATAGCACTGAGTGTCAGGAACACCACATCCACTAAATTATGCTTTAGATTGATGTCCTTACGGGGATCGGTAATCTGTTCTAGTTGTTTCAAAAGGGTCATGGTCATCTGTGGATTAAGGGCAAGGCAGATCAGATCATGACCAACCGTAAAAGTTCAATTTAAAGTGGGATCCCGCCCTGACAGGCAGGGAGCAACAGCAACTGAACCTTTCCCATAAAAGGTGCCAGCAGAGTGGCCAGCACAATAACGGGAACTAGGCTCAAAAGCAGCGGCAGCTCTTTTCTCCAGGGCAAAGTGAAAAAGCTCAAAGAGATGGGCAAAGTGATTTCGCTTACCAAATCCAGGTTAGTGTATTTGCCGGTAAAGGTGCGATCGAACCATTTACAATCGTTCAATAAGGCAGGGAAGGTGCGAACAAGTCCCATGTGTGCTCTGCGTTGGCTTACAGGCCTGGATGCAAGGCGTGGTTTGCAGCAAATGGCCTTAGTCCTTTGCAAGAAACACAACACAGCAGACAGGTCTGTAAGCCACGCCCTTCGGGGCTTTCACAGCAACCGGCTCTCTGCGTTATCCGACTTCGACATGCCCCGACATGCCTTCAGTCAGATGCCTTGAACGCCAATTGCTGTGCAAGCCAGAGTGCCAAGAGGACTTATTTGCACCTTCCTTAGGATGGCGTCATCTGACTCATAATTCCTTTTATTTGTCGTGAACTTCAGCAAGAGAAGTGAACAAGGTAATCCGTCATTGTAATTGCAGCAAAAACGATAGCGCTCTTATATCCGTAGGGCACACGCTCAAGTACTGCCAATTACTTGGCATGAACGATTTCAATTTCAACACTGGGTGGGAGATCGCTGGCAGGGGGCACGGGGGCAAACTGCTCGCCATAATACAGGTTAGGTTGGGGTTTGGCGTTGAAATAATGCTCAGGCTCGGCGCGGTTGCTGGTATCAACATCCACTAACCAGTTACCTTTTTTATCTTTGTGGCTGACGATAACGATTTTACCGGCAAACTCGCTCATGGGTTCTTCAGTATCTTTTGGCGGGTGAAAACGCACCAGATAATAGCCTATGTCAGTGGCGCTCTTTCCGTGTGCCTGACGCTGAACAACCCTAAAATCCACATCTATCCTGGCTTGTTTATGGCGAATTCGGTCAAAGAACTTTTGATACAGTTTGAGTACGTTTTCACGCCCCTGAACTATGGCAAGGCTTTGCTGTTCAGGAATATAAGTGGCATCCTCGGCGTATATATCCTCCAAAGGAGCTGAGTCGAGTTCATTAAATGCCCGGTTGAACATGACATAGACACGATTAAGGGCTGCTTGGTCTTTATCCTGCAATTCGGCGGCCTTGAGGGGCTGAAGCACAGAAATCAGGCAAAAGAACAATAGGGTCAGGAATTTCATTAAAATCATCTAAGCAGGCTCATCTGACCTCACTATAATAGAAGCCCCTTGGTAACAGAAGATTGATTTCTTTACAAAGTGTGTAAACCTCGTCATAAGTTGGAGGAGTCGCATCATGAAAGCAGATGATCTGACACTTTTTATGCAAGAAATGGCCGATGTGGTGCCGCTCAAGCAACAAACCCAGGCCCAGACCAGAGCGAAACCTCTTTCCAGCGAGTCAAAACAGGCACGCAAAGCCGCCGCCGAGGCCCATGAGTACCTGCAGCGCCTGACCTTGGATTTAGCGCTGATCCCCAGAGTGAAACCCGATGATATGCTCAGCTACAAGCAGCAGGGGATCCAGGAGGCGGTATTCAAGAATTTACGTCTCGGCAAATACAAGATAGCCGCCGAGCTGGATATTCATGCCATGTCGGTGCGCCAAGCCAGAGATTATCTGCTCGGTTTCATTCAAGCTCAGGTGGCTTTGGGCCACCGCTGCGTGCTGGTGATCCATGGCAAAGGGCAGAATCGTAAGCCGTTTCCTGGGCTTATCAAGTCCTGTGTCAACTTCTGGTTGTCGCAGATGGATGAAGTGCAAGCGTTTCACAGCGCTCAGCGCGAACATGGCGGCTATGGGGCCCTCTATGTGATGTTGCCTAAATCAGAAGCCAAACGGCTTGAATCCCGCGAGACCAACCACAAAGGAGCAGGCTTTCGCTGAGCTGTTTTTAACGGCGGTTTGCAGGCCTTGCAAGAGGCCGAGATTTAGTTTGACATAAGTGTAACCAATGTTTAATTTAAACGAGTGTTTTAAATTAACTAAGGTCACGGAATGGCAAGTCGATCTGATACCAAGACAAGAATTCTCGATGCCGCGGAGAAGCTGTTTGCCGAACGGGGGTTTTCAGAAACCTCCCTCAGGCTTATCACCAGCAAAGCAGAAGTGAATCTTGCATCTGTAAACTACCATTTTGGTTCCAAAAAAGAGCTCATTCGGGCGGTTTTGGCACGTTACCTGGACGTGTTTATGCCGTCGGCGTCCAACGCCATCAATGAGCTTATCGGCCAGGATAAACAGGCTTCTTTGGATGCCATTTTTTCCTCCCTGGTGGGGCCGCTGCTGGAACTCAACAAAGTCCGCAACGAAGGAACCAGTATCTTCCTGCAACTGCTCGGTCGCGGCTACATCGAAAGTCAGGGGCACTTGCGCTGGTTTATTACCACCCACTATGGTGAGCATCTGGATCAGTTTGTTCAGGCTGTGTCCGGCAGTGCACCTCACATTCCACCGGCAGAGATGTTCTGGCGCTTGCACTTTACCCTGGGAACTATAGTTTTCACCATGGCATCGGCCGATGCGCTCAACGAGATAGCCGAAGCCGACTTTGGTGAACATAATGATATAGAGGCGGTCATCCGCAAGGTGATCCCCTACATGGCTGCCGGTGTGGCTGTGCCGCTGGTTTCTCAAGCAGAATAAAGGTCTGGTTATGAGTATTATCCTTCTAATAATTGTTGCCCTGATAGCGCTGTTCTTCGTGCGCAATATACGCCTGCAGTTCGTGACACGGCCGGTATTGGCCTTCTTTCGTAAGGTGTTACCGCCGCTTTCTGATACAGAGCGTGAAGCGATGGAGGCCGGTGATGTCTGGTGGGAAGCCGAGCTGTTTCGTGGTAAACCCAACTGGGAAAGCCTGCACGCCTATGGCAAGCCGGCACTGAGCGCCGAAGAGAAAGACTTTATCGACCATCAGGTGATGACGGCGCTAAAGATGATTGATGACTATGACATAGTCAACAACCGCAAGGACTTACCGCCTGAGCTGTGGGAGTACTTCAAGAAAGAAGGCTTCTTTGCGCTGATCATCCCCAAAAAATACGGTGGCCGTGAGTTTTCTGCCTATGCCAACTCCACCATAGTCAGTAAGTTGGCGAGCCGCAGTGTCAGCGCCGCCGTGACTGTGATGGTACCCAACTCACTCGGTCCGGGTGAGCTGCTGACTCACTATGGTACCAAGGAGCAGAAAGAGCACTGGTTACCGGCCTTGGCCAAAGGGGAAGAGATCCCTTGTTTCGCCCTGACAGGCCCCGAAGCCGGCTCAGATGCAGGAGCCATTCCCGATGAAGGGATAGTCTGCCGCGGTGAGTTCCAGGGCGAGGAAACTCTGGGGCTGAAGCTGAGCTGGAACAAGCGTTACATCACGCTGGCACCTGTGGCCACTGTGCTGGGGCTGGCATTTCAGATGCGTGACCCAGACGGGCTGTTGGGGGACAAGGTTAACTTGGGGATCACCTGCGCCCTGATCCCAACCGATCATCCCGGCGTGAAAATTGGCCGCCGTCACAATCCGCTCAATATGGCCTTTATGAATGGTACCACTCAAGGGGAAGAGGTGTTTATTCCGCTGGATTGGATCATAGGTGGCCCGCAATACGCCGGTCGCGGCTGGCGTATGCTGGTGGAGTGCCTCTCTGCCGGGCGTGGTATTTCACTGCCGGCGCTGGCGACGGCGTCAGGGCATATGGCGACCAAGACGACAACCGCTTACAGCTACGTGCGTAAACAGTTCGGCATGGCTATAGGCCAGTTTGAAGGGGTTCAGGAAGCGCTGGCAAGGATCATCGCCAACACCTATCAGCTGGAAGCGGCCCGTCGTCTGACAACCACAGGCATAGATCTCAAGGTTAAACCATCTGTGGTTACCGCGATTGCAAAATATCACATGACAGAGCTTGGCCGTCAGGTGATGAACGATGCCATGGATATTCAGTCCGGCAAGGGTATTCAGATGGGGCCAAAAAACTATCTGGCTCATGGCTATATGGCCAACCCTATCTCCATCACAGTGGAAGGGGCCAACATCCTGACCCGTAGTTTGATGATCTTCGGTCAGGGCGCGACCCGCTGTCATCCTTATGTGCTGGCCGAGATGGAAGCTGCCGGCATGGAAGACAACAGTGAAGCACTGGAGCGTTTCGACTCCTTGCTGATGGGCCACATAGGTTATGCGCTGCGTAATGCCTTCGGCTCATTGGGCAACGCTCTCAGCCGTAGCTATTTTGAGCGCTCACCCGTAAGTGGCGATACTCGCGACTATTACAAGCAGATGGCCCGTCTGTCCAAGGCGCTGGCGCTGGTGACTGACTTGTCGATGCTTATCTTGGGCGGCGATCTCAAGCGCAAGGAGATGATTTCGGCCAGACTCGGTGATGTGCTCAGTCAGCTGTATCTGGGCTCGGCCACATTGAAACTGTTTGAAGACAATGGCCGCCAGTTTGACGATCTGCCGATAGTCAAACATGTGATGGATACCCGATTGCAACTGGCTGCCAAGGCGCTTGAGCAGGCGATAGCCAACTTCCCCAATCGTCCGGTTGCCTGGGTCATGCGTGTGCTGGTATTCCCACTGGGGAACCACTTCAACGGCCCGAAAGACAGTCAGTCCATTGAGCTGGTCAAGAGCATGCTTAAACCTGGTCCGGCCCGTGACAGGCTGACCTTCCTCTGTCCTGAGTTTGACGGCGACACCAGTGGTATTGCCGAGGTGGAAGCGGCATTCAAGGCTCAATATCAGTGCCGTGAACTGCACGGCAAACTGAGAAAGGCACAAAAAGATGGCCGTTTGCCTGCCAAACTGGCCCCTTTATCTCTGTATCAGGCGGCATTGGACGTTGAGGTTATCAGTAAAGCCGAGTATGAGCAGTTGCTTGAGGCCGATAAGCTGCGGTTAGCGGCAATCAATGTCGATGACTTTGAAACTCTGTAATTGAGATTGATTGGTATGTGAATTTCAGTTTGGTAAGCCTGTCCCGGGCGGGCTTAGCTCTGATGTAAACAAAATCACCAAGCCTGAAACAGAACAAAAGCAGCAGAAATAAAAAAGGTACGCCTCGGCGTACCTTTTCTGTTTTGTTATCAGCTTAGCGCTATTGGCAAGCCATTAGGCTACGATCAACACCTTACAGGTGTTGGTGCCACCTACGGTTTCCATGGCATCACCCTTGGTCATGAGCACCATGTCACCACTCTCCAGATACCCCTTGGCCTTGAGGCTTTCAAGGGCCTTTTTCGCCAGCTCATCGGCGGCATAAACGGTGGAGTCAAACTCAACCGGATAGACACCACGATAGAGCGCCATCTTGGCCAAAGTAGGTTGATGACGGGCGAGGGCGAAGATAGGCAGCGCCGAGCTTATCCGTGACATCAACTTGGGCGTTGCACCGGATTCGGTCAGGGCGATAATCGCCTTCACACCCTGCATATGGTTGGCGGCATACATGGTAGACAGTGCTATGGTTTCTTCTATGGAGCTGAAGCTTTCATCCAGACGGTGCTTGGATACCCGCACACTGGGATGTGCTTCGGCGCCGAGACAAACCCTGGCCATGGCCTGAACCGTTTCTTCCGGATAATCCCCGGCAGCGGTCTCGGCAGAGAGCATCACTGCGTCTGTACCATCGAGTACGGCGTTGGCTACGTCCATGACTTCGGCGCGGGTAGGCATAGGGCTGCTGATCATAGACTCCATCATCTGGGTCGCGGTGATCACCACCTTGTTGAGCTGACGCGAGCGGCTGATCAGTTTCTTCTGCACGGCAACCAGAGCCGGATCGCCGATTTCAACCCCCAGGTCACCGCGGGCAACCATGACGGCATCGGAGGCGAGGATCACATCGTCCATCGCTTCATCGGAAGCCACGGCTTCGGCGCGCTCTACCTTGGATACTATCAGGGCATTGCTGCCGGCCTTTTGCGCCAGTTCGCGGGCATAGTTAAGATCGGCGCCGCTGCGGGGGAAGGATACCGCCAGGTAGTCCACCTGAATTTGTGCCGCAGTGACAATGTCCTGCTTGTCTTTATCTGTCAGCGCAGCGGCAGACAGACCGCCGCCTTTCTTGTTGATCCCCTTGTTGTTGGACAGGGGACCGGCAACTGTCACGCTGGTATGTACCTTACGGCCTTCTACCTTTTCGACTTTCAGTTGTACCCGGCCATCGTCCAGCATCAGGATATCACCGACAACCACATCGTCCGGCAGTTCCTTGTAATCGATACCCACCTGAGTTTCATCGCCTTCGCCTTTACCCAGTTCGGCATCCAGAATGAATGGCTGGCCGAGCTTGAGTTGGACTTTCTTATTGTCCTTGAAGGTGGAAACACGGATTTTCGGACCCTGGAGATCGCCAAGGATGGCAACGTGTACACCAAGCTCTTTCGCAATACTGCGTGCCTGGCTGGCGCGTTTGAGGTGATCTTCGGGGGAACCGTGGGAGAAGTTGAGGCGAACAACGTTGGCACCTGCTGCTATGATACGACGCAGGTTATCATCACGATCTGTGGCTGGGCCCAGCGTGGTAACGATCTTGGTTCTGCGGAACATAATATACTCCGTTTAAGTTTTAAAAAAATCTTACGCTATATTAACAGACATCAGCTCAATATGTAGGAAACTTACAGACAAAATGATCTAACTCAAAGTTTTATTTTTGTGAGTTACGGCTAATTTTAGGCGGGGCATGGGCAGTTGCCAATTTTGGTAACTGCCCTGGAGCTTACGGGAAAGGGGATTACAGCGGCTCGCTCTTATCGATGCGGGATTCTTTCAATACCTCTTTGACCCGCTTGAGACTTTCCCTGAAGCGTGGGCCCCGACGTAGCGTGAATCCGGTCGCCAGCACATCAATAATCACCAACTGAGCTAAACGTGATGCCATAGGCAGATACATATCAGTGTCCTCCGGCACCTCCATGGTAACCGGCAGGGTACATTCCTGCGACAGCGGCGAGTGGCGCGCTGTTATACCAATCACAGCAGCGCCGTTTTCTCTGGCCAATCTTGCTATATCGATCAAAGACTTGGTGCGGCCAGTGTGGGAAATCAGCACCACTACATCGCCTTCATCACTATTGATACAGCTCATGCGTTGCATCAACACATCATCGAAACATAAAACCGGTACATTAAAGCGGAAGAACTTGTTCTGGGCATCGTGTGCTACTGAGGCCGAGGCGCCAAGACCGAAGAATGAGATCTTTTTCGCTTGAGTCAGTATGTCTACCGCCTTGTTGATAGCCGTGGTATCTATGCTCTGGCGTGCTGTATCCAGAGAAGCCATGGAAGATTCGAAGATCTTGGTGGTGTAAGACTCGGGTGTATCATCTTCCTCAACGTGACGACTGACGTAAGGGGTACCATTCGCGAGACTTTGGGCCAGATGTAATTTAAAATCCGGGAAACCTTTGGTATCCAAACGACGACAGAAGCGGTTGACTGTAGGCTCGCTGACATCCGCCATCTTGGCCAGAGTTGCTATGCTTGAGTGAATAGCTGTCTGGGGAGATGCCAGGATAACTTCGGCTACTTTGCGTTCTGACTTGCTGAAATGGGGGAGGTTTTTTTGAACCTTTTCTAGGGTATTCATACGCGTACGTCCGCTGGGTTGAAATTATGTAATTTTATTATTTCTTTGAGGCATGAGCACTACAAAGTAGGGTGCAAACCAATCTTGACGTAAGTCCTGTATATACCGGAATGAAAACAGGCTAACTTCCGAGATAAGAAGGTTTTAAGCAAGAAAAGCATACCAGATTATTGCCAAACCTGCCTAGACTGGCCTCATGGCTTTATTTGCAAATTATAGATGCATTTAATAAATACTGTTGTTATATTACAACAAAAGTGTGGAATTCTTCATCGCATAGCGGAACCACCACCGACAAAAGGAGAGCATTAAGCAATGGGCAAAACAACATCAGAGGCCAAAGCTTGTGATTTTGTACTCTTTGGTACCAAGGGCGACTTGGCAAGGCGCAAATTGTTGCCTTCGCTCTACCAGCTGGATAAGGCTGGCCTGCTCAATCGGGACACTAAGGTCATAGGTGTTGCCAAAGACGAATTCTCTGCCGAAGATTTTCGCGAACTGGTTAAAACAGCCCTGAGCACCTTTGTTAAAGAACCCCTGTGCGACACCACGCTTTCCCGCTTCCTCGAACGTTGCCATTATGTCGGCACCAATTTTACCGAATCTGAAGGATACAAAGCCTTCCACCAACTGCTCGAGCCTGCCAAGCGGGTGATGGTCAACTATTTTGCGACGCCTCCAGCCATCTTCGGTGATATCTGCCGTTGCCTGCATGAACAACAACTGATCCATCCCGATACCCGAGTGGTGCTGGAAAAGCCCATAGGCTCAGATCTGCAGTCATCAAGAGTGATCAATGACCAGGTTTCTGCCTACTTCAGTGAGAGTCAGGTCTATCGTATCGACCATTATCTGGGTAAAGAAACAGTACAGAACTTGATTGCTTTGCGTTTTGCCAATTCACTGTTTGCCTCCAAGTGGGATAACCGCACCATAGATCATGTACAGATCACAGTGGCCGAAGAGGTGGGCATTGAAGGGCGCTGGGGCTATTTCGACAAAGCCGGCCAGATGCGAGACATGATCCAGAACCACCTGTTGCAGGTGCTCACCTTGATTGCTATGGACCCACCTGTGAACCTGGATGCCGATAGCATTCGCGATGAGAAGGTGAAGGTGCTCAAGTCGCTGCGTCCCATCAATCAGGACAATGTATTTGAAAACACTGTGCGCGGCCAGTATTCGGCCGGGTTCCTCAAAGGATCGCCGGTTCCCGGTTATCTGGAGGAAGAGGGCGCCAACGTGGATTCCAACACAGAGACCTTTGTCGCCTTGCGTGTCGATATCGACAACTGGCGCTGGGCCGGGGTGCCTTTCTATCTGCGCAGCGGTAAACGTATGCCGTTCAAGAGTTCTGAAATTGTCATCTATTTCAAGAATCCACCCCATAACCTGTATCGTTCAAGCCATCGTAATCTGCCGCCCAATAAGCTGACCATTCGTCTGCAACCGCATGAAGGGGTAGAGATCCAGATGATGAACAAGGTGCCCGGGCTTGAGCAGAAACAGCGATTGCAAACCACCAAGCTGGATTTGAGCTTCTCCGACACCTTCAAGAACGAACGTATCGCCGATGCTTATGAACGTTTGTTGCTCGAAGCCATGCTGGGTAATCAGGCATTGTTTGTGCGCCGCGACGAAGTGGAGCAGGCCTGGACCTGGGTAGATGGCATTATTCAATCCTGGGAGATGAGCAACGAAAAGCCCAAGCCTTATCCTGCCGGTACCTGGGGGCCTGTGGCCTCAGTGGCCTTGATCACCAAAGACGGCCGCTCCTGGGATGAATAAGGAGACAGCATGATTAAAGAAACCGTATTCAAATCGTTCGATAACCCAACTGCGCTGGAAGCCCAGTTGGCCGAGCGTATTGCCGGCGCGCTGCAAAACGCGATAGATAGCCGCGGCAAGGCCAGCCTGGTGGTTTCCGGTGGTTCGACGCCGCTGAAACTGTTTGCCGAGCTCAGCCACAAGATGATCGACTGGAGTGATGTTTACATTACGCTCGCCGACGAGCGCTGGGTGGATGCCGAAGACAAGGACTCCAACGAGCGGCTGGTGCGCGAGCATCTACTGCAAAATCGCGCCGCCAGCGCCAAGTTTCGTGGCCTGAAGAATATGTTTGCCAGCCCGGAAGCGGGTTTGAGTATGGCCACAGAGCAGTTGGCCAACTTCCCACGGCCTTTCGATGTGGTAGTGCTGGGAATGGGCAATGATGGTCATACCTGCTCCTGGTTTCCCTGCGCCCCCGAAGCGCAACTGACCGAGGCGCTGGAAACCGATGCACTGCTGTGTGCCGTGCATCCGGGCAATGCGCCTCACGCCAGGATCAGCCTGAGCCGTAAAGCCGTGCTCGGCAGCCGCCAGATCTATCTGCATCTGGTCGGTGAAACCAAACTTTCCGTATATCACCAAGCTCTCGAGAGTGACGATCCCAGGGAAATGCCGATCCGCGCCGTGTTGGCGCAGCGCAAGACCCCGGTCGATGTGTTCTGGAGCGCTTAAGGAGGCAAGATGCACCCAAGAGTTCAAGCCGTAACAGACAGGATTATTGCCCGCAGCCAAGAGCACAGGGGTAAGTACCTGGCGGCATTGGCCGAAGCCAGAGCCAAGGGCGTGCACCGCAGCAGCTTGAGCTGCGGCAATCTGGCCCATGGGTTTGCCGCTTGTCAGCCGGCCGATAAAGACAGCCTGCGCCAGCTGACCAAGGCCAACATAGGCATAGTAACAGCATTCAATGACATGCTTTCGGCGCACCAACCCTATGAACACTATCCCGAATTGCTGAAACAGGCCTGCAATGAAGTGGGCAGCGTTGCTCAGGTGGCAGGCGGTGTACCGGCCATGTGTGACGGTGTTACCCAGGGCCAACCCGGAATGGAGCTCAGCCTGCTGAGCCGTGAAGTGATTGCCATGGCTACCGCTGTTGGCCTGTCCCACAATATGTTTGATGGTGCCTTACTGCTGGGTATTTGTGACAAGATAGTCCCTGGGCTACTGATTGGCGCCCTGAGTTTTGGTCATCTGCCCATGCTGTTTGTGCCGGCGGGACCGATGAAGTCCGGGATCCCCAACAAGGAAAAAGCCCGTATTCGCCAACAGTTTGCTGAAGGAAAGGTCGATAGAGCCGCCTTGCTCGAAGCCGAGTCCAAGTCCTATCACAGCGCGGGAACCTGTACCTTCTACGGTACGGCCAACAGCAACCAGTTGATGCTGGAAGTCATGGGGCTGCAGTTACCCGGCTCCTCATTTGTTAATCCGGACGACCCTTTGCGTGAGGCGCTCAATAAAGCGGCCGCCAAACAGGTGTGCCGTCTGACCGAACTTGGCAGCCAATACAGCCCCATAGGCGAACTGGTTTGTGAAAAGTCGATAGTCAACGGCATAGTGGCTCTGCTGGCCACCGGTGGTTCGACCAATCTCACCATGCATATAGTGGCGGCGGCCCGTGCGGCCGGCATCATAGTCAACTGGGACGATTTCTCCGAACTGTCGGATGTAGTGCCGCTGCTGGCCAGGGTTTATCCCAACGGCCATGCCGACATCAACCATTTCCATGCCGCCGGTGGGATGGCTTATCTGGTGCGGCAGTTGCTGGATGCCGGTTTACTGCATCAAGACGTCAACACAGTGGCCGGCTTTGGTCTTGAGCGTTACACCAAAGAGCCCAAGTTGCTCAATGGCGAGCTCAGCTGGGTGGATGGCCCGACCGAAAGTCTGGACAGCGAAGTGCTGACTTCAGTGGTCAAGCCGTTTCAGAGCAACGGTGGTCTTAAGCTGCTCAAGGGCAATCTGGGCCGGGCGGTTATCAAGGTTTCTGCGGTGCAGGAGCAACACAGAGTGGTGGAAGCACCGGCTGTGGTTATCGACGATCAGAATCAACTCAATGAGCTCTTTACCAGTGGTCAGCTGGATAAGGACTGCGTGGTGGTGGTCAAGGGGCAAGGCCCCAAGGCCAACGGCATGCCTGAGCTGCATAAGCTGACGCCTATTCTCGGGACTTTGCAGGACAGGGGCTTTAAAGTTGCCCTGGTGACCGATGGCCGCATGTCAGGAGCCTCAGGCAAGGTGCCCGCAGCCATTCACCTGACGCCGGAAGCGCTCGATGGCGGTATGATAGCCAAGGTGCACAGCGGTGATTTGGTGCGGGTCGATGCCGAAAAAGGCGAACTCAGTCTGCTGGTCGATGAGCAGCAACTGGCCGCAAGAAGTGCCGATAAAGTGGAATTGAGAAGTGTGCGTTACGGTATGGGCCGTGAGTTGTTCAGTGCGCTGCGCGCCAATCTCAGCAGCCCTGAAACCGGTGCTCGCAGTACCAGTGCCATAGATGACTATTACTAATCATTAAGGAATAAAGTACATGCTTGAGAATAACTGGTCCTTGCAACCTCAGGACATATTTAAACTGAGCCCGATCATTCCGGTAATGGTTATCAACAAGATTGAACATGCGGTGCCCCTGGCCAAGGCCTTGGTTGCCGGTGGTATTCGGGTACTGGAAGTGACGCTGCGTACCGATTGTGCCCTCGAGGCCATAGGGCGGATAGCTGCCGAGGTACCGGAAGCCTTGGTCGGCGCCGGCACCATACTGAATGAAGCGCAATTGGCGCAGGCAGCAGAGGCCGGCGCTCAGTTTGCCATCACCCCGGGGGCGACTGTGGAACTGCTCAAGGCGGGTAAAGCCGGTAAGATCCCGCTTATTCCTGGGGTGGCCAGTATCTCCGAAGTCATGGTGGGACTGGGTCTGGGCTATACCCACTTCAAGTTCTTCCCGGCAGAGGCTTCAGGCGGGGTCAATGCGCTCAAGGCTTTCAGTGGTCCACTGGCCGATGTCCGTTTCTGCCCAACCGGCGGGATCACCCCGAGCAGCTATAAAGACTACCTGGCGCTGGGGAATGTCGATTGTATCGGTGGCAGCTGGATTGCCCCGGTGGAAGCGATGGAGCAGGGCGACTGGGCCAGGATCACCAGGCTATGCCAGGAAGCCATCGCAGCGTTGTGAGCATCAGGCAGTGAATGAATAAGGCTACCCGAGGTAGCCTTTTCTTTGCTCCGGTGTTTTTATAGGCAACAAAATCAACAATTTTAGTCCTTTAGGCTGGCTTGCACTGTTATTGGCTTTAGGGTAGCTTGATTTGGAAAGTGTAGGCTATTGGTTTTTATTGATCAGTTCTGTTGCTGCTGCAACGGCTGCCGATAAATAAGCCGTATGACTCAGGGAGGAGCCTTTTGTGAGACTTGAGCGCATCATCAAGCATTACAACGCCTGTCATTGTCAGGCATGTTCGTTTCAGCCCCAAACCGACCATATCACTGAAGCCAAGATCATTTCTCATTTTGCCGGCAACTGGTTAGCAGTACCAGTTGGACTCTGCATCATGGTTTTACTTGGATTTCAGCCGTTACCCATTAAAATGTCTTGCCCTGCCTGTGGAAACACCTTTTTCGCCAGCGGCTTTCGTCACTAATCGTTTCAGGATCTGATTAAAAGGAGTTTTGTCATGTACGACTCAGCGGTAATTCCTTCATCTGTTTACTCATCTAAAGCCAGCAAACTGAGCGGGCTATGTTCCGGTCTCAAATATATGCTGGTTTTGGCTTTTGCCTGGCTCCTTGGTGGTTGCGGCCAGCCCTTGCCGCTGGACAAGGCCGAGTATGCCGGAGAGTGGCAGAGTGCTGACATGTATCTGCTTATTCAGCACGATGGCTCTGTGGAGTATCAGCGTTATGATGGCAACAGCCGCACCTCGATCAGTGGTGGTATCCAGAAATTTGATGGTAACGACTTTGAAGTGGGGATCGGTTTTATCTCCAGTCGTTTTGAAGTGTCAGAGCCGCCACACAGGGTCGGAAGCGACTGGCAGATGGTGGTTGATGGTGTCCGGTTGACCCGGGTTTCCGATGTGCAGTTTTATTGAGCCTAAGCCCTGTTCAAGTCTAGGTTTAAGTAGAGATGGATATGGAAAAGGCGCCAATGGCGCCTTTTTTGTGTCAGTCTTTGTTTTTGTCCTGATGTTTTCCATCAGCCTGGGAGCTCGGGGCTTTATCCGTGTTGCCAGCGGCTTCACCCTTACGCTTTATCTGCTTGTCTTTACTGTGCTGGCCAAATTGCGGCATTTTGAACTTGGCACTGTACTTGAGCACTGCCAGGTTGCTGGCAATAACGCCTATCACCAAAATGATGATCAACCAGACTTCCAAAGATGACATTTCCATCTCTTGCTACCTGCTTCAGTCTACGGCCAGGCGCTGTTCACAGCGGCGGATATCTTCAGGTGTATCTACCTCTGGCGAGTCAAATGCGCTGATGGCGACCTTGATCTTGTGACCATATTCCAGGGCCCGCAGTTGCTCCAGTTTTTCCAGATCTTCCAGTCTGCCCAAAGGCAGCTTGGCAAAGGTCTCGACAAAACGACGGGTGTAGGCATAAACCCCAAGATGCTTATAGACAGGGTAGTCGCTGACATCACGGCCGAATGGGATCCGGGCGCGGGAGAAATAAAGCGCATAGAATTCGTTGTCGAACACCATCTTCACATGCTTGGGATCGTCCAGCTCTTCCTCTTCGGTGATCTGATAGCCGAGGGTGGCCATTTCAAACTCACCGGGATGACGCTGGAACAGACTGATGATCTGCTCTATGGAGATGGGATCGATCAGGGGTTGATCCCCTTGCAGGTTGATCACCAGATCGTCATCCGCCAACCCCAATTGGGTAATGGCATCGTTAATCCTGTCGGTGCCGGAGGCCGCTTCGGCGCCGGTCATCACAACATTGCCGCCAAAGGCCTCTACAGCGTCCTTGATGCGTACATCATCGGTTGCCACATAGATGTTATCCAACCCTTTGGCCAGTCCGGCGCGCTCATAAACGTGCTGGATCATAGGTTTACCGTTAATCGGTGCCAGAGGTTTGCCGGGAAAACGGCTGGAACCATAGCGTGCAGGGATCAACAGGGTGACTTTCATTCAATTTTCCTAGTATTCAAGAAGAAAGGGCTCATAAAGAGCCCTAATCATAGCAGTCATTTACCGGCTTAGATACGACGGAACAGCTTGGTCAGCATCTCATCTGTGACTTTTTCCTGCCAGCTGTCACCATAGACGTTGGCCCACAAAGGACCCATGCTCTTGGTGACTTTAACCATGGCGGCAATGGTTTCGTCCGGCAGATCTTTACAGATGTTTTTAGGCAACTGGATGTTGTGCTTCTTCATCATGGCGCGAAACTCTTCAACCCCTTCAGGGTAGAATTCTTCCAGTACGTCGAAGGCGATACAGTTACCAATACCGTGGTGATAACCCAGGATATAAGACAGACCGTAAGAAACCGCATGACAGGCACCTACCTGGCTATAGGCGATACTCATACCGCCCATGAAGGAGGCCATCATCAGCTTGTCGTCTTTCTCAGGGTGATCGCCCAGGAAGACTTCACGGCACATATCCATGGACTTCTCGGCGTAGGCGCGGGAGAACTCGTTCAGGAAGGTACCTTGCAGAGACTCAACACAGTGGATATAGCAGTCCATACCTGTGTAGAACCATTGGTCTGTGGGTACGCCGGCAATCAGCTCGGAGTCCATGATGATCTGATCGAATACTGTGTAGTCAGAGTTCAGACCCAGTTTACGCTCAGGGCCGCACAGCACCGCAGTACGTGAAGCTTCGGCACCTGTACCGGAAATGGTAGGGATACCGATATGGTGAATCGCAGGGTTCTTGATCAGATCCCAGCCCTGATACTTGGCAGAACCGCCTGGGTTGGTCAGCATCAAAGATACGGCTTTGGCCAGGTCCATGGTGGCGCCGCCGCCAAGACCGACTACACTCACTGGCAGTTTGCTGTTGAATGCCTGAACCTGCTCGGTAAGGCTGTCAACCTGCTCTGTGGTTGGCTCGTCATCGACATTGACCCACAGCAAGAAATCTTGCTCTTTCAAAGGCAAACGGCCTTCCAGTGGCTTGCCCTTGTGAACGTCATCCACTACGAAAACCACGAAATCGTTGGCTTCTTTGCGCTCGGCGGCCAGCACTTCGTCCAGTTGGACAAAAGAACCGCGACCAAAGATCATTTTGGGGACGACTTTAAAATTCTTGAAACTCATAGCAACCAGCTCCCTTTAGGTTATTGGGCAAATGCTTTCTTGATGTTGGCAATGCGCTCGGCAATCTGTTCTTCAGTCCAGGACAGCTTGATTAGCATGGAAATGGTCCGGCTCATGATAGCGTCAGATTTGGGCACAGAAACCTTAGTATAATCCGGACGATCTTCGATTAATGTGATCGGCAGGGCAGCAGGGCTCTTGAGCTGCTGAATGTGATGCCAGTTCTTCAGGTAGTGCCAGTTGTTGACATACCAGTAGAAGCAACCATCTACACCGTTGGCAGCCAGCGACTTGCTGACTTCCTGAGTGCGCTGCTCGGTTGGCAGCATAAAGCTGAGGAAACCGGCGCTGTCGCCTTCAGGATCCGGAATTTCGCGGAAAGTAACTTCTTCAATATCGGCCATGGCGTCTTTGATAAGCTTTTTGTTGCGACGCTGGATCTCCACTATGGTGTCCAGTTTGCGCAGCTGAGCCAGACCCAGGGCGGCGTTCATCTCGCTGATACGGAAGTTGAGACCCATGATAGGGTGAGACTCGGCGCCGCGGTCATTACCTATATGATCATGGCCGTGGTCAGAGAACATGTGGGCGTGGTTGTAGATGGTTTCATCATTGGTGATCACAGCGCCACCTTCACCACAGGTGATGGTTTTAACCGAGTCGAAAGAGAAACAACCTACAGCACCTATGGTACCCAGTGCCTGACCTTTGTAGCTGCCGCCGATAGCCTGACAGGCATCTTCCAGCAGTACCAGATTGTGTTTTTCACAGATGGCTTTGATTTCGTCCATCTTGGCCATGGAACCGCACATGTGTACCAGGTTTACCGCCTTGGTGCGTGGAGTGATGGCGGCTTCAATTCCTTCTGGTGACAGACACAGAGTCTCATCGATTTCGGCAAATACCGGAATGGCGCCGGCCATGAATACTGCCTCAACAGAAGCGACAAAGGTGAAAGGAGGAACAATCACTTCATCCCCGGCGCCGATACCGGCGGCGGCCAGCGCGGTTTGCAGGGCGGCAGTACCGCTGGAGAGCAGGTGAGCATGCTTGACATTCATCTTGTCACATAAGAGCTGCTCCATATCGCGGGTTTTCCAGCGATCATTACGCATGGCATCAAAGTTGTAACGGAAGGTGAATCCGTTCTCCATGACGTCTGCTACTTCCTGTTTTTCTTCAGGACCAAACAATTCAAAACCGGGCATGGAAGGTGTCTCCTTAGATAGTGTTGTGCTCTGGGAGGGTCACGCCAGAAAAGGCCTTATGCCATAAGGCTGTCACGCGAAATGCGCCGGGTGACCGGATGACTGAGCACCCGTGTTAACTGCAGAATTATAACGGGGTGGCCAACATACTGCGATGCTTTCTTTCGGAAAAAATCCAACTGCGTAAAATTTCACCGATAAAGCAAGGGGCGCTGCTGCGCCCCTTGTCTGTTTGGATCATTCCACCCTTTGATGTCCGCCATCCACTGTGACGTCAAGATCGGTCAAAAGCCCATTGTCTATTCCATATATCCAGCCGTGTATCGACAGATTTTGTCCCTTGGCCCAGGCTTCCTGGACTATGTTGCTGCTGGTGACATTGGCGACCTGCTCAATCACATTGAGCTCACAGAGGCGGTCAAACTTCTGCTTGTCATTGAGGTGTTCAAGCTCCTGATGGTGCAGGCGGTAGATATCCCTGAGATGCCCCAGCCAGTTGTCGATAAGCCCGAGTCTGTCGGTACCCATGGCGGCCCTGACGCCGCCGCAGCCGTAGTGGCCCACCACCATGATATGTTTCACCTTGAGGACATCGACCGCATATTGCAGAACAGACAAACAGTTGAGATCTGTGTGGATCACCATGTTGGCGATATTGCGATGTACAAATACTTCCCCCGGCATTAGATCTATGATCTGGTTAGAGGGTACCCGGCTGTCGGAACAACCTATCCACAGATATTCGGGGTTTTGCTGTTTGGCCAGTTGCTCGAAAAACTGTGGGTTTTCTGTGCTTATTCTGGCTGCCCAGCGGCGGTTGTTTTCAAAAAGCGGTTTCAGTATTTTCATTCAGGCTCACAAAATAGCTTATGGGAACACCACAGTGTCCGGTTTATTTCCGGCAGTGTATCAGAAAATAAAGCCGCGCTGGTCTATCCATCGCGGCCGGATTTCAGTGATGCTTTTCAAGAAACGTCAGCAGGGCTTGGTTGATAAAATCGCCCTGTTCCAACACAGAAATATGGCCGGCTGCCGGTATCTGCACCATCTCGGCGCCGTCTATGGCATCGACCATTAAAAAGGATTCCAGTACAGTGCGCGCCGTGTCTTCTACTCCTGACATGATTAAACAGGGCAGGGTCAAGTTATCGGCATCTTCCATGGCGTCACGGCGATTGAAAATCAGTTTGCCCATGGCGACGGTATCAGGGATACGCTCTGGTGAAATACTTTGCAGGGCGCTGGCGAAATCACTCAGCAGTTGCGGCCGTAGACTTGCTGTGGTTACGGCAAAAAACATAGGTGCTATCTGCTCGGCCATGGGCGCAGGAATTTGCCCCAATTGGCTGATGCCATCCAACATGGCCATATATTTGTTGCGGGTAACTTCGGGCTCAAAGCCGAGGAAGCTGCCCATCATCACCAACGCCTTGACTCTTGAAGGCGCCTTCAGAACCAGCTCGGCCCCCCACATGGCGCCGACCGACAAGCCGATGACAGTGAATTCATCGACGCTGAGTTTATCCATCAAGGTCAACATATCGGTGGCGATATCCGCCAGGCTCTCGGTATGCGCGGGAATCGCGCCTGACTGTCCATGGCCCCAGAGATCCGGCACTATGCAGCGGTAGTGTTTCGCCAGTACAGGCAGTTGCTGTTGCCACATGGTGGCGTCCCAAAGGTAGCTGTGGCCGAGCAGTAGCACAGGGCCCTGGCCTATATCCAAATAGCTGAGGATTTCGCCTCTGAGCTCGATTTGCTGCCGATATTGATTGAAGTCAGTCATTGTTGAAAGGTATCCCGGATTTATTGTTTGGGACACAGGATACCCCAAGTTTGCCGGCTTAGGATCTGAGCGCGAAATCGCATGATGTTTATTTAAACTCGCTTTTTCAAACGTACTTCAAAGGTACTTATTTGAATCCAACCGGATAGGGGGCAACGTGCCTGACATAAGTCTCGACCAGTTCCGGCAAACGCCGAAGCAAACCTTGCTTGAGTGTGACGTCACTGTGGTCGAGTATTTGCCGCAGACGCTCGCTATCAAACTGCTCGAGAAACCCTTTGGCCTTTGGCAGGAAACTCAAATGCCAACGCTCCGGGCTAACGCCACTGAGTCCCGCCTGAAAAGGGCGGTAGAAGCCAAAATCCAGGGCGCGCTCGTCCAGCCACAGGTCCAATTCATAGCAAGGGCCCTGGGGTTCATACTCGGCGTTAATTAACTTGAGTTCATGCTTGCTGATTTGGGCGCTGTCGAATAGATCCACGTCCGTCCCCCAGTGGTGGCGAGAGGCGCCAGGCAGCGCCGACCAAAGCAAAATAAGCGCCACTAACTCATCATCACTGAGCGCGCCGATGGCACCCACAGGGAGTGAGTCTTTATCCAGTAGAGGACGCTTCCCTAAGGCTTTGGCATTCCAAATCGCGAGTTGACGCTCAAAGCTGCGATAACCCGAGCAGATGGCCAGGGCGATGCCATCTTGCTCGGCGGCGGCCTGCATCTCAAGAAAGGCCTTGGCCGTCTCGGCTTCCAGCCAAACTTCAGCGCCTGAACCGCTTTCACTGCCGCTTAGACTAACCAGTGTCCTTTGCGGCTCTGCTTCAGTCTCAAGGCCGTAGAGAAAATCGCCCCTTGCCATCACTTACTCCAACAACAGTTTTTCCAGGATACGCTGATAACACTGGGCCAACAGCTCGAGATCCGCGACTTTAACGCACTCATTAACCTTATGAATGGTGGCATTCACCGGACCCAGCTCTATTACCTGAGCACCGGTAGGGGCAATAAAGCGCCCATCTGAAGTGCCGCCCGAGGTTTGCGGGTCGGTATCTGAGCCTGTTACCTCTTTAATCGCTTGGCGGGTCGCTTCAAGCAGCGGGCCATCGCCGGTCAAAAATGGCAGGCCATTAAAGATCCAGCCAAGCTCATAATTCAGTCCATGGGCATCGAGGATATTCTCGACCCGCTTAATCAGCTCTTCGGCGGTGACTTCGGTGGAGTAACGGAAGTTGAACATTACCTTAAGCTCACCCGGGATCACGTTGGACGCCCCGGTGCCACCGTTGATATTGGCTATCTGAAAACTGGTCGGCGGGAAAAACTCATTGCCTTTGTCCCATTGCATGGCGGCAAGTTCGGCCAACGCCGGCGCAGCCTTGTGCACTGGGTTATCCGCCAGGTGAGGGTAGGCCACATGTCCTTGAATACCCTTGACGACGAGATTGCCGGTGAGGCTGCCGCGGCGGCCATTTTTGACCACATCGCCCAGTTTGAGGGTACTGGATGGCTCACCGACCAAGGCCCAGGTGATCTTTTCATTGCGCGCTTCCAGGGTGTCTATCACCCGGGTGGTGCCGTTGATAAAGGGGCCTTCTTCATCGCTGGTGATCAGAAAAGCGATAGAGCCTTGATGGTTCGGATGGGCGGTCACAAAACGCTCGGTGGCCACCACCATGGCCGCCAGCGAGCCTTTCATATCTGCGGCGCCGCGGCCGTGAAGATAGTCGTCGATGACCACTGGCTCGAAGGGCGGAGTATGCCAATTGGCCAAGTCCCCCGGCGGTACCACATCTGTATGGCCGGCAAAACAAAATACCGGTCCTTCAGTACCGCGGCGAGACCAGAGATTGGTGGTATCTTCAAATACCATGGACTCGTTGGCAAAGCCCAGTTTGGCGAGTCGCTCGGCCATCAATGCCTGACAGCCTTCATCCAGAGGGGTAACAGATGCCCTGGAGATCAACTCCTTGGCAAGTTCAAGCACCTGCTGACTCATAGTCCGAACCACGCTTGGTAGTCGGCTTCTTTAAAACCGGTCATCACATCTTGACCTCGGGTCAATACAGGGCGTTTGATAAGGGTTGGATTGGCCAGCATCAGGGATATCGCCTTGGCACTATCAATATCCTGCTTATCGGCGTCATCCAGCGCACGGAAACTGGTGGAGCGTTTGTTCAGCACCGCCTCCCAGCCGATGCGCTCGACCCAGGCCTTGAGTGTGTCTTGTGATAGTTCCTGCTCACGAAAATCCACAAAAGTCACTTGCTGGCCCTTGGCCTCCAACCATTTTCGTGCTTTTTTTACCGTGTCGCAGTTCTTAATCCCATAGAGTCTATCTGTCATGACGAGTCCGTCTCTCTGTATTGCTTATAGTTCGTGATTGTCAGCGAGTATAACAAAGGCAAAACCGATGAAAAGGGCTATCTTGATGGGGCAATTCATACGTCTCGCCGGCGCTTTGTGTGACCAAGGCATAGTGACCCCGGGGTCAGTGGAAGAGGTTTGGCTTTCCACAAAAGAGAAAAACCAACCTGATGTCTGTATGTCAACTGGATGACTTTGACCTTTCCCCCGAATTCAGATCCCAAACCTGAGTCTGTCACCAATGAGCTGATTAGGCTGTCGTGAAAGCACCACTTGAAGCGGGCAGTTTAGGGTGAGAACCCTTCAGATAAGGAACGTATCTATACAACTTATTCTTTAAAATTATGCTTTAAATTCAATCACTTTTTGGTTAGTGGTAAACCAGATGCGTTATATCGCCAGTTGTAAACTTGCTACGAATCACGACATTTCCCATTCTATAGACCAATCGGAAGCTTTCTTATGTTTAACGTATTGCATTTCCTTAACGCTATTAAGCTTATCCATTATTGATTTGTGAAAGAAAACAACAATAGCGCCCAAAGAAGGTTTAAAGGCTAACCTCTTCTCTAACGGTATATTGGATAACTTGCTAAAATCGAAACCTATACATTCTTCTTCTATATTTATGATGTTGTAACAGTGAAGGTATATATAGTCTTTGTTGATAACTTTAGCGGGAATGAGAGAGGTTTGATATAGTTCCAACTCAGATAGAGTGGGAAGAAAGTCCAAGTCAAATAATATCTCTGTATTGACAGATACATCAAAGGGAGCCGCAATGCTTTCAAAACTCTTTAAACTAATGCATTCAAAGTTCACTGGGGTAGATGTTGATATTTCCTTGTCCATCAACAAGCTAAACTCTCGATCATCTTCCATATTGACAACGAAGTTCACCTTTGAATAGTTATTTGATAAAACATAGTATTCTTCACTGATTGTTGTCATGTTCAAGTCCTAAACTGTCAATTTTACAGATAGTTAGTGGTCAAGTTTTGTACTGGCCATTGTGCTGAGTTTGCAGGTGAGCCCGCAAATTTACGGTATAAGGGATTCTGACATGGGGGAGACAGGCTGCAATTCACTCGATAGCTAACATTGACGAGTCAACCCAGTACTTTATGGAATAATGCATTCAGTTCACCCATGGCCTGTTCACCTTTTCTGTATTATTTGAGAAAGACTCCAATCTTTTCAGCTCAAGTTCAATAGCTCAAGCGTCCACCTTTGAATTTGTTATGTCTAACATACTGAGTTTTATAGACAATAAATAGCATTTTCGGGTTAATCAATCACTAAAAGGTGAGATAAGCGGAAAGATGATGCAATGTTGAGCCTTCAGGATTGGTTTGAATAAGTCTCATGGTGGCTCTACCATGGCCTGCAGACTTGGTTATCAGTACTGGAAGGGGCAGATGCGCTTTTGTGGCCTTGGAGAAGCTCAAATGCACTCGGACAAATAATGCACTTGAGCGTTATCCGTTTGCCAGCCATCTAAACCTGAACTGTAAATATCACATCTTTGCCGGCGCTGACGCTACCCTGGCGTTTTTCCAGATACTTAACGTCTTCCATATTAGCCAGCACCACAGGGGTGAGCAGGCTGTTGACCTGATCTTTGAGAAAATTGAGGTCAAACTCCAGTATAGGTTCGCCGGCTTTAACGTCCTGGCCTTCCTGGGCCAGGCGTTTGAAGCCTTTTCCTCTAAGTTCTATGGTACCAACGCCAAAGTGAACAAACAGCTCCAACCCTTGGGGCGACTCTATGCTGAAAGCATGGTTGGTCTCAAAAATTTTGCCTATAGTGCCGTCAATCGGCGCCAGCATAAACTGGCCTTTGGGCTCTATGGCGATGCCATCGCCGACAATCTTTTCGGCGAAGACCACATCCGGGACTTTTTCAATGGCAACAATATCGCCACTGATAGGGGCATAAACTTTTATGCCGCCTTCTATGTTGGGCTGCCCCGATACCATGCGGCGGATCCGGCTTAAAAATCCCATGGGTTGTTTTGTCCTTTTTGTTTTTGGTTTCCGGATGACTTCTGGTTTCCGGTTAAACAGTCCCTCGACAACGTTCAGGTTGGGGAAGGGGATTTTTGCTTAGCATACTGAATTAACAGCCTTAATGACAGAGGGAGATCAAGGATGTCAATTCAGACAATCGAGTGCAGGCGAGTGCTTTTTTGGCCTGGTCTGCAAATTGACTGAAGTTACCCTCGCACAGCGCCGCTTTGACTTCCAGCACAGAGCCGGGGTTGACCGACAACTCGTCCAGCCCCATGCCCATCAGTATTGGCGCAATGCGCGGATCACCTGCCAGCTCTCCGCACAAAGACACCCTGATGTTGGCCGCTTTGGCGTCTGCTATTGTCATGGCAATCAGCCTGAGGATCGCCGGTGAAAATGAGGGATAATCCCGGGTTAATTCAGGGTTGGTCCTGTCCGCCGCCATGGCATATTGCGTCAAGTCATTGGTACCTATGCTGATAAAGTCCAGCTTTGGCAGCAGCGTTGGCAGGTTCATAACCGCGGCAGGGGTTTCCACCACTATGCCAAGGGTGATTTCTCCATAGCCTTTCTCGGCCTCGCTGAGCTGCTGTTTGCAGTGCTCCAGCATATCCAGTACGGCGTCCAACTCTTCAACCTGATTAACCATGGGCAGCATCAACCGAACCGGACCATGATTGGCGGCGCGCAATACGGCCCGTAGTTGTGTCTGCAGAATTTCAGGATGTTTAAGGGTGTAGCGCACGCCGCGCATGCCAAGCGCAGGATTGTCTTCTATTGCCTGATCCAGGCAAGGCAGTTCCTTGTCTGCACCTATATCCAGAGTGCGTATGGTGAAGGGCTGGCCGTTGAGCAGCTGCAGGGCATCGCAATAAAGGTTGTACTGAGCCTTTTCATCTGGAATGCAACTGACATCCATCAGCATGAATTCGGTACGAAACAGGCCTATTCCTTCCGCGCCGACCTGGGGCAGACGGGAGATCTCATTGAGGTTACCCACGTTGGCCATTAGGCTGATACGTTTGCCGTCCTGGGTCTGGGTCTGCCTGTCCCGGTATTGCTCCAGTGCGCTGCGTCTTGCCTGCTCGCGCTCAAATCTCTGCTTAAGCTCTGTGACTTCGGTTTGCTCCGGGCGAACAAATAAGGCACCTTGGTTGGCATCCAGAATGAGCGGATCGCCGGCATTGATATTGCCTGTTTGATAGTTGCAGGAAAGCAGGGCGGGGATGCCGGCGGCACGGGCCAGGATAGCCGTGTGGCTGGTGAGGCCACCGGTCTTCAGTATGATGCCTTTGATATGTTCAAGGGGCAGCAGGGCAAATTCCGCCGGTGTCAGATCCTGGGCCAACAAGATGGAGTCATGTTTGAGTTTATCCAGGCCATCGGCATCGGCGCCGTTGATACTGCTGATAAGTCGTCTGCCGAGGCAGCGTACGTCCTGGGCCCGGTTTGCAAGGTAAGGGTCTTCCAACGCTTCAAGTTCACTGGCCTGGTGGGCAAAGACCCGCTCTACCGCCGCTGTGGCTGAAAACTGCAGCCCGCTGATGGACTCGCGAATTTGTTGAATAAGTTCGGCATCTTCCAGTAGCAGCAGATCGGCTTCCACCAATTGGAAGTTGTCTGAATCTTCGGTCAGTTTATCCAGGCTGGTCTGTAACTGCTGGCACAAGCGCTGCAGTGCCTGGGTGAGCTTATTCAGCTCTTGAGGGATTTTGGCAAGTGGCAGCAGGCGGTAATCCATGCTGTTGTCAAAGGGGTTGTAGACTACCGCTTCTCCGAAGGCGATACCCGATGAGACTGCAATTCCGGCGAGGCGCATCTGTGTTCCTCTCAACTTAAGGTGATCAACAGTTCCGACACCCGTTCAACGGCTTCGCGAGCTTGTTCACCTTCGGCAAATACTCTGACAGACACGCCTTGATAGAGCCCCAGTGTCTGCAACTTGAACAGACTCTTGGCACTGGCTTGTTTGCCCTGGCACTCAACCATCACATCACAATCGTACTGTTTCGCCTCTTTTACCAGCAGTGCGGCAGGGCGGGTATGGATCCCGTGTTTGGCGGTAATAGTGACGGTTTTTTCGTACATAGACTTCTTTGACTCATGTAATTAACTGAATAATATCCGGTAACGGCTGACGTTTTGCAATACTCCGGCGAACAAGCCGTCAATTGCCATATTCAATAACCTGATATTGCTGCTTTCTGAGGGCGCGAATGGCGGTATCCAACTTATCTTTCTTCAGCAATATATAGTCGGTATCGAAGGTTGAAACAGTAAAAATACTCACATGGGCATCGGCGAGAGTCGCCGAGACTCTGGCCATGATACCCGTCATGGAAAAGCCGAGTGGCCCTAAAAGCTCAAGACAACGCCAGTCTTCTTCCTGCTCCAGGCTATCGAGCTCCAGTTTACAATCGACGACAACCGAGAGTTCCTCGCGGGTTTTGGCGATAAAAAACAGCGGCTGGCTGAGTACCTCGGCCGGAACCTGAGTATCTGAGCTGAAACTGTGGATAGTGAATAGCTGCGGATAGACCGCCAATGTCATGCGCAAAGCCAATACCTCTTTTCTCGCCCGGGCGACCTAATGGCCGCCGCTGCGGTGTCATCCTACCGCCATGGCAAACTCAGTATTAGCTTATCACAATAAGAAAGGGGCAGAATACGTTCTGCCCCTCGAGATGTTAGATCTTGAATTGTCCCAGAGTGCGGCGCATGTTCTGGCTGATCTGCTCAAGCGACATCGCCGCGCTTTGGTTGCTGGCATTGGCTTGCACTGAAACTTGAGTCAGCTCAGAAATGGTGCTGACATTGCGATTGATCTCTTCGGTCACCAAAGATTGCTCTTCGGTAGCGCTGGCAAGTTGGGTATTCATATCGCTTATCTGCGCGACCAGGGAAAGGATTTGATCCATGGCAGAGCCTGCCGCTTCGGCCTGTTTTTGCAGCTCGGAGGATTGGCTCTGTGTTTGGCTGTTACTCTCCATAACGGCGCTGACACCGGATTGAATTTCACTGATCAGCTTGTGTATTTCGTTGGTGGAGTCCTGAGTGCGGTTGGCAAGGGCGCGCACTTCATCGGCCACTACCGCAAAGCCGCGGCCGTGAGTACCTGCGCGGGCGGCTTCGATGGCGGCGTTGAGTGCCAAAAGGTTGGTTTGTTCGGCAATGGTGCGGATAACGTCGAGAATGCCGCCAATTCTGCCTGAAGCCTGACCCAGGGTTTCGGTAAGATTTTCTGCAGCCTGCAGTTCGCGCACCAGCTCCTGGCAGTTTGCCAGTGTTGCATCCATGGTCTCTTTACCGCTGAGGGCTTGTTGTTTGACGCTGGAAGCGGCATCGGCAGCCTGCTGGGTATTGTTGGCCATCTCCTGTGTGGTTGCCAGCATCTGATTCACGGCGGTAGCCACGCTGGCGGTTTCTCTGTGGATGTTATCGGCGCTGTGGTTGGACTCTTTGACTGCAACTGTCAGGTGCTCGGCGTCCTCGCCCAGCGATGCACCAAGTGGCTGCAGTTCGCTGACGGTTCTACCTATCTTCTCTACAAAACTGTTAAAGGCACGGGCGAGTGCAGCCACTTCATCACGGCCTTGACCCTCGAGCCTTTTACTGAGGTCGCCTTCACCTTGGGCAATATCCTCCATTGCGGCGATGGCGGTCTTGAGCGGTGCGGTAATGGATTGATTGAGCACCAGGAAGAAGATGAAAATCGGCGCTGAAATCAACATCATAATGATCAAATAATCGATTGAGACTGACTTCATGGTGGCGTTGACATCGCTGATATATGTGCCGGTCAGCAGGGTCCAGCCCCAATCTTTGTCATATCTGGATTCGGTGAGCTTTTCTTCGCTATTGCCACTGGCCGGGTTGCGGATCTCATAGCTGAGTTTGCCTGTGCCATTGGCCTTGGCTTGTTGTTGTAGCTGGGCCAGCGGATTGCTGCCGTCTTTGATGCGATAACCGGCAATGGCTTGACCCACCAGCGAAGGCTCGGCGCCGTGAGCGATGATCTTGCCCTGATCCGACAACAGAATAAAGTAGCCTTCACGGCCATAACGCATCTGACCGATCAAGGCGGCCGACTCCTGTTGCGCCTCTTCGAGAGTCAGTTTACCCGCCTGTGCCTGAGTGCGATGTGCGGCAACTACAGACAGGGCCGTGTTCAACTGGGCATCATTTTGCAGCCATTTCTGGGTTATCAGATTGTCATACTGTTCTTTGATGGAAAAACTGGCGAAACACAGGGTGCCTATCGCGGCCAGAACCAACATAAGGATAAGGCGCTGAAGAATGGTGAGCTTCCTGAGTAATGCCATTTTGTACTCCTTTGTTATTTCTTATTAGGTAGTTGGCAGCGACTATAACGCGATGGAAAAACCAAGTGAAACCTTTTTACCTTGTGTGTATTGCTTTGTTGATCGCGCTCATTGTTCGCGTTAAATCTTGCCAACAGAGGGGAAAACAGGCCTCATGCCTTCGAGGCTGCATTCTGGATATCGGCTCTAATATCAAAAGCTTAAGATGTGTTGGATCACACATGTCATAAGTAAAGGGCTAATTTGTTGTTTTCACTTTGATTTTTAAACAAAATCGGCTCAGAATTAACCTTATGTCTATTATTGGTCTCTCTTCATGAATACACCTCAAGTCATTAGCTCGGACGATATTTTGCTGAAACTCTGTCACTCTGTGACCCATGTCTTGTCGGCTACCACCGCCAGCACTCTGTCCCACGCAGGTATAGTGCAAAAGATAACCCGTACCCGACTCAAGCCGGACGTTGGGTGTTTCTCTATTTTTGATGGTGGCTTCTCAGGCCTGGTGGTGATCAACTTTTCAGCGGCCGCCGCGTTGGAAATCTATCGCCGCTACATGCTGCATATGGGCATGCCGGAGGAGGAGTTGGCTTTCTCTCATACCTCAGACGAGGTGGGCAATGTGATGGGCGAATTGATGAATCAGATGCTGGGGGACTTTATCGGTAAGGTGTCCAAGGAGCTGCAAACGTCCATCAGTCAGAGCCAGCCAAAGATGTTGACCATCAACAAGGAGCTGACTATCTCTATCGATGCCAACCTGGATGATCCTATAGCCCGCCGGGTGTCGTTCAAGACAGAAAACAACCATATCTTCTATCTTGAGTTTGCCATGGACAAGACAGAATTTATCCGCCTGGCCGAGTTTGAAACCGATGAAGAGTTTGATCCGGATTTGTTGCTGGCCCGCCACGGCAATCAACAGGCGCAGGGCAAAGCGCCGGAATCGCCTTGGGTTAAGGCCGCCAATGCCGATGATGACACTGACGATCTGTTCAAAGAGCTGGGCATCTGACCATTTTCAGGCGTGATGTTATCAATCCTTTTGTCAGCGGGCGGCGTTAGCTTGTCCGCGGCCCTGCTTTTGAACAGTGCAATAACGACTGCTCTCCACACACTGTAAGGCGCTCAGTCAAGGGCGCTTTCATTCTCGCTTTCCAGGTCAGTATTTCTCTATTAACTTTGTCCCTATAGCTACTCAATCCTTTGAGTTACTTATCATTTAAGCCATCAGGCGAATAGCGGAGCAGCCTGTCTTTGTGGGTGACGTTGCAATCACTAGCACAGACGTGGCACAAGCAGGGCTGCTATTCAGCAACACTGAGCCCTGCCGTTTACGACAATACAACAGATGTTGCACTCAAACTTGCCGCGGTTAACTTCAACCACTTTTATTGTTTTTATGACAGGACATGTCCTGATTGATTTAGTATATCTATATGAATTGATGGGTTTTTTATAAAAACTTCGACTTGTTAAAAATTGCTGAGTAGATCACGAAGTTGTAATTAGGGGTTAAATTCCGCTTGCCAGCCTCGGACATAGTGTTTATTGTGCAAACAAAAGTTTGTCACAAGAACAAATGTTTGCACAGGAAAGCGCCAATGACAGAACGTGAACTCGAAATTCTGGCCCTTATTAAAGCTGACCCTTTGATACCGCAGCAAAAACTTGCTGATCAGCTGGGCATAACCCGCTCTGCAGTCGCAGGTCATATCATGAACTTGACTCACAAAGGCGTGATCCGTGGCAAGGGGTATATCTTGGCGGAGAATCCCTTTGCGGTCGTGATAGGCGGCGCCAATATGGATATTCTTGGCCGGCCGGCTTCCAAGCTCAGGGTAGGGGATTCCAATCCCGGCAGCGTCAGTTGTTCACCCGGCGGTGTTGGGCGCAACATCGCTGAAAACCTGGCTCGTCTGGGTTCAGATACCCGACTGGTGACGGCGGTAGGCAAAGACGCCTATGGTGAAATGATCACCGCCCAGTGTCGTCAGGCCGGAGTCGATATGGGCAACAGTTTGCAGTTCGAAGACGCGGTGACCTCCACCTATCTTTCGGTACTGGATGGCGACGCCGATATGCATGTAGCCATCAACGACATGGCCATTTTGGAAAGATTGGGCCCTGAAGTGCTCAAGGGGCTGGAAGATATGCTGCGCCGCGCTGAACTGCTGGTGTTGGATACCAACCTTTCCGAAGCCGCTTTATCCTATCTGCTGAGCAACTTCCCTCAAGTTCCGGTATTTATTGACACGGTTTCCTGTGTCAAGGCGATGAAAATCAAGCCTTACCTCAACGCCATCCACACCCTCAAACCCAACCTCAAAGAAGCCGAGCACCTCTCCGGCATCGAAATGCGCAGCAAAGAAGACTTAAGCGCTATCGCTAACTGGTTCCATGACCAGGGCGTCAAGCGGATCTTCCTCAGTATGGGCAGTGAAGGTGTATTTGTCAGCGATGGCGGTGAGTCACAGATGGTGAGCGCCAAGCAGGTGGAAATGGTCAACGCCAATGGCGCCGGAGATGCCTTCCTGGCCGGATTGGCTCACGGTTGGCTCAAGCAGTGGCCATTGCTGGAAACCACAGAATTTGCGATGGCCGCGGCCCGGTTGGCGCTGTCTCATATCGCAACTATCAACCCCAATATGTCTGAAATCTCTGTAAACCGTATTATCAAGGAGTCGTTATGCTGAAGCAGTATCTGGATATTCATCCTGAAGTTCAAGCAGCCCTGGAACAAGGCAAACCGGTGGTCGCGCTGGAATCGACCATTATTTCCCATGGTATGCCGTATCCGCAGAACGTTGAGACAGCGCTCAAGGTGGAGCAGATCATCCGTGATAACGGCGCTGTACCCGCAACCATCGCCATTCTCAAGGGCCGCCTCAAAGTGGGCATGAGCCAGGAAGAGATCAATTACCTGGGCAAGGCCGGTGAAGCCGTTATCAAAACCAGTCGCCGTGACATTCCCTTTATTGTTGCCAAAGGTGCAGACGGTGCCACCACAGTTGCTTCTACCATGATCCTGGCGGCAATGGCCGGTATTAAGGTGTTTGCTACCGGTGGTATCGGCGGTGTGCACCGCGGCGCTCAGCAAACTTTCGATATCTCTGCCGATTTGCAGGAGCTGGCCAACACAGATGTGGCCGTGGTTTGTGCCGGTGCCAAGTCTATTCTGGATCTGGGCCTGACCCGTGAATATCTGGAAACGCAAGGCGTGCCTGTCGTTGGTTTTCAAACTGATAAACTGCCGGCTTTCTACACCCGCGAGAGTGACTTCGGTGTCGACTATCGCTTGGAGCAGCCGGTAGAAGTGGCTGCCGCCATGAAAGCCAAGTGGGACATGGGGCTCAAGGGCGGTATGGTGATTGCCAACCCAATTCCTCACGAGCATGCTTTGGATAAAGCACTGATCGATGGCGCCATCGCCCGCGCAGTGGCTGAAATGGATGAGAAAGGCATAGGAGGCAAGGCTTCAACGCCGTTTCTGTTGGCCAAAGTTGCCGAAATCACCGAAGGTCACAGCCTGACCGCCAACATAGAGCTGGTATACAACAATGCCAAGCTGGCGGCTGAGATTGCCCGCGAGTACGTGGCCCGCTAATCAGCTGTTTTTGAACCATTAAGCTATCTCAAGAAACCCGACACTCGTCGGGTTTCTTTTTGGAACTCAGGCACGGGAGCTATGGTATAGCGTGACGTCCAGGCTGAGTATCTTCCCTTGTCTTCGGGTTACGTTCAAATTCAGTCATCAAACAGCGCTAAACTGATGTGAATCAATTTCAATAAAAAAATCAGTTATCTGTGTGAGATTTGCGGTTTTAACATTTAAAAACATGTGGATAGTGAGCATTTTTAGATCAAATAATTTGATCCCATTGTTTGAAATGCTAGGTAACGAAAGCCTCAGGCTGACTCAGGTATGCTGGTTCCAAACCATTTCAGTTGTGCTTCTTTCCTTGGCTATCCCCTTCTACTCTGCAATTGTCCCGGCCCTTAGACTATCCATATAATTCAAAGCCAGCTCAATCGCCATCTCCTCATAGGGCAAGAGTTTCCCGCTTTTTTTCAATCCATTGTCTATGCTTATCCTAAATAGCTTGCAGTTGTCGCACGCCATAGTCTTTAAGGTCATTTTACCTTCAAGACTTTGCAATAGCGGCAATAGTGAGGGCTATTCAAAGCAAAAGGGGATGTTCTGCTTCTGGCTCAATGCCCAAGGGATGGCTATGGCTGACTTCAAGGATGATCCGCTCAGTAGTTTCTGCCGGGTTTTGTATTTGTACCAGGCTTATTGGTTATTACCTATTTCCAGGAACAGCGGGAGATGGGCGTGAGTCTGTTCAAACGGCAACTGCTGGCCGCGCTGCTGGCTTGTTTGGCTATGGCCGTAATTTTAATCCTCTACCAAAATGGGCAGCAGGAACGCCATCATTCCAATCAGTTTCAACAGCTCAAGCAGCAAACCTCTGCCACTGAATTGGAACTTGAATTATTGTTGGGGCGCGCCGCCTTAACTGCCCAAAGCCAGGCTGTGCAGTTATCGAGTTACTTAAACCATCCAGAAGCTGAAGAGAAAAAGCTGCCCCAATATCTCGACGAACAACTGCTGCTAACACCGGCCTTTACCCGTTTGGTGCTCCTGTCGGAACAAGGGCAAATATTTGCCCGTACCAGCATAGATAACCAGGGATACGCATTGTCATCCCAAGCGCTTTCAACTCCCATTTTTGCTTCCGCCAATAGGCAAACCGGCCAGGAACATGAAAATGCCCCTCCAGTCCTGAGGCAACTTCAGCGCGAACTGCAGCCACAGGCCGAACCTGTGTTGTCGTTACTGCCTCAGGTGGCACTGCTGGCTCAGGACACGGTATTGGGCAGACAAGTATCCTTCCTTGCCCGGATTTCAGGCGATGGCTTGCGACTCAAAGAGCAGGAAGGCAATGCTCCAGCAGCCAAGGAAGCCGGTAACTATTACTGGCTGGCGACGCTGGATTACAAAGTTTTCGAGTCCCTGCTGGATACTACAGCCATGCGTTTACAAACAGCCGGTTTTACCCGGGTTGAAGTGATGCTTACGGACGCTCAAGGGAAGAGGCTTGCTCAGGTGGGCGAGGAAGCAGGCAACCAACCGGCCAGAGGGTATGAAACGCTAAAAACCTTGCAGTTAAGCCGTGCGGTCAATGCTACGGGTCTTCATGGTCAGGACTGGCAACTGAGTATTGTTGCCACGCCGCCTCCTAGTGCCAATCCAGTGCTTTTGCCCGCCGCGCTGCTGACAACACTATTATTGCTCGCCCTTGTCTGGCTTTATATCGACCTTGTGAGACCGCTGGAAAAGCTGGCAAGAACACTGACTGCCCTTGGGCGCGAACAGGGAATGGAAAGCTTCAATCTTGTCGCTGTTTCATTGTCAGGCATGCGCCGCGAAATTAGCGAACTTCGTGAATATCTGGGTAATCGTTTGCAGCATTGGATGGTGATTGAGCGGCAAAATCAACAGTTGCAATTATGGCAATCCAGTCTTGAACAATTGCCAAGAACGCTTGTTATTACGGAACTGGATGATGCGGGTACCATTATTTATGCCAGTAAAAACCTGGCAGAAATCTGTGATTTTGACTCTGCGGAAACCAGGCTCACGATGGCTGCTGTTCTCGACAGGGCCGACAGCCCCGGCGGTTTTATGTCGCTGCCAAAATGGAGTCGGGGCGCGACTGTGGTACGAATGCCGGGGAGCCATGGCCGTTTTACCAGGGTTTGCAGTTATCCCATTAAGAATGACGCTGGGGAAGTGCGATTTCGCCTATTGGAACTTGAAGCGATAACAGTTACGGGTGCCTTGGCGCCAAGGGTGTCATTGGACTCGGACAGTGGTTGCTTCGTCGACAATATCCCAGGCATCAATGGCGTGGATACCGGCAATAATATAGAGCCTTACTCAGGGCTTTTCCTGTTACTCAAAGACGACCATCATATTCTTGAGGTGAGCCAGGCGTTTGCCGGGCTACTGGGCTATAGCCCTGAGGAATTGCTGCAACTGGGTTTTGGCTCTATCTCTCCGTTTTGGACTCCAGGACAACATTTGCCACAGCTTTTGATCCTCAAGCATCAAGATGGCCGCTTACTGGAGTTTCATCTGCAATGGCGTGCCAGCCATGGCCTGACGCCAAAGCTCTACTGGCTCTGGCCCAGTCCGTTAATCCAGCGGCCAGAGCATCGCACCTTGCAGGCACAGGAGCTGGGTTATAGGGCGGCCTTTTTGCAGGCTTCAGTGGGTTTTGCCCGCATAGGTATGAGTGGCGAGTGGCTTGAGGTCAACGACAAGTTCTGTGACATCTCAGGCTGTGACCGTGAGCAGATAGCGCGTATGGATCCCGAAGTGGCGCTCAATCTCAAGCAGTTTGATGGATGGCTGCGCTTCAGTGAAAAAATGCTCAACAATGAACTTAAGTTTCACGGCGATGAAAAACGCTATTTGCGCCTTGATGACAGTGTCCTTTGGTTGAATGTTTCCGTGTGCCTCATCCGCGACAGCCACGAGCAGCCCAGATATTTTTTAATGGCGTTTGAGGATATCAGTCAGCGCAAGCAGTTTGAAATCGGTCTGATGGAGGCCAAGCAACAAAGGGAGGAGTTGCTTAAGGGGCGGGATCTGGCTTCCGAGGCAGGTGGAATAGGTAACTGGTCCTGGGACATAGAGTCCGGAGAGCTTATCTGGGATAACAGGATGCGCAGCATCTATGGCCTGAATTCAGAGAAACTGACCTTCAGAGATTGGCGTGCCCGGGTACATCCCGAAGATATCGCCGACGCCGAGGCGAATGTCAACGCCTGCATCAATCACAAGGTGCCGTTTCGGGCCGAGTTTCGGGTTATCAATCAGCGCACCGGGGCGACCCATTGGGTTAAGGCTGCCGGTGACACCATACGTCGCAACGGTGTGGCGGTGAAACTCTTCGGTATTAATCAGGACATTAGCGATGAAAAAGCGCTGCAGCAGTCACTGGCGAGAGAGAGCGCCGAAGCTAATCAGGCGAGCCAGGCCAAGTCCCGCTTTCTGGCGGTGATGAGCCATGAGATCCGCACTCCCATGAATGGTGTCGTGGGCATGATAGATTTGCTGCGCGATACCGGTCTCAGTGCCGAGCAGCAGCGGATGATAGGCACCATCCGGGATTCGGCTTTCTCGCTGCTGGAGATCATCAACGACATTCTCGACTTCTCCAAGATAGAAGCCGGCAAGATGGAACTGGAGATAGAATCTGTCTCCTTGCTGTCTATTCTGGAGAAGACCATAGAAGTGCTCTGGTTCAATGCCGCCAGCAAGAACGTGTTTCTCAATATTCTGCCGGATCTGAATCTTCCGGTGCTTATCCGCCTGGATCTTGTGCGTATCCGCCAGATAGTGCTCAATTTGGTGGGCAACGCCATCAAGTTTACCCACAGCAATCGCCAGCAGGGACTGGTTATGTTGCGAACTGAGTGTCGTCAAAGCCATGACAACCACAGTGAGATGATCCTCGAGGTGATAGACAATGGGGTTGGAATGACCAAGGCCCAGCTCAGACAATTATTTGAGCCCTTTACCCAAGCAGATTCTTCAACCACCCGTAAATATGGCGGAACGGGACTTGGGCTCAGTATCACCAAGTCTTTTGTTGATTTGATGGGCGGCAAAATCGAGGTGGAAAGCCAACCGGATGCCGGCAGTACCTTCAGGCTCCGTCTTCCCTGTGAAGCGGCCGATGAATACCGGGAAACCGAGCTGCAGCGCTACAGCGAGCTTAATATCAAACTGCTTATCTGTATCGACAACAAACAACATCTGGTGGCCGTGTTGCACCTTGTTGAACAACTCGAACTGGAGTATCAGTGCCTCGATTCCGGGCAACTTGAAGGCAGCCTATTTGAACAAGCCTGCTTGGCAGAATCCGAGCTGCTTATCAGCGACAGTTACCAAGCTTACAAACAGTATCGCAATCGGGGGGAAAAGGGGCTGCCATGTGCCTTGTTATTACTCGATGAAGACTCGATTACCTCTAAGGTTGAAGCGGATATGAGGGTCTGTATGCTTTCTTGTCATCCGCTCAAACCCACGGCTGTGCTTGCGGCTCTGGCGATGCTGAGCGGGCAGAATCCAGCGTTATGGCAAATGTTTGCTCCCGGTGAAACCACGCGGATTGGCCGTAGCGTCTCAGAGACAGATATTGCGACCGACGCCGGTTTTACCATCTTGGTGGCCGAAGATCACCAGACCAACAGAGAAGTGATCTCATTACAGTTGAAGAAGCTGGGCTGCCGTTTTGAATTGGCAGAAGATGGCCTCGAAGCATTGAAGATGTGGCAGAGTGGCGGCTTTAGTGTGCTGCTTACCGATTGCCATATGCCTGGAATGGACGGCTTTGAACTGACAGCCGAAATTCGCCGCCTTGAACAAGAGCAGGACTTGCCTCATACCCTGATCATCGCCGTCACTGCAGATGCCATGTCCGGCGAACTGCAAAATTGCCTGTCGGCTGGCATGGATGATTATCTGGCCAAGCCGGTGGAATTCAAGTCCCTCAAAAGCAAACTACTGGCCTGGCATGGCCAAAATCAGTTCCGCCAGAATGAAATGATCGGCGATTCTCCCTCGGCTCATACCGAGGCGCCTTTGGATCTCAACAAGTTAGCTGAGATCTTGGGGACAGAGGATGACGAGATAATCCAATCCATAGTGCAGTACTTTCTTACTTCACTTGAGCGGGAACTGCCGCCGCTGTTTGAGGCGCTGGAGAGCCTGGAAGCCCAGGAGCTGAGACGCCGGGCTCACGCGCTCAAGGGCGCCGCCAACTCATCCGGCGCAGTGCGTCTTGGCAAACTGTTTGCCGAGTTGGAGCAACAGGCCGCCGAAGGGCAATTGACATCTTCAACACAATATCGCCAGCAGATTGAGCACGAGGCGGCGTTGGTCAAGCGGGCCATGCCGCAATCACAAGCTACCCAGGCCTGAATGCCTGTATGTCGGGAGAACAAGGATGAGAGACAGCGTAACTAGCCTGATACTGTTTTTTGATGATCAGGATCTGGTCGAGCCCGTGGAAGCCATAGTCAATGTCTACTTCGAGCGGGTTCTCAGAGTGGATATCCGGGTGGAGAACAAGGAACTGGCGAGTCTTTCAAAAGAGAAACATACCCGAATGCTATTGGTCTATTGTTTTCAGGATGTGGCCCATGCCGAGAGTCTGAAGCGTTTTCTCCAGGGCAATGAACACTTCAATGCCCTGAGAACAGTGCCACAGGCGAGTATGTTGTTGTGTGAAAAAAGTTGTCGGGCTCAGGCGTTTGAACTGTGTCGCCGCGAAGCTTTTGACAGTTACGACACCATTCGGCCCATCTATGACAATAATAAAATCATCCTCACCCTATACAAGTTGCTTGAGATCATAGCGCTTAAATCCGAGCTCAAGCGTTTCGATCAACAGGATCTGGATATGCAGTATGAGCTGCAAAACACTGCCGATTGCCTGGAAGGACTCAACGAGTCAGTCAAAGTGGCCAGCAAGCAACAGTCGTCGCTGATCACCAGCATAATGCAAGATGTTGACGGAATACTCAGTTCCATCTCTGAAAGTGCTTTCATGCAGGCTTTCAGGCGGGTATTTCACTCGCTGCCGGATGAAGAGATCAACAAGTTTATTGAGGAGCTGAAACGTTACTCCATCAACCCGCAACTCAATCGCCTCAAGGAAAAGAGCGAGTCATTGTTCAACGAGCTCTCAAACCAGATGCTGCAGCAAAAGGCGGCATTGGAGAAAAAAGACAGCGGCAAGAAGGCTACCATAGTGGTGGCCGACGATCAGGATGTGGTGTTGAAAATCATAGTTACTATCCTGGAACAGCATGGTTATCGGGCTGAGAGGGCCACCAATGGGGTAGAAGTGCTGTTAAAGGCCAAGATCCTCAAGCCGGATCTCATCTTATTGGACATAGACATGCCGATACTTGACGGCATTGAAACCCTCAAAGTCTGCAAGAAAACCCCCATGCTGCAGGAAATCCCGCTGATCATGCTCACCAGCTATGCCGATGTGGATCATTTCCAAAACTCCCTATTGTTGGGCGCAGAGGATTACATTATCAAACCCACCAATGCCGACACCTTGCTGAAGAAAATTCGCAGCGTGCTTAATTGAGCTGGCTTTTTACCTCGCCCTAGGGGAGCGCTACAGACGGTGCGCAAATACAGCAAACTTTCAGTTAAAAACCGATTAATCCCGCCAAAGCCACTCAAGCCCCTTGCAGAGCTGGGGGCGAACTCCTATGATCCAGCGGTTTTCCATCCCGAGGCCCAAATATGCTTAACTCCCCGCTTAGCAAACACGCCAGTGAGCTGGTCATTGCGATTCTCAATCAGGTACTGACCCAAGGTGCGCCGCTGGATCGCGCCTACTCAAAGCAGTTTGCACCTGAGCGCCTCAAGCCTTGGGAGCAAGCCAGAATTGCTCTGGTCACCGGTGATATTTTGCGCCGTTTAAGTTATTACAGCTTTCTGGCCGATGTTGCAGCGGATCAAATTGAGCGTGAAGGCACGAGACTCATCAACGCCTGGCATATGGCCAATGGCCTTGAGCTGCCGAAAATGCGCTACGCGCTGCAGATGGACAGTGAGCTGCTTGAGCAGCGGATGGCTGAGGCCCAGGCTATGCCTGCGCTGCTCGATGGTTGCCCACAGTGGCTCGAAGCGCTAGGGAGTGAACAACTGGGCGATAACTGGCCGGCCGAGCGCCATGCCTTGACTCAGGCCCCCAAACGTTATCTACGCACCAATTTGCTTAAGTGCAGCCGGGAAGAACTCAAGGCTCGTCTTGCCAAGGAAGGGGTCGAGACTTGTGAAGTCCCCGAGGTTGCCAGCGCTCTTGAAGTGATTTCAGATTCAGCGCTGTTTCGCACCGAATGCTTCAAGTCGGGCTGGTTCGAGCAGCAGGATGCCGGCTCGCAACATGTCGCCGAAGCTCTTGGGGTTGAACCAGGGATGCGGGTCATTGATGCCTGCGCCGGTGCCGGCGGCAAGACGCTGCACCTGGCCGCCAAAATGCAGGGCAAGGGACGACTGCTGGCGATGGATGTTGAGCAGTGGAAGCTGGATAACCTCAAACAGCGGGCTCGCCGCGCCGGCGCCCACAATGTGGAAACCCGGCTTATTGCATCCAGCAAGACCATCAAACGTTTGAAACTCAGTGCCGACAGGGTACTTTTGGATGTGCCTTGCTCAGGGCTTGGGGTGCTGAAACGCAACCCGGACACCAAATGGCGTGATACCCCTGAGCGCTTGCCGGTGCTGATGGAACTGCAGGAGCATATTCTCGGCAGTTACAGCCGCATGGTGAAGGTGGGCGGGATCCTGGTTTACGCCACTTGCTCGATCATGCCGCAGGAAAACGAGCAGCAGGTAGCGCGTTTTCTGAAGCAGCAAAGCCATTTCCGCTTACTCGATGAGGAAACCATCAGCCCGGCCAAAACCGGTTTCGATGGCTTCTATCTGGCAAGGCTTGAGCGGATAGCCGAGTAACAATCAGGCCTGTTTGAGTCATATTGACTTAAACAGGCGGTTTCACACCCGCTTCAAAAAGCATCTCAACAAAAGCATCTCGACAAAAACAGTGCCGCTCACTCTTACCGGTTTGCCAAGTATTGCCGCTTTATTCCCCCTGCAGGGTCAACAGCAGGCGGCGCCGACCGCCATTGTCTCTGTGCTCGCCAAGATAGATCCCTTGCCATGTGCCCAGTGCCAGCTGTCCGGCGCTGACAGGCAGCAGCAAACTGGTGCCCAGCAGGCTGGATTTAATATGGGCCGGCATATCATCGGCGCCCTCATAGGTGTGGCGAAAGTAAGGGGTATCTTCGGCCACTGCGCGATTGAACCAGGCCTCAAAATCCTGCCGCACTGTGGGATCGGCGTTTTCGTTGAGCGTCAGCGAGGCAGAGGTGTGCAGTAGTTGCAGGTGCAACAGGCCGCAACTGACGTAAGGCATATCATCAAGAGCCTTGGCAATATCATCGCTTATTAAATGAAAACCGCGCCGCTTGGCGTTTAAGGTCAGTTGTTGCTGATGCCACATAGATATTCCTTAATGTGGGTGAGACTGGCCGCCATCTGAAAGCTTGCCATTAAATCACCGCGAATTTAAAAGCCGGGCCTCTGATTTTTAGGTGAGCGCCCGGCGAAACATTCTATCGTCTTTATGGGGGCTCCCCAAGATGCAAGGCGGTATTTACCCAGCGGACAGCCCATCATTAGCTGAAGAGATAGTGGGCGATTCAATTATCAAGTTTGATGATAAAGCCTGCATCGGCGCCATGACCATTTCATTAGTGAGAGTGATGAAAGAGGGGGATTAGGGAGAGTGATTGCAGATAAAACACAGATTGTTTGCTAAAATACCGGCCGCGAATTTACCCCTATAGACCCAGGAGAAACACCCCATGGCCAGAGCTTGCGCCAGACACATTTTGGTTAAAACCCGTGAAGAGGCGGAAAAACTCAAGGCCCGTATCGCCAAAGGGGAAGATTTTGGCAAGCTGGCGAAACAATACTCTCAGTGTCCTTCCAAAAAACGCGGCGGCGATCTCGGGGAGTTTGGCCCAGGGCAGATGGTCAAGGCGTTCGATCAAGTGGTGTTCAAAAAGCCGGTGCTCGAAGTGCATGGTCCGGTCAAAACCCAGTTTGGTTTTCATCTGATCCAGACTATTTATCGTAATTGAGCTAAAGCCTGCTGCGGTTTTCTGGCAAAGGCTCGATAGCATTGAGCCGGATCGCCGGCCAAAGTTCTACAGGCCGTGACTTCATCCTCCAGGTCGACAAAGTCTTCCAGCCGCTCCTGCAACTGCATGGGCGTGTGGTAACACATAGGAGTACCCAGCCCTGAGGTGAAACGTTTCGCCATGGGGGCGCAAAACTCACTCAGGTGGAACAAGCCTCCAGGCTTAAGCACGCGTTTAAGCTCCAATATGGCGGCTTTTTGCGCCATTTCAGATGGCATGCAGGTTAAAACGGCGCAGCTCAGCACCACATCGAATGTTTCATCGGCAAAAGGCAATGGCAGTTGTGGCAGCTGAATTAAATTGATGTCCGGGTACAGACTGAGGCCGCGCTTTATCATGGCGGCTGAGGGATCAACCCCCAGCACCTCAGGATAGCCTAACTGTTTCAGCTGCTTGGCTATCCGGCCATAACCGCATCCAAAGTCCAGTATTCTGGCGTCGGTCTTCACCAAGTGGCAGAAGCGCTGCACATCGATCTCCAGATTGAAATTGACCTGGTTGGCAACTTTATCCCAAAGCTGCGCCGTCATTGCTTATCCTCATCAATAATGGAAACTTTATTGTTGAGGAACAAAGAGTTGGGCACCAGATGCGTCACGCCTTCATCCTTCACCGTGATATAACGCAGGTTGAGATCCACCACAGTCCCCTTGGAGCCGGTAATATCGATTTTATTGCCCAGCTTTATTGGTTTATAGAGCACTATCATAATGCCGGCAATCAGGTTGGATATGGCGTCTTTGAGGGCAAAACCCAGAGCAAAGCCGGTGAGTCCGAGTCCGGCAACCAGGGCGCCAACATCAAAGCCCAACTTGGATAAAGCCAAGACGGCACCAATAAATATCAGTACCACGCGCTGGGAGTTGGAGATCAAGCGAAACGATTCGCTGGCCGCCGAGTCAAAGCGGGCGGCCACTTGTTTCAGGAAACGGTCGATAATCAGGCTGATCACCACAAATGCGGCAAACACCAGGATTGCCTGAATGACATTTTCATTCATTTTCTGCTCCGAATAATAAAGTCTTAGTCGCCGAAATTTTCGGCTTGGCGCACAAAGGCATGCCAAACTCAAAGGCGCCCAAATTAACCAAAGGTTGAGATAGAGACAAGAGTCAATCAATAAATTTCAATGGCTTACCTAAATTGTCCAGGCCGTTTTTCCCTGCTCAGGCTGCAAAGGGTTTTGCCGCAGCGTAGGGTATTTGCTGCCTGCGTCATTGTATCTGGCGCTCTGGCTGGGTATAAGGGAAGTGACATTCTACAAGGACGATAATCATGAAGGCTGTATCCGAGAACAAACGGGTTTTGCTGCTGTTGCTGTTACCTATTGTTCTCTTGCTGTTGTCATCGGAGTTATTGCTAAGGCCAGTGACCTCAGTAATAGTCAAAAATCAGTTCAAACTCATGGAAGAGTATCTTAGCCAGAGACAGCGTTCCATCAATGACATTATTCTCCATCAAGTACCTGAGTTTCATTTTGATTGTGGCCCGCAAGACGCAAAATTATTGCGGGCACCTGAAAACTACAATCGCTATTTTCGGGTGATGGGGATAAAAACCAAAACCGGCATAGGCTGCAGTTCGCTTGGCTCGGATTTACTATTGCCGGATCTTCCCAATGACACCCCCATAGGGCAGGGCTTTGGCCTAACCACTACAGGTGCCATGCATGACACCGAGCAGGAACTCTTGGTTTATTTCAGAAGTAATGGCAATACCGCTTACTGGATTTTGGACAGCAGTTGGATCCGTGAAATTATCAATCTTCCCTGCCGCGATTGTTTTTACATAGAGTTTCTGCATCATGCTCCAGGCTCCGAAGGGCTGGTATTTGAGCGCGGCAATCCCTCGGTACCCAAAGAATCCCATGTGCATTTTCTCAGTGTGATGGACACGCAGCATCAGGTGGAGCAAAAACTCTGGTTTGGAAAGAAACTCGATGATTACGCCAGAGAAAAGATCTTGGTTTACGGTTTATCCTTGAGCATTTTGCTCGGAGTGCTGCTGGCCGGGGCTTATTGGCTTTATCTGAGTTACCACAGTTCGCTCAAGAGTATGCTCCAAAGGGGAATTGCCCGGCAGGAGTTTATCCCTTTCTATCAACCCATAGTCGATATTAATCAGGGCAAAATTGTCGGTTATGAAGTCCTGGTGCGCTGGAAGAAGGGCAAGGAGTTTATCCCCCCGGCCGCCTTTGTAGAGCATGCCGAAGCCTGTGGCCTGATCATTCCCATTACCGAATCTTTGCTGCAGCAGGTACTGCAACAACTGCCGGAGCTTGAGAGCGGCACTTGGGTAAGTATCAACCTGGTGGCAGAACATCTGGAGCAGGCTCATGTCAGTCGTGTGCTGCAACAGCATAATTGGCCGGAGCCGGACAGACTTAAATTTGAGATCACCGAACGCTTGCCCATTGCAGACATTGACGCCGCCAAGCAGGAAATCGCCAAGCTGACAGAGAGGGGATACAGCTTTAAAATTGATGACTTCGGCACCGGATATGGCGGCTTTAAGTATATTCAAGCCTTGGGGATCGACAGCATCAAGATAGATAAGATGTTTACCGATACCATAGGCACCAATGATCTCAAGCGTGGTGTGCTGGATGCCATTATCGCCTTTGGTATGGAGTCAGAGCTTGAGATGATAGTCGAAGGCGTGGAGACCGCAGAGCAGGTGGAGTACCTCAAAAAGCGCGGTATATTCCTGCTGCAGGGATACTATTTCGCCCGCCCCATGCCGGTTGAAGAACTGAAAACCGTGAAATCAGACGAAGTTCCCTAATGGCAGAAACCTTAGCGGCAAAAACCTTAGTGAAACCGGCCACTCTTGAACTTGCAAGCGATTATTACCTGAGCAATTTTGAACTCTTGCTGGAGGGTAGCCGCCGCTATCAGGATATTTTGCCAAGCGAGCTTGCCAGGTTACGCGCGGCGTACCTTGCCTGCACCAAGCCTTCGCGGATGTTGCTGGTGCGTCTCTTGTCCCGCAAGGGCGAGTGGTTTCGCACCGATAAGCTTAACTACCCGGAAATAGGGGGCCTGGAGCCAGCGATAAAGGGGCTTGAGCAAGCGGAGCTCATTAGCACTTCATCATTGCCAAATACTGAAACATGGCTCAAAGGGGTTACCCTCACAGAGCTGCGCCGGGCGCTTCTCAAACTGCAACAGAGTCGAGCCTCGGAGGGCGAGAATAGTCTTGGGGGGCTGGTCGATATTGCGCTGCATCTAGGTAAAAGCATAAATGGTGCCTCAAAGGAGACGCTGAAACGTACCATGCTGGCGCTCGGGCCCCAAGACTCACAGTTATTGATTGGCGAACTGAACTCTGAGCTGGGCATAGAATGGCTTGAGCTTAAATGCCAGCGGCTTCTCGATGGCCTATTGCTGCTCTATTTTGGCAACCGTTATCAGGATCTGAGCCAGTTTGTGCTCAGCGATCTGGGCTTACAGCGCTTTGAAGTCACTGTGCTGGACAAGGCCCACCGCGCCTATGACAGCCCAGAGCAGCTTAACGCCGCGTTGGCATTTGGCCATATGAGTCAGCAGATAGAAGAGGCGATACTAGCCAAACAGCCGCTGGATATTCCATTGCTGCTTGAACAGCTTAATGCCATTTCAGCGATGCCCGAGGCTAACCCCTTACTCGAGCGGCGCCGGCAAAAACTACTGACGCTGATAGGCCGCGAAGCCGAAAGGCAAGGGCAAACTACTCTTGCCATCAGTGTCTATTCGCAGTGTGAACATTGGCTAGCAAGGGAACGCCTGTGCCGCTGCCTGGAAAAACAGGCTCAGTGGCGGGCTCTGACTCATGCGCTGCTGCACCTTTGCGACCTTGCCGGTAATGAGAGTCAGTGGCAAATCATAGAACGTATTGGCAAACGCCTGCTTAAAAAATTGCCAAATGGCAAAGACAGCAAGTTTGCCTCACCATCAGGCCATAGTGAAGCGCCTGATTCCTTGGCGCTTGATTCTTTGATGTTAAGGCTGCAAGTGCTGAATGAAAATGTACCGGGTAGACTGAGTGTGCCGCCAGCGATAGCTCTGCAACTCACACCCAATGGTGAACGAGTTGAATTGCGTGTCGCTGCGCACTTTGAAGCGCTCGGTTACCGGGCGTTTTTTCTCGAGAATGCCTTGCTTTGTGGCCTCTTTGGACTCGCCTTTTGGGACATTATTTTTGCCCCCGTTAAGGCGGTATTCGATAATCCATTTCAGCGCAGCCCACGGGATATGTTCACCGAGGAGTTTGTTAGTCGGCGTCAAGAGGCCATCACGGCGCGTCTTGATGAAATCGCTCGGGAGCCTGGCGCTGTTATTTGGCGCCATTTTCAGCAAAAGCAAGGACTGGCAAATGATTGGGTTTACTGGGAAAACCTGCCGCAACAGGCGCTGGAACTGACGCTGGCGGCACTTTCCGGCGCCAGGCTCGCTCAGGTATTTGAACGTATGCTTGGCGATCTCAAGCATTACCGCAGTGGCCATCCGGATCTTGTGTTATTTGACGCCGAAGGGCGCATTAGTTGGCTTGAAGTGAAAGGCCCGGGCGATAAGCTGGCCGATCATCAAATATACTGGCTCAACTTCCTCAGTGACTTGGGAGAGGCACGGGTTTGCTATGTCGACTGGGCAACAGCCGGCGAGTGTAAATAAGGTAAATAGCATTAAGGCAAGAATGATTGTTATTTAGTATTGGCCAATAACAGTCAATTAACAGGCAGCCCACTGGCGGCCTGCGCTATGTGGAAACCTTAATTGAAGTTCAGAGTCAGCAAGTCATCGCTCCATTTCGCCCGCGTCGTTCATATCTATGTTTCCATGGCACTGCTGCTGTTGATGCTGTTCTTTGCCTTTACCGGTATTACTCTCAATCATCCGGATTGGTTTATCCGCCAGGGCGGAGAAAGCCTGGCATCGGAAGAAGCCCTGCCGGGATTTTTGTTGCCGGTGAATAGTGAAGACCCGGATTGGCGCGAAGCCACTGCGCATTGGCTCAGTAGCCACTGGGGAGTGGATGGTCACAGTGCCGAGTTCAGTGAAGATGAAGTGGCGCTGGTGCACAAGGGGCCGGGGCGCTATCAGAGCATTACCCTGGATCTGCTGGACGGGAAAGCCTATGTCGAGCAGATAGATTATGGTCTTATCGCAGTACTCAATGATCTGCATAAGGGGCGTAACAGTGGCACCCTGTGGGTCTGGATGCTGGATCTTTGTTCAATTCTCATCATCCTGTTTTCCCTGACCGGTGCTTTCCTGCTGTTGCCTCAGAGCCGTAGATTGAAAAAATCCTTACTGGCCATGGTCGGTGTCAGCAGTGCCTGTGCCCTTATCTATCTGCTGTTTGTTCCCTGAGTTCAAAGTGACAGACGGAAAAGCATGAACTAGTACCCCCTACCTTTGGTGTGTTGTGAATGGAGAATGTATGAGTGGCAAACCTTTGAAAACCAGATTGTCTCTGTCCTTGGCGGTATTACTGAGTAGCAGCTTAACCCTGGGACAGGCCCAAGCCGATTCGCTGGAGATTAATCTGACACTGCCGGAAATCACCACGGGCCAATACCACAGGCCTTACACAGCCGTGTGGGTGGAGGATGCCAAAGGGCAGAGCGTGCGAACTTTGAGCCTTTGGGTCATGCAGGAAGGCGAGGGGTACAAGTGGCTGAAAGACATTCGTCGCTGGTGGCGCAAGGCCGGGCGGGATGACATGAACTTTGTCGATGCCATTGCGTCGGCAACACGGCCTGCGGGCAAGTATCCCATCAGCTGGGACCTCAAAGATGACCAAGGGGGCCAGGTTGCCAACGGTAAATATACCTTGCTGGTGGAGGTGGTACGTGAGCACGGTGGCCGGGATTTGGTACGACACAAATTTCAGCTCGACGGCAAGCCTTTCAAAGCTGAAATAGCGCCCACCATAGAAACCGGCACGATTAGCCTTCAATACCTAGTGGAGTAAAAGATGATGAAAACAAGCAAACTCTTGTTGGCCCTGGGGGCCTGTCTGTTGGCACAAACGGCGCAGGCCCATGACAGATTTATACTGCCCAGCCAGTTCAATGTCTCTGCCGATCCCGGCAAAGGTGTGTGGATCACTTCAGATGTCAGCGCCAGTAACGAAGTCTTCCTGTTTGATAAACCTTTTGGATCTGAAGATGTGCAAATCATCACGCCGTCCGGCACCAAGGAGCGACCATCCTCAAGCTACCGCGGCAGCCGTAAGTCTGTGTTTGACTATCGCCTGACCGAAGACGGTACCTACAGATTCGAGAAAGAGACCCAGCCAAGATATATGTCGCGCTATAAGCTCAAGGGCCAGCAAGACAGCGTCCGTAGCCGTACTGACAAGCAAACCACCAAGGCGATGATGCCCAAAGGGGCGTACGATCTCGAAGGGGCGCTGTATTTCTCACGGGTCGAGTCCTATGTCACTCTCAACAAGCCAAGTGACAAGGCTTTTGAAGTAAAAGGGGAATATCTGGAACTCAAACCCTTGACCCATCCGGCTGACATAGTCGAGCAGGAACCCACTGAGCTGCAATTCTATTTCCAGGGTAAGGTGATTGCCGGTGTGGAAGTTGCGATTGTGAAAGAAGGCACGCTTTACCGTAACCAGAAACAGGAATTGACGCTGACCTCAGACAAAGAAGGCAAGGTGAGTTTTGAACTGCCCAGGGCCGGCCGCTATATGTTGCATGCATCATTCGAGCAACCTAACGCCGACACTCGTCTTGCGGATAAGACAGTCAGTGAAATTTTCCTCACTTTCGAGGCCGGTCTGCAATAACCTAAATAGTCCGAAGCAGGCACTTTCAAGGCCTATCACTTTGTGAGTGCCTGTCAGCATGGGGAGTTAAGCCCAAGCGTGCGCAGCTTGCCCAGGTTCGCATTTTGCTTGAATGCCAGGTGCAAGCCATTGCTTTTCATCGAATCATCCCCTAGGCTGCCAGCTTTCGATCATCAGGATAAGGAAACAGGGATGGCAGTCAAAACCTTTGTTTATGCTTCTGCGTTGTTAATGGCCAGCACCTGCGCCTATGCCAGTCAAGGTGGCATGACCAAGCAAGAAAGCAGGCTTATGGCAGGTGTATGGCAGGGCACTTTGGGAAAGACGCAGATCCGCGCCTGCATTAACGAATATGGCGATTCAGGTAGCTATTATTATTTGAAATACTTGACGCCTATCAGCCTGGAATTCAAAGACAACCATTTCCAGGAGCAAGATGACAGCGGTCGTTGGCGACTCTCTCTTCAAGATGATCAGTTACAGGGTACTTGGTATCTGGCGCAAAGGGATAAAACCTTACCTATCAGCCTCAGCCGAGTCACTGCCGCCGATGGCGCAACAGACTGCAGCAGCGAAGCCTATAATCAGGCCTTGGAAACCCGGCCCCAAATAAAGCGCGGTGCCTGGCAAAGTTTCAACAACGCCTTGGAATTTCGTGAGCTTACCTACGGTGGTGAGATGGGGCTTGAACTTCGGGGCGCGCAAGCCGGGCTGAATAAAATCAATCATTGGCTTAAACAACGCCTTACCAGCGTTGAGTTGCTTGAACTCTATTACGAAACTCGCAGAGACTTTCTCGGGCGCATGGGCACAGCTTTCAGCGACGAAACCGGTGTAGAGCTGAGTTTTGCTAACGACACCTGGCTCAGTGTCAGATTCTACCGTTGGGCCGCAGGGCATGGCGCCAGCGGAATATCGATTAACTATACCAATTTTGATCTTAATACAGGTGAGCGTTTTCACCCTTGGCAATGGTTTTACGATACTGACCCCGATAAGCAGACACATCAGTTGCCATCTGGGCTGCAGGCCAAATGGTTCCCAACTGGTGAACAAGAGGAAGATCCCGAGTTCGATTGTGGTAGTACAGAATATGGTGCAAAGGGCAATTACCACTTAACTCTGGAAACCCAGGATGGGCTGGATGGGCTCAGATTCTGGGAATATCCTCGCGGTAACGGCTGCGAAAATGAATTCTTTTTACCTTTGAGTGACGTGGCGCCTTATCTCAATCAAACTGGTCGCCAGCAACTGGGATTGAAGTAACTGCGTGAGTCAACGCATAATTTCTCTGATGTTTTTTCAGGTATTGTTCAGATCAGCTTTTCCATAGGCGGGTAAACTGTGCTGAGGTTTAACGTCGTCACTCACCTTGACTCTCACCATAGGGATAGATAAAAAATAGTAAAGGTTTACAGGTAGGGAAGCCATTTCATCGAAAACAAGGAGAGTGTGATGCAAGGATTAAAGGGATTTTTATTATCTTCTCTGTTGGCATTGCTGGTGGGTTGCAGTTGGGCTGCCTTGGCGGGCATTGTTGGATTACTCCTGTTGCCTTCCATGTTTCCATCCAAGGGTTGGTTGGATCTGACCTATATGGTGGTGGGGACTATTTTAATGCTACAAGCACTGATAGCCGGTTGCTGGGCAGGTTGGCTGAGGGGGAGTGGTGTACTGATTAGGCACACTCTTGCCAAAGATTCGTTCTGGAAAACCAATCTATTTAGTGCCGGAGCGATATTATTGTTGTTCCTGGTGTTGCATTAGAAGAGGTTAGAATCTCAGCAGCAATAGGTTGGCTTGATAGGATAGCTGGTAAGCACAACCTTTGACTTGATTTATCTTTATTAACTTACCGTTACGGCCAAAGAAACCCTGAAGGCAGGGTTATTGCCAGACGCAAGTATCGTCCAACTGGGATTCAGGGTCCATGTTGAATTCATAAACCTTATTTTTATTTTTCGGTTTATATTCAAAACGGTAAAAATTTGCCCCTTGAACAACAATGGTATAGTTTCCAGATGTTATTCCATCGATCTTTTCCAGGTATTTATAGGTATATTCATAGGGTCTCCCTTCGGTGATTTCTATGCCTTCAAGACTCGTTTGCTCAAGCTTGATGACATCTGAGCCATTTTTATACCAAACCAGGGACTCTTTACTCTCTTCATCGCTAAAGGAAAAAGCCAAGTATATTGGATGGGCTTCATCTTGAGACACGAAGCAATACCAATCAGCGGCATGTGCTTTGGTACAGGGAGTCGATATAAGGAGCATAAAAGGAACTAGCAGCTTCAGATCTTTAGGGAGGCCATTGCACTTGCTCGCTGGAGCTCTATACTTGTTGTTCATGTTGAGTTCGTTTCCAAGATGGATCTAATTGAGCCAAATAAACAATTGCTCTCTGCTTACTGATATGAACGCGCCTCTTTGACAATTGTCTAATGAGAAAATATTTGCGCCGCAGCCGGCATGTTCAAATCGATGAATATAGCTTGCATCTGCTCAAAATCTATATCCAGGTTACTGTTTTTTATATCATCAAGAGCTGCAAGGTAGAGGCTTTCATAGTCTTCATCTTCCAGGTAGTTTTCAGAGATATATTCCCAATACTCTTGATCATAAAGAATTGCTATATCAAAATCATCAGTGTAGAAGTATTTAGCTGCAGGAGGAACATTTTCGAAGCACTCTTGATATAACCAATCATGGTCGGACGTTCCTGGTAGCTTGCAATTTACATTCAACATTTCTAGCAGGTACTTTATCAAGTAAATTTGAGTTGCATCTGTGCTGGATTCACCAAAATAATCTGAGTTTATGATCTGATCTAGCGCTTGCTCCAAGATCTCATCAGTTACATTAAAATGCTGAGTGATAAATTCTAGATACTCTTTCTGATTATTTCGGCAGCCCATAAGTAGGAATATGTTGTGATCTAGTGGAAATTTATTCTCAACGAGTTTTTTGAAAACATAAAAACTGTTCTCATACTGTGTTATTGTGAGTATCCCTTCAGGGAAATCAACTTTGAGCTGTTCAGGGGGGAAATGATTCAGGAATGCTCCAATGCAGTCTTCCTTTAAATAATGTTCTATATCACTCATCAATAGTTGAAGAAAGATAACCTTCTTTTCTTCATTGTTTTTAAACGGGTAGTTGTTTAGTAAATGCTCAAAGTCAGCTGGTATTTGCGTGGAAATAACATCGTACCACATGTCATCATAGCTATAGCACTTTAATTTATCAGCTTCTTTATTTCTTATAGCGTTAATTAATTGTTCGTTATTCATGGTTTTTATTTATGAGATATGGATAGTGAAATATAGCAGCGTCTTTAACTTGGCAACTATTGGTGGCAATGCTAAATTATTCTAACTTTGGATTTCAATGATACAGTCATCTGTGCTTCTGCAAGCGCCTCGGGGCTCAAGGCTCAAGCTTCATTCGCAGTAGGTACACTGACAACAAGCACAGGCTGTTAATAAGGTGTCCTCAATGTATCTCAATGAGAACACCTTAATTACTTTCAGTGCGGGTAGCTGGGCTGTTAACCGACTTGTGTCAAGAGTCAAATAAAGCCAGAGCTACCTATTACCACACTTCAATTCTAGTTGATATCCCGGCTTCGCCATCAGCTACAATGTCGATACTTTCCGGTATAAAACTATCTGCTTGATAATTCGGTGAGGCCGAGTAGTTACTTATGTTTCCTTGCTGGGCCAGCTCCATGACCTGTTGATCGAACACTTTTTTGCTCAGTGAGGCCGTCTTTGGTAGATAGACCACATTCATTGGATCGTCCTGACCACCAAACTTCAATGGGAAGAGATAGGTTTTTCGTAACATACCTTGAGCTGCGAGCTCTTCTGCCTGTTCTCGATTGTCGATGTCCGAGTAGTTAATGGAAGCGGGATTTAACACCGAAGGTCTGTTAATGACACTGACTTGCTTATCGTTCGATGCAAGGAGTTTGGCTAACAGCTTGTCTCGACCGTTTTTCATTGACCAGGCCATCTCATCGTCAGTAATCACAGTCGCTATCAGTAGTTGGCCTTCACCATTAGGTAATGTGAAGCTACCTGGCAGCGGACTGTGTGCCTGGGTAATAAGTACATTGACGTAATCGCCGTCTCCCACCACAACATCTTCAATAGTTAGGCCGTTGTACTTTTTGACTATTCCCAAAAGGTCTGCATCGTTAAGCATTTCCGCATTGACGGCCCATTGCAACAAACCTAGTGGCCAATCTGCCTCACCTTGGGTAAGTACTATAATTTCGTATCCATAACCCGGCCGCTCAGGATAGACAGGAACTGTTTCTTTCTTTGTCAGAGTCAGCTCAATGTTACCATCTGTTTGATTAATGTTTTGGGGCAAGTACTGGGTTGGCATATCCGGATTGGTTAAACCAAAAGTGGTGTAAAGCCATAGGTCGTCACCCAATTCGCTGGCTTTAGACTTAAACAAGCCACCACCTGGCCATACACCTGTCATATGACCCAGTTTAAGGATTTCATCTGGGAACAGGCCAAATTTCTTTTCGAATACAGCCGTTCTAGCATCATATACGTTATCCCATAATATCTCTTGGTTTACTTCTGTCACTATATTACTTCCTTTTAATAAATTTGGACTTGATTCGCTATCGAAAATATCAGTCCAAAAAATGTATCTTATTATCTTTTACTATTAGATTTTCAAATGGTTGTTTATATCTAACCTGCCATCTGAATTTGAACATCGATTTGCAATCGATTACTATCCAAAATGGTTCAATCGGGTTGTGGGGGGTGAAGGTTCATCTCTTAGATGCAATACTAAACTTAGCAGAAATATATTGCTTTTTGTTTTCAATGCTCTCGCTTGCGGCCTCATATAGGGCAATCTAAACACAGTATTCCCGATGAAAGTTGCCCTCGTTGTCGGCTAATTCATTGATTTTATCTGCCTCAGAATCTGAAGATTGTAGTATAGCGCTCCGTATCTGCTGTCCTACTATTTGAATAAACTGAACTTACCGGTAAACTCTTTAAGCACAGTCGTATCGCCGAACATACAAATACCAAAGTATTCCAGATCTTGCTCGGATGTCTCAGCCGTTGCTTTTACCTGCTCGGCGGATGTTCCTACTATCATGGTGTTTGTAAAGTCAGTGAATGGGATATTTCGTTGCAGGAGTTCTTCACGGACTTTTCTGATCTTGTTCGAATTGTCAGCCTTAAGAACGATAAATGGATAATGGGATATTGATGGATGAATACCTTCTTCCTTATCCCGATATTGCAGAAAACAGAGTCTGTCTAAGTCATTTACTTCAGCGACCAGTCCGGCCGTCATATGACCCAGGGCATTGTACAGGCGCCCCATATCAACTTTCTTATTTAGTACGGCGACAAATCGTTTTGTGTTTTCATCTGGTAGAGAGGTGAAATCTATCATGGAATTTCCTGGTTTTTAAGGGCGGTATCTAGCTTGTTATCCGGAAATGGTTTTAAATATTGGGAAAGGTCATCTGCCTCTGCCTTTATACGAAAATCTGCAAAGTAAACAACCATTGGATGAGGGTCCTTTAGCATTTCATTGACCTTAGCCTTACCTAGTTTACGATGAAGAACACCTATGACACGTAATAGCGGATGTTCAGATTTAATACAATCATGAGCGGATAAGCTCAATGACTCGAAACATATAATTTTGAAGTCATAACTGCTGAACTCACCTGCTTCATATAAACTCCCCATAGTTCTTTCTAAGCCATCTACTGATTTATGTTTCAGGCAATCTGTTGGGGTTAACTCATGAAAATATGCCCCTTGTTCCGACCAAGACTCATAATCAGTAAGACTTATGCCTTGCTTGCCATCAATGACAACCCAACTTCGAGCAATTTCACCTTGTCGTCGATAAGAAGTTGTAAATATTTCAATTCTGCCTTTGATGGATTCAGCAAAATTTTCTTCAACTCGCTTTTTAAGTTTTGACCATTGCATAATTTCTACTTTTGGCAGTTGAAAGGTGTATACGCGCTTTAAATATATTGCTTGCTAATTCAGTAAATAACGGTTTTAAGGTGTCGACTATATACTCAAAACTTTCCTTAATAGCAATAAATATAATGATTCCCTATGAAAGCAAGTGTCGGTTGCCGTGTTTCTTACGGATGAATTGAGTCAGAGCCATACTATTTGTTGACCCAATAGGCGAACAATTATAGGAGGCCGACATGTCTAAAGCTAACACGCTTATTATTGGGTTGGACGTGCATAAGTAAATCAATGACGTGACTAGGGTTTTGACTAGTCTACCGAAGTTGTGCAACTACTACGGTACTTTGCTCACTAACACTCGAGCTTTCGGTAAATTAAATCATATCAACGCCCTGTTAAGGAGTAAGCAACGTAATACCGATACCGCCGCATTCCATCCTAATCACTAAAATCAACGCATAGTAGAAATGGCATGCTTGGCGAATCCAGCTTGAGCTTTGCTATACGATTTCACCCACTATGTAGCACTATGATATACCGAACAACTTATCTAGTCCGATAGGAAACGCCCACCCAATTATTGCGCCGATTATCTCACCAACCGTTAATCCCAATAGCTTCATAATATTGTACACATACGTATTCGATTCTCGGAGGAGTGTAAGTTTGCATTGTTACAGTTTGGCCAGAATCCTGACACTAAACGTACATGTACGATTTTAGGCCTAAAATATACTAATTATTTAACACATCTACCTTTATAGCTTTTAATTTGATACTACAGAAATGACGCGCAAAATCTATTTATTCGAATCTTGTAACTTATTTCCGTGCTTATCCATTTCGCATTTACATTTAGGGCATACCCAACCGCCCCATATAAGTTGTTGGAAGTTATCAGGAATTCTTATCGAAGGCATCTGAGTGCTACAATCAGGACAATTTACCTGATTAAGATTAACTAGTTTTTTTATTTTCATGTCTCCTCCATATTTAAACAAGTAGTACTCGGCCATGAAGCCGTTCACACGCTAGAATCACAGGCGAGGAATGAGTTTAATCGCGTAGATTAAGGGCGTCGCGTCTGCGCTTAAATAACTATCTGCTATAAAGTTTCCGCCATAGCTACCGCACGGGCACGAAACTGACTTCGTCCCTGAATTTGCCTGAAGGCGAAATGATGCCAGCCATCCCTGTATTGGCTGTTTTTATAACTAATTGAATTATCATTAGAATAACCAAGTTGGCTTGGCGAAACAAGCCGCAAGTGCAGCCATGGTTTAGAAATGAGACTCTAAAGGCTTTTACTGACGGTAAGACAGTAATGGGGAAGGAGTGATGAAAAGGCCAAAGATATATGGCCAAAGGCATTACCGAACGCGATAGCCTTTGGCCCTAAGTTTTACAGCGTGTAGCTCAACACAGATAGCGGCGCCGCTTTGCCTGGGCTGGATTAATCTGTGATTAACTCGAGTTGCATCAATAGCATATCTTCACCGTCTATGACCCGGGTATCCTGGCTGTGGCAGTGAGGGCAGATGACGGTACGTTCCTCTGGGGTACTTTGCTGCTGGCACTGATTGCAGGAGAGCGTCAGCGGCGCTATGTCGATATCGAGCACGGCATCGTGGCAGACGCTGTGCTCACGAAAGGTGTTGAAGGCGGTGCGAACCAACTCAGGCTCGACGCCACTCATGGCGCCTATCTTGATGGCGACCCGGGCAATGCCCTTGGCGCCGTGCTCGGCGGCGAGTTGCTGGCACTGCTCCATCAGGGCGCTGACGATAGAATACTCGTGCATCAACAGATCCTCGGCAACAGCTCGCCCTGTGGCAGATCCAAATAACGGCGACTGCCCCAGGCCGATTCAAGCACCACTTTACCAGGATGTTGTTCGCCTACTTCGCCTATGATGCAGGCCTGGTCGCAATGACCGAAGCGGCGCATGATTTCGACCGCGCCTTCGGCGAGTTCGCGGGGCAGGGCGATGACAAAGCTGCCTTCGTTGGCGAGATCCCAGGGCTCAAAACCGTAGAGTTCACAGACGCCGCGTACCTCATCACAGACGGGAATGGCGGTTTCTCTGAGGGTAATGCCCTTACTCGAGGCCTTGGCCCACTCGTTGAGCACGGCCGACAAGCCGCCGCGGGTGGCGTCACGCATGGCGTGGATCTCCAGATTGGCGGCGATCAGTTGCTCCACCACATTCCAGAGCACGGCGCAGTCGGAGCTGAGTTCAGACTCCAGCTCCAGCCCTTCACGGGCACTCAGGATGGCGGCGCCGTGACGCCCTATGTCCCGCGAAAGCAAGATGGCATCGCCACTTTTGAGCGCATGAGCCGAAATGCCCGGCTTGAGAATGCGGCCTACCCCCGAGGTATTGATGAAAATGCCGTCGGCGCAGCCTTTGGGCACTACCTTGGTATCGCCGCAGACGATGCGGGCTCCGCATTGAGACAGGGCATCGGCCATGCTGGCGACTATCTGTTTCAGGCGGCTGATTTCAAAGCCTTCTTCTATGATAAAACCGCAGCTTAAATATTGCGGCTCGGCGCCCATCATAGCTAAGTCGTTGACTGTGCCAGCAATGGCCAGCTTGCCGATGTCGCCGCCTTTGAAGAACAGTGGCGCCACGGTAAATGAGTCTGTGGTAAAGGCGCAATCGCCGCCAAGATGCAAACAGGCGGCGTCTTCTTCGCGTCTGAGAATGGGGTTGTCGAAGGCATCGAAAAACAGCTTGTTGATCAGCTCAGCCATTTCCCGGCCACCGCCGCCATGGCTCAGTTGTACTCGTTTATCGGACATCAGTTTACTCCGGCATATCTGTAATAGGCATTGCAGGCGCCTTCAGAGCTGACCATGCAACTGCCGAGCGGTGTTTGCGGGGTGCAGCCGCGGCCAAATACTTTGCAATCCTTGGGATTGGCCATGCCGCGCAGAATATCGCCGCATTGGCAGGCTTTGTGATCGTCTATCTGTTTCACCGGCAAGCGCTCGGCAAAGCGGCGTTCGGCATCCCTGTGACTGTATTCGGGTTTCAGCATCAGTGCCGAGTCGGCAATGGGGCCAAGGCCGCGCCAACGAAAACTGGGGCGTACCTTAAAGAACTGCTCTACCTTTTGCTGCGCCAATAGATTGCCCTGTTCGCTGACGGCGCGTTGATACTGGTTTTCCAGTTCACAGCGGCCGCTGACTTTCTGTTTGACCAGCGCGAGAATGGATTGCATGACATCCACTGGCTCGAAGCCCGAGACCACCACAGGGGTGTGATAACGTTCCACCGCCGGACGATAGATGCGGGCGCCGCTGATAACGCTGACGTGGGCCGGGCCGATAAAGGCGTTGACCTTGGTCTCGGGGTGGCTCATTACCGCATCTATTGCCGGTGGTACCAGCACATGGTTGATATGAAACAAGAGGTTACTAAGGCCCTTGGCTTCGGCTTGCTCCAGCAGTATCGCCGTCATCGGCGTGGAGGTTTCAAAGCCGATGGCAAAATAGACTATGGTCTTGTCCGGGTTTTCTGCGGCGATTTTCAGCGCATCGAGCGGGGCATAGACGGCGCGGATATCATGGCCTTCGGCGCGCACAGAGGCGAGTGAACCCTTGGAGCCGGGAACCCGGATCATATCGCCCAGGGTCACCAAGATCACATCATCGAGGCGGGCGAGGGCGGCGGCCTGATCTATCCGCTCCTTGGGCATGACACATACCGGGCAACCCGGGCCATGAATGAAATGGATATTTTCCGGCAGCAGCTGCAGCAGGCCATATTTCATTATGGTGTGGGTGTGGCCGCCGCAGACCTCCATGATATTGAGTGGCTCGGCCAGCTTGGGAGCCAGTGCGGTGATTTCCTCGGCCAGATTACGGATAGTGGCCGGGCAGCGAAAGCCGTCGTACAGTTGCCTGAGTTCAAGCTCTGCCATCTTCCGCCTCCAGTTTGGCCGCTATCTCACGGTACAGCGCCAGGCTCTCGGCGGCAGATTCGGCATCTATCTTGTTCATCACAAAGCCGATATGGATAAGCACATAGTCGCCAATGGCAAGCGGTTCATCCAATAGATGACAGCTCACAGTGCGTTTAACCCCCAGGGTTTCCACGGTAACGCTCTGACTTTCGGGGTGCAGCTCCACTACCTGGGATGGGATAGACAAACACATCAGCAAGCCTCCGAAGTGCGCTCGGTAAAGGCGGCGAGCTGCTTATCCAGCCACTGGGCGACCCGGGTCAAACTCGCGGGATCTTTGGTAGAGACTTCCAATACCTCGGCCTTGGGGTTGAGTTTACTCACCTGGGCGCGGGCCTCGGCGACATCAAAGTCAAAGTAGGGCAGCAGATCGCACTTGGTCAGCAGCACCAGATCGGCGCGGTGGAACATCACAGGATATTTTTCAATCTTGTCGTCGCCCTCGGGGATGGAAACCAGCACAATATTCATGTGGGTGCCGACATCATAACTGGCCGGGCACACCAGGTTGCCGACGTTCTCGACAAAGCAGATATCCATGTTGTCGAGCGCTTGCTGGTGCAGGGCACCGTGCACCATAAAGGCATCCAGGTGGCAGGCGCTGCCGGTTTGGATCTGAATCGCTTCTATGCCCTTGGCCTTGAGGCGGTCGGCATCCCGCGAGGTTTCCAGATCGCCTTCAATGACGCAGTACTTTTTGTCTGTATAGGCACCGAGATGTTCCAGCAGGCTGGTTTTGCCACTGCCGGGGCTACTCATGATATTGAAGGCCATCACCTTGTGGGATTCGAAGTGTTCACGGTTGTGCTGAGCTTCGATGTCGTTTTTGTCGAGGATCTTGTGGATCACCGACAGTGTCTTGCTGTCGTTCAGCTGTGGGTTGGTGTGTACTGTGCCATGGCTGTGAGAATGGCTATGAGAATGGCTGTGAGAGTGCTCATGGGAATGGTCATGAAAGTGATCGTGACCGTGATTGTGATCGTGTCCGTGAGAATGACCATGCTCGTGAGAATGATGCCCGCCGTTGCCCCTGGGCAGTGAACATCCGCAATCTTTACACATAATGAACTCCCTTTGGTTCCTTAATCTGAGCATGCGCCGCTTTGGCGGCAGATGCCTTGATATCAATCAGTAATTTCAACGTTCGACCAAGCTCTGTGTGAGCCCGGGTTGATGTAATCCATACCAGAGCTGCCCGAGGGCGATACCGCCATCATTGACCGGCACCAGGCCGGGTTTCAAGCGGTGAAATTCAAGCCGGGCGAGTTCCCGGTGGCAGTATTCACTGAGAAGCCTACTTTGAAACACGCCGCCGCTCAGTACCAGCGGCAGCTCGTCTATTCCTTCGGCCTTGAGCCAGTTACGGGCTTTGAGCGCCGCGGTGATAATCCCTTTGCCTATGGCCTGAATAAAGGCCAGCGCCAGCAGTTCACTGTCCGGCTCGGTGCGCCAGGCTAGCAGCAGCGCCGAAAATAACGGCGCACTTTGCCACTGCCCAAGCACCAGCTCGGCGCGAGTGCTTGTCGGTTCGAGCTCATGTTCAAGCTTCAGCTCTAAGCCTAGCTTCTCGGCGCTTTGCTGTTTCCCGGCGGCAATGGCTCTGCGGGCAAGGGTTTCCAGGATAATCCCGGCCTGGCCTTCATATTGGCTGAGTCTCAAGTTCGCCAGCAATGCGGCGGCGGCATCGAATAAACGGCCGATGGAGTGGCTCTTGGGGCCTATGCCACAGTTGGCGAGCTTGCCAAGGTTGGCCAGCTTGGCTGCAGGCTCGGCGGCAAAGACCGCCAATTGCTGCAACTCTTCAATGCCATGGTTTTGCAACAGCAGGCTATAGAGCAGGCGCCAAGGCTCGCGAATGGCCTGCTCGCCTCCGAGCAGCATCATCGGGCTCAGGGTTGCCAGGCGCTGAAAGCCCTGACAGTCTGCCAGCAGCAGTTCACCGCCCCAGAGCTGGTTGTCATCTCCAAGCCCTGTGCCATCAAAGCTGAAGCCCAGCACCTTGCCGCTGTAATCATTGGCTGCCATCACCGCCAGCAGATGGGCGAAGTGATGCTGCACCTCAAGCTGCCGACCCCCTTGACGCTCGGCCCAGCGGCTGGACGCATAGTCGGGGTGTTTATCGCGGATGATGGCCTCGGGCTCAAAGTGGTACAGGCGATGGAAATTCTGCAAAGTGCGCTCAAAATAGCCCTCGGCCTCAACACTGAAAAGATCGCCGATATGGGGGCTGAGATAGAGCTGATTACCGATATTGAGCGCCAGGGTGTTTTTCTGTTGTGGGCCCACGGCCAATAGCGACGGCAGCTTGTTGGAGCAGTTGTCTTCTGTACTCCTATTCGCCAAGCTTTTGCTTACTATGTTCATGCTCGCCAAGCTCTTGCTTGGCAGGCTCAGCGGTGCATAACCGCGGGCGAGACGCAGTACTTGCAGTTCATCATCCAGCATCTGCACTACAGAGTCATCACAGCCGTTGATGATGGGGCGGTTATGATCCAGTACAGCATCGACCACAGCCAGAGGCGGTTTGCCGAGTTGCTGCAGCACTTCGTCGCCGTCTGTGATAATCGGCTCGCCGGAGCGGTTGGCACTGGTGGCCACCAGCGGCCGCTGCAGGCCATCGAGCAGCAGAGTATGCAGCGGCGTATAAGGCAGGAACAAACCCAGCCGATCGATATCCGGCGCTATGGCGCTGCTGAGTGCCGGAGCGTCAGCCTGGTGTTGCTTCTTGGCCATAAGCACTATCGGCCGCTCCTGACTACTGAGCAGTTGCCACTCGGCGCTCGAGCCTTCGGCATACTGTTTGGCGAACTCGATTGAGGGCATCATCAGTGCCAGCGGCTTGGCCGGGCGGCACTTGCGGCGCCTAAGTTCAGTGACTGCGTCATGATTACCGGCATCGCAGATCAGATGAAAGCCCCCTAGGCCCTTGATGGCGAGGATTTTGCCCTGTTCGATAAGGGCAATGGTTTGCGCCAGCGCTTGCTCTCTCTTGGCGAGGATTTCGCCGCCTGCGCCACGCAGTGTCAGCTCGGGGCCACATTTGGGGCAACTGACCGGCTGGGCGTGATAGCGCCTGTCCATAGGGTCTTCATAGGCTTGGCGGCAGGCATCACAAAGGGCAAAGCCCGCCATGGCGGTATTGTGTCTGTCGTAGGGCAGGTTGCGGATAATGGTGTATCTGGGGCCGCAGTGGGTGCAGTTGGTGAAGGGGTAACCGAAGTGGCGATTGTTGGGATCGCGAATCTCGGCCAAGCAGGCATCGCAGCTGCTCTTGTCGCTGCCCACAGTGACTATGGCCGCCGCTTGCCCCGCACTGCTGTGCGCTATGGTGAAATCTTGCAAGTCCTGCACTTGGGCATGGCTGACGGTGAGCTCATCAATGCGGCACAGCGGCGGGCGCTCGGTATCGAGCGCGGCTCGAAATCCTGCCAGCGCCATCTCCGGACCTTGCACCAATATGCTGACGCCCTGGCCATCGTTGAGCACATGGCCCGTGAGCTGAAAGCGTTTTGCCAACTGGAAAATCCAGGGGCGAAAACCCACCCCCTGGACTATGCCTTTGATATTGAAGCTTTGGGCAACAAGCGCTGTCATCAGCGCCTCCTTTGCCTGAGCCAAAGTGCGCCGGCGGCGAGCAGGGCGCCATCGAGATCGAGCAGTTGACTGGCCGCCAGCGGGAAGTTTTTGCCGATGCGGATGGCGATTCTCTTGCTCAGAACCGGGTTGGCCATGGCGCTGCCGGCCAGAAACACACAATCTATACCAACGCTGAGATCCAGATGCTCGACCCAGTTGGCCAGATAGTCAGCCAGAGAGTCCTGGGCGGCGAAGCAGAGCTTGGCGGCATCTGTGTCACCGGCGAGGCGGAAACTCATGACAGTGCCCAGCGTTTTGCACCAGTTAAGGCCGCGCACCGCTTCGCCCTTGGCCAAGGGGTAATCGATTCGCGGTGCGTTGGCGCCCTTGTAACTCATGGCGGCAGCGATAAAGGCATCTTTAAGCTCAGTGGCCGACTGACCCTGCTGACCAAGCTCACTGATGATGGCGATAACGGCCCATAGCGCATCCAACCCGGGGTAGGCGGATGGCTGCTGACTGCCAAAATCCAGCAGGCGGTTATAACACTCGGGGAATTGGCTTTTGAATTTTTGCACCACAGTGCGCTGCGGGCTTTGCTCCAGCGCGTGTACTATCTCATAGCCACTGGCGGGCAGTTGAGTCAGCTCAAAGAAGCACTCTTGTTTGCCGTCCTTATCCAGATAGCGTATCTGAGATGGATTCGAGCCACTGAAATAGAGCAGTGCGGCTTTTTTTATACCTGAGAATTCGGCCAGCAGCGCGTTGAAGGCGCATTCGGCGCCGTGATCTGTGGCCACTTGCCAGATATTCGCGTCATTCTCCGTGGCCGCTCTCAATACAATTTGCGGCTCTTTTGGGATGCCCAGGCTTTGAACGGTCGCCACTGATTTGCCGAACCTTGCCTCATCGTGCAGGGTTTCCGGCAAGGCATGGCCTGAGCTTGCCTTACTCAGCCGCGCCTGGTGAGCATAGAGCGGCAGATAGTGACCGGCTATCCAGCATAGCTCCACACGGGATGGCTGGGATAACTCGACCGCAAACAGATAATCGCAGCCCTTGATACGCAAATACTCGCAGATGATCAGCAGCAGTCTGCTATCGGCAAACGCCACTGAGTACAAGGGTTGTGTGAGCCTGGGGTGCTGCGAGCTGGGTCTTAATTGCAGCGCAGGTTTTTCCATCGAAGAAAGCGCCAGCACTTCGGCATCGGTCAGCAGGAAGTGGGCGTTGAGGCTATTGGGATTGCAGCAGATAAGTGTTTGGCCGCTGGGTATGCCCTGAGGCATATCATCTTGTTTGAGACTCAGTTTTAGGCGCCGATTGCCGCTGTCGGTGAGCGTGAGCGATTTGCCCTCAAGCAGTTGCTCGGCCATGGCACGGATATCGCTTGGTTGCAGGGCGCAGAGCTCCGGCTTGGCCAATACCGCCTCTTCACCATGGCAGTGGGGGCAGGGCAAACGGATATTGGCAAAATCAGGGTGTTGGTTATCGCCCAAACGTGGCTGGCAGTGCTGACAAAACGCCAGGCTCGGCCGAGTGGCTGCATTGGGAAGTACGTCGGTTAAAGCCAGTGGTGTGGCGGCGCCGAGTCTTTCCTCTGCCAGTAAAATACGTGAGTCCAGTAAGCTGGTGCTCAAGAGAAAATCACCCGCAATCTCATCGGCGAGCTGCTCAAGCTCACTCTGGCTCCCCTCGGCTTCGAGAATATATCGCCAGATGATCTTTGGCGCCTGATGATTCTGCTCCAGGGCGGCAGCAGTGCTTTGCTTGGCCGCGGATTTCAACGGCAACAGGGCGACAGTGATATTCAGCTTATCGTAATTAAGATATTGGTTACATAAATGCCCATACCAAGGCTGCTGCGAGGCGCAGTCAAATTCGAATCTAACGAGTTTCATGGGATGTTTCCGGCAGTTTGTCTTCTTCATCGACCTTTGCTGCTACAGATAGCTTTGGGCGATAGGAGTGGGGAATAAGGGCTTCTATGTCAGTGTTACCGGTTTTTTGGCATTGCCAGCCAAGGTGCTGCAGATAGTTGATAAGCGTGGTTTCCATCAAGGGCACGGCGGCGGCAATTTGCGGTGTGAGCCCAAGCGTCATGGGTTCAATCACGGTTGGGGTGATGCCAAGCACCATGGTGTGGGGCCTGTCGCCAAGCATCTCCATCATGATCAGGGTTTGCAGCATTTCCACTTCATGGGCGCTGCCTTGCCAATCGATTTCAGGCGGAGCCTTATCGAAGTCGAAGAAATAGACTTCGCCGGGTTTGGCGCCTGCGGCATTGACTGTATCGACCAAGAGCAAAGCGTCGTACTTGGCAATGATGGGGGTAAGCCCCTGTGCCAAGGTGCCGCCGTCGAGGAGATCGAGCTGGTCGCTTGGGTGAGTAAATTGATAGTTTTCATTGAGGTAATTGACAAAATGTACGCCGATACCTTCATCGGCGTACAGGACATTGCCAATACCCAGCAGCAATATCTTCATCTGACCTCTAGTGCTTGTCCGGGTGATAGTCATAACCAGAGACAATAGAGTCCACTGAGTTATGTTTGAAGCGGATACCTGTCCAGACTGCCATATAAACGTGGATAACCACGAAGATGACAAAGGCCCAGGTCAGATAATGGTGCCAGATCCTGACCATGGCCAGGCCACCCATCTGCGCCGTGATCCAGCCGGAGATATCCCACAGCCAGCCGCCCATACCTTGATGGTAGACGTTGGCATAGAGTACCAGCCCGGTAATACAGATCACCGCAGCCATTACAGACACTGCCAGATAGGTCATAAACTGCAGAGGGCCATAGACACCGGCCTTGTTTAGCTTACCCATCCACAGATAGGACTTGAGCTGAACTATCCAACTCTTCAAGCTCATCACATCCCGAAACGAGCGCCGCTCAATATCGCTCTTGCTGAAGAAGAACAGATAAGCTCGGGCCAGGGTAATGGCACAGAGGATAAAGCCGAAGATCAGGTGGGCAAAGCGGATCCAGCCTTGCACCAACACATCACTGGACTCGGGCGCCACCAGAAATGGCCAGGCGATATAAAAGCCTGTCATCACAAGTACCAAAATCGCCAACGCTCTGAGCCAGTGAAATATCCGGATCGCGGCGCTGAATACTATCTCCTGTTTATAGGAAACACTCGATGTAGCCATGACGCTTCCTCCTTAGCGGGCATTGGGATCGATACGGAATTCGCCCAAGGATTGCCCCTTGTAATCCATCACGTGTACGGCGCAGGCCATACAGGGATCGAAAGAGTGAATAATGCGGATCACTTCCAGCGGCTTGGCGGGATCTTCAAGTTTCAAGCCTATCAGTGATGCCTCATAAGGTCCCATCTGTCCCTTGGCATCCACTGGCCCTGCGTTCCAGGTGGTGGGCACCACGGCCTGATAGTTTTCCACCAGTCCCCCCTTGATGCGGATCCAGTGACTCAGCATACCGCGGGGAGCTTCAATCATGGCGTGGCCGACATACTCTTTGTTGCTGTCGAGCTCAGGCTTGATATAAGTGCTGTCGTCACTCTGGATATTGGTCAGCAGGGCGTCGAAGGTGCGCAATCCCTCTTTGGCCACAATCGAGGTTTGCAACATACGCGCCGCGGTGCGGCCAAGGGTGGTGAACAGGGCTTCAATCGGCAAGCCGGTACGTTGCAGCAAACCATTGACGGCATCGACTACCACTTGATTGCCTCTGGCATAGTTCACCAGCAGGCAGGCGAGTGGGCCCACTTCCACAGGTTCACCTTGGTAACGGGGGGATTTCACCCAGCTGTATTTGTTGTCACCATCCAGGGTCGGCAGTTTGCCGTAAACCGTGTCGCGCTCTACAAAGCCGGTGTAATCAGGAATTGTGGTGCCATCGTAAGGGTGTTGCGGCTTGTCGGCCTTGTACCAGGCGTGGGTGACATCTTCGGCAATCAGATCCGGGTTGATATCGCTGACACCGGCCAGGTCGCCCTTGAGGATAACCCCTTGTTCAAACAGATACTCACCATCGGCTGTGACAAAGTCATTGGTGGCCATAAAGCTCTTGATGTTAACGCCGCCCAGTACCGAGGCTTCACCGCCGAAGGCTTCGGCCGCCATCACGATATCGGCCTTGTAACCACGCTCGATAAAGTCAGCCACAATGGCATGTTTTTGTTTCCACTCCTGTAATCTTGCCGGGCTCAGCATGTCACGCACCGAGGTAACACCGCCGACCACCAGAGACTGAGGGTGAGGCTGCTTGCCGCCGAAAATCGCCATCATCTCTGCCGCAACCCGCTGTACTTCCAGTGCCTTGAGATAGTGCGACAGGGCAATCAGGTTCTGCTCTGGGGTGAATTTATAAGTACCGTTACCCCAATAGGCGTTGGCGAAAGGCCCAAGCTTGCCGGTTTCGACAAAGCCTTTGACTCTCTCCTGAACGGCCCTGAGTTCACCTTCACCGGCGGCAATCGGCTTGTCTGTGTACTTGAGTGCTACTTGAGCCGCCTTGGCGGGATCGGCACTGAGAGCGGAAACCACATCCACCCAGTCCAGACCATGCAGATGATAGAAATGCACTATATGGTCGTGCATAAACAGTGAAGTGTGCATCAAGGAGCGCAGATAGCGGGCGTTGAGCGGAATTTTCATCCCGAGGGCATTTTCCACCGCTTCTGTGCCGCAGCGATAGTGGGAATAGGTACACACACCGCAGATCCGCTGCACGATAAGGCCTACATCCATAGGCGTACGGCCCTTGAGGATCACCTCAATACCGCGCCACAGGGTGGAGGAGGACCAGGCTTTTTGCACCACATTGTTTTCATCGACTTCCACCTCAACACGCAGGTGGCCTTCGATACGGGTAATGGGATCTATGACTACACGTTGGTTCATTGATTAATCCTCCTTCGAACCGGCAAACAGACTGGCAACCGCATGGGCGCCGATACCCACCACAGTGGCACCGAGAATGACAGCGCCTATGGTATCGGCGGTGGCATCCAGGCCATGCAGCAGTTGTCTGCCAAGAGGTTTTTCAAAGTCAGCCATATCATCCCAGAAGTTGGGCTCGGAGCAGCCCATGCAGCCATGACCGGCCAGCACAGGCCAACTGGTATGGTGATTGAAGCGCTCGGTCGGGCAGTTGTTGTAGGTGTAAGGGCCCTTACAGCCTACCTTGTAGAGGCAATAGCCCTCTTTGGCACCGGTATCGCCGAATTCCTCGACAAATTCACCGGCGTCGAAACGGCCACGGCGCTCGCAATTGTCATGCACCCTGGCACCATAGGCCCACTTGGGCCGATTAAACATGTCCAGGGCAGGGAGCTTGCCAAACATGATGAAGTACATCAGGGTGCCGACAATATTCTTTTCACTCGGTGGGCAGCCACCCAGGTTGATGACCGTCTTGTTGACCACTTCATGGACGCCCTTGGCACCGGTTGGGTTGGGCGCTGCCGCCTGAACCCCGCCGAAGGAGGCACAGGTACCCACAGAAATTATCGCGGCAGCACCTTCGGCGGCGTGCTTGATGATTTCAAGCCCGGTGTGGCCCTTACAGCCGACCGTTAAGAAGGCGCCGTTGTTGGCCGTTGGCACAGCCCCTTCAACCGCCAGCAGGTAGTTGCCTTTGTAGGCTTCCAGGGCGTGCTCCAGATTCTCTTCTGCTTGCCAGCCGGCGGCAGCCATCAGGGTCTCGTGGTATTCCAGCGAGATATGATCGAAGATCAACGAATCCAGATTCGGCGTGTCGGCACGCACCAGAGATTCGGAGCAACCTGTGCACTCGGCCAGATGCAACCAAATCAGAGGTACCCGATCGGCCAGTTCGGCAGCTTCGGCCACCAGGTTGGAGAAGGGCAAGGGCAACGCCAGCATGGCGGTAACCGATGCACTCCACTTCATAAAGTCACGGCGGGTCAGGCCGTGATCCAGCATACGTTCCTGTAAAGATTTGTCCTGGCGGGCGGGCAGCTGACGCAATTTCTCCAGCCGTTGCCGTCCTTGCTCGTAAAGGGCTGCATGTGTGTCCATGGTTGAACCTTTTATTTATAAGAATGTAATAGCTTTTAACTCACACAAATCACGCCTATGAGTGTAGGTCGCAACTGACTCATTAAAGTTGATATGCATCAAGATTTCTGTCTGGGTGTGATTTTTGATATGTTTACTTTTTCATTACATGATCGGGATCAAAATGGCTATTGTTAATAGTGGACAAATTGTCCAACTATCTCTTTTTGGGCATTTAAGATTTACTGATTGGCAAACTTAAAATCCTTATCTATCCGTTTTATGGCTGTTTTTTTAAAGTAGCAGCCACAGACTGCAAGTTTACGTCGAGGAACCAACTGATGAAGGCCAAAAAATTGTCGCAACTGTCATTTGTGATACTCATGTTGCTTATTTGTGGTTTGGGACAGGCAGAAACGCTGCAGTCCCCATTGGCGCTGGCGTTAAGCCGTGATGATGGAACTCAAGTCAGCCTCAATGACTACAAGGGTAAGGTGATTTATTTGGACTTCTGGGCCTCGTGGTGTGCGCCATGTCGCAAATCGTTCCCATGGATGCAGCATATGCATCACAAATACCGAGAGACGGACCTCGCCATAATCGCGGTGAATCTGGACACTGACTCCCAATTAGGTAGAGAGTTTCTCCAGCAACTGGATGCCGACTTTGATGTGCTTTATGACCCTGAAGGGCGACTGGCGCGCAGACTGGATTTACAGGGGATGCCCTCAAGTTTTCTATTTGACCGGGATGGAAAACTACTCGGTAGCCATGTTGGTTTTTTCACCGAGCGACAAAGCCAGTATGAGGCTGAACTCAAGCGTGCGTTAAAGGAGTAACAGATGCGTAGGATGCGTTTATTGGGCTTATCGCTTATTGCCATTCTTGGGTTGACAGCTTGTGCTCAACTCGGGGTTGAACCTTGGGAGCGGGATCAGTTGGCGAGAGAGGATATGTCGCTGGCACACGAAAGGCTGGACTTGGCGCTGGACGATCATATCTACTTCAGTAAAGAGGGAGCCAGTGGCGGCCGCGCATTCGCCGGAGGAGGCTGCGGATGCAATTGAAGCGGCAAAATGGTGAAACCAATATTGCCGCAGCGCTGACACTGGCCAGCAGCTCACTGCTTGCCAGTGGTGCGACGTATGCCGCAGACAATAACCTCAGCTTCCCGGATAAAAGTGCTGACAAGGCTACCGATTGGCAGTTGGAAGCCGCGTTGATGTTTTACGGCGAGCAGGACAGGGTGACGACTCTTGAAGGGGTACTGCTGGCCAAAGGCGAATTTGATGATAGCAGCGGCCTGGATATCAAATTGGTGTTCGACAGCCTGAGCGGCGCATCAGCCACGGGCGCCGTAATGCAGCAACAGAGCCAAACTCTGACCCGGCCTTCCGGTAACGGCGAATATCAGATAGCCGCCGGTGAGCAGGTGTTGGATGACAGCTTTGATGATAAGCGGCTGCAACTGAGTGCCGCTTGGTACAAGCTCTTCGAAAATAGCTGGCAGCTGGCCGGCGGCGTTTATGGCTCACGGGAATATGATTACACTTCGCTCGGCGTCAATGGCGCGCTGGAGCATAGCTTCAACAAGAACAACAGTACCGCTTCCCTGGCGTTGGCTTATGGCCTGGATACCATAGATCCGGTCGGCGGCCGACCTTTGCCGCTTGCAACCATGGCAAGAAGAGTGGACTACGACTCGGAAACGGCATTCAGACAAGCCTTTGAGGCCAGTAGAGAGGGTGGCTCGGATCATAAGCAAACCCTGGATCTGCTGCTGGGTTTTACCCAGGTGCTCAACCGTCGCTGGCTGCTGCAGGGCAACTATGGTTTTTCCCTGGTTAAGGGGTACCAGACAGACCCCTACAAGGTGCTGAGCCTGGTGGACAATCTGGGTGTCACCCAGAGTTACCTTTATGAATCCAGGCCGGACTCACGGCAAAAGCAGAGCCTGTTTTTGCTGCTCAAGGGTGCGCTCAATAGGGGCGTGCTGGACCTTTCCTGGCGCTACACTTTTGATGATTGGCAGTTGGATTCCCATACGCTGGAGAGCCACTTCAGGCACTATTTCTCTGATGGCTTCTATGGCCAATTGCATCTGCGCTATTACCGCCAAAGTGCGGCGTCCTTTTATCGGCCCTTGTTGCTCCAGAATGAGGGCTCAATCTCCGGCTATTCAGCTGAATTCGCCAGCGCAGACCACCGCCTTGGTGAGCTGCAAGCCTATACGGTCGGAGTTAAGCTCGGGCATAAGCTCGGCGAGGGTCGCGAGCTCAGCTACCGCCTGGAATATTATCAGCAGCAGAGTGAAAACAACGGCACCTTATTGCCTGGTGAGCTTGGCAATATGCAGCTGTTTCCAAGACTCAGGGCGGTGATTGCCCAGCTCAGCTACCGCTTTTAATCAACAGAAAGTGGAGGGAAGCAGCCTTTGACCAAGAGCCACACCTCAGCACCAGAGATGAGCCTTAGCCGTACCGACTTTGGTTTCCGTGGCCGTTTTCGCGCCATGGCCAGCCCCTGCGAGCTATTGATTGCAAGCGGTGACGAGCGTGTGGCGCTCAGCCTCACTCAAACCGCTATCAAGGAATGCCAAAGGCTTGAGCAGAAGTACAGCCGTTTTTTAGCGGGCAACTGGCTATGGCGGCTCAATCATTCAGCCGGAGCGCCTTTTATGCTGGACAGCGAGGCGGCGGCGTTGCTGCAGTTTGCCAAACGCTGCTGGCAACTGAGTGAGGGTTTATTTGATATCACCGCCGGCCCCCTGCTCGCGCTCTGGTGTTTTGAAAAGGGAAATAGGTCAGAAACTTCGTTACCGAGCTCGACTGATATCAAAAATGCCTTGTCCCGGGTGGGCTTTCAACACCTCAAGTTCAGTCCCCATTTTGATGACAGGGCCGAAGACAAAAGCGTCCAAGAAATAACAGAGCCGCCCTGGATCATGCTGCCAGAGGTCATGGCGTTGGACTTCGGCGGCCTGGTAAAAGAATATGCCGCCGATAGGGTTGCCGGGCTGTGTATGACCAGGGCCTCAACCACCGAGGTGCTGGTCAATCTCGGTGGCGATATCGCCGTCAGTGGTAACAGATGTTGGCAGGTGGGGATTGAAGACCCCAGCAATCTTGACCGCTCCGCGGAGCTGATATCGCTCAACATGGGTGCATTGGCCACCAGTGGTGACAGTCGCCGCTTTATTGAACATCAGGGTCGCCGCTATGGTCATATCCTGGATCCCCGCAGCGGTTACCCTGTACAGGGCGCGCTCCGTAGTGTGACGGTTCAGGCCGCGAGCTGCATCACGGCAGGCATGTTGGCGACCCTTGCCATATTAAAGGGCGCGGCGGCAGAAGATTTTCTCAAGGCGCAGCAGCTGGAGTACAGCGTCATCAGATAACCGCTTCAATGAGGCGCGATTGCCGAAATCAGCAGCCTCCTCTTTGACTATTTGTAACTATGCTGCCATTTGAGCTTTTTCGGGCCGCTTGATTCTTGCCTTCAGCTTGACACAGGCGCGCCGCTGCTGCGAAATAGGGGCAACCTAAACCGGATGTTATACCCATGAGAATATTGCTGATAGAAGACAATGAGTTGTTGGCTCAGGGGATATTGCTTAGCCTTGCCAAGTTGGATATGCAGGTGGATCACGTCACCAGTATCAAACAAGCCGAGGCGGCTGTGATTAATGAAACCTTCAGTGCCATAGTACTGGATTTGGGCTTGCCTGATGGCAATGGCCGCCAACTACTGACCCAATGGCGCCGCCGTGGCATAGATACCCCGACCATAGTGTTGACCGCCAACACTGACTTTGATACCAAGCTTGCCTGCTTGGATCTCGGCGCCGATGACTATCTGGCCAAACCCTTCGATGTGCGGGAGCTGGTGGCCAGAATCAAGGCGATTGTCAGACGGCAACATGGTCTGAATCAAAACCGTTTGGAAGTGGGGGCACTGGTTATCGATATGGATGCTCATCAGGTGCTGTTTCGCGGCCATCATATTCAGGTGTCGCGGCGAGAATATCAATTACTGCTTGAACTGGCCCAGTCCAGTGGTAGGGTGCTCAGCCGCAATCAGCTTGAGCAGCTGACTTATGGTTGGGACGAGGTCGGCAGTAATTCCATCGAGGTGCATATTCATCACCTGCGTAAAAAAACCGCCAATGAGCTTATCAAGACAGTGCGCGGCATAGGCTATACCTTGGTGGCAGTAGAATGAGCCGGGTATCCCTGCGTCTGGTGATGATGGCATTGATGCTGCTTGGCATCTGCCTCTCGGTAGGCATCAGCAGTTACCTCAACACCCAGGACTCTCGCCGCCAGATAGAAGAGCTGTTCGATGCCCAGATGCTGCAAAGTGCCAAGATGCTGGAGATGTTCTATGGTGCCCAGGGGCGGGATCATCGCCTGGATATGTTGGAAAACCCACTGATCCTGAGTGTAAACCCGGGCAAGGTTAATACCTTTACCGAGCAGGCCGATGCCACTGAGCTGAGTTATGAGCTGAAACTCGCCTATCAGATGTGGACCCCGGCCAAACAACTGATGGCAAGGTCGGATAACAGCGACATTGAGCCCATGGCGCCATTCGAGCGTGGTTACCACAAGCGTTATTACCAGGGTGAGCTTTGGCATCTGCTCAGCTATTTCTCCGATGATCTGGGCGTATGGATCATTACCGGCCAAAGAGACGATGTGCGCGGTGAGCTGGTGGAGCAGATCATGGGCAACAGCTTTATCGGCCCGGCGTTGGTGGTGCCGGCAGTGGCGTTGCTGATGGTGTTTCTCTCATATTGGTTGTTGCAACCGCTGGAGAGCCTGGCGGCCAGGCTCAAACTCCGCAGCCCTGCGGATATGCGGCCGCTGGCGTTGCAACTGCCCAAAGAGTTGGTACCTGTGCAGGACGCGCTCAATACCTATATCACCCGTATCAGCGATAATCTGGCGCGGGAGCGGCGTTTCAGCGCCGATGCGGCGCATGAACTCAAAACCCCGTTGGCGGTCATTAAACTGCACCGTCAGGGCTGGCAACAGGCCAAGACCGAGGCCGAGCAGCAGCTGCACCTCAATGCCATAGACACAGGCATTGGCCAGATGACCCATATGGTAGAGCAGTTGCTGTTGCTGTCTCGGGTGGAATCCCTGTCCGAGCTGGAAGTGGCGCAAACGCCGGTGGCGGTAATGGTGCAGGAAGTGCTGGATCAACTGCTGCCGCTGATTGCCGATTACAGTTGGCAGCTGGAATTGCCGGAAGAGGTGTGTGTCAGTGTTGATCCCTTCTATATGAAACTGGTGCTGAAAAACCTGCTGGAAAACGCCTGTAAGTATTCGGGCAAAGATCAGCCAATCAAAGTCAGTTGCTGGCAAGAGGGGCGCCAAGAGAGCAAACAAGTGGTTATCCAGGTGCTGGACTCAGGGCCCGGCCTGCCATTGGAGCAGTGTCGGCAGTTGACTGAGCGCTTTTTCCGGATTGCCGATGAGTCAGTTCCCGGTGCCGGTCTTGGCCTGTCTATCAGTGCTCAAATCGTCGAGTTGCATAAGGGTAAGTTGAGTATTCAACCGGGCATCGAACGTGGCTTGGATGTGCGGATCATTTTGCCTGGCTAAGAGTTAGTCGAGCAAAAATAAGTAATCAGCCGAGTAGAAAGAGAAAGCCGCAGCCTCCAACGGGGCTGCGGCTCGCTTTCAAAGAAGGCAATACTCAGAACAGATAACGGTAGATTAGCTGCGCCGTACGTGGTGCGCCCAGAGTGGGGATAGGGTACTCGGCCTTGTGCCCATGTTTGAAAATAGCGCTGGTGTTGTCCTCATCAAACAGGTTATCTATCCGCAGTGTTAACTGCTGGTTTTGGCTGGCGGTCAACCACCAGTCGGCGCCTATGCCTGTCAGCAGATAGTCGCCGGCCTTGAGGCCATAATCGGTAAACTCGCCAACATAACGTCCCTGCAGATAAAGATTCAGTGAATCAGTGGCATCCCAACTGAGGCGGGCAAAGCCCATGTATTGTGGGATCCGCTCTATCTGCTGATCCTTGCCGCGCTCCCGGGCACGGTTATAACTGCCGGATAGCTCAAGTTGCCAGCCCTGTGCCGGGTTCATGATGTATTGAATATCCACCCCCTGACCCCGAACCTTGCCATCCAGGTTGGCGTACTGCCAGACATTGGTGGCGATTTCCCGTTTATCCACCAGGTTGTCGGTTTCGCGCCAGTAAGCCTCGACACTGAAAGTAAAGTTGCCTTGATAGACCAAGGTCAGATTGGTGTTGATACTCTCTTCACTCTCAAGTTCAGGGTTGCCCAGGGTACCGACCTTGGCCCAGAGCTCAGATGAAGTGGGTTGCCGAAAACCATTGCCCACGGCGGCTTTCAGTTGCCAATTTTGTCCAAGCTCCTGTTCAAGTCCCAGTGAAGCCACCCATTTATCTTCATTGTTGGCCAGGCGGTTATACCTGAGCCCCAACGCCAGCACTGTGCCGGGCAGGGCGGAAAAATGCGGCTTGTATTGCAAAAAGGCGGCCTTGGTATCGTCGGTGGGCGCTTGCAGCTCCATCACTTCATCGGCGCCATAATAGCTTTGCCACTCGATGCCGCCGAGCCAGCTGTCCCCCGAATCTGCCTGATAACGACCGCTGACCTTGGCGCCCTTGTCGGTAAAGCCCCAGTAGGCATCCCGGTAGGGGATAGTCATGCTGCCATCCGGCTCCAGGGTAATTTCAGAGTAATAGGAGTCCCAGTTTTGATAGTGAAGCCGGGTCTCCAGGCTCAGCTTATCAGTTGCCTGATATTGCCAACCGAGCCAGGCCAGTGTCTGTTTGCGCTCGTTCTCCGAGACGATGGCACTGTAGGCCAAAGGCCGCTCCAGCACGCCATTATTATATTGGCCGAACAGGGTGATTTTGTGCTGGGCAGAGGGTTGCCAATTGAGCTTGCCGCCTATATTCATCATGCGATAACCCCGGTCTTTATCCTCTGCGGCTACCGGCGAGTATTCGTCATCTTCCCAGAATGCGTAACCGTCCGATTGACTGGAGCTGCCGCTGAGGCTGTAGCTTAGAGTATCGCTGCCGCCACTGACATAAGCGCCGAGATCATAGCTGGTGAGGGTATCGGCGCTTAAGTTGACTTCGCCACCTTGCTCGCCATGACTGTCGCGGGTAATGATGTTGACCACTCCGGCGATGGCATCCGAGCCGTAGATCAAACCCTGAGCGCCTTTGATCACCTCAATGCGTTCTATCATCATGGGGTTAATGCTGTCGGTATAGGTGGAGCCATAGAGGCGGTTATTGAGGCGATTGCCGTCCAGTAGCCAGAGTATATCCACAGGGCGACTGCCCTGAAGCGAGTAGTCGGTATCCGTGTGGCGGCCATTACGGCCATTGGCAAAGAGCCCTGGCACAAACTGGTTGAGGATTTCGTTGATGTCCACCGCACCGGCCGACACTATCATGTCGCGGCTGATAACCGTCAGACTCTGACCTGTATGGCTTAGAGCCAATACGGAATCATCCTGATAGCGGGTGCCGTTAACGGCGATGATCTCCATGGCTTCATCGGCCTGGCCAACCGGCACCAGCAGTGTATTGGCGGCAATAATACCAAAGGGCAACCAAGGCAGTGCCCGTTTAAAAGAGTAACTTATAAACATCTCAATAGTCCTTAAAAAGACTGAGTGAAGATTTGGCAACAGTTAACAGGGTTAACTTTCCATTGCCGCGCATTCAAAAAGGTGTGATTTGTATGAGTGCGCTAAGTTACATCGCTTATTAATACGGCGATGATTATAGAAACTCAGCCAAGGGATTTGTTGAGGCAGATCAAATTCTCAACAATGAGTATGAAAAATTTTATATTCGTAATACTCAGACCTTGCCGCCAGCGTTGCAAGATTCGGTTGCAAGTTGCTGCCATGTCAGGCTTATGGTTTAACGGGTGGAAAGGGTTGGGTTTTCAGTGTTGCTGACGTTTCTGCCGGGCATGAAGTTTTGCCCGGCGTTAGGGAAAAGTGTCTGGAGAAGGTCCAAGAGCTGAAACTAGATGATGCCCGCGCGGCTCAAACGGGCAAGGTTAACGCCTTTCAGGGCGGCGATTTGGTTGACCAGTTTATTCACCTCAGAGGCTTGCCCTTTGAGGATAATGGTTTCCAAACATCTGTGGTGATCTATATGGACATGGGTGCTGCAGAGCACATGCACCAGATGGTGGTGTTGGATCTCAATCAGTTTTTCAGTCAGGCCTCTTTGGTGATGGTCAAATACCAGAGTCAGTACGCCGACAACGTCTTCCACGCTGTTGTTCCACTGCTTATCGACTATCCTGTCGCGAAACAGATCGCGGATATACTCGGAGCGGGATTGATAGCCACGCTCGCGGCTGTCAGTTTCTATCTCTTCAAATAACGACTGGGGGAGGGAAACGGTAAAGCGTTGGGTTTCATCTGTCATGGCTGTCTCTTTGAAAAACACCTTTAATCAATAGAGCTTACACAAGCTTTGCCACAAAATGTCTTTTTCCTTCTCGGCGGGTGTGATCTGAAGCAAACTTTTTGCTTTTGGCGTTTTTTTATGCTGTTGCACCGGGGGGAATGGGAGTAGTGTTACGAAAAAATTATTCGTAATATTTGGCCGGATCCAGACCGTAATCTCCAGATCCTGATAGCCAAAAGCCCATGGTACCCGGAGTTGAAGTTGCACATAACCCGCACAGTCACCGGCTGTCTTGAATGTGAGCAAACCTTCTTGATAAAGAGACTCTAATAAAAAGGTACTTTTGAGCAAGGTCATCGCAGCTTATCCAACTTACGGTCGTGCAAATTCGGCTTGGGCCGTGTCCAGGCTGCCAGCCTTAACTTTTGTTACACCTATATGATTGAGTAACAACAAGCCGGTTTTACCGGTTTGGGTGATAACAACAAACCAAGGCTCCAGCCAATCAACAAGCGTCACTGGCAGGGTTTCACCATTTTCGGGGAGTCTCAGGTGTTGTTTTCATCTCTTTCAAGCAATTCCCAACGCGAGCAAGGCAAGCTTCCTCTATGGCACGGGCAGCCATTCTCAAAGCCTGGTCGTTTACTTGGTTTGGGCGCTTTATTGTGCACTTCGCTGCTTGCTGTATTGCCTTCCTCTGTAGATGCTTCCAATAGCCCAAAGCCTTTGGTTATGGTGCTGGGCGCCGAGCCCGATGGTGGCTTTGACCCCATCCTTGGCTGGGGGCGTTACAATAATCCGCTTATTCAATCTGCCTTGCTGCGCCGCGCCGGCGGTGGTGAGTTTATCGGCGATCTCGCCAGTGATTGGACCCTGAGCCCGGACAGGCTCAAATGGACAGTAACCCTGAGGCCCAATCTGGTGTTCAGTGACGGCAGCCCGCTTAATGCAGAGGATGTCGCCTTTACCTTTGAGCTCGCCAGAAAAGGAGCAGGCATGCAGGACTTGTCCAATCTTGCCTGGGTGGAGCAAAAGTCTGAACTGCAAGTCGAATTCACCCTCAAGCAGGCTGATATTGGCTTTATCGATACCTTGGCAGAGTTGGCGATAGTGCCAAGCGACAGTTACGGCCCGGATTATGGTCAGCATCCCATAGGCTCGGGGCCCTATAAAATGCGCCGCTGGGATAAGGGGCAGCAGTTGATCCTGGAAGCCAACCCCAGATATCAGAGTGCCGATCCCGACAACCCGTTGCTGAAAAAGCCCTTTTTCGACAAATTGGTCATCGTCTTTGCCGACGAAGACAGCCGCTTTGCCATGCTCAGAACCGGGCAGTTGCAACTCTCGGCGCTGGCACCCAGATATGCCGATGCCCTGATGGAGCAGGGCAATTATCGCCTGTGGTCACAAACCAGCGTCGATAACCGCGGCATTGCCTGGCCGATGCGAGCAGAAGATAACCCGGTCACCAGTGAATTGGCGGTGCGCCAAGCCTTCGATATGGTGATCGACCGCCAGCAACTTGTCGATGGCTTGCTGGGAGGGTATGCAAGACCTGCCTGGTCAATTGCCGATGACTTGCCATGGGGCGGCGCGGTTCCAGGTTGGGCCGACTGGGACTTGAAACAGCGTTTACTCAAAGCGTCTGAACTCTTGGCCAATGCCGGTTGGTTACCGGGAGCAGACGGCATTCGCGAAAAGAATGGGCGACGGCTGACATTCCCGCTCTACTATCTGGCCGGAGACAGCATTCGCGAGCAGTTGGCGCTGGCCAGTGCCCAGATGGCCAGAATGGCCGGGTTCGAGGTGGAGCCCAAGGCGGACAGCTGGGAAAACATCTATCGAGTGATGCATCAGGCGCCGGTACTCTTTGGCTTTGGTAGCCTTTCTGCCAATGAGATGGCGCTTATCTACGACAGTCGCAATGCCGGCAAAGGCTATTTCAACTCAGGCTACTATCAAAACCCGCTGGTCGATAAGGCGCTGGAAAAGGCTCGCGAGGCAGATTCTGTTGATAGCGCAATTGCATTCTGGCAGCAGGCGCAGCAGCAGATAAGCCAGGATGTGCCCTGGAGCTGGTTGGTGAATCTGCAGCATCTGTATGCCGCCAATCCGTGTTTGTACCTGGGACAGCCCTTGGTTGAGCCCCATGGCCATGGCTGGCCGATCACCAATAATATCAACCAGTGGCGCTGGCAATGTCCGTGAAATCAGCGTCAGCCTGCAAGCCGATAGTGGCTCAAAAGTGGTCGTCAGTCTGCTGGCGTGGCGCCTTGCTGCGTTCAATACGGCTTGCACTGTTGTTACTGTTTGCTTGTTTGTTGGCGTTTGTGCTCTTGTCATTATCGCCGCTCGATCCCTTAATCCACTACCTTGGCGGTAACCTGCTGGCGGTATCCGATGCCCAGCGCACCCAGATGATCCGCGAGCTGGGGTTGGACACCGGACTCTGGCAGCAGATCAGCAGCTACTTTTCCGCGCTGCTGAGGGGCGATATGGGGCAGAGCCTGGTGTTTCGCCAGAGCGTTTCTGAGGTGATTGCCGAGCGCTTGCCGCTGTCTCTGCTGTTGATGGCGCTCTCCTGGGGATTGGCTCTGCTGCTCGGTTATGGCCTAGGACTGCTGTGTGCCATCACCGAAGGGAGTTTCTGCGATCGCTGGCTGAGACGCTTTGCCTGGCTGCTTTCGAGCATTCCGTCATTTTGGTTGGCAATGATAATGATAAGCCTGTTCTCTGTCACTCTGGCCTGGACACCCGTGTGCTGCGCCGCGCCGCTGGGGCTGAGTTTTACCGAGCAGAGCCTTGGCAGCATGTTGTTGCATCTTGCTTTGCCGTTGACTGTCCTGACGCTGAGCCAGCTATCGCCCTTGGTGCTGCACACCCGGGAAAAGGTACTGGATCTCTACCACAGCGAATATGTGGGATATGCCCAAAGTCACGGCAAAGGTCGTCTTGCGATATTCAAGAAGCATATCTTTGCCAATAGTTTGAAACCTGCGATTGTGCTGCACTTTGCTTCTTTTGCCGAGCTTTTCGGCGGATCTATTCTCGCCGAAACCGTGTTCAACTTCCCCGGACTCGGTAGTGCTTTGGTCAAGGCAGGACTCGGCAACGATGCGCCCTTGCTGATGGGGATCACCCTGTTTTCGGCGCTGTTTGTGTTTTGCGGTAACCTGGCCGCCGAGCTTATCAGCGCCAGATTGCAGCGCGGCAGGCTCAGTGGGGGTTCGACTCATGCCGCTGGGGTGCAGGCATGATGGGCGGTTTAACGCTCTATTTGAAAACCCTTCAGGTAAAGGATGGCCGCCGCGTCGCCATCTGGATTTGGCCGGTTTGCGGACTTCTCTTGCTGACGGCACTCTGCGTGCTATTTGGCAACCATGCCAGTGAGCTTAACCTGCTGGCCAAGAGTCAGGGGCCATCCTGGGCTCATCCCATGGGAACGGATTGGCTTGGGCGTGATATGGCCGAACGCAGCGGCGCGGCCATGCTCAAAAGTCTGTGGATAGGCGCGCTGGCGGTATTGCTCAGTAGCTCGCTGGCACTGCTGCTGGCCTTGCTGGCGCAAACCGGATCCAGATGGCGCCAGGCTGTATTGCTCGGTTGCGATCTCTGTATGTCGCTGCCACATCTGTTGCTGCTTATCTTACTGGCGTTGGCCTTTGGCGGCCAGGAATATGGGGTGATAGCGGCCCTGGCTTTGAGCCACTGGCCGAGACTGACCCGTTTACTCTTGTTGGAAATGGATGAAATCCTGGCTCAGCCCTATGTCAGTTTGGCTCTGGGTTTCGGCGGCTCCAGGTTCAGCACCCGCATGCGCCACTTATGGCCTCACATTATGCCACAGTGGCTGATTGGCGGGCTCAACTTGTTTCCGCATGCCTTGCTCCATGTCGCGGCGCTGAGCTTTCTTGGCTTTGGCCTCGACAGCAACGCGCCCTCCATGGGCGAACTGCTGGCTGAGGCCAATCGCTATCTGTTGCTTGGCCAATGGTGGCTGGCGCTGTTCCCCGGGCTCTTGTTGCTGAGCTTTATTCTGCTGCTGTCTAAGCTTGCCGAAAATCTGATCCAGTTTGCCAGAAACGGTGTGGCTGCGCCTAAGTTACCGGGCACCAATGCCATGGAGTCCAAAAGTGATTTATTTTCCTCAAACCATGTTAACCCCGCCGCCGCTATTCATACCCAAGTGACAGATTTAACCCTGAAAGATAGCAATGGCAGAACCTTGCTGGATGGGCTCAATATTGAGGTGGTTCCAGGACAGGTTACCGCAGTGCTGGGGGAGAGCGGTGCCGGTAAGAGCTTGCTGGCGCTGGCTATCATGGGCAGTTTGCCAAAGGGGATAGTCATGCAATGCTCTGGCTTGATGCGGCCACAGAAGACGGCGCTTTGCACTCAAAGTACCCAGGTACTGGACGCCAACATTAAGATAAGCGAATTGCTCGACTGGTACTGTGATGATGCCATGCGTCCTTATCGGCAGGCTCTGTATGACGAGCTGGGTATCACAACTGAGATCCTGGCGGCTTATCCCCCCATGCTCTCCGGCGGTATGGCCCGGCGGGTGTTGCTGGCGCAGGCCCTGCTGCAGGCGCCGGATCTACTGCTGGCCGATGAGCCTTGCTGCGGCCTGGATGAGCTTGCCGCCACTGAGCTTTACGCCTTACTCAATGACGTTGCCAGCGGCGCCTTGCAGCAGCGGCTGGGTTTAGACGCCAGCCCCAAGGCGGTGCTGGTTATCAGCCATAACCTCAGGGCTGTATTGGCTTTGGATGCCGAACTGTATCTGCTGCGCCGCGGCCGGCTCGCCGAGGTGACGGATAGCGCCAGTCTGCGGGCGAGTCTTGCCGGGCATAAGCTGGGAGATAAGTGTGAAAGTGAAGGCAGCTACAGCCACTCCTTGCTGGCGGCATTGCCGGAAAACTGGCCTGCCGGCAGCTGTCGCTTGGCTGATGCTGAATCGAATGGCGAGCCCAAGAGTCAACTCAATAGCCGACTCGATAACCAGTCTACTAGTCAATTCGCTGGCCAATCTGCTAGTCAAGCCGCTAGTCAACAAAAGCCCCATGGTGACAGCCTGGATAGTTTCAACAACTCGCCTTGTCGGAGGCGCGCATGAGTCTAAATTCTTTGCAAACAAAACCGGCTCAATCCGGCTCTGCTTTAGAGCTTGAAAGCGCACCTTTGTCGTCTGCATCATTATCGCCGCTGCTTTCACTCAGTGGTGGCTTGGCTTACCGGCGTAGCAAGGTTATCGAGTTGCCTGAGATAGCCATTAATCGCGCCGAAATTCTCGGGATCTGGGGTGACAGTGGCTGCGGCAAGTCTACCATGGCGGCGATACTCACAGGCTTGATGCCGCTTGCGGCGGGAAAGCTTGAATGCAGTCAGGCGCTCAAGCAGGTTCGCGGCCGTCCTTCACCCATTCAGTGGGTTATTCAGCAGCCGGAGCAGGCGTTCAACCCCAGATTGACCCTGGCGCAATCCTTGAATGAGAGTTGGCAGGGGCGTGATTATGCTCATCTCTTGCCCATGCTCGGCGTGGCCGAGTCTGAACTCAGACGCTGGCTGGCATCACGCCCCGGCGGCCTTTCCGGCGGTGAGCTGCAAAGGCTCAATATTCTCAGGGCACTGGTGCCGGAAACCAGGCTGCTTATCTGTGATGAAATCACGGCACAGCTCGATATGGTGAGTCAGCAAAGGCTTTGGCAGCAACTATTGCAGATAGCCCATGATAGGCAATTGACCTTGCTGGTGATCTCTCACGACAAACCTTTGCTCGGCGCGGTTTGCGACAGAGTGCAGCCCTTTAAGCCGGCGTAAAAATCTGTAGCTAAACCGATATTCAGCCAATAAAAAACGCGCCCTGAAGTAATGCCGTTCACTTAGTGTGAACGGCATTTTTCTTAGGCTTAATGGGATACTTGTTTTTACTCATTTTTAACGCACGTGGATAGGCTCTATCCCGTTTCCCATCAAGCTTGAACTGCCTCGCATTACGCACTATGTCCAAGACCTCTCTCGGGACATTTCCAGGCGTTTGAGATGACAGTTGAGTCAGTTTAAAAATGATATAACTCGATGCATCTCTAAAGCTTAATTGGTTCGGATGTAACGACGGTAAGCTCTTAGCCATCAACATCATCTTGTATCTGATGAGGTTATAGGCCAATAGTACCCCCCACAATTCTTGGATAACCAACTCTGGCAATTGACTACGCAACGTAAAGCGACTCTCCAGAAGATGCTGCTTCATCTCCCGATAGCCCACTTCTATCTCCCATCGATGGGCATATAAATCCGCTATCTCTGCCCCCGGATAACGCAAGGGGTCTGTTAATGAGGTCAAAATGGAAACCGACTTACCTTTTATCGTCTTTGTCAGTAAGCGAGCTTCAATATTGTCAGGTAGCATAGGCCACTTCTTTCTGGCTTGAGGCGTGGTGGCTAACTGCACCAGTTGGTCGTGTTTTCCTAAAGAGCGTACCACTTCATATTGTGTCCCTTTCTTCAACGGCAGCAGCCAGTGACTGTTCGGTTGAGCCTGTTGCCAGGCGTGCAAAAGCCCCAACGAATAAAAGCCTCTGTCAAACAGCGTCAGGCTGTTATTGGGTATGCTTGATATCAGTTCGGCGGCTAAATTCATTTCACTGACAGCAACAGAATCAAAGGCACTGTTCAATACCAGGTGGCTGCTTAACTCCATCATGCAAACCATGCGAATTTGAGGATAGGCAGCATCACCAGAAGCGTTGGCGGTTTTGGCGAACACCTGATTGTTTTGCTCACTATCAGGTGTTCGCCACACGACACCATCGACACCGTAGAGGTTGAGCCCACACCAATGAGGATGCTCTGCTCTTTCATGCCAGGTCTTGGCACTTCGCTTAAACACATCCTGAACAACGTCAGAGCCCAATCGCTTACGCGCTTGCGTGACAGCACTGCGCGCAACGTAATCCACCTCTTGCGGTAAGACGATATCAAGCTTATTGATGAGTGAACGGACGGACTCGCCTCTGAACAGAGCCATACCAATCACCGCCCAAATCATGGCATCCATAGGTAACTTACGTCGTCTTAAACTGGCAACACCATGTGAATCAAGGCACGACTGAATTAACTCAGGCTCAAGTACATCGGCCAGACAGGTGAATTCGGTAAGACGATTGATATGAGTACGCGCCAAAGCTTCTGAAAGTTGCATAAAAAAATCCGATGACATGGGGTCATCGGATTTTGATCCTTTCAGTGAGATCGTCAAGCGATCTGTCTTAACTGATCGGCATTACCGCATTGCGGGCTTTTTAATGTCTCTGGCTTGGGGATGCAGTGAATGCCGGCAATAGGAGCCGGCAAAGTAGCCGTGGGGTTTATCCCTTGAGATAGTCCAGCACCACTTGATGATGATCTTTGGTCTTGAACTTGTCGAACCTGTGGCAGATGGTGCCATCCTGGTCAATCAGGAAACTCAGGCGATGCAGGCCATCATAAACTTTGCCCATAAATTTTTTCTCGCCCCAGACACCGAAGGCATCGGCTACTGCGTGGTCTTCATCGCTGAGCAGGGTGAAGTTGAGCTCATGCTTATCGATAAACTTGCCCAGTCTCGCCACGGGATCTGTGCTTATTCCAAGCACGGTTACATTGAATTCGTCCAGTTCCGCCTTGCTGTCTCTCAGGCCACAGGCTTGCACTGTGCAACCCGGCGTCATCGCCTTGGGGTAGAAATACACCAGTACCCGGCCTTTTTTCAGGCAATCTTGCAGTGAAATATTTTCATCGTTTTGGTTTTTTAGGGTGAAGAGTGGCGCTTTGTCGCCTGCTTTTAAGGTGTTCATGCGTTCAATCCTTTTGATCTTTATCTGGGATGAGTGGGATTCAATCGGCTTTGGGGACCGCAATACCCTGCATACGTTTGATGTTGCAGGTCAGGGACATCTCTTCGGCCAAGGCCTGGATGCTGGTTTCCAGTTTATCCAATTCGACCTTTTCCGGGATATTGATGGCCAGGAAAACGTGCTGAGTCTGGCTGCCGTCCGGCAGCTCTTCCGAGTAGGAGCGCACCGCACCGAGATCCAAGGACCTGTCTGCCAGGAACTGGGAGATGCGCTTCATGGTGCCGCGCTGGTCCTGACCGTTGAAAGTCACTTCAATGCGCGAGATGTAGTTTTGCGGCGTGTGCTTGGAGGTGCGCTTCATTACCGTCATCAGTTCAAGTTCGACACTGAGACTGGGAAGGCTGGTTTCTATCTTGGTAATGGATGCCCAGGAGCCGGACAACATCATAATCAGAGTAAACTCGTTGCCGAACAGCGCCATGCGGCTGTCGACTATGTCACAGTCGCAATCACTGGCTAATCTTGCCAGTTTGCTGACCAGGCCGGGACGGTCGGCCCCCATAGCGGTAACGACCAGGTAGTTGGTCATGAATTTTCCTCATATTTCCGGTATCATAGAGCGAAAACTCAGCCCCTTTGAGCTGAGTTTTTTGTGCGGTCAACCATGCTACCACAACTAATTCGATTTGTTAGCCCTGACAGTGCTTGTCATTGGCTGGCTGCACCAGTACCATAGCGAATCCTGAAATCTTGGGGACATAAGATGATAAACGGAAGCATCGTAGCCTTAATTACGCCCATGCAAGGCGATGGCTCAGTGGATTTTGCAAGTCTCGAGCGTTTGGTGGAATTTCATATCGAGCAGGGGACCGATGCCATAGTAGCAGTTGGTACCACAGGCGAATCTGCCACTCTGCCCATTCGCGAACACCTCGAAGTGGTGTCACAAACCCTTTCTTTTGCCGCAGGCCGTATTCCCGTCATAGGCGGTAATGGTGCCAATGCCACCGCTGAAGCCATAGAGCTTACCCAGGGCCTGTCGAAACTCGATGTGGCTGCCATGCTGGGGGTGACACCTTATTACAACAAGCCCACTCCCAAGGGGTTGGTTGCCCATTATAAAGCGGTTGCAGCCAGTACGGATGTTCCCCAAATTCTGTATAACGTTCCAGGCCGCACTTCGGTTGACATGAAGCCGGAAACCGTTGCCCAACTTTGTGATGTGCCCAACATCATAGGGGTGAAGGAAGCCACAGGCGATCTCGCACGGGTTAAACTGCTGCGTGAGCTTTGCGGCGATGATTTTCTGCTGTTCAGCGGTGATGATGCCACGGCGCGCGAATTCCTGGCCCTTGGTGGCAACGGGGTGATCTCGGTTGCCAACAATATCGTCCCTAAGGCGTTCAAGGCCATGTGTGAGGCGGCGCTGCAAGGAAGAGCGGCAGAGGCAAAAGCCGTGGATGAACCCCTGAGCGGCCTGTACAGTGCACTCTTTTGTGAGGCTAACCCAATACCGGTTAAGTGGGCGGCCCATCGCATGGGACTCATCAGCGAAGGCACAATTCGTTTGCCTTTGACTGAACTTTCCAAGGAGTTTCATGGTCTGTTGCTTAACGCAATGCAAAAAGCCGGGATAGAGGTTGAATAATTTAATGCTAAAGCAAGTTTCCCCCTTAGTGCTGGTTGTCGCAGTTTCAGCCTGCAGTACGCCGATTGACCGTCGTCAGGCCAATGGCAACTTCGAGTATGTTGAAGCCGGCACTTCAGCTCCCTTGGTGATCCCGGAAGGATTGGACACCCCAAGGTTCAGTAAAGAGTTTGAGATCCCGCAAGCGGGCGCCAAGAGTAATGCTGAGTTTGTTGGTGAAAAACTCGATATTCGTCCGCCTTTGCAAGTGCTGCCCATGGCTGAAGGCACCCATGTGGAAGAGGGCAGCGACAACATCAAAGTGGTGGTTGAGTCCATCGACAACAGCGTTGATCTCAAACAGGAGATCTTCAGCACGGTTAAGGGTTATCTGCAAAAGCAAGGCTATGGCATAGTCTCTGAAGATTATGATAAAGGCGCTATCGAAACAGATTGGATTGAAACAGAGCAGGTGCTCGATTCTTCCTGGTTTGGCAGCGATAAAGTCTACCAGCTGCGCCAGCGTTTCCGTTTCGATGTCGAAGTTCGTCCTCATGGCCGCACAGGCAACCTGGTGATCAACCTCATAGATCACGAAGAGCATTACGACGGTTCAGAGCTGCCGGTACTGCTCAGTGGTGAAGATAAGCGCCGTTACACCATAGACATGCTCAACAGCGCCGTGGCCTATATGAGCCTCAAACGGGAGCAGATGATCAAGGCCAACCGTATCAAGCAGAGTCTGGGTATTGATATGTCATTGCATCAGGGCGGCGACAGCGAGAGCTACTGGGTGGCTGATGCGCCATTCAAGCGTACCTGGGATCGTCTGCGGATAGTACTGCCTGAGCTTGGTTTGGAAGTGGTGGACATGGACTCAAGCAAAGGTTTGTTCTACGTTAACTTGAATGACAACTCCGGCTTCTGGAGTTCCCTGTGGGGCGATAACAAGTTAGCGCTTAAAGAGGGCAGCTATCGTTTATTGCTGCAGGAAAGTGCCGCCAACAAAGAGCAGACTGAGATCCGCCTGCACGATGTGGCCGACCAACCGCTCGCGAATGAGACCATTGAAGCCGTCTATCAGAACCTGGCGGATTTGATGCGCGAAGATCGTAAAGTGCGTTAAGCTCTACGGGTTTATATCAGAGAGTGTGATTGAAAAGGCGCCGATTTCGGCGCCTTTTTTGATCTCCTCATAAGCCTATTACTGCCCTTGGGTGCCAAAAGTCGGTACCGAAGTTCTGTGGCTTTCTCAGCACCAGCCATTTATAACCATTTAATTTATAATGTTTTTGTTTGATATTTGTCCTACTCCTTCATCTTTACCGCACGAGAGATGAAATCAACGCCTCCCTGTTTGTAAAGTCATTTGCAGAATAGTCCTTGGTTTTTGAGTCAATCTATAGCCTGTATCTTTGTTTCGGCGGCTTTGATGCAGTTGTTTTAACTGTGTGTGTATCTGTGTCAAATAAATGTAATTTGTAAGAAAAGGTAAAACGTATTGAAGCCGATAAGTCGCAGAGTAAACTGTTTTACCCATAAAACTCTGTACCTTCGGACAATCAATGAAAAAAATAATACTCCTTTTGGTACTACTGGCGGCCGCAGCCATTGGTTATCAACAATGGCATCAGCAGCAAGCCCCGGCGGAGAGAAAGGCCCGCCCGGTACCCAATGTTGTGGTGTATAAGGCAGCCATTCAGGCTGTGCGGGATGAAGTGGAGGCCCTTGGCACTTCCAAAGCCTATGAGTCAGTCACCATTACCCCCAAGGTCAGCGATGTGGTGACCTCGATTCGCTTCGATGATGGTCAGATAGTCAAGCAAGGGCAACTGCTTGCCAAGCTGCAGGACGCCGAGCAGCAGGCCAGAGTGGAACTGGCCAGGATCAAGGTGCGGGAGAATACCCGCGAGTTCGACCGCATCAGCTCTCTGGTCACCAGCAAGACAGTCGCAGAAACCGAGCGCGACCGACTGCAAACTCTGATAGAAAGTGCCAGAGCCGAAGTCGAGCAGGCACAGGCGGCGCTGCGGGACAGACAGATCACCGCCCCCTTCAATGGTCGCCTGGGTTTACGCCAGGTCTCGGTCGGCAGCCTGGTCACCCCGGGAGTGGTGATCACCACCTTGGATGATATCTCGGTGATCAAGCTGGATTTCTCGGTTCCCGAGCGTTTTATTCAGGACTTGTTGCCGGGCAAAATCGTGGAAGCCAGCGCGGTCGCTTACCCGGATAAGCTGTTTCGCGGCAAGGTTGTTTCCATCGACAGCCGGGTTAACCCAACCACACGGGCAGTAGTGGTGCGCGCCGAAATCCCCAACCCCGATGGTCAACTGCTACCGGGCATGTTGATGAAGGTCAAGCTTATCAAGCAAAACCGTGAGGCGTTGTTGCTGCCTGAGTCGGCCATTATTCCTATTCAAAACCGTCACTACATCTATCTGGCCAACAGTGAAGGTGTGGTGGAACAACGTCAGGTTACTATTGGGCTGCGCAGCCGTGGCTGGGTGGAAATTCTCGAAGGCGTTGAGCTGGGTGAGCAGGTGATCATTCGCGGGATCCTCAAGGTCCGTCCCGGTGACAAGGTCAAGGTGGAGTTCAAGGAACATTTCAGCTTCCTGACGGCTGAAGAGGCGAAGACCACAGCATGATACTGACAGACATTTCCGTTAAACGGCCGGTTTTCGCCTCGGTCATCAGCCTGCTGTTGATCGCTTTCGGTCTGGTGTCCTTCGGTAAGTTGCCACTACGCGAATACCCGGATATCGACCCGCCGATAGTCTCGATAGATACCAGCTACCGTGGCGCCAGTGCCTCTGTGGTGGAAAGCCGTATCACTCAACTGATTGAAGACAGGATCAGTGGCGTTGAAGGCATACGTCATATCGACTCTTCCAGCACAGATGGCCGCTCCTCTGTGGTGCTTGAGTTTGATATTGACCGCGATATTGAAGCCGCCGCCAACGATGTCCGTGACCGGATTGCCGGTTTGCTGGATAACTTGCCGGAAGAGGCCGATCCGCCGGAGGTGCAAAAGGCCAATGGCGGCGATGAAGTGATCATGTGGCTTAATCTGGTGTCGGATCAGATGACCACTTTGCAGCTCACCGACTATGCCCGCCGTTACCTCACCGACAGATTCTCCGTCATCGACGGGGTGGCCAATATGCGTGTCGGTGGCGGCAAGGTTTACGCCATGCGGGTCTGGATTGACCGCCAGGCACTGGCGGCCCGCAACCTAACCGTAGCCGACGTCGAAGCGGCCCTGAGATCGGAAAACGTCGAACTGCCGGCCGGCTCCATCGAATCCAAGGAACGTCACTTTACCGTGCGGCTTGAACGCAGCTTTCGCACCGCCGAAGACTTTGCCAATCTGGTGCTGACCCAAGGGGACGATGGCTACCTGGTTAAGCTCGGGGATGTGGCCAGGGTCGAAATCGGCTCGGAAGAAGAGCGGATCATGTTCCGTGGTAACGGCGAAGCCATGATAGGCTTGGGGGTCTCCAAACAGTCTACCGCCAATACTTTGGAAGTGGCGCGAGCGGTGAATAAACTGGTGGATGAGATCAACCCGACTCTGCCCCAGGGTATGGAGATCAAACGCTCCTACGACAGCTCAGTGTTTATCGAAGCCTCTATCGATGAAGTGTATCAGACGCTGTTTATCGCCATTATTCTGGTGATCATCGTCATCTACCTGTTCCTTGGCAGTGTGCGCGCCATGTTGATCCCGGCGCTGACTGTGCCTGTATCCCTGCTGGCCACTTTTATCGTGCTCTACGCCTTGGGATACACAATTAACCTCTTGACTCTGCTGGCGATGATCCTGGCTATCGGCATGGTGGTGGATGATGCCATCGTGATGCTGGAAAACATTCACCGCCGCATCGAAGAGGGCGACAGTCCATTGAAAGCCGCTTTCCTCGGCGCCCGTGAGGTGGCCTTTGCGGTTATTGCCACTACGGCTGTGTTGGTGGCGGTATTTATGCCAATCACCTTCCTCGATGGCGATCTCGGTAAGCTGTTTAAAGAGTTTGCCGTCACCATGAGTGCCGCCGTGTTGTTTTCCTCGATAGTGGCACTGACACTCAGCCCCATGATGTGTTCCAAGCTGCTTAAACCCGCGAGCCAGGATACCTGGTTGATGCGCCAGGTCGACAAGGGAATGAACGCTCTGGCAGGCTTTTACAGCCGCAGCCTCACCGGCGCCATGAAGCACCCCTTGCTGGTTTCCCTGTTGGTGGTAGCAGCTCTTGGGGCCAGTGCCTACATGGTTAAACTGATCCCGCAGGAGTTTGCGCCGGAAGAAGACAGGGGATCTATGTTCCTGATGGTCAACGGCCCGGAGGGTGCCAGCTATGAATATATTGAAGCCTATATGAACGAGGTGGAGCAACGTTTGATGCCTCTGGTCGACAGCGACGAAATCAAGCGTTTGTTGATCCGTGCGCCTCGTGGTTGGGGCGGCTCGGCCAACTTCTCCAACGGTATGGCGATCATAGTGCTCAATGACTGGGGCCAGCGCCGTCCCGCCAAGGAGATCATCAATGATGTCCGTGCCAGGCTGGCCGATCTCGCCGGTGTCAGGGCGTTTCCTGTAATGCGTCAGGCCTTTGGCCGTGGAGTGGGCAAACCTGTGCAGTTTGTCATTGGCGGCCCCAGTTATGAGGAGCTTGCCAGATGGCGCGACATCATGCTCGAAAAAGCGGCGGAAAACCCCAATCTCGTCGGTTTGGATCATGACTACAAGGAAACCAAGCCCCAGCTCAGAGTCGTTATCGACAAAGACAGGGCGGCCGATCTCGGGGTTTCCATCGCTCATATAGGGCGCACGCTTGAGTCCATGTTGGGTTCACGCCTGGTGACTACCTTTATGCGCGACGGTGAAGAGTATGACGTGATCATTGAGGGGAACCGCGACAGCCAAAACACCGCCTCGGATATGCAGAATATCTATGTGCGCTCAGATCGCAGCAAGCAGCTGATCCCGCTCTCGAACCTGGTCAGCATAGAGGAGTTTGCCGACGCCAGTCAGCTCCACCGCTACAACCGGATGCGGGCCATTACGCTGGAGGCCAGCTTGGCGGAAGGTTACAGCCTGGGTGAGGCGCTCGATTATCTCAATGATTTGGCCCACACCTATCTGCCGGCAGAAGCCTTGATAAGCTACAAAGGCCAGTCGCTCGACTATCAGGAGTCCGGCAGCTCCATGTACTTCGTGTTCCTGCTGGCACTGGGGATAGTGTTCCTGGTATTGGCGGCGCAGTTTGAGAGCTATATTCACCCCATGGTGATCATGCTGACTGTGCCGCTGGCAACCGTGGGCGCCTTGGTGGGTTTGTTGCTGACCGGTCAAAGTTTGAATATCTACAGCCAGATAGGCATCATCATGTTGGTGGGGCTGGCGGCCAAGAACGGTATTCTGATTGTTGAATTTGCCAACCAGCTCAGGGATAAAGGTGTCGACTTTGATGCCGCTATTTTGCAGGCGGCCAACCAAAGGCTCAGACCCATACTGATGACAGGCATAACCACCGCCGCCGGTGCCGTGCCTCTGGTGCTCGCCGAAGGTGCCGGAGCCGAGACCCGTTTTGTCATCGGTGTGGTGGTGCTCTCCGGCATTTTGCTGGCCACCTTGTTTACCCTGTTGGTCATCCCTGTGGCTTATTCACTGTTTGCCCGCCATTCCAGTTCGCCCGAAGCCGTGGCGCAGCAACTGGAAAAAGAACTGGCCGAATAACCGGCCTAATCAGCCGCCAAACCGGTTAAATTGGTTTGGCTGTTGGTTTTGGCTAGCGGCTTAACCCTCAGGTCTAGAAACCAGCGCTCCTTTAGGGGCGCTTTTGATGCCTGAGCTATTCGGTTGTTTTGGCTTTGTTGTCATGATCGCAGTTTGGCAAGGCGCATAAGGATAGCGTCCAAAAGCGAATGCCTCAGTCAACTAAAACGCTGACAAAGTCTGAATCGCAAAGAAGAGAATGAAGTGTAAGGGGTAGAAGCAGCAAGACCGGCCGCTGGCCGGTCTTGCTTAATGGTTTGACAGGGAAATCAGAGCGGGTCCCCGGCGGTATGCACATCGATATCCGGATGAGTTCTGGCATAGTTGAGTGCCAACACCACCAGCACCACCATGGACGAAGTCAAAAGCCCAATGCTGAGTTGCCCCATCATGGGCACCAGCGACATCAACATGGCCGCAAGACCGGCGGCAAAGTTCTGCAAGCCACCGAGCAGGGCGCCGGCAACCCCGGCTTGACGAGGGAAGGGTTCAAGCGCCGCCGATGTCAGCGCCGGAAACAATATGCCGGCCCCGGTAAAGAAGAGCACTGAGCCAATCAGTAGACTCCAACCTATCACCAAAGTTGACAGGCCGGGCAGCAGTAAAAACAGTGCTCCGGCACCCAGCAGGGCTACACCGTGGTGAAACAGTTTATGCAGTGATGCCTGTCTGCCGGCATACCAGGCTCCCAACAGATAACCCGGAATAGGCGCCACGAAATAACAACTGACCATCATGGGGCTCATAGCCAGCACCTGGCCATAGAGTATACCGGCGATGGCTTCAAAGGCGGCAATCCCGGCGAAGGTAGCCACCAAGGACAGCAGATAACCGCGAAAGGCTCTGTGCTTCAGCACCAAGGCATAGGACTTGAGCATGGACTGCGGCTGGCGTTTCTCCTTGGGGAGGGATTCCTTGAACCTCAGCGCCAGGGTTATCACCACGCAGACACCGAAAAAAGCCAGGAACCAATACACGGCATGCCAGCCATAATGCACACTCAACACTCCGCCAATAAAGGGAGCCAGCAGCGGCGAGAACACCACGGCCATGGACACATAGCTGTTGAAACGCACCAGTTTTTCGCCGAAGAAGAAATCTCTTGGAATAGAGCGGCAAAGGGCACCGGCACTGGCGGTGCCGCAGCCTTGAATGGCGCTGGCCAGCAGCAAGGTATTAAAGCTCTCGGCGCAGGCGGCGATGATGGCACCTATGACGAAAAGACTGAGACCGATGAGCAGCAGCGGCTTGCGACCGAATCTGTCCGATACCGGGCCATAAACAAATTGCAGTAGGCCATAGGCCAAGAGATAAGTGCCCATAATCGCCTGCAGTTGCCCGGCACTGACACTGAATTGCTCACCCATCATAGGCAGCGCCGGCACAAAAATGGTTTGGGCAATCTGGCCGCTGGCGACCATCATCACCAGCATGATTAATAAAGGCTTCAAGGATACGCCGGAAACATTCTCATCAGGTACCACAGTAATACTCCCATAACCTTGATAAAGAACCATAACTAAAGAACCGTTTGGGAAGATGCCGATAAGGCGAGTGCCTCTTGAGATAAGTATCTGCCCCTTCCTGCTCGGGAGCTCCCGAGACGGGCGCTATCATACTCGGCAATTTTGCAATTTCAATGACAGAAGTCGCTGTTATACAAGAAAAAAATTAAGGCTGTTGATAACATTTTCTATAGAATAAGTTTGTGTACCTTAATCTTTACGCTGCTTGGGTGGAATATAACCCAAAAGTTGGGGTTGTTTACCTTTGAAAGCGCCATTGTAGCCCTATAGAGGGCTTTCATTGCTGTATTGAGTCTCTATATTGGAATGATATGTTTACAAATCTTGATGATGGATTATTTTCCATCGGCTCTTTCATTCGGCCTTATGGACAAGCACCAAGTGCCGGCTATCCTGGCAAGAGTGAGGTTAAATGACTTGCTGCCACATGGATGCAGCAGTAAACTGCGCCGGCTCTTACGTACGGCAGTCAAAGCATCAAGGCTGGCGGTAAGAAAGTCGTACACTAGAGTTATTAAGTCATTGTAATTCGGGAAATTCATGTCAATTCAACCTCACGCGGTACACCGTCTGTATGAATACCGACAGTCGCTGTCGACCAAGCCTTATGCATCAAGGGGCAAGAATCTTGTTCGCTGTGGCCGTTGCCTGTTGGAGCAAAGCTTTTGTACCTGTGAGCACAGGCGCCTTCTGCCCTGCGAAGCGGCGTTTGCTTTGCTTATGTATGATGCCGAGGTATTGAAACCCAGCAACAGCGGGCGTTTGATAGCCGATCTCATTCCGGATACCCATGCCTTTCTTTGGTCGAGAACTCAGCCGGACCCTCAACTCTTAGCCTTGCTGGAAAACCCGGATTATCAGCCTTATCTGGTGTTTCCGGGGGAATATGCCTTACCGGGGCAAGAGGTGGTGACTGAGGCTTTGAGCGAGGTGATCGCTAATCAGGGAGATCCGGAGCAAGGCAAGCGACCGCTGTTCATTTTGCTCGATGGCAGTTGGCGTGAGGCGGTGAAGATGTTTCGCAAGAGTGCTTACCTGCATCAATTACCTATGTTGTCATTCAGCGCCGAAACCTTGGCTCGCTATCAGCTCAGAAAGGGTAGCCGCGACTTTCAGATGGGTACAGCCGAAGTGGCAATTTTAACGCTGCAGTCTCTGGGTGAAGAGGGCTGCGCCGAAGCGCTTGATACTTGGTTTAAGCTCTTTATCAGCAGCAGTCTGGCAACACGTAGCCGCTTGATAAAAAATAAGCCCGAGCATATTCAATCACTTAAAGAGCAGTTCGCCTTTCAGGTTGAAACTCTGAGGCTCAAATAAGTTATTAGCTTTCCCTTAATAATAGTCGGGAATTGACACGCAGCTTCAAGGACTTACACTGGTAAATGAACAACCTGTCGCCAAACGTCGGGGTGTTTAACAATCAGGATCTCCCATTGAACGCTGGAAGCTGCTATGTCCTCTGTCTTTGCTGCGCTAATGACCGTCTTCGCCCGAAAGGGTTCAAATGCATCGCTTTTCTCTATGCCACTGCTTATCGTCAGTGGCTTTTTATTGCTCGGTTGTGACCCCGAACCCGTTGCCATCACGCCCAAACTGGTGGTGGTGGAAGAGGTCAAACAGGCGACTGTGCCTGTCTACGGTAATTATGTCGGTATCACCAAGGCTTCTTTGGATGTGGAGGTCAGGGCCCGCGTCGATGGCTTTGTCGAGGAGCGGCTCTTTACCGAGGGCAGCGCGGTCAATGCCGGCGATATCTTGTATAAGATAGATAACAGGCCCTATAACGCTGTGGTTAATCGACTCAAGGCCAACGTCGAGTCGCAGCAGGCGATACTGGAAAAGGCGCAGCGGGATGTGAAGCGTCTGAAACCCCTCTATGAGCAGGATGCCGCCAGTCAGCTGGATTATGATAATGCCCTATCTGCGTTGGCGCAGGCCAAGTCGGCCCTGGCCGCCGGCCACGCCGAGCTGGAAGAGGCGCTGCTGGAACTCAGTTATACCGAGATAAGAGCGCCGATCGCAGGTCTGGTCAGCCGCTCTGAGGTGGATATCGGCGCCTTGGTCGGCAGTCAGGGGCAATCGCTGCTGACACGGGTGAAGCAGGTGAATCCCATCTATGTGAATTTCAATATGTCGGCGCTGGATTACCTCAATGCCAGACGGCGAATGACCAGTTACAACCAACAGCAGGAAGCGGAAACTGAAGGCAAGGCGGTTGAAGGCTTTGTGCGTATCACCTTACCGGACAACAGTGATTATCGCTATTTGGGTAACGTCAGTTTTACCGATCCCCAGGTCAATTCCAGCACAGGTACCTTTGAGGTGAGGGCGGTACTGCCCAATCCGGACAAGGAGTTATTGCCGGGTCAATACACCAATGTCAGGATCAAACTCAGTGAGATAGACAATGCCATAGTGATCCCGCAGCGCTCGACTCAGGTAGATCAGGGCGGCGTCTATGTGATGGTGGTGATGCCGGACAATAAGGTTGAACGGCGCTTTATCGTGATTGAATACCAGGGCCCGGAAGGCGTGGTGGTTAAAAGCGGTCTCAACGCCGGTGAACGTGTGATAGTCGAAGGCATGCACCGTGTGCGTCATGGCCAACTGGCCGAGCCGCTGGATGCCAAAGAGTATCAAAAGCGGCTCGACGAGCAGGAAAAGAAAGAGGCGCTGGAGCAGCAATCAAAAGAACAGGAGCGTAAGTAAATGGCTCAGTTCTTTATCGGACGGCCGGTATTCTCGGCTGTTATCAGTATCGTTATCGTGCTCCTGGGCTTGATAGCCATGTTCCAGCTGCCGGTGGATCAATATCCCTATATCACGCCGCCGCAGGTGAGTATCTCAGCCTCTTATCCGGGGGCAGCTTCCACTACAGCCGCCGAGTCTGTGGCAACACCGCTGGAGCAGCAGGTCAACGGTGTGCCCAATATGATCTATATGAGTTCCAAGAGCACTAATTCCGGCAGCACCAATGTCACCATTACCTTTGATGTGGGCACCAGTCCGGATCTGGCGGCGGTGGATGTGCAGAATGCCACTCAGCAAGCCATCGATAGCTTGCCTATCGATGTACAGACCGCCGGGGTGTCAGTCTCCAAGGATTCCTCGGTGGAACTGCTCAAGCTGTCATTGACCTCCAAAGATCCCCGTTTTGACGAGATTTACCTCTCCAACTACGCCTCCATCAATATCGAATCGGCACTGAGAAGGATCCCCGGCGTTGGCCGGGTTCGTAACACAGGCGCTCGCAGTTATGCCATGCGGGTGTGGTTGCGCCCGGATGCCTTGGCCGGTCACAGCCTGACTACCACAGACGTTATCGATGCCATCAAGGCACAAAACAAGGAAACTCCGGCTGGTACCGTGGGTACCCAACCCAACACTAGCGCCTTGAGCCAGACCTTGCCGATAACCGCCAGCGGACGTCTGTCCAGTGTCAGGGAATTTGAGGAAATCATAGTTCGCGCCAATCCCGACGGCTCGCTCATTCGCTTGCGTGACATTGCCAGGGTAGAACTGGGTTCTTCGGCTTATACCTTACAATCACAACTCAATGGGGAAAACGCCACCATCTTGCAGGTGTATTTGCTGCCCGGTGCCAATGCCCTTGAGGTGACCCGTAAGGTCAAGGAAACCATGGCCGAACTCGCGACCAAGTTCCCAAGCGGTATGGACTGGCAGGTGTTTTACGATGCTTCTGTGTTTATCGAAGAGTCTATCGATGAGGTAGTGCAGACCCTGATCGAAGCCCTGGTGTTGGTGGTGTTGGTGGTGTACCTGTTTTTGCAGAACCTGCGGGCGACCCTTATCCCGGCGATCGCGGTACCTGTCTCTTTGATAGGGACGCTGGCCGCCATGCTGGCCTTCGGTTTTACCATCAATACAGTAAGCCTACTGGCACTGGTTTTGGCCATTGGTATTGTGGTTGACGATGCCATTGTGGTGGTGGAAAACGTCGAGCGACTTATCAATGAAAAGGGCATGAGCCCAATGGCGGCAACCCGCAGCGCCATGAAAGAGTTATCCGGAGCCCTGATAGCGACCAGTTCGGTGCTGTGCGCCGTGTTTGTTCCTGTGTCCTTCCTTGCCGGTATCACAGGTATTATGTATCGGGAATTTGCTGTCGCCATTGCTGTGGCCGTGCTGATCTCGACAGTGGTGGCATTGACCCTTAGTCCGGCACTTTGCGCCTTGTTGTTGCGTCCGGGCGATGCGGCCAAGAGCGGTTTCTTCTTCTGGCTCAACAACCACCTCTCCAAATTGACCGACAAATACGTATCCCTGGTAGGTATCGCCAACAAACATGCGCGGCGCAGTTACCTGGTGTTTGGCGCTATGGTGGTGGCGGTTTGGTACATTATGAGCCACTTGCCATCGAGCTTTATGCCGGATGAGGACCAGGGGCGTTTCTTTATTGATATGACATTGCCGGCCGGAGCGACGGTCAACCGCACCCAAAAGGTACTCAAGATTGCCGAGCGCCATGTGCTGGCCCATCCTGCGGTAGCCTGGTCCTTCACCCTGGCCGGTGAAAACCGCCGCTCAGGTTCGAATCAGGCCAACGGCCAGTTTGAAGTGGTCCTCAAGCCCTGGGCGGAGCGGGAGCAAAGCCAGGCCACAGTGCAGAAGGTGATGAAAGAGCTGAAACATGAACTCAGCCAGGTATTGCAGGCAGAGTTCAACCTCTACCTGCCATCGGCCGTGCCCGGTTTGGGGAACGGCTCCGGGGTTGAGATGGTGCTGCAGGATACTTCGGGAACCAATTTCAAGGGGCTGATGGAAACCAGCAACGAATTGGTGGAGCAGCTCAAACAACAACCGGAAGTCGCAGCGGCGGCCATGTCGCTGCAGGGTTCCATTCCGCAGATGTATCTCTCGGTCAACGAAGCCAAGGCGATGGCTATCGGGGTGGATGTGGCCGATCTTTACAGCACTATCAAGACCTTTACCGATTCCTCTGTAGTCAATGATTTCAATCTGTTTGGCCGGGTGTATAAGGTCAGGGTTCAGGCCGAGGACAGTTATCGCCAGTTCCCCCAGCAGATCAAAGATTATTATGTCCGGTCATCCCATGGTGTCATGGTGCCTATCGGAGTTCTGGCCGACTATGAATACACTGTGGGGCCGGCGGCTGTGACTCACTACAATCTGTTCTCCAGTGCTTCCATCAACGTCACTCCGGCAGCCGGGTATGCTTCAGGCGATGTGATAAAAGCAATCAACAGAGTGGCCAAGCCCATGTTGCCGCCCGAATTCAAGTACGAATGGACCGGGCTTACCTTCCAGGAAGTACGCTCGGCCAACCAGACCAGTATCGCCATTACACTGGCTTTGGTGTTTGTATTCCTGTTTTTGGCGGCGCTGTATGAGAGTTGGACCATTCCTGTGGCCGTGCTGCTTATTGCTCCGGTCGCCATGCTGGGAGCCTCTTTGGCGACACTGCTCAGTGGTATGCAGAGTAATCTCTTCTTCCAGGTCGCCTTTATCGCCCTTATCGGGATGGCAGCCAAAAACTCGATTTTGATTGTCGAGTTCGCCAATCAACTGCACCGGGAGGGCCGTTCAAGACTGGAGGCGGCAATGGAAGCCGCCGCGATGCGCTTCAGGCCGATTTTGATGACCTCCATGGCCTTTATTCTCGGTGTCTTGCCACTGGTGTTATCGGCCGGACCCGGCTCAGTCAGTCGTCACTCGGTATCTATTCCCATCCTTGGCGGCATGGTGCTGGCGACCAGCATAGGGATTATACTGGTGCCGCTGTTCTTTGTGACCACAGCCGGTTGGGTTCGCGCCAAGGTTAAGGGTGATTCGGCAAGCCAAAAGCCGGCAACGGAGGAAGGCTTATGATGACCCGAGTATTAGCCATGAGCCAAGAGAAGCCGAACAAGAGCCTTGTCAGCTGCAAACGCACTAGACCGGCGCTAGTCGCTTTGATACTTTCCTCGGGCCTTTGGGGCTGCACTCTGGGGCCGGATTATCAGCGCCCCGAGCTCAACATGCCGGCGCAGTTTGATAAGACGCTGCCGCAAGTAGAGTCCAATGAAGCCGTTAAGGATGAATGGCAGACGTTTTTCCTCAATCCCGAACTGCAGGCGCTTATTCGTCAGGCGCTGGGAAACAATATCGACCTGGCGATGATGCAGAGCAGGCTGCGAGCCGCCAGAGCCGAAGGGCGGGTGGTCGATGCGGCCCTGTGGCCCGAGCTTGGGCTGGAGTTTGAAGCCAAACGGTCACTCAGCAGCGCCATTACCAATAAAGATCCCAGTGCCAAGACGGCCTTGGGTCTTAACGGGGTTGCTTCATGGGAGCTGGATATCTGGGGTGCCAACCGCCGGGCCAGTGAGGCGGCACTGGCCAATACTCTGTCGCAGGCAGAGCTGCTTGAGGCATCCAAAATCAGCCTTATCAGTGATATCGCCACCGCCTTTTACGAGCTGACCGATATAGAGCAAAGACTTAAGATCTCCCGGGAAACGGCTCAGATCCGCGCCAAGGAACTGCAGCTGGCTAAGCTCAGGCGGGCCAACGGGATGATCTCGGGTCTCGATGTACACCAGGCGGAAGTGGAATATCAAACCGCCATGGTGACCTTGCCTCAGCTCGAATATGACAGCAAGGCCAAACGTAATCAGTTGCTTATCTTACTGGGGGCTTACGATCACCCCCTGCCGGAGCTTCCCAAACTGGTGAGCAGTGAATTTCCCGAATCTCTGGCGGTTGGGGTGCCTTCACAGCTACTGTCGCGCCGCCCGGATGTACGCGCCAGCGAGCTGGCTCTGGTAGCAGCCACGGCCGGGGTCGGGGTAGCCAAGAGTGCCTTCTTCCCCGGGTTTACCATTACTGCCGAATATGGTCGCGAATCCAATAACCTGGATAACCTTTTCAGCTCAAAGGGGCTCACCTGGTCGCTGCTCGGTGGGATCACGGCGCCAATTTTCAATGCCGGCAAGATAAGCGCCGAATATGAGATAGCCAACGAGGCGCAGGTACAGGCAATGCTTGCTTATCGTAGCACGGTATTGAACGCCTATATGGAAGTACGCAATGCGATGAATGATTATCAGAGAACGCAGCAGGCTCTGATAGAGCAGCAACGCTTGCTCGATGCTTCCTCTGAGTATGTGCGCTTGGCGCGGCTCAGATACAAGAACGGTGTTGCTACTTCACTCGATTTGATGGATGCCCAGCGCCAACGCTTCAGCGCCGAGCTTTCGTTGAGCGAGTCAAAACGCGATAAGTTGCTGGCTATGATAGCCCTATACCGCGCCCTGCGTGGCGGCGCACCGGCAAAGAGTTAACCCAGGGAACACAGTAACTTCAGTCGAGTTTCTTGAGTATATCGCCCAGCAGTTGGTGGGCCATTTTGGCGTCTCTGTCACTGAGGCGAGAGAGGCTCTCATTCAACCACAGGCTTAACTTGGCATCATCGGCGGCATCGACTCGCTCCAGCAGAGTGGTGGCTTTTTGTTTGAGGGCGCTGAGTTGTGCCAACGGCGATTGAGCACTTTTTAGCCCCAGGCTGCCATCGGCACAAGCCAAAGCCTGACCCAGAGCGTAGGAATAGACCATCACGGCTTGCGCCAGATTGAGGGAAGGGTATTCGGTGGCCAGTGGTACGTAGCTGAGCAAGTCACAAATTGCCAAGTCGGCGTTACTCAGGCCGCTGGCCTCACAGCCAAAGACGATGGCGGTGCGCTTCACTTGTTCCTGCTGATGACTCAGTTGTTCGCCGAGTTCTGCCGGGCTTAAATAGTGTCGTGGGCTGCCGCGCTCTCTTGCTGTGGTGGCCACCATAAGCTCAAACTCTTCTCTGAGCTCATCCAGGCTGGCCACTTCACGGATGTTGTCCAGTATGTCCTCGGCGCCGCAGGCGACCCAGGCCGCTTCCTCTTCCCGGTGAGCTTGCGAATTCACCACAATGAGTTCATTGAACCCTTGGGTCTTGATTGCGCGGGCAGCAGCGCCAACATTGGCGGCGCGAGCAGGGGAGACGAGTACAAAGCTGAGTTTCATCCGAAAAAAGGCTCTAAAGGAAAACTGCAGCGATTATAAGGTTCTGCAATCGAGAATAAAGCAAAAAAGCTGCAACCGGCCGGGAAAAGGTTTGTTGCAGCTCTATTTGAGCAGCCAGAAGGCTTAAGGCACTGTGTTACTTGGAATAATTGAACACTGTTTCGGCCCGCCACACCCGGTAGCGCAGCTCGGCATCTTTAGGCAGATAGATAACCATAGGCAACTTGCTGTTATATCTCAGCTTGTATTCACCCGGAATGCGAACAAACTCTTCATGCTTGGCCTTATCGAAGCAGGCCATCATGGTCGAGCGTCCCGGGCCAATTTCATCCAACTCCCAATAGGTGTAACCCCAACCTTTGAGATCCATCTGCTTCAGCTCGCCCATCAGGCCGTGCTTGTTGCAGTCGACCATCTGGGTTTGGCCCACCTGAATTTCAACCATGTAGTCGTCTTCGTTTTCCAATTGGGGCAGGGTCAGTATGTGTTGCACCATGCCTTCTTTGGGGGCGGGGAACATCTTGCTGCTATCCTGCGGCTGATAGCTGTTGGCATCAAATTGGTTTGCAGTAATCATGTTCTGATTGTATCCCTGTGGATGCGGCGGGCTGACTGCCAAAACCTGGGCAGATAACAAAGCGGAAGCGATAAGTGCCAGTTTCAGTTTGCCGGACTTAAGCATAGGTTTTCTCCTTATGGGCCCGCTATGGGCTGAAATCAATTATTGGATTGGCGCTGTGTATGATTGCGCTTCTGTAGAGTTAAACGGCCAGCTTCTGAGAAAGGGTTATTTATTTTCAAAAAAATCATAAATAATTTTGTATTGCTATACAAATCAAAATAGTACCAGCTATGTGCTTGCTCTTAATTCAAGTTATCGAGAGGCAAAACGCCCACCAGGTTCAGTCTGGCGGGCGTTGTCAGTTCAGGCCGGTTCGTGTGAACCGGCTGTTCGTTTAAACACAGCTGTTTATTTAAATGCCGACTTCACCACCATCGACTTTACGCAGTACCACGGTCGCTGCCCTCGGACGTATGCTGGTGCCGATGGGGGTTTCCTCGGCGGCATTGGCCGATACCGGCCAATTCCCCGGGTGCTGGATATTGGCAAATACCGAAGTGTAGTCCGGCGAGATAGCAAAACCTGTGACTTCACAACCATTGGGGCCGACGAAGAAGCGCTTCAGCTCGGTTTGATTGTCGGCGGTAACTGTCAGAGGCTTGCCGTCGCCATCGACCATCTTGGATGGCACTATTGCCAGCATCTGGTCGTTGGTGTGCTCAGTCACCTCTTTGGCGCCATTATCTGTCTGGATCCACAGAATACCGCGGGCATCGAACGCCAGGCCGTCCGGGCTGGCCAACTGGTTAAGTTCAGTCAGGCCGGAGAGGTTGGTGGCGTCGTCACCGTCGGCCGGAGAACCGAACAGGAAGATATCCCAGCTAAACTCGGTATCACTGGCACCTTCATCCCAGCGGATGATATGGCCAAAGTTGTTTTTAAGCCTTGGGTTGGCGGCGTTGGCTTCAGTCCGCTTGGAGTTGTTGGTCAGGGTCAGATAGACACTGCCGGTGAAAGGATCCACAACACACCACTCGGGTCTGTCCATTGGTGTCGCGCCAACCAAATCGGCGGCGCCGGCGGTATTGATGATGATATCTGCCTGGCTGGCAAATGTATCGGCCAGGGTCTTGCCGTCCTTTGTCATGGCATCCATGGTCAGCGGCAACCATTCACCTACGCCACCTTCGTTAAACTTGGCCACATACAGGGTACCTTCATCCATGTACTTGGCACCGGTTGCCAGGCGGTTGCTGCTGTCTGCATCCTTGGGATCCCAAAGCGCCGCCGAAACAAACTTGTACAGATATTCGAAGCGCGAGTCATGGCCCGAATAGAATACCAGTGGTTTGCCTTCGGTCAGCTTGCCGTAGGCGCAGCCTTCATGACGGAAACGCCCCAGGGCTGTGCGTTTGACTGCGCGGGAGTTGGGATTGTAGGGATCGACTTCGACGATATAGCCATAGCCGTTATCTTCATTGCGATAGTCATACATGGCATCGCTGGCCTTGGGGGTGACATCGAAACGGGCAAATTCATCCAGTCGCTCTTCGGCATGACCGGCCAGATCGGCCCAGCCATAGCGGGTAGAACTGCTGCTGACACCGATACGGCTTTGGGCTTGAGTCATCTCGCCCTTATTGACGAAGTAGCCGGGCCAGTTCTCTTCGCAGGTGAGGTAAGTCCCCCAAGGGGTATAACCGTTACCACAGTTGTTCAGGGTGCCGCGGGTCTGGCTGCCATCAGGCGAGAAGGCGGTTACGACTTTGTCTGTGTAGGCTACCGGGCCGCTGAGATCCATGGTGGAAGCACCGGTGAAGCGGCGATTGTGTTTGTCGTCCTTGACTACTTCCCAGCTGCCGTCGTTAAGCTTGATGCGTACCACAGTCATGCCGTGAGCATTGATCTCTTTACGGACTTCATCGACCAGGGTTCTCAGGCCGGTATCGGCATCCATAGTCGGGCCGTTGGGGTGCAGGGCATCTTGTTCAATGTATTCATGGTTGATACACAAGAGGCCATCGGTTCCGGCTTCATTAAGCGGGAAGAAATGCATGCCGTCGTGGTTTTGACCCACAGAGTTGGCCTGATCCTGAGCGGTATTACTGCCATCAGCCTTCCAATCGGCCGCTTTACTGTTCAGCGGAGTCCCCCAGGGAGCCAGGACCTGAGCCCGGTAACCTTCAGGGATAACCACTGCATCAAGGCGAGAACCGGCTACCGACTCAAAACCGAGTGTAACACTGGATTGGCTGGGAGGAACCGGAGTAGGGGGCACAGGATCCGGTGTGCCAGAGGTGTTATTGTTGTCGGAACCACAGCCGGCAAGGCCGAAGCCGCCGAATGCAGTCAGGGCACTGACGCCCAAGCCACTTTTTACAAAATTGCGCCGGGAAAGGTGTTTATCCAGTACCTGGGCAAAAGGTTCGTTCTGACTCTTGTTATAACGCGTCGGATCGAAAGTCGCCTTGCTCATAAGATTTCACTCCGTGATCTTCTATCTCGTTATAGGAATTGCAAATGCGACGCAAAGACTAATGACGCCATATGACAGCCAGATAACTGAAAGGTGACACAAATAAGACATAATCCCCCGACTTTAGGATGAAGTTTGTTAATCCCATGGTCACACTTGTGATTTTTTTCAGTCGCAATGCTTGAAATTGTGTCAGGAAAAAGAGATATTTCGTCAATCAAATAGTTTGAATATCAAAGTATAACAGCAGGCTAACTATGAGTTCAGAGTTTCACACCATCACGCGCTGGCAGCATAAGCATAATTTTACCCACCATAACGAACAGGGAGAGAAGAGTACCAAGTGGGTGCTCTTGCTGACTGTGGTCACCATGGTGGCCGAGATTGTTGCCGGTACTATATACGGCTCCATGGCGTTGTTGGCCGATGGTTGGCATATGGGAACTCATGCCGCTGCATTTATGCTGACATTGTTTGCTTACTCTTACGCCAGGAAACATGCCAACAACCCGAGATTTGCCTTTGGTACCGGCAAAGTCAGCGTACTCGGTGGTTTTACCAGTGCGATTGCACTCGGTTTGGTGGCACTGTTGATGCTGATAGAGTCCGGCTCCAGACTCCTGTATCCGGAAGATATTCATTTTGACCAGGCGATTCTGGTGGCCATCATAGGTTTAACCGTCAACATCGTCAGTGTATTTCTGCTCAAGGATCATCACGGTCACGATCATGGCCACAGCCACAGTCATGGGCATAACCATGCACATAGCCATAGCCAGGCAGATAGCCACAAGCACGGACATGACCACAACCATGGGGATTCCCACGGACACAAAGATCATAATCTGCGCGCAGCCTATTTCCATGTATTGGCCGATGCCTTGACCTCCTTGTTGGCAATTGGCGCGCTGTTGGCCGGTAAATATTTCGGATTGAATTGGCTGGATCCCGTGATGGGCATTGTCGGAGCTGTTATCATCAGTCGCTGGGCTTGGGGACTTATCAGCCAAACCAGCCCCATTTTGCTTGACGCAGGTGTTGAAGCCGAGTTCAGTCGTAAGCTGGTGGAACGGATAGAAGCCGAAAAAGACCACAAGGTAACCGATATTCATGTGTGGCCGGTCAGCGCCGATCATCACGCAGCCATGATCTCTTTGGTGAGCCACGCTCCCCACAGTACCGACTATTATCATGAGTTGCTGGCGGATTTCAGTCGCATAGATCATCTGACCATTGAAGTCAATCAATGTGCCGACTGCGATAAAGCGGCGATGCCGAGAGCCAAAGAATGTGAGCAAGCGAGCCACACACAGACAGGACATCATCACCATCATCATTGAGGTGCAAGAATAGATGAAACAGCAACAGCGGCAGGATTCGCTGCAACAGTCAATCAACCACGCCATCATAGAGTTTTATGAGCGTCTGTCCTCATGGGAGCAGAGCGTAGTCAGAGACCAAGGCGCTTCACTGGCGCAGATCCATACAGTGGAGATCCTGGGGGCTCACGGCCCTATGAAGATGAAGGAACTGGCGGAAAAGCTCGGTATTACCACAGGAACCCTGACCGTGCAGGTTGAACGTTTGGTTAAGGCGGGCCTGGCCGAACGTCAGCCGCTGGAAAATGACCGGCGCGCCATCCAGGTATCCTTAACCGAAAAGGGCGAGCAGATGTTTAAAGAGCATGATGCCCTGCATTTGCAGTTAACCCGAGAGATGACCGCGAAATTCAGTGACGCTGAGCTGGAGCAACTGCTTGGGTTCTTCAATCGGCTCAACAGCGAATTCTAATTGCGATTGTTTACCCTGATATAAAACCTCAAAGCGCCTTTAAAAGGCGCTTTCTTTTTCTCCGGAACATGGAAGAGCACAATAAAACTTGCCGTAATTTACTCTCAGAGACATTTTGGCGACTTCCGGTTTGCCAAGCTTAATGCGCCTCCAACTTACAATTGCGGGACATTTGCATGCAAAACGGCTCTTGAGTTATCAAACGACTCTTTTAACCTTTTATACCGCAGTTTTAGCGTATGGTGCATCGCGAACTTTCCCATTGGCACAGAGTCTGAAAGCTTAATTCGGCCCCATGAGCGATGTCGGAACCGATAAGGGAACCTTAAGATAAAATTGTTATATTAACATTTAGTTAACCATAAGTTGAAATTGCTGAGCCTTGCATCAATTTTAACCGTCATTTAGGAATGAGTGTGTTGAATCCCATCTCTGTCAATCGCCTGACCTTTGTACTGGCACTGTATTTTGTGGCCGTGTTCAATGTGCCTTTTTTTACCATAGTCAAACAGGGGCTCGAGAACCAAGCGCATGTGGCTCCTTTGTTTGTGGCTACCATTCCCATCTTCTTGATCTCGGCTTTGGGGATACTGTTTTCCCTGTTCAGCTTTAAATATATTCTCAAACCGTTTTTTATTGTGCTGTTGCTGTGTTCATCGGGGGTATTTTTTGCCGCGTTCAAATATGGCGTAGTATTCGATACCGGCATGATAGAGAATACCTTTCAGACCAACAGCGCCGAAGCCTTGACCTATGTGAACTGGGCATCAATGTTAAATCTGCTGTTGACCGGGGTGCTGCCGGCAGCGCTCTTGTATCGTACCCAGATCGCCTATAAGCCCATGGGCAAGGAGCTGGCGTACAAGGCGCTGTACATCATAGCGAACGTCCTCATCATAGTGGTAATTGCCTTTTTCTATATGCAGAATTATCTGGCTTTTGGTCGCAATAATGATGAAATCAAACGTTACATTGTGCCCACCTATTTTGTCGGCTCGGCGGCCAAATACATCAATCAGCACTACCTGCAAAAGCCGCTCGAATATCAAAAGTTGGGTACAGATGCCAAGCAGGTAAAACCAGCCGGTGAAACTAAACCCAGACTGATGGTGCTGGTGGTCGGTGAAACCGCCAGGGCGCAAAATTACCAATACTATGGCTATGACAGGCCAACCAATGTCTACACCAAGGCGATTTCACCGCTGATCTTCAGCGATGTCAGCTCTTGTGGCACGGCCACGGCAGTTTCTTTACCCTGTATGTTTTCCCGAATGAGCCGGGAAGATTATGACTCCCGCGCCGCCAAGGCTCAGGATACCGCTGTGGATGTGCTCAACCACGCCGGTGTGAAAGTGCAGTGGTTTGATAACGACAGTGGCTGCAAAGGAGTGTGTGACAGGGTGGAAAACAAGCTGATAGCACTGAACGCCGACCCCAAGCTGTGTGATGGCCAGTTTTGTCAGGATCAGGTGCTGCTTGATGAGCTCAAACAAGCCTTGTCGCAGCCAAACAATGGCCAGGATCGCCTGATAGTGTTGCATATCATCGGCAGTCACGGACCTACCTATTATCTGCGCTATCCGGAACAATATCGCCGTTTTACCCCGGATTGCCAGCGCAGTGACATTCAAAACTGCAGCCGCGAGCAGCTCACCAATACCTATGACAACACGATTCTGTATACCGACTATATCGTCTCTCAGGTGGTCGAGCAGCTAAAGGGACGCAGTGGCGATTATGATACGGCAATGATGTATCTGTCCGATCACGGTGAGTCCCTGGGCGAAAAGGGCATGTACCTGCATGGATCACCCTATGCCATAGCGCCGAGTGAACAAACCAGGGTGCCTTGGATGGCTTGGTTTTCCAAGCAATTCAAGCAGCAACTTGGGTTGAATGATGACTGCCTGGCAAAGGAAGCCGCCGCCAAGAGTGTTTCCCACGACAACCTGTTCGATACGCTGTTGGGGCTCTTCGATGTCAGCAGCAAGGTTTACCGGCCTGAGTTGGACTTGATTGCCCTTTGTCGCCGTTGAGCGAGTCGCTCAAATTATCAAAAGAACCCGGCATTGGCCGGGTTCTTGGTTTTGAGGTGCGATTGTTCACCTCCAATAGGGAGGTGCTTATGTGTCCTTGCCCGCCAGTTCCATGTGCATCTTGATCAGGTGTTCTTCCATATCAAAGGTGACAGTAAAGCCAAGACTCTTGGCAAGACTGGCCATATTGCGGTTCTCGAACATGGTGAAACCGGTTAACACCTGGGTGCCCGTGGTGCGGTAGTAGTTAATCAGCTTCTCCAGCAATAACTTACCTATGCCGATCCCCTGATGGGAACTGCGAACCGCCATGGCAAATTCCGCTTCTGTGTTATCCGGATCGATAGAGGCTCGCACTGCACCCAAGGTTTCCTCTTCGCCATTTTCATCTCTTATGGTGGCGATAAACGCCATCTCACGGGCGTAATCTATTTGGGTCAGTACCGCCATTTCTTCGTGGGTCATACGCGAGCGCACCCCGAAATAGCGCTTGTATCTGTCTTCATCTGTCAGCGAGTTGTCAAAGTCCAGATGCTTGGGTTCATCTTCCGGCAGTATCGGCCGCAACATCACCTCAAGGCCGTTACGCAGTTTGGCTTTTTCTTCCAGCTCTTTGGGGTAGGGTTGAATCGCCAGTCGCCCGGCGTTATCCGTAACTTCCGGGTTCAGGCGCAGATTGACATCCAAGAGGGTAATTTTCTCGCCCGCAGCCAATACAGGATTAAGATCCAGGCTCTCGATTTCGGGGCAATCGATAATGAGCTGCGAAATCTGGGTCAACATCAGGCACAAGGCTCGCATATCCAAGCCTTGGGGTAAGTGACGATCGCGGATCTTTTGAGTCTTGAGCGCCTGGATCACCATATAACGTGCCAGTGCCATATTCAGTGGCGGCAAGGCGACGGCCGCATCCCGGGTGGGTTCCCACTCGGAGCCGCCTTCACCTAGCATGATGGCTGGGCCGAACACTGGGTCGTTGATTACCGCGACTCTGAGCTCCTGTGCGCCGGCGGTCAGCGCCATCTTTTGCACTATCATGCCTTCCACCGAGGCTGCAGGGTTGGAGGCGTGCACCCGTTCGACTATGGCCGCTGCGGCCTGATTGACCTCGTTAGCCGATGTCAGATTCAGCATTACCCCGTGAACGTCCGATTTATGCAAAATATCCGGTGATTGCACTTTCAATGCCACTGGATAACCTGCCTTCTCGGCAATGGCCACGGCTTCGGCCGCATCCCTGGCAAACCAGGTATCTATGGTATCCAAGCCATAGGCGTTGAGTATGTTGCGGGCATCATGGGTTTCCAGCACCCGTTTGCCCTTGGCTATGGCTTGCTGCAACAGACTTCTGGCGGTAGTGCTGTCTGTTGGGATAGTGTCAGGTATAGATTGCGGCACTTCCTGCAGCAGTTTTTGGTTACGGCGATACTCAACCATATGCATAAAGGCGCGCACGGCGCCCTCGGGTGTGCGGTAAGTTGGGATCCCCGCCTTGGAAAAGTGTTTTCGAGCCCGGTAAGCGGCATCTTCACCGCTCCAGTTGGTTAAGATGCTCACCCGGTTACGTTTCGGGTGCTGTTTGATGGTGTCAATCAAGGCATCGGCTATGGTGACGCTTTCGCCAAGGGCCGAAGGGGAGTGCAATACCAGGATGGCGTCCAGCTCATCACTGTCCATTAATACCGACAGCGCCTGGCTGTAACGCTCGGCGCCGGCATCACCTATGATGTCCACTGGGTTTTGCCCGGACCAGGTAGAGGGCAACAGCTGCGAGAGTTTCTCCACAGTGGTGTCGGACAACAGTGCTAGCTTGCCACCCTTGAGCACCAATTCATCCACCGCCAGCACGGCGGGACCGCCGCCATTTGATAAAATACACAGGCGCTCGCCATTGAGCGGGTTGAGGTGAGCCAGACTCTCGAGCGCTGCAAATAGCTCAACCAAGTCGGTGACCCGCAGCATACCGGCGCGGCGAAAGGCGGCCTCATATACGGCATCATTACCGGCAATGCCACCTGTGTGCAGTTTGGCGGCATTGCCACCCTCGGCGCTGCGGCCAGATTTGATCACCAAAATAGGTTTATGCCGGGCCGCGGCTCTGGCTGCCGACAGGAAGTGGCGCTTCTCATTGACCGAATCTATATAAAGCATGATGGCGCTGGTGCGGGAATCGCGGCCGAGAAAATCCAGCAGCTCATCGAAGTCTATGTCTGTGGCATCACCGAGGGAAATAAATGAGGAGAAGCCGATCCCTTTGTTGTTGGCCCAGTCGAGTACTGTGGTGCAGATGGCTGCAGACTGGGATACAAAGGCTATTTTGCCGGGCAGGGCACCGGCATGGGCCAGGCTGGCATTGAGTCCCTGGGGCGGCAACATCATCCCCAAACTGTTGGGGCCGAGGATCCGCATGCCGTAACGTCTGGCGTTGGCTTGAGTCAGTTCAAGCAGGTTTTCGCCTTGTTCGTTTAATTCATCGGCCATACCGGAGGCCATGATGATCGCCACTTTGCAGCCAAATTGTGCCAGGGTTTCCACTATCGCCGGTACGCTGGAGGCGCGGGTACAGATGATGGCCAGGTCAGGTTTGATCGGCAAAGACTCAATATTGGGATAGGCCAGCACGCCCATAACCGCGTTATACTTGGGCGTTACCGGCATAATTGGCCCGGCAAAGCCCCCCGAGAGCAGGTTTTTCATTACCACATTGCCCGCACGCTTGTCGCGATTGGACGCGCCAATGACGGCGATGGACCCGGGTTTGAACAGCGTGTGCAGAGTACGTTGGCTCATGAATTTCCCTGTCGGCAAAGGACCTTGTCTATGCTCCATGATTCCATGGCCGGTGAAAGTAAGCAATATGCAAAAAGTCGGGCTTGATTTACAAAAATACCATGCAGTAGAGGTGTTTACTCTTTCAACGGGAATGAAAAGACAAGAGCAAGAGGAAACGCGAACTTGAATGGCGGGAAAGGGGAATTTCAGGCATAAAAAAACCTGCTTAAAGCAGGTTACTTGGTACACCCGAGTGGACTCGAACCACCGACCCCTACCATGTCAAGGTAGTGCTCTAACCAGCTGAGCTACGGGTGTATTGCATGATTTTCATTTTTGGCACTCTGAAGAGAGTGGTACACCCGAGTGGACTCGAACCACCGACCCCTACCATGTCAAGGTAGTGCTCTAACCAGCTGAGCTACGGGTGTATTGCGTTTTTCAGGCTGTCGCCCTCGAACGAGCGCTATATTAAGGGCGAGCAGCCGCCAGTTGCAAGTAAAAAAACACAAATTTTTATTGAATGGCGAATTGCTGCACAACTTGCTGCAGCTTTGATCGCATTCGGCTTAATTCGTGCTCTCATCAGAGATAACCGCGAACTGTTTGCCACTTTTCTGGATATATCTCAGACGGATAGCAAAGAGTATCGCGGCTACGGTCAAGCCGGCGATAAGCCCAATCCAGAATCCGTGTGCTCCCATGGCGGGTACCAGAAAATCGGTATACGCCAATACATAACCCAGGGTCATCCCCACAGCCCAATAAGCAAACAAGGTGATGAAAAAGGCGCTGCGGGTATCCTTGTAGCCACGAAGGGCACCGGCCGCAACCACTTGTACCGAATCTGACAACTGATATAGAGCAGCCATCAGCATCAGACTGCCTGCCAGAGTGACCACTTCTGGGTTGTCATTATAGAGCAGGGCAATCTCATACCTGAATACCACAGTCGCCACCGCGGTTAGCATGGCCAGAGAAAAGGCGATAGCCAATCCCACCTTGGTCACCAGTGCCGACACATCACTCTGACCCCGGCCTAGGTAATAACCGACCCGAATAGAAACGGCTATGCCGATGGAGAGTGGCAACATAAATACAATCGAGGAGAAATTCAGCGCAATTTGGTGCCCGGCCACGACAGTGGCACCGAGAGGCGCCAGTAACAAGGCGATCACCGCAAACAGACTGACTTCAAAGAACAGCGCCATGGCAATAGGCATGCCCAACTTGGTCATCTCCATAATGGTGTGCAAATGGGGTTTGTGAAACGCTTTGAAGGGAGCCAACTCGCTAAAGCGTTTATGCCACTGCATATAGATGGCCATGGCCAGTAGCATGGCCCAAAACACCAAAGCGGTAGCGACACCACAGCCGGCGCCGCCCATGGCGGGCATGCCAAAGTGACCATTGATAAAGATATAGTTGGCCGGGATATTCACCGCCAGGCCGACAAAACCTATGATCATGGTCGGCAGCGTATAGGAGATCCCTTCGCTGCAGCCCCTGAGCACCTGGTAGAGCACAAAGGCCGGTGCCCCCCAGAGAATGCCGTCAAGATAACCTATGGTCAGGCGCTTGAGCTCAGGCTCCAGTTCCATCCAATCCAAAATATGTGGCGCAGATGCCAGAAACAGCATCACACCCAAGGCGCCGGTTATGGCAATATAGGCAGCCTGAAAGGCAAGCGGTTGAATCGCCTTTTGGTTGTTTGCACCGTGATGATGGGCAAACATGGGAGTAAATGCCAGCAATAGGCCTTGAACGAACAGAATGGCCGGTAGCCAGAGACTGGTTCCGACAGCGACGGCTGCCATGTCGACAGCACTGACTCTGCCGGCCATCAGGGTATCGATAAACCCCATCATTGTCTGGGTAAGTTGTGCAATAAGCACAGGTAAAGCCAGTTGAACTAAGCGTTTGGCCTGAAAGCCGGTGTGATTCATGAAAGCAGCCCTAACAACTAAGCGAGTGAGAAAATGTTTACAGGTATTGTTCAAGCCAAGTGTGAAATCTTGGCGATCGAGAAAAAGCCCGGGCTAAATACCCTCGAAGTCGCTCTGCCTCCCGCCTTGCGCGAGGGATTGGAAATAGGAGCGAGTGTTGCCAACAACGGTGTTTGCCTGACGGTAACCCAGCTTGCTGATGATAGGGCGTTTTTCGACGTAATGGAAGAGACTCTGGCGGTGACTAATCTGGTCGGACTAAGGGTTGGTGACAAGGTTAACATTGAGAGGTCACTCAAGTTTGGTACCGAGCTTGGGGGTCACATTCTTTCCGGCCATGTGCATACCCAGGCGCAGTTGGTACATCTGGATATCAGTGACAGCCATTACAATATGCAGCTTGAAGTGGCCGAAGAGTGGTTGAAGTACATCTTCTATAAAGGCTTTATCGGTATCAATGGTTGTAGCCTCACTGTTGGCGAGGTCAAAGGCAATCGCTTTATGCTGCATCTCATTCCTGAGACTCTCAGACTGACCAATCTAGAGGACTATCGGGAAGGGGATTGGCTGAATATCGAAATTGACAGTCAGACCCAAACGATAGTGGATACGGTTGAGCGGGTGCTGGCCCAGCGACAACTGGCCTGATAAAACCTGTCACGCTTTATGGGCGACTGTGCTTATATAAGCAGGCAAGTATAAGCCGGTAAAATTAACTGGGCCGAAGCTGGCTTGTCATATTCATTAGAGCTTTCAGTAGAGCTGTTCGTCATCGCCATCGACGTACAGCTCTATCATGTGCCTCTGGTCATTGATATGCATCCGCATATGGATAGGGTTGCAACATACCCGGCAATCATTATAGAACTCCTGATCGCCGCCGCTGGCATCGAGCTCCACCTTTTGATGGTGGCCGCAATGGGGGCAGCAGATAGTCTGACTCTTGAGTTGCATGGCTTCCTCCTTTGTCCGGTAGCGTTATGCCCTTTGGACGATAGAACCTCATATCACAACACAGTTCAAGTATAGCCCCAGGCTGTGAGCAAAAGCTTGTCCCTTGAGTGTTTTTGGGTTGCGCAGGCAAGGGCTTATCCCGTAAAATTGCCAGCCTGCCCGGCGGAGACCTTAAGGCTCCTGTACTGCCTTAACCCAAGGGCTAAACACTCTTTTTTAATTGATAACCAAGTGGCCCTACGTGTGGGTCACCACTGGACAAGGAATTTTCATGCCTGTAATTACACTTCCCGATGGGAGCAAACGTGAGTTTGCCAACCCAGTCTCTACACTCGATGTTGCTGCTGATATTGGTCCCGGTCTGGCGAAAGCCTGTATTGCCGGACGAGTCAACGGCGAGTTAAAAGATGCCTGTGATCTGATCGAAACAGATGCAGAACTGTCGATCATCACGGCCAAAGATGAAGAAGGGCTGGAAATCCTTCGTCACTCTTGCGCACACTTGTTGGGTCATGCGATCAAGCAGCTGTGGCCTGAAACCAAGATGGCGATTGGTCCTGTTATCGATAACGGCTTCTACTATGACATCGACCTGGAGCATAAACTGACCCAGGAAGATCTGGAGAAGCTGGAAAAACGCATGCTGGAACTGGCCAAGACCAACTATGACGTGGTCAAGCGTGTGGTCAGCTGGCAGGAAGCCCGTTATGCTTTCGAGTCTCGCGGCGAGCCTTACAAGATGGCGATCCTGGATGAGAACATCAGCCGTGATGCCACGCCGGCGCTGTATCACCACGAAGAATACATAGATATGTGTCGTGGTCCCCATGTGCCCAACATGCGTTTCTGCCATTTCTTTAAGCTGATGAATGTTGCCGGTGCCTACTGGCGCGGTAATTCAGACAACAAGATGTTGCAGCGTATCTATGGTACTGCCTGGGCCGACAAGAAAGCGCTCAAGACTCACCTGACCCGTCTCGAAGAAGCGGCCAAGCGTGATCACCGTAAAATCGGCAAGCAGCTGGATCTGTACCACATGCAGGAAGAAGCTCCTGGTATGGTGTTCTGGCACAACGACGGCTGGAGCGTATTCCTTGAGCTTGAGCGTTTTATTCGCCAGAAGCTGAGCCAGTACGATTATCAGGAAGTGAAAGGCCCGCTGATGATGGATCGCGTGTTGTGGGAGCGTTCCGGTCACTGGGATAAATACGCCGAGGCGATGTTTACAACCAGCAGTGAGAACCGCGAATACGCCATCAAGCCGATGAACTGCCCCGGCCACGTACAGATTTTCAACCAGGGCCTCAAGTCCTATCGTGATCTGCCGCTACGGATGGCCGAGTTCGGCTGTTGTCACCGTAACGAGCCTTCGGGTGCCTTGCACGGTCTGATGCGGGTTCGTGGTTTTACCCAGGACGATGCGCACGTATTCTGTACTGAAGAGCAGGTGCAATCCGAAGTCAGCAAGTGTATCAAGATGGTGTACGACACCTATTCCACTTTCGGCTTCAGTAATATCGTAGTTAAGCTTTCCACTCGTCCAGAGAAGCGTATCGGTGACGATGCCATGTGGGACCGGGCAGAAGAAGCTCTGAAACAAGCGCTGCGCAGCAACGATATCGAATTTGAAATACTGCCAGGTGAAGGTGCCTTCTACGGCCCTAAAATCGAATTCACTCTGCATGACTGCCTGGATCGCGCCTGGCAGTGCGGTACAGTGCAGCTCGATTACGCCTTACCGGGACGCCTGGGCGCGACTTATGTCGCCGAAGACAACAGCCGTCAGACTCCTGTGATGATCCACCGTGCGATTTTGGGCTCTTTGGAGCGATTCCTCGGTATCCTCATCGAAGAGTTCGCGGGCCGCTTCCCAACCTGGCTGGCTCCTATGCAGGTTGTTGTTATGAACATAACAGACAAACAAGCTGATTATGTTGAAGAAGTAGTCGAATTCTTCAAGGAACAGGGCATACGCGCCTCTAAAGACTTGAGGAATGAAAAAATAGGCTTTAAAATACGCGAGCACACTTTGAGGCGGGTTCCTTATTTGCTGGTCATAGGTGATCAGGAGATGGAAAATCGGGAAGTCGCTGTGCGTACCCGAGACGGGGTGGACTTAGGCAAGATGCGAATCGATGATTTCGCCGCTAAGGTCAAGCAACAAATTTCACTCCGTAGTCTTGAATTGTTGGAGGATTAGGTCATAAAGATCAAAAAATCAGCAGGCCGTCAGGCGGCCCCGAATAGAATCAATGAAGAAATTACCGGCGTACCTGAGGTACGTTTGAATGGCGTGGATGGTGAAGCCATTGGTATCGTCAGCATCAAAGAGGCTCAGGAAGTAGCCGATGAGGCAGGTCTGGATCTGGTTGAGATCAGTCCTAATGCTGAGCCGCCTGTATGCCGTATCATGGACTACGGTAAATATCTGTTCGACAAGGCAAAAGCCCAGAAAGAACAGAAGAAGAAGCAGAAACAGATCCAGGTGAAGGAAGTTAAATTCCGCCCTGGTACTGATGAAAACGACTATCAGGTAAAACTACGCAACCTGATTCGTTTTCTGGAAGATGGAGACAAAGCGAAAGTTACGCTGCGTTTCCGCGGACGCGAAATGGCACACCAGAACCTGGGTATGGATCTTCTGAACCGTATCAAGGGTGATCTGGAAGAGTATGCGGTTGTTGAATCTTTCCCGAAAATGGAAGGTCGACAAGCCATCATGGTGCTGGCGCCCAAGAAGAAATAGCAGGGCAATCCTGAAAAGTAGCAAAGGTCTATAGGCCTTTGCTCGCCTTGCGTTTTATTAATGTCCCAATGCGGAGTTTTAGTAATGCCTAAAATGAAAACCGACAAGGGTGTAGCGAAGCGTTTTAAGAAAACCGCCAATGGTTTCAAGCGTAAGCAAGCCCATCTGCGTCACATCCTGACCAAGAAGAGCACCAAGCGTAAGCGTCATCTGCGCGCCAAGTGTTTAGTTGCCAAAGCTGACGTGCCTATGATTGCACGCCAACTGCCATACGCTTAATTAGGAGGAATTGAAAAATGCCAAGAGTTAAGCGTGGTGTAACTGCACGAGCTCGTCACAAGAAAGTTCTTAAACTTGCCAAAGGTTACTATGGTGCCCGTTCACGTACTTTCCGTGTAGCGGTACAGGCCGTAACCAAAGCAGGTCAATATGCTTACCGTGACCGTCGCCAGAAGAAACGTCAATTCCGTCAACTGTGGATTGCACGTATCAATGCGGCTTCTCGTCAGAATGGTCTTTCATACAGCCGTTTCATCAACGGTCTGAAAAAGGCGTCTATCGAAATCGATCGTAAGATTTTGGCAGACATCGCTGTATTCGACAAAGTAGTGTTTGCTACTCTGGTAGAAAAAGCGAAGGAAGCACTGGCAAACTAATCTCTCAGGAGATAAGTTGTAGTTGCTGTTAAAAAGGGACCTAAGGTCCCTTTTTTCATACCTGTGATTTGCCTATGCTTTAATGCCTCAGACAAAAAAGCCAGTCATCAATGACTGGCTTTTCAGTATATCGGCGGAGCTTATTTCTGAGCATCCAGGAAGCGCTCGGCATCCAGAGCCGCCATACAACCGGTTCCGGCTGAGGTGATGGCCTGACGGTAGTGCTGATCCATCACATCGCCGGCGGCGAATACGCCTTTGACGCTGGTCTGGGTGGCATTGCCATTGAGGCCGCTTTCGACCTTGATATAACCGCCATTCATCTCCAACTGGCCTTCGAAAATACCTGTGTTGGGGCTGTGGCCAATGGCGACAAACACCCCGGCCACTTCCAAATCGGAAATACTGCCGTCTTTGGTGCTCTTCATCTTGAGTCCGGTCACGCCCATGGCATCGCCGGTCACTTCGTCCAATGTCTTGTCCAGGTGCAGAACTATGTTGCCGTTTTCGACTTTGTCCATCAGACGATCGATAAGAATTTTCTCAGAGCGGAAGGTATCACGGCGATGGATCAGGTGTACTTCGGCAGCTATGTTGGAAAGATAGAGTGCTTCTTCAACAGCCGTGTTACCACCGCCGATAACGGCCACTTTCTGATTACGATAGAAGAAACCGTCACAGGTGGCACAAGCAGATACACCACGGCCCTTGAAGGCTTCTTCAGATGGCAGACCGAGGTACTTGGCGGATGCGCCTGTGGCTATGATCAGCGCATCACAGGTGTACTCACCGTTGTCACCTTTCAAGGTGAAAGGGCGCTGTTGCAGGTCAACTTCATTGATATGGTCGAAGATAATTTCGGTATCGAATTTCTCGGCATGCTTTTGCATCCGTTCCATCAGCGCAGGACCTGTCAGGCCTTCGGCATCGCCGGGCCAGTTTTCGACTTCGGTCGTAGTGGTTAACTGGCCACCCTGCTGGATACCTGTGATCATCACAGGCTTGAGGTTGGCGCGGGCAGCATAAACGGCTGCGGTATAGCCTGCGGGGCCTGATCCCAGGATCAAAAGATTACAATGTTTGGCTTGGCTCATTTTATTCTCCGTGCCTTGGCAAATTGCAGCGATTGTAGGTAATTTACCCCTAAGGGTAAAGCGCCAGGAATAGAATCTTCAAGATTGACTTAATCGAAAAAAAGGAGCCCAGAGGCTCCTTTAAAGCGATTAGTTGATTTGCTTACTGTAACAGTTCGCTGGCAGCGGTATAAGCCATATTGTGGGCTTCGGCGACTTCCTTACAGGTGATCTTACCGTGCATCACGTTAAGACCATTCAGCAAGTGCTTGTCAGACAAGAGCGCGTCGCGGTAACCCAGACGGGCCAGCCTGAGAATGTAGGGCAGGGTAGCGTTGTTCAGGGCAAAGGTGGAAGTACGCGCCACGGCGCCCGGCATATTGGCTACGCAGTAATGCACTACATCATCGACGATATAGGTAGGATCCTGGTGAGTTGTGGCATGAGAGGTTTCCACACAGCCACCCTGATCTATGGCGACATCCACTATGGCGGCCCCAGGCTTCATCTTCTTGATGTGCTCACGGGTAACCAGCTTGGGCGCTGCCGCGCCGGGGATCAACACGCCACCTATGACCAGATCGGCCTGCAATACATGCTTTTCAATGGCATCGGCCGTCGAGTAGATAGCCTTGACCTTGGAGCCGAACTGAACATTCAAACGACGCAGCGCGTCGATGGAGCGATCGAGCACCACTACATCGGCACCCATGCCCACCGCCATTTGCGCCGCATTGGTACCTACCATGCCGCCGCCGATAATCACAACTTTAGCCGGTTCAACCCCAGGGACACCGCCGAGCAACATGCCCAGGCCGCCCATGGATTTTTCCAGCGCCATGGCACCGGCTTGGATGGACATGCGTCCGGCCACTTCTGACATCGGGGCCAGCAAAGGCAAGCCACCACGGTCATCGGTAACCGTTTCATAAGCGATACAAACAGCGCCGCTGTTGGCCAGTTCTTCAGTTTGGGGCAGATCGGGGGCAAGGTGCAGATAGGTAAAGAGGATCTGGTCATGGCGCAGCATGGCACGTTCTACGGCCTGTGGCTCTTTGACTTTGACTATCATCTCAGCCTTGGCAAAAACCTCGGCGGCCGTGTCCAGAATAGACGCCCCGGCATCGATATAGTCCTGATCGGTAAACCCAATCCCATTACCAGCATTCGTTTCGATAAAAACCTGATGACCATGCATAGTCAATTCGCGTACGCTGGAAGGTACCATACCCACACGATACTCATGGTTTTTGATTTCCTTTGGAACACCAATTATCATTTTCGAGCCTCAATATACTAAAAAACCCACTTTTAATGGGCATAATTGTTATTTTATAGTGACCTGAACGTGATCAATTCAGGAAAGTCCAGTATAGTATTGCCCGGGCAGATTATGCTGCTAAACTTCCGACATACGCAAAATTAAATGTTGTTTTAGTGATAAAACAAGGTTAAAAATATGGTAAATAATAAAAAGAGTCCTGTAAAAGACTTGGATCGTATCGATCGTAACATTCTTAATGAACTGCAAATTGACGGTCGCATTTCCAACGTTGAGCTTTCCAAACGTGTTGGTTTGAGTCCAACTCCCTGCCTTGAACGCGTCAAGCGTCTCGAAAAACAAGGTTATATTAACGGCTATACCGCACTGGTTAACCCGCACTTTTTGGGCGCATCCTTGTTGGTATTTGTCGAGATCACCCTCAACCGGGATACTCCGGAAGTCTTCGATAAGTTTAATCGCGCCGTGCAGCTTTTGGATGATATTCAGGAGTGCCACCTGGTATCGGGCGATTTCGATTATCTGCTGAAGACACGGGTATCCGATATGTCTGCCTATCGTAAATTGCTGGGCGAAACCTTGCTGAAGCTGCCTTCAGTGTCCGACACCCGTACCTACGTGGTAATGGAAGAGGTGAAGCAGACCAGCAAAGTAGCCATCAGTATTTCTGCTGAAGCCTAAACCTCGATTGTTAACGAGGGTAAAAGGGAGCCACAATGGCTCCTTTTTTGATCTAGGTTGTTTATTTTTTATCCCAGGCGGCGAGGCGGCGTAAAAAAATGCCGCTATCCACTTGCTTTTAGGGGCTTTCGAAGGCTTATTCGCTGCACATTCAGGTTGATTCTGGTATCTTAAATCCATCTGTTTTTCGTTTGCTTATGGAAATCGCATTTGTCTCAGGGAAATAGCGTCAGAACCCTCAGCGGCCTGCAACGTCTGCTGGAGGGGGGGCTTATTCTGTGCTGCATGGTCGCCATCTATATATTGTTGGCGCTGGGCAGCTTTCATCCCGGTGATCCGGGCTGGAGTCAGTCTAACTATCAAGGGGAGATCGAAAATGTCACCGGTGCCGTAGGTGCCTGGCTGGCCGATGTCCTGTTCTATTTCTTTGGCTATACCGCCTATCTTATTCCGATCATCATTGCCGGAAGCGGTTGGTTGATCTTCAGGCGTGCCCATAGACTGCTGGAAGTGGATTACTTCTCGGTCGGCTTGCGCCTGATTGGCTTTCTGTTGATGGTGCTGAGTCTGGCTGCCTTGGCCAGTATGAATGCCGGCGATATCTATGAATTTTCGGCCGGTGGTGTGGCCGGGGATGTAATAGCTCAGGCGATGCTGCCTTACTTCAACCAGTTGGGCACCACACTGCTGCTGCTTTGCTTTGTCGGCGCGGGTTTTACCCTGCTGACGGGAATAAGCTGGCTTACCATAGTCGAGCTCACCGGCTTGGCAACTATCTGGTGTTTTCGCAAGCTCAAGCAGTTGCCTGCACGTCTGTCAGGCCCGAAAGAAACCGAAGATACCCGCGGTTTTATGTCGGTAGTGGACAAGTTCCGTCGCGAGCGCGATGAAGTCGAACCGGAAGAATTGCTCGAGGAGGATGACGATGAAGAGGTTATTGAAGCCCCCGTTAAGAAACCCGGGCTGCTGAGTCGTTTCCGTAAAAAGGATAAGCAAGTTCAAGAGAGTGAAGCGGCGATTGCCGATGACAAAGTCGACATAGAGCCTAAGCGTCAGGGCAGGGTAGAGCCGGTGCTTTCTGCAGGTGTTGCCGGAAGTGCGACTGCCAAGGCTGCGGGCATTTCTTCGGACAATGCCGAAGACACGCCACCTTGGCAAGATGAAGCAGAAGGAAGCGAGACTATCGACTTTGATAAGCGGGTCTCAACCGGTGCCATCAGCCATAAAGAGCGGCAATTGAAGGCCCAGAAGGCCAGAGTCGAAAACGGCATTATCATTTTGCCCGGTGAAGAGGGAGCTGCAAAGGAGAGTAAGCAACCCATGGATCCTTTGCCGAGTATCTCACTACTGGATGTGCCCAACCGCAAGAAAAACCCTATCAGTGAAGAAGAGCTGGATCAGGTAGCGCGTTTGGTGGAAAGCAAACTTGCAGACTTCAACATTACCGCGCAAGTGGTTGGTGTCTATCCAGGTCCTGTGATTACCCGCTTTGAGCTGGACTTGGCCCCTGGGGTCAAGGCTTCAAAAATCTCTAACCTATCCAAAGATTTGGCGCGTTCGCTGCTGGCAGAAAGCGTGCGGGTGGTTGAGGTTATTCCGGGTAAGGCCTATGTGGGGCTGGAACTGCCCAACAAGTTCCGCGAAACCGTATTTATGCGTGATGTGCTCGACTGCCAGGCGTTCAAGGACAGTAAATCCAATCTCACCATGGTGCTGGGACAAGACATTGCCGGCGATCCGGTCGTGGTGGATTTGGCCAAGATGCCTCACCTTTTGGTTGCAGGTACCACAGGCTCGGGTAAGTCGGTTGGGGTCAACGTGATGATCACCAGTCTGCTGTATAAGTCCGGCCCTGAAGATGTGCGCTTTATTATGATAGATCCCAAGATGCTGGAGCTTTCTGTCTATGAAGGTATTCCGCACCTCTTGTGTGAAGTGGTCACGGATATGAAAGAGGCCGCCAATGCGCTACGCTGGTGTGTCGGCGAGATGGAGCGGCGTTACAAACTGATGTCAGCGCTCGGGGTACGTAACCTCAAGGGCTTCAATGCCAAAATCGCCGAGGCCAAGGCTGCCGGCGAGCCGATTTACGATCCTATGTGGAAGTCCAATGAAAGCATGGAAGATACGGCACCTGAGCTCGACAAGTTGCCCTCTATCGTCGTTGTCGTGGACGAATTTGCCGACATGATGATGATAGTCGGCAAGAAGGTGGAAGAGCTGATTGCCCGTATCGCCCAGAAAGCCCGCGCCGCCGGTATTCACCTTATTCTGGCAACCCAGCGCCCGTCTGTGGATGTGATAACAGGCCTTATCAAGGCCAACATCCCCACTCGAATCGCTTTCCAGGTTTCTTCCCGTATCGATTCGCGCACCATTTTGGATCAGCAGGGCGCCGAAACCTTGCTGGGGATGGGCGATATGCTCTATCTGCCCCCTGGTACCGGCGTGCCTAACCGGGTTCACGGCGCCTTTGTGGACGATCACGAAGTGCATGCCGTGGTTGCCGATTGGCATGCCCGCGGTAAGCCTCAGTATATTGATGAAATACTGCAGGGTGCCAGCGACGGCGAGCAGGTGTTACTGCCCGGTGAAGCACCTGAAGGCGGCGATGAAGAGCTGGATGCGCTCTACGATGAAGCCGTTGCTTTTGTTACCGAAACCCGCCGCGGCTCTATCTCCAGTGTGCAGCGCAAGTTCAAGATAGGCTATAACCGCGCCGCCCGCATCATAGAGCAGATGGAGCTTCAAGGGGTGGTCAGTGCCCAGGGGCATAATGGTAACCGCGAAGTATTGGCTCCACCACCGCCAAGATAAGACAGATTTGAGGTATAGATGAATAAAAGCATTATGTTTCTTGCTCTGGCCGTCAGCCTACCTGTAATGGCCGATGATGCCGGTGTGCTCAGAGAAAAACTGGATGCCATCGCCGGCTTGAAAGCCGACTTCCAACAGCAAGTCACAGATATCAATGGCAAGCTTATTCAGCAAGGCAGTGGCGAGCTCGCCTTGGCGCAGCCGAATCAGTTTTACTGGCATCTGCAGCAGCCGGATGAATCTGTGATAGTCGCAGATGGCAAAGACGTTTGGATTTATAACCCGTTCGCCGAGGAAGTGAGCGTACTGGCGCTGGAAAATGCCATTGCCGCTTCGCCCATGACGCTTTTGGTGCGCCGCGACGAGGCCAGTTGGGCTCGCTATAACATCACTCTGGACAAAGAGTGTTTCCAGATAGCGCCCAAGACTGAAGAGGCCGGAGTACAACAGGTCAGCGTCTGTTTCAACGATAACACTTTGACCCAACTGGCACTGAAAGACACTCAGGGTAATCTCAGTCAGTTCAAACTGAGTGGACAAAAGCCGCTGACAGATAGCGACAAGAGATTGTTCCAATTTGAGGTTCCCGAAGGCGTTTCCATTGACGATCAGCGCCCGGGGCAGGAAGGTTAACCTTGTCCAGCCTGAGCTTTGATTTTGCCCCCGACTTTCGGCCCCTGGCGGCAAGAATGCGCCCGGCGACGCTGGAGCAGTACGTCGGTCAGCAACATCTGTTGGGACCTGGGCAACCGCTGAGACTGGCATTGGAGGCCGGCAAGGCCCATTCCATGATGTTCTGGGGGCCGCCGGGTACCGGCAAGACTACGCTGGCAGAGCTGGTTGCTCATTATGCCAACGCCCACGTGGAGCGAATATCTGCGGTCACATCCGGGGTGAAAGAGATCCGCTCGGCGATAGAACACGCCAAAAACGTGGCGCAATCGCGCGGCCAGCGCACCTTGCTGTTTGTCGATGAGGTACACAGATTCAACAAGAGCCAGCAGGATGCCTTTCTGCCTTTTATTGAAGATGGCACAGTAATTTTTATCGGCGCCACCACAGAAAACCCTTCGTTTGAAATCAATAACGCTTTGCTCTCCAGAGTGCGGGTATATCTGATTAAGCGTCTCGATGAAGCCGAGATTGCTACCATAGTGACCCAGGCCCTCGCTGATGAAGAGCGTGGCCTAGGCAAACGCCGGTTGCAGATGCCACCTGAGCTGATGGCCAAGTTGGCGACTCTCGCCGATGGCGATGCCCGCAAGGTTCTCAACCTGGTAGAGCTGATGAGTGACATGCTGCCGGATGGCGGTAGTTTTACCGAAGCCATGCTGGTGCAGGTGGCCGGTGAGCAGTTGGCGGGGTTCGATAAGAATGGCGATCAGTACTACGACCTGATCTCAGCCGTGCACAAATCGATTCGCGGCTCGGCGCCGGATGCGGCGCTCTATTGGTTTTGTCGCATGCTGGAAGGGGGCTGCGATCCTCTGTATGTCGCAAGACGCCTGCTGGCGATAGCTTCTGAAGATGTGGGGAATGCCGATCCTACCGCGATGACCGTTGCTCTCAACGCTTGGGACTGTTTCCACCGGGTCGGCCCGGCAGAGGGCGAGCGCGCCATAGCGCAGGCGATTGTTTATCTGGCCTCGGCGCCCAAGAGCAATGCGGTGTATACAGCCTTTAAAGCGGCCAGACAACTGGCTCGGGAAACCGGCCAGCAGCCTGTGCCCATGCACTTGAGAAACGCGCCGACCGAGCTGATGAAATCCATCGGCGCCGGAGAAGGCTATCGTTATGCTCATGATGAGGCCAATGCCTACGCCGCCGGCGAATGTTATTTCCCCGAAGCCTTGGCCGATAGCCGTTTTTATTATCCGACCGAGCGGGGGTTTGAGAAACGGATCCGCGATAAGTTGGCGCAGCTTTGCCAACTCGACAGCCAAAGTGAGAACAAAAGGTATGATTAATCTGACTGTTGTCGCCCTTGGTGGTGCAACCGGCGCAGTTTTGCGCTACCTGATATCGATATTTGTGCTCCAGCTATTTGGCAGTGGTTTTCCTTTTGGTACACTGGCTGTTAATGTACTTGGCTCATTTCTGATGGGGATGATCTATGCACTGGGGGAACTCAGTCATATCAGCCCTGAGATCAAGGCGCTGGTCGGTGTCGGATTTCTTGGTGCACTGACAACCTTCTCAACTTTCTCAAATGAAACCTTACTGCTGATACAGGGAGGTGAGTTGCTAAAGGCATTTCTGAATGTGGCGTTGAACCTGGGACTGTGCCTGGCCATGGTTTACCTGGGACAACAGCTGATTTTTTCACGTGTATAACTGATAAGACAAGTAGACATGTTAGATCCAAAATATCTGCGTAATGAACTCGCAACAACTGCGGAGCGTTTGGCGACCCGCGGTTTTATCCTTGATGTAGACAGGCTGACCAAGCTGGAAGAAAAGCGCAAGTCGCTGCAGGTGGAAACCGAAGAGCTGCAGGCCAGTCGCAATGCCATCTCCAAGTCCATAGGTCAAGCCAAGTCCCGCGGTGAGGACGTTGCCCCTATCATGGCGCAGGTAGGTGATCTCGGCAGCCAGTTGGACAGCAAAAAACAAGAGCTGAGTGCACTGCTTCAAGAGCTGGACGCTATTGCCATGAGCATTCCCAACTTGCCGGATGAATCTGCTCCCGTGGGCGCAGACGAAAACGACAACGTGGAAATCCGCCGCTGGGGCACGCCAAGAGAGTTTGACTTTCCGGTAAGAGATCATGTTGATCTCGGTGAACAGCTCAAAGGACTGGATTTCAAGAGTGCCGTAAAAGTAACGGGTTCACGCTTTATCTTTATGCAGGGCCAAATTGCCCGTATGCACCGCGCTCTGGCGCAGTTCATGCTGGATTTGCATACCCAGGAGCACGGCTACACGGAATGCTATGTGCCTTTACTGGTCAACGAAGCCAGCCTCAAGGGCACAGGCCAACTGCCCAAGTTTGGTGAAGATCTGTTTCACACCAAACCGGCCACAGAGGAAGGTCAGGGGCTTAGCCTGATACCAACCGCAGAAGTGCCGCTGACCAACCTGGCCCGCGATACCATACTGGATGAAGCCGAGCTGCCAATCAAGTTGACCGCTCACACACCATGCTTCCGCAGTGAAGCCGGCTCTTACGGTAAAGATACCCGCGGCCTTATACGCCAACACCAGTTTGACAAGGTCGAAATGGTGCAGTTGGTGAAGCCGGAAGATTCGGAATCTGCATTGGAAGAGTTGGTCAGTCACGCTGAAAATGTACTGAAGAAGCTGGGGCTGCCGCACAGAACTGTCGTCCTGTGTACCGGTGATATGGGCTTTGGTGCCGCCAAGACCTACGACGTTGAAGTCTGGGTTCCGGCTCAAAATACCTACCGTGAGATCTCTTCCTGCTCCAACGTGCGTGACTTCCAGGCGCGGCGCATGCAGGCCCGTTATCGCGCCAAAGACGACAACAAGCCCAAGCTTATCCACACTCTGAATGGTTCAGGACTGGCGGTTGGTCGTACTCTGGTGGCCATTTTGGAAAACTACCAAAATGCCGATGGTAGTGTCACAGTACCTGAAGCCCTGCGCAGCTATATGGGTGGCATTGAAAAAATAGGTTGATGGGTGAGGTCATATGGATAAAGGTCAGCGCTACCTGCGCTGGCTTGCCTACGTGGCCGTCATCGCAGTTTTTTCTGCCCTGTTTTTAGCCACGCTCGGCAAGGCAGCCATGCTGGTATATGAGAATTTAAAATAGTTATTCAAATAGTAAAAAGCCCCGAGAACCGGTAATGCCGTTCACTTAGTGTGAACGGCATTTTTCTTAGGCTTAATGGGATACTTGTTTTTACTCATTTTTAACGCACGTGGATAGGCTCTATCCCGTTTCCCATCAAGCTTGAACTGCCTCGCATTACGCACTATGTCCAAGACCTCTCTCGGGACATTTCCAGGCGTTTGAGATGACAGTTGAGTCAGTTTAAAAATGATATAACTCGATGCATCTCTAAAGCTTAATTGGTTCGGATGTAACGACGGTAAGCTCTTAGCCATCAACATCATCTTGTATCTGATGAGGTTATAGGCCAATAGTACCCCCCACAATTCTTGGATAACCAACTCTGGCAATTGACTACGCAACGTAAAGCGACTCTCCAGAAGATGCTGCTTCATCTCCCGATAGCCCACTTCTATCTCCCATCGATGGGCATATAAATCCGCTATCTCTGCCCCCGGATAACGCAATGGGTCCGTTAATGAGGTCAAAATGGAAACCGACTTACCTTTTATCGTCTTTGTCAGTAAGCGAGCTTCAATATTGTCAGGTAGCATAGGCCACTTCTTTCTGGCTTGAGGCGTGGTGGCTAACTGCACCAGTTGGTCGTGTTTTCCTAAAGAGCGTACCACTTCATATTGCGTCCCTTTCTTCAACGGCAGCAGCCAGTGGCTGTTCGGTTGAGCCTGTTGCCAGGCGTGCAAAAGTCCCAACGAATAAAAGCCTCTGTCAAACAGCGTCAGGCTGTTATTAGGTATGCTTGATATCAGTTCAGCGGCTAAACTCATTTCACTGACAGCAACAGAATCAAAGGCACTGTTCAATACCAAGTGGCTACTTAACTCCATCATGCAAACCATGCGAATTTGAGGATAGGCAGCATCACCAGAAGCGTTGGCGGTTTTGGCGAACACCTGATTGTTTTGCTCACTATCAGGTGTTCGCCATACGATACCATCGACACCGTAGAGGTTGAGCCCACACCAATGAGGATGCTCTGCTCTTTCATGCCAGGTCTTGGCACTTCGCTTAAACACATCCTGAACAACGTCAGAGCCCAATCGCTTACGCGCTTGCGTGACAGCACTGCGCGCAACGTAATCCACCTCTTGCGGTAAGACGATATCAAGCTTATTGATGAGTGAACGGACGGACTCGCCTCTGAACAGAGCCATACCAATCACCGCCCAAATCATGGCATCCATAGGTAACTTACGTCGTCTTAAACTGGCAACACCATGTGAATCAAGGCACGACTGAATTAACTCAGGCTCAAGTACATCGGCCAGACAGGTGAATTCGGTAAGACGATTGATATGAGTACGCGCCAAAGCTTCTGAAAGTTGCATAAAAAAATCCGATGACATGGGGTCATCGGATTTTGATCCTTTCAGTGAGATCGTCAAGCGATCTGTCTTAACTGATCGGCATTACCGAGAACCGGGGCTTTTTTGTGTGCAGAATCGAGTCGCTTTAAATACACTTGGCCGGCTTGGGCAGCCCGGCAATCTTGGTTGCCTGCTTGGCTGGCCCCATCGGGAACAGGGTGTAGAGGTACTTGGAGTTACCTTTCTCCGGCCCCAGTGCCTGGCCGATAGCCTTGACCAATACCCGAATAGCCGGGCTGGTCTTATATTCAAGATAAAAGTTACGCACAAAGTTAACCACTTCCCAGTGGGCATCGGTCAGCTCTATCTCTTCGCCTGCGGCGATGACAGGCGCCAGCTCGGGCGTCCAATCGGAAACCTGCTTCAAGTACCCTTGAGGATCGGTCGCTATCTGCTTGTCATTGAATTGAATGAAATCTACCACGAAATAACCTTTGTATGAGCCAATGTCAGCGCTACCAGCGCCGGATAATCCAACTGTTCATAATTACCAAGAAAGTCCTCGAGCCCGCGGGCTTTGACGTCATCGGCCACCAGCACCACTTTAAAGGGGGACAGTGCCATGGCCCATTGACGTTTCAGCAGGGCGCTTACTGCATCGCCTGCCAGCAGAAACACGTCTGTCTTGCCGGCATATCTCAGTGCGCAGGACAGCGCAGTGTCGCGCGCCGCCGATGTTTGTATTTGGTGTAATATCATCAGAAAACCATGACCTCATCGGCATCCAGCAGGGCCTGGCGGATCTGCTCGTTATCACAAATGGTGGCAGGAATAACCAGTTCGGTGCGGCCAAGTCCCAGCTCCTGCAACGATTGTTTGCAGACCAGTACAGTCTCTATGTCATAGAGGGGCAGCGCACCCAAGGTGGCGATATAGTCCTTGCAACCGATAAGCTCAGGTTGCTGCTGCTTCAGCAGCGTAAGCACGCCTTCATCGGTAAATATCAGGCTCACCTCTTGCTCGAAACTGGCGCTCAGCAGCGCCAGATCCAGGCCTTCGCGGCCGGAAGCCGACCCATGCGGTGCTCGGCGAAAAATAATGGCTAATTTCTTCATTAAAAACTCACCAGACGATCACTCTTTTCAAGCCCGGTGACCAACTCGCCAAGCCCCCCCATGGTAAATCCAGCGGCGAGATTGGCACTCGCTTTGGCGTTATCCTTGGCATCCTGTGCTGAAAGCACACCGCGGCGCAGGGCGGCAGAGACGCAATTCACTAGATTAAGCTGCCACTCCTTTGCCAGCTGCTGCCAGGCGGCAGTTAAGTCCAATTCGTCGGACGCCGGCGCGCATAGCGCATTGGACTGGCTCACCCCATCCTGATAAAAGAATACACAGCGAATCTCATGGCCCGCTTGCAGCGCAGCCCGGGTATATTTGAGTGCATGGAAGCCAGCCGCCGGGCCGTAGACACTGCCATTCACCATAATAATAAGTTTGCTCATACCAAAAAAAATGACCCTGAATTAGGGCCATTTTAACCTATTTTCCATCCCGAGGGGATCAGTCATCACCACCGGCACCCATCAGGTGCAGCAGGCTGATAAACAGGTTGAGAAAATCCAGGTACAAAGCAATGGTAGCGCGAATATAGTTGGTCTCACCACCATTGACGATACGGCTGGTATCAAACAGGATAAAACCTGTCATCAGCAGGGCGATACCCGCATTGACTGCCATAAATACCGCGCCGTTACCGACAAAGATATTGATCACCGCAGCGGCAATGACGACCACCAGACCGGCAATCAAAAAACCACGCATAAAGGAAAAATCTTTCTTGGTGGTCACGGCATAGGCCGACAGGGCGACGAAGATGGCTGATGTCAGACCAAAGGCCTGAATAATCAGCTCAGGGCCGTTACTCATACCGGCGTAATGATTGAGGATATAACCCAGAGACGCGCCTTCCATACCGGTAAAGGCAAATACCCAAAAGATCCCGGCGGCAGACTCCGCTTTTCTCAGGGTGACGAACAGCAACACCAAGCCACCGATGGAAAGTCCCAGTGACATCATGGGGCCTATCCCCATCGCCATGGCGATGGCGGCACATACGGCTGAAAACCCTATGGTCATTGCCAGCAGCATGTAGGTGTTTCTGAGCATTTTGTTCACTTCCATAGTGGAAGTTTGGCTCGAATAAAGGGTTTGCTGAGTCATTTGCTTCTCCGAAGGTTGACTGACATAGCCCGGGTTGGCGACCCGACTAGTTTCCATGTTAGAGCAGTTTAAACCGTATATGGTTCCGCTGCAGGTTTCCTGTTATAGATTGTGCCATTAAACACTGAATCTTTTATGAATTAAAGTCAGGCGAGCCACTCTCTGTGCAGTTTTTCGGTATCGCCCAGATAATCCAGTACCCATTTGAGCGCCGGCGACATCTTGTTGGCATTCCACGCCAGGCAGCAGGAGCTTGCAGCCAGAGGAGTGGCCAGCTGTTTTTCCACCAGGGCACCGGCGCGAATAAAGGGGCTGGCCAGGTGTACCGGCATATAACCTATCCCCAAGCCTTCACGGAAGCAGTTGATGGCGCGGATCCAATCCGGCACCACCAAGCGGCGCTGATTGTCCAGTAACCAGGTGTGGCGCTTGGGGATCTCTCTTGAAGTATCGTCCAGGCAAATAGAAGGGAAGGGCCTGAGCTCTTCATCTTCCAGTGGCCGGTCGATAGCGGCCAAAGGGTGGGACTTGCTCACCAGAAATGCCCACTCGATATCGCCCATGTCTCTGTGATGGTAGGCGCCGCCGACCGGAATGGCAGTGGTGGCGCCAATGGCAACATCGCTGCGACCGGTAGACAAGGCTTCCCAGACGCCGTTGAACACCTCAATACGGATGATCAGCTCCACATCGGTGAAGTGACGATAGAAGTCGGCAATCAACACACTGATCCTGTCTGCCCTGACGATATTGTCCAAAGCGATGGACAGAGTCGGCTGCCAACCATTGGCTACCCGCTGGGTTTCCCGTTTCAGGTCGTCCAGTTGCTTGAGCATAATCCTGGCTTCCTTGACAAAGTGAGCCCCGGCGGGCGTCAAACTGACGCTGCGGTGATGACGCTCAAACAGCACGACTCCCAGTTCTTCTTCAATCTGCTTAATGGCATAACTCACGGCGGATGGCACCTTGTGCAACTTGTTGGCTGCGGCGGTGAAACTGCCAAGGTGAGAAACAATATCGATAAGTTGCAACGATTGTTCAGAAAGCATGGCGATTCCTTGCTGTGAGATTATTTGAAAGCATAGGTCAAAAATAAACGTTTCACCTCGATTGAGCAAGGCTTTAGACTGCTCCGGCATTCATATTACTTTTGTCTTAAGTTGTAATCAGGTTGTATATGACTCTTAAATATTTCATGTTTTTATGCTATCTCGCGCTCCTGAGCATGTTGGCTTTCATCGCGACCGACATGTATCTCCCAGCATTCAAAGCAATTGAAGGCTCGCTTGGCGCCAGCTCATCTCAGGTGGCCATGTCCTTGACCTCTTTCCTGGCCGGATTGGCCTTGGGGCAACTGCTTTACGGCCCTCTGGTGCAGCGTTTCGGGAAACGCAATTCACTGCTAGGTGGCTTGGCGCTGTTTGCCCTGGCGACAGTCAGTATAGGTTTCAGTGACAATATCATCATGCTCAACTGTGCCCGTTTCTTCCAGGCGATTGGTGTCTGCAGTGCTGCCGTCATTTGGCAGGCTTTGGTGGTAGAACAGTATGATGCCAAAGATTCACAGCGCATCTTCTCCAACATCATGCCCTTGGTGGCCTTGTCACCGGCCTTGGCGCCTATTCTCGGCGCCAAGGTGCTTGGGCATCTGGGCTGGGAAGCGATATTTTTCATTTTGGCGGCGACGGCAACGGCATTGATGGCGCTGACTATGGTGTTGGTGAAGCCGGCAAATGAAGGCACGGCCAAAGCTGAAGAAAAAGTGGCCTACAAGACCTTTTTCAACAACACAGGTTATTTGGGCAATGTGCTCATCTATGGTGCTTGCTCGGGGGCTTTCTTTGCCTATCTGACACTCTGGCCGATAGTGATGGAACAGCACGGTTATGAGGCAGATGCCATAGGTTTAAGCTTTATTCCGCAAACCATCATGTTTATTGTCGGTGGCTATGCCAGTAAGTTGCTTATCCGCAGGGTAGGCAGTGAGATGACGCTTAAACTGTTGCTGGCCCTGTTTGGTTTGTGTGTGTTGGCGATTGCCTTGGCGACTTTGGTATTCAAGGCGCAAACCATCTATCCATTGCTTATTGCATTTTCTGTGCTGGCCGCGGCCAATGGTGCCATTTATCCGATAGTGGTTAACAGTGCGCTGCAACATTTCAGTCAGTGCGCCTCCAAAGCGGCCGGGCTGCAAAACTTTTTACAGATCACCTTGGCATTCGGAGCATCAAGTCTGGTTGCTGTGTGGGCCACGGCCGGGGAAACCGCTATTGCCTGGGGGATCCTGGGTTGTAGTGTGCTGGTATTTGCTGGCTATAAACTGCGTCAGTTTGCCGGCTGGTCGCAGGTGAGGGCAGGTTTTACCAAGCCGGATCCTGCTCGTTTGGCGCTACATGCAGAAGAAACGCCCAAAGACTGAGTGCAGATTGAGCAAATAGATAAGGCCGTGACATTTTCTGCTTTACAGTCTCATATCCTCGCTATAGTATTTGCAGCGTTCGGAGGGGTGGCAGAGTGGTTGAATGCACCGGTCTTGAAAACCGGCATGGGTTTATAGCCCATCCAGGGTTCAAATCCCTGCTCCTCCGCCATATTCAGAGAAGCCCGCTTGTGCAAACAGGCGGGCTTTTTCGTATCTTAGTTTTGATATTGCTATTAGCCTGGTATAGGCGGTTAGAGGATGGTGGGTTTATGCGCCGTTATGCAGGATGCAGATTCCTGCTCCTTTGCCATATTCAAAGAGAACAGCTTTTGTAAACTGGCCGGTCTTTTCATGTCGGATCTCCATATCTATCCAACTTGGTCGTATTCATAAGACCGTTAGGCTTATCGCAGTTCTCAGCCTTATATCTTGGTTTTCCCACAAAGAACTCTATGGTATTACCCTGGTTGTCTGCATCTGGGACAGGTGGATAAATAATCCTTCGACTTTGTTGGTTTTTCAGTATTTAACTTGTTGCTTTGTCGAACTTTAGGCATAGTGTGGGCGCTGGAAATTCCCCCCGGCGAAGATGGATAAGCAGGAAAAGGAAGGAGTTAGGTGATGGATAAGCCTGAAGTACCCGCAATCGGCATAGATTTGGGCACCACCAACAGCGCCATTGCGCTTTGGCGCGATGGTAAGGTGCAGATGATCCCCAATGCCCTGGGAGAGGATTTAACCCCGTCGGTCGTCAGTATTGATGAGGATATGCACCTATTGGTTGGTCGTCCGGCCGCCGAACGTTTAATGACTCATCCACGTAATACTGCCGCCATATTCAAACGTTTTTTGGGTAGTGAGAAACGCTATCGCCTCGGTGGTCAGGAGTTCAGCTCCACTGAGCTTTGCGCCATCATACTCAGTACCCTCAAGGCCGATGCTGAAGCCTATCTTGGGCACGCCATTAAGCAAGTGGTGATTTCTGTGCCGGCTTACTTCAATGATCAGCAGCGCAAACAAGTGCATACGGCTGCCGAGCTGGCCGAGCTGGAAGCGGTACGCCTTATCAATGAACCCACTGCTGCCGCCATGGCTTACAGCTTACACGAGTCCCATAGCCGACGTTTCCTGGTGTTTGATATAGGTGGTGGTACCTTCGATGTCACCATTGTCGAGTTTCAGGATGGCATCATAGAAGTTCGCGCTTCGGCCGGTGATAACCGTCTCGGTGGTGAAGACTTCACTCAAGACCTGCTCGATGGCGTGTTGCAAAAGCTACAGCTGGAGCGTGAAAGCCAATCTCTCAAGTACCTCAGTCAGCTCTATTACGCTTGTGAAAATGCCAAGCGTTACAGTAATGGCCAGGGAACCCGGGTCTGTTTGAGCGGCGAGCAGAATATCAACCTCGAGTTCGACGGCCATGAGCTGGAAAAGATCTGGCAACAGACGCTGAACCGGCTGCGAAAACCGCTGAGCCAGGCACTTGCCGACGCCAGATTACAGCCTGAAGAGATAGATGAACTCATTTTGGTGGGTGGTGCCAGCCGTCAGCATCATGTAAAGCAGGTCGCTACCAGGTTACTGGGCCGCTTTGGCCGCCAGGAGCTGGATCCCGATCGGGTGGTGGCCATAGGCGCTGCCATTCAGGCCGCCTGTCGTTTGCGCGATGAAGCGGTAGAGGAGCTGATCCTCACCGATGTTTGTCCCTTCAGCCTGGGGATCCGGGTAGAGAGCAATGGCCAGTCCGGGGTGTTCAGTCCTATCATAGAACGCAACACTGTGGTGCCGGTATCGCTGGAGCAACGCTATTACGCCGGTCATGAAGAGCAAAGCCAGGTGTGTATCGCCATCTATCAGGGAGAGAGCCTTTGGGTTGCCAATAATCTGCACATTGACGATCTCGATATCGATATTCCAACCGGACAAGGGTTGCAGTCGGTGGATGTCAGATTCAGCTACGATATCAACGGCATGCTTGAAGTGGATGTCACCATCACCAGCACAGGAGAGGTACACCAGAAAGTGATAGATCGCAGCCCGACCGGGGTATCGGAAGACGATAGACAAGCCAGCAGGCAAAGGCTTGCCAGATTGAAAGTGCATCCCCGCGAGCAATTACCCAACCTCAACCTGACGGAAAAGCTACATCGCATGTATGAGGAATGCCTGGGAGGCGAGCGGCGTCAGATAGAACACTGGTTGCTGAGTTTTGAACAGGCTCTGGCCTCCCAGGATGAACACTATATTCGTGATGTGCGCCAGGCAATTCAAAATGCACTGGCGCACTGGGATCAATAAACAATTTCCTCCAGGGTAATTCTTCTGGGTTCTTTAAAACTCTTCGGCCAGCCGTGACGCATTGAAGACGCGGCTTGTGTGCCTGCGGCCGCCAGCAGGTGGCCAAGAAGCAGTGGCAGCGCCCACCAGAAGCTGTTACCCACCAAGGCCAACACTATGGCAAAGGTGCTCCACACCCCATAGTTGCGGGCGCCTTTAGATGTCTGGCGGGTACTGCAGATCCTGAATACCATAAACAGGTTAAAGGCCAGGAACACCAAGAGTTTTCCTTTATGAGCCTCGAGTTGCTGCACTATGGACATGGGGTCGAGCAGCGAGGCTGCGATGTCGGGATAGATGGGGAATACGAAAAAGCCGTGCAGTGCCACCAGTAGTGCCCAGACAAAAAGGCGCTTGCCGCTGTGCAGATTAAAGCGTTGCGGCGCTTTCTCTCGGTCGTCACTGATGACCTGGTTGAGCTTATCTTCCAGCAGTTGGCACAATAGCTTGGCGGTGTTTTGTCTGTCACCGGCAAGTTTTGGTTGCGACTTGTGAAAGTCCTCTACCAAGGTGCCATTAAACCCTGAACGTGAGATGTCATTGGCCAGCAAGGCTATGCAGTAACAGGCCGGATAGACATAGTCTTTGGCTTCTTTTTTCGCCGCACAGGCATCAATGGCTTCCGGATGGATGCCCCGTTCCCAATCATCATTCAGCAGACCATAGGCCAGGGTATTGTCGTCGTAATAATACTCTTCGAAATTGATATTTTGCTCTTTCAGCTGTCCCTGAAGCTTCTCCAGTTGTGGCGTGGTGACATAGCGCCAGCTATTACTGGCGTTGGGGTGATATCTCAGTGCCGCCCAGAGTATCAGGGTATTGTGTATATCGTCAGTGGTTTCAACCCTGCGATTGATCAAGGCACCGAGTGCCGTCAGTTGCTCGGCATCAATCTGTAGCCAGAGTTCTTCATCGCTTAAGCTTGATTGCGCCAAGCGCTCAACCTGGTTGCGCAGCTCTATGCAAAACACAAACTGCTTGGGCCAACGCATGACGGCTTCGGCAATCAGCGGCGAGATGCTTTGCGGATCCGCACACATCTGCCAAGCCAAGGCAAAGGGAGTGTCCTTGATTGGCTGCGGCAACTGCGTCACTGAAAGTGCCTGACGCATCGCCAAGCGATGGCTGATTTTGCTCCATGGCAATGAATAGTAGAACTCTGCCCACTCCAGGGCGATATCCGGTTGAGAACTTTGCTCCTTGGCGGCTTGCTCGCCGTTTTCAGCGTCCGATGAATGCTCAAATGCCGACAGCAATGGCTGACGTACCCCCTCACGTTGCCAGATCAGCATGCCAAACAGGCTGGGATCTTCCGTCAGCTGTGACAGCCATTCTTCGGCTTCGGCTCTTTGACACAAGGCCTGCAGCCAGCTATCCGGCAGCAGGGGATAGCGCTGGCCAACTTGCAGCCACTCCTCGGGCGTGGGTTGGCTGAAGGCCTGGGCATCGGGCGCAGGCATAGTAAACCAGTTGGGCTGGCCATAACCTGCCGCCAGCGCTTCAAACACGGCATGCTTGGGTCTATTGGCGAGGATCTCTGTCGCAATGCCGCAAAGTAACTCGCCGAGATAATGCCAACCGGCTTCCACGCGATCGCAAGCCGGCAATTGAGCGAGCTGTTCAATCTGTTGCCAACTGCCCAGCTGACATGCCCAGAACAATCTCGCCAACGCGCCTTCATAACCGGGCAAGGACTTCAGCGGCAATATGGTGTGGGGCATAGCGCCTTCGTTGAATACAGTCTTGTACAGCAGTTGCTCGATGAAATCCGCCTCTTGGGGTTCATCAAACCAGCACTCTTCAAAGGCGGCCGATATTCGCCAGTTCCCGCCTTGCTGACAGGCCAATGCCTTAAACCAAAGTGCCAAACGCGGCGTGCTCGGCAGATACCATTTTTCCAGATGTTCGGCCAATAGCTGAGGCAGCTCGGCTTGCTTGAGCTCATCGGCGAGTTTGAGTGCTAAGGATTCCTTACCGCAGCGGCGGCTGATCTCGGCCAGCAGCACCAAATCTTCGCCCCAGAGTTCGCCTTGCTGCAACACAAAGTCACATAACTCAAGCAACTGTTCCACGGGCCAATTCAGGTTTAACGCCCTGATAACCCTGAGTTGGACAATCGCAAGCGCAGGGTGCAGCACGCCGCAGACATGACCGCTAAAGAACAATATGCGGATCTGGGGGAAATCACAGTCAAGCAGTGCATTTTGCAATGGTTGGTAGTAGCTTTGGATGGCGATTTGAGTCGCATTATCCTGCGTCGCCAACCAGTCCAGCGGCGCAGGGCTCGGCCGCGAAATCCACCAATCGAAAAAAGCCGCTCTTTGTTGCTGCGCCTTATCGCCCCGCTCAAGTGAGCTCCACTCCAGTGCATGCCACAAATGACTGATAATTTGTCCTGGCAGCCAGCGCCAATTGAGTATCTCCGCCTGAACCCACTGCGACAGCTGGGCTTGGCAGGAAAGAGAGCTTTGGCCGACACGCTCGGCCCACTGATACCAGTGTTCATTGTCAAAGCGCAGGCGCTCATTGCCCAACATGCTCATCAGCTGCTGGAACAGACTCTCCGGGGTTTCAACCTGGGCTTTGGCAGCTGTTTGCTGGGCCCGGTAGCTGTAATCTTGCTGCTGCGATTCTTGTTGTGGCTGATATTGTGTCTCTTGCTGCGACTCCTGTTGCGGCAATGGTTGTGCCTTGGCCGCTGCGGGCGAGGGCGTTTTCAGCTCCAGTGGTTTGGCCTGGGTTGCCGGGCGGGCCGCAGCCAAGGCTTGCTCGTAGGCGCTGCGCAGTGCTCTGAAGCCTTCCGGGTTATCCTCCGGGTGACAGTCGCGGAGCTGGGTGCGGTAAGCCTGCTTGATGGCTGCTTCATCTTGGGTGGCGGTGATACCGAGTATTTGCCAGATATCCATGGCGACTAATCCTGTGTTTGGTTGAGAAGATCGAGCAGGCTTTGCGGGGCGCTAAGTTGCGGCAATTCCATGTCCCAGTCGCATTGATGAATGGGGTTATCCTTGTCACTGATAGCGCGGCGATAGTCTATCCGTTGTCGTCTGGCTATCCAGCCATTGAGCAATGCCTCTGCGGCCTCTTCTGTGTCCGGCTCGTTGATTAAAAACATCCATATCGCACGGCCGGCAAACCAGGCTTGGGTATATTGCTCCCAAGAGCGGTAAAAATAGCGGCTCTTGGCTGCGATAAAACTGTGGAGAAAATCGAACTCTTCCTGGCTGACCCAACCCAAGCGCAATCCTTCCCGGGTGAGATAAGAGGCGCGCCCGAAATCATAGGCACGGGTGCCGCCGAGGCCGAGGATGGAATAAGTCGCGGCGACATAGCGCATTTCGGCCTGCCTACGCGGGGATTGCTCTAAATCAATAAGATATCGCCAGTTCAAGCTGGTACCACAGGCATATTGACTGTAATCACTGGCCAGATAATGACCATGGGTGCCGTCGTTAACCAGACTGGCAATCTGCTGATGAAGGGATAATCTATCGGTAATACCCCAGTCTTCTTCCAGTGTATTGGGTTCTTCGAGCCCGGCATGCAGGGAAGTAGGGTTAAGATAACCTCTGGCCTGGGTTTGGAAACTGATCTGTGGCGAGGTGAGTGTAAGCCACCAGATCTGATGGAGAGACAACGTATTGGTGGACATTCCAGCTCCTTGGTTTTCTTCCATAAAAATCAGCGGCTACTATAAAAGCCGTTGGCAGATTAAGCAATAATGGCGCCGGGCAATGGCGATTCTGTTGTGCAACTTGTGAGCTCGATGGCATGACTTGCAAAGCAAAGCCCCGCGAACGGGGCTTTGTGGAATGATTCAAACTAACAGCTTAAGACTGAACGCTGGTTTACAGCGCCGCAATAGGCTGTTTTTGCGGCATGGCCCAGATACTGTCAGCCGGCCCCTGGGTCGCTCGTTTAAAGGTTTTGAGCGCGCCAAAGGCAAAGATGGCGGCAAAACCGAATGCGGTGAGATCCACCGCCCAGGTGCCTGGGGTCTCCGGTGCCCAAATTCCAAGACCGGGTGCCAGCAACGCCAGGATGGATGTCAGCGGCATTGCCAGACAGACCAGCGCCGATAGCGCTTGCAGTGTTACCGCGGCTCTGGCAGCACCACGCCAGAAAGCATAAGTCAGGGCGATAAGGAAACTGGCGTAGTAGCTCCACAGATAGAGATGATTGATATTTTCTACATGAGCATATCCCCATTTACCCAGCAACATGGCCAGCGCAACACCTAACATTGAACCCAAGCAAATTCCTACAGTAGCGGCTCCAAGGATCCTGACTCTTCTCGGTTGCTCTGGAATGGGCTCCCCCTTGCGCTGTTTGCTGCGGCGCTTTTCCAGCCATAGCAGATTACCGCTGTAAAACAGCATGGCACCACTCATCCCGAGGAAAAAGTAGAGCCAGCGCCCGGGATAGCCGCCGTAGGAGCCAAAGTGAAGTCCAAAGAATACCGAAACCATCCGGCCCCAAACGCCTTCGTCCCCCGGAGTAAAGGTGCTGTTGCCCACCTCAAGGGTGTAGGGGTTCATATAAAGGAAGTCTCCTATCGGGCCGCGCATCAACGCTTCTTCGTTATACATGGCCATCCGGACCATGGGAGCCGGAGTATCCATGCCCATATAGGTCAAACTGAGAGCCTGATAACCGGGCGCGAAGCTTTCGGCCCGAGAAACCAGTTCGGTCACCGGGGGCAGGGTGCTCAGTGAGCGCACTTCGCCCTTGGGCGCTTCGCGGTTGAACATCGGCTTATCGCCATAAACAAACTGCCCCAAGGCGCCGTACAATTGATCGTGAAAGACAAACACCACCACGGTCAAACTGATAATGATATGAAATGGCAGTGCTGTGATGCCAAGCAGATTGTGGCTGTCGAGCCAAAAACGATTGGGACCTTTCTTGCGCCTTAAGGCAAACAACGTTTTCACCAGAGTTGGCAGCAGGAAGATCACCCCGGAAACCAACGCCAGAAAATAGAGAATGCCGGCAACCCCCATAAAATAAGCACCGAGCTGCTCGTGTCCCATATCACCGGGAATACCGCCGGTGCGGTGCAGCTCATCTATCAAGCGTGCCAGTTGGCTCTTGGGTTCCTTATGGGAGATGAGCTCACCTTGATTGCTTAAACTGGCATGCCAAAGCTCATCGCCCAGACCCCATTGCCGCTCACTGCCGGAGGCGTACCAACTCAAAGGCGAATGCTTGTCGCTGGCAAGATGAAGGCTGAAGCCCTTACTTAACTCAGGGTGTTGCGCTCTGGCTTCGCTGAGTAGTTGGTCCATCTGTTCCAGTTTCACCTGTGGCAAAATGGTTTGCGGTGGTGATGACCAGGCGGCAATCTCTTCCTTGAACATGGTCAGGGCGCCGGCATAAAAACCGATAAACAGTAAAATCCCGGCGAGTATGCCCACCCAGGTATGAAGTGTTTGATAAATTCTGAGAATATCGCTGCGGATCTGCATTTACTTAACCCACCATAGTAGCAGCCATGCAAGCACGTTGGCCGCCATTAGCCAGAAAATGGCGCGGCGGGCACTGTAGAACAAATAGCTGAAGCTGAAGAATGAAAGCCAGAGTGGCGCTATCAGCCACATATTGAATTGCACCTTATCTTTGGCATCTATTCCACCAGGCCCCACCCAGGCAAAGATACCACTGAGAGCCACTGCCAGGGCAAAGCCCAGCAAGGCGCCGGCAAGGGTTTTCCCCAGCCAGTCAGGGCGGATTTTATCTTTCTTAATTGTTGTCATCTGTTGTCTCCCTTGAGCAGGGAAATAAAGGGCAGGGAGCCCAGCAGCATGGAAAGTAGCATTAGCCAAAAAAACAACGCGGCCGAGGCCGTCAACAGTAAACCCCAGCCGAGCAGAGCCAGCAGCAGTAATAAAGTGCCCAGCAGTTTGGCCTGCCAGGGCAAAGGTTTGGCAAGCAATGCCTGGTGTTTACTGCCTAAATAGATAAGCAGTGAACCCAGGGTCATCGTCAGGATCAACAGGAGGTACCACATGAGTTGCGATGTCCGAAGAATTGGTTTGATAAAGAATCGCAACATAGCACAAGTATTAAATCTATTAAATGATATTTATTCCTATTTACAATTAGGGCCAACTTAAATACAAGTTACTGATATCAATGATTAACTCTATTCAAACCTATGAACAGTTTATGTGTTGCTTCACATAAATCTGAGGAAATGAGACCGCGGATGTAATCCAGGTGTGATCCCGGAAAGGAGGCAAAGCTGCAACGTAAAGAAACATTTCATTTTTGATTGACAGCCGTTTTTTAAAGACCGTGTATTGAATTCTTGGATGTCTTTCTCTGCTCAAGGTGTTGTAATCACTGCAATTATCGGGGAAATTTCGAGTCAAAATTGCAGACCCGACACTTTACAAAAGATAGACACAGTCGCGGCTAATCTAGGCTAGGGTCATTTGGAAAAACCATTAGATGGAGCAATTGGAATCGACGGCAAGCACATTTTGCTGTGGTTACTGCCGCCAACAGCTTGGAGTAATCGCAATCGGAGTAATACGATGGAGCAAACAACATCAGAGAGATCGACTCAATTCAGGAAGTTCTTGGAAAACGCAAACCGATCCACGATGAAAGGAGCATGCATATGTACGTAAGCCTTATCAGAATCAATTTAACATAATATACATTGTGCGCATCTGTATGTGCAGCTATTTGAAATCTGGAGAGTTATTACCGGTAATCAGGTTTAAGGCAACTTCCTCCGTGACTTTAAACCTCTACTAATAGTTTTCTTGGATTAACTCTCAATTCCTTGCAGTCTATCCAATGGTTTGGCGGATGCACTCTGGTGCCTTTCTTCCTGACTGGTGTGCAGATACTGCGACGTGGTGTCTATGCTTTCATGACCGGCGTCCGCCTGCACATGGGATAAAGGCCGAGCATTGAGATTGATGTCATGAGTGATACCTGTATGACGAATACTGTGCGCAGTAAGCTGTCGCATTTCATTGGCTTCCTGGATAAAGCCATCTTTCTCGGCATCATCGGCGGCGCAGTTTATCAGAAACTGAATTTCATCCCGCAGTTGACGTATGCCGAGGTTGGCATTGAGCACGCCACTTTCCCGACCTCGGCCGGCGGCGCGATGCCGTATAAACAGCGGCGTGGTTTCATTGGATTGTGGATAGTCACTCAATCCCAAATGGCGCCGGTAACTTTGCAGTGATTGCAGCAACGCTTTGGATACCGCCACGTTTCTGGCCTTGCCGCCTTTACTCCTGGGAATATGAAAATACCAAATGCCGCTGTGATTATGGCGCTTGAATTGACTCATGGTTGGCGCATAACCGGCACGAGCGGCAATTTCCGAGATCCGCAGATAACAGCCGTACATCAGGTTAATCAAGAACAGACTGCGTTGATGTTGTGCCGGCTCGGCTTCAGCCAGGCGCTGCACGCAAGCAACAAGATAAGACCATTGCAGCTCACTGAACACCTTGAGTTGCTCTTCGGCAGGATCCAACCTGAACTTACTCTTATTGGCAAAGCGACTGTGATTGAGCCAGAGCTGCGCCGGGTTGCGCTCACAATACTCTTCGCTCATAAGATAAGTATAAAATGATGAAAGTATGGCTATTTTTGTCTTCAAGGCATTATCGCTCAGGCTGTATGGCAAGGGTTTGCCGAGCGCCTTGCGACCAATAAACGGCCGCCAGTTGGGATTGGGTTCCCGACTCTGATTGAACTTATCCGTCTTGAATTGCGGGACGTTGAAATAACCCACTAACTCTGTTGGTGGTGCCTGGCAATAAGCCACGTAACGTCCCATTTCCCGTCGGCCCACATTGGCGGCGGATATGCCTGCGACATCGAAACACCAGTGAAAAAAGGTTGTCAACTCGCTGCGGTACGCCTTGTAGTTGTTTTCACTGTCTCTTTGTTCGTAAAGCCAGTCTGTTGCATGCTCAAGCAAGAGGCCGGCATCGGCCACTTTACCCAGGCTTAATTGGGTAATATAGTTGTTGACCACAGGGTTACCCTGCAAAAGCAAGTCTGCGCTGTCAAACAGCGGCATGGCAGATAACGCTTGATAGTCTTCCAAGGTAAAACCTATTCTATAGCAATGATTACTATAGATTTTACTCTTTTTTGACTGATGCCGATAATGTTATTTATCGGCACTAATCCCAGTCTCACATTGGCTGCACTGACGGTCGCAATGGACTCTTTGCTTACAGCACCAAAGGCACAATTGCCAAACCTGCTTTTTGGATTGGCTGTCGAGACAACGAAAATCCGCCGCACATAATTCGCCCTTGTGGATCAACTCAGCCAGTTTGCCGACGGGTATCGCCATGCAAACTTCCTGATCGGTTTTATACGATATTGTTTTGCTTTTGGTTTCCATTCTGTCACCCACTTAATGAGAATAATTCTCAATATAGTAGATCCTGGCGCTGCTGAAAATCCCCCTATACCGGCCGTTGTCAAATTTGTGAGCTATTGCTAGCCCTTCTCGATGCTTGGACTACACTTTTGAAAGGTAAATCAAAACTATTCAATTGATTGGAGTCCGACAGATGCTGATCGACATGGCCAAGAAAGGCCCGCTATTTGGCTCAAAGAAAGCTTCAACAACGACAGATACCCTGCCCCCCTGGAAAGTTCTGGTGGTGGATGATGAGCCTGATGTGCACACAGTCACTAAACTTGCCCTCTCCCGCTTCAAACTCGACGGCCGCGGATTGAGCTTTATCAACGCTTATAGCGGCGAACAAGCCAAAGAGCTACTGCAAGGTGAAGAAGATGTCGCCGTCGCCTTTATTGATGTGGTGATGGAAAGCGATCATGCCGGGCTTGAGTTGGTGCGGTGGATCCGTGAAAACCAACAAAATAAAGCCATCAGGCTGATTCTGCGTACCGGTCAACCCGGGCAGGCGCCGGAAGAGGATGTGATAGTTAACTATGACATCAATGACTATAAAGCCAAGGCCGAGTTGGACTCCCGTAAGCTGACAACCAGTGTCTACTCTGCCCTGCGCTCTTTCAGGGACATTACCGAAATTGAGCAGGCGCGGCAGATGCAGCTCAATCATCGCCAGGGACTGGAGCGGGTTTTGGAGGCCACTTCCGGCCTGTTTGAATTGCGTACCCTGCACAAATTTGCTGATGGCTTGCTGACCCAGGTGGCCAACTTGCTTGAGCTCAAAGACGCCACCACCATACTCGGCTGCAATGCCATGGATGCGGTAACGGAGCCGGGTAACGGCAACAAAATTCAGATATTGGCCGCCACTGGTGAGTTTACCAACCACCATGAGAAACCCTTGCCTTCTAATATTCAGTCGCTGATGGAAGAAGCCTTGAAAGAGCAGCGTTGTCTTTATCGGGATGATTGCTTTGTGGGCTACTTTCCGGCCCAAAATAACTGGGTCAACCTGCTTTATATGGATTCGGTCAGCCAGTTGACCGATCTGGATAAACAGCTTATCGACATTTTTGCCATCAATGTCGGGGTGGCGTTCGAAAACCTGCTGCTGAATCAGGAAGTGGAAGATACTCAGTCGGAGCTTATTTTACGTCTCGGTGATGTAGTGGAGAGCCGCTCCAAGGAAGCGGCCAATCACGTGAAGCGTATGGCCGAGTATTGCCATGAACTGGCGCTGCTTGCCGGCCTGCCGGAAACGCAGGCCGATCTGCTCAAGCGCGCTGCGCCCATGCATGACATAGGGAAAATTGCCATTCCCGACAATGTGCTGCTCAAACCGGGGAAACTGGACGATATTGAGTGGGATGTGATGCGGCAACACCCGATAATCGGCCATCAGATCCTGGCTAATTCAGAGCGGCTCATTCTAAAGGCCGCCGGCACAATCGCCCTGCAACACCATGAGAAGTACGATGGCAGTGGCTATCCCAGGGGCCTCTCGGGTAAAGAGATACATCCCTTCGCCAGAATCGTTGCCATTGCCGATGTGTTCGATGCCCTGTCACACGCCCGCTGCTATAAGCCAGCCTGGCCGCTCGATGAGGTACTGAGCGAGATGCAGTCCTACAGCGGCAGCCATTTTGACCCGGACTTTCTAAGGCTGTTTATTGATAACATAGATATCTTTATCAAAATAAAAAACAATTGGCGCGATGACGCCGAGCCTTAAGCTGTTTGCACACCGGGGGAATGGTTCTGCATAGCGAAAATTGAGATGCGAGCCATTTGAGCAGGCTCGCGGTATACGAGATTTTTAGTCTTGCAGAGGTTTTCAGGCAAAATGTCCGATTTCAACTTATGGCTATTTCTGCTTATGGCTGTCGGCGAGAAAGTCGAACCAAGTTGAGTACTGCTCTGTGCCCTGCTGCCAACTGACAAACACCCGCCATACCATATAACCACTGCTGCAGGAGCCGAAAATCAGTTGGCCCTCGAATGTTTCCCCTTCGGTGGCAGACGGCGTCATAGGAATGACTCCCATAAACATATCCCTGCCCTCGACACGAAGTTTGAGATTGGATACCGGGCGATTAAAGCCAAGCTGCCAGTGAATAGGCTTTTCGCTGGGGGCAAAGCTTGGGTTTAGCATCAGGGAGATCTGCTGCTCACCCAATTTTTTAACACAATCGGTAACGGAAAAATCACATAAATCGAGATCTGCGCCAGTTTGGGTCGTCCGGGGAGTTTGAGCTTGGTCACAACCCAGGAGCAAAAGTAGGCTGAAAACGGCGCCAAATAGCTTGGGGAGAGTAGCACTATGCATAAAATTTCACCTTATGCTGCAAGGTGTTAACATTCTATGGTCAAGTTTGATCTGGATCAACAATGTGTCCGGCAGATTGGTATCTTTTTTGACGTAGCTCAAGTATCATTGCATCGCCTGACGTTTTGTCACAAATATGCAGGCTAAGCCATTGACACAAGAGTGTGACTCTCATAGGGGACGCCTTCACTCGAGTCATTTTATAACAGGTAAAGGCCAGTCCTTTACTGAACAACAAGTAAAAGTAATAAGCAGTGGAAGCAATATGATGAACCATTCCCAGCCAACAGGCGCTGATTACAATTACACCGTTGTCCGCCAATTTGCCTTAACCACAGTTTTGTGGGGCATTATTGGTATGTCATTAGGTGTACTTATCGCGGCTCAGTTAATCTGGCCACAGCTGAACTTTGAGACTCCTTGGTTAACTTTCAGTCGTTTAAGACCGTTACATACCAATGCTGTGATCTTTGCGTTCGGCACATCAGCCCTTTTCGCCACATCCTATTATGTCGTTCAACGCACCTGTCAGACCCGTCTGTTTGCACCTAAACTGGCTGCATTCACCTTCTGGGGATGGCAAGCCATCATTCTCTCGGCCGTAATCACTTTGCCGCTGGGTATCACCAGCAGTAAAGAATACGCCGAACTGGAATGGCCTATTGATATCGCCATCGCCGTAGTCTGGATCGCTTATGCGACCGTGTTCTTCGGTACCATTATCAAACGAACCACTTCCCACATCTATGTGGCCAACTGGTTCTTTGGCGCCTTCATTATCACAGTCGCCGTACTCCACATAGTGAACTCCATGGCTGTTCCTGTCAGCCTGTGGAAGTCTTATTCACTGTATAGCGGTGCTGTCGATGCCATGGTGCAATGGTGGTACGGTCATAACGCGGTAGGCTTCCTGCTGACTGCCGGTTTCCTCGGAATGATGTATTACTTCGTTCCCAAGCAAGCCGGGCGTCCTGTTTACTCTTATCGTCTGTCGATTGTCCACTTCTGGGCACTGATTGCCCTGTATATCTGGGCCGGTCCTCACCATCTGCATTACACTGCCCTGCCCGACTGGACTCAGTCTCTGGGTATGGTGATGTCACTGATCCTGTTCGCTCCTTCATGGGGCGGTATGATCAACGGTATCATGACCCTGTCCGGTGCCTGGCATAAACTGCGTACCGATCCGGTTCTGCGCTTCCTGGTGGTATCTCTGTCCTTCTACGGTATGTCTACCTTCGAAGGTCCTATGATGGCCATCAAGACAGTAAACGCTCTGTCTCACTACACCGACTGGACCATTGGTCACGTTCACTCTGGTGCACTTGGCTGGGTTGCCATGGTGTCTATCGGTTCTCTGTACCACCTGATCCCTGTGCTGTTTGGTCATGGCCGCATGTACTCCACCAAGCTGGTGAACCTGCACTTCTGGCTGGCGACTATCGGTACCGTACTTTATATCGTTGCCATGTGGATCTCCGGTGTAATGCAAGGTCTGATGTGGCGCGCAGTGAACGCAGACGGCACCCTGACTTACAGCTTTGTTGAAAGTCTGGAAGCCTCTTATCCGTTCTACTTCGTCCGCTTCCTGGGTGGTTGTTTCTTCGTAACGGGTATGCTGATCATGGCTTACAACGTGCTGCGCACTGTTTATGCCCCTAAAGACTCTCTGCCTGCCATCGCAGAAGCCAAAGCCGCATAAGGAGCAGTAACGATGAAATTCAATCATGAAATAGTTGAGAAGAACGTCGGCCTGCTGGGTATCTTCACTGTGATTGCCATCAGTATTGGTGGCCTGGTGCAGATCACGCCGCTTATCTTCCAAAAAGATACCACTGAGCCGGTTGCCGGTCTCAAGCCTTACACAGCCCTGCAGCTGGAAGGCCGTGATATCTATATCCGTGAAGGATGTAACAACTGTCACAGCCAGATGATCCGTCCGCTGCGTGCCGAAACCGAACGTTACGGTCACTACTCGGTTGCCGGTGAGTCGGTTTGGGATCACCCCTTCCTGTGGGGTTCCAAGCGTACCGGTCCCGACTTGGCCCGTGTGGGTGGTCGTTACAGTGATAAATGGCATGAAGTTCACCTGATCGATCCCCGTGCCGTTGTTCCTCAGTCCAACATGCCTGCCTTCCCTTGGCTTGCTGAAAACACCCTTACAGGTGAATACACAGCCAAGAAAATGGAAGTGATGCGTGGTTTTGGTGTGCCATACGAAGATAAAGATATCGAAGGCGCCCAAAAAGCCGTTGAAGGCAAGACAGAACTGCAGGCGCTGATAGCCTATCTGCAGTCGCTGGGACACGCACTGAAATAAGGAGGCAAATATGGACTACGGCACAATGCAAGGGATTATTACGCTGGTTTTGATCCTGGTTTTTGTCGGGATATTTGCTTGGGCATATAGCTCGCGTCGTCAAAAGCAATTCGACGAAGCAGCTAATCTGGTGTTTTCCGATGAGGAACAACACCAGAATGCGAAGGACTCAGGAGAACACAAATAATGTTAATGAGTAACTTCTGGAGTATCTGGATCACCGTACTCAGCTTACTGGTGATCGCAGGATGTTTTATTCTGCTACGGCTCTGCTCCAAAAACACCACGCCGGAGATTAAAGAAGGCGACCTGATGGACCACAGCTATGATGGTATTCAGGAGATCAATAACCCACTGCCTAAGTGGTGGAGCTATCTCTTTTATATCACCATCGTCTTTGGTCTGCTCTACCTGGTGCTCTACCCTGGCCTGGGTAACTACAAAGGCCTGCTTGGCTGGAGCAGTTCCAACCAGAGCATAGGCACCGAAAAAGGCATCAAGGCCGACTCCGCCAAGGCGATTGCTGACGCAACGGAAGAAGGCCGTTGGGTTCAGTACGATCAGGAAGTGAAGCTGGCCGATGAAAAGTACGGCCCTATCTTCGAAGCTTACAAAGCAACGCCACTGGCCGAGCTGGTCAAGAACGAAGAAGCCCTGAAAGTCGGTGGCCGTCTGTTCCTGCAGAACTGTGCCCAGTGTCACGGCTCAGCTGGTCGCGGTGGCAAAGGCTTCCCCAACCTGACCGACGGTGACTGGTTGTACGGCGGCGAGCTGGAAACTATCAAGACCACCATAATGAACGGTCGTCACGGTATGATGCCGCCTAAAGGTGGTCTGCCTATCGATGACAGCGAAATTGCTGGTCTGGCTGAATACGTAGTGAGCCTGTCCGGTCGTGAACATGATGCCGCGTTGGCCGCCAAGGGCCAAGGTTCATTCATGAAGGGCTGTTTTGCCTGTCACGGTATGGATGCCAAAGGTAACAAGCTGATGGGCGCCCCTAACCTGACCGACAATGTCTGGCTTTACGGCGGCAGCCGTGGCGTGATTATGGAATCCATCAAGAACGGCCGCAGCGGTGTTATGCCGGCGTGGAAAGACGTTCTCGGTGAAGAGAAAGTTCACGTTATTGCAGCTTACGTATATAGCTTGTCACATCAGGCTGAGAAGTAAGTTCGTTTGACTTTTCAAAGGCCTCGATAATTTCGGGGCCTTTGTTTTTAAAAAACCACTTTCGCGATAGAATAGCCGCCCAAATAGAATAGTAGGTAAACAGTATGAGCGCTCCACAAGCCTGGTATAAGCAGTTCTGGCCTTGGTTTCTTATCGTTTTGCCCATGTGCGCCGTTATAGCCAGTTTTGCCACTCTGCGTATTGCCCTCACCAACTCCGATTCCCTGGTTGCCGATGACTACTACAAAAACGGCAAGGCAATTAACCAGGACATCCACAAAATTCAATATGCCCGTCAATTGGGAATGCAATTTTCCCTTGAATGGCACAATGGCGAACTTCTGATAACCCAGCACGGCGGCCCAGAGTATCTGGCGGCACTGAACCTGGAGTTTTACCACCCTACTCTGGCAGAAAAGGATTTTACCCAAATGCTGACTGCCGATGCCTCCAAGGTGTATCGCTATATTCCCAATGAGTCGCTAGATGGCGCCTGGGTTGTACGAGTCGAAGGATTTGACCGTAAATGGCGTTTGCAGCAAAGACTGCAGATAGAAGCGGATAAAACCTACTGGCTCAATTGAGTGCTGTCATGACACATACAGTCTGTTTTCATTGTGGGGAGCCTGTCACCACGGGCATGCAGTTCAGTACAGTGATTGATGGTCAGGCTCAGCCTATGTGTTGCCTTGGATGTCAGGCTGTGGCTCAGGCCATCATGGATGCCGGGCTGACCAATTACTATAAATTTCGCTCCGAACCCGGCAGCAGGCAAAACGCCCTGGTGCCGGATGAGCTCAAGACCTTCAGTGCCTACGACCTTCCCGAAGTGCAACAGGACTTTGTGCACGATCAGGGCAATCAAACCTCGGTCTCGCTATCGATTGACGGCATTACCTGTGCCGCCTGCGCCTGGCTCATCGAGCACAAAGTCAAGCAGTTGCCCGGCATAGTCTCGGTGCAGGTCAACTCTACCACTCAACGAGCCCTCATCAGTTGGCGCCCGGCCGACATCAAACTGTCTGAAATACTCAATCAAATCGGCCGCATCGGCTATCAGGCGGCACCTTACCAGCTGGATGATCAGGAAGTTCAGAGTAAAAAGAACAGCCGTAAGTTTCTGCTGAGGCTTGGCTTGGCGGGCTTTGCCACCATGCAGGTGATGATGTTCGCCCTGGCGCTGTACGCCGGTTACTTTACCGGGCTTGAGGTGGAATATCGCGACTATTTCCGCTGGGTGAGCATGATGTTTGCCGCTCCTGTGGTGTTCTACTCGGCGCAGCCTTTCTATTTCAGTGCCCTGCGGGCCCTGCTCGCCGGCAGGCTCAATATGGACGTGTCTGTCTCCATTGCCATCTGCGGCGCCTATATCGCCAGTTGTATCGCGACAGTGCAAGGCACAGGCGAAGTCTATTTCGAGTCTGTGTCCATGTTCACCTTCTTCCTGCTGCTTGGGCGCTATTTTGAGCAGGCTGCGCGGCAAAAAGCCTCAGTCAGTTCGAGTAACCTGCATAAGTTGGTGCCCTTGACCGCCCAGCGTATCGGGGATGATGGCAGCAGCGAAGAGATCCCCGCCAAGCGCTTGCAAATAGGCGATCTGGTGCTTGTGCGCCCAGGGGAAGTGATCCCCGCCGACGGCTTGGTAGAGCAAGGCCATTCCGCCGTCAACGAGGCCATGCTCACCGGTGAGCAGATGCCACAGAGCAAACTACCGGGAGCTCAGGTTTATGCCGGTACCATCAACCAGGATCAACCGCTTAAAGTACGGGTGAACGCCATAGGCCAGGACCAACTGGTGGCAGAGATCATCCGTTTGCAAGAACTGGCCTCCAATAATAAGCCAGCCGTCGCCATGACGGCCGACAAGCTGTCGCGCTATTTCTCCGGCACCATACTCAGCATCGCAGCCATCACTTATCTGGTATGGCACCAGTTCTCGCCCGAAGACGCCTTCTGGGTCACTCTATCTGTGTTGGTGGCTACCTGCCCCTGTGCGCTGGCCTTGGCAACCCCGACGGCTGTGACCTGCGCCACTGCGCTGTTCACCCGCCTGGGGGTGATTACCCGTAAAGCGGGAGTGTTTGAAAAGTTGCCGCAAATTGATGCCGTGGTCTTTGACAAGACAGGTACCCTTACCTGCGGCAATCTGACCTTGCTGGAAACCCGCATCACCAAAGGCCGTGAGGCTGAGTATAGCGAGTTGCAGGTGCAACAAGTGGCGGCAGCGCTTGAAGCCGGTTCACTGCACCCGATAGCCCTGGCCTTTAGCCCTTATGCCGGCACACTCGAAGCCAACGAGGTGCATCATCAGGTGGCTCGCGGCATCAGCGGCAAGATCAACGGTCGCGATTTTAAGATAGGCAACGGCGAGTTTGTTGGTATTGAGCTCGCCCCCAGTGAACAGCAGCAAGTGTTCCTCGCCGATGAGCAAGGCTTGGTGGCCAGTTTTATTTTGCAGGACAGGCTGAGGGAAGACGCCAAGGATACGGTCGAGGCACTCAAGGCAAACAATATCCGTCTGGCGATTGCCAGCGGTGATACCCGGCCCCATGTGGAATCCCTGGCCCGGCAAGTGGGCATAGCGGAAGTGCACGCAGACATGAGCCCGGCAGATAAACTCGATTATGTACGCCGTTTGCAACAACAACATAAGGTGGCCATGTTCGGCGACGGCATCAATGATGCCCCTGTGCTTGCCGGCGCCGATCTCTCTATCGCCATGGGCAGTGGCACTGCGCTGGCGAAAAACAGCGCCGATCTGATTTTGCTTGGCGATCATCTATGGCGTTTTACTCAAGCCATAGCGGTTGCCCGTAAAGCCAATCGTATCATTCGCCAAAATCTTGCCTGGGCTTTGGGATATAACCTTCTTATACTGCCTCTGGCCGTTACAGGCCATGTCGCACCATATATCGCCGCCATCGGCATGTCGGCCAGTTCGCTGATCGTTGTCAGCAACAGCCTCAGACTTCTCAGGGTTCGCTTATGAGTATTATCTACGTACTAATCCCCATCGCCATGCTGTTTGTGCTGATTGCTGTTGGTGTCTTCTTCTGGGCGGTAAAATCGGATCAATTTGACGATCTCGAGCGCCACAGTGTGTCGATTCTGTTTGATGAGGAACCTTTGGACAACAAGGCGCAACAGGAGCAATCTCAAACGGCTGAAACTGAAGTCACTCCAGCGCCTCAGGATAGAGGCAATGGAATATAACCTCACCGGCGCCTTTTTGGTGGGCCTGATGGGAGCCGGACACTGCTTTGGTATGTGCGGCGGTTTGGTGGGCGCCTTTTCCAGCCAGCTTCCAGCTGCCCGTCGAGGCCAGAATCCGTTGGCGCAACAACTCTCGTTTCTGCTTCCCTATAACCTTGGTCGTATTCTCAGTTACAGCCTGGCCGGCGCTTTGGTGGGCGGTTCTGCCGCCGGGCTTGGCATGCTGTTTGATATCGATATCTACCTCTTGGTGCTCAGGCTCATTGCCGGTGTGATGATGATCGCCATGGGCCTCTATATTGCCCGCATCTGGGCCGGTTTGGTGCAGATTGAGCGTCTTGGTCAGGGATTGTGGCGTTTACTTAAGCCATTGTCCCAAAAAGTGTTACCTGTGACTCATCCCGGGCAAGCTTTGGTGGCCGGCATGGTTTGGGGCTGGCTGCCCTGTGGCCTGGTATACAGTACTCTCACCTGGGCAGTGGCCAGTGGCAGTGCCGGCCAGGGCGCGCTAATCATGCTTTGTTTCGGTTTGGGAACATTACCTGCCTTGCTCAGCGCCGGAGTAGCCGCCAAGGCGATGGCCGACTGGGCTCAAAAGCGCGCCGTACGCTTGATTGCCGGTTTACTTCTGGTTGGCTTCGGGATCCAAACACTCTATATCGCCCTGGCTCAGCTTGACTAGCCGGGGTCGGTGAATTGGTTTAACATGGGAAGAGTCGCTTTACTTGAGAAAGACTATGACAATAGACAATAACAAGCATCGTCGCCCTGCTGCCGGGGGCTGTACCATTCATTGTCATGATTGCAGCATGGGGACCTTATGTATTCCCTTTACGCTCAACACCAATGAGTTGGATCAGCTTGACAATATTATCGAGCGCAAGAAACCCATTCAGAAGGGTGAACAGTTGTTCAAGTCCGGAGATCCGCTGAAATCTCTGTATGCTATCCGCTCCGGAACCATTAAAAGCTATACCATCACAGAACAGGGCGATGAGCAGATCACCGGCTTCCACCTGGCCGGTGATGTCATAGGCTTTGACGGTATCCATGCCCAATCACACCAGAGTTTTGCCCAGGCCCTGGAAACCTCTATGGTCTGTGAAATCCCCTTCAATACTTTGGACGAACTCTCCGGCACCATGCCCAAACTCAGGCAGCAGATCATGCGCCTGATGAGTAATGAAATCATGAGTGACCAAGGGATGATCCTGCTGCTCAGCAAAAAGAATGCCGAAGAGCGCCTGGCGGCCTTCATCAGTAACCTAGCAGCCCGATTCGGTAGCCGCGGCTTCTCCCCCAGGGAATTTCGCCTCACCATGACCCGTGGTGATATAGGCAACTATCTTGGCCTGACGGTGGAAACTATCAGCCGTTTGCTGGGACGGTTCCAAAAGGCCGGACTGATTGAAGTAAAAGGAAAATATATCACTATACTGGATCTTGAAGAGCTCGACAGGCTGGCAGGAGCCGCCCGGATAGCAAGATAGCAAGCGATTCAATATATTGATCTCAAGCAATACAAATCACAGCCAATATCGCATGATATAGGTATATCCTGCGGAATAAGGAAAAAGCCATGAGGGATTATCAAAAGCTATTGGTCGTAGTCGACCCTACATCGGAAAAACAGCCTGCCCTTGCCCGCGCGGTGGAACTCGCCACACGCAGCAAGGCCAAGATCACTGTCTTTCTGTCTATCTTTGATTTCTCCTATGAAATGACCTCTATTCTTTCCAATCAGGAACGTGAGGCCATGCGTCAGGGGGTTATCAATCAACGTAAAGCCTGGATTGCCGATCTGCTCAAGCCGCATCAGCAAGCCGGACTCGAGATGGACAGCGAAGTACTGTGGCATAACCGCCCCTTCGAGAGCATCATCAACTTTGCCATTCAGGGAGAGTACGACCTGATAGTCAAAGGCACCCATGAGCACGACAAACTCAAGGCCGTTATTTTCACCCCCACCGACTGGCACTTGTTGCGTAAGGCTCCAGTGCCTGTATTGCTGGTAAAACAGCATGACTGGCCGGTGAAAGGCAAAATTCTCTGCGCCGTCAACGTTGCCTCTGAAGATGAGGAGCATCAATCCCTGAACGGCAAGATCATTGAACATGCCCAGGAATTGGCGGCCAAGTTCGATGCCGAGGTGCACCTTGTCAACGGTTATCCCGGAACTCCGGTCAACCTGGCGATTGAATTGCCGGACTTTGATGCCCACACCTACAACGAAACCATTCGCATGCAGCATGAGCAGCGGGTCAATTATCTGGCCAACAGTTACGGGGTCGATACCGCCCACTGCCACGTGAAAGAAGGTTTACCTGAGGATGTTATCCCTGAGCTGGCGGAGCAACTGGACGCCGAGCTGGTCGTTCTCGGTACTGTGGGTCGTACCGGTTTCTCTGCCGCGCTTATCGGCAACACGGCAGAACATGTGATAGATTCGGTCAACTGCGATCTGCTGGCGGTAAAACCCGACGGTTATAAGTCGCCTCTGGCCTGAGTCGCCCCTTTACCCGACCGGCTTTAGCTGGAATAATACGCGCCCTGAACCATAGTGTTACTGGGCGCTTATTTTTTTATGTCTGAAGTTATGCAAGAGCTGGATAAGAAACAAATCACTCGTCTCAACAAACTGCAAAAGCGTTTACGCCGCGAAGTCGGCAGTGCCATTGCTGATTACAACATGATTGAAGAAGGCGATCGCGTGATGTGCTGCCTCTCCGGCGGCAAAGACAGCTATGCCATGCTGGACATTTTGTTGAACCTGCAGCAGCGTGCACCTGTGCAGTTTGAAATTGTCGCCGTCAATCTGGATCAGAAACAGCCCGGCTTCCCGGAAGAAGTGTTGCCGGCCTATCTGAATAGTTTAGGCGTGGCCTACCATATTCTAGAAAAAGACACTTATTCGATAGTCAAAGAGAAGATCCCAGAAGGCAAGACCACCTGCTCGCTTTGTTCCAGGCTGCGCCGCGGTACCCTCTATGGGTTTGCCCAGCGAATAGGTGCCACCAAGATAGCGCTGGGCCACCACAGAGACGACATCATAGAAACCCTGTTCCTCAACATGTTCTATGGTGGCAAGATGAAGGCCATGCCACCCAAGTTGCTATCGGATGACGGTGCCAATATGGTGATCCGTCCCCTCGCCTATTGCCGAGAAAAAGACATTGCCGAATACGCCAAACTGAAAGCCTTCCCTATCATTCCTTGTAACCTTTGCGGCTCCCAGGAAAACCTCAAGCGTGCCGAGGTCAAAAATATGCTCAAACTGTGGGACAAACAGTTCCCCGGGCGCATCGAAACCATCTTTACTGCGATGCAAAATACTGCGCCATCCCAAGGCGTTGATAGAAACGTGTTTGACTTTATGGCATTGGAGCGTAATCCGGAAGCTCCTGCCAGCGGGGAAGTTGCCGAAGCCGATTTACCCGCCTTTGACTTTATGGATGTCAGCAACAGCGGTCATATCGATCTCGACAGTGCTGCCAAACATGCAGATCAAAGCCAGCGTATCGAAGTGGTAGGCATCTATCAGCCTTGATATAACTCTTCCGAACAAGCACTTGGTGCTTGTTCGGAAATGCTCTGTTTACTGCCGCTTACTTCATCAAAACTAAAGCCACTATCAAAACTAAAGCCACTTTTGCATAAACAGCAAACGCTTGCCATTGACCTCAGTAGCATCGAATTCACAATAGCCCAGCTTTTGATAGATATGGCGGCCAACCTGATTAGCAGCAAATACATCGAGCCAGATACGTGAAGCGTTTAACTCATTAAGACAATACTCTTCCATCAATTGCATCGCCCTTTGACCTAAACCTTGACCCTTATGGGCGACAACAATTCTTCTGAACTCTATCTCCTTCGGCTTATCCTCGACCAAAATCATAAAACCCGCGAGTAACTCATTTTGATAAATCGAAAGATAGTGGACAGTGTCCTTCGTCATTTCAGCCAGATGCTTTTCCGCCGGATAAGGCATGATAAAGCCGGCCGTGTTTTGCAACTGTTCCATTGCCACAAATTGGCCAATCTCAGTAGCGATAGCCTGCCTTAATTCAATCATCTTACTTCCGATCTCAAAATGCTAACCGCACTATTCTATATGTTGCGGGAGAGACGATATATCGGTTTCATGCTGAACCTGTGCCGGATACGACATAAAAAAGCCCCGCAATGCGAGGCTCTGGTTTGTTTGACCATAACTAACTTACCCGAACGGTTTGACAGCGGGTTTAGCGGTTACTCGTTTGTCATTTGCCTGGCGCGACCCAAGGGCTGATAACTTTGGGTGTAGCGTCAAACTTCAGCGTCTCAAGTAACGCGATTTCCTCGTTACTGAGTTCATAGCGCTTATCCAGCGCCTGATGGCGGCCATCGAACCAAGCACCATTTTCACTGCCGCTAAACTCTATGCTCAAACCCGAGATAGGCTTGGCGAAGTACTTCATGGGAAAGCCTTGCATCTGCTTCAGCGCTTCATTCATTTGACTGCTGATGTTTCTCAGCTCGTCGCCGCTGTATTCTTGCTTGGGATTACGCACTCTGAGCTGCATCCCAATGCCACAGCCTTGCCCTTCACCTGCAATCTCAAGATTAATCAAGGCCCTGGCATTCTTGAGTTTTTCATCAAAGGGAATGAATAGCCGTTGGCCGGCATCGAAGGTCAGCGGAAAGCGCTCAGTCTCTGTACTGATACTGCCGGCTTTCACCTGACAGTTCTGGGTTTCAGGTACTGTAAACGCCAGATCTATGAGTTGATAATTCCCCTTGTTCATCACTTTCATCCGCGCGTAAAAGTCGGCGTAGTTCAAAGATACCTGGCTCGCCATCAAAGAGGGTGACAGCAACAAGAGTGCACTAAACAGCAGTTTTTTCGACATGGTTATCCACCAAATATTCTTCGTTGTGACGCAGCATATCGAGCAATTCGTCTATGTAGGCTTCCTGACGCTCCGAGTAGTTGACCAAACCATAGACCAGCTTTTCAGCGGTCAGCGGTTCTTGCTGGCTACGCAGATCGGCGCGAATGGATCGAAATAGAGAATAGGCTGCATTGGAATTAAGATTGCGCATATAGGAAGCCACGGAATCATCGACCGATTTAAATACCGCAACCTCATGGGACATACCCTCGGTGCGTGACTGCGGCACCAAGCCGCAGCCTTTCTTGAAACACCATTGGCCAAAGAAATTGAGTCCTTCGCGGGCAAAGCGTGAGCTGCCCCAACCGGTCTCATTGGCCGCCTGGATAAGTACCATAGATTCGGGGATCACATCGACCCGACGCAACAATTTATTGATGCTGTCGCTATCGATAGCGCGCATGGCATATTGATACTTTTCCGCCAAGCGTTGAATACGATACTTCTCGGCATCATTGAGCTGATGCTGGTTTTGCAGATGTTTTTGCACCTGTTCGAGGAATTTACGTTCCTCGGCGATAATCCGGTTTTGTTTTTGCACAGCCGGACGCAGGAAGTCAAAAAACGCCTGTTTCTTGTCGCTGACAACACTGATACTGCTGAAATCGGGGATCAAGCTGACGCCCAATTGGTTCTTTATCAGTGGCGCTGAAGTCTGCTCGGCGGTTTTCAAGCTGGGTATCAAATACACTCTCAGTGCCAATACCGACAGGATCACCAAAGCCAGTGCCAGGGTAAATGAGCCAAGTTTTCCGGTTTTCAATCAGTCTTTCCTTTTGCCTGTTGCCCTAAGGTTACGGGGAAAATGTCCGCGCATTATATGTCAGATATCTCTTTTCACAAAATCAGCCGCTGGCAGCTTTCCCCCACTAATGTAGAATGTAAGGGTTTGAAACCGCAGCAAGGATCCGCTATGCAAGCGCAGTTGTTCAGTCAATATCGGCAAGTTGTTGCCATTGGCGGTGGCCATGGTTTGGGAAGAGTCCTGTCGGCCTTGGCGTTTCTGGGTAACCACCTCACCGGCATAGTGGCGACAACAGACAATGGCGGCAGCACTGGTAGGTTGAGAAACAGCAATGACTGTATCGCCTGGGGCGATCTGCGTAACTGTCTCAGCCAGCTGGCCCATAAACCCTCTGTTGGCTCCTTGTTGTTCGAATACAGATTTGATGGCCAGGACGAGCTCAGCGGCCATAACCTGGGCAATCTTATCCTGACTGCGTTGGATCAGCTCTGCGTCCGGCCGCTTGAGGCTATCAATCTTATCCGCGGCCTACTCAAAATCGAGACCCGTCTGTACCCCATGTCGGAACAACCCACACATCTTTTGGCACTCGATGTCTCCGGCAGTAAGGTGTTTGGTGAACTGGAAGTGGACAGCATGGCTGAGCGGCCCGTGGCAATGAATCTTGAACCTATGGTTCGGGCCACAGAGGAAGCGGTGGCGGCCTTGACAGCTGCCGAACTGATAATTTTAAGCCCGGGAAGCTTTCTCACCAGCTTGATGCCGCCTTTGCTGTTGCCCGAGTTGGCCGCCGCCATTAAAAACAGCGCCGCTAAAGTGGTATTTATCGATAATCTGAAGCCCGAGGCTTCTGTGGCAGGCGAACTCAGTCTCAATGCCAAACTGGATTGGTGTCAGCAACTCATAGGCACAGGGCGTATTGATGCTGTGCTGTGTCATGGTCAGCCTGCGCAGGAAGGATTGATTTATCGCTCGCCGCTTGCCGACCCAATCCAGAGTGGTTGCCACGACAGAGACGCCTTGGTCAGCGCGTTGGTGCAAGCTCTGCAACCGAAGAAACTCATTGCCTGAGCAGCATTTTTTAAGACAGGTTTTTTGTGGCCGGATAAGTAAAAAGGACAGCCGCAGCTGTCCTTTTTAAGTTTGGCAAAATCCAACGGGCTTAGAGCACCTTGGCTATCGCCTTGCAGATAACAGGCATATTGGTCTTGGTCATCCCGGCAACACTGATACGGCCGGAGCCGACAATGTAGACACCGAACTCATCTTTAAGCCTGGCAACTTGTTCCTTGTTGAGGCCCGAGAAGCTGAACATACCGTTTTGACGAGAGATGAAGCTGAAGTCGCGATCGACGCCTTCGGCCTTGAGGCTCTCAACGAACAGGGTTCTCATGCTGGCTATGCGCTGGCGCATTTCAGTCAGCTCTTGCTGCCACAGGGCATTAAGTTCACCGTCGTTGAGAATAGTGCTGACAATCATGGCACCATGAGCCGGTGGATTTGAGTAGTTGGCGCGAATGGTACGCTTAACCTGACTGAAAGCCCGGGCAGCAGATTCACTGTCTTTGGCCACCAGAGTCACGGCGCCGATACGCTCATTATAGAGCCCGAAGTTTTTCGAGAAAGAGTTGGCAACCAGCAGCTCAGGCACCAAGGCGGCAACGGCTCTGAGCCCTTGGGCATCTTCTTCAATTCCAGTACCAAAGCCCTGATAGGCAAAATCAAACAGAGGAACCAGGCCCTTTTCGGCACACAGTTTGGCAACTTGCTGCCATTGATTGATATTCAGATCGATACCGGTCGGGTTGTGGCAGCAGCCGTGCAGCAGCACAAGATCACCCTCACTCGCCTGTTGCAGATCTGTCATCATGGCATCGAAGTCGAGATCATGGGTTTCTGCCTGATAATAGCTGTACTCTTTGATCTCAAGCCCGGCGGTTTCGAAGATGTTCTTGTGATTGGCCCAGGTTGGGTTGCTGATCCAAATGGTTTTGCTGTCTGTGTTGCTCAGGACAAACTCGGCAGCGACCCGCAGTGAGCCGGTACCTCCCGGCGCCTGAGCCGTTACTGCCCGGCCATCGGCGATTATGGCGTTGTCTTTACCGAATAGCAGTTGTTGAACCGCCTGGTTATACAGGGCTACCCCTTCGATACCGAGATAGCTCTTGGTCTTTTCCTCTTCGAGCAACTTGGCCTCTGCCAACTTGACCGACTTGAGTACCGGGGTCTGGCCAGCCTCATCCTTATAGATGCCAACACCCAAGTTGACTTTATCCGTGCGGGGATCGGCTTTAAAAGCCTCGGTTAAACCAAGAATGGGATCGGCCGGCGCGGCGGTAATCTGAGAAAAAATCATGACAGCTTTCCTGTAATTGGACATGTAGGGACAAATCGGCTCCATTTATACCATTGTCCTCGCCAGGGTTATAGTCTCCTTGGCAGATTCTGAGTCATTTAATTTATTACTTGAAGGATATTCACTCAGAAAGGAAATTTGTCATGGATATGACAACGAAATGCGCTACGGATGGCTGCAGCCCGTTTGTGATGTCGGTTAGGTTCGGAAACGAAAAACGGGACCCAGTATTAACTGGGTCCCGTTATCAGAATCTGGCGGTGAAGGAGGGATTCGAACCCTCGATACGTTGCCGTATACACACTTTCCAGGCGTGCTCCTTCAGCCACTCGGACACCTCACCGTACGTTGGACATTGCGTCTCAACGGGGCGCTACTATAGAGAACTCCAAAGGCCGGGTCAATGCTTTATCGCGCATTATCATCCGTTCGCTTGGTTTTTAGCCTTGAAGGACAGAACAGTCTGAGATGACTTCCCTATCATCCCCTGGGCTTTACAAACGAAAACGGGGTTCAGCCTAAACTGAACCCCGTCGTCTAAATCTGGCGGTGAAGGAGGGATTCGAACCCTCGATACGTTGCCGTATACACACTTTCCAGGCGTGCTCCTTCAGCCACTCGGACACCTCACCGTATCGATACTATTTACTGTGCGTATCAACACATTCAGCAAGAGATATCTCTATCCCCTTGATGGGGCGGTACTTTACGCAAAAGGCGAATGCCGGTCAAGCAAAAATCCGCCATAATATCCGTTTGCGCGTTTGCTGAACAAAGCGGGTGAAAAATGCTGCAATCAATGCTCATTGAGGCGGAATTTGCTCACTTCATCACTCATCTTATTGGCGTCTTTAATCAACAGCTCATTGAGTTTGCCAAGCTCATTGGCGATATCCTGAGTATTGCGGTAAATATCGCTGATCTTCATAGCGTTGCGATTCACCTCTTCTGATACGGCCGACTGCTCATGGGTCGCGGCAGCTATCTGTTCATTCATGCTATCGATAACCTCCACGTGCTCAACTATGCGTCTGAGTTCCTCACCGGCGCGATTGGCCTCATCGACACTGGTACCCGCCTGCGTCTTGCCTTTGGTGATGGCGGCTACCGCCACTTCGGCGCCCTGTTTGAGCCTTACTGTCATATTACGAATATCTTCGGTGGAAGATTGTGCCCGCTGCGCCAGATTGCGCACCTCATCGGCCACCACGGCAAAGCCGCGGCCCATTTCGCCGGCCCGGGCAGCTTCGATGGCGGCATTCAGAGCCAGGAGATTGGTCTGCTCGGCTATGCCACTGATGACCTCCAGCACACTGACAATGCCGTGAATATCTTTATCCAGTTTGGATATTGCATCGGCGGCATAACTGATCTCTTCAGCCAGTTCATTGATGGCCGATGCCGTGCGCCCCACTTCCAGGCTCCCTTCCCTGGCCTCAGTGCTGGCTTGATTGGACGCTTCCGAGGCCCGTACCGCATTGGAGGCAATTTCCTGTACGGTTGAGCTCATTTCTGTCATCGCCGAAGCCACTTGTTCTGTCTCACTGTAGCCAACAGATACATCGGCCTGCATCTGGGTCGAGTGTTGTTCCATCTGTTGCACCACTCCAAGCAGGGTCTTGCTGCTGGAGCGGACGCGCAGTATTACCTGTTCAAAGTCGGTCATCATACTGTTGAAAGACTCGGCCAGCTCGCCAAATTCATCTTTGCCCGTATGGGGCAAACGCACGCTTAAGTCATAGTGAGCCCGGGCTCGCGTTACGCCTTGATGTAACTCCCTCAAGCTGCCGTGCAAATACTTGAGTATGATGCTGGAGACCAGACTGACAATGATCAGACCTATCACCATGATCCCGAGTAGAAGCCAGGTCTGATTGGCTGCGCTTTGCTGTTTACTCAGAGTCTCTGCCAGCAGTTTGTCTGACAGCTGTTGCTCAAACTTATGCAGAAGATCGATACGGGCAGTGGATTGGGCAAACCAGGTTTCGGGAGATTGAGATTGGAGATCTTCGGCTTTCTGACCAAAGGCCAATTCCCTCAAGCGCGCTACTTCAGCCACTGCGGCTTGGGCTTGCAATACCTGTAAATTCTTGAGTGCGGTTTCATCAGCCAAGGCCACAAACCTTTCCTGATAAGCGTCCTGCTCGGAAACCAGAGTGATAAATTTGCGATAGACACCGGGTTTGAACTCACTTTGGCCGAAGGTTGAACTCAGTACGGCCCGCTCGATACCGGCGCGTTCCTTCATCTGCAAAAAGGCCGAGAATGCTGCAGCTTGCATGGCAATTTGTTGATCGCCGCCCTTCTGTACACTGAGATCGACAATCGACAGCAGTAATTTATTCAACTGAGTGTAAAACGCCACTTCTTCAGCAACGCTTATCCCTTGTCTATCAACCTGGCTGCGAATTTCTCTCAAGCGGGCAATGCTGTTCCTTGCCTCGGTTAAATCAGCGGCAAAAACGGTGGGAAGCTGATGATTATTCAAGAAATCATTGAATTGTTGGAGTTGATTATCTGTGAGTTGCCGCTGGCCCGGCAGTTTGTCGGCAAAGCTCTTGCCCTTGGAGCCGAGATAACCGGCGCTCATGCCGCGCTCTTTTTGCAGCTCATGCACCAGCGCAGAGTTAACCACCGCCAGTTCACTGAGATCCAGCACTTCTTCCAGGCCATTGGCGAGCGACAGCCGATCACTGAACAACAAAATACCAAACAGGGTTGCCGCAATGAAAGGCGGCAGGATAACCAAGAGAAATTTGTGTTTCAGAGGAAGATTTTCAATCCATTGCCATTTCATTGATGCATCCTTTAAGCAGCTAACTTACTAATTTATTGCTATGAAATACAATTTTTAGCATACGTCGGCAAGTATAGTCGATGAAACCGAGTGTAAATGGAAAAAGAGCCTGCATTTGCAGGCTCTTTGACTTGGTTCAAACTCTTGTGGGTTTATCAGGCGTTGCCTTTGACTTGCATGTTGAGGGTCTTGGCAAAATCCAGCATCCGGGTCAGAGGCACCAGAGCCCCTTGACGCAGCGCTTCATCGACAAAGATCTCATGCTGGCTGTTGTCCTGGCTTTCCAGCGCACTGGCTATCGCCTTGAGGCCATTCATTGCCATCCAGGGGCAGTGAGCACAGCTGCGGCAAGTGGCGCCTTCACCGCCGGTTGGGGCTTCAATCAGGGTCTTGCCCGGTGCTGCCTGTTGCATCTTGTAGAAGATGCCTCTGTCAGTGGCCACAATAAAGGTATCATTGTCCATGGTCTGGGCAGCTTTGATCAACTGGCTGGTTGAACCTACCGCATCGGCCATTTCCACCACACTCGCCGGAGATTCAGGGTGGACCAGAATGGCGGCGTTCGGGTGCTGCGCCTTTAATTGACGCAAGGCTCTGGCCTTGAATTCATCGTGAACGATACACTCGCCCTGCCACATCAACATTTCTGCGCCGGTTTGCTTGGCAATATAGCTGCCCAAGTGACGGTCTGGCCCCCAGATGATTTTTTTGCCTTCACTGTCCAGGTGTTCCACGATTTCCAGCGCTATGCTGGAAGTCACCACCCAATCGGCCCGGGCTTTGACCGCAGCCGACGTGTTGGCATAGACCACAACAGTGTGATCCGGGTGCGCATCACAGAAGGCACTGAACTGCTCAATAGGACAGCCAACATCCAGAGAACAGGTGGCTTCCAGAGTCGGCATCAGAATGGTTTTTTCCGGGCTAAGGATCTTGGCGGTTTCCCCCATAAACTTGACCCCGGCAACGATGAGCTTCTTGGCAGGATGATCGCGACCAAAACGCGCCATTTCCAACGAGTCGGAAACGCAGCCACCGGTTTCCTCGGCCAGTGCCTGAATTTCAGGATCCGTATAGTAGTGAGCAACCAGCACGGCATTCTGCTCCTTGAGCAGTTGCTTGATCCTGGCTTTGTATTCGCTTTTTTCCTGTTCAGACAAGGGAACCGGTTTTGGCGGGAAAGGATATTGAATGTGTTCTATGCTTGGTGCTACCTGACTCATAACAGACCCAATGCGACTAATACTGTTGGCGATTATACGAAATCTGCCATCAAATCGTAACCACTTTGTGCTTGGGATCAAATAAAGCCATTGCCTTAAGAAGGCAAGAATAGTGCTGCTCCCGAAGTACACCTAAAACAAGGCCCCGCATTGCAGGGCCTTTATGATTATCTCATCGCCAGCAGCATTTCCTGCGGCTGCTCGAGATACTGTTTCCACAGATTACAGAAGCGGGCAATAGTGCCGCCATCTATCACTCTGTGGTCACCGGACCAACTGACCTGCATCAGTTTACGGGCTTCGACCTCACCCTTGGCATTGAAACGCGGCAGGGTTTGCACCTTACCCAAGGCCACAATCGCCACTTCAGGTTTATTGATGATAGGTGTCGCCACAGTGCCGCCCAGAGCGCCTATGTTGGAGATAGAGATGCTGCCATCTTTAAGATCGGTCGGTGCGACTCTACCCGAGCGCGCTGCCTGGGTCAGACGGGTAACTTCGGCGGCGACATCCAGAATCGACTTATCCTGCACATCCTTGACGTTGGGCACCAACAAGCCAACCTTGGAGTCAACGGCCATACCTATGTTATGACGGCCAAGATAGGTGAGCTCAGTGCAATCGGCGTTCACTCGGCTGTTGATCACCGGAAACTCGGTCAGCGCCAGCGACATGGCCTTCATAAAGAAAGGCATCATGGTCAGCTTGAGCTCGTCATTGGAGTACTTGGCCTTCATTGCTTCACGAAGGGCGATAAGCTCGGTCAAGTCCAGCTCTTCGCAGTAAGTAAAGTGCGGAATGCTGGAAACTGATTCTGTCATCATCCGCGCCATCACAGCGCGAACGCCCTTGATAGGCTCTACCCTGTCGTTTGCGGTTGCCGCTGCGCCGGTTTGTACTTGGCTCTGTGGCAAAGTTTGGGTTTGGGCCTGAGGAGTCGCCCCCTTGAGGAAACGCTCGATATCCTCTTTGTAGACCCGGCCGTTTTTACCACTGCCAGGCACTTTGGCGATATCGACATCCAGGCTGCGAGCCATACGTCTTACCGCTGGGCTCGCCAGCGCCTTACCTTGGGGCACCATACTGCAGCCAGCCGTTTGCGAGCCGCTCTGGGCTTGAGAGGCGGCAGAGGTTGAGCCAGATGATGCACTTGCAGCAGCGGTTTGAGCCACAGGTGCACTGGCGGATTCAGCGGCAACTTCAATGGCAAACAGTGGCTGATGCACTTGGGCCAACTGCCCCTTACGGTAGTGCAGCTTGACGATTTTACCGGCCTTCATCGCCGGGATTTGCACCAGTGCCTTGTCTGTCATTACATCACAGATGGGTTGATCTTCAACCACAGTGTCGCCTTCTGCGACCAGCCACTCCACCAGTTCGCACTCGACTATGCCCTCGCCAATATCCGGCAGCATAAAGTCTTCCACCTGGCTACCGACACTAGCCGCAGCGTTAGTGCTAGGCGATGCAGCAGTATCGGCGCCGGCCACATTGGCTGCTGGCGCTTCACTGTCTACAGCGTCCACTTCCACGGCATACAAAGGCTCATGCACCTTGGCAATTTCACCCTTGGCGTAATAAAGCTTACTGATAACACCGGGGAAAGGCGCAGGAATTTGCACCAGTGCCTTGTCTGTCATCACATCACAAACGGGTTGATCTTCGGCGACGCTATCGCCCTCAGTCACCAACCATTCCACCAGTTCACACTCGACAACACCTTCGCCTATGTCGGGCAAAATAAAATCTTTAATCATCCTGGCTCTCCTAGAAATTCACCGAGGCCTTGATGGCTTCAAAGGTTTTAAGCGCATCCGGCATATATTCTTTTTCGTGGATCAATGGATATGGCGTATCCAGACCACAGACCCGGCTGATGGGCGACTCCAGGTACAGGAAACATTCCTGTTGGATGGTAGCGGCAATTTCACCGGCAAAACCACCGGTCAGCGGCGCTTCGTGGTTGATGAGCAATCTGCCGGTCTTTTTCACCGACTCGGCCACGGTTTCCACATCCCAAGGCGCGAGAGTACGAAGGTCGATGACTTCACAGTCAATACCTTCCTCTTTGGCCATATCGGCTGCTTTCTCTATGATTTCCATCTGCGCGCCCCAGGCAAGCAGAGTAATATCTTTACCTTCACGAACCACTTCGGCTTTACCCAGCTCCAGTTGATAATCGCCTTCCGGCACATCGCCGACAGAGGCGCGGTACAGGCGCTTGGGCTCGAAGAAGACCACTGGGTTCTTATCGCGAATGGAGGCCAGCAGCAAACCCTTGGCTTGGTATGGGTTACGGGGAACCACCACCTTAAGACCGGGTGTTTGGGTAAAGTAGGCTTCCGGTGACTGGGAGTGGTAATGACCGCCGGCAATGCCGCCGCCATAGGGGGTTCTGAAGGTCAGGCCGCCGACATCAAACTCGTTGCCGCTGCGGTATCTGAACTTGGCCGCTTCGTTGACGATTTGATCGAACGCCGGGAAGATGTAGTCGGCAAACTGGATTTCCGCTACCGGCGTCATGCCGTTGGAAGCCAGGCCGTTGGCAAAGCCGGCAATCCCCTGCTCTGTAAGTGGAGTATTGAAACAGCGCTCACGGCCAAACTTTTCCTGCAAACCGGAAGTTGCCCGGAACACACCGCCGAAATGGCCTACGTCTTCACCGAAAACCAGCATTTTTTCGTCGGCTTCCATCGCTATGGTCAGGGCATTATTGATGGCCTGTAACATATTCATCTGTGCCACGCTTATGATCTCCCTGCTGTTTTAGGATAGGCTTTCGGATACTTGGCAACGTGGGCCTTAAGCTCGGTTAATTGCTGCTTGAGCGCCGCTGTCGGCTGATCAAAAACGTCTTCTATGATGGCGTCTATGGCTGGTGCCGGAACCTTTTCGGCCACTTTTACCGCGGCCAGCACTTCCTCGCGATACTTCTCATACAGCTCGGTCTCGTCGCTTTCCTTGAGCCAGCCTTTGTTGATAAGCCACAACTTGAAGCGTTTCACAGGGTCGTGCTGTTGCCACTTGGCTTCCTCCTCTTTGGAGCGATAACCGGATGGGTCGTCGGAAGATGAGTGGGCACCCAGGCGGTAGGTCATGGCTTCAATCAGCACAGGCGCGTTGTTTTCAAGCGCGTAGGCTCTGGCTTGCTGAGTTGCGGCCAGAACCGCCAGCATATCGTTACCATCGACTCTGATGGTGTGCATGCCATAACCAACGCCGCGGCTGGCTATGCCGTTACCGGCGTACTGCTCTTCCGTAGGGGTTGAGATGGCGTAGCCGTTGTTGCGGCAGAAGAAGATGACCGGCGCTTTGTGAACTGCGGCCATATTAAGACCGGCATGGAAATCACCTTCAGAGGCGGCACCTTCACCGAAGTAACAGATAGCGACATTACGCTTGCCCTGCATCTTCAGCGAGTAACCTACGCCTGATGCCTGCGGGATCTGAGTCGCCAGCGGTGAAGAGATGGTTTGATAGTTGAGTTCACGGCTGCCATAGTGAATAGGCATCTGCCGGCCTTTGCCCAGATCTTTCTCATTGCTGAACATCTGGTTCATAAACTGCTCAGTGGTAAAGCCGCGATAACGCAATGCGGCATGTTCGCGGTACTGAGCAAGGATCACATCCTTGTCATCCAGCGCGGCGGCACTGCCGATAACAGCGGCTTCTTCACCGATACAGGTCATGTAAAAACTGATCCTTCCCTGACGCTGGGCGCCCAACATACGTTCGTCCAGGACACGGGTAAAGACACAGGTATCGAATATCTTGCGTGACAGGGCTTCATCTATGACGGGCAATACTGCCTCTTCATAGGTGGTGCCGTCGGCCTGAAGTATTTTGAGTACAGGGATATGCAGCGAGTCCTTGTTCAAAAAACTCACCCGATGCACCGTCTCATTCATATTTGTTGCGTTGCTCATAGTGTGCTCTTGTTATCTCTGGGTTTGTCCGGCTCGAAACCGGCCCTACCGATTTTTTCAGTACGCGCCTCGAACATTACGTTAACGTAAACTAGCAAGCAACTCCCGCCTTGGGTGCTTTGCCAACTAGCATGGGATCGGCGCGTATATATTGGTTTACAATTCAGGCCAATGGCACCTCTGTGGCCTGAACCAGGCAGATCACTGTACGTTGGCCAATGGGCACCTTGGCGTTGGGAAACACCACGGCTTCCGAGTCCTGCTCTACTCGAATATCCCGGCCCGCTTCCCGCGCCAGCACATATCCCTTGGGGAAAGCTGTGAAGTTTTCCACATCGCTGGCGAAGGTAAATTCAAAGTCGTCGGCCTGCTTATTGATGACCCTACAGACCTGATAGATATTGACCCGCTCAAGCGCCTGATCCTCAAGTTCCAGCGATTGCTTGCAGATCAAACGGCTCAGCATCTCCCGGGTGGCGATAAAACGTGTCATATCGTTTTGTCCCATGGGGTAAACCTTGCCAAGTTCAATGGTAAAGGCGTCGGCGCCAAACTGATTTGACGAGAAATAGCTGAAAGTGGTTGTGGGTTCGTGATGCAGCAACACGGTATCGACTCCGGCCGCCTCCAGAAACATCAATTGTTCACGGCTGTAAGCCTTACCCGGTCGATAGGGATAGATGGCAAACTTTTCATGCTTGGAGCCCCGAATGGCGGTGTGCAGATCGTAATGGATCCTCTGTCTTGCCCCTTGTGGTGCGTCTTCGAAGAAACGTGTGACATAAGTTTCCAGCTTCTTGGCGCGGATCCGCTCCGGGTTCACCAGCCCGGGGGGATTTGAATGCTCGCCACTGAACAGCCGGTTGAGGTTTTCATCGACAATACGAGTGCCACGGTTAATTGCCGCCGGGTTACCGAACATGAACAGTACTCGCTGCCCTACCCGTATTTCTTGCTTTAACAGCGACTTGATAATGCCATTACACAGTTCGATAGGTGCAGTTTCATTGCCGTGTACCCCGGATGACAGCACGATATCTTTATCACTCTGGTTGTCCAGAGGTTCAAACAGCAAGACTCCTGTGTCCCAAATCGCTATCCGGGTGTGGTCGCCAAGCGTACCACTAATACTCTCCAATGAATTGGGGTTATTCAGAGTCAATGACAGGAAGTCAGGATTATCCTTCAGGGCTTGTAACACGAAATACTCCTTCTTATTGCCGATTTGGCTGTTGTTTCCATTAACGCTGTCTCCTGGGAACTTGTTGCAATGCGTTTGCTTGTTGAGACCAGCGCCAGAGAGCAAGGTTTCATAGTACCACAGCTTATTAAATTGGTGATGTGACCAAAGCTATCCAATGCCAGGCTTGCGAACTGGTTTCAGATAGTTCTTATCTAACTAAGGAGCAAAAAAGCCACTCCAACAAATACACCACTTGCGCCGGAAAAACTTATCACGCATAATTTTGGCCATCTGGACATCTAGAGGTAAATTCAATGGCGGTAGCAACATTCGGTGGCGGTTGTTTTTGGGGGGTGGAGTATTTCTTTCGTCAAGTGCCCGGGGTATTAAACGCCACCAGTGGTTATATGGGCGGTGATGATAGAATCAAACGCTATGAAGAGGTAAAACAGGGAAACAGCGGCCATGCCGAAGTGGTTCAGGTGGAGTTCGATGAAGCCCAGGTTTCATTTACCGAGCTGCTGCAAGTTTTCTGGAGCAATCACAACCCCACCAGTCTCAATCGCCAAGGTGGTGATATCGGCACCCAGTATCGGAGCGTGATTTTTTTTCATAGCAAAGAGCAGAAGGAGCAGGCTGAGGCCTCAAAACTGGCGTTGGCTCGTAGTGGTAAGTGGGGTCAGCGGCACATAGTGACGGAAATTGTTCCAGTGAAACAGTTTCATCGTGCGGAAGAATATCATCAGGATTATATCCAGAAGAATAACTTGCCCAGTTGCCATCTTGAATATTGAACCCCGGGAATAAAAAAGCGCAACTGTGTTCACGGCTGCGCTTTTTTACTGAATTGGCAATCTCTTAAGCTCAGTTCGGCGTGCCTTTTAGGGCGCTGGTTATCAGAGCTCTCGCCTGTTCCAGTATCTGCTGCAGATGCTGCTCGCTGACAAAGCTTTCGGCGTAAATTTTATAGAGTGCCTCAGTACCTGAAGGTCTGGCGGCAAACCAGCCGTTGTCGGTTAGCACCTTAATACCGCCAATGGCACCATCATTGCCGGGGGCCTTGGTCAGTACCGCCTCAACCTTGTCTCCGGCCAAAGTCTCTGCCCCCAGGGTATCTGCATTGAGGGTGGCAAAGCGCGCCTTTTGCTTGGCATTGATGGGGCTGTCTATCCGTTTGTAGAAGCAATGACCGTGTATCGCAGCCAGTTCTGCATAACGCTCGGCTGGGTTTTTGCCGGTTACGGCGAGGATTTCAGCGGCCAGCAGCCCGAGAATAAAACCGTCTTTGTCCGTGCACCAGGTTGTGCCGTCACGTCGAAGGAAGGCGGCGCCGGCGCTTTCTTCGCCGCCAAAGGCCAGGCTGGCTTCACTCAAACCACTGACAAACCACTTGAAACCAACCGGCACTTCACAAAGCTTGCGACCGTGTGAGGCAACTATCTTGTCTATCATGCCACTGGAAACCAAGGTCTTGCCAATTTGCAGCGTCTGCGGCCAGTCGGGTCTGTGCTCCAGCAGGTAATCTATCGCCACCGCCAAAAAGTGGTTGGGGTCCATCAAACCTGTCTCTGGGCAGACTATCCCGTGTCTGTCGTAGTCGGGATCATTCCCAAGGCAGATATCGAACTCATCCATGTGCTTAAGCAGGCCTGCCATGGCAAAAGGCGATGAGCAGTCCATGCGGATTTTGCCGTCTTTATCCAGTGGCATAAAGCCGAAGCTGGGATCGACCCGGTCGTTGACCACTGTGATATTCACGCCATAACGGCGGACAATATGTGGCCAGTAATGGATGCCTGAGCCGCCCAGAGGGTCGACACCTATGCGAACGCCGGCATCTTTGATGGCTTGCATATTTACTACAGAGGCGAGATCGGCAACATAGGGCTCTATAAGATCGGTTTCCTTGATGAGTCCGATACTGACGGCTACGCCGTAGTTGAGTTTCCTGACCCCTTCCAGCTGTGCCTTGAGATAGTCATTGGCTCGCTGCTCAATCCAGGCAGTAATCTCACCTTCTGCCGGCCCACCATGGGGCGGATTGTACTTAATTCCGCCATCCTGAGGTGGATTGTGGGACGGGGTAATAATAATGCCATCGCTGAGCTCGGCGGCATTTCGGTTTGCGCTAACTATGGCATGGGAAATGACAGGCGTAGGCGTAAAGCCCTGGCTCTCTTGCACCACCAACTTTACATTGTTGGCCAGCAAGACTTCGATGGCCGAAATATAAGCCGCTTCAGATAAGGCATGGGTGTCCATGCCCAGATAGAGTGAACCCTCAATCCCCTGGGATTGGCGGTAATCTACCACTGCCTGGGTAATGGCCCAGATATGGTTTTGATTGAAGCTGCCGCTGAAGGAACTGCCCCTGTGCCCCGAGGTGCCAAAACACACCCTTTGGGCCGGGTCATCACAGTTGGGGACAATTCGGTAATAATGGCTCATCAGCCGCGGAATATTAACCAGATCCTTCTGCATGGCCCTTTTACCGGCCCGCTCATGAATAGCCAAAATAGTGCTCCTTGATGGCGGATGTTGGAATAAAGATTTATGCCTTAAGTGGCAGTGCCTTATCGGCTATCTCTTTGGCCTTGTCGCCGTCGCAGCCCATCTTTTCCAACACTTCAGACAAAATGGTGTGCTTCTTGGCAGTGTTGTTATTGGTGGTTACCCAAAAACCACTGCTGCCGACTTCTTTGGGGTTGGCCGATTTACTGGCCTTAAGCAAGGCTTCCTTCGAGGTAGCAAAATAGAGGCGATCACGCCCCTGAACCTGCAGTACCTGCTCAAATCCTTGCTGATCCTGGTTATAGAGACATTCGAGGGCAAACAGAAAACGTCCAACAGCCCCCTTTTGGGCTTCGATAGCCGCACTGCTAAACAGGTTGTCAAAGTCCAGGGTTGACTCGGCCTCGGGTAATGTATTGGGACGATAACCCTGCTCCATGCTTGGCTGGCTGAGTTCAACCGGTGCCTTGGGTTCAACGGCTGTCACATCCAAGCCCAGCAGTCGACGAAGAATATCCGATGCGCTTTCGCCTATCCTTTCGGTTTTCCCGGCAATAAAGCGATACAGTTCCTCATCCACCTCAATATATTTCATGGCCCGATTCCTTTAGTTTCAACTTGTTCTATGCAGCCGCCATGACATTGCCATCAAAGCACATCTGGGGCGCGGCTGCGATTTGGCTCAAAGTATGCCATAACTCGCCAGCGGTGGAAGGCTCAATCCATCAAAATGCGAGAATAGAGTTACAAACCTATGACTTGCACAGCCAATTTGTTGAAAAAGCAGTCAAAGCCAGTGTTAAATCCGCATCCATCCTTGTCAAATACTGACCTTTGTCGCAGAATTTGCCCCCTGCTGAAATACTGGCAACAAACTCACTGTGAGGGGGCTGTATGCACTTTGTTTCGACCGGAAGCGGTAGTCCGGTGTTGCTGATCCATGGCTTATTCGGTGATTTGGACAATCTCAAATCACTCGGGGCTCTGCTTGAGCAAAATCATCGGGTAATAAGGATAGACTGCCCCAATCATGGTCAGAGCGAACATTGGCCGCAAATGGACTATCCTGGGCTTGCAAAAGCGCTTGTGTCTCTGCTTGATGAACTGGCTATAGACAAGGTGCATCTGGTGGGCCATTCCATGGGCGGTAAGATTGCTATGGCCACCGCGCTGGCTTATCCGCAGCGGGTACAGTCATTGACCGCCGCCGATATCGCGCCTGTGGCCTACTCGCCGAGACATGAAAAAGTGTTTGCCGGCCTAAGCAGCATGCCTTTGGATATTAAAGACAGACGTCAGGCGCTGGCACATCTTTTGAATCATGAGATCGATGAGGCGACGGCGCAGTTTTTGCTCAAGAGCCTGCGCCGCGGCGAATCCGGCTTTGAGTGGAAGATGAATCTGCCAGGGCTGATTGACAGTTATCCGGCTATCATAGGTTGGCATAATGGCCCTGAGCGCTGCGGTGGCCAACTTAGCTATCAAGGGCCCACCTTGATGATCCGGGGCAGCGAGTCAAACTATGTGACCGCCGCTTACAAAGAAGAGATTGTGGCTCAGTTTCCTAAGGTCAAAGCCAAGACCCTGGAGGGGTGCGGGCATTGGCTACACGCCCAGAAACCGGCGATATTCAACCGTATAGTGTCCGACTTCATTGACAGTAACGATTAATATCCAAGCCCTTGCTGAGGGTAAATGCGGTAGCAGCCCCTGAACCAATATGCTATATTCGCGCCTCTTTTTGGCTAGGGAACACCGGGAGGCTGCAGCGTGTTGAACCAGTATATGCAACAGATAGAAGCCGTTGGACTGGATCTGTTTTTCGCAGCAATTTTCTTTTTTATCGGTATGGCCATCAGGGATGTACTCAATCAGGGTAACGTACCCAAGTTTGGTCGCTTCATTGTTTGGTTGGTACTCTTCCTTGGCTGTGCAGGCTTTGTTGCCAAGGGGATAATTCAAATGACCTGGGAAGGCTCAGGTATAGGTTAAACATCAGATTTCAAATGGCAAAAGAAGCAACAGATAGAACAACCATAGACCTTTTTGCCACTGAAAAGCGCCGCGGACGGCCCAGAAGCAATCCTCTGCCCCGCGAGCAGCAGCTCAAGGTGAATAAACGTAACCAGATCATGCGGGATCGGGCGAAGGGTCTGAAACGAATAGAGTTAAAAGTGTCACAAGATTTATATGACGCCTTGAATGAGAAGGCTTTGGCCAGTAACATCAGCCGCAGCCAGTTAATAGAATTGATCCTTCAGGAGCAGCTAGGTTAGCCCCTGTCAGGAAAGATCGAAGTAAATAGCGAACTAGACATTAAAGGAAAGACAATGGCAACTGTAGGTCTTTTTTTCGGTAGCGATACAGGTAACACCGAAGCTGTAGCCAAGATGATCCAGAAGAAACTGGGCAAGAAGATGGTTGAGGTGAAGGATATCGCCAAGAGCACCAAAGAGCAGATCGCCGAATACGACCTGCTGATCTTCGGGATCCCAACCTGGTACTATGGTGAAGCTCAATGTGACTGGGATGACTTCTTCCCTGAGCTGGAGCAGATTGATTTTACCGATAAGCTGGTGGCCATTTTCGGTTGCGGCGATCAGGAAGACTATGCCGAGTACTTCCTCGATGCCATGGGTATGGTCCGAGATATCGTTGAAGAGCGCGGCGCAATAGTCATTGGCCATTGGCCGACTGACAGCTACAACTTCGAAGCCTCTAAAGGGCTGGTTGACGACAAGCATTTTGTTGGTCTGGGTATAGATGAAGACCGCCAGCCCGAATTGACCGAAGAGCGTGTCGACGCCTGGGTTAAACAGATTTACGAAGAGATGTGTCTGGCCGAGCTGGAAGACTGATATTCGCTCCCCGGTAACTCTCCGGCGGCCTATATGGCCGCCTTTTTATTGGCTATTATCAGGAAACAGAAACAAGATGCAAGCCGATAATCTGCGTCATTGGGATATCTTCTGTACTGTGGTGGACAACTATGGCGACATAGGCGTTACCTGGCGCCTGGCGCGGCAGCTGGCCGGCGAATATGGCATTAAGGTACGTTTGTGGGTCGATGACCTCAACAGCTTTACGCACATTTTACCCGAGTTAAACCCGGCCCTTGTCAGTCAACACTTTGGTGGTGTTGAAGTCATCCATTGGCTGTCTCCCCTACCCCGAGCCTGGCAACCGGGCGAAGTATTGATAGAAGCCTTTGCTTGCGACTTGCCCTCGGAAGTGCTGACAAGCCTGCCTGAGCTTGCCAAGGCACCGAAATGGATAAATCTGGATTATCTCAGCGCCGAGAGTTGGATAGATGATTGCCACGGTCTCAGTTCGCCGGCGCTCAAAGGGGTCAAGAAGACCTTTTTCTTTCCGGGCTTTACCCCAAAGTCAGGCGGACTCATCTGCGAGCAGTCGCTGTTTAGCGAGCGTGATGCCTGGCAAGCAAAGCCTGAACACGCCATGGCACACTTGGCAAAGATGGGGCTTAGTGATATTGGCACTGATGATTACCTCATTAGCCTGTTCAGCTACGAGACCCAAGCCTTGCCGGCGTTGCTGGAACTTTGGCAGCAAAGTGAGCGGCGGGTACAACTGTTAGTCCCCAAGGGGCGCAGCTTAGGTTGTATCGCGCCTTTGCTTGAGCAATTTAACCAGGATTCAGGACCCAAAGTCGACTGGCAAGATCCTGTCAGTTGGCAAGCAGGCCAGAGTTTCAGTCGCGGCGCACTCAAGGTGCAAGTCCTGCCGATGACAGATCAAGATGGCTATGATCGGCTGTTGTGGAGTTGCGATTTCAACATAGTTCGCGGGGAAGACTCTTTTTTAAGAGCTCAGTGGGCTGGCAAACCTTTTATCTGGCATATCTATCAGCAGGAAGAACAAGCACATCTGGTAAAATTGGATGCTTTTATGGCACGATACTGCGATAATCTGCCTCCCCTTGTCGCCCAAACCTGGCGAACGCTGAATACCGCGTTCAACTGCGACCAGGGAGCCCAAGCCAGCCAAAGCTGGCTGGCACTGAATTCTGCCATGCCGACATTGATGCAACACGCAAAAAAATGGCCGGCTGAAGCAATAAATGAAGCAGATCTGGCAAACAGGCTAGTGCTAATGGCCAAAACCCGCTAAGATTCTGCGCTGAATTGAAAAACCGCTTATATAGGAACATACGTAATGAAGACTGCTCAGGAAGTCCGCGCAGGTAACGTTATCATGGTTGACGGCAACCCTATGGTTGTACTCAAGACCGAGTTCAACAAATCCGGCCGTAACGCTGCTGTGGTAAAGATGAAGCTGAAGAACCTGCTGCAAGGTTCCGGCACTGAAACTGTATTCAAGGCTGACGACAAGCTGGAAGATATTCAGCTCGAGCGCCTGGAGTGCACCTACTCTTACTTTGCTGATCCTATGTATGTCTTTATGGACTCAGACTTCAACCAGTATGACGTTGAAGCCGAAAACATGGGTGATGCCATCAACTACATAGTTGATGGAATGGAAGAGATCTGTCAGGTCACTTTCTACGAAGGCAAAGCCATCTCTGTAGAACTGCCTACCACTATCATTCGCGAAGTAGGTTACACTGAACCTGCCGCCCGTGGTGATACCTCAGGTAAGGTAATGAAGCCTGCTTCTATCGTAGGTACAGATCTGAAGGTGATGGTTGCCGACTTCGTTAAAGAAGGCGACAAGATTGAAATCGATACCCGCACCGGTGAATTCAAGAAGCGCGTTTAATTAAATCGCCCTCCTTTGTAAAAGCCAGCATCGTTGCTGGCTTTTTTGTACCGTAAAAAACACATCTTGTTATTGGTTTGTCAGTCGTAAACGGGTATTGAGCATTAACTTCTCATTCGATAAGGCAGGGTAAGCTGCTTCATAGGGGGAGCCTCCCGGATAATAGTCCCGCAAAGCGAGCGCCTCATCAGACAAAGAGGTAAAGCATATACCGGGTTTCTCAGCTAGCTCCGTAATATAATCAGGACCGATTACATACACAGAGTAGTCGAGTTTGATATCACTCTCATCCTTCCCCGTTAACTCTTCATTTGAACAGTCTTTCAACCTGCCTCTTATTCGGTTCAGCTCGTTCCTTATCTCTGCAGCCTCTATCTCCACTTGGTAGACGAGTGAACTTTCCGACTGGCACTGGAGTGCCATGCGGGATGAGAAGAGTACATTTTCATAAAGGGAAGCCCCTTGAGTCTGGCTATTGGTATCCACAAAGACAATTATCTTAATGTTGTGGTCTTCAATTAAGGGATCGCGTTTAAAAACGATCTCCGCGTTTAAGGAGATGAGCTGACCTGCAGTATCCTGGTTTTGAGTAACATTAAAATGTTCAATCAAAGGGGTTTGACCATAATCTTGCCGCTGTTTGGCGCGAAAAACCTTAAGTGCCGCACTTCGTTTGGCACTGTGTTTTCCATCCATCCGGGTGATCATTAAGATACCGGCAAAAATAAGCAAAATAACCAGTACCAAGCCTGCAATAGCACTTATCACACCTGAGCCTGAAGCATCGGGAAGTATAGTTTTGAAAATTGCAGAGCAGCCCCAGACAATTAGCCAAAGAACGCTGATAAAAGCCATAGCCTGGCGAGGTGATGGGGTAAACCAACGGCTCTTGTTACTGCTTAGAGGTGTTATGAGTAATAACAGTAGTGCAGTAATGGCAAAGAATATATGCATGCAGCTCTGTCCTTAAGTCTTGTGGTACTCACTTACAAACACCATAGAAGGCAAATTCCCTGTATCGTTATTCACAATACTGCCCAGAAGCGTTTGATATGTCGAGCTATTGAACCTTTTGCATCCGCTTTTATTGATGGCTTCTTGCGGCAACCGTTGAAAAAAATCCCCGCTGCATAACCTCGGGGATTTTTGGTAGGCTCAGGCTTTGAAACAGCCGTCATTCAATTAATCATGCTACTAATCAGGCAACTATGATAAAGCCAATAAAGGTAAGTACTGCCGCTATCAAGGCATAGGGTAACTGGGTCACCGCATGGCTTACCAGGTTACAGCCCGACCCTTGCGCCGCCAGAACGGTGGAGTCCGAGTAGAAGCAAGCCTGGCTACCAAAAGATGAAGCCGACAGCAAAGCACCTATCACCAGCGGAATATCAGCCCCCACAGATTGAGCCAGCGGCATTACAATAGGAATGGTCACCGCAAAAATCCCCCAGCTGGACCCGGTGGCAAAGGCCAGAATCGCCATGGCCACAAACACCACTGCAGGCAAGAGTTTTGGCGTCATAAAGGGACTCAGGGACTCAATCACATATTGAGGCAGCAGCAGTTGGTCGCAAACATCCTTAAACACAAAGGCGGCGATAACCGTGCCTATGGCCGGCAGCATGCTCTTGAAGCCATCTATCATCTGATCCATCATCTCGGATAAGGGCATCAAACGCTGCACCGCGTAATATGGCAGGGTAATCACCAGTGTTGCCAACAAGCCTTTCCAAACATCGATATCAAAGTAAACGGTAAAACCAACCAACAGCAAAATTGGCACCAGGAAGTTATGCAGCTTACCTTGCTTGTCGGCCTGCTCAAACTCCTCCTCCATGGCGCGCACGGCGTATTCATCTGAAGTCTGAACTTCATCCAGATCTATCTGCTCTTTGGCCGGATTGCCGGCCGCCGCTGCGAGCTGCGCCTTTTTCATTGGTCCTATTGCCGGTACTATGCCAAGGATGACCAGCAGCACCATGGCAACCGCCAACCAGGCGTAAAACATATAGGGGATCGCCTGCATATAAATTTGGATCCCCTCGCCTTCGGCGGCCACACCGTTGTTGACCAAAAGTCCGCCGAAAAACACCGCCCAGGTGGATAGCGGCACCAACACACATACCGGCGCTGCGGTGGAGTCAACCACATAGGCCAGCATCTCACGGGAAATCTTGAACCTGTCTGTAACCCGTTTCATGGTTTCGCCTACTGTGAGTGCATTCAGGTAATCATCAATAAAGATCACCAGGCCTAGTACAAAGGTCATCAGCAGAGATGAGCGTGGCCCTTTGGCGAGTTTGAGCGCTTTACGGCCAAAGGCCAAGGCGCCACCTGTGCGCACCAGTAAGGCTATCAGGGCACCGAAACTGCCACACACCAGGATTAACCAACCTATGGTCTCATCGGCCATCACCTTGAGAGAGATATCGGCAAAGCTGTTCAGCACCTGACTGGGGTCAAGAAGCAATAGCCCGCTGACGGCACCTATGATTAAGGCCAGGATGGGACGACGCAGCCAAATGGCCAGCACCAATACAACTATGGGGGGAACAAGACTTAACGCTGTCGGCTCAGACATGCACTTAGGTCCTCAAAAAGATGGCCTTGCGGCCTTATAAAGTCATGTGGGGCGTTGAAGACACCACCAAAACAACTGCTTTATTTACGGCTTTCCGCCAGACGGACAGTAACAACTGGTCGCTTTTGTTGGAGCCTTGCTAAAAACATCGCGCAGAAAATAATGCGCAACTGGATATGAGTCAACCATAAATTGAGTCAGTCAGCGCAAATTTTGACCTTGTGGGCGATTCCAAAAAAAACATCATATGATTCAAAGGGTTTTACATGTCGTTTTTATGCTTTTTTGCATGCATTTGCATATAAGCATTCAGTTAAACTGCCTTTTTATTTCAAAGAAGCCTAAGGTCACTTTGTGATAACTGCTATTGTTTAGCAGTCAGTTCAGTTTTTAAAACGTAATTTTACAATAAACGCAGAGTTTTTATCTTTTTATTATGCGTATTTTTTTGCTTTTAAAGATGAAAATTCTACCGCAAATACAAAATTTGGCTTTACCCCTCTTTCTAAGGCGCTTGAAATTAGGTATTGTGCCGAAGGTTAAACTCTTTCATATCAGCCAGTTTCGAGGTAGTAATGCGGCCAATCATCAAATCCAATAAGCTCGACAGTGTTTGTTACGATATTCGAGGGCCGGTACATAAAGAAGCGCGTCGGTTGGAGGATGAAGGTCATCGTATTCTTAAGCTCAATATAGGTAACCCGGCCCCCTTTGGCTTTGAAGCCCCGGAAGAGATAGTTCGTGACGTTATCCTCAACCTGCCATCGGCCCAAGGGTATTGTGAGTCCAAAGGTTTGTTCTCTGCCCGCAAGGCGATAGTGCAGCATTACCAGTCCCAGGGGATCTTCGGTGTCGATATCGAAGATATCTATATAGGTAATGGTGTTTCCGAATTGATTGTGATGGCCATGCAGGGGCTACTCAATACCGATGATGAGGTGTTGGTTCCCTCCCCTGACTATCCACTGTGGACCGCGGCGGTTAACCTGGCCGGCGGCAAGGCGCGCCACTATCGCTGCGATGAAGCGGCCGACTGGTTTCCCGACCTTGAGGATATCAAGAGCAAGATTGGCCCAAGAACCCGCGGAATTGTGATTATCAACCCCAACAATCCAACCGGGGCCGTATACAGTCGCGAGCTGTTGCTGGAGATTGTTGAGCTGTGTCGGCAGCACTCCATCATACTGTTTGCCGATGAGATCTATGACAAAATTCTTTACGATGGCGCTGTGCATATCCCGGCCTGCAGCCTGTCGGACGATATTCTCACCGTGACGTTTAATGGACTTTCCAAAGCCTATAGGGCTGCTGGTTTCCGGGTCGGTTGGATGATGCTATCCGGCAACCTCAAGGCGGCGCGCAGCTATATTGAAGGGCTGGAGATGCTCTCCTCTATGCGCCTTTGCGCCAACGTGCCCAATCAGCATGCGATTCAAACCGCATTGGGGGGTTATCAGAGTATCAATGAGCTTACCGCCATCGATGGCCGCCTGACTCAGCAGCGGGATATCTGTTATGAGCTGCTCAATCAAATTCCCGGTGTGAGTGTGGTGAAACCCAAGGGCGCCATGTATGCATTCCCCCGCATCGACAGCAAGCGTTTCGGTCTCAGGGACGATGAGCGCCTGGTGTTGGATCTACTGAAAGAGAAGAAAATTCTCTTGGTACAGGGCACCGCCTTTAACTGGCCGGAGCCGGATCACCTGCGAGTGGTGTTCCTGCCTCATAAGGAAGACTTACAACGGGCCCTGCTCGCCTTCGGTGACTTCCTTGAGTACTACCGCCAATAACACAATGCCAGCCGCCCATCGAGGCGGCTTTTTTATCCCCGCCCGGCACTGACAGCCTTTAACCACTGAGGTAAAGTAAGGGAAACGAGCAAAAAACTTAGCTACCAAAGGAAGTTGTATGAGTCACCTTTTTGCCCACCTGGCCAGGATGAAGTTAATTCAGCGTTGGCCTTTGATGTATAACGTCCGCCCCGAGAATGTGCAGGAACATTCATTGCAGGTTGCCATGGTGGCCCATGCGCTGGCCATCATCAGTAACCGTAAGTTCAATGGCCAATATTCGCCCGATCGCGCCGCGACCCTGGCCATCTTTCACGATGCCGGCGAAATTCTTACCGGCGATCTGCCCACCCCGGTCAAATACTTCAATGCCGAGATAGAGGCCGAATACAAGAAGATTGAAGCCATAGCCGAAGCCAGGCTGCTGGAGATGGTGCCTGAAGAGTTTCGTGATGATTACCGCTCTCTGTTTATCAGTGATAGCGCCGAGCTCAGCCATCGCAAGTTGGTTAAGTCCGCCGATACGCTGTGCGCTTATCTCAAGTGTCTCGAAGAAAAACGCGCCGGAAACAACGAGTTCAACAGTGCTCGCAAGCGACTCGAAACCATGCTGAATGCCAACCCCGACCCGGCAGTGGCGTATTTTCGCGAGCATTTTATTCCCAGTTTCACCCTGGATCTGGATGAAATCAATCAACTGCTCTAGCAGGAGAGATTATGAGCCAAGCCCACTGGCAAGCCAGGCGCGAGCCCAATAACAGTCAGCGCCGAGACGATAATCGCAGTCCCTATCAGAGAGACAGAGCCAGAATTCTACACTCTGCCGCCTTTCGGCGCTTACAGGCCAAGACTCAGGTGCTTGGGGTGGGCATGAACGACTTTTACCGCACCCGCCTGACCCACTCACTGGAAGTCTCGCAAATAGGCACGGGCATTGCCGCCCAGTTGAAGCAGCACTATCCCGAAATGGCCTTTTTGCTCGACTCCATGAGTCTGCTCGAAGCCCTATGCCTGGCCCATGATATAGGTCACCCACCCTACGGCCATGGCGGCGAGGTGGCGCTCAACTACATGATGCGTGAGCACGGCGGCTTTGAAGGCAATGGCCAAACCTTCAGAATCCTTACCCGGCTCGAACCCTATACCGAACACTTTGGCATGAACCTGACCCGGCGCACCCTGCTCGGTGTACTCAAATACCCGGCTCCGGTACGCACACTGAAAGTGGATAGACCTCAGCCGGAACTGAGTCACTATCGTCAGTTAAGGCCGAGCCAATGGCCGCCGGTGAAAGGGGTTTTCGATGATGATGAAGCTATCCTCGATTGGGTACTTGAGCCGCTGGACAGTAAAGACAAGCAGAGCTTTCTCAGTCATTACAGCCCGGGGGAAGGGCTGCACCGACGCACTCACTTCAAGTCGTTCGACTGCACCATTATGGAGCTGGCCGATGATATCGCCTATGCGGTGCACGATCTCGAAGATGCCATAGTAATGGGGATAGTCACCGGCGCGAATTGGCAAGAGGATATGCGTGCTCCGCTACAGGCCATTGAAGATGAGTGGATCCAAAGCCAGCTCGGGAATATTGAGCTCAAGCTGTTTTCCCGCAAACATCACTTGCGTAAGGATGCCATAGGGACCCTGGTCAATGCGCTGGTAACCGCCATCAAAATCGACGAGAACCCGGACTTTGCCGAACCCTTGCTCAGATTCAATGCCAAGTTGGAACCCGCCTTTGCCGAGCTGCTGGAGCTGCTGAAACAGTTTGTCCTCAAATATGTGGTGCGTAAGCCCGAGATCCAGATGCTGGAGTACAAGGGCCAACAGATAGTGATGGAGCTGTTTGAAGCCTTTGCCTCGGATCCTCTGAGGCTCCTGCCCCACAATACCCAATCACGCTGGCAGCAGGCCAACTGCAGGGGGGAAAACAGCCACAGAGTGATAGCAGACTATATCTCGGGAATGACAGATGAGTTTGCCGCCAGGCTGCATCAACAACTGTTCAGCCCCAAAGGCGGTGCCATCATAGACTTGAGCCAGAATTACTGATGAACAATCGTCGCAACCAACTAACAATAAAGCGCCCGAGGGCGCTTTATTTTATCCCAGTAAGTTGGGAAACAATCCCTTGAAGCCGGCAGCTATCACCTCTATGCCGATGGATAGCATCAAGAGTCCCATCAGACGGGTGATCACGTTAATCCCTGTCTTGCCGAGGAGCTTATTGATAACCGAAGCCATTCTGAACAATGCAAAGCTGAGCAGACCAAACAGGGCCACAGTCACCGACATGGCCAGCAGATTGGCCAGGCCTTTATGTTCGGCGGCAAAGACGATGACTGAGCTGATAGCCCCCGGACCGGCCATTAGCGGCAAAGCCAGCGGCACCACAGCAACCGATTCCATCGCCGAGGCTTCCCTGTCCTCTTCCTGGTTGCGTTTCACCTCGCCCAGCTTTCCCTGCAACATGGACATGGCGATGATGGCAATCAGTGTACCGCCGGCAATTCGGAATGCCGACAGCGAAATACTGAACATATTCAATATATACTGACCCGCCACTGTGGTAACCAGGAGGATCACCACCACGGCAAAGTTGGATATTTTGGCAGTATGATTACGCTCAGCCTCAGTCTGGTGACTGGTGAGGCTGACAAATACCGGCAACAGGCCCACCGGGTTGATGATAGCCACCAGTCCGAGGAAAAATTTAACGTACAGGGTCAAATCCAATTTCGTATCCTTCCAGTGTAGGGAACTCACCGGGAAACAGTAGCTTGAGACGGTGCATACTCTACCTTAAGTTAACAAACCCCAGAAATGAGATTTTCTATTCTCGGTCACAACTTCGAATAAATTTTCGTAATATCAGTGCAGCCAAAGCTGCAGTATAGTCGACACTAATGCAAAGTTGTTTTTCGCTCCTGGATGAGATCTAACGTTGTTGAATTACATAAAACGCCATGCCTGTGGCCAAGATCACAGATAGCAACGCCGTTTGGTTGTAATTTTATTTCATGTGAGAGAGTTTAACCAAGATGAGTCTTTGTTAAATTTTTTTACGGGAAACTGATTATGAAAGTCACCAATACCGAGGAACTGGATCTGCTACTGGAAAGAGTCAGCCAGGCTCAGGCGAAATTCGCCGGCTTCAGTCAGCAGCAAGTCGACAAGATATTTCGCGCTGCAGCGCTGGCTGCCGCCGATGCCAGAATTGTGCTGGCGAAACAGGCCGCCGCCGAAACCTCCATGGGAGTGCTGGAGGACAAAGTGATTAAAAACCACTTTGCTTCCGAGTATATCTACAACAAGTACAAGGATGAAAAGACCTGCGGCATTCTGGAAGAAGACGACACCTTCGGCACCATCACTATCGCCGAACCCGTGGGGATCATCTGCGGCATAGTACCGACAACCAACCCTACCTCCACCGCTATCTTCAAGGCGCTTATCAGCCTGAAAACCCGTAATGCCATAGTGTTCTCCCCACATCCCAGGGCCAAGGCATCCACAGTCGCGGCCGCCCGAATAGTACTGGATGCCGCCATCAAGGCCGGGGCTCCCGAGGACATCATAGGTTGGATAGATGAACCCAGTGTCGCACTATCCAATCATCTAATGACCCACGAAAAGATAAATCTCATACTGGCCACCGGCGGCCCGGGTATGGTGAAGGCCGCCTACTCTTCCGGGAAACCGGCTATCGGTGTCGGCGCAGGTAACACACCTGTGGTTATCGATGAAACCGCGGATATCAAACGGGCTGTGGCCTCCATCCTGATGTCAAAAACCTTTGATAACGGTGTAGTGTGCGCCTCCGAACAAGCTGTGGTAGTGCTCGACAGCATCTATCAGGCGGTGCGGGAGCGCTTCGCCCATCACGGCGGCTATCTGCTCAGTGACGAAGAATGCCTTGCGGTGAAACAGGTTATTCTCAAAGACGGCGCCCTCAACGCCGCCATTGTTGGCCAGAGTGCCGCGCGCATTGCCGAAATGGCCGGCTTCAGCGTACCGAGCTGGACCAAGGTACTGATCGGTGAGGTGGGTGAAATAACCGAAGCCGAAGCCTTTGCCCATGAAAAGCTTTCGCCGCTGCTTGGTATGTACCGCGCCAAAGACTTTGACGAGGCGCTGGATAAGGCCGATGCCTTGGTGAAGCTCGGTGGTATCGGCCATACCTCTGGGCTCTATACCGACCAGGATACCCAGGTGCAGCGGGTCAAGCGTTTCGGTGAGCGAATGAAAACCGCTCGAATTCTGATTAATACCCCGGCATCTCAAGGCGGGATCGGCGATCTCTATAACTTCAAACTGGCGCCCTCCCTCACCCTGGGCTGTGGCTCCTGGGGCGGCAACTCCATTTCGGAGAATGTGGGCCCGAGTCACCTTATCAACAAAAAAACCGTCGCCAAGAGGGCCGAGAATATGTTGTGGCACAAGCTTCCATCCTCCATCTATTTCCGCCGCGGCAGCCTACCCATAGCACTGGAAGAGTTGGCCGACAAACGCCGCGCCTTGATAGTGACAGACAAGTTTCTGTTCAATAACGGCTACTGCGATGAAACCATCAAAATCCTCAAAGGCTTGGGGCTGGATACCGAGGTGTTTTATGAAGTGGAGGCCGATCCTACCCTGGCTGTGGTTCGCGCCGGAACCAAGGTGGCCGAGAGCTTCCAACCGGATGTGATCATAGCCCTTGGTGGCGGCTCACCCATGGACGCCGCCAAGATCATCTGGGTAATGTATGAACATCCTCAGGTGGACTTTGCCGATCTGGCGCTGCGCTTCATGGATATTCGCAAGCGTATCTACAAGTTCCCCAAACTTGGGCGCAAGGCCAAGATGGTGGCTATCCCCACCACTTCAGGAACCGGCTCTGAAGTCACGCCATTTGCCGTGGTGACCGATGAGAAGACAGGTGCCAAATATCCCATCGCCGATTATGAGCTGACCCCCAACATGGCGATTGTGGATCCCAACCTGGTGATGGATATGCCCAAATCCCTGACAGCCTTTGGTGGTATCGATGCCATTACCCATGCCTTGGAGGCCTATGTCAGCGTGATGGCCAACGAGTACAGTGACGGCCAGGCATTGCAGGCCTTGAGTCTTCTGGTTGAGCACTTGCCCAAAGCCTATGAAGAAGGCGCTGCAGCGCCGATTGCCCGCGAAAAAGTGCACAACGGCGCCACTATTGCCGGTATCGCCTTTGCCAACGCTTTCTTGGGAATATGTCACTCTATGGCCCATAAATTGGGTGCCGAATTCCATCTGCCCCACGGTTTGGCCAATGCTCTGCTCATAAGCAATGTCATCCGTTTCAACGCCACCGACCTGCCTACCAAGCAAGCCGCCTTCAGCCAGTATGACAGACCCAAGGCGCTCTGCCGCTATGCCGCCATTGCCGATCACCTCAAGCTGACAGACGCTGGGCTGAGTGACGCCGAAAAAGTCGAGCGTTTGATAGCCAAAATCGAGCAGTTGAAGCTGGCTTTGGGGATCCCGGCCTCGATTCAGGAAGCCGGTGTCAAAGAAGCCGATTTCCTGGATAAGCTCGATGAACTGGCTGAAGATGCTTTTGATGATCAGTGTACAGGCGCCAATCCCAGGTATCCCTTGATAGGTGAACTGAAAGCTTTGCTGCTGGCGAGCTTCTATGGTGAAACGTATCGTGACTGACGGGTAAACCTGCACAAACAACAAAGGCCTCCCTATGGAGGCCTTTGGCTTTCAAGCGTTATACCGAATCGGTAGGTATAAGCGCCTTACCACATAAGATCGTCCGGAATGACATAATCTGCGTAAGGGTCGTCTTCTTCCGTTACTTGCGCGGCGTTGTTCTCGGCCTGCCACAAATAGCCACACCAAGCCGGCACCAACAGATTAACCCGCTCGGCGAGTTTATGAGGCACCAGATAGCTGCTTTGCTCAATTCGCACTATCCCCAAGCGGCCACCGAGTAACTGACTCTGAAGTTTTTCATTGATATACAAGGGGTATATCTTGTTCTCCAGGGTATAGTTGAACTTGATCTCGCCATCTTTCGGCAGCGCCACCGCATTTTGCTTAACTTCGGTGACCAGGCCACGGACCAGACCTTTCTCTGTGGCCTCGGCAAAGCGTTGTTCATTGAGTGCCTTGTCCTTTTCTGCCTGCTGCTTTTTCTGCTGAGCGATCTGCGCCTTCAGCTCAGCAGAGCCGTCATCAATATTGGACTTGCGGTTACGTTTCTTTTGGGTTTTGACATCGCGAACTTTTTGCTTGCTGGCGAGACCCGCCTTGAGCAACTGTTCCTGTAATGCGTTTGCCATTTTATAATCTCTCTCTTGCTACTTACTTGATTCTTGCTTTGCTGCCAGTGCCCCGAGCTGACTCATGGCCGCACTGGCACCGCCAAGCGACCAACCGCCGTCAACCGGTAATATGGTTCCGGTAATATACGAAGCCATTGGCGATGCCATAAAGAGTGCAGCATTGGCCAAGTCTTCCCCCTCACCGTTGCGTTTTAACGGCACACTCTCGGCCACCTGTTGCTGCAACTGCGCCGACGGCGCCAGGCGATTGAACCCTTCGGTACCGGCAATCGGCCCGGGTACCAGGGAGTTTATCCGAATACCCTCTGGCCCCCATTCCAAAGCCAGGGTGCGGGTCAACATATCGACGCCCGCCTTGGCGGCGCAAACGTGGATCTGCATCGGCATGGCAATATACGCCTGCGGCGCCGAAATTTGAATAATGCTGGCGCCAGGGCGCTTAAGCATGGGATAGGCTTGCTTCAACACCTGAAAACTGCCCAGCAAATCAATATCCATAACAGATTTAAAACCGTTGGCACTGAGCTTGGCGGCGCTGGCGGGGAAATTGCCGGCGGCGCCACTGACAAGCACATCGATATGCGGGAAACTCTGGGCCAAGACGGCAAAGCCTTGCTCGAGTGCCGGCAAATCCCTGACATCGAAGCTCAGCCCCAGATGTTGACCTTGTGGATTGGCTTCATTCAATAACGCCACCGCGGCTGCCACTTTTTCCGGGTTACGGCTGGCAACCGCCACATGGGCACCGGCAACTGCGAACGCCTTGGCGATACAGAGGTTAATGCCGCTGGTACCCCCGACGACCACTACATACTTACCCTGATAATCGAACATTGAGCTTCTCTCCTATCCACTGATCATTCGTTATTCCGGTCCATACTGCGAGTCGCCGGTATGTCACAAGTTTATGCCAGCGATTGATGTATCGCCTGCAGTGTCGCCAAAGGATCGGCCGCTTGAGTAATGGGTCGGCCTATGACCAGATAATCTGAGCCCGCCGCCATCGCTTCAGCCGGGGTCATGATGCGTTTTTGATCGCCGGCATCACTGCCCGCCGGACGAATGCCCGGGGTCACCAGTTTGAAATCGGCGCCAAGTTCAGCCTTGAGCATACTGGACTCACGGGCCGAGCAGACCACACCATCGAGACCGGCTTTTTGCGTCAGGCGCGCCAGCCTGCGAACCTGATCTTCAGCACTGCCTTCAACACCAATAAGCTTGAGCTCATCGTCGCTCATTGAAGTCAGCACAGTAACGGCAATCAGCAAGGGGGCGTTATCCCCGTAAGGCAGCAATGCTCGGCGGGCGGCTTCCATCATGGCGAGGCCGCCACTGGCGTGGACATTCACCATCCAGACGCCCATTTCGGCGGCGGCAGTGACCGCCTTGGCCACTGTGTTGGGAATGTCGTGAAACTTCAGGTCAAGAAACAGATCAAACCCACGGTCATGGATCTCTTTCACCAGTTGAGGCCCGAACAGGGTAAACATCTCTTTGCCTACCTTAAGGCGGCACATAGACGGATCCAACTTATCAATAAGTTGCAATGCTTTGAATTTGTTATCAAAGTCCAAGGCGACCACAATAGGTGTCTCTGTCATTTTTACTCCGTTATCTGAGGGTTATTCACCGTCCAAGCCACGCACCCGCTTGATACTGCCCCAGCTCTTGCAGGATGGGCAGTGCCAATATAGGGTGTGTGCCGGGAAACCACACTCCCGACAGCGGTAACTTGGACGGAATCTTATTTGTTGTTCTACCAGTTTTTCCAGCATCGCCAGGCTATCTCGCGCCTGCCCCTGCTCTGCCTGCTTGATATGCATCTGCATCAGGTGCTGGAACCCCCGCATGGTGGGGTGGCGATATAGAGCTTCCATCACCATGTCTTCGGCGCCTTTGATGTTGCCGTCTTCAATCATGCGTTGCGCCAATGCCACCACAACCGAGGCACCGGCGCCCTTATCTATCGCGTGAGCCAATAGCTCGCGATAACCATCGATATCTTTGAGCTCTTGATAGAGCTGGCGGGCACAAGCGAGTGCATCGGCAAAAAGCTCGGCATCAGCGTCAATCAGTTGGTTGAGCATCTGCTTGGCCTGAGGCAATTGCCCGGCATCCAGGTAGGTCTTGGCCAATGACAACAAGGCGCGGCCACATTGAGAATCTTGCTTGAGTGCCGCTTGAAAGCCCTTGAGTTTTCCCGCTTCATCGCCGGCTTCCTCGGCCAGTTGACAATAGAAATGAGCGATAACGGGTTTCAGACCCTGCTGTCGTTTACGTGGCAAGCGCTTGGTGATATCAATCGCTTTCTGCCACTCTTTGGTGATTTGGTAAATGGAGATCAGTTGGGTTTCAGCTTCTTCGCTGTGATCGTCCTGACTGACGAGATTAAGGAATATCTCCTCGGCTCTATCGTAGAACCCGGCGGCCATATAGTCCTTGCCCAGTTCCATCATCGCCATGTCTCTTTGCTCTGTGGCGAGATTGGGCCTTGCTATCAGGTTTTGGTGAATACGAATGGATCTGTCTACTTCACCACGCTTGCGAAACAAGGAACCCAGCGACAGATGAGTGTCTATGGTTTCATCATCGACATCCAACATGCTGATAAAGAGATCGACCGCCTTGTCCGACTCATTGGAGAGCAGAAAATTGAGCCCGGTGAAGTAGTCACGGCTCAGTTTCTTTTGCGCTGAATTCTGTTTCTGCCTCAAACTGCGGCGGCCCATGTACCAACCGTAAGCCGCAGCAATAGGCAGCAACAGAAAGAGAAGTTCGAGCATACTAGGCGTCTTGCCCCTGCTGCTGAGTTAAGGTCTGGATCTTTTTGCGGGCATTACGCAATGACAGTTTCAGCTTCATGATGTAGTAGAAGGCGATGATCCAACTTAGGATAAACCCCGCCAGAAATACCACGGCCAACACTACAGGCAAGCGGAACTCTCCCTGTGCAACAAAATAACTGATGGTGACCAGCTGCTCATTGCGGGAGCCAAATACCAGTGCCACTACAAACAGCATTGCCACCAGTACGGTTGCGACAAATGACTTCACGTTGCACTCCATAAACGCGTTTCAATGTTCTGATTATCCAGTAATTTGACTGAGCTGACCAGCTTTAGCCAAGATCCAGACATAAAAAAGCCCCCTTTCGGAGGCTTTTAATACAACAGCGATTAACGGTTATAAGCGTCAACGCGTTCGCGCAGTTCTTTGCCTGGCTTAAAGTGCGGGACGTACTTGCCATCCAACTCGACTGATGTTCCCGTCTTGGGATTACGACCAGTGCGAGGTGCACGATAGTGAAGTGAAAAGCTGCCAAAGCCACGGATCTCTATGCGATCACCGCTTTCCAATGTCTTCGCCATTTGCTCCAACATCTCTTTGATGGCGCCTTCTACTTCTTTCGCCGACAGTTGCGACTGCCCAGTGGCGAGTTTTTCGATCAGTTCGGATTTAGTCATCCTAGCTACCCCTATTATCAAGCCAAACACAGTCACCTAACAGGGGGCTAGCCCCCTGTACTACAGGCACTTACTTACGAGCTGCCTTAAACGCTTCAGCCATTGCATTAGTCATGATAGCGTCGTCCTGCTTGTTCAGGTTAGCCATCACTTCTTTTTCTTCAGCTTCGTCTTTAGCACGTACAGACAGGCTGATTGCACGGTTCTTGCGATCTACGCCCATGAACTTGGCTTCAACGCTGTCACCTACATTGTAGACGCTTGATGCATCTTCAACACGGTCACGGCTGATGTCAGATACACGGATGTAACCTTCAACAGTGTCAGCCAGCTCAACAGTAACACCTTTGGCGTCAACAGCAGTAACAGTACCAACTACGATAGTACCTTTCTTCTTGTCGGCCAGGTAAGCGTTGAATGGATCGTCTTCAGTCTGCTTAACACCCAGGCTGATACGCTCACGCTCTGGATCAACAGACAGAACCACTGCAGTGATTTCGTCGCCTTTCTTGTACTCGCCAACAGCGTCTTCGCCGCTACCGTTCCAAGAGATGTCAGACAGGTGAACCAGACCGTCGATACCGCCGTCCAGACCGATGAAGATACCGAAGTCAGTGATAGACTTGATCTTACCGGTAACTTTGTCGCCCTTGGCATAACGGTTAGCGAAGTCTTCCCATGGGTTGGTCTTGCACTGCTTGAGACCCAGAGAAATACGACGACGCTCTTCATCGATGTCCAGAACCAGAACTTCAACTTCGTCACCCAGGTTAACAACCTTGGATGGGTGGATGTTCTTGTTGGTCCAATCCATTTCAGAAACGTGTACCAGACCTTCAACGCCTTCTTCGATTTCAACGAAGCAGCCGTAGTCAGTCAGGTTGGTTACGCGACCAGTCAGACGAGTGTTTTCTGGGTAGCGCTTGCTGATTTCCAGCCATGGGTCTTCACCCAGTTGCTTCAGACCCAGAGATACACGAGTGCGCTCGCGATCGTACTTCAGTACTTTGACGTTGATTTCGTCACCAACATTCACGATCTCGGATGGGTGCTTAACACGCTTCCAAGCCATGTCGGTGATGTGCAGCAGGCCGTCAACACCGCCCAGATCTACGAATGCACCGTAGTCGGTCAGGTTCTTAACGATACCTTTAACTGCTTGACCTTCTTGCAGGTTTTCCAGCAGAGCATCACGCTCAGCGCTGCTTTCAGATTCGATAACAGCACGACGAGAAACAACAACGTTGTTGCGCTTCTGGTCCAGCTTGATAACTTTGAATTCCAGTTCTTTGTTTTCCAGGTGAGCAGTATCGCGTACTGGGCGAACGTCAACCAGAGAACCAGGCAGGAACGCACGGATACCGTTCAGCTCAACGGTGAAACCGCCTTTAACCTTGCCATTGATGACACCGATTACAGTTTCAGCATCTTCGTAAGCTTTTTCCAGAACGATCCAGGCTTCGTGGCGCTTGGCCTTCTCGCGAGACAGTTGAGTCTCACCGAAACCGTCTTCAACGCTATCCAGCGCAACGTCAACTTGGTCGCCAACGGCGATTTCCAGTTCACCTTGAGCGTTTTTGAATTGCTCAGCTGGGATTGGGCTCTCAGATTTCAGACCGGCGTCAACCAGTACCATACCGTTTTCGATGGCAACTACAGTACCACGAACGATAGAACCTGGGCGGAATTCCAGTTGTTGAAGGGATTGTTCAAACAGATCAGCAAAAGATTCAGTCATGTTAATTAACTTTAAGTAATAAACCACGTATCTATCCTGAACGTGGAGTCAGTAAAATAACTCGCCTCTTCCCTGTGGCGAATGCCTATCTCGCCAGTCTCAAAGACTGACGTCAGATAACTTGTCAACTATGTGCTTGAGCGCCAGCTCCAGCACAGTTTCAATCCCGAGTCCTGTAGTGTCTATCACCAGGGCATCTTCTGCGGGCACCAAAGGCGCAACTGCGCGATTCATATCCCGGTGATCTCTTTCCTGGATCTCGGTTAAAAGACGCTCGATATTAACATCGAAGCCCTTGTCCTGCAACTGATTATAGCGCCGCTGGGCCCTTTCTTCAGCCGAGGCTGTTAAAAACAATTTTGCCGGTGCATGCGGGAAAACAACGGTTCCCATATCCCGGCCATCGGCTATAAGGCCAGGGGCAACTCTGAAAGCACGCTGCCTTCTGAGCAAGGCTTCTCTCACCCGGGGAAACGCCGCCACTCTCGAGGCTGCGTCAGAACATTCCTGAGTACGAATGGCATGGCTGACATCTTCGCCTTCCAGCACCACTTTTATGGCTTCATTTCCGGCTCCCGCCAGAAACTGTACATCCAGATGCGCGGCCAACAGGGTGATGGCCTCTTCGTTATCCAGTTCCACATCGTGGTGAATAGCGGCAAGTGCCAGCACTCGATATATGGCACCGCTATCGAGCAGTTTCCATCCAAGTTTGTTGGCAAGCAACTGACTTATAGTGCCTTTTCCCGCACCGCTTGGGCCGTCAATTGTGACAACAGGCGCCCGTTCAGACATAAATTCCTCCGCAGTAATTGTCATCTTCCATGAGGACACAGTATGAGTTCACCGAAAATGAGCGGCCAATATTATATATCAACTGCATGCTTTCCGTATGCTGAATTCAAGGTCAATTTCGGGCCGCTGCTGTCAACAGCCCGAAATTCAGCCGCTTAACAGGCCAAGGCCGCAAAGCGTTGGAAGTAATCCGGGAAGGTTTTTGAGGTGCAATCCGGGTCATTGATGGTGACGCCGCAATCGGCAAATGCCAGCAGCGAAAAACACATGGCCATGCGGTGGTCGTTATAGGTATCGATGGCGGCATGCTTGGGCGCAAGCGGTGGATTAACCAGAATATAATCCTCACCCTCCTCCACCTCGGCACCAATTTTACGCAGTTCTGTCGCCATGGCGCTGAGACGATCTGTCTCCTTGATACGCCAGTTGTAGATATTACTGAGGCGGGTCGGCCCTTTGGCAAATACCGCAGCTGTGGCTATGGTCATTGCTGCGTCGGGTATATGGTTCATGTCCATATCTATGCCCTTGAGCTGGCTACCCCTGGCAATAATAAAGTCATCTCCCCATTCAATCTCGGCGCCCATGGCCGCCAGCGCATCGGCAAACTTGACATCCCCCTGAATGCTGAGACGGCCAACTCCGGTGACTTTCACTTCGCCGCCGGCGATGGCGCCTGCGGCCAGGAAATAAGACGCCGATGAAGCATCGCCTTCCACCATTACCTTGCCCGGTGACAGATAGCTTTGACCGGATGGGATCTCAAAACGCTGATAGTCGTGGTTGATAACCTTGACACCAAATTGCGCCATCAAAGCCAAAGTAATATCAATATAGGGCTTGGAAACCAGTTCACCCTTGACCTTGATATTGACAGCGGCACCAGCCAGCGGCGCAACCATCAGGAGCGCGGTAAGAAACTGGCTGGAGAGATTACCGGCAATTTCCACATCCCCGCCACTGAGGCCCGTTGCCTTGATTTTTAATGGCGGGAAGCCGGGATCCTTCAGATATTGAATATCCGCGCCCAACGCCTTGAGGCTGTCGACCAAATCGCCTATCGGCCGCTCCTCCATTCTGGGTTCACCCGTGAGAACAAACTCACCGTTCCCCAGGGTCAGCGCGGCGCACAATGGCCGCATCGCGGTGCCGGCATTACCGAGAAACAGCTCTTGCAGCTTGTTGCTGTTGATAGCGCCGCCAAGGCCCTGCACGCTGCAGCGGCTCTTGTCTTCGGAAAGCTCAAATTGCACGCCGAGCTGTTTGAGCGCTGCCAACATGTGGCGAATATCATCTGAGTCGAGCAGATTGGTCAGTTCTGTGGTGCCCTTGGCCAGGGTTGCCAATAGCAGCGCCCGGTTGGAGATACTCTTGGAGCCGGGGATGTTGACCTCCCCATGCATTCTACTTATGGGATCCAGTCGCAATTGCTTCATCTTTTTTGGATTCTTGCATCTGTGTTTGACGGAGTTGCAGCGTCACGCCACGTACCGCCAAAGCGGGTTAAAAGACCTTGTCACCGATTATGGGATAAAACCGGTAAATCAAGACAAAAGATTAGATACAGCGAGTGCTGATAGGCCTGAATTAAGTGTTCGTGGCATTAAAGTTACCTGAGCGCCACAGGGATTCAACCGTTTTTTGCTGAAAAAAGCCGATTTCAGCGGAAAATTATTCAAGCAGCGCTAAATAAGCTCTTTGCTGTCCGATTGACTTTCGAAGACGTGACTCACAGATGCGACTCTCCTTTCCTGCAACTGAGCTTTACACCCTGGAAGCCCAGCTTGCCAGTTGCACCACTCTGACTATCGCTTGCTGCAGCCTCGCCAGCCGTTAACAAATAGCCTAAATGCCGTTATGCTAATCCTCTTCAACAAGTATTCAATCCAGGGAACCCTATGTTCAGCACACTCAAGGCGATGCCAGCCGATCCCATTCTTGGGCTGCTCAGCCAATATCGCGACGACCCTCGCGGTGAAAAAATTGATTTGGGCGTTGGTGTCTATAAAGACATCTTGGGAAATACCCCCATCCTCGACTGCGTTAAAACCGCCGAGCAGCGCCGCACCGCCACGGAAACCACCAAGGTGTATATCGGCCCTGCCGGTAGCAGTGATTTCAATCGGCTCATTGCCGAGCTGGCATTCGGTGAGCAGCACCCTACCCTGAGCGCCGGACGCATTCGCAGCGTATCCACTCCCGGCGGTACAGGCGCGCTGCGGGTCGCAGCCGACTTTATTAAACGTTGTCGCCCAGGCGCAACCGTTTGGGTCAGCGATCCGACCTGGGCCAATCACACCGGACTTTTTGAGGCGGCCGGTCTCAAGGTTGAGCGTTACCCTTACTATGACTACGCCACCAAGGCCCTGAAGTTTGATGAAATGCTCGCCAAACTCAACACCCTTGGTGAAAACGATGTTGTGCTGCTGCATGCCTGTTGTCACAACCCATCGGGCCAGGACCTCAGCACTGAGCAGTGGGACCGAGTGGTACAAGTCGCCGTCAAACGCGGCTTTACCCCGCTAATCGATATGGCTTACCAGGGCTTTGGTGACGGTGTCGAGGAAGATGCCTACGGCGTTCGCAAGATGGCGGCCGCCGTGGAAGACATGTTGCTCTGCTCCTCCTGCTCAAAGAATTTTGGCCTTTATCGCGAACGTATCGGCGCCTGCAGCATCATAGCCAACAGCAGTGCTGCCGCCGATGTAGCCTTGTCGGTACTGCTTTACGTGGTGCGTTGCCTCTACTCCATGCCGCCGGCACATGGAGCCGCGTTGGTGGAAACCATTCTCGGCGACAATCAGCTCAAACAACAGTGGCTGGATGAACTCAAGGTGATGCGTGACAGGATAAACGGTAACCGTGCCATCCTGGTTGAGCGTTTAAAGGCGATAGGCGTCGAGCAGGACTTCAGCTTTATCGCCCGCCAAAAAGGGATGTTCTCCTTCCTTGGGGTGTCGCCAGAGCAGGTTGAACAACTTAAGCAGGAGTTCGGTATCTATATGGTGGATTCAAGCCGGATCAGTATCGCCGGGATAAGCGATAGCAATGTCGATTACCTTGCCAAGTCTATCGCCAAGGTGTTGCAAGGTTAAAATTGGAGAGTTAGATGAAAAAAGCGAATGCCTCGGCATTCGCTTTTTTATGGAACTTGTTGCAATAAAGCGATTTTCGCCGGGGTTCAGCTGCTGTGCTTGGCCGCAAACGCCTGCATAAAGGCAACCAGGGCCTCAACGCCGGCCAAAGGCATGGCGTTATAGATACTGGCGCGCATCCCGCCGACAATTCTGTGCCCTTTAAGAGCCACCAAACCTGCAGCCTCCGCCTCTTTCAGGAACTCACCATTGAGCGACTCATCGGCCAATTGGAAAGTTACATTCATCCGCGAGCGGTTTTGCGCCGCCACCCCATTACGGTAAAAGTCCAGTTCATCGATACAGGCGTAAAGCAGTTCGGCCTTGGCCTTGTTAAGCTCTGCAATCGCCTCGATACCGCCCACCCGGTGCAGCCACTCAAACACTTCGGCCGCCAGATACCAGGCAAAAGTAGGAGGAGTGTTAAACATAGAATCGTTTTCGGCCGCCAAGCGATAATCCATGATGGACGACTGTGGCATGGCCGGCAAAGCCAGCATCTCTTTACGCACTATCACTATGGCCAAACCTGAAGGACCAATATTTTTCTGTGCCCCGGCATAAATGAGTCCGTAGCGACTGACATCGATTTCACGGGACATGATAGTGGATGACATATCCGCGACTATTGGCCAGGGAGACTCCAACTCTTCAAAAATTTCGACACCATCTACCGTCTCGTTGGGGCAATAGTGCACATAGCGATACTTACCAGTATCACCTTCCAGCTTAGGTAAGGTTACTTTGTTGAGTCCATTGACCTTTTCAACAATGCTCTGGCTATCAATCCTGTCATCTCCGGCCAGCTTTCTGGCCTCTGCCGTGGCCGACTTTGACCACTGACCACTCTCCAAATACAGGGCTCTGCCGTTATTGCCCAAAAAATTATTCACGACAGCCGAGAACTGACCGCGACCACCGCCATGCATAAACAGTACATGGTAATCTTCGGGAATATTCATCAGTGAGCGCAATCTGGATTCTGCAGCCTTGGTGAGATCGATAAAGGCCTGACTGCGGTGACTGATCTCCATGACGGAGACTCCGTGCCCCTGCCAGTCCAGTAATTCCTGCTGGGCTTTTTGCATTACCGCGGCCGGCAACATGGCTGGTCCGGCACAGAAATTATAAATCGTGCTCACTTCATTGTTCTCCTTGAAAAAAAGAGCGTCCAGATGGACGCTCAGATATGCTTGATGCTGTTATTCCTGCTCGGCTTCAGGTGCTTCGGGCGCTTGGCCTTCAGTATCCTCGGCTGCAGCTTCGGCCACTATGGGTTCGCCGTTTTCATCGAATTCCACTTCGTCTTCATCAGACTGGATTTCATCGATACGCTGTAAACCCACCACGGCCTCGTCACCGGCAGTGCGGATAATGGTCACGCCCTGGGTATTACGGCCTATGATGGAAACACCGGCCGCTGGGGTTCTCACCAATGTGCCCTTGTCGCTGATCAGCATGATCTCATCATTGTCGCCGACCTGAACCGCACCGACTACCGCGCCGTTACGTTCGCTGACCTTAATGGAAACCACGCCCTTGGTAGCACGGCTCTTGGTTGGGTATTCACTCAGCTCGGTACGCTTACCAAAACCGTTCTCTGTCACAGTCAGAATGGCGCCATCTTCTTTTGGCACTATCAGTGAAACCACTTCCTGACCGTCTTCGAGTTTGATACCGCGAACACCGGTAGCGGTACGGCCCATAGCACGCACCTGATCTTCGCTGAAGCGTACCACCTTACCTTCGTTGGAGAACAGCATGATTTCATTGCTGCCGTCGGTCAGGTCAACGCCAATCAACTGGTCACCGTCTTTCAGGTTAACGGCGATAATGCCGTTGGCTCTGGGGCGGCTGTATTCGATAAGCGATGTCTTCTTCACGGTACCGTGGGAAGTGGCCATGATGACATACTTGTCGGCTTCGTATTCACGAACCGGCAAAATTGCCGTAATGTGCTCGCCTTCGGACAATGGCAGCAGGTTAACGATAGGCTTACCGCGCGACTGACGACTGGCCAGCGGCAACTGATAGACCTTGAGCCAGTAGAGTTTGCCAAAGTCAGAGAAACACAAAATGGTGTCGTGGGTATTGGCAACCAATAGTTTCTCAACGAAGTCTTCGTCTTTGACCTTGGTGGCGGCCTTGCCCTTACCACCTCGGCGCTGCGCCTGGTAATCGCTCAGTGGCTGATACTTGGCATAGCCCAAATGCGACAGGGTCACTACCACATCTTCTTCGCAAATAAGGTCTTCGAGGCTGATATCCACGGCAGAAGCGTTGATCTCGGTGCGGCGTTCATCGCCATACTGCTCGAGCACTTCTTCCAGCTCTTCTTTGATCACTTCCATCAGACGCTCTGGGCTTCTGAGGATATGCAGCAATCCGGCGATCAGCTCCAACAGCTCTTCATATTCCTGGAGGATCTTCTCGTGCTCAAGGCCGGTCAGACGGTGAAGACGCAGCTCGAGGATAGCCTGGGCTTGCTGCTCAGTCAGATAGTAGAGACCATCGCGAATACCAAACTCCGGCTCCAACCATTCAGGGCGGGCGGCGTCATCACCGGCTTTTTCCAACATGCCCTGCACGTTGCCGAGCTGCCAACCGGTTTCCACCAGTTTTACTTTGGCTTCGGCCGGTGTTGGCGAGGCCTTGATCAGCGCAATCACAGGGTCGATGTTGGCTAGGGCGATAGCCAGGGCTTCCAGGATATGAGCGCGTTCGCGGGCCTTACGCAGTTCAAACACGGTTCTGCGAGTCACCACTTCACGGCGGTGCAGAATAAAGGCTTCCAGCATCTCCTTAAGGTTAAACAACTTGGGCTGACCATTGGTCAGGGCCACCATGTTGATACCAAAAGAAGTTTGCATCTGGGTCTGGGCATAGAGGTTGTTGAGTACCACCTCGGCCACTTCGCCGCGCTTGACCTCAACGACAATGCGCATACCGTCTTTATCTGACTCGTCGCGCAGGCCGCTGATGCCTTCAATTTTCTTGTCTTTTACCAGCTCTGCGATCTTTTCAATCAGACGAGCCTTATTCACCTGGTATGGGATCTCGGTAACAATGATCCGCTCGCGGCCATTGTCTTCGGTTTCCACCTCGGCACGGGCGCGCATAATCGCCTTGCCGCGGCCGGTACGGTACGCTTCCTCTATGCCTTTCTTGCCATTGATAATGGCAGCAGTCGGGAAATCCGGACCCGGGATATAATCCATCAGCTGTTCGATAGACAGCTCAGGTTCTTCGATAAGTGCCAAACAGCCTTTAACCACTTCGGTCAGGTTGTGCGGCGGAATATTGGTGGCCATACCCACGGCGATACCGGAGGAGCCGTTGACCAGCAGGTTGGGGATCCGAGTCGGCAACACGGCCGGGATCATTTCTGTGCCGTCGTAGTTGGGGACATAATCGACGGTTTCTTTCTCAAGGTCAGCCAGCAGTTGATGCGCCAGCTTTTCCATACGAATTTCGGTATAACGCATGGCCGCCGCGGCATCGCCGTCGATGGAACCGAAGTTACCTTGGCCATCCACCAAGGTGTAACGCAGTGAGAAAGGCTGTGCCATCCGCACTATGGTGTCGTATACGGCGCTATCACCATGAGGGTGATACTTACCTATCACGTCACCGACAACACGTGCCGACTTCTTATAGGGTTTATTCCAATCGTTTTTCAGCTCGTTCATCGCAAAGAGTACGCGGCGATGCACCGGCTTGAGGCCGTCGCGTACGTCTGGCAATGCCCGCCCGACGATAACGCTCATGGCGTAATCCAGATAGGAGTTCTTTAGTTCGTCTTCAATATTTATTGGCGAAATTGATAAAGCCAGATCAGTCATAAACTGCTCGATCCCCTTAAATTAGCTGACAACTTGTAATCCGTGTCATTGTCGAGCCCAACAAACGTGATTTGGCATTCTAACACAGTTATTTAATGTCGGAAGTCCTTAAAGCCGCCTTTGCAGCCAAAAACGCCAAGGGCATGATACAAGTCGCGAGCGGGGGCAGATATCACCGTCATAGACATGAGTTCCGTTGCTGTTTTTATCATCAAAAACCGAATCTTGCCGATATTTTGTGCAGCTTTTGGCCTTTAGTGCTATCGATCACATTGAGGCGCCAATTTATGCTGCCCTTCCCTATGGCTTATATGGTTATAATGGGCACATCTTTATTATTGCTGTTTCAGGTCTGAATATGTCTTCTCAACCCAATGTCGACCCTCAGGAAATTGCCAAGTTTGAAAGTATGGCCGCCAGTTGGTGGGATCCTGCCGGTGAATTCAAGCCACTGCATGAACTCAACCCCCTGCGCCTTAATTATATAGACGCTCAATCCGGCGGTATCTTTGACAAGCAGGTACTGGATGTCGGCTGCGGCGGTGGCATTCTGTCCGAGAGCATGGCCCGCATTGGCGCCAAGGTCACCGGGTTGGATATGGGTTTTGAGCCGTTGGAAGTCGCCAGGCTGCATGCACTGGAAGCCGGCGTCAGCATAGACTACCTGCAGGAAACCGCCGAAGTGCATGCCCAGAATCATCAGGGGCATTACGACACTGTTACCTGTATGGAGATGCTCGAGCATGTACCGGATCCGCAATCTGTGATCCAGGCTTGTTGCGATATGGTCAAGCCCGGAGGTTGGGTGTTCTTCTCCACCATTAACCGCAACATCATGTCCTGGGTGCAAACCATACTCGGTGCCGAGTATGTGCTGAAAATGCTGCCGGCAGGTACCCATGACCACAGTAAGTTTATCCGCCCATCCGAATTAATTGCCATGGCAGAAAACACCGAACTATTGTGCCGTGACGCGCTGGGCATCAAATACAACCCCTTGAGTGGCGTATTCAGTTACACCAAGAGCGTTGAAGTCAACTATATGATTGCCTGCCAACGCCAGGACTGATGCCATGACGCCTAAGCTGCCGTTTCAAGGGATTCTGTTCGACTTGGACGGGACTCTGGTGGATACCGCCGAGGACCTGACCGAAGCACTGGCCTTGGCCCTTGCATCCCATGGGGTATCGATAGAGGATAAGCGCAAACTTCTTCGCACTCTGGCCTCTCACGGCTCGCTTGCCATGGTGCAAGCCGCCGTGCCCCAAGCCTCAGCCGAGGAACAGGAGCATCTCCGGCAAGCGATGCTCAGGGAATATGATGCGGTTAACGGCCAAAAAGCCTGTTTGTTTGAAGGCATAGAAGCCTTGCTGGACAGTGCCCTATCAAGAGCCTTACCGCTGGGGATTGTCACCAATAAACCGGCGCGTTTTACCCGGCCCTTGTTAGAGCGCATGGGGCTGCTTAAGCGCTTTGATGCTGTGGTCAGTGCCGATACAACCCTCTATCGTAAGCCCCACCCAGCCCCTATGTTGCTGGCTGCTCAGCAGCTTAACTGCGCTCCCGAACGTATTCTCTATCTTGGCGATGCCGAGCGCGACATAGCAGCGGCGCAGGCGGTGAATATGCCCTCTGCCATCGCCATGTGGGGATATCTGGCGGCCGAGGATAAACCGGCGGAATGGGGTGCCGATTGGCAGTTAAATCATCCACAGGCAGTGATGTCGCTGCCATTGTGGTAACAAAGTAAGACAAGCGCTAAATTGGCACTGTTTTCCTGAGTAGACAAGACCTTAAAGAAAATCGCAGTCCGGATACTGCTTTAACCGACCGGATCTGCGCGGGATCGCGGATCGCTGCTTATTTTAGCAGTCGATCACCTTGAGTGAGATCGCTTGAATTTTGACCATAACGACTGTGCACCAGCAATGATGCCGCTTTGCGGAATCGGCCAGTCAATATCCTCAAGATATCCACAAGATATACCCAAAACTCAGGCTTGCAAAAAGTGCCATACCTCACTATCTTGTTATCCAAGATATAGAAAAACACCATATCTTGTGTATCGGTAGCAATCAGACATACTAGTCTTGCACTGGAAACTCCCGGTTAACAGAGCCCACTCGGGCCGCCGTCGTTAACTGTTCGGTTGATTGTTTTACAAGGGAAGGTTTAATGACGCCGTCGCGTCATTTCACAGATATTACAACCAAGGCCTATCTTCAATGAATAGCACTATGACAGTTACCAAACGCAGTGGCGCACGCGAGACGATAGATCTCGATAAGATCCACCGCGTTATCACCTGGGCAGCCAAAGGATTAAACAACGTCTCGGTTTCCGAGGTGGAGTTGCGTTCTCACCTGCAGTTTTTCGATGGCATCCCCACCGAGGCCATCCATGAAACCATTATCAAGGCTGCCGCCGACCTGATCTCTCCCGACTCTCCGGACTATCAGTTCCTGGCCGCTCGCCTTGCTGTTTTTCATTTGCGTAAGAAGGCCTTTGGTCAGTTTGAGCCGCCAAAACTGTACGATCATGTCAGCAAGTTGGTCGCCATGGGCAAGTACGACAAGCATGTGCTGGAAGACTACAGCCGTGAAGAGCTGGATGTGCTCGACAGCTATATCGACCATTGGCGCGATATGAACTTCTCCTATGCCGCCGTCAAACAGCTGGAAGGCAAGTATCTAGTGCAAAACCGTGTGACTCATGAAGTCTACGAAAGTGCCCAGTTCCTCTATATTCTGGTGGCCGCTTGCTTGTTTGCCCGTTATCCGAAGGAAACCCGGCTGCAGTATGTCAAAGACTTCTATGATGCGGTCTCTACCTTCAAGATCTCTTTGCCGACCCCTATCATGTCCGGTGTGCGTACGCCGACCCGTCAGTTCAGCTCTTGCGTGTTGATCGAGTGTGACGACAGCCTGGATTCCATCAATGCCACGGCCTCTTCCATCGTCAAGTATGTCAGTCAGAGAGCCGGTATCGGTGTGAATGCCGGCCGCATTCGCGCTCTGGGAAGCCCTATTCGTGGTGGTGAAGCCTTCCACACAGGTTGTTTGCCTTTCTACAAGTATTTCCAGACTGCGGTTAAATCCTGCTCCCAGGGCGGCGTTCGCGGCGGTGCTGCAACTCTGTTCTACCCTATCTGGCACCTGGAAGTTGAATCGCTGCTGGTACTGAAAAATAACCGTGGTGTTGAAGACAACCGTATCCGTCACCTGGACTACGGCGTACAGATCAACAAGCTGATGTATCAGCGGATGATCAAAGGTGAGAACATCACCCTGTTCAGCCCATCGGACGTTCCCGGCTTATATGACGCCTTCTTTGCCGATCAGGACGAGTTTGAGCGCCTGTATGTGAAATATGAGCAGGACCAGAGCATTCGCAAGAAGACCCTAAAAGCGGTCGAGCTCTTCTCGCTGATGATGCAGGAGCGTGCTTCTACCGGCCGTATCTATGTGCAGAACGTGGATCACTGTAACACCCACAGTCCGTTCAACGCCGAAGTAGCCCCAGTGCGTCAGTCTAACCTGTGTCTTGAGATTGCCCTGCCAACCAAGCCACTGAACAATATTGACGACCCAAATGGTGAAATCGCCCTTTGTACTCTGTCAGCGCTGAACCTGGGTGCGATAAAAGACTTGGGCGAACTGGAAGGCCTTGCCGATTTGGCTGTGCGCGCCCTGGATAACCTGCTGGACTACCAGGACTACCCTATTCCTTCTGCCAAGACGGCATCGATGAACCGCCGCACTCTGGGTATCGGGGTCATCAACTTCGCCAACTATCTTGCCAAGAACGGGGTGAAATACTCTGACGGCAGCGCCAACGGCCTGACCCACAGAACATTTGAAGCCATACAGTACTACCTGCTCAAGGCCTCGATGAATCTGGCCAAAGAGCTGGGTGCCTGCCCGCTGTTCCATGAGACCACTTATTCTCAGGGGATCATGCCGGTAGATACCTACAAGCGGGATCTGGACAAGATTTGTGATGAGCCGCTGCACCTGGATTGGGATGCTCTGCGTCACGATATCAAGCAGCATGGCCTGCGTAACTCGACTCTGTCGGCACTGATGCCATCCGAGACCTCTTCGCAGATCTCCAACGCCACCAATGGTATTGAGCCTCCACGCGGCCTTATCAGCGTCAAGGCCAGTAAAGATGGCCAGCTCAAGCAAGTGGTGCCCGATTACGAAGAACTCAAGGACAAGTACGAACTGCTGTGGCAGATGCCCGGCAACGACGGTTACCTGCAGTTGGTGGGTATTATGCAGAAGTTTGTCGATCAGGCGATTTCGGCCAATACCAACTATGACCCATCCAAGTTTGAAAGTAACAAGGTTCCGATGAAGCTGCTGCTCAAGGATCTGTTGACCGCCTACAAACTCGGGGTCAAGACCCTTTACTACCATAACACCCGTGATGGTGCTTCCGACAAATTCGATGACATTACCAGCATTGAGAAGGAAGACGACGGTTGTGCCGGCGGCGCCTGCAAGATTTAAGCAGGATTAAGTAACAAGTTCGGGGCCCAGGTGGCCCCGTTGTTTGGAAAGAGTAGATCATGGCTTATTCAATTTTTTGTCAAACCCCCAACGATGCCACCCGCGAACCTATGTTTCTCGGTCAGGCGGTTAACGTGGCCCGTTACGATCAACAGAAGTACGAAGTATTCGAGAAACTGATCGAAAAGCAGTTGTCTTTCTTCTGGCGCCCAGAAGAAGTGGATGTCAGCCGCGACAAAATCGATTTCGGCGCCCTGCCGGATCATGAAAAGCATATCTTCCTCTCCAACCTCAAGTACCAAACCCTGTTGGACTCGATTCAGGGCCGCAGCCCCAATGTGGCTTTCCTGCCACTGGTGTCCCTGCCTGAGCTGGAAACCTGGATTGAAACCTGGTCCTTCTCCGAGACCATTCACAGCCGTTCCTACACTCATATCATTCGCAATATTGTCAACGACCCATCCGTGGTGTTCGATGACATAGTGGTCAATGAGGAGATCCTAAAGCGCGCCGGCGATATTGCCGAGTATTATGACCGCCTTATCGAACTGACTCAGCTGTATCACCTGCATGGTGAAGGCAAGTTTGACGTCAACGGTCGCACGCTTGAAGTCACTACCCGCACCATCAAAAAAGCCCTCTATCTGTGCATGATATCGGTCAATGCGCTCGAAGCGATACGTTTTTACGTCAGCTTCGCCTGCTCCTTTGCCTTTGCCGAGCGCAAATTGATGGAAGGCAACGCCAAGATCATTCGCCTGATCGCCCGCGATGAAGCTTTGCACCTGAACTCGACCCAACACATTATCAACCTGATGCAGGGTGGCAAAGATGACCCTGAGATGGGTGAAATCGCCAAAGAGTGCCAACAGGAAGCTTACGATCTGTTCCTGCGCGCCGCCGAGCAGGAAAAGGCCTGGGCCAAGTACCTGTTCAAGGATGGCTCCATGATAGGCCTGAACGAAACCATTCTCTGTCAGTACGTGGAGTTCATTACCAATCAGAGAATGAAGGCGGTTAACCTGGGCGCACCATACAGCGAGCAGAGCGATCCCCTGCCCTGGATGAAAAACTGGCTGGAGAGCGATGCCGTACAGGTCGCGCCTCAGGAAGTGGAAGTATCATCCTACCTGGTCGGCCAGATAGATTCGGCTGTCGACGACGATGAGTTCTCCGACTTTGACCTTTAACAAAGCCCCTATCGTGCTGCTGCGCGGAGAGCCCCTGCTGCTGTATACCACAGAGCACAGGACTCTCCTGGCAGCGCTCGAAGCCCGTAAGGTGAGCATTTTTTCCGAGTGCCGCAGCGGGTTTTGCGGCGCCTGCAAGACCCGGGTGCGCAGTGGCGCGGTCACTTACCTGACCACGCCATTGGCCGAGTTACAGGCGGATGAATGTCTGCCCTGCTGCTGTGTGCCCACGGAAGATCTGGACTTGGATCTCTCCAGCGAAGGCGCCGACATGCCGCTGCTGCGGGTTAAACACTTGGCCTGACACAAGCGCAAAAAACACCGTCAATGGCAGATCTCCTACAGTTAAACAAGCGTTTTTTCGTTGTAAATCCTGCCTGGCTCCGGTACTCTGCCGGACTTATGAAATCAGACTCAAGTTATTCATTCAAAAGTCTTTATTGCGCTTTTGATCGTTACCCTCTGCCCAAAGGCGCTTCGACCCATATACGTTATATGGCGTCAACCCTGTTTGCCTTCCAGTCCCCTGGTATGCTCTATCTACAAGGTGATCCCCAGATGCCTTCCTGGCAGCAGGAAACCCTGTCACTCGGCAGCAATCCCTACGAGGTAAGCAGCGAGGTCAGTATCGTCAGGCACCAGCTAAATCCAAGCTCGGGCAATAACGTGCTTGCCAAGGCGCTGGACTATGCCAATCAGCTTGGGGCGCTACTCAGGCAAAATCGCGATACCCTGACATTGGCGCAGTTTCGCGACCCCTGGGCGGGGGTGCCTTTGCTGGATCATCGCAAGGACAATCCAGCGCTCAAGCTCGTCTATGAGGTCAATGCCCTGCCCAGCATAGAGCTGCCTATTCACCTGTCGCTGCCGCGAAAAACCCTGGCCAAAATCAGCGCCTGGGAGCAGCGTTGCCTGGATGGTGCCGATCTGATTGTGACCCCATCAAAACTCACGGCTGCCGGCCTTGAAAAACGCACTACCACTCCAGTAGTCTATCTGCCAAACGGCGCCGAGTTACCGCCTGCCGAGCCATTAAGGCAAGCACAGGATGCGAGGCTGCCCAGGCTCATCTATTTTGGTGCTGCCCAGCGCTGGCAGGGGCTTAGGGATCTGCTCAAAGCTTTTGCCTTGGTGCGTCAGCAGTTGGAGGTCCGGCTGGATCTCTGCCTGTCACTCGAAAATCGCCAGGCCCGGCAGGTAAAGGCCTGGCTCAAGTCCATGGAACTGGAAGATTGTGTTTCGCTGCATTTCGGGCTGGACCAAGCCAGTCTCAGGCAAAAAATTCAGGCCGCGAGCGCATCTTTGGCGCCGCTCACGCCCTGCAGGCGCAACATGCTTCAGGGATGTTGCCCTTTGAAAGTGCTCGAATCCATGGCTTGTGGCACCGCAGTTATCGCCTCGGATCTGCCGGTTATTCGTGAGCTGGTAACCCATGAAGAGCATGGGCTCTTGGTTCCCCCTTCCAGGCCCTCCGAGCTCGCCAGAGCCTGCATTGAGCTGCTCAGTCAACCGGCCAAGGCCAAATATTTGGGACTCAAGGGCCAACAAAGGGTGACAGAGCAGTTCCAATGGCAACAGATCTGCGCTCAGCTCAGCGACTTGTATATACAGCTGAGCCAAGGCCCAATGCAAGCTACCGCTTGATAGCTACTCGTTTAATAGCACCTGTTTAATGTCAAGGAAACGATATGGAAACAGCCATAAACCCTTTTAACGCCCCGCTTCACTACTGGCGAATGCGCAAAGTGTTCAAGCAGTTAACCCCGGCGGAGCAGGAATTTATCCGCACCAAGAAGTTGGATGCAACCCATTCGACCCAGCACTGGTTACTGTTTCTCAAGCGTCTGACCCGATTGGATCGTATGGGCAGCCCATTGAGACGCCAGTTTCGCCGCAGCCGCAATTGGTTGATAGGTTTCACTATTGTCAGCATATTCCTGCCCGTGCCTCACCTGGTGGTGTATACCCTGGTGGGTTTGACCCTGGCCTCGATATTACTGCTTCACAGCTGCAACCGTATGGACGTCAACGACAATGTGCGCACCGGTCTTATCAAGTTAATGCAGGTACTGGCGATGGAGACCAACAGCGTGCAGCTGAAACTGGATCTCGACTCCATACACAAACGTAAGCCGGCCCGAACCGAAAAGCCTGAGAAGAGCACCCAACTGGCCTACTTTGAAGTGCCACTGTTGCAATTCAGGGCCAAACTCAAAGACGGCAATGAGCTGCAACTGCGGGTGGATGATGTTATCTGTCGTCGTAAACGCACCCGTCGCAACGCCCGAGGCAAGGTCAAAACCAAAATCAAGTACAAGGGACGGCGCAGCATTCGCAGCTGCCTGACCTTGAATCCTGATCACTACCATCTGCGTAAAACCAAACTGGCACCAACGAGCAAGGCACAGACTCAAAACGGCATCACCAAGGTGAAATCCAACTCCACCTTTAAATTTATCGGTGAGTCGCGTTTGATGGATGCCGAGAATATTCTCAGAACCATCGCCAAGTCCTATCAACAGACCAGTATTCGAGCCAGGGGATAATATGAGTCAGTGTCAGCTAAAAATCGGTTTTTTCACCCTCAGCTCTTGCGGCCAACCTGCCGTTGGCAGTTGCAGTGAGTGCCAAGCCAGTGTCTGCGAACATCACCTGGATCCCAAAACCGGTCTGTGTTTTCAGTGCGCCGCCAAACCCTTGAAGGTCGGCAAGGAAGTCTATGAAGATCCGCGCTCAGGCACCAAGTATGAGCAATTGAGCCTACAAGGCGTTAAACCCGAGGATCCGCTTGCCGGTTTCGCCCTCAAACAACTGTATCTCGGCAGTGCCTGGTACCAACTGCACACCAAACACGGCAGTTACAACAAGGAGTTTGATGCCGAGGACTTTGCCGCTTTTGAGCTCCCTGTCGATGAAGATGATGAGCAGTTGCCGGATTACGAATATCGGGATATCTATGACAGCTAACCCCAGGCTACTGTGGCTGACTCAACACTACCCGCCGGCCAAAGGTGGCATGGCACTATCCTGCGATAGACTGGTGCGCCATTTGCGGCGACTCGGGGTACATATCACCCTTTATCATTTACGCTCCGGCGGCCTGGAAAAGGAGACCGGCTATTTTGCCGAGCAGGGTTGCGATCACAGCTTCCCCATGGGTACAAACCCGGCGCACTCGCTCAATCTTCTATGGCACAAGCTGGAGGGTGAATATGATGCTGTTGTTGCCTATGGCTATCCCTTCTCCATGCATGCCGGGCGAGTCTTTGCCGCCTGGCTTGGGCTACCGCTCATCACATTGCTGCGCGGCAACGACTTCGACTTGAGTATTCTCGATCATCGTCGCTATCAAGTGCTGCAGGATACGCTGCAAGCCAGCGCACTGGTATTGACCGTCAGCGCCGACAAGGCAAAGCGGGTCAAAGCCCTGTGGCCGCAAGTCAGAGTGCACAACATGAGTAATGGCCTGGATAGCGAACGTTGGCAACCATTGCCGCTGGACAAAGAGCAAGCCAAAGCCTGGCGTTCCAATAACCTGGAAAATCCCAGTCAGCCTGTGATTGGCCTTTTCGGCCATTTGAAAGAGAAAAAAGGTTTGGCCTTTTTTATCGAGACTTTCAAACGCAGCCCCTTGGTACACAGCTGCCATCTGTTGTTGATTGGCGAGCTGGATGAAAGCGCCGCCGAGCTGCTGCAAACCCTGCCCGAGGGCAGTTACACCCTGGAGCCGTTTCTTGACAGGTATCAGCTGATAAGCCGTTATCTGGTATGCGACCTTATCGCTATTCCCTCTTTCTATGAGGGAACGCCCAATGTGCTGCTGGAGGCGGCTGCGCTTAACATCCCTGTGCTCGGCGCCTGCTGCGGCGGTATGGCCGATCTTATCTTCGACAGCCTGCATGAGCGCGAAAAGCATGTCTTTGATGACCGTTTGACTGACAGTAATGCAGCAAATAATCTCCGCGGCCAAACGGACTCAGGTTATCTGTTTCATCCAACTTCGGCGGAGTCTCTTTTGGATGCATTGGTGCGTTGGCAAACCGATACGGCTTCGATTCGCGCCGCCAAGAGCCAGGCTTTGTACCAAACGGTACTGAGTCAATGCAGCGCCGAGGCTGAAGCCGAGCGTTATTTGGCTGCCATCAAGACACTGGTCGCTCAAACGGCGAGTCACTGATGCTTATCTATTACGCCCCCGGCGGCGGGCTCGGGCACTTGAGCCGGGCACTGAAAGTGCTCGGCTTTATCAAGGCGCAGCAAGCGTTGGTGATCACAAGTCCACTGCCGTTAGCGGTCGACACGCTGTTACCAAAGGGCATTCAACACATAAGCCTGCCTACCAGGCTTCAAAGCCGAGCTGAACTCAGCGCCTGGCTCAAGCAGTTACTCGCATCGCTCAACAAGCAACAAGCGTGTCGGCTCATGCTGATAGATGCCTTTCCCGGGGGCATTTGGGGCGAGCTTGGTGATATCCCCTTGCCTGGCAAACTTGTCTATATCGCCAGATTGCTCAACTGGAATGTCTATCGCCAGCGCGTTGCCCATATTCCCCGTTTTCAGCAAATCTGGTTTTGTGAATGGCCGACCCCGGAGCAGGAACAGGCGCTCTCCAATCAAACGGGCCAACGCTTCTGGCTGCCGTTACTCGGCGAAGACAAGTCCCAAGATGCAACCCCAAAGGGTCTTGAAAAGCCTAAACAGACTCTGGTGATCCACTCGGGAAGCCTTGCCGAGCAGGCTTTGCTGCTTGAACACGCCGCAAATGCAGGAGAAGCGATAGATATTATTGCGCCGCCGCACCCAAGCGCCGATGCAGGCTTTAATAACAACCCCCTTGATAGCAAATCCCTTGATAAGAGTGCTCTGAGCAACTTCAACAACTGCAACAACAAAGAGCGCAAACCCGGATTAACCCGGCTGCAGCTGTACCCGGCCTCAGATATTGGCTGGCAGTATCAAAGGGTTATCTGTGGCGGCGGCTTCAACCTGGTGAGCGAATATATCCTTCATCCCGGCGCCCTCTTCGTGCCCCTGACCCGAGCGCTGGATTTGCAGCATTTGCGTATCGAACGCGGCTTGGGCGGTTTTTTACCGCCGCCCGGGTTGAGCTCAGTGCCGAACGATATTCTCAAGCGACTTTGAAACGCTCATTTAGTGTTGCTATCGAAGCTTGTCACTCAAGGCTGTGACTCGGCTATCCGGGCGTGAATACGGTTGACCTCCAACAATGCCGCACTACCGTACCAGGCTTTAAGTTCCATGATAAGGCTACCGGCCTGAACCGCAGGATCGCTGGCCGTCAAGGCTTCAGCCTCAGCCAAACTGGCAACATCAAAGATATAAATCCCCCGCCACTCTCCGCCATCGATAAAGGGCCCAGCTAACACGAGTTTGCCCTCATGCGCCAAACGCTGAATATGGTTCATGTGCGCTCTTTGAAGCTCGGCGCGCTGTTCTTTGCTGCCACTTCGATTGGGACCCGCCTTTAAAAATGCCATCACATAAGGTTTCATACCATATTTATCGGCACCGAGTGCATGGGCCAGCGCCTTATCATAGGCAGGCGTTTCAACGGAAACCGGATTATCTGCACCAGCGGCAGTTGCCACTAAACTCGAGCCGGTCAACAGCGACAGCGCGCAGCAACTCGCCATGGTAGTTTTCATCATTGATATCTCTCCAATCCGATGCTGTTGTATGTCAGCTTTTCGACAATAAGGTTATAAGTAAAGCAAAAAAATCCCCGCCGTGGCGGGGAGTTAAGCCCGGTTAGAGACTAAATCCGCATCGCCAATTCTGCACCCTGACGAATGGCGCGTTTGGCATCCAACTCGGCAGCGACATCAACGCCGCCAATGAGATGCATTGGCAAGCCGCACTCTTCCAGTTCCGGCAACAGTGCGCGGTTGGATTCCTGACCTGCGCAGATCACCACAGTATCCACAGGCAGCAGCTGCGGCTTGTCATCAATCAGTATGTGCAATCCCTGGTCATCAAAGCGCTCATAGCTGACCCCACTGAGCTCTGTCACCTTGTGCTGCTTAAGCACCATGCGATGGATCCAGCCCGTGGTCTTACCTAAGCCTTTACCCAGCTTGCTCTTCTTGCGTTGCAACAAATACAGCTCTCTGGCCGGGGCATGCGCCTGGGCTTGTTTGGCCAGTCCGCCGCGCTCGGCGTAACTTGTGTCTATGCCCCACTGACGATACCAGCGCTCCGGCTCCAGCGTGCTGGACTCCTGCTCGCCGAGGAAATGCGCCAAGTCAAAACCTATGCCGCCGGCGCCGATAAGTGCCACTCGCTGGCCGACTTCCACCTCACCGCGCAGTACCTGCTGATAGCTGACCACCTTGGGAGAATCAAACCCGGGCAAGTTGAGCTCTCTTGGCACGACACCACTGGCAACCACCAACTCATCAAAAGGTTCATCCCTGAGCACCGAGGCGTTGAGCGGCGTATTCAAACGCAGGTCCACCTTAAAATGTGCGAGGCGATTCTTGAAATAGCGTATGGTTTCGTTGAATTCCTCTTTACCTGGGATCTTGCGCGCCAGGTTAAACTGGCCACCGACTTCATCTCGGGCTTCAAACAAGGTCACCTTGTGCCCCCGCTCCGCGGCGTAAACAGCAAATGCCATCCCAGCCGGGCCCGCGCCCATCACAGCCAGGCGTTTGGGGAACTCAGTCTTGGGGAAATTAATCTCTGTCTCATAGCAGGCTCTTGGATTAACAAGGCAAGTAGCACGCTTGAGCGAGAAGGTATGATCGAGACAAGCCTGATTACAGCCGATGCAGGTATTGATGGCTTCGCTTTGATTGGCCGCAGCTTTGTTGACAAACTCAGGATCGGCCAGGAAAGGCCTAGCCATAGACACCATATCCGCCTGCCCCGAGGCGAGGATCTGCTCGGCTATCTCAGGCGTATTGATCCTGTTGGTAGCCACCAAAGGAACACTGAGTTCTTTTTTCAAACGTTCAGTGACCCAGGCAAAGGCGCCTCTGGGTACGCTGGTGGCTATGGTTGGGATCCTGGCTTCATGCCAACCTATGCCGGTATTGATGATAGTGACACCGGCTTGTTCCAGCGCTCTGCCGAGCTCAATGACCTCCTCGAGACTTGAGCCCTTGTCGACCAGATCCAACATAGACAGACGAAAGATAATGATGAACTCGGGCCCAACCTTGGCGCGGATAGCGCGAACAATTTCCAATGGCAGGCGAATACGGTTGGCAAAACTGCCGCCGTACTCATCACTGCGCTGATTGACCCGCTCACAAATGAACTGATTGATGAGATAGCCTTCAGAGCCCATCACCTCCACGCCATCATAACCGGCCCGTTTGGCCAGTTCGGCAGAGGTGGCATAGTCCTTTATGGTACCGCGGATTTGCCGCAAAGACATGGCGCTCGGCGTAAATGGGGTAATGGGCGATTTGACCTTGCTCGGTGCCAGCGAAAAAGGATGATAGCCGTAACGGCCGGCATGAAGGATCTGCATACAGATCTTGCCGCCGCCCTCATGTACAGCTCGGGTAACGATTTTGTGTTTGCCCACTTGCCAAGGAAAGCTCAGCTGACAGGCATTCGGGGCCAAACGGCCGCGAAAGTTGGGTGCTATGCCGCCGGTGACAATCAAACCCACACCACCCAGCGCCCGCTCCTTGTAGAAGTGTGCCAGTTTCTCAAAACCGCCCTTTTCTTCTTCCAACCCGGTATGCATGGAACCCATGAGTACCCGGTTTCTCAGCTGGGTAAACCCCAGATCCAAGGGTTCTAATAAATGAGGAAAGCCCGACATTAAAACATCCTTTTTAAACAAGTGATTTAAATCAGCATAACCTGAGCCGCCATCAAGCTCAACATAAAGCATTGGCCGCCGGCGACTCATCGGCTAACGCAGTGAAAGCTCAGGAATAAAATCACTTACAAATGTATTTTCCCGTTGCAGCTATTTTCAGTTAGCATTAACGGAATGCATGGAAAAATGGAGTGGCTATGTCCGCAAAACCCCTGACAACCAAGAATACCCTGATGTTGATCTGGAATGTGATCAACTTCATTCGCAAGCTGGTGTTGAACATAGTGTTCTTCCCGCTATTCTTCATCGCTTTGATAGCCGTGGTCATCGCCATGGTCAGCAGTGATGAAATCCAAGTTGAGGATGGCTCGGCGCTGGTACTGAACCTGGCCGGCGGCATAGTGGATCAAAAGCGCCAGGTTGACCCGTTCGAGGCGATGTTAAGCCAAAGCAAAGGACCCGATGTCAACGGCGAAATCTTATTGAGTGATGTGCTCTATACCATTCACAGCGCCACCAATGACAAGCGGATCAAGGCTCTGGTATTGGATCTGTCCGAGTTGCAATACGGCGGTCTGAGTAAGCTCAGCGCCATAGGCCAGGCACTCAACGAATTCAAAGATAGTGGCAAGCCTGTGGTCGCCATAGGTAACTATTATGATCAGAACCAGTATTTCCTGGCGAGTTTTGCCGATACTGTTTACCTCAACCCAGAGGGCATGGTGGCGGTAGATGGCCTGAGCCGCTACCGCCAATACTATAAGTCGGCACTGGATAAGTTAAAAATCAAGGCGCACATTTTCCGTGTCGGCACTTTTAAGTCAGCGGTTGAGCCTTTTATCCGTGATGACATGTCAGAAGCGGCCAAGGAAGCCAACTCTGTACTGCTCAACGACATCTGGGGCAGTTACACAGACACTGTGGCCGCCAATCGCGGCATAGACAAATCCAGCCTGGGCCTTAATGCCACAGCTTATTTGGCAGAGCTGGAACAAGCCGACGGTGATTCCGGCACCATGGCGGTTAACCTCAAGTGGGTTGATAAACTGGCCAGCGCAGAAGACTTCCGCCTGGCGATGTTGGACCTGGTAGGCAAAAGCAAGGAAGGAGATAGCTTCAAGCAGGTCAGCTACTACGACTATGCCAAGCTGATGGCACCACTGCCGGCGCTGGTACCCACCGAAGGAGTGGGCATCATAGTGGCCAAGGGTAATATTCTCAACGGCAGTCAACCTGCCGGTGATATCGGCGGTGAAAGTACCTCTGCCCTGCTACGTAAGGCCCGCTTCGATGACACTATCAAGGCCGTAGTGCTCAGGGTCGACAGCCCCGGCGGCAGCGCCTTTGCTTCCGAGCAAATTCGTCAGGAAGTGCTGGCATTGAAGAAAGCCGGTAAGCCTGTGGTAGTCAGCATGAGCAGCATGGCGGCCTCCGGTGGTTACTGGATTTCGGCCAGCGCCGATTATATCTATGCCAACCCCACTACCCTGACCGGATCCATCGGCATTTTCGGCATGATAACCACCTTCGAGGACTCTCTGTCTTCAATCGGTGTTAATACTGATGGAGTGGCCACATCTGACTGGGCCGGTCTCTCTGTTACCCGGCCACTTTCCGATGGCGTCAAGGCGGTGATACAACGCCATATCGAACGTGGCTACAAAGACTTTATCTCGCTGGTCGCCAACGAGCGCAATATGACACTCGAACAGGTGGATAAGATTGCCCAGGGCCGCGTCTGGTCCGGCAAGAAAGCCCTGGAGCTGGGTCTGGTGGATGAACTGGGCGATCTCGATAGCGCCATCGCCAAGGCCGCCGAAATGGCCGGACTGGATAAGTTCGACAGCCGAGTGATAGAGCAGGAGCTGACACCTGAGCAACTCTTCATTCAGGAGATGTTCGCCAGTGTCTCCGCTTATCTGCCCCACAGCGTCAAGCAGTCCAGCGTGCTGGAAAAACTGCTGACTCAATGGAGCAAGGTACTGGAAGAGTTTGCCGCCTTTGACGACCCTAACGGCGTCTATCTCTACTGTGATAACTGCAGTTACTGATAATCCTGAAAGCCCGGCTCGCCGGGCTTTTTTGTGCCTTATGCTGCCGGGCTTGATTTGCTATAATCCGGCCTCTCTTTTGCCCCAGTGAAAACTAAAGCCAGATTATGAACAAAAAAAAGTCCATCTATGTCGCATACACGGGCGGCACCATAGGGATGCAAAAAACCAGTAACGGCTTTGCCCCGGTCGCCGGCTTCCTGACAGAATGCGTCAACTCCATGCCGGAGTTTTTCCATGAAGAGATGCCGACGTTCGTGATCCAGGAATATTGTCCGCTGATAGACTCTTCCAATATGGCCCCCAGCCACTGGCAGATGATAGCCGACGACATTCAGGCCAACTATGACAAGTACGATGGCTTTGTCATTCTTCACGGCACAGACACCATGGCGTTTACCGCATCGGCACTGTCTTTCATGCTGCAGGATCTCGGTAAGCCGGTTATCGTCACCGGCTCGCAAATTCCGCTGTCACAGCTGCGCTCAGACGGCCAGACCAATCTGCTCAATGCCTTGTATATCGCGGCCAATTATCCGGTTGCCGAGGTTTGCCTGTTCTTCAACAATAAACTATTCCGCGGCAACCGCACTACCAAGGCCCATGCCGACGGCTTCGATGCCTTTGCCTCGCCGAACTTCCCTTTATTGCTGGAAGCCGGGATCAAAATTCGCCTGCGGGCCGGAAAAATTGCGCCGCCCTGCGATAAGCCCTTGAAAGTGGCGCCCATTACTCCTCATCCCATAGGTGTGGTCACTCTGTATCCCGGGATCTCCACCGAGGTATTCAACAACATACTGCAGCAACCGGTAAAAGCCCTGATATTACTGACCTATGGTGTCGGCAATGCACCGCAGGATCCCGCCTTGCTGGAAACCCTCAAACGGGCCAACGACAAGGGCACTGTGCTTATTAATCTGACCCAGTGTCTGCAGGGTAAAGTCAATATGGGCGGTTATGCCACAGGCAACGCCCTGGCCAAGGCAGGCGTTATCAGTGGCGCCGATATGACTACGGAAGCCGCCTTGACCAAGTTGCACTACCTGCTCTCCCAAGGGCTGGGCACAGAAGAGATAAGACGGCAGATGCAGCAAAACCTCTGTGGCGAACTCACGGCAGACTGAATTTAATTGATAGCAAAAAGCCCTGTATATACAGCAACGTAGATCAGATAAGGATCGGTTGACCGATCCTCCTGATGAGAGACAATCGGAAACCTGTTTGTAGGTTTCCGATTTTTTATGTCTATTCAAAACTGCTTTGCCGACTTTCTTGAAGAGAGTCCTGTTGATGTCGCTCAGCTAACCACCTTCTCCGAGCATATTCCTGACGAGTGGATTGCTAAAGCGGTAACACTTTCCGATAAAGCGACGATTCGTCGACGTCGCTTACCGAGTGATATGGTTCTTTGGCTTATTGTTGGAATGGCGTTTTTCCGCAACGAACCGATTGCCGAAGTCGCACGGCGAATGAATGTCTGTGCCGAGGGGTTAGCCGATGAGGAGCTGTTAGCAAAAAGTGCTTTAACGCAAGCAAGGCAACGCCTTGGCAAAGCAGCCCCAGAATGGTTATTTAGGCAATGCAGCCACAGGTGGGGGTTAGAGCGTTACCCTGAGGATACTTGGCAAGGTTTGCAAGTCTTTGCTGTGGATGGCGCGCTTTTTCGAACCGCTGACACACCGGAGCTAAGAGACCATTTTGGGTCAGGGAATACATCCAGTGACAGACAGACGCCTCATCCAGTATTAAGGGTGGTGACCATGATGAATGTTCGCTCTCATGTCATTGTCGATGCCGCTATAAGCCCTTATCGTCGAGGCGAAATTCCTCTTGCTATGCCCTTTATTGACGCCTTACCGGATAACTCCGTGACCTTATTGGATAAGGGGTTTTATGGAGCAGACTTACTCCTTTCTCTCCAAAATAGTGGTGCTAACAGACATTGGTTGTTACCGGCGAAGAAGGGGGTGAAATACACCCTTCTGGACGATGAAGAGAGTGACGACATGCGAGTCGAAATGAAAGTCTCTCCACAAGCACGCAAGAAAAATCCTAACCTACCTGAAACATGGCAAGTGAGAGCCGTGACTTATCAGGTACAAGGTAAGCAAAAAACCGTATTTACGTCTCTTCCCAGAGAGCAGTACGATGCGGAATCAGTCGCGGCGCTTTACCACGAGCGATGGGAAATTGAATTAGGGTATCGAGACATAAAAAGTTCGATGCAACACAATGCGTTAGTGCTGAGGAGTAAGACTGTCGAACTTGTCTATCAAGAGTTATGGGGGCTGCTGCTTGGTTATAACTTGGTGAGACGAGAAGCGAGTCAGGCGGCAGTAGAGCATGGTCGAATGCCCAATGAAATCAGCTTTAAGTACGCTTGTCAGTTCATCGCAAGTCAGCTCAAAGTCATGAGCAAAGCGGTGTCACCAGGTAATACGCCGAAGCGTCTAAACAGTCTGCGAGGAGACTTGTCCATCCTTTTTATAGACAAACGCCCTAAGCCAAATCGGCCTAGGGCGGTAAAAATATCAAAGACCCGATATCCTGTTAATCACAAGGCAGCTCCGCTTAAGTGAACTACGTTGTGTATATACAGGGCTTTTTTATAAATAGAATCCTAGTAATTAATTACAGATCAGATTCTTTGAATTCAGCAATACTCTCACCGCGAAACTGCTTTTTCAGCTGCGCCTTGGACAGCTCGTTGATCTGCCCCCCGGCGCCTATGGTGAAGTGCTCGGTTTGATCCAAACGCCTGGCTTGGTAGAGCATCACCAGTTGCAGCGTGTTTTCCCGCTGCTCCTCGGTCAGCACAGTACCATCTTCCCACTTACCTATCTCGGCGGCGCTGCGCAGTCTTTCATAGACTTCAACCGGCATCTCTTCAATCACTTTGTTGATATCTGTCATACACTTTTCCGCTTGTGCAAAATAATACGTACCCGGGTTATCAGGTAACCCACAAAACCGAGCGTAAAGCAGACGGCACCGGCGATAGCTCGATTGCCTTCGACGACTTCTCCCCCCCAAAACCAGATGACCACCCCGGCGATAAACAGGGTCAAGGCCAAAAAGCTCTGGTTCATCAGTTTGGTCGACTGCTGAATATGGCTAATCCTCGACAGCGACTCGGTGTTGGGTCCCAGTTTGGAACTGCAGTGTGGGCAACTGGGTGCCTTACTGGAGATCCGTTTGTGGCATAAAGGGCATTCAACCAGTGCCATAGCTGCTCCTTACCTGAGTTTGTCCACGACGGCCAGCATGGCGGTCAAAGAGGCTTCACCCAGGTACAGGCAACGCTCGGGGGACCAGCCCACCAGCGGATCGGCCAGATTATCATTGTCTTTAAATGGCATTTCCAAGGTGTTTGACAGGCAGTTGAAGGTTTCGCCGACCCAGTTGGAACCTATGGTCAGGTTGGCCTTGCCTGGCTCGTCCTTTTCATAACCATGTTCGCTCTGGAAATCCGGGCTAACCAGCAAGAGCGCCGAAGCAAATTCCTGCTGCAGCTGAGTCAAGCGCTCATCCCAACAAGGAATGCCTTCACAGCCTGCCAGGAACACATAAGGCAGACCTTCATCACCGTGGACGTCATAGAAGAGGTCCACGCCGGTTTCTTTCATCTTTTGTACCACATGGTACACCTCGGGGCTCTTCTCAAGGCTTGGCGTTTGCCACTCACGATTTAGGTTTACACCGGCGGCATTGGTACGCAGATGGCCTCTGACGCTGCCGTCCGGATTCATGTTGGGTACAACATAGAAGTTGGCCTTATCCAGCAACTGTTTGGAGACAGGGTCATCCGAGTCCAGCAATCGATACAGCAAACCTTCCACCAGCCATTCGGCCATGGTTTCCCCTGGGTGCTGACGGGCTGTGATCCAGATATTGCGCTTGCTGTTATCGCCGTCACCCACCTTGACCAGCGTCAGATCGCGACCATCCAGGGTCAGACCCAGGTGCTCCAGGCTCACTTCAGGATGCACCTGTACTGCGCTGAGCAGGTCCAGGTGGCGTTCATAGCTGTAAGGTGCAAAATAGGCTATCTGAATCGCATCGGCGTCCAATTCCACATTGATACTCAATTTTCCGTCATCATACTTGGTCGGCAGACGGAACCAGTGCTGGCGATCATAGCTGGCAACTGCCTGATAGTTCTCCCAACCTTTGGGATAGGAAGCGCTGCCGGCATTGATGATATTGAGGGTGTAACTGTTTCCTACCTGGCCTTCAAAACGGAAATTGAACCACTGGTAGAACTCTCCGCCGTGATCCGGGCGGATCGCCAGTCTGATGTCGTCCTTGTTATCAAGACTGATGACCTGAATATTGCCACCATCAAAATTCGCGCTGATCCGCATGATGTTTTCCTTCATTGCTTTTATAGGGTGTGGAGCCTGGGAAGGCTCACGCAAGTGGGCTATAGGATAAACCAAATCGACCGCGCTTGAAAACGCGGCCGAAACAGGCTCTGGTATTCGAGGGGGAAATCAGTAGGGTTTAAAGCATCTTACCAAAGGCTGAAGCTGTATCCCTGGCCGCGCACCGTATTGATAAGGCTTCTTGGCAAACGGGTCTGTTCCAGTTTTCGCCGGGTATTGGAGATATGCATATCCAGATTACGGTCAAACCGCCCCAGTTCTTTTTTTAGCACTCGTCGCTGCAGCTCCTGCTTGGTAACCACTTGTCCCTTGCGTTCAAACAGGTACTTAAACAGGCGAAATTCTGTCTGGGTCAAGGATAGCTGCTGATCGGCAATGGCCACAGTGTAATCAGTTTCGTCAAACTGAATATGTTTGTTGAGCGTAAGATCGGCGGTGTCCTGCCCTTTACTGATATTGATCCTTCTTATGAGCGCCTGAATCCGCACCAGCAGTTCTTTGACACTGAATGGCTTGCTCAGAAAATCGTCTGCCCCCAGTTCATAACCTTTGATCCTTTCTTCTTCACTGTCGATAGCCGAGATCACTATGACAGGAGTGTTGTCCTTACGGGCAAGCAACATCTCAAAGCCATTGAGTTTGGGCATCATTAAATCGAGCAAGATAACATCCGGAGTAAAAGTGTCGAGTCTCATCAGCGCATCCAAACCATCAGCGGCACAAACAACATCGTGCCCCTCGCCCTCCAGTGCTTCTTTGAGCAAGTCCCTGAACTCCAGGTCATCATCCACTAACAAAATTTTCGTCATTTCCGTCAACATAATTCTCAAATAAGAACCATTACCATTTACGTTAACATAGTTAACCTAACCGAGCTAGCAAAATCCTCCTTTAGTACTGGCTAAAGTGCGCAGGATCACACAGAAGGAATAATGAAAAAGGGACAGATGGTCAAACTGTCCCTATAGACAATTGGGCAAGCGGCAATCAAGCCCTCTCTTCTGACGTAAGCCATGCAGTACAAGGCTTACGCCGGCCTTTGCTACTTGTCTTGCATCAATTGACTGATGTACTTGACCGGGGCACTGCCATAGCTGAGGAAGCTTTCGTGGAACGTCTTAAGATCAAACGCCTTGCCTTGCTGCTGTTTGAGCTCTTCCCTTAAGTCGTAAATTTCACGATATCCGGCGTAATAGCTGGTCAACTGTACCTGGCTCAGCGTTGCCCGGCGCCATTTACCTTCCGCCTCAGCCTGCTGCTGGAAGGCTTCTTCCGTCATCAGCTTGATGGCCTGCTCTTCAGTCATCCCCTTGACCTGAATGCTGTAGTCCAGAATGGTGTTGCAAATCACCCTGAGGTTCCACTTGTAGTACATCAGCCACATTTCCGGCTCAAAGTTGCCATAGCCCTGTTCCAGCATCATACGCTCGGCATAAACGGCCCAACCTTCCACCATGGCACCGTTGCCAAACAGGCTCTTGACCAGGCTCGGTGACTCATTGGAATACACCAGCTGGGTGTAATGGCCGGGGATCGCCTCATGTATGTTCAGTACCTGCAATATCCAGTGGTTATATTCGCGCAAGTAACTTTCGGCCTGCTCGTCGGTCATGCCATCGAGGGGAGTCACGTTGTAATAGGTGTTGCCGCCCTTCTCATAAGGGCCGGGAGCACTGATGGAGGCTCCGGCAAAACCCCGCATATATTCAGGAGTTTCCCTGACCACCAAAGGCTTTTTCGGATCCAGAGTCACCAAGTCGTGTTGATTGACAAACTTCACCAGCTCGGGGATCTGCGCCCTCACCTCGGCCACAAAATCTTCCCGCTTTACATGCCGGGCCGAAAGCTTGTCGATCAACTGCCTGATAGCCTTCTTCTCGTCTTGCGGCTTGGGCTCCTGGAAATACTTGCTCCAGAGCTTATCGGTAATTTTCGCCATTTCGCCCTGAACCCTGGTCTTATCGGCCAGCGCTTTTTCATAGAGGGCCTTGGCGCTCATACCAGCCTGAATATCGAAGGCAAACTTCTCCTCATAGAGCGCTTCACCTATCCGGAAACTACGGCTACCTTCGCGCTTGAGCTGCTGCTCCAGCTGTTTCAGAAATTGGATATGCCCTTCGATAGCAACCACGGCTTTATCCATTCTTTGCTTGAATAACCCCTTTTCATCAGCGCTCAGGCCGGAGGCGTTCACTTTGGCGAGCAGCTCATCGGACAATACAGTAAAGGCACCCTGATTTTGCATGATGGCCAACTCTGTGTGCTCCAGAGTAGGATTATCTATGTTTTGCTGCGCCGCCCGGTAATAGGCTGGCACATTTTCCAATCGGCCCAATGCAGACCGCAACCTTTGATCCAAAGGTGCAAAGTCCTCATTGATGATTTGCGCAAAACCACCGGCCACATTGTAACTGGATGGGTCCCACTGCCAGGACTTGAAGCGCTTGATTTCCCACTCCATGCTGCCGAGGACATTTTCAATCAAACGATAGTCAATCAGGTTAGCCGCTGTCAGCGCCGCAAAATCAAAGCTCGCCATCTTGGCGCGCTGTTGCTGAATAAAGTTCAACGTCGCGGTGCGGCTGTTCGCATCCGGTACCAGGAGTTTGCCATCGTATTGATGAAAGCCGTTATAGAGTGCCCAGGTCGGCGCAACCTGCCATAGCGAATCGATAAAGCTTTGACTGAACGCACTGAACGCTTGGTTCTGATCTTGTTTTACAGCAGCAGAGACTTTGGACGCCATCGCCTCGGGAGAGCCTTGGGTTTGGCATGCAGACAGCCCTGTCAGCGCCAATGACACCGCCAGGCAAAGGGTGAGTTTTTTCATATTATTTTCCTTCCCGGCACCCGTTTGTTGGAAATTTGAATTCTTATCGGTTTTTCGGGTGCATAGTGCGCAAGTAAATCATGGACGCGGCGACTTTTCAGCAATTGTTGCTAAAGAGACATGCTTTGTTACAGTTTGCAGTCCGCTTTAAGCCTCTGGTTGAATACTCCATGTTCGCTTGATAGCCCCCATTGCAAGATGAAATACGGTTTTTGTTGAGAAGGCAGAACGATAACCCCTGCTCAATTATGATTTTTGGAAGGCCGGTTACATGGCATTGCAGAAGGTTCAAATAGGCATGACCACTTGATTTGCATCGAAAAACTCGCTAGCGTGTGCGGCCAAATTACACAGGACGTAATTCAATATGAATCTGAAGTTTAATGCTGTCCATCAACACGTACTGGAACTGTTAAAGCAACAGGGAATACGCTGTTTGGTGGACGATCAATACGACGAACTAAACGAGCATTATTTACAACTTTGGCTGCCCGAGCCGCTGACAGAAATCGAAATCAAGCAACTGAATAAGTTCCAAAAACAACATTATTCCCTTTGGAAAGATAGTGCGCAGCCATGGGAAGATGTTAAGGCGCAAGTGAAGCTCGATTTTTCCGATAGCTGCTACAACGAACTCAAGGCCACTTTGGTCAAAATGACACTGGTAGACAGAATGACCTTTGAGCGAGCCTGGCAAGAACGCTTGGGGGTTGTTTGCAACAATGTCGACCTGGATGTTATCGCCCATCGCTGCACTCAAGTGGCTGATATAGATCCCCTCACCAAGGCAATCGCTGACAGCTTTTCCGATGAATGGCTGAAACTCTGCGCCTCTATGGAACTATTTCAGGTACGGTATTTGGTTTTCAACAGAGCGGTGCGCAAAGATAAATCAGCCCGCAACTCCGAAATGCTACATTTGTGGACCGACACAGAGGGCGAAAACCCTAAACAGGCGCGCAAAGCTGTTGGCCGGGTAACAGGTAATCCTGGTGGTATAGCCAACTACCAAAAGGGTGCCCGCGTCATACGGCAAGGTAACTGTGTAAGAAAGACCAAGCTCTATAATCATGAGTTTGAAGACGCCTACCAACGCCGGGTTCGCGTCAATATCAAAGGCGTAATGGTGCCTATGATGAATCATGCGGACTTATTACAGCTATCGTCATACGATTAAGCAAAGATAGCCGCCTCTGCCAGAGTTTTACTCTGGCAGAGGCGGAAAACGTCACTCTAAGTTGAATGGACCCGAACCCTCTGATATATCCGATATAACAGTACAGCCCCAAGTTTGGCCCACTAGGGTGCACTGGCCGTGCGGCAGTGAATGAATTGGTTAATGGGAGCTAGATATTGCCCAACATCGGCATAGCCTGACGGATGGCTGAAAAGGGTTGTTATCGAGAATGGTGTAAAGCCAATGAAGCTCAAATCATTGGGGGCGCTTCCAAATACTCGCCCCCTAAATCTGCTATCAACGGCGGTGAAACTTGGCGTCCTTATCGAGACACCAGTGAGCCTTAGCACTCTTGTCTTCGTTAGGGCGGCCGGTTAACAGCTCACCTTGCTCATTGATGTAATAGACAAAAGCTTTGGCATCACCGAGTTCATCCCAATACAGCATCGCCTCATCCGCTTCCTGGCCTTCACAAGTGGTGACTTTGCCGCCTATGGACTCGATATAGGCACTGCCCTTGATTTGGCTCAGCGGCGCCCCTGTACATTGGTTGTTGTCATAAAGATTGGCGACACTGTGGTAGCGGTTTTCCTCAAAGCGCATGACAAACTCTTTACCCAGTTTACCGTCACCGAGACAACCTGTGGTCCACTCCCCTTTGAGCCTGTCCGGCATGGCATCATCGCCATGGAACATCAGAAAACCGAGCGTTGCAGCCAAAATAAGCAGCAACATCACACTTAAGGACTTGAGCATTAACACATCTCTGAGAAAGGATTTTTCAGGATAGTACTCTGCGATGACTGAAGACGCTATCGTACTCATCGCAAATTTACATAGAGTGTCACAAATTGGCCCCATGGGATAAACTGTGGCACATTGGAGTAACATACGGATTCCAAGTCATTTTCTTGCTTAGGCAACTACTTGTTGGAGGTTCTCTCGGTGTCTGACATGCATTCTGAGATAGATTTTCGCCGCAAAATTACTGCGCAGCGCCCCTTTGGTAAACCGGAAGACACTCGGGTAGATAATCCAGAAAAATTGCAGCTGGCGCTGGAAAGCGATCGTGGCCGCATCATTAACTCGGCCGCCATCCGTCGTCTGCAGCAAAAGACCCAGGTGTTTCCGCTTGAACGCAATGCCGCGGTGCGAAGCCGTTTGACACACTCGATGGAAGTTCAGCAGGTAGGCCGCTTTATTGCGCAGAAGATATTCAAGCTCTTGGGGCCAGGTGCCGAACGCTGGGGGCTGCAATATCTGGAACGGCAATTGGAAACCCTGGTGGAGATGAGCTGCCTGATGCACGATGTGGGCAATCCACCCTTTGGTCACTTCGGTGAGGCCGCGATCAGTGATTGGTTCAAGCGCAACCTTGTTTCTCTGGCGCCTTCGGGTTTCGATTCCGGGTATCCTGAGTTGATCCAAGACTTATCCCATTTCGAAGGTAATGCCCAAGGCATTCGTTTGATCCACACCTTGCTCGGGCTCAATCTCACCTACAGTCAACTGGCCGGCATTTTGAAATACACCCGTCCGGGTACGCTTGTGAAAGATAAAGCCAATCCTGAGCAAAGCTATCTGATGAAAAAAGTCGGTTATTACGCCAGTGAGTCCAGGTTTGTTGCCGAACTGACTCAAGCCATGGAGATGGCACCCGGTTGTCGCCACCCGGTGAGTTACATCATGGAGGCCGCCGATGACATCTCATATTGCCTGGCCGACATTGAAGACGCAGTGGAAAAAGGCATCATAGAGCTGGATACCCTAAAACAGAGTCTGATAGCCGAGTACCAACGGCAAATTGGGGTCAAGCAAGGCGCTCTCGGACACAAAGACTTTATGAGCAAATCGATTGAGGCGGCAGACAGCAGCGCCCGCCACCTGGCAATCAACCAACAGAGCCAGTTTTTTACCTTCCTCCGCGTTCGACTGATCCACCCTTTGGTCAATCACGCCGCCAAGCGCTTTATCGACAATATTGAAGCTGTGTACCACGGCAACTTGAACGAGTCGCTGCTTGAAGATGGCGGCTACGAACACGCCATTACAGAAACCCTCAAGCAAGTTGCTATCAAGCAGGTATTTTGCCATCGGGAAGTGGAGAAACTTGAGCTGCAGGGATACAGGATCATCACAGGCTTACTGGATAACTATCGCTCCCTGCTGGCATTGAGCGAAGATGAGTTTAGCAAACTGGTACAAGGCCTGCCCAAGACAGCACTTATCGAAACCCGGTTGTTCCATAAGCTGCCTGGCAAGCACCTGGCCACCTATAAAAGAGCCATTGAAGCCAATCAGTATCCTGAGTTTTACCACAGGTGTCGTTTGCTGCAGGATTATATCAGCGGCATGACAGACCAATACGCTTTGGATGAGTACAGACTACTTATGGTACTTGACTGACTCTTAAAGAGAGTTGTTTACTAACTAAGGCTCGGGATACGAGCCTGGAATGCCATTACTATCAGATCCGCCTAAACAGGAGATCGTTACGCCCGGACGCCTTGACCTGATACATCAAGCGGTCGGCGTCGGCCAGCACAGACTGGGCATCCCGGGCACCGGGTTTGGCATACACGGCACCTATGCTGATACTGAGGGGCAATTTGCCGGCCTTGGTGGCAAATGGCTCTCTGTCTACCGACAAAAGCAGCCGGGTGGCCAGGGTCTTGGCCTCGGCTTCTGTCATGCCCAGCTGCAGAATACAAAACTCCTCACCGCCTATGCGGCCAAATACGCTTCCCTCCGGCAAGATGGCCACTACCATTTGCGTCAATTGGCAAATGACCTCATCACCCACATGATGACCATAACTGTCATTAATCCGCTTAAAATCATCTATATCAAACAGTAACAAGGTCAGACTGTCATAACCACGGCCATCACAGGCTTGTTCGAGCGCATCCATAAATGCCCGCCGATTGGCGATACCGGTAAGCCCATCTGTAGCCGCCAGGTGAGCCAGCTCGGTATTGGCAGCCTCAAGCTCGGCTGTGCGCGCCGCCACGGTACGGCGCAGCATAAACACATACACCAGGATCCCGAGCAGAAGTATCCCAAGCAAGCCTTGCAGCAGATAGCGTGGATAGACAGTTTCCACATACATCCAGCGATTGAGGATCCTTTGGTATTCGGAATCTGGGATCCGGGCCAGTCCCTGGCGGATCTCTTCCAGCAAGGCGCTCTGCCCCTCTTTGACAGCCGGACGAATTTGGGCACTGTAAAGATGGCGGACTGGAATAAAACGCGCCGGCTCGCGTGAGGTATAGAGATAGAAGTTGGCGACCTGCAGATCGGCAACAAATGCCTTTAACCTGCCGGCAAAGGCGGCCTTTAACATTAGATCGTTGCTGGCATAAGTCAGCACGCTGGCCTTCGGGTATTTCTGACGCACAAACGTCTCTTCATAGCCGCCACGGACAACGCCGACTTCACCGCCGTTGATCAGGTAGCCGTCCGGCTCGGTACCGAGTAACCCTTGACTGAAAAACAGTTGACTCTCGATCCCCAGCAAACCCTGGGCATAATCCAGGTAATGTTCCCTGTCCTGAGACCAAAGCAGCCCGGCGTGGATATCGGCCTGACCACTGCGAACCAGATCCAGCGAACCTTGCCAATCTGTCAATATAAAGCGGACTTCGACCTTATTGGCCTTGGCATATTCTTGCCAGATATCCACCAGGATCCCGGCCGGTTCACCGGCATCATTCAAATATGAAAAAGGGTTTCCAGGAATTGGAGTTGGCAATAACCAGTTCTCTTGCGAGTTGCTGAGCGGTATCCGAGTGCGTATCTTCAGCGGCCTGGCTTTGGCCCGTTGTCGGCAGGAACAGGGGTAAAATGACAAATAGTCGGCAGAGGGTGGTCAACGACAGCTGGAGCAAGGAGTTAACGTAGGCTGTTGCAGCGAGCTTCATGTGGCCGGAATATCCTTACAAGGCATGATTTGGGTGGGTTCTACCCGGGTTATAGCCCCGGGTTCAGCGAACATCCACCGGAAACACACCAAATATTAACATTTGTAGAGAATTTCCAGCAGCTTTTTTTCAGCAGCGACGGATCCGCACCACCTTCATGGTTTCCATTTCAAAACCGGCTACTATGGTTGTTTGCGGGTAATAGTCGACCGACACTCGGGAACCTTTCAATGAACGGTATTTTTTAGGGCGTTTGAAGCGAAAAGGTGCATCACAATTTTCCAGCATCAGAGTATGTTGGATCCAGTCGCCTTCATCCCGCTGGGTATGGGAGACAACTGTCTTGTCTTCGGTGTGATAAAGTGGTGAGTGTTTCTCTGTCAATACGTCAGCTATTGTCATAATGCATTTACCTCCGATGGGTCGCTTCTGACTATGAATCCAAGGTCCTGACGGGCCCGACCTCGCCCGTGGTAGCCCGGGCAGTAGCTTCGCCTTCTTGATTAACCTCTTGCCGCAAGCAAGTACAGAAGGTTTGACTGTAGAGTACCGTCTTACTCAAAAGCCTTTTGCTGAGGGAAAAGTTCCCCGGCCGCGGCAGATTGGCGGTAGCTATGCAGTAGTGTCTGGGTAAGCAGATCATCCCCGGGCAAAAAATTTCCGGGGGAAGGTCAATAAAAAGCGAGCAATCATTGTAGCAAATTTGCACAGAAAGATCTTGGTGAAAAAGCCAACGACGCTTTATACAAGGTTAAACGGCGCTCAAAAACAACTGATAGCAGCAAGCACAACTCTGCACGAGTCTGCGTAACGCTACGTTGTATTAGTTACGACAGCTTGGCAGGGCTTAACCTCTTGGATCACAATTTATAAAACTTATGGTCGAGTAACTGTATGAGAACATTACTTGCGCCCGGCTCAATCCCTTTTCCCAATAAGGCTTGCCATGACACCTTTTCCTTCAACAGTCTATCGCAGCCTTGCTGCAGTGCTTATACTGCTCACCCTACCCGCATGTCGGGATAATACCGAATCGCTATGGCAAGATTACAGCGCAAGGCTTGAGAGAGTCACAGCACAAAACTTTATCGCTCCGGACTATCGACCTGAAGTCGACCAAAACCTGAATGCAGCAAATAGACCTGAAGCTTTGGAAGCCAGACTGCCATTGCTGGAAAGCCTTGGCTTAATGCATTGCAGGCTCGGGGAGTTAATTGCCGCACATAACTCCAGCCTTGGCAGAGTCGCAGAGCCCAGCGAGCTGCTTAAGTATCAGCTTGCCTTTATTCAAGCCGCGCCGATTTGTCTTATAGACGCCAGGCTAGAAAGTCAGACCAAACAGTTGCTGACAGAAGCCCTATTGCAAAAGCAACAAGATGCACTGGACTGGTTCGATTGGATGCTTCTGCAAGACAGGGCACTGGACAAACTGCTGTTTATCGGCACTGAGTCTCTATCCAGCGAATCCCCGCTTGCCGGCCTAATCGAAACAGAATTAGCACTGGCCGCCCTGGTGAAACTCAAAACGGACATAGTGAAAGCACAAGTCGGGCAACTCTCCTGGCAAACATTGGACACCCAGACTCTGGATGCGGCACTGGCTGAATTGGCGCGCAGTCGGATTATTGCCCGCAATATGCGCAGTCAGGCGGTCAGCCTGCTCTGGCTTTCGAGCCTCAACGATTGGTTGGAGCCTCGGCTCGATGGCCTGCTGTGCCGCCCAGGCCATAACAATCAGCGTCAGGAGATATTGCAGCGAATATTGGTAAAAAACTTCATCGGGCAAATACAACGGCAACTTAGCCAGAGTCGCCACATTCAACGCCGTTTGGGCGATTTGCTGCAGCAACTCTATCAGGGAACCGCGGTGGAGAGTCGTGTCGCGTACTTCTTTGCCGAAACCGCTAACAAAGACAGCTTAAATATCCGGCTCGACAAGGAACTCAAACGCCACGTGAATTGGTGGCAAAAGCTACGCGACTCCTGTAGCGGAACTGCACCTGGAGCATAATCCATTGTGATGCCGCAGGCTCTTGCAGCTAGCTCCCCTATTGTCTTCTGCCACTATTTACCGACTCAGCCCTTGTATATCAATAGATAAGCATGTTGCCAGCAGGTTATCTTTTGGTGACAATAAGCCCATATTTCAAATCAATAATTCATCGGGTTTCAATGGGAACAGCCGAACTCATCCGGCAGGCAATCCTGCAGCCATATCATAAGATCTCAACCTCTCTTCAGAGGTTTCGCACAGGTATAAGTCAACGGCTCGCCAAGCTGAGCACGGCCCAAAAGCTCTACCTGTTGGCGCTATTCAGTCTGCCGTTTTATGAACAACACCCTTCGTTGACAACCCTGCTCACAGTCAGCGCGTTGGTTATTGAGTTCTGGCCGTTATTCAACAAACTGTGGCACTCTTTGGCAGGCAAGGCGGTCATTTTGCTATTTTATGCCACCATAGCCAACTTTTCGCTGGCCAGTAGCGGTGCCATAGTCAATGAAGTCACCGGCGTCTCGGCAGCGCATTTCAACTATACCCATAACTTCGCCCTGTTACTGGAGCTTCCGGTTTGGATGGTGATCACCAGCAGTATCGCCCTGTTGCTGCTGCAGATGTTACTGCCCATCTACCTGGTAGGACTGCTGCTGCTCAAGCTGGTGGGGCTTATCGGCTTCAAGTGGCAGCCCAAGTACGCCTATCCTGTAAGCACAACCTTTCTCAGGCTCATGTTATCGTTTTTAATCCTGCATCATCTGATGCTGCTGGTCGATATGGAGCGTTTCATGGAGAGCCGCTTCAGAGTCGATGACAAGGGCGTCAGCTTCTCCTTTAATGGTCAGTTTAAGCCAAACGAGGATAAAGCAAGTGCAAACCTCTCCCCTTTGCATGTCCCGGACACCGCCCAAGGAAAAGATGTCTTAAGCGCTGAGCAAAAGACAAACAAGCTGAATACTGAAAGCCAGGATCCAGCTGGACAGAAATCACAAGCGCAAGAAACGGAAAATAACGCAACAAAAGCGGAAGATGATGCTTTGGTATACGCCCGTTTCACAGCCGCCTACAGGCACAAAGTCAGGCAGCTTGTGGCCGACTTCGCTTTTGGCATGGAAGCCGATGGCCGCAGTCGCTGCCAGATGTCTGCCAATGCGACCGGCGTTGAACTCAATGATTACGAGCTGTTGCAGATCTTGCCCGACGCCGGCGAGCTTTATGGCTATCGTTTTGAGGTTATTCCCTGTGTCTCGGCTGCATTTCCGCGAACTCTGGGGAGGCCTCCTTCACTGCCGAGCGATTAATCCTGGTATGCAAATCAAGTCTCTGAAGTGGATGTTCTCTTTTGTGAATAAGTACTATCGAGTCCGTAAAAAGCCGCCTTCCGGCGGCTTTTTATCCTTTTATACTCAGAAGCTTGCCAAGAGTTGCATGCCCGAGAAGGCGGAGTATCCGCGGATCATCACATGATAGGTCGCCGCCTGGGTGACTTGAAAGCTGCAGCTTTCACTGTTGCCATTCTTGTACGGACGGCAATCATACACAGACGTAGAAGGTGCAGCCCCGGCGCGAACATAGAGATCGGCGTCACCACTGCCACCGCTGGTAGCAATATTCAGGCTAACACCCGCCGGAACCTGGACAGTGAAATGCTGCTCTGAACCAGCACTGCCACTCAAGTTGCTCTTCGGCACGCCATTTTCCAGACAATCGCTGCCACAACCACCGCCGGCGCTGTGTGTTGCCGTTAATGTGGCGCCGCTGTAGGCACTGTAACCCTGCAGCATCACGTACCAGCGCCCTTCTGCCGGCGAGCTGAAGCTGCAGCTCTCATTGTTGCCACTCTTGTAGGGGCGGCATTGGTAGCTGTTTAACGTGGGTTTGCTACCTTGGCTGACATAGAGATCGGCATCACCACTGCCGCCAGCCAGATCTATGTTCAAGTCGGCAGCGCCCGCAGGGACATCGATATAGAAATAGTTGGATGAACCCTGGACACCGCTGACACTGATCCCCACGCCGTTATCCAATGGAGTATCATCCGATGGACAATCATTGCCACAACCGCCGTCATCGCCTGCCAGAGAATAGAGCAGCTTGTTGGGTGAACCTGTCTTGGCATCGCCCACTTTGCCGGATGAGGCGCGGCTTACCAGCAAGTTAGTCAGCTGAGTCGGGCTCAAGGCTGGGTTTTCCGCCAGATAAAGTGCCGCCACCCCGGCAACATGGGGGGATGCCATGGAAGTACCACTAATGGTATTAGTTGCGCTGTTGGAGTTGTACCAAGCAGAGGTGATTGACGAACCCGGAGCATAGATGTCCAGACAGGTGCCGTAGTTGGAGAAGCTTGAGCGACTGTCGGTGCTGGTGGTAGAACCCACAGTCACCGCATTGGCGGCCCGCGCCGGTGAATAGTTACAGGCATTACTGTTGTCATTGCCTGCTGCCACAACAAAGCTTATCCCGGCCGCTACGGCCGCATTTACCGCATCATCCAGCGCCTGGGAGGCGCCACCGCCCAAACTCATGTTGGCAACCGAAGGCCCTTGGGCGTTGTTTTTCACCCAGTTGATCCCGGAAATCACTCCGGAGTTGGTACCTGAGCCCGAGCAGTTAAGTACCCTGACCCCGACAATATTGACATTCTTGGCAACCCCGTAAGTGCTGCCGCCTATAGTCCCGGCAACATGAGTACCATGACCGTTACAGTCACTGCTGTCGTTATCGTTATCGATAAAGTCATAGCCACTGCTGGCACGGCCGCCAAACTCATTGTGGGTGTTACGTACACCTGTGTCTATGACAAAGGCAGTGACGCCTGAGCCGTCATAGTCGTAATGGTAGTTACTGTTGAGCGGCAGATCCCGCTGATCTATCCGGTCAAGTCCCCAGGTAGCTCCGCCTTGATCGCCGGCGGCTTCCACCATGGGTTCAATGGACACCCTTTGATCCTGCTCAACATATTTGATGTTGGGATCTTTAAGCAGACTCTGGATCTGAGCCGCATTGGCCTTGACCAATACCCCATTGAGGCTGTTGCCAAAGTTTTGTCTGACTTCAATGCCGTGTTCGTTGGCGAGCCTTGCGCCCATACTGCTGGCGTAGGCGCTGACGCCATTCGGGTCATTAAGGTTGATAACCGCCGGGGTATTGAACACTACTATGTACTGATCTTTGATGGCTTTGGCAGGATTGACCGCATGTAACTGGGCTTGATAGTCCTGTGCCAGAACGAGCGGGCTGCTCAGGGCTGCAGCAACTGCAATCGCAATGAAATGTTTCCTTTGCATAATGATTTCCTTGGTTATTATGATTTTGCCTCGAGGGCCGTTTTAACCTAGGACATTTTTTAAGCAGCATCTAAATTGCAGCGTTGCACTGTGCCGGAAACCGATATTGCAAATGTAACAACAACGTTACATTACCCAGCCTAAAGTAGCAGAAAGATCCGCCAAGAGTATAACCGATACAAAACGGGGGCCCGCATCGTCAAATGAACCAGTTATACTAATAAAATCAATTACTTTACTCTATTGCTTGACCAGCAAACCACCCAGCGCTAACACTTTTGGGCCGGATGAATTGCAAGCTATCAACCCAAAGTATGATTTTAAACTCAGACTTAGCTTCCAGCCTTTTTTCCTCTTGCCTTTCAGCAAATTACCGGCCAAGCGCAAAATAAGCGCCATAGATAAAAAGAATCTGGTTACCAGGGTATGCTGTTGCCGCAGTAATCATAAAATCCGCCACTTTGTGCCTGGCTGAGGTTATCCAGCAGTTGTTTCATACCGGCTGCCGAGGTATCTACATCAATAAGCGCATTGGGGCCGCCCATGCTGGTTTGCACCCAACCGGGATGCAAGGCTACCGCTTTGACACCGACATTAGCCAAATCTAAGGCAAGACTCTTGGTGATCGAGTTGAGCGCGGCCTTGGATGAACGATACAGATAACCACCACCACTCTGGTTATCGGCCATGCTACCGACCTTGGATGAGATATTGGCTATGATGCCTTTTGCTTGGATAAGATGAGGCAGGAAAGCTTCAGCAAGCTTACAAGGCGCTATGCTGTTTACTTCAAACACTGTGCGCCATTCATCCACAGGCAATTGTCCTAACTGCAAACCTTTGGGGCCATAATAGCCTGCATTGTTGAGCAGCAGATCCAGGCCCCGTCCCTCAAGCTCTGCAGCCAGATCAGCCACCGCCTCATAGTCGGTCACATCCAGAGCAAACACCTCCAGCCCCTGAAATTCGTTGACCAGATCCAGCAGTTCGTCGGCCGTTTCCGGATCGCGACAACAGGCCAATACGTCCCAACCGGCGGCAAGATAGACTTGGGTCAACGCCAATCCTATGCCGCGGTTGGCACCGGTTATCAATAGTTGTGGCATAGGGTTAATCTCCTTTTACTTGAGAATTTCGGGCTTTAGGTTGTCGTCACTCATTAGCTAAATGACGCTAACGATCGAGCTTATCATAAGCCAGTTAACTTCCGTTTGGCTTCTTGTTACTTTCGCGATGACTCTGGCGGATAAGCGCTTCACCGAGCATGCCAAAGTAATTTGCCAGCGCGTTGAGAATCGCTTTTCTATGAGCCTCATCAGGATAGGCCCCTGAATCATTGAGCTGTGAGAAAGTCGTACCCGACACCAGATATTGGTTCCGTATATCGGTAAAAGACTCGATAGCGGCTTCAAAGGCCCGGGCCATCAACTCCGTAGGGAGCGAAAAATAGCGCCTGCCATAATATTTATCCAAGGCAATGGCCCGGCGCACATAGTCACTCGGCTCAAGGCCATCCGGGCTTATAAGCACGGTTTGATAAAGGAATGCCAAATGACGGTTGAGTGGATGGGGTCTAAGCTCAACATCTTTAAGATAAAGGTCACTGCCAAAACCAATAGCACTGCCAACGCTAAACGCCAAACCGGAATCGTTGCAGCAGGCTAGCTGGTCGACACTTGAATGAATGCCAAAGGCTGCTTTGGCAATATAGTGATCAAAGGCGTGCCAAAACTCATGGGCCAAGGCGCCGGCACCGGCATTTTTCGCCAGCGCCAATATCCTTTCATGGGGGGCGTAGTGCGCCTGGACACCTTTCTGACCGCCTAGACCAAAGTCCAGATTCAGGGTTTGTCTTAGTCCAATGGCGTCCGGCGGCAACTTGAGTATAAAAGCCAGGTCCGCCAGAGAATCAAATATCAGATTGGCAGCCAGCCGTGATTCTTCAGCGCTGACCCACTTGCCTACCCGCACATTGGCAAAGCCGAACTGTTGCTTGATATCGAGAAAACTGACCTGCTCGTCGAAACGATAATCCGGTCCTTCGCGCAAATAGTGGCGGCTTGTCAGCAAAACTCTTGGCTCCCAATCGATTTCAAACAAAACGAGTGTATACCCGAGGAACGTAAATGTCCCATCATGCTTGAAATCATTGGCTATATCGTTTTTGGAACGACTCAGAGATAAATAGCAAACGGCAGAATGGCAACGCTATGGAAATGTAGCAAGAGAAAGCATCTGGGTTTGGACACAAAAAATGCTCCTCGAGGGAGCCTTTTTTGCACCATTTAGAATGGTACCCGAGGACGGACTTGAACCGTCACGCTGTTACCAGCGAGGGATTTTAAATCCCTTGTGTCTACCGATTCCACCACTCGGGCAAACTGTGTAACAAGGAGATATTACTCATTGTCACTGAAAGAGTGGAGGCGCGACCCGGAGTCGAACCGAGATCGACGGATTTGCAATCCGCAGCATAGCCATTCTGCCATCGCGCCCCGAGCCATAAGGCTGGGATTGGAGCGACATATCGGGTTCGAACCGATGACCTGTACCTTGGCAAGGTACCGCTCTACCAACTGAGCTAATGTCGCATCACTTGTTTGCTTCATCTTCCGAGTTGACAATCAACAAAGGTACCAACCTTCTGTTTTATCAACTGAGCTAATGTCGCATACCTGTTCCGCTATTGAAGCGGAAGCCAGAGTGTTATCCCCTGACTGCGGATTGGCATTCTACCGATTTGAGGCAGGGAGTCAATCGGCAAATTGGCATTTTTATGCCAAAATCACTCGGATGCTGGCAATTTGCTCAAAGCGGGTCAAATTTTCATTATCATGATTAAAATACAATCCGATTCAGTAGCTTGTCAGCGCCCTCTCCCACCGAATACCATCACAAAAGCCGTTGTAAAACCCCCTTATCAAGGCCCTTATCAAAATATTTGATAAGTATTCCAGTAAAATGAGCGTATTGAGGCTTCGGGAATCTTACAAAGGACTAAGGCCATTTGCTGCGAACCACGCCTTGCATCCATGCCCGTAAGCTGACGCAGAGCACGCATGGGACTTGTTCGCACCTTCCTTAGCTACACAAGACTTGAATACAACAAGGCCCGATACTCAGACCGGGCCTTGATAGCAAGAGTCGAAATTACTCTTCAGACAAAGGCAGAGACAGGTAGTTAAGCCCCAGCATCTTCTGCATCACGCCAACCACCTGACAGCTGTAACCAAACTCGTTGTCGTACCACACGTAGAGGATGGCGCGCTTGCCGTCGGCGATAGTGGCTTGAGAATCAACCACACCGGCGTAGCGTGAGCCCACCAGGTCACAGGACACAATTTCAGTAGACTCGGTGAAGTCTACCTGGTTCTGCAGCTCAGAGTGCAGCGCGATATCACGCAGATAAGCGTTCATATCTTCTTTGCTGGTTTCGGCGTTCAGGTTCAGGCTGATGATGGCCATGGACACGTTCGGAGTTGGCACCCGAATCGCATTACCTGTCAGCTTACCGGAAAGTACCGGCAACGCCTTGGCAACCGCTTTGGCGGCGCCGGTTTCAGTGATCACCATGTTCAGCGGTGCACTGCGACCGCGACGGTCTGCTTTGTGGTAGTTGTCGATCAGGTTCTGGTCATTGGTATAAGAGTGGATAGTTTCCACGTGACCATTTTCGATACCGTACTTGTCATTAACGGCCTTCAGTACAGGCGTAATGGCGTTGGTGGTACAGCTGGCGGCAGAAACAATAACATCTTCCGGCAGAATATCGCTGTCGTTAACACCATAGACTATGTTCTTGATGCTGCCCTTGGCAGGGGCTGTCAGCAGAACCTTGGACGCCCCCGGGCTCTTGAGGTGCAGACCCAAACCGTCTTCATCTTTCCAGATGCCTGTGTTGTCGACCACCAGGGCATCGGTAATACCGTACTTGGTGTAATCCACTTCATCGGGTGAGTTGGCGTAAATCACCTGAATATAAGTACCGTTGGCGATGATGGCGTTGTTCTCTTCATCCACCTCGACAGAGCCGTTGAAAGGTCCGTGTACTGAATCACGGCGCAGCAGGCTGGCACGCTTTTCCAGATCGCCCTTACGGCCACCGCGCAGAACGATAGCGCGCAGGCGCAGCTTGTTGCTGCGGCCGGTTTTTTCAATCAACAAACGGGCCAGCAGACGACCGATGCGGCCAAAACCGTAGAGTACAACGTTACGTGGCTCAACTTCATCTTTGCTTTCAATGGCACTGGCCAGCTCGCGGCTCATATAAGCTTCGATTTCGCTGCCGTCGGTGTGGTTACGCCAGTATTTAACCGCCAGTTTACCTATATCCACTTTGCACTGTTTGACATCCAGTTTGCTCAGGGCTTCTACGAAGGGGAAGCTCTCACGCAGGCGCAGCTTATCGCCCACATGGCGACGAACCAGACGATGGGCCTTGATAATATCGATGGTGGAGGCGATCAGCAGGGGTTTACCATAAACCACCACTTCTACGCCCTGATTGCGATACAACTTGCCCAACAGGGGCTGCATAGCCTCCGCCAGTTCGAAGCGTTCTTGCCAACTTTGTAGGTGTTTATCAGCGCTCATTTACAGATCCTTTATCTCACTTTTCCACTTTATTGTCGGGAAAGGTTTGAGTAACAAAAAGAAAAGACCAATAATCATATTTATGACAGCTAAACCTGCCCCTTTTGGTCGGCGCTATTGTAATGAAAACTGCTGCGTCAGGCTAGTAGGAGATTTTCGCTAAATCTCTAATTAAATTACAGATTTAGTCAATTGGAGCGTATTTTGACGCGTAATCTAGTAATAATTACATCATTTATCCTTTTAGCCGGGGTTAGTGGCTGTGATAATGGCGGTAACCCCGCCACTATTTGTAAGAATAATCCTGAACTTTGTGACGATTTGCATAAGGACAGCTGGTGCAGACGGGAAAAGGCCAGCCTGATCATTCAGCGCTATCAGGTCAAAACCACGCCGGAGCCCTCAGGCGAACAAGTCTATCGCTTGCTCGTTAATCTGGAAAACTACAATCGCTGTGTGGGGCTTGCCGCCGGAGTACAGCATATTCTCAATCCTGAACGTACCAATGACAGAGCCAGAGCCTATGGTTTGAGCGCGCAAAGCTTGTCTGAGCTGCAAGCCTCTACCAAGGGCAGCAATGACATCTATATTGCCTTCTATCACTGGGCACATTTGGGTGACGATGCCGCACTCAAGGTATTACTGGAGGCAGAGAAACAACAACAGATAGATTCGCCCGAGATCCTTGCCGGACTCGCGGGCTATTATCTCAAGTTTGATGCCATCAAAGCGAAACAACTCTATCTTAAGGTGTTGGCAAAGAGCACCAAAGAGAACTTCGACCCTGATTGGTTGTTGGGGCTGGCAAGTGCTTCCAGGCAGTTGCAGGATATGGAGCAGGCATATCTGCTCTCGAGAACCAATCTGCTTTTGACCGACAACCCGGTCGATGAGGTTCAACTGACAGCCATGATAGGCAACAATAGTCAGTTGAGTACTCATTTGGATCAGCAGGCAAGTAGTCTGGCGGACGCTCTGAAAGGCGGTGATTACCTTGAGAGTGATTGGCCCAAACGCCTGCAAGGCAATGAGGGGAAAGATGATGGGAAACAAGCTGAGACTGAGCCGGTAACAAAGCAAGCCGCTGATAGCAAACCCATTGATAGCGACAGCAAGCTCGAGAAAAGCACCGAAGGGGCCAAACAAAACTGATGATGTATTCTCCGGGCGGCAAATTACTTGCCAGTTTGTAATTTACGCCTGCCGGTCGCACAATAAAAGCATTGTTTCGCGATCGCTGTAATAAAAACACCTAATTTGTTAACGGAATAGCCAGTTACAGCGTGATTTAACTTGACGACCCGCGTCATTTTTGTAATTTTACTACTAATTACTGTTTTTACATTCACCAGAGGGATATGAGATGACTATCCGCGTAGCAATTAACGGTTATGGCCGTATCGGACGCAATGTTCTGCGTGCTCTATACGAGAGCGAGAAAGACTATCCAATTCAAATCGTTGCCATCAACGATCTCGGAGACGCTTCCATCAACGCTCACCTGACCAAGTATGACTCTGTTCACGGCCGCTTCAACGCCAAAGTAGAACACGACGACGAAGCTATTTATGTCAACGGCGACAAGATCCCAACCTTCCAGGAGCGCGATCCTGCCAAGCTGCCATGGGCTGAGCTGCAGGTAGACGTAGTCTTCGAATGTACCGGTATCTTCACTTCCAAAGAAGCGGTACAACCACACTTGGATGCCGGCGCCAAGAAGGTTATCATCTCAGCTCCCGGCAAGAATGTTGATGCCACTGTGGTTTACGGGGTTAACAACCAGGAAATCACCAAAGAGATGACTGTTATCTCCAATGCTTCCTGTACCACTAACTGTCTGGCGCCTGTGGCCAAGCCATTGAACGATGCTATCGGCATTGAATCCGGCCTGATGACCACCATTCACGCCTACACCAATGACCAGCGTCTGTCTGATGTGTATCACAGCGATATGCGTCGTGCCCGTGCGGCGGCTCTGTCGATGATCCCAACCAAAACAGGTGCAGCGGCGGCTGTTGGTTTGGTTGTACCTGAGCTTCAGGGCAAATTCGACGGCCTGGCGGTTCGGGTCCCGACTGTCAACGTGTCTCTGGTTGACCTGTCCTTTATCGCTTCCCGCGACACCACAGTGGAAGAAGTTAACGCCATCATAGAAGCGGCTGCCAAGACTTCACCCATGAACGAAGTGCTGGCGGTTAATAAGGAGCCTCTGGTTTCCATCGACTTCAACCACAACGCCTTCTCGTCCAACTTCGACGCCACCCAGACTCGCGTCAAGGGACGTCTGGTGAAAGTCATGGCCTGGTACGACAACGAGTGGGGTTTCAGCAACCGTATGCTGGACAACGCCGTTGCCTTGATGACAGCCAAGTAATCCGAGTTCAAAGCCAAACGCCTGCCGAGTGCAGGCGTTTTTTATGCCAGTTACTCTGTCTTACCAAGGCCGAGGTCTTTCTCAAGCGACCATAGCCCGTTTTTATCCGTCTGCGTTCACTCGATATCTCCCAGCTTCTCCATTGCCCATGCAATACTTGATGCAAAGCAGCGGATTTCCATTTTCGACAAGTATCATCAAGCACATTTCACTTCCGGAAAATAAAGCCCCTACTTAGACTCAGGTTAAAAGCCGTTTCAATTATTGTGTTTGAAAGCCAATTCGGCCATTGCGCCGGTTAGCGCCTTGCTTTTAGCGGAGTCTCACTATGGACAATCAATTTCTCAGTCTTATTACCGATCCCTTGCTTGACCCCAAGCAAAAGACCCTGGCGCTGGCCGGTGCCGCCGATGCCAGTATTCCCTATCTGCCTCGCAGTGAAGCACTGACCCAAGCCATGGATAAAGGCATTATCTGCGATATGTTTGAGGGTCATGCCCCGTTCAAACCCAGATATGTTTTGCCCGATTACCAACGTTTTCTAGAGCAAGGCTCCGAGTACCTGGAGTTGACACCGGCCGAAGATCTGGATGATGCCCTGATGAAGCTGATGGTGCTGTATCACCATGTACCGTCAGTCACCAATATCCCTGTGTTTCTTGGCTATCTCGATAGTTTATTGTTGCCTTACTGCCAGAACGTCAGTGATGACGCCTTGTATCAGAAACTGAAACGCTTCTGGATCCAGTTGGATCGCACCCTGCCGGACGCCTTTATGCATGCCAACATAGGTCCAGAGGACAACCGTGTCTGCCGCACTATTTTGCGCATTGATGCCGAGCTCAAGCAGGTGGCCCCCAATCTAACCTTTATGTATGACCCCAAGCGCACCCCCAAAGCGCTGCTGCGACTGGCAACAGACAATATCATTGCCTGCAGTAAACCTCACATCGGCAACTGGCCGATACATGCCCAAACCTTTGCCTGTGCTCCCGGTGAGGCGCCAAATCAAACGTTCGGCATTGTCAGCTGTTATAACGCGCTCCCCACCCGAGGCGGGGCCAATACGCTGGTCAGACTTAACCTCAAAGCCGTCGCCGAAGAAGCCGGTACCCTGGAGGAAATGCTCGAGCGCACCCTGCCCCATTACTGCAACCTGATGTATGAACTGATTGAGCTGCGCTGTGAGTTTTTACACCGCCGGTCCCATTTCTTCGACTCATTCCTGGTAAAAGAAGGCCTCATTGACGAATCCCGCTTTGCACCCATGTTCGGCGTCTATGCCATGGCCGAAGCCGTCAATCATCTGCAGCAGTTGGCAGGTATGAGGGGCGAATATGGTCACAGTGAGCAGGCCAATGCGCTCGGTTTAGCCATTAGCCGCGCGCTCAGTGATAGAGTGACCACGACCCAAGTCAGTTTCGGCTTTAATGGCCGCGCCTTACTTCATGCCCAGGGGGGGCTTTCCATCGACAAAGGCACCACTCCGGGCGCCAGAATCGCCTATGGCCACGAGCCGGATCCTGTCACTCATGTGTTAGCGCTGGCGCCTCAACACGCTTTCTATTCTTCCGGGATCAGCGAGATCCTGACTCTGGATGAAACCATCAAGGCCAATCCTGAAGCCCTGCTTGAGCTGTGTATCGGCGCGCTGGATGCCGGCTTTCGTGAATTTACCGCCAATACCGCCGATACCGATCTGGTGCGCATCACAGGTTATATGGTGAAAAAGTCGCAGATCGCCAGTTACCGGCAACAAGGCTCACGTACCAACACCACCTTCCTGGGCACAGAGGCCAGTGAAACCACGGCCGTAACCCAAAGGGCACCACGGGTAGTGAGCGCCGAGTTCCATGCCGCCGGCAAGTCCCCGGTGTAAGGGCGTAACTTATGAAGAGTGCAGCTCCCGGAGTGTTTGATAACCCGTTCAATCATTCTGAGCTTAATCGCTATAAGCTGAGTGGGTGTGAGTCGAATAGCCGTGAGTTAAGTAGCGGCGATACCGATGCTTCGGCATTGGCTATGGGCTTCGAGGTTACCAGTGCCGAAGTCGCCAGGGTGCTGCCCTTCTCGACCGTAGATGGCCCGGGCAATCGCATGGTGTTTTTCCTTCAGGGTTGCAATTTTCGCTGCCCGGGTTGCCATAATCCGGAAACCATCACTCTGTGTGACGCCTGCCGAGAGTGTATTGCGCACTGCCCGGCAGGCGCCTTGAGCCTTAAATCAACTGCGACTGACACTCAAGCAGTTCCCAATAGCAAGGCATCTCTCAGGCTTGCCTGGGATAGTACAAGCTGCATCGGCTGCGACACCTGTCTCGATGTTTGCCCTTCGAGCAGCCAGCCCAAGACCCAACGCCTGTCAGTCGGAAAAGCGTTGGCGCTGATTAAAAGGCAGCAAGCCTTTATCCGCGGTATCACCTTGAGTGGCGGAGAAGCCAGCTTGCAGCTGAAGTTCGTCAGTAACCTGTTTAAGGCCATTAAACAAAGCCCAGAGCTCAAACACCTGACTTGCCTTTTGGATACCAATGGCAGCCTGGGAGAAAGTGGTTGGCAACGTCTGCTCCCTTGGCTTGATGGCGCCATGGTTGACCTGAAAGCCTGGGATGAGCCGGCTCACCGACGACTGACAGGCCGTGGCAACATCAAGGTCAAGCAGAGCCTGCAACTGCTGGCCGAAGCAGGGAAACTGGCGGAAGTCAGGCTACTGGAAGTACCCGGAAAGAGTGATTATTGGCAACACTTTGACGCCCTGGCGTCGTTTTTGCTGGACTTACAACGCCGGCAAGCGCTGAAGGGTGAGCCGATGCGGCTACGCCTAAACGGTTACAATCATCATGGTGTCAAAGGCGAGGCCTTGCGCTGGCCCAAGGCGAGCCAACAGCAGATTAATGACCTGGCCAAGGCGCTCAGCCGCGCCGGCATAGCCAATATCAGTCTGCCACCGGTTAACCTTGGCTGATGGACTGCTTAAAGCCATTGAGCAGGGTTGCTTTTAGCCATTGCAGCGCCGGATCCCGGCTGCCACTTTGATGATGCACCATGCTATAGCCCACCTTGCCATAGGCAAAGGGCAATGGCTTAACCACCATGCCGCTTGCCTGCGCCGCCATTGAAGCCCACAGCGCCGAGCAGGTAAACAGCAAGTCCGAGTGACGACAGATACTGGCGGCGGCGCCGAAGTCGGCGACTTCCATCGCCAGATTCCGCCTGCGGCTCAATTGTGCCAATGACTGCTCGAAAAAGGGTTGCTGCAGATCGGCATCCAAAATGCCCACATGGGCGAAGCTCAGATAGGCATCCAGCGTCAGCTCTTTTGCTGCCAGCGGGTGCTCGGCTCGCATCAGGCAACACATCTCGTCCTCTGCCAAGCGCTCCCAAATCAGTTCATTGCGGCCTGTTGGCGGCTGTCCCAAATCGTGAGGCAGAACCAGCAAGTCCACCCGTCCTTCACACAGGGATTGAAACCCCGTGCTCTCTTTGGCATGCACCGCCAGTGTCATTCCCGGCGCCTGCTGCTGCACGCTGGCGATAGCGCTCGCAAGCAGTTCGAAGCTGCTTTCCCTCAGCGCCAAATTCATCCGCCCTTGAAATCCTTCCGGGCGAAAGCCCTCTTCGGTAAACAAGTTGTCCATCTCTCTGAGCATGGCGCTGATAACCGGCCCGAGTCGTTTGGCCTTTGCTGTCGGCAACAGCTGGTTACCCTGGCGGTAGAAGAGCTCATCGTCGAGGCAATCCCTGAGCTGGGAGAGTATTTTGCTGACCGCCGAAGGGCTCAAACACAGACGCGTGGCCGCCTGGGTGACGCTTTGCTCTTCCAGCAGTTGCCTAAGCACCAGAAGATGACGGAAATTGATGCGGGATAAGCGGACGATATCACTCATTCTGGCTGTGTTTAACCTTGGCTGGATTTAACCTTGACTGAATAAGCCAAGGTTAAACCATAACGGAATGAAGTTCTGCAATCATGCTCTCATTCGGCCAAGCGCTTGGGGAAAGCGCTATCAGAGAATACGCCGCAGCAGAAAGTCGGCCTTGAGCCTGCGAATGCGGTTCATGATTTTCTTTACCGGCTTGGGGTAACTCTGCAAGGTATCTATCTGGCTGTAATGATACAAACGCTGGCTGTGCAGCAGCAGATGTTGTTGCTCTTTGACAAAAGACTCGGCCAGCACTTGTTTGTCATCATGCAGCAGCAAACCATTTTCCAGATCCAGGGCCCAGGCCCGCGGATTGAGATTGCTGCCGGTGAGCAGGTGTTTGCGACCATCCATGCTCACCCCTTTGAGGTGATAGCTGTTGTTGTCATGCTTCCACAGATGGATATTGAGTAGCCCCTGATCCACCGCCCACTGCTGGCGTTTGACAAACTTGCGCAGCGACTGCTCATAGAGATACGGCAAGGCACCTATGGTGGAAAAATCCTGTTCCGGTGGGATATAAAAGTCATTGGCCGTCTTGTCACCCACCAGAATATCCAGGCGCTTTCCGTTGCGCAGGTGTTTAACCAGCGCCCGCACCAAAGCATAGGGCGGGTTAAAATAGGGCGTGCAAATAAAGAGTGATTCCTTGGACTCCTCCACCATGGCGAGTACCGCCTTGTTGAGCGGATTGCGCTTGCGTCCGAGCCCCAAAAGCGGCGTGACCCGCAATCCCTCTTCAACGCCCTTGAATTGATAGCTTGCCGCCGACAGTCGCTGTTTAAAGCTTCTGACATCAATTTTTTCAGGCAGCACTTCCTCTTCTTCCGGACAGCTCAGGCAACTGACCGCTTTGTCGCTCAAAATGGCACTGTCAATCATCTCTCGCATGCTGGCAGCCAGCTCGGTCGACTCCAGCACATGGTAGCGATCGAAACGGTATCTATCTTTCTGCTGCAGGTAGATATTATTGAGGCTGGCGCCGCTGTATATCACGGCATCATCGACAATAAAGCCCTTGAGGTGCAGTACTCCCATAAACTCGCGGGATTTCACCGGCACACCATAAATGTTGAAGCGCTGCTGTGCTTGCGCCATCACCTGACGGTACATCAGGTTGTTGCCGCCATCACCCTTGTGGCCGATAAGGCCGCGACGGGCACGGTGAAAATCCACCAACACCTTGATTTCGAGTTCGGGTCTGGCTGCCTTGGCCGCCAGCAGTTCGGCAAGTATTTCGCGTCCGGCCTCATCGTCTTCCAGATAGAGTGCCGCAATATAGATAGCCTCTTTGGCGCTACGGATCCGCTCAATCAAGGTCTGTTTGAAGTTACTTGGGGTCAGCAACCAGTGCAATGCATCCGGCGCTATGGCAATTCCACCCAGCTTATCCAGCAAGGTATCCTCCTGTCACTGTATGTTCCGGCAATCCACTCGCTCCCTGTGTTTCCCGGCAAGAATGTCCTTCCCCTGTATGGCGAGATCGACAAAGATCCGCTGCGGGGCGAATAAGGCAATAGAAATTACCCACTTGTCCCGGCCCGGGCAAGCCTTTTCTCGCCAACAGTCGCTATTGGTTCACGATTTCGGCGCTATTTAACCCAAAAAGCGCTCTCTATAATGCGGCTTGCACTCTTAAGCCGACCCAGATCACGCTTTTGTGATGGCAGCCCTGTTATCAGCGCATTAGCCTTATACACTAATATGCCCTTGAGCCTCTCACTTACTGAACTCAAACTGGACGACAATGAACAAACAATTCTGGTTCACTCTTATTGGCACCCTGCTCGCGGCCTGGGCCCTGTTTCACTTCAAAACCTATCTCGGCCCTTTGGTACTGCCACTGTTTATCGGTCTGGTGTTGATAGTCACATTGAAACTTTATTCGCTGATGGACAAGGACGACAGCTAAGGCCCTGCAGGTTATACTCTCAAAAGCATTCACGGAACCGGAGGCTTTTCCATGCCACAGCTGTCCTTGCAGGGCTTGGCACGTCCACTGTTATTATTGAGCGCCATGGCGCTGTCTTCCTCTTTGAAGGCCGATAATACCTCTCTCGATGATCTTTTAAATCTGATTACCCCGGCCTCATCGCAAACTGCCGTCTGGATAGAAGATTTGCAAAGCGGCGAGCAACTGCTGAGCCACAACAGTGAAACCCTGATGATCCCGGCCAGTACCCAAAAACTGCTGACCGCGGTAACAGCCACCGAGCTGCTGGGAGAAGAGTTTCGCTATCACACCAGTATTCTCAGTACCGGCTCGCCAAAAAGCGGCGTGCTTAAAGGCGATCTCTATTTGCTGTTCAGTGGCGATCCTACCTTAACGCGCCGGGATCTGACTGAGCTGTTCAAGCGTGTCACCGAAGCGGGTATTAGCCAGGTCCAGGGCAATCTTATCTTGATAGGAGAAACCCATGAGCAGCTGCGAGCGCCCGGTTGGGTATGGGATGATTTGGGGATCTGCTACGCGGCGCCCGTCTCCAGCTATGTGATCAACCAAAACTGTGTCCATGGCAAACTCGAGCCCACACTCGCCTCGGACAAAGCCAAAATTTCCGCGCCGGTTTATCTGCCAGTCAAACTGACCACCAACGCCATCTTCGACAAGGGCCACAAGCAGGGCTTTTGCGAACTGCAACTCGACCGATTACCCGGCAACCACTTTCATTTCAGTGGCTGTTTCCCGGGCTCCCAGGTATTGCCGTTGGCACTGGCGGTCAACGACCCCGGCCAATATGCCATCGACAGCGTCGCCGGCATTATCAAGGGCAAACTCAGTATCAAAGGCAAGATACTGACCTCCAATCAGCTACCGGCCAGCTCAAGGGTGGTGGCCAGTCATGCCTCGGATGCCCTGCCCGAGCTTTTGGAAACCATGCTGCTGGAATCTGACAACCTGATTGCCGACAGCCTGCTTAAACAGCTGGGTAAACACTATTATGGTGATGGCGCCAGTTTCAGTGCCGGTGCCAAGGCCATCAGGGAAGTGCTGGCGGAAAAGGGCGTAGTGTTGGAAAGAGCCCAACTGATAGACGGCTCTGGGTTGTCACGCTACAACCTGCTCAATGCCAGACAACTGGCGCAGTTGCTGCGATTGATTGCCGATACCCCAGATTACCAGTGGTTGATGCACAAGCTGCCGGTTTCCGGCCACAGCGGCACCTTGAAGTACCGCAAGCGCTACGCCAACAAACCGCTCAAGGGCAGAGTCTGGGCCAAGACAGGCAGTATGCAGGGTGTGGTGAATCTGGCCGGTTATGTTACCGATAACAGTGACAAGCAAGTGCCCAGATACCTGTTTGTGGTACTGGAAAATGGTTTGAGCCCCCAGAGTAAGGAGCTTGAAGCCGCGCCCTTTGCCACACTTTTGCTGCAGGGGCTGACAGATTACCGTGCAAACAGCCGCGCAGAAAGCCAACTGGCGGCAAAAGAGCAAGACAAGCCCAAACCAACACAGCAGGACAAAGCGCAGACAGAGCTTAATGTCAGCGCCCGTTAGTGAAGCACCTTCAAAGCTCTTAAAACAGTAATAAAGCCATAAGAAAAGAGCCGCTTATCGCGGCTCTTTCAATTTAGCTTGAATACTTCTGCGTTCTCAGAACAGCTCGGGCGCAAGGGCCATCACACTGTCATCACCACTGACCAGCTGACTCAAGTGGAAATCGGCTTTGGCCAACAACTTGGCAAAGTAGAACTCCTTCAGTTGGCTCTTGACCTCGGCAAAGCCCGGCTCGAGCGTATCGGTTGCAGCAAGTGCCTTATCTGCCATCAACAGCCACAGGTAACCGTAGAGTATGTAACCAAAGGCATCCAAGGCTTCAACCGCCAAGGCGTTAATGAGCGCAGGCTTATCGCCTTTTTGCTCGTTAATAGCGGCAATCGCGCTGGCAAACTGGTCGAAAAGGCTTTCAACGCGCTGTTTCTGCTCATTTGATACTTTTTCGAAGCTCGCCATATCGGCCTTGATATCGGCGATAAACTCATTCAGGGTCGCCAGGCGGTCACCTGTGAGCTTACGTCCCAAAAAGTCGATGGCCTGAATACCATTGGTGCCTTCATAAATCTGGGCGATACGGGTGTCACGCACCAACTGCTCTATGCCTGTCTCTCGAATATAGCCGTGACCACCGAATACCTGCTGCGCCATTATGGTGGCGTCCAGACCGCGATCGGTCAGAAACGCCTTGGCGACAGGAGTCAGGAGGCCCACGTAACGACTGGCTTTGGCTTTAACCGCTTCATCTTCGGCAAACTTGGCCAGATCCAGCTGTTTACCTGTGAGCATGGCCAAGGCCCTTCCCGCTTCTGTCATGGCGCGGATATTCAGCAGCATGCGGCGCACGTCGCCGTGTACCAATATAGGATCGGAATCGCTACCGGTTGGTGAGCCGCCGGCAGCAACGCCCTGGAGGCGCTCTTTGGCATAGTCGGCCGCCATTTGATATGCGCCCTGAGCACTACCAAGCCCCTGAATACCTATGGACAGACGTTCATAATTCATCATGGTGAACATGCACACCAGGCCACGGTTGGGCTCGCCGATAAGGTAACCCTCGGCATCATCAAAATTCATCACACAAGTCGCCGAGCCCTTGAGGCCCATCTTGTGCTCTATGGCACCGACGGTTACACCGTTGGCTTCGCCCAAACTGCAGTCATCGGCCACCTTGAACTTAGGTACCAGGAACAGCGAGATGCCTTTGCTGCCGCTGATTTTGGCCAGCACCAGGTGAACCAGGTTCTCGGTCAAGTCCTGATCGCCACCTGTGATGAAAATTTTTGAACCACTGATAAGGAAACTGCCGCTGTCGGTCGGTTCGGCGCGGGTGCGGATATTACGCAGGTCCGAACCTGCCTGAGGCTCTGTCATATCCATGGCGCCGGCCCATTCGCCTGAGTAGAGTTTTGGCAAATATTTGGCCTTGAGCTCCTCACTGCCGTGGGCATGAATACACAGTGCAGCACCTGCGGTCAGTGCGCTGTAAAGTGTAAAAGCGTTACAGGCGCTATAACCCATTTCATCGACCATGACACCGAGCATTTTCGGCATCCCCATTCCTCCCAGCTCAGGATCGCCGCACAGCCCTACCCAACCACCGGCGGCAAACTCGGCATAGGCCTCTTTATAGCCATCGGGTGTGATCACCTTGGCAGCCTCGAAACTTACTCCTTGTTCATCACCATTGCGGTTTATAGGATGGATAAGGTCGCGACACAGTTTGGCGCCTTCTTCGAGGATGGCAGCGGCAGTATCGAGATCGACCGCATCGGCCATCGCAGGCAATGAAGACCAGGTTTGTTCGGCATCAAAGACGTGCTCAAGCAAAAAGCGCATATCGGTTAACGGAGCTTGGTAGGGATTCATCAGCAGACTCTTTAAACGTTAGATTTAAACACTTGTTTCAATCTAACCCAGATGTCACCGCAATACAATGCGCCAAAGGTAGAATTAGCAAGACAGCGACCACAAAAAACGCCTACCAGCAGCCCATTAACGAGTGGGACTCTTCGGCTGCAAAACACCTTTATTCAAGCCATGAAAAAACCGGCCATCAGGCCGGTTTTGTTGACTAAACGCTATCGCCACCTTTATTTGGTCCAGCGGTCCATCCAGCCCAGTACCTTGGCGTACCACTGCTCAAGGTTATTGGGGTTGAGGATCCAGTGGTTTTCGTCCGGATAGATCAGCAACTCCGAAGGGATATTATTGCGCTGCATATAGCTGAACGCCGCCAAACCCTGACCGTAAGGTACCCGGAAGTCTTTCTCACCGTGGATCACCAACATAGGAGTCTTCCAGTTTTCCACATAGTTGGCCGGATTGAACTTCTCATAAAGATCCTTGGCCTGCTCGTAGCTGCCGCCAAACTCATGCTCAGGGAACCAGAGTTCCTCGGTCACATGGTACATGGAGCGCATATCAAACAAGCCGGCATGGTTAACCAGGCATTTGAAACCGTCGTTCCAGTTGCCCTGGATCCAGTTCATCATGTAACCGCCGTAGGAGCCACCGAGGGCACAGGCGTTATCGGCATCTATCCACTTCTGCTGTTTGGCAACCGCAGCCAGACCTTTTTGCAAATCTTCCAAAGGCTTACCGCCCCAGTCCAGGCTGATGGAATCGGTAAAGGCCTGACCATAGCCGGTAGAGCCGTGGAAATCCACCATCACCACAGCATATCCGGCACCGGCCCACAGCTGAGGATTCCAGCGGAAGCTGAAACTGTTGCCGAATGAACCTTGTGGGCCGCCGTGTACCAGGAAGGCCACCGGATACTGCTTGCCTTTCTTGAAGTTGGCCGGCTTGAGCCAGTAACCATAAACCTCTTCGTTGTTCCAGCCCTTGAAGCTGAACTGCTCGAACTCACCGAACTTGACCTTGTCCAGCTTGGCCTTGTTGACTTCAGTCAAACGGGTCAGGTTTTGCCCTTCCATGTTGATGGAGTAGAGATCGCCCGGTTCCACCAAAGACTTATGATTGATGATCAAACGATCGCCCGCCAGACCCACCAGGCTGTTGCTGCCATCGTTGTAAATGGCGCGCACATCACCAAACTGGGTGTTGATGGCAAATACAGACACCTGCCCCAGATCCTGAGCGGTCACATACAGGGTGTTGTTATCTTTACCAAAGCTCAGCGAGGCCGGGCTTCTGTCCCACATGGGCGCCACTTCCTTGCTCTGACCCGTGACTGTGTCTTTGAGCATGATGCGGTATCTGTCGGCCTCGAATCCGGGCTTTTTCATCGCCAGATAGGCCAGATAGCGGCCATCGGCGGAAAACACCGGCTGAGCATCCCAGGCCTGGTTATCTTCGGTGAGATTCTTGGCCTTGCCACCTGTGACCGGCACTTGCCAGAGATCGTAGTTGGTGGTCCAGGCCTGATCTTTACTCGGTGCCTTGGCACTGTAGACAATATATTTGCCATCCGGGCTGAATGTCACCTCTTCCATGCCGGAAAATGGCTTGGGTGGGGTTTCGGTATCCAGGCCCTTGGTCACATCCACCGGCTTACCCAGCTTGCCGTTTTCAAGCTGCGCCACAAACAGGTGATTACGGGCATGGTCAGACCAGGTGTCCCAGTGACGCACCATCAACTGATCGTATTCACGACCTGTACTCTTGCGCTCGGCTTCTTTATCAAACTTGGCTTTTGAACATTCCAGGGTGTCGCACTCAGGAAAAACACGAATGCTCATCACCACCTGCTTGCCATCGGCCGATAATTTGTAGCCGTCGATACCCAGAGGCAAATCAGATACGGCCTGGGCTTCACCACCATCCAGCGGCAAGCGATACAGTTGGCTGCTGCCATCACGGGCGGCGATAAAATAGACTTGCTTGTCGTCGCTGCTGAAGGCCACATCGTGCTCAGTACCCGGTGCAGAAGTCAGTTGCTTGGGCGCCGCGTTCTTGTCACTGAGATCCAAAAGATAGAGATCTGAGCTGCTGCCATCGTCGGTGACCTTCTTCAGGCCGTAGATAAGCTTGGTGCCATCATTGGATACAGCGGCAGAATGGAGTTTGTTGAGCTTGACCAGATCCTGGACAGTAAAAGGTGCCTTATCGGCAGCCAGCGCCGGCAGAGCCAGACCTGCGGCGAGCAGCGCCATCAATAGTGGGTTGGTTTTCATTATAAATCTTCTTATTGGTTGTTGATTGCAATGCAAAAGGGGCCAATTGGCCCCTCAAGGTTCAGCTTAAGCCTTGGCGTTCTGGATATTCACCTTCCAGATTGCCGGGCCGGTTTCGTGCGCATTCACCCCGTTGGAGTCAACCGCTACAGTAACAGGCATATCCTTGACGTCAAACTCATAGATGGCTTCCATCCCGAGATCTTCAAACGCCACCACACGGGATTGCTTAATCGCCTTGGACACCAGATAAGCAGCGCCGCCGACGGCCATCAAGTATACCGCCTTGTGCTTGCGGATAGATTCGACTGTGGCCGGACCACGTTCGGCCTTGCCTATCATGCCCATCAGACCCGTCTTATCCAGCATAAGATCGGTAAACTTATCCATACGGGTAGCGGTTGTCGGGCCGGCCGGGCCAACCACTTCATCACCTACCGGGTCGACTGGACCTACGTAATAGATGAATTTACCAGTGAAATCAACTCCTTCAGGCAAGCCTTCACCGCTTTCAATCAGGCTCTGGATCCGTTTGTGAGCCGCGTCTCGGCCGGTGAGCATCTTACCCGAGAGCAGCAGAGTATCGCCGCTGTTCCAGCTTTCAATCTCTTCCTGGGTAACGGTATCGAGATTGACCCTGCGCACGCTCTCACCCACTTCCCAGGTGATTTCCGGCCAGTCATCAAGACTTGGCGGAGTCAACTCGGCTGGGCCGCTGCCATCAAGATGGAAATGCACATGACGGGTGGCGGCGCAGTTAGGGATCATCACCACAGGCTTGGAGGCGGCGTGGGTTGGTGCTGTCTTGATTTTAACGTCCAGTACAGTAGTCAAACCGCCCAGGCCCTGGGCACCAATGCCTAAGTTGTTGGCGCGCTCGAAGATATCCAAACGCAGCTTCTCTTCCGTGGTTTCGGCGCCGCGTTCCATCAACTCGTGAATATCCACGCTCTCCATCAAGGCTTCCTTGGCAAGCACAGCGGCTTTCTCGGCGGTGCCGCCAATACCTATTCCCAGCATACCCGGTGGACACCAGCCGGCGCCCATGGTTGGCAGTGTCTTCTCAACCCAGGCGGCGATATCGTCAGATGGATTGAGCATCACCATCTTGGCCTTGTTTTCACTGCCGCCGCCCTTGGCGGCAATGGCCACTTCGATATGATCGCCGGGAACCATCTGAATATGCACCACAGAAGGTGTGTTATCGCGGGTATTCTTGCGACTGCCGGCCGGGTCGGCCACTATTGAGGCCCGCAGCGGGTTATCAGGATTGGTATAAGCGCGGCGCACGCCTTCATCCACCATCTGCTGCACTGTCATATCAGTCTTGTCCCACTGCACGCCCATCCCCAGATAGACATAACAGGTCACAATGCCGGTATCCTGACACAGGGGTCTGTGCCCTTCGGCAGACATGCGCGAGTTGATCAAAATCTGGGCAATTGCATCCTTGGCAGCCTGGCTCTGCTCACGCTCATAGGCGGCGGCCATGGCGTCGATAAAATCTTTGGGATGGTAATAGGAGATATATTGCAGGGCATCACTGATGCTGTCGATAAAGTCAGCTTGCTTGATTACAGACATGTTTGGCGCTCCATTAGCCTAAGGATCCGCCCCTTCAGCTCAGGATCAACGCTCAACAGAGATTCAAGCCAAAGCCTTGAATTTCAGGCTCCGCTTGTCGGTTTTGCGACACAAAAATGCTCAAAACGACAGCAAAGCCGTGATACAACGCGTTTTCACCAAGGGCCAGGGGTGGTTTTATTAGTTTTTTGTGGCCGTTATGATACTCTTTCGTTCCTTTTTGGGCTACATCACATTTTCAGATAGGGTCGTTCGATGTACCAGCAGGCTATTTGCCCTCCCGCCATTCGCGTTCTTGATTGGCAACTCTCAACCTTAGAGCTGTTTTCCCACTTCAGCAGTGAGCCTTGGGCCATGCTGCTGGATTCGGCCGATGCCAAGCACAGTGACGCCAGATACGACATCATAGTTGCCGAGCCAATAGCCAGACTGGTGACCATGGCTGAAACCACCCAAATCTCTGAGGCGAGCGGCGTACGACGCTCAAGTGACGATCCTTTTGCCTTGCTGCAACAACTGCTGCAACAGTATTTTCCCAATGCCATGCAGGTCAATCTGCCTTTTAGCGGCGGCGCGGTGGGCGCCTTCAGCTACGATCTTGGCCGCAGACTTGAAAAACTGCCAAAACTGGCCGCAGCCGATATCGCTCTGCCGGAGATGAATGTCGGTCTTTATGACTGGGCTCTTATTCGCGATAAGCAATTAGAGTGCTGGCAATTGGTGCACTACCGCGGCGAAAAGGCGCTGACAGCAACCCTGTCGTGGCTGACGTCCAAAGTCACAAACAGCCCCAATAAGCACCTTGACCAGAAAGCGTTCCGACTCAGCGGTGAGTGGCGCTCGCAGCTCAGCCGCGAGCAATATGGCGACAAGTTTGCCAAAGTGCAGCAATATCTTCACAGCGGCGATTGTTATCAGATCAATCTGACCCAAAGATTCCAGGCCGACTATCAAGGTGATGAGTGGCAAGCCTATCGTAAGCTCAGGCAAGCCAACGGCGCGCCCTTTTCTGCCTTTATTCGCCTGGAGCACAACTGTATCCTGTCCATCTCACCCGAGCGTTTTATTGCCCTGGGTTCCAATCGCCATATTGAAACCAAGCCCATCAAGGGCACCCTGCCCCGAAGTGCCGATGAACAGCAAGACAGGGAACTTGCCAAACAGCTGGCGGGGTCGGAAAAAGACCGAGCCGAAAACCTGATGATAGTGGATCTGCTGCGCAACGATATTGGTAAGGTTGCCAGCCCCGGCAGTGTGGCCGTGCCGCATCTGTTTGCCATAGAAAGCTTTCCGGCGGTGCACCATCTGGTCAGCACAGTAACCGCCGAACTGGCACCGGGTTATCAGGCCACAGACTTGCTGAGGGCCGCCTTCCCCGGCGGCTCTATCACGGGCGCGCCCAAGATCCGCGCCATGGAAATTATCGAAGAGCTGGAGCCCAGTCGCCGCTCACTCTACTGCGGCGCCATCGGGTATCTGAGTCAGGATGGCAAAATGGACAGCAGCATCACCATTCGAACCCTGGTTGCCGATTCCGGACAGCTCTATTGCTGGGCTGGCGGCGGTATAGTGGCCGACTCAGACGTGGATGCCGAATACCAGGAAACCTATGATAAAGTGAGTCGAATACTGCCGCTATTAGCCCCGGAGCCAGACTCGCCTTAGCCTGATACCTGCATTCAAGCTGGTTGAGACTTCTTTGCGAAGACAGGACAATAATGGCTTGGGTTATTGATTACTTCAATCGACTTCAAGGACGCTATGGATAAAGACGAGCTGTTGACCCGTTTTCAACTCAGAGCCCTGAGTCGATACCATTCTAGCCCTTTGACCCCGGCCAAACTCAGAGCCGCCGCTGTACTTATCGCACTGGAGCCGGGTTTACAGGGACCGGAGCTTATCCTGACCCAGAGGCCGAAGCATCTTAAGGCTCATCCCGGTCAGGTGAGCTTTCCAGGCGGCAAACCGGAAGCCGAAGATCAGAACCTTATCATGACAGCCCTCAGAGAGGCCGAAGAAGAGATAGGTTTGGCACCGGACAATGTCGAAATCATAGGTCAACTTCCCAATCACCCCACCTTTACCGGCTTTGAGATCACCCCTGTACTTGGCTGGGTAAAATCGCCCTTTGAGGCCAAAATTGACCCGGGCGAAGTGCAGGAGCTGTTTCGGGTGCCGCTGGCGTTTTTACTGGAAGAGGAAAATCGTCACACGGCAATGTTCGAGCGCCGCGGCCATTTCTACCCTGTCACCTTTATTCCCTATCGCAGGCACTTTATTTGGGGCGCGACAGCGGCGATTATCGATATGCTCTGTCGGCAACTGCGCTGACAACACAACATGAAGGCTTAGATAAAGAAACGCAGATACAAGCCGGCGGCGGTGGATGAGAGCAGCAACAGTGGAATATTGAACCAGTAACCCAAACGGCTGTGATGGGCCACATACCAGTTAAAAGCCAGACTGAGGAAACTGATGGCGGCGCAAGCCCAGATGATGTATTCCAATAGCATGGTTTGCTGAGGGTCCCAGTACAAACGCACCGGCGCCCCTTTGCTGAAGAAGTAGCCTACGGCCCTGTCCGGCCTCGCCTTATCGAATACCAGCAGGGCATAAATTGCCAGTGACCAGCCTATAATCGATAGGCTTGCCAACAGATATTGAAAGATTTTCACCTTCTTCATCCGAACTCCTTCCGTCTGAAGGGGGATATTACCCCCAGAATACCTTTTTCAGCTTGAGAAAAGCCACCAGCAAGGTAATATAAACCTCCAAATTTTTTCCTGTGTCATCAATATAGTCAGGGATTTGCCTGATTTCTGCTCTCGAACTATTTTCGGGGCCGAGTTGAAGCATAAAACGTTTCATTGGAGAACTAAGCAATAATGAGCATTGCATCTGTCGCATCTGTATTTAAAGGTGAGCATGCGGTCGGTTCACAGGTCACTGTACGTGGCTGGGTTAGAACCCGTCGTGATTCCAAGGCCGGCATCTCGTTTCTTGCCGTCTATGATGGTTCCTGTTTCGATCCTATCCAGGGCGTGGTGCCAAATAGCTTACCCAATTACAATGACGAAGTGCTGAAGCTCACTGCCGGCTGCTCCGTGATTGTCACAGGTGAAGTGGTTGAAAGCCCAGGCTCAGGCCAGGACTTTGAACTGCAAGTGACCCAAGTGGAAGTCACTGGCTGGGTTGAAGATCCTGATACCTACCCTATGGCCGCCAAGCGTCACTCGGTTGAACACCTGAGGGAACTGGCGCATCTGCGTCCACGTACCAACATCATTGGTGCAGTTGCCCGGGTACGTAACTGCCTGTCACAGGCGATTCACCGTTTCTATCACGAAAATGGCTTTATCTGGGTCTCTACCCCACTGATCACCGCCTCAGACTGTGAAGGCGCCGGTGAAATGTTCCGGGTATCGACGCTGGACATGGAAAACCTGCCACGCACTGCCGATGGCAAGGTGAACTATGACGAAGACTTCTTCGGCAAAGAGGCGTTTCTGACCGTATCCGGCCAACTCAACGGCGAAACCTACGCCTGTGCCCTGTCAAAGATTTACACCTTTGGCCCTACTTTCCGCGCCGAAAACTCCAACACCAGCCGTCATCTGGCTGAGTTCTGGATGGTTGAGCCGGAAGTGGCCTTTGCCGATCTGAACGACATTGCCGGTCTGGCCGAAGCCATGCTCAAGTACGCCTTCAAGGCGGTGCTGGAAGAGCGGATGGACGATCTGCAGTTCTTTGCCCAGCGCGTCGATAAAGGCGTGATTGAGCGTCTGGAGAACTTTGTCAGCAGTGACTTTGCCCAGGTGGATTACACAGATGCCGTTGAGATCCTCAAAAACTGCGGTAAGCAGTTTGAGTACGATGTCGAGTGGGGCATAGATCTGCAATCCGAGCATGAGCGTTATCTGGCCGAAGAGCACTTCAAGGCTCCTGTGGTAGTGAAGAACTATCCAAAAGATATCAAGGCCTTCTATATGCGTCTCAACGAAGATGGCAAGACAGTGGCGGCGATGGACGTATTGGCCCCCGGTATAGGTGAAATTATCGGTGGTTCACAGCGTGAAGAGCGCCTGGATGTACTGGATATGCGCCTGGCCGAGATGAACCTCAACAAGGAAGATTACTGGTGGTATAGAGATCTGCGCCGTTATGGCACTGTGCCTCACTCAGGTTTCGGTCTGGGCTTCGAGCGTCTGGTGTCTTATGTTACCGGTGTTTCCAACATCCGCGATGTGATCCCCTTCCCTCGCGCCCCAAGAAGCGCCAACTTCTAACGAACTCTTATCCAAAAAACGCGCTTCAGGGCGTAATGCCGATCAGTTAAGACAGATCGCTTGACGATCTCACTGAAAGGATCAAAATCCGATGACCCCATGTCATCGGATTTTTTTATGCAACTTTCAGAAGCTTTGGCGCGTACTCATATCAATCGTCTTACCGAATTCACCTGTCTGGCCGATGTACTTGAGCCTGAGTTAATTCAGTCGTGCCTTGATTCACATGGTGTTGCCAGTTTAAGACGACGTAAGTTACCTATGGATGCCATGATTTGGGCGGTGATTGGTATGGCTCTGTTCAGAGGCGAGTCCGTCCGTTCACTCATCAATAAGCTTGATATCGTCTTACCGCAAGAGGTGGATTACGTTGCGCGCAGTGCTGTCACGCAAGCGCGTAAGCGATTGGGCTCTGACGTTGTTCAGGATGTGTTTAAGCGAAGTGCCAAGACCTGGCATGAAAGAGCAGAGCATCCTCATTGGTGTGGGCTCAACCTCTACGGTGTCGATGGTGTCGTGTGGCGAACACCTGATAGTGAGCAAAACAATCAGGTGTTCGCCAAAACCGCCAACGCTTCTGGTGATGCTGCCTATCCTCAAATTCGCATGGTTTGCATGATGGAGTTAAGCAGCCACCTGGTATTGAACAGTGCCTTTGATTCTGTTGCTGTCAGTGAAATGAATTTAGCCGCCGAACTGATATCAAGCATACCCAATAACAGCCTGACGCTGTTTGACAGAGGCTTTTATTCGTTGGGGCTTTTGCACGCCTGGCAACAGGCTCAACCGAACAGTCACTGGCTGCTGCCGTTGAAGAAAGGGACACAATATGAAGTGGTACGCTCTTTAGGAAAACACGACCAACTGGTGCAGTTAGCCACCACGCCTCAAGCCAGAAAGAAGTGGCCTATGCTACCTGACAATATTGAAGCTCGCTTACTGACAAAGACGATAAAAGGTAAGTCGGTTTCCATTTTGACCTCATTAACAGACCCCTTGCGTTATCCGGGGGCAGAGATAGCGGATTTATATGCCCATCGATGGGAGATAGAAGTGGGCTATCGGGAGATGAAGCAGCATCTTCTGGAGAGTCGCTTTACGTTGCGTAGTCAATTGCCAGAGTTGGTTATCCAAGAATTGTGGGGGGTACTATTGGCCTATAACCTCATCAGATACAAGATGATGTTGATGGCTAAGAGCTTACCGTCGTTACATCCGAACCAATTAAGCTTTAGAGATGCATCGAGTTATATCATTTTTAAACTGACTCAACTGTCATCTCAAACGCCTGGAAATGTCCCGAGAGAGGTCTTGGACATAGTGCGTAATGCGAGGCAGTTCAAGCTTGATGGGAAACGGGATAGAGCCTATCCACGTGCGTTAAAAATGAGTAAAAACAAGTATCCCATTAAGCCTAAGAAAAATGCCGTTCACACTAAGTGAACGGCATTACGCAATGCGGGCTTTTGTTTTTCTGCAAGATACCTGAACTTACCTCAGAAGCCCCTTCCCTGAAAATAGGGCCACAGAATAGCCAGGGCGATTGACCACATGGTCAACCAGATAAATCTGTCCAGATAACGCCAGGCCGCGGGACGGCTGAACACGGGGGCCAGCAGGCGCGCGCCAAAGCTCAGACTAAAGAACCAGATAAAGGAAGCCAGCACCGCCCCGGCACCAAACCAGCCCCTGACCTCGGTATCAAACTGGGTACTTATGCTGCCGAGCAAAACCACTGTATCCAGATACAGGTGTGGGTTCAAAAAGCTGATCGCCAAGGTGGTGATCATCGCCTTGCGAAATGAATCCGCCGCTTCAGCATCCCCGGTCTGCAACCCCTGACTCTTGAATGAAGAGCGCAGTGCATTGAAGCCGTACCACAGCAGGAAGGCCGCGCCGCCAAAGCTCGCCAGATGTTTGATGGCCGGCACGGCCAAGATCAACTGCCCTAGCCCGGCAACGCCAGCAGTAATCATCAGGGCGTCTATCAAAGAGCAAGTCAAGGCGATGGGAAACGGATAAGCACGCTTGATACCTTGCTTCAACACAAAGGCGTTTTGAGCTCCCACGGCAATGATTAGACTGGCACCTATCCCCATGCCCTGAATGAAAGCGGTTTGCATAATCTCTCCAACAGCAGTTCGCCGCGATAGCCGGCGACCAATAAAAGTTTTCAATGGCGGCAGTTTACTCCCGGCAAGAAAATTAATATAACTAATGTTTTTTATTGGTCATTAGCAAAACTTATAATCGAGCAAGGATTAACCCAAGGAGTTTTTATGCTGGACTACAGTCACCTCAAAGCCCTGTCTGTGGTGGTCGCCGAAGGCGGTTTTGAGCGAGCAGCCAAACGGCTGCATGTGACCCAATCGGCGGTATCACAGCGGATAAAGCAGCTTGAGGAAAGAGTGGGTCAAGCACTGCTCGTCAGGAGTAATCCCGTAGTGCCGACACCAACAGGGAAGCGGCTCTTGCGCCACTATGCCCAGGTCGAACTGCTGGAGACTGAGCTCAGAGCCGAAATGGACGCCGACGATCCGGCCATGCCCACTGTGGTGAGAATCGCGGTGAATGCCGACAGTCTGGCAACCTGGTTTCTACCGTCCATCAGCGCCATATTCGCCCGCCGAGGTTGGTTGTTGGAATTGATAGTGGATGATGAATCTTACACTCATCACCTGTTGAAAAACGGTGAGGCTGTCGGCTGCGTGACCACCTTGGGTCAAGCGATGAACGGCTGCTCCAGCGAGTTTCTCGGGGTGATGGAGTATGCCTGTGTGGCCACGCCTGAGTTTGCCGAACGTTTTTTCGACGGCTTGCCGGATACCGACTCGCTGGCCTCGGCGCCGGCAGTGGTATTCTCCACCCGCGACAAGCTGCATGAAAAGTACTTGAAGCGCTACTTCGAAATGCTGCCGGGACAATGGTGGCAACACACAGTGCCGTCATCGGAAGGCTTCTTGGAAGCGATTCTACAGGGATTGGGTTATGGCCTGGTGGGCCATCTGCAGGCCGAGCCGCTGTTGGCATCCGGGCGCTTGATAGAGTTGACACCCATGATGCGGATGCGGGTACCGCTTTACTGGCAACACTGGAACCTTAAGGCCAAGCAGACCACTCTGGTATTCAGGGCATTGGCGGCGAGTGCCAGAAATCACTTGTTGTCCGAATGAATAGCGGTTGAAAAAACACAGGCGACCATAGGCCGCCTGTGTCAGTAAACTTGAAATTTACCGCCTTATTCGGCTTGCGCCTCTAAAGCGGCTTTGGCCGCATCTGCTTCGGCGTTGGGCCAGGCGTTCAATACAGCCTTGACCAGAGAAGCCAGCGGGATCGCGAAAAACACGCCCCAAACACCCCAAAGGCCACCGAAGACCAACACTGCGGCTATGATGATCACCGGGTGCAAGTCCACCGCATCGGAGAACAACAAAGGCACCAGCAGGTTGCCATCCAGCGCCTGAATGATGCCGTAACCCAGCATCAGATAACCGAACTCGGGGCTGACACCCCACTGGAAGAAGGCAACCAGGGCAATAGGTAAGGTCACCAGGGTGGCACCGACATAAGGAATAAGCACTGAAAGCCCGGTCAACACCCCAAGCAGCGCCGCATAGCGCAGATCCATCAGGGCGAAGAATACGTAGCTCACGACCCCGACTATTACAATTTCAATCACCTTGCCACGAATGTAATTGAAGATCTGCTGATTCATCTCGAACCAAACCTTACGGGCCAGCTCACGATTGCTGGGGAAAAAACGCTTACTGCCGCGGATCAGTTCATCTTTATCCTTGAGAAAGAAGAACACCAGCAAAGGCACCAGGATGGCGTAAACCATCAGCACCAGCAAGGATGCCGAATAGCCGAGAAGCTGCTTGGCGATATCCAAAAGATGCTGGGTGTCGAGCAATTTTTTGAGCTCGGACACCATGGTATCGAGCTGATCTGTAGAGATAAACTGCGGATACTGCTGCGCCTGCTCCTGCAGCAGGATTATCCCCTTGTCCAGCATGGTGGGCAGGTCAGTCAGTAGCGCAGCACCCTGGCGCCAGATACTGGGGATCAGACCGAATGACAACAAGATCATCAAGCCGATAAAGAGGATCAGTACCAAAGAGGCGGCCGCGGTGCGGCTTATCCCTACCCTTGCCATCTGTGCCACCGGCCACTCCAGCAGAAAGGCCAATACCAGAGCGACCAGCAGCGGCATCAATAAGCCACCGGCGAAATAGATGGTCAAGGCAATACCAAGCAGAATAAACAGCAGTGTCAGAGCCTGAGGATCACTGAAGCGGGCCTGGTACCAACGACTCAAATAGCTAAACATCCGGGATTCCTGTGGTGATGATGGCTGCGCCATCTTGATTATCGCTTCTTCAAGAAGCTGTGTAGTTACGTCCTGCGCTTCTATTCTGCAACGGACACCTGTAAGCGCAATACGGCCGGCTCGTCGGACTCAATCCGACAATCATAGCCCTGTTTTTTGGCAAAGCGGGGAACATCCTGCCGCGATCCCGGGTCTGAAAGCAAGAGACACAGAGTTTCACCGGGCCGCAAACGTTTCATCGCCATCTTGGCCTTGACCAGGGCTTCGGGACAACGACTCTGAGTTAAATCAATTAAAACCATGATGAGCTTGCTAAACATAAACTTCGGCTATTATCCTAAGTTGCAACTCAAACCACAAGCCAGGCAGTTATGCATTAGTGGCATACAGGAAATCTAATCAGCTTGAGTACATTGACTTTTTCCAAGTTCCGACATTCCATTCTGGCCGGTGCCACTGCTGTTTTAATTGCCACCGCCAGCCAAAGTTTCGCCAATAACGACCTGCCGGATCTCGGTACCGCCGCCGTCAACACCTTCAGTCTCGAAAAAGAGATGGTTTATGGTGACGCCTATATGCGGGTTATTCGTTCCCAGGCGCCTGTGTTATCCGATCCTGTGTTGAGCCAATATGCCACCGAACTGGGTAACAAATTGGTGGCCCATGCCACCGGGGTTAAGACCCCCTTCTATTTTTTCCTGTTGCGAAACGATGAAATCAACGCCTTTGCCTTTTTCGGCGGCCATGTGGCAATCCATACAGGCCTGTTTCTCAACGCCGACAATGAAAGTGAATTGGCCTCGGTACTGGCGCACGAAATTACCCACGTAACCCAGAGGCACCTGGCGCGCTCACTCGAAGCCCAGGAGAAAGCCAGCCCGGCTACCATTGCCGGGTTGCTCGGCGCCATCTTGCTGACCATAGCAGCGCCTCAAGCCGGGATGGCGGCACTGGCCACCACCCAGGCACTCTCGACTCAATCCAAGATTAACTATACCCGCTTGCATGAAAAAGAGGCCGACAGGATAGGCATGCAAATTCTGGTGGAGTCCGGTTTCGATCCCAACGCCTCGGCCAACTTCTTCGGCAAACTGGCGGCCCGTTACCGTTTTACCTCCAAACCGCCGCAAATGCTGCTGACTCACCCCCTGCCCGAGTCGCGGATCACTGATGCCCGTAACCGCGCGGCTCAGTATCCCCACAGATATGTGGCAGACAACCTTAACTTCCACCTGGCCAAGGCCAGGATCCAGGTGCGCTTTTCCAGCTACAGCGACGATGCGGCACTGTCGCTGTTTGAAACCCAGTTAGCCAAGCACAACTATGCCTTTAAAGATGCGGCCCTCTATGGCAAGGCATTGGCACTGTTTCGCCTCAAGGACTTCAAACAATCTGAGCAGCTCATAGATCAATTACTGGAAAAAGATCAGGACAACCTCTTCTATCTTGATACCAAAACCGATCTGCTGGTGGAGCGTAAGGATTATCAGGGCGCGATAACGATGTTGGAAGCCCAAAGACGCCTCAAACCCACCTCCCAAGTGATCAACGCCAACCTGGCCAGTGTTTATCTCGAAAGTAAACAGCCACAGCGGGCAATCCCGATCCTCGAGGACATGGCGTTTCTGGATAAGCAAAACCCCTTGCCCTATCAGTTGCTGACCGAAGCCTACAAGCAAACCGGTAACAAGGCGCTGGAACACTTCTCCAATGCCGAGTCCATGGCACTCAGGGCCGACTATAAAGGGGCTATCGATCAGCTCAACTTTGCCTACAAGGCCGCCGACGGCCAACCACTGCAGATTGCCAGAATCGAGGCCAAGATACGCCAGTTCCGTGTCGCCGACCGAGCGCTGGACGAATTGAAGAAATAATCGGCTTACACTTTGATTATGCTGGCTTTCACTGGCCCGTTAATCGGGCCACTTTCCCCTGACGTAACCGCAGATTTTTGCTATCATCGTCGCACTTTTCAGCCAAGGTAAAGAGAAAACCCATGACCCAGGTCACTATTTTCCATAATCCTCGCTGCTCCAAGAGCCGCGAAACACTGGCACTGCTGGAGTCCAAAGGCGTCGAGATCCAGATTGTCGAGTATCTGAAGCAGGTACCGGATGCTGCCACCCTCAGTGAACTGCTGGCTAAACTGGGCATCAGCGCCCGTGAATTGATGCGCACCAAGGAAGAGGAATACAAGGCTCAGGGGCTGAATAATCCGGAATTGACCGAAGCTCAATTGGTTGCCGCCATGATTGCCACCCCCAAGCTGATAGAGCGCCCAATCGTCCTGGCCAACGGTAAGGCCGCCATCGGCCGCCCACCGGAAAACGTGTTGGCGATCCTGTAAATGAGCAGTTATGCGTTATTACAGATCTCACGCACGGGCTATCTGCTACTAACGGCCTTGTTGGCCTATGCCTTTATCGGTAAAGGACTCGACGGCGAATACTCGCTGCTGTTCACCAGTCTTTGGCTGGTGCCCTTGCTGCTGCCGTTGCCTGGGATCCTTAAAGGTAATCCTTATACCTTTGCCTGGGCCAGCTTTATTCTCTGTCTCTATTTTTTGCACGGCTTGACCTTGCTTTACATAGCCAAGGGCAATGAATGGTGGTTTGCGCTGATTGAGAGTCTGTTGATCTCATGCTTACTTATCAGCATGCCCTTCTACGCCCGCAAGCGCGGCCGCGAATTGGGTCTGGGACTCAAGAAACGCGCCAAAGACAAAGAGTAAACCCGGATAATAGATAGGGGCCGACGATAATGGCCCCTTTTTTGTACTCTGTTCAGCTCTTGCTCTGACTCCCTCGCATACTGGCATAATTTGCAACAATTTTTCCCATCTTAAGGACTATTGGTCACCCTGCTGGCCCGTGCTATAGTGCCCAAGCAACACAACCATTTTTATATAAAACAACAACAAATAATAACAAGCAGTCAACCAAGTGGAGTCGTGCCATGAAGATACTGCCTTACCTCCCCTTCACCTGTACTCTATTGCTCACCGCCTGTGGCGGTGGTGGCAACGATGATGGCAGCGACCTTATCCCTCCTGTCGTTACCCCACCCCCGGCCTTGTCGCGTTGTGAACAACAAAGTGAATTCGACAACCAAACCACAGCCTCTGGTCTGGTTTTTAAGCTGCAAAGCCGCTATTTAGCCGGACAGCAAAGCAGCGTTCTGGCCACTCTGGGAACGCTCAACAGCCGTAATATGCAGTTCCAGTGGCAACAGTTGTCCGGGCCCAGTGTCGATATGGACATGAATGACAGCCCTGTGCTGGCCTTTGTGCCGCCGCAAAGCGGTGATTACCGCTTTCAGTTGAATGTCAGCAGCAGTGATCTCAGCCTGCAGGAGACGGTAACCCTGACAGTGATGGACGGTAGTGGCCTTAATATCCGCCAGGATCACCAAGTGGTAGAGGGCAACAATGTCAGCGTACGACTGGATAGAGTCAACGGCACTGTGGCAAACAACATCAGTTGGTGTATTGCCGCCGGACCTGAGCTCAACCTGGATCTGACCAACCCTGAACGCCCCTTGTTTGTTGCGCCCGAGGTCAATCAGGACACAGGGGTGATCTTAAGAGCCAGCGCCAGTGTCAATGGCGAGACCTTAAGCGATGAAGTCAGCATACTGATAACAGATGAAGCGCAAATCACCTCAGAGTACTTTGATGCGCCCATCGCCCGCACCCATGCCTACAAACGCAACTCGCCTTATGCCGAAGTGTTAAAGCGCTGCACTTATTCCAATCAGTTGAGCGCTTGCCAGCTCAGTACCTTGCCCTTGATAGGACAAGGTGCCGGCGGCATCAGTGATAAAGAAGCAATAATGAACCGGGTACTGGTATCCCACGACTGGATGGGACGTAATTTTGAAGCCTTCCTCGATCAAATGGACACTCATGGTGACTTTGCCACCTTGCTGCAATCTGTCACCGCAGTGGTGATAAGTTACGATGTCCGCCCGTCCTTTTACTGGGTGGTCACAGGTGCTATCTATCTGGATCCGGAAGATCTTTGGTTGACGGCAACTGAGCGCGACAGTATCAATGAAGCGCCGGATTACCGTGCCGGTTTCGGTAATGAGCTGCAGTTCCTGATCCCCTGGCGTTATGTCAAAGACAACGATTATGCTTCTGTCTATCGTGATCGCAGCCAGCGCAGCAACCGCCCTATCAGCGAGTTGACAACCGATCTCTCCTCGCTGCTTTATCACGAGTTGGCCCATGCCAATGACTTTTTCCCGCGCAGTGTCCACCAAAGCCTTGAGGGGCCGACTTTGCTGGATGACTATTACCGACGCACGGCGCAAAAAGCCTTGATATCGGATCAGCTCAGCAGCGCCTATCCGCTGGGCAGCACAGAGATGAGCGCCCTGGCCGGCGTGAGCTTTATGGGCCAAACCGCCACCGCCACCCAAAAGGCATATATGCCCGGGGATGTCAGTGGCTTCTTCTCCGCAGACAGAGCCAATGACTTTTACAACTACAGCACCCCCAGGGAAGATGCCGCCATGCTGTTTGAAGAAGCCATGATGAGCTACCGTCTTGGTGTGCAGCGTGATGTGGCAATTACAGACAAACCCGAAACAGTGACCGCAAACAGCATCAGTGTCGACTGGGGCCAGCGGGGACGTATCGGTGCTTCGGTCCTCAGAAACCGTACAGGCTTGGTGCTGAGCGAGATGATGCCTGAGCTCAATGCTCAGCTGCTGCTGGATAGTTTGCCGGCGCCGCTGCAGATGCAACCAGGCCTGAGCTGGGCGGCCAACCTCGGCATATCACCCACACTTGTGGCGCCGAAGAGCAATGTCCAGCGTCAGCAAGGGCCTGAGCAGACCCAAGTGCCGCTGCGTTTAAGTGGCGATCGCCACAAAACCCCCGTAGGAGTAAACAGACCCTGACGCGCTTTTCGGTTTATTCGAGCATCAAAAAGCGCAGCTTCTGCTGCGCTTTTTGAATGCGTTTAAAGTAACAGGCTTAGACTCGACAGTCAGAGGCGCAACATCTCTTTGATAAAAGGAATGGTCAACTTACGCTGATGAACCATGGAGGCCTTGTCCAACCTGTCCAACACATCGAACAAGGTGCGCAGATCCCGGGCCAAACGATTGAGCAGAAAACGGCCCACATCTTCCGGTAATTGCAAGCCACGCATGGCGGCGCGGCGCTGCAATGCCACCAACTTTTCCTCATCGGCCATGGGTTGCAGCTGATAATTGAGCCCCCACTGCATCCTTGAGACCAGATCCGGCAAGGCAAAACCGGCATCTATGGGTGCCGCACTGCCGCTGACCACCAAAGCACAATGTTTCTGCTCGGCGACTCGGTTGTAGAGATCGAATATCGCTTCTTCCCACAAAGGGTGACCGGCAATGGCATCGACATCATCAATACAGACAAGATCGAGCTGCTCCAAGCCTTCAAGCAAAGCGGTGGAGATACTGGCATGAATACCCAGGGGAATATAGAAGCTGCTGCGTCCCAACTCATTGGCATGAGCGCAGGCGGCGTGCATCAAGTGGGTTCGTCCCGACTTAACCGGTCCCCATAGGTAGACGGCTCCCTGGCTGCGGCCTTCGGCACAGGCCCTCAAGGTCTGGATCAGTTCATCGTTTCCTGCCGCAGGATAATAACTGTTAAAAGTCTCATCGTCCGGCAAGTGAACGGGCAGTGAAAGTTGCAAGGGTGAGTTTTGTGTCACTCAGGATCGTTCCAAATCGCAGTAAATCAAGTAATGCGGGCGCCAAGTCTAGCATGACTGGCGCCGCTGTTAAAACCTCAACGGCTGTGCCATTGGTATGGGCCTATGGGCTGGTTCACATTATCGCTGAATTCTGTGGTCTTGGATGGCTGCGGCAATGTATTCATGCCGTCGTTGCCCTGCCCGCCAGCCACATCCTGAAAACCAGTCTCGGCAGAAGATAAACGTGGTTCCAGACGCAGCAGGTTTTTCAAGTCCTCTTCCGAGCCAAAAAGCTGCACGTTGAAAGTGGCACTGTCACCCTGCAGAGTACTGAGGCTGGCTTTACGCACCGCACTGAGTTGGTTGAGAAATGCCTCTATTTCAACCAACTGTTTCATTTGGTTGATGCCGATAAAACGCACCTTGCTCAACAGGCCATCGCCGGAATCGGCAATCGCGTACCGGGAAACGAAGTAATCAGACAGTGACAGCATCATCTCGGCCACGGCTTCGTCCTTACTGGCGGCCCGCCCCTGACGGCTGAGCAGAGGTTGGCCAAAAGACTGACTGACATCTGTCTTGGGATAAAGCACCAGTTGATAGCTGAATTCACTGCCGCTGGCTTCCAGTGTACCCATGGCAAAGAAGTCCGCCTGGTAACGCCCTGAAGCGGTAGCGACGGTATCTGCAAACAAACCGCGCACATCATTGACATTGATGCGCATCAGATCGTCCAGATCCATCAAAGGAAACATCAAAGGCACACCACGTTCCATCGAGGCATTGGCAAACGCCTTGCGCTCTTCGGCACTCGAATCATCACTGAGGATAACCCTCTCATTATTGATATCCGTGCTGAGCCAAAACAGAGTCAGGGGACGTTGTTTGCCCCAGACCGGCAAGCCGGCTTCGCGCAGCATGCTGATTATCTTGCGGTGATCGAAATTCGCCTTCAGCTTTAGCCCCTCTTCGGTATCCAGATAGCCAAACTGACTGACCATGGCATCGGCATTGGCGAGCTTGGCCTGAATTTCCGGGCTTTCGAGGGCGCTACGGGAGCCGGAGTTTTTCAAAATAACATCTTCCAATGCCTTCTTGAGCCCCTTGCTCTTCTCGGCACTGGTTCGGGATTCCACGGCTACTGTGGCTTCATCCAAACGTTTGACCTCAACAGCCTGGGCCAGAGTTGTGGCACAAAACAGGGAGAGAAAAACGACTGGCTTTATAAATGAATTCAGCATCTTTGCGACGGTAAAAAATGGTCGGAATGGCAAAAGTGTATCATATATGCCTCACTTGGCGAGCCGATGGAGATGAAAAACCTCCCGCTTCGTTCATCTCGGGTTTAGCGATAGAATTTGTGAAAAATTTGATCTAAAACGGCAAATAGTCCCCCACGATTTACAGTGAACTGGTAATATTGGCCGGTTTAACCTAAATACGGATAAAAAAATGAAATACCTTGCCCGTCCTCTGCAAGGCGCACAGATGTTATTTGTCGCTTTCGGAGCCCTGGTGCTAATGCCGCTGCTCACCGGCCTAGATACCAGCGTAGCCCTGTTCACCGCCGGATTCGGCACCCTGTTGTTCCAGTTGATCACCAAACGTCAAATCCCTGTTTTCCTTGCTTCCTCCTTTGCTTTTATTCCACCTGTCATGTACGGCGTACAAACCTGGGGCGTCCCCGCGACCATGGGTGGCCTGATGGCTGCAGGATGCGTCTATCTGGTACTGGCCTCTGTGGTTAAACTGCGTGGCAGCGGCGTAATCATGAGGCTCCTGCCTCCTGTGGTGGTGGGACCTGTGATCATCATCATAGGCTTAGGTCTGGCACCGGTTGCCGTGAATATGGCGCTCGGCAAGAGTGGTGACGGCAGTCAGGTACTGGTTGCCCAGGATACCGCCCTTATTGTTTCTCTGGCATCACTACTGACCACCATAGCCGTGGCCATCTTTGCCAAGGGACTGTTGAGGTTGATGCCGATCCTGGCCGGTATCATAGTAGGTTACGGCCTGAGTCTGTATTACGGCATAGTGGATTTCAATGTGGTACATGAGGCCGCGTGGCTGGCCATGCCCAACTTCGTTGCCCCCGAGTTCAACTGGCATGCCATTGCCTTTATGATCCCGGTTGCCATAGCCCCTGCCGTGGAACACATAGGAGATATTTTGGCTATCTCCAATGTTACCGGTAAAGATTATTTGAAAAAGCCCGGTTTGCATCGCACTCTTGCCGGTGACGGGGTCGCCACCATAGCGGCCACCGCTTTTGGCGGCCCGCCAAACACCACTTATTCTGAAGTGACGGGCGCTGTGACCCTGACCCGCAACTTCGACCCCAGAATTATGACCTGGACTGCCATTACCGCCATTTTGCTGGCCTTTGTTGGTAAACTGGGCGCCCTGATGCAGACGATTCCAGTACCTGTGATGGGCGGTATCATGTGTTTGCTGTTCGGCTCTATTGCCGCTGTGGGCCTCAACTCATTGATCAAACATCAGGTGGATCTCAGCGAGCCCCGCAACCTCTCCATCGTTGGGGTAACATTGGTATTCGGTATCGGCGGCATGGCTTTCGGTATCGGTTCATTCAGCCTGACCGGTATCAGCCTTTGCGGTATTGTGGCCATAGTGATGAACCTGCTGCTGCCAAGCAGCAAGCCCCAAGCAGCCAAGACAGGTGACTCCCTCGCGGACTGAGCCTTATCTCATTTTGCGTAAACTTGAGTATCAAAGTACAAAGCGCCCAAAAGGGCGCTTTTTCATATTTTAAGCCACCCAAGAGGCCTTAACGACTCTTTGGCTGCTATAACGTCAGGCTCATGGGAATATCCACCATTCCCTCTCGCTCACGAACGCCATCTATACGTTTAAAACCGAATTTCAGGTAAACATTCTCGGCAGTGACGGCTGAATTAACCGTAAATTTGCCTTCATTGCCCTTGTCCAGGCATGCCTTTCTGGCCACATCCCAAAGTCGCCGTGCCAGCCCCTGACCTGCAGCATCTTCGCGAACAAACAGATGATACAGATGGCGATTTTCCCTCATGCCGACTACCCCCAGGAGCTCACCTGAATCATTGACAGCCAGATGATAATGGTAATCTCCGTTTAAATAGCCGCTGACACTGGCAGGCGACATGGAATCAAGCAGCATTGCATGAACCTGAACACCACAGGAGGGCAATACAAACTTGCGGGTTTGGGGAATAATCAGATCACTGATAGCCTGGGCATCGGCAGAATTAGCGATTCGGATACTGGTACTGCTAGTATTGGTAGCCAATTGATAACATCCTGTTTTTCGTTCTAAATAGTTAGGGTTAATACTTTATGCATGGAACGCATCTATCTCAAGGTTGTTTGCCGTCAACCAGGGAAAAGTTCACTCATACATGACAGATACCATCGGGTTATTGTAAAAATACGCAGAATAACAAGGGGCTGAGGTTAAACTTTATAAGCTTTTATTTCAGGCAAGGACTTTTAGCTTTGGCTTCAGGCCGATGCCATATCGGCTTCTTTAGCTGCGGGCTTGACCGCTGTTTGCTCCAGCGGCAACAGCAATATCATCGACGTTCCTATGCCATTGACTCCCGAAGATACCCGCACACTTCCTCCCAACACTTCAGTGGTCAGATGGTGCACTATATGCAGACCGAGCCCGGTACCACCGCTACCTCGCTTGGTGGTATAAAAAGGGTCAAACACCCTTTGACTATCCTGCTCCTTAATCCCTATGCCGTTATCCATCACGCAGATCTCCACCTTGTTTTGCAGCTTGCGGGCACAGATATGCACTTCGCCCCGGTCGGGTTCTTCAAAGGCATGGATCAGCGCATTGTGTACCAGGTTCTGGATCACCTGCCCCAGGGGGCCGGGATAACTGTGCATATGAATATCGCTGGGAATATCCGTGGTCAACTTATGATGGCTGTGTTTCCACTGGCCGTGATTCAGTGCCAGGATGTCCGCTATCAACTCGTGGAGCCAGAAGGCTTGCCTATCGGCATTGGCCCTGTCAGATGCTACCTGACGGAACTGTTGAATAAGCAGGGCTGAACGTTTGAGATTGCGCTCGGCCAGGGTTAAACCTTCCGCTTGGTATTCAATAAACTCCTCCAACTGCGAGCGTTTAATATTGCCACTGTGATACCCACGCTTGAGCTCATCCACCCTTTCATTCAGCGCAGTGACACACAACATGGCGGCACCAATAGGCGTATTGAGTTCATGAGCCACTCCGGCCACCATCAAGCCCAGGGACGATAGTTTCTCGGTGCGAACCAGTTCCTGCTGTGATGCCCTCAGTTGAGCCAATGTCAGTGCCAATGCCGCGTTGCTCTGTTGCAACTCATGAGCCTTATCCCCCAGACGCAGATTGGATCGCGCCAAAAATGCCCCCAGTAAAGTCATGCACAGAAGCACCACGGCGCCGACACCTGTATAGAGCTGCCTCAGCCTGGCTTGAATGAGCAAAGGCTGCTCATCATGGGACAAGGTGTAAAGCATGGGCACTTGGCTGCCATTGTTTAAGCTCGGGCCCACCCGAGAGAAGGTCCACATACCGGTTTCATCGATAAACTGCCCCTGGCTGGTCTGCTGAATGCGCTGCCAGACCTTGGGGTGGACGACCGCCAGACGCTGCTCGGGATCGCCGAACATAAAGCCCCATTCCCTGTGGCCATAAGTTGAAAGCAGCCAATAGCCTTCGGCATTCAGCAGCATGGTCTTGCCGGACTGGCGTAAACGCTCGAGTAAACCACTGCCATCCAGGTTTACCAATGCCAGTCCAAGCTCGCTGGCATTGGTATCCATCACTTTGGTGGCGGCGCGTAAGGTGGGACGATAGGGTTTCTCTATCTCACCGCCTTCGATATTGAGATCAAAAGGAGAGTAATAAACCGCCCCTGGAGCCAGTCGGTTGGCTTCAATTACGTAATAGCGTGATGATTTATCCTGCAATGCGTCGTTGGCAACGACCCGCCTTTGATTATCTGTATGATCAACCCTGACCCGCTCAACTCCTGAGGTGCCTATCCAGCGAACTTGCATATAACTGGGATAGGCCTTGCTGAAATCAACAAACAGGCGTTGTAACAAGCTCAGCTGTTCACTCTCGTCAAGCTTTGGGTCGGCCAGTACCGATGCCGTCATTTGTGATAGCAGGCTGACATCCTGATGTACCTTGGTCAACTGCGCATCGAGTACCAGAGCGTCTCTGTCTACCAGCTCCCGCTGGGCATAACGCACCTGATCTATCTGCCATTGGGATGCATAGTGGTACATAAGCCAGCTTCCCAGCGGTACCAGCAGCCACCAAGGCAAAAGATAACTGACCCAGGTCAACCACTTATTGCGTTTCTGACTCTTGGATGAGGTTTCCCCCGAAATCAGTGGTGCCATCACGGCCTGTTCGGGCAACTCTATCGACATAAGTGGGGTCCCATTCAGCGTTTACTGAGCCACAACAACAGCTCATCCAGTGGCATGGCCTTACCATACAGCCACCCTTGAGCGATATGGCAGCCATTATCCCTGAGCCAGTTGGCCTGGCTGCGGGTCTCAACCCCCTCGGCAACCACAGAAATATTCAATCGCCGCCCCAACTCAATGATCATCGACGCCAGAAAACGGCTGCGCTCATCTTCATCCAGCCTGGCGACAAAGGTCATATCTATCTTCAAGTGATCGGCCGGCAGCTGCAGCAAGTATTCGAGTGACGAAAGCCCGGTACCGAAATCGTCTATCGCAACTGTGCCGCCCCAGGCACGGTGACGCTGGAGAATTTTCGCAACTTGCTGGAACGATTGCATCATGGCGGTTTCGGTGACTTCCAAACACAGACGGCTAGGCTCAACACCTGCCAGACGGCATTGTTGTTTGAGCCTGTCGAGTACATCCGGTTTATCCAGTTGGCGGGCCGAATAATTAAGACTGACCAGAATATCGGTAAAACCGGCCTGATCCAGCGCATGTACCGCCTGACAAGATAACGCAACCACTATGTCGCCTATGCCGTGAATGTAAGACGACTGCTCTGCCAACGGGATAAAGGTGCCCGGAGGTACCATACCGTCTTCGGTCTGCCAGCGCAGCAAGGCCTCCACGCCGACAACCTCACCACTCTTAAGATCTATCTGTGGCTGGAAGTGCAGTACAAACTCCTGGCGTTGAATGGCGGTATGCAGCCGTTGCATCAACTTGAATCTGTGTGCCGCCTGATGCTCAAATTCGGGATCAAACGCCTGTATGCTGCCAGGCCCTCGGGATTTGGCATTTCTGAGCCCTGTACCTGCGGTGCGCAGCAGTTCGGCGGGATCCTGGCCACTGATGGCCAGAGAGACTTCTGTCATACAGGCGGTGAGAATATGACGGCTGTTATCGATTTCAAACGGCGCACTGAACACCCGCTGCGCCCTGTCGATATTCACCTGCTCCTTGTGGCCAACGACGGCGAACAGATCTGAATGCAGTCGTCCAATAACAGTCGGCTGCGGAAAAACCTCCTGTAACCTTTGGGCTACCGCCTGCAGCACCTGATTGCCAAACACTGAGCCAAACAGATTATTGAGGCCGGAGAAATGATCCAAATCCAATAACAGCAGATTGTGCGCACTTGCGCTGGACATAGCCTGCAACCTGGAGAGTTCCCGCAGCAAGGCACTGCGATTGGGGATGCCGAGCAGTTCATCCTGGTAGGCAATCTTGTCGAGCCGGCTTATCAGGGCTACGTTGCCAAAGCCCTTGGAAACATTGGCGGCAAACACCTTTAGCAGCTCCATTTCGGTGTCGTCCAAGGTGCGATCTGTGGCCACATAGATGGCAAATTCGGCCAATGCTGCCGATTTCGGGAAAAACAGCACCTGGCTCTCATCGGTACTGACAAAACGTTTTTCCCTGAGCGCCTGTTCCACCATGGACTGAATGGTCGGATCCGGCAACTCCCTGAGGGCACGATTGGCATACTGCCGGAAACGGCCACTGCAGGCTATGGTCATGGGCTCAAAGATCTCCTGCCCCGAGCCATCTGCGCTATGACGCCCCCGATTGACACAAACCAGCCCCTCATCCGGCACATCAATAAGATTGGCGATTTCACTTAAGGTAACCGAGGCTATCTGTGCCAGCGTTCGCAGCCCAAGCAAACGATTGCTGGACTCGACAATGAGTTGCAAACCACGGCGGGCAGAGGAAATGGTCTTGAGCTGGTGATAATTACGCACAGCACCCGTAAGTATGTTGCGAATGCCGCGGCTGGCGAGATCGGACTTAAGCACATAATCAGACAAGTCATAGTCTTGCATCACAGACTCGGCCGGTGCCATTCCCGGCTGGCCGGTTAAAAGCACAAAACGGGTATCGGATATCCCCAGCAGATCCCGCACCGCCTTGACTAACCTGAGACCGGCATCTTCGGTTTCCATTACCACATCGACCAGGACTACGGCAAAGTCGGCATCTTTACCAAGCAAACTGGACGCCTCAGCCATGCTGTAGGCTTGTATGAGTTCGAGAGGACGCCCCATCAGGGTCATTTTATTGATGGCAAAACTCAGCGAGTTCTGGAATTTGACATCATCATCCACCGCCAGAATACGCCACTTATTGTCGCGTTGATGGGGCTCTTCCGGCGATGTTTCAGACGAAAACAGAAAATCATCGATCATAGTCACTAATCCCTCAGTCACTTTGCCCGCGTTATTACTTGGACAAAACCTGCAGACGCTCTATGCCCTGCCCGGTACTCAGCACTATTTGCCTCGGCCAACTTACTGAACCTAGGCTCTTGAACTTCAGGTCGCTGAACCCAAGAGCCGAAGTTCAGATGAAATCAGCATGGTTACCGCAATCGCTGCGGCAGCACAATTCGGCATCAAGTACTTTTCAATACAGTACGCTATGTCTGATTTAAAGTGTAATCCACTTTTGGCTTAGGGAAAGTGCAAACAAGTCCCATGTGTGCTCTGCGTCGGCTTACAGGCCTGGATGCAAGGCGTGGTTCGCGGCAAATGGCCCTAGTCCTTTGCAAGAAGCACAACACAGCAAACAGGTCTGTAAGCCACGCCCTTTGGGGCTTTCACAGCAAACGGCTCTCTGCGTTATCCGACTTCGACAGGCCCCGGCATGCCTTCAGTCAGATGCCTTGAACGCCAATTGCTGTGCAAGCCACTCTCGACAAAAGAGAAAGCCATGAGGACTTATTCGCACTTTCCTTATGCCGGTTAACTGTCAGAATGACGGTGTAAATTTTTGCCTAACACCTGTTTCTGCCTGCGAGACTGGTTCAGTTGCCAACAACTGACGGGACACAACCTAAGTTGACGGTATTAAAGCAATAAAAGTAAGGCTTTGAGCCATTTATCATTTTTTTAGCTTGCCCGGTTTGCTATTCTGCCCCCCATCATAGGGATTTGCCGAGCCCGCTAGCCAATTGGGGTGGCAAGCCTCCTAATCCCGTAACCAATTAAAATAATCCACAAGGAAGTTATATGATCCGTTCATTCGCCAAGGAAGACATGTATCCACTATTGGAAATCTGGTTGACCGCCTCCATCGATGCACACGATTTTATCGCCGCAGATTTTTGGCAATCCCAACTGGATAATATGCGCCGGGTCTATATTCCAGCAGCCGAGAACTATGTCTACCAGCATGGCGCCGAAGTGCTGGGGTTTTATTCTCTCTACGAGAACAGCCTGGCGGCTTTATTTGTCAAACCTGCGATGCAGGGATTAGGAATTGGCAGTCGCTTACTCGATCACGCCAGGCAGCAAAGAGAACAACTGACCTTAAGTGTTTATTGCGACAACCAGGCCAGTGTCGATTTTTATCAACGCAGGGGAGCTGTGATTATTGGCGAACAAACCTGCGCCGACACAGGCCACAGAGAATATAGCATGCAGCTGACAGGCCTCTGAACCTGAAAGTGGCTCAGATTGCCGACAAAAGTTAGCGCCCTGAAGAGAAGGAACACCCGCTATGAGTGAGCAGCGAGGCAGAGTATTGATCCTGGTTGACGTGCAGAACGTCTACTACACCACCAGGCAAGCGCTCGGGCGCAATCTTGACTACAACCGGCTCTGGTCCAAAGTCACCCGTCAACGGCAGCTGGTTAAAGCCTTCGCCTACGCCATAGACAGGGGCGATAAGAAGCAACGGGAATTTCAAAATATCCTGCGGGCCATCGGCTTTGAGGTGAAACTCAAACCCTTTATCCAACGCGCCGATGGCTCGGCCAAAGGCGACTGGGATGTGGGAATTACCATAGATGCACTGGAATACGCAGATGTGGTGGACACCATAGTGCTGCTGTCCGGTGACGGCGATTTTGCCCTGTTGGCCGAAAAACTACGTCAAAAAGGTAAACGGGTTGAGGTTTACGCCGTTCCCGAATTAACTTCGCTGGCTCTGATCAATGCTGCCAGCGAATTCTTCCCCATAGAGGGAGAATTATTGCTCGGACAGTGAGCTGGGTTAAGGTCTGCAATCCAGTATCTGCTCTATTGCTTGGCCGGCGTGGTTTACACCGGTTAGCAAAGCCAAGTTCAAAAAGGAAAATAAACATGGAAAACAGTGGTTCAGATAAGCGCCCTTATCTGATTTTGGTGCATGGTGCGCTGGCCAATGCCGAGATGTGGCAACCGCATCTCCCCCACCTTGAAAATGAGTTTGAGATAATCCCTGTCAACTTACGCCATTTCACAGGCCAAACGGACGGCGGTTTCGGCCTCAATACCCACGCCGATGACCTGTGTGCACAGATAAACAAATTACCGCAGAAGAAGGCTTTGTACCTTGCCGGTTGGTCTTATGGCAGCGATGTGATCCTCAATCTGTTGCTAAAGCATTCTGTTATGCCCACAGGGATATTTCTCTATGAACCCGGTTACCCTGGGGCACTCGAAGGTCAAGTGATGCAAAGCTGGGGGGAAGATGCCAACAATATGTTTGCGCCGATATTTGAACGGGTCGCCAAAGGCGAGTTGGCTGCAGCTGTTGAAGCCCTGATAGATGGCTCGGGCGGTAAGCCCGGCTACTTTAGCCGCCAGGCCGAGGATATTCGCAAGCCCCAACTGGCGCTGGCTTATACTTTGCCGATGCAGCTCAATCAAACCGAGAGCCCTGCCATCACGAAAGATGCCTTGAAAGCCTTCAGGCTCCCCCAAACCTGTACCTTGATAATTGCCCACGGCAGCGATACCCGGGCACTGTTTCGCTTGGTCAGTGAGCAGACCTCAAACCTAGTTGAGAGTGCTCAACTAAGATTGGTGAAAGACGCCACCCATATGTTGCCTTTGGAAGCGCCCGAGCGCCTGGCCGAGCTTATCAAGAAAAGTTTGCTGTCCTAGCCTCGGCATTGTTCCAAAATCACAAAAAAAGCGGCAACATTTCAGCTGCCGCTTTTTCGTCTTATTTGTCTTATTCCCATTCTGCCCTAGGACTTTGGCCGGTGCGTTATTCGGGCTTTATCATCTCAAAATGGCTGTAGGCCCTGGCAGTGGCTATCCTGCCCCTGGGAGTACGCTGGATAAAACCTTGCTGGATAAGAAATGGCTCCAGCACATCTTCTATGGTTTCCCGTTCTTCGCCTATGGCCGCCGCCAGGTTGTCGAGCCCCACTGGGCCCCCCATAAACTTGTCGATGATCGCCAGCAGCAACTTGCGGTCCATGTAATCGAAGCCTTCGCCGTCCACATCCAGCATATCCAGCGCTTGCTCGGCCACCAACTTGGTGATCCGGCCATCGTGTTTCACCTCGGCAAAATCACGCACCCGCCTGAGCAGGCGGTTGGCAATCCGCGGGGTTCCGCGGGCTCGGCGGGCGATTTCCCTGGCGCCGTCAGAGTCCATCTGCAGTTCCAACATGTTGGCAGAGCGGGCAACTATGGTGCTGAGGTCGTCCACATTGTAAAACTCAAGTCGCAGCGGGATCCCGAAACGAGCCCTTAACGGAGACGTCAGCGCACCGGCGCGGGTGGTGGCTCCCACCAGGGTAAATGGCGGCAAGTCCAGTTTGATGGAGCGGGCTGCCGGGCCCTCGCCTATCATGATATCCAGCTGATAGTCCTCCATCGCCGGATAGAGAATTTCTTCCACCACTGGGCTGAGACGGTGAATTTCATCAATAAACAGGACATCGCCCGGCTCAAGATTGGTCAGCAATGCCGCCAGATCGCCGGCTTTTTCCAGCACAGGCCCCGAGGTGGACTTGATATTCACCCCCATCTCATTGGCGACTATCATTGCCAAGGTGGTCTTGCCAAGCCCGGGCGGGCCGTAGATCAACATGTGATCCAAGGCTTCCTGGCGGTTTTTGGCGGCTTGAATAAACACCTTGAGCTGAGCGCGTGCCTCATTCTGACCTGTGTACTCGTCCAGCAACTTGGGACGCATCGCCCGATCGATAAGCTCCTCCTGAGGAGAGCTCTGGGGTTGGATCAGTCTGTCGGCCTCTATCATGCCTTTACCTTCATTCCTCAGTTATCCGCTCCATGTTACAGCATGGATTTGAGTGCAGCCTTGATCAGGGTTTCTGAATCTATGCCTTCAACAAAGGCGCTGGAAACCGCTTTGCTGGCCTGGGCGGGTTTATAGCCCAAAGAGAGCAAGGCTGCAATGGCATCTTCTTCGGCGCTGTTGGGCGCTTCTACCGGGGTAAAGTTGGACTTGAGCACAAACTCACGCTCATTGCCGCTGGAGGCTTCCATCAGGCTCTTTAGCTTGTCGCGCATCTCAACCAATAAACGCTCGGCGGTCTTCTTGCCCACCCCCGGCAGTTTCACCAAGGTGGCGATATCGTCGCGTTCGACACAACTGACAAATTCCTGCGCCGTCAGCCCCGACAGTATGGTCAGCGCCAACTTGGGGCCGACACCATTGGCCTTGATAAGTAACCTGAACAGCGCTCTTTCCTGCTTGGTAATAAAACCATACAGCAGCTGAGCATCTTCACGCACCACAAAGTGGGTATAGAGAGTGGTGCTCTGTTGCAGTTCCGGCAACTCATAAAAGCTGGTCAGCGGCATCTGCAGTTCATAGCCCACGCCATGCACATCCAACAACACTTCCGGAGCTTGCTTTTCCAGCAATATTCCCTGTAAACGCCCTATCATCTGTATCTTCCATAGCTGCGGGCCGTTGCCCGGCCGCCGAGGGCAACCAGACTCTGGCAAGTATGATAATGACACACGGCCACGGCGAGCGCATCTGCCGCATCCGCCTGCGGGGCGGCTGGCAGTTTGAGCAGCTGCTGGATCATGTGTTGTACCTGAGTTTTCTGGGCCCTGCCCGTCCCGACCACGGCGCTCTTTATCTGGGTTGCCGTGTATTCAGCCACCGGTAAATTCGCCACTGTGGCCGCCACTATGGCCGCGCCTCTGGCCTGCCCCAATTTCAGCGCCGAATCGGCATTTTTGGCCAGGAACACTTTCTCAATGGCAAACTGCTCCGGCTGATATTGACGGATAATCTCCGACAGGCCGTCGAATATCTGTTTGAGACGGGAGGGAAGATCCTCGCAGCTGGTGCGAATGCAACCGCTGCCGAGGTAAATCTGGTGCCTTCCCTGACACTGGATCACTCCGTAGCCTGTGATCCGCGAGCCAGGGTCGACACCCAAAATAATCGCCATAGTCCGCCTTAGCCGAGGCGTTCCATCACATCATCGGCAATTTCCGCGTTGTGATAGACTTCCTGAACGTCGTCGTGATCTTCCAGCGTGTCGATAAGACGCAGGAACTTGGCGGCGGTATCTTCATCCAGATCGGCCTTGGTAGATGGCACCATGGTCACTTCAGCATTCACCGCTTCAACCCCAATGGCATCCAGCGCGTCTTTCACCGCACCGAAATCGGCAGGTGCTGTGTAAACATCCACAGAGCCGTCATCATTGCTGACCACATCCTCGGCGCCGGCTTCCAGCGCGGCTTCCATGATGGCATCTTCATCAACGCCCTCTTCGTAGCTGATAACGCCCTGCTTGGTGAACAGATAAGCCACTGAGCCATCTGTCCCCAGGTTGCCGCCGGACTTATTGAAGGCGTTACGTACGCCGGTCACAGTGCGGTTGCGGTTGTCTGTCATACACTCGACCATAACGGCGGTGCCGCCTGGGCCGTAGCCTTCATAAACCACGGTTTCCAGCGACTGGCCATCGAGCTCACCGGCACCGCGCTTAACCGCACGTTCGACTGTGTCACGGGTCATGTTGTTGGACAGCGCTTTGTCGATAGCGGCACGTAAACGGGGGTTGGAATCCGGATCTGAGCCACCTTCGCGGGCCGATACTGTCAGCTCGCGGATAAGTTTGGTGAACAGTTTACCGCGTTTGGCATCCTGAGCTGCCTTGCGGTGTTTGATGTTGGCCCATTTACTATGACCTGCCATAGGTATATCTCCTCTCAATACCGGTTTAAATTCAGACCGGTAAAAAAACAGACCGAGGCTTATGCCCCGGTTTGATTCACACTTTTATGACTTCAAGCTCAGTCCTTCAGACTTCAGCTTTGTCGGCCGCCTTTTCAGCAACCTTGATACCCAATTCCACCAGTTGTTGTGGATTGGCCTCACCCGGTGCATTGGTCAACGGGCAGGCTGCGGTAGTGGTTTTCGGGAATGCCATCACGTCACGAATCGAGCTGGCGCCTGTCATCAGCATTACCAGACGGTCGAGACCGAAGGCCAAACCTGCGTGCGGTGGTGTGCCGTAGCGCAGTGCTTCCAGCAGGAAGCCGAATTTTTCTTTGGCTTCTTCATCTGTGATCCCGAGAATACGGAATACGGTGGCCTGCATCTCCTGATTGTGGATACGCACAGAGCCGCCGCCGAGTTCGGTACCGTTGAGTACCATATCATAGGCGTCGGATACCGTCTCGGCCGGGTTGGCTTCCAGCTCAGCCGGAGTCACGCCCCTTGGCGCGGTAAACGGATGGTGTACTGCGTACAAACGGCCGTCGGCCTTTTCAAACATAGGGAAGTCAACAACCCACAGCGGCGCCCACTCGCCCTTGAGCAGGTTGAAATCTTCACCCAGTTTCAGACGCAGCGCGCCCATAGCTTCGGCAACCACGTTGGCCTTGTCGGCACCAAACAGAATGATATCACCGCTTTGCGCGCCGGTGCGTTCCAGCAGCGCCTTGACGATATCTTCATTGAGGAACTTGAGCACAGGTGACTGAATGCCTTCCATGCCGGCAGCCAGGTCGTTGACCTTCATCCAGGCCAGACCGCGAGCGCCATAGATACCGACATACTTGGTGTAGTCGTCTATCTGCTTACGGGACAACTCGGCGCCGCCCGGTACCCGGATTACCGCCACACGGCCTTCAACATCGTTGGCCGGGCCGTTGAATACCGCAAACTCAACATCCTTGACCAGATCGGCCACGTCCACCAGTTCCAGTGGGTTACGCAGATCCGGCTTGTCGGAACCGAAACGGCGCATGGCTTCGGCATAGGTCATGGTTGGGAATTCACCCAGGTCCACGTTGAGCAGTTCGAGGAACAGACCGCGCACCATCTCCTCGGTCTTTTGCATCACCTGCTCAGAGCTCATGAAAGAGGTTTCGATATCAATCTGGGTAAATTCAGGCTGGCGGTCGGCGCGCAAGTCTTCGTCGCGGAAGCATTTGACGATTTGGTAGTAACGGTCGAAACCTGACATCATCAACAGCTGTTTGAACAGCTGAGGCGATTGAGGCAAGGCGAAGAACTGCCCCTTGTAAGTGCGGCTTGGCACCAGATAGTCACGGGCGCCTTCCGGCGTGGCCTTGGTCAGAATAGGGGTTTCGATATCCAAAAAGCCGTTGCTGTCCATAAAACGACGCACGGCACTGGTGACCTTGGCGCGGAAAATCAGTCGCTGGGCCATTTCCGGACGACGCAGGTCCAGATAGCGATACTTGAGACGCTGCTCTTCGCTGTTGTTCTGGAAGTTATCCATACTCAGCGGCAGAGGGTCAGCGGCGTTGATTATGGTCAGTTCCTTACCCAGCACCTCGATTTCGCCGGTACGCATATGAGCGTTGACCTGGCTGTCTGGACGGGCTCTGACAACACCTTTAACCTGAACACAGAATTCGCTGCGCAGTGTGCTGGCGACATCGAAAACCTCAGGCAAGTCCGGGTCATATACTACCTGGATCAGTCCTTCACGATCCCGGAGATCCAAAAACACCACACCACCCAAGTCGCGGCTACGGTTCACCCAACCCACCAGGGTCACTTCTTGTCCAACGTGGGACTTGTTTACGTCCCCACAATAATGACTGCGCATCTGCTTTATATCCTTTATTCCGGCCTGCTGAGCTCTGGAACGATTCAACACGATAAGAGCGGCATTATAGAGAATATCTGCCACTTACCAAAGTACTTCACTTTCAGACGGTGAAGTATCAAACAGTTTGCTCCCTTTGACCAGTGGCTGAACCAAGGTCAAGGCACGAGCGTTCAAAATAACAACAATCAGGCACTGCGATAACAGCTGCCGCCACTCTCTTTGGCGCGATACATGAGTTGGTCGGCCCGTTTGAGCAGTTCGATGGCGTTGTCGCCGTCCACCGGATACACGCTGATCCCGACACTGAGTGACAGCTGCACACTGATGTTTTGCCACTTGAGTGGTCCGGCAAGCGATTGGATCAAGTTATCCGCCACCTGACAGACGGCATCGAAATCCTGAATTCGATTGAGTATCACCACAAACTCGTCACCGCCAAAGCGCACCAGAGTATCAGATTTACGGATCACGGCTGCCAGGCGCTGAGTGACCTGCACCAACATTCTGTCACCCACCTCGTGACCATAGGTGTCGTTTATGGCTTTGAAGCCATCGACATCCAAAAACAGCACCGCAAAACGCTCCTGCTCTCTGGCATGTTGCAAAAACGCCTGCTCCAACCTGTCATCGAGCAGTGCCCTGTTGGGTAAGCCGGTGAGCGGATCGTGATTGGCAAGATGCTTCATCTTGAGCTCGGCCTCACGCCTTAAGCTCATTTCCCTGCTGAGGCGCCGATTGAGCTGCAACACCAGCAGTACAATAAACAGCGCAATCAAGAGTGCCAGCAGAAAATAGCCCAACCACTCCTTGTATTGTTGGCTCTTGTCGGTAATCACAGTGCCAACCCATTTTTCATGGATCCTTTGCCGTTGGCTGTCATCTATACCGCTTATTACCCGGTTAATCAAAGGCACCAAGGGTTTATAGCCGGGCGTGACGCCAATATGACTCTTTTGATCGGCCATATCGGTTATCAGGTTCATCTTCAGCGCCGGATATTGCCCGGTAGAAAGTGCCGAGGCCAGCGATACCACTTTATCAATAAAGAGATCTGCCCTTCCCAGGTTGACGGCTTCCAACCCTTCGCGCATGCCGGGCACCAACACTGGGCTTATGCCCTGGCTCTTGGCCATAAGCTCACCGGCCAACTGATAACCTTCAACAATCGCCACTCGCTGGCCATTGAGTTGTCCCAGGCTATAAAGATTCAGATGATCCACGGTGGAAACCATGGCCCAGGGCGATGGCCAATAACCGTCGGAAAAAGCCAGCGCAGCATGTTGCTCGTCCCTCGCCGCCAGACTGGCGGCCATCACCACTTCGCCGCTACCAAGCGCCTTGAGGAGATCACGCCACTCATCGAAAGCCACGGGCAGCAGTTTAAGCCCCAACTGTTGCGCCACCCTCGTCATCACGTCGGCATTAATTCCGGCAAACTGCCCCTGCTCATCCTTGAATTCAAAGGGGGGCCAATCCTTGAGGTAACCCACTTTAAGCTCGGGCAAGCTTTCAAGATAGCCTAGCTCTACCTGGGTCAATGGCAGCCGACTCTGATCCCTGCTGTAAACATGATCGTCACTATTGAGCATCCATTTGTTTTCCAGCGCCGCCAACTCGTCGCGGGTCAACAGGTTAAAGCCTGCGATCAGCCTTTGGGTCAGGCCATCGTCCTGCCTGCGGGTCAACACATAGATATCTGAGCTGAACTGCAAGGCTTTTGCTTGCTGGTAACCGGCCCAGAGTCCATGAGTCAACAGATAGTGCTGAGTCCAGGCCGAGGGCGAGACGAAGCCTGAGATATCGCCCCGGTCGGCGGCATTGACCATGGCATCGAGAGAGTCGAAATACTTGAGCTGTACCTTGGGCAAGGCCTGTTTCAGCTCTGTGATATAAGGCGATGACGGGAAAATCCCCAAGCGTTTGCCGTCCAATAGCGCCAGCGGACTCTCCATCTGGCCTTTGAGAAACAGACGGCTGCTTTGGGTGTGTAAGTGCCAGGCACGCTTGAGTCCAGAGCTGAGATCGTCACTTTCCGGATAGCCTATATGGGCATCGACAATCCCCTGCTTGACCTGCTCCAGAGTGCTGTTCATGCTACCGGCAACAAACTCCACCGGCACCCCGGTTTTGGCGGACCATTTGTGCCAGATATCCACATACAGGCCATGGGGTAAGCCATCCGGGCCAAGATCGGAAAACGGCTCCATATTCAGTGGCATGGCAACCGTGATCCCATGCTGATCGGCACGATACCCCAACCAGCGCCTCTGGGTCTGGACGATAAACTCAGGAGTGATCTGGGCAAAGCCATTATTGATTTCAGCCACCAAGGCCTGCCTGCCTTTGACGACAGCCGGCGCCACCGGCGAATGCTTTATCAGCATCCGGTTGGCTGTGGGATATTGCTGGGCAATACTGCGGGCCAATTGCCGGTCACGAAGATACCCTTCCATGCCGGCAAACACCTTGATTTCTCCGCGGGATACCGCCTTGAGCAATGCGTCGCGACCTGGGTATAAGGCAAATGACAGGCCGGACTCCTGAGCCTTAAGATCCGATTCGTGGGACGAGCCTTTGACTATCCCTATCCGATACGGCAGCAGCTTCTCAAAACTGTCCTTGTGCCTGAGTTCAGAGTGCAGATAGAGGTAGGTGTCAATACGACTGATGGGCTTGGCAAATTCAAATTCGGCCTCGCGCTCTGGGGTCAGCGCTAACGCCAGGTGTACATCCGCCTTGCCTTCTTTGAGCTGCTTCAGGGAATCGTTCCAGTGCCGCGCCACTAGTGTGATGGGTCTTTGATTGACCCGGCTCCATTCCTGCCAGAGATCAACCAGGATCCCCTGCGGCTGGCCGGCATCATCAACAAATTGGTAGGGATAACTATCCTCCCCCATCACTATGACGAGTGGTTTGGCGGGGGACTGGACTTGAGTGGCCGCATCCAGCGGCAGACATACGAGCACACACAATAGACTCAAAAGAGAGGTCAGCGATTTCAAGTGCTTATTTCCTGGTAAGGCGATGTAATTATTTTGTTATTCCTGCACTATTAGACAAAAAATTTGCGTCAATTACCAGAGCGCACTTGCTGCTTTCACGCGGGATTCGGTAAAATACGTCACTGATTTTCCCGCACAAGATTTCAGATGAACACTTCTCAAGACACCATATATGCGACTGACTGCGGTCAGGTCTCAGACTTTGCTTTTGATGACAGGGTAGCCGGCGTATTCAGCGATATGATCCGCCGCTCTGTGCCGGGTTACGGCCAGATAATCAACACCATTGGCGACTTCGCCGAGCGCTTTGTGACACAAGACAGTAAAGTCTATGATTTAGGGTGTTCTCTTGGCGCGGCAACTTTAAGTATTCGTAGGCGTATTGAAGGCAAGGGCTGCGAGATTATCGCCGTCGACAACTCGCTGGCGATGACCGAGCGCTGCCAGGAATATCTCAATGCTTATGTCAGCGATACCAAAGTGCAGCTTATTTGTGGTGATATCCGTGATATCGCCATCGAAGACGCCTCCTTGGTGGTGCTCAACTTTACTTTACAGTTTCTGCCGCCCGAGGATCGCGATACCCTGATCCAGAAAATATATGCTGGCTTAAGACCCGGTGGCGCCTTGGTGCTGTCGGAAAAAATCCGCTTCGGCGATGAGGTTATCCAGCAAGTACTGGATGAACATCATCTGGATTTCAAACGCGCCAATGGCTATAGCGAGTTGGAGATCAGCCAAAAGCGCAGCGCACTGGAAAACGTGATGAAACCTGATCAACTCAACAATCACTACAACAGATTATCCCAGGCCGGTTTTGCCCATTACGGTGTCTGGTTCCAGTGCTTCAATTTCACATCCATGGTAGCTATCAAGTGATCAGTTTCAGTAATTTCTATCAACAGATTGCCGACTCCAATCTGCAGCATTGGCTGGAAACACTGCCGGCCAAACTCGGCGACTGGCAAAGAGAGCACAAGCACGGTGCCCTGCCCAAGTGGGAGAAAGTGCTCGCCAAGCTCAATTACCCCAGCCCCGACAGCCTGGATTTCAAAGACAGTGTCACCATAGGCTCCGGGGAGCAACTAGCAACAGGACAGCGGGAAAAACTGGAAAACCTGCTGCAGTTGCTGCATCCCTGGCGCAAGGGGCCATTTCATATCCATGGCATTCATATCGATACCGAGTGGCGCTCCGATTGGAAGTGGGAGCGGGTCGCGCCCCATATCAGCCCACTGGCAGGCAGAACCGTGCTGGACGTAGGTTGCGGCAGCGGCTATCACATGTGGCGCATGTATGGTGAAGGCGCCAAAATGGTTGTCGGTGTCGACCCCTCTTCACTGTTTTTATGCCAGTTTGAAGCGGTCAAACGCCTCACCGGCGGGACTCCGCCGGTGCACCTGCTGCCTTTGGGTATAGAAGAACTGCCGCCACTGGACGCCTTCGATACTGTGTTCTCCATGGGGGTGCTGTACCACAGGCGCTCACCAATTGACCACTTGTTGCAATTGCGTGATCAATTGCGAACCGGAGGTGAACTCGTGTTGGAGACTTTGGTCATAGAAGGTGATGAAAATGCCGTACTGCTGCCACGGGATAGATATGGAAAGATGAATAATGTATGGTTTATTCCGTCCGTTGCCGCGTTGCAACTCTGGCTTGAGAAGTGCGATTTTCGTGAGGTTCGCTGTGTCGATCTTGATGTTACTTCACTGGCCGAGCAACGCTCCACGCCCTGGATGCGCAACGAATCTCTGGTGGATTACCTCGATCCGACCGACATCAATTTGACAGTGGAAGGTTACCCCGCCCCCAAACGGGCAACCTTTATCGCGATTAAGTAAGTCGAGTTCACCGAACCCTATATAAAAGTGACGCAATCTGGAAAACAGAATACAGGAAGCACTATGTTGAAACAGACGATTTCAATCGCCGTCATGGCCTCCATGGCAACACTTGCCGGCGGCTGCGCCAGCACTCAGGAAGTGGCAAATGCCCCGGTGCCGGTCGACGCCCAGACCTTGCAGTCCAACCTCGCCTCTCAGGAAGCCAGCATAGTCAATGTGATTGCTCAGGCTCAGAATCAACAGCAACAGCATCTGGATGCCTTGAATACTCAGCTTCAGGGTTTGCAACAGCAGATGAAGAAACTGCAGCAGCCCCCCAAGGAAACCATCAAGGAAGTACAGGTGCCTGCGCCCTGCGAAGCTTCACCTATTGGCGACAAATATATTCTCGGTGAAGTCGAGAGCGTCTTTATCGATGAGCTGAATGCCAGTTTCGATACCCGTATCGATACCGGTGCCGAATCCTCTTCACTCGATGCCCGCAACATTATTCTGTTTGAGCGTGACGGCGCCCAATGGGTTAGATTCGATGTGATGATCAATGGCGCGGATGCGCCGGGAAAAACTTTCGAATCCAAGGTGGTACGTTTTGTCCGTATCAAGCAAGACGCCGATGAAAAAGACGATCGCCGTCCGGTGATCCACGCCCACCTCAAAATAGGCAAATATGCCGCCGAAACCGATCTTAACCTTACCGACCGCAGTCACCTCGAATATCCTTTGCTGCTCGGCCGCAAGTTTATGAAAGACATAGCCGTTGTCGATGTAGGCCAAGCTTACCTGCACGGCAAAGCCAAAGACTTAGTGATTTCGAGCCATAAATAGGAGCGGTAATGCATTCACGGAAACCTTTCTACCTGGTGGTAGCTCTGCTGTTTATTGTTGGGCTCAGCGCCAGTATTTATCGTGGTATTGAACACAATGTGCCCTTCCTGCCCGGTGAGCAGGTACAAAGTTGGGCTGTCGATGCCAAAGTCAGTTTTCAGGGTACGGGTGGCCCGGCAGAAGTCTCTTTCTCCCTGCCACAGGATCCGGCATTTGAAGTCTTGATGGAAAATGCCACCTCCCCGGGTTATGGCCTGACTATCAGCAACAATGAACAGGGCCGCCGCGCGCTTTGGTCGATTCGTCAAGCCAATGGCCAACAGGACCTCTATTACAAAGTCACCCTGATCCCCACTGGCCGTGAAATACTCAAGGCTCAGGAAGAACCTCTGCCTCCGGCACCTTATATCTGGTCTGCGACCGAGAAAGCCGCCGCCGAGCAGGTGATGGACGAAGCCTGGGCTCGCAGTGCCGGTAACCTCTCTTTTGCCCGTGAGATCATGCGCGCCATTGCCGGTCGCGATCGCAGTCAGAACATAGAGCTGCTGCTGTCGGCCAACTCACCCACCAAGCTGTTTGTCCATATGCTCAATAGCCGCGGTATTCCCACTCAGGAAGTCAATGGTCTGTATCTGGAAGATCAGCGCCGTCGGCAGCAACTATCCCCCTTTGTCGAAGTCTATCAGGACGGTAAATGGCACCTGTTCGATCTGGTCAAAGGCACAGAGGGCCGTCCGGAAAACATGGTGCTGTGGGAGCGCAGCGGTAAATCGGTATTGGACGTACTGGGTGGCAGCAACTCCCAGGTCAACTTCTCCATGCTGAAAGACACACGTTCAGCCCTGGCGACTTCCATAGACATGATGGCCAAAAACAACGCCATCGACTTTTCCCTCTATCAACTGCCGCTGGAAGAACAGAGCCTGTTCAAGGGTATTTTGCTGATCCCTATCGGGGTGCTGATGGTAGTATTCCTTAGGGTTATCATAGGAATAAAGACTTCAGGTACCTTTATGCCTGTGCTTATCGCCCTGGCCTTTATCCAGACCACACTGCTGACCGGCCTGATAGGTTTCCTGCTGATTGTGGCCTTTGGCTTGATGATCCGCTCCTATCTATCGCATCTGAACCTGTTGCTGATTTCGCGAATATCGGCGGTGATCATAGTGGTGATAGGCATCATAGGCCTGTTTACCCTGCTGTCGTACAAGTTTGGGCTCAGTGAAGGCCTGACTATCACCTTCTTCCCGATGATCATTCTCGCCTGGACCATTGAACGTATGTCTATCCTCTGGGAAGAGGAAGGCGCCAAAGAGGTGATGGTGCAAGGTGGCGGTTCACTCCTGGTAGCCACTCTGGCTTATCTGGCCATGAGCGCCACTTGGGTACAGCACTGGGTGTTCAACTTCCTGGGTATCCATTTGGTGATCTTGGCGCTGGTGCTGTTGATGGGTCAGTACACGGGTTATCGACTGCTGGAGCTCAAGCGCTTCAAGCCACTGGCAGGAGAATAAGATGAATTTTGCCTGGCCATGGCAGCTGCGCCGCGCTGGCGTGCTGAATATGAACAAGCGCAATATCGACTATATTGGCCGCTACAATCCGCGCAAGTTTTACAAACGGGTGGACGACAAGCTCACCACCAAGCAACTGGCGCTTGCCAATGATATTGCCGTGCCCGATCTGATAGGTGTGGTGCGCGAGCAACACGGTATCAATAGTATTCCCGAGCAGGTAAAAGATCGCAGCGGCTTTGTGATCAAACCCTCCAAAGGCTCGGGCGGCAAAGGGATCTTGGTGATCACCCATGTCGAGAATGGTCGCTTCTATAAGCCCAATGGCAATGAAGTCACCCCGAGCGAGGTCGATCGCCACGTTTCCAACATCCTCAGCGGCCTGTTCTCCCTTGGTGGCAAGCCGGATGTGGCCATTATTGAGGGCTTGATTGAGTTCGATCCCGTATTCGATGGCTTCAGCTATGAAGGGGTTCCGGATATCCGCCTGATAGTGTTCAAGGGGTTTCCTGTAATGGGAATGCTCAGGTTGTCCACCGCCGCTTCCGATGGCAAGGCCAACCTGCACCAGGGCGCGGTTGGTGTCGGCTTGGATATCGCTACCGGCCGCGGCCTGCATGCGGTGCAGTTTGACTGCCCGGTCGATTTGCATCCGGACACGGGGCGTAACCTGATTGAAATCGAGGTGCCCCACTGGGATACCTTGTTGCACACGGCCTCGAGCGCCTATGAGATGTGCGAACTGGGTTATCTGGGGACCGATATGGTACTGGATCAAAACAAGGGACCACTGCTGCTGGAGCTCAACGCCCGTCCCGGGCTTGCCATCCAGATAGCCAATGGCATGGGGATATTGCCAAGGCTGCAGCATGTGGAAAGAATGACGGGCAAACCCATGTCAGTGGAAGAACGGGTCGCTTATGCCAAGAAGCACTTTGCCAGCCGTTAACTCCGGCCTGAGTCCATCTCGCCTCAAGTCCAGGCTGCCACTGTCGGTGTTGGCGTCGCTGCTGGCATCGACTGTGGCCTCGGGCATTTCCCCTGCCCTGGCCGCGCCTGATGCCGTCCCCTTGCTGACGGCCCAATGTGTCGAATACAGCAGCAATTTTCAACCTGAATTTCAGGATCTGCAGTTGCTTGAGCGACAAACCCTCGGGCTGCACAATATCAATGACCGCCTCGGTTATTATCGGAGTTTTCCCCTGTCAGCGGCGCAGCATGAGTTGCTGTTGCAGTGTCAGTTGAAACTGGCCGACACCATGGATAGATTCCTGAGCGAACCGGCGCTGATAAGCCTGACATCCGAACTTAACCAGGATGATGAGCCACAGCTTCAGGCATTGGCCCAGAGGTTGGACTGGTTGATGCAGCAACATCTGGGCATAGAGGAAAAGGCCCGTCTTCATGGCGCCCAGGCCAGCATTCGCCAGGGAATGCGCAGTGACGATCTCAAGCTGGAGTTGGGACAATGTGCCCTGCCCGGCATGCAACAGGCTCTCAATCCCGAAGAGAATTCAGCGGAGCAGGAAGCCGCTCAATCAGCCCAAAAGCCCGGCTTTTTTGCAGTCAATATCGCCTCTTACTTGATGCAACAGGCCGATGGTGATTGTCGCGCCAAGGTTTGGCGCACTTATCAGGGCCGCGCCAGATTACGCAATCAACTGCCGCTGTCATCCGTTTTTGCCCTGAGACAAGAGCAAGCCAAGGCGCTCGGTTACCCGAGCTACAGTGATTTTATCCTCAGTTCTCAGTTGCTGAGCACGCCAAGCGATGTGGCCAAGTTTCTCGATGCCAGCACCCAAAAACTGGATTACGCCCCTTGGGATCTGGGCCGCGAGTTACAGCAGGCCCAGTCAACCAAAATGGTCGCGCTCAAAGGCTCTGAAGTACTAAAAGCCCTGTTTGACCATCTCAAACCGCTGGGATTAACCACAGAGCAGATTAACGACGACTGGCTCAGGGTGTATCACCATGGTCGGCTGCAGGGTGAACTTCTTATCAGCGAAGGCAAACACAACCGCCATAAAATGCTGCGCCGCGCCGTTGTCGGCCAACAAACCGGCCAGAGCGAGCTGGTGCTTAAGCCTCAGCAAGTGAAGCTCAAGGACTATCAGACCGCAGTTTCTTCCCTGAGCGCCGCAATAGCCCAACTCAGTGGCGGCGGCCGTTATTATCTCAACAACAGTCTGGAGTTGCCTCAGGATGGCGCCGGTGTGGGCAAAGCCTGGCTTGAGCGCTATCTGGCCGGCGCCTTTGCATTTTCACTCAAGCCGGCTCCCGGCTCTCGCGAACAACTGGCCGAAGAATACCAGCAGCAGCTCAAGGTGTTTCGTGCCAAAGTGGCCCTCGCCAGCTTTGAAGCCTTTGGCAACAGCCAATACCCACAGCTGCACAAGGCGTTTGAAGCCAGTTTTAATGGCTCCTGGCCCGAAGTCAGTGACTATAGCTACAGCTTTGGCGCCATCAGCGATCAGGGGCCGCTCTATTATCTTGGGCTCTGGCAACAGCAACTTGCCAAAGCCATAGATGTTCACACCCGGGGCTGCAACCCGGCGCAACTATTTGATCTCTTGCTGGTCAACGAATCAGCCCAACCTATGGCCGCCCGTTTGCAAAGCCTGTTTGGCGCTGCCGATGCGGCCACACTCATCCGGAGGATACGCGATGCCAATACTCAAGAGAACCGGTCAACTGACTCTTGCCCTCTGCCTGGGAGTGATGAGCAGTACGCTGGCCGCCAAGAGCCAGCCCAGCGCTGACGAGGTTTATCAACGCATTCAGCAGAATCTGGAGCAGCATCTCTACCAGCTGCCACCCAGGGTGCAGGGTCATTACGGGATCCGTCTCTATCGGATGACAGGTGACGAGCAGTACGCCAACGCCGCATTGGTGGATCTGTTTGCGGTTACTGAAGCGCAAAGCTTCTATGCCTGCCAACTGGACGACCCTGAATTTGTCAAAAGTGAATCGCTCAAGGCGATATCCCAACTGGGCAATGGCCCCCGGGCCAAGGCACGCAAAAAAGCGCTCAAACCCTTCCCCGAATTTCTGTTTTATACCGATGTGCTGCTGCGCTACGCCAGTCGCATAGATGAATTGGGATTTACCGGGCCCTGCCACGACAAGTTGCTCAAAGGGCTCAAGAGTACAGATCTGCAGCACGGCCTGACCGACGAAGCCATGATTGAAGCCTGGGCGGCGCAGCTGATCAATTATGTTTACTGGGCCAAGCAGCTTGGCGTTGGCGATTACCTGGAAGACTACAAGGCCGCCTTCAAACGTGTCTACCCTGATGCCGAGGATGACAAGCTCAGTAAGGCACAATATCGCAATAAGCTCTATGGCATGACTCACTTTATCTTCGCCGCCAGTGAATACTATCAGCACCCGGTTGATGCCAAGGAATTCGCCTGGATCCTCGACTACTTCGAAGCCAACCGCGAACGGATCCTCAGTGATGCCACCAACGACATTATTGCCGAAGTAGGAATAAGCTATCTGCTCGCCGGCAAGGGCAAAGATCATCCCATGGTGAAAGCCACCCAGGCGCACATAATCAACTCCTTCGATCCTGAAGTAGACTTTATTCGCTCCCCCAAAGGTAACCCGGCGCTGGCCCTGGGTGAACACCGTAATGTGCTGGCGATGATGCTGCTCAAATGGCCGGAAAAACTGCATAAAGGCCCCTATTTGAGTGAGCTCAAGGCGACCCGAAAATACCTGCCGATGCAGGTGACGCCACTCGAGTCGGTCAAACAGGCGACCGAGTCGACGAAAAAGGCTAAATAGTTTGAAAAACTGGCAGTTTCCACCCATGATAGGCCGAAATCTGACGAGTTTTTAGAAAATGAACAGACCCAAGTCCACATTGGAACAGTGGCGGATCCTGCAGGCCGTCGTCGACTTCGGTGGTTACGCCCAGGCCGCCGAGCAGCTCAACAAGAGCCAATCATCCCTCAACCATGCTGTGGCCAAGCTGCAGCATCAGTTGGGGATCCAACTCCTCGAAGTGCGTGGCCGCAAGGCCTATCTGACCGAATGCGGCGAAGTACTGCTTCGTCGCTCTCGTCACGTCACTCAGGCTGTGGGGGAGTTGGAGCAGCTCGCCAGCAATCTGGAACAGGGCTGGGAGCCGAGTCTGAGCATCGCCAGGGAGTTGGTCTACCCCATGGAAACCCTGACCGAGGCGCTGGCCGCCTTTCTGCCCCAGAGCCGCGGAACCCGGGTCACAGTGCGGGACACAGTGATCAGCGGCACCCAGGAGATGATCAAAAACCATCAGGTAGATATTGCGATTTGCGGTACCCCGCCCATGGGTTATATCTCTGAGCCCCTTTGCGATCTGGACTTCTACCTGCTCTGCCACCCTTCCCATCCGCTGGCGGCCCAAGTTGAAATTGAAGACGACAGAGTGCTGGCCCAACATCTGCAAATTGTGATCAAAGATACCGGCGTCAATAGTCAGCAGGAAATCGGCTGGCTCAAGGCCGAGCAGCGCTGGACCGTCAGCAACTTCCACGAAGCCAAGGTGATCCTGGCCAAAGGCATAGGTTTTTGCTGGATCCCGGCGCATCTGGTCAAGCAGGAGCTGGAAAATGGGCAATTGGTACGGCTCAGTCTCAAAGGCTCCAGCAGTCGCAAGATACTGCTCAGTCTGGTAGTGCCACAGAGAGACAAACAAGGCCCGGCCTGTAAGCTGCTGGAATCACTGATCCTGGCTCAGCATAAATCTGGCTCAGTATAAATCTGAGCTCATTATAAATAGTGAAAAACTGAGCAACTTCATATTTACCGATTATATAATTTCTAATTACGATAAAAACCAGTTGCTGTTAACAACTGGTTTTCTGTTATCAATAAATCATACCTTAAAAATCAGGCTATAACTTATAGTTTGCACCAAGGAAGAATGCACGTCCGGTAGTATCGTAATAACCGGCGCCATCATAAACATATGGGTTACGCGGCGGTGCAATATCGAACGCATTCTTCACACCGAAACGAAGAGAAAACGAATCAGTGAAGTCATAAGAACCCGTGAAGTCCCAAACTGTATACGACGGAATATCGTTATAGTTGTTGTTCTCAGGTTTCCAATCATTAGAAGCTACAGCAGAATGACGGTAGTTACTTCTCGCTTCAAGACTCAGTGCATCATATTCCCATGCAAGACTAAACATAGCCTTCCAGCGTGGATCAGTGTACTCACCAACATCAACCTGAAGATCTGCAGCAAATCCTGTAGGATTAGTTTCCCACTGTTCTAGATATGTTGCGATAACATGGATCTTGAAGTCACCAAAATTATCCGTTGGAATATCGTATATGGCTTCAATATCTACCCCCTTAACATCAAATGATGCCGAGTTAACGGGCGACTGTACGAAATCGATAATATCACCGGTAGATGCATCACGAGTAAAACGGCCACAGTAGACATTATCCAATGATTCAGAGTCGTAGCAATAACGTACTGCAGTACCGACATCAATATACTCAATAGCATCAGTAATCTCAAACGCCCAGTAATCAACGGTTAACGACAAACCTTCTATATAACTTGGGGTATAAATGGCGCCAATTGTGTAATCGTTAGAAGTTTCAGCTTTTAAATCTGGGTTACCAGCATTACTACCTGGGTGATTACTCAAGTACCACTCATCACTAGGGTTCCAACCTTGCGGTAATCCAACAGCTTGACAGTTTTTCTTACGATTAGCATTTGGACCTAATTCAACGTTGATAGCATCACATACATCGGTGAAACTTTCAAAAGTTTGCCCTGCTGGGTCAAACAATTCGCCAATATTGGGCGCCCGCACAGATTTTGACTTAGTCGCACGAATACGCAGATCTTTAATAGGAGCCCAGTTTAAGCCTATTTTCCACGCATCATCTTGGCCTGCCGTGCTGTAATCCATCCATCGATAAGCTAAATCAAGGTCTAAATCATGCGCAAGGAATGTATCTGACAATAATGGAATACTAAATTCAACGGCAAGCTCTGTAACATCATACTCACCTTTCATAGGGTTAGCCGTATTACCAAAAATAGTACCGTCGATAAGTGCTTGATCAGGTGTTGTTTCCGACTCTTCTTTACGATAATCGGCACTAAATGCTGCACTGATATATCCTGCTGGCAGCTCAAACATTGCACCATTAACGACTAAACCTGCTGTCGTTTGTGTAGTCTTCGCCGTGCGACCGGCACTGGTGCTAACCCAATCAATTGCTTCTTGGCTTGCCTGATTTTCACCAAATAGATTTAGCGGAATACATCCAGCAGCTTGTGCGTCAGGATCTCGACATACTATGCTACCATCAGCGGCGAAAACAGCGTCTTTAGCTTGGTCGTAACGATCGGCCCAAATTTCACCTCTCCAAACCGTTGTCTCATCTAGCTGACCTCGTTGGGCGTGGAAAGAGTAATCCCAGTTTTCACTGATAACACCTTCGATACCAACAAGTACACGCAGTGTTTCGCGATCTTGGTTATAAGTACGATTACCGAACTCTCTATCTATACGATAAAGGTTTAGGCTTGACATTCCTGTATCTGTCATCAACTGTCGTGCTTCATCAGTAAGGAAAGCGTTATCCGCATACAATCTATTGCTTGTATGGAAAACAGGTGTACTCTCGCCATTCGACTGATAATCTACATAAGTGATTTCAGAAAATAGTTTATGATTATCATTAATCTCATAATCAGTATTTAATGTGAACACTTTACGCTCAAGCGGCGTACGGATTTGTCCATAGTCTACAGGATCATAGCCTTCACAACTCGGTCCGCAGTAGTTACCATTGGTACCTGGACCATCAATCAAACCTTCTCCATAATCGAAGATTTTCATGTTTCCATCTTTATCAAAAGTATACTGTTGGCCATCATTAGCAAAAAATGTACCGGCCTCATTAATATAAGAAAGTGGTTTACGCCCATAATATGGAATTCGTGTAGGAGCACCTTCCGAAGTATCAGGATTATAAATACTACTTACAGGATTATTTAAAAAATCTCGGTCGGTAGGACGTAATTCTTTCTGCTTTGCATAGGTGAAATTGAAAACTGTTGAAAGTTTGTCATTAAGAAAATCGCCGCCAGCAGTAACGGAAAATTGGCTCTCTTCCCCACCACTCTGTTCTGGCTGCGTGTAAGAAGCATCAAGCTCCACACCTTGCACATCGTCACGCGTAATAATATTAATCACACCAGCGATTGCGTCTGATCCATAAACTGCAGAGGCACCTCCGGTAATGACCTCCATTCGAGCAACCATCGCGGTAGGAATGGTATTCAAATCAACCGCAGAATCGCCACTTGAGCCAGCCACAAAGCGACGACCATTAACCAAAACAAGTGTACGGTCACTACCTAAACCACGTAGGTTAGTCTTATTTAACCCGCTGGCAAAAATAGTATTATTAGAAGTTTCTGGTGAAATACCAACTGTTGATGATGGCAGTTTGTTCAAGATATCAGCAACGTTAGTGATACCCATCTCCATCATTTGCGCACCCGTAATTACTGTAATTGGCGTTGGAGATAACTCACCGATACGCTTAATTTTTGACCCAGTAACTTCGATACGTTCTATTTGTTGTTCTTCTTCTGCATAAACACCAGGGCTTGCTAACAAAGCCACGCCAGAAGAGGCAAACAAGGCCACTCTTATTGCGTTTGATACATTACTTATTGCTGTCATATTCTTCATTCCATTAGATTATTGTCACTCGAATTTCTTAATCACATCGAGTTCTCAAACATAACCACATCAAGGGGTTAACCTGACAGAAACAAAGTTACTACAATGTGACAAATAGTCAACAATAAACGCGTATGAAAAACATCCTTCGTCCAAAACCAGCACTACCAGCACTAACCGGTAGTCCCTCTGAAAAGAACAGCAACCACAATAGATATATCAAATATGTAAGGGTTGAAGGAGCTAAGGGTGTTTGCGACGGCCGGTAAGGCTGTTGGACTCAAAGGTAAATTCAAAGCGCGAAGCGCTAACGACTCTCATCCCGAATGCGCTGCGCCTGTTGCTGCTCAGCGGCTATCACATCGGCAACTGAACCCGACTCGAGCTGCAATTCGGCCTTGGGTGGACTGAAAGCCTGTTCATTCAAGGCATTTGACTGCTGCGCTATGGCGCCCATCAAACGAGACAGGCCTATGGGGAAGTTTGCAGAGTCGCCAGCCTTGGGCTCAAATGAAGACGCGGACTTTTCAGCAGCCGAATCTGCGGCTCCCAACAGGTTTTGACTCAGTTCAGGCTTTGGTGCGGCGGCAAGTCTCTGGGTTCCGGCCTCTTCTCTTGCCTGGTTATATTTACGCATCGCCTCGGCGGCAACCCGGATATCGGCCATGGAGGGATCGACAGGTGCCATCGCCGCCGCATAGACCTGTTTCATTTTCGCCATGGTCGCCAGCGGATCGCCGTTCACTACAGAGACATCTATCTGAACTTCACCTTCCACCGCGTAACGTTTGCCATCGGGTCCTTTCTCGAATTCAAATGCCGGTTGTCCGGCATGGATCCCGCCTACCGCGGCATGAGCCTGTTCATGGGAGCGCACCTGGGTATCGCGTTTCATCAGGGAGTCGATTTCCCGCTCAAGCGCCTGTTGCTCACGACTCTCACGGTTCTGCTGCTGTTTCTGTTGCGCCTCATCCGGCTTGGGTTCGGCGGAGCTTGTCGTATTCGACTCCCCGGTTGACTGACGAGCCGCCCCTTCGTCCCCTTCTTTTACTTCGCTGCCAGCCTGGCTCGATGAGCGACTCGAAGAGCTGCCGGAAGTGTTGTCAAAATCCTGCTCTGCCCCACCCATAGAGTTGGCGGAAGTATTTATGCCATTAAAAGCGGGAACCTCAGGCGCTTCTCCCGCTAAAGTCACTGGTATCGCAGGTCCGCCGACAATGTCAGCCCCTTGGCCGGAAAAGGCAGATGCTTGAGCCGATGTCCCCGCGAGCGGCATCGATGCTTGAACCTCTCCATGCCAATGGCCGGAGCTGGACAAGGCCGCGGCCCCAAGGGCTCCTTTAGTCAAACTGACAAGTGCTTCCCGCGGCGGCTTTACGGTTTGTGGCTCTGAATGTTGTGAAGCTGAACCTTGGAGCGGGCTTGAATTGACTGAGCTTGGATTGACTGAACTTGTATTGAGTGCGCTTGTATTGGCTGGGCTTGTATTGACTGGGCTTTGATTTCCCGAGCTCGGGTTTAATTGACTCGGGTTTAATGGGCTCAGGTTTATTGGGCTTGGCTTTACGCCACTTACCTGAGAGGGATTTTGACTGGCGGAGATTTTACCGACAGGGTTGGCGCTGATAGGCGATTGGTTTATGGAGCTGCCACTGCTTAAGTTGGCAATTGACGAGCTTGGCCGCTGGGACACGGCTGTTGCCGTCAGCCCCGCGCCGGCCAGCGCGCCAACCATATATTACACCTCGATATCTATGATACTGCCCAAGGTGTCGGATGCGCGTTCAATCACCTCTACTGAAGCTTGACCCTGGGCCTTGGATTCCAATGCCGATACCAATGCCGAGGTTTTGTCTGCCTCCTCAACCGGGCGGGTCGAATCGGCCTGCTGCGCAGGTGCCGGACGGGCGATATCCACTGTTGCCTGAGTCAGGCCGGACTGGGCGCTTTGCAGCCCTTGAACTCCCGCCGAAAAAGCCGATGGAATTTGCATGATTGCCCCTTGTCTGTATTGGACTGTGGATTTTCGTTCTGCGGTTAAAATCAGTTGCTACCATTTCAGCCACAGCTTTGAACAATTATTGGCCAATTCAGTGCAAATGTACAGCCCGAAAGGTTCATGCACCTTGATGGGTTACCGCAAAAGAGGCGCCTGCGAGCCAGCTCGCGTCCCAATCTTTCCACACAGGTTGCATGCCTTGTGCTCGAATGGCGCTGACCACCTCAGGGACGGTTCGCTCATCACTTATCTGGAACTGATCCAGCTGCAACTTGGGATTGCTGTAACCACCTGGCTCTGTTGAGCTGGCGGCACTCACATGGGTGATCCCAAGAGGCAATAGATTGTCCCTGAGTGAGGCGCTCTCCCGGGTAGAGAGACTCAACTCCAGCGCCGGGCTGAACAAGCGCATGGCGCAGATTAGCTGTACCAATCCGGCATCATCCAGAGTCACAGCCGGCGTTACTCCGCCAACGCAAGGCCTGAGCCTTGGCAGCGATACGCTGAAGCGGCTACGCCAGTACTTTTGCTGCAAATAGTCCAGATGCAATCCCATCAGTGCCGAGTCCAGGCGCCAATCATCCAGCCCGAGCAAGACCCCCAGGCCTATCTTGTCGACCCCGGCCCTGGCGGCTCTGTCCGGTGTATTGAGCCTGAAACCAAAGTCCTTTTTATTGCCTCTGAGATGATGGCGGTCATAGGTGGCGGGCTGATAGGTCTCCTGATATACCATCACGGCATCCAGCCCCTCATCAACCAGGCGTCGATAACCCGCTTCTGCGAGGGGCTGCACTTCAATCGCCAGATAGCTGAAGTCCTGCTTGAGCCTCAAAAGCGCCTGGGCAAAATATTCCAGCCCTACCTTGGTTTCATGTTCGCCGGAAACCAGCAATACAGAATCAAAGCCGCGCTGCTTGAGAATGGCAATTTCAGCATCCAGTTCGGCCTGGCTTAGGGTCTTGCGGCGAATTTTATTGCTCATGCTGAAACCGCAGTAGTCGCAATCATTGGCGCATAGATTGGAAACATAGAGCGGCGCATAGAGACCTATGTTGGCGCCAAACTTCTTGCGGGTGAGCGCAGCAGAGAGCTGCGCCATAGGCTCGAGAAATTCCCGGGCCGCCGGTGACAAGAGAATGGGCAAGGCCGAGGGATTGTGCGCTATCGTCTCGGGCCGCGCCAGACAGCGCTCAACCTCGGCAGCGCTGACACTGGCAATAGCAAGGCGCAGTAGATCTCTGTCGATAGCGGTAAAACGCTCAAGAAAATCAGCCATGGTTTTCTCCCAGATTGAGAAACCCGGTCAGCGGACTGGTGTTTTGGGCCCGATTGCTGATGGTCCCGAGTCCGGCAAGATAGGCCGCTCGCCCGGCGCGCACCGCATCTTTGAAGCAGCCCGCCATGGTCACGGGCTCCGAACTGGCGGCGATGGCAGTATTGACCAGCACGGCATCGGCGCCCAACTCCATCGCCCGCATCGCCTGAGACGGCGCGCCGATCCCGGCATCCACCACCACAGGCACATTGGCCTGCTCTATGATGATCTTCAAAAAGGGTTCTGTGGCCAGCCCCTGATTGGAACCTATGGGACTGCCAAGCGGCATCACGGCGGCGCAGCCGACCTCTTCGAGGCGCAAGCACAACACGGGATCGGCATGCACATAAGGCAGAACAGTGAAGCCTTCGGCGCACAAGACCCGGGCCGCTTCCAGTGTTTCTACCGGATCCGGCAATAGATAACGGGGATCCGGATGGATCTCCAGCTTCAATAGTTGGGTGCCCAGCATCTCCCGTGCCAGCTCGGCGGCAAAAATTGCCTCCCTGGCATTGCGAGCCCCGGCGGTATTGGGCAGCAGCTGCACGCCGCGCTCTTTGAGCGGTGCCAGCAATTCATCACTGCCCTGGTTAAAATCGAGCCGCTTCATCGCCACAGTGACCAACTCGGCGCCGCTGGCCACGAGCGAGCGTTGCATCAGCTCTGCCGAAGCAAACTTGCCGGTGCCGCCAAATAGCCTGGATTGAAATTCAAACTCGCCAATTTGCAACATATCAACCTCCGGCTACGGCGGAAAACAGCTCGAGACAGTCTCCGTTTTGACATTCAAGCATTGGCCACTGAGATCTGGGCACTACGGCGCCATTACGCACCAGCGCCACGCTGCCAGGCGCTATTTCACACCATTCGAGCAGCTGTAACAGCGTCATAGCCTCAGGCAACTCTTTGACTTGATTGTTTATCTTAATTTGCATCGCAATTCTCCTCACGGCTAAGCTCAGAGCCCCCTGTCATAAATTGGGCTTGTGTTTTATGTCCAGCCTGAGTTTGGGTTTGACAGCAAAGACATGCCGGGTCGGCGCAAAGCGCAGCCTCACGCACGCTTAAGGTTCGGCAATCCAAGCTGATGAGCCGCCCCAGGGTGCTGCGCTCTCCAAGCAGAGTATTGATGGCTGCCAGCGACTGCATCGCCGCCAGGGTTTGCACCGCAGGACCCAGCACCCCCATGTCGCGGCAGCGCCCCGAGCCTGTGCTATCCCGAGGGAACAGGCATTCATAACAGCCCGCCTCGGGGTTAAGCCAAGGGGCGGTATGACACAATAGGCCGGAATCGGCGCTGATCGCCGCCGCAATCAGCTCTTTGCCCAGCTTCACACAGGCTTGATTAAGGTTATGACGACAAAGGAAATTATCGCTGGCATCCAATACCAGTGACGCCTGGCGAATAAGCTCCGCGCTCTTGGGGCCAAACAGTTCGGGCTCAATCTCAATCAGGCAGTTTGGATAATCGCGCGCCAGCTTTTCCTTGGCCACGTCGACCTTCAAACGGCCGATATCCTGCTCGTTGTAGAGCAGTTGCCTCGGCAGATTACCCAGCTCGACAATATCGGGATCGATAAGAATGAGACGCCCTACTCCGGCGGCGGCCAAAGAGTGCGCCAGATGATGGCCAAGGCCTCCGAGCCCCACTATGGCGACCGTCTTTGCCCGTAAGGCGAGCTGCCCCGCTTCTGAGACTCTGGGCAGCAGCAACTGGCTACCGTAACGGATAAAGTCGCGGTCGCTCAGCCCGGCATAGTCCTGAACTCCAGTATTTTCCTGCTCAGCTGCACCTTCCTGAACCCCGACATCGTCCTTAAGCCCGGCATTTTGTTGAGCATAGCTAATCCCGCTTGCAATCGTGGCTGCTCGCCCTAACCAGCTTTGTGTCAGGCGCCTGAAGGCCGTTACCGGTTCGGCGGCCTCGGTAATGGCCCGCACCACGGCGACATTGGCCACTCCGGTATGCTTGACGGCATCAAGGTTATGCTCGTCAATGCCGCCAATGGCGACCGTCGGCACCAAGGAGCCGAAAGTTTCGCTATAGGCGCCAAGGCGCGCCAGTCCCTGGGGCAGAGATGGCATCACTTTGGTTGTGGTGGCAAAGATATGCCCGAGGGCCAGATAACTGGGCCTGTAGCGTAATGCAAGCAGCGCCTCGAAATAACCGTGACTGGATAACCCCAGCGCCAGACCGGCCCCTTGAATGGCCTCAAGGGATGCCTGGCTGAGATCCTCCTGGCCCAAGTGCACACCAAAGGCACCGTGGGCAATGGCCTGTTGCCAGTGATCATTGATAAACACCCGCGCCTGGTATTGGCGCCCGAGCGCGATGGCGCGAATGATCGCCTGCTCGGCGCTCGAGCCGGGCAGCACTTCCTCCTTGAGACGCAATTGAATAGTGCGGCAACCTGCCTTGAGTAAGGCTTCCAGCAATTCGACATCGGCCACGACCGGGTAGATACCCAAATTATGGGGCAGCGTTTTGAAGCCTTCAGCACTAACGCCTTTAACACCAACACCTTTAGCACTAACAGCATCAGCAGAGGTTGGCGCTGCAAGCCAAGGGGCACCGAGCACCTGGGCTGGGTTGGCCCAGGGATAATCCTCTAGCGGCCAGATGACAGGCATAAGCTCGGCGGCCAGACAAGCCCCGGGCCGACCTAAGGGGCCGGGACCACGGCCTACCTGATAGCTCTGCGCCAAGGCGCCATTGATATAGGCCTTGGCCAGGATTAGGGCATCGGGCAAGATCCAGTCGTGGGCCAGAAATGCCGCTATGGCACTGGATAACGTGCAGCCGCTGCCATGGTTATTACTGGATGCTTGCCTTGGGCTCGCCAACACAAACCCCTGCCGTTGATGCAACCCGGAGCTGTGAGGTAAGTCTTTAAAAAGCAGTAAGTCTTCTGCCAGGCCGCGCGCGATCCCCGCCTCGAAATCCCCGCCCTTGGCCAAGAGATGGCAAGGCAGTTCGTTTGCCAGGCAAGTTGCCGCATCTTGCCAGGAAGGAAAGTCATGAATATCGCTGCGACTCAGCAACGCCAGCTCATGAATATTCGGGGTCAGCACAGTGGAAAGCGCCGCCAGCGGCCGGTAATCCAGCCGCGCTGCGCCCATTGCAGTGCTCTTTGAGAGTGCATCGCCGCAACTGGCGACCATGACGGGGTCGACCACCAAAGGAACATCAGGCAGGTGCCGAGCCAACCAGTCACAAAGCAGCTGCAGCTGCGCTTGATTGGCTAGCAAGCCGATTTTTATCGCCTTGGGCGGCAAGTCACCGAGAAGAGCATTGAGCTGCGCCAGCAACATATCCTCGCTCACCGCCTCGGTTAGCGTCACTGCCACACTGCTTTGGGCGGTCAAAGTGGTGATGACAGAGCAGCCATGACAGCCAAGATTGCTCAAGGTGGCCAGATCGGCCTGGATCCCGGCGCCGCCGCCACTGTCTGAGCCGGCTATGCTCCAGACTATCGGCCTTTTATCAGCCGACATTTCAGGCTTCCTCTTCATAGCGTGTAGCCTCTGGCTCGGGATTGGACTTGGGCTTGGGATTGGACTCGGACAAGGACTTTTCACTTGCCGTAGCCGGATGATACAGGACGCTGCCAGCGGCCTTGAACTGCGCCGACATCCGCGCCATCCCCGCCTCGGCATCCAGTACTTCCAGCGGCTGTGCCGTCAGTTCTTCAGCCTGCACAGGCTCGGTTTGGCGCTCTGCCGAGTCTGCCCCTGACGAATCCCCCGAAGTTACCTGAGATGCTGCCAGAGACACAGCCAAAGACGCAGCATAGTCGCGTACATCCTGGGTGATTTTCATCGAGCAGAATTTGGGGCCGCACATGGAGCAGAAATGCGCCACCTTGGCAGATTCCTGAGGCAGGGATTCATCATGGAACGCCCGGGCAGTATCGGGATCCAGCCCCAGGTTGTATTGATCTTCCCAGCGAAACTCGAATCTGGCCTTTGACAACGCATTGTCGCGCAGCTGGGCACCTGGATGTCCCTTGGCGACATCGGCGGCATGCGCCGCAATTTTGTATGCAATAAGCCCTTGTTTAACGTCTTCCTTGTTGGGCAAACCCAGATGCTCCTTGGGGGTCACATAACAAAGCATGGCGCAGCCGTACCAGGCAATCATCGCCGCGCCTATGCCAGAGGTGAAATGATCATAGCCGGGCGCAATATCCGTGGTCTGGGGCCCCAAGGTGTAGAAAGGCGCCTCATCACAGTACTCAAGCTGCTTGTCCATATTCTCCTTGATCAGCTGCATAGGAATATGGCCCGGCCCTTCGATAATGGTCTGCACATCGTATTCCCAGGCGATTTTCACCAGCTCGCCCAAGGTTTCCAGCTCGGCAAACTGAGCCTCGTCGTTGGCATCGGCAATCGAGCCGGGGCGCATGCCGTCACCGAGCGACAGAGACACATCATAGGCGGCGCAAAGCTCACAGATGTCGCGGAAATGGCTGTAGAGGAAGTTTTCCTTATGATGGCTCAGGCACCACTTGGCCATAATGGAGCCGCCACGAGATACCATACCTGTCACCCGATTGGCCGTCATGGGCACATAACGCAGCAAGACCCCGGCATGAATGGTGAAGTAATCCACTCCTTGTTCGGCCTGCTCTATCAGGGTGTCGCGAAACACTTCCCAACTGAGATCTTCGGCAATGCCGTTGACCTTTTCCAGCGCCTGATAGATGGGCACAGTACCTATGGGCACAGGCGAGTTGCGCACTATCCATTCGCGGGTTTCGTGGATATAACGGCCGGTGGACAGATCCATCACCGTATCGGCGCCCCAACGGGTGGCCCACACCAGTTTTTCCACCTCTTCCTCGATGGAAGAGGTCACCGCCGAATTACCGATATTGGCGTTGACCTTCACCAAAAAGTTACGGCCGATAATCATAGGCTCAGCTTCCGGATGGTTGATGTTGGCGGGAATAATGGCGCGGCCACGAGCCACTTCGCTGCGAACAAACTCAGGGGTTATCGGCGTGGCAACTATAGCGCCAAAGGCTTCTCCTTTGGCTTTGCGGGCCAGTTGCGGATCTTTGGCAAGCGCTTCGTTGGCCCGGGCCATATTTTCACGAATGGCGATATATTCCATTTCAGGAGTGATAATGCCGGCGCGGGCGTAATGCAATTGGGTCACCCGCTTACCCGGCTTGGCCCGGCGCGGTTTGGGCAAAGCGTCGAATCTCAAATGATCCAGCCCTTCATCCGCCAGCCTCTGCTGGGTAAAACTGGAGCTGACCGAAGTCAGCTCTTGCGTATCATCACGCTCTAAGATCCAGCCCTGGCGCAGTTTATCCAGGCCCTGGCGCACATTGATAGCCGCGTTGGGATCTGAATAAGGGCCGGCACAATCATAAACACGTACGGCGGGATTGGGTTCAAATTGCTCACTGCCATCTTGGGTTGGTATTCGGGTGTCTGTCTGCCTGATTTGGCGCATGGCAACCTGAATATCGGCCCGGGAGCCCTGAACAAACAGCTTCTGTGAATTGGGATGCTGCAAGGGTTTAAGGTTATCGATAAAGGCCTGGGCGGCCTCACGGGTTTGACGACGATTGGATTGACGATTTGACATAAGCAAGCTCACTCTTTTGGAAAATGAAATTGCTTGTCAGGAGAGTTGAATAATAAGCGGCGCAAGCTGACTGGTTAAACTCCTTGATTTGGAGTCCTCCTCCGGCGGTGTTGGCAGACTGACCTCGTGGTTTCAGGTCAGTTCAATGTCCGCTTGAGAAGCCAGATATCGCCTCGGCTCTTTAAAGCCTTTGGCATAGATTTTTGCTCGCAGTGGCTGCGGTAATGCTGCAGCTGAATGCTTGTTTCCTTCGCAGGTGCTAGCCTGATCAGGTTCAACGGATCCCGAATAAACGGTCTCAGCCCAGAGGGCACTCCGACAAGATTGCTGCCGAGTATAAGCACAAGCCGAAGCGGGAAACAAGCCCAATGACAAAATGTGCCGCAGGATTGAATCCATTAAAATCACAACTTAATCATTTGAATTAAATGGAAATAATCAAAACAATTGAACAATCAATTTATTTCAAATCAAATAAATTGATTGCAAAACTCACTTACCAAGCCGCTTTAAACGGCTGGCCACCGCCTCCTTGAGCGCTTTTTCCATCTCTGTCTGACCGCACTTAAATGGGAAACCCAAGTTTTCGGCATAGGGATTGAGCGGAGTCGGCACCTTGACGACCCGATAGCAGGTATCACCATCCTTGACGATACGGTTGGGGTCGAGCGGCAGATCCAGACTGGCCACTTTATTGAAATCATCGGCGTCATTGACCCAAAGCACCTCCATCTCCCCATCCATTTCACTGAGGCTCTTACGTCCCGTGGCCTTATCCGCATATTGCTGTGATAATTGCTGCAGCGCCTGCTGTTGAGAGTGTTGCAGTACTTTTCGGGCAGACTTTAATGCGCTTGAACTGAAGTCCAGCTGGGCTTGCTCTGCCGGCTGCGATCTAAAGTCATTTGCTCGCTCTGGCGCAGGTACGGCTGCATTTTTCGTTTTTTCAATGACTCTACCAATAGGCTTAACGCTTTGAGCCTGAGTCTTGGGAATGCTTTGCTCATTCTGGTTTTGAACCCTGCCTTGTGGAGTTTTTTGCTCGGTTTTTTGTGACTCAGAACGGTTGCTTGAGTCAGCTTTGTTAACCTCTATCGCTTCCTTGGGCTGGGTTATTGCTTCTTCCTCCAAGGCTTCCGGCGCTGGCGTTAACTGTTTTGGGCTGGGCTGACTGAAATACAGATAGGATTGCAGCGCCTTGGGTTTGGCAGGCTCTGTCACCACTCTTTGCCATTCGGCCTGCTGCCAAAACCAGGATAACCCCAGCAATAGTACTAAGTGCGCGGCTCCCGCCGCAGTCCAACTGCTGAAGGCGTTGCCCTTTGCCTCACCATCCCCCTGCTCTGCTTTTTTAGCCATGCCAACTTGCGCCAGGCATTGGGGTTGAAACCCAAGCTGTTGAAAAGGCGATTGGGCAAAGAAAGGGTCAATCGAATGTGATTGAGAATGGCTTGGTTGGCAGGAACAGGGATTAATGATTTCATCCAGACCAAGCTCAAAGGCAGGATCCCTACCCGGGATGCTGATGCTCAAGCTTGCCATTGCCGCCGAGCTTTCGTCTCGGCTGGCAATAAACTTTTCTGGAAGAGAAGGCATAAGCCGCTGATTTATCCGTCGCTGAATGTAAACTCAGTGTTAGAGGAAAACCCTCGGCAAAAAGTTCATTCCCTTGTTGAATAAGCTAGTTGAATAAGCCAGTTAGGTAACAAACTTAAGCTCAAAAGAGACAAGCTCAAGCCCGGTCAAGTAACGGGGTAACAGGTTTAGTGTCAATAACAACTGAAATGCCACTGGGATACCGGGCCTTGGGTTGTTAAGATGCAACTCCTAAAGGGTCAGTAGCAAACAGAGAATAAGACTTTCACAGTTAGTAGCAAAAAATAGTTGGCATCAAAAAACTTCAGCGAACACTTGTACACTTTTATCTAGCCATGGTGCTACGGCGCTGTTAGACTCACTTTCAATGAGGTCGAACCAGAGAGTCAATCATGCCAAACAGCAAAGCCCCAGCAGCCGAAGCCCAGTTCAATGGCCAGTTTTCCGCTGGATACAGTCTGAATGAAGAGATAGCCAATGCCGTCAGCCATGGTTTGGGGGTGATTGCCGGCACTCTGGGGTTGGTGCTGATGTTGCTCAAGGGCTGGCATTCGCTGGATGCCATTCAGTTAACAGGTGTAACCATCTATGGCAGCAGTATTATCCTGCTGTTCCTCTGCTCGACCCTGTATCACAGCATTCCTCACCCTGTGTGGAAACGGCGCCTCAAGATGCTGGATCACTGCGCCATCTATCTGTTAATCGCCGGAACCTATACCCCGCTGATGTTAATTACTTTGGCCAATGCCCAGGAAGAATGGGTGCTGATAGCCATCTGGTCGTTGGCATTGGGGGGAATAGTGTTCAAGAGCTGCTTTATTCACAGATTCAAGGCGCTGAGCCTGGTGCTGTATCTGGCCATGGGCTGGCTCTGCGTCGCCGTGTTGCCTGAGCTTATCGATAACCTGTCAACTGCCGGGTTCAACTTGCTGTTGGCCGGGGGGCTGAGCTACAGCTTGGGTGTGATCTTCTACGCTACCAAGGCAATTCCTTTCAATCATGCCATCTGGCATCTGTTTGTGTTGGGCGGCGCCGTTTGCCATTTCCTGTGTGTTTATCTGACGGTGATCTAACGCAGGCGGATAGACTTAACTCAGCGCCGCCGTAGAGAGACGGCTTCCGGCTTGCTGTGCTAACTCTAGTGCAGCTAGGCCGGAGCTCTTATCTCAGCCTGCCATTGATTAAACTCACTGAGTAACCGCCTGGCGGCGATACTATAGTCTCCCCCCAAGTCTTGCCAAACAGCCGCAATACATTCCAAGGTACATAACCCGCCCTGGCGCTGATTGCGCCGCAAGCGAAACGCCGAGTCCTGCTCTGTTTGCAGCTCGACTCTGGCAAGCGACTGTAGATAGGGGCTTTGGCGATACATCTTGCCGGCCTCCTGCCAGGTTGCATCGAGTATGACCAGCGAATTTAGCGGCTTCCCTAATTTCAGAGCAGCTTTCTGAGCGGCTTCCTGAGCAGCGTCTTGAAGCAATGTTGCGTCCTGAGCCGGGCTTTGGTTTGGGCTTTGGCTTAAGTTTGGGCTTTCATTTACAGCTTGAGTTCTAGAAGTATTTTCTTCGGTTTGCGGATAGAGTAAGGCTGTTCGCCCCAAAGACAAGTGCTCCATTAACCAAGCATCCGGGGCTTTACGCGCCCACAATACCCGCTTACAGAGAGTCGGATAAGCATTAAGCGCCAGGGTGGCTGTGTTACTGGCTCGATTCAGCTCTCTTTCATGGGTCAGCAGGATTATTTTCACAGGCAGTTGCAGCTTAAAATGGGTTATCGGCTAATGGAAATCCCGCGAGTTTACCACCAGCGCGTGCATACTGCCCGAGATATCCTCCAGCCGACCGGCCAGCAGATGCAATACGCCGGACGAAAATTCCACGACCCCGCTCACCTTGAGGATCCTGGCGCTCAAATAAGCCTGTCTCTGGGCTCTGGCCGTATCACTCCATACCACCAGATTAACATTGCCGGTTTCATCTTCGAGGGTGATGAAGGTGACTCCACTGGCGGTGCCAGGCCTTTGCCTGCCGACCACCAGCCCCGCCACAGTCACATTCTGCCCATGACGACACTGCCACAAAGAAGCGGCGCTGTGACACTTGCCGAGTAACCCCTGCTCTCTGAGCAGTGCCAGAGGATGGCGCCCCAGAGTTAGCCCGGTACAGGCGTAGTCAGCCAGCAAGGCATCGACTTCGGTGACCTCAGGCAAGGCGGTTTCAGGGCGAAAATCGACCTCGTCCGGCTGCTCAAACAAAGGCAAACTCTGCTGACGAGCGGCCAACTGCCACCTGATCTGATGGCGATCGCCCCCCAGGGTAGCAAAGGCATTGGCGCTGGCAAGCGCCTCCTGCTCACGCCTTGGCAGTGCCAGAGCCGCCAACTGCGATAAGTGAGTAAAGCCCTCGCCCCGACCCGCTACTATCTTGACGGCGCTGTGCTCGGATAATCCCTTGACCAACCTGAACCCGAGGCGCAATGCCAAGGAGCCATCGGTTTGTCGCTCCAGTGTGCTGTGCCACTGACTGAGGTTGATGCAAACCGGCAATACCAGGCCGCCATGATGACGAAGATCCTGAATAAGCTGTGATGGGCTGTAAAAGCCCATGGGTTGACTGTTGAGCAAGGCGCAGCAAAACGCCACCGGGTAATAGTGTTTGAGAAATGCCGAAACATAGGCCAGGAGCGCAAAGCTGGCCGAATGAGACTCGGGAAAACCATATTCGCCGAAGCCGCGGATCTGGTTGAATATCTGCCTGGCAAAGGTGTCACTGTAGCCTCGGGCCGTCATCCCCTGAAGCAGCTTGTGTTCAAATTGCTCCAGCTCGCCACTGCGTTTCCAACTGGCCATGGCGCGGCGCAATTGATCGGCTTCCCCGCCACTGAAACCGGCGGCGACCATGGCCAATTGGATCACCTGCTCCTGAAAAATGGGCACCCCCATAGTGCGTGACAACACGCCTTCCACCTCGGCCGAAGGAAAAGTAACCGGCTCGATTTTATCGCGGCGGCGCAGAAAGGGATGCACCATGTCTCCTTGAATTGGACCCGGGCGCACTATGGCTATCTGTATTACTAGATCGTAATAACAGGCGGGTTTGAGCCTTGGCAGCATGCTGGTCTGGGCGCGCGATTCCACCTGAAACACCCCCATGCTGTCGCCCTGCTGCAACATATGATAGACGGCCGGATCTTCCCAGCGAATATCCGACATGGCAAAGGGACGAATGTGACGGGAGATCAACTCGAAACATTTGCGGATCGCGGTCAGCATTCCCAACGCCAATACATCGACCTTTAACAGCCCCAGACTCTCGAGATCATCCTTGTCCCATTGGATCACAGTGCGCTTGGCCATGGCGGCATTCTCTACCGGCACCAGCTCGGCCAATGGCCCGGCCGAAATCACAAAGCCGCCGACATGTTGCGACAAGTGCCTTGGAAAACCCATCAGGGTCTCCACCAGCGGCAACAACCACTGCCCCAAACCTTGTTGTGGCAACAGCTTGCCTTGTTGCAACTGCTGCTGCCAAGGCACTTGCGGATCGCGGCGATCGACAGCGCCTATCAGCTCATCCAGCCGTTGCTCGCTGAGCCCCAGAGCCTTACCAACATCTTTCATGGCACTCTTGAAACGATAAGTGATCACACTGGCTGCCAGGGCTGCACGCTCACGGCCATATTTTTGGTAGATATACTGGATCACCTCTTCGCGGCGTTCATGTTCAAAATCGACATCGATATCTGACGGCTCATGGCGCTCCTTGGAAATAAAACGCTCAAACAGCATGTTGACCTTGGTAGGATCCACCTCGGTGATCCCGAGGCAATAACAGACCACAGAGTTGGCGGCCGAGCCTCGTCCCTGATGCAGTATCCCTTGCCTGGTGGCAAAACAGACCAGATCATAGATGGTCAGGAAAAAGTATTCATAATTGAGCTCGGCAATCAGCTTGAGTTCGCGCCGATACTGAGTCTGCACTTCAGGTGGAACCGCCTCGCCAAAACGCCTGCGGGCGCCCTTTTCCACCTCTTGCGCCAGATATTCACTGGCACTTAGGCCGCTTGCCACCAACTCGGCCGGGTACTCATACTTGAGTTCATCCAGACTGAAATGGCACCGGGACGCCAGCTCACAGCTCCTTGCCAACCAGGCTTGAGGGTGACGCCTGGCCATAGTTGTTATCGGCTTAAGCGCCATTTCGGCATTGCCTGATAACAGCTCGCCGGCCATAGGCACGGCGCGGCCATGGCGGATACAGCTGAGCACATCGTGCAGCCTTTGCCGCTCTGCAAGATGCATCTGCACATTACCGGCGGCGACACAGGGAAGGGACAAATGATTCGACAGCGCCTCACAGGCCTCGAGGTACCAGGCCTCTCCGGGTTGCAATTGCCGCTCCATCAAGAGATAAAGCGGCAGTGAAAACGCGGCTTTGACCCGTGCCGCCAGGGCATTCAACTGTGCCAGACTGCGCTGCTGCAGCTGCGTCAGCCAAGGGGGTTGCTGACTTGGGGTTTGGTGAGTAGAGCTTTTCAAGTCGGCTTGCGCCAGCAACTCGCTCACTGATGGCGGCCGCCACAGGCAAAAGCAGCCGCGGTCAATGACCGCAAAATCATCCAGGGTTAACCGATACTTGCCCTTTTCGGCCCGGCGCCGCCCTTTAGTTATCAGAGTGCTGATAAGACCATAGCCCCGGCGATTTTTTGCCAGCAGCACCAGGCAGCCTTCCGGCAGGTGGAATTCGGCGCCGACAATCAGCTTGATACTGCTTTGTTTGGCGGCCTCATGCGCCTTGACCACACCCGCCAGAGAACATTCGTCGGTAATGGCTATGGCCTCATAGCCCAGTTTGGCGGCCTGCTGCACCAACTCATCCGGGTGAGAAGCCCCGCGCAAAAAGCTGTAATTGGAAATAGCATGCAATTCGGCGTACATCAGCTGAACCAAGCGTGAAGAAAGAGCCCATTAGCGGTGCGAAACAGCCAACACAGACCGCCGTTCTCCTTATGATGGGCAAGAAAATAATCCCGGCAGGGAAAAGGCCCTGAATGCCAGGGGCTCTGTAACCTTTCCGGCCCTCTAAGCAGCTCCACGGCTTCAGGAGCAATGGCTTGCGGCTCTTGCAGCAGCCAAAGAGGCCGCAGCGCCAGCGACGGCTGAACTGGCGGCCTTGCCGGTGGCGGCCAACGAGTCAGGGAAGCCGCAGTGCTGGCCAGTTCAGGCATGGGATCGGCCGCCAACACCAAAGAGCGCACCTTATGGCTACCTAACCTGGCCTGTAATCTGGCGAGTAATTGATTGGCATCCTGCTGCAGCCCTTCTCTGGACTCGGTCAACTCTCGACTACCCAGCTGCTGCGACACAAAGTGCCTGGCTCGCAGCTCAATATCGACGACCGGGCTCGGCAGTTGCAATCCTTCCAGCTGTAAGCGGCAGAGCTGAGATAGTCCCTGCAGTTGATATTCCCCGAAGGGATAGTTGAGTGTCAGTTGCTGCGCCGGCGTCTCTGGCTCGCGAAACTTCAGCCACAGCTCCAACTGTTGCACCGCCAACTGCCTGATCCGCAAATAGGTTGCCAATTCCCCCAGCAGCTTTTGCAATGGAAACAGCAATCCCTGAACCCACTCAACATCATGCAGCAAGGTCAACCTGGCCTGAAACTGTTCGGGTAACTCATATCCCTTGCGGCAACAGGGCAAACGCCCCTGGATTTGTGCCAGCAGCTGCAGCAAACCTTGACCAAAGCGCCGCCCCAACTCGGCAAGGGGTAAGGCATCAAGCATGGCTAGAGTTGTCAGCCCAAGCGCGCCGAGCCGTTGCCGTTCCTCTTGGGTTAATGGCAGCAAATCCAGTGGCAAGTCTGGCGGTAAGCCGTGATGCACCTTGAGGCGGCCGGCTTTTTCAGCTGTGGGTGAGCTCATGAAGGCAGCTGATACCGCGCTGATGCCGACGTGAGTATGCCGCGCCAATATCGCCGCATCCAGCGGTCTGTGTGCCAGCACCAATGAGCATTCCAGACCATAGTCGGCGACTTTGTTGAGATAAGCCTCGACAATGGCACTCAAACTGCCAAACAGTTTAACCATGGACCCCACTTCAAGCAGCAGTGTATCTGTAGGCCAGCGCGCATCGGCCGCATATGGGGCAGCTTGTTCAGTAAGCCCGGATAACAACGGCGGCCAGATTCTGGCGCTGAAATCATAGCTCCACTGACACAACCAATCCCGCAACGCCTCGCTGTCCACCTCCTGCAGTGGCCAGAGTTGCAACTCTCCCAACAGCGACTGAGCGCTGCCGACACTCATCCCTGCTGTAACGCCTTTTGCTTGAGCGGCGGGACAGGCCGAATGTATGACCAGCTTCCGGCTGTCATACAAGGCCATGGGGACTTGGGGATCAAGAGGCTCTGACGCCGCAGCGGTTGGCACTGTTTTGGGTTGATTTTGGGTTTGGGGCTGAGTTTGAACGCGTATTTGAACCTGAGCCGCACCACTGCCTGTCATACTTCCAGTCCTAGTACCAGTCACAGTGTCGGTCATAGTACCAGTAATAGAACCCGCCATATTGCCGAGCATAGCCAGACGATAACGCTGATATTGCAGCAATAGCTGTGGAAACCAGACTCCCATCCATACCTGGGTCATCTCAGATAGCCTCTTGGCTCTGAGCAGTATGGCTTTGAGTGGCTTGGCTTTGAGTAGTTTGAGAATTGGCCGTTTGCGGATTCGCGCTTGGGAAAAGCCCCGCGGGCTTGTTTGACTCTTGCCGTGCTGTCCAGGGATTAGGCGCGCATTCATTGGAGGCAGCAATCCTTGACTGCGCCATCCCCCAAGGACCGTGAAGCACAGTGCCATGTAAACCAGAGTCGTGAAGCACAGGGCCATTGGCCTTGCGGCCGGAATGCTTTGGATCAATTGAGTCTATTGAGTTACTTAAACTATGATTGGGAGCCGCCTTGCCGCTTCTCAGGGTTACCACGCCCGGCTCGACATGGGGCAGTTCAAGCGCCAGTGCCGGCAAGCCACGCAGATGCAATTCAGGGACGGGCCAACCACCGCGACGCTTTAAAATTTGCAGCCTGGCGGTATTAACGCCAGCCGCGCTGATAGCCAGCTTTAGGGTGACAGGATGATTGCTGTCGGCCTGAGCCATAGGCAACTGGCAAATTCCCAGCGCCTTGCCCTGCTCTGCGGCAAGTTGCAACCTTCTGGCCTCAGTCAGTGTTAGCTTGTCCAGCCAAGCCAGCACCAGGGGACAGGCGCCGCTGCTCAGCCCTTGCTCCATGGCCCAGAGCACCTCTTTACGCTGGGTTAACTCCAGCCACAAAATACGCTCGGCGGCAATACCGTGCTGGGCAAAGCTCTGTGCCAGCGGCTGCAATGGCGGCGCTATCAGCATTATCATGGCATCTCTGGACTCATCCCCTCTGGACTGATTTCTTTTGGACTGGCTTCTTGCCGAATGATTTCTTTCGGAATGAGAGCCACACTGAGCCGGCAGTAAATAACGCATCAAAGGCAACAACAGGCTGAGTTCCCCGTGCCCAGGAGACTGACTGAAAAGCTCACAAATGCCTTGCCTTGGCCACCCTGCATCACTGAGCTGCGCATCCAATGCTTCAAAACCACTGGGATACCCCAATGTTTTGCCCTGACTGCCCGGCCCCAACCAGAGATCCCGGCGCTCCAGCAGACCGTTCAAGGCCTGAGATTTTGCTGGATCAGATTTTACAGAGTGAGTTTTGGCTGAAAGAGACATGAAAAACACCGATACTGTATTTTTATACAGTATAGCGAACTTTAGCCAACTGACAAGTCGTGCTGGCGCCAAAGCCTTAACCCGAGATAGAATAAATGAGAATGATTATCGAAACATATTCTCGACTTCAGCGAATAATTCAGGAGCTTGCCTTGCTGCCCTTTTCCGGCCTGTTTTCCCAACTCCAATGGCGACTGTTTGGCTATTTTGGTGTGTCATTACTGCTTATCCTGCTGCTCGCCAGTGGTATTGAAGCCATGTTGCTAAACCGCTTGTTACTGCTGCCCCAGCAGACCCAAAGCCAGTTACAGCAACTGGCCGATGAGGCCAACGACTATATCGTCAGGGGCGATATAGCAGGACTGGCGGATTGGGAGGGGCGTCAGGCATTTGTACTCTATGTGCTGGATAGCAAGCAGCAGGCGGTGAGTCAGCGGGAAATGCACCCGCACTTTGTTTACAAACTCAATTTCCTCAAGCAGTTGCAGCAGCCTATGGGGGACAGGGTGCAAAAACCTTTGATAGGCCTGCCACTACGCAATAGCCTGGAGCCGGACAATCCCCTGCTCTTGGTGGTACAACTCAACGCCTCTTTACACCCGGCGCAGCAACTGGATAAAAGCCTCTGGCTTATCCGTATCCTGGTAGGACTACTGGTGCTTTTGTTGTTCAGTCGTCTGCTGAGCCGCCATCTGATCCAGCCGCTGAGTTTACTGCGCAGTGCCACCCGTCAGCTGGCACAGGGCCAACTCGATACCCGGATTGCCGGCCATTTTTCACTAAAGCAGCCGGAATTTTTCCAGTTGGCGACCGACTTTGACCATATGGCCGAGCAGCTGCAAAAGAGCATTCAAACCCAGCAGCGGTTACTGAGGGATGTATCCCACGAACTGCGCACTCCCCTTGCCCGGCAGGAGCTGGCCTTACACCTGTTGGAAAATCGCTTGGGGGAGGAACATCAACAACCTCTTGCCAGGCTAAGACGCCAGGGCGAAGAGATGGCGCAATTGATTAACACTATTTTAGACTTCAGCCGCCTGAGCAACGGCTTCATTAAGCTGACGGCAGCGCCTTTTACCCTGACAGAATTACGCCGCTCACTGCTGCAGGATCTGGAGTTTGAGTCTGGCCCCAAGCAAAGCATAGTCTGGGCACAGGCCCCCATTGATGAGCAAACTTTGCATACCGATATGGCCTACTTGAAGCGGGCGCTGGAAAATGTCTGTCGCAATGCCCTCAAATATGCCGGTGAAACCTGCCGGGTGGAAATCCAGGTATCTCAATTGGGTGACGACAAATTGGGTGATAGCAGACTGCAGCTGAGTGTCAGCGATAATGGACCCGGGATCCCCAAAGAGCAACTGGAAGCCTTGTTCAACCCTTTCACCCGTTTGGATGAAGCGCGTCACAGCTCTCAGGGAGGTTATGGGCTGGGATTGGCGATTGTGCGCCAGTGTATGCAGCTCCTGGGCGGCTCGGCCCAAGCGGTCAACCGGCCTCAGGGCGGTTTGAGCATATTACTTGAGCTGCCGCTGCAACTGCCAAGCTGCAGCGAAGCCCAACTTAAGTCTATTGCTTAGGCGGTAAACTTACGCACCTTCTTCAGTGCCATCTCCTGTTTAAGGCGGGAGAGATGCTCGATAAATACCTTGCCGTGCAGATGATCGATTTCATGTTGCAGCACTATGGCCAGGAAATCATCACTGTGGATCGTCTGGGCTTGGCCCTGGCGATCCAGATAGCTGACAGTGACCGACTCGAAGCGTTTTACCTTGGAGCGATAACCGGGAATGGACAAACAGCCCTCTTCACCGATAAATTCGCCGCTGGACTCAGTGATCTGCGGATTGATCAGCACCAGAGGTTGATTGCGCTCTTCTGAGATATCAATGACGACTATTGCGTGTTCACTGCCCACCTGGGTCGCGGCCAAGCCGATACCATCGTCTGTGTGATACATGGTTTGCAACAGATCATCGATGAAAGGCTGCACGGTTTCTATTTCGGTAACAGGCTTGGCTTTACGCTTGAGCCTGGGATCGGGAACCGTCAAAATATCCATAATTGCCATAGGGTTATATTCTCAATTTACTCGACTTGGCGTTCAATGGGCGCCATTATGGCGAAAAAGCATCAAAAGGCAAACCTTGCGTGTGCAGCACAGAGCCGCCATGGCACTTTTGCCAAGTGAGTAACCTCCGCTATGGAATGGTATTATAATTTGCGCCAATAGCATCAGGAGCCAAGATGACCCCGGAAACGAGCGCCCCGCCACTGAGTCCAATGCAGAAGATTTGGCACATAGTTGCACTGATCCCCGAAGGTCGGGTGGCAAGCTATGGCAAAATTGCCGACTATGCCGGCTTGCCCGGACGGGCACGCTATGTTTCCCGGGCACTGAAACAGGCGCCAGACAGCCTGGCGCTGCCCTGGCACAGGGTTATCAACAGTCAGGGGAAAATCTCCTTTGCCAAGGATACCCAGGCATTTCAGCTACAGATGAGCCTGCTGCGCAGCGAAGGCGTACAAGTGAACCAAGGCAGAATTGCCCTGTCTGAATATGAGTGGCGGCCGGACATGGCCACTCTGGTCTTGTCCATGCCGTTTTAACCACAGGAGACTGCCTTTGATCCGTTCACTTCTACTCTTGATACTGTTACTGCCCTTGCCGTTATGGGCGCAGACCAGCCCCCTGGCACCCCATACCGCCGAATATCAGGTCAATTATGGCGAAATCAATCTCGGTGGCGCCCGTTTTATGCTGTTGCCGCCAGAGGGCGACTTCTATCAATACAAGTTGGACAGCGATCTCAGCCTCTTGGTGCTGAGTGATAAACGCCATATCCGCAGTGAATTTACCTATCAGGATGGTCAGTTGACGCCGCTGCGCTTCAGCCATCAGCGAACCGGCACTGGCCCCAACTTCAATGAGCAGATAGCCTTTGCCAAGGAACAGGGCAAAATTTTCAGTCGCTACAAGGATGAAAAGAGCAAATTGGACTATTCAGGCACTCTCTACGATGCCCTGATGGTACAGCTGCAGTTTCGGCTGGATCTCGCCGCCGGCAAGGAGCCCCTGGCCTATGAGCTGGTCAAGGACAACGAGATAGATGACTATCGTTTCAAGATAGTCGGCAAGGAGCGGATGACACTGGACAGTGGCGTCTATAACACGGTGAAACTGGAAGTGGTCCGCGACAGCACCAAGCGGCAGACCTTTGTTTGGATGGCGCCAGATCTCGGCTGGCTGCCGGTGCGCCTGACCCACTTTGAGTCAGGCAGTAAGCAGCTCGATATCAAGTTAGCCAAGCTGAGCCTGGGCTCGGAAGTCAATAACCAGCTCGCCAAGACGGAATAATTTCCAGTCCCCCGGCGCCAACAGCTGCCAGTTTTCATTGCCGGTCAGCGGCCGGGTGGCTATAACAGTGACCACATCCTTGGGGGTGGTCTGGGTGTCGAAATCAATCACCACATCCGTGTCTATCAGCTGCGCCCGGCCAAAGGGCGCCCGGCGGGTGATATAGCAGAGGTTATTGCTGCAATAACTCATCAGATAACGGCCATCGCTGAGGATCATATTAAACACCCCAAGAGTGCGGATCTCCTCGGCAAGCTGGGCCACATACTCAAACACGGGCAAAATATCGTCCGGCTCGGATTCGCCGAAACGCTTGACCAGGCGGCTCATTATCCAGCAAAAGGCTTGCTCACTGTCTGTGTCACCCACGGCCTGAAAGCGGCCGCTTTGAAACTTCTGTTCATAGTCAGACAACTGGCCGTTGTGGGCATAGGTCCAGTAGCGGCCCCAAAGCTCGCGGGTAAAGGGGTGGGTATTTTCCAGCGAGACTTCACCGCGGTTGGCCTGCCGAATATGGCTGACCACCACTTCACTCTTGATCGGGTATGACTTGATAAGGCTTGCCACATGGGACTGGCTGCTGGGACTGGCATCCTTGAAGGTGCGGCTGCCCTTGCCTTCATAAAAGGTGATCCCCCAACCATCCACATGGGGGCCGGTCACCCCGCCTCGCTCCGCCAGCCCGGTAAAGCTGAAGACAATATCCGTTGGCACATTGGCACTCATCGCCAGCAGCTCACACATCTTGTTTTTCCTGTCACTGAATCTGTTATTTCATTATCTGCGGCATTGTAGCCAAGCCATGTCGGCAGGGGAATTATTGCTTGCAATAAAAAATTTAAACAATTGTTTGAAAAATGCTTGTATTCGATTTCGCTTAGGTTTAATTTTATTGCGACACAGGTCTGACCACATACTATAATTGTGATCTTGATCGCTCTCAAGCGAGGCGTTCTACACTGAATAAAGTGGTCGTTTTATTAAGGAGAACAAACAGTGACTACCCTACTATGGATCCTGGCATTGCTCTTGGTTTTAGGAGCAGCAGCGTACCTCAGAGTATCCCTGCTGACCGCAACCATAGCCGCCGCAGTGGTCATGGCAGCAGGCAGCCTGCTGGATGTAACTGGACTGATTAGCTGGATAATTTTCCTGGTTATTGCCCTGCCGCTGAACCTGAGTGCCTTCAGGCAGAGTGTGATAACCCGGCCATTACTTAAACTCTATCGCGGCATCATGCCGGAGATGTCTTCTACCGAAAAAGAGGCGATTGAAGCCGGTACTACCTGGTGGGAAGCCGATCTCTTCGCCGGTAATCCCAACTGGAAGAAGCTGCACAACTATCCGGTTGCCCGTCTGAGCGCCGAAGAACGTGCCTTCCTGGAAGGACCTGTGGAGGAAGTCTGCCGCATGGTTAACCAGCATATGGTTTCCCATCAATTGGCGGACTTGCCTGCCGAAGTATGGCAATTCCTCAAGGACAAAGGCTTCTTTGCGATGATCATCAAGAAGAAGTACGGTGGTCTGGAGTTCTCTGCCTACGCCCAATCCCGGGTACTGCAAAAGCTGGCCGGTGTCAGCAGTGAACTGGCCTCGACCGTAGGTGTGCCCAACTCACTGGGCCCGGGCGAGCTGCTGCAGCACTATGGTACCCCGGAGCAGCAGGATCACTACCTGCCCCGCCTGGCCAAAGGTTTGGAAGTTCCCTGCTTTGCCCTGACCAGTCCTGAGGCCGGTTCAGATGCCGGCGCCATTCCGGATTTCGGTGTGGTCTGCAAAGGCCAATGGCAAGGTGAAGAAGTTCTGGGGATGAAACTGACCTGGAACAAGCGCTATATCACCCTGGCACCTGTTGCCACAGTTTTGGGGTTGGCATTCAAGCTTAAAGATCCCGAGCATCTGCTTGGCGATAAGGAAGAGCTGGGCATTACCTGCGCCTTGATCCCGACCGATGTTGAAGGTGTGGAAACCGGCCGTCGCCACTTCCCGCTCAACTGTATGTTCCAAAATGGTCCAACCCGAGGCAAAGAGGTGTTTGTTCCTCTGAGCTTTATCATAGGTGGCCCGAAAATGGCGGGACAAGGCTGGCGCATGCTGGTGGAATGCCTGTCGGTTGGCCGCGGCATCACCCTGCCCTCCAACTCAGCCGGTGGTGTTAAAACCGCGGCTTTGGCAACCGGTGCCTATGCCCGCATTCGTCGTCAGTTCAAGCTGCCTATCGGTAAGCTGGAAGGCATTGAAGAGCCAATGGCGCGCATCGGTGGTAATGCCTATCTGATGGATGCTGTAACCTCCTTGACCACCACAGGTATTGATCTGGGTGAAAAGCCTTCTGTCATCTCAGCGATAGTCAAATATCACCTGACCGACAGAATGCAGAAATGCGTTATCGACGCCATGGATATTCACGGTGGTAAAGGGGTATGTCTTGGCCCCAACAACTATCTGGGACGCGGATATCAAGCGGCACCTATCGCCATCACGGTTGAAGGGGCCAACATTCTGACCCGCTCCATGATCATCTATGGTCAAGGCGCCATTCGCTGCCATCCGTATGTACTGGCAGAGATGGAGTCGGCCTTTGATACCGACGTAAACCGCGGCCTGAATAACTTTGATGCGGCGCTGTTTGGCCATATCGGCTTTACCACAAGTAACTTTATCCGCAGTCTGTGGATGGGCCTCACGGGCAGTCGCTTCTCCAATGCGCCTTTTGCCGACAAGACCAAGCGTTACTATCAGCATATGAACCGCTTCAGTGCCAACCTGGCCTTGCTGTCGGATCTGGCGATGGCGACCTTGGGGGGTAACCTCAAACGTAAAGAGCGGATCTCTGCCCGCCTGGGTGACTTGCTCAGCCAGTTGTATCTGGCATCGGCAACCCTCAAGCGTTATCAGGATGAAGGCCGTCAGAGTGAAGATCTGCCACTGGTACAGTGGGCGGTTGAAGACGCGCTCTACAAGCTGCAGTCTTCTCTGGATGATCTGCTGGATAACTTCCCTGCTGGCCTCGGCGGCGTGCTGCGCCTGGTGTTGTTCCCCTTCGGTCGACCACTGAAGCGCCCAAGTGATGTGTTGGACCACAAGGTAGCCAAGATAATGCAGACCCCTTGTGCCAGCCGTGACCGTCTGGGTAAGGGACAATTCTGGGAAGCCTGCGACAACAATGCCGTAGGTATTCAGGAGCAGACCTTCAAAGACATACTGGCGGCAGAGCCCTTGTATGACAAAGTCTGTAAGGCTGCCGGCAAACGTCTGCCCTTCATGTGGCTGGATAAAGTGGCCGCAGAAGGCAAGGCGCTGGGTGTTCTGAGCGATGATGAAGTGGCCCTGCTGGAGCGCGCTGAAATCGGCCGAATGAAATCCATCAACGTGGATGACTTTGACCCCGCTGAACTCAAGGCCCAGAGCCTGGAGCAGGACAGCCGCGAAGAGCAAGCCGCTTAAACCTGCCGAGTAACAAGCATGAAAAAGGAGACTCTGAGTCTCCTTTTCTTTTATGGCGGGGCAGACTTGATCACTTTTATGTGTCTATCTTTTATGTCTCTATCTTCTCTGTGCTTACTTTCTTGTAGCTATATCCACCTATTTTTTACCGACCTTACCGCTCTGCCATTTCATCCTTGCCCTGGGCTCATATCTGCGCGTAGCTCAACTGTTTCTATAGAATGAGATGTCATTTTCCGCTTTGGCGCTCTCTTTGGTGCAAAAATTCGGCCAGCAGTTCATCGGTTTGTTGCTGCTGCGCAGCCTGCCAGCCATCTTCATGAACCGCCAACTCAAGTGGTCGCCGGGGCAACCAGCCTTTGCGCTCAAGCTCAGGGGTATCGTTGAAAGCGCTCACCCGCCCCAGACACAAATAAGCGATAATTCTTATCTCCTCAGGTATCCCCAAGGTCTCACGCAACACTTCATCATCAAGAATACTGACCCAGCCCACACCCAGGCCTTCGGCTCTGGCGGCGAGCCACAGATTTTGCACCGCGCAAACTGCACTGTAGTTGTCCATTTCCGGCTTGATGGTGCGGCCAAGTACCACAGGCCCGGTGCGGCTGGGATCGCAGGTCACACAGATCCCCAAAGGCGCCTCAAGAATACCTTCAAGCTTTAACCGCTGATAATGAAGCCGTCTTTCGCCACTGAACTGTGCCGTCGAACGGGCATTGGCGGCATCAAACCCCTGTTTAATGGCGCGGCGCTTGGCTTCACTGCGCACCAGAATAAAGTCCCAAGGCTGCATAAAGCCAACGCTGGGCGCATGGTGCGCCGCATCCAGGATCCTCTGTAAGCTCTCCTCGGGAACCGGCTTTGACAAAAATTGGCTGCGTACATCGCGGCGGGCAAATATCGCCTTGTACAAGGCTTCTCTCTCCTGCAAAGAAAACGCTTCTGCTTCGGAGGAAACAGCAAAATCGGACATGGTTCACCTCTTTGATGGCTGATCTTTAACGCCTGCGGTGCCCGGACTATAGCAGGCATGTTACAGGAAGCGCCAATCCGGCATCTCAAGATTTGATGCTGCATTAATCTTCTATAGCCAAACCTTGTGATATAAAAATACCGGGCCGTTTTAATGACCCGGTATTTTCCGTTTGCTTTCGGCGCCGTGGCTCAAATTTGATCAGGCGGTAACTTTCCCCTTGTCTTCCCCATTACCTTTCCCGCTCTCTTTTCCACCGGCTTCGCCCTCTTTATCACAGCTCACTTTGTCTTGAACATCAGCCTCAGTTAGCGCGGTTTGCTGCTCTTTCGCTTCCTGCTCCTTGGCCTTTTGCTCGGCTTCAGCCCTTGCCTGCTTGAGGGTTTCCTCCGCTTCCTTGAGCGCCGATGCCTCCGCCAGCGCCTCTTTGGGGATCAGGCTGATAAGCTCGATTCCGCTTGGCAAATCTGTAGTGTTGCCGGTCAACATAGTGACCTTACCATTTTTCAGGTACATCAGCGGCACCACAGTTTCACCATAGCGGCGGCAAAAGTCTTTGTAGCCAAAGCTTTCTGTCAGGTTAGTGCTCTTCAGCACCCCGCCCTTGGACATCAAACTGGCCAGTTTGGCGTAGGAGACAGTTTCACCGAATAGGCACATACGCTTCAAATAGGACTCAGACAATTGATGGCGGGCACTGGTACCGTTGCTTTCCGTGTTACTGAGACCATAAACCTTCTTCTGTCCGAGAATATCCTGGAAATGGAAATAGACCACAGGGTTGAGCTGACGATAGGGAGACAGGATCAACACCTTGCCGATGCCGGTCAAATCCAGATAGGTGTCGGCATGCTCGGAGGCCGGGTTGCCAAAGTAAACCGGAATATTATCCATCCGCGCCAAACGAATGTTATCCCAGTTACTGTCCGCAAGGATCACCTTGATATCCTTGCTCTTGAGCACCTTGGCCAGCTCCCGGGAAAACTTGGAAGCGCCAAAGATCAGCAGGCCGCGGGCAGAGCCTGCCTGCACCCCAAGAATACTGGCCCAGCGTCTGGCGGTGAGCGACTGGATCACAACTGTGCCTATGATGATTAAAAACACCAGTGGCACTATGGTCTCGGCGCCGGGCACTTCCATCTTTTCCAGTTTGATGGCAAACAGTGATGACACGGCCGCCGCCACTATCCCCCGCGGCGCCACCCAGCTCAAAAACCACTTTTCAGCGCTGCTGAGCGAAGTACCTATACCCGAGAGCCAAATGCTCAGCGGCCTGGCCACCAAAAGCACCACTGCCAGTACCCCTAGGCCGCCCAGACCAAGGTCCAGCATGGCCGACGAATCCAACCTGGCCGCCAGCAAAATAAACAGCGCCGAGATAAGCAGTACCGTGAGTGTCTCTTTGAACTCGAGGATATCGGCAATATCCACGCCGCGCATATTGGCGAGCCAAATCCCCATTACTGTCACTGTCAACAGGCCGGACTCTTCCTGCAATAGGTTTGAACCGACAAAGACCCCGAGCATTATGGTCAGTACAGCCGTGTTGGTTAGATAATGGGGCAAAAGATTGCTTCTCAGCACCCGCCCGACAAGATAACCGGCCAAGGCACCAAGCCCAAGGCCAATACCCAGCATAGAGCCGAGTGCCAGCAGTACATGCGCTGTCTGCCCGGCGCTGACAGTAATGTACTCAAACACCAACACCGCCAGCATGGCGCCTATGGGATCTATCACTATCCCCTCCCAGCGCAGAATGCTCGCCAACTGAGACTTGGGCTTAACGGTTCTGAGCATGGGCACTATCACAGTCGGCCCGGTAACCACTACCAAGGCCCCAAACAACAGTGCCAGCGGCCAATCAAAACTCAGCAGGAAATGCGCCGCCGAGGCGATGCAGCCCCAGGTGATCAGCGCGCCCACAGACACCAAATGCGTCACCATCCGGCCATGATCCTTGATCTCCTTGAAGTTGAGCGTCAACGCCCCTTCAAACAGAATGACAGCAACCCCGAGGGAGATGATGGGAAACAGCAAGTCGCCGAAAATCGCATCGGGATCCAGTAAACCCAGCCCGGGACCCAGCAACAAACCACAAAGCAGCAGCGGCAATATCGCCGGCAGACGCATCCGCCAGCCAATCCACTGACACGCCAGAGATAAGACTCCTATCAACGCCAGCATGGCGGTGATTTTTTCAACCATAAGTAGAATCCTTTTTTGTTTCTTTCGGGCGACCCGAAACAGCTTTACAGCATGAGCAACGCCAGAGTCAATCGCTGTTTCTGTATGAGCATATATGAGTTAAAGAGGATGGGATCAGAAATTTTTGTGGCAATGTGCCAGAATCGGCTTGAAACCAGATAAAACAAAAAGCCCGGTCATTGCTGACTGGGCTTTCTGCTTGTTTGGCGGAGCGGACGGGACTCGAACCCGCGACCCCCGGCGTGACAGGCCGGTATTCTAACCAACTGAACTACCGCTCCAAACTCTTGCTTATCGCCTGGGCAATAAGGCTTGAATTCGTTAACTTGACTGGCGGAGCGGACGGGACTCGAACCCGCGACCCCCGGCGTGACAGGCCGGTATTCTAACCAACTGAACTACCGCTCCACTCAAGTTGCCGGGAATAATACGTAGGCCCCTTGTCAGCGTCAACAACTTTTTTACCCCGAGGATCCCGATTAGCTAAAAAATCAGCAAAGCATGGATAATCAAGATGTTCAGTTGGATTTGCGCTCATCCTCATCGGGTAGGGTCAGGTCAATTTCCTGCACATCATCTTCCTTGGGCGCTGCCTGCTGTTTTGCCAGCAACTGCTCTTCAGCCGCAGCCAAGGCCTGCTTCAGACTTTGACGCTTGCGCCAAAACAGAATCGCACCGACCCCAAACAGTAACAGCAAGACGTTACCGCCTATGATCAGGTAAAGGGCATTTTGTTTGGCCGCCGCTTCTTCTTTGGCTGCTATTGCTGCAGCCCTGGCGGCCATCTCTTCGGCGCTCGGTGGCGGCTTGGGTGGCTCGACAAAATTGAAAAAGCGCTCCGGCAGGGTCAACACCAGCTCCCTTCCCTGCTTGTCTGTGCTGAAGACAGTGCCCTTGATACGGTAACTGCCAAAGTCACTCACCTGGGGCAGCACGAGTTGCGTGGTGCCTTCTGTGGGCTGACGCACAGTAACCGGCAGTTGCAATCCGGCCGGCCCCAAAAGCTCAATATCGAAATAGGTTTCCTCAAGGCGCAGAATGTCTGGATTGGCACTCAGCATCAGGCCCCATGGCTGAGTCAGGGGATCGTCCGGCTCAACCACCTTAATATCCACAGGCGAAGGTTCGAGGCGAAATGCCTGTTTGAACTCACGTTCAAACACATCGTTTTGCACACTGACCTGCAGGGTGTAATCTCCCCAGGGCTGGTTGAGGTTGATATTGGAAGTAAAGGTGCCGTCATCTGGCCGTTCATCCAGCGCCTCTCCGTTGTCCTGATAACTGCCGACAATAAGGGTACCGGCGGCAAAGTTTTCATCGCCCGGTTTGTGGGAGGAAACAAAACGCGCCGTCCATTGCAACAGGTATTCAAGCCCGGGAAGTCGCATTCTCAGCGAATCACCGGTGAGATGGGCGGTCAGCTTAAGGCGCTCTCCCTGATACAGTGGCTGAGGCAGTTCATCCACCTCAATCCCCAGCTCGGATACCCGGGTGATTTGCGAGCCGGGCACCACTTTACCAATGAGCTGCCAAGGGCCTGGCACCGGGTTTTCCACCGAAATCATGTCGCCTGTGACGCCATCGGTCCATTTGACATTCTCCGGGTGGCGCGAGGCATACCATTTACTGCCATCAGGCAAAACCACCACCACAGGGGCGGAGCCGTATTCCCGCTGCACCAGAAGCACGATTCTGTCGACCATATGGTCGACCCGAAAACGATTCTTAAGCTCAGAGGCCTGTTCCTTGGGTACTATCTCCGCCACAGCCGGGGCCCCAAGGCCAAGCAGCAGACACACCATGAGGCCCAGCGCTGGTCTCAATCCCATTATTTGCTTCAATCCATAGGTTGTGGCTCGTCGCGCCAGAGGCACTTGCCTGATTTTGCAACTAAATCGAGCCTTTGCTCATGCATATTCAGTTCATCGGCCGATGCGGCGATCACTTTAAGTTTTGCGCGATTGGCATCGAGACGCATGATGCCGCCGGCTTCCTGACCTGCTTGTTCACTGGAGAGGTTGAACTTGGTCTGGCCGCCTGTCATCGCCAGATAAACATCGGCGAGGATCTCGGCATCGAGCAAAGCGCCGTGATACTCGCGGCGGGAGTTGTCTATGTGATAACGCTTACACAGGGCATCCAGATTGTTCTTTTGCCCTGGGTGCAAAAACTTGGCGATGGCCAGGGAGTCGAGGATCTGACAAATATCCGCCGTCACCGGCCCTCTGGGATGGGTCATGGAAAACTCATGATCCATAAAGCTCACGTCAAACGAGGCGTTGTGAGCCACAATCTCCGCCCCTTGAATAAAGGCGATAAAGTCGGGGGCTATTTCATGAAACCTGGGCTCGTTGGCCACTCTCTCATCTGTGATACCGTGAACCGCAATCGCTTCTTCATCAATGGGTTGGCCCGGATTGATATACTGGTGGAAAGTGCGGCCGGTCAAGCGGCGGTTAATGACTTCCACACAGCCGATTTCAATGATTCTGTGGCCTAGATAGACGGGGCCTGCGCCCTGGTTCATACCTGTGGTTTCGGTATCCAGAATGATCTGCCGACTGGCATTCGATATGATATTCATCTATTTTTTGCAGCTTCCTGAGTGAATTTACGGGTATACTCGCCCGCATTTGCCGGATATGGTAACAACTTGATGAGCGAACTGAAACAGATCCAGATATACACCGACGGCTCTTGCCTGGGCAACCCCGGGCCCGGCGGCTATGGTGTTGTCATGCGCTATAAACAGCATACCAAAGAACTCTCCGGTGGCTTTGCCCTGACAACCAACAACCGCATGGAGTTGCTGGCACCTATCATAGCGCTTGAGAGCCTGAAAGAGCCTTGCAAAATCGTGCTGACCAGCGACAGCCAATATATGCGCCAGGGGATCACCCAATGGATCCACGGCTGGAAGAAAAAAGGCTGGGTCACTTCCAACAAGACGCCGGTGAAAAATGTCGATCTCTGGCAGCGACTCGATAAGGCCACGCAACAACATCAGATAGACTGGCGCTGGGTCAAGGGCCACGCCGGACACCCGGAGAACGAACGTTGCGACACCCTGGCCCGCGAAGCCGCCGAGGCCAACCCTGCCACTGTCGATCAGGGTTATCAGGCCAGTCTTTAATGGCTATAATCTTTAGAGGCTTGGTCGTTAGAAGCTTGGTCTCTAATGACTACCTTTGTCCGCGACTGTCTTGAGTTTCAAAAACTTGCCGCAAAAGTCGATAAAGGCCTGCGCCAATGGCGTCAGGCTGTGGCTCTTGTGGCGAATAAGGTAAAACGGCCGCTCGAGCGCCAGCCCCTCCACCTCCACCAACGCCAGCTCTCTGCGAGCCAGCTCTTTATCCAGTGTCAGCTCAGACAAAACCCCAAGCCCGGCGCCCTGCTTCACCGCCTGTTTGATGGCATCCGGAGTTGGAAAACAGAAACGGGCTTCTGGCTGCAGGTCCAAGCGGTTGGCGGCATCGACAAAGTACTCCCGGGTGCCAGAGCCCTCTTCTCTCAATACCCAGAAGAGCCCTTTGAGCTCGCTTGGCGAGACCTTGCTTCCCGCCAGCGGGTGCGCCGGATGGCAGAACACCTTGAGACAGTCCTGATGCCAAGGCAATACGGCGATACGACTGTCGAGGCAATAACCTTCAATGAAGCCCAGCTCGGCGCGAAACTCGGCCACATCACGGATAACCTTACGGGTATTGTCTATCGCCAAGTCGACCTGAGTCTGAAGGTGCTGCTGGCTGAATGCCACCGCCGCCTTGGCCAGCAGAAAATTGCCTATGGTTGAACTGGCGCTGACATTTAACATACCGGCCAGTTCATGGTTGTTCGGAGTAAAAGCCTGCTCTATGCGCTCGATGCGCTGCAGCACATCGCTGGCCAGTGGCAACAGCAGACTGCCTTGAGAGTTGAGCTGCAAGCGGTTGCCTATACGCTCAAACAAACGGGTATCGAGCTGCTTTTCAAGCTCCGACAGTGCCATGGAGGTGGCCGGCGCGGAGAGGTTAACCCGCTCGGCGGCCTTGGCCACCTGGCCTGTGCGGGCCACGGCTTCAAAAATCATTAACTGTTTCAGGGTAATACGCATTGCAATTATTGCTCTTCTTTAGTGTGGCGCTCCAGTTGCCTGCCGGAGAATCCCGGTGTCGGCGTGGGTTGCCAGCCGGGGATCCGCTGACGACGTTTATCCCCCAAGGGGGTTAACGGCGAATCCAGCTTGCGGGCCACCAATAGATACAGAGAGCCGGTACCCGGCAGCCACTTTTGCTGCCAATGATGCCATATCCTCAAGGGTGCGGCTTCGCTGAGCAGCGAATGGTACAAGAGCCGCTCATCGTGCACCAACTGATACCCCAGAAGCCCCAGCCAGTCCTTGACCCTGGCCGGCATAAAGAAATGGCCGCTCCAGGGTAAAGCCTGCTGAAATCTGGGCAGCAGCTTGCCGAAAAAGACGCAGCTGAACGGGTTAATCCCGACGATGAAAAGATAACCTCCGCTGACCAGCACCCTGTCGGCTTCACGTAAAATCCGGTAAGGGTTTGTCTCAAACTCCAGTACCAAGTTCATCACCACCGCATCTATGCTGGCCGGCGCCAACGGCAGCGAGGCAAAATCGGCAACTATCGAAGCGCCGTTGCCGGGATAGAGGGAAAACTGATGCCCGACCGGACAGTTTTTGATCTCGAGTTCGCGGCTTAAGGCCCCCAGGCGCAACAGATGATAACCAAACACTCTGGGCCACCAATAGGCCAGTTTGCTTTCCAGTTCACGTTTGATAGTCTCACCGGCTGGCAAACTGTCCCAGGAGCTGGGTCTGGACTCAGACGAGAGAGGCATAGATACTCCGGTTAAGCCGTTCTAGGTTCAGCTTAATAACGAACCCCCTATACAAGCAAGTATGAGGCTCAGTAAAATTGAAACTGATCCCGTCGACTCAAAGGAGCCTTGAGCTTATGTCCAATGTCAATGTCCCCCTCGCCCGGCCAAAGATAACGCCCATTGCCGCCTTCGATGACAACTATATCTGGGCCATAGTGGCACCCCAAGGTGATTGCTGTTGGGTGGTGGACCCGGGTGATGCCGCGCCCGTGTTGGCTTTTTTGGCGCAAAATAACCTGACACTGGCCGGGGTACTGATAACTCACCATCACAGCGACCATACCGGCGGTATCCTGGCCTTGAAGGAAGCTTTCGGCTCGCTCCCGGTTTACGGGCCTGCCAATCCGGCCATCAAAGGTATTACCCGGGCACTAACCGAGGAAGGCGAATATCGGCTTGAGCCTGGGCAAGGCCGATTTGCTTTAGAGTGTCGACTGTTCAAGGTCCCCGGGCACACGCTGGATCATATCGCCTACTTGATTGGCGATGCCCTCTTTTGCGGCGATACCCTGTTCTGCGCCGGCTGCGGCCGCCTGTTTGAAGGCAGCGCCGAACAGATGTACCACTCCTTGAGTCAGTTTGCGGCCCTCGATGACAACACCAAGGTGTATTGCACCCATGAGTACACCTTGGCCAATCTGCGTTTTGCCAAAGCCGTTGAGCCGGATAATCAGGCACTGGCTGACTACCAACTTGCCGCCGAAGCGCTGCGCGAACAGCAACACCCCACACTCCCCTCCACTATTGGTCGTGAAAAGGCCATCAACCCCTTTATGCGCTGCCAAAAGAACACACTGCAGAGCGTACTGGAGGCCCACAGCGGTCACCCCTGCCATGATCCCGTGAGCCGCTTTGCAGTTCTCAGGCAATGGAAAGACAATTTCTGAAAACCGGGTTACAATAAGCCGCTTTTTTGTGTCGTTATTATGACAACCATAGGCCAAGATAGATTTATCTACTTGTTTTAAATAACAATACTTGGCTTCCAGTAACGGCACTTCTTTTTCACCACGGAAACCAAACCAGGGTAAAAGTACCACCCAAGGTGCTATCCCGGGCCAAGGGACCAGGCCTATCCCGGGTTTCCGTTTGATGTGCGTTTGCCTGTCTGTTCAGGCCATCATTCGAGGATTGCTGTTTTTGAAGCAAATCAGATTTTTTATGTTGGCGGGGAGCCTTTCCCTGCTTGGCGGCTGTCAGCTGCTGTCTCAGGCGCCGGAGTCCACTGCCGAAGCGCCCGTCAAGGCCACTCCGGCTCCGGTCATCACTCAGGCTCCACAAGTCATCAGTGAGCCCGAAGTCGCTGTCACAGATGTATGGCAACGGATCCGCAGCCAACTCAATATGCCGGTTCCCGATGAGAAGCTGGTGCGCCAGTACCGCCAGTGGTACATCAATAATCCAAGACACCTGGAGCAGATCTCCGAGCGGGCTGCCCCTTTCATGTATTTGATTGTCGAGCAGATAGAAGAGCGTAAATTGCCGATGGAACTGGCGCTGCTGCCGATAGTGGAAAGTGCCTTCGACCCCTTTGCCTACTCCCATGGTGCAGCCTCCGGGCTGTGGCAGTTTACGGCGCCGATGGCGCTGCATTTTGGCCTGGATATCAACTGGTGGTATGACGGACGCCGCGACGTACCTGCTGCCACGGCTGCAGCGCTGAATATGATGGAATACCTCTACGACAAGACGGGCGAAAACTGGCTCTATGCCATTGCCGCATATAACACAGGCGAAGGTCGGGTGTTGAACGCGGTCAAGCGGAACCGTCAAAAAGGGCAAGCTACCGACTTCTGGTCCCTGTCACTGCCCAAGGAAACCGAGCGTTATGTGCCGCAACTGCTGGCACTGGCCGATGTGATCAAAAACGCCGACAAATACGGCATTAACCTGACACCGATTGCCAACGAGCAGAAACTGGAAGTGGTCGATGTCGGTAGTCAGATAGACTTGGCCTTGGCAGCCCGCCTTGCCGGTATGGAAGTCAATGAACTGCAACAGTTCAACCCGGGTTTTAATCGCTGGGCCACAGCGCCGGAAGGGCCACACAAATTGGTACTGCCGTTGGACAAGGCCAAAGAGTTTGAAATCGCCCTGGCCAGCACTGAGCCCAGCGAGCGCCTCAACTGGCTCAGATACAAGATCCGCAAGGGTGACTCCCTTGGAGTGATAGCCAAGAAACATCATACCAGTATCGATGTGATCCGTTCTGTCAACGGCATCAGTGGCAACAATATTGTCGCCGGCAAGCACCTGTTGATCCCGGTCGCCCTCAAGGATGCATCGGCCTACCCGCTCTCCAAAGAGCAGCGTCTGGGTCAGAATAAGTCCGGCAAGAGCAAACGCAGCTACCAGGTCAAGTCCGGTGACTCCCTGTGGCAGATAGCCAAGGATAATGGTGTCAGTGTCAACGAGCTGGTGAAATGGAACGGTATCTCGGCCAAGACGCCGTTGCGTCCCGGGAAACAGCTGACCATCTGGACTAAAGCCTCTGGCAAATCCCAGAATGCCAACGCCGTAATGCGCACCGTGAAATACAAGGTTCGCTCCGGGGATTCGCTGGCACGAATAGCCAGCAAGTTCAATGTCACTGTGGATGATCTGCTGGAATGGAACCAGCTCAAGGCCAGTAAATACCTGCAACCCGGACAGATGTTGACCCTGTTCGTGGATGTGACCCGAGTCAAGACCTGATAAAAACTCCTACCCAAGCGGCATCTTTGATGCCGCTTTTGATCCTGCTCTAACTTTCACAAGCCGCTTCGGTACAATTGTTAACCATTTGTTCGCTGTCACAAATTTGACGCTCATCTTTGTCGATAATCATCCGCTGAATTAATCCACCCTAAATAAAAACAAAAATGAGCAGAGATTTGTCCATTACCGGCATCGAGACGCCGGTGCCTGAAGGTGCCCGTATTCTATCAACCACAGATCTCAAAGGGCGTATCACCCACATCAATCAGGAATTTGTCGAACTTTGTGGCTTTTCCCATGAAGAGTTGTTGGGCCATGGGCATAACATAGTGCGCCATCCTCATATGCCCAAGGCAGCCTTTGCCGATCTCTGGCAACAGATCAAGAGTGGCAACAGCTGGATGGGTTTGGTGAAAAACCGCCGCAAGGATGGTGGTCACTATTGGGTCAACGCCTACGTCACCCCGATCCGCCGAAAAGGCAAAATAGTTGAATATCAATCAGTGCGAACCAAGGCAACACCAGAACTGATTGCCAGAGCCGAGGCCTGCTACCTGGCCATCAGTCAGGGAAAATCAGTACTGCCACGCGTTAAACTCGACCTGACAACCAAACTGGCACTATGCTGGGGTGCATCACTGCTATCCTTGGTGCCCCTGCCCTGGCTAAGCGGCCTCTGGCAATTTGTGCCTGTCTGCACCGCGGCAACTTTGATGGGCTGGAGCCTTTTCAGACTCAAACAAAGGTTAAAAAATGTCAGTCAACTCAGCCGCGGAGTACAGAATAATCCACTGATGCAGGCTATTTACTGTAACAGCACAGATGAACTCGCCGAGCTGGAATTGAGCCTGAGAATGCAGCAGGCCGAGATATTCGCCATCACAGGGCGGATAAAAGACAGCGGTGAGATCCTCGATAACAGTTTGAGTGCCCATCAGGCCGCCGTCGATGCCAACTACCGCGAACTGGCACAGCAAACCGGCGCGCTCAAACAGCAAGGTGATGCCATCAACGAACTCAAAGGTGCTGTGACAGAGATTGCCGAAACTTCCGCCGACACCGCCAACGAGGTCACTGAGCTTGAGCAAAGTAACCGGCAAACGCTCGAAGCCCTGGCCGCCAGCCGCGCAGCCAACAGTGAAATCACCGCTCTGCTTACCAAGGTGGAGGCTCAACTGCTGGCGCTGGATAAACGCTGCAGCAGCATTAACACCGTGCTGGAAGTGATAGAGCAACTATCGGATCAGACCAACCTGCTGGCACTCAATGCGGCAATCGAAGCGGCCCGGGCCGGTGAAGCCGGCCGCGGATTTGCCGTGGTGGCCGATGAGGTACGTAACCTGGCAATGCGCTCCGGTGAATCCGCCGGTGAAATACATCAAATTATTGCCGAGCTCAGTCTGCAAAGTCGGCAGACAGTGACCGAGATGGAGCGCAGCCAGCAACTGACCAAAGAAAGTCTGCAACTGGAGCAAAAGTTGGCGCAGCGGTTGGATGAAGCCACCAGTGCCCTGGGCCGAATTGCCGCACACAGCCAGCAAATCGCCGTTGCCACGGAGCAGCAAGCCTGTGTGGTTGAGCAGTTGCACCGCCACTCAGAGCAGTTGCAACAAGGGGTTGGCAGCCTGACCAGCAACAGTGAAGCCGCAAGCCATCACGGCGAAGAGTTGACCCGCCAAAGTGAGCGGCAAAAGGAACTGATAGCCCAGTTTTAACGCGCTTTACCGCCCGTTACAGCTTGGTCAAAGACTGAGTATCCCAATAAAAAAGTCAGGATTAACCTGACTTTTTTATTCCAACCTAGATAAGCGCCTTAACGCCTCGCCACCGGCACTTCCAGCATGGCCATAGCCGCCAACTTGGACTCCAGAGGTTTGCCTTCAAAGCGGGCCTGGAAGCTGTATCCCTCAGGGCCAATTCGCTCAAGTGTCTTGGCCGGTACCTTGAACATCACTTTCAGCGTCTGTCCCGGCTTGATACTGGTATCTCTGATAGCCTGAGTGAACATCATTTCATCCGACCAAGCCCAGACTCGCTGTTCCTTATCATCCACCAACCAGAGATCCGCCGTCATCCCTGAGTTAAAGCGGATCCCAACCACATACTCGCTCGGGTTACGGATCTCCAGCATCGCCTGCAGCGGCTGCTTATTGACTACTTCTGCAAACGTCAGTTTACCCTCAAGCAAGGCAGCTGTCGGCGCTTTTTTGATGGTACCAAAGTGCAGTGTCGGCATTCTGAGTTCCTCCATCCCAGTCGGGGTCTTTTGAGGCACAGGCTCAGTAGTTGCAGCATTGGAGCCACTGCAACCTGCGAGTGCCAAGACCGCCAGCAAAGGCAAAACGGCACGCATCATTTACCTCCTCCGAGTTTCTTGAAGATGCTGTCTTTAAGCTTGTCTTTCACCTTCTCGGTTTCTTCCTTGAGTTTGGAATCAAACAGCGCCTGGGTATCGAGTGCAAACTTGGGTTCCTGGAATGAACCGGAAATCATCAGCGGAATTTCAACACCGGCCAGATCATTCTTGCCTTCACCGCCTTGGCCCTTGAGGCTGCCGACCACTGAGGTTTTCAGCTTATAGTCCAGTTGCTCACTGATAAGGTTGGCACTACCGGCACCCGCCAAGCGAATGAGTGGTGAGGCCATCGCCAGATCCGGGTTATTGGCCACACCATTTTTCAGACTGAAACTGCCGGTCAGGCTGGAGAAGTCTGTCTTGCGTTCGCCCTCTTCCTGAGCCGACAAATCACCTTTTAGCTTGGCCTGGGCACTGCGGATCATATGAGGGATATTCACGCCGTAAAGGGCACCGTCACTGATTTCAAACTTGCCGTTGGCGTCCAGGTTTTGCTTGATGTTATCCGGAATTAGGCTCTTGCCTTTACCTTTGACATTAAAAGCGGTGGCACCAGCAAGAATTTCCAAATCGGCCGCATCCTTGAGCAAAGGTTGAATTTTGACGCCACTGAGCTGAGTATCAAAATTGTAGCTGGCGACCTTGTTGCGACCGTCAAGCTGTGCCTTGGTCATCAGTTTACCCTGATACAAGTCAGCGCTGAGCTGCTTCATATCCAGCACGCCATTGTTCAGAGCCAGATCCATTTTCCAGTTTTCAGTGGTCAAGCCGGCAACCTTAATGGCCTTAACAGTAAGATCCATGGCGAAGTTGACCTGCTTCATCGCACTCAAGTCCGGTTCACTGCCGGCCTTGGCGACCGTTGCCGACTCAGTGGTTTTGGCTGCGGCTTTATCTTCCTCACCGGCGGGCAGTAACTTGTCGAGGTCAATTTCCCCCAGTGCCAACTTGGCTTTTACATCCGGTACCTTGCCGCCGAAAGCCACTTTGAGATCCCCTTTGCCTTCAATATCGGCCACCTTGAGACTGCTCAATACCAGCTCGGCGTTTTGACGGTTGAGATCCAATTTCACATCGGCATTCAGATCGGCGCTCAACTTGCCGCCGGGCATACTCTTGCCTTCAACGCGATTTTCAATGGCAAAGCCGGTGATCTCCAACTGCTTCATGTCCGCTGAAATCTTCAATTGCCCTTTACCCTCGCTGGCAATTTTCATGTCCGGCATGCTGCCGCTGAACTTATAAGCCAGAGAGGCAAATTTACCCAGCGAAAACTCGCCCAGGGTCAGGGACTCAAGTACAAAGGTTTGGTCACTGCCACTGCGCTTGTCGAGCAGATGAATTTGGGTATTGGTGATATTGATGCCACCGATATTGAGACTGGCCAGCCCCTGAGCGTTGCCTTCGGTATTCTTGGGTTGCTCTTTGGCCGTACCGGCATCGCCGCTGAGCCCATCCAGACTGGTGCGGCCGTCTTTCTGGGTTATGAGATCCAGTTTCAAGCCATCGAGGTTTAACTGGGCAATTTCCACTTCTTTACGAAACAGCGGCATCAGAGCAACTTCAGCGACAACCTGATTAACTGCCAACATCTGTTTCTCGTCGAAACCATCCGGGTTACTCAGGCTGATACCGCCCAATTCAATTCCCAGAGTCGGGAAAAAAGTCCAGTTGAGATCCTGACTGATGACCAATTCACGCCCTGTCTGTTTTTTTACCGCATCGACTATTTGGGGTTTAAAGTCGTTGGGATCAAACAACAAGGTCAAATACAGAACCAGACCGAGAAACAATACCGCGAAAATACCCAGTATCCACTTAACCACTTTCATAATAGTTTCCTTGTTCAACAATAAGGACAAAGGCGCTTGTTCAACTGATAAAGGCCATATTCAAGGGATTTTGGCTGACGGCGATGCCATTATCATCGGCATAGAGCATCATGCCGGGAGTTATCTGCACATCGCCAATGGAGAGCGCACAGTTGATTTCTCCAGCCCCCTTACGCTCGGTTTTGATAGGTACCGCCGCCAGGGCCTTTACCCCAAGCTGCATGGTCGCCAAGGTGGCAACATCGCGCACGGCGCCATAAATCACGACTCCCTGCCAACCATGGTCAACTGCGCTTTGGGCAATAAGGTCTCCCATCAGGGCCTTGGATGTAGAGGCGCCACCGTCCACCAACAGCACTTTACCCGTGCCATCAGTAGCCAACAGCTGCTTCACCATGGAATTATCCTCGAAACACCTGACGGTTACGGCTTCGCCCCAAAAAATAGACTTGCCACCAAACTGGTGAAAAACAGATGGCAGCAACATGAGATCATTTTCATAATGATCAAAGAGATCCGGTAACAAATCCAGCATATAGGCCTCCGTGCAAATACTGCTTTCTAGGTTAACGCCCTTATCCTGCCACCACAAGTTTCATGATAGCAAAACAGGCATCTCCTACGCTGTGCAGTGAAATGCTTGAGTAAGTTCGGAAATATACTATAAACTACTACAAGTGACAGCTTTACGATCCCTTTATCCTGTCCACTCTTTCGGGCAAAACTTCGTTTTAAGTGAACATACATGACAAAAGATCTCGATTTGCAGAGTGCTATTGCGGCGCTCGATGCATATGGATATGAAAAAAAACACTCAACGGATCTTGAGCAAGCCAGAAACAAACAACAGATGACCCGTTACTTGAAGTCTTTGGACTATAGCCTCAGGCGTCTGAAGCTTCTGCAGGAAGCGGTCAATGAATTGGTCGAAGAAACGCAGAACGACTTGCATAAACAAGAGCAAGTACAAACCTTCAAGACCAAGGTCATCAATTTATCCCGCGAACTCAATATGTCCTACGATGAAGTATTGGTCTATATGGCCAATCAAGGCGGTAAGTAAGTCCTATAGGGAAGTGAGTTCAGTATCGATTGCAATATAGTTCGATATACCAGAAAGGCGCAGACAATATCTGCGCCTCTCTTTTTATAACAATGATATAAACCCTTTCTGTCCAACAACTATTTATTCCATCTTTTAAATTTCATTCCGTTATTGAAAGTTTCTGATGCTTAACAAAAAGCAATAAGTATCCGCTCAAATCCCCAACCTATTATTCGTCCGGATTATTCCAAATAATCCCATGAAAATTATGAGGCTTTATAGCGCACCCTCTTGTTTGCACTACACTTAGGGAAAGTACAAACGGCCCAGTTTGAAAAGATAAGGGCTCAAAGCAGTGACGAATGGAGGGCAGCAACCACTATGGGAAAGATGCTAGTGCCTTTGGCTCTGCTGCTACTCTTGTTTATCTGGCTCAGCGGGCCCAGGCAACCAACCTCCCCTGTTTTACTCAATCAGACCCCGGTTCGCATCGCCGTGTCCACCTCGCTGCTTTCAGCCCCTGTCATCATTGCCGATAAGCTCGAACTCTTTGCCCGCGAAGGCGTCTATGTGGTGCTGCAACCACTTCAAGGTGGCGATCTTTGTTTCGAGGCCCTGCTCTATCACAGGGCGGATCTGGCCACCAGCTCAGAGTCAGTGGTGATGTTCAACAGCTTTGAGCGAACCGACTTTACCGTGCTGGCCAGCTTTGCCGAATCGGATAACGACATTAAGCTGTTAACCCTGAGCCAGAGCGGTATCACTACCCCGGCGCAACTGGATGGCAAACGCGTTGGAGTCGTTGCCGGCAGTGCCAGCGAGTACTTTCTCGATACCATACTGAATATTGCCGGACACCCAGCCTTGGCGCCAGTTAGGGTGGATATCCGTCCGTCTCGCTTGGCACCGGCGCTGTTGGCCGGCGATGTGGATGCGATTTCAGTTTGGGAGCCCTACGGATTTCAGCTGCTCAAGCATCAACCGGGCAAGATAAGCGAGTTCCCCAGCCGGGGGTTATATAGCCTTTCTTTCAATCTCATCAGTCGTAAGGCCGACAACCAAGCGTACTACGAGCATCATGTGCGGATCCTCAAGGCGTTGAAACTCGCCAGTGAATTTATTGTTCTGCACCCGCAGGAAGCCCGTCAACTGGTTGCCGAGTATCTGCACCTGCCAACAGAGGAGGTTGCCGCCCTCTGGCCCGACTACCTGTTCCGTCTGTCGCTGGGTAACAGCCTGCTCAGTAATCTGCAGTCGCAGGCCCGCTGGGCCATGGCCAGCGGCACCATTGAAGCCAAGCAGCTACCGGATTTCAGAAGCGTCATAGATCCCACTGCATTGGATCAGATACAACACATGTCTTTGGTGGAGCAGCAATGAAGCTATCCAGCCGCCTCAATATTCTGGTCATTCTCTGCATCACCCTGACGCTGGTACTGGCGCTGTCACTGCTGCAACAGCGCCATTTTTCCCAGCAGACATTCCAGCAGATGCACAAACTGGTGGAGCTGCAACTGCATCTGGATCTACTGCGCTCCAACTTGTGGCTGCTGCAGCAATACCGGGATACCCGGGCAGTTGAAAATACCCAGCGGGATCTGCTGCGCCTCAACGCCCTCTTGAGTAACACTCAGGTCGATGATGAGCAGCAACAGCAGCTATTGGCCAATTTAAAACGCCAGAGCAGCAACATCAGTACCCTGCTGGAGCATTCCCTGCCCAAGCTGTCGCTGATAGCAGATGATCAGTTGGTCAGCAGCATGTTGCTGTCCAGATACAATATGAGCATTCAATCCATGAGCGAAGATCTGTTTCGCTTTCAACATTACACCATGGACAGAGCCCGTATGCTGCAGCTCAGTCATCTCTATCTCAACGGCGCCCTGCTGCTGGCCATTGCCCTGTTGGTGACAGGCTTTACCCTGCATACTCTGAGGCGTTTTCGGCGCCACTTGGGCAGTTTGAAACGCGGCATTCGCGATCTGGCCAAAGGCGATCTTCACAGCCGTATCAGGTTGGAACAACAGGATGAACTCTCGGAGCTGGCCAATGAATTCAACAATATGAAACAGGCATTGATGGAAACTACAGCCCGAAAGGAGCAGTTACAGCTGGAAGTGGAGGCGCAAACCCGGCAGTTGCAGCAGCAACAGGATAGGTTAAGATATTTGGCGAACCATGACGATCTCACCGGCGCACTCAATCGCGGTGCCGCCACCACCGAGCTGGAAAACGCCATAGTACGTTGCCAACGTCAACAGCTTAAAGCGGCGCTGCTGTTTATCGATCTGGATAAATTCAAACCCATTAACGACAACTTTGGCCACAGCGCCGGTGATGCAGTGCTGGTGGAAATCGCCAAAAGGCTGCGAGAGACCTTAAGACGCTCGGATTTGGTGGCCCGTATCGGCGGCGATGAATTTATCATCTGGCTGGAGCCGATAAATAGCCGCGAAGAAGTCTGTGCCGTGTTGGAAAAGATTCATGCCTTGGGTGCCGATATCCCCTGGCAAGGGCAACAACTGCAAGTCGGCCTGAGTACCGGCATCAGTCTCTATCCTGAGCATGGCGACACCTTGGCCGAACTCATCGGCGCTGCCGACAGTGCCATGTATCAGGCCAAGCAGGCACAACCTCAGGCTTCCATAGAACTGTCACTAAAGAAGCGCTACAGCTTTGCCTCACCCAGTGCCGATGCCTGACTATGCTTACCCGGCCACACACGCCTGAACTTCAAACTGCCGGCCAAAGGCGCCTAAACCAGCTGAACCTCGGCAGTCTTATCGCCAACAACAGCAACATGGCAGCAAGGTAAAGACTGGGCTCAATGATTTCAGACTTCACCGACCAGTAATAATGCACAGGTACCAACAGGGCTATGGCATAGATACTGTAATGCAGTTGCTGCCAACGTCGCCCCATCCGGCGCTGCAATGCCTTGAACGAGGTCAGCGCCAGCGCAGCAAGCAACAACCAGGCGCTGGCCCCCACCAGAATATAGGGACGCTTGATAATTTCACTGAGTAGCAGCTCCCAAGCAAACAGCAGATCCAGGCTGAAATAGCTGAGAATATGTAAACAGGCCCAGGCAAATACCCAGAGTCCGAGCAAACGCCGGGTCTGCATCAACAACCCCAATTTGAATTTTCTGGCAACAGGCGATACCAACAAGGTGGCCACCAAGACATTGAGCGCCCCTTTGCCGGTAAAATGGATAATATATTGCACAGGATCGCCACCGGCACTGTCTGTCATCACTTGCAGAGCCAAATAAAGCAGTGGCAAGCCGGCCGCCAAATGCAGCAACGCCTTTAACCAAGGCAGTAGCTTGGGGTCTAGACGCATCAATAATATTTCCTTAAATCCAGATCCCGGTAAAGATGGGCTACCTGCTCGCCATAACCGTTGAACATCTGGGTCGGGATCCGTTTGGCAGAGAAGATCCCACCTTCGGCAATCCGCCGCTCTGTCGCCTGTGACCAGCGCGGGTGATCCACCTTGGGGTTCACGTTGGCATAAAAACCATATTCATGGGGTGCCAGCTGATTCCAACTGGTCGGTGGCTGTTTGTCCAAAAGCCTAATTTTCACGATAGATTTAATGCTCTTGAAACCGTATTTCCAGGGCACCACCAAACGCACGGGAGCCCCATTTTGCGGCGGCAGTGTCTTGCCATAGAGGCCCACCGACAGGAAGCTTAACTCGTTCATCGCCTCATCGAGTCTTAATCCCTCCACATAGGGATAATGAATGCCGCCGCCCATCAGGCGATTGCGTTGCCCAGGCATCTGCTCGGGATCAAACAGGGTTTCAAAGGCCACATGAGTCGCAGAGGATTTGACTCCGGCCTTGGCCAGCAAAGCCGCCAGCGGAAAGCCGACCCAGGGGATCACCATGGACCAGGCCTCGACACAGCGCAAACGATAGTGGCGCTCCTCAAGGGGAAGCAACTTGAGCAGAGCGTCATAGTCCAGCGTCAAAGGGCGCTCGACCTCGCCTTCCACTTTCAGCATCCAGGGATTGACCTTGAGGTCCTGACTGTTTTCGAAGGGATCTTGTTTACCTGTGCCAAACTCGTAGAAGTTGTTATGGCGGATCACCTTGTCAAGGGGTGTCAGGCTTCCCGGTAATTGAAAGTTAGGGTTGCTGCGATAGTTGAGATTTGAGGTCACAAATGCCTCGCTCTCGCGCTTTTCACCAAAAAGGTCAAACAGGCCTGCCTGAACATGGCCGGGAATACTGGCACCTATGGCGCCGAGCCCCAACACCTTAACTATATTGCGCCGATCGCGAAACACGGCTTCCGGCGTGACTTCAGTTGCCGGCAACTCCCAGGGCATTTGCCTGCCGATACCCGGTTTAAATTTTTTATTGCTCACAGAGACCTCTCAATAGCTGCAGTCAATTCAGTTTATAAGACCCAGGCAGGCAAAGAAAAATTTCCTGCTGGACTAATTCCTGCTGCTTCATTGGCTGAACCTTGGCTGACAAGGGGTACAAAATGGGCAACTCTTGGTCATTTATCCTGAGTCTGCATGCCCTGGGCCTTGAAGGCCCTGACTCATTCTGCGACTCTATCCGGGTTTTCCGCTCCTCTTTTTGCACTCAAGGGACATGATATGGACTTGGCCACCACAATTTCCGCGCCTCAACTCATTGCCGCCGCAGCCGTATTACTGCTGGGTATCTTGCTTGGCGCCCTCTTTAATCAGCGCATGACCCGCGGCCGCTGGCAACAGATTAAAGACCAGTTGGTGCTGCAACATGAACAAAGATGCAGCGAACTTAACGAACAACTCAGCAACAGCCAGGAAAAAGCCGAATGGCTGGTGTCCCAGCTCGGCAAGGCAGAGGCCATTGCCGAGCGGGTGCCCGACCTTGAACAGCAACTCAAGGATGCTCAGCGCAAGCAGTTGGAAACTCAGTTAAACCTGTCAAAATCCAATGCCATGCAGCAGACAATCAGCGCCCGCTTCGACGCCGAGCAGCAGGCGCTCAACGATAAGATTGAACTGCTTGAGCGCAGTGAAGCCCGCCTGAAAGAGCAATTTGAAAACCTGGCCAACAAAATTTTTGAAGACAGAAGCGAAAGGCTAAAATCCCAGAATCTATCGCAGCTGGATGGTGTTCTTGGACCACTGAAGCAACAACTCGAAGGATTCAGAAGACAAATTCATGAATCCTACTCACAGGAACAGAGTGAACGTTCCTCACTGAAACACCAGCTGGAAGATCTCAAGCAGCTCAACCTGCGCATGAGCCAGGATGCGGTCAACCTCACCAAAGCGCTCAAGGGTGACAACAAGCAGCAAGGCAATTGGGGGGAAGTGATCCTGGAGCGGGTGCTGCAGGAAAGTGGCCTAAGACAAGGGCACGAGTATGACGTGCAGCAGGATCTGAAAAATGATGCCGGCAAGCGCTTTAAACCCGATGTCATCGTCCACCTGCCAGCCAACAAGGATGTAGTGATAGATGCCAAGATGTCACTGCTAGCCTATGAGCGCTACTACAATGCCGAAACCGATGAAGAGCGCGCCCTGGCGCTGCGTGAACATATCAACTCTATCCGCGGTCATATCAAAGGCCTGAGTCAGAAGGACTATCAGCAACTGCACGGCATCAAGAGCCTGGATTATGTGCTGATGTTTATTCCGGTGGAACCCGCCTTCCTGCTGGCGCTGGAACAAGAGCCGCAGTTGGTTAATTTTGCGCTCGAAAACAACATCATGCTCGTCAGCCCAACCAATCTTTTGGTGGCACTGCGCACCATCAATAACATCTGGCGCTACGAGTATCAGAACCAACATGCACAGAGGATCGCCAGGCAAGCCGGAAAAATTTACGATAAACTCTGTGGCTATCTGGAAGATATGGACAAACTCGGGCGCGCGCTGGACAATGCAGAGAAGTGTTTCAACGGCGCCATGAATAAGCTGGCTACCGGCAGAGGTAACCTTGTCCGCCAGGCTCACCAGATGCAACAGCTGGGCGTTGAAACCAGTAAACAACTGGATAAACAGTTGCTTGAAAAGGCGATGACAGAGACTTCCTTGCCGACAGACCAGGAGGTTGATGCCATAGAGGATACAGAGCCGGGCAGCGAACTGGCTTCCTGAGCTCAACCCCGCTCTCAAGTGAACCAGGCCATCAACAAGGAGTTTTAGATGCGCAGAGCCTTGACCCGAATCGCCCTCGCCGGCAGTGTTGCCTTGAGTGCATTGGCAGTATCCACTCCCTGGATGCTGTTTCCCGGGATAGGCCATGCGGCCAAGGCACCTGCCGCTTTGGAGCAACAACGCCAAAGCTACCTAAAGGCCAGAGAAGCGCTGGATAAGGGCCAACTTGAGGAGTATCGCAAGCTCAGGGCCCAACTCAAGGATTACCCACTCAGTATCTATCTGGATTTTCACGCCGAGCTGGATGACATAATGGCGCTTTCTGGCTCAAAGGCGCTAAAGGCATTGGACAAGTTTGAGCATTCACCCTTGCACGCCAGTGCCCGCCACAGGTACCTGGTGCAAGCCGGTGCCGACAAACGCTGGCAAGACTTTCTGGCCATTTCCCCGGAACTTCCACGAGCCACAGAGCTGCAATGCTATTTTTACCGGGCCAAGCTTGGCCAGGGTGAGGCTCAGGTCGCCTGGGATGGCACTCGCCAACTCTGGCTCTATGGTCGCTCCCGTCCCAAGGAGTGCGATCCCCTGTTCAATGCCTGGAGCAAGGCCGGGCACCGCACTCAGGAATTGATTTGGTCGCGGATGATGCTGGCCTTTGATGCAGGCCAAAGCGGTCTGTTGCAGTATCTGGGGCGTAAAGTGACTCAGCATCAGAGCCAGGCCAAGCTGCTGCAGGCGGTATACAAAGATCCCAATCGCCTCAGGCACATGAATCAGTTTGATGGCGATGCCCCCATCTACAGCGATATAGTGTCCGCCGGGCTTAAGCGCCTGGCCCGCAAAGATCTGCGTCAGGCAGTTCGCCTGTACGTCAAGTATGAAAAAGCCGGCAGATTCAGCGATTTCCAAGGGCGACAACTCAACCGTTATCTGGTCAGACGAGCGCTTATCGTCGAGGACGAGGGGCTTAGAGATCATATCGACACCATGCTGCCGCTGCTCAAGGCCGACGATCTGACCGAGCGCCGTCTGCGCTGGGCTATTGCCGAGCAAAATGACGCCGATATCCGCCGTTTTCTGCCGCTGCTCAGCGACGAAGGCCGCAACGATGCCCGCTGGCGCTACTGGCACCTGAGGGTCAATGGCCGGGACGATACCATGCTCGAAGCGCTCAGCAAAGAGCGTAATTTCTATGGTTTCTGGGCCGCCGCCGAACTCGGTGTCGCCCCTAACCTGGCGCATGTGCCGACTCAATCCCAGGCGCAAATGCAGGCAAGACTCGCCGATGACAAGGCGCTGGCGCGGGTATCTGAACTGCTGGCGCTGGATAAACTGGTCGATGCCCGCATCGAATGGAGCCAAATGCTCGCCCGCCACAACAAGCAGATGCGCGCCCAGTACGGAGTCTACGCTCAGCAGCAAGGTTGGGACGCGCTGGCGGTTGAAGCCAGTATTCAGGCCAAGCTCTGGAATGATATGCAGATGCGCTTTCCCTATGCAGCAGACCCTTTCTTTACCCGGGCAGGCAAAGACTTCAAGGTCAATGTCAATGAAATTCGCGCAATCTCCCGCCGCGAAAGCGCCTTCTACCCTTATGCGACTTCGTCAGTGGGCGCCAGAGGCCTGATGCAACTGATGCCGGCCACCGCCAAGCAAACCGCAAAAGAGTTCAAACTGACGTTCAACGGCAGTCGTAGTTTGTACGACCCGGCCATCAATGTACCGCTCGGTAGCGCCTACTACACCAAGCTGCTGGAACAGTTTGACAACAACCGGGTGCTGGCCGTCGCCGCTTACAATGCCGGCCCTCACAGGGTAAAGCGTTGGTTGAAGCAGAGCGATGGCAAACTGGATGTGATGAGCTTTATCGAAACCATCCCCTTCAGTGAAACCCGCTCCTATGTGCAGGCCGTATTCACCTACCGGCAGATTTATGAGCTGCGTCAACAACAGGCGCTGCCACAATTCAGTGAAACAGAGCTTGGCCGCCGCTATTGAAGCGGCGGTGAATTGGCACTGAGTCAATTTCCCAACGCTTTGATATTAAAGCGCTTGTCCCTCGCTGTATTTTTCAGCGCTCGGTACTTTAGTGGGGTAAATGGGCTTGTTATCCCACGGCTATAATGGGAATAATTAGCATTCATTTAGCTAACTCCGTTGATGACTGCATGGATCTTTCTCCTCCGCGGCACATTGCCTGCGAATATCAGCCACTTGTTTGCCCCTGGACCCTGACCATTCAGGGCTATGAGGCCCTGGCCCGCTTTTACAATCAAGAGGGAAAGGCGCTGGCGCCCAATCTGGTATTCGACTGGCTGCACAGAGACAGCCGCGCCCTGGCGGCGGTAGAACTGCAAGCCAAGCTGTTGCAACTCAATCAGGCGCCTAAAACGCCAAGGCTGCACCTGAATCTGGATCCCCACGCGCTGGACAGCGCCAACTGTCAATGCATGATGCAGGCGCTGGACAAATATCAGCAGCAAACCGGAGGCTTGACGGTAGAGCTGATAGAAAACACCTGTGTCAATGACGCCGATAAAGCCCAGGCACTACTCAAGGAACTGCACCGCCGCGGGATTACCGTGGCACTCGATGATGTCGGTGCTCCCCATGCCATGGTGTCGCTGCAACTACTGACTGCCATCGACTGCATCAAGCTCGACCGTCACTGGCTGAGTGCCATCAAGGCACCGCTCATGGCTAAGCTTTTGGAAAATCTGCTTAATTTTGCCAAGTCCTGCCAAAAAATAACTATACTCGAAGGAATTGAAACCGAGCAGCACCTGTCTCAGGCACTGGCTTTGGATGTGGATTTAGTGCAAGGTTTCTATTTCAGACCTCAGTTCATCCAGACAGAGCCGGAACTGATTTCAGTGACCATCTAAACAAGGAAGCCAATGTGTCCAAGAGCCAGATAACCCAGGTACTGCAGCAACTCGAGCAAGTTTTGATAGGCAAGCCCAGGGTAATACGGCTGGCACTGGCCTGTTTACTGGCCCGCGGCCACCTGCTGATTGAAGATCTGCCGGGCATGGGCAAAACCAGTTTATCCCACGCACTGGCGCAAACCTTAGGCTTGAGTTATCAGCGGGTTCAGTTTACCAGCGACATGCTGCCGGCGGATATTCTCGGGGTTTCCATCTTCGATAAGCAGCAATCTGAGTTTGTATTCCACCCAGGCCCCATCTTCAAACAGATGGTGCTGGCCGACGAAATCAACCGCGCCAGCCCCAAGACCCAGAGTGCCTTACTCGAGGCGATGGCAGAGCGGCAGATCACTGTCGACGGTGTGACCCACAGGCTGCCGCATCCTTTTTTTGTGGTCGCCACCCAAAACCCCACCGACCAATCAGGCACCTTTCCACTGCCGGAATCCCAGCTGGACCGCTTTATGATGCGCCTCTCCATTGGTTATCCCAGCCAGGACGCCGAGCTGGCCATGCTCAAAGGGCAAGAACGCACTCAGCCCCTGCCCCAGTGTCTGAGTGCGCTCGAGCTGGATCAACTGCAGCAGGAGTGCGAGCAGGTGGCCGCTTCCGATGCCCTGCTTAACTATATTCTGGCGCTGGTGGAAGCTTCCCGCAGCCAAAACGAAGGCTATGGCCTTTCCCCCAGAGCCACCAAGGCGCTGCTGGCGGCGGCCAAGGCCTGGGCCTATATCCAGGGGCGTCAATATCTGGTGCCCGAAGATGTGCAAGCAGTGTTTGGCGCCGTTGCCGAGCACCGCCTGCGGCATTCGAGCCAACTTCAGGGCGAGCAGTTATCGGCCAAGTTACTCGGCACCATTAATCCCATTCGGTAACAACGAGATGGCCTCTGTGACCTCCCTCTTCTCTGCCCGGTTCAACCGCTGGTTGTCACGGCGTATTCCCGCCGCCAAAGAGCAACGTTTGAGCCACAGAAGCATCTTTATTCTTCCCAGCGGCTTCGGCGTTATCTGGCTGGCGCTGGTACTGCTGCTGTTTCTGTTCGGCACCAACTATCAAAACAACCTGGTGATCGGCCTGGCCATAGTATTGGCCAGCGTGTTTCACACCTGCATCATTCACAGTTACCGCAACTTAGCGGGACTGAGACTCAGTGCCCGTAAGCCTCCCCAAGCCTACGCCGGCGACAGCCTCTCCTTCCCTGTGACCGTCAGCGCCGACAGAAGCCTGTTTCGGCTCGGTTTCAGCTACCCGGGAGAGCGGCAAGTCTTTGTCTCCTGTGTCGATAACCAGGAGCAGACGGCTTTGGTGCCCATGCAGCCAAGGCCCAGAGGCCTTTGGCATCCAGGCAGGCTCAAGGTGGAGTCCTGCTATCCTCTGGGGCTCTGTCGCGCCTGGTCTCATCTGGATCTCGACACCAGTCAATGGGTGTTTCCAGCGCCTGTGGTCAGCACACCTAAACTGGGGCGCAGTGAACACGTCCCCGAATCCCAAGACAGTGGCGAGTGGCTCAGCGGCGTCGATGAATACGCCGGTCTTAAGAGCTATGTTCCGGGTGAATCGCTCAAACAGGTGGCCTGGAAACAGTGGGCTCAGGGCCGAGGCATGCTCAGCAAGGAGTTTGCCGAGCCTCAGGGGGAGCCCTTGTGGCTGGAGCTTGATAGCAAGTTAACCGGCGATGAGTTGGAAAAGCGCCTGGGAGAGCTGAGTTATCAGGTCAATCAACTGGCCCATTCAGGCCAAACCTGGGGGCTTAAGTTAGCGGGCAGAACCATAGCGCCTTCTCAAGGCGAACCTCAGCGTCAGGAATGCCTCAAAGCCCTGGCGCTCTATCCGGCCAAGGCTGAAGGTACCGGCCGATGAAAACCGCTCGCTTGAAAGCCGCACTCAAGGAAACCTCGGAGGAGATCATCACCCGCCGCACCTTGCTTTGGCTGCTGATCACCAACCTGGCAGTGCTGGCGCCGCTTGCAGGCAAAATCACCTTGGGAACCCTGGGGATCTGCGCCATCTGTTTTGTCTGGCGCTTGGGGATCTATCTTGGCAAGGTCGCCAGGCCCCCCAGAGTTCTGGTGACTGTGCTGGCCATTGCTGCGGCGCTGACGTTGGCGCTGGTGAGTCGCGAACTTGGCCTGCTCAATGCCCTGGTCAACTTGTTGATCCTCGGCTATTCCCTCAAATATATCGAAATGCGCAGTCGCCGCGATGTCAAAGCCGTGGTACTGGTGGGCTACTTTCTTATCGCCCTCACCTTTATCGACCATCAGCAGATGCTCGACACCCTGCAACTCTCGCTGGTGGCGGCGCTCAACACCTGTGTGTTGGCAAGCCTCTACCACGAACAGGCCTCGTTCAATCGCCAGATCAAGCTAACCCTGGTGCTGCTGGCACAGAGTCTGCCGCTGGCACTGCTGCTTTTTGTAGTGCTGCCGCGTTTCAGTCCGCTTTGGATGGTGCCGCAGATGAAAAGCAGTACCACAGGCCTGTCCGATGAGCTGAGCTTTGGTGATATCTCACGCCTGACCAAATCCAACGAGCTGGCATTTCGCGCCAGTTTCAAGGGCCAGATACCGGCTCCGGAAGACAGGTATTGGCGCGCACTGGTATTGGAAGAATATGACGGCAAACGCTGGCAGCAGTCACGGGGAATAAAGGCGCTGCAGCAAGACAGCTTTATCATGAATCGCCGCCCCGAACCCGGCGCCCCCAAAGGGCCTTTTATCGATTACAGCATCATAGCCGAGCCGAGCGGCCAGCATTGGCTGTTCGGCTTGGATCTCGCCTACAGCATGGATCCACGCCTGGTGAATCTGCCGGACTTTCGCCTCTATGCCATAAGGCCGGTAGAACAAAGGTTGCAATACCGGGTGATGAGCTATCCGGATGCCCCCCTGGATAACCGCTTGAGAGCGCCGCTGCGGCAGCTCAATCTGAGCCTCCCCGATGAAATCAACCCCCGCAGCCGCAAACTTGCCGCCGATTTTGCCCGCCGTTACCCAAAAGCCGAGCAGCGCTTGACTGCCATGATGCAGTATTTCAACAGCCAGCCCTTTTTCTACACCCTGACGCCCCCGCCGGTGGGGCCGCAGCAACTGGACGACTTTTTGTTTGAAAATCGCGCCGGGTTCTGCGTTCACTACGCCTCGGCATTCACCTTCATGGCCAGAGCCACCGGCTTGCCCGCCCGCATCGTCACCGGCTATCAGGGCGGCGAATACAACCCGCAGGCCGGTTATCTCAGCGTGTATCAATATATGGCCCACGCCTGGAGTGAAGTCTATCTCGAAGGCAAAGGTTGGGTACGTTACGACCCCACCGCCATGATAGCGCCCGAACGAATTGAGCAGGGTTTCGACTCCCTGTTCAGCCCTGAAGAAAGCTATCTTTCCGAACTGCCGTTTGCCGGGGTGCGGGCCAGCGACTGGTACAACAGCCTGAGACTCAGGCTCGCCAGCCTGGATTACTACTGGAGCGTCTGGGTGCTGGGTTTTGACAACGCGCGCCAGCAAGAAGTGCTCTCCAAGCTGTTGGGGGAAGTGAGTATCGGCCGTCTGGCAGCCTTGGTCCTCGGGGTGATGGCCCTTACCTTTATCGTCATTTTGTTCACCACTGGCCTGCTGCGGCTTAAAAGAGGCCCGGACAGCATCAACCGTCACTATCTCAAGGTATGCCGCCAGGCTGCCAGGCTCGGGCTGCCAAGGCCGGCTTCCCTGGGGCCAGTGGATTACGCAGCGGCGCTGGCCGCTCGCTGGCCGGCGCTGACAGAGGAGATAGAAAGTTGGACCTCACTCTATATTCAACTCAAGTATCAAGACGCTTCCAAGGAGTCGGCGATATATAAACGCCGCTTTATCCGCCAGTCCCGCGCTTTGTGGTTCAAACTGCTGAAACAAGATTTGCAACCCGATAAATCAAGCACCTAGAATAGAGCACCAAAGCAATAAACGGCCCAAAGCCAGGTAACCCTGCTGCCTATGTTTACTCTTATCCAGTCCAACAAGATGGAATTGCTGTCGGCCACCCTGGCAGACCGGCTTCGCGATGGCGTCCCCGGCATGTCGCCGCTTAGCTGTGAGCAAATTCTGGTGCAAAGCCCCGGCATGTCCACCTGGCTCCGCCTGGAGTTGGCGCGCCACAACGGCGTGGCAGCAGCGCAGGAGTTTCCGCTGCCGTCCAGCTTTATCTGGCAGCTCTGTTATCTGCTGCTCGATGACGTGCCCAAGGAAAATCCCTTTACCAAGGCGGCGATGACCTGGAAACTGATGGCGCTGTTGCCCTCCCTTCTGGATAGAGACAATTTTGCACCGCTCAGACATTATCTGGGCGACGATGTCGAGCTCAAACTGTTTCAACTCAGCGGCCGTATCGCCGATATTTTCGATCAATATCTGGTATACCGTCCGGAATGGATCCTCGGCTGGGAGCAAAATGAATCTCCGCTGGAGATAGCGCCGCAGCACGCCTGGCAACCCGAGCTTTGGCGCGAGTTGGTGCGTTACAACAATCAGGAGCTGCAGCAGAGCCATTACCACAGGGCCAATCTGCACCAGGCGCTGATAGAAACGCTGACAGGTAGCAATCATGCCTTGGAAGGCCTGCCGCCCAGATTGTTCGTGTTCGGGATCTCCTCGATGGCGCCGCAAACACTGGATGTACTCTATGCGCTCGCCAGTCGCATCGAGGTAGTGATGCTGAGCCTCAGCCCCTGTCGTCACTATTGGGGCGATATCATAGAGCCCAGGGCGCGGGCGCGGATGGCGCTGGCTTTTGAGGGCAAGAAACAGTTGCCCGAGCTCTGGGAAGACAAGCTGGAAGTGGGCAATCCCATTCTGGCCAATAACGGCCGTCTCGGCCGCGAGCTGCTGGATATGGTGCTGGAGCTGCCACCCGAGCGGCTGGAACTGGAAGAGCTGTTTCACCCCGGCAACACAAATACCCTGCTCGGCGGCATTCAAAATGACATTCTGGAGATGGAAACCTTAGGCGAGCCTCTGGGGCCGGATGTCAGTAAATACCTGAATATCGCCCGGCGCAGGCCCTTGGCCGCCACCGACGACTCCATCACCCTGCGAAGCTGCCACAGCCCGCTGCGGGAAGTGGAAACCCTGCACGATCATCTGCTGCATCGCCTGCGCAGCGACCCTTCGCTTGCCGCCAAGGACATCATGGTGATGCTGCCTGATGTGGCCGCCTACGCCCCCTATATCGATGCGGTGTTTTCCGCCAAGAGCGGCGATCATTTCATCCCCTATGCCATAGCCGATCGCGGCGCGGCCCAGGAATCCCCCTTAATTGCCGGTTTTCTCAACCTTTTGGCGCTGGACAAGAGCCGCTTTGGCCTGACAGACATCATCAGTATTCTCGAAGTGCCCGCTGTGCTGGCCCGCTTTGGCATAGCCCAGGAGGAGCTGGAGCAGCTCAAGGGCTGGCTCAAGGCCGCCGGTATTCGCTGGGGCCGCGACAGTCACAACCGCGAAGAGCTTGGCTTGCCCGGGTTTGACAAACACTCCTGGGCCTTTGGGATCCGCCGCATGCTGCTGGGCTATGCCCTGGGCGATGATGCCGAGCTGTATCAGGGCGATCTGCCGCTGGCCGGTATTGAAGGCCAGTCGGCGCAAGCGCTCGGCAAGCTATTGAATTTTATTGAAGCGCTCGATGACTTCAGGAAAGAGCTCAAGCAGCAAATCCCGCCGGAAGAGCGGGTGGCGCAGCTTAACGCCCTGCTCGATGCCTTTTATCTGGCCCAGGAAGACGATGCCAGGGAAGAGATCAACGACATTCGCCAGGCCATAGACAGATTCGCCGAAGAACTGCGACTGTCGGGCTTTAGCGGGGTATTGCCGCAGACAGTGGTTTGGCAATGGTTCAACTCAACCTTGAGTGAGTCCAGGGTCGGTCAGCGTTATCTCGCCGGCAGCGTCAACTTCTGTACCCTGATGCCGATGCGCTCCATCCCCTTCCGCCAGGTGTGTTTGCTGGGAATGAACGATGGCGTCTACCCCAGGGTGCAACATCCTGTGGGGTTCGATCTCACCGCCCATGAAAAGCCAAGACGCGGCGACCGCTCAAGACGCCTGGATGACAGATACCTGTTTCTCGAAGCCTTGCTGTCGGCCCGGGATCAGCTCTATATCAGTTACATAGGCCATAGCGAGCGCGATAACAGTGAACGTATTCCCTCCATGCTGGTATCGGAATTGCTGGAATACATTCAGCTGTGTTACCGCCCGGACGAGGCGCAATTTACGCCGCCATCAGTGCCCACTGATGCCGATGAAATTGCCGCCCTTGGCGATCTGGCGGCCGATGCGCTGATGCAGCGCCTCATCATTCAGCAACCGCTGCAGCCCTTCGACGCCCGGCTCTACAGTGACAGCGAGCTGCCCGGCAGTTTTGCAACCCAGTGGTGCCCCCGGGAGATGTTTGCCGCCCAAAGTCCTGCGCCCTTTATTGAACATGAGCTGGGCGAGGAAACCGGCCTCAAGGAGCCGGAGCTGGAACTCTCGGCGCTGATCCGCTTTTTCCGCAACCCGGCGCAGTATTTCTGCCAGCGGGTGCTGCAGCTGGACTTGAGGCTGGATATCGACAGTCAGGACAATGATGAGCCCTTTGAGCTCAACGCCCTGCAACGCTATCAGCTGCAGCTGCTGATGATGCAGGATGCGCTGGAAGACGAGCGCGGAGAGCTGGATGAAACCCTGCTCGACAAGCTCAAGGCCGAAGGTCTGCTGCCGATGGCGCCGTTTGACGATCTGCTGCTGGATCAATACCGCCGCGATATCGCCCCGGCGGTAGAGCGCACCCGTTTTCTTCGCGCCGAATTGCCCAAGCCGGATGCCGTTGAAATAGCGCTCAAGCTCGAGGTCAATGGCCGCGAGTTGCTGCTCTGTGGCCGCATCGAAGACTGCTACCCCAAGGGGCTGGTCAACTTAAGGCCGGGTACCACCAAGCCCAAGGATCTGTTGAGCCTCTATATTCGCCATCTATGCCTCAATGCCAGCGGCATTCACAGGCACAGCTATCTGCTGGATGCCGGTCACTTCCACGCCATGGCGCCGCTCAAGGCCGAGTCCGCCAAGGCCCTGCTGGGTCAGTTGGCCGCCTTGTTTGAGCTGGGGCAACATAGGCCGCTGCCTTTTATGGCGCAAACCTCCATGGCGTACTTCAGCGCCGAGGTAGAAGATGGCTTGCCCATTGACACTGAACATCAGCTGCGGCTTGCTGAGGCCGAGAGCGCCTGGTTGGATGATGCCGGGTTCGGTGACGGCCAGGATCCCCATAACGCCCGCCTGTTCCGCTTTCCGGAAGACTTCGGTTTAACCCTTGATGACAGCACCTATGCTGCCACGGCGGCGGATTTTGGGCTCAAAGCTGGCGAACCTAAGCTGAATGAAAATGAGCTGAGTGAAAATGAGTTGAGTGAAGATGAGTTTACCCTGAGCGACATGAGTGCGGGGTTGCCAGGCGGTTGGCAACTCAGACTCAAGCGAAGCCTGAGTTTCCCGGGGTTGGCCCAGGGGATTTTGGCGCCGCTTATCAGCCTTTACCACAAAGACAAACTGGCCGCCCTGGCCGATTTTACCCAGATGGGACAGGAATAATATGCAAGCACTGGAGCCATTGAGTTTACCGCTGAGCGGCCGGCGCCTGATTGAGGCCAGTGCCGGAACCGGCAAGACCTACACCATTTCCGGCCTCTATCTGCGCTTATTGCTGGGTGATTTTGAGCGCCCGGGCCTCGGTTGTGAGCAGATCCTGGTGGTCACCTTTACCAACGCCGCCACCGAAGAGCTGCGCGACAGAATACGCAAAAGGATCCGCAGCTGTTATCAGCGCTTTATCGGCTTAAGCGTCAAAGACGATTTTATCGAGCAGCTTTATCAGCGCTGCCCGCCAACGCAGCGTGCAACCGCCCTCAAGCAGCTGGATCTGGCGCTCAAGAGCCTGGATGAAGCCGCCATTTTTACCATTCACGGCTTTTGCCAGCGGATCCTCTCGGATATGGCCTTTGAGTCGGCGCTGCTGTTCGAGTCGGAATTTACCCTGGATGACAGCGAATATCTGCGCCAGAGTGTGCGCGATTTCTGGCGCCATGTCTGCTATCGGCTGCCAACAGCGCTGGCGACCGCGATAGCCGCCCATTACGCCACTCCGGATGCGCTGGGGCGCGAATTGAGACCGCTGCTCGGCGCCAGTCAAGCGAGCGCCAACCGCGACCCGGGGAAATTCGACCAATATGCCGAGCAGTTGCAGACTCAGCTCGCAAGGCTGCGACTGAGCTGGCCAAGAGAAAGGGACACCATCGAGGCCCTGCTCCACAGCCTGCCGCTCAACGGCACCAGCTATGGCAAGCAGGCCGATGGCTACCCCAAGCTCACGGCCATGCTGGAGCAGATGGACAACTGGGCCAAGTATCATCAGGGGCTGCCGACCCCGAAACTCCTGGACAGCCTGGCTCTCGGGTCACTGAAACTGAGAAAAGGCGGCGAAATCCCTACAGCACAACAAGCGCCGCTACTGGCGCAGATAGAAGCGCTCAGAGACAGCGTAGACTCGCTTATTCCGGCATTTCTCTATCAGGCAAGAGCCCAGATAGCCGAGCGTTTTGCCGAGCTCAAGGCCGAGCGCAACTTGCTGAGCCCGGACGATCTGCTGCTGACCCTGGCCAAGGCCATAGGCGGCCTGACCCAGACGGCGCCGGATAGCGGCCTTGCCATAGGTGAGCAGCTCAAGCAGGAGATAGGCAAACGCTTCCCGGTGGCGCTTATCGACGAATTTCAGGATACGGATCCGCTGCAGTTTGCAATTTTCTCCGGCATCTACCCGGCGCAGTTGCCACAGCAGGAAGCGGATGCCGGCGCCCAGCCCGAGCCCGAACCCAAGCCTGAGCCTGAGCCAAGTCGAACTCTGTTGATGATAGGCGATCCCAAGCAGGCGATTTACGCCTTTCGCGGCGCCGATATCTATACCTATATTGAGGCCAGGCGCAATACCGCCGATCACTATAATCTGGACACCAACTACCGCTCGGCCTGCAACATGATTGAAGCAGTCAACCGCCTGTTTGTCGGTCGCAACGACCCTTTTATCAGCGACGCCATCCCGTTCGAGCCGGTCAAGGCCAATGACGCTGGCAGTAAACAGCTGCTCGCGCCCGGCGCAGACTCGGCGGCGCTGCAGCTCAGGCTGCTCAAGGAAGATCCGGACAAAGGCCTCAACAAGACCCAGGCCCGTAAACTGCTGGCCGAAGATACCGCCGCCGAAATCGTGCGCCTGCTCAATGCCGCCAACCGCGGCGAGTGCCGCCTCACCGGCAGTGAGCAGCCGCTGCGCGCCCGGGATATCGCCATTTTGGTGCGCGACAGAAATGAAGCCGCCGTCATGCAACAAGCGCTCAATAGTCGCCAAATCGGCGCCGTGTTCCTCAGCCGCGACTCGGTAATGGGCACTGAGGAAGCGCGGGAAATCGCCCTTATCCTCAAGGCGCTCGCCAGCCCCAGGGATGAACGGGCGATTCGCTCGGCACTGGCCTGCCGCTTGCTGGGCTTCAGCGCCAATAAGATCCATGAGTTCAACCAATCTGAGACACTGCGCGCCGAGGTGCTCGATACCTTCATGTCACTGCATGAGCTCTGGAGCCGCCGCGGCATCATGCCGGCACTGCTCAATCTCGCTGATCACTGGCAGCTGCTGGAACGGCTTGGCCGAGAGGCCAACGCCGAGCGGCGCCTCACCGATTTTCGTCATCTGGCGGAACTGCTACAGCAAAAATCTACCGAGCTCGAAGGCATGAGCGCCCTGGTCAACTGGTTTGAGCAGGAACTGCTCTCCGGCCAGAGCCGTGAAGAGCAGCAACTGAGGCTCGCCAGTGAGCAAAACCTGGTGCAGATAGTCACCATCCACAAGAGTAAGGGGCTGGAATATCCTGTGTGCTTCATCCCCTTTGTCAGTTTGGCCCGCGACGGCAGTCGCCGCCCCTCGCCCATGCTGTACCACAAAGACAATCAATTAGTCTGGGATCTGGACGCCAGTGACGAAGGCTGGGAAGCCTGTAAACGCGAGACGCTGGCCGAAGATCTGCGCCTCTTGTATGTGGCGCTGACCCGGCCCGTATATCGCTGTTATCTGGGGCTGGCCAACCACTGCCGCATGAACAAGACGGGCATCAACAGCTTTTTGAAAGACACAGCCATAGGCTATCTGCTCGGCATTGAAGACAAGGACTGTGACGGCGACAGGTTGCAAAGCGCCGCCGCATCCCTTGTTTGCGAGGCCATCTCCTTGACCGGGATAGGCGATGCAGACCCAAGTCGCCTTCAAGGCACTGAAAACCATTCCCAAAGCCCACTTTGTGCCCAGGTGCCGGCGATGCGTCAAGGCGCGCCCTGGCGGGTCGGCAGCTATTCCGGCCTGGTCAAACATCTGCCCCACGAGCGGGTGTTGCCGGGCGCCGGTGATGAGGAGTTTGAAATCGAGCCAGCCTCTGTCTATGAACCACAGGATGTCTTGCAGGCCAACCGCTTCAGCTTCGAGCGCGGCGCCAATGCCGGTTCTTTTATGCACCTGGTGCTGGAGAAAATCGACTTTACCCAGGCCGAGGAGGAACTCTTGCTGCATCTGCCCCAGGCGATGCAGCAATACGGCATCGACAGCGATTGGCAAGATGTGCTTTATGACTGGTATCGGGATCTGCTTCACGCCGACATCGCTCTGCCTCAGGGGCAGAGTCTGCGCCTGGGCGACCTCAGCAAGCGCCAAAAGCTGGTGGAGATGGAGTTTTATCTGCCCCTTGGCGGCGATACCCAGCTTATCGATACCGAGCTCAGTCGCTTGCTGGCCAAGCACGGTTATGGCGGTGAACTGCGCTTCGATGCCTTCAAGGGCATGCTCAAGGGGTTTATCGATCTTACCTTTGAATATCAGGGCCGTTTCTATATTGCCGATTATAAATCCAACCATCTTGGGGACGATTTCAGCGATTACCGCCAGGACAAGATGGCCGCCGCTATCAGCGAGCACAGATACGATCTCCAGTACCTGCTCTACAGCCTGGCACTGCACAGATACCTGAGCCTCAAACTGCCGGACTATTGTTATCAAAGCCATTTCGGCGGCTGCTGTTATCTGTTTTTACGGGGCATGTCAGCGGCTCATCCCGGCGCCGGGGTGTTTGTGGACAGGCCGAATGAAGCGGTGATCCTGGCCCTGGATGCCTTACTCAAGGGCGAATCGCCCTCGAGCACCCCTCAGTTGGAGTTGAGTCTATGACAGATAGCCCATCAATACTGCAAAGCAGCCAAGCTGTTACTGCGCTGCTCAAGCAATGGGAAGAGCAGCGGCTGCTGACGGCGCTCGACCGCCACTTTGCGCTGCAGATGGCCGCCATTCACCAAGAGCCATCGCCGCTATTTCTGTTGCTGTGCGCCCTGCTGAGCCGCCAGTTATCATCGCAGCACGCCTGCCTGCCACTGGGGAGCATAGCGTTTGATAATCCGCTGGCAGAGCCCCACCCCAGTGTGCGCCTCAATACCGACCCGGCAAGCCTTGAGCTGGCGGTGGCCAATTTTGCCGCCGTCGGCGCCCCGGGTGAAGACAAACCCTTGATCCTCGACGCTGGCCGCCTCTACCTCAAACGCTATTATGATTTTGAGTGCCGGGTCGCCCGGCGCCTCACCGCCATGGCCGCCACTGAATACCCCGCCACCGACGAAGTACGGCGCGCGCTCGATTGCCTGTTTTTGCCGCCAGTCAGCCATACTGGCCAAGCGACTAATGGTGCAGCTGAAGCCGATAGTGAAGCTCAAGCTGATAGTGAACCTCAAACTAATAATGAAAATTCCGGCAAACGCGATTGGCAAAAAGTCGCCACCGCCACCGCCTATTGTCGCCAGTTGGCGGTGATCACCGGCGGCCCGGGCACAGGCAAGACCACCACAGTCACCAAGCTGCTGATGCTCCTGTGTCTCGGCAGTGAGATGAACATACGTCTGGTGGCCCCCACGGGTAAGGCGGCTGCGCGCCTGACCGAATCGATAAAGGCCTCCAAACAGCGCCTGGCAAAAGAGCTTATGCCCTTTGCCGCCGAGCTTGACCTTGGCGCCATAGACAAGATCCCCGAAGAAGCCGCCACTGTGCATCGCCTGTTGGGGGTGATCCCCGGCTCGCACAAATTCCGTCATCACCAAGACAATCCGCTGCATCTGGATCTGCTGATTGTCGATGAAGCCTCCATGGTGGACTTGCCTATGATGGACCGGCTGCTCGATGCCCTGCCCGCCAATGCCAGATTGATACTGCTTGGGGATCAGGATCAACTGGCCTCGGTGGAAGCCGGCGCCGTGCTCGCCGATATCTGCGCCGGTTTGCGCCACCAGCAGGACTGGCGCATGCGTTACAGCGCCGAGTTTGCCGCAACACTGACAAGGCTCACCGGCTTTGACCTCAGCGATTGCGTCAATCTCGCCCCCGGCATAGGCAATAATCTTTGTATGCTGCGTCACAGCCACAGGTTCCGCGGCGATGCCGGCATAGGCGTGCTGGCCAAGGCGGTCAACCTCAGTGATGGCGCCGCGATAACTGAGGCCTGGAATGGTGGTTATCAAGAGCTTGAGTGGCTGGAAATCGGTAAACAGCAGCAGGGGCTGGCTCAGCTTCTCAGCCAGGCCTGTGAGCACTACCGAGACTATTTGGAAGTGGTGCACAGGCCGGACATTGGCGCCGAGGAGATCATCGCCCGTTACAACCGCTTTCGACTGCTGTGCGCCACCCGTGGCGGCGATTTCGGTGTCGAGGGGATCAATCGGCAACTGACGCAAGTGTTGAAACAGGCTGGATTGATCGCCCCGCAGCAGGAGTTTTATCCGGGCCGGCCGCTGATCATCCAAAGCAACGATTACAACCTGGGGCTGTTTAACGGCGATATCGGCGTTATTCTGCCCGACCGAGACAGCAACAGGCTGCTGGCGCACTTTATTCAGGCCGACGGCAGTGTGCTCAAGGTGTTGCCGGCGCGTCTTCCCGGCCACGAGACCTGTTTTGCCATGACAGTGCACAAGTCCCAGGGCAGTGAATTTGATTCTGTGGCCTTGGTGTTGCCGCCAAGCCCGAGTCCGGCGCAGCTGCAACTGCTCACCAAGGAGCTGATCTACACCGCCATTACCCGCGCCAAACAACATTTTTGCTGCTTGGGTAACAGCTCAGTGTTTGACGGCGCCTGTCGTCGCCTCACGCGCCGGGCCTCGGGGCTGGCCGATAGGCTGTGGCAGTGATTGTGGCAGAGATTATGGCTATGGCGGCTTTGGCCGCGACTGGCTGGGACGATAGCGAGAACAGCAACCGAGCCAGATGCCATACGGCCCGTTTCGCTCTGGCGGCAAAATAACCAGATGAGAGCCAGCGTCAGCTGCCGTTATACTCAAGGCCTGTCTAAGCAGGCATAATATCGGCCAAGGTTATTTATCAGGCCGCTCAGTCAGGAGAATTCATGAGCAAAACCCATATCTTGTTACTCTGTGGCGGCGGGGCCGCCGAGCACAGTATCTCTTTGATGTCGGCTGACTATATCGAAAGTTGCCTGGCAAATATTCCCGACATGGAAGTGCTCAGGTTGGAGCTGGACGCCGACGGCCACTACCACACCAAGCAGGGCCAGGTTTGCGAGCTGACTAATCGCCGTGAAGTGCGCTTCGATGAGGCCGAGCCCAGCTGGCCGGTGGACTATGTGATCCCTTGCATTCACGGCTATCCGGGTGAGACCGGTGATATTCAGTCCTATTTCAATCTGATCAACCTGCCCTATTTCGGTTGCGGCTCCGAACCCAGCAGCAACTGCTTCAACAAGGTCACAGCCAAGATGTGGTTCAGTGCGCTCGGTATCCCCAATACCCCTTATCTGTTTCTCAGTGAAGCCGGTGAAGCGGCCAACACCCGCTGCCGTGAGGCCTTGAATGAATGGGGCTCACTGTTTATCAAGGCGGCATCCCAAGGTTCATCCGTCGGCTGCTACCGGGTGGACAACGGCGATGATATCCCTTCTGTGCTGGAGCAGGCCTTCAGTTACTCCCCCTACGTGGTGGTGGAAAAGACCATCAAAGCCAGGGAGCTGGAAGTGGCCGTATATGAATACCAAGGTGAAGTGATTGCCACAGTGCCGGGTGAAATCATCTGTGCCAACAACACCTTTTACAGCTTCGATGAGAAGTATGATGCCAAGAGCAATGCGGTGACCAAGGTCGAGGCCGAGTTGAGCCAAGCGCAAATCGATACCATACGCGATTATGCCATTCGCGCCTTTAAGGGCATGAAGCTGTCCCACCTGTCGCGTATCGACTTCTTCCTTACCGATGAAGGCGAGATACTGCTCAACGAGATCAATACCTTCCCGGGCATGACGCCCATCTCCATGTTCCCCAAGATGCTCAGCAACAATGGCCATGATGTCAGCGAGTGGTTGGTGAGTAACATAAGACGCCAGCTGAGCGAACCGCTCAAGTAAAGCAGCAGTAAAGTTCCAGGTTGAGCCAAGCACAAGCCGGACTGAAACAAACGCAAAACTACACCCGCCACTCGCGCGGGTGTTCTTTATCCTGCTAAGCTGAAAACGGGCGTGACGGCATGCAGGAGAGCTTATGTTCAGTGCGATAGATATAGATCATCTGGTGTTGATCTGCAGCAGTCTGGAAACCAGCGAAGCATTCTATACCCAAGTGCTGGGGGCTCATCCCGAGCGGCGACTCGATTCCCCTAGCCTGCTGCAACTGAGATTCGGCAGCGCCCTTATCGATCTGGTGCCAAGAAGCGATCAACCTTTAGGCCTCAATATGGCGCACTTCTGCCTCAATATTGCCGCCAAGGATGAAGCCTCTGTGCTGCAACACCTGGAGCAACACGGCGTGCATCACGAAGGCTTTTCGGAAAAATATGGCGCCCGGGGATACAGCCGCTCTATCTATATTTACGATCCGGACGGCAATCAAGTGGAGCTTAAACTCCTGAGTCGGCAACAGGAGAGCGGCCAATAAGGCGTTGCTTAATCATGGTTTTTGACTGGCGATTTAACAGATAAAAAAGCGCGCCGGAAGGATCCAGTGCGCTTTTTCCATGAAGCAATAGGCTCTGCCCAAAGTTTTGGGCTTAGAAGCCTTCCACTCCCTGCATATCCGGCAGGTGATGGGCTATCCCCTTGTGGCAGTCGATACAGGTCTTCTCTCCGCTTGCCAGCGAGGTGGAGTGCATATTGGCCGCCCGCTGTGACTGACGGGTGAAGTCCATGTACTGGAAGTTATGGCAGTTTCGACACTCCAGCGAGTCGTTGGCCTTGAGTCTGGCCCACTCATGCTCGGCCAGTTCACGCCGCTTGGACTCGAACTTCTCCCGGGTATTGATGGTGCCGAACACCTTGCCCCAAACCTCCTTGGAAGCCTGCATCTTACGGGCTATTTTGTCGGTCCAATTATGGGGAACGTGGCAGTCCGGACAGGTCGCCCGCACCCCGCTGCGGTTAGTGAAATGTATGGTGGTCTTCAGCTCCTGATAGACGTTGTTCTCCATTTCATGGCAACCGATACAAAAGGCCTCCTGGTTGGTGGCTTCCAGGGCAGTGTTGAAACCACCCCAGAAGATGATCCCGGCGACAAAGCCTCCCAGGGTCAGAAAACCCAGACTGAAGTGAACACTGGGCCGGTTCAGCACCCGCCATATCTGTTTCAGTTTCTCAAACATAGCGACTCCTAATGGCTGGATGGGTTCTCAGCCCCGGACTTGAGCAAGTGATCCATATCGACAAAGTCATTCTCCACCATCAATCTGGCGTCCAGTTGCGGCACATGGCACTGGGTACAGAAATAACGTCTGGGTGACAGCTCGGCCAGGAAGTTGTTGTCTCTGTCCATATAGTGAGTCACGCTCACCATAGGTGCCTGCGATTCGCCGGTGCGACTGCGAGCATGACAGGACATGCACTTGTTGACCTTAAGATCCAGCTGGTAGCCGTCTATCTTGTGCGGTATAACCGGCGGTTGCATCGGGTAGTTACGGGTCTGTTTGATGTCCGTATTTCTCACCTTCTGCATCACAGGCGGTGTCGGCTGGCTATTGAGCGGCGCCTGACGCAAAGTCGCCACCTTATCCTCGGGAATGCCGGCAGCATTGACGGACAGCGCAGTCAGCAGTGCAGCAAAGGCCAACAGGGTATGATTCGATTTCATCTTCTTATCCTCCTCAGGCCTTCATCACTTTCACGGCACACTTCTTGAAATCAGTCTGCTTGGACAGCGGATCCGTGGCATCCAGAGTCACCTTGTTGATCAACTGACTGGCATCGAACCAGGGGACAAACACCAAACCCACCGGCGGCTTGTTGCGGCCGCGGGTTTCCACCCGGGTCAGTATCTCGCCGCGACGGGATACTACCTTGACCTCATCACCTCGGCGCAGGCCGCGTTTTTTGGCATCATCCGGATGCATAAAGCACACGGCATCCGGGAAGGCGCGATAGAGCTCGGGTACCCTCTGGGTCATGGAGCCTGAGTGCCAATGTTCCAGCACCCGCCCGGTAGAGAGCCAGAGATCATATTCTGCATCCGGGGATTCTGCCGCCGGCTCGTATGGCAGCGCGAAGATAACCGCCTTGCCGTCTTTTTTGCCATAAAACTCAAAGCCCTTGCCGGGTTTAACGTAGGGATCCGAGCCCTCACGGTAGCGCCAGAGGGTTTCTTTGCCGTCAACCACAGGCCAGCGCAAACCATGGGCCTGGTGGTACATTTCAAAGGGAGCCAAGTCGTGACCGTGACCACGGCCAAAGGTGGCGTATTCTTCAAAAAGCCCCTTTTGTATATAGAAACCAAAGTGCTTGGCCTCGTCGTTCAGGTACTTGTTATCGCTTTCACTGAGAGGAAACTTGTCAACATTGCCGTTCTGGTACAGCACTTCATACAAGGTCTTGCCCTTGTATTCAGGATTGGCCGCCAACACAGCCTCGGACCAGACTTCGTCTGTGGTAAAGCGCTTGGAGAACTCCAGCAACTGCCAGAGATCAGAGCGCGACTGTCCGGGCGCTGTCACCAACTGGTGCCAGAACTGGGTGCGGCGCTCGGCGTTACCATAGGCGCCCTCTTTCTCCACCCACATGGCAGTGGGCAAAATGAGATCCGCGGCCTGGGTGGTAACCGTTGGGTAAGCATCGGACACCACAATAAAGTTTTCCGGGTTACGGTATCCGGGCAAGCCTTCTTCGTTGATATTGGGGCCGGCCTGCATATTGTTATTCACCTGCACCCAGTAGCAGTTGAGATCGCCATCTTTCAGGCGCCGGTTCTGCTCTACCGCGTGGTAGCCTGGCTTGGGCGGAATAATCCCGGAAGGGATTTTCCAGATGGTCTCGGCAATCTTGCGGTGCTCTGGATTATTCACCACCAGATCCGCCGGCAAGCGATGGGAGAAGGTGCCCACTTCCCGCGCAGTACCGCAGGCTGAAGGTTGACCTGTGAGTGAAAACGGACTGTTGCCCGGGGTGGCTATTTTGCCGGTCAGCAAATGGATATTGTAGATAAGGTTGTTACACCAAACCCCGCGGGTATGCTGGTTAAAGCCCATGGTCCAGAAGGAGGTCACCTTCACCTCGGGATCGGCGTAGAGTTTCGCCAGCTCCAGCAATTTATGTTCGGGTACGCCCGAGAGCTTGCTGACCTTCTCCAGGCTGTAATCGGCGACAAACGCCTTGAACTGATCGAAGTCCATTGGGGTCGATTCACCGGCGGTGGCCACGTTCTTGGCTTTTTGCTGCAACGGATGTGAGGGCCGCAGGCCATAGCCGATATCGGTTGTACCTCTGCGGAAGTTCACATGCTTGTTGACGAAGTCCCAATTAACCTTGTCATTACTGATGATGTAGTTGGCGACATAGTTGAGAATGGCCAGATCGGTTTGCGGCGTGAAGACAATCGGCAAGTCGGCCAAATCAAAGCTTCTGTGCTCGAAGGTGGACATCACAGAGACTTTTACATGTGGCGCGCTAAGGCGTCTGTCTGTGACCCGGCTCCAGAGGATTGGGTGCATCTCGGCCATGTTGGAGCCCCAAAGCACAAAGGCGTCGGCAGCTTCAATATCGTTGTAGCAGCCCATGGGCTCGTCCATGCCAAAGGTACGCATAAAACCGCCCACGGCCGAGGCCATACAGTGACGGGCGTTAGGATCGATATTATTGGAGCCGAAACCCGCCTTCATCAGCTTGGAAGCGGCATAACCTTCCCAAACCGTCCACTGACCTGAACCAAACATGCCCACCGCCGTCGGCCCTTTGGTCTTGATGGTGTGCTTCCACTTCTCGGCCATAATGTCAAAGGCCTGATCCCAACTGATAGGGGTAAATTCACCATGCTTGTCGTATTTGCCGTCTGTCATCCGCAGCATGGGAGTCTGCAGCCTGTCATGGCCATACATGATCTTCGACAGGAAGTAGCCTTTAATGCAGTTGAGGCCGCGGTTGACCTCACTGTTGGCATCGCCATGGGTCGCCACGACCCGGCCTTCGCGGGTGGCCACCATCACAGAGCAGCCAGTACCGCAAAAGCGGCACGGCGCCTTGTTCCAATCTAACTGGGTGTGTTCTGAACTGGTGATCAGGTTGCTGGCGGTGGCAGGTAAAGCCAATCCGGCGACCCCGGCTGCCGCCATGGCGGCATTGGCCTTCATGAATTCGCGTCTGTTCATTTTCATTGCTCTTCCTCTTCGAGCTGTTCACACTGGTGATACACCATAGCGGTGGAGATCACGCCCTTGAGGGCATTGATCTTGTCCATGGTGGCGAGGATCGCCTGTTCGGTCGGGCCTTCCAGCACCACAACCAGCTTGCTTTCATCGTTAACCGACAACTCGGCATTGCCGAATGACAGAATTTGCTGACGAACGCTGGCCATCTTGGGTGGCATCACCTGAAGGATCAGGCTGCTGACATGCAGTTCCCTACTCATCTCGTTCCCCTGTTTTAAGGACTCTCGTTATGCTGGCGTTAACCGGCTCCCGGTGGACCGGTTAAAATTTGGCTGAACCAGATGGCAAAGCCCAGACCGCTGACCAGTAAAACCGACAGCAGGGGTGCCAAAAAAACCGTCAGGAAGATAAATATCTTCAGCTCCAGACGTTTTTCATCAGTACTCGGTGTCTCGCTCATGGCTCCTCCCTAGGCGCTATGAAGATGGCTTGCTGCTGTGCTGTTCCAGGGCAACGGCCGCCAAGCCAGGCAGATTAAAGCCGCCTTTGAAATGCAACTTGTTTTTCGGTTTCGATCATAAAGGCAAAGTGTTAACAAACTGTATACCCCCAAGTTGGTAAACACCTGATGCCGTTGATCTGGATCATATAAATAGCCAGCAAAAGACGGATATCACAGCTTTCAACCGTCTCAATCGATTGTAATTTCGACATTTTCCGTTTTTAGCTATTCAGGCTTACATGAAATACAGCAAAGAAGTGGCTATTTCGCCAATAAATAGCGGTCAAAAAACCAACGAAATGAGCAAAATATCCATTAGGGAGTAGAGCCCAGCCGGGGCAGGCTTTAAAAGCATAGATCGGCAATCAAGGGCGAAACAGAATCCTGTTCTATGTCACAGAACTCAGTAAAAACAGTATCTTGCAGTTGCAGCAACTGGTTTGGAACCTTAGCATTATCATGCATTTTAGTTAAATCTTTTAATTTCAGGGCAGATTTCACACGCCTGATTGTACGTCGCCCAACCAAGGAGAGCCTTTAGTGAATCCCTTCCCCCACTCTGCTGCCACACTCCCCATTTTGCTCAGCCTGAGCCTGTCATTTTCTGTTGTCGCAGCAGACAAAACATCGAGCCTGCAATATCAGACCTGGGCCCAAACCGCCGAAGAACTGCAGCGGGAAGATATGCTTGAGAAAAACCCCGCCAGCGTCATCCTCTGGGCCGGCTCGGCTTATGCCAAGGAGTACCATAGCCCCAGAGGGCACCACTTTGCCGTCGCCGATGTCAGTCACAGTCTGCGCAGTGGTGTTAGCCCCAAGGCTGGTGAAACAGCCCTGTCGGCCAGCTGTTGGACCTGCAAGACGCCGGATGCGCCCAGGCTGATGAAAGAGCTGGGCGTCGAAGGCTTCTCGGCCAAGAGCTTTGCCGAGCTGGGTCCGGAAATCCAAAACCCTGTGTACTGCTCCGATTGCCATACCCAGGGCTCAGCTGAACTGACACTGCCAAGACCTCATGCCCAGGACGCCATGGCCAAAGTGCACAAACCCTTTGGTGAACAAAATCAGTCGATGCAGCAATCACAGGTTTGCGGCCAATGCCATGTCACTTATTACTTCCAGCCTGAGCGTCAGGACAAGGTCAATATCCCCTGGATCTTCGGCAACAGCGCCGATGAGATAGAAAAGTATTATGATGCCCGGCAGTTTTTCGAGTGGGTGCACCCGGTATCGAGAACGCCGCTGGTGAAGGCGCGCCATCCCGAGTTTGAACATTGGAATCGCAGCGCCCACGCCAAGGCTGGTATCAGTTGTGTCACCTGTCATATGACCCAGGAAACCAGCGCCGACGGCAAATCTTTCACCAACCACAAGATAACCAACCATCTGCCGGACTTTGAAGCGGCCAAATGCAGCAGTTGTCACCAGAGTCAGCAGCAAATTACCCAGCTGATTACCGACAACAAGGCGCTGCTGGAAGCCAAGGCGCAGCAGTTGCAGGAACTGCTTATCAAGGCCCATTATGAAGCCGGCGCCGCCTGGAAGGCAGGGGCCCAATGGCAACAGATAGGCTATGCCATCATGGGGATACGACATGCACAGTGGCGCTGGGACTTTGCCATGTCATCCCACGGTATTCACGCCCACAACGCCAAAGAGGGTGAAGCCTTGCTGGAGAAGGGCTTAGAGCAGATCCGCGCTGCCAGAGAGATATTGAGCAAGCTGAATGCCGAACTTGGCGTCACCCGAGTCGATTATCCGGACTACAGTACCAAGGCCAAGGCGCAGGCTGCCATAGGCGTAGAGCTGGAGAAGCTGACCGAGGAGAAGCAAGCCTTCATCGAGACTGAAGTGAAAAAACATTGGTCCAAGGCTGCAAACTTCGGCTATTGAGCAGCAAGGTGAACAATAGCCGCGGTGGGAAATATGGCCGTTTACCAGGCGGGCACCAGCAGGCACTGTGTGTACTCTGGCTGTGCTCTGGGCCCGCCTGGTTTTTATCGCATCCACTTTAGGAGCCAGCTGCAGCTGTCCAGTTAAAACTGCTGCAACTGGTTGAGGATGCGCTTTTCCGATATCGGATAAGCAGTGCCCAGACTCTGGGCAAAACAGCTGACCCTGTACTCTTCCAGCATCCAGCGCACCTCGGCCAGCGCCTCCGGTACCGCCTGGCTACGCGGCGCCTTGGCAAGCGCGGCCTTGAACTCTGTCTCGGCGTTGTGAATGCTGTGCAGGTGCAAACGGTCACGGTTGGGCTCCACCGGCAGCTTGTCCAGGCGCAGCTCAATCGCCTTGAGATAGCGGATCAGATCGCCAAGACGGCGCCAACCGGAAGCTTCAACAAATCCCTTGAACACCAGGGCGTCCAATTGGCTTTGAATATCACTCATGGCAAAGGCGATATCCAGGCTGATTTTGCCCTTGAGACGCTTACGGATCTTCTGGTGCAAAGTCAAAATCTGCTCCACCTTAAGGGCGATGGCCGCTGCGGTTTCATTGAGCTCGGCCCTGACTATCTCCTTGGCTTTGACAAAATCATCGGCGCTTCGGACATCCAACTGCTGCTCATCTAAAAGCTGCTGAATTGCCGCGGCAATAATGTCATCTATCAGTATCTGCACCTGGCCGAACGGATTGAAATACATCGCCAGTTTGGCCTTGTTGGGCAAGGCCTGCTGTAGATGTTTCACCGGCGACGGAATATTGATAAGCAGCAGCTTTCTCAGCCCTTGTCTGTGTTGGGAAAGCGCCTGCTGTTCGTCATCAAATAATTTGATAGAAACTGTATCGCCGGCATCCACCAAGGCGGAGAACGCCTTCACCTCATAGCTGCCTTTGCGGCTTTGATATTCTTTTGGCAGGTCGCCAAAGCTCCATTCGGTCAGGGCGTTTTGCTCTATACCCTTGTCGGCAACCTTGCGTATCGCTTGGTTCACCTGCCCCTGCAATGATGCCTTGAGGCTGTCGAGATCCCGGCTCTGAGCCAGGAGTTTGCCCTTATCGTCTTCCACCTTGAAGTTCATCTTCAGATGGTCGGCAATGGCGTTGAGATCGAAATCCTCCGGATTGACACGGGTGCCACTCATTCTCAGCAGCTGTTTGCACAGGGAGGGTAACAGGGGCTGGGCAAAAGGTTCCATCGCCTGCACACAGGCGCGGGCATAATCCGGCGCCGGCACAAAATTGCGCCGCAGCGGTTTGGGCAAGGACTTGATCAGCGCAACACACTTCTCCTCTCTGAGTCCCGGCACCTGCCAGTCAAAATCGGTTTCATCCAACTGATTGAGCAGCGCCACCGGAATAAGCACAGAGACGCCGTCATCCTCGGCTGCCGGTTCAAAATGGTAACTCAGCTTGAGGCTGAGATTGCCCCGCAGCCAGCTGTCGGGGAAGTCCAATGCCGATACATGGGTGTCATCCCTTTGCATCAAGAGTTCGCGGCTGAAATTGAGCAGCTCAGGGGTCTCTTTTTTGGCCTGTTTCCACCAGGTGTTGAATTTGGGCTGGTTGTATATCCCTTGTGGAATGCGTTCATCGTAGAAGGCGAATAAGGCATCAATATCCACCAGAATGTCGCGCCGCCGCGATTTGTGTTCGAGATCTTCCACCTCTTCGAGCAACGCCTGGTTGGCCTTGAAGAAGGCTTCATAGCAGCGCAGCTCACCCTCGGCCAGAGCCGAGCGAATAAAGATTTCCCGAGCCTTAACCGGCTCCAGTGGGCCAAACTGTACCCGGCGGCGGTTGACTATGGTGAGGCCATAGAGCACCTGATTTTCCAGGGCGATCACACTGCCCTGTTTGGCTTCGAAATGGGGCTCGTTGTGCTGCTTCTTGACCAGATGCGCCGCCAGAGACTCGAGCCATACAGGATCGATACGGGCGCAGGTACGGGCGAACAGGCGTGATGTTTCGGTAAGCTCGGCCGCCATAATCCACTTGGGGCCCTTCTTGGCCAGCGGCGAGCCGGGAAACACAAAGAAGCGCCGGTTGCGGGCCCCCAGATACTCGTTGTCTTTATCCTTGAAGCCGATATGGCTCAGCAGCCCCGAGAGCAGCGCCTGATGCAGTGGTTCATATTCGGCGGCCTGACTATTGAGGCGCCACTTGAGGTCGTGCACACTCTGACGCAGCTGGGCATAGAGGTCCTGCCATTCGCGAATACGCAAATAGGCCAGATACTCGGCCTTCACCTGCTTGCGGAACTGGCTGGATGACAGACTCTTCTGTTGCTCTTTGAGGTACTGCCACAGATTGAGCCAGGCAACAAAGTCGGAGTCTTTATCGGCAAAACGGCGATGGGCCTCATCGGCGGCCTGTTTCTTCTCATGTGGCCGCTCGCGGGGATCCTGAATCGATAACCCGGCGACAATCACCATCACCTCATGCAAACAACCCAGCTTGTTGGCCTCAAGCACCATGCGGGCCAAGCGGGGATCGACCGGGATCTTCGCCAGATTGCGCCCGAGCGGGGTCAGTTTCAGCGCCCCTTTGTGCTTGCTCACCGCCTGCAACTCTTCTAGCAGCAGGAAACCGTCGCGGATATGGCGCGGATCCGGTGGCTGAATGAAGGGGAAGCCCTCAATGTCACCCAGGCCTATAGCCAACATCTGCAGGATCACGGATGCCAGGTTGGTGCGCAGAATTTCAGGATCGGTAAACTCCGGCCGATTGATAAAGTCCTGTTCGTCATAGAGGCGAATACAGATCCCCGGTCCAACCCGGCCGCAACGTCCCTGGCGTTGATTGGCACTGGCCTGGGAGATGGGCTCAATCGGCAAACGCTGCACCTTGGTGCGATAGCTGTAGCGACTTATTCTGGCGGTACCCGGGTCGATAACATAGCGGATCCCGGGCACAGTCAGCGAGGTTTCGGCCACGTTGGTGGCCAATACAATGCGCCGCCCTGGATGCGACTTGAATACCTTGGACTGCTCGCCGTATGACAAACGGGCATAAAGCGGCAAGATCTCGGTATCGCGCAGGTTACGCTTTTTCAGCTGCTCGGCGGTATCGCGGATTTCGCGCTCGCCGTTCATGAAAATCAGAATGTCCCCCGGGCCTTCGCGACAGAGTTCATCGACGGCGGCAAAGATGCCGTCCATCAGATCCAAGTCGGCGTCGTCATCCTGCAGCAAGGGGCGATAGCGGGTTTCCACCGGATAGGTGCGGCCGGACACTTCCACCACGGGCGCATTGTCAAAATGCCTGGAAAAGCGCTCCACATCTATGGTGGCCGAGGTGATGATCAACTTGAGTTCCGGGCGTTTTTGCAAAATTTGCTTCAGATAACCCAGAATAAAGTCGATGTTGAGACTGCGCTCATGGGCCTCGTCTATGATGAGGCAATCATACTGACTGAGCCATTTATCCGATGCCAGTTCTGCCAGCAGGATACCGTCTGTCATCAACTTGATATAGGAGTCCTGGGAAACCGCATCGGCGAAACGAACCTTAAAACCCACCGCCTGACCCAGCTCTGTCTTGAGTTCATCGGCAACCCGGCTGGCCACACTGCGGGCCGCCAGCCGCCTGGGCTGAGTGTGGCCAATCAGACCACGGCTGCCAAGCCCCAAGTCGAGGCAGATTTTGGGCAGCTGAGTGGTCTTGCCCGAGCCGGTCTCACCGGCCACTATCACCACCTGATGATTGATGATGGCCGAGGCGATTTCATCGCGCTTTTGTGACACCGGCAGCTCATCCGGATACTCGATGACAGGTCTGTCTGCCAGCCTTTGCTGCGCCCTTTCATAAGCCTGTACCGCAGCTTCACTGAGCTCGGCGAGTTTTTGCTGTTTGGCTTCTGTATCGGGGCTTTTTTTCAAGCGGAACAGGCTGCGGCGAATGCGCGCCGCATCGGCCTGAAAGCAGAGATCCAGATATTCGCGGGAGAGTGGGTGCAGCTTAGCGTTCAAAACCTGTGTCCATTGGGATCAAAAACGGCGATCCTAACAAGGATACGCCGTCTTGGGTATGCTTACTGACTGATAACGCCCAAATTTCAGTCAAATCAAGCGTTGTTGTCAGGCCGGAGTCAAATAACACTGCTGCATATAGATGTTCATGGCCTTGAGCACATTGGTACGGTTGATGGTTCCCACCACCCGGCCATCTTCCACCACTGGGTATATTTTCGGTTTCTGCCCCAGCATCTGCTCGGCCAGCTGTAATATGCTGTCATCCGGCCTGACCCAAAGAACATCGGCGCGCATGCAGTCGCGCACCACGGCGGTCAAATCGCAGTGATAACTGCTCTTGAGCATGGCGGCCATGCAGTCTTGCTGTGACAAAAAGCCCACCAGGCTTCCTGCTGCATCCACCACGGGAGCCCCGCCCTTATTGGCCTCAAGCAGTTTTTCCACCGCAGTGGCTATCGACATATCCGCCTTCAGCAGCACAGGCTGACGGTCCATATGATCACGTATTTTTATCGAATCCATAGCTTTCCCCAAGTTCAAAACGGCTTCATTGTTCAGTGTAGCCAATATTTTGCCCTTGGGGTTCAAGGCAGCAGCGATTGCCTCAATCCAAAATTTTAGTTATCCCGCCAGATCATCACTTCCGCCGCTTGATTGCTCTTGCGCCAGGCACGGTACATACCTTCCGTATTGAACGGCGTTGCCACATTGCCCCTTTGGTCAATGGCAATCACCCCGCCACTGCCGCCGGCAGAGATCAGCCGCTGGTTGATCACTTCATCGGCAGCCTGCAAAATCGATTTTTGCTGATACTTGGCCCTGGCGCAGATATCGCCGGCCACATGGAAACGGATAAAGTACTCACCGTGGCCGGTCGCCGAAACGGCGCAGACACCGTTCTCGGCATAAGTGCCGGCACCTATTACAGGTGAATCACCGATGCGGCCATAACGTTTGGCTGTCATGCCGCCGGTCGAGGTCCCGGCTGCCAGGTTGCCCTGCTTATCCAATGCCACTGCGCCAACGGTACCGAACTTGTAATCAAGATCCAGAGGACTAAGACGCGCCTGAAAGTCTTTATTGGCTTCGGCGGCGTTGATTTTGGCCTTAGCATCGAGAAGCTGCTGATAGCGCGCTTCGCTGTCAAAGCGATTGCCGGGCACCAGCTCCATTCCCAACGTCAGGGCGAACTCCTCGGCGCCCGCCCCCGAGAGCATCACATGCTCTGACTTGTCCATCACGGCTCTGGCGAGATCGATTGGATGACGTATATGTTTAACCCCGGCCACTGCACCGGCATTCATGCTCTTGCCGTCCATAATGGAGGCATCCAGTTCATGAGCACCATCAAAGGTATACACTGCGCCGACTCCGGCATTAAACAAGGGACTGTCTTCCAGCACTCTGATGGCAGCCTGCACCGCCTCCATGCTGGCGCCGCCCTTATCCAGCACCTTATAACCGGCATTGACGGCTTCAGTCAGCTTGTCGCGGTAGGCTTTTTGCTGCTCTTCAGTCAAGGCCGCCTTGGAAATAGTGCCGGCGCCACCATGAATGGCAATCGCAAAAGGAGCCTCGGCCGCCCAGGCCGGCAGCAACCCAGGTAACAGGAGTCCCAGGCTCAGGGCAAGAGTTTTTATTTTTGTTTTCATTGTATTGCTTCCATATTAACGACTGCTGCCTTTGTAACCATTTTATGCCTGGATGGCAATCTGTTACTTGCCTGAGCCAAGATCAGAGGCGACAATAGCAGCAATGTTACGCTAAGCAAAAGTTCTGATTTCCTTGACCAAATACAGTCGCTTTCCCGCGTATATCCTGAGTTTTGCGTCGATCATGCTGGCAAGCCCCCAGGTAGTGGCCGCCGATGATCCTCTGCTTAATCTCCGCATTGAAGGGGTTTCGGGCGAGCTTGAGAAAAATATCCGCGCACACTTGGGCAACTTTCCGGAGTCCAAGGTGCAGCGCCGTGCCTATCTATTTAATGTCAGCGACAGCGTTGAGGCCGCGCTGGAATCCATGGGTTATTACCATGGCAAGTTGGAACAAGAGCTCAAGGAAAGCGAACAAGGGCCGTGGGAGCTCAAGCTCACTATCACTCCGGGAGAAGTTACCCGTCTGCAGTGGGTCGATATCCGCCTCGAAGGCGAAGTACTCAACGACCCCTGGATCAACCGCTGGCTCAGTCAGGTCAAGGTCAAACCCGGCGATCCCCTCAACCACGGCGATTATGAACAGATAAAGTCGCAGCTTATTTCGCTGGCGCTGGCCCGGGGCTATTTTGATGGCCATTATCAAAAATCAGAGATCCGCGTTAATCGCGACCTCAATCTGGCACAGTTCAACCTGTATTTTGACTCGGGCAAGCGTTACCAATTTGGCGAAGTAAGCTTTGAAGGCCACAGCCTGCAGCCGCAGTTGCTCGATGACTTGTTGCCGTTCAAGCCCGGCGCGCCCTACAGTACCCGCAAGCTCACGCGGCTCAATCAGGAGCTGCTGGATACCGGCTATTTTGCCAATATCAAGGTGTTGCCCCAAATCGACAAGTTGACAGAAGACAGCATCCCGGTACGGGTCGAATTGACCCCAAGACCGGATCACTCCATTGAGCTGGGTCTGGGTGCCGACATCGGCTCCAGCACAGACAGCAGCCTGGATCCCAGGGTCCGGGTGACCTGGCGCACCCCGCAGATTAACAGTTACGGCCATTCCCAGGAGACCAGCATAGAGTGGTCGAGAGACAGACCCAAATTCCTCTCTACCTATACTATTCCCCTGACTCATCCTTTGGATGATCAGCTCAAGATCCGCGTCGGTCTGCTGAGGGACAAATACGGCGTAACTCAGGACTATGTTCCTGAGGACAGGGACTTTAGCAATACAGGTCAGTTGGAATCGACCAAGAAGCTTCTCGGGGTTGGCCGCAGCAAACGCCTGCATAACGGTTGGCTACTGAGCTACTCGCTGGAAGCGATTCAGGAAAGCTACACCCAGTCGGATATTGATTATGATCCTGGATTTTTGCTGTTTGGTACCACGCTGTCCAAGACCATACGCGGCGATAACAGCCTGGATCCCAAGTCGGGTTTCCGGCAACTTTACAGTATTGAATATGCCGATCCTTCACTGGGTTCAGAAATCCGCCTGACTCGGATGCAGGCCAAATTCAAATGGATTGAGACTTTCTTTGAAAAGCACAGATTTGTTTCCCGTCTCGATCTCGGGGTCAACCTGGCGGCCGAAGGCGATCTGGCCTTGATCCCGCCGTCGCTGCGTTACTTCGCCGGTGGCGATCAGAGTATTCGTGGTTACAGCTATCAGGAACTTGGGCCTCACTTGGATTACACCAATGATCAGGGTGGCCTTTCACGGGAAGTGGTCGGTGGCCGCTATCTGGCGGTCGGTAGCCTGGAGTATCAATACTACCTAACCCCAAGCTGGCGGCTCGGTACCTTTGTCGACGCAGGTAACGCCTTTGATGTCAGTCAATTTGAACCTGTGGTTTCCGTGGGCGGTGGTATTCACTGGATATCCCCCATAGGCCCCATCAAACTGGATGTGGGCTTTGGCCTGCACGAATCCGATGCCGAAGACAGGCCCTGGCGTATTCACCTGACCATGGGGACAGAATTATGAGCCAAGCCCCAATGCCACAGGAACCCAACCCAAGCAGCAAGCAAGTGGCGAAAAAGACGCGCCCCCTGTGGCTCAAGTCCTTGAGTTGGTTCACCCGCACACTTTTGTATATCCCGCTCGGCTTGCTGGTGCTGTTGGCACTCTTGCTGGGCACGGCACCCGGGAGCCATTTAGCGGTATTTCTTGCCAGTGCTCTGGTGCCGGATCTTGAGCTGGAATATGCTTCCGGCACCCTGAACCGGGAGCTGCAACTCAAACAGGTACACTGGCAGATGGACGGCATCAGTGTCGATGCAGACGCCGTTACCCTTGCCTGGCAGCCTGCCTGCCTTTTGCAAAAGCAGTTATGTGTCGACGCCCTGGAGTTGACAACAACCCGGGTCGCCATAGACACCCAGGCCTTTGCCTCAGATTCCGCCACAGAGGAAGAAGCGCCAAGCTCGGGAGAACTGGTACTGCCCTTTGGCATCAGCCTGAAGCAAGCAAGCCTCACGGATATTCAAGTGCGGGTCGATGAGATGCATTTTGGTGCTGCGGCATTGAATACAGCAGCCAATTGGCAGGAAAGTGGTTTGCAGATCATCCAGCTTGAAAGTCGCGGACTCAGCGTGCTGATCCCTGAGGCTAATGCGGCAGAAGCGCAAGCGACAGACAAAGACAAATCAGCCGCAGCGGCCAAGCAACAAAAAGCGGCACCAAAGAGTGAGACTGATGAATGGGTGCTGGCGCAGATGCCAAACGTTGCCATGCCCTTCCCCATCTATTTAAAGCATGCCGAGCTAAAGGACTCGCGCCTGCAGATCATGGGGCGGGATGACAGGTTTGAGGAACTGCGTCTCAGCGCCAGCTACATTGGCGCCGAGCTGCGGGTCAACGAGTTTTATGCCAAACACACAGATGCCAGTCTGTCGCTGGAAGGTGAACTGACTCTGGATAAACATTGGCCCATGGCACTGACGGTACAACTGGAGTTACAGCGTTTACCTGAACTACCGGGACTCGAGCAGCAACAGCTGGATCTCGCCCTCAAGGGAGATTTCAGCGACTTGCAGCTCAAGGCCAAACTCAGTGGCGAGCAGAGCCTGGCACTCAATGCCAGCGTCAATCTCGCCAACCCTGAACTGCCCTATTCAGTAAACATCTCAGAAGGGGAACTGCATTGGCCCTTTGATCTGGCTCAGTACAGTGTCAGCGGACTGGCGTTGGAAAGCCGCGGCAGCCTCAAGCAACAGGCCGCCAGTGTGGTCGCTCAGATAAGCACTCCCTTCTACCCTGAGCTCAGCCTCAATACCCGCCTGGCGCATCAAGGCCAAAGACTCAAGATTGAAGAGTTCAGCAGTGACAGCAGCGCCGGTAAACTTGTACTCCAGGGTACGCTGGATTACGCCGATGGCATCGCCTGGGATGCAAATCTTGCGCTTTCACACTTCAACAGCGGCGCAATAACCCTGCCTTCTACCGAAGAAGCTGCTAAGGAAAAAGACCAAAATAGCCAAGTTGCCCACAACAAGCGTAAGAGTGACAACGAGGCAACAAGTGCACAAAGCCAAGCTGACGAGGGCAAATCTGAAGAAAGTCTGGCGGAAGATACGCCGGTGATCCCGTCCAGCGATATCAGCGGACAGCTGGCCAGCAGTGGTCGCTGGCAGGATAGCAAGTGGCGAGTGAGTCTGAAGCAGACCCAACTTCAGGGCTCATTGGACCGCCTGCCCTTTGAACTGACTGGCGATCTGGATATAGATGATTCGCTGCAGCTCAGCAGCCAGGGATTATCGCTGCGGGCGCTCAATACCCGCCTGGACCTTTCCGGCAGCGCCAAAGAGCAATGGGATCTCAGTGCCACGCTGGACGTGCCCGATTTCAATCTCTGGCATCCCGAGGCTTTCGGTGCTTTGACGGCAGATATCCAGGTGGTGGGCGATGCCAAACACCCGCAGGTACAGCTCAAGGCCAATACCCAGAGCATCAGATTTGGCGATCTCAAACTCAGCGGCAGTCAACTCAAGGCGCTCTATGCACCGCTGGATCTGCATGAGTTTGCCCTATCGCTGAAGACAGGTGAATTTGACGGCGCAGGTATTCATCTCGATGGCATCACTCTCAGAGCCAAAGGTAATGAACAGCAACAGAAACTGGGGCTGGAAACCGAGGGCGATCTGCAGCTGGATACTGCCATCCACAGCAAGCTGGATCTCGCCAAACAAAAGGCCAAGGTGGAACTCAGCAAATTCAACTTGGGATCCATTCTGGGGCTGTGGCAGCTTGAACAAACAGTGTCACTGAACTGGGATCTCAAGCAGAACCGTGGTGAACTCAGTGGCTTTTGTTTGAGTCACCCATCCAGCAGACTCTGCCTGACCGATAATGTCAGCCTCAGTGACAAGGGTGAAGCCAAGTTGCATTATCAGGGGCAACCCGGGCAACTGCTCGCCAAGCTGTTACCCGAGCAGTTCAGCTGGCAGGGTGATGCCTTGATGGATGCCGCCATCGCCTGGAAACCCGGCGCACGTCCGCAGGGTAAGCTCGACTTCCAGTTGGCTCCCGGGAAAGTCAGCCTTAAACGCAAACAGCAAGCCAGTGCCAGCGTCGACTATCAGGCGTTGAAACTCAACGCCACCCTGGATGATGATGCGCTGAGAAGCCATATTCTGTTCAATTCCGATGCTCTTGCCCGCTGGGAAAGCCAGCTGGATATCAAGGTCACTCCGGATCGCAGCCTCAGTGGTTACGTCAATATTGAAAAAATCAATCTACAACTGCTTGGCCAGTTCATGCCACAACTTGAAACCATTGAGGGTTTACTCGGCGCCAATCTGAAGTTGGCTGGCAGCCTCAACAACCCAGAGCTCAGTGGTCAACTTAACCTACGCGATGGAGCCCTGGCCAGTACAGTCAACCCCACTAGACTGGAGCAGATATCACTGGATATGGCCTTTGCCGGCCAAACCGCCGAGCTCCAGGGCCAGTGGATGATGGGCAGCGGCCAGGCGAACCTCAGCGGTCAACTGCGTTGGCCTGAAGGACAATTCAGCGGTGATATCCAGCTCAAGGGACAAGAACTCGGTGTCATTCAACCACCACTGGCAATTGTCAATGTCAGCCCGGATATTCAACTGCATTTCAGCCCGGACGCGCTCGATATCAAGGGTGAGGTCAAGGTGCTCTCCGGCAATATCAAGGTGGTGCAACTGCCGGCCGGAGGGGTGAGCGTATCATCCGATGTGGTATTCAGCGACTCTATTTCCGAGCAGGAGGCCAAGGCATCCCCCATGGCTTTGAGCGCCGATCTGAATATTGATGTCGGTGATAAGCTGGCTATCGATGGTATGGGTCTCAAAGGGATGTTGGTGGGTACCTTACGGATGCAGCAATCGCCGCAGAAGCCGCCGCAACTCTTTGGTGATATCAAGGTAGTTAACGGCAGCTATAAATTCATGGGGCAGACGCTGAAAATTGCCACAGGTGCGGTGCAGTTTGTTGGGCCTATGCAAATCCCCAACCTCAATATCGAGGCTATCCGGGAGATCCGCGATGAAGATGTCACCGCCGGGGTACGTATTACAGGCACTCCCAACAAACCAATAGTGACCCTGTTTTCCAACCCCGCCAAGGAGCAGGCCGAAATCCTCTCCTATATTGTTCAGGGTAAAGGTTTTGGCTCCGGCAATGAGCAGAACAACTCACTGATGATGGGCGCAGCGCTGTCGCTTAGCTCCCAGGTCGATGGCGGCGCCATTTCCAGCCTGGGCGACACGGCGGCCGGCCTGGTGGAGATGTTTGGCTTCTCCAATGTGCAGTTGGATACCAATGATGATGGTAAAGTCGCCATCAGCGGCTATATTGGCAAAGATTTGATGATCAAATACGGTGTCGGTGTATTCAATCCGGGTTATGAAATGACGGTACGCTACTATCTGTTGTCGCAGCTCTATCTGGAAAGTGTATCCGGCACTCTGGGCCAGTCACTGGATATCTACTACAGCTTTGATCTTTAAGCTGTAAACACTCATGGTAGCGGATGTCAGCCTTGCGGGCATCCGCTACTTATCCCATCCGGCCTGGACATAAAATGCGACTTAAAGCCTAACTAGCTGTCCCTGCAGCTCCAAACCCAAAATGCAGACATAAAAAAAGCGCCCTGAGGGCGCTTTTCAACATCCAATTATCGATTAAGCGTAAACGAAGTCTACGTGCTCGATCATTGGCTTGAACGCGTGACGCTGCATAGCCTGAGCGCGTACTTTAACTTCTTTACCGTCCAGAACTATGGTCAGATCGCTGGTGTAGAAGTCATCGTTGGTTTGGATGTTGATGATATCTTTGTGCTCGAACACAATAGCAACGGCTTCTTTGCCGGCGCCATAGATAACGGCTGGAACTTTCCCGTCACGACGCAGGCGGCGGCTCGAACCTTTCCCAATCTCAGTGCGGGTTTGTGCTGGAATAGTGTAAGACATATAATAATACTCTTTTGATAGTCAATAACTGGCCACTATTTTCGACCAATAGCGGCCTTCATATAAAGCGGGCGAATACTAGCACAGAGGCAACTGAGCAGACAAGCTGATTTGCCTTTTACAGGTAAAAGTGAAGTCAATTTCTCTCTCCCGCTGTTGCTCATCTGTAACATCTGTAATCATTAAGAAAAGCCATTGCTTAGCAGAGGTTTTACCCTGATCGAGATCACAATTTTTCCATCGCCCTGCTGCTACCCTGCTTTCAGTAATCTGGTTTTATTACATGAAGCAGGCCGATGAACGCCAATCTGCAGCAACTGATACGGGATGATAGCCTGTGCTATAAACTGGCAGCGGAACTCCATTACTTGATCGAACATGCTCCGTTTCAACAGGAGAAGCTCGACCTGATTTTATTGGAGTTTCTCGCCTGTAATCAGCAGAAAAGCGGCCATCTGTTACATTTGATGCGTGCCTGCAACTGCCCGGATCTCATCGAGCAATTGAGCTCAGACGCCCTCTTTTATGACAGACTCAACACCTTGGTCGCCGACTGGCAGCAAACCCGCGAGCTGTTACGTCTCAGATTGCAGTTCAGCGAGCTGATGGCACTGCTTGAAGATAGAAAGCCCCGCGAACAGGGCTTTATCCGCAGGGCGGAAACCAATCTCTCTGTGCCGGAAAAACCTACCAGCTGCGCACCGGCCCGCAGTCAACGTGGACAAATCCCGACTTCGGATAATAGCCGACTCCCCCTAGTTTTAATGACAGGGCAGCCTCACGCAAAGTCTCAAGCTTAACTCCGGGGATCGCGATATCCATTGCCATACCCCGCATATGGTAACTCTTCTTGGCTACGCCGTTACTCTTGCCGGCCAACATGGCGTTGGTTTTAGGCGAGCGATAACCTGAAATCACATGGATCTCTTCAGAAACCGACAGCGTCTGCTGTAGGCTGAACAGGAGATCGAACAGGCGTTTATCCATAGGGGCCGCCAAATTCAGCCGATGATCTCTCAGCAGATGGCTGAACTGCGACAGAGTGTTACTCTGATAATGACCGTCTTTCCAATAAGTCCCATCGCCACGCTCCCCTGTATGCCGGTTATAAAAACTCAGATATCGACTACCTTTAGTAGACCGACTCGCCATCGCTTTTGAAGGAAGCATAGAAACCATTGCCGCGCCGCCAAGGCCCATCAACAACTGCCTACGGGCAGGACATACTACTGACACTTACTCACCTTGCACAAAAAACAACCACAAGGCGGCAAATTATACGGGATTAACGCCAAGGTCAAGCGCCGATTTAGAGGCAGCGCCGCGGCCTTTTGAGATGAAATAGACAGAAATCGAGATAATTCCTTGCACCACATTAAGTTAGGGAAGGTGCGAATAAGTCCTCGTGGCACTCTGGCTTGCACAACAATTGGCGTTCAAGGCATCTGACTGAAGGCATGCCGGGGCCTGTCAAAGTCAGATAACGCAGAGAGCCGGTTGCTGTGCAAGCCCCGAAGGGCGTGGCTTACAGGCCTGCCTGCTGTGTTGTGCTTCTTGCAAAGGACTAGGGCCATTTGCTGCGAACCACGCCTTGCATCCAGGCCTGTAAGCCGACGCAGAGCACACATGGGACTTGTTCGCACCTTCCTTAGTAAAGCTTGGGTTAGGCGCCCCAAAGAAACTGTTTCTCAAGGACGCAGCAAATGCTCTTCACGTCCCTGACGCTGCTCTGCCTTGTGGGCCAATTCAGTATTCCTTATTGTCTGCGCCGCAAGTGCCACCTTAACTCCCGGGCTCAATTGATAGATGTCACTGCGAAATTGCGCTCTTTCCCGCTCATCCATCCACGCAGTCCAATAAACCAGGTGAACAGGCAGGCGCTGCTCAAAGGCAAACCATTGAGTGGTTTGATAGTCACTTTGCATCCGCTGCCAGGTTCTCTTGTCCCGCACCAGATTATTGGCCATCCAGGACGCCAACTCTTCCACCTTGTCGACCCGGATACAACCGGAAGACAGGGCTCGATTGGCTTTGGCAAACAGATGCTTGTCCGGTGTGTCATGCAGATAAACATTAAAACCATTGCTGAAATGGAACTTGTAGCGTCCCAAGGCATTATCGGCGCCCGGTTGTTGTACCAAACGATAAGGGAAACGGCCACTCGCCTCTTTTTGCCAGGCTTCGGCGCTCTCTTCCACTCTATTGCCCTGATAGTCATAGACATTGAAATGCCGCTGCTGCAGATATTCACCATCCTTGCGGATCTGCGGCAGTAAGTCGCGCCTCAGTATACCCCTTGGCACAGTCCAGGTAGGATTTAAAACGATATTGGATACCTCACTGCTGAGCAGTGGTGTTTGCCGATAGGGTTTGCCGACTATGACCCTGGAGCGTAACTGCACCTGGTTGTCATCCACGAGAGTCAACTCAAACGCCGGGATATTCACCAACAGATAGCGCTTTCCCAATTGCTGCTTGTAGACGGTGCGGGCGACGAAGTTGCCGGCCAGCATGCGGGCACGTTGCAATGGTTCAGTATTGAGCCAACGCAGCGTATCAGGGCCTATGATGGCATCGGTTTTAAGCCCATGACGGGATTGAAACGCTTCTACCGCCGAGGCCAGCTGCGGTGAATAAACCTTGTTATCGCCCGGCTCGCTGCTGAGATCGCCAAGCCAATATAGACGCTTCGCAATTGTTGGGATCAGCAGATGACTGTCGCCAGGGCGTAACCAACCACCGGGATCCAACCTGGGCCATTGATGCCGCTCAGCGAGCCAAATCAGATAGCGGATCCGGCTGCTGGTTGCCAGATAGTCGTCTTCCTGAGGCTCCAGCGCCAGCGCCCGGCTGAGCGAATTGGCGTCAAGGGGTAGCGTGTTGAAGGCCAAAGGAACGCCACGACGCTTCCAGAAGGCTGCAATATCCTGTTCAATCCCCTCACGCAACTCCAGTTGAAGGTTAAGATCGCCGCGGCTCATGGAACGTAAATCATCGGCAAACTCCTGCCCTTCAGGCAGCAGAGCCAGCAACTGCAGCTGATTATTCAGGATCCTGATAGCGGCATCATCGGCTTTAACTGCATATGCCGCGCCGCTGAGGAGCAGAATGATCAGTAAAGGCATTAACACGCGCTTTGTCATATCGGCCTCCCGGGACATAAGCTCAATTATGGCAAATATGCGCCGTGATTCGATGATATTTTGCTGACAATTGGCTGAACGACCATTGATTAACATAATACATTGGCAAGTAAATGATTATTAGCGATTGATAATTAACCACTTATCAGCACAAGCCTGTGATCATGGAGATTATTCTGATATAAAATCCTGCCAAAGCAGTAACAGGCAATATAATGAACAGACAAATGCTCATTCGGCAGATGGCCGAAAGACAACAGATCTCAAAGGCTCAAGCCAAAGTGCAACTGCAGCATATTCTGGCTAGCCTTACCCAGGCACTCAGTGAAGGCGAGAAGGTTTATCTGCCGCAGTTTGGCACTTTCGAGCTCAGATACCACCTTCCCCGCAACGGCCGTAACCCACAAACCGGTGAACCTTTGGAGATTGCCGGCAGCAATCAGCCTAGCTTTAAGGCTTCCCCTTCGCTGAAACAGGCTCTGCAGCCAGAGTAATACGTTCTCGGGGCAGGCTCTCTGCCCCCTGCATCAATAGTCATGCTTGTTGCTGGCCAAAGATATCAATACTGACGCTTGTATCTGACAGTTGAACCGGGATTTGATGTGATAAAAGTCAGCAGCTATTAACGAACGTAAACTTGGTATGAAAACAAGGGCTAAGTCTGCTTCTAGTGACTTTAAGGGAATTCAATTTAGGGGGATTAAATTTGGAGGCGCGACCCGGAGTCGAACCGAGATCGACGGATTTGCAATCCGCAGCATAGCCATTCTGCCATCGCGCCTTTTTGGGGTCACAGCATTGAGGTGCTGTGTGAGATTGGAGCGACATATCGGGTTCGAACCGATGACCTGTACCTTGGCAAGGTACCGCTCTACCAACTGAGCTAATGTCGCATCACTTTTCTTGCTTCGTATTCAGAGCCAGCCCTGACCACGGATTGGCATTTTACGCTTTTAACCCCGACTGTCAACGAAGAATTAGTGCTTAACTGTTTGCTTGGACACTAAATAATCTTATCGAAACATTATTGTGCAATCGGGCACAAACTAGCACCGTTTAACCTGCTATCAGATCCTTCCAGGCGGCCTTGATATAACTGATCATCGACCAGAAGGTTAAGAAAGCCGCCACATACAGCAAGGCATAGGCGGTATAGATCATCCAGTCGCCCTGCTTCCAGATAAGGCCAATAATTGCCACCATCTGGGCTGCCGTCTTGTACTTGCCAATCCAGGATACCGCCACAGCGCCGCGTTTACCTATCTCGGCCATCCACTCACGCAGCGCCGATATCACCAGCTCACGCCCTATCATAAACAGCGCCGGCAAGGTCAGCCAGATGGTGTTGTAGTCTTCAACCAGCAGCACCAGGGCCGTGGTCACCATCAGCTTATCGGCCACAGGATCCAGGAAGGCACCAAAACGAGTGGACTGCTCCAGTTTACGGGCCGCATACCCATCCAAGGCGTCGGTAATGGCTGCGAGCCAGAAAACAAATGCAGCCATAAACGGCGCCCAACTGTACGGTAAGTAAAATACCAGAACAAAAACAGGCAGTAAGAACAGCCTAAACCAGGTAAGGGCGATGGGTATATTAAACGGCATGATAAAACCAAATAATCAAAAGCAGCGCCAATCTTGCCTGATTTTTACTACCCCCGCAATGCATCGTGTATCGTTTGAGCCATTTCTGGACTAATCCCGGGCACTTTTGCCAATTCCGCCACACTTGCCCCCTTCACCTGTTGCAATCCCCCCAGATATTGCAGCAAAGCCTTGCGTCTTTTCGGGCCAATCCCCGGGATAGACTCAAGGCTTGAGGTGTTGCGGGTCTTTTGGCGTTTATTTCTATGACCGGTAATCGCAAACCTGTGGGATTCATCACGAATATGTTGAATAAGATGCAGCGCCGGTGAGTCATCCGGCAGTGAAAAGCTCTCTTCGGTATCACCGAAGATCAGGGTTTCCAACCCGGGTTTGCGGCTTTCACCTTTGGCGACCCCGATAAGCGTGGGTACGGCCTCTATGCCGACAAACTTTTCGTTGACCACTTCCTGAGCCATTCTGAGTTGCCCAAGGCCGCCATCGATAAAGACAATATCCGGGATCTTGCCCTGTGCATTGACTTTATCAAACCTGCGAGTCAAGGCCTGCTTCATCGCCGCATAATCATCACCGGGAGTAATGCCCTTGATGTTGTAGCGCCGATATTCGCTCTTGTCCGGCCCTTCACGATTGAACACCACGCAGGAGGCCACAGTGCTCTCCCCCATGGTATGACTGATATCGAAGCACTCCATACGCTTAATCGGGGTGCTTTGTTCAAGCGCCTCTTCAAGCAGCAGGAATCTCTGCTCCACCGTATTGCGGTGGGCCAGCTTGGTATTGACGGCATTGGTAGCATTGGTCTTGGCCAGGCGCAGATAACCTGCTCTGTCCCCCCTGACCCGAGTGCGGATGGCCACTTTCTTGTTCAGTGCGTCCATTAACACCTGCTCCAGCTCTTCCAGCTCCTCATAGCCGTCACTCAGGAGAATTTCCCGCGGGATAGTACGCTGAATATCGACATTGAGATAAAACTGCAGCATAAAGGCTCTGAGTACCTCAGCCATTTCGGTCTGCGCCGGCACGCTGGGATAGTAGCTGCGGCTACCGAAAATCTTGCCCTCGCGAATAAACAACAGGTGGAAACAGGCCACCCCTGAGGCGTAGTGAACCCCAATAACATCAAGATCACCATGGCTGGATGACACTTCCTGCTGCTCGGCCACTCGTCTGAGCGCCATGATCTGATCCCGATAGCGGGCCGCCTGCTCGTAGGCCATGGACTCGGCCGCCTGCTCCATTTTCTTGACCAAGGCGCTGAGCACCTGTTGATCCTTGCCCTTGAGAAACAGGGTCGCCAACTTGACCTGCTCCAGATATTCCTCGTCCGAGACCTTGCCGACACAAGGGGCGCTGCAACGCTTGAGCTGGTACTGCAAACAGGGACGCGAGCGCGCCTTGTAGTAGAGATCGTCACATTGACGAATAGGAAACAGTTTCTGCATCAAATGCAGGCTTTCACGCACCGCACCGCCATTGGGATAAGGCCCGAAATACTGCCCCTTCTCCCGTTGCGGCCCCCTGTGGTAGGCAAGCCTGGGGTGCCTGTGCTGGCTCAGCAAAATAAAGGGGTAAGACTTGTCATCCCTGAGCAGCACATTGTATTTCGGCAAGTACTGCTTGATGTAATCGTTTTCCAGGATCAGTGCTTCGGTTTCACTGTGAGTCAGTGTCACATCGATATTGGCGATATGGGACACCAGCGCCTGAGTCTTCACATTGGGCAGATTCTTGCGAAAATAAGACGAGAGCCGTTTCTTGAGATCTTTGGCCTTGCCCACGTAAATCACGCTACCGCCGCTGTCATACATACGATAGACGCCCGGTGCTGAGGTCAGATTTTTAAGAAAAAGCTTGGGATTGAATTCCTGCGGCATGAACCCACTCTATGAATAACGGCTGAGGAGATAAAGATTTCAGGGACAGAAAACAACAAAGAAAGAGGGAGCCATGGCTCCCTGTGTAAATCAGAACTGCCCGGTGTCGAGCATTTTATATCGAATCGCCAATCGGGTCAGCTCTACATCGCCGCTGATCCCCAGTTTGGCAAACAAGCGATAGCGGTAGCTGTTAACCGTCTTGGGGCTGAGGTTCAGCTGCTCGGAGATATCATTGACCTTCTCACCATTGGTGATCATCATCATGATCTGCAATTCCCGCTCAGACAGCGACTTGAAGGGGTTCTCATCAGTCTGATCAAACTGACTCAAGGCCATCTGCTGGGCAATTTCCGGTGACAGATATCGCTGCCCGTGAGCGACCTGCCGAATGGCTTGGATCACCTCCGGCGGCTTGGCGCCCTTGGTCAAATAACCGGAAGCACCGGCCTGCATCACCTTGGTCGGGAAAGGATCCTCTGAGTGAATAGTCAATACTATGATTCTGGCATGAGGTTGGTAACGCAGAATTTTACGGGTGGCCTCAAGCCCCCCTATTCCGGGCATATTCATATCCATCAAAATCACATCGGCTTCATTCTGCCTGCTCCACTGCACAGCAGCTTCGCCATCACCGGCTTCCCCTACAACTTTAATGCCTTTCTCATCTTCGAGGATCCGGCGGATCCCGGTCCTGACCAACTCATGGTCATCCACCAAATATACGGATATCAACTTCAACCCACCTTATTATTGTCGGCCTTTTCGTGTAGCCCTGATTCTTCGAAGCCTTTGGGATAATTTAGCCCATCTGCCGACAATAGAAAAGCTCAAGTTAACTTTATGATTATAAAAGAAACTCATTCTTATGTTGACTTGGATAAGGGATAAAGTGCAACAATCTTCCCTTTTGTTGCATAAAAATTCTCTTGCCAAGGCAATAAAATGCCAAAGTCAGTCAACAATGCCTTGGTCGAAAGATAAATAGGTTCGGGTAAACATTGAGCCGGTTAGGATTCAACTAACATATGCAAGTTCCGGCCAACCCGTTTCAGATCTCTCAGGGCAGCCGCTTCTGTAGCCATACGCAGCGGCCTTTGCGGAATTTTGATGGTATTGTGCAAAATATCCATGTCATCGCGCTGGGTATGGGTAAATTCGATAGTGCCATAGGGTGTCTTAAAAACCCCCTTTCGACCTGTGGTCATCACGGTAATGTAGCTGATAGGGATCTGCGAAATCGCACCGTATTCAGACAGGGCCGATTCCAGCGAAACATAGTTATACTCACCGCGCCGCAGTGCACAGGCGATATGCTCCACCGCGTAACTATCTCGCCGGCTCAGTGCAAACAGGTATACGCCGCGGCAGGGCCTTTCCAGGATCCCCTGCTTTATCAACCTAGGCAGGCTCTGCTTAAACGCGTCTGCCGTATCATCAAAAAATAGCCGCCTGAGATTCCCCTTGGTATAAACATAAATACCTTTACGATCAAAACTGTGCAGCCGTTGCAAAGCAGTACTGATATCCATAATCCAATCAAATAGACATAAAAGCGCTTAATAGCATACCTAAATGTCCACTTAAAGCCTATTGGAACGAGATAACTTCTCTGTTGTAGAGGAACAAACACTTAATTTCTGGTTTTTTATGCGTTAATAATCTGTACCGTCAACACTCAGCTCTTTCAGGCAACGTCTTTTCGCAAAACCTTTGCAACTTGTGGCCTTAACGGCAGTGAAGAGTTGTTCACGATCAATTCATCACGTTCCAAATCAAAAGGCCAGACGTGCAGTGTTAAATCATAATGCAAATCAAAAGGCGGCAATGGCTCTGTGAAGGTTTGCGACTTGGGGTAAATCAGCACCATCTCGCCTTTACCCTCTGGTAAGTATTGTCTGGCATAGGCCAGCATCTGGTAAAAATCACTCTCGCGCAGATCGTATTTAGTATCAAGGCTTTTGCTGTTTACCCGTTTCCACTTGGTATCAAGTACCCAAACTCCCTTGCCCTGCTCAAGCAGCAGATCCGGCCTTAGCTGAAACAGCTCCTTACTACCCTGCCGGCACAGGTATTTGGATTTCGCCTGCGTCCGTAACTTAGCCTCAGGCATCAGTTGAAGCGGCAGCATTTGCGCCACATATTGCTCAAACAGCTTCTCCATTGGGAAAAGTAAGCTGATCCCCCGGTACTCTCCACGCACCGCAAGTGGCATATGCCGATACAAAATTAGCTCACACCAGGGCTTGATGGCCTCATAATGTGCCATCAGGCGGTCATGCTGCCAGCGCTCAAAATCCGCTCCAATATCGCGGCTTTCTGGTAGTTCATGCAGCATGGCCGCAAGTTCATGGGCCAGACGCCAGTTAGCTGACTCCTTGGCATGGTCAAGCACCACCAGCAATGCCCGTTTCAGCAGCCTGTTTTCCGGCTTGTCTGGCAAAAATACGTCATGTCGAATTTGAAAGAAGTGTGCCCGCCCAGGTGGCTGACGCATTTGACGCACTACGTCCAATTGGCCACGTAAATAGCGCTGTTCTTCCTCTAACCGTTGATAATCAAACTGCAGACCTCGTTTCAGCAACCGCTCCAACTGATGTAAAAACTGCTCCATGACCCACTCGGCCAGAGGCGCATCGTACAGCTCAAGTCCGGCTTCTTCGGCTTCACGGCAGTTGAGCTCCAGGCTACTGGCTATCAGCTTTTTAAGAAGCGCGCGGGATTGCTGCTCACAATCCCCCTCGTCGAAATGCTTAGGCAAAATCTCAATCACCTGCCCACAGGGGCTCTCCAGCACACCAACAAAGCTGTCTAGCCTTAACCAACGCTGGTTTTCAAGTTGTAATAGTCTGGCGCCTGAACGAGAAAATCCGGACGACAGTTCGCACAGCCATTCAAAGGCCATTTCGGAGATCTGCGCCTCATCCAGGGTGGAATGAGCCAAGTGCGATGATGTCAGCCGCGCATATTCACGCACCACCACAGTTGGCATCAAACAGCCTCCACTGTGGCTGCTTCGGTATTTTCAGAGGTATTCACTTGAGTGACAGTTTTGGCAAGGATCCCAAGGTAGGCACCTCGGCGGCCAAAGGCTGCATCATTCACACGCCAGCGCTGACTTTGCCTGAGTCTGTTGCTTACGTCGGGGAACAGCTCGGTAAGATTGGTGCTGTCCTCCACAATAAAAGCATCGTCTTTTGCCTTACTCTGATCGCTGAGCACCCAGCGAATACGTTCCCAGTCCTCAAAGAAGTATTCTTGCAGCAGCGGAATAATGTTCTGCTTAAAGATATCCGCCAGCTTTTGCAGTGTAGGCGTCTCGAACAGCGGCGTAAAATAGGCGTGGCCTATGCAATGGTCACGGTCCAGTAGCACAGCTATTCGCTGGTTCATCACCTCGAGCAGCGCCTGGATATGAATACCTTCGATAACGAGCGCTTTAAACAGTTCAGGCTTGGGCGGCATCTCTTTAAAGGTAAAGCGGCGGCGCAGCGCAATATCCAGCCCCGCAAGAGATCGGTCGGCGGTGTTCATGGTTCCAATCAGATACAGATTGCCCGGCACTTTGAACGGCTTTTTCGAGTAGGGAAGCGTCACTTCCAATGCTTCTACAGCCCCGGCACGTTTGGAGGGTTCAATCAGGGTAATCAGCTCTCCAAAAATGCGTGAGATATTGCCCCGGTTGATTTCATCTATGATGAGCACCCTCTTGTCAGACCCTATAGTTTTATCCTCTACCGCTGCAGGTGCCAACAAACGCCCAAGCTTTGCTTTATCCAGTGTTGGCGCCCGCAGCCCATACAAAGTCATCTGGCTGAATTGTCCAGTTAACAACTCTGTGTGGGGCAATGATGGGCTATATTGGCGCAACCACTTCACAGGCCGCAGCTGTGAGTAGTCACCGTCATACTCTGCGTTAGGCATGTACTGGTAGTCACCGGTTATTTCACCTATGGCACGGAATTTAAAATTACCATCACTGACAATAACCAAATCCCCCTTTTTCATTTGAGTGACAAAAGCAGTTACACTGGTAGCCTGATAATCATAGGGTCCACTAAGCTTAATATTTTGAGCGGCAAAGCGGGCTTCAATATCCTGCCTATTCTGACTGCCACTGAAATCCAAATCGCCGCCATATCCCAGCCTGATGCTGTTTTCTGCAATGCAGTCATCATAAATACCCGCATCAGAGCCTTGAGTGTTGCCGAGCGACATTTTCCAAACTCTGCGCCCCTCCAATGAGATGATTCCTTCTGCACTCTTGGTTACTTTGGCTTCAGCTGCTTCACACAAACTCTTGAAAACCCCATCAACCACCTGATAGCGCAGCTGGCCTTGTTGCTCATCGGTATCCACAGTTTCCGCCCTGAGCCCTTCGACAAAGTCCTCATAGCTGAAGCTTTGGTGAAAGGTCACAAAACGAACGCGCTCTTGCTGCTTGAGTTCATCGAAACGGGCTTTAAGCTGCTCACGAGCCTGGGATTTATCATCCCAACTCTCAGCCGCTTGGTTGGCAGAGTCAAATTCAACCACAGCAGTAGGATCCAGAATTTCGAGCGCTGCACGCACGGTTTCATAAGTTTTGCCAGTGCCTGGCGGGCCAAAGAGGATTTGATTTAAAGGATTGCTTAACTCACCAGCCATTGTTTCTTCCTCTGGTAGCGAATAGCCGGGACGGCTTTCATTCACGCTTTGTTTTCCGCTATTTTTGTTATTATCAATCCAAATGATGCCATCGATTAGGGCAAGCAGATGGTTATTGGGCGAGCCAACTCCATCCCTGAAAAGGATGTTTTGGTGTAACGCGGGTAAAAGCTTGCGCCAATATTTTTCCGGTTCGTTAACTTGTGTAAGGCTTAATGCTTTGCATAAAGGCTTTAATGCCTCTGCTGCTGCCGATACAAAATAGTCCGGTCGACAAACGGTTAATATTCGTGTGAAGAAAACAAAAGGAAACTTAACAGCGCCCGAAGCTTTAACGCCAGCACGAAAGAGCTCAACTAAATGCTGATACTGCTGCTCTGAAATTTCCCCTTGTCGAGGTATTGCTGAAAAAAAATCATCTAATTGTTTAAACTCAGACGTGACAATTCTCCCAACCTCACCATTGCCGCCAGGAGCGCCAAACAGATTTGGATCAAAATCATGAGTGTGCTGCTTTTGGGTATTTACACCCAAGAAAAGGCTGCGCTCATTTGGAGACATGTCACTGAGTTTTCGACCCGTTTGAAAAACAACCTGCGCTTTCTCTAGCAGCGAAATTCTGCTTTCATAGTATTCGTCATACCCTTGTAGTTGTTGACGATACATAGAGGTTTCTTCTAACGCTAAAATCGATTTGAGCTCCATTCAAATTCCTTAATAAAAAACACGCTTTCGCACTGCATTCTTAGCTGTCTTGACGAAATATTCACTATTGAGGCGAGCCTTAGCGACACATTCTGGGAATTTGTTAGTGGATTCACCACTTGGTTATTGTGTCACTAACTACACCCTATTGGCCTTAAAGTTCTCGGCCTGGGCGAACACGTCCTGGTACACCTCGTTGTAGGTCACGGGCGGGTAGCCGTTTTTCGACAGCAGCATAATCAGCTCTACTTTGAGTGCCGATTTAATGTCGTCGCGGTTATTCCAGTCAGGGTAGCTGGCCTTGTCATCCACCACGGCTTTCACCTTGGCGGCGAGCTCCAGCAGGCGCGCTTCCTCATAGGCAAACTGATACTTGCTCGCCACGTGTTTGAGGATGTCGTAAAACGCCTTTTCCTCCACGCTGATCCCAAGGTCAGCAAACGACCCCATCTCCACCTTGATGTCGGCCATCAGCGCCAACAGACTGTCTACCGCTTCCTGATGCACCTCTGTGGTAAAGGCATCTTCCTCTTTGCGCTCGTTGTAATGATCTACCAGAGATCTCAGCTTCTTCGAGAACTCCACCGCTTTAAGCTGGTTGGTCTTTTTGAACTCCCCCAGCGCCTTGGCCAGCATCTTCTTGAGCAGTTCAATCTTGGTATTAGGCAGCTTGAGTTTATCGAGCCTGGCCAGATAATCCTCATCGAAGATATCTATCTGCTCTGCGCCATCTTCACCCAGATGGAAGATCTCCTCGACCCCATCGGCGCGGATAGCCTCTTCAATCATCTGCCTGACCTTAGTGTTCATCTGCGCCGTATCCGGTGCATCACCTTTGGTCAGCTTGTAGACGATAGAGCGCACCGCCAGATAAAAGTGAATACGGTCACGCTCACCCTGAGACAAACGCTCGGCTCCACAGCACACATCATAAGCCGCCTTCAACCGCTTCATCAGCGCCATAAAGCGCTTTTCCATCGATACTTTGGACAGCACAAAGTCGGCGGCGCGATTGAGGCAGTTAAGCTGAGCCACCGGGTTACCCTCAAAGTAATCTCCGGCATCAAAGCCATGCATCAATTGACCAAGTAAATCCAAGTGATCTTTCACCACAGCCACAGAAGCACTAATGTCTTCAAAGTTGGCTTCATCGGCCTTGGAGAACATGGCCAGCGCCTGATTCATCTGCCGCTTGATGCCGATGTAATCTACCACCAGCCCCTTATCCTTACCCTCAAACTTACGGTTCACCCGCGAGATAGTCTGAATAAGGTTATGACGCTGCACCGGCTTGTCGATATAAATGGTATCCAGAAATGGCACATCAAAGCCGGTGAGCCACATATCCACCACAATGGCAATTTTAAAGTTGGATTTGGCCTGCTTAAACTGCCGGTCCAGCTCTTTGCGCTGCTCCTTGTTGCCAAGGAGATCGCGCAGCTCATTGCTGTCTTCTTTGTTGCAGGTCATCACCATATTGACCATGGCAAGCGGCTTAACGCTGTCTTTGTCGGTAAGCGTCTCACCATCAGCCACCGATTTTATTTCAAACCATTCTGGCTTAATCGCTTTCAGCGCCTTGTAAAACTTAAAGGCAATCTCGCGGCTGCTGGAGACAAACATCGCCTTGCCCTTGATGGTTGAGCCTTCATCCACTCGCTGCTGGTAGTGTTTGGCAAAGTCTCTGGCCAGCGCCGCAAGGCGGTCTTTGTCCCCCAGAATCGAGCCCATAGAGGCCATGCTCTTTTTGCTCTCTTCTATCTGGTGCTCATTGGCGCCCTGCTCGGCGCAGTCATCATAGTAACGCTCAATCTCCTGAAGCTTGGCATCATCAAGCAGCACTTTGGCGGCTCGACCTTCATACACAATGCGCACTGTGATTTCATCATTCACCGACTCGCTCATGGTGTAGCTGTCTACCACAGCACCAAACACATCCAGGGTGGCATCTATAGGCGTGCCGGTGAAACCCACAAAGGTGGCATTGGGCAGCGATTGATGCAGGTGATAGGCAAAGCCATAGCTCTTGCGCACTGTGCCCTTGTCGCTATCAATCACCACCTTCTGCTGCAGGTTAATCTGGCTGCGATGAGCTTCATCGGAAATACAAATCACATTGCTGCGGTCGGTCAGCAGTTCAGTATCTTCAGTGAACTTATGAATGGTGGTAAGGAACACCCCGCCACTGCTGCGCCCTTTAAGCTGAGTGCGCAAATCTTCACGGCTGGTCACAGTCACTACGGTTTGATCTTTCAGATACTGTTTGGCATTGGTGAACTGCTTGGAGAGCTGATCGTCCAGATCGGTCCGGTCAGTGATCAGAATAATGGTCGGGCTGGCCAGCGCCTGGCTCTTCATCAAACGCCTGGCTAAAAACTGCATGGTGTAGCTCTTACCGCAGCCGGTAGCACCAAAGTAAGTGCCGCCCTTGCCATCACCATGGATAAGGTTACCTTCTGGGCTGAAGCGCTTTTGCGCCCGCAGCACACTGTGGTACAGCTTATTTACCGCGTAAAACTGTGGATAGCGGCACACCAGCTTCTCTTCACGGTTGGACACATCGGGGAAAAAGATAAAGTCTCGCAAAACCAGCCTAAGCCGCGCTTTATCAAACAGCCCCTGCAGCAGGGTATGCAGCGAATCGATGCCGTCTTTCTCTACCGACTCCATGCCGCTTATCTTGCGCCAGCCATAAAAGAACTCATAGGGCGCAAACAAACTGCCCATCTTGTTATTGACGCCGTCGCTTATCACGCAAAGGGCGTTAAACACAAACAGCTGTGGGATATCACGGCGATAGTAGGAGGTCAGTTGATGCCAGGCCTGATAGATATTGGCCTGCTCTTCACGAATGGCGCTCTTGAACTCAAACACTACCAGCGGCAGGCCGTTTACGTACAAAATGAGATCCGGAATGCGCTTACCGTCAATACCCTCAATCTCCAACTGGCTCACCAGCTTGTAGATATTGGTATCCATCTTTTGCTCAACGTAAGGCGGCGATACATGCCGCCTTACATGCGATGAAGTCACATCATAGTTCGCAGTGGCTTCAGCAACACCGGCAGCAAGCTCATTTGAACCGACTGATTCTAGGCCCAAATGCTCTAAGCCCAGATGCTCTAAACCCAGATGTTCCAAAGCACTGTAGTCCAGCAGCTGAATGCGCAAATCCTTTGCGCTGGGGTCATTCCGCCTGAAGGTAAAACCATCGGCAAAGTAGCGGCAAAACTGCTTATTTGACTCATACAGGTCACCGGCGGGCAGGCTCTCCAGCATCCCGATAATCCGCTTAATCTCGGCCGGAGTCAGAGCCTCCTCGGCATCGGGCTCGGCATAGCGATTAGTCAGATAGCTCACGAGGTCATCCACCAGCAGCACCTGCTCCGGCGTGCGCGCTATGCTGGCGCCATCAAGGTGGGGGTAGCCCTGCTCACCTAATAACTGAATAATCGCCGCTTCCAGGCTGGCTTCTGTAAATTTTGTCATCGATACTCACAATGTTGCTAACGGCTTTGCCCTGAAAGGGTTCAAAAACCACCATATCGAGTTGCTTCACCTACGAATACACGTTTGTAGGCGCGATTATCTCACTGGGTTCCCACAGCAATTCTTGCTCCATCGTGACCCGCATTCTGAACAAGGCATATAGCGAACGTACTCTTCTCGTTGAACATCCGTCATCGTTTTACGGTGGTATACATACTTGTCGTTGTAATCCTTTAAAACCTCTCCGGGCACCAAATCCCAAGCATCGCTATCAATGGCAATATTTGCTCGAACCATTAACCCTGGAGGCATTTGGTCATTCTTTCTTAACGTAAGGCGCTTTTTTTTTTCCACAACACTTTGGTTTTTTACGGCTAGTCCAAACTCTAAGTCGTAGAATTCTGTCTGCCGCTCCCTGCCTTTGTCAGTTGCAACAGCACTCACATGAACAATGAGATTCTGATCAATACTCACCTTGAGCTCTATCCGCTCCTGTAAGGGAGGAAATTCCGGGTTCACCTCGATTGATAATGCACCAAAGCTGGTCCTAGGATCTGCAGCACCACTTTTACCTACCATTTGTGGGCGTTTGAACACTATGTTCACTTTTCCATCTCTTGGGTCGGTACAGTATAAAGATTGGCTTGTACCTATACTCTTGCCCCGCCGAGGTAGCACAGTCCCTTCATGCAACACGTTAATGAGCGAGTTTCTTGCTTCCAATAATTCAATCGGTTTTGCGAGAGTTAAATCAAGATTATCCGCTGCAACCCATGCCGCACCTTCCGAAATGATGCGATCACCATTTTCGGCAATTTTTAAAGAGGCAATACCGAACAGTTCGGTTAACTGATGTTTAATTGTTGGCATATTCACCATGCCACCTGTAGCTAAACACAAGGCTATGGTCTGTCGGTCAATATCCGCATGATTGGTATCCAACAACACATCAATCTGATTGATCCCCTGACGAACCAATTGCTTGGTAATGTCCTCCAATTCGCTGCGAGTAAGCCAATAGTCGATTTCTGTTTGCTCGCCCTCACCGTGATAGTAATCGGGAAGGAATATGTTGGTCTCATCTCGGCTGGAGAGTGTAATCTTAGCCTTTTCGCATTGTTCAAGCAGCCTGGCACGCATCCCAGGGTTTACTTCCAAGATACTTTCATCGTTCCAGTGATGGGTCTCAGCGTGCTTTTGTTCTACGTACTTGAGAATAATGTCATCAAGATAATCACCACCAACCTGATTATTCCCTCTGTTCAATATCTGCATGATGACACCGTTGACCACCTTGCATAGAGTAAGGTCGAGAGTCCCGCCTCCCCAATCAAATACCAGCAGCATCTGGCCTTCATAGCGTCGTAAAGCCTCTTCAGGATCAGCGTACCCTCTGAAATAACCATACAATGCAGCCAAGGGTTCCTGGACAAACGTCTCTATGTAGACACCTGCATTAAGACAAGCCTCTCGCAGCACTTGGCGCTGCCGCCCGTCCATCGCCACGGGGATAGTCACTACTGCATTCTGCAGATCGGCACTGATATCCGGATCATTGAGCATCTCATCCCTGGCATGCTGGACAAGGTAGCGAATATAATCTGTTACCACTTCCCGAGGGCTCATCAATCGACCTTCTATATTAATAGACTCTTGTCCCAGTAGCTTTTTCGGGCCACGCACCGTATTGCCTAAAATACCCACGCCCGCCTGTTCAAGCTTTTCCTTGGCACGTCTACCGCAAATTACCTTTTCACCCTCATAGCGAACCACTGATGGATGAGGCCTAGCTAATGTATCAAATGAACGAACCTGATTCTTCCTGGTAATTACTGATATCAAGCTATTGGTGGTACCAAAATCAATTCCTATTTTTTGAACCATTCGATTTCCCTCTCAATACTCTCCAATACCAGCTCGATTTGGTGCTCAGCGTTAGCGACTTTAGGTACTTCCCGTTGCAACGCTTTCAAAGATAATTGCAACGGCATCACAACTTCTTCATGCAACAGGTTGTAAGCCTTTGCCTTGGCCTTGCCGACATCATCTCTTAGATGAACTCTCTCGGCTTTCTCATCCAACTGCTGCTCATGAGCAAGCATCTTTTCTTTATCAAGTTGTTGCTTTAAGTCATCAAGCTGACTCTGCAAATCAACAACATGAGACTGTAACTCTCGATTTTGCGCGGAAAGTGTAGTCAATTCTCTTTGCAAAGCGTCCCGCGAACCTTCATAAAACTGAGACTTATCCTTCAGTTCTTCAATTTGTCGCTGAAAGAAACGAATGGTTTCTGCAATGCCGCTTTTGATATCACTCATCTGCGCAGCTAAAAAGAAACAGACACGCTTATCAGCGTTCAATTCGCTGACCTTTATTGTTAACCGCTTTTCAAATTGATAGATGGCTTTCTCCGGCGAACACTTGCCTGTCTCTACAGCCCACAAATAACCCATTGTGATAAGGTTTTCACACTGATTCTGTAACTGGGCTGGAGTGAACGACCTGAATTCCTGTCCATCGCGAGCATCATCTTTCTGGCTCTGCTTGAGTAGATCGATTCGTTTCTTATAGCGTTCTGTAATTGTATGAGTTAATAATGCCAGTAGCCCCGGATTCGTCAGGTCAATGCTGCTGGCGACATCTATAAAAAGGTTTGTGCTTCCTCTATGGCTTTCAACCCAGTTAGCGCTTACGGCTTCAACGCAAAACCCGACAACTTTCTGCCGAACGTTCGCATCAGCATCCTGAGTAAGCAGTAACACCAGCAGCAGTCTCGAAAAATCAGGATCACTGATAGGAATCGACTTGGTACATTCATCAACAACTGCCTTCGTCAAATCATCCGCAGTTTTCAGCTGTCGCAGAGCCGACTGCAACTTTTGCGTGAACACAGCGACTTTTTCTTTGCCATCTTTTTTTTCTGGAACAAAAACAAGCAACAGCAGCTTTCCTAAAGAACTTAGCTCTTCTTTCTGCTTGTCTTTTTTATCCGCTTTCACTGTTTTCGTGTTTTGCGCCATTGAATTCACGACTGGCTCACTCGCCCGAGCTCCAGATACAGATACTTTTTGCTCAGAGGTTAAGCTACTCATACTCTGCTCTGGTGTTCGTTTCAGCGACAATGTTCCGCTTTGGTGTTTATCTTGGTTATTACTCAATTTCTTCTGACTCCTGCACCATGTGGCTAAATGCATCATCATGCTTTAATTTTCTGGCATAAGCTTTCTTAGCAATCACGTCACCTTCTGCCAAAGCCTTGCGATAACACAGATAATGTAATTTCTGTCGGTCTTGTAATGAACTACTTCTGGGGTTAATAACCCGTGTTCTCCGCTCCAATTCATTCAGGGTATAAACCGAAAAATGTGGTACCAAATCATTTAAAATTTCACTGGTCGTTTGATCAACGGGAAGTACATTGTTGAGTTTTCCATCATGACGAACTTCTTGATGTGACTCGCCCCTGAATAAGGCAAAAGCCACATCCAATAACGGAATTTGCGTTCCCCTACCCACACTAAAATCGTTTGCATTGAACTCAATAAGCCTTATCAATGAATTGGCCAACGGGGTGTTGTAAGGCTGCAAATTCTGCAATGCACGATTAAAACACTCATTGAATTCGCCGTAGGTTAATTGTTCAGTCCGATGGTCTTTCGCTAACACCCCCAAGAGGTACTGAACCAGCCCCTCTTTGTACCAAAGCGCGTCACTGTATGAATCTGTTTCTTGCTTGAATCGACTAATAGCATTGCCATCAATGAGTTCTGATGCAAAACATCTCACGAAGCTGTCATCGACTGCCTGCAATTGAGCTTCAGATACGTGGCATAGATCAAGCTTTAACTTTTTTGCAGGTTGCCCTTGACGCAACAGCTCAATATCAAAAAATCCCCGCGGTGTTTCGCAGATAACATGAGCTAATTCGGACGGAGTGGAAAGCACAACATCGTTTACTCTCACCTGCTCAACAAACGCAAGCTCAATGTCATCAGGGGCAACCGCATCGGTGAGCCTGAAAGTACCGCCTATCACTTCTCGCCCCAATATCTTCAGCACAGGATTAGCAACAGGATGGACCAATTCATGTCTGTCACGCTCTGCGATGGAAAAAAATGCCGCACTGCACTCACGACAAAAGAACTGCGGGCTAAGATCCACACCACGTGAAGTTAAGCGCCCTTCGTAATATCTGTCTGTTGCCGACTCTTGAACCCATCCTACTGTTGGCATCGAATCTCCTTGTCCTGGCTCACCACTTTGGAAATTTAAATTCAGCTAAACCCCAATCACCTTCAATACTGAGGCTGGCATGAGTTGAACCGCTTTGCCGCCTGGCCCAACCTGCTGCCAAGACCATAATCCAATTGCAGCATTCCGGCTGGATTAGGCAAATCACAGCAATCAGTTTTCTTCTGCGTCCGAAGTCGCAGTAAACAGCCCCTCAACGCTAATCTCTTTTCCCTGACACAAGGCTTTTGCTGCCGCCATTACCAATGCGACCCTATTTTCCAAAAATGCGGCGTAGTCCTGGGCAACCTTCGTAGCAAACTCTTCACCGCTAAGCCCCTCATAGGTGGCCTCAATCAGCATTTTCGGGTCGATCAGATGGGTCTTCAGCCGATATTCCGCCATATCGCGGTTCACATGTCCGACCCGCTCTTCCAAATAAGCCCAGGGGTCTTTACGGCCAATTTGCATATTGGTACGGCCAGAAATCAGCGAGCAGTTCAGTGCCAAATAGCTTTGGTTTTCATCCAAGCCCGCTTCCTGCAACAAAGCATCCGGGAAAATATGATGGTAATGGCGTTTTTGCAAAGAGTCGTAACTCGCCTTTTCATTATCGGCAAAGTCCAGCGCACCAAGGCGGGTAGTTAAGGCCAAAATACCCCGGCGCAAGGAGCCGGCTTTCTTTGGCCAGCCCTCTACCAGCAGTTGCTCTTTGGTCACCATCTCTTCGGTAAACACAGGTGCTTCTTTAAGCCTTGACTCGGCACTGAAGCCGTCAGCGCACACTTGCCGGATCACCTTGTAGTCAGCAAACGCGCGGCTTGCAGTGGAGTTTTCATAACGAGAAGTGAAAAACGCTCGCCACATGTAGCGAGACAATACCCCTTTAATAAATCCTAACCGGTCACCTGACTCAGGTGCTTCTGCAAGACAAGCTGCAATCACGGCTAACACCGCATTGGTTGGCAACCTTTGCTCATCAAAAACCCCCTGTCCGGCCAAGAAAGCAGCCATACGACCCAGGCCCAGCTCTATTTTGTCCCAATGTGCAACCATGGTCTCTTTGCACATATCCAGCGCGCCGCGTTGATTCGGAGTTTTATCCTGCAATAGCGCTGCAGTGGTCAGCATCAGCCAACCAGCATCCTGATAGTGCTCTACGTCCGGGTACTTAGCCAGCAACTCGGTCTGCGCGTCATGCAGTGACTTTTCTTTCACCGACTCCACTTCGGCTACTATGATGTCGTAAATAGACAAAGGTTTACTGTTGGTATTCATATTAATAAATACCTGCAGCGCAACATCTTTGGGAGTGGACACCGGCAGTGCCAGATAAGGCATATTGTAGTGAGTTAGCCTTTCTCTCAGCTGAGTGATCACTTCACGTAAACGCTTCTCCTTGCGACTGAAAGCCTCCTCATCGGCTTTAAATCGCTCGATCGCTTCTGCAGGCTCAGCGCCATCGGCCAGGTAAACACTAATATCCGGCTTTTCCTCACCAATGGCATCATTAAGCCACTGGTCAACTTCGCCCTGAATCGTATTAATGGGCTTAAGCAAGGAAAGCGGCACCAAACCACGGCTCAGGCTGTCACGGGCAGAGTTTGCCCACAAAGGATAAAGCCGGTCGTTGCCCTTTTGCTGCCAACGCCCGACTACACGGCAGGAGAACTGTGTCTCAACCTCTTCATCCGCTGACTGATCGAACTCAGCAATGTAGGCAAAGTAAGTATCCCACTCATAACTGTTATGTAGTGCTCGCCAAAAAGCAGTCAAACGCTGTTGACCATCCAGCAGATGCTGTGTCACCGGCTCTGGGTGCTCCGGCTCAGCATGGCTGATATACCGAGAAACAAAAGGCTCTGTGCTGCCTTCAACCTGTAAGATAAGCGCCACGCCAATGGGCAGGTTATTCAGTGCCGTATCGAACAGGCTTTGAATACGCCGTTTATCCCACGCCTCGTATCGCTGAAAACGGGGCAGTTTCACCCGCCCATTTTCAATGGCGTTATACCAATCCCCCAGAGAGCGATCCTGCGCCTTGATTGACTGTTGCATCTGTTGTCCTTAAATCCTTTTTCCTGACGTGATTGTCTATGCCACAAAAACTTACCATCACATACCGCAGAGCAGCACGCTGTTTTTCCGGTACCCCTTGATAACCAGCAATGACGCTATCTACACCTGCACCGTCTGTGTTTTTGTGGGTGCCAAGTCTTCATCCACCCAATCCGCTTCTGGCCCATCTTCAGCCAGCGCAAGCTCGCCGGATAACAGCTTAGGCAGTAGCGTGTCGCGGAGATTGGCCAATGCCTCTGACTCAAGTCTTGAAACTGTCATCTGTCTGAAACTGGGCAAACAGGTTTCACCAAACCTCTCCAATAGGTCGGCTTTAGGCGGTAAAGTAAGATAGAAGCTATCAAAGCAAGCATTCTGGACACGTTGACGGCCTGAAGAACCAACCATGCTTTGAATACAATGAGCACGAAATTCAGAAAGCCTAGAAAGACATGCTACAAAAGGCATTGAAACAGCGCCCTTGCCTCTCATCACAATAAACTCTGTTGAGCCGAAACCAGCTTCATCTTCACTAAGAAAATCAACAAGTGCCGTTTTACCATTTTCCAAACATGGGGTAATTCGAGCCAACAAGACGTCATCAGCCATGAATTTGGAACCACCACTAAATTCTTTTTCCATCACGCCATCAATCATAAAGCCGGACGTCGGAGCAGCCTTCATATCGGCAAACTTAGCAACAGTGCCTTTAGTCAGTTTTACCTTAGGGTTGATATCCATTGCCTCAGACACAGCTTTCACCTCCCACCCCTCCGGTATCCAGCCGAGGTCGGGGTGCTCGACAAAGCTTGAGGGGAACAGCGCGCGGATCTCGGCGGGCAGGCTGTGGCTGGCGTTGACGGCCGCGGTGTCTTGTGAGGCTGTGCCCGGGGCAGCGCTAATCGCAGTGCCAGAATGAGCGCCCTGCGCTGGTTCAATAGCGGGTCGCATCTCTTCAGGAGCAGCTTGGCGCATCCCTTCACGACCAGCTTGTCGAATAGCTCGTCGAACAGCAACCCGCGCGGCCAGCGGCTCGGGGATGCCCTCGCCTTGAAACTCTCGCTCAAAGAAGCCACTATCCAGGGCGTTATCGAACACCGGGTCAAAATCGACAAACCAGCTCTTAAACAGCGCCTGCACCATCTGCTCCAAGGTCTGGTTGGTTTGGGTGTTTAGTGAGATTTTTCTTGAAACTAACGCCCAAATATCTGCGACGCTTTCCGCCTCATTGATAGGAGGAACTAGAATGGGAAGAGCAGAGAGAATAGAAGTATTTAGGTTAGGCATTGTCGCGCCGATTGCATGCCTAACGATCCACTCTCTTACCGCTGGATGGCATAAATAAGCGTGCAGAAAAACTGGTGATAACACCGATGATGGAATACGAACACGTAGACATCCGGTTCCACATAACCAGCCTTCTTCTCCGGAAGTGATCAAACAACACTTTTCAACATCACCACGCCGACTATATACAACGTCCCCTGCCAAAACTTTATGCTTAGCAAGACGTTCAACATCCTTTGGGCTTACACGTGCAATATCTGAAGTATCAACCCCATCAATACGGATATTTTTGGGCATGATAGATGGTATACCTTCATCCACATAATCCGCTGCATGAAGCTGACTACCGAATGGCCCCGTTTGAATACTGCCCCCAGACTCCTTTGCGAGCTCACCCAAGGTAGTGGAGCGCCATCCAGCGGGGACTAACGGGAATATCTCATTAGAACTCATAACCCAGCCCCTTCAGGTTGGCCTTGATTTGGGCTTCCAGCTTGGCGGACTCACTGAACTGCTCGGCCAGCTTGGCGGTGAGATCGAACATCTTGGTCTCAAACGGGATACCGTCATCTTCTACGTCGGCAGCGCCGACATAGCGGCCCGGGGTGAGCACAAAGTCGTTGGCCTTGATGTCATCGAAACTGGCCGATTTACAGAAACCGGCGATGTCCTGATACACCACTTCCTTACCTTCCGCATCAAGCACCTTTTGACCGCGCCAGGTGTGGAAGGTGGCGGCGATGTGGGCGATATCATCAAGCGTGAGCTCTTTCTGCTTGCGGGAGATCATCGAGCCCATATTACGGGCATCAATAAACAGGGTCTCGCCGCTACGCTTGCGATAGCCCTTCTCTTCATTGGCTGACTTATCTTTGGTGAGGAACCACAGACACACGGGGATTTGGGTGGTGTAAAACAGCTGCCCCGGCAGGGCAATCATGCACTCCACCAGATCGTCTTCAATAATCTGCTGGCGGATAACTCCTTCGCCGCTAGTGTTGGAACTCATGGAGCCATTGGCCAGCACAAAGCCTGCGCTGCCTTGGGTTGAGAGCTTGGAGATCATGTGCATGATCCAGCCATAGTTGGCGTTGCCGGTTGGTGGCACCTGATAGTCGGCCCAGCGCGGATCTGTGGTCAGCTCGGCTTCCTGACGCCACTGACTCTGGTTAAACGGCGGGTTGGCCATAATAAAGTCGGCTTTCAAGTCCGGGTGCTGATCTTTAAAGAAAGTATCACCGGCCACTTCGCCCAGGTTGGCCGCAATGCCACGAATCGCCAGGTTCATCTTGGCCAGCTTACGGGTGGTGTTAGCGTACTCCTGGCCGTAAATGGAGACATCCTTCTGGTTGCCCTGATGGGCCTGAATAAACTTGAGCGATTGCACGAACATCCCCCCTGAGCCGCAGCAAGGATCGTAAATTTTGCCCTTGTAGGGCTCGAGCATTTCGGCAATCAGGGTAACCACACACTTGGGAGTGTAGAACTCACCGCCGCGCTGGCCTTCACTGGCGGCAAACTTACCCAGAAAGTATTCATACACCCGGCCGACAACATCCTGCTCCGACAGCTGGCACTCATTGGACTGCTGCTCAACAATCAGATCTATGTTATTGATGGTGTCCACCAGGGATGCCAGCTTGCTGGGCTCCAGATTCAGTCGGGAAAAGTAGTTTTCCGGCAAGGCGCCAGCCAATGATTTGTTGTTCTTCTCCACTGTCTTCATGGCAGTGTCGATAATCAGCGCCAGATCATCCTGCTTGGCATTGGCGATCACATGGCTCCAGCGCGCCTCCTGCGGCAGGTAGAAGACATTCTCCATGGTGTAGAAGTCCACCATATCGGCAAAAGTCGCGCCCATTTCTGCATGCTCTTTGAGGATTTGGGCTCGGCGCATTTCAAACTTGTCGGAGATAAACTTGAGGAAGATAAGACTGAGCACCACATGTTTGTACTCGGCAGACTCAACGCTGCCACGCAGCTTGTTGGCACTGTCCCACAGGGATTCTTCAAAACCTTTGGATACGTTTGCAGCGCCTTTAGCCGATGGGCTTTTCGCCATAATGATTGATTCTCTTCTCTGCGCTCTACCATGTTGCATAAACTGCGGCAAAGCGGTACTTAAGCTGTGACAGAAAAGGAAGCAGAGCACCTGGTGGTGCAAAAGACAGGATCCAGCTTCCTTATCTTTAGGATTAGCGGCGGTAATACCAGTAAACCGCCCAAGATATGGAGGGTGATTGTGCCATATATTGGTTTGAACTGACCAGCAGAGCAGCTTGATGGCCCTCATAAAAATCGCTTTTAGACCCGACTTACAGTTAAGCCGCCAGCAAACGCTGAAAACGCACAGAATAAACGCCAGTAACAGCAGAAAATTCTGTCTTGGCAAGCAGGTAATAATCACATCAGGCTACTAGTACGTCATTAGCGAGGTGTTGTTGCCGAAATTTTTGAAACATCATACAAAAAAGCCCGCCTGTTTACACAAGCGGTCTTCTCTAAATATGGCGGAGGAACCGGGATTGGTACCCTGCATGACGGCGCGATAACCCCAGCAATCCGCTAACCGAGACCAGGCTAATCGCTATTATCAAAACCAAGAAACGAAAAAGCCCGCCTGTTTGCACAAGCGGGCTTCTCTGAATATGGCGGAGGAGCAGGGATTTGAACCCTGGATGGGCTATAAACCCATGCCGGTTTTCAAGACCGGTGCATTCAACCACTCTGCCACCCCTCCGGAACGACGCAAATAGTATATCCAACAAAAAAGCGTGTAAACCTTTAATAAATCATTTTATTCCAACTGCTTATTCGTTAAACAAAGCGGCTTTTAGTTAAGCATTTCAGGGCTATAAACTGTCCCAACCCCGTCAGATAGATCTGAGTATCGTTGATGTAGTCGTTGGACAAACAAGTGGATTGGGTTGAGAACCCCTACTCTATTGGCGACTTTAAGTCTATGACTGGCATAGGAACGGAAATACGAAAAGGCCCGCCTGTTTGCACAAGCGAGCCTATCTGAATGCGGCGGATGAGCAGGGATTGAACCCTGCATAACGGCGCTATAAACCCAGCAATACTCTAAGTGGGGCCTGGCCAATCGCAATCATCAAAACCAAATACGAAAAGCCCGTCTGTTTGCACAAGCGGGCGTATCTGAATGTGGCGGAGGAGCAGGGATTTGAACCCTGCATAACGGCGCTATAAACCCAGCAATTCTCCAAGTGGTACCTAGCCAATAGCAATCATCAAAACCAAATACGAAAAGGCCCGCCTGTTTGCACAAGCGGGCTTCTCTGAATATGGCGGAGAAGCAGGGATTTGAACCCTGCATAACGGCGCTATAAACCCTCAATACTCTGAGTGGGGCCAGTCCAATAGCAATCATCAAAACCAAATACGAAAAAGCCCGCCTGTTTGCACAAGCGGGCTTCTCTGAATATGGCGGAGGAGCAGAGATTTACACCCTGCATAACGGCGCTATAAACCCAGCAATACTCTAAGTGGTACCTGGCCAATAGCAATCATCAAAACCAAATACGAAAAAGCCCGCCTGTTTGCACAAGCGGGCCTATCTGAATATGGCGGAGGAGCAGGGATTTGAACCCTGGATGGGCTATAAACCCATGCCGGTTTTCAAGACCGGTGCATTCAACCACTCTGCCACCCCTCCGGAACGGCGCAAATATTATAAGCTCACTAAGCCGTTGTAAACCCTTATTTCTAAAAATATGTTCATATGCCTAAATCTCAGCCATCCGAAAGATTCAAACGGAACTCATATCGAACAATAAAAGCCGCTCCAGAATGGAGATTTACCATGCCGCTCCGTCACCCCTGTGGTAAAATCAGCTTATCTTTAAATGACTTTGAGCCACAATGAAGCCTAGCTTGATCCCGGCCGGGGCCCTTACCCCTCAATACTCCAATCTGCAGCTTCCCACATCGAGCCAACTGACAGATCTATTACTTGGACAAGAAAGAGTCATAGACGCCTTTGGTCTGCTGCAAACCTTATCAGGACAACAGCTCTTCCTGGCAGACTTCCAGGGTATCCACCGCACTTGGCTGTTTGAAGCCCTGAGCGCCCAAAGCAAAATGCCGATGCAATATTTAAGCGGTCGCATCACCCGGGCGCAGCTACTCGGCTATCCGGATAGTCAACCATCAAGGCAACCGGGTGCCCTCACAAAGCCCGGACTACTTTTTATCTGCGCCGAGTCCTTGTGGAAACGTGAGCCTTTGTGGGAGCTATTGTTGGATGCCATCGAAAAAGGTGGCTTCGAGCTTCAGGGACAATGGCAGCCACTGCAAGCCAAAGTTGTATTGGTGGGCTCGAGTCTGCTCTACAGCGAGCTCAGGTACCATGAGCGCAGATTCAGCGAGTTGTTCGCCCTGCTTGGCGAGCTGGTATTTGAAATTGATTTGCAAAAGGTTACTGTCAACGCCTATGTAGCCTGGCTGGCAGAGCTGGCCAAGCTCAGTGATTGTCAACTGACCGAGTCGGCCTTACTACCTCTGCTCAGATACAGCAGTCGCCTGACAGAGCATCAGCAGCGTTTGAGCCTCGCCAGCGCAGATTTGGCACAAGTGTTCGCTGAAGCTGCTTTTTACAGCCAGGGGCAAGCGCTGGATGCCAACGCCATTGAACATGCCCTGGCACAACGTCAGCAGCGACATAACGCCCAAGAACAGCAGTCGGCACAAAATCTTGATGACGCCTTCATCTATTTGCCAACTGAGGGTGCTATGGTGGGGCAAATCAATGGCCTGACAGTGATAGATACCTTGGATTATTGCTACGGCGAGCCAGCCAGGATCACGGCATCAGTGCATTATGGTGATGGTGAAGTGGCCGACATTGAGCGGAAATCTGAGTTGGCGGGCAATATCCACGCCAAGGGAATGATGATCCTGTCCGCATGTCTCTATCGGGTATTTGGCCGCGACGCGCCCTTGCACCTCAATGCCAATATTGTATTTGAGCAGTCCTATCAGGAAATTGACGGCGACAGTGCCTCCTTGGCCGAATATTGCAGCCTGATCTCGGCGATAACCGAACAGCCGATAGACCAAGGGCTGGCGGTGACAGGTGCGCTTGATCAGTTCGGCAACGTGCAGGCCATCGGCGGTGTCAATGAGAAGATTGAGGGGTTCTTCAAACTCTGTGCCAGGCGTGGCTTGACCGGCAGCCAAGGGGTGATTATGCCCAAGTCCAATGTGCAGCAACTCAACCTTGCACCCGAGATCATAGCGGCGGTAGAGCAAGGTCAATTTCTGCTCTACGAAATCACTCATGTCGACCAAGCTGTCACTCTGTTGATGGGGATAGAGGCCGGGGAAGCAGACGAAGACAACAACTTCCCCGAAGACACTTTATACGGCATGGTGCAACAACGACTGGACAAGTTGGCAGGCAATCTTGATGAAGAACCGGGCTATTTTGCGAGCTTGCTGGCAAGATTGCCATTTTTTCGCCAATAAGTAGCTGATCGGAGTTGTTTGGCTTACACCTGTTCGCTAATCTTGGCGGCACTTGATGAAGGATGTGGTAACAACAATGACTAAAGCAAACAGTTTCAACAAAGAAGAGCTCATCGCCTGCGGCCATGGTGAGATATTTGGCAAGAACTCCCCTCGCCTGCCCGTGGACAACATGTTGATGATCGACAGAGTCGTCACCATCAACGACAACGGCGGAGCCTTCGGTAAAGGTGAAATTGTTGCGGAACTGGATATCAACCCGGATCTCTGGTTCTTTGGCTGTCACTTTGTTGATGACCCTGTTATGCCAGGTTGTCTAGGGCTGGATGCCATGTGGCAACTGGTTGGCTTTTTCCTTGCCTGGGAGGGCGCCGTGGGTAAAGGCCGTGCACTTGGTGTAGGCGAGGTCAAATTTACCGGCCAGGTGCTGCCAGGCGCCAAAAAGGTGACTTATAAGCTTAATATCAAGCGCACCATACACCGCAAACTGGTGATGGGTATTGCCGATGCGACTTTGGAAGTAGATGGCCGCGAGATCTACTCGGCCACGGATCTGAAAGTGGGTGTATTCAGCGATACCTCAACCTTCTAAAGCCATCGAATACAAGTAACAAGGTCGGCAATTGCCGACCTTGTTGTTTTCAGAGCGCTATAAAAATGCCCTCATCTGGGAGGGCAGTCTTGCTGAATTACTTATTGAACAGGCCGTTTATTCGGCCTTCTACCCCTTCGCGCCAGCCTCCTAGCCACTGGGAGCGAGAATCAAGATTCGAATAAGGACAAAGCTCCTTGGAGCGGCCGCCGACACCGGCTTGGAATCCCTTCGAAAAGGCTCGGTCTAAACGATCTCGTTTTTGTCTCTTCATGCAAGCGTCCTCTGTACTATTTTACATAGAAGCATCAGCTTCACTTGCTATGAATAGAACTTTTCAACGCCGAGATCAATCAAAAAATCGCCAATTATAGCGAAGAAATTTTAAACTATTGAGATCCTGATTAAAAAAAATCGGCGCCTTTTGGGCGCCGATCTCACAGGCTTAAACTAAGCTTAAATTTTGCGTCTGCGCCACCAGATCAGCGGCAGCAATGCCAACCAACCCAAACTGGCCGCACCGGAACGCTCAAACGGCTTATCGATATCACCGTCGTCCACCTGAGTACAAGCTTCCCCACTGCCACTGGGCTTAAGAACAACCATACGCGGCAGATAAGAAGTCACTGGCTGACCGTTACCGTTAAGCTCAAACAGCGGCTTGCCGTTTTCACCAATCACCAAATTACCTTTTTCATCAAACTGGTAAGAAGGCTTACGGATAAAGGCAGTACCTACTATGGTGCCTTCCTCATTGATGCTGTTGGCTTCCACTACCACTATGTCAGTGTTGTAGGTCAGGGTTTTGCCTGAGCCATCTTCAACACTCACTTCATGACGTTTCCAGTTGCCTTCGGCATCTTTCTCATAGCCTTTGGACTCACAGGTCAGCAGCTTATTGAGATTACTGAACTCACCGGACTCTTTGTCAAACAGGAAACCCACCTTAGGTCTTGGTTTATCCTTGTCATGGGTAGACTCGATATAACCCACGACCTGACCTTTGTTGTTGATATCTCTGGGCTTGCTGGAGAGATCTGACATGGTGTTGTAGAAATCATTGGGGGTAACCGGCTTGGTCTCAGGGGTATTGGTATCATAGATAAAGAACTTATCGCGGATATAACCCTGAATGTACTTGTTGTAGCTACCGACCAAGATCCCTGCATCATTGACATCATAGGCAATGGAGTTGCGCACATCATCATCGACAACCGGGATCCAATGGTACTTGTATTCACCATTGGCATCTTTACTCCAGTAGGCCGCATCCATTCTCAGGTTGTCTGAATCGTTATAACGATAAACATGGGAGCGTCCGGCAACAACTCCAGAGTTGTTCAGCCCCAGCCCTTGAGCGGTAAAGGTATAGTCTGAATCACCGGGAGTCAGACCAAGTGGCAGCTCAGTGCCGGTAACCGCGCCATTTTCGTACTGCCAGACATAGGCACGCATCTGGTACTGAATATTGCGGGTGTTGTTGGCGTTGGGATATTTTTCCCGCTGCAAGCACACATCCAGCGGCAGCGTGTTGTCGTCACTGAGACAAGCCGCGGCCCGTTCGGCGCCATAGTTACTGATGGCGGTACTGGCATAGCCGGCAACCAGGTTGTTGCTGTTGATGGCAGATGCCATGGACCAACCGCCGAGCTCGGCCGTCTTGTTGTCCTTGGTATAAGTAGTATAAGGCGGCAACAGCGGCACTTCAGTACTGCCGTCTTTAACAAAGCCGCGCTGCTCGAAGTCACGGTAATACCAGTACTCCTGCCCTTCGGTTTCCCCGGTGTAGTCGACTTTCTTCTCTTTACCTGTCATGGCACCGACACGAATACCGGCGTCATTGACGTCGTAGAAGAAACTATCGACCGAATTGACACTGGCCGGATCGGCAGGGTCGGTATCCGCAGGCGGCGTGCTACCGTTTACACTCTCGAAATTGGGTGTCCAGGGACTGGCAGGATCGTTTTCCTGAGAGTTGAAGGTGAAGTTATTGGCAATGATGGGATCATTGATGGAATAGGTGATCTTTTCCTCTGGGGCGATACCATCTTCAATGTCGATAATGCCGTCATCATTATCCACATCCGAGGTGCTGAGCTTTTTCTTGCCCTTGGCTACACCTATGGCTTCATTATTGGCATTAACGCCCATACCATAACCAGTACGAGTATCGGTCAGGTTACCTTTGAGATCATATTCATCCAGGTTGACGACTTCATAGACAGGAGCCGCCTGCGATACCTGTAATACACTGATAACCCCCATGGCCACCAATGACAGCGCACTATTCAACTTCATTAATTTGATTCCCATTTAAATTTTTGAGCTTACTTCATTGACTCGAGTTCTTCCCAACGCTCGAAGTAAGCCTCCAGTTGCTGTTCTTTCTCTGCCAACTGTTGCAATTCGCTGCTCACAATAGCTTGATCCTGCGAATAAAAGTCCGGCTGATTGACGCGCTCCTGCAGCTGTTCCAACTCCTGCTCCAGAGTTTCCATCAAGGCAGGTAAAGCATCCAACTCACGTTGAAGCTTATAGGAAAGCTTTTTGGCTGTCTTGGGTTCTGCGGCTTTTTGCGGCGCAACCTCCTGTTTGACAGGCTTAGCCGCCTCAGGTTCCTCAGCGTCGCGATAGAAACGTGCCCCTTGGGCAACCGCATCCTGATAGCCGCCGACATATTCACTCCAACGGCCGTTGCCACTGAACCACCAGGAACTGGTGACTGTATTATCAATAAAGGCCCGGTCATGACTGACAAGCAGCAGAGTGCCTTCATATTCAGTGAGCAGAGACTCTAGCAATTCCAGTGTCTCTATATCAAGATCATTTGTCGGTTCATCGAGAATGATAAGGTTGGCCGGCCTGAGCAGCAGTCTGGCCAGTAGCAAACGGTTTTTCTCACCGCCACTGAGCGCCTTGACCGGAGTCCGGGCCCGCATGGGTGAAAACAAGAAGTCCTGCAGATAACTGAGGATATGCCTGTCTTTGCCGTTAACAGTAACTGTGCTCTTACCCTCGCCGACGTTTTCTTCAACTGTCTTTTCCGGATCCAAGGCTTCGCGGTATTGGTCAAAGTAGGCAACTTCCAGCTTGGTGCCCGTCTTGATTTCACCACTCTGCGGCGCCAACTGACCTATCAACAACTTGATAAGCGTGGATTTACCGCAACCGTTGGGGCCAATCAGTGCGATGCGATCGCCGCGCATCACATTGGTGGAAAAGTCCCGCACCAGGTCCTTATCTGCCAAGTTGTAATTGAGATCCTGCACCTCAAATACCAACTTGCCGCTGCGATCGGCTTCAGACACCTGCATTCTGGCATTGCCCTGGCGCTCCAGGCGAGCCCGGCGCTCCATTCTCAAGGCCTTGAGAGCCCTCACCCGGCCTTCATTACGGGTACGGCGAGCCTTGATCCCTTGACGGATCCACACCTCTTCCTCGGCGAGTTTCTTGTCGAAGTGCGCATTTTGCTCGGCCTCAACCCTGAGCCACTCCTGCTTACCATCGAGATAACTCTGGTAATCACCGGGCCAGGAGGTAACCACTCCGCGGTCCAGATCCACTATGCGGGTGGCTATCTTCTGAATAAAGCCACGGTCGTGACTGATAAAGGCGATGGCGCCCTTATATCCCAACAGAAACTGTTCCAGCCATTCTATGGTGTCGATATCCAGGTGGTTGGTAGGCTCATCAAGCAGTAACAAATCCGGCTCGCTCACCAAGGCTCTGGCCAGGGCGACTTTACGTTGCCAGCCGCCGGAGAGTTCAGACAGAGGTTTATCCGGGTACAACCCCAGCAGCCGACAGTTTTGCTGAATACGGTTGTCGAGCTGCCAACCATCGAAGTGATCCAACTTGGATTGCAACCGCTCAAGGTTTTTCAGCATTTTGTCGAGCGCTTCGCCCTGGGCCTTGGCCATAGACTGCGACAGTTGATGGTATTCTTCGAGCAGTTGGCCCACATCGGCCAGACCGGCGGCAATATAGGAATAGACAGTGCCCTGTTCCGCTTTGGGTGGGTCCTGTTGCAGGCGACTGACTTTAACATCGGTGGCGATATTGAACTCACCATCATCAAGCAGGACTTCTCCTGCCAATACCTTCAATAGGCTGGACTTGCCGGCGCCATTACGGCCGACAATACAGACCCGCTCGCCGGCTTCAATACTGAAATCTGCCTGCTGTAGCAGAGGGGTATAACCATAGGCAAGCGAGCCATTATTGATACGAACCAGACTCACATTATGCTCCTGTAAAGCGTTTTACTTGCTGTTCATCGAAGGGCCAACAGAGCTCCTCACCCTGGCAGTTGGCCAGCACAGGAATAAGCACGCCATAGCGCTCGGCAAGCGTTTCTTGCTCGCAAATATCCTGGGTGCGATAACGAATATTCAGGCCATCGAGCAAGGTCATGGCCAACTCACACAGATGGCAACCATCTGTGTGGTATAGGGTCAATGGCGCCTCAGGCATGGGTGATCAACCAGGTATTATGAATATGCGGATTGCGCTTGTAATCCATTGGCAGCATCTGGGCATCCATATTGGTGACTGACATGTCCTGAGCCGCCATGGCCTCGCTATCCATTTTGAACTTACGTTTATTGTTGGAAAAGATTATCTCTCCGCCCGGATTGAGCAGCTTGAATAGATCAGACAACAACTTGACGTGATCGCGCTGCACATCGAATGAGTCTTCCATCCGCTTGGAGTTGGAGAAGGTTGGCGGATCGATAAAGATAAGATCGAACTTACGGTCACAATCGCGGATCCATTGCAGGCAGTCGTCCTGCTCGAAACGATACTGTTTGCCAATCAAACCATTGAGCACAAAGTTATCCTTGGCCCAGTTAAGGTAAGTGTTGGACATATCCACAGTCGTGACCGACTTGGCACCGCCAAGCCCGGCGTGAACCGACGCAGTTCCCGTATAGGCGAACAGGTTGAGTACGTCACGGCCATTAGCTTTACTGCCCACCAGTTTGCGAATAAGCCTGTGATCGAGAAACAACCCGGTATCCAGATAATCGGTCAGGTTGAGTTTGAAACGGGCACCGTACTCCTGGGTAACCAGCTCCAGCTTTTCTTTGTCGAGCCGCTGATACTGATTTGTACCCTTCTGCCGCTCGCGGGTCTTGAGGATGATCTTGTCCGGCTCAACACCTATGGCACCGGGCAAAGACAGAAGCACATCGGTCAAACGTCGCTTGCTGACGGCTTCAGGTATGCTGGCGGGCGCTGCATACTCTTGGATCACCACATAATCCAGATACTTGTCGATGGCGACATTGTACTCGGGGATATCTGCATCATAGAGGCGATAACTGTCGATTCCCTCTTTACGGGCCCACTTATCCAGCTGTTTCAGATTCTTTTTCACCCGGTTGGCAAATGCACTGGCGATGTCACTGACCTCAGCCCCTGACTGCTCGGCCGCTACAGCCGCCCTGCGGGTAGAGTTGGCATGCAGGGTATAGAGATTAAAGGCGCACTCCAGTGCCCCGTTGAACATCTTCATCTGCTTATCGGCCTTGAGCTTAAGCGATGAGATCAATTCGATATCACTGCAAAGCAAGGCCACTTGCCAGCCACCGAACTCACGCTTGAGCTTGTCGCCAAACTGATAGTAAAGCTGCAACAAAGAGGAGACATTACCCAAACGCTCACCATAGGGCGGGTTGGAGATCAATAAGCCTTTGTCCAGCGGTGGCGTGATATTGAGAGCATTGGCCACACTGAACTCAATCAGGTCACTGACACCGGCGCTCTTGGCATTACGTTTGGCCAGCGCCACCATGCGCGAGTCCATGTCCGAGCCGAAGAACTTCACATCACAACGGTTCTTGCCTATGCTGGCCCGCGCCTTGGCTTCCTCGACTATGCTTTGCCAAAGCTTGGCGTCATGGCGATACCAGTGCTCAAAGCCAAAGCGACTGCGTTGCAGCCCCGGGGCCATATCGGCCGCGATCATGGCCGCCTCAATCAACACTGTGCCACTGCCACAAAATGGGTCCAGCAAAGGCGTTTGTTTATCCCATTGGGCCCTGGCCAACATGTTGGCGGCAAGGTTCTCTTTTAATGGCGCCTCACCGGTAGCACTGCGATAGCCACGTTGATGCAGCGCCGGACCGGAGAAGTTCAGCGCTATGGTTACCTGACCGTTACGGTAGTGGGCATCGATTTTGAAGTCAGCATCGACACGTTGCACATTGGGGCGGTTGAGATCGTCTTCGCGGAAGCGATCCACTACAGCATCTTTAATCTTGAGGGCGCCAAACTGGGTGTTCTTGATAAAACCGCCCATGCCGTGAAAGTCGATACTAAAGGTACAACGGTTATCAAAGTGGCTCGGCCAATCGATACAGAAGGCCGCATTATAAAGCTGTTCGGCGGAATCACAGGGACCGCGATGCAATATAAGCAAAATACGGCTTGCCAGTCTGGTCCAAAGGGTAATGCGGTATGCCAGCTCCAGAGGACAGGAGAAATAAACCCCGGCCAAGCTTTCCTTGACCTCAAGCGCACCAAACTCGCGCAGTTCCTGCGCCAAAGCATATTCAAACCCCTTGGGGGCCGCCGCAAAAAAATTCAACATGAACAAACCAGATAGCAAAGCAAAAAAAATGAATGGCGCATTATACCCTTTGATTAAGGTAAAAGATAAAAACTTCCGTTTTCAGGACCGCTTTTCTTGGTCAATCCTGCCGAATTGTTGGAGTTGTGACCGATACGTTTAATCTCCGCGCACGGATGAATTAAATTTGAACACTCAATGGCATTTTGATGATTTGTCCTTGCATTGCCGCCCCTTGGTCGTTATAGTCCACCCCGCTTTAACGGACGCGGGATGGAGCAGCATGGTAGCTCGTCGGGCTCATAACCCGAAGGTCGTCGGTTCAAATCCGGCTCCCGCAACCAATTCCTTAATTATGAATTCAAACTGATTAGTACAATTCGGACGCGGGATGGAGCAGCATGGTAGCTCGTCGGGCTCAGTTCTTTATAAGAGCCTCGAAGGTCTTCGGTTCAAATCCAGCGCCGCAACCAATTCCTTAATTATGAATTCAAACTGATTAGCACAATTCGGACGCGGGATGGAGCAGCATGGTAGCTCGTCGGGCTCATAACCCGAAGGTCGTCGGTTCAAATCCGGCTCCCGCAACCAATTCCTTTCTAAAGAACCAACTCCTCTTATTAACTAAATTTGAATGATGAGCATAGCAAGAGCTTATCGCGATCGGCTTGTTCTCGTGTCGCAGGAAATTGTAAATACTTCCCCTCCTCTTGCTTCAAGCTCAACACATCAACCAGATTACAGCCTTTGCCATAACCACCAATTCCTTGGGCACATGATTCTTCCCCAAGCCTGCAAGCAACAGGCAGCACTTTGCCGATAGTACATAAAAGAAAAGCCACTCTGTGAGTGGCTTTATCTGTGTTCTATTTCAATAAATCGGCGGCATACCTTCCGGACGAGTGCGTAGTACCTTAAGAAACCACATGTACTGCTCAGGATAGGCGTTGATCACCTGCTCCACCGCCTTATTCAGCGCCTTGGCTTCATTTTCCTTGCCCTGCATCGACTCGGGATCAATTGCCGGCATAACAGTCAAACGAAAGTACCTGGCTTGCTCGTCGTAGCCAATCTTCACCGGCATTACCTGAGCGTTACCAGCCTGTGCCAAACGGCCAACCACAGGTAAAGTAGCCTTGACTGTTCCTAAAAATGGCGCAAATACGCTCTGTTCCGGTCCCAAGTCTTCATCCGGCAAATAGAAGAAACTGTTACCCTGTTTCAGCTCAGCCAACAAGGCCCGGATCCCGGCTTCACGCATATAGATATTGCCGCCTTGAGAGCTGCGCATCCGGTTATTGAACCAGTTGAACAATTCATTTCGATGCGCCTTGGCCATGGAGACCATGGGCAAGTCCAAATTCAGCCTCAAACCGGCATACTCTATGCCCCACACATGGGGCATGATAAAGATAATCGGCTGCCCTGCTTCACGGGCAGCGGCAATATGCTCTTCTCCCTCAACCTTGACTCTTTTGCGTATATAGGAGCTCGGCATCAAGATAAGCTCAGATTGGGCCAGCAAGGTCATCACAAAAGCTTCGGTGTTGCGCTCCAGCAACTGCTCGATTTCCGATTCACTCTTATCGGGGAAACAGGCTTTGAGATTGGCTCTGGCCACCTTAATGGGCTTATGGGCTATACGCCTGACCAAACGTGACAAGCCGCGAGCGATAGGATCGCGAATAATGGCGGGCAAGAGACCAAAGAGAACCAGTACGCCTATCGCCAACCAACTGCCCCAAAATCTGGGATGCAACAATGAGCAACGGAAGCGCCTATCGAAGTATTTGCCTTTCTTAGGCTTGGAAGGTGTATTTGACAAGGTTTAACCCCTGGGTGTAATTCCAATGCAATGCCAAACCAGGCATTAAAAATGCGATACAGCATAGTAGAAGTGTTTTCTACAGACACAAACAGGGAAGCCACTCACAGGAGCGGCTTCCCTGTTCTGAATTACTGACCGAGCAGTTATTTGCCTTTGTTAGCGGCTTCTACGCGACTCTTCAGCTTCTGTCCCGGACGGAATGTCACCACCCGACGGGCAGAAATTGGAATGTCCTGACCTGTTTTGGGATTCCTTCCCGGTCTTTGATTCTTATCCCTAAGATCAAAGTTGCCAAAGCCAGATAACTTGACCTGCTCACCATTTTCAAGCGCAGTTCGGATCTCTTCGAAAAACGCTTCAACCATCTCTTTGGCTACCCGCTTGTTAATGCCAAGCGTTTCAAAAAGATGCTCTGCCATTTCGGCCTTGGTAAGTGCCATACTTTAATCCCTCAACGATGCGTTGAACTCGGACTTGAGTGCAGAAACCACTGTATCAACCATCTCAGCTATCTCTTTTTCCTCAAGTGTACGAGTGTTATCTTGTAACGTAAGTGCGATCGCCAGACTCTTTTTGCCCTGCTCTACACCTTTACCTCGGTATACATCGAACAAGTTTAAGCCAACCAACTGATTTTCGCCAACTTTTCTTATCAGCGTCATCACGTCACCTGCGGCGACTTCTTCATCAACCACTATGGCGATATCGCGGCGATTGGCTGGAAACTTAGACACAGCCTGGGCTTGCGGTAATTTAGCCTGCAGCAAGGCGTCCAATTCCAGTTCAAAAACTATGGTTTTGCCATTCAGCCCAAAAGGCTTCTCGAGGCTGGGATGGACTGCACCTATATACCCTATGACCCGATCATTTCTCAATATTTCAGCACATTGCCCCGGATGCATAGCCGGATGCTGCGCTCCTTTAAAACTAAATTCAGCTTCGGAAACTGTCAAGCCAATAATGGCCTCTAAATCACCTTTAAGATCGAAGAAATCAACGGTTTTCGACTCCATGCTCCAGTGCTCGTCACTCTGGGGACCGGCGATCACCGCACCCAGCATGGCTTGTTGTCTTACGCCGGATTCTGCTTGTGCATCAGGAATAAAGCGTAAACCAGTCTCAAACAGGCGTACACGAGTCTGTTGACGGGCCTGGTTGTAACCCACCGCATTCAGCAATCCGGTGAACATAGACAGGCGCATAGCCGACATTTCACTGGAAATCGGGTTAGGCAGCACCATGGCTTCGCTATCAGGATGCACCAGTTTTTGCAGCTTGGGATCGACAAAACTATAGGTGACAGCTTCCTGGAAACCTCGGGCCACCAACATAGCCCTCACCCGGCTAAGCTTCAGATCCGACTCTTTATGATCTGTCATAGAGAGGTGCGCCAGCGGGGCTGTGTTCGGGATGTTGTTATAGCCGTAAATTCGGGCAACTTCTTCGATAAGATCTTCTTCAATTGCCATGTCGAAGCGGTAAGTGGCGGTTTTCACCTGCCAGTCGCTGCCCTGCTTTTCAACCTGGAAGCCCAAACGGGTCAGGATCTCTTCCACATCGGCATCACTAATCTGATGACCAAGCAGTTTGTCCAGCTTGCTGCGGCGCAGTTTAATGTCGGCAGCCTTTGGCAGATGCGCTTCGCTCTTGGCCTCAACCACAGGGCCGGCTTCGCCGCCACAGATATCCAGCACCAGGCGGGTAGCTCTGTCCATAGCCTTATGCTGCAGCTCTGGGTCAACGCCGCGCTCAAAACGATGCGAAGAGTCGGTGTGCAGTCCAAGGCGACGGGCCTTACCCATGATGGCCAAAGGCGCGAAGAACGCACACTCCAGCATAATATCGCGGGTATGCTCACTGACGCCGGAAGCCTCACCACCGAATACACCAGCCAGGGCCAATGCCTGGCTGTTATCGGCAATCACCAGGGTATCGGCTGGCACAATAATTTCGTTGCCATCGAGCAGAGTCAGCTTCTCTTCACCATTACCCAGACGCACCTTGATGCCGCCGTCAATCTTGTCCAGATCAAAAGCATGCATAGGTTGACCGAATTCAACCAATACATAGTTGGTGATGTCCACGATAGGATCTATTGAGCGAATACCGCTGCGGCGCAGTTTTTCCACCATCCAGTCAGGCGTTTGCGCCTTGACATTGACATTGCTGACCACCCGGCCCAGATATCTCGGGCAGGCTTCCGGGTTGACCACGTCAATTTCAACTCTACGCTCACTACTGACGTTGGCAGCTTCCCAGCTTGGCTCGGTCACGTTAAGACGGTTGAGCACGCCCACTTCGCGGGCCAGCCCCACCATACCCAGGCAATCTGCACGGTTGGCGGTCAGATCCACATCGATAATCACATCATTAAGCTGTAGATACTCACGAATATCGGTACCGATAGGAGCATCCAGCGGCAGCTCAATAATGCCGTCGCTTTCAATCTCTATGCCCAGCTCGCCATAAGAGCACAGCATGCCGTGTGAAGGCTGTCCACGCAGTTTGGCTTTCTTGATTTTGAAGTCACCGGGCAGCACTGCACCGACAACGGCCACGGCAACCTTGAGTCCCTGACGGCAGTTAGGTGCACCGCAGACGATATCCAACAGCTCTTCGCTGCCGACATTGACCTTGGTGACCCTTAGCTTGTCGGCATCGGGGTGTTGACCACATTCAACCACTTCACCCACTACCACGCCGGAAAAGTCACCGGCAACGGCAATGACGTCGTCCACTTCCAGGCCGGCCATGGTGATTTGGTGAGTTAATTCGTCACGGCTAATCGCAGGGTTAACCCACTCACGAAGCCAGGATTCACTGAATTTCATAATACTAAAGCTCCGTTATTTGAATTGCTTGAGAAAACGTAAATCGTTTTCGAAGAAGGCGCGCAGGTCGTTGACACCATAACGCAACATGGCCAGACGCTCGACGCCCATACCAAAAGCAAAACCGGAGTATTTATCAGGATCGATTCCCACACCGCGCAGCACATTAGGGTGAACCATGCCGCAGCCGAGTACTTCCAGCCAGCCGTTCTTGCCTTTCACATCCACTTCGGCAGAAGGCTCGGTAAAGGGGAAGTAAGAAGGACGGAAACGTATCTCCAGATCCTCTTCAAAGAAGTTACGCAGGAAGTCGTGCAAAATGCCTTTCAGTTCGGCAAAGTTAACATTCTCATCGACCAGCAGGCCTTCCACCTGATGGAACATAGGCGTGTGAGTCATATCGTAGTCATTACGATAGACACGACCGGGAGAGATAATCCGCAAAGGTGGCTTTTCCACTTCCATGGTGCGAATTTGCACCCCTGAAGTCTGGGTACGCAGCACTACTTTGGGATTGAAGTAGAAAGTATCGTGATCGGCCCGAGCAGGATGATGCTCGGGAATATTCAAGGCATCGAAGTTATGATAGTCGTCTTCAACTTCCGGCCCCTGTTTGACACTGAAGCCCAACTCACCAAAGAAGCTCTCAATCCGTTCAATGGTTCGGGTTACCGGATGCAAACCACCATTGTCCAAGCGACGCCCCGGCAGGGTGACATCGATTTTCTCAGCCTGGAGCTTCTGCTCCAACTCGGCTGCTTTCAGCCCTTCAATTCGCTGACTGAGGAACTGCTGTACCTTTTGCTTGGCTTCATTGACCTTCTGGCCGAAGGCGGGCTTTTCTTGTGGACTCAGGGTCGCCATCAATTTCATCATGTCGGTGATCTTGCCCTTCTTGCCAAGATAATCGACGCGGATGTCATCGAGGATTTTCAGATCACTGGCCCCTTCGATGGCGGCTAAGGCCTGTTCTACGATCTCAGTTAACTGCTGCATCTTCTCTTCCAGTGCATGCCGGCCCGTAGGCGGCGATTTTGGTGTCTGTTTGAATTAAAACAGTAAAAGAGTGAAATTTTACGTTAGCTACAGGTCTTTGACCAGTGGTGTGAGGCATTTTAGCAAATGAATTGCCTACAAAAAGTGCTTTTTTTAACCATTGATGCCCTGAGCAAGACGAGTTGTGGTGTCCGAGGATAGAAAGTGGGCAACAATGCAGGAAAAGCACAGTACCCTAGCACGTCTGTGATAAGCTCACCCCACGGTCAATTCCTCTTTGCAAGTCAGTGTCAACAGATAGTAAAAAGCCAGTAGCTCAGAAAGCGACGACAAAAACTCAGGCAGAAGATACCGCCAAGGCCGGCATTCGCCTACGTGATTATCAGCAACAAGCTGTGGATGCCGCTGTGCGCTATTTCCGCACTCAATCAGGCTCGGCAGTGATAGTGCTGCCCACGGGTGCCGGCAAGAGTTTGGTGATTGCTGAACTGGCCCGTATCGCCAAAGGCAAGGTACTGGTACTGACCCATGTTAAAGAGCTGGTCGCCCAAAACGCCGAAAAAGTTGCCCTGTTGACTGATGAAGCCAGTATCTACTCGGCCGGCCTGAGGCAAAAGCTCACCCAAGGCAAAACCGTTGTCGCCAGCGTGCAATCCGCCGGGCGCAACCTGGAAGCCTTTGACAGCCACTACTCCCTGGTGGTCATAGACGAGTGCCACAGAGTGAGCCTTGAGCAGGACAGCCAGTATCAGCAACTGCTTGAACACCTCAAATCCCACAACCCCAAACTTAAGCTGCTGGGTTTGACGGCCACCCCTTATCGCCTTGGACTGGGTTTTATTTATCGCCGCCACTATCACGGCCGGGTTGGTAATCCCGACCGAGGGATTTTCGATGACTGCATCTTTGAGTTGCCCTTAAGGCCCCTAATTAAACAAGGCTATCTGACGCCGCCCAGGCTTTACGATGGCCTGAGCGCTCAGTATGACTTCAGCAGCAGCCAAAACAGCAATGGGGAATATGATGAGGCTAAGGTCGATGCCCTGCTCAGTCACAGTGGCCGTGCGACCAAGGCCATTGTTAACCAGCTAAGGCAACTGGCCAACACCCGCAAGGGAGTGATTATTTTTGCCGCCACTGTGCGTCACGCCGAAGAAGTGCTAACGCTACTGGCTGACGAACAGGCAGCGCTCATCACAGCGACCACAGAGATCCAACAGAGGGATACCGTCATCCGCGCCTTTAAAGCCCAGGAACTTAAGTTTCTGGTCAATGTGGCCGTACTCACAACAGGGTTTGATGCGCCCCATGTAGACCTTATTGCCATCATGCGGCCCACGGCATCTGTGAGCCTGTTTCAACAGATGGTTGGCCGCGGCCTGAGACTGGCCGAAGGCAAACAGGACTGTCTGGTCATAGATTATGCCGCCAGCGGCTTTGACCTGTTCTATCCCGAGGTCGGCACTCCCAAGCCCGCGGCAAACTCGGTGCCGGTACAGGTTCCCTGCCCCGAGTGTGGTTTTGCCAATATCTTCTGGGGCAAGACGGATGAGGATGGCGACATCATCGAGCACTTCGGCCGCCGCTGCCAGGGACTGTTGCAGGACAATAGTCAATGCAGTTATCGCTATCGCGCCAAGTCATGCCCGGATTGCGGCGCCGAAAACGATATCGCAGCCAAGATTTGCCATCAATGCCAATCGACTCTGGTCGACCCGGACAAACGCCTCAAAGAGGTGTTGTCAAAACAACATCATCATCTGTTCAAGGTACAGCAAATGTTGCTGCACGCCGAAGAGGGGCGCCTCAGAGTTCAGTATCTGGATTATGACGGCAATGACTTCAACCAGTATTTTAAAATGGAGACCAGTGCTCAACGCCGGGCACTGTTTGCTTGTTTTATTCATCCCCATAGCAAAACACCTGGGCTGAAACTGCCGAAATACAGTCAACCACAACAACTGGTCGACGATGCTGCGCGGTTTCGGGCGCCGGATATGCTGCTGCTGAAAAAACAGGCGCGGCGCTGGGATTTATTGCAAACTTTCTTTGATTATCAAGGCAGGTTTCAAACCGAAAAATCATTCCTGGGATCAAGCGACTTAGCATAGGTCTTTAAGCTGTGGTATAACTGCTGCAAATCAAGTCCATGGGAGTCAATATGTTTGTAGTTATTTTCGGTCGTCCAGGTTGCCCATATTGTGTGCGTGCAGTGCAGCTTTCTGAGCAACTGGCTGAAAAGCGTGATGATTTCAAATTTAAGTATGTCGATATTCACGCCGAAGGCATCACCAAGGCCGATCTGGAAAAAACCGTAGGCAAGCCGGTTGAAACAGTGCCGCAAATTTTCGTCGACAAAGAGCACGTCGGCGGCTGCACTGAATTTGAAGCTTATGTCAGAGAAAACAACCTGCTCTGAAGCAAGCCTCCTTCTCAACGCTAAGGCACCCAAAGGGTGCCTTTTCTTATATCCCCAGTCCGGATTGCATATCTCTGCCCGGCTTCGCGCTCAGCCCAACTGCAAACCCTGCGCTCTCATTCAGCACGAGTGCCCCACTAATTATTAGGTGCCCTTAGAAAAATGGCGGCTTTTCTCAAGAGGTTGTATTATGTAACAGCTTGAAAAGCTTATTACTGAGGATATATGCAAGGGAACCAGGCAAAGCAACAATCCAACCGATTACCTTGGCTTCCAAGCTGGCTGAAACGCTTGCCGGTCAAGTTTGCCCTCAGTCAGTTACTCATCAGCGCCCTCATTGTCATCAGCACTGTGCTGGTATTGCTCAGCATTCAACGTAACCAGTTGCTCAGTCAACAAAGAGCATTGAACCAAAGCTATGGTCAAGTCGTTACCGCAAGACTGCAGGAAGTGACCTCTCAGATAGAAAGCCTGGTCAGTACCATGGCGAATCTTGGTGCCCTTTACCGCAGCAATGGCACAGCGCTCAAGGCCAGTATCGAGTCGGTGCTGGAATTGGAAACCCAGAAAGAGATGATCACCGGAGGCGGGATCTGGCCTGAGCCCCGAGCCTTTGAACCCGGGCGGATCCTCGACAGCCTCTTTTGGTATCGCGACAGCTACGGCAAACTGCAGCAACTCAACAGCTATAACGAGCAGCCACAGCAACGCTACCACAACGAAGACTGGTATAAACCCACCCGCTTTTTCCCGGCCGACCGAACCTTCTGGTCCAGCGCCTATCGCGATCCCTACACGGCCGAAGCCATGGTCACTGCCTCTGTCCCTATCTGGCAGGATCATGAGTTTATCGGTGCCGCCACAGTGGACATCAGCCTTGGCGGCCTTAACCGTTTCTTCAGAGGCGCACTCAAAGATCTCAGCGGTTATGTGTTTGCCCTCGACTACCGCAACCATCTGCTCGCCTCTCCCTGGGAAGATGAGTTGCAGGACAGCACGCTGGAAAAGCCGCTGAGTCTGGATAATTTTCAACGCCTTGAACGCCTGTTCCCCGAGTTTCAATCTGTTGGTGAAGCACTGCGCAGCGCCGATCAGGTGCTTATTCAGGAGGCCAATCAACATAAGGCCTTCAGCAGTCAACAGCTCAAAAGCCTGATGGGCGAGCGTGATGAAATCGAGGCGGCACTGCTTGCCACCATAATCAACAACTCTGCCAGAGAATGGCCGGCCAATGCCAAGCTGCTGCTGACCCAAGAACTGACCCGGGATCCCTTGCTCAACGAGCCAGCGCTGGTTTCGGTATTTTTGATGCCCAAGACCTATTGGAAAATAGTGATAGTCACACCGCTGTCATCCCTCAAAGAGGACGCGACATTGATTGCAGGCAAAGTCGGCATCTACCTGGTGGCGATCCAGTTGCTGGCACTGCTGCTGTTATTTCTAGTGCAGCACAGATTGTTTATCAAACCTATCAGCCGCATGGTGGCAGCGCTCAGGGAAAACAATCCTGCCCGGCTGGAGTTGGACGCCAGAGACAGAGAAGATGAACTGGGGATGCTGGCCGGCAGTTTTATCTCCCGCACCCGTCAGTTGGAAACGGCGATGGCCAGCCTGGATGCCAGTAACCTGGCGCTGGAGCAGCAACTGGAGGTGCAACATAACGCCCAACAAATTCTCAAAACACGTACCGAGCAGCTCAATGCATTGATGAATCATTCACAGAACATCATCTACATCAAAGATTTAACCGGGCAATATACGCTGGTCAACGACAAGTATTGCGAAATTACCGCCCACGAACGGGCGCAGTTTATCGGTGCGGATGACGATCAGGTCTTCCCTCTCGGCCTGGCACAAATTTACCAAGCCAACGATCAAAGGGTTGTCAGTAACCAAAGCCCCTTCTGCTCCGAAGAACCCATTGCCACCCCTCTGGGGGATGTCCTGTATCAGGTAACCCGCTTCCCCATCCGCGACGAATTTGGCGAACTGTGTGGCATAGGGGCAATTGCATTCGATCTTTCCAGTCACAAACGCCAGGAACAGCAGTTGGGGCAAGCCCTGGAGTTACAGGCCGATATCAATAAACGCAACAGCCGTACCCTGCAACAACAGCAGCAACAGATAGCTCAATTGGAAGGTCAGTTGCAGCAGGCACAAAGCAAGTCTCAGTTGCTCAGTCTCAGCAGCACCTTGATGAAAGAGCAGGAGCTGCAGCTGCCAAGACTACTTGCCCAGCTGGTTGCTGACTTGTCTACCGACTTCGATCAGCTCGGCGCGAGCTTGTTTGAAGCCGAAAGCACCGAAGTTTTGAATCAGTCCAAGGAACTTATTCTGCTTGGTTCCGCCAGATTGCGTCACCTGTTGGCGCTGGTCAATTATCCACAGACAGAGGTCAAGACGCTTCATTTCGATGAATTCGCGACTCACCTGCAGGCTCTGATGGCGCCACAGTTTGCCGCCGCAAACGTTGAAATGAAATTGGCGATTGCGGACAAGCTGTTGCCTGGTGCAAAACCCTGGCAGCTTTTATTGCTCTTCTACCCTTTGCTGAGCAATATCCTGCATCATGCATTTACTCATCAATCTGCCAATGCCATGATAACTATTGAGGCGGACAAGCTGGACGAGCGCCATCTGGAGGTTACAGTAACAGACAATGGCAGCGGAATAAGTCAGGAGATGCTGGCCCGTATTGAACAGGCCGCGTCACAAAGCGGAACCGGTACTCTGTCACGGTTACAGAGCTATGTGAGGCTAAAACTGCTTGGAGAAATGACCATCAGCTCCCAAGAGGGAGACGGCTGCTGCGTCCGCCTGCTGCTGCCGCTTGAGTCCATTGAGTAACTTACCCCGGCTTCCTCTGAGGCGAGAGAAGACTCAAGCACTTGGATTTATCAAACCTTTGCAAAACTCTTTCAGCTAGACGATTTCACATGGGCCGGGATTTCAAAATAACCTGACTCTAAGCAAAGAGCTGCCATTCCATGCCATTGAAAAATATCACTATAATATTAATGAGTTTCACCTCTGAATGACAAAAGCCGCCATAATAGGCGGCTTTCCCGGGGGTATGTTTAGAAGCGCTTAGCTTTTAGTCGCTTTCTTTCAGGCTGACATCCACCAGATAGTGACCCTGCAGCCAATTTCGGCCAATCAACAGTTTATGGGTCATCTTGCTTCTGTCTTTAAGGTTAACCTTGACCGGATACTCTCTTCCCGGCTCGCCAATGTTGAGTTCCACCATATAACGAATTTCACTGCCTTGGGCATTACGGATAAGCGAGGTATTGGTGATCATGGCATGCAGGCGTTGCTTTTCGCCCTTTTCGTTTTCTGTGGTGAAGCTCAGCTGCTTACCGATATTCTTTTCCATATCCTCATCGCCGTTTTCCACTTTCAGATCCGTAGCATGCAGTGAATTTTCCACCGCGCCGGTATCGATACGGGTTTGGAAAATCAGTCCTGATTCCCGCACACTGATGGGAGCGACCGGCCCTATGATGCGCTTTTCAGCCACATCGACCAGAAAGTCATCGGACAGCCAGTTGCGGCCGATAAGCAGTTTATAATCCATGTGGCTGCGGTCTCTGAGATTAACCTTGACCTTACGTTTGTGATCGCCAAACGCGACGTTCAACTCCACCATGTAACGCGTCTCTCGTCCCTGAGAGTTACTGACCGTAGATGTCTTGACGATTTTGGCCTTGAGCTGCTTTTTCTCACCACGTTCGTTTTCTGTGGTAAAGCTGAGCATTTTGCCCACGTTATCCTGCATCTTCTTGGCACTGCCGCCAATGACCTTGAGATCCATCGCATGCATGGAGGTGTTGGCCGCCCCGGTATCGATACGGGCCTCAAAACTGAGCCCGGCTTCGGCGACCGTCATAATTTCAGTCTGACCTATGACTGTTTTTTCCTGGGCAAACACTGATGTCGAAAGCAACATAAAACAAAGACCAAGTTTTTTAAGCATAGGACTATTCCATTCATTTCACTTAACAAGATGAAAATCCGGCTGAAATGCCGGAACTTACAGATAAGACAGATGTTAACGCTTCAGGTTCCCGAGAGCCAGGCTCGGCCCTTGGCCATTTCCGCTCTGGGAAACACGGCCACCGGGCAAGGGAGCATCAGCGCCAAGGTTTGAGCCATGCCCTCGATGGCAGGGCTATCGGTGATCACAGCTATACGGGAAAAGTCCTGCAGATGAAACAGTCCAAGGCAGGCATCATCCCACACCGCTTGCAAAGAGATGCCCTCGAAGTCGGCGCCGTATTCATACCAGAGTTTAATGAGCACATGTTCCCTGAGTTTGGACTCGACCGCCGGCAGCAAAACAGCATCGTAATCATCACCGCTGATCACACCGCTGGCGCGAACTGCCACTGTATTGTCATCAAACCCGGAAAGCAGTGTCAGCATCGAGCGCCTCCACCTGTGTGCGTTATTGAGACAGGAGCTTGGCGATTTCCTGATCAAACAGATTCTTGATCAAACCGGCAAACTCGCTGATAAACAAGGTTTGCTTTGCCGTAGCCTTATGATTGGCCACCTTGGCCAGGATCTCTTCCAAATCGTACACTATGGCATCTATCTCACGGATAACAGTGTTACGCTGGGCGAAGGACAGTTGCGGATTCTGGCCACAGACCATAATAATCTGCGCCGACAGCTGCTCTTCAAACTGTTCCATGACGCTGCTGTCGCCCAAAGATTCCCCTTCGGGAGTCTCAAACAATCCAAGGTGTTCGGTCAGGAATTGTATGAGGTGCATATAGCCGTCTTTGTCTGTAACCATCTTTCTTCCCGCGTGCAACGTCTCAGGCCAACCCATAAGGGGCAAACTTCCGAACGCCGCCAATGCGGCGATCAGAGAGTCACATTATGAAACAAAATCCGCCTTGAGTCTTGCCTCAAATCAAGCCGTCGTTTGTTACTTGTTTAATCTTAGAACAAAAGAGACAGGAACAGCCTTACTGATGCTGGATAGACCGGCAATTTCACGTAATTTTTCAACCCCATCGGTCAAACCAAACTCTTCGGCGTTCACTATGACGGCTTTTTGTGAGGTTACCAAAAGGCTCGACTCACCGAGTCTGGCCACCACCACACCAAAGCGCTTATTCTGATTCTTGCCATGCAGCGACAACACGCCATCAATCTCAGTGGTCAGCAACTCGCCGGGTTTGAGCTTGTCCAATAGATCCGCAGGCACTTGCGCTGTCAGCGTCAGGCTAGGAAAGTTAGCCACCTCAAACAACATGGTTTGCATCCGCTTGTCGCGGATTTCAATGCCGGTATTAACGCCGTTGAGCGGGATCTCCAACTTGAATTCGCCACTCTCGGCAAGTGTGCCACTCACCTGGTTGAACTCATGTACCTCGGCGATATCACCTTTCTTGACCGATACAAAACTAACCTTGGAGTCGGCATTGTCCAACTGCCAGTCAGCCGCCAGGGCCAAGTTACTGAAGGCGCCGAGCGCCAGCAAGGGGATCCATTTCTGCATATTCTTGTTCCTTGTAGGGTGTGAATTGAACTGCGCCGGATTTCACCCGGGTAAAAGCAAGCGCTTTTTGTAGATTACTCATTACTAAAGCATATTGTTCACTTCAAGAAAACCTTTGCCGCTATTGAGTGAACTTTTGCTCACGGACCACCACGGCCGCCTGCAGCCATTTCTCTCAGCGTCATCAGGCTGTCAAGCCAATGAAACAAAAACCTTTTATGCTACAAACGCTGATACAGACCAGCAGCCAAGATTAGGTAACGAGGAAACTATGTCAGAGCAACAAGTGACAGGAACCGTTAAATGGTTCAACGATGAAAAGGGCTTTGGTTTTCTAACCCAGGAAAACGCCGCCGATGTGTTCGTCCACTACCGCGCCATTCAAGGCAGCGGCCGCCGCACCCTGAAAGAGGGTGAGAAGGTCAGCTTCAGTGTGACTGAAGGCCAAAAGGGACTGCAAGCGGAAAACGTAGTGCGGTTAAAATAGCTGACGGATAAAAGTAAAGGGACGGCAGATGCCGTCCCTCTTGTTATGCCATAGCGCCATCAAGGTGCGAGGCGATTGATCTCCCATCCGTCATCTGTGCGGCTGTAGAGGAATCTGTCATGCAGCCTGTGCTCACCGCCCTGCCAGAATTCCACACTGGAAGGCACTATGCGGTAGCCGCCCCAAAACTTGGGTAAGGGGACTTCGCCCTTGGCAAACTTGGCCTTCATCTCGGCAAACTTACTCTCGAGTGCCTGACGGGCGCTAAGCTTGCTCGACTGTTTCGAGACCCAGGCCGCTATCTGGCTGTCTTTCGGACGGCTGACAAAGTACTTGAATACCTCTGTAGCAGACAGGGCTTCGGCTATACCTGTCACGGCCACCTGGCGCTCCAGCGGATGCCAGGGGAACAGCAAACTGACCTTGGCGTTGACGGCAATCTGCTGCGCCTTACGGCTTTCCAGATTGGTAAAGAATACAAAACCCTGCTGATCAAAACGCTTCAGCAAGACTATCCGCTGAAACGGCTGGCCGGTTTCGTCCACTGTGGCCACCACCATGGCGGTAGGGTCCGTCAAAGGTGCATCCTTGGCCTGCGCCATCCAGCGCTCAAACTGCGCCATGGGCTCGGCGGCCAGATCGGCGCGCCTGAGGCCGCCTTGGGTGTATTCGCGGCGAACATCACTCAAATCTGTCATTGTCTATCCTTGTCCCTGAGCCGGGCGCAAAGCCCCAGCGAAACGGAACCCCCAGCCTAGGCTGGGGGCTCTATACAAGAAGGAAAGCCAACGACAAGCGTTGGCTTAAAGTGAAGCGGCTTACTTGACTTTGCCCTGCCCCAGCGCCCAGACATGCAGCATTTCCAGGCCCAGCGTCGCGCCCGCCAGCGCGGTAATGTCGGCGCTATCGTAAGCAGGTGCCACTTCAACCACATCCATACCCACTATGTTGAGGCCCTTGAGACCGCGGATAATCTTCAGCGCCTTGTCGCTGGTGAGGCCGCCGCATACCGGAGTACCGGTTCCCGGCGCGAAGGCAGGATCCAGGCAATCGATATCGAAAGTCACATACAAAGGCATATCGCCAACCCGCGCCTTGATCTGCGCCACAATTTCATCGGCGGTCATTTCATTGGCCATGGCGGCATCAATCACCTGAAAACCGTGGCCTTCTTTGGTGTATTCGGTGCGGATCCCCACCTGCACAGAATGAGCCGGATCAATCAAGCCTTCGTTGGGAGCATGATAGAACATGGTGCCATGGTCAAACTTGCTGCCCTGACTGTAGGTGTCGGTGTGAGCATCGAAGTGCAGCAGCGCCATCTTGCCAAACTGTTTGTGGTGCGCGCGCAGCAGCGGCAGGGTCACAAAGTGATCGCCGCCAAAGCTCAGCAGTGTCTTGCCAGAGGCCAGAACTTTACTGGCAAAGTTTTCGGTGCGCTCGGTAAAGTCGGCGGCATCACCACAGTTGAACACCAGATCGCCGGCGTCCACTATCTTGATATATTCGCTGAGGCTGAAATCCCAAGGCCAACGCTTCTCTTCCCAGGCCAAATTGGTCGAGGCATTGCGGATAGCTCCGGGCCCCAAACGGCCACCGCTGCGACCGGTAACGGCCATATCGAAAGGCAAACCTATTACCACCACATCCGCATCGCTTTCTAGCGGTTTGAAATCCAGTGGCTGACGCAAATAACCAAACGCATTTGAATAAAGCGAGTAATCAGGTTTATCTGCTAAAGTGGTCATAAATACTCCAAAACTTGGCTAATGCCGATATTTACATGGACTCAGGGATCAGCACTTCGTGGCACATCTGCTGATAGTGACTGAAGCCAACATTATAACCCTGCTCCAGGGACAAAGAGCAACTTCCCAGACATAAATGTTCAGGGTAACCACGGGTGTCCAACTGGGCGTTGAAGCCGATGACATCCCAGCTGCCGGGATTGAGAATGGCCAGCAAACGGGCGAAGATATCTATCGGTTGTGCGGCGAGATCCAAGTTGGTCTCGAAGCTGACATAAGAGCTGCTTTCCTGGGGCGTGATATGAATAGTCATATACTCTTTGCCGCGAATGCCGTTGATGGAATAACCAAAGGGCTCAAACAGGAAGTCATCAAACTGGAATCCTGGCAGCATCTCTTCCAGTGCCAGCAGTTGGCGCACCCCGGCGCAGCTTTGGTTATCGGAGCGCAGATAGTCGGCCGCCTCACCGCGAATGTGATACATCAACAGCTCACTGGTGGCATCACTGCTCTCGGCGCTGAAGGCCTTGTCGCTGCAAAACAGATAATGGTGATGGGAATCCAGATGACCAATACGGTACGCCACGCCGGACAGTTTCTCTCTCAGTGCCTGTAAGTCCTGCTCAAAAGAGCTGGCCTGCAGGTGCGACAGATATTCGTTTTTGCGCTGAAAAGTCGCAAAGGCTATCGCCTCTTCGCCGAGGGAGTCGATAAAATGCAGGGTCGAGCGCGCCAGTGTGGTGGTACCACAGGTCAACATTAAAAACCTGTCGTCCCAAACAAACAGACTCGACTCGCTGAGCAGATAGGCATCGCAATAATCATTGCTGACGGAAGAGAGGATTTCTGCATTGGCCTTGGCCACCATCTCTTCCCAGAAGGGCTTTCCCAGTGAGCGCAGCGAAGGCGTAGCCGGCGTCACTATCACTTCAATTTTTTTTTCTGAACCTTCAAAAAACATCTTTTATCTCTACTTGTTGCAGGCCCCGAAGGGCCTGCTGAATGCACCGACCTTATGAAAAATCTTCCAGATAGGTATAACCCTTAAGACCCAATTGCAGCTCTTCAAGGATCGAGGTGCGTTCGTCTTCGGCAATATGCTGATTCACCAGCTCTTCGTAGGTGCGCATAAAGGACACAGCATCCAGGTTCACATAGCGCAGCACATCGGCCACAGTGTCACCGGACAGCACAGACTCTATGTTGGCCAGGCCGCTTTCATCGAGACGCACCACAGCCGAGTTGGTATCACCAAACAGGTTGTGCATGTCACCGAGGATCTCCTGATAAGCCCCAACCAGGAAGAAACCGATAAGATACGGGCTCTCGGCACTCCAGGCAGGAACCGGCAGTGTGGTTTCAATCCCCTGCCCGTCCACATACTGATCCACCATGCCGTCCGAGTCACAGGTGATATCCAGCATCACGGCACGGCGCTCTGGCGCGGTATCCAGCCCGGTCAGCGGCAACACAGGGAACACCTGATCTATACCCCAGGCATCCGGCAGCGATTGGAACAGCGAGAAATTGACGAAGAACTTGTCGGCCAGTTTCTCATTGAGTTCATCAATGATGGGTCTGTGATAACGGTTCTTGTTGTTCATCAAGCCCTGTAGCTCGTGACAGACACGCAGGTTGGTCTGCTCCGCCCAGGCGCGCTCTTCCAGGCTAAGTTGCCCAAGAGCAAACAGAGCGTGAGCTTCGGCCAGATCCGATTGGGTATCGTGGAAAATCTCAATCAGGGCACGGGAATCGGCGCGGCCGCGGATATCGCTCCAGGACTGCCACATGTTGTGCAGCAGCTGTGGGGCATCCTCTGCCGGTGGCTGGATATTCTCAGGGGAATAGGCCTCGGTACCGATAACATCCGTGATAAGTACGGCGTGGTGCGCCGTCAGGAAGCGGCCGGACTCAGAGATAATCCTCGGCACCGGCTGCTCGTACTCGGCGCAGACATCACTCAGAGCGCTGACGATATTGTTGGCGTACTCGCTCAGGCCATAGTTCATAGAGTTGTTGCTTTGGCTGCGGGTACCGTCATAGTCCACCGCCAGGCCGCCGCCCACGTCGAAACAGTTGACCTTGGCACCCAGTTTTCTCAGCTCACAGTAGAAGCGCGCCGCTTCACCCACACCATGACGAATATCGCGGATATTGGCGATTTGCGAACCCAGGTGAAAGTGCAGCAACTGCAGCGAATCCAGCATGTCGGCACTCTTAAGCTCGTTGACCACCCGCAGCACCTGCGCAGCAGACAGACCAAACTTGGACTTTTCACCGCCACTGGCCTGCCACTTGCCCTTGCCCTGGAACGCCAGGCGTGCGCGCAGACCCAGACGCGGAGTAACCCCAAGCTCGCGGGATTCCTGCAGTACCATCTTAAGCTCGGACATCTTCTCCAGCACTATGTAGACCTTGTGGCCCAGCTTTTCGCCTATCAGTGCCAGGCGGATATATTCTTTATCCTTGTAGCCATTACAGACTATGACTGAGCTGGCCTTTTGCGCCATCGCCAGTACCGCCATCAGCTCAGGCTTACTGCCGGCCTCAAGCCCAAGTTGCGGTGCTTCTTTACTGACTTGGCTGGCGAGGATTTCTTCAACCACTGTCTGCTGCTGGTTCACCTTGATGGGATAAACCAGCAGATAGTCTTCGCTGTACTCATACTTTTGAATCGCCTGATTAAAGGCCTGGCACAGGCTATCGACCCTGTGGTGCAAAATCTGCGGAAAACGGACCAGCACAGGCAGGTTAACACCGGCCTTCACCATGTCCTTGGCCAGTTCGTTCAGGCCGATTTTGCTGTCCGGATTCAAAGGATCCGGTGACACTGTCACCTCACCCTGATCGCTGATCCCGTAAAATCCCTGGCTCCAGTATGCGACGTTGTAGCCGACGCGGGCATCGTCAATAGACCAATCACTCATGTTCGTTAGCCTGTTATCAAAAAATGGGTTATGCGGTAACCGTCATCGCTGACGCGACCGCCTGTTCGACAAACGCCGGCAGCGCAAAGCTTGCCTGATGGATAGCCGGCGTGTAATAACGGGTGGTAATACCGGCCCGTTCAAAACGCTCTTCGAGAGTCGCCAGGCTATGCTGACGCGCCTCAAGATCATCGGTTGCCCAGGCAAAGGCCATGCTGCCACCCACATAGGTAGGCACGGCCGCCATATAGAACCGACACTCTTTCACATAAGAGCTCATGCGTCTGACGGTATTTTGCACTTCATCCAGCTGCATAAAAGGCACGCCGTTCTGAGCGACAAAAATCCCATTTTCATTGAGACAACGCTTACAGCCCTCGTAAAAGTCGGAACTGAACAGTACTTCTCCCGGACCAAGGGGATCTGTGCAGTCAGAGATAATCACATCAAATTTTTGCTGTGATTGCCTAACATAATCCATCCCGTCGCTGATCACCAAGTTGACTCTGGGGTCATCATAGGCACCTTGGGAATGGTTTGGAAAATAGCTTTTACACATTTCCACCACGGCGGCATCAATCTCCACCATGGTAATGGATTCAATCTGTTTATGTTTGACCACTTCCCGCAGCATGCCGCCGTCACCGCCGCCTATGATAAGCACCCGCTTGACGTCGCCGTGGGCCAGAATAGGCACATGGGTCAACATTTCGTGATAGACAAACTCATCTTTCTCAGTGGTCTGGATGGCACCATTAAGCGCCATGACCCGTCCCATAGTGGCATTTTCAAAAATGCTCAGGTGCCACTGTTCGGTCTTTTGCTCGAACAGCACCTTTTCCACCTCAAAATACTGCCCATATGCTGGATGCAGTGTCTCGTAGTAAATATTCTTGGCTTGCATTTAACCTAAAACTCTTGGTGTTGAATGTAAGGGTGGACAAATAACCCGTCCTCGGCGATTCGAAAATGAATGCCGAGTGAATGTATCGTCGTAGATGGACGACGGGCTCAGTTGGGACTATTGGCCTGTTCGCGGCCGGAATTGATGCGAATTAACGTGAGATGTTTCAAGCCGGTATTGTCATAGCTGACAATGGTTGAAAACCTGTGTTGTGGCACTTGGCGAACCAGTGCGGCAAATGAATGGCTGTGCATTAGCTAAAACCCTCTTAACCCCGTGTAAATGGTGCTTTGTTCATTTACACGGTTAATGACTCGTGAACCATAATAACCCTGTTACTCACGTTTGCCTGTCAGGACTGAATGTACCTTCAAAACGGCGCAATTAAACCTTGCTGTGCCCCATAATGCAAGCACGAATCACAGTTTATCCAAGGCTTTGAAATATAAACTACAGTTGCTATGTTCACCTATGCCATTTAAGCGAGCTTTTTTCGATTTATATCAATAAATTGAGCTTTGAAAGCTGATTTTATCTGTTCAAGATTTTTTAAATACTCAGGCTCCCTATTTTGATCGTCAGATACCGCTTTGGGTACCTAGTTTGATTCAATGCAGCCCCCTTGGGGAACACGAGGGTGAAAACTCACCCTCAAACAAAGGTTTGTTATCTTGAAACCTGGCGATTCAAGCAAAAATCGCGGCAGCTAAAAACGCCACCCAATTTAGCGAATTAATCAAAGGTCATTTCCGGCACAGACTCGCCGCAATGCAGTCTGCCCGCCGTCTTGGCGCGGATCTCCTCAACAGTTACCCCCGGCGCGCGCTCCAGCAGATGAAAACCGCCGTCACGGATTTCCAGCAGTGCCAAGTCCGTCAGCACCCGCTTGATACAGTTAACCCCGGTCAGCGGCAACGTGCAACGCTCAAGCAACTTGGACTCACCCTGTTTGCTGCAGTGCATCATGGTACATATGATGTTGGCCGCGCCGGCCACCAGATCCATGGCGCCGCCCATCCCTTTGACCATCTTGCCCGGGATCATCCAACTGGCAATATTGCCCTGTTGATCCACCTCCATCGCCCCCAACACAGTGAGATCCACATGCCCGCCCCTTATCATGGCAAAGCTCAGGGCCGAGTCGAAAATCGCCGCGCCTTTGACCGCAGTGACCGTCTCCTTACCGGCATTGATCATGTCGGCATCTATCTTTTCCTCCTGCGGAAACGGACCCATTCCCAACAGACCATTTTCCGAGTGCAGCATCACCTCTATCCCCGGTGGCAGGTAGTTGGCTACCAGAGTGGGAATGCCTATGCCCAGATTGACATAATCACCGTCACGGATCTCTCTGGCGACCCGCATAGCCATCTGTTCGCGACTCAACGCCATAATGCTGTTCTCCTGTTAGCTGGGCCGAAAGGTGCGCTTTTCGATGCGTTTTTCAAACTGTCCCTGCACCAAGCGATCGACAAAAATTCCCGGTGTATGAATTTGTGATGGCAGCAGGCTGCCAGGCTCGACTATCTCTTCGGCCTCTACCACGGTTATCTTGCCCGCCATCGCTGCCAAGGGATTGAAGTTCATCGCGGTGTGGCGATAGATGCAGTTGCCCTGCCAATCGGCCTTCCAGGCGCGAACCAGCGCAAAGTCGGCGACTATGCCGCGCTCCAGCAGATACTCCCGACCTTCGAAATGTTCACTGGGTTTGCCCTCGGCCACCGGAGTACCGACTCCCGTGGCCGTGTAAAACGCCGGGATCCCGGCGCCGCCGGCGCGGATCCGCTCGGCCAGAGTGCCCTGAGGCACCAGCTCCACCTCCAGTTCACCACTCATCATCAATTGCTCAAACAGGGCATTTTCACCCACGTATGACGCCACCATCTTGCGAATTTGGCGGTTTTGCAGCAAGAGCCCAAGACCGAAGTCGTCGACGCCACAGTTGTTGGACACCAGCTCCAGATCACGCACCTCTCTGCGCACCAACTCGGCTATCAAGCCCTCGGGAATGCCACAAAGGCCAAAGCCTCCGGCAATGATCCGCATCTCATGGGTTATCCCCTCCAATGCCTGTTCATGACTGGCAACCCTTTTATCCAACCCGGCCATAGTGATTCTCCTGTGTCAGCCTGTCTTGCCTTATTGCGCGGTCCAGCCACCGTCCAGCACCAGCGTCTGGGCGGTAATATTGCGCGCCGCCGGTGCCATCAAAAACGCTACCGAATGCACGATTTCATCGACGCCGATAAACGCCTTCTTCGGCATGGGGGACAGCATGATGTTGTCGATAACCTCTTGCTCACTCATGCCGTGCTCCCTTGCCTGAGACGCTATCTGCGCCTCCACCAGCGGTGTTTTCACATAAGCCGGGCAGATAGTGTTGACGGTAATGTCCCAGTCGGCGTTTTCCAGCGCCACGACCTTGCTCAGTCCCAGTAAACCGTGTTTGGCGGCCACATAGGCCGACTTGTACCTGGATGCCACCAATGCATGGATAGAGCCGATATTGATGATGCGGCCAAAGTTGCGCTCCCGCATTCCCGGCAGCAATGCCTTGCAAAGCATCGCCGGGCCGGTGAGCATCACCTGTTGCAGCAGTTGCCATTTCTCGGCCGGAAAGGCATCGAGGCGCGCCACATGCTGCAGTCCGGCATTGTTGATGAGCACATCCACTTCAATGCCAGCCAGTTGCTCTGTCAGCGCTTCAATGGCCCGGGAGTCGGCGACATTGAGCCCAAGGCCCAAGCAGTTGCCGCCGGCTTGATTAAGCGTGTTGGCAGCCAGTATCGCCCGCTCAGGGTCGAGATCGCTCAGCAATATCCTGTGGCCAAAGGCCGCCAGCTCAGTGGCAATTGCCAGGCCGATACCGCTGGCCGCGCCGGTGATCAATACGGTTTTAGGGTCTTTCATACAGGCTCCTTAAATTACGCCCTGCGGCGGCTTGACTCAGTCCGCCAGAAATGCACGGATTTCATCACTCTTGCTCTGAATGGAGAACAAGCCATCGAGATGCCCCCAGGGGCCTTTAATTTCACTTATCTCTACCTCTTTACCCAGTTCCTTCAGGGTGGCGGCCATCTTCCTCACCCTCTGGGGCCGCAGCAGCAGATCGCCACTGGCGGGCAGCAACAGGCTCTTGGCCTTTATCTTGGCCAAGGCGATTTTCAGCTCGCCCCCTTGCCAATCGGCACTGAACAGTTGCGAGGCCCGTACCAGATACAGTACATGGTTGGCATCCTGCAATGCCGCCCTGGCCCCGGCGCGCTGTTGCAAGATCTGGCTGATTTGCGGCAGCGTGCGAATATCCGCCAGCGCGCCTTTGTCGGCCACAGTGAAATCCTTGAAGCTGGCCAGATAAGCCTCCGGCGCCATTGCATCCTGGGTGATATTGAGCAGCGCCGCGGTCAGCCCTGCCACCGGGGGCGTCTTGCCGTAGTAGTCGCCGCCGCGCCAGTTGGGATCCAGCCGGATAGGCAGGGCCCATTTTTCCAGTGCCGGTACGCTCCAGGCATCCATGCTGTCGGCGCCGATAACATGAATGAGCCGCTCGACTCTGTCCGGGTAACTCACCGCCCAATCTAGCGCCTGAAATGACCCCATGGAGGCACCCATCACCGCATGGAGTTTTTCAATGCCGAGACTCTCCAGCAGCAAGCGCTGCACCTCGACGAAGTCATGAATGGTCACCACGGGGAAATCCAATCCCCAGGATTTGCCGGTTTCAGGGTTGATACTGGCAGGCCCTGTGGTGATGGTATGACCGTCGTGCACATTGGCGTTGACCAGAGTGTCGGCGCTGACAACAAAGAAGCGATTGGTATCTATCGCCTTGCCCGGCCCTATGATGGCGTCCCAATAGCCACTCTGGGGATCAGACTCGGCGTACTTGCCGGCAGCGTGGGAATTACCGGAAAAGAAATGAGTGATCAGTATGACATTGTCCTTGGCCGCATTGAGACTGCCGTAGCTTTCCCAGCCGACGGTCACACTGGGCAACACTTTGCCCGATACTGTGCGAAATTCAGTGGTGGTAAACGACTTTTTCTCCACCAGCATAGGCTGGGCAGGCGCTTTCAAGGACGAAGCAACCGTGGCAGAAACAGACTCGGCCGAAGCCGGAGCACTGGCTTGGGCAACCCCAAGCAGCGCCGCAAACATGCAGGATGCAAATAACTTCATATTCACCTCTTAAAACCAAATAAACAGAGCCAGTGCCAGCACGACACCGATAAGGGGCAGCAGGGTCGTCAGCGCCGCCATCGCCCAATAGGCGCGCTTGTGGGTTTCCTTACAGATGGCGCGAATGGTGGTAACCACATAACCGTTATGGGGCAAGGTATCCAAAGCACCGGAAGAAATGGCCACCACTCGATGCAACTGATCCGGGTTCACCCCCATATCCAGATAATGGGGCGCTACCAAAGGCAGGGCTATCGCCTGGCCGCCACTGGCAGAGCCGGTAAGGCCGGCAATCACGCTCACCGCCACCGCAGCCCCCAACAGCTCATTGCCCGGCATATTGGTCATCACCTCAACCGCAGTGGCAAAGGCAGCCGATGATTTGGCGACGGCGCCAAAGCCGACCACGGCGCTGGTATTGCCTATGGCCACCAGTGCGCCTGTGGTGCCGTCATTGACCGCCCGTCCCAGATGATGAAAATGGCGGAAGTTGATTAACATCAGCGTCAGCACCCCACCGAGCAAGGCAACTATCAGGGCATTTTGTGCCAGGGTATCGTGCAGCCAAAAGGAGATAACCAGCACCACAATGAGAGGGATCACCCCTGTGATGGGATGGGGCAGATCCCGCTCCGGCACTTCAGGGTCATCACTGCGCGCCTCGAAACGCTCGCCTCTGGCGATGGCTCGGTTAATCATCCACTTGAGCCAGAAATAACCGCTGACCGCCATAAACAGGGCCACCACCAGGCTCACTTCCCAGGCGGCCCAGGGAGAGGTATTGAGGTATTTGATCGGGATCCAGTTCTGGATCTCAGGCGAACCGGCCGAGGTCATGGTAAAGGTCACCGAGCCCAATGCCAGCGCCGCCGGAATAAAGCGCCGCGGCAGATTGGCGTCCTTGAACAGCCCCAGCGCCATGGGATAGACGGAAAATGCCACAATAAATACGCTGACGCCGCCATAGGTCAACACGGCACAGGCGGCTACCACGGCCAGCACCGCATAGCGGATCCCGAGTTTCCCCACAATAAAATGCGCCACCGCATCGGCGGCGCCGGTATCTTCCATAAACTTGCCAAACAAAGAGCCCAGCAAAAACATAAAGAACCAGGACGCCAGAAAGCTGGAAAAACCGCCCATATAGGCACTGACAAAGTCAGCCCCCGAGGCATCAAATAACGGAATATGGTTGCTCAGTGCCACCAAGGCCGCGCACAGTGGCGCGGCGACAAACAGGTTGACACCTCTGAGTGTCAAAATGATCAGCAGCAGTAAGCCACCGAAGAGTCCCAGCATACTCAACATAAGCCCATCTCTTGTTGTTGGTCGCCCTGTTCCGGCGCCGCAAATTTGCAGCGATTGAACAGGCGCCATTGTTAATTTTTTGCAACCAATTTTTGCAACCAAGAGAGTGACAAGCAAAAGCCGGATTGAACATAACACCATAGTGCTATACAAAAAATAACCAATAAATTTCAAATCATTAAACAACACTGTACTAAGGTGCTAATTCCCTTCCGCTTCCTTTGCTCTAGAGTAAACGCCGAAGTATTAACAAAAACAAAACAAACAAAACAGCAAAAGGACTTAATCATGAGTCAAGCCAAGATCCCCTACTCTCTGCTGGCACTGGCCATAGCTTCGGCACTGACGCCGATAGCGGCTCAGGCAGAAGAAACCAACAATAAGGGCGAGCTGGAACGTATTGAAGTCACCGCCAGACGCACAGTGGAAAACCTGCAGGAAGTACCGGTCGCCGTCACCTCAGTCAGTGAGGCCGAGCTTAATGAACGCGGTATTACCGTGGTGACCGAAGTGCAGCAGTTCTCCCCCAATACCACGCTGCAGGCGAGTCGGGGAACCAACTCCACCATGACCGCCTTTATTCGCGGCGTGGGCCAGCAGGACCCGCTCTGGGGTTATGAGCCCGGCGTCGGTATCTATGTGGATGATATCTATATCGCCCGCCCACAGGGGGCGGTACTGGATCTGCTGGACGTGCAGCAGATAGAGATACTGCGCGGCCCTCAGGGCACGCTTTACGGCAAGAACACCATAGGCGGTGCGGTCAAGTATGTAACCAAGGTGATGTCCGGCGATCCCCAACTGAATATTCAGGGCTCCTACGGCAGCTTTAATCAGAAAGATCTCAAGATCACCGGCCAGTATCCGCTGATAGACGAACAGCTGTATCTGGGCTTTGGCTATGCCAACCTCAACCGCGATGGTTTCGGTGAGTTTTTGACCTCGGCCGAGCCGAACCAGGACAAAGAGAATTACAACAAAGATCTCAGTGCCATGCGGCTCACCCTGGAGTATCACCCGACAGACTCACTGTTTTTCCGCTTCGCCTGGGATAAAACAGACGATAAGTCCAACGCCAAGGGGGGTTACCGCCTGCTGCCGAGTCTGCTGACCGATGCCCCGGTACCGGACAGCAAGTTCGACTCCTACACCAGTCTGCCCACCTGGAACGAGGTGGACCTCGAAGGTTGGAGCTTCACCGGCAGCTGGGACATAAACCACTCAACGCAGCTGAAATATATTGCGGCCAGAAGAGAGAGTTACTCACCCACCAACATAGATTTCGACAACACCTCACTGCAGATTTTCGACGTACCGGCCATCTATGACGACGAGCAAACCACCCATGAGTTGCAACTGCATCACAGCGGCGACAACTACAAGCTGGTGTCAGGTCTTTACTACTATGATGCCGAGTCCTGCGGCCAGTTTCAGGCGATTCTCGAAGAACTTGGAAAGGCGCTTAACGCCCCTGGGCTGACCCGTGAAGTGAGCGGCTGCTCCAACTCCACCAGCAAGGCGGCCTATATTCAGGGCAGCGTAGATATGAGTGACAACTGGTCCATGACCCTGGGGCTGAGATATACCCAGGATGAAAAGCAGGCCTATGTCCGCAACGGCCTGATATTCGATACCGTCTATCCCGAATCCGGCTGGGTACCTGGCTATGTCCGCCCCGAAGGCGACTTGGTGCCCTTGGTATTGGACGACAGTGAAGACTGGTCCAAGCTGACCCCAAGAGTCGGGGTGGAATACCAGTACTCGGATGACATCATGTTCTTTGCCAGTTACGCCCAGGGATTCAAGTCCGGCACCTTTAACCCCAGGGCCGAAAGCGCCGAGCCGGCGGCAGATCCAGAAACCGTTGACAGCTTCGAGCTGGGGATGAAGAGCGAATGGGGCCGCAACTTAAGGGCCAACCTAACCCTGTTCAGCCTGGATCATAAGGACAGGCAGTATATCTCTGTTTTGCCGGGCGACACGGCTGCCGATCTCAATCAGCGCCTGGGCAACATAGGCTCTTCGGAGGCCCGTGGCGCAGAGCTTGAGATGACCTGGGTGGCCACAGATGCGCTGAACTTTGACCTGGCGGTGGGCTATATCGATGCGGAATTCAGTGAAGTGTTCGATACCGACCCTGTCACAGGTGAAACCTTCGACAAGTCGGACAGGTTTACCATAGCCAATACCCCGGATCTCACCTTTAACCTGGGTTTCACCTATCGTCTCTACGCCGATATCGGTGAGTTTGTCTTTAACGGCAACTATTACTATCGCGGTGATTATGTGCTGTTTGAGGAAGACAGCCTGCTAACCCAGGACGCCTACGGCCTGCTGAATCTGGGGATCACCTGGTATAGCAATGACGGCAGCTGGTATGCCGGCCTCTATGGCAAAAACCTCACCGATGAAGAGTACCTTATCGGCGGCTATCAGTTTGTCACCTCGGATCCGAGCGATCCAACAGATGTCAGCAAGTACACTCCGGGACTCGGTGGCGACAACACCCTGATTGGTTATTACGGCGATCCACGCACAGTGACCCTGACGGTCGGCTACCGTTTTTAATCCGTACCCCGAACAAGGCTTACCCTAGTGTAAGCCTTGTTTTTATTGATACTTTCCCGTATAAAATTTGAAACCCGGAGCCCTTAGGATGAGTCTGGTGAAAGCCATAATTGCCGATGATCACCCGCTGTTTCGCAGCGCCCTCAAGCAAGCCGCCGCCTGCGTATTGGATGAAGCACAGATACGCGAATGCGCCGATCTCGAGGGGTTGTTTGAGCTGCTCGGGCGACACAGTGAAACTGAGCTGGTGTTTCTCGACCTCGGCATTCCAGGAGCCAATGGTTTGCAGGGACTGTCGCAACTGCGCAATCAATACCCGGATGTGTTGATCATCATGGTGTCGGCCACTGAAGCACCGGCGATTATGCAGCAAGCCATCGCCCTGGGCGCTTCGGCCTATGTGCCCAAGTCCTCGCCGCTGGAGCGGATATCCGAAGCCATCGCCGAGGTGCTCAATGGCGAAACCTGGCTACCGGCGGATTTGGCGCTGGAAACTCTGGATGCCGATGACGAGCAGACGGACTTTGCCAGAAATCTGGAAAAACTGACGCCGCAACAATACAAGGTGCTGGCGATGATTGCCGATGGCCTGCTCAATAAGCAGATAGCCTATGAAATGCAGGTGCAGGAAACCACGGTCAAGCAGCATGTATCGGCCATTCTGCGCAAGCTCGGCCTCAACAACCGAACCCAGGCCGGCATCCGCTATAACCAGCTCAGCCGCCCCGAATAACGGTTTCCCCTTCCCCACAAAGCGCTTTATTTAAAAGCGCGCCTCAATTGAGCAAACGCTTGATACTGCGCCTGAGCGCCGGCAACTTCAGTGGCTTGTAAAGCAAAGGGAAACCGGCATCACTGACCTGCTCGCGAATGCTTTCGGCCTGATTGGCAGTATTGATAATCACAGGTAATCCGGACACCCCCTGGGAGGCCAACAGCTCAACCCCGGTGAGACCGGCATCCAACTGATAATCGACTATCAAAAGTTGCGGCAAGGGCAAACGCGCTTGCAGTTCAGCCAACTGTTCGGCGCCGGTGGCCTTTTCTATCTCACAGCCCCAACTGCCCATGACCTGCCCCAGGGCTTCGAGCACGGTTTGATCATTATCCACCAGCCAAACCCGTAACCCGGCAAAATCGGACTCACTCTCCAAAGTCTTGGGTTTGACCGCGGCCACAGCCCCCGGCAGCGACTTGCACTGCAGCAACAAAGTAAACTGAGTACCGGTTCCTACCTGGGAACCCAGTAGCAAGGGGATGTCCAACAGATCGCAGATACGCTTGGTAATCGCCAGCCCAAGCCCCAGTCCTTCGGCGTTACCGCGGCTGCCGAGCTGCTTGAACTCTTCAAATATGGTCAGTTGATCTTCCTTGGCGATGCCAATGCCAGTGTCTTCCACTATCAATGACAAGAGTCCGTTTTCAAGATAGGTCTTCAGCCGCACTTCGCCCTGCTCGGTATAACGAATGGCGTTGCTGAGCAGATTACGCAGCACACGTTTGAGCAGCGCCTTGTCGGTATTGAGCAGCACTTCCTGACTCTCGAGATGGAAGCCAATGCCTTTTTGCGCCGCAAGTGCCTGATACTCGTGCCTGAGGGGATCTATGATTTGCCGCAATGGAAATTCGCTGACATTCACCTTGAAGGCTCCGGCGTTGAGCTTGGTCAATTCCAGAATACTGCTGAGCAGCTCTTCGGCATTGCCAAGGGAGCTGCGGATATTGTCGGCCAGGGTTTCCAGCTCACTGCCCCTGGCCTTGTCACTCATCAAGGAGCAGAACAGGCTGGCGGCATTGAAGGGTTGCAATAGATCGTGACTGGCGGCGGCAAAAAAGCGGGTCTTGCTCTCGGTTGCCTGCTCGGCCACCCGTTTGGCATTGGACAGTTCACGGTTGGCCTGGGTCAACGCCCGAGTGCGCTGGTTGACCTTTTCTTCCAGCGAGGCATTGACGTATTCCAGCTGGCGCTGCTGGCTGACAAAGTCGGTCACGTCCGTATAGGTGGTCACAAAGCCGCCACCGGGTAAGGGGTTACCCTGCATCTCATACACCCGGCCATTGCTGTGGGTGCGCTGATACTTATAGGCGCTTCCCTGACGCAGATAGTCTAGACGCTTGGCAATTTCCTGCTCGGGGTCTTCGCCGCGAAACATGCCTCTGTGGGCGTTGAGGCGAATGATCTCTTCCACCGGCCGACCTATATAGAGCGCCTCATCCGGGTAGAGAAACATATCCTTGTAGCCCTGATTCCAGGCCACCAGCCTCAGCTGGGAGTCCACCACACTGATCCCTTGTTGGATATTTTCTATGGTCGATTGCAGCAAGTCGCGATTAAAGCGAAGCACTTCGCGGGCCTCATCGACAAATTCGGCCACCTGCTCCAGCCCCTGATGTTTCTCATCTTTGGCGGCATCGATAATCAACCTGGCCGAAGCGCCGCCGACCATGGCGGCGAGCTCTCTCTCGACCAACTGTTCGGTTCGCACCGGCGCATCCACTTTCCAGTGATTGGGATCCAGCGGGAACTCGCTGGCAACCAACTGACTGGCCGAGTCGGCTTCGCCGAAGCGTTTCAGCAAGGCCGCCAGATCATGAAAACTCAAACTGGCCTTGGGCACACCTTCCCGTCTGTCATCCCGGCTGATAACAAACTTGCTGCTCTGCAGCCGCTCCGCGAGCCCCGCCGGGCGCAGTACAGGCAGCAAGATATACACCATTAAATTGAGCCCAAGCGACAGCAGCATGGACTGGGTAATATCATCCAGCCCTAGCCCAAGTAGATCCCGCGGCGCCAAAGCCTGAACACCGAATGGGCCATTGTCGAGCCAGGGCTGGTAACCGACTGCGCCTATCACCAGGTTCGGCAGCAGCAAGGTATAAAACCACACCAGCGAGCCAGAGGCGATCCCCAGTTGTGCCCCGAGACAAGAGGCCTGACGCCACCACAAACCTATGATCAACGCAGGTGCAAACTGCGCCACCAGGGAAAAAGACATCAAGCCCACCATGGCCAGGGAGTTGGTATCGGCCAGTATTCTGTGGGTGAAGTAACTCAGCAGCAACAGCGCGAAGATCACCGCCCTTCTGGCCTGCAGCAAGGCGTTTTGGCTGAGGCCGCGACTGCCGGAGGCCAGCGATGAGCGCCGCAGAATAAACTGATTGATAAAGTCGTTGGTGATCATGATTGACAGCACTATCGCCGAGACAATCACCATGCTGGTGGCCGCCGAAAACCCGCCGAGAAACACCATCAGGGAAACGGCGTGATTCTCTACCGCCATCGGCAAGGCCAGTACGAAGGAGTCCGGCGCCACCTGCTCCTTACCGAACCATAACAGGCCGGCTACCGCGATAGGCAAAATAAACAGATTGATAAGAATGAGATACAGCGGAAACAGCCAGCGCGCCGTACTGAGATGGCCCTCGCCGCCCGGTTCAATAAACTGCATATGAAACTGACGCGGCAAACAGAACATGGCCAACACCCCAAGCAGGGTATGGGTGGCATAGATGTAGCCGGAGTCGGCCTCAAAGCTCAAGCGCCCTTCAGCCTTGGCGCTCTGAGCCTGTTGCCAGAGTGCCAGCGGGCTGTCGAACAAACCGAAACAGACAAACAGCCCGACCGAGATAAAGGCAGCCAGCTTCACCAGCGATTCAAACGCCATACTGGCCACCAGCCCCGGGTTGTGCTCGCTGGGTCTTGGACGCCGGGCACCGAACAGCACGGCAAACAGCGCCAGCAGCAACATGATATAAAAGGTACTGTCTTGCCAGAATCCGCCGGAGGAAACCTCTTCACCCGTGAGCATGGCGATACTTTCCGAGGTGGCCGACAGCTGCAACGAAATATAGGGCACTATGGCAATCACGGAAATAAAAGACACCAGCCCGGAGAGGCTGGAAGACTGGCCATAGCGGCTGGAGATAAAGTCGGCCAGGGATGTGAGTTTTTCATCGCGGCAGATTTGCGCCACCCGGCAGTAAAGCCGCCAGCCAAATAGAAACAGGATCAAGGTACCGGCATAGGTGGGCGCCAGCCACCAACCATGATTGGCAGCCTGGGCTGTGGTACCGAAAAAAGCCCAGGAGGTGCAGTAGACGCCGAGTGTCAGGCTGTAAAACAGCGCCCGAAAACGTTTGGGTTTATATTTATCCGCCCACCAGGCGATGATAAACAACAGCGCGAGATACAAGAGCGCCAGCAGGCTGACGGACCAGATAGAGAACATAGGCAAAGGTTTTTATTTTCAGCTTAACCAGTTCTGCTGCAAAAAGCAGCGCTAACTTTAGTCTTATTCAAACTTAGGGAAGTCTGACTTCGACAGGCCCCGGCATGCCTTCAGTCAGATGCCTTGAACGCCAATTGCTGTGCAAGCCACGCCCTACAAAAGAGAAGGCCACGAGGACTTATTCGTACCTCCCCTAAAAAAAGGCACGGGCATAGGTGGGCGCAATCCGTTATAATCCGCCGCAGCTGAAACAAAGTTAATCAGGTTCAAAAACAGATGGCAGAAATAGGTCAAAGTTGCACCCTGGAAGTGGTCAAACAGGTTGATTTCGGGGTTTACCTCAACGCTCATGAGTTGGGACAGGTGTTATTACCCAATAAAGTGGTGCCCAAGGGTTGTCAGGTTGGCGACAAGTTGAAGGTGTTCCTCTATCTGGACTCCAACGACATGCCTATCGCAACCACTAAAAAGCCCCTGGCTCAGGTGGGTGAGTTTGCTTATCTCAAGGTGGTTTCCATTGGCCGGGTCGGTGCCTTCCTCGATTGGGGACTGGAAAAAGATCTGCTGCTGCCCTTCGGTGAGCAGCACAAGCAGGCAGAAGAAGGCCGCAGTTACCTGGTCTATGTTCACCGTAACCGCGCCGACGAACGGATTGTCGCTTCGTCCAAAATCGATAAGTTTGTCGATAAGAGCCCGGCTTGGTACAAGAATGGTCAACAGGTTGACCTTATCATTGCAGGTACCACAGATCTCGGCTACAAGGCGATAGTCAACAACAAGCATTGGGGCGTCATCTATCAAAATGAAGTGTTCCGTAAGCTGAAGTTTGGCCAAAAGCTCAAGGGTTATATCAAGCAAGTGCGTCACGACAACAAACTGGATCTGACCCTGCAAAAGGCTGACCGTCAGGAGTTGGATCAGCAATCACAGCGGATCATGAAGAAGCTGGCCCAGGCCGGCGGTTTCCTGCCCTACAGCGACAAGACCTCGCCCGAGGTGATCTACGCCGAACTTGGCATGAGCAAGAAGGCCTTCAAGAAAGCCATCGGCGGCCTGTTCAAGGCCGGAAAACTGCGCATCGAAGATGACGGTATCCACGCCAGTAATTGAACAAAGAACTGACAAAGCACTGGCAAAGAATTGAGCAAAAATAACGCGCCTGCCCTATTCAGGAAAGGCGCAGCCGAGGAAAACCGCGACATCTGCTCAAGGCTCTGATATAACTCAAAAACACTGAGTAAAATGTCGGTCAGTTGGCCGACATCTGCCTTGAATGGAACTGTCAATTATGTTGCAACTCAATGCCATCGAAGCCAGAGTGATTGGCTGCCTGCTGGAAAAAGAAGTCACTACTCCGGATCTTTATCCCTTGTCTCTCAACTCACTGACCCAAGCCTGCAATCAAAAGACCAGCCGCGATCCCGTGATGGAACTGAACGAATCTGAAGTGCAGCAAGCCTTGGACAGCCTGAGTAAAAAACGTCTGCTGAGTGAGCAATCCGGCTTTGGCAGCCGGGTCATTAAATACCGCCACAGATTCTGTAACACAGAATTTGGCGAGCTGCAGTTTTCCCCCGCAGAGCTGGCGATAGTGTGTTTGTTGCTGCTGCGCGGCGCCCAAACCGCTGGTGAACTCAGAAGCCGGGCTCAGCGGTTGTTTGAATTTGACGGCCTGCCACAAGTGGAGCAAACCCTGCTAGCGTTGAAAGACAAAGGCTTTATCCGCCAACTGGCCAGGGAGCCGGGCAAACGTGAGATACGCTTTGCCGAGAACTTCACCGAGCATGATGGTGTATCTGAAAGTTCCGGCGGCGCAGATACCTCTCAGATTGCCAATCAAGCTGCAGCTCACCGTGAAGGTGAACGCGAAAGAAAGTGCGAAAGTGAGCCAGAAACGGCGAGCCAAAGCCGGATAGCCTTGCTTGAGCTAGAGCTGACGACAATCAAGCAAGAGCTGGCTTTACTAAAACAGGAATTGGCCGAGCTTAAGGCGCAACTGGCATAATTGACCGTAAAAACGACAGCTACCGCTTGAAATAGCGGCCAGGCGTTGGCCTGCCTGGCCTCATGGTGTTAGGCTGGCGTCTTATCGGCAACCCAGTGCTTGCTCCGGTCGCTGCAAGGACTCCATATTTGGAGCAAAACAAGGAACCACATGACAACTGCAACTCACAGCACTCATCCCGGAGGGCTGAAAAACGCCCTGCAACTCGCGGGATTTGAACTCTATAAACTCATTTTCCACCGCCGTGGCACCCTGGCGATGATAGCTTTCGCCCTGGTGTGGCTGCTGATCCTCGCCTATCCGGTCCGAGGTGCCGCCAGCTTTCTGTTGAACCCGGACTTCAAGCATTTTGTTACCGGTGCCTTCGGTGAAGGCACTATGGATCAACTATTTGCCTGGCCGGTTGCCGAGCAAGCCGTCTATTGGGTCATCAGTCTCTACCTGTTCCCCATGTTCAGCATTCTTATCTGCGGCGATCAGTTCGCCTCGGACAAAAACCGCGGCACACTGCGCTTCCTCAGCCTGCGTTCGGGCCGCGATGCCCTCTTCTTCGGCCGCTTCCTCGGCATGATGTTGATCCAATTGCTGTTGGTTGCCATCACAGTCATAGCAACCGTATTTTTGGCCATGAGCCGGGATATGGCGTTGGTGCTACCCGCGCTGACTTCCGGCTTGATGATGACACTCAATCTGGTATTGATCCTGCTGCCCTACACCGCCCTGATGGCGCTGTTCTCACTCTGGGCCAGCTCGGCCAGATTAGCCAGTGTTTTTGCGGTGCTTTTCTTTGCCGCCATGATGATAGTAATGGCGGTTATCAATGCTCAGCTGCCCATGCTCTCTTTCATCGGTTATCTGGTGCCCGGAGCACAGATAGATGCCATGCTCAATGCCCAACCGCTAACGGCACTGTCAAGTGCTTGGTTGCCACTGCTGCAAACCATTGGGTTATTGGCAATAGGCCGCACCATGATGCAGCGAGGTGATCTATGAGTCTGATTAACTGTAAAGGCCTGAGCAAACTCTACGGCAGCAAGCGGGCATTGGATAGCGTCGACTTGCAACTGGAGCCCGGTAGTCCCATCGCCCTGGTCGGCCCAAACGGTGCCGGCAAGACTACATTGATGAGCCTGCTGCTGGGTTATATACGTCCAAGTAGTGGTGAAATCACTGTGATGGGACAGCGCCCGGGTAGTAGCGAACTTTTGGGACAGATCTCTGCCCTGCCCCAGGACGCCGCCCTGGATCCCGGCTTCAGCCTGCTGACTCAATTCAGCCTGTTTGCCCGCATGCAAGGTATGGGCGCCGAAGCTGCCAAGGCTGAATCCATGCGGGTGCTGGCGCTGGTAGGCCTTGAGGACGTCGCCAATCAAAAACCCAACTCTCTGAGTCATGGTATGGGGAAACGCGCCGCGATTGCTCAGGCGCTGATAGGCAACCCCAAGTTGGTGCTGCTGGATGAACCCACGGCCGGACTGGATCCCGCCAACGCCCGCAAAATTCGCGAGTTGGTAGAATCCCTGAGCGCAGACACCACCTTTATTATCAGCTCCCACAATCTGGATGAGCTGGAAAAGCTCTGTGATAGAGTGCTGTATCTGGACAAAGGTAAACTGAGCCAGTCGGTCACCATGCAGCAGAGCAGCGCCGAAGCCTATCTGACGTTGCAGATGCAACACTGTGATCAGGAAAAACTGCTGGAGGCACTCTACGCCCTTGAAGGTGTTTACGAGGTCTCGGCCAAGGGCAAACAAAACTACCTTATCCGTTACCAACCGGAGAAGGACACCTTGGATATCGAGCTGCTGCAGCTACTCAAGCAAAATGGCTGGCAATATCGCAGCCTGATGCGAGGCCGCACACTGGAAGATACACTGTTCGACGGCGCAGCCTGAATCTCAGCCACTCGTCTATACCTGTCGAGCCCTGACACGCAAAAACCTATGCCTTGGCATAGGTTTTTTCTTTCGTCTACAGCAGGTTAGTGTCACGCTTTTACTTTTTTAATCGAACCACCCAGGGTATTTTCACCTAGCCCCGCTATTTACACTCATTCATATCAATTTGTATCAAAATCAGTTTGCAGCAGCTTAATCACATCCCTTTCTACTTTATGCCTGCTATTTTCACCAACAAAGTCTTGGGAAAGGCACAAGTGCGTTATTTTTCGTAAGGAGTGGCTTGGGCCTGACAGAAGTCGTACCGGGGGCCTGCCAAAATCGGATAAATCAGAGACTCAATTGCGGTTATCGGGATAAATGAAGGTATATTTTTTAAAACAGAGTAATAGCTTGAAATAAGTTAATCTTAATTTGAGAGATCACTACAAATTAGAATAAAAGCTCTAGCCAGAGACCACTTGTTGAAGAGATAAAAGACTGAAGAGATAGAAATTGAGCTGGCTTAACTATGAAGACATGAACAACCAATACATGAAAATCAAGGCATAAAAAAACCGCGCTTCCTTACACACAAAAGTGTAGGCTAGCGCGGTTTATTACTGTATCGCTCGGGTTACCCCGAAAAGCGATTAGCCGATAACAGAAACGTTTTCAGCTTGAGGACCTTTCTGGCCCTGAGTAACAGTGAAGGATACTTTCTGACCTTCGTCCAGAGTCTTGAAGCCGTCAGAGTTGATGGCGCGGAAGTGTACAAACACGTCTGGACCAGACTCTTGCTCGATGAAACCGAAACCTTTGTCAGAGTTGAACCACTTAACTACACCAGTTACTTGTGACATGATATAAATCCTGTAAATAAAACTATCTTTTAAGCCTTAACGGCGGTGGAGCTGAAAATGCCGGTATTACTTATGTTTACAGGACGAACTGGTCGTATTGAAGACATAAAAATAAGCCCAACTTTCAAGCTAAGTAGACTATAAATCATTCTGGAGATAAGTCAACAAACTTAATTGAGCCCTTGAGGTTTTTTTTACTTAAATTTCGAGTATTTGCCGTAACAAGTTGAAACCTATCTTATAGTTCTACGTCTTATGTATTACGCCGGTAAACCTGAATGTAAAAATCCAGCTCACAACCCAATCCCTCAGCCTGCAGCTGCTGTTTTTGTTCGGCGCTGAGCTTCCAGGCATAGGGAGTCATCTCCAAAAAGTCATTGCAAACCTGCCCGGCCGGTAAAACCAGCGGCCACTGCAATCGCTCATCATGCAGCAGACCAAAACCCGGTAGCTCTGACTTGGTCGGCTCATGCTCTCTTGGCTCACTGTAGATGATCTCTTTCAACTGAAAGTGATGTCTGGGGCCTGGGGATACACAGATAAAAATGCCGCCTGGCCTACACACCCGCGCCAACTCCTTATCTTTTGATGGTGCATAGATACGCAACATGAGATCAAAAGCAGCATCGGCATAAGGCATGTCGTAGGCGCTGGCCACACAAAAGCGCATCTGGGGATGTGCCTTGGCGGCGTAGCGAATCGCAGTTCTGGAAATATCCAATCCATAGAGTTCGCCGCCAACAGCTTGTTGCAAACGCTCGCTGTAGTAGCCTTCACCGCAGCCCAGATCCAAAATCTCGGGTTTTCCCTTGCCATACTCCAGCGCCAGCTCGTTGACCCTGTCGCTGAGAGCCTGATAATAGCCGGCGTTCAAAAAAGCGCGCCTGGCCTGCATCATCTGCTTGTTGTCACCGGGATCGCGGGAGTTTTTCTTCTGCACCGGCAACAGATTGATATAGCCTTCCTTTGCCTGATCAAAACTGTGGTTTTGGCCACAACGCCATTGTTTTCCGTCCTGCACCAACTCGCTGCGGCACAGGGGACAAATATAAGTCATGCATTACTTCCATCAGAATCGGGCTTTGCAGCCCAAGGTGGTTTTACTCTTCGTCGGTCAACTGCCTGACCATGGCATTGAGCTCCGGCGATGACAAGAGTTCATAGCACTCAAGCGCGCGCCTGAGCTTTTCTTCGGTGCCATCATGGTTGGCACTCTGGCGGTAATTGGGACGCTCAAGCGACTGATTATAACATCGCAGCAGCCATTGACGTTTCTGGGATAGACCTGTGAGCAGATGCCAGACTTCGTTGAGCAGGCCTTCGGGCAATTTAGCCCCATGCGCCTGCTGGTATCGTTCCAGCCTGATTCGAGCCTGAGTCACTTCACTGAGTTGCACCGCCAACTTTTCACTACTGGCTTGATAATCCTGAGCTTCGGCCAACGCTGTCTTGGCCAGAATGATCTCTCTTGGCTCCTGGGACAAACGCAAATCCTGCTCCAGGGGCAGCAGCTCGAATCTGCCGGTTTGTAACGAGCAGAGAAATGTCTGCCCCGGCCATAAATCGAGACACACTCCCTGCCTCAGGGCAGCGATGCAATTTGAAGTACTGGTTCCAACTTCAGAGTAGAGTCTAAAGCCCTGACCTGCCGTGCGCGACACTCCATCCTTCCTGACGGATTCCAAGGGTAGCAACTGCTGAGTCAGAAAAGGTTGCAGCCTCAAAATAAACTGCCCCTGCGAAGCCTTGTCTTCTCCTTCAAGCATTACCCATTCAAGCAGCGGCGAGCGCAAGGCCTCCGACAACACAAAATCACTGACACTGTCCTGCAGGCTGAGGCACAACCTGGTCGGCATTGAAAGATTGACTATGGTGGGTGAACTGAAAAACTGACTGTACATCTGCATCCCTTCGGGTAATCTGAACCTCGTTGTCCCTGCCGGCAGGCCGCTTATTGTAACCAGAGACCATCGATTCACCAAGGGCGGTTTTTAACCGAAATACCAGCGATAATGCCGGCAAAATCCCATTTCCGTAAAAAAATGTTAAGATAAGCTTTTGTCTACAGAGCCAAAGTCATCAGCATGAGTCAAGCCCAACCTCAGCCTTCCATATTCTGGCATGATTATGAAACATTCGGTGCTAATCCGGCGAAAGACAGGCCGGCGCAGTTTGCCGGGATACGTACCGATCTGGAGCTGAACATCATTGGCGAGCCCGAGACCTTTTACTGTCAGATAGCCAGCGATTACCTGCCCTCTCCCGAGGCGATCCTCATCACAGGGATCACGCCGCAACTGGCCAATGGCAAAGGGCTACCGGAAACCGAGTTTATGGGGCGGATCAATGCCCTGTTCAGCCAAGCCAATACCTGCGTCGCCGGCTACAACTCGCTGCGATTTGATGATGAGGTCAGCCGTTATGGTTTTTACCGTAACTTTATCGATCCCTATGCCAGAGAATGGCAGCAAGGCAATTCCCGCTGGGACATTATCGATCTGGTTCGGGCCTGCTATGCCCTGCGCCCGGACGGGATCAACTGGCCAACCAAAGAGGACGGCTCTCCCAGTTTCAAGCTCGAACATCTGACCCAGGCCAACGGACTCGGCCATGAAAAGGCTCACGATGCCATGTCAGATGTTTACGCCACCATAGCCTTGGCCAAACTGATAAAAGAGAAACAACCAAGGCTGTTTGACTACTATTTCAAACTCAGACGCAAGCAGGCAGTTTCTGAGCAAATCGATGTACTCAATATGCAACCCTTGGTGCATATCAGCTCCAAGATCCCGGCGACTCAGGGCTGTGCCACTCTCATTGCCCCTGTGGCCCATCATCCGGAGAACAAGAATGCCATTGTCTGCGTTAACCTGCATATGGATATCAGCCCGCTGATTGAATTGGATGTAGACAGCATTCGCGAGCGCCTCTATACGCCAAGAAGCGAATTGGCAGAAGATGAATTACCCATACCTGTCAAACAGGTGCATATCAATAAGTGCCCCTTTATTGCCACCGCCAAGACACTGACCGATGAAGCCGCCGAGCGGATTGGATTTGACAAGGCCTTTGCCCGCGAGCAATACAAGCGCCTGCGCCAGCATCCGCAGATCCGCGCCAAGCTGGCAAGCCTGTTTGATACCCCAAGAGACAACCAGAGTACAGATCCGGATCTTATGCTCTACAGCGGAGGATTCTTCTCTCCGGCGGATAAGGCCAAGATGGAGATGATCCGCCATACCGCCCCCGATAACCTGGCGGCGCTGGATCTCAGCTTTGACGACCCCAGGCTCAAGGAGATGCTGTTTCGTTACCGTGCCCGCAACTATCCCTCGACACTTACGGACAAAGAAACACTGCGCTGGCATGAGTTCTGTCAGCAAAGGCTCAACGATCCGGATTATGTCATTCGCTTAGAAAATCTGTTGGAAGAAACTGCCGAAAATGAAAGTCACCAGCGACTTCTCAAGGCTCTGGTGCAATACTTACAAGCGCTTTAACGGAATTTTGCGAAGCCAGTCCCGTTTCCACTGTAACTTCCTGACTAAACTGGATAACCATTAGCTTAACATTTAACAAGGAATGGCCAATGCAAGACAGATTTGTAAACAGCCTGAACCAGTTGCCCAAGACACTTACCGAGCAATTGGTGCCACTGCTCAACGATGAGTTCGCCGGTCATCTGGATGCACAGCAGCTGAGTGAGTTGGCCAAGGTCAGCGGCCTTGGTGATGATGAATTACTGCTGGCGCTCTTGCCTATTGCTGCGGCACTGGCCAATCCGCCAATCAGTGAGTTCTATGTCGGCGCCATCGCCAAAGGCAAGAGCGGTGATATCTATATGGGCGCCAATATCGAACTACCGGGTGAAGCCTTGTGTCACTCGGTTCACGCCGAGCAAAGCGCCATCAGTCATGCCTGGCTGAGCGGTGAAAGCCAGATAGTCGATATCATAGTCAACGAGAGTCCCTGCGGCCACTGCCGTCAGTTTATGAATGAGCTGGTGGCCGGGCAAGAGATCCGCATTCATCTGCCCAAGCAGCCTACAGCGCCTTTGAGTCATTACCTGCCCTACGCCTTTGGTCCCAAAGATCTCAATGTCACCACGCCTTTGCTGAGTAAACAACAGGTAAACCTGGCGTTAGAGAGCTCCGATCCCATGGTGATTGAGGCGCTGGATCACGCCAGCCTCAGCTATGCCCCGTACAGCAAGAGCCATTGTGCGGTAGTACTGGAAACGGCTGATGGCGCCACCTTCTGTGGCCGTTACGCCGAGAACGCCGCATTTAACCCATCCATGATGCCAATGCAGATGGCACTGTCGACCCTGCTGCGCCATAACCGCAGCTTCAGTGAAATCAAACGGGCACTGCTGCTGGAATCGGCCACTGGCAAAATCTCTCTGGTGGGAGCCAGCATGGACGCCCTGCACGCAGTGGCGCCTGTAGAGCTGGAACATATAGTGGTCAGCCCTGAGCCCAATTGATAGCAGACTCAAAACCCAAAAAGGACAGCAGAAGCTGTCCTTTTATTATCTCCAATCGCCTGCCTTACTTGCTACGGCACTTCTCCTGGCGAGCCATCAGACTGGAAGTATCCCAGCGGTTACCGCCCATGGCCTGTACTTCACCGTAAAATTGATCGACCATGGCGGTCAGCGGCAAATGCGAGCCATTGCGTCTGGCTTCATTGAGGGCTATGCCTAAGTCTTTGCGCATCCAGTCCACCGCAAATCCAAAATCATACTCACCCTTCAACATGGTCTTGTGACGATTTTCCATTTGCCAGCTCTGGGCCGCGCCTTTGCTGATCACCTCAACTACCTTCTCGCCATCGAGCCCGGCGCTCTTGGCAAAATGCATGGCTTCGGCCAAACCTTGTACCACACCGGCAATGCAGATTTGATTGACCATCTTGGTCAACTGCCCGGCGCCAACATCTCCCAATAGTTCGGCGCAGCGGGCATAGGCAGCCATCACAGGTTTTACCCGCGCAAATACCGCCTCTGAGCCGCCGGCCATAATGGTCAATACCCCATTCTCGGCACCGGCCTGACCGCCGGAAACCGGCGCGTCCATAAAAGCGATGTCCTTCTCGGCCAGCAAAGCGGCCAACTCCCGCGCCACGTCGCATGAGGCAGTGGTGTGATCGACAAAGATACTTCCCGGAGCCATACCATGTACTGCGCCCTCTTCACCCAGTACGACCTGGCGTAAGTCATCATCATTGCCGACACAGGCAAAGACAATATCCTGTCCCTCGGCGGCTTGGGCCGGAGTCGCGCAGCAGCGCCCACCAAACTCTGCCGCCCAGGCTTCAGCCTTGGAGAAAGTACGGTTGTAAACAGTGACCTGGTGCCCCTGTTTTTGCAGATGCCCAGCCATGGGATACCCCATAACACCTAGACCGAGAAATGCGACATTCGCCATGATATTTCCTTGATTGTTTTAAGTGCGGGAACAGGCTGGCCCGATTGCCGACCATGCTTCAAAACCTTTGGCGTAAAGCCAAGGTTTTGGTTTAAAGCAAAATTCTTAGTTTAAACCAAAGCCGAGAGTGACAATTCGAGCCGATGTTTAAGCCGCATTTTGCCATGGGGCAGCGTAAAGGAGAAGTTGATACGGGCAAACTCAGCATCCCGCATACAGAAAAGAGCCACCAATGTGGCTCTTGAAATCAACACTTAAGGATGAACGTGTGCTTCCATTTCCGCGCCGATTTTCTTGCGCATCTCCATCAACTTGATTGCCGAATCCCTGAGCTCTATGTCTCTTGCCGATGTCGGCTGCCATTCAGGTACAGGCGTAGGTTTACCTTCATCGTCTACCGCCACCATGATGACAATACAGTGAGTGGTCAGATGGCGCTCGGAATCCTTGGGATCGCCGGCCTTTACGTCCAAACCTATGTGCATGGAGGTGCTGCCGGTATAGATCACCTTGGCGCTCACCTCCACTATATTGCCCACATGAATAGGTTTGACAAATCTGATCCCACCGGCATAAACCGTGATGCAGTATTTACCGCTCCAACCGGCCGCACAAGCATAGGCCGCCAAGTCAATCCACTTCATTACTGCGCCGCCGTGTACCTTGCCGCCAAAGTTGACGTCAGCGGGCTCGGCCAAAAACCTCAGGGTTATCTGTCTCTCTGTTCCTGCCATGGGATCCTCTCATCAGGCTTGGCGATCTGCTGACCGCACCTGGCTGAGAGTGTACGCGAAAATTTCGCAATCACCCAAACTTACATACCAGGAAACTTCCGCCAATCACCAGAGGTAAGGCCAGCCGATAGATCCAAAGCTGCAATTTGCTGCTGATAAAACGGGACAGATGAAACAGTGAGTAAATGCCCATCGCCAGCAGGAAGATGCCAAGCACCTCTACCCCGGCTATCACATCGGCATCGCCGCCGGCATAAACCGCTGCTGTCAACAAGGCAAACCAGAGCACTGTATAGGCAGCTATGGCCAAACTAAAAGTGCGAACACCAATTTCCATCGCCGGTTGCCAGCGGCTGTTTTCGCCGCGCACCAACTCGGTTAAATTGGCAGCAATCGCTCCGACTACGGCCATAACAGGAAACATTGCAGGATTGAGCATAGTGAAAACTCCAGAATCATTTGGCGGGATTCTGGCGCTATATTCAGGGAATGCCAATAGAGATGAACAAAGGTTAATTCTGGGTTTAGCTTGAGAATATGACTAACTGATTTTAAAGATAAAAAAAGCGCCATCTGGCGCTTTTTCAAGAGGTTGAATCTTAAACTCGCTTCAGCAACAAAGAGCCATTGGTGCCACCGAACCCGAAAGAGTTACATAGCACATGCTCTACTTTGGTCTGACGTGCGGTATGGGCAACAAAGTCCAGATCGCAACCTTCGTCCGGATTGTCCAGGTTGATGGTAGGTGGAACTACCTGATCTTTAAGGGCCAACACAGAGAAAATGGTTTCCACTGCACCGGCAGCCCCGAGCAAATGACCCGTCATCGACTTGGTGGAGCTCACCATCAGCTTATAGGCATGATCGCCAAAGATGGACTTCACTGCCGCCGCTTCGGCCTTATCGCCTGCCGGCGTAGAAGTACCGTGAGCGTTAATATAATCTATGCTTTCGGGAGCCAGGCTTGCATCTCTCAGCGCATTTTTCATGGCTGCCGCAGCGCCGGCGCCATCGGCTGGCGGCGAGGTCATATGGAAGGCATCGCCGCTCATACCGAAACCAACCAGCTCGGCATAAATCTTGGCACCGCGAGCCTTGGCGCGCTCATACTCTTCCAGCACCAGTACCCCGGCGCCGTCGCCGATAACAAAACCGTCTCTGTCTTTATCCCATGGGCGGCTGGCCGCCTGAGGGTCATCATTACGGGTAGACAAGGCCTTGGCCGCGGCAAAGCCACCCACGCCCAGAGGACAAGTCACATCTTCTGCGCCACCGGCAACCATCACATCGGCATCGCCATAAGCTATGGTACGGGCTGCGAAACCTATGTTGTGAACCCCGGTGGTACAGGCAGTTGTCACCGCAAAGTTAGGGCCGGTCATGCCGTACATGATGGACAGATGACCGGCAATCATATTGATGATGGTGCTGGGCACAAAGAAAGGGGAAATTTTACGTGGGCCACCGGCCATCAAGGCGCTGTGGTTTTGCTCAATCAACCACATGCCGCCCATACCAGCGCCGATAGCGGTTCCGACTCGGGTCGGATCTTCTTTATCCATCTCCAATCCGGAATCACGCATGGCCTGAATGCCGGCAGCCATACCGTACTGAATAAAGAGGTCCATCTTGCGGGCGTCTTTACGGGACAGGTACTGCTCTACGTCAAAATCTTTGACTGAGCCTGAAAAACGGGTGCTGAATTCGCTGGCATCAAACTTGGTGATAGGCGCGATACCGCTCTGACCTGCCAGCAAGGCTTGCCAGGTGCTGTCCACTGTGTTGCCGACCGGGGTCACCAGACCCAGGCCAGTGATAACGACTCGACGTTTAGTCACTGTGTCCACCTTAGATTAACGGGTGAGTTACCATGATAGGCCAGGCTGTTGCAGCCTACCATTGCCGCCGGCCAGCAGCCGAATGGTCACAAGACACGATAATGCATCGGCTGATACTGGTACAACCAGAAACTGACGGGGCGAAAACAAAAACAGGCGGCAATTATGCCGCCTGTTTTCTGGAATTCTGGATTACTGATTCTTGGAAACGTAATCGATCGCTGCCTGAACGGTAGTGATTTTCTCAGCTTCCTCATCAGGGATCTCGGTATCAAACTCTTCTTCCAGAGCCATAACCAACTCAACAGTGTCCAGAGAATCTGCACCCAGATCGTCTACGAAAGAAGCTGCTGGCTTAACGTCTTCTTCTTTAACGCCCAGTTGCTCTACGATGATTTTCTTTACACGTTCTTCGATGTTGCTCATTAGTTTTCTTTCCTATTCAAATTACGCACTTGCGTAAGATTGCGAGTAGTTTATTAGATTTGACCAACATTGCAAGCCTAGAATTCGTGGTCTAACCACGATTTTAGGCCCTCAATTGCTGCAGATCACCACCCAATTGCGACAGTATCCCTGCCATTCGCCCTTAAACCATATACATCCCGCCATTTACATGCAAGGTTTCCCCTGTGATGTAAGCGGCGGCATCCGAGGCCAAAAAGAGCACGGCGTTGGCAATTTCCTGTGCCTGACCCAAGCGTCTCATTGGAACCTGGGACATGATGGCCTGTTGCTGATCTTCTGTCAGCTCATCCGTCATATCTGTCTGGATAAAACCAGGAGCAATAGCATTAACTGTAATTTGACGAGATGCAACCTCTCTGGCGAGAGATTTTGTAAATCCGATCAAACCCGCTTTGGCCGCAGAGTAGTTCACTTGGCCCGCATTGCCCATGGTACCTACCACAGAGCCGATATTGATGATACGACCATGACGTTTCTTCATCATTGAGCGCATCACTGGCTTGGATAACCTGAAAAGAGATGTCAGGTTGGTGTCCAGGATATCCTGCCACTCATCCTCTTTCATCAGCATCAATAAATTGTCACGGGTGATGCCAGCATTGTTTACCAGAATATCAACATCACCGGCTTTTTCTTTGATCGAGGCAAATAAATTTTCAACAGATTGTGGATCTGTGACATTCAGCACCAAACCATGGCCCTTATCGCCCAGATAAGCCGAGATGGCTTCAGCGCCACGCTCACTGGTTGCGGTACCGAATACTGTGGCACCGGCCTCGGCCAGAGTAGTGGCAATCGACTTGCCAATGCCACGACTGGCGCCGGTAACCAGGGCAATCTTGCCGCTTAAGTCTAATGTTACGCTCATGAAAAGCTCCTTATTCGATCAATGCAGCCAGAGAAGCGGCATCGTTGACTGCCTTGGCAGTAAGGGATTTATTAATGCGCTTGCAAAGCCCGGTCAACACTTTACCCGGACCCACTTCATAGAGCTCAGTGACCCCCATGGCCGCCATGGCTTCAACGGTTTCAGTCCAGCGCACCGGGCTGTAAAGCTGACGTACCAAGGCATCACGGATATCAGCGGCAGCTTGTGGCTGGGCGACATCCGCATTGTTAATCACGGGAATTTGCGGCTGGCTAAATTCGATGTTACCCAGTGCACTGGCCAGTTTATCGGCGGCAGGCTTCATCAAAGCGCAATGGGAAGGCACGCTCACAGGCAAGGCAACCGCCATTTTGGCGCCTGCTGCCTTACAGGTTGCGGCGGCGCGCTCAACCGCGGCTTTTTCACCGGCAATCACGACCTGGCCTGGGCTATTGTAGTTAACCGGGCTAACCACAGCGCCTTCGGCGCTGTCTTCACAGGCCTTGGCAATGGCGTCGTTATCCAGGCCTATGATGGCAAACATGGCGCCGGTTCCGGCAGGAACCGCTTGCTGCATCAATTGACCACGCAGTTCAACCAACTTAACTGCATCGGTAAACTTGAGCACCCCGGCACACACCAGCGCCGAGTATTCACCCAAACTGTGGCCTGCCATCACGCTGGGCGCGGATTTGCCGGCCGCTTGCCAGGCGCGATACAGGGCGACACTGGCGCTCAGCAAGGCAGGCTGGGTCTTGTCAGTCTCGTTAAGAGTTTCGGCCGGTCCCTGCTGCACCAGTTGCCACAAGTCGTAACCCAGTACTTCACTGGCTTCACGAAAAGTCTCGGTCACGACCGGATAGCCTTCGGCAAGATCGGCAAGCATGCCAACAGCCTGAGAACCTTGTCCCGGGAACACGAAAGCGAAGTTTTCCATATTCATTTACCTATGATTGCAGGCAGCAAAGCTAATGCCGCTGCCCGAGTCCACTGATCTGCCCGGCAGATCAACTTGTATGCATTGAGACGTCCCGCTCACTTACGCGAAGAAAGCAGGCACTGAATATCAGAAGCGAACCAAGGCGCTACCCCAGGCAAAACCGGCACCGAAGGCTTCAAGCAGCAAGAGTTGCCCGCGCTTGATGCGGCCATCGCGCACCGCTTCGTCCAGTGCAATCGGCACTGAGGCAGCTGAAGTATTGCCATGTTTGGCCAGCGTCAGCACCACTTTATCAAGACTCATGTCCAATTTCTTGGCTGTAGCATTAATAATGCGGAAATTGGCCTGATGTGGCACCAGCCAATCTATTTCTGACTTGTCGACGTTATTCAATCTCAGGGTTTCTGTCACCACATGGGACAACTGAGTCACGGCGACCTTGAAGACATCGTTGCCCTTCATGGTCATAAAGCCCACGGCTTCGGAGGTTTCTCCGGCTCTGGGTGGAAAGGCACATTTGAGCAGATCGCCCTGACGGCCATCGGCGTAGATATGGGTAGAGATGATCCCCGGCTCTTCACTGGCGCCCACCACGGCGGCACCGGCACCATCACCAAAGAGAATAATGGTGGTCCTGTCTTCCGGCTCACAGAGTCTGGAAAGCACATCGGCGCCTATTACCAGCACTTTCTTGGCCGCACCGGTTTTCACGAACTGATCGGCAACCGACAGCGCATAGACAAAGCCGGAACAAGCCGCAGCGACATCAAATGCCGGGATGGTATGAACCCCCAACATGGCCTGCACTTCACAAGCAGCTGCCGGAAAGGCGTTTGCCGCACTTGTGGTGCCGCAGATAATCATATCGAGTTCACCGGCTTCGATGCCTGCCATTTCAATGGCCTTCAACGCCGCCTGATAACCCATAGTGGCAACCGTTTCACTGGCATCAGCGATCCGACGCTCAGAAATACCCGTGCGCTCAACAATCCACTGGTCACTGGTTTCCACCATTTTTTCCAGATCCTGATTGCTACGCACCTGCGCCGGCAGATAACTGCCAGTTCCAAGAATTTTTGTATGCATAAGGAGAAATCAGCTGTTTATATCTAAAAGTATCGACTCGAGACGCTGCTTGATCATCTCAGGGAGTCGACGTCTTGCTTCAGTGACTGCCAAGCTAATCGCTTGTAAATAGGCAGTTTCATCCGCATTCCCATGGCTCTTGACGACTATTCCGCGCAATCCTATCAGACTTGCTCCGTTATAGTGGTCGGGGTTCATCTGTTTGAGCACGCTTTGAATACTGGGAGCCAATAATTTGGCCAACATGCGTACAAAAAAGCCTCGGGTCAGCCCTTCCTTAAGCTGATGGATCAACAGTCTGGCAATGCCTTCTGAAGTTTTCAGGGTAATATTACCGACAAAACCGTCGCAGACAATCACATCGACTTTGCCTCGGTAAATCTCATCCCCTTCGATAAAACCTTGATAATTGATTTGAGGAGTATGTTGCAACAACTGGGCAGCCTGCTGCACCTGATCGTTGCCTTTGATCTCTTCGCTACCGACATTGAGCAGTGCAACCTTGGGTCTGGGTTGTTTGGTCACTGCTTCGCAGAGTACTGAACCCATGACGGAAAACTGGAACAGAGTATCTGAATCACAGGAAACATTAGCCCCGAGATCCAGCAGATAGACTGGCTTATGATTGATGGTGGGAAGACAACTGACCAAAGCGGGTCTGTCTATACCCGGCAGCGTCTTTAGTACAACCTTGGCCATCGCCATCAGCGCGCCGGTATTTCCCGCACTGACACACGCCTGGGCCTCGCCTCTATGCACAGCATCCAGCGCCTGACGCATTGAGCTGTCACGCCGGCAACGCAAAGCATGCACTGGCCTGTCGGACATACTGACCACTTCAGTGGTATGCCTGAGTTCTATTCTATCTGTAATGTCTTGCCCGGATTGGGCGAGATATGGCTGTATCTGGTCTTGGTCACCAACCAGAATAAACCTGAGATCTGGATATAATTTAAGTGCCTGCAGGGCTGCAGGCACAGTCACGTGGGGGCCATGGTCGCCACCCATCGCATCTAACGCAAGCGTCAGACTCGTCATAAGACAATCAACAACTTACTTGTTGATTACCTTTTTGCCACGGTAGAAACCGTCAGCAGTCACATTGTGACGACGATGCAGTTCACCGCTGGTAGCGTCTACAGACAGCTGAGCAGTGCTCAGTGCATCGTGTGAACGGCGCATACCGCGCTTTGAACGAGATTTTTTATTCTGTTGTACAGCCATTGATCTGTCTCCTGGATTACTTGCTCTTCAGTTTTTCTAACACTGCAAACGGATTTGGACGCTCCTCTTGAGCGGCTTCAATCTCGCCTATAGCCACATCCTTGGAACCTGTATGACATTCATCTACGTCATGGGTAGGTATCAAGGGCATAGCCAGTATCAATTCATCTTCAATCAATTGATGCAGACGAACTTCGCCAATTTCATTACACTCAATAGGGTCATACGCATCCGGGAGCTCATCGATTTCAGCTTCATTCCGGCAAGGACTGAAACTAAACTCGACCGTAACCTCTGTGGTAAATAGTGTCATGCAGCGTTGACATAGCAGAGTGAGCTCCGTCACAGCCTTCCCTTTCAGGTAGACTATCCCCTGTAAATCCACACCACACTCAATTGACACTGTCACATCGGAACAGTCGCCGGCACATAATTCATTCAATCGCTTCAGTTGCGTACCAGGAACAACACCTTGATAGCTAAGGCGGCTGGTCGCAGCACGAATGGGATCAATTGAAACCGGTATCTTTACTGTTTGCATAAGGCGCGCATATTATAGTTTGAAACCGCCGGAGTCAAAGGAAAAATGATGATGAGGCTCGCAAAGGAAACAAAACCTGTGCGCTCCCAGCCATCATAGGCCTGTTCCAACGGGTTCGAAATTGACGGACGCAGAATTCTACCCAAGCATAGGGCTCTTCACAAGCCGTTGCCGCGCAAAATAAAGCCAGTCATCTCATCCCAAAGCCACTCTTGCCAGGCATTGGCAAACTTGGCGACAATATCCGGCTCCCACATCGCTTTGGAACCCAAGATATGACCCACCAAGATGATAGCACCAAGGCTGCGGTATCACCCACAGAACCTCAGTTGATTTTAGCCTCAACCTCCAGCTATCGAAAGGCACTATTGGCAAAATTGGATTTGGCGTTTGAGTGTGTAGCTCCCGAAGTGGATGAAACGCCCCAGCCTGAAGAAACCGCCTTTGATTTGGTCAAGCGTCTGGCGGCAGCCAAAGCGCAGGCTGGGGCAAAGCAGCTAAGCAACGCACTGGTGATAGGTTCTGATCAGGTCGCTGTGATTGATGGTCAAATCGTCGGCAAGCCACTGACTGAAGAGAAAGCCTGCAAACAATTACAGGCTGCCTCGGGGAAAAGCATCACCTTTTATACCGGGCTGGCGCTCTTTGACAGCCGCAGCGGCCAAACTCAGGTGGAAGTCGAACCCTTCACTGTGCATTTCAGAAACCTGAGCCAAGATGAAATCGCCGACTATGTTCGCCGCGAGCAACCGCTCTGGTGTGCCGGCAGCTTTAAGTGTGAAGGCTTGGGCATCGCCCTGTTTCGGGCCCTTGAAGGACGGGATCCCAACACACTAATAGGTTTACCCTTAATCCTGCTCATCGAAATGCTCTCCCGTCAAGGTATAAAAGTATTGGGAGATGCTGCGGCGCCAGGAAGCTGAAGGCTCAGGCGCTGCCTCTTACCTGTACCTATTCTCTCCTACAGACTTGCCAAAGCACATGTGGCACTGTGATGCAAGATGATACGGGTGTCGGATGGGTCCGAATCTTATCTCAACAAGGTAAATTGAAGTGCGTCAGCGCGGCTTTCGCTCTACACTAATAACAATTAATCAACATATCTCTTTTGATGATCCCTTGTAGAGTGAAAAGATGACAGATACCGAAGAAGCCTTGGCTCTACTGGCTGCTCCCTGCACAGATAAACGCTTTTTTCAACGGGCACTGCGCGCACTCGCCTTGGTGACCCAATGTCGCTGGGCCGGCTTTGGCCGACTCAAAAACGATTTCCAAGGCGAGATCATCGCCTTTTGTGACAACAAACAGTCTCTGCCTGCTTTTGAGTTTGAATTGGCTGGCTCTCCCTGTGAGTCCCTCTATCAACAACAGGAAACCAGCACTCACATACTCCACGCCCGTGATCTGCAGAAACGATTTCCCCATTTTGCCATGATCCGCGAGATAGGCGCCCAGAGTTATCAGGCCGAGTTGATCCTCGGCAGTGATGGCAAACCGGTCGGCCATATTTTTGTACTCGACACCCTCCCCCAGGCCGAAAGCGCCAAGTCAAAAGAGTTTTTCCGGATCTTGGCCCAGCGTATCGGTCTCGAATATCACAGAATGTTGGTCAGTCGCGAGCTCGCCATGCACAAGCAGATGATAGCCACCACAGATCATCTGTTGGCATTTATCGGTACCGATTACTGTTACCGTATGGTCTCCAAAGGGTATGAGCAGCTTTTCAACCGCGTTCAAGAGGAGATCATAGGTAAGCATATTGCTGAACTGCACGGTGTAAGCGCGTTTGAGAAGAAGATCCGGCCGCTACTTGAGCGGGCCTTTAACGGCGAAACGCTGGAAGCCAATCAGTGGTTGCATCCACCGCATCTGGCCGCGCCGATACTGATGAGTGTACGACATTCACCCTGCATCAATGATGCCGGCGAAATTTGCGGCGTCATAGTCTCGTCCCACGACATCACCCGTCTGTCGGCGCTGGCCTTGTCCAGCCTGGGCACTGAGCCATTGGATCTTAATAGCGGGAGCCTTGGTGCAAAGGACTTGAGCACAAAGAACCTGAGCAAAGAGAACTTGAGCGCAGAGCCCCCAAACGCGAATAACCTGAGTCCCCAATTGGGCCAGGAGTTGAAAACCGCCAATTCCTGAACTTGCACTTCACTTTATTTAGGGAAGGTGCGAACAAGTCCCATGTGTGCTCTGCGTCGGCTTACTGGCCTGGATGCAAGGCGTGGTTCGCAGCAAATGGCCCTAGTCCTTTGCAAGAAGCACAACACAGCAGGCAGGCTTGTAAGCCACGCCCTTCGGGGCTTTCACAGCAACCGGCTTTCTGCGTTATCCGACTTCGACAGGCCCCGGCATGCCTTCAGTCAGATGCCTTGAACGCCAATTGTTGTGCAAGCCAGAGTGCCACGAGGACTTATTCGCACCTTCCTTAGCAGAATACAGAAAGTAAAAGGCCTGCATCTGCAGGCCTTTTCACTGTGCACTAGGGACTGTATTCCCGTAAGCATCATAGGTGATGTAAAAGCCCCAATGGCGTGTCGATAATAGCTTTGGGCGCTGCTTCATGTAAGCGTTCGCGACTATGGGCGCCATAACTGACCCCTATGGCATCCATACCGGCACTGGCAGCCATATTGAGATCGTGTACCGAATCACCCACCATCAAAGCTCTCTCAGGCGCTATCTTTAATTCAGCCAATAGCTGCTGCAGCATATCCGGGTGTGGTTTACTTCTCGCCTCATCGGCGCTGCGACTGGCATGAAAAAACTCTCCAAGCCCAGTTTCCCGCAGTACACGTTCAAGACCTGCCCTTGCCTTACCTGTCGCCACCGCCAGCAGATACTTCTCATTGCGCAGCTGTGACAGCAGTGCCGGAGTTTCACTGAAAAGTGGGCTAGGCGTGGTATCAAGCTGCAGGAACTGCTGCTTATATTCCTCCCTGAGCGCCTGATATTCGCCAACGCTTCCCGCTGGATAGAGGCATTGCAAGGCCTCTGTCATAGATAGGCCAATAATGTCACGTACTGCCTGCTCCGAGGGTATAGGCAAGGCCATTACCCTTGCCGTATTTTCCATACAGCGGACAATCTTGCCTATTGAGTCCATCAGGGTGCCGTCCCAATCGAATATCAGCAGCTCGTATGCCTTCATGGCCTGTTTCCTTATTCTTTGCTATACCCGAGTGAGTTTATCCAACAACTCAAGCAACGCAGGATCCAAAGGAGCCTGCACTGTCATTTCAGTCTCTGTGTCAGGGTGAATGAACTTAAGTTGCGCCGCATGTAGAAACAGGCGATTCAACCCGAGTGCCCGCATACTGTCATCAAACTTTTGCTCACTGTACTTTTCGTCACAGGCAATAGGATGACCGGCATACTGGCAGTGTACCCGGATCTGATGAGTACGACCGGTAACCGGGCTGGCCTGCACCAGTGTGGCACCGTCATAACGCTGCAAAATTTTGAAGCGGGTTTCCGAGGCCTTGCCTTCGGTATTTACCCGCACAATGCGTTCTCCCGATTTGAGCGTCAGCTTCAGCAATGGCGCCTTAACCACCTTGTCGTGCTTTTGCCACTCACCGCGAACCAGCGCCTGATAGTCTTTTTGCATCTGCTTGTGCCTGAGCTGGTCATGCAAGTGTTTTAGCGCGCTGCGCTTCTTGGCAACCAAAAGCACTCCGGAAGTGTCTTTATCCAGACGGTGCACCAACTCGAGAAACTTTTGTTGCGGTCGCAGGGATCTCAGCGCTTCAATCACGCCGTAATCCACACCACTGCCACCGTGTACGGCGATGCCGGCCGGTTTGTTCAGTACCAGAATATGCTTGTCTTCAAAAAGAATTCTGTCCTCTAGGCGCGATACCCGCTCCAGGTTGGCGGAAGGCGCCGTGCGGTAGTTTTCTTCACTGACCCGAACCGGCGGAATGCGTACCTGGTCCCCTTCAGCCAACTTGTATTCAGGCTTTATCCTTTTCTTGTTGACCCTGACTTCGCCCTTGCGCACTATGCGATAGATCATGCTCTTGGGCACGCCTTTGAGCTTGCTGAGCAGAAAATTGTCAATGCGCTGGCCAACATTGTCTTCGTCAATGGTCACCAGGCGAACTTGCTGATTGGGTGATGGCGTCTCGGTATTCATAACACTTATGTTGCGGTTCGGGGCGCGCTATTGTACAACATGTTGAGGCTTTTGATTGCCGATTTTTTTGAATTCAGCTATATTTCAGCGGCGAACCCTGCGTATTGATGAGCCATTGCTCAATCTATGAACGGTTCGAACAGTGGAAAGCGCTTGAGCGATGTCTGACCTCCGAGGTCGCAAATAGTTGATTTGCAAACCGTACATAAAAGAACACTACTGAAAAATTGTTTTTACGGTTAAACCTGGACGGAAACACGAAATTCAGACCACTTTCAAGCCGCCACTATGCTGTTTTCGAAAGTTAATGTTAACTCGTCATCAAACGACAAGGCTCGACTTCGGCATTACCGGATTATTATTGAAGAATTTATGGGGTTGGTTGATGTTTTACAACGAATTCCTTGTTTTTGTAATCATTGAAAAATAAGCCATAAATAGGATGCGACACGCAGCGAATGCGTCTAACAGCAATGCGCACCTCCCAGCCTGGAGGAACGCCGAGAGGCGTCGCCCGAATGAGACCAGGCCCGTAATGCAGCGACCAGTACGTTTGATGACCTCTTATTAAGAAGAATGACGTCATCATGAAACGGATGTTAATCAATGCGACTCAATCCGAGGAGTTGCGCGTTGCCCTGGTTGATGGGCAACAGCTCTATGATCTGGATATCGAAAGCCCAGGCCATGAGCAGAAGAAAGCCAATATTTATAAAGGTAAAATCACCCGCGTAGAACCCTCTCTGGAAGCGGCTTTTGTTGACTATGGTGCCGAACGCCATGGCTTTCTGCCACTGAAAGAGATCGCCCGCGAGTACTTCCCCAAAGGTTACTCCTTCCAGGGTCGTCCCAGCATTAAAGAAGTGGTCAGTGAAGGCCAGGAAGTCATAGTTCAGATAGATAAAGAAGAACGTGGCAACAAGGGCGCCGCCCTGACCACCTTTATCAGTCTGGCCGGCTCTTACCTGGTACTCATGCCCAACAACCCTCGCGCCGGTGGTATCTCCCGTCGGATAGAAGGTGATGAGCGCACTGAGCTGAAAGAGGCCATGGAAAACCTGGAAGTGCCTAACGGCATGGGGCTGATTGTCCGCACCGCAGGTGTTGGCAAGGCTGCCGCCGATCTGCAGTGGGACTTGAAGGTATTGCTGCACCATTGGACAGCGATTCAGGAAGCGGCCGAGAGTCGCCCTGCTCCTTTCCTGATTCATCAGGAAAGCAATGTTATCGTTCGCGCCATCCGTGATTACCTGCGCCGTGATGTAGGCGAAATTCTAATCGACCACCCACAAATTTATGCCGATGCCAAACAGCATATCTCCCTGGTACGTCCTGATTTTGTCGACAGAGTCAAACCCTACTCATCTGAAGTGCCGCTCTTTACCCACTATCAGATTGAGTCACAGATAGAATCCGCATTCCAGCGCGAAGTTAGACTGCCTTCCGGCGGCTCTATCGTTATCGATCCCACCGAAGCACTGACCTCTATCGATATCAACTCCGCCAGAGCCACCAAGGGCGGCGATATCGAAGAAACCGCACTGAACACCAACCTGGAAGCCGCCGACGAGATTGCCCGTCAGTTGCGTCTGCGCGACTTGGGCGGCCTGGTGGTTATCGACTTCATCGATATGACTCCGGTCAGACACCAACGTGAAGTGGAAAACCGTCTGCGTGACGCAGTTCACCATGACCGTGCCCGTGTGCAATTGGGCCGTATTTCCCGCTTCGGTCTGATGGAAATGTCCCGTCAGCGTCTGCGTCCGTCTCTGGAAGAGTCCGCCGCTCACATCTGCCCACGCTGTAACGGCCAAGGCACCATTCGTGGTACCGAGTCGCTGGCACTGTCGATTCTGCGCCTGATGGAAGAAGAAGCCATCAAGGAAAACACCTCTCAGATTGAGGCCATAGTGCCTGTGGATGTCGCGGCTTACCTGCTGAACGAAAAGCGCAAGGCCATACGCATCACTGAGCAGCGCCATGATGTTGAAGTCTATGTGATCCCGGATCCACACATGATGACCCCGAACTACCGCGTGGTACGTCATCGCAAGGACGACCAGATCTCTGAAGTCAGCTACCAGCGTGTGGAAGAGCCGGAAAACAAACTGTATGAGCCACGTAAACTGGAACGTGCTGCTGCACCCAAGCCAGCCTTGAGTGGTTTTGCTACACCTCTCAAGCAGGAAACTGCCGAAGCACCACAGACAGCCAAACCGGCGGCCAAAGCCGCAACGACTGAAGCGGCCAAGCCCGGAATAATTTCCCGTTTCTTCGCCGCCCTGGGTGCCATCTTCTCCTCTTCCGAGCCACAAGCCGACAAGAAGCAGGAAAAGAGCACTAAAGACAATCAGGAAGGCAGCGGCCAGAACAACCGCCGTAACCGTCGCAATGACCGCAACGACAGACGTCGCAAGAGTGGTGATGACAAAGACGGTAACCGCGATTCACGCAGCCGCAACCGTAAATCGTCCGCCAATGAGCGCCCTGCCCGTGATAAAGACGAGCAAGGCAACAAGCGTCAGGCAAACGATACCGGCAAGCCAACCCGTGGTGACCGTAACGACAAGGCTCCCAAGTCTGAAGCTGTGGATGAACGCAAGAGCCGCAGCAAGGCCCGTGACGAAAGCGAGCAGGAACCAAAACAGGAAGCCGCCCGTGAGCGTCGCCAACGTCGCAACCTGCGTCGTAAGGTGCGCATTGAGGCCAGCGATGCACAGGAAGCCGTTGACAATACAGCAGAGGCAACCAGCGCCGAAGTGAAAGCCAGCGCCCAGGCCAAACCTGAAGTAAAGGTTGAGGCAAAAACCGAGGCCAAGCCAGCTCGCACCAAAGAAAGCGATGCCAAGGATAACGCCGAGCAAACCGACAAGCCGCGTCGCAGCCGTCGTAAGCCTGCTGCAGCTCAGGCTGAGTCCAAGGAAATGGAAGTTCAGGCCGAAGTTGAAGCCAAGTCAGAAGCCAAGAGCGAAACCGCTACCGAGCTGAAGGGTGAAGAGTCAACTCAGGTTGCCACTAAAGCCCAAGGTGCAGAGGTGTCACAAGACATTCAGGCAAGCGCCGACGTCAGCCCTGTTGCCAATGCCGAGCAAATCGCTGAAACCAGTGTTCAAGCTAATGGTGTTCAAAGTGATGCCGAAGCCATTGAGGGTGCTGAAGAAGACGATAAGCCCAAGCGCGAAGGCCAACGCCGTAGCCGCCGCAGCCCTCGTCATTTGCGCGCAGCCGGTCAGCGTCGTCGCCGTACTGAACAGGAAGGCGAAGAGTCTGAAAGCACTGAAAAGGCAAGCACTGAAAAAGCAGCCTCTGAAGTAGCAAATAACGCTAAAGAAGCGGTTGTCGCCGAGGCATCAGCGCCTGCCGCTGCCGTTGAAGTCGCCGCTGAGCAAGCAAAGCCTGCCGACAAAGCTCAAGAGCAAGCTGAACCTCAAGTTGTTGCCAAGCCGGCTCCTCAGGTTGAAGCCAAAGCTGAAGCAACAGCCGAAGCTCAGGTTGAGACCAAGCCTCAAGCCGAGGTCGCTGCCAAGGTAGAAGTCGTTGCCGATGCAAAAGCCGCCGAAGTCGAGGTAAAAACTGAGCCAAAAACAGCAGAAGCCGAGCCAGTGACAGCGCCTGAAGCCCAAGCTGAAAAAGCTGAAGTTGCAAAAGAAGCTGCGCCATCAAAAACGGCAGGGAAAGCGAGCGAAGCGCCCAAGGCAAAAGCTGCTGAAGAGATTGCATCCAAGCCCAAGGCAGAAACTGCATCGGCAAGCGTCGCCGCCTCTGCCCCTATGGCCAAGCCGGCTGCTATCAGCCGCCCTGCGCGTCAGGCAAGCAATGAAGCCAAGGAAAGCCCGGCAGCAACACCTGCAACAACCCAGGCAAGCGCCGCACCAAGAGTCAGTCGCTTCAGCACTATGGTTGGCTCAGATACAACCAAGCCACAGGTGGATCAACGTGCTCACGTTGAAGTGCCCAAAGGCCGTGAGTATCAGGCCAATGGCGAAAGCGCGCCACGCAAGAGCCATGGTAACAGCGCCGAGTCAGATATGGCCCGTCCCTGAACCTAAGTGTTGCTGAGAAAAAACCATGCCCTCGGGCATGGTTTTTTATTTTGATCTGCTTCACACTTCTGTCACAACAGAAATTTTGCTAGTATGCGCAACTTTGTTTTTAACCCTCAAGATGGGATCCCAAGCTGAATGTTTGAACTGATACGCCATAAAACCAGCAGTCACAAGGCGGATATACTCTCCGGCCTAACGGTTGCTATGGCGCTGGTGCCCGAAGCGGTAGCCTTTGCCTTCGTTGCTAAAGTAGAGCCTATGGTGGGCCTTTATGCCGCCTTTATTATGGGACTGATCACAGCCCTCATCGGCGGCCGTCCCGGCATGATCTCAGGCGCCACCGGCGCGATGGCCGTGGTCATGACCAGTCTGGTGGTGTCCCACGGAGTCAGCTATCTGTTTGCCGCCGTGGTGCTGGCCGGAATAATTCAAATTACCGCCGGAGCACTGCGTCTTGGCAAGTTCATTCGCATAGTGCCTTATCCTGTGATGATAGGCTTCGTCAACGGCCTGGCCATAGTAATATTCCTGGCGCAACTGGGGCAATTTCAAGTCAAAGTCGGCGAAGAGGAGATGGCCTGGCTACCCGGTGCAGATATCTGGCTGATGCTGGCGCTGATAGCCATGACCATGGCTATCATACATTTTCTGCCTAAGCTGACCACAGCCGTGCCTTCATCCCTGGTGGCCATACTGGCAGTAACCGCTCTGGTGGTGGGCCTGGATCTGGATACCCGCAACGTGCTCGATTATTTGCGCAATATGAGCGGTAATCCTGAGGCTACTATCGCCGGCACACTGCCAAGCTTTGCCATTCCGGCCGTGCCCTTCAATCTGGAAACCCTTTATATCATAGCGCCCTATGCCGTTATCCTGGCAGCTGTTGGCCTGATTGAATCTCTGCTGACCCTGACTGTGGTCGATGAGATGACCCAGACCCGCGGCCGTGGCAACAAGGAATGTGTCGGCCAAGGCGTGGGTAACGTCACCAGTGGCTTTTTCGGTGCCATGGGTGGCTGCGCCATGATTGGTCAGTCGATGATTAACATCAACTCAGGGGGCCGCGGTCGTCTTTCCGGGATCACCGCCGCCCTCACCTTGCTGTGCTTTATTCTGTTTGCCGCCGCCTTTATCGAGATGATCCCGCTGGCCGCCTTGGTCGGGGTCATGTTTATGGTGGTGCTGGGGACCTTTGAATGGGCCAGCTTTAAAGTGATGCGCAAGGTGCCCAAGCACGATGCCTTTGTTATCGTGCTGGTGACTGTGGTGACGGTATTTACCGATTTGGCGATTGCGGTATTTGTCGGGGTGATAGTATCTGCGCTGGTATTTGCCTGGGAGCATGCCAAACAGATCAGTGCTCAAAAGAGTATAGATGCCAACGGTTGGGCGGTTTACCGCCTCAATGGCCCACTGTTTTTCGGCTCGGCGGCTTCGTTCCTTGAGTTGTTTGATGCCAACAATGACCCCAAGGATGTCGTGGTCGACTTCCAGTCATCCCGGGTCTGTGACCACTCGGCTCTCGATGCCATAGACACCTTGGCCGAGCGCTATGTGAACCAAGGTAAACGCCTGCATCTTCGTCATCTTTCCAACGACTGCAAGCAGTTGCTGCACAAGGCCGGCGATCTGGTGGAAGTCAATCTGATTGAAGATCCCAGATACAAGATTGCCGACGACAAGTTAGACTCGTAAATTAACACTGTCCAGACCATAAAAAACGGCAAGATGAGGCTTGCCGTTTTTCTATTCTACTTCAGCTTGGCACTGAAACGTTCCCGCACCTTATCCAGCTTGGGTTTGATCACCAAGGCACAATAAGGCTGCTCACCATGGAGCGCAAAATAGTCGTTATGATAGTTCTCCGCCGGATAGAAACCATCAAAGGCGGTCAACTCTGTCACTATCGGTGCACTAAAGACGCCTTCCTCATCCAGCGCCTTAATCATGGAGGACGCCGTCTCAATCTGCTTATCCGAGTGCGCGAAAATCACCGAACGATACTGAGGCCCCACGTCGTTGCCTTGGCGATTCAAGGTGGTGGGATCATGACTGGCAAAGAACACCTCCAACAGCTCGGAATAGCTGATGACAGTGGGGTCAAAAACTATCTGCACCACTTCGGCATGGCCGGTTGCGCCGCTGCATACCGCCTTGTAGTTGGCATCTTTTGCCGCGCCGCCGGCATAGCCGGAAGTCACTTGCGTAACCCCGGCCAAGCTTAAAAATACCGCCTCTGAGCACCAGAAACAGCCACCGCCCAGGGTGGCCGTCTCCAAACGCTTTTCAGTTGCCGGCTGCTGAGCCTCGGCATCATCTATGGCCTCAAAGACCATGGAGACAGAATTGACGCAATGTCGCAAGTTCTTGGCCGTTAATCCCTCTCCTTCAAACACATGTCCCAGATGACCACCACATTGACTGCAGACGATTTCGGTTCTGCGACCATCGACGTCGGGTATCCGGGTGACGGCACCAAAGATTTCATCGTCAAAGGCGGGCCAGCCACAATGGGCATTGAATTTATGCTCGGACAAATACAAGGGGGCGCCGCATTTGCGGCACAGATATCGCCCCTTGGCATTGTGTTGATACAGCTCTCCACTGAAAGGGCGCTCTGTGCCTTTTTCCTCTATGACATAACGCTCAAACTCGTTCAGGGGTTTCATTTAACGCTCCTCGATTACTCTGCGTAACCCATAGGACCCGAATTGCAACGGTTACCGTTCACTCAAGTTACACAGAGCCATAAAAGTGACTTGGATCACTTTACGTTGCCCCTATAAAGACATCAAGGTAGACTTGCGCCGGGTCACCCGACTGCCAACAAAATGTCCTTAGAGACACGAGTATCGGGTCAATAAAAAATAACCAAGAAAGATGATGATGAAACTGGAAACCATAGACTATCGCGCCGCAGATGCTGCCGAGCGCTTTGTAGAGTCCCTGCGCAGCACCGGCTTTGGCGTGTTGCGCAACCACCCTATTTCACAACAGTTGGTGCAGGATATCTACCGCGACTGGCAGAACTTCTTCAACAGTGAAGAAAAACAGGCCTTCATGTTCAAGCCGGAAACCCAGGATGGTTTCTTTCCGGCGAGCATTTCAGAAACCGCCAAAGGCCATACGGTCAAAGACATCAAAGAGTACTTTCACGTCTACCCCTGGGGCCGCATTCCTGAGCAATTGCAGGACAATATCCTCACCTACTACCAAGAAGCCAATGCGCTGGCCGCCGAGCTTCTGGACTGGGTCGAGGCGCACTCGCCTGCCGAGGTGGCAGCCAACTACCGCACTGCGCTGTCGCAAATGATAGCCAACAGCCACAAGACGCTGCTGCGGGTGCTGCATTATCCGCCAATGACAGGTGATGAGACCCCGGGCGCCATTCGCGCCGCCGCCCATGAGGATATCAACCTGCTTACCGTATTGCCAGCCGCCAACGAGCCCGGGCTACAGGTGAAAAGCCTCGATGGAGAATGGCTGGATGTTCCCAGCGATTTTGGCAACCTTATCATTAACATAGGCGATATGCTCCAGGAGGCTTCCGCCGGTTACTTCCCATCGACCACTCATAGGGTGATCAATCCGGAAGGTGCCGATATGAGCAAGTCGCGGATCTCACTGCCGCTGTTCCTGCACCCTCGCCCCGACGTAGTGCTGTCAGAGCGCTATACCGCCGACAGCTACCTGATGGAGCGCCTGCGCGAACTTGGGGTTATCTAGCGCCTGCGGGCGCTTTTTTCAGTTCGGAATGCTACAATAGCGCTCTTTTTTCAGTTTTCAGCAGGATAAGCAATAGATGGCGATTCAATGGTATCCGGGACACATGCACAAGGCCCGCAAAGAGATAGAAGAGGTGATGCCTCAGATAGATCTGGTGATCGAAGTGCTGGACGCCCGAATACCTTACAGCAGTGAAAATCCCATGGTGGCAAAGCTGCGCCAGGACAAGCCTTGTATCAAGTTGCTGAATAAGTCTGATCTGGCCGATCCCGAGATAACCAATCGCTGGATTGAGTACCTGGAGCAGGAACAAGGGGTGCGGGCACAAGCCATCACTACGCTGCAACCTGCCATGGTCAGAAAGATCCCCGAGCTGTGCCGCAAACTGGTCCCCGTGAGCGAAGGTGCGCTCAAGGATATTCGCACCATGATCATGGGCATCCCCAATGTGGGCAAATCCACCATCATCAACACCCTGGCTGGCCGGGTGATTGCCAAGACAGGTAATGAACCTGCGGTGACCAAGGCGCAGCAAAGGATCAACCTTAAAAACGGCATAGTGCTGTCCGACACGCCGGGGATCCTTTGGCCCAAGGTGGACAATGAAGCCTCGGGTTATCGCCTGGCGGTCACAGGTGCCATCAAGGATACCGCCATGGAATATGAGGATGTGGCCCTGTTTGCCGCAGCTTACTTCCTGCATGCCTACCCGGAGGCGATGATGGAGCGTTATAAGCTGACCTCCCTGCCCGCCACAGATATCGAACTGCTCGAAGAGATAGGCCGCAGGCGTGGCGCCCTCAGAAGCGGCGGTAATATCGATTTGCACAAGGCCTCGGAACTGCTACTACATGAGTTCCGCTCAGGGAAAATCGGCCAGCTGTCCCTGGAAACGCCGGAAATGGCCCAGGCAGAAGAGGTCGAAGTGGCCAAGCTGCTGGCGGAGAAAGAAGCCCTCAAACAGGCAAAGAAAGAAGCCGATAAGCTGAAGCGCTCCGGCAAACGCCATCAGGGTTAAGTTACCCTCAAGAAACAAGCTTAGCGAAAACAGGCCACCATTTGTGGCCTGTTTTTGTTTGTCACTTATCCTACTAAATTCCGCATAAGCTCTATGACTTTAGTCCTTGCAGAACAGCTCACCGCGCCGGCAGGATACTCCTGGGCCTGGCGGCCTGGATCCGGGCAAACAGTCCGGCAATACTCAACTCCAACAGATCCAAAACCTGCTCAAATCCGCTGTCGCCACCATAGTAAGGATCCGGAACTTCCCTGATGGGAGTATCGGCAAAGTCCAGCATCAAGGCCAGCTTGTGTTTGTAAATCTGGGGACAAGCCTCATGTAGGGCCTGAAGATTCTCACGATCGGCCGCCAGAATAAGATCGAAATGGGCAAAGTCCCGCGTACACACCTGCCTGGCTTTGATCCCTGAAAAGTCCAGCCCGCGCCGCTCACCTGCGGCGCGGGCGCGCCTGTCCGGCGACTCCCCTGAGTGATAACCTATGGTGCCGGCAGAAGCCAACTCCAGTGTCAGTCCCATGGCCTGAGCCTTGGCCCGGGCCACAGCTTCAGCAGTTGGTGAGCGGCAGATATTGCCCATACAAACCATCAAGATACGGTTGATTTCACCCTCACTGACACTTGGTACGCTTTGAAATTCCACCTTAAGGTTCCTTATTGGCTGACTCGGCAGGATTGCGTTCCGCAGCCGGGTCGGCGGCAGAGACTTTTGCCTCGATAACCCCTGCCGGGAAACTGAGCCGATAGTCGGATCTTACCCTAAGGAAGCGGGCAAACCTAGGCTTGCCGCCCGAGGTCAGCCCGGAGAAAGCAAAGGTCACCCAGGTTCCGGGAAGTGGCGGTGAAGCCCTCTCGGCATCGGTGAAACCTGTTCCCAGACGAAAACTTACCCCAGCCTCGGTTTGCACCAGCAAGGCGCCCATCATGCCTTGATACTTGCCCTTTCCCGGAAGTATCGCCAGTACTCGCGCCTCGGCATCTTCCACTGGTTTGAGTTTTAACAAGGCATCACTGCGCCCCGCCAGATACATGGCATCGATGCGGTGCGCCATCAGGCCTTCGCCCCCTTTGGCCACCACCTGTTGTAACCACAGATGTAACTCTTGCGTGCTGCTCAGACGCCGCTGCTCGATGACATAGAGATAAGGGGTCAGTTGGTGATACTGCTTGAACGCCTGATAACGTTCAGCAAAAGCCATTTTCAGCCCAGGGGCATCGAACAGATAAAAACCCAGCTGGCGCCAGGAGTCTGCTTCGCCTAAACCTCTGGCCAGCAGCGATGCAGTATTAAAGCTGTGATAGCCGCCCCAAAGCTCTCCTTCGAGTGCCACGGCAGGAAAGTCCTTCACAAACCAAATTGGTGCAGGAATCACTCTGCCCGAGCGGCTCAGCAAACGCCTGCCGTCCCATCTGGCGCGGACACCATCGAGTTTTTCACTGACAAGAAAATCCTTGATTTCGGCCTTATGTTGTTGCCAACGACCGGCCAGCTCCGGGGCCGGTAATTCTCTATCACCGGCCGCCGGAAACGAGAGCATAAAAGACAAGGCCAGCAGAAAAGTTTGCAGCAGTAACAGCATGGCCGGAAAACGTTTAAGGTATGCTGTTGTCGGTAAAGATTGCGGATATTGCATAAGCCCTCCCTGGCTATCGACCAATTGCCTGCTACATCCTATAGCAGAGACCAAAACTACAAAGATCAAAACTACAAAGAGTATAGAAAGTTGTGGCGGTTATGGTGACAACTAGTGTAACGATTATCGAAACGGCCCTCCCCCTTTGCCAAACCTCCCGCCATCCCATAATAACGGCCAAACACCCGTGGTAGATGCAGTAACTGTTATATCAGCGGCAAGATGAGCTGCTATAATGCCGCCGCACCTTGGAAACCTCAGCGCCACTGCACTAATAGTCAAATTAGTCACTAGTGACCAACGCGAGGTCAATAAAGGAAGCGACAAGTTACAACCCCATTAACCCAGGAACCTTTCACGGTTCAGCAGGTCTTTATACAGCAACCGGCCATAGCCACAGATCAAGAATTGAGAGAATATGAAACCCGCCAACAATCACGGACTGAAACGCATTTTCCGCGCCACCGGCTTTTCCATCAAGGGCTTATGCTCAGCCTGGAAACATGAAGCCGCCTTTCGTCAGGAAGCCGTACTGGCATTGTTAATGATCCCGCTGGCGTTATATCTGGATGTGGCCAAGACAGAAAAAATACTGCTGATAGCGACGGTATTTATTGTCATTATTACCGAGCTGTTGAATTCAGCCATTGAAGCCGTGGTCGACAGAGTGGGCGATGAAATTCACCCCTTGAGCGGCCAGGCCAAAGATATTGCCTCGGCGGCGGTCTTTATCAGCCTGTGTTTATGCGGCCTGACCTGGGCCGTGGTTATCTGGCCTTTGGTGCTCTAAAGCGCTTTGGTATGTTGAATGCACGCTTTGGTATTTTGAATGTTTCAGTGAGGCAACCGGGCATCAAGGCAAAACGCTCAATGCCCGGCCAAATTTAGAACTGACTTCTGAGGTAGTTGACCGCTTGCAGTATCTGCTCCAGGCGGTCGTTGCCCGGCAAGTAGGCTACGTAAACATTGCGCCTGAGCGGTGTCTTATCATCAATCACAAACAGCTCCCCTTTCGCCAGATAAGGTTCAATCATGTTTTGCGGCAAAAATGCACTGCCACCATTATTGAGCAGAAAGTCCAGCGCAATACGAGCCGAGCCGGTATGCAGTACAGGAATGGGTAACTCGGCATAGTCTCTGGCATGTTGGATATTGAATGCCGTGCCCCAATCGACCTTGATGTAATGCCTGTCCGTCAGTTCATCGACGGAGGAAGCCGCCTCTGTGCTCACCAGATGCAGCGACACCTCCCCTATCTGCAACAACTCAAACTCTTCCAGCTTAGGGGGATCGAAGGCAATGGCCAGATCCAGCGTTCGGTCCATCAACTGTTTGGTCATCGCCGCCGGTGCCAGAATTTCGGTGCGCAGCGCCACTCCGGCAAGCCCCTGATGTAAGCCTTGCATATATCCCTGCAGATAAGCGTCCCAGATATTGGGCGCCGCGCCGATAACCAATTGCACCGATTGGTGTTCACTCAGGGAGATATCCTGTTTGGCCCGCTCCCAGGCGGTCAGTACCGCTTCGGCATGCGCCAGCATCCGCACCCCGGCCGGGGTCGGTTGTATGTTGTTTCGCTGCCGTTCAAACAACTCGACCCCGAGAATGCTCTCCAGCTGCTTAACCCTGAAAGATACGGCACTGCGGGTCAGATAGAGGTTCTCGGCGGCCTTCCCAAAATGGCGGGTATGGGAAACTTCCAGAAATGTCTTGAGTAAATCCGTGTCCATAAAAAATTCTTTATCGTCATAGACAAATTTTTTTGATTTATAAATCAATCATACTAGCCAATACTCTGCTTGCAAATCTCCTCAAGAACCATTTTGTAAGGAATATCGCCATGTTGACCACGACTCCTTCACCATCGGCACTGCAGAGTGCATCTGTGCAACAAGCCGCCAATGAGAGTTTCGTCAGCGAACGCCGTTTCTATGACGACAAGAACTTCCCCAAAGGCTTTCGCCGCAGCGGGGATTTTACTTACAACGAAGCAGAATTACTCGAAAAACATGGCGTTGCCATGCAGGCTCTGGCGGAGGGACGCCAAGCCCCCCGAAATCCGGAGGAGAGTCATTTTGTTGAAGTTGTCCGCGGAAATTCCGCTCCCGGTAGCTTGTTGGAAAAGATCTGGGTAAAGTATGTCAAGTTGGCTTCAGGGAAGCCTTTCTACGCAGTTGTCGGCACCACTTTGGTGAAAAAGGCCGATACTGAGTATCTTGACGATATGATAGATGACGATGTTCAGGATGAGCCTGAACTTGAGGATGACCAATGAAAATTAGGGTTTGCGACTAAATGCGTGGTTGGATTTTATATAAAGAGACCGCGACTCAGCTAAAACCTGAATTGTATGAGATTAACCGATTGTTGGAGGCCGCCAAGGCCGACAATATCGAACTTGAGGTCTATGCTCCCGACGAGTTTGACCTTACAGTGACCCGAGAGGACAACAAGAGTATTTTACTGAACGGGCAACCAGTAGAGTTGCCCGATTTTATTATTCCTCGTATGGGCTCGGGTACCACCTATTTTGCCTTGGCGATTATCCGCCATCTGGAGCGTCTTGGCGTTTATTGCCTTAACTCTTCCAAGGCGATAGAAACCGTTAAGGACAAGCTGTTTTCCCAGCAACTGTTGGCCGAAAAGAATCTGCCAACGCCCAAGACCATGCTGGTGAAATTCCCGGTTGATGTTGACTTGGTTGAACGCCACTTGGGTTTCCCTGTGGTGATCAAGACACTGTCCGGCTCGCAAGGCAGCGGCGTGTTTCTGTCACACAAGGCACGTGAGTTCGATGATCTGATGCAGCTTATCGAGGCCACCAACAAGAATGCCAACATCATTCTGCAGGAGTTTATCTCCAACAGTCATGGCCGGGACTTGCGAGTCTTCACCATAGGAGGCCGGGTAGCGGGTTGCTACGAGAGACGCGGCCAAGAGGACAGTTTCAAAGCCAATGTCAGCGCCGGTGGCTCAGCCAGCCCCTTTGCGGTCACACCTGAAATCGAGTGGCTGGCAACCCAGACAGCCAACATACTGGATCTGGATGTTGCCGGGATAGATCTGCTGTTTGACAACGGTCACTACAAGATTTGCGAGGCCAACTCCTCGCCGGGCTTTGAAGGACTGGAGTCCTGTCTCCACCTGGATATAGCAGCACAAATACTGCACTTTATCCGTATCCGTTTGGGCATGTTCAACAAGGACTCCAAGAAAAACGACAGCAGCGAGTCCGAGGCCTGATCCGAACACAAGCTTTAATATCAGACTGAAGCGCTCCTTTATGGGGCGCTTTTTTGTGGTAGATCATAAAAAACCACACATTTGTAAACATTCTATTCACAAAAACCATCATTCTGGTTTAGACTCTCTGCAGTCGCGCGGATTTTCAGCATTCGAAAATACAAGAAGTGTCATCCTGCAAACTACAGCCGGCAAGCACTCAAACCGCGCACGTGCCGATTTATCCCGGAAAAGGAATCTCTGAGAAGGCACTTGGATTATCTGAGTAACGAAAAGAGATTACCCATTGTTGACACCACACTCTATTAACAATTCAGGTTTGAGACTGTCGCTGACACTCGCCCTGCTCTGCTGCGCCACTACCCAAACCCAAGCCGGCGAGTGGAGCTTGAATATTGGTGGTTTCTACTCTCAGTCCGACACTAATATGCAAGTTACCGATCCCTTGGTCGGCAACGATTTCGATCTGGATTTTGAGTCTGATCTGCAGTTGGCGGAAAACGAGTTTCTGCCTCTGTTTGAATTGGGATACCGTTTCAACGATAGGCACCACATCTATTTTGACTGGAAACAACTGCACCGCAGTGCCGAAACTCAAGCGGTCAGTCGACCATTTCAGGTCCAGATTGACGATACCGTCTATGATGTCAAGGCCGGTGGCCAGCTGGGCACCACGCTCAATATCGATATCGCCCGCATCGGCTATGGCTATGATCTGTTTCAAGGCAACGGCTATAACATAGGGGTCAGTGTAGGGCTGCACACTATGTTCATTGAAAGCAGCTTCGAAGGTTCAATCGGGGCCTGTGCCACCTCAGAGCTCAGCGGCAATATCTGCAGCGCTCAGCCCATTCCCAGACTGGTGGATGAAAGCGTTACCGCACCTTTGCCGAATATTGGCCTCTTTGGTGACTATGAGCTGGCACCCGGTTGGCAATTTAATCTACATGCCCAATATTTTTCCGTGCGCCTCGATGATCTCAAGGGCTCACTGGTCGATATCAGAGCCGGCATGAAAACCACCCTGAGTGATCGTTGGGACATCACCTTGGCCTACAACTATTACAAAGTGGATGTGGATGTGCGTCAGAGCGCATCGGACGCCGCGGTAAAAGTGGCCGACTACAACCTCTACTATAGTTTCATCGGCCCCATGTTATCGATCAGCTACCGTTTCTGAACTTGTTCTCCGCTTGACGATACAATCACGCTTTTTCCTGCCCCCTTTCCCTGACCATAGTCGCTTATTGGCAGATCGAGTCAAAGCTGTCATCCACTATTCTTTTGTCGACAATCACCAAGTATTCCTGCCCTCTCGCCTGCCAAGCCTCTCAAAAAGTGAGTTTGATAAAAATCCACTCTTGCTCACAGTCACGCATATGATAATGGTTATCATTTAACAGGGAGAATGAGGGAGGAGGCAAAGATGAGTAACAAGCTGGCAGTCACAGGGCTAAATGATCCTATCGCCCAAACACTTTTTATCCCGCTCTATATGAAGTCGTGCCAATCCAAACTGAAAGATGCCTTCTTCTCAGATCCTTGGGCCTGCGCGCTTATCGAACAATTTGATTATGACTTCTCAAGTTTTGACCAATCTGTATTGAGCTCAGTAGGGGTTGCCATCCGCGCGGGTTACTTTGACAGACTCACGGCGGATATTATCGCTGCGGCGCAGTCCTGTGTTGTAGTCAACCTCGGAGCCGGGCTCGATACCCGCTTTCAGAGGATTCAAAAGCTGATGGGAAACACGATGGAGGACAAGGCCTGGTTTTACAACCTGGATCTGCCTGAAGTGATTGCCCTCAGAGAGCAGCTCCTTCCTTCGGACAGTTGTGAGACATGCATCAGTGCTTCTGTATTTGATAGCGATTGGATGGATGAACTCAATGCCCGTCATCAGGGCGCAACCTTTGTTTTTATTGCCGAAGGCCTGCTGATGTACTTCGACAATTGTCAGGTACAACAGTTGCTTCAAGAACTGGCCAACCGCTTTCCTGGTTGCCATATTCTATTCGACGGTATCAGTCGCTGGATGAGGGACAATTCAGATAACCACGACAGCGTAAAATATGCCGGTGCCGGTTTTAAGTTGGCACTCGACTCGCCACGGGAGATTGAGCAATGGCATGGAAAGCTAAAGGTGATTTCAGTCGCGCATTACGCCGATTTCAAAGAGTGGAAACGAGTAGGTTTCTTCAATTATCTGCTGTCCAAATACATACCCAAATACTTCCACTCCAGTTTTCTGGTGCATGCCTGTGTCGAGCAGCCATGAAAAACCAAGGCATTCCATTAATTACGCTTTCAAGTGACAAGAAGCATGGACAGGTGTAACCCTTTTTGAGTCACACCTGCCACCAAACTCAGCGCTGATCCTGAGCCCGGCGCTTCTTGAAGTCCGAATCTTCAAGCCATTTGGGCCAGTCATTGTTATTGGCCAACCGCGCCAGGATATCGCTTATCAAGGCCAAATCCTGCCGAACCCCATCCAGACTCCAGCTTGGGTCATAATCATCGGCTGCCTTATGATATTTGTGGGCAATATAATCCGGGTCTGTATCCCCCAAACTCATAAACAGCAAGCCGGGTACCCCTTCCTTGGCCAGAGCGAAATGATCCGAGCGGAACATCAAGCCATTTTGCGGTCGGGGATCGGCCTTGACGCTGCGTCCCTGCCCTTTGGCGGCATCATTCAAATACTGCTCCAGCTCTGACACACCCTCACCATAACGCAGGATGTAATCCACGCCTTTACCCATATTCATGCCGTCTATATTGAGAAATGCCACCAGCTGCTTGGTGGGAACCGGGGGATTTTCGGCAAAGTACTGGGCGCCAATGAGTCCGGTTTCCTCGGCAGTAAAGGCGCTGAACAGAATCGAGCGTTTCGGGGCATCAATACCCTTTTGCTGTTTGAAGTGCTTTGCCAGTGCCAGAACACCGGCCACACCTGAGGCGTTATCCACAGCGCCGTTGAGCACCACTTCCTTGCCATCTTCAATGGTTTTTCCCAGGTGATCCCAGTGAGCGTGCATCACCAAGTATTCATTTTTATGCTCGGTTCCAGGCAACAAGGCCGCCACATTGTGGGATTGCGCCAGCTCTATCTTGTTGTTCAAGGTCAGATTGGCCTTGAGTTTCAACGGCACCGCCTTGAAGCCTTTATTGACCGCCTGTTGCTTCAAGGTATCAAAGTCCAGACCCGCCTGGCTGAACAGCTTCTTGGCGCTATCGTGCTGGATCCACCCCATCACGCCAACCGATGATGCGTTGTTATCTTTATCCACCAGGGTGTACTTGGTATTGGTGTTGCTGTTACGCACCACCCCCCAACCGTAAGCGGCGGGCGCAGTTTCATGCACAATAAACACGGCTTCGGCGCCCTGACGGGCCGCTTCTTCATATTTATAGGTCCAGCGACCGTAATAGGTCATGGCATTGCCCTTGAATACCTGGGGATCCTGAGTGGCAAAGCCGGGATCATTGACCAGCACAATCAGGGTCTTACCACGAACATCCAGGCCTTCAAAGTCATTCCAGCCGTATTCCGGAGCATTGATACCGTAGCCGACAAATACCACCTCGCTGTCTTGCAGCTCCACCTTGGGTGTCACTCTTTGAGTGCGGGCAGTGAACTCCTCGCCGTTGCTGAAACTCATTGAGCCCAGCTTTAACTGCATATTCTGATCTGCGGTAATCCTGGCCATGGGAACGGCTTGCAGATAACTGTTGCCAAACCCTGGCTCAAGCCCCATCTCCTTGAAGGCCTCGGTAAGGTAATCCAAGGTCAGCTGTTCACCGGCCGACAGAGGCGCACGGCCTCCAAACGCGTCACTGGCAAGGGTTTTCACATCCTGGCGATAGCTGGATTCATCCAGTTCAAAGGGGGCGGCCAACGCCAGAGCGGGCGTTAACAGTGTGGCCAACAGGCCACACACAGAGGTAAATTTCACGACTTCATTCCTTGCTATTATCTATTTTGTTCAGCCATTGTAACAGCGGGGCAGCATTCGGCAATCAGCGCATCAAGGTGACATTCTGTGAGCCTTTGGATCCACAAGCGGCTTAATTTATGTCAAGCTGAATAGGTAATTGCATTGACAATGAGTTCCCCTATGGCCATGACTCTGCTTCAACAAGCCGCCCAATACCTGAAAAAAGCCTTGCCGTTGATGTTAAAACATCAGATACCGACAACGCCGGTCAACTATGCGCTCTGGTATGCCTATGTCAGCGAGCGCAACCCGGTACTCAATGCCAGCCTGGATGAAGCCGTCAGCCAGTACAACACCTGTCCGCCCTCCACGGCGGAACTCCTCTACCGTCATCATCTGGCCCCGGAAGATGAACTGGATGTCAGAGATATGCGCCAGAGTATGGAGGCGATAGCGACCGAGCTGTCTCAGTCACTCAAGGATACCAGCTGCGATGCCGACAGTTTTCGCGCCAAAATCGAGCGTAACTTTGGCCGTATCAGCCGCTTGGATCAGGACGCCATGGATCTTGAGCAGGTGATGGGCATGGTCCGAGCCCTGGTGAAAGACTCGGATGATATTCGCAGCAGCACGGATTATTTGAGCTCGCAACTGAGCAAGGCCCAGCAGGAGATAGACAGTCTGCGGCTACAGCTGCAAAACACCGAAAAAGACATATTGTTTGATGCCCTCACCGGCTGCCTTAACCGCCGTGCCTTCGATGCCGACTTCGATAGCTTGTTGAGTCAGTCGCCGAAGGGCTGCTGCCTTATTCTGGTGGATGTGGATCACTTCAAGCGTTTCAACGATGAATATGGGCATCTTTTGGGGGACCAGGTGCTCAAGGCGGTGGCCAAGCGTCTGCAGGATAGTTGCCGTGACGGCACCAAGTTGTATCGTTTCGGTGGTGAAGAGTTCGCTATTCTGGTGCCGACCAGTCAGCTGAGAGTGGCCCGCCAACTGGCCGAAGCCATGAGACGGGCACTGGAGAAGGTTAGCGTAAGAGACAGGCGCAAGGGCCAGCTCATCAGCAATATCAGCGCCTCCTTCGGGGTTGCCGAGTGGCAGCAAATGGATACCCGCCAATCCCTTACCGAACGCGCCGACACCTTGCTCTATGACGCCAAGCGTTTGGGCCGCAATCGGGTGATGCCGATATCAGGCTGAAACCGCCAGCGTTTGCAAGGCTTCTGCCTGCACCACAAATCTAAGCTCGGCGCCGCCGCTCAGGCTGTCGAAGGGATAACAGGTGATGAGCGTCAATAGCCGCTCATCACTGCCCATCAACCAACGGGTCTCAGATTCATGCACAACTGCGGTAGCCCGTATTCGATAAAAATGGATCTGGCCATCCATGCCCTGCAAGCGGATCTCCTGCCCCACCCTGGCCCCGGCCAGAATCGCGAAATGGGTATCCCTGTGACCGGCAATCACGGTATTGCCTGTCTCTCCGGCGCCGGCTCCCGAGAGCATCTGCGCCGGTCCAAAGGCCAGATTACGGCCACTGGCCCCGGCCAGCACATAGAGTGGCTCATGCTTGCCTATCCACAATTTGGCCGTGGGGTGGGTATCGGCCCAGGACCAGGGTTTGTGCGCCTGGCCGTCAGTCAGACTCTTGGCCCAGGCCTTTTCAATCAAGAACTGGGCGAACATGGCTTTGGCTTGCATATATCCTCCTTTAAACAGCATGGCCGAACCTGCCACAACCAGAACAACTATCACTATTGAGCAGATATCACCAAAGCGCCCCCTATTGACCGAGAGCATAGCGCCTGCTGTCAGGGCCTGATGAGCCTGGCTCATCGCCCCGCCTCCTCACAAGCACGGCGGCCAAAGGCCCTGGGGAAAGCCGCCAGCATCAGCGCCGCCAGCAAACTTGCCAACCCCAGCAGCAACATCAGCCGGCTGTCGGTGGCGGTCTGCGGCAACTTACCCTGCCAGCCCTTGGGCGCATGACTGGCCACTTGCCCTTCCCGGGTCGCCGCGGCGTCCGGATTGACCGGGGTGACATCCACTGCCACCAGGCTGGTGTACGGACTGACCAAGTGGTACTTCAGCGACAGCGCTGTGACCTGGCGTTCAATGCGTTCACTGTTGGCTGCATCTTTGGCCAACTCCAGCGCGGCTATCTGTTTTCTGGCCCAGATAAGATCCAGCCCTTTGGGCTCAGCCTTGGCATTGAGCGCCAGCTCCTGCTGCCAGAATTGGCCATCGATAAGACCGGATACGATAACTGCCTTGTGGGCATTGCTACGCTGTTTGATGCTCACCAATACCGGCTCACCCTGATAGAGATCCGGAATTTGTGCCGGCCAGTAATCCGGCACAGTGCCGTCAGGGTAGCGCAGCGACACATCTGTGATCCTGGGAGCAGAGATTTTTTCCAGCAAGGCAACCACCTTTTGCTCCACCTCCTGCATCTTGCCAATATAGGTAAAGCTGCCCCGCCCCAGCTCGGCAGCGCGCTGCATAAAGTGGGAGTTGGGCGCACTGCCTATACCTATGGTAAACAGACGGTTGTCGCCGAGCCTGTCTTTAATCAGTTCAAATAGCGCCTGTTCATTGCCTACGGCGCCATCTGTCATGAAAATCACTTGCCTGAGCGCCTTAATCTCACCTTGCGTGCCGACTTTATTTTGAGCGGCAAAATCATTGTTCAATGCCAACTCAAGCGCCTTGGCCATCTCGGTACCACCGTTGGCTTCCAGGGCACGAATAAACTGCTGTGCCCGACCTATATTGTGGGCCGTCGCCGGCAAAGAGTTGGCCGCCATGGTCTGCACTGCAGAATTGAATTCAACAACATTGAAACTGTCCTCCGATTTGAGACTGCTCAATGCATACAGCAATGCCTGTTTGGCCTGAACTATTGCATCTCCCCCCATGGAGCCCGAAGTATCTATCACCAGAATAAGCTCCCTGGGCAAGGGCTTGGCCACCTCTTTGCTCTGTGGAGGCATCAACATCAATAGACTGTATTCATCCCTGGCAGCTTGGCCTTCGGCCTGCGCTAAAGAAGGTGCTGGGGTATGGGTCTGGCCTTGCTGGCTGAACAGCGCCGCTGCGGGCTTGGCGCCCGTATCCGCTTGCCATTGCAACACAAAGTCGCTGTCGGCCTTGGTATTGTCTTGTTGCAGCTGCACCCGAATACGGCCATCACTCAGGGTTTGTTGAGAAATAGCATGATAAGGGGATTCCAGCGACAGCAAGGGAAAACCAGCATCCAGGATAATATCCAAACTGAGACGATTCTCCTGGCCACCGCTTTGCGCTTGGGTGCTTATAGGCTCAGAGCTTTCGCTATCAGCGCCGGTGAACATCTTTTCAAGGCCCGCGGCTTCAATCACAGGGCTCAACAACCGCGCCGCCTCTTCCACGCCCTTGAAGCTTTGCAGCATGCTTTGAGGCAGATAACGGGGCGTGTGGGTCATGGGAAAGCGCAGGCTGAACTGACCATCACGGTAATCCAATGCTTGCTGGTAGCTGAAGCTGACTTTAAGGGTTTCCCCCGGGGCCAAATTAGCCACCTGAGTGGTGAACAGGTTGGGCCGCTCCTGACTCAGTAAACTGGCGCGCTTGCCCTGAGCCTTGGCCTGCTCAAAAGTGCGCTTGGCCTCTTCCTTTGGTTGAATAACCCCCTCGATGATCCGCTCACCTATTCTCAGCTGCATGCTGTCCACCGCCGCCTCATTGGGCAGCGGGAACAGGTAACGGCCGTGGATCCACTCCTGGCTATCATTGGTGAATGACTGGGTGACGCTGACTCTGTTACTCCAGCCACTGATGCTCATGCTGACTTCGGTTGCCAGTGCCGGGGCCTGGGTGTCGCCGAAGGCGAGCACCCCGGCACCTGGCCACTGCGGGTTATCAATCAGTTGAAGGGTACCTTCCTGAGCCTGGGCACTTGCAGGCTCTTCGGCAAGTTGGGGGCCATTCTCGGCCCAGGCTTCAACCGAGCTCACCAGATTGAACACCAGCAGTGCCAGCAGGGCAAAGCCTGAAAATTGCAGGGCGTTGACGGCCCTGCATAAATAAGTATCAGAATCGCTGTGACTGGCGGCGGGCATTCTCTGAAACTGCTCGTTTTCCTGCCGAGGAATATCCATATTCATTTTGCCGCTCCCTCTCAATTACCGCTTTGTTGATTGGCTGCCAGAGCAGCTCCCTGAGTCTGCAATTTCAGCGTGACCCGACGGTCAAAGAAGTCGCTCTCGCGGCTCTGTTTGGCACTGAGGGGAGAACTGGCGCCAAAAGCCTGGGTTTGCAAACGCTCTTCGGCAACGCCTTGGCTAACCAAATAACTTTTCACCGCCTCAACTCGCTGCTCGGACAGCGTCTGGTTGTAATCAGAATTACCACGGCGATCGGCATAACCGGTCAGATCCAACATCAGCTCAGGCGACAGGCTCATGGCATAGGCCAAATCGTCCAGCTGGCGGGCAAAGTGGGGTTCGATTTCGGCGGTGCCGGTACGAAACTGCACATTCATACCCACGATTAACTCTTCGAGCTGGTCAGCTCGGTCGCGGGAAAGCGCATTGAGGCGACTCTGGGCATCGGCGTATTGCAACGATAACTCCTTCAGCGCTCGCTGCTTCTCACTGAGACTCGCCAGTTGTTCGGTTTGCTCGGCCAGCTGTTGCTGCTGACTCTTGAGCTGCTCGTCATCGCCCACAGACTTACCCACTATGCCGCCGGTGAAGGCGCCGATAACCGCCCCCACAGGTCCCCCAACCACGGCGCCCAGCAGTGCGCCTGTGCCAAAGCCAACCAACTCTTCGTTGTGGTCTCTCTCCTGAGTCGGTAAGTTTGGCTGGCTGTCGGCGTGCGCCAGAGAAGAAGTCAGCAACAGTGATGCCATGATCAGGGAGGCTATGGGGGTCTTTTTCATCATCTCGATTCCTTTTGTCTTGTAGAGCCTGCTGCCCAGTTGGCAGCGTTCCTCGTCGTTGAGATGATTAAACCCCATTGAAATGGCAAGTCTGGGGAGCAAAAATGGCACTTTGGCTATCAATTGTGGCAACAAAATGGCAATTGGAAGCGATCGCTTTTTTCACGGCTAAAATCCTGTATAGTCACGGCTATTCACGGCTCGGCAGGAACAAGAGGCAGATGAAACGCATTGCCATAGTGGAAGATGAAGCTGCAATAAGAGAAAACTACAAAGATGTGCTGCAATCACAGGGTTACTCTGTGCAGACTTACGCCAACCGCCCCGAGGCCATGCAGGCCTTCAACACCCGCTTACCGGATTTGGCCATTATTGACATAGGTCTGGAGCATGAAATCGATGGTGGCTTTACCTTGTGCCAGTCGCTGCGGGCGATGTCGGGCACCCTGCCGATTATTTTTCTCACCGCCAGAGACAGCGACTTCGATACGGTTTGTGGCCTGCGTCTGGGTGCCGATGACTACCTGAGCAAAGATGTCAGTTTTCCCCATTTACTGGCGCGGTTGGCGGCGCTGTTTCGCCGCTGCGAACTCGCCGGCAGCAGCGCTCCGGCCGACACTCTGATGGAGCGCGGCGCCCTCACCATAGATGCCAACCGAATTCAGGTATATTGGCAACAGCAGCCGATTGAATTGACAGTGACCGAATTCTGGATGGTGTACGCCCTGGCCAAACATCCCGGCCATGTGCGCAGCCGCACCGAATTGATGCAAGAAGCCAAGATTTATGTCGATGACAGCACCATTACCTCCCATGTAAAGCGGATCAGGCGCAAGTTTATCGCCGCCGATCCGGCCTTTGACTGTATAGATACCGTCTATGGCATGGGTTATCGCTGGGATCCCGAATCTTGAAGTTTCCCTCCTATCACCCGCCAATAGGCCTCAGAACCAAGACTCTGGTACTGTCGCTGTTTTTGCTGTGCCTGCCCTGGCTTGGCTATCAGTATGTGTGGGAGATGGAGAAATATCTGCGTCACGGCCAGGAGAAAACCCTGGAAGGAACCACTCAGGCCCTGGCTACGGCGCTGCATGAAAGACCCAGGCTGTTCGACAGCCAGGCCAGTTTCCTCAATCAAGTGGAAAAGGGCCGCGATCTCTACGCCTACCCGCTCAACGGCCCCATTCAGCTGGATGGCCGCCTCAATGATTGGGAAGCTTACCGCCATCGCGCCATGACCTATGGCGAAGAACACACCCTGATGCGCTTGAGTGACAGCCAGTCAACGCTGAGCTTTACCCATATGGTCGGTAAATATGGCGGCTACCTTTACGGCTTTTTCGAGGTAACGGATCCAAAGGTGATTTACCGCGGCCGCAACAGCCTGAGTGTGGATCGCAACGACTATCTGGCTATCGCCACCCTGGCCCCGGATGGCCGTTTTCGCCGCTACACCATAGCCAACAAGCACGATGGCTGGCTCAGCGCCTTCGAGTTGCCTGAAAATCCAGCGCTCAGTGCCCCGGTGACACCAGAGGTCCGCATTCAGGGCCAGTGGTTGAAAACCGATAAGGGTTACAATATTGAACTCAGAATGCCGCTGGAGATGGTGGGCAGTAAACTCAGTTTCGCCATTCATGATGTCAACGACAAAAAGAGCCGCAGGCTGGAAGCCATAGTTGGTACCTCGGCCACTGACCGCGCCGACAAGCTGGGGACGGTTCTGGTACCATCACCGGAAATTGAAAGTATTATCAAAGGTATGGGGCATAACAGCTCGCGGATCTGGGTGGTGGATGTCCATGGCCGGGTGCTGGCCAAGTCGGGCGATATTCGCGCCGATTCCAGTGTCTGGACCCGCTCGGTCGAGGAGGAGCGGCAACCGGAAAGCTTCTTTGGCAAACTGGAACACGACTATCTACACCCCATCTACTACACAGTGCTGACCAAGCCGCCTATGGATTTTATCGACTCACTGCAGGACTCGACCGAACTCGGCGGCAGCCATATTCGCCGGGCGTTGAATGGCCAGATGGCCTCCACCTGGCGCCTGACACCGGATAACAAGGCGGTGGTGTTGGCGGCGGCCAGCCCCATCTGGATTGACGATAAGGTGATGGGCGCCGTGGTTGCCGAGGAAACCACCCATGGTATCCGTACCCTGCGTAACCGGGCACTGGAGAAGCTGTTCAATGTGATCCTGACCGTGATGGCCATGGGAACCCTGGCACTGTTTGTGTTTGCCTCCGGGATCTCCAGCCGCATTCGCAAACTCAGGGATCAGGCTGAACGCGCCATCGACAGCCAGGGGCGGGTTCGCGACACCATTCCTCCTTCAAAAGTGCGCGATGAAATTGGCGATCTGTCGCGCAGTTTTGCCAATATCGTCAACCGATTGGGGCAATATACCCACTATCTGGAAAACATGTCCTCGCGGCTATCCCACGAATTGAGAACCCCGGTGGCCGTGGTGCGCAGCTCATTGGAGCACTTGAGTCTGCAGCAACTGGATAAAGACACGGCCAAGTACGTCGACCGCGCCCAGGAAGGGGTCAACCGCTTGTGGCTGATCCTCGCCAACATGAGCGAAGCCACCCGGCTCGAGGAGTCCCTGTCCCAGGCCGAGATAGATGAATTCCCGCTGACCAAGGTAGTGGCAGGCTGCGTCGCCGGGTATCAGATGACTTACAAGGAACAAGGTTTCGTGCTGGTGTTGCCGGATGAACCTTTGACCATGCGCGGCGTGCCTGAATATATCGCCCAGCTGATGGATAAGCTGGTCACCAACGCCATTGAGTTCAGCAAAGGCGATACCGATATCCGCATCAGCCTCAAGGTGCAGGGCAAACAGGCACTGCTCAGGGTGGAAAACCAAGGGCCACTGTTGCCGGAAAACATGACCGAGCAGATCTTCGAGTCCATGGTCTCAGTGCGGCCACAAACGATGCAGTCCAAACCTCATCTGGGACTGGGACTTTATATCGCCAGGCTTATCACCGCCTTCCATGGCGGCCATATCAGTGCCAGCAACCTGAGCGACGGCTCAGGTGTCGAAATTCGGGTCAGCCTGCCGCTGCTTTAAGCCGCGGACAACTTGAACAAGTCTCAAGCCCGCCGCACTGGCAATGACAAGATTCAATGTTAATATGCCTCAAAGGGGCGCCCGCCCCGCTATCACAAACAAGAGTTGCATCCATGAAGAAAGCCACCAAGCTGGTCTCACTCGGCCGGGACAAAAAGTGGAGCAAGGGAGTGATCAATCCTCCCGTGTTTCGAGCATCAACCGTTGTATTTGACAGCATGGAACAGATGCGCCACGCCACGGCCAATCGCGCCAAAGGGGAGATGTTCTATGGCCGCCGCGGCACCCCGACTCACTTTGCCTTTCAGGCGGCCATTGCCGAACTCGAAGGTGGTGTTGGCACTGCGCTCTACCCTTCAGGCTCTGCGGCCATCAGTGGCGCCCTGCTGTCTTTTCTGAAGGCCGGTGATCACTTGCTGATGGTAGACAGTGTCTACGAGCCCACCCGGGATCTGTGCGACAAGCTGCTCAAGGGGCTGGGGATTGAAACCAGTTACTATGACCCCTTGATTGGCACCGGTATCCGCGAGCTTATCCGCCCCAATACCAAAGTGCTGTTTCTGGAATCTCCCGGCTCCATCACCATGGAAGTCCAGGATGTGCCGACCCTGTGCCGTATCGCGCATGAGCATCAATTGGTCACCATGCTGGACAACACCTGGGCCTCCCCCATCAATTGTCGCCCGTTTGAGATGGGCGTCGATATCTCGATTCAGGCCGCCACCAAGTACATAGTGGGTCACTCGGATGTGATGCTGGGTACGGCGACCGCCAATGAAGCACACTGGGATACCCTGAGGGAGAACAGCTATCTCATGGGCCAATGCACCTCTGCAGACGATATCTTTCTGGCGGCCAGGGGGCTGAGAACCCTGGGGGTAAGAATGGCGCAACATGAAAAAAATGCTCTCAAAGTGGCCAATTTCCTGGCGCAGCGCCCGGAAGTGGATCACCTGCGTCACCCGGCGTTTGCCAGTTGCCCGGGTCACGAGTTTTTCCAGCGTGACTTCAGCGCCGCCAACGGCTTGTTTTCCTTTGTGCTCAAAGAGGGTAACCGCCAGGCGATGACCGCCTTCGTCGAAGGGATGGAGCACTTCAAGATGGGATTTTCATGGGGTGGCTTCGAGAGCCTTATTCTGGCGATATCCGGTATAGAGAAATTGCGCACGGCAACCCAGTGGGACAGCAGCAAGCCCCTGGTGAGACTGCATATAGGTTTGGAAGATCCGGACGATTTGATTGCCGACCTCGAGCGAGCCTTCGAACGTTATCACGCCGCAATGCAGGCTTAATCAGCAAAAAGCCCGCTTGAATGCGGGCTTTTTAAGCTTATCGCTGTTAGCGTCAGTCAAAGTCCAGCTCATCTGCCGACACTCCTACGCCCAATTCACGGGATAAGGCCATCTGCTCACGAATATCCTCTATTCGCCTGCGTGCAGCGCTTATCCGTATGTCTTTTTTACTGACCCGGTTATTGGATGTCAGTGTTCCCTCTTGGGCCGCTTCGCTCTTGCCTCTACTCACAGATTGATTAAATGACATGTTCTTCCCTTAACTTCACGCCGGTTCTCTCCAGCTGTCTCAAGAGCGCTTCCTGCTCACTTGGGGCAAAGCCGGTAACCCGGAGTTAAAAACGACACATCCGGTATTAAACACACCGGCAACCCTCACATCATGCCTTATTAAAGAGCCCGTTCCTATCGGAAAGTTCCCTTATTTTAATCCCGTTCAGGAAAAACTCAGGTGCTTGATATAAAGAAAAGATGTTTCACTAGTCAGCGCATCACCCTGGGTGTGAATTACAAGTTCTAATCCAGTAGCAACCCCAAAAAAGCCTCGATTTCGAGGCTTTTCTTTTTTATATCTTGACCTATCAGTTTACCGCCTGGGGCCTTGGCTCATAGGCATCGGTTCCCCACAGCGGCACAGTGGACAGAGCGTGCTTGTGGCTGCCGTTGGTTTCTTTGGTGGAATAGGACAGATACAGGAGTGTCTGGTGTTCACTGTCATAGATACGTCTCACCTTGAGGCTCTTGAACAAGATGCTCAAGGACTCGGTAAACACTATCTCGCCCTTCTTCCCCAGTTCGATACTGGCCAGTTGCGCCTTGGTTATCGGTCCTGTCTGGCGACAGCTGATACTCATATCCGATGGGTCGGCAAAATCCAGATTGGCCTCTATGCGACTGATATGACAGGTAACACCGGGCAGTTTGGGATCTGTCTTGGCATCTATGATCACATCTTTGGTGGTAAATACGCCCAGGCTGACCTTGCCCACATCATCGCCGCACCCGGCGAGCAAGCCTGTTGCCGCAGTCACGACTAAGGTGGCCAAGAGTGGCGTTTTTTTCAGTGCCATGAAGAGTCCTCTTTCAATTAAAGTGCAATTTAACGGTACAGGCGCTCGGCCCAGCGGGTCAAGCCGGCCACCACTGAGCCGAAGTGATCGCCACTGACTAAAGCCACATCCGGGAAACGCGCGCGGATCTGCTCGGTAATATACGGGCTCTTGGCACTGCCACCTGTGAGATAAATGACATCCGGCTGACATCCCCCTTCCGTCAAAGCCTGGGTGATAAGCTTGTGCACCGTTTCGAGCGATTCATCGATGGCGGCCACAAAGGTGGCGGCATCGACATTCACAGTCAAGGGCTGCGGTTTGGGCGCTTCGACAAAACCTATATCCATAGCGGCTTGCTTACTGTCGCTCAGGGCGATTTTAAGCTGCTCTGCACTACGCACCAAACGATAACCCAGCTGATCTTTTTGCATCTTCAATAAGCGCGCAAGTTTCGCCTGCTCTTTGGCATCCCGCAGCAGCTCTTCAATCAGCTTGCGACTACTCAAGGCAGAGAATTCCCGCTGGGCACTGACATCGTTGACGGCGACCGCGTTCCAGAAGGGTTGCCTTGGCATAGGCTTGCCTGTGCTCAGCGCGCTGCCGAGCCCCAAGTGCGGCATAAAACCGGCCATCGCCAAGGCGATATCCAGATCGTTGCCCCCTACCCTTTGACCACTGTGGCCCAGGCAGTCATCACTGCGATCTTTCTTGTCCTTAAGCTCAGGCCCCATGCGCACAAAGGAGCAGTCACTGGTACCGCCGCCAATATCCACCACCAGCACCCGCTGCTCCCGGGTGAGTGTCGACTCAAACTCAAGGGCAGCCGCCATAGGCTCATACAGAAAAGCCACATCGGTGAACCCGGCGCGCCGGGCCCCCAGAGTCAAAATGGCCTCGGCTTGCTTGTTGCTCTGCTCGCCGCCAATGCCCTGAAAGTTAACCGGTCGCCCTATCACCACCTGGGAAATAGCCTGTTTCAGGCTCTGCTGCGCCCGGGTATGAATTTCCTGCATCATCAGGGTGACGATATCTTCAAACAGCGCCATCTGATTGCTGAGCAGGCCCGAAGCTCCGAGGAAGGACTTGGGCGAGCGAACATAGAAGCCCTCTTCCGGCATCTCCATATAGGTTTCAATCGCCTGATTGCCGATGAATACCGCTTGCTCGTTGGCAAGCAAATCCAGCTCCAGGCGTGCCATTCGGGCGCGACTCAGCTCGGCGGCGCGTTTGGGTTTGAAATCAGCCTGGGCCGCCAAAGGCAAGCGCTGCAGCACAGATTCGGAAATGAGTTCCCGCTCCATGGCATAAATGGTCGACGGCATATAGTTTCCATCCTCGGCCAGAGGCAAGAGCCGGGTCTTGCCCCCATCCATCACACCAATGGCGCAGTTGGCACTGCCATAGTCAAAACCTGCAAACATTCCGTCCTCCTGCTTTCGCTGGCTCGAAGTGGCCCGGGCGCCGCTTTTTGCTTTGAAGACAAAGCCTCAGCGCCCCTCTCCCGGCCAGGAAACCGGCCGAGAAAAAGAGCGCAACATAGCATAAGCCTGGCAGAAAGCCCAATCGCCAATATCGCTCTCTTTGACCAAAGTGGGGGTATTGTCATTCTTTCGACATAAATTCGCTCTACCTTTAAGGAATGCTTCTTGCGTTCTTGCAAAGGACAAAGGGCTAAGGCCATTTGCTGCAAACCGCGCCTTGTATCCAGGTCTATATTCCAACGCAGAGCACATATGGGACTTGTTCGCACCTTCCTTAGCGCCGGCGCAACCCCGAATTCAAACCTGAGCCGGGCCGAAATAGCGTCAAACCAAGAAACTGCGCCCCGCCTTTATTCTCTGATTACAAGCGGATATCGGAGTGTTATTGTATATCTGCCGGTCTTTCTCTATGTCCGGCGTCTGCTCACGAGGAGTCTTTGCCGTGTCACCGTCCGTCGAAAAATTTTCTCTGGATAAGGAGCTTTCCTGGCTGTCTTTCAATGAAAGAGTCTTGCAGGAAGCAGCCGATCCTCTGGTTCCTCTGGTGGAACGGGTTCGCTTTCTGGGCATATTTTCCAACAACATGGATGAGTTCTTCCGGGTCAGGGTTGCTGCGGTGCGCCGCTCGATTCTGTTATCCAGTCTGCAGGAAGGTCGCAACTCCAGCCGCCATTTGATGGCCAAGATCCAGACCAAGGTATTAATACTGCAAGAGCGTTTCGACGCCATTTACGGCGAGTTAATGCGGGAACTGGCAAGACACAGCATCTTTCTCATCAATGAGAAGCAGTTGAGCGATTTTCATAGCCAGTGGCTGAAAAAGCATTTCAAGGATCAGCTCAAGCGTCACATCACGCCGCTTATCCTCAGCAACCGCTCCGAGCTGTTCAAACAACTCAACGATGACACCACCTATCTGGCAGTGTGCCTCTACAGCCGGGAAAAGCGTCAGTACGCCCTGGTGGAAGTACCCACCAAGAATGTACCGCGTTTCATCCAACTGCCGGCAGAAACCTCGAAGCGCCGCAAGCATTTGATTTTGCTAGATAACATAATCAGGCACTGTGTCGATGAGCTATTCGCCCCTTTCTTCGAATATGAAGAGATTGAAGTCTTCTCCATGAAGCTGACCCGCGATGCCGACTTCGATCTCACCGATGAGCTGGAACAGAGCCAACTGGAAAAGCTCACCAAGGGCCTGAAAAAGCGCCTCACCGCCGAGCCGGTACGTCTGGTGTATGACAAAGAGATGCCGGAGCATATGCTGAGTATGCTCACGGCGCAGCTGAATATCTCCAATACCGAGTGCCTGATCCCCGGCGGCCGTTACCACAGCTTCAAGGACTTTATCGGCTTTCCCAATCCGGGACGCAAATACCTGGAAAACGACAAGCTTCCGGCACTGGACTCGGCCGGATTCAGTGTCTGTGCCAACAAGTTTGACGCCATTCGCCGCGGCGACATCATGCTTTATTACCCCTATCACAAGTTTTCCCACTTTACCGAGCTGGTGCGCCAGGCGGCCTATGATCCTGCCGTCAAGTTCATCAAAATCAGCCTCTATCGGGTGGCGAGAAAGTCCCATATCATCCAGTCGCTGATAGATGCGGTGAAAAACGGCAAACTGGTCACCACTGTGATTGAACTCAGGGCCCGTTTCGATGAGCAGGCCAATATCGAGTGGAGCCGGGTGCTGGCCGAGGCCGGCGTCAAGGTGCACCATGGGATCCCAAGCTTGAAGGTCCATGCCAAGATGTGCCTTATCGGCCGCGAGGAAGCCGGTGCAATGCGCCTCTATGGCCACATTGGCTCGGGTAACTTCAACGAGGGCACGGCCAGGGTGTACACCGACCTTTCGCTGTTTACCGCCAATCAGGAAATTGCCGCCGAAATAGAGCAGGTATTTGAGTTGATTGAGCACCCTTACAGACGGGATAACTTCCAGCATCTGATAGTTTCCCCCTATGATGCGCGCCAGAAGCTGACCGGCCTTATCGAGCAGGAGATCATCAATGCCCAAAGCGGCATCAAGGCCGCCATCACCCTCAAGCTCAATAATCTGGTGGATGAGGCGATGATCCAAAAGCTGTATGAAGCTTCCAGCGCCGGCGTCAAAATCCGTCTGCTTATTCGCGGTATGTGCGCGCTTATTCCCGATATTCCCGGGATCAGCAACAATATTGAGGTCTTCAGCATAGTGGACCGATTCCTCGAGCACTCGCGAGTGATGCTGTTCCACTCAGGCGGTGAAAACAAACTCTTTCTCTGCTCCGCCGACTGGATGGGGCGTAATATCGATAACCGTATTGAAGTCAGCACCCCGGTATATGATCCCGGCTTGAAGCAGATGATCCTCGATACCCTGGCGCTGCAATTTACCGACAACATCAAGGCGCGGGTGATCAACAAAGATCAATCCAACCCCTACCGTAAGCGGGGCAACAAGCGTAAGGTAAGATCCCAGATAGCCATACATCAGTATCTGGGCAACTACGAAAAACAGCGGCAACTGGATCTGGCCAAGCCCCAGGAACCGACGCAATAGCAAAATGAGGACCACCTTGACTGCAACACCCAAGCATTTTGTCGCTGTGGATATGGGCTCCAACAGCTTTCATCTAGTGATAGCCCGCGAGCAGGATGGCAGCATTCAGATCCTGCATAAAGAGAAACGTCTGGTACAGTTGGCCGAGGGGCTGGATCAGGACAACAGGCTGGATAATGACGCCATAGCGCGCGGTCTCGCCTGCCTCAAGGATTTCAACCTCAGGTTTTCCACTCTGGATCAGGCCAGAGTCAGACTGGTGGCCACCCACACTCTGAGAGTCGCCCGTAACCGTGAGGCCTTTATCGAGGCTGCCAGGGCCATTATGCCCTACCCGGTCGAAGTGGTATCCGGCCATGAAGAGGCGCGCCTTATCTACAAGGGCATAGCCCACAGCCAGGAGCTGGCAGAGCGCAACCTCATCATAGATATCGGCGGAGGCTCCACCGAAGTGGTGCTTGGCCACAAGACTCAGGCGCAGATACTCTCCAGCCTGCGCTGTGGCTGTGTCAGTTACAACCAGAAATACTTTGTCGACGGCAAGCTGACGTTGGAGAACTTTCGCGCCGCCCAGGCTGCGGCCGATAAACAGTTTGCCTCGCTGGCCAAGGAATATTTCAGTGGCCAGTGGGATCTCACTCTCGGCAGCTCAGGCAGTGTCAAGGCCATCTGCGAAGCGATGCAGCACTTCTTCAACGATGAAACCATCACTCTGCCCAGGCTCAAGCAGTTGAAACAGCAGTTGCTGGACTGGGGGCATGTGGATCAAATTGAACTGCCGCAGGTGGACAGTAAACGTGCACCTTTGCTACCGGCGGGGCTGGCTATCCTGATCAGCTTCTTCAAGAGGCTGCCGATCACCGAGTTGCAGTTTGCGCAAGGGGCTCTGCGCGAAGGCGTACTATACGAACTTGCCGGGATCAGCCAATTCGGTGATGTCAGCGGCCGCACTGTCGAGAGCATGGCCAAACTCTATCATGTGGACTTGAACCATGCCGCCAAGGTGGCCACTTCCGCCAAACAACTGTTTGATGCCGTTGCCGACGGTTGGCAACTCGAGCCCTGGCGCTCCCTGCTGGAACATGCGGTGAAACTGCATGAGATAGGGATCCATATCAATTCCCGCGCTCACCACAAACACGGCGCCTACATCATAGCCAATAGCGATCTGCCCGGTTTCAGCCAAGAGCAGCAACAGCTGCTGGCACTGCTGATTGGCAACCAGCGCAAGAAACCCAACCTGGAGGCGCTGGCACAACTGGAGCCCGCTCAGAAATTACGCCTAATCCGCCTAATGGCGCTGCTGCGCCTCGCCGTGTTGCTGAATCTCGGCCGTATCGCCCGCAGCTTGAAAATCACCCGGGTAAAACCCACGGCAACAGGCATGCAGATAAGCCTGCCCGAGCCGCGTCAACGCATCAGCCTGTTTGCCAAAGACCTGCAGCGGGAGCAAAAGCAGCTCGCCCAGTTGGGTTTTGAGCTGCAGATAAGTTATGCCGACAACTGACGTCCTGTGACTAGGCCCTTGTTATATCGGTAACTGGGGTTAATCAGTGGCTGTGATGCCCGCCTTCAAGCTGCTGACCATCTGCCGAGTAGAAGCCTGAGCTGCCATGTTGAATAAAGCCCTGGGTGATCATCTTGGCAATAAAAGGGTCAGACTCACTGTCGCCCACATCGGCAAAGTCGAGGTCCTGGAAACCTGAGGTAAGCCGCTTGAAACTCTCCTGGCTCACAGGCGTCAGTTTGCTGAGCCGATAAACAATACGCTGCTCACCTTGAGTGATGGTCATCTCGGCTGGCAGTTCCAGCTCGCTTATCCAGCTCAGTTGCAAAGACTGCGACTCGGTGGCACTTTTGTTCGCGTGACTATGATTTTCCTCATGACTTTCTCCATGACTCTTGCTCTTAAAAGAATAGCTCTGACGGGTGAAGCAGCTATCCTGCAGGCTTTGGCCCTTTTCAAATTGACTCAAGGCAGCGGGCGATATCAGGTGAAACTGCCTATCGAGATCGGTGTGAATATTCAGCGCCAAGAGATCGCCGCGGCGATAGCTGATAGAGCGTTTCTCCTGGGGGAAATAACGCACATACTCACCATTTTTATGCCAAGCCTCATAGCTGACAGGGCTGCGCTGATAGATGATGGTATCGTCAAAGCGCGTCAGGGTCAGTTGCTGCTGCCTGGCCTGCTCACCGCTGCCAACAGTGATCTGATAGCTGGCTTGAAAACGACCGGGTTTGGCGGCACAAACATTAGCATCATCGCCAATTGAGCCGCCCGCTTTGACATGGACGTGCTCCTGGCTGCCAGGCTGGTTGCTGACAGACTGAGTATTGGCCATGGCAAACTGCCCCAGAGAAGCTGTGATCCCCAAAGCGAGTGACAGCGTGAGTGACAATGTGATTGACAATGCGAGTGGGCGACCAAGAACGCGAGGGGCTGTGCAATGAGCTGTGCAAAGAGCTATACGAGGAGCGATATGAAGCGCTACGCGGGAAAAAAAGGGTAACGCTGGCTTGAATGTTACACGGGACATAATAAACCTACTGATATTACTCTAAAACCAAAGAAGCAGCCTGACACCCTGCCTGAAACTAGGGGCAGGCAGGGGCATCAGGCTGCGAAACGCTAAACCTTATTGCGCCGCGGCGGCCTCGGCCTTATTGACCAAATCACCGGCAAAGTTCATCACATGGAAGATGTGGTTCTGCTCAACCGTCCCCTGAACCAGACTGGCACCCGGGCCGCGAGCGAAGATTGCCACATCTTCACCGGCATGGGTTTCACTTTCCAGCGGCACCAATGCCTCCTGATGGAACCCCACACTCTGGGTGTCTATGTAATTTAGATCCACCCGACCAGGCTCGGCGGCATAGTTGTAACGCTCATCGCCACCGGTCGCCAACGAGCCAAAGCCCAGGCCATTGGCATAACCAACCGTGGTATAAGGCATGCCGTTGGCATCGGTAGAGTTGGTGACCGACGGCTGACCGTTGGCATCGTTACTCTTCACCAGGCCCAGGATAGGATTACCTCGGGTCGGATAGCCGGCGATGGTGAACACATGGCTGTGGTCGGCGGTAACCATCAGCAAGGTGTCATTGGCCGAAGTCTTCTCCATGGCGACACGTACCGCCTCAGACAAGGCTATGGTGTCGTGCAGGGCACGGGCCGCATTACCGGCATGGTGAGCATGGTCGATACGACCGGCTTCAACGATCAGGACAAAGCCTTTGTCGTTCTTTTTCAGAATATCGATACTCTTGGCCGTCATCTCTGCCAGGGAAGGCTCGCCGGTAACACCGGTCTCGACTCTGTCGTAGTCATATTCCATATGAGAGGAGTTAAACAGCCCCAGCGCATGCTCTGTGCTGCCGGTATCCATCGCCAGGAAGCTGTCACGGTCGGTAACGTAACTGGCGTTGGGGTACTGGGACAGCCACTCGGCGGTCAGATCGCGACCATCGTTACGCTTACCTGCTTTGCCTTCAGGATCGATAGTGGTGTTGGGAATAAACGCGCGGCGACCACCGCCCATAACCACATTGATCCCTTTGCCGTTATTGAAGTCCAGCATCTGGGCGGCAATATCTTTACAGCCGTTGGTGACGGCTTCGGCCGGCAAGTTGCTGTCCGCTTCCCAGTCGCGATCCGGCACATGGGCATAAGTGGCCGCCGGGGTAGCGTGAGTGATACGTGCAGTTGAAACCACACCGGTAGCCATACCCGCCATGGCGGCCAGCTCCAGCGAAGTCACCAGGTTTTGACCGCTGGCGGAGGAACAAACACCGCGCTCGACACCTTCAGCCTGTGAGATCACGCCAACGTCCGTCTTCACCCCGGTGACCATGGCCGTCATGGTGCCGGCCGAATCCGGGGTTTGACCATCAACGTTATATGTCTTGGCCAGTCCAAGATAAGGCAGAGTCTCAAAGGAGAGTGAGTTTTCCTCTCCGGTTTGCCCCTTGAGTTGACCATCGAGGATCCGCGCCGCCGTCACAGTTGAAACGCCCATGCCATCGCCGACAAACAAGATGATGTTTTTCGCCGCCCCCGCCTGGGTGTTATTGCTCATATTGGACGCCTTGGTGACGCGGTTTTGACCATCGACATACCATTGATTAACGGCGGTCCAGTCTTTTCCGTCACTGCCGTTGCTTCCATCCGTGCCCGGGGTACCTGCGGTGCCGTCCTTGCCGTTGTCACCGTCACTTCCACAGGCCGCCAAACCGAGAATCGCGGCCAAAGACAGTACCAGTAATTTCTTATTCATTTCCTTGCTCCCAATTAATACTTAGTACCGCCAAGCTCTTGGGCTTGATTGATAATGTGGAAAATCACGTTCTGCTCCATTACACCCTGCACCAGGTTGGCACCGGGGCCTGTGGCATGCAGACTAATGTCTTCACCGGCGTGGGTTTCACTTCCCATAGGAATAAGAGCTTGTTGCATAAAGTCTTTGTCTTGAGTGTCCACTGAGGTCAGGTCGTCACGGTTCCCCACAACTGCGCCCGGGCCATTGGTATAACCCAAGGTGGTGTATGGCTTACCATCGAGGGCAGTAGAAAGGTTTCCATCTATGCCGTGTACCAGACCAAGAATGGGGTTACCCCGCTTCGGATAACCTGCGATGGTGAACACGTGGCTGTGGTCGGCGGTGACCAGAATGAGCGTCTCTTCCGGGTTGGTGTTTTCGACCGCCGCCTTAACGGCGTTGGAGAGTTCCACCGCATCGGCCAGGGCGCGCTTGGCGTTACCGGCGTGGTGACCATGGTCGATACGACCCGACTCGACAATCAGCAGATAGCCCTTGTCGTTCTTCTGCAAAATCTCGATAGATTTCGCTGTCATCTCAGTCAATGAAGGTTCGCCGCCCACATCATCGGCGCGGTCCGCTTCATATTCCATGTGGGAGGAGTTGAACAAGCCCAGCAGGTGATCTGTAGTGCCGGCATCTATGGCATCAAACTCTGCGCTATTCCATACATAGGCGGCGTTGTCCAGGTTGTCGACCCAAGCCATGGTCAAGTCCAGGCCATCCTTACGCTGCCCTTTCTTGTTCTCGCCATCAGTCACTGTTTCAGGGATAAAGGCACGCCGACCGCCGCCCAGGGCGACTGACAGGGCATTGTCTTTATCGCGCATCACCATCTGGTAGGCGATATCTTTACACTCGTTGGCTACCGCCTCGGCAGGCAGGTTGGCGTCAGATTCCCAGTCACGCTCCGGGCTATTGGCATAGGTTGCTGCCGGAGTGGCGTGGGTGATACGTGCAGTACTCACCACACCGGTAGATAAGCCTTTGGCATTGGCCAGATCCACCAGAGTCACCAGCTCATTACCTTTGGATGACAGGCAGTTGCCACGAAGGCTCTGTTCGGATACCGAAATCACCCCCGCTTTGGACTTTACCCCGGTCGCAATGGCCGTCATGGTGCCTGCGCTGTCCGGTGTTTGCTGGTTGGTGTTATAGGTCTTGATCAATGCGGTATGGTCAAACTTCTCAAAACTCAAGAAGTTCTCTTCACCACCCTGGTTACCGGCCAGCTGCTGTCCTTGGTAGATACGCGCAGCAGTCAAGGTGGAGATCCCCATACCGTCACCGACAAACAAAATGACGTTTTTGGCTTTTGCTTTTGATTCTAATGTAGCCTTGTCTGACACCCGCTGGGCGCTTTCCTTATACCAATGGCTGTCAGTTTGAACACTGGGTAACACGGCGCTGTTGGCCGCCATGGTTACCAGGCTGCAAGAGATCAACGCAGCTAATCTATTTTTCATCACTTTCATCATCCGTATTGGGTTGAAGTAAATTGTTCGCTATTAAAAATAAAGCGGCCTGATTGTCAGGGATCCAGATGACAGATTTGATTAATCAAGATTGCAGTTATGTGAAGCTCTGCGTTTAAACGACACAAATCAAAGGAAAAGCTGGCTTTTTGGCCAAGAAACCTGAATGGGGATTGGATGGGAAATACATTAAAGGAGACACGTGTTTGTTCTGACTATCGAAAAACAGTGGTCGCACCCACCAGGCCACAGCTTAAATATTCACCAGATAAGCGCTAAAAAAAGCTCAGGAAAGCTATGATAAAAGAGCCATTTGGTTCTTATGTGTTTGTCACCGACTGGTTGCAACTGTTTGGCAATTTGGGAAAACAATGACAGAGCAAGCACTTAACCAACACTAAAACCTGTTGGATCCCGCAAAGGCACCCTCTTCAAATATATAAAAATATGCATTATTTATCAGTGCATTAATAGATTTCATCATTAGGAAACGTTTCACAAAAGCATTTCAATTCGTTATTTCAGGCATTAAGGCAAATCAGGCAAGCAACTCGTCATTTTAGGCAAACTTACTCGGCATCCCCTGCCTATACTGGTGCTAATTCAGGAGCAAATGACAAACACTGTTTCAGCAATACTTCCTGATAACGACCAATTCTAGTTAGGAGCAACCCAAATGAACAAAGTCTACTTCCCTAATACCAACGGTCTGGACATTACGCTCGCTGGGCTGATCAACTTCCCAGAAAATTTTGATGCGACCAAGCGTTACCCCGCGATTGTGGTGTCGCACCCGGGTGGTGGTGTGAAAGAACAAACCGCGGGCACATACGCAAAAAAACTTGCAGAGCACGGGTTTGTTGCCATTGCTTATGATGCCTCATATCAAGGTGAAAGTACCGGCAATCCGCGCCAGTTGGAAAACCCACACGTACGTACGGAAGATGTGAGTGCCGTGATTGATTACCTCACCACGCTGGATTACGTCGACAACGACCGCATTGGTGCGATGGGGATCTGTGCTGGTGCGGGTTATACCGCCAATGCCGCCATCAATGATCGTCGCATCAAAGCGGTGGGAACGGTCAGCATGGTGAACATCGGCCAAATGTTCCGCAACGGTTGGGATAACAACGTGAAAGACCGCGATGCGATTCCTTACCTTGAAGCCGGTTCTGGTGCGCGCACTGCTGATGCGAGTGGCGCGGAGCCTGCAACCATGCCAATGGCGCCGATGAACGAAGAAGATGCACCGAATGAAGAGCTGCGTCAGGCTTGGGAGTATTACCATACCGATCGTGCGGCGTATTGCACCGCACCGGGTTTTGCGACGGCTCGCAGCCTGACTCAAATCATCTCGTATGATGCATTCTTTAAAGCGGAAGCGTTCCTCACGCAGCCTCTTTTAACCGTGGTGGGCAGCAATGCGGGCAGCAAGTGGATGAGTGATGATCTGATGGCGCGTGCAGCGAGCAACGACAAACAGATGTACATTGTCGATGGTGCTAACCACATGGACCTCTACGATGGCGAGTCACCGATTGCTGAAGCTATTGGCGTACTTGCACCATTCTTCCAACGCACGTTGTAACACGCACGATGAATGTCAACGAAGGCTCAATGCATTGAGCCTTCTGCGAGGATAAAACGATGGATATTAAAAAAGTCTCGTTCCGAAACGCCGATATGGCTTGGGATATGGCCGCATTCATCTTGTTGCCAGACGGCTTTGATGCAGCAAAACGCTATCCGACCATGGTTAGTGTTCATCCATTTGGGAGCTGCAAAGAGCAAACCTCCAGCGCAGTTTATGGGAAGGCGTTGGCTGAATTAGGCTATGTCGTGATTGCCTTTGATGCGAGTTTTCAAGGTGAGTCGGGCGGTATGCCCCGTTATGTGGAAGATCCTACCCAACGCGTCGAAGACATCAGCCGCGTGATCGATTATGCCGTGACCTTACCGTATGTGGATGAGACCCGCATTGGTGGATTGGGCATCTGTGGTGGTGGCGGTTACATTCTCAATTCTGCCCTGACCGAGAAACGTCTGAAAGCCGTTGTGGGCATTACACCGGTTAATGTGGGTCGTTTGTTCCGCGAAGGGTTTAGCTTGTACAACCCCATCGGCACATTGGAAGCCATGGCGACGCAACGCACGGCTGAAGCTCGTGGTGCTGAGTTACAAGTGAATGAACTGTTGCCACCAAGCCTCGAATTTGCAAAAGAAAACGGTTTGACCGATCGCGATGTGTTTGAAGCCACAGAGTACTACAAAACACCACGGGGACAGTCGGAAGGCGGCGCAACGCGCATGGTCTTTTCTCACGCTCAAAAAACATTAAGCTGGGATGCCTTCGCATTTGCAGAAACCTTGATGACACAACCTATGATGGCGGTGGTTGGCCAGAAAGTGGGCGCGTTTGGCGCGTTCCGTGATGGGCAAGAAATTTATGGTCGAGCGGTGGCTTCGAAAGATCGTCAATTGGTGGATCTGGAGAATTGGTCGCACTACGAGCTGTATGACCATCCGGAAGCGGTGGGTTTGGCCATGGAACGCGTGGCACCATTCTTGGCGAAATATCTCCAATAAATGACTTCAATGCGTTCTTCGCGAGAGTGAAGAACGCATCATTCACTTTGTTTGAAATCGTAAGGGATGGCACTGATGATCCGTTTGTTCCTGATGTTGCTGTTGGCATTCGCTCTCATCTTGTTCGTGGTTGCATTTGTGGTCACGCGTATTGAAAATGCACAAGATGCGGCCAATCATGCGTTAAGAAATCACGCGTTAAAGCACGATGATTTCAAGCATGATACGTTAAAACATCACAGCGCTTCGGAAAAACCTCGAAATGTGGCCGTTGTGGTCTTTTCTCGTTCAGGAAATACGGGCGTTTTAGCCGATCACATCGCTGAAACCTTGGATGCGGATGTCCATGAATTAGTGGCAAACGACTACCAGCTTGGGATGGTTGGCTGGATAAACGCATTGAGCGATGCACGGAACGATTTCGCGGACATCACGCCGAATCATATCGATGTTTCGCGCTATGACACCGTGTATCTGGGTTCGCCCATCTGGTTATACAGCCCAGCGCCACCGATCTGGCAATTTGCGAACAATACCGATTTCACCAACAAGCACGTGGTGTTGGTGAATACGTTTAACAGTCAATTTAAGCAGCATTTTATTGATGAATTTGAAGCACTCGTGCGTTCGAAAGGCGCGATCAGTTTTGCTCATCAATACGTGAAGCGGGGAAGAATGGGAAGCCAGATGTCCTCGCAAGAGTTAATCCAACGATTCGATGAAAAATACAATATGAAAAGAATCACCGACAGAGCAGGTGAACGTGATGAACAGCAATAACGCCAATCAAGCGCTGGTGGATCAAGTACGTGCCTACAACAGTAAAGAGGGCAGTTACGTCACCGATATCCCCGGGCTTGAAGTGCATATTCGAAATACGCCGACAGCGCCGCTGCATTGCATTTATAGCCTTGGATTTTCGCTGATCTTACAAGGGAGCAAGCAACTGGCGATTGATGACAGGCAAGTCCCTGTCGAAGCCGGGCAGTCAATGTTGACCACCTTTGACACTCCGATTGTATCGCATGTGACAAAAGCAACACGTCATCAGCCATTTTTGGCGCTCGCCCTGAAATTAGATTATGACCTGATCATGCAAACGTGCACGGAGTTGCAGCTCGACAAGCCCGATCGTCAGATGGAGTATCAATCGATTTCTATTCAAAACATGGACGATGGCATATACCGGACGATGAGCCGTTTGTTGGCGTTGGAGCAAGAGCCTGAATATCTCGCGAGTGTGGTGCCACTGATAAAAAAGGAACTCGTGATTCGCTTGCTTCATGGGCCGCATGGCACGCAACTGCGCCATATTGCCTCTGTCGGTTCGCCCAGCAATCACATTCTGAAAATCGTGACGTGGATGAAGAAGAACTTCACCGAAACCGTCGGCATGAATGAGCTAGCGGGGCAGGCGCACATGAGCGCTTCAAGCTTTCGAGTGCACTTTAAAGCCTTAACTGGCAGCAGCCCGCTGCAATACATGAAAAACCTAAGGCTGCAAGAGGCGCGGGAGCAGATGCTGTTAAATGGTCTTGATGCGACGCAAGCCAGTAATCTGGTGGGCTATGAAAGTGCCTCTCAATTTAGTCGCGAATACAGTCGTTTATTTGGATTACCGCCCCAAAAAGATATTCAGCGCCTGCGACAATATTAGAAACGTGGAAACGAGCAGTAAACCGCATTCGCTGTAGTAGCTCAGACCAAACTATTTGCCCGAACTCACAGTCGAGCGACAGAATTCAGTAGCTACTGCTCATTTCCTGCTTCAACTTTTACCGCTATCAAGAGGTTTGCTTGGCCTGCTCTTTCTGACGCTGTTTTTGCTCACGGCGCTTATGGATCACTTCTTTGACATCGGCGCCTATGTGAGCCTCACCGCGGCGCTTGGCCAGTTGCATCTGCCGCTCACGCTCGATAAAGCGCCGGCGCTGCTTTTCATCCAGCTTATCTATGCAATGGGGACAGCTGACACCCTGCTCATAGGCCGGGCTCTGCATATCGGCCTCGGTTATCGGCATCCGGCAGGCATTACATTGATCGTACTGACCTTTTTGCAACTGGTGATCCACAGAAACCCGGTTGTCGAAGACAAAACACTCTCCTTGCCACAGACTCTGCTCTTCGGGCACTTCTTCCAGATATTTGAGGATCCCGCCTTCGAGGTGATACACCTCATCAAAGCCTTGTTGCTTAAGGTAGGCGGTGGACTTTTCACAGCGGATCCCGCCGGTGCAAAACATGGCTACCTTCTTGTGCTTGGCCGGATCCAGCTGCTGCTTCACATATTCTGGGAACTCGCGGAAAGTCTCGGTCTCAGGATTGACGGCATTCTTGAAGGTACCAATTTGCACTTCATAGTCGTTGCGGGTATCAACCAGCAGCACATCGGGTTCGGAGATCAGCGCATTCCAATCTTGGGGTTTGACATAGGTGCCGACCACTTCTCTGGGATCTATGCCTTCCACCCCCATGGTGACTATCTCTTTCTTGAGTTTGACCTTGGTGCGGTAAAACGGCATCTCATCATCAAATGAGCGCTTGGAGACGATATTATCCAGGCCATTCTGGGCATCCAACCAGGCCATCAGGGTATTGATGCCGCTTTCCGAGCCAGCCACTGTGCCATTAATGCCTTCGGCAGCCAGCAGCAAGGTGCCGCGAATGCCATTGTCTTCCATGGTCTCGAGCAACGGCTGACGCAAAGCCTCATAATCCGGCAGGGAAACAAACTTATATAAAGCGCATACAACTATTTTGGACATCATCACCTCAACTTCTGCTGGCTGGAACCTAATTTCCAGTGCATAACAGCCTCACCTTCTGGAACCTTCCTTAGGTGATCGGCCTCCCAAAATGGGGGCGCCATTCTACCCCAATCACAGTAGCGCAAATAGACAGAAAAAGTAGGGTTATTAGGCGATTTCTGAATCAAGTAGCCGTATTGTAACGACTTAATCCTATACACGTCTTTGGGCAGGCGACCTTGCCTGTCACCCGAGTCATTCCTACAATGGCTGTTTTATTGAAATGCCAAGGGAATCTTGTGACTCAAGTAAGCCGTCAAACTGTGCTGTACAGCTTTCGCCGCTGCCCCTATGCCATGCGCGCCAGACTGGGCTTGATTGCCGCCGACCAGTCTGTCGTGGTGCGGGAAATTCTGCTGAAAAATAAGCCGCAGGAGATGCTGGCCCTATCGCCGAAGGGCACAGTGCCTGTGATGCAACTCGCCGATGGAAGGGTGCTTGACGAGAGTCTGGATATCCTCTTCTGGGCATTGGCGCAAGCCGATCCCCACTCATTGCTGCCGCAAAATCCTGAGGAAGAAAACCTTACCTCAGCCCTGATTGCAACCAATGACAGGGCATTCAAGCCTTTGCTGGACAGATACAAATACTTTGACCGTTATCCTGAGTTCAGCCAGCAAAGCTATTTCGAACAAGCGCTCGAGTACTTGCTGCCACTGGAGCAGAGACTGGCTGAGGCTCAAGGGCTGCAAGAGCAAGCCATGTTGCTCGGGCGTATGAGCGCGGCGGACCTCGCCATCTTCCCTTTTGTGCGCCAATTTGCCCATGTGGATAGAGCCAGGTTCAATGCAGCCCCCCTGCCCTGTCTGACTCAATGGCTGCAGGCCTGGCTCGAGCACCCCTGGTTTATCCGCGCCATGAAACCCAAGCCTCTGTGGCTGGAAAGCGGCGAGCAACAGCCGCTTTAGCGCCTGCCGAGCAATCTTGGCAAGCGTTTGCGTGCTATCGGGATCCCGCCAGGTTTTACAGATGGGACGGTCTGGGGGCGCTGGTATCATCGCCGGCCAAACGCCGCACTTCGGGGGCTTGGCCTTCAGCGACCGCTTGTTTGTAGTTTTGATGCATACGCACCGCCAAGGCCAAATCAGGCCTGATGATCAAACCATCCTCCGCCACATCTATGCCACTGGCTTCACACCAGCTGAGCAGTTGACGTTTACGGCCCGCCAGCACCAGGCTGACGCCGCGGCGCTTCAACAGGTGCGCCAAATCGGCAATCATGGCCATCACACTGATATCCAGATGACTGAAACAGGCCACAGCATCGACTATCACGCAATCCACCGGCTCGGGCTGCTCTTTTAACCTGGCCAGCAGCTGGCGTTTGAAATAACCTGCGTTGAAATAGGTCAAAGGTGAGTTGAAACGGTAGATCATGATCCCCGGGATCGCCGTGGCCTTGTCACTGCGGTCGATACTGCGCAGCACCCCTTTGCGATCGACACCGAGCAGCTGCTCAGAGGGTTTCATCACTACCCGGATAAATTGGAACAAGCCCAGCAGCACCGCCAGGGTGATCCCCGGGATCACCCCGATAAAGAGCACGGCCAACAGGGTGATCAACGCCAGGGTAAAGGCGCCGTTGTCACGCTTTCTCAGCTTCCAGATACCCTTGATATCAATCAAAGAGAGCGATGCGATAACCAGCACCACCCCGAGCGCCGCCGAAGGGATATATTGCAGCGGCGCAGTCAGGAACAGGGCCACCAGGGCTATCAGCAGCGCCGCTATCACAGAAACCAACTGCGACTTGCCGCCATTGGCATCATTAACCGCGGTGCGCGAATCGGCGCCGCTGATGGCAAAACCCTGAGACAGCGCCGAGGCGATATTGGCTACCCCAAGCGCGCGAAACTCCTTATCAGGATCTATGTCGTAGCCGTTTTTGGCGGCAAAGCTGCGCGCCGTCAGCATCATGGAAACGAAGCTCACCATGGCAAGGTTCAGCGCCGGCATCACCAGTTCACGGCTGAGCCCCAAATCAAATACCGGTGCCTGAAACTCCGGCAGACCGCCTTCGATAGTACCGACCACCGCCAGTTGATACTGCTGCAAATCAAACAGCCATACCAATAATCCTGCCACCGCAATCGCCACCATGGAGGCAGGAAGTTGCGGCCGCAGACGCTTGACCAGCAGGAACACCAGCAAGGTGGCCAGACTCATGCCCAATGTTGGCCAGTGAGTGCGCGACAGATACTCGGCGCCGCCTGCCAGGCGTTCCAGCAAATAGCGGGAGTCGAAGCTAAAGCCAAAAATCTTCGAGAACTGGCCGACGATAATGGTTATCGCCACCCCGTTGAGCAGCCCCATCAAAATCGGCCGCGAGAGAAACTCGGCAAGCACCCCGAGCCGAAAGCGACTGGCCAGCAGGCACCAAATGCCCGTCATCAGGGTCATGGTCATCACCAACTGCCAGTGCACCTTGGCATCGCCGGCGGCCAGTGGCGTCACCACAGCGGCTATCACGGCACAGGTCGCGGCATCCGGACCCACTATCAGTTGCCTCGATGTACCAAACAAGGCATAAATCAACATTGGTAAAATACAGGAATAAAGCCCGGCCACGGCGCTGACCCCGGTAAGCTGGGCATAGGCGATGGCCACAGGCAAGGCCACCGCGGTTACCGACAAGGCGGCACGCAGATCATCCCGCAACCATTCTTTTTGGTAATGCAGCAATCCTGCCAGCCCGGGAAGTGATTGAGTCAGCAACTCCTTGGTGTTCCATTGTGGAAAATTAACTCGCATATTCAGCACTCAACTCCATCAATTTAAGCGCATACTGTCCTGAGTGGATAATGTAGTGAGCTTATGCCAAGAAGTCATCCAGGGCTAAATAAAATATTCTCACTATTCACATTTCCGCTTTTGTTTGTCAGTAATGTAAAGAAACGACTTGGGGGATTGGCTAAGGAAGGCGCGAACAAGTCCCATGTGTGCTCTGCGTCGGCTTACGGGCCTGGATGCAAGGCGTGGTTCGCAGCAAATGGCCTAGTCCTTTGCAAGAAGCACAACACAGCAGGCAGACCTGTAAGCCACGCCCTTCGGGGCTTTCACAGCAACCGGCTTTCTGCGTTATCCGACTTCGACAGGCCCCGGCATGCCTTCAGTCAGATGCCTTGAATGCCAATTGTTGTGTAAACCAGAGTGCCACGAGGACTTATTTGCACCTTCCCTTATTGGCCGCCGCGACTTAACATAAACCCCAAGCCCTTTTTCGTGGCATGAATCACACTCCTGACCAAGCATCCAATGCTTTTTGGCCAATATAATGAGGTTAAATTGGATACCCAACCCCAGATAACCAGGCGCACGCCCCAAGGGCTGCATCTGGCCTTGCTTATTCCCATGCTGTCGGCCATCGTGGCGATAACGCCTTTGGCTATCGACATGTATCTGCCGGCCATGGCTACCATAGCCGAAAGTTTCCATTCCGATATCACTACAGTGCAGCAGTCTCTGAGCCTGTATCTGGCCGGGTATTCTCTGGGTATGCTTACCTTTGGGCCTTTGGCCGATCGCTTCGGCCGTCGTCCTTTGGTGATCATTGGCCTATCGGGATTTATGTTGGTCAGCCTGGGATTGGCGCTGTCGCAAACGATAGAAATGTTTTTAAGCCTCAGATTTGTCCAGGCCTTTATCGGCGCCGCCGCTACCGTGGTGATCCCCGGCTATATCAAGGAGGTCTATGGTGACAATACGGCCAAGGGCATGTCCTATGTCAGCCTAATAATGATGCTGGCGCCACTGCTGGCTCCATCCATAGGCAGCTTAATTCTGGAGCTGGGTGAATGGCATTTGATTTTCTTTATTCTCGCCTTCTATGCCCTGCTGCTGCTCATGCTGGTATTGCTGAAACTACGTTTGCCTTCGGATATGCAAGGCGCCGAGCGCAGCCGCAAGTCATTCTTTGGCGCCTATGCCACCGTCTTTACCCGGCCAGGCGTTAAGCTGCATATCGGCAGCGGCGTGCTGACTTCATTCGCCTTTTTCTGCTATCTGACAGCCTCGCCGTTTGTCTATATGTCGGTATTTAACTTGGATAAGTCACTGTTTGCCATACTATTCAGTACCAACGTAGGCGCCTTGATGCTGGCCAATATTATCAACTCACGCATTGTTGGTCGCTATGGTTCAAGACGCATGTTGGTTGCCGCCACTATGCTCGGCAGTATCGCCGCTACCGGGCTGTTACTGGTGAACCTGCTCGACTTGAGTTACCACTTTACCGTGGCCATGCTGATCCCCCTGATGGGATGTCTGGGGATAATGTCGGTTAACGCCGATGCCATAGTACTGATGAAGTTTCAGCAGGAAACAGGCACAGCCACTGCGGTTATCGGCACCCTGAGGTTTGGCTTTGGTGCTCTGGCAGGACCGCTGCTGGCGCTGTTTTACACGGGTACTGCCGTGCCCTTTGCCGCGCTGATGCTGGCCTCTGTACTACTGGTGGGTCTGTGCCAGTTCGCTGTCAGTCGCCGCCCTGTGCCCGAATGCCGCAGTACCGGTTCCTAAAATAAAGCTGGCGATAAAGCATGCTCAAGCGTTTGAAACCGCTTGAGCGAAAAGCGCCGTTTGTCGATTTCCGCAACCCCAAGAACCACAATTTTCAAAGACTGGGTTCATACACCAGGAATTAGCGGCGCTTTAGACCAAAGTCTAAAAAGATCCTCTATTAGGAATAAAATATAATAAATTCAATACTTAATAAATAGCACTTTAGCAAAAGCCTACCGCAATCAGGGCCGCTTTTCGGCGGCAAAAATGAAATTTATTCATGCTCATAAAAAAGCCGCTCCCTGGGTCTTGAAAACTTCTCTCTTTCCAATATGATGAAATTCTGTCCATTGGTGACAGAGACCCCTTCCCTACAGGGAAGTGAGCCCCAAGGCCGGGTCGACAGCTGGCCGGAACTACCCTTCCGGCCCGAATTAGAGCGATAACCGTCGCTGTAAAAGTTACTGTTTACCGTAACGGTATCTTATCAAGGAGTACCAAATGGAGATGCTTTCAGGCGCCAGCATGATAGTGCGTTCGTTAATTGACGAAGGCGTAAAACATATATTCGGCTACCCGGGTGGCTCAGTTCTCGACATCTACGATGCCCTGCATCAAAAATCCGATATCGAACATATTCTTGTCCGCCATGAACAGGCGGCTGTGCACATGGCCGATGGTTACGCCAGAGCCACGGGCAAGGTCGGCGTGGTATTGGTGACATCCGGCCCGGGAGCGACCAATGCCATTACCGGCATCGCCACCGCCTACATGGATTCAGTCCCTCTGGTGGTGCTTTCTGGCCAGGTGCCCAGTAACCTGATCGGCAATGATGCCTTCCAGGAATGCGACATGATAGGGATCTCCCGCCCTGTGGTGAAACACAGCTTTTTGGTGACAGATCCCACCGAAATTCCCACCATTATCAAGAAAGCCTTCTATATCGCGGCCAGCGGCCGCCCAGGCCCTGTGGTAGTGGATCTGCCCAAAGACAGCCTCAACCCGGCGATACTGCACGAGTATCAATACCCGGAAGAGATTAAGATGCGCTCCTACAACCCGACGCTTTCGGGTCACAAGGGCCAGATCCGCCGGGGTTTGCAGGCCTTGATGGCCGCCCAAAAACCTGTGCTGTATGTGGGCGGAGGCGCCATTATCTCCGGCTGCCACCAGCAACTGTTGACACTGGCCGAACGACTGAAACTGCCTGTGGTCAATACGCTTATGGGGCTGGGCGCCTTTCCCGGCTCTCATCACAACAACCTGGGCATGCTGGGGATGCACGGCCTGTACGAAGCCAATATGGCCATGCACCATTCAGATTTAATCTTCGGCATTGGCGTGAGGTTCGATGACAGAACCACCAATAATGTCGCCAAATATTGCCCGGATGCCACCATACTGCACATAGATATCGACCCTTCATCCATCTCCAAGACCATCAAGGTGGATATTCCGATTGTGGGCTCGGCCGATAAGGTGCTGAACGAGATGCTGCAATTGCTGGATGAAGACAAGGTAACGCCTCAGGATGACGAGGCGCTGCAACACTGGTGGCAGCAAATTGCTTCCTGGCGCAGCCGCAACTGCCTCGAGTATCAGCGCAATGCCGAACGGATCAAGCCTCAGCAAGTGATAGAAACCCTCTATCGCCTGACAAACGGTGATGCCTATGTGGCCTCGGATGTTGGCCAGCACCAGATGTTTGCCGCTCTCTATTATCCTTTCGACAAACCGCGGCGCTGGATCAACTCAGGAGGCCTGGGCACCATGGGATTCGGCTTGCCGGCCGCCATGGGGGTCAAGATGGCGATGCCGGATGAAACCGTTGTGTGTGTCACCGGCGACGGTTCGATTCAGATGAATATTCAAGAGCTTTCCACCGCACTGCAATACGATGTGCCGGTGAAAATCATCAACCTCAACAACCGTTTCCTCGGGATGGTGAAACAGTGGCAGGACATGATCTACTCGGGCCGCCACTCCCACTCCTATATGGACTCAGTCCCTGATTTTGCCAAAATCGCCGAAGCCTACGGCCATGTGGGGATCAATATCGACCATGTGGATGAACTGGAGAGCAAACTGGCACAAGCCCTGGCCATGAAAGACAGGCTGGTGTTTGTGGATATCAGTGTCGATGAAACCGAGCACGTCTACCCGATGCAAATTCGTGGTGGCGCTATGAATGAAATGTGGCTGAGCAAGACGGAGAAAAGCTGATGAGACGTCGAATCATATCTGTATTGATGGAAAACCAGCCCGGCGCCCTGTCAAGAGTTGTCGGTCTCTTCTCCCAACGCGGCTACAACATTGAAACTCTTACGGTTGCGCCCACCGATGACCCTACCCTGTCCCGGCTGACGGTCACTGTCGCCGCCGATGAGAGCATTCTGGAGCAGATAGAGAAGCAGCTGCACAAGCTTATCGATGTGCTCAAGGTGTCCAATATCACAGAGTCCACCCATGTGGAGCGGGAACTTGCCTTGGTCAAGGTCAAGGCAAGCGGCGCATTGCGGGAAGAAGTGAAACGCACCGCCGATATCTTCCGCGGCCAAATCGTTGATGTGACAGCCAATCTCTACACAGTACAGATGGCGGGAACCAGCGATAAACTGGACGCCTTTATTGCCGCGCTGACCGAGGTCACCAAGGTGGTGGAAGTGTCCCGCTCCGGAGTCGTGGGGCTTGCCAGAGGCGACAAGGCGATGCGCGCCTGAGTCTCCCCCCAAATTCCACGCATGAAAAAACCAGGCTTGAACCTGGTTTTTTACTGTCTGTTAAAGCGTACTCTGGCGTTACTGGAGCGGTTTGCTTATCCGGATAACCACCCGGCGGTTGCGGGCCCGCTCGTCACTGGAGTCGTTTGAAGCCACATGGCGGCGCTCGCCGTGCCCTTCGGTGTGGATCCTGTCACCCGGGATACCCCGCGCCACGAAGAACTCTTTGACTGAACCGGCGCGCTGCTGAGACACCTTCTGGTTGATACTGCGACCACCATAGCTGTCGGTATAGGCGTCTATCAGCACCAGTTCCACTTCGGGATCATAGGCCAGATACTCTTGCACCCGCGCCAGCTGCGCCTTGGAATAACGGGTCAACTCGGTACCGCCCATCTCATAGGTAAGCACGGTAAAGGCGATATCATCGAAACTGTAAGGCAATAGATTGGCCAGGCACTGCTTGAACTCGCGGTATTTCTGGGCAAAGTTGGCCGCAGAAAGGCCGACCGCCACCTTGTTGCTTTGATTGTACCAATCGCTGTAGTAGAAAGTGGGTTCCATACCGCGATCCAGCTCTGCCAGCATCGACCAGGCGGCCTTTTTCGGCACTTCACCATTGAAGTATTTCTGGTAGCTCAACTCGGTAATCGCCTTGGATGTCACCCCGGGACGCCAAGCCGGCGCCTTGCTCATCAAGCGGGCATGGGTCACGGCATCAGGCTTTTGCCACATATCCAGAGTAAACTGCAGATTCAGCTCTTTACCCGCATGACTGGAAAACACCGCCTTGCCGTAGGCGGGAATGTCGTGCTCCAGGCTGCAACCTATGGGGGTATTTTGCGCCACGCGCCAATGAGAGTCGTCAAGTGACGCCACATAGTGCCTGAGATCCGCCATCGCCGACAGCGGCAGACAAAGAGTCGACAGCAGGAACAGTTTACGCCACATAGAAATCTCTCTTTTCGCATACCATGTTGTCTCTATCGGCAAAGAAATTCATTCCTTTAGCCTATAAAAACAACAATCGAACATGACACCCTGTTGATGTTTTAGCATAATAGCCGCTTCGTTATTTTCCAGGGGAAATGCATGACTCAGCCAAGCCTAGCCAACCAACTCAAGCACAGATTCAGGGGCTATTTCCCTGTGGTGATCGACGTGGAGACCGCTGGCTTCAATGCGCAGACCGACGCGCTGCTGGAGATTGCCGTCACCCTGCTGAAGATGGATACCGATGGCAATCTGGGAATAGACAGAACCCTGCACTTCCATATCGAGCCTTTTGAAGGCGCCAATCTCGAGCCGGAGGCACTGGCATTCAACGGCATAGATCCCAACAACCCTCTCAGGGGCGCCGTCAGCGAGAAAGAAGCTTTTCTGGAAATATTCAAGGCGGTGAAGAAGGCGCAGAAGGCGGCCGATTGCCACAGATCTATCATAGTGGCTCACAATGCCGCCTTCGATCACGGCTTTGTCAGTAAGGCAATTGAGCGCAATGATATCAAGCGCTCGCCGTTTCATCCCTTTGCCACCTTCGATACCGCCACTCTGGCCGGATTGGCCATAGGCCACACAGTGCTGGCCAAGGCCTGCGCCTTGGCCGGGATCCCCTTCGACAACAAAGAAGCCCATTCGGCGCTTTATGATACAGAGCGCACCGCCGAGCTGTTCTGCTACATAGTCAACCGCTGGAAAGCCCTTGGCGGCTGGCCTTTGCCTGCCGCTGCCGAAACCGAAACCGAAACCCCACAGGATGCGGTCTAAACCCGCTCAAAGATACGCTCAAACATAGTAACTCGGCTCAGACATATAGCCGACTCAAACTAAAGAGTGTCCCGTCCTCACGCCAAATCCTTTGAGCATCTGACGTGAGGGCGCATCAAAACCCAGCGACCAAAGACCAGCGTTCAGAAACCCGTTCAGAAACCAGAAGCCAGTGACCGGAAACCAAAGATAGCCTGGCTCAAAACCAAGGTCTTGAGCCTCATGTTTAAAGCCCGGTGCGATTATCGAGTTTCAGGGCTTTAATCAAGTCGAATACTTCATGGATTTCTTTGAACACTTGCTCTATGTCTGCGCTGAGATCCAGCGGCTTGAGAAGATCCAGTTGCGGCTCAAAATAGCTGTGCTGACAGGCTATTTTGACAAACAATCGCCCCTGTTTAAAACAGGCTTCCAGCTCGCCTTGATAAAATCCTGATAGTGACAACAAACGTTCCATAGTCGCTGTATTGAGCACATATCTGGCTTCGAGCTGATCGTCACTGTAGACCTCAAATCTACGCTCAAAGTCCGGGTCTTCCAGCTTTACCCTCGAGAGCTTGTTTCTGAACTGCGCCAAGCCATTGGCCATAAAACCTTTATCGCGGCGCACTTGGATGGTCGCGGAAAATGTCTTCGGCAAGTCAAACTCTATCACTATGCCATCGAACAGCGTCTTATATTGGGGACCATTATCGTTCTTGCCTGTGCGTTCGAGTAACGTCAGTTCCCTAAGCAGAAAAGGCACATTAAGATATTTGCCTCTGACCGAGTTTTGAAAATAACCTTTGTCATAGTCGGGAAAGAGACCATAGTCTTTATAGCTTTCCAGTTCAGGCAATCCCGAGGGGTTGAACGCAAAGCTTTTACCGAAATACCCCAGCAGCAGAGGATAGATCTCCTCGACTATCTGGGTACGCAGTTCACTTATCTCACTGCCAGCCCAGATGTTGGCCAACACCACCACAGCCAGAGATAGCACGGCGCCGCCAAAGCCGATAAAAAACACCCCTTCTTTAAAATTCAACATCAAGGCGCCGTAGAAACCCATGGCAAAAAACAGCAAAAATGCCGGAATGCCGATAAAGGTGAGAGGCGCAACTATCTTTCTACGCTCTTTATACCTGGCAGCAGCGGCCTCTCGAACCGACTCATAACGCCGACACTTGGGTGCAATCTTTTGCGCATAATATTGGTCGAAGGCCTGCTTGTCTTGCTCCGGAATAGCAAACTCCATTGAATTCATCCTGTTTTCCTTGCTATTTTTCCGGTTCAATTAGCAACTATCTAGAACCTTTCGTCAAGCTCTTAGCTCTGGAATGGGCAATAAAGGTTTAGATAGGTATAAAAAAAGCTGCCCGAGGGCAGCTTTATAAAGCTATACAAGCAATTACAGCTCTTCAGCGTTCTCAGACAGGTAGGCAGCAACACCGTCTGGGCTGTCTTTCATGCCTTTCTTGCCTTTTTCCCAACCTGCAGGACAAACTTCACCGTGCTCTTCGTGGAATTGCAGCGCATCAATCATACGCAGCATTTCATCGACGTTACGGCCAAGAGGCAGATCGTTAACGACCTGGTGACGCACCATGCCTTCTTTGTCGATCAGGAAAGAACCGCGGAAAGCCACACCGGCTTCTGGGTGCTCAACATCGTAAGCCTTACAGATATCGTGGCGAACGTCGGCTACCAGAGTGTATTGAACCTGGCCGATACCGCCTTTTTCCACTGGGGTGTTACGCCATGCATTGTGAGTAAACTGAGAATCGATAGAAACACCGATCACTTCAACGCCACGCTTCTTGAACTCTTCCATGCGGTGATCGAAGGCGATCAGCTCAGATGGGCACACGAAGGTGAAATCCAGTGGGTAGAAGAACACTACCGCAGGCTTGCCTTTGATTGCTGCAGTCAGGTTGAAGCTGTCAACAATTTCACCAGAACCCAGAACAGCTGCTGCAGTAAAGTCCGGAGCCGGACGGCCTACTAATACGCTCATTTTATACCTCCATCTATGGATTGAGTTGTGAATAAAACAGAATCCGTTTTAACTACAAGCCATTATAAGAGGTGCCATGCACCTGACAACCTATTTAGGATCAATATCACGCTTTTGCTGCATTTTAAGGCTTGTCTGGGTAAGAAATCGGCAAGTGTGCGGCCACCGCAATTACCTGGCTCACAAAGCGACTCAATAACCTTAGGATCCAGTTCACAAAGAGAGATTTTTTCCCGCAAACACTGATTGCAGCTGGACATCCAAGCCCCCCCAGTCAAAAATAGCCCCTTTGTTTAGCGAATAAGACTTTACTATGAACGCAGTTGTGATTGCCGTCTGTCTGATGCTCGCTCTCAGCCTGGCCCGGGTCAATGTGGTGATCGCCTTGACGATCAGCGCCCTGGTCGCCGGCTTGATGGGAGGACTGGACATCCACCAGACCATAGAGGCATTCAATACCGGCCTGGGCGGTGGAGCCAAGATAGCCCTGAGTTATGCCCTGCTCGGCGCCTTTGCCGTGGCCCTGTCCCATTCCGGGCTGACCACTTTGATCTCCACCTCTGTGATCAAGGCCCTTGGCAAAGATCCCGATAGTCAAAACCTCAAGTGGGTTCGCAGCCTGTTGCTGCTGTCCCTGTTAGCCATGGCTATCAGCTCACAAAACATTCTGCCGATCCATATCGCCTTTATCCCCATTCTGGTGCCGCCACTCTTGCATCTGATGTCCAAACTCAAGCTGGACAGGCGTTTGGTCGCCTGTGTTATCACCTTCGGCCTGGTCACCACTTATATGGTGTTGCCTGTGGGCTTTGGCGGCATATTTCTAAACGACATACTGCTGGCAAACCTGCAGTCCAACGGCTTAGAGGCCCAGTCAGGGGATATTCCCCAAGCCATGCTTATTCCGGCCGCCGGCATGTTGGCCGGACTGTTGACGGCCGTGTTTATCAGCTATCGCAAGCCAAGAGAGTACCGGGAAGAGCAGATCCTCGCCGCCGAGCAGGAAACCGGACTCAGCAAGCGCAACATCATCATTGCCGTGCTGGCCATTCTGGCGACTCTGCTGGTGCAACTGCAGACAGATTCGATGATCTTCGGCGCGCTGGTCGGCTTTATGATCTTCTCATTCAGCGGCGCGCTCAAACATGTGGCCGATGAAGATATCTTTAACCAAGGCGTGCGCATGATGGCCAACATAGGCTTTATCATGATAGCTGCCGCCGGTTTCGCCGCCGTGGTCAAACAAACCGGTGAAGTGCTGACTCTGGTGAGTGCCATAGGTGAGTTGATTGGTGACAACAAGGGCCTGGGCGCGCTGTTGATGCTGGTGGTGGGCCTGTTAATCACCATGGGTATTGGCTCATCTTTCTCGACTATCCCTATTATTGCCACCATCTATGTGCCACTGGCACTGAACTTTGGTTTCTCTGTGCCTGCGGTTATCGCCTTGGTCGGCACCGCCGCAGCGCTTGGGGATGCAGGTTCACCGGCATCGGACTCAACGCTCGGCCCCACCGCCGGCCTGAATGCCGATGGTCAACACGACCATATCCGCGATAGCGTGATCCCAACCTTTATTCACTACAATATCCCGCTGCTGCTCTTCGGCTGGATTGCCGCCATGGTACTCTAAGCACTGCCTTGGGGAGTGATAACCCTGAATACAAAAAGCCAGTCTGTATCAGACTGGCTTTTTTGCTTTAGCGGCCTGCTTTACAAGCCGGGGCCGAGCTTATCAGCGCTGTTTCAGGCCTGAGTTTCTTCTATCAGGCGGTTACCTGAGCCTATCTCTATTTTGCGCGGTTTCATGGCTTCAGGGATCTCGCGCACCAAATCTATATTGAGCAGGCCGTGTTCCAGATGGGCGCCTTCGACGGTCACATAATCGGCCAACTGGAAGGTACGTTCAAAGCCGCGCTCGGCAATGCCCTGATACAGGTATTTACGCTCCGGAGCCTGTTCGCCCTTGGTGCCTTTCACCAACAGCTTTTCGCCCTCGCTGGTGATCTCCAGCTCATCCATGGCAAAGCCTGCAACCGCCATGGTGATCCGGTAACGGTTCTCACCCAAGAGTTCGATATTGTATGGAGGGTAACCGGCATTGCCATTGTTGGCGGCGGCATGTTCGGCCAAACGGGCCAAACGATCAAAACCGATAGCGCTGCGGTAAAGGGGAGTCAAATCATAGTTACGCATAGTCATATCCTCATAAATTAAGCAATATGTAGTGTCGGGCCGAATCATCGCACCCTAGGTTCAAACGGCCGCCCAATGGCACGGCCTTTAATTTATCGGTCAAGGCGCTTCCCCTGCCGACACTCAATAGATAGGGTCGGGCAATGGTATTTCAAGTCCCGGTAGAATTAATTGGTTAAAATTTACACAAAACCACATAACCACCCTGCTCTTTTGCCACAAAAAAGCAGCCCCGAAGGGCTGCCTGTAAAGTGACTTAAAATGTTATTTACTGAGGCACTTCACAACCCAGTGGGCTGTTGGAGTTTTCATAAACGATATCGCCTACCGGCTCGTAATCAACGGCCTTGATGCTTTGCTTCTCTTTCAGGAAGCTGTAGAAGACTTCGGCATCAACATAGCCGGTTTGTACAGGATCCAGCTTGGGATAGCCGTCACCGCCCGCGGCGTTGAAGCTGGGTACAGTGAAGGTGTAGCTGTCTGTTGCACTGTAATCCTTGCCGTTGACTTCGCTGATAGCGACCGACTTGGCCTGACAGTCAACTGTCATTTTCACACCTGTGATCTGGGCATAAGCCCCTGAACCGCGCTGCATGGTCGCCACTACACCCAGATAATCGCTGAGCTCGGCACCTGTCATAGTGCTCAGGGTGATCATGTTACCGAAAGGCTGCACTGTCAGTACATCACGGTAGCTGATATCACCGGCGGCGATAGAGTCACGTACACCCCCCGAGTTCATCACGCCAATATCGGCATTAACCTTGGTGGCCTGCGCCATGGCGAGCAAACGGCCCAGGTTGGTCTGCTGACCACGAACCACGGCGCGATCGCCTTCCAGTTTTCCATCGGTAGTGGCGATGATTTCGCCCAGTTTTTCACTACCCTTGTCCTGATATTGCTGCAGCACAGCCTTCACTGTGGTATCGGCAGGGATAGGCTCACCGGCCAGTTCCTCTGTCTTCTTGCCTTCGGCATCCAGTTTCCTCAGGTTGACCGGGATCAGCTTGTAGCTGGCCAGGTGTAGTTTACCGCCATAATATTCAAAATCGGCGCGGCCAACATATTTACCCCATTCATGGGCCTGCATGATCCAGGTGCCGTTTTGCTGATCAGGGCGACAATCATCACCTGGGTTGAAATCGGCATAGCTCTGGGTACCGGGTTCCATACAAACCGGGTTCTGTGAGTGGCCACCTATGATAACCTGCAGCTGTCCCTCTTCCAGGGCGCGAGCCATGGCCACGTCACCCGGGGCGTTGCTGCCATTTTGGCCATCGGCATAGTGACCCATGTGAGTGGTCGCCACTATGATGTCGGCGGCTTTCTTATCATTGATCTCTTTGATGACCTTTTTGATCTCTTCTTTGGGATCAGTAAACTCAAGCTCGCCGATAAACTCAGGGTTACCTATCTTGGCGGTATCTTCTGTGGTCAAACCTATGACAGCCACTTTAAGACCTTTAACATCGAAAACCTTGTAAGGCTCGAAGTAACGGGTGCCATCTTTTTTGTAGATGTTGGCAGCCAGCATAGGAAACTCGGCGAGCTCACGCTGCATATCCAACACGCTCAGTGGGTTATCAAACTCGTGGTTACCCACGGCCATGGCGTCATAGCCAATCAGGTTCATGCCGATAAAGTCAGGCTCGGCGTTTTGCAGATCCGACTCAGGCACACCTGTGTTGATATCACCACCGGAGAGCAACAGAGTCTGGCCGCCGTTGCTTTCCACTTCGTTGCGTAAGCGCTCAACCAGCGTCTTACGGGCTGCCATACCATACTCACCGTCACTGTTTTCCCAGAAGCGGCCATGGTTGTCATTGGTGTGTAAAATGGTGAACTTGGTGCAGTTATCGGCGCCGCAGACTTCCGGTGCCGGATCCTTGTCATCACTGTTACAACCGGCGAGAGCAGCCAGAATGGCTGTCGCCAAAAGTCCTTTCATCAGTTTATTAGACATAATTAAATCAACCCCATGTTTTTATTTATTTTTACCATCATCATTAATAAGCGGTGAAGCGAACTTCCCGCGCCCGACATACTAGCAAGATTAAGTCGAACATGTGTCATTTTTATTAATAAAAGTGAGCTAAATGTGTGATTTTAAGGCGGGAAATAATACAGTTTGTTTACGTTACCAAATAACCCCCTAAACGAGGGGGATATCAAAGCGGGATATGCTGCAGGACCAGGATTTAAGAACTCTAACCAACCATAGTTATCTTGCTGTTATTTAAGATAATAACTAAAGCTTGCCATGAGACATGGCCATTGTTTGGCAAAACAAACAGCCCGGGTGATAATTTTCTTGCCCCAGGCTGCTTAGTTTTCAGGCGCTCAACCCTTAACGGCCACTTAGCTCAAACACGCCTGCAGCCACTGACTAATGAGATTAAGCTCCTGCGGTACCACGCCGTGCGCCATTGGGAAAGTGTGCCATTCAAGCCGATATCCCCGCTGCTCGAGCGCCTCTTTAGCCATAAGCCCGGCACTGAGGGCAACCACATCATCCTGCTCGCCGTGGCATTGCAAAATAGGTGTATCACGGTTGGCGCTGCTCAAGTCTTCCGGCAGTTGCTCACCCCCTGGCAAATAACAGGACAGCGCCATAATGCCAGCCAAGGCTTCGGGATAGCGCAGTGCGGTAAAGAGGCTCATCACCCCACCTTGGCTGAAACCGGCAAGCACAATACGGTTGGCGGCAATGCCCTGAGCGACTTGCTGCTCTATGAGTTGTCGAACCAAACGCTCGGATTGCAACACCCCTGGCATATCGGCTCTGTCATGGAGATTGAGGCTCTTGATGTCATACCAGGCGCGCATCACATAGCCACCATTGACAGTAACAGCCTGCTCAGGCGCATGTGGAAACACAAAGCGTATCGAGTGATCGGCAGGCAGTCCCAATGCCGGCACCACAGGGGCAAAGCCGTCACCCGAGTCACCCAAACCATGCAACCAGATAACACAGGCCGTGGCCGGCTCCCGGGGTTCAACAACAACGGCATCCAGGGTGGCTGACGACATAACAACATCCTTCTTGATAGGCAAAAAATGTGACCGACATCATATCAGGCTGAAGATTCCTTGCCAGTACCATTCTAAAAATTCGAATAAAAACACATGTATTTCGCGCTTTACCCATAAATAACCACCACCTAGACTGAGATGCGAGCCATGAAAGCAAAGCCGTTAAAGGAGCGACAGATGGGATTATTGCAGCAGGGCAAATGGGTTGATCAGTGGTATCAGACAGACAAAAGCGGCGGCAAGTTCGTCCGTGAAGATGCAAAGCTGCGAAACTGGATCACCCCGGACGGCAGTCCGGGCCCCAGTGGCCAAGGCGGATTCAAGGCCGAGCCGGGCCGCTATCATCTCTATGTTTCACTCGCTTGCCCCTGGGCCCACAGAACCTTGATATTTCGCGCCTTGAAGGGATTGGAAGCGCTGATCCCTGTCACTGTGGTCGAGCCCCACATGTTGGAAAACGGCTGGGAATTTGCCACAGAGGCGGCGGGCCCAAAGGGCGGCCACCATATCCAGGGCGCCGAGCAAGACCCTTTGTTTGGCAAAGCATTCCTCTACCAAATTTACCAGCTCGCCGCGGCCGATTACAGCGGTCGGGTGACAGTACCTGTGCTGTGGGACAAACATCATCAGACCATAGTCAGCAATGAATCGTCGGAAATCATCCGTATGTTCAACTCCGCCTTCGATCATCTGACCGGCAATAACCTGGACTTTTACCCGCCCCATCTGAGAGAGGAGATAGATACGCTCAACGAGTTCATCTATCCCAATATCAATAACGGGGTTTACCGGGCCGGTTTTGCCACCTCACAACAAGCCTATGAAGAGGCCTTTGAGCAGCTGTTCAGTGCCCTTGACAGATTGGAGTTGCAATTGAGTGAACGCCGCTTTCTCACCGGTTCACAAGTCACTGAGGCAGACTGGCGCTTGTTTACCACCTTAATCCGTTTCGATGCCGTCTATGTGGGCCACTTCAAGACCAATAAACGCCGCATTGAAGATTACCCGGCGCTGAGCCAATACCTGCGCGATCTGTATCAGTACCCCGGCATTGCCGCCACGGTCAACTTTGAACATATCAAACAGCACTATTACTACAGCCATGGGCAGATAAATCCCAGTCGCATCGTACCCAAGGGCCCCGAGTTAGACTATCAGCGCAGCCATCAACGCCACAGACTGGAATAGTAAATCACTCGGGCGTCAGGCCGTAAAAGTCTGCCAGTTGCTCGAGCTGTTCATCTGAGTCGAGCCGCAGCTGCCAACGCACGGCGCCGGCATCGGCCAGCAGAATGCAAGGGCCTTTGAGCAAACGGATATCGTCGCTCAGCGCCATCAACACTGTCTGCATGGCCGGCAAGCGTACCTGCAGCTCATTGGGACTCAGCAGCAATCGCCCCTGCTCGCAGTCAATTTTCATCCCCTCTCCTCTCAATGGTTTTTCAATCAAAAACGCCCGCTAAAGCGGGCGTATTCAGTTAAAGCCAAACTCAGTGGTGATGGCCTCCGACGCCATGGGCATGACCATGGGCTATCTCTTCATGGGTGGCTTCACGGGCTGAGACCACTTCGATATCAAAGGTCAGCTCGCGACCGGCCAATGGGTGATTGATGTCCACTGTGGCCATAAACTTGCCCACCTTGACCACAGTCACCTGACGCTGGCCTTGATCTGTATTGACGACCGCGCGCATGCCTGGCTTCCATACTTTGGCGCCCATCAGGTGTTTTACCGATACACGCTGCTCGGCGCCTTCAACCCGCTCACCGTAAGTTTCAGAGGCAGGCAAGGTCACACTGAACTTGGCACCTATCTCTTTGCCTTCGATGGCTTTCTCGACTCCAGGCATCATGTTGTCATGGCCATGCAGATAGGCGATGGGATCGTGCCCCTCGTTGGTTTCCAGCACTTCACCCTTTTCATCGCGCAGTGTGTAATTGAACTGCACCACCATATCTTCTTTAACGCTCATTCTGAGTCCTCAGTATTCATGATTCCGGCGCAGCTTAACAAAACTGTCGCCTGCACTCCACTGCTTTGGATTAGCGCCCGGCGCCAGGCACTATCGCCAGATGCTCGAGTCGCTCCAGCACCTGGTGGTTTTTAAGTGCCAACTGACAAACACCACCATCGATTTGATGCTTGGCGGAGCAATCCACACTCCAGCTGCGCAGCAGATATCCGGCCAAGGCTGCGTTGCTGGCCACCTTGAGTTCACCATCCTCCATACGATAGTCGAGCATAATCGCCTCCGGATGCTTCAGGCTCGGATGGGGTACCAACACCAGTTCCACCGGCGTCAACCAGTTGTTGTCGGCTGCCGGTTGCTCCTTGGGCAAGGGAGAGCCCTCAAGTTCTCTGGCCTGCTTGATACGGGTCACCACAAAGTCGTTGAACTTGCCATGCTGTCTGTCAAATGCCCGTACATGCCAGCGCTGGCCGTTGTTGACCAGGGCATGGGGCACAATTTCACGGAGGGTTTCACCGCTTGAGGTGGAAACATATTGCAGTGCCAGCGCCTGCCCTTGCTGAATTGAACGCATCAGCGCCGCGATAATCTCGGTATCCGGATGAATAAGCCGCACCGCATCGAAACAGACCTGGCTGGGAACCAGGGGCTGTGACAAACCATCTCCAAAGCCACGGGCCAGACCCGAGAGAATGGCTTCGGGATCGTGATGAAACAGCGGCTTGAATTCATGCTGGCGCTGATAATGACGGCTGGGGTGCATCAGCTTGAGGTTCTGCGGCGCCAATTCACGATAGAGGCTGAAGTCGCGGGTGGCGGCCGCCAATCCGGTGGCAAACTTGGCAATCAGATCCTGACGACTGACCTGGCCAAAATACTGCAGACTGAAATCGATAAAGGCCAGACGCTGACGCTGGCCGTGACTCAACTTATCTATGTTGCTCATCTCGCTGCTCATATCATTCCCTGAGTTCAAATAGGTGAGGGAGAACGCCAATTTCTGCTGCCGGCATTATCCGGGCAGCTTCTTGGCGCCTTTATGAGCTAACATTAGCCAATCCCTTGGCTGCTGGCAATCATTTTGATTAGCAGAACTAGAGTCCCAGAGCTTTAAAGGTTTCGGCAGAGGGGAAACCGTCGGCCACCAAGCCTTTGCTGAGCTGAAACGCCTGTAAACTGGCGCGAGAATTACGCCCGAGAATACCGTCCGGCTTTCCGGCATCAAACCCCTGCTCATTGAGCTTTTGCTGCAGCGCCTTTATCTGGGCGCGGCTCAAGCGGGTTTGCTGCGGCGGTGCTTTGGCCAGCCGTCCGGCGCCACTTATTCTGTCGGCCAAATGGCCTACTGAGATGGCATAAAACTCAGAACGGTTCCAACGCTGGATCACCTGGAAGTTATCGTAGCCGAGAAACGCAGGTCCCTCGTGCCCGGCGGGCAGATAGAGTCTGGCTTCCATCTGGGCCTGTGGCAGCACCTCGCCATTGCTCTGGGTCAATCCCAGCGCCTGCCAGTCGGCGAGAGACTTTTTCTGCCCCAGGTGCTGATAATCAAACGCCTCAGGTAAGCGAACCTCCCTGCCCCAACGTTCGTTGCGCTGCCACCCCAGGTGAGCAAGAAAGTTTGCCGCCGAGGTCAGGGCATCATCTATGCTGTTCCAGAGATCCGCCTTGCCGTCACCGTCACCATCGACGGCATAACTGGCGTAGGCACTGGGCATAAACTGGGTGTGTCCCATGGCACCGGCCCAGGAGCCTTGCATATCGGCGGCAGCAAAACCATATTTCTGGCTCAGCTTCAGCGCTGTCATCAACTCCTGGGTAAAAAAGCCCGAGCGCCGGGAGTCACAGGCCAGAGTCGCCAGCGAGTCCAGGACCGGCATCTTACCCTTGTAGCCTCCGAAATTGGTCTCCATGCCCCAGAAAGATAAGAGATATTGCGGCGGCACGCCATACTCGCGCTTGAGCTTGTCCAGCAGCGCCTTGTGCTCAACCAGCAACTCCCGGCCCTTGGAAACCCGCCAATCTGTTACCCGTTTATCGAAATAGTTGGCAAATGTCTGGGTAAACTCGGGCTGACTGCGATCCAGCTCTATCACTCTGGGGACAAACTTGAGTGGCTTAAGATGTGAGTCGATGGTCTGTTGACTGATGCCCTCGTTAAGGGCCTTGTCCTGCAACTCCACAATACACTGAGGAAAAGCCGCTTCTCCGGCCTTTATCAGGGCTTCTACAGGATCCTCATTCTGGGGGGCTGCCAGCGTTTGCGTGGCCAGCAGCAGGGGAAACCAGGATAATACTCTGAACACCTTCCGACTCCTTAAAAGATTAAACACCCCATCGAGCTCCATCCTAACCAGTCGCACAGCGTTTTTTAAGCCCCGCAGGCATAATTCCCTGTCGTTGAGCCGATTTTTAAGCATTTATTCCTGTTTGTTCATCTGAGGTTAAGATTCACTTGGACTCCAGTGCTTATGCCGTATAATGGCGCCACTAACCCTTGCTCAAGAGAGAGATCATGACTGATTTAGCGCCGGCACTGAGCCAATTTATCGATAACGTCAAAGAGCACCAGCAGGTGTGGGGCTTGCAGGACGACTCCGGCGAAGGCTGGGTGGTGTGTGACTCCAGTGAATATGAAGACACAGATGTCATGCCTCTTTGGTCTGATCAAGCAGTGGCCCAGAGCCATTGCACCGAGGAGTGGGTCAACTTCGCACCGGTAGCTATTTCACTGGAAGAGTTACTGGAGTTCTGGATTGAAGATCTCAACGAAGATGGCGTATTGATTGGTATCGATTGGCGCGCCGAGCAGGAATGTCCCGAAGTTGAGCCGGTAGAGCTGGCCAAGTTCCTGGTAGACGTAGAAGCCGAATAAGCTTTACCCGGTCGGGAGTCACCAAGGCTCCCGACTTCTTTTAAGACTCAGAGCAGCATCTGCACAACCCTATGCCCTGTCCCTTGGTCGACATCCCCTTTAATTGCCGTCACAGCTGCTGGTTTTGTGCCGAGCCCTGCGAGCACATTTTTGCCTTTAAGGCCTCGCCCCATGCAGAGCATGCCTCAATGAGCGTGCCCGCCTGTAAGGAGTGCCTGACGCTGGCCCGCCAACATACTCTCACCTCGATATACGAGTGCCGTATTGCGGTTAAAGATGCGTTGATGAAGCGCTACGCCAAACATCTGGCCATAGGGCTGAATTGGACCCGTGAAGAGCTGGAAGAATCGGAGTTTTCCTGCAAAATTCTTGGCGGCTTTAAACGCAGCGCCTGGTTTATGTATGAAGTGGCCAGAGACAGGATCAATGCCAAGGGCTGGCCCCTGTGTATTGATGGGGTTCCGCTGAGCGACGAGACGCCAAATACCGGGTTTGACTTCGACGGTTTGCACTACAGTTCGGTGTTTGCCGCCATAGAGCACTACGCCAAAAACTTTGCACTGGATAAAGACTTTCTGCAGGCCTTGACTGCCATCTGCGGCCGCGACAGATTTGCCTTTGCCGTGCGCCTGGCCAGACTCAACATAGCCGCGGACAAACGCACCAAGAAGCAACTTATCCGCGAACTGGAGCAGGAAAACAGCCGCTAATCAGCTCAGCTGACGAATTCTGTCCTGCACGGCTTCCACCAGCAGATCCGGCTGGAACTTGGAAATAAAGCGATCGCACCCCACCTTTTCCACCATCGCTTTATTGAAACTGCCACTGAGTGAGGTATTGAGGGTGATATAGAGATCGGCCATCCGCTTGTCGTTGCGCACCTCATAAGTCAAACGGTAACCGTCCATTTCAGGCATCTCAGCGTCGGTGATCATCATCAAAATCTGATCTGTCACCTTGAGCCCCTGATCGCACCATGACTTGAGCAGCGTCAGCGCCTCGCGCCCATCGCTGCGTTCAATCACTTCAAGCCCCAACTGCCCCAAAGTATCGCGAACCTGGCGTCTGGCGGTGGGCGAATCGTCGACAATTAAAATCTTGTGCCCCGGCATCTTGGCCACCAAGGTCTCATCCAGCACACCTTCAGAGAGACGCACGTCATAGTGGATGATCTCCGCCAACACCTTTTCCACATCGATAATTGACACCAACTCAGTTTTACCCTGAGTCTCAATACGGGTAATGGCGGTAAGGTAATGATTACGGCCGGCAGTCTTCGGCGGTGGCATGATATCGCCCCAGGTCATGTTGACGATATGCTCAACCTTGCCCACCAGAAAACCCTGCACACTGCGGTTGTATTCTGTGATGATAAGGTTAGCGTCTTCGCCCACCGGCATGGGCGAAAAACCTATGGCACTGCGCAGGTTAATGACAGGGATGGACGTACCGCGGATATTGGCGACGCCACTGATGGCGGGATGACTGCCGGGCATGGCAGACAGTTCCGGCAGTTTAACTACCTCTTTGACCTTGAATACATTGATGGCAAACAGCTGGGTCGAACTGATCCTGAACAGCAGCAGTTCCAGACGGTTCTCACCCACGAGTTGGGTACGTTGATCTACGGATTCCAATACTTTTGCCATAACGACTGCGTTTCCAATTTAACTTCGGAGTATTGAGCAAATTATAGTGGTAAAGCGGCACAACAAACCATGCTTCAGGGCAAATTTAGGCTAAATTGTCTTAAATGATACGCACTTGGATGCTGTTATATCGGTTGCAAAAGATAGGGAAGGTGCGAACAAGTCCCATGCGTGCTCTGCGTCGGCTTACAGGCCTGGATGCAAGGCGTGGTTCGCAGCAAATGGCCCTAGTCCTTTGCAAGAGGCATAACACAGCAGGCAGGTAAGCCACGCCCTTTGGGGCTTTCACAGCAACGGGCTCTCTGCGTTATCCGACTTCGACAGGCCCCGGCATGCCTTCAGTCAGATGCCTTGAACGCCAATTGCTGTGTAAGCCAGAGTGCCGCGAGGACTGATTCGCACCTTCCATAGGATTAAACGCATAAATGCTTATAGAGTGGAGCTGGGCAAAACCAAACCGCCAAGCACAACAAGGCCCGGCTTGACCCGTCATTATCCTGCTCAAGTTTTGCCGACGGTTTTACGGGCCAGGATGATACCCGCCAGCGCCGGCAACTGGTGTTGGCGGATAATCTCAAAATTGCCGGTATCTTCAAGAACAGCCAAGAGTTCAGCGTGATTGAAACGGTTTTCCTGGGGATGTTCAAACAGACGCCGACTCAAGGGATTACAGATAGCAACGCGATAAAGCTCTTCCATGACGAAATAGCCGCCAGGGCGCAATACTCTGTGTACTTCGGCCACCGCCTGTTGCCAATCCGGAATATGATGAAAGGCGGCAAAATCAACCACAAGGTCAAACTGGCTATCGGCAAAAGGCAAGGCGCTGCCATCGCCCTGGCACAGATGCAACCAGTTTTGATCCGAATACCGCCCGGCGCAGTGGCTGACCATGTCGAAATCAAAATCGAGCGCCCACACTTCTTCCGCCCCCAGGTCCTGACGCACAAGCGCTATTCCCTCACCAAAGCCGCAGCCTATCTCCAAGGCGCGACTAAAAGCCGGTAAAGGCTTGGCAAACAGCTTCAACAACATCCGCCGCTCCAGCTGTCTTTGCAGCCACAAACGCAGCGGATGCCTGACTATCGATTTTTCAAAGCGATTGAGTTGCATGAATGGCAAACCACCCAAGATAATTCATGGTTAATATTTAAGGCCCTTGCGACGACAATCATCTTCACTCGTACCAAAAGGGTTCCAGCGGCAGTTGATCCCAATAGATGCCCTGACCGAAGAAGTCTTCCAACAGTTGATTGAGCCGCGAAAAACTGCTCACCCTTTGCGGCTTACCGCTGATACAGTGCCACACGTACCTGTGGCAGTTATTGTCAAACAGATCGTAATCCCGATACTGAAACAGGCTCTCGCCGGCGCGGGCCAGCGCCTGTTCACTGACCAAGGGCATTCTTTGATGATCGCAGGCAACAAACACATTGCTGCCGCTGCGACCGGCCAGGAAACGCTTCACCGATACTGGCCGCACCAGGCCGCTGCCGTGGAGTTCGGCCAACATACCGTCACCGAGCCAGATACCTGTGTGTTCAATGACTCCGAATACGTGGCAGCACACCAGCATCCCGGGCTGCACTCGTTTGACACTCTGACTGTGAAACCATTCACTGGGTGTCAGCCGCGCCTGACCCTTGGCCCCCTTTGTCGGCATATCCTTGAGTACTCGATTGCGGGCGACTTTCTTACGCTTCTGCCCTTCATCGGCAAGCCACACGGCGCCGAGTGCGGCAGAGCCGAGCCAGAGTAACGGAAGTGCCATAGCTTTGCTCCTTAACGCCTTGAGTGGCACTTTGAAATTAATCGAATTCGGGCCGCTTGGCAAAGTTCAATTCGACCAAGCTCAGTTCTGACAACGCTCTGATCAGTATCAAACCAAGGGAATACACCCAGGAAGTGCTCACCGACTGCTATACCCAGGAGAGGAAATCGGCCACAGGCTCTTTGGCAGCATCACAGCTTTGCGCCAGAAACAGCTCACCACAGGCCAGCGCGTCAGTCAGGGCATTGTGGGCCGAATACGGCGGCAGATGATAGCGGCTGCGGCAAGCGCCGAGGCGCAGACTACCGCTTGGCAGCACCTCCTGTTGCCGCTGCAGGCGGGTCTTTTCCAGCAGCAGGGTATCTATCACGGGAAGATGCAGCTTAGTACCGTATGCCTGCTGACAAAGCCTGCTGAGAAAAGCGCAGTCCAAAGGAGCATGATGCATCAGTAAAATGCGCCCCTGACTTTGCCGTAACAGCCAAGGCAAGAGCTGTTCGGGCGCCAGCGCCCCCTGTTCAAGATGGCGATCCATAATGCCGTGAATGGTGGCGCTCTGACCGACGCTGCCGGCAATACTCACCAATTTGTGGCGGGCGCCGCTGAGCTCCAGTCTGCCTTTGTTGATGGGCACCACACCGATGGAGAGTATCTGATCGCAACCCGGCTCTAGGCCGGTCATTTCCAGGTCCAGCGCCATCAAAGGCGCCTCTGCCACAGGTTTGGATAACACAGGACTCAAGGCCTGGTAAAAAGATTTGAGTGGCTCCTTAGCCTGCCAACAATGCCAGGCCAGGCGGGCTTTGTGCAGCAAAGGCATCCTAGAAACTCCGGGTAAACTTGAGTCTCAGCGCCGCCTGGGCATCATGCACCACTTTGAAGGCATCCCTGAGTTGATGACGCATCAGTGAAGAGAGTGCCTGCGGCATCAGAAAATTGCTTATCTTCTGGCCTTGCTCAAACTGACGCCCCTGATTGGCCAGCCGCATATGGGCAATAAATTCATGGGCATCGGCAAGGTTGAGGGCGTCTTTGCGGCTCAACAGCTTGCTCTCCATCAAGGCGCGGATCCGTTTGGCGGTATTGACCTCTTTGATACCAGTGGCCAAGGCATATACCCGGGCGATGTCATTGATAAGGGCGCTGCCCCTGTGTTTAAGATCCATCCCCTTGACCTCACTGCCATCCCTGTCGAGCACGAATTGGCGGAAGAATCCCAATGGCGGCGACTCACTTAAGGCATTGCCGGTCAGGGCCGCCAGAAAGATATCCTTGTCTTTGGTCTGCGCCAGCACTTTGTCTTGCAGCGCATCGAACAGGCTGTCCGGCCCATATACGGAACGCATATCGAAAAAGATGCTGGCATGCATCAAGGCCTTGGGCTCAGGGATATTGACCCAAGAGGCAAACTTCTGTTGCCAACTTGCCAGCGACAAACACCAGTTGGGGTTTTGCGCCATGATATCCCCGGGGCAGTATACATAACCGCATTCGTTGAGCCCGGCGCACACCCCCTTGGCCAAGGCCTGAAAGTAACCTCTGGCATACTCATCCGGCTCTTCGGCCAGCAATAAACCATTGTCCTGATCCGAGCAGGCGGCCTGATCCTGCCGCCCCTGTGAGCCAAATGCCAACCAGCAAAACGCCATCGGCGCCTCCCCGAGCAGCGCCTGATGGAGCTGGATAAGTCTGCGGGTAAGCGCATCGGTAACTGAGGTCAGTACTCGGCCAATCTCCTCGGCACGGGCATCTGCGCTGATAAGGTTTTGCAACAAAAGCGGTATTTGGCGACTGACCCCGATAAGGCTTTGCAAATCTTTTTGCCGCTCTATCTCGCCTATCAGCAGCAAAGGTTGGGATGCCTGACTTCGCAATATGTCTGTGCTGGTGATCATCCCGACCGGCTGCTCTCGCTCCATGACCGGCAGATGGTGAATGTTGTGCTCGCTCATCAGCAGCATGGCTTCAAATACCAGGGCCTGGGCATCTATGTATACGGGCTGGCGGGTCATGGCTTGAAACACGGCTTCATTGCCGGTAAGCCCCTCGGCCAGCACCCGATTACGCAGATCCCTGTCGGTGAGGATCCCCACCAGTTTGTGATTATCCAGAACCAAGACAGACGACACCCTGTGCTTGCGCATCAGCTTGGCCGCATCCGTGATACAAAGGCGGTGATCGACACTGACAGGCTCATGGGTCATCAGGGTGCTGATACGGCTGGTGGTGGTCAAATCCCTGGCCCGAAAACGACCTTGGTGGCGCAACCGTTTGGCATAGGCGCGGTTGAAGAAGCGGTCGAAGCTGCGACACTCCAGGCGCAGAGTGTCAAACAGCGCCGGTGGCACATGATAGACCAAGCCATCTTCGAGGATCAGCACCTTGTTACTGATCTCCTCGCCCGACAGCAGAGAGGGAAAGCCAAAGCAATCGCCCTCCCCCAAACGGTCCAGCAACTCGCCTTCGGCATCGCGCACTTCAAAGGCACCGCTGCGAACGATATAGAGCATGGGGTTGGCCGAATCCAGCGGCACGGCTTTCATCGACTTGCTGTAATAACCTATGCCGATGGCGCGGCAACATTGCTCCAGCAAGGGTTGCGGCAGTTCATCGAAAGGAACCGTCTGTTGCAGAAAGCTGCGAATAGGCAGCAGTTCACTCTCATCCATGGGCGGCCTTTAGAGTTGGACTGACTAATCTCAATATTGCCCACTCTGTATCATGCTGGCTATCTGGCTTTAGTCGAATACAGCCAGAACCAAGGCAGAAAGCCCGAAACAGAAAGCCCGAAACAGAAAGCCCAAACCAAAGAAAAATAGAAAGTTGAGTATCCAACCCAAACTGCACTGATAAAAAAATCCCCCGGCCAAGCGGGGGATCTTCCATTTATGCAGCATCAGACTATCAGTGTTCCTGCGCCGTGCCTGCACCTTTGGGGAAACGGATGGATTCAACCATTTCCTGTACATGCTCCGGAACAGCGGCTGTCATCTTGGCAACAATAATCGCCACAACAAAGTTGAGTATCATGCCAATCATGCCTATTCCTTCAGGCGAAATACCAAACAGCCAGTTTTCAGCGCTGTTATCGGCAGGATTAATGAACTTGAAGTAGATGATATAAGCCGCGGTAAAGCCAAGCCCCACCACCATACCGGCTATGGCTCCTTCCTTGTTCATCGACTTGGAGAAAATACCCATCACGATTGCCGGGAACAGTGACGATGCCGCCAAGCCAAAGGCAAAGGCCACCACTGCCGCCACAAACCCTGGCGGATTAATCCCGAAGTAACCGGCAATCACTATACCAACAGCCGCCGCGGTTCGGGCATAGAACAACTCCTTCTTGTCTGAGATGTCCGGCATAAAGTTTTTCTTCAACAAGTCATGGGATACCGAGGTTGAGATAACCAGCAGCAAGCCCGCAGAAGTCGACAGCGCCGCCGCCAGACCACCGGCTGCAACCAGAGCAATCACCCAAGCCGGCAGATCGGCGATTTCAGGGGTCGCCAGCACCATGATATCGCGGTCGATATTCATCTCATTGCTGCTGTCGTCGGTGAGATTACCCTTGGCGTAGTACATCTTGCCGTCGCCATTTTTATCATTCCACTTGATAAGCCCGGTGGTTTCCCAGTTTTTGATCCACTGCGGCGCCGACTCATAGGCAACACCTGTCGATTCAGGACCATTGATGGTTTCTATCATGTTCACCCGGGAGAACGCCGCCAAGGCAGGCACAGTGGTGTACATAATGGCAATAAACACCAGCGCCCAACCGGCACTGATACGGGCATCTTTCACCTTAGGTACGGTAAAGAAACGCACAATAACGTGTGGCAAACCGGCAGTACCTACCATAAGCGCAGCAGTGATGGCGAATACATCTATGGTGCTCTTGGCGCCTTCTGTGTATTCAGTGAAACCCAGCTGGGTTTGCAGGCCGTCGAGTTTTTGCAGCAGATACACCCCGGTATTATTCCCGGCGGCGTCTATCAGTTCAGCGCCAAAACCGATTTGTGGAATGATATGGCCTGTCATCATCACAGAGATAAAGATGGCCGGAACCATAAAGGCGAAAATAAGTACGCAATATTGGGCCACCTGAGTGTAAGTGATCCCCTTCATGCCACCGAGTACGGCGTAGAAGAACACTACCGCCATACCTATATACACCCCGGTATCGACATCCACTTCCAGGAAGCGGGAGAACACCACCCCAACACCGCGCATCTGCCCGGCAATATAGGTAAAGCAGATAAAGATGGCGCAAATCACAGCCACCACTCGGGCCGCCTGGGAGTAATAACGCTCACCAATAAAGTCAGGCACAGTGAACTTGCCGAACTTACGAAGGTAAGGCGCCATGCACAAAGCCAGCAACACATAGCCGCCGGTCCAGCCCATCAAGTACACACTGCCATCGTATCCGACGAAAGAGACAATCCCCGCCAGCGAGATAAAGGAAGCGGCCGACATCCAGTCTGCGGCCGTCGCCATACCGTTCATCACTGGGTGAACCCCGCCACCGGCAACATAGAAATCTTTGGTAGAGCCGGCTCTTGACCAGATGGCAATCCCTATATAAAGGGCAAACGAGAGCCCCACAATCAAAAACGTTAATGCTTGAACATCCATACGGCCCGCTCCTTAGTCTTCGTGTACGTTATATTTTTTATCTAAGGCATTCGCTTTGGCCGCATATACGAAAATCAGCACTACGAATACATACATGGAACCTTGCTGGGCAAACCAGAAGCCAAGCTTGAATCCCATAAAATGAATTTCATTGAGAACATCCACCAGCAAAATCCCACAACCGTAGGAAACCACGAACCAGATGGCCAGTAGTGCCAGTACCAAGCGCAAGTTTTCGCGCCAGTACCCCTTTGCCTTGTCATTGTTTTCAAAACCCATAGCGACTCCCCTGTGGTAATAATTATTAAGTCACAGTTAATCTAGCAACCGCCGGGAGTGCCACAATCAAGACCTTAGTCTAACCCCAAATTTACACATTAATAACAATTGTGAAAATCCAATATTTATCAGCTGGTTAAAACAAAACACGCCAATAAAACGCTCGTTTAATTGGCGCTTATTATTAGACCAATGTCGAAGTGATTTTCAGGATGGTTTGCATCAGGAAGCGGCCCTTCTCCGCCATGGGAAGGGTCGAACAAGAACCCAAAGCTGCCATAAACGCTTTTATCGAACCGAGGAGGAATAAACTCTTATGACCATTCAGGCTCTTGTCTGAATTTGTTCGGCAGATTAATGCCAAAAAGCGTAAAAAAAAGAGGCCATTCGGCCTCTTGATTGCATTTTCTTGACTGCATTTGCAAAGTGGTCGCTATGGCGCTTCCTGGTTCAAATAGAGGACAAGCGCTGCCAGCTCCTTGGGATCTGAGCTTTGGGAGGTGATCAAATACTTGCCATTGACCAAGAGTGAAGGCACACCACGGATCCCTGAGAGCTGAGTCTGGGTATCATAATTGGCCAACGCCAGCTTGCTGTCGGCCGAGCCCAAGGTTTGGTTAAGCTCTCGCTCATTGACCCCCTGCGCCAAGAAGAAATCCTTCAACTGCTGCGGCCGATCGAAGGCCTGATGTTTCTCATGGATCCTGTTGAAAATATTGCCATGCACCTGATCGGTTATCCTGAATTTTTGCGCCAGATAATAGGCTTCCTGACTGAGGATCCAGGAGGGACGCCCGGCACCGACCGGGGTTCGTTCAAAATCCAGTTTCCCCTTCAGCAGGGCAGCAGTTTGCTGCATCAAGGGATCCTTGTGATAGCAATGGGGGCAGTTATAGGAGAAAAACTCTCTGACTATGCCACTCTTGGCTTCCGGGATCCCTGGCACCTTGACATAATCGCGCCCTTCCTGAAAATCGGCCGCACTGGCACTGAAACTGCCGAAGGCCAAGAGTATCAGCGGCAAGGCTCTCACCATTCTGGATAAAAAAGACATAGGGTTTCCTCTTGTTCTGTTTTTAGTCACGCTTTTTATTGGCAAGCGGCAATAAGGCTATCAGCCTCGGGGTAACTGTATTCAAAGTCAAGCTCGCGGCAGATGAGAGAGCCATCCACCCACTTACCGGTTTCACTCTCTGTTGCAAACTCAGGCGATGCCAGGCCAAGCGCCTTGGCGGCAAGCGGATAGAATTCTTGCCTGGTTGGATGACACGGCGCACAAAGGTTATAGATGGCCCTGGGGTTAGCGGCGGTCAATAACTGCAGGCAGGCATTTATGCAATCATCGAGATGCACCAGATTCACCACGGCGTTTGCTCCGGGCAGCCCTTTCTTGCCGGCCAGGAAGCGCCCGGGGTGACGGCCAGGTCCGACCAAGCCAGCAAATCGGATGACAGTGACTTTGAGACCTTCGTTGGCAAGCGCCAGTATCTTCTGCTCAGCCATCGCCAAGGTGCCGGAATAGCTGTCCGCCGGAGCATCAACAGATGTCGCCTCTGTGACCACGCCCTGAGACTGTGGGTAAACCCCTGAACTGCTTATAAACAACAGACGTTTGATGGAACTTGCTGCAATCACAGGCAATAAACGCTCGAGAGAGGACAGATAATCATTGGCGCCACGCCTGAGGCCGGGGGGGATATTGAGCACCAAGGCATCACAGCCATCCGGTAACGAAGGTAAAGGTGCAGGCTCAGCAAGATTGAGGGTTACGGCATCCATCCCCTCTTTTCTCAACAGATCCGCGCCCTCCTCGGTACGCTTACTGCCGCAAACCTTAACGCCTCTGGTCTGCAGTTCCTTCGCCAGTGGCAAACCAAACCAGCCGCAGCCCCAAACCGCAATATGTTTCATCGCCCTACTCCGTTGTAAACCGAGCTCAAGCATAAGACAAATAACAATAAAAACCAGAGGTGGGCCTATGAGTGGCCAAACTTTGGCCGCTCACGGCAAGAGAAAGCGGGTTGCAAGCTATTCCAGGGCGCTGAAATAGAAACTGATGCTGGCACCGGTTTGCAGGGTTTTTGAGGCGCCTTCGGTCAGTTCATCAGACTTGAGCACGGCCTCCACGCTGACCTCCTCATCCATCAGAAAGCGCAACTTCGGCTCGCTGCCATCGCGTTTACAGGCCCAGACCTGGGGTTGTCGCACCTCTGCAGTCGTCATCATCACCTTGCCGACACTGTTGTCAGACAGACTCACCAGGGTGCCAGGCGGATATATACCCAGCACCTTGACCAGCGCCGAAATCAACTGCTCCTGATGTTGGCCGACCCTATTTTTAAACAGATAACCCAGGGCAATTTGCGGTGACACCATCTCCTGACGCGCCAATTGGCTGTCATAGTCATTGGCCAGTGCCACTATCTGAGTGGTCAGGGGCAGCTTGGCCAGCTTGAGCCCATCGGGGTAGCCTGAGCCATCGATAAACTCATGGTGATGCATCACTATATGCAGTACCTCATTGCCGAACAGGCCACTGCGCTTGAGCATGTCATAGCCAAAATTGGGATGCATGGAGAGAAAATTGCTTTCATGGGGGCTCAAGGGGCCGCGCTTGCGCCTGATGGCATCGGGCACCTTGAGTTTGCCTATATCGTGCAGCAGTGCCCCCAGAGCGATGTCCCTCAGCTTGTCCTTGGACAACTCAAGCGAATGACCGATCATCAAGGCCAGTACCGCCACCGATATCCCGTGCTGAGTCACGCTGGGAGCACCTTCACCACTGGACACCAAGGCCAACTTGGGATTATCGGATTCCAACAGATGCTCCAGCATCAGCTCTACCAGAGCTGAGGCTTCACGAACGGCGCCTTCGGGATCGGACACCAACTTACTGACCACGGTACGACTGTCATTAATGGCATTCAAAAAACGCCCCTGGCTCTTGCGTATCGCCTTGCGGGCAGAGGCTTTGGGATCCGGTTTATTGTCCTTTGTTTGCTCTGTTGCCTGCTGCGCCTCGTCTCCCTCTTCAATCACATCATTGAGCAGCTCCTCGTCGGAGAGCAAGATGACATAGGGCACCCCGAGATTACGGATCATCTCTATCTGGCTGGCATCTTTGATTTCTATACGATTGAACAAAAAGGGATGATCTGTCCAGGACAGAGGCAACTTGACTGTAATGCCGGTTTGCAGGCGTGACAGCGGGAGATGGATCCTTTCAGCTTTGGCCACTCAAAGTTTCTCCAGAGAACAACTTGATAAACAAGGTTTTAAAAAACCAATACCCAAGAGTCTTAACTATAGACCATTGAAAACCAAGCGTAAGACTTCAGCGCCAAATTTATGACAAAAACAGCATATTTGACAGTGTTTTAGTTCCTAAACGGCTGCTGAAGCCCTTTTCTGTTCATATTTCATCCAAAATGGCTGCAATTGATAACTCTTTAAGCCGAAATATGCCAATGGGTCTCTGTTTTATATAGCAAAAAACCGCCAACCTTGCCTTGTATGTCACTCCAACTTGTCTTGTTTTTGCCAGTCGTTCAAATAGTGGCGCAAATGAGCCGACTTGGCGAGGTACAGCAAAGACCAGAACAGCAGCAAAGCATCCAGCGCCAGATTCCAACTGAACAGCCAGTCGCTGTGACCAAGACGCTGAATAAGCAACATGCCGTCTATCCCCAGCAACAGCGCCAACCACCAACGAATTTGCCGAAATAGTGGGATCACCACCTCAAATACCCGTTTACGTTCCGCCACGATCAAACCATAGACCAGCAAGGCGCCGGCGCCGGCGGCCAGAGCCAATAGGAAGTCGCTCTTTTCCGGATAAAATAGCCGCACCAAAGCGGCCCTGTCGCTGGCCTGGGTAAGGGACGCGGCAAACACACACCAGCCACGGGCCAGAAACAGCACTATGATGTAAAGCAGTAACGGCGGCTTGATATGACCGTTATTGTCGAGCCAGCGTACATGTTCAAATTTAAGCAAGGGCAGAATTCCATCATTGTGACTCACCCAGACAGGGCCTGGCGCAGCCATCATAAAAAATAACCGAAAGCACTCACGCTTGTGACTGACTCCGGCTTCTAGGCAGATGAACCTACAGGCCTTGAGTCCGAAGCATCTTCCAAAACAATGAGGTGGGTCCTGCGGCGGCGCAATTCAAGTTGTGTAAGGCAAATAAGCTAAATAAGGGGGGCCTGAACAGACTGTTTGGCTTTTTTGAGTCTGAAATGTTAAGAGTCCTTATCAACTCGGGTCAGTTGATGCTAAGTGAACATAAAAAAGCCCCGCAGCTTGGCGCAACGTAGATCAGATAAGCGGAGCTGCCTTGTGATTAACAGGATATCGGGTCTTTGATATTTTTACCGCCCTAGGCCGATTTGGCTTAGGGCGTTTGTCTATAAAAAGGATGGACAAGTCTCCTCGCAGACTGTTTAGACGCTTCGGCGTATTACCTGGTGACACCGCTTTGCTCATGACTTTGAGCTGACTTGCGATGAACTGACAAGCGTACTTAAAGCTGATTTCATTGGGCATTCGACCATGCTCTACTGCCGCTTGGCTCGCTTCTCGTCACACCAAGTTATAACCAAAGTCGGCAAAGCAGTTTTGAATAGACATAAAAAATCGGAAACCTACAAACAGGTTTCCGATTGTCTCTCATCAGGAGGTTCGGTCAACCGATCCTTATCTGATCTACGTTGCGCAGCTTGGCGGGGCTTAAACAGAGAAATAAAGCTCAGGGCTGCAGCAGCGCCAGCAGGCCGGCTTCATCCAACACCTTGACCCCCAGCTCATTGGCCTTGGTCAATTTGGATCCAGCGGCCTCGCCGGCCACCACGCAGTCTGTCTTCTTGGAAACACTGCCGGACACTTTGGCGCCGAGCGCCTCCAGCTGCGCCTTGGCGTCAGTGCGGCTCATCTGACTCAGGGTGCCGGTCAATACCCAGGTCTGCCCCTTGAGCGGTTGCTCGTCTTCAGACGGCGCTTCGATGGCCGGCCAGGTCACCCCGGCGGCCAGCAGTTTATCTATCACTTCAAGGTTGTGGGGCTGAGCAAAGAAGTGCGCCACATGCTGAGCCACTATGGCACCGACATCTTCCACTTCAATAAGCTGCTCGACACTCGCTTGCTTCAGGGCATCCAGCTCTTTGAAGTGCCGTGCCAGGTTGGCAGCGGTGGATTCACCCACCTCACGGATCCCCAAAGCGTAGAGAAACTTGGCCAGGGTTGTTTGTTTGGCTGCTTCTATGGCCTGCACCAGATTGGTGGCCGACTTGAGCCCCATCCGCTCCAGCATGGTCAAGGCCGAAGCCGTGAGTGAGAACAGATCCGCCGGGCTCTCCACCAGCTCCTTATCGATCAGCTGCTCGACTATCTTGTCGCCCATGCCGTCTATATCCAGCGCCTTGCGGGAGGCAAAGTGTTTGATGGCTTCCTTGCGCTGCGCTTCGCAGAACAGGCCACCGGTGCAGCGGGCCACGGCTTCCCCCTCGAGGCGTTCCACCTGAGAGCCACAAACCGGGCATTGCTCCGGGAAACTGATCTCTTTGGCATCCTCAGGTCTTTTTTCCGGCACCACGGCAACCACTTGCGGGATAACATCACCGGCGCGGCGAATGATCACAGTATCGCCAACTTTGACCCCAAGGCGGGCGATTTCGTCGGCGTTGTGCAAAGTGGCGTTGGAAACTGTCACCCCACCGACAAACACAGGCTTGAGCCTGGCGACCGGTGTCACGGCGCCGGTGCGGCCTACCTGAAAGTCGACCCCTTCGAGCAGAGTCATCTCTTCCTGGGCCGGAAACTTATAGGCGATAGCCCAGCGCGGTGCTCGGGAGACAAATCCCAGTGTCTGCTGCGCTTCTATGCTGTTGACCTTGAATACCACACCATCGATTTCATAAGCCAAAGCACTGCGGCGCGCCATAATATCCCGGTAGTAGTCATCCACTTCGCTGAGGTCCTTGGCAAGGCGGATCTCACTGCTGACCGGCAATCCCCAGGTTTTAAGCTGCTGTAACTGCCCAAGATGGGTGTCCGCCAGCGGGAAAGATTCCGGCTCAACCACACCCAATGCATAAGCGTAAAACGCCAGTGCCCGAGAGGCAGTGATCTTGGAGTCCAGCTGCCGCAAACTGCCGGCGGCGGCATTACGCGGATTGACAAACAGCTTGTCTCCCTTGACCCGGTTGCGCTCGTTGAGCGCCTCGAAGGCCGCCTTGGGCATGAATACTTCACCGCGCACTTCCAACAGCGGCGGATAATCATCGCCCCTGAGTTTCAGCGGCACCGCCCGAATGGTACGAACGTTTTCGGTAATATCTTCACCGACCGCGCCATCGCCCCGGGTGGCGGCGCGCTCCAGCACGCCATCGCGATAGAGGATACTGACCGCCAGACCATCGAGCTTGGGCTCGCAGCAATAGCTGAATTCGCCGACTCTGTCAGTCACCCGCTTATGGAAGGCGGCAAAGTCTTCTTCACTGAAGGCGTTGTCCAGACTGAGCATAGGTTTGAGGTGAGTCACCTGTTCAAACTTGGCCAGCGCCAGACCACCGACTCTGAGGCTTGGAGAGTCGCTGCGTTGCAGTTCAGGGTGCTCGGCCTCCAGCGTCTTGAGCCGCTGCATCAGGCGGTCATATTCAGCGTCGGGAATGCTGGGGTTGTCATCCACATAGTAGCGAATGTTGTGCTCGTTAATGGTACTTATCAGCTGATCAATTTCGTTTTCAATGGCTTGCATAAAAATTCCGCACAAAACAAAGGCCGCAGAGGCGGCCTTGGATAGAGAGACTCACACAGGCTCCCTGATGGATATCAGCCCTGAGCCCGAATACGGCCCAGGTAAGCTTGTTTGGTGTCCTGATGCCATGGCTGACGCTGGCCGTCCAGCAGATCGGCACCAAGATCATCCGCCAATTGATGGGCGGAATTGAGCATGATGGAAAAGTTCATCAGTGGATCGCCGTGACAAGGCAAGGTCATAAACAGAACTATCCCTTGAGTGTTGAACTGCTCCATGTTGTCCGGGTCAAACACCCCGGGCTTAACCATGTTGGCCAGGGAAAACAGCACCCGACCTGTGCCGGCGTTGTCTTCATGGCGATGGAAAATGTTCATGTCACCAAACTTGAAGTTCAGTGCCAACAGGCAAGGCAGCAGCTCAGCGCCGCTGAGGCTCTCGCCCTCTTTGGCAACCACATGCAGTACCAAAACATCTGTGGGATCGGGCAACTCATCGTGGCGCGATTCTTCCTTGGCCTGCTCGCGGGTCTGTTGTTCAGTGGCAAGTTGTGGCTCTGGCTGGCTGTTTACCTGATGACCGGCCTGGGCTGTGGTTTGAGTGTCGCTGTGATTATCCGCGCCCAGCCCAAGCTCCATCTGCATTTCGGCAGTATCTTCTTCATCATCGATATGCAACACAGGCTCTTGCCGTTGTGGCTTGCTGTTCACTCTCGGCTCGGGTTTGGCGCCTGAGAGGGAAAACGACTGTTCGCCTTCAACTTCATCCTGCTGAGGCGGCTGGAAACCAGGTTTACGCAACTTGCTGCTCTTGAGCTTGGGTGGCTTCTCGTCCGGCGAAACTTTACGCACCCTCACCTCACCAATTCCATCGGCATCGAAACCTTCGCTGTCACGCCGGGCCTGGTCCTTGTAGAAACCTGTCAGCGGATTTTCTTTCAGCGACTTGGGCTGTTGTTTGCGGATAGACCAGAAACCGTGAACCAGCACGGCGATGATGGCAATCGCACCCAACACAAACAATACCAGTTGCAAATTTTCCATTGGTTACCTGTTTTCCTATGGTTATCCGGCGTCGGCCATAGCCACCGCTTCTTCAATATCGACTGCGACTATGCGAGAGACACCCGGCTCATGCATAGTGACACCTATCAACTGATCAGCCATCTCCATGGTGAGTTTATTGTGGCTGATATAGATAAACTGTACGCTGTCCGACATCTCCTGCAAAAGGCGGCAGAATCTGTCGACGTTGGCGTCATCCAAGGGTGCATCGACCTCATCCAGCATACAAAAAGGCGCCGGATTGAGCCTGAAAATCGCAAACACCAATGATAAAGCCGTCAGTGCCTTTTCTCCACCCGAAAGTAGATGAATCGTGCTGTTCTTCTTACCCGGTGGCCGGGCCATGATGGTCACTCCGGTATCGAGCAAATCATCATCTGTCAGTGCCAAATAGGCACTGCCGCCACCAAATACCTTGGGAAACAACTCGCCCAGTCCGGCATTGACCTGCTCAAAAGTCGCCTTGAAGCGACTGCGGGTTTCCCTGTCTATCTTGCGGATCGCCTCTTCGAGACTGGCCAGCGCCTTGTTGAGATCTTCATCCTGGGCATCGAGATAAGCCTTCCGCTCTTTTTGCTGCTCATACTCTTCAATGGCCGCCAAGTTAATGGCGCCGAGGCGACTTATCTTGCGCCGAACCGATTCCAGCTGGTCCTGCCAGGGCGTTATTTCCGCCTCATCCGGCAGGTTTGCCGCCACTTCATGCAGCTTGATCTGTTGCTCGCTGAGCTGCGCCAATTGGCTGTCGGCCTGACCTTTCAATCCCTCGCGACGTAACTTTAACGTGCTGATTGTCTGAGTCAAGTGCTCCAGTTGTCCAAGCTGTTGTTTTTGCTTTAAAGCTGTACTATCCAACTGCTGTTGCTGCTCGGCAAGTTGGGCCCGGGTGCGCTCAAGCTCCGTCTGCATCCCGTGTTGCTGCGCAAGCAATCCTTCCAGGCGTTGCTCCAGCGGTTGCAGCTCGGCACTATCTGCATCTTGCTGCGGTTTATCCAGCAATTCCCTGCGCTTGTGCTCGGCCTGCTGCAACTGCTCGGTCAACTGTTTACGCCGCTGCGATGCCAACGCCAAGGCGGTTTTCTGCTCCGCCAGAGTCCCATTCAAGGTTTTTAACTGGCGCTCGAGTTCGCTCAGGCTGACTTTAAGGCTGTTTTTTTGCTGATTGGCCTCATTGTGGCGCTCACTCAGCAATCGCTCCTGCCGTTGGCGCTCATACAGAGTATCATCGGCAGCAAACTGACTCTCAATCAGCGTCTCCAGCTCAAACTGCTCCTGCTCGAGTCGCTCTTTCAACTCGGCGATTTCCGCTTCTATCTGTTGCCTTTGTCTGAGTTCGCGTGCCGCCTGCTCGGTGGCCGCCTCACAAGCCATCACAGCGCGGGTCAACGCCAGTTGCTGTTGCTGTAGCGCCTCGGACTTGAGCTGCTGAGCCTGCCTTAATTCGTTGAACCTATCCTGAGCCGCAGTGGTTTGTTGCTGCGCCTGCCGGCTCTCGCTTGCAAGCTTATCGAGCTCAGCCTGAATGGCGCCCTGCTCGGCGGTCAGCTTCACCAATGACTGGCCATCCTCGGCGAGCGTCAGCTTTACATCATGCGCAAAAAGGTTGCCATCGCGGCAGAGGATTAGCTCCCCCTCTGCCAGCCCCTGCTCGAGCAAGTTCGATGCCTGCTGCGCCGACTCGGCCCAGCGCACCCTGTTAAGCCAGGGACTTAAGTTGACACCAGCGCTGACCGGCCCCCAACTTTGGCGACGAGTATGAGCAAAACCTTTGCCATCAAATGGTTTGGAGTCAGGATAGACAGCGGCACGCATCAAGGGGCCAAGCCAGGCCTCAACCACCTGCTCCCAACCGGCCTCAACCTGAATTTCCTGCCAAAGCTGAGTCAAGGCAGTTTGTGTTTCTTGCGTTGCTTGAGCGGCGCCTTCGAGCCACTGACTTATCAGCTCCAGGCGGCCAGTTAGCCCCGAGCGGCGCTGCACCAACTGCTGCTCCGCTTGTCTTGCCTGCTCCAACGCGTTCTGGGCCTTGGTCAACTCTGCGCCATGCCGTTCGACATCGGCTTTAGCTTCCACCAATTGTGACTCACACAAGCTGACCTGCTGCTGAAGCTCAGCCGGGTTTGCCCTGCTATCGGCCTCAGGTTGCTGCAATCTTGCACTGAGCTTATCAAGCTGCTCGCTGCGCTGGGCATGTTGCTGCTTAAGATGCTGCTCCCGGGTGGCGGCCAGCTCCTGTTGATGCTTGATATCTCTGACCGCAGTCACCGCCTGTTGCAACTCGCCGGCAAGGCTTTCACTTTGCGAGAGCGCCGATTCATACTGCTGGCTCAGTTCAAACTGCTGCTCTTCCAGTTCTTCCTGGCGCGGCAAATGTTGCTGCAAACTGTCATCCAGGGTTTGCTCCTGCTGCTTGGCCTGAGTCAACTGTTCATTCAATGTGGCGATTTGCTGTTGCAGCGCACCCAATTCAGATGCCTGCTGTTTATCCCGCTCTTTGAGATACTTGAGCTGCTGCTCGATACGGGCGATTTCAGTGTTGTTGTGATAAAAATCGGCAACCTGGCGCTGCTCCTTTTCACTGAGTTCATCCTGAGCCAGCTTTTGCCGAGTCAGGCTCAACTCCAACTCTTGTTTCTGCGCCTGTTGCTGGGCCAGCTCGGTCTCCAGCCTTTCTATCTCGCTGTTTTGCGCCTCGGCCTGATCATTGAGCTCCAAAAAACGCATCACCAAGAGTTCGGCATGCAAGCGCCGCTCACTTTGCTTGTATTCCCGATAGCGTTTGGCGGCCTGAGCCTGAATCGTCAACTTATCCAGTTGCTTACCAAGCTCGGAGCGAATATCCCCCAGGCGCTCAAGGTTTTCACGGGTATGGCGAATACGGTTTTCCGTGTCCTTGCGCCGCTCTTTATAACGGGAGATGCCTGCGGCCTCTTCGATAAAGACCCTGAGTTCCTGCGGTTTGCATTCTATCAAGCGGGAGATGGTGCCCTGGCCTATGATGGCGTAGCTGCGCGGCCCAAGGCCGGTGCCCATAAAGATATCCGTAATATCCTTGCGGCGGCATTTTTGACCGTTGAGAAAATAAAGGGCTTCGCCATCGCGGGAGACCTGGCGCTTGACGGAAATTTCGCCGTAGTTGGCATACTGGCCGCCGATACGCCCAAGGGCGTTGTCGAATACCAGCTCAACGCCGGCGACAGAAACAGGCTTACGGGCACTGGAGCCGTTAAAGATAACATCGGCCATGGAGTCACCGCGCAGGTGTTTGGCCGAGCTTTCACCCAGCACCCAGCGCACGGCATCAATCACATTGGATTTACCGCAGCCATTGGGGCCGATAATGGCCGTCAGCGGATTGAGAAAAGGGATTTTGGTAGCATCGACAAATGACTTGAAGCCAGCGAGTTTTATCTGTTTGAGTCTCATATTTGCCGTTGGATGTCAGTGCCGATTGTTTTTGTTTTGCGGGCCAATCCTGAAGGGAATTCAATAGCCTGATTGAAACGCCGCCGTCCTGGCCCAATAAGCTGTATAAGCGCTGTCACTTTAGCAAAGCGGGCCGCATTTTGTAACGCTTTTTATTCCCTTGGCTGCGTTTTTCCCTTGTTTTCGTGGCCTTGGTTGCTCAAAATCGGCCCTAAGTGTTCTTTTATTGAGAGTAAGTGGTACATGTCCGCATCTTCAAGACCCGCCAAGAGCGGCGTCAACTATTTTCTCGAAGGCTTTAGCCTAATCAAACGTCCGGGCTTGCGCAGCTTTGTGTTTACTCCGCTGATGATCAACCTGCTGTTGTTTGCCGGAGTCATCTATTTTGCCATAGGCCAACTGGGGAATGTGTTTGCCTGGCTCGAAGGCCAACTGCCCGACTACCTCAGCTGGCTTAATGTGATCCTCTGGCCACTGGCGATTATCACCCTGCTGGTGCTGCTGTCGTTTATCTTCAGCTCTGTGATGAACTGGCTGGCAGCGCCATTTAACGGCCTGTTGGCCGAAAAGGTGGAGCAACTACTGACCGGCAAGCCGCTCAATACCGGCGGCACCTTGGATTTAATCAAGGATCTGCCGCGGATCCTCGGCCGCGAATGGCAAAAGCTGGTGTATTACCTGCCGCGAGCCATACTGATCTTACTGCTGTTTTTTATTCCTGTGATTGGCCAAACCGTTTTCCCTGTGGTCTGGTTTATCTTCAGTGCCTGGATGATGAGCATCCAATACTGTGACTATCCTTTCGATAACCACAAGGTGGCGTTCAAAGAGATGAAGTTTGCCCTGAAAAATACCAAGGGCAGCAGTATGAGCTTCGGCGCCGCCGTCACCCTGTTTTCCATGATCCCTATTGTCAACTTTATCGTAATGCCGGTTGCCATTTGCGGTGCCACCTCCATGTGGGTCGACAAGTATCGCGAAGCCTATCGCAATCCGGCCATAGCACCAGATTAAGCTCCATAAGGCCAATTGAGACACAAAAATGCCTGCAGTTGCAGGCATTTTTATTGCTGAGGAAAGCTCTGTCTTAACAGGCACGCAGAATTAAACTGCCGATGGAGTAACCCGCACCGAAGGAGCTCAACAGGCCCAACTCCCCCTGTTTGAAGTCCTGGTGATATTTATGGAAAGCGATTACCGAGCCGGCCGATGCCGTGTTGGCGTATTGATCCAGCACCACGGGCGCCTTCAAAGGCTCGGGTGTTTCACCCAGGAGCTTTTTCACCACAAACTGGTTCATATTGATATTGGCCTGATGCAGCCACAGACGCTTGAACTGCTCCGGCGTGATACCTGCTTCTTCGAGCTGCGCATCCAAATGCTGGTATATCATGGGCAGCAGCTCTTTAAAGACCTTGCGCCCCTGTTGATGAAACAGCTTATCTGCCTCGCCGGAAGTAGCCGGATCACAACGGTTAAGGAAACCAAAGTTGCTGCGGATATTGTTCGAGTAATGGGTAAAGCAGCGGCTCGACAGAATTTCAAAGGCTTGCTGGGCGCGGCAAGTCGCGGCCGGCTCCAATACCAAGGCTGTGGCCACATCACCGAAAATAAAATGGCTATCGCGGTCTCGATAATTAACCTGAGCCGAACATATCTCAGGATTGATGACCAACACGCGCCCGGCGCTACCACTGCGAATGGCATTGGCCGCTGTTACCAGGGCAAAAGTCGCTGAGGAACAGGCGACCTGCATGTCAAAGCCATAACCCCGGGTACCGAGGGCTTGTTGAATTTCAATCGCCATCGCCGGATAGGCCCGCTGGGTGTAGGCACAGGCGACTATCACCAAGTCAATGTCATCCGCCTTGAGGCCGGAATTATCAAGCGCTTGCTTGGCCGCATGCAAGCCCATTTCAGCCTGCAGTGACAGGCTGTCGCTGGCACGCTCAGGGATCAGCGGCATCATGACTTCAGGATCCAAGATCCCCTCTTTGACCATCACAAATCTGTGTTTGATGCCTGACGCTTTCTCGATAAATTCACTCGATGAGTAATTCAGCGCCGCCACATGGCCAAGATCTATCTGGGCACGGTTCTCGGTATTGAACAGGTCAACATACTGATTGAAGCTGTCCACCAGTTCTTGATTGGTTATTCCTTCCGGAGGGGTAAACAGCCCGGTACCGGAAATGACAATCGCATCCTTCATAAACTACCTTCTTATTGTTTTGTGACCGGATCCGCCTGCAGCACAGTCTCTGTTGGACTCATGCGTGGCTTACTCAGATCGATAACAACTGTTGCTGAGATCTTATCCTGGATGGCTTGCCTGTTGGCATCCCAAAAAATCTGCAAGAAACCCAGCAGTCCAGTGGCAAAGCCTGCACCGTATCCCCCGTAACGGCCAAAGGCGTCCCATAGGGAAAGCTTACCACCTCCGAGGGCAATCACCCGCACCGCATGATTTTTTTGCCTAAAGTCTGACCATCGAACCAGGCAGTGAACAAGGTAAAATAGAATGCCGCCCAGCCAAATCCAAACCCGAGGTCATTGAGCATCCCCTTGGCCCAAGCGAGCAAACTGTATTGTGTTTCTTCCTCCTGCTCGTCCTCTTCAGCTCCCTGTCTTGAGTCGTCTTCGGCAGATGCCGGCTTGGTTTGTGTGTCGATTTTCGCATCGTTTTTTGCATCGGTTTGTGCGTTAGTCTGTGCATTGAGTGCCGCTACAGACTCGGGCCTCATTGAAGCCAACTGCGGCATCAAGTCTGCATTTATCGCCGCAATATCGGCTGAAGCAAGCGGCAAGTTATCCAATGCACCTTGCAGCATGGTCTCGGCCTGGGTACGTGACAGCCCTGCCTCAGCCGCGGCATTGACCAGCAAACCCGCTTCATGTTGGGCACAGGCCTTGTCCTCACACAAACTCAAACGCAACAGCTGCGGCGTCAAGGTCAGCAGTGTCTGCCCCTGAATTTCATTATCGCGACGCTCTTGCAGGCCGTTGACTTTTATCATCTGCGGCACCGCAGACCAAAAGCACAAACAGCGGGCCGGCCTGTTCGGCCAGTACTGCTATCAACAAACCGTCTATCGTGATAGCCAGTGCCCGTTTCCAAGGCTTTGCCAAGGGGGTGTAGAGTAGCTCCGGCGCCACACTGAATGCGGCCGGTGTCACTATGCTGCGGGGATCTTTGCCCGGATACAGCTTAAAGCCGCTCTGTTCCCCGGCTCGATTCGGATTTGCCTCCTCGGCATTGAAGTTATGATCCAAGCCTGCTCTCCTATTTGGAATAGAATGTTGATTTTTGGTTAACGTCGAATTGGCGTTGAGATTAACATAAAGCTAAACTGGCTTACTCCGAAGTTACGAATAACAGAGATTCATGTAATAACTAAAAAGAATAAAGAAGAACAAAGATTCACTTCTCTTTGATCTCATGGAGATTATGCTTTAGGGATGCAATCAAAGGAGGCCAGCAAGCCATGAGCAAAATTTTCGAAGACAATTCCTACACCATTGGTAACACTCCACTAGTTCGTCTTAACCGCGTCAGCAACGGCAAGGTGCTGGCCAAGGTAGAAGCCCGTAACCCAAGCTTCAGTGTCAAATGCCGTATTGGTGCCAATATGATTTGGGACGCCGAGAAAAAAGGCCTGTTGACCAAAGACAAAGAGCTGATTGAGCCCACCTCGGGAAATACGGGTATTGCGCTGGCCTATGTTGCCGCCGCCCGAGGTTACAAGTTGACTCTGACCATGCCCAACACCATGAGTCTCGAGCGCCGCAAGCTGCTCAAGGCACTGGGCGCCAACCTGGTACTGACTGATGGTGCCAAGGGCATGAAAGGGGCCATCGAAAAGGCCGAGGAAATCCGCCAATCGGCGCCGGATAAATATCTGCTGCTGCAGCAGTTTGACAACCCGGCCAATCCTGAGATCCACGAAAAAACCACAGGTCCTGAGATCTGGAACGATACCGATGGTCAAATCGATGTATTTGTTGCCGGTGTCGGTACCGGCGGCACCATTACAGGGGTGAGCCGTTATATCAAGAACACTCAAGGCAAGGCGATCACTGCTGTGGCCGTTGAACCAGCCGACTCACCAGTGATCAGCCAGACTCTGGCGGGCCAACCTGTGCAGCCGGGTCCGCACAAGATCCAGGGCATAGGCGCCGGCTTTATTCCGGGTAACCTGGATCTGGAGCTGATTGACAAGGTAGAGCTGGTCACCAATGACGAAGCGATAGAGATGGCTCACAGGCTGATGAAAGAAGAAGGCATTTTGGTGGGGATCTCCTCCGGTGCCGCCGTCGTTGCCGCCAACCGCATCGCCGCCCTGCCAGAATTTGCAGACAAAAATATAGTGGTGATCCTGCCATCTGCCGCCGAGCGTTATCTGTCCTCGGCCCTGTTTGTCGGCCAATTCGGCGATCAGGAAAACGTGCAATAAGTAAGCATAAACCGCAACTTGAAAGCCCTGTCTAATGACGAGGGCTTTTTTATGCCAACGTCTCGTCCTGAAATCAAAAGCGGTAATAACCACATATTTGCCCTCTTGATCAAAGTTTTATGCAACTGGCCTGTACTTGACTTGGGCTTTGGGCCATAAAGGCTTTTTTTGAACCTTTCCCACGGCTCCCAAGACAATGCCCTTTTTCAGTGAACCCGCCAAACTCAGTGCCTTCGAAGCCAAATTTGAAGCACAAAAAATCGCCTTCGCTCCGGTCAGTTTTCAGGTGACCCGCTGCCTGCTGCAGTTCGACATCCTCAAGCATATAGATGCCGCAGGCGATGAGGGCATACGCCTTGAGATACTCAAAGAACAAACCGGGCTGACAGAATATGCCCTGGGCGTTCTGCTCGATATGGCGCTCTCCATGGGGCTAGTTTGGCACAAGGGAGACAATTACATTCTCGACAAGACAGGCTGGTTTCTGCTGCATGACGATATGGCCGCCACCAACCTCAATTTTATCCACGACATCTGTTACCAAGGCCTGTTTCATCTGCAACAGGCGCTGGAGCAAGGCTCTCCCGAGGGACTGAAAGTATTCGGCGATTGGCCAACTATTTACCCAGCCCTGAGCCAGTTACCGACAGAAGCCAAACACAGCTGGTTCGCCTTCGATCACTATTATTCAGATCACGCCTTTGACAGCCTGATGCCGCGCATATTTGCCAAAGGGCCGGCTCATTTGGTGGATATCGGTGGCAATACCGGCAAATGGGCCTTGAAATGTGCTGGCTACAACACACAGTGCCGGGTAACCATAATGGATCTTGCTCCCCAGCTTGAGCTGGCCGCCGAGGCAGCAAAAGCCGCAGGTTTGAGCGGGCGGATATCCGGCCTGGCGTGCGATCTGCTAGCCCCGGACGGCCCCTTTGTGACCGACGGCGATCTCTATTGGATGAGCCAATTCCTCGACTGTTTCAGCGAGGCACAAATCCTGGCCATCCTGCAGGCTTGTGCCAAAGCCATGCCGGCGACAGCCGAGCTCTGCATTCTGGAAACCTTCTGGGACAGGCAGCCCAATGCCGCCTCCGCCTACTGTGTCAATGCCACCTCGCTCTACTTCACCGCCATGGCCAATGGCAACAGTCGCATGTATCACTCCAAGATACTGCTGAAACTACTGCAACAGGCAGGTTTCTATGTCGATGAAGATATCGATGACATAGGGCTTGGGCATACTCTGCTACGCTGCAAGCTTAAATAAATTTGAATCGATGAATAATTTAATTTCAATTTTATTAATCAAAGGCCGGTTTTAGACTAGGACCATCAAATCGGAATCTAGAGGTCACAGTATGAAACTCGTTGCCACTACCACTGAAGAACTCAGCACTCGCGAGTCCAAATTCAGTAAAGCCGCCTTCAGGCGGCTGCCAAGCCCACTGGCCGGATTGGCGCTGGCTATCGCCAGCCTGGGCTGGGCCTGGGAAAACGTGTCAGCAGAATTTCCCGGCCTGGCATTGGGCGCGGCGATTGCCGGCATATTACTGTCTCTGCTGACAGTCAAATTCATTCTGCATCCTGAATTACTGAATGAAGAACTGCGCCACCCTGTGGTCGGCAGTGTGCTGCCCACCTTTGCCATGGCACTGATGGTGATCTCCAAAGCCGTAGGGATCCATCTTCCTTTGTGTGGCTTCCTGATCTGGTTGACGGCTATCGCCATTCACTGCTGTTTACTGGCGGCCTTTGTGCTGCATAGAGCAATGGACTTCAACCTGGAGCATATGGTGCCCAGTTGGTTTGTGCCCCCTATCGGCATGGTGGTGGCCGCCGTGACCTTTCCCGGCGCCGAAGCCGGCGAGGTAGGCGCCCAAATCGCTCACATCATTCTGATGTTCGGCTTGGTCAGTTACTTGGTGATGCTGCCTGTGATGCTCTATCGCTTGATCTTCTGCAATCCGGTCGCTGATGCAGCCAAGCCGACCATAGCGATTCTGGCAGCACCGGCCAGCCTGTCTCTGGCCGGCTATCTGACCCTGACCCCGGAGCCTGAGCTTTGGTTGGTCGCACTGCTGCTGAGTCTGGCCCTGCTGATGACCCTGGTCATCTATCTGGCCTTCCTGCACTTGCTGCGCCTCCCTTTCAGCCCTGGGTTTGCTGCCTACACCTTCCCCATGGTGATAGGAGCCACAGCCCTACTGAAAACAGCCGCCTGGTGCAACAGCCAACCCATGCTGCAATCGCTGCACCGGCCACTGGCGCTACTTGGCAATATTGAGCTTGTGATAGCCAGTGCTATTGTCGGCTTCGTCGCTATCAGTTACCTCAGACACTACCGCCCCTGGTCTCTGGGAAACTGAAATTCCCATACACATAAACCCGCAAAAGCGTGACGCAAATCACGCTTTTGCGATTTATTGGATCTTCAATGGTCCATTGAAATCTACTCAAGCTCCTAGACAAAGCAAATTCAACTCTTCACTACGAACAAGTTTAAACATTAATAAAACATTTAGCTCCACATAAATTTACAACATAGAATAGTTTGCTAATTAATGTGACTAATTAGTCAGCAAGATCGAGAGCCACAACAAATAAACGCTGTACGTTATATTTATGATAACAAGATGGGCATATTTGGTTTCAGTATAATTTAATTACATCTGCATTATCCTTGTTGCACTTTTTATTTCACTAAGGTTATATTCCTGATACATCCGGAAACATTTTTTAATTAATTCGGATGAAAAAAATAAAAACACACATAAGTATCAGGGAGAAAATAATGCAAGCTAATTCTAAATTAGCCAAAGCAGTGCGCTTTGCGTTAATTGGTGGTGTTGCAACTGCAGCTTATTCCGCACCAGCATTGTCGGCAGAACAAGATCAGCAAACGGCTAATTCTGCCGTTGAGCGTATCTCTATCACTGGCTCACGTATCGTACGTGAAGGTGCCGTGGCCCCTACCCCGGTGACAGTAATTTCGGGTGAAGAACTTCTGTCTACCGGTGTTACCAACATAGGTGAAGCCCTCAACCAGTTGCCTGCTCTAGGTAACACCTATTCTCTTGCCAACTCTGGACGTTACATTGGTACTGCCGGAGCCAACCTGTTGGATCTGCGTACCATGGGTACCGACAGAACCTTGGTGCTGGTTAACGGTAAACGCCATGTTGCCAGCTCAGCGGGAAGCTCTTCGGTTGACGTAAACACGATTCCGAGTGCCTGGGTCGAAAAAGTGGAAGTCATTACGGGTGGTGCATCTGCTATTTATGGTGCAGATGCAGTAACAGGCGTAGTTAACTTCATTCTGAAAAAAGACATTGTCGGCTTGGATATTTCCGCTATCAAAGGTCGGGCCGATGACAGTGGTTTTGGTAAAGACAGAGTTTCGCTTTCTTACGGTACAGATATCAATGATGGTCGCGGTAATATCGCCTTCGCCGCAGAATACAGCGCTCAAGATAGACTCAGAGCTTTCGATCGTGATCAAACCAAAACCTCATTTACCAGTCTGAAAAATACCAACAGACCCAAGGATGCCGACGGTAACTATATCGATTCCAATGATCCGTCTGATCCAGACAAGTATTTCCTGCCAAACGGCGGACATTATAAGATCAGCAACGCCGGTACCTTCTTCCTGGATGGTTGGAAGACCTTCAATCCAGACGGGACTATCCGTGATGTCTACATCGGCCCTAAAGTTGATGGGAACTATTGTGTCGACTGTGACTTCACCAACTTGAGACAGTTTGAAGATCTGCAACCAGAATTCAAGCGTTATAACCTCAACCTGAAGAGCAATTATCAGCTGAATGACGATATGAACCTCTACTTTGAGGCCAAATATGTCAACAGTCAGGCCAGTGATTATGGTCAGCCTGCCTTCTTCTTTGGCAACAAGGTAAACACAATTAAGGTTGATAACCCTTATCTGGATCCCAACCTTGTTGCTCTGATGAAGAGCAACAAGGATGCGGACGGTAACCCTCAGCCACTGGATTCAATCGTCATCAACCGTTTCATGGCCGACCTGGGCCAACGTGTCGAGGACGACACCCGTGAAACCCAGCGCTACGTACTGGGTCTAGAAGGCGTCTTGGCTGATGACTGGGATTATGACCTGTACGCCATCTATGGCCAGACAGATCTGGAACGGGTGAACAAAAATAACCTCATCTATGCCAACTACCAAAATGCCCTCGATGCTGTCATGCTCGACGGTAACATAGTCTGTCGCAGCGAAACCGCCCGTGCTGAAGGTTGTGTGCCGGTCAACATTTTTGGTGCAGGTAACCCAAGCCAGGAAGCCATTGACTACATCAATACCACTTCTGTTGGCACCGCAGTGATCAAGCAAACCGTTTTGGGTGGCACTATCACCAATTCCGGGCTATTCGAACTGCCAGCCGGTTATGTAGGCCTGTCTACCGGTGTTGAGTACCGCAAAGAAGAGAGTGAGATCAAAGAGCCTGAGAATGCTGCAGGCACATTCTTCAACGCCTTGGGTGAAGACAAAGGTGATTTCGATGTCAAGGAAGTATTTGCCGAGGTATCAATACCTCTGCTGGCCGACTTGCCGCTGATCCGTCAGTTGGATATGGATCTGGCCGTACGGTTCGCCGATTACAGCACCATTGGCAATGCGACCACCTGGAAAGCCGGTCTGAGCTGGGAAATCAACGACGAGTTGAGAATGCGCAGTACCTATGCTGAAGCCATTCGAGCGCCTAATATCAGCGAGCTGTTTGGTGCCCCAAGTCAAACTTTCTTCCGGGTTGATGATTCATGCCGTATTGATAACCTCAATAACCTGGCCGATTCTTCCACTCGCCGCAAGAACTGTGCCGCGCTGGGTGTACCTACTGATTTCAATGATCAGTACGATGCCAAAAGCATAGAAGGCAAGAGCAGTGGTAACCGGGAACTGAAACCTGAAGAGTCCACCAGCTACACTGTAGGGCTTATCTATCAACCTGAGTTTATCGAAGGTCTATCTATGACACTCGATTACTGGAATATCAAGATTGATGATGCCATCAGTTCTATTGCGGCTCAGGACATCATAGATCGCTGCCTGGATTCGACCAGTGGTATAGATAACCAGTATTGCGCGCTGATCACCCGTGACCCATCTTCACACCAGATAACGTTGATTCAGAGTCACTCTCTGAACGTTGCAGCCTTGGAGGCCTCTGGTGTTGACCTGGATCTGGCTTATAAGACTGACATTCTGGGTGGTGATTTCAGTGCCAACCTGATTGCGACTCACCTGCTTAAGCGCCGGAACTTCTCCTTCCAGGATAATCCCAGCGATTACGAAGAATTGGCCGGCACTTTGGGATATGCAGATTGGCAGGCCAACCTGACCCTGAACTACAAGTATGAAAACTGGCTCAGCTACTGGCGTACCCGTTTCGTCAATGACGTCAGCTTGTACACAGATAAGGAACTGGCCCGCAACGCAAACCCAAGTTCAAACATGCAGTACGACGATTACTTCATCAGTGATGTCGCCGTGGGTTATCAGTTTGATTCCGGTATAACGCTTAAGTTCGGTATCGATAACCTGTTCGATAAAGACTTGCCTTATGGTACGACCGGTACCACAGCAGGTTCTGCAGCGTACGATAACGTCGGTCGCTTCTACTACACAAGTCTGAGCTATTCCTTCTAAGCTCATTTAAACTGAATATTATTCGGTAAATAAGCGGCGCATTTTGCGCCGCTTATTATTTATTCAACCAACCCCGCAAATGTTAATCAAATGTTTTTATCATGTTTTTAAATGTGGTTGCTGATGTTTTTTAATAGTTTCAAAACATCTGATTACATCTTTATTACAATAAATAATCGGGTAACAAGCATTTAACCGCTTGTATTATTTGTATCTTAATGGTTACATTTTGTCGCCGAATTGTTCTATGCCGGCTCGAATAAATACAAAAAGACAAAATAAATATCATAAAAGGATATAAATGATGAATCTCAGTGTCAGCAAAGCTGTGCGCTTCGCCCTCTTTGGCGGCGCAGCAGCGGCCACTCTTAGCCTACCTGCAGTTCAAGCCAACGAAAACGAACAACTGGAGCGCATCGAAGTTACCGGTTCACGTATCAAGCGTACCGACATGGAATCGGCACTGCCGGTAACTGTGATGAGTTCTGAAGACATAGCCAAAACCGGCCTGACAGATGTTTCTGCGGTACTGGCACAAATGCCATATAACACTGCGGGCAGCTTCATCAGCGACGCCGGCAGCTCTGCCAGTAACCATGCCAGCTCGGGCATGCGTGGTCTGGGTTCAAACCGCACCCTGACCCTGATCAACGGCCGCCGTATCGCACCATCAGCCACTTTTGGTGCCGATGCAACCAACCTTAACCTGATCCCTATGGACGCCATCGAGCGCATTGAGATCCTTCGTGACGGCGCTTCTGCCATCTATGGTTCCGATGCCATTGGTGGTGTAATCAACATCATTCTGAAGAAGAACTATGACGGTCTTGGATTCGATCTGAAATACGCTAACCCAACTCAGGGTGGCCGTGATGAAATGTCGGCGTCGATGACCTTCGGTAACACAGGCGATAAGAGCACCAGCCTGGTAATCATAGAGCACAAGAAGTTTGATCCTCTCAAGGGTGGTCAGCGTGATCATTTGACCGCCAACTGGGATGAGGCCTATGGCCGCAGCTCTCTGTATGCACCGGAAGGTACCTGGCGCCCTGTGGCTGCCCGCCCAGGCAAAAAAGAAGACGGAACCTTTGAGACGCCAACCTACACAGGTAACTATGTACCGGGTAAAGACTGTCCGGCCGATCAAATCGTTCAGAGCAAAGATGGTCCACGTTGTGGCTATAGCATGTATGAAGGCACCGATTACCTGCCGGATCAGACCAAAGACTCTTTGTTCAGCAACCTGACTTACAGAATTACCGACAACCTGGAGTGGTTCGGTCAGGCGATTGTGATGCGTGACAAGTCCACGACTTCCTCTACCGCGCTATGGACCCCTAACCTGTACATAGCTGCCGACAACCCACTGAACCCAACTTATGGCACGGCCAACGCCAGCGAAGTACAGGCTTATCACCGTCTTACCGGTGTGGCCGATCGCAGCACGACGTTCAAGTCCGATGTGATTGATGTGGTTACCGGTCTGAACCTGGAGCTGGATGCCGGTTCACTGAACTGGTATGTACAGTACTCAGATCAGCAAGTAGACATAAGCACTGACTCCTATGTGTTTGAAGACAACCTGCAACAAGCCGTAGATGCCGGCCTGTACAACCCATTTGTTCTGGGCGGCAATGCGACTCAGGCAACCCTGGACAGCTTCCTGCACACCGCCACCCGTCAAGCTGACTCCAAGACCACAGCGACTGCCATTTCCTGGGCTGCGCTGGCGCCTATCGCACTGCCAGGCGGTGACATAGGTTATGCCGTGGGTGCCGAGTACCAGAAGATGGAATTCAGCGATCGCCGCGACGCGCAGCAAGCTGCCGGCAAAGTACTGGGTACTTACGGTGGTGACTCCGCCGGTGAGCGTAACTACAAGGCTGCCTTTGTTGAGCTGGAACTGCCGGTCACTGACGATCTGAACATCAAACTGGCCAGCCGTTATGACCAATACAGCCTGCCGGACGAAGGCCAGCTGTCCAGCTCTATCAACCTGCGTTACCAGTTGTTGGATAACCTGGTACTGCGCGCCTCTTACGGCCAGGGTTTCCGTGCTCCGTCACTGGATGATCTGCTGGGCGAAGCCGCTACCAGTTATGACAGAGTGATCGACACCAAAGGCTGTCAGATGCTGCCGGCTGACCAACGCGAAGGCGCTGATGTGTGTGAATCAACTCAGTATCTGCGCAAGAGTTCAGGTAATCCGGAGCTGAAACCTGAAGAGTCTGATCAGTATGCCTTCGGTGCAGTGTGGAACATCACTGATGATATCTCTCTGGTTGTGGACTACTACAACATAGAGATCAGCAACCAGGTCAGCTACGTCGGTGCCCAGACTATTCTGGATCTGGAAGCCACAACCGGCCTCGGTGCGTACGATCCTAAATATGTCTATGTGAAGCGTGATACCGACGGCAAGATTGAAGAGATTGGCGCCGGCTACATCAACATGGACGGGGTACAAACCTCGGGTCTGGACGTCTCTTTCAGCTCGCGCTTCGAGCTGGGTAACTACGGCAACCTGAAGTTCGCACTGGAAGGCACCTATGCACTGGAATACACAGAGCAGGCCAGCCCGGTCGACCCACGTTACGACGTGCTGGGTACCAAGGGATATCCTGAGCTGCGTTTCAACTCCACCTTCAGCTATGAGTACGATGCCTTCAGCGCCTCGCTGATCGCCAAGTACATAGACTCCTATGCCGGTGAAACGCCACAGCAGCAAGCTGCCAACATCGACAAGCAGGACTTCGGTTCCTTCACCACTTGGGATCTGGCCATGAACTATGACTTTGACAAGTTCGGTAAAGTCACAGTCGGTGCCCGTAACCTGTTCGATGCCATGCCTGCGGTGAACTATGAGCTGTCCTACCCAGGTTATGACGCCGATACCCACAACATTATCGGTCGCGTAGTCTACGCGGGTTATCAGATCCGCTTCTGATAAACGCTTTAATAGCCAAAAGCGCAGTCATTGACTGCGCTTTTTTTTGTTTAATTCCATCCTCAACAATCAAGCATGGAGCTTCATTCCGCTTTGTCCTGTGTGGTAACCAAAACTTCCCTTACCGGCCACCATGCCTGACAGCCCAACATGGCCAAGAGGGAAACCAGCAAGGCCGGTACCACAGGGTGAATATGAAGCGGCAAAGGCAAGGCCAGCCATTGCAGCATTCCATAACTCAGCAATCCGGAAATCATCGCGGCAAACACCGAGTTGCCAGTCAATGAAGGCCAGAATACCGCCGCCAATATTGGCCAGAGAAACACCGCCTGCAGCGCGCCGAAAGCCGCCAGATTGAGCCAGACTATCATGGCCGGCGGCTCTAGCGCCCAGTAACAGGCGAGCGCAGCAATCATCAACATGGTAATGCGGCTCAAACGCAGCTGGCTTTGCGCCGAGGTTTGTGGCCTCACCTTAACCCAGGCATCCCGCACCAGACTGACCGCCGCCTGCAGCAACATGGAGTCCACCGACGACATCACGGCGGCGATGGGCGCCGCCAGCAACACCCCGGCCAAAAGTGGCGAAAACAGTCCGGAGATCAAGGTAGGCATGATTTCATCCGGTACCTGCAAATCGGGATAAAGTGCCCTGCCCATCAAACCGATAAGATGCGGTAACAGTGTCATCAAAACACTGATAAGGGTGCCCCAAATAATGCCTTTCTTGAGCGCCTGGGTATCTTTAACCGCCAATAAACGCACCACAGTATGTGGCAGCCCCAAGGTGCCGAAACAGATAAGCACCCAAAACGACAGCATCATGGGCCAGCCCAGTTGCCCTTCATTGCCGTGGGGCTGCAACAAGGCAGGATCTTCGCTGGCCACCTTGGACATCAACTCTGTCATCCCACCATGGCCAAGCAGGGTGAAAAACAGCAGCAAGAGCCCCAGTAGCATTACTATTCCCTGAAAGGCATCTGTGATGGTCACCGCCCTAAAACCACCGCTCAGGGTGTAAGCCAACACTGTCACCACAAACAGTGCCAGCCCCAGGCTGTAGTCGATACCGCTGACCCCGGCAAACAACCTGGCGCCGCCGATAAACTGCACCGTTATCATGGCGATAAATCCAAGCACCAAGGAACCCAGCGCCAACATGCTGACTCCTTTATGTTCGAAGCGAGCGTCCAACCACTCAATCAAGGTGGCGTAAGGCGCCTTGGCCGCGAGGATCTTCGGCCCCAGCACTCCCAGGGTCAGCATGGCAACCGGCACCTGGATCAAGGCAAGCCATACCCAGCCCAAACCTATCTTGTAGGCGGCGCCCGGACCACCGATAAAAGAGCTGGCGCTGGTATAGGTGGCCACCAGCGTCAAGGCCAACATGGGGCCATTGAGAAAACGGCCACCGATAAAAAAGCGCGCCGCCTTATCCTGATAGAGGCTGGCCTTGTCTTGTCTGGCGGCAATAAAGCGGGTCAACACCAGGCTGAGCAACAGATAAAGTAATACCGGGATAAGAGTGGTCACTCTTTATGCCCTCCCCGGCCAAACAGGTAGAAGAGTCCCATAATGAAAAACAGCGGGGTCAGGATACAGGACAGCCAAAACCACAATGGCAGGCCGTAATAGTCAGGTTTTGAGTCCCAGACACCCATATCGGTCAACAGGGGCCCCAAAGCCCACAACAGGGCGTAGATCAGGGTAAGTATGATGGCCAGACGTGCCATGGATGGCATAACGGCCTCCTTGGATTGCTCCTGGGGTTGGAGCGTGACAGCAAAAAGAAAGCGTTGATTCTAATCAACTCTTCCCCCGAGTGCCAAGGCATGACTCAAGTTACGCTTTGGTTGTGGGATAAAGTTATCACCCGGTTACCTGATGATATTCCGTTAACTTTTTGACTGCATGCCGAATTAACCATGACAGGACTCACAGCCCTGAGCCTGCTCCCGAACAGGTCACAACGGCCCAAAATTCAAGACCTGACTCAAACTTTGACACCAGTTTGTGAGGCTGCAGGAATAAGGATTTACTTAAATAGACTGTCGGCGGATCCCCCAGTGTCGGTGCTATGGCATACAATTGTTAACCTGCTCGCAAAATTTAGCTTTTCCCTGTGGGGAAAGGCCGATATCAGATGCCGACAGCGCGGCTCTGTGTTAATATTTTTGTGGTAAATTGGTAAGACCAATTTTAAGGTTGGATGCGTAACGAGCGATTCTTTGAACAGACTTTCTCGGGGTAGCTAAAACCTCAACCTGGGCTCTGTAAGTAAAGAAGATGGAGATTGCGGCAACATGGGAGATGTAAACATTTCCAGTTTGCAGCCATTCATCGCGAGCAACAGCACAGATTGGACTTTTATAACGTGTTACAAGCTTATGCTTGGGTTAAACACCAAATAGAAAGCACAGGATGCGGTAGATAACACTGCAAGATAATTAAGATTGCGGTTAATTGTTTCAAGACGGTTTTTCAGGCAAAAAAGAATGGCGAAAGGTAGTTTAATTTCATAATTCAGATTGTACGGCGATTAAATTGATCTGAATCACGTAATTTAATTACATTTTGCTTATAGTTAACGAATTCGATGGCTCAAGGGTCATCACACAGAACAAGCGATAAATGAATTTCATAACCTAAACCGGTGGCCAGCCACCAAATGAGCGAAAGAAGGCAGCTATGAACAACAGTCCTAGCCCATTTGATGCATCAACCCCTGCCAATACTGCGCAGAAGGTCGAGGATGCGGCCGTCGTCAAAATCGGCCGCGATACCCAGTCGACCCTGTTGCTGGCCATGACTGCGGGGGTGTTTATTGGCCTCGCGTTTATCTTCTATGTTGTCGCCACTGCCGGTGGCAGCGCCCTTCCCTACGGTCTCAACAAACTCATCGGCGGCCTGTGCTTCAGCCTGGGCCTGATGTTGGTGGTGGTTCTGGGCGGCGAACTCTTCACCTCTACTGTATTAACCATTACTGCCAGAGCCAGCAAACGGGTCACCACCAAGGCCTTACTGCGCAACTGGGGGCTGGTCTATCTGGGCAACTTTATCGGCGCCATGCTACTGGTAGGCCTGATGATCACCGCCAAACACTATGATGCCGGCCACGGTTTGATAGGCCTTGGTTACATGAAGACAGCTCAAGCCAAACTGCACCATGACTTTTTCCAGGCCATCGCCCTCGGGATCATGTGTAACATCATGGTGTGTCTGGCGGTATGGATGGCCTATGCCGGTCGCTCGGTCACTGACAAGCTGCTGGCCGTGGTGTTGCCGGTCGCCATGTTTGTCGCCGCAGGCTTTGAGCATTGCATTGCCAACATGTTCCTTATTCCCATGGCCATTATCAGCAAAAATATGGCCGGCACTGAATTCTGGACAAGCGCCGGGGTCAGCCCCGAGCAGTTTGCCGATCTCACATGGAGCCAATTCGTGTTCCATAATCTGGTTCCCGTCACTCTGGGTAATATCGTGGGGGGAGCTTTATTTGTAGGGTTGACTTACTGGTTTGTGTATCGCCGTCCCTTGCTGGCCAAGCAAGGCAGCGAGGCCAGCAAGTAACTTTATCTCAACTAGAAGGTATGAGTACTATGACCGAGAAAACTGAGCTGTTTGCAAGCGCATGGGAAGGCTTTGTTCCCGGCGATTGGAAGACCGAAGTCAATGTACGTGACTTTATCCAGAAGAACTACACCCCCTATGAAGGTGATGAGTCTTTCCTGGCTGGCCCCACCACTGCGACCACAGCCCTGTGGGACAAAGTCATGGAAGGCATCAAGCAGGAAAACCGCACCCACGCTCCGGTCGACTTTGATACAGACAAAGTCTCTACCATAGATTCCCATGATGCCGGCTACATCAATCAGGAACTGGAAACCATTGTTGGTTTGCAGACCGATGCGCCACTCAAACGCGCCATGCTGCCCAACGGTGGTATCCGCATGGTTGAAGGCTCCTGCGCCGCCTATGATCGCGAGCTGGATCCTGAAATCAAGTATGTCTACTCCGAACTGCGTAAGACCCATAACCAGGGTGTGTTCGATGTTTACACTCCGGAAATTCTCGCTTGCCGCAAGTCAGGTGTACTGACAGGTTTGCCCGATGCCTACGGTCGTGGCCGTATCATTGGTGACTACCGTCGCGTAGCCCTCTACGGTATCGACTACCTGATGAAGGACAAGGTTGCCCAGTTCACTTCACTGCAGGCTCAGATGGAAGCCGGTGAAGATCTGAGCAACGTTATCCAGTTGCGTGAAGAGATTGCCGAGCAGCACAGAGCGCTGGGCAAGATGAAGAAGATGGCAGCCAAATACGGTTATGACATCTCCGGCCCTGCCAAGAATGCCAAAGAAGCCATCCAGTGGACCTACTTCGGCTATCTGGCCGCGGTGAAGAGCCAAAACGGCGCTGCCATGTCTCTGGGCCGTACTTCAACCTTCATCGACGTTTATATCGAACGCGATCTGAAAAATGGCGTGCTCACCGAAGAGCAGGCTCAGGAAATGATCGACCATTTCGTGATGAAACTGCGTATGGTGCGCTTCCTGCGTACCCCTGAATACGATGAGCTGTTCTCCGGCGACCCAATCTGGGCTACCGAATCTATCGGTGGTATGGGTCTGGACGGTCGTCCACTGGTGAGCAAGACCAGCTTCCGCTTCCTGCACACCCTATACAACATGGGTCCAAGCCCAGAGCCAAACATCACTGTGCTTTGGTCCGAGCAGCTGCCTCAGCCATTCAAAAAATACTGCGCCAAAGTGTCTATCGACACCAGTTCCATCCAGTATGAAAACGATGACCTGATGCGCCCTGACTTCGAGTCCGATGACTACGCCATCGCCTGCTGCGTGAGCCCCATGGTTGTGGGCAAGCACATGCAGTTCTTTGGTGCCCGTGCCAACCTGGCCAAGACCATGCTGTACGCCATCAACGGTGGTGTGGATGAAAAGCTGAAAATTCAGGTTGCTCCTAAGGCAGATCCTATCACAGACGAAGTGCTCAACTATGATGACGTCATGAGCCGTCTCGATGGCCTGATGGACTGGTTGGCAACTCAGTATGTCACTGCGTTGAACACCATCCACTACATGCACGACAAGTACTCTTACGAAGCCGCGCTGATGGCGCTGCACGACAGAGACGTACGTCGCACCATGGCCTGTGGTATCGCCGGTCTGTCTATTGCTGCCGACTCACTGTCTGCCATCAAGTATGCCAAGGTGAAACCGGTTCGCGATGAAAACGGTATTGCCGTAGACTTCGAAATCGAGGGTGATTATCCCAAGTTCGGTAACAACGACGCCCGTGTTGACGACATCGCCTGTATGCTGGTTGAAGGCTTTATGGCCAAAATTCGTGACAAGAAGATGTACCGCAACGCCATCCCAACCCAGTCAATCCTGACCATTACTTCCAACGTGGTGTATGGTAAGAAGACAGGTAACACTCCGGATGGTCGCCGCGCCGGTGCACCATTTGCCCCGGGTGCCAACCCAATGCACGGCCGTGACGAAAAAGGCGCTATCGCTTCATTGACCTCAGTGGCCAAGCTGCCCTTCGCTCACGCTCAGGACGGTATCTCTTACACCTTCTCCATTGTGCCCAATGCACTGGGTAAAGATGAAGATGCCCGCCGCACCAACCTGGCTGCGCTGATGGATGGATACTTCTCCCACAAGCCAGGCCATGAAGGTGGTCAGCACCTGAACGTCAACGTGATGAACCGTGAAATGCTGGAAGATGCTGTCGTCAACCCTGACAAGTATCCACAGCTGACCATACGTGTTTCAGGCTATGCAGTGCGCTTCAACTCACTGACCCCTGAGCAACAGCAAGACGTGATTACCCGTACTTTCACCAAAGCACTGTAATCCGCGTTTGAAACCAGGCTGCAGCGGCCGCCGCTGCAGCCATTCCAAGGAGAGCACATGACAGTAAAAGGACGGATCCACTCGGTGGAATCCTTTGGCACAGTAGATGGTCCCGGCATTCGCTTTATTGCCTTTATGCAGGGTTGCCTGATGCGCTGTAAATACTGTCACAACCGCGACACCTGGGATCTGGATGGCGGCAAGGAAGTTACGGTCGCGGAGCTGATGGAACAGATAGTCAGCTACCGACCTTTTTTGGAAGCCAGCTGTGGTGGCGTGACCGCCAGCGGTGGTGAAGCTGTGTTACAGGCTGAATTCGTTGCCGAGCTATTCAAGGCCTGCAAGGCCGAAGGCATTCACACCTGTTTGGACACCAACGGCTTTGTCCGTAAATACACAGAGGTGATCGACCAGTTGCTGGACAACACTGATCTGGTACTGCTGGACATCAAACAGATGGATGATGCCAAGCACATAGATCTCACCAAGGTCAGCAACCAGCGAACATTGCAGTTTGCCGAATATCTGGCAAAACGAGGCCAGAAAACCTGGATCCGTTACGTGGTTGTCGGCGGCTATACAGACGATGAAGCCTCGGCCGAAAAACTGGCTGAATTTATCAAGCCAATGACCAATGTGGAAAAAGTGGAGTTACTGCCCTACCACGAACTGGGCAAACACAAGTGGGAAGCCATGGGTGAACACTATGAACTCGACGGCGTGTCGCCGCCGGATCGCGAAACCATGGAGCGAATAAAGGCTATATTTATCCAGAAAGGGATCAATGCCGGTTACTGATTCAGAGCTCTTCCCAAAATCCGGCATCGAGACGTTCAAAGGCCAATTTAAGGATCTGCGCCATATCCATATAGCAGGCCTTGGCCCCTAAAGGGCGACTGCTCACCCCAAGCCCGGAAAGCTTGGCATTGAGTTGATTTCCCCAATCGAGCAAGGACAGCGGCAAGGGATGGCGAGCACGCCAACCCAGCCACAGATAGCCCTGCAAAGGCAGGCTGAGAAAGAACAGAAAGATAGCTATGGCCTGGGGAAGATAGTCCCAACCATAGAAATAGAGTGGCGCGGCAGCCGATAGCATGGCCAACACAGGCATCAACTGCAACGCCAACTGAGTGGCACGAATAACGCGAAACTCAGGAAAAAAGAAACCCAGTTGTCTGACCATGGGCCAGGTCTTCATATAACGATGACCTTCCCTCACGGTTTTGAGAAAGTTAAGGCTCAATCAAGGCACCTGAAACAAGCATAATATTGCTTTTACCTTAGCACAGTTCCCTATTCGGCCCCAACAACGGCTTGACGGCAGGAACGCAGTGAAACAGGTTACAGGCGAGTCCAGTTCACCCGTAACTCATTAATTAAAAACGGCGAAAGGTTTTTAACATGTCTAAAAAACTGGTATTGGTTCTAAATTGCGGCAGTTCTTCTTTGAAATTTGCAGTCATGGATGCACTCACGGGCGATGATCAGATCTCAGGTCTGGCCGAGTGCTTTGGTCTGGAAAACTCCCGCATCAAATGGAAACACAATGGCGAAAAGCATGAAGCCGCACTGGGCGCATTTACTGCGCACCGTGAAGCCGTGGAGTTTATTGTAAACCAGATCCTGGCTCCCCTGCCTGAACTGGCGTCACAGATCCTGGCGGTGGGTCACCGTATCGTGCATGGCGGCGAAAAATTCACCCGCTCGGTTATCATTGACGACCAGGTGATCAAAGGTATCGAAGACTGTGCCTCACTGGCACCGCTGCACAATCCGGCGCACCTGATAGGTATTCGCGCTGCCATGGCCTCGTTCCCAAGCCTGCCTCAGGTTGCCGTGTTTGACACCGCCTTCCACCAGAGTATGCCTGAGCACGCTTTTGTCTATGCCCTGCCCTACAAGCTTTACCGTGAGCACGGCATTCGTCGTTACGGCATGCACGGCACCAGCCATCTGTTTGTCAGCCGTGAAGCAGCCAAGGTGCTGGGTAAAGAGCTGGCCGATACCAATGTAATCTGTGCTCACCTGGGCAACGGCGCTTCGGTCACGGCGGTTAAAGGCGGCAAGAGCATGGATACTTCCATGGGCCTGACACCACTGGAAGGTTTGGTGATGGGAACCCGCTGCGGCGATATCGACCCCTCCATCATCTATCATCTGGTGCACCAACTGGGTTACACCCTGGAGGAGGTCAACAACCTGCTGAACAAGCAGAGCGGCCTTTTGGGGATCAGCGAATTGACCAATGATTGCCGTGGTATTGAGGAAGGATACGCCGAAGGTCACAAAGGTGCGACACTGGCACTGGAAATCTTCTGCTATCGTCTGGCAAAATACATCGCCTCCTACACTGTGCCATTGGGCCGTCTGGATGCCGTGGTCTTTACCGGCGGCATAGGTGAAAACTCCGACATTATCCGCAAGAAAGTGCTGGAACTACTGTCCATCTTCAACTTCCAGGTCGATGATGAACGCAACCTGGCCGCCCGCTTCGGCAATGGCGGAATTATCACTAAAGATGAAGGCACTCTGGCCATGGTCATTCCCACCAATGAAGAGTGGGTCATCGCCGAAGACGCTATTAGTTTGATAGAAGAATAATATGACCAATCAGCCGCCTGGTTAGCCTGGCGGCTTTCATGTTTTTTGACTTTACAAGATTCACCGGAAAACCATCGACTCCGAAGAGGTTTTTATGTCCCGTAACATTATGTTGATCCCCATAGGCACTGGCGTCGGTCTGACGTCTATCAGCCTGGGGATGGTTCGTGCATTGGAACGCCACGGCGTTAAAGTGCAATTCTTTAAACCCATTTCCCAGTTGCGCCCGCAGGATCACGGCCCTGAGCGTTCAACTACCATCCTCAGCAAGTCCCCCACGGTCAACCCGCTTGAGCCGTTTGAAATGGCCCACGCCGAAGCGCTGATCCGTGCCGATCAGACGGATGTGCTGATGGAGCAAATCATCGCCCGCGCCAGTGAAATTGCCGACAACACTGAAACCCTGATCATCGAAGGCCTGGTGCACACCCGTAGCCATCCGTTTGCCGATGATGTCAATTATGCCATTGCCAAGGCGCTCGACGCCGATGTGATTTTTGTCGCAACCCCAGGCAACGACAGTCCGACCGGGCTGATGAACCGCCTCGAAATCGCCTTTAACTCTTGGGGTGGTAACAAGAACAAACGTCTTATCGGTGCCATCATTAACAAGATTGGCGCGCCGGTGGACGACGAAGGCCGTGCCCGCCCGGATCTGTCTGAAGTATTCGACCATCAGGACGTTCAGCGCAGCGATACTGCCGGTATGTTCCAGTTGCCGGGCAAGAGCCCACTGAGGATCCTCGGCAGCGTGCCTTACAACCTGGATCTGGTGTCCCCCAGAGCATCCGACTTGGCCAAGCACCTGCGTGCCCGCATCATCAATGCCGGTGAGATGAACACTCGCCGTCTGCGCAAGGTAACCTTCTGTGCCCGCTCTATTCCCAACATGGTGCAGCACATTAAGACAGACTCGCTGCTGGTCACCTCTGGCGATCGCTCCGACGTTATCGTTTCTGCCTGTCTGGCAGCGATGAACGGCGTCAAGATTGGTGCCTTGCTGCTGAGCGGCGGTTATGAACCTGAGCCTGAGATCATGGCCTTGTGTGAGCAGGCCTTTGAAACCGGCCTGCCTGTGTTCCTTATCGACACCAATACCTGGCAGACCTCACTCAATATTCAACGCTTTGACCACGAAGTACCTGTGGACGATGCAGTGCGCATTGAATTGGTACAGGAATATGTTGCCGGTCATATCGATCAGAGCTGGATTGAAAGCGTCACCGAAAACTCGCCCCGCGAGCACCGCCTGTCGCCACCGGCTTTCCGCTACAAACTTACCGAGCTGGCCCGCGCCGCCCGTAAGACTGTGGTGCTGCCTGAAGGCGATGAGCCGCGCACCATCAAAGCCGCCGCCATCTGCGCCGAGCGCGGTATTGCCCGCTGCGTACTGCTAGGCAAACGTGACGAAATTCTGCGTATCGCAGCCCAGCAGGATGTCATTCTGGGAGAGGATGTCGAGATTATCGATCCCGATGAAGTGCGTGAGCGCTATGTCGAACCTATGCTGGATCTTCGCCGTCACAAGGGCCTGACCGAAGTGGTTGCCCGTGAACAGTTGGAAGACAACATGGTGCTGGGCACCATGATGCTGGCCCAGAATGAAGTGGACGGTATCGTTTCCGGTGCGGTCAACACCACGGCCAACACCATTCGTCCGCCACTACAGCTGATTAAAACAGCGCCCGGCTCCAGCCTGGTCTCTTCCATCTTCTTCATGCTGATGCCGGATCAAGTGCTGGTATATGGTGACTGCGCCATCAACCCGGATCCCAATGCCGAACAGTTGGCCGATATCGCCATTCAATCGGCCGAGTCGGCCAAAGCCTTCGGCATTGAGCCCAGAGTGGCGATGATCAGCTACTCAACCGGTGACTCAGGGACAGGCTCGGATGTGGATAAGGTACGCGAAGCCACCCGGATTGCCAAAGAGAAGCGTCCGGATCTGGTGATTGACGGCCCACTGCAGTACGACGCCGCAGTAATGCCCAACGTGGCTCGCTCCAAGGCGCCGGACAGCCCGGTTGCCGGTAAGGCGACCGTGTTTGTGTTCCCGGATCTCAACACGGGTAACACCACTTATAAGGCGGTTCAACGAAGCGCCGATCTGATCAGCATAGGCCCTATGCTGCAAGGTATGCGTAAGCCGGTGAACGATCTGTCCCGTGGCGCCTTGGTGGATGACATAGTCTACACCATCGCCCTGACCGCCATTCAGGCCACTCAGAGTAATTAATGGTCCGATAGCCAATTCAAGAAAAGCGTCTGCTCCGGCAGGCGCTTTTTTGTGGTCTATTTCACATAGGAGTGTACTCACTCAGCGAGCATCAAAAGCCGGGGAACAGATTGGGTAATGAAAGGTTTATCAGGATAAATCGATGCCGGCCTGCGCACCTGCGCGTCTTTTCAACCTACCCTTTGGAGCTGGCAGCTCAAACCTCTATAAGAACTGATATTGGATACTGACTGCGGCTTTTATCAGCAAAAGCTGTACAAAATCAACGCAAAGGATCCTTTACGCCAGTTATGATTCAGTCAGGAATGAGTCATCAGGAGAGAAACGGATAGGGAAAAGCGCCAAACGTCAAAAAATAACCAGCGACAATTTAACGACGATATCAATCGCTTAGGAAGTATCTATCGAGTCTTCAACACACTTGTCCACAGATTCTGTGGATAAGAATCTCTGCGCTATCCTCTTTATATGCCACAGGATCGCCGATCCCGTCAAGCGTGCGGCATCGGCTTGCGATCAATACTAAAAAAACCGATACTGTTTGGCACCAATCATTAGGGTCAACACTATGAGATATTTACTTTTTCTTTGTCTGCTAGGCCTATTTGGCTGCAATGATGACCCGAGTAAAGCCACCATAGACAGCCCGGAACAAGTCGCCCTGGGATTCTTTCAGGCCATCTACGTAGATAAGGATGTCGAGAAGGCAACCCATTATGTCGATGATCCGATGAAGGAGGTGCTGAAAAGTTACTATATCGCCGCCTCTGTACAGCGCCATATGCTCAATCTACAGATGACAGATGTCACCCTGGAGATTGAAGAGATAGATATCGACTTCTTTCGCAAGTTCACCGATGACGTGACTGTCGTGGTCAAATTTACCGGCCGTAGAGGTGGCCGCCCCTGGGTCGATGACAGAACCATTCGCCTGCATAAACGGGGCCGGGCCTGGGTGATAGTGGAAATTCTCCCGGAAACCGGCAAGATCAACTCAGGTTCCCTGTAATAATTGTGCACTGACCCACGCAAGGGCCGAAGAGGTTTATCCCTCAAAGCCCGCCGTGCTAAACTCACAGGCAATTTTCACTCAGTCTGATTACTATGAAACAACTGTTGGATTTCCTGCCGCTGGTCATCTTCTTTGCCGTTTATAAGTTTTACGATATCTATGTCGCCAGTGGCGCCTTGATAGCCGCAACGGCGCTGCAACTCGTGGTGACCTACCTGCTGTACCGCAAGCTTGAGAAAATGCATCTCATCACCTTTGCCATGGTGGCCGTATTCGGTACCCTGACCTTGGTGTTTCACGACGATGCCTTTATCAAATGGAAAGTCACCATAGTCTATGCCCTGTTCGCCTTGGGTCTGGGTGTCAGCCAATTGCTGAATAAGCCTGTACTCAAGGGCATGCTGGGGCAGGAACTCAAGGTCGCCGACAAGATATGGGCCAGAGTCACCTGGTACTGGGTCAGTTTCTTTATTATCTGCGGCCTTATCAATATCTATGTCGCCTTCAGTCTGAGTCAGGAAACCTGGGTCAACTTCAAGGTCTTTGGCTTGACCGCAGTGACGCTACTGAACACCATAGCAACCGTGGTTTATCTCTTTAAACACATCCCCGAAGAGCAACGCAAGGAACTCAAATAATGTGGTATATGATCTCATCTCAAGATGTTGAAAACAGCCTGGAAAAACGTCTTGCCGCTCGTCCGGCCCATCTACAGCGCCTGCAACTGCTGGCCGATGAAGGACGATTGATGCTGGCCGGTCCACATCCCACCGTGGACAGTGAAAACCCGGGGGACGCCGGATTCAGCGGCTCTTTGGTGGTGGCCGAGTTTGAATCGCTGGAAGCCGCCCAGGCCTGGGCCAATGCCGATCCTTATGTTGCCGCCGGCGTTTATCTGAGTGTTATCGTTAAACCCTTCAAGCGAGTGCTGCCCTGATGAAAATCGTTTCCTTCAATATCAACGGACTGAGAGCTCGTCTGCATCAACTGCAACAGTTGATAGACAGTCACCAGCCGGACATCATAGGGCTGCAGGAAACCAAGGTGCACGACGAAGCCTTCCCTCTGGCCGAAGTGGAAGCCATGGGTTATCAGGTACATTTCCACGGTGGCAAGGCCCACTATGGCGTGGCTCTGTTATCCAAACAGGCCCCCATTGAGGTTCAAAAAGGCTTTCCCACCGACGATGAAGATGCCCAGCGCCGGCTTATCGCCGGAAAGTTCATCCAGGACAACGGCCGCGTGCTGACAGTGATCAACGGCTACTTCCCCCAGGGGGAGAATATCAATCACGAGACCAAGTACCCGGCCAAGCGTAAGTTTTACGCCGACCTGATGCAGTATCTGCAAAACTCATTCAGCCCGGATCAGGATATTGCCATCATAGGGGATATCAATATCTCGCCGCTGGATCTGGATATCGGCATCGGCGATGCCAATGCCAAACGTTGGCTGAAGACAGGTAAATGCAGCTTCCAGCCGGAAGAGCGTGAATGGTTGCAAACCCTGCTGGATTGGGGTTTGGTGGATACCTTCCGCCAGTTGCATCCACAGCGTAGCGAACGCTACTCCTGGTTTGATTATCGCAGCCGTGGCTTTGATGATAACCGCGGCCTGCGTATCGATGTGATCCTGGCAACCGAGTCGCTGGCAAGCCGTTTGAGTGAGGCCGATGTGGATTACGCGCTTCGCGGCATCGACAAGCCCTCGGATCACGCGCCTATCTGGAGCTGTTTTCGCTGACATTGTCGCTAACGCTGATGGCGCTGCTGATGCTGACCACAGCAAGCGGCACGCCTGAAGCAAGAAACAAAGCTCAGGAAACGCTATAACGCAAAACGCCGACATCTGATGATGCCGGCGTTTTTTTATGGCTCAGCTTCTAGCAGTTCAACTGGTTTTATACTGTGCCAACAGCCGGGTCAGAGCGGCAGAAGCCTGGGCCAGTTTTTGACTCAGCTCTATCGCCCTTTCGCTGGCCTGGCGCATCTGATCCGAGTGGCTGCGGATATCGCCAAGCTGCGAGCTGATCTCCCGGGCCGACACGCTTTGCTCTTCGGCCGAGGCTGCGATTTGGCTGCTGCGATCAAATACCGCATCCACTGAGCCACGCATCCCCTCAACATCCGTACCCACCTGAATGATCGCCTGGCGGCTTTCATCAGCCTGCGACACTATCGCCTCGGTCAACTGAGACAAATTGCGGCTGCCCGCCTGCAAACCCTCAATCATACGTTGAATTTCCACTGTCGCTTCCTGGGTTCGCCCCGCCAGGGTCCGCACCTCGTCGGCAACCACGGCAAAGCCGCGCCCCTGTTCTCCGGCTCTGGCAGCCTCGATGGCGGCATTGAGCGCCAGCAGATTGGTCTGCTCGGAAATACCATCAATAGTGGTCACCACGGCGCCAATCTCGGTGGCATCCCGCGACAGTTGCGATACCGAAGAGAAAGCCTCGGCAATCCGGCCCGACAACTCTCCTATACTGGCAACCGTTTCTGCTATGTGTCTGGCGCCCTGGCCCATCTGAGAGGCGTTGTCCCGGGTCTGGGAAGAGGTTTCGGCGGCGTTATGGGACACTTCGGTAATGGCATTGCTCATCTGCTCCATCGCCGTGGCCACAGTATCGAGAAACTGCCACTGAATTTTGCCCATCTCATCACCGGCGGCGGCTTGCTCGGCAAATTCGGAAGCCGCCATCGACAAGGTTTCGGCATTGCTGCTGATGGCGGTGACCATTTCGCTCATGTTATCGGCGCAGCGGTCAATCTCGCGGGCTATCAGGCTGAAATCATCTGTGCCGAAGAAATTGAGCCTAAAGCTCAAATCGCCGTCAGCCAGGCGTTTGATTGCCATATACATATCCCAGAGTCCGCCGCCGAGTGAGGTGGAGATCCAATAGCTAAGCTGAAACAGTGGCAACAGCCCGACAAAAGCCCACAGCAGCATCCAGTTCGCCCGGCTGAGCATCTCTTGCTCCTGCAGTGTTAAGCTGTCACCGAGCCAGTAGTTGCCGTCACGGCTACTGAGCATGACTTTCACCTCGGCGCGCGGTTCATTGCGGCTAAGGCCTTGCTGCTGTAGCCAAAGATCGCGCTCCGGCTCGGGCGCCAGCTGGAGCAGGGTCTCGGCTTTGGCTTGTAAACGCGCCTCAGCGCCCTGGGTTACACTGGCATCCAACTGCCACCAGTTGGCCAGTGCGATAGCGGCGGTTATGGCGGTAACCAGCGAACACACAAGCCAGAATTTACCGTTGAGACTGAACTTAATCAGCATGGCATCAACTTTTCTAAATTGGATCTGCTTCATCAGTGCTCCTCAGCGCGAAGCTAAAAGCCGGGACAGGACCCTGGCAGTATAATCTATTACTCCACCACCCTTTCGACCGGCAGAGGTTTTGTTTGAGTTTGACGACTGCGGCTGGTTTGGCAATAGCCCATGAGATCGGTCAAGCGACTCATGGCATAACCGAATACGGCACCAATCAGCAGCGGCGGCATAATAGCCGCAATATCCGCCGACATGGCAAAGGTGATGCAACAACCAATAAAGGCACCGGGAATAAAGTTAAGTTTACCGAAGCAGGCCTGCAGGCACATGGCACTGGTGGCTATGCCGGTGAAGATCCAGCCAAATACCGGCGAGACAAAGAAACTGCTGCCGCTGATGATAAGCCAGGCCCAGAATACTCCCGATGTATTGGTGCACCAGGCCTGAAGCAAACCGGCGAACCCACTGCGTCCTTGAGCAAAGAAAGTACTGCACCCCAGAAACCCTATCCAGGTGATCAGACCAAAGGTGTCGGCAACCCCACACCATACAGTGGCCAAGAGGCCGGCAGATATTGCTGCATGCCAACGCTGTTGCATAGGAGTATCTCCACAAAATGTAACTATTGGTTAAATTACCCCGTTTTTGATAACAAAAACCGGATCTACACCAAAAAAGGGCCTATTAATGCCGAGACCTGGCTCACTTTGCAAACATTTAGTAGTAAAAAAACAATAATGGAGTGAATTTCAGCCAAATAAAAACCCGGGCATGCCCGGGTCAGTTGCAACAGGGATAGCCTCAATCGGCCAGTAGCTGATCGGCAACGAAAGGGTTGTTTCGCCGCTCTTCACCAAAGCTCGACATAGGGCCATGGCCGGGAATGAAGTTGACCTGCTCGCCCAAGGGCCAGAGTTTGTAACGAATGGAGTCAATCAACTGCTGATAGTTGGAGCCGGGAAAGTCAGTACGGCCTATAGAGCCACGGAAGAGGACATCTCCCACCCAGGCCAGGTTCTCTTCGCGGTCAAAGAAGATCACATGCCCGGGTGTATGCCCCGGACAGTGAAACACCTGCAATGCCTGCTCTCCCAATGTAATCTCTTCACCATCTTCGAGATAACGGTCTGCCTCGAAAGCTTCACAGGCCGGGAAACCAAAGTTCTGGCTTTGGCGTGGCAGGTTCTCCAGCCAGAATTTATCGTCGATATGCGGGCCAATAATCTGCACGTCACACTCGGTGGCCAAAGCCTTGGCGGCACCAACATGATCTATGTGTCCGTGAGTCAAAAGAATATATTGCAACTGCAGGCCGTGCTGCGCCAGGGCATCCATGATGCGCTCATGGTTACCGCCTGGATCTATCACAGCGGCTTTGCCACTCTTCTCACACCAGATGAGGCTGCAATTCTGCTGGAAAGGGGTCACTGGGATGATCTGGTATTTCATTACACACACTCGCAGGCTGTTATCGTTCCATGATCGATAGATCGTCTCGATGCATGATCCACCAACCCGGCAACAGAAAAATTGATCCCGGGCAGGAAAGCGACAGATAAGCGGCTTTTCTGGCGCCGGTTTGCAGCGCAGGGATTTTTGTATACAATTTTGAGCCATCCAACCTTCAAGCCCAAGGCCCTACATGATAACAGACAGCCGTCTTGCTGGCATCCTGAGCCGCAAACACTTCTTCTCTCTGCCACTGGATTATCAGCACCCCACCGGGGAACAACTGCAAATTTTTGCCCGGGAGATTATCGGCACCCAGGATAACGCCGCGACCCTGCCACTCCTGGTGTTCTTTCAGGGTGGCCCGGGCTTTGGTGCCGCCCGCCCCCTTGCCAATGGCGGCTGGATTAAAAGAGCGCTCAAGGAGTATAGGGTACTCTTGCTGGATCAGCGTGGTACTGGTCTTTCAAGCCCGGTCAGCTTCAAGACACTGGACGGCATGACGCCTGACGAGCAGGCTGAGCACCTGAGCCATTTTCGCGCCGACAATATCATCCGCGATGCCGAGGCGATTCGGGCGCAACTGAGCCCTGATACTCCCTGGAGCATTCTCGGTCAGAGTTTCGGTGGCTTTTGCGTACTCAGATACCTGAGCGCCTCGCCGCAAGGGCTCAAGGAAGCCTTTATTACCGGCGGTATCCCTTCCCTTGAGCGCCCCGCTACCGAGGTTTACCGGGCAACTTATCAACGCCTGCTGGCCAAAAATCAGGATTTCTTTACCCGCTTCAAAGATGCCAAAGCCCTATTGGCCGAGCTCAGAGGCTTTATCAATAGCCATGAGGCGCGCCTGGCCACAGGAGAGCGGCTGACCCAGGAAATGCTGCAACTTTTGGGGGTCAACTTAGGCATGGAGCAAGGGCCGGAGGCCGTCTACTATCTGCTGGAGCAAGCCTTGATAGATACCCCAATTGGCAAGGCGCTCAATCCCTTGTTTGAGGCGCAGTTCTGTCAATTGCTGGATTACAATACCAACCCGCTGTTTGCCATAATGCACGAGTCCATCTACTGCCAGCAGCAAGCCGCAAACTGGGCCGCCCACAGGGTGCGGGGCGAATATCCGGCTTTTGCCCCGGACGCCGAAGAGCTGCTTTTCAGCGGCGAGATGATTTACCCCTGGATGTTCGAACAGTTTGCCAACCTCAAGCCACTGAAAGCCTGCGCCGAATTGCTGGCCGCCAAAGCCGATTGGCCTTCACTCTATGACCCGAACATTCTCGCCAATAACCGGGTACCTGTCGCCGCTGCCATCTACAGCGAAGATATGTATGTCGAGCAGGCCTACAGCCTGGAAACCGCCGCCAGAGTCGGCAACCTCAAGTATTGGTTGACCTCTGAATATGAGCACAATGGCATACGTATGGATGGTGAGCGGATCCTCGATAAGCTGATTGCGCTCAATCGCGGCCAGGCGCTCAGGTGAATTCAGTTTGGGTTAATTTTAAAAGCGCACACTGAACTTGGTTCCACATCCATTGACGCTTTGCTTAAACACTTGTTTCGGTGTCGTCCCGGTCTGCCCTTTTGGCAGACCTTTTTTTATCCAAAAAAAACCGCAGCCAAGGCTGCGGTGGAAATAACGGACTGGGTCCAATCCAAAGAATACAGGGAGACTCGAACCGCCGACTTAGCGCTTCATTGCTGGATAAGTGAACTCATGGCACTGATTGCAATAAACCTTGCTCTCTTTGTGCTCCTGATGGCAGTAAGTACATGGCAAGTCCGTGCCATAGTGCAGGCTGTCATGGGGGTTGGGTTCAACATCATGACCGGCGTTGGCCGGACGTGCTGTCTGCTTGGCAACATCTTCAGGAGTGCCGTGGCAGGCTTCACAGGCTGTCGCATCGGGAATGGTCTTGCGCTTGGCATCACCATGGCAGGCGGCGCAATCGACACGACCATTTTCAGCTGTCATGACTTCTTTGTGGTAGTCCTTGATCTTCATAGCGTTGGCCGCTCCAGGCAGCAACAAGGCGCAGGCTACAAGAACAGTGGATATCATCTTCAACATCTTGGGCTTCCTGTTGCGGGGCAGTTACCTGCCCCGCTCTTCTATCAGTAGTTGGCAATAAAGTCGTGTGACGCCTGAATGTCAGGAGTGAAAGGACGATCTTTGCTTACGAAAGGCACTTTCTGACGATAACCTTCATACATGGCGCCTGTGGCTTTACCCTGCTTCAGGCTCTTGTCGTGCATCTTACGCAGATCGATAGCTTGAGTAGAGTGCAACAGCTCCAGACCATAGATGGTGTTGGTGTTGTCAACAATCTGGATCAGGTTGTCAGAAGCCAGTTTCAGGTTGGTGAAAGTGTCTTCGATGTTACCGGCAATTTGGATACCATCGAATGAAACCGGGCTAGCCAGTTGCTTGTTACGCACCTGCATGTCAACGAAGGCTTTCTGGATTGCACCGAAAGCATGACCATTGTTTTCCGGACCGGCCAGGAAGCGGCTCAGACGGGTAAAGTGGGCATCAGACAGGTGGATAGTGCGCATTACACTGTTGTGAGACACGTGAGTCAAAGCAGTGCTCAGGTTCTGTACCGCCAGGGCAACAGGCAGAGGCTCGAAGTTGGTGGTTGGGAACACACCACCCTTGCCTTCAACCATGTACTTGGCTACCTGAGGGAACTGGCTGTAGTCCTTGGATGCGCCCAGAACTACGGCAGGGTTATCGTCTGAGTGGTTGATCTGGATATCGATCACTTCGCCCAGATCCACCAGGGCTTTCTTGGCACTGGCCAGAGTGTAGGCTGTGGTGCGGTAGCTCAGAGGATCCTGCAGCGGACGCTCATCATTCAGTTGCCACAGATAGCTGCCATCCAGCTGCGCCAGAATATCCTTGGTGGTTGCCTGAATATAAGGGAAAGGACGGATATCATTGGTTTGTGGCAGGAAAGGTGCCACGTTACCATTCAAACCTTCAAGGCTCAGACCGAATACGGTTGGAGACACTTCCAGCAGGTGCTTGGCATCCTGATAGCCCTTCATCGCATAGGCTACAGCCACTGCGTTGTTGGACAGGATGGACAGAGCATCTTTACCCATAGGCTCCAGCAAAGGAACTCCGGCATCGGCCATGGCTTCACGGCTGCTGACACGCTTGCCCTTGTAGAACACTTCCCACTCACCAATCATTGCCAGACCGACGTGAGAGGCCAGCAGAATGTCGGCTTCACCCACAGTACCCTGTGAAGGGATAACTGGAGTAATACCCTTGTTCAGGTAGGCTTCGTAAAGGTCGGCAACCACAGGCTGAACCCCGGTTTGACCGGCCAGAATGGTGTTCAGACGCACGGCCAGAGCCACACGGGTCAGACGCACTGGCATAGGCTCGCCGACACCGGCACTGTGAGCGCGCAGCGTGCTGTAGTTGAAGCTACGGGAAGCATCCATAACGGCGGCACTCAGCTCACCATTGGCATCAAACAGCTTGTGGTCTTTGTTCAGGCCCACACCTACAGTCAGACCATAGACAGGCTTACCCAGACGCGCAGCTTCCATCAGCAACTCGTGAGACTTAACCAGTTTGGTGCGTGCCTGAGAGGCTACTTTGACTTTGGCGCCATCGGCAATGGCCCAGGCTTGTTCCTGAGTCATGTGCTTGCCATCCAGAACCACTTGTTCCATTGCCAGAGCACTGCCTGACATCAGGCCCAGCGTCAGCGACGCCAGCATTAGAGATTTGTTCATCATCTTACTCCTTGTTATTGAATTTGTTACGCTTGCTTCAGTGCTACCGGCTTGGCAGCGGCACAGTTACGGCCGGCATTACGGCCGGTGACAATACCTTCAGCCACAGCACAGGCACCGAGGCGGCTGGCACCGTGAATACCGCCGGTGGATTCGCCGGCCGCATACAAGCCTGCAATCGGCTGGTTACTGACCAGATGCAGGACTTCAGAATTGGTATTAACCTTGACACCACCCATGCAGTAGTGAACTTTCGGCCACATACGCACCGCGTACCATGGGCCCTTATCCAACACTATGGCTTCCTGCATTGGACGACCAAACTCTTTGTCTTCACCGCTTTTGACCGCTTCGTTCCAACGGGCCACCTGCGCCTTGAGCTTGTCGGCCGGCATACCATAGGCCTTGGCCAGTTCATCCAGCGTGTCGGCCTTGGTGATCACCTTGTACTTGATACCCCAATCCAGTGTCTGGGCATTCTTGGCACCTTCGGCATTGGTAAAGCCAATGGGATACACAGGGTTGTTGTGCTCATCTCTGCGGGTCATGATGGCATCGGCACGCGCCTTACGGTCGGCCAGCTCATTGAAGAAACGCTCACCGGTGCGTACATCCACCACTATGCCGTGAGGATAAGTGGCAATGGTGTTGAACTGGGATGCAGTACCAAAACCTTTCTCATCGGGTGATGCCCATGGGCCCAGCTGAATTTGATCCAGATGGATAGGGTTGGCCCCCAGAAGCATCATCTGCTTCAGTGCTTCAGAGGTCGCACCCGGATGGTTGGTTGAGTCCAGATCATTGTTCAGCTCAGGCAGCTGCATCATGCGATATTCGATATCCCGGCCAAAGCCGCCGGTCGCCATGATCACCCCTTTGCGGGCACCTATGGTGCGTATCTTACCTGTCCGCTCCCGTGGGAAATAATAACCTTCACGAACCTCGACCCCGATCACGCGGCCTTCAGCATCACGGATAAAAGATTCGAGCTTGGTTTGATTTTTCATGATCACGCCTTTGGCGCGGGCAGCCTTGACCAGCGGACGTATGATACCGGCGCCGGAGCTTTCTACTGTCTGCAGTACCCGCTGCACACTGTGACCACCGAAATGCTGTACGAAAGGCTTCCACTTGACGCCGTAGTCAATCAGCCACTGGCAGGATTCTGCCGTGCCGTTACATACCAGCTTGAGCATCTCAACATCATTCATGCCACGACCTGCGCGCAACATGTCGGCCACCATGGCATCCACTGAATCTTCAATACCGGCCTGCTTTTGCAACGGAGAACCGGCAACCGCCATGGCACCACCATTAATGGTTGAGTTGCCGCCAAAAACCGGCATCTTGTCGATAACCATTACGCTGACACCGGCTTCACGGGCCTGCAGGGCTGCTGCCATACCGGCAAAGCCACTGCCGACTACCAATACGTCTACCAGTTCATCAAAGGATTCCGGCGCCTGTTCGCGGCACTGGGCCATGGCACCACTGCTGACAGCCATCCCCACCCCGGTCACTGCCAGAGCGGCGCCGCCCTTGAGCAACTGACGACGACCACTGTCTATTTTCTGTTTTTCTGTCATGTACTTATTTTCCTTTCATGCAGGGAAAGAACTCAGTCAACCAGTTGCACTGGCCATGCCAACTAACCCAAAAGAGGTGTTCAGGGGGAGATTTATGATTACGGCCACAGAATCACGAAATATAAAGATCTACAATCACGAAACTTCGCGGTTTATTTGAAATATCAATGGAAAAACACTTTTATTACGAGTGTACCAGGCGGCTCTGTAGTAGCCTGCAGTTGGAAACCTCGCTTAAACACTACTTCGACTATGTACGTGACTCAGTGCCACTAGATGGCCTGTTCATTAATATTTATCGAAAAGAATTCAATGATATACAATTTATCGCCCAGGCCAGCGAAACGCAGGCAAGCACGCTTGATGTCCAGGTTTCCCTCCCTGAGGGACTGGCCAAAACGCTGGAAGATCCCGATAGGCCGAGGGTGAGGATTGTTAACGACATTGATCATGATCCCGTGACATCCCAGGTTGCCCCCAAGGTGATCCCCGGGATCCGCTCGCTGATCATTTTACGTATGTCGATGGAAGATACCCATTTGGGCATAGTAGGCTTTTACTCCAAGAGTGCCGGCACCTTCCGCCCCCGACACGCAGATATGTTGGCGCCGCAGATGAGTACCTTTGCCCTGATCACTGCCCTCAACCTCAGAGGCCGTAATCTGCTGCTGGAAAATCAGGCGCTGGCCAAACAAAACGTTAGCCTCAAACGCACGCTGGATGTGCAAAACGGTGTGGTCGGTGCCAACTCGGGGCTGAAACAGGTGATGCAACAAGTGCAATCCATTGCTCATCTCAACACCACAGTACTGATGCTGGGGGAAACCGGTTGCGGAAAAGAGGTGATTGCCAACGCCATTCATGAACTCTCGGCCAGGGCCGGCAAACCCTTTGTCAAAGTCAACTGCGGCGCCATTCCCGAGACCCTTATCGACTCAGAGCTGTTCGGCTATGAGAAAGGCGCCTTTACCGGCGCCGAATCGCGCAAGGCCGGTTATTTTGAACAGGCCAACGGCGGCACCATCTTCCTCGATGAGATTGGTGAACTGCCACTCTCGGCTCAAGTGAGACTACTGCGGGTACTGCAAAACAGCACCATTACCCGAGTCGGTGGCCATGAACAGGTACACCTGAACATCAGAGTGATAGCGGCAACCCACAGGCACCTGCAAGCCATGGTGCATCAGGGGGATTTTCGTGAGGATCTCTGGTATCGGCTGGCGGTATTCCCGATAGACATCCCCTCTTTACGCCAGCGGCGCACAGATATCCCTCTGTTGGTGCAGCATTTTATTGAACAGCTGAGCGCCCGATTCCAGTTGATCAAACTGCCCTGTATCCGCCCTGAGCAGTTGGCCATTCTCAGTCAGTACAATTGGCCCGGCAATGTCAGGGAGCTGATCAATGTGCTGGAGCGGGCCATCATTCAAAACCCGGCCGGACCACTGGACTTCAGTTTCCTGGCGCCGCAAACCGAAGCCGTGGCCACCGCCAGCGGCCAGACCATAGTGGTCGACCCCAGCCATGCGGGCAATCAACTGGTACCGCTGGAAACCATGACCCGTAAATACATAGAGCACGCCCTTAAAGTGACCGGCGGCAAGCTCTACGGCCCCGGCGGCGCTGCCGAGCTGTTGGATATCAACCCCAATACTTTGCGCAGCAAGATGAAAAAACTGGGGATCGTTTAGAAACAGGACATAGCAAACGACTCTGGACAGGAGCAAGCTCATTCCGACGGGGAAAAATAACATAAAAGGCCGAAAGTCATCACTTTCGGCCTTTTTATTGCACCTTGCTGCCGTTGCATCTTGTCGCATCGACGGGCTTGAAAGCGCATATACCAGTGGCGTTAAAAAGCGTAGCGCAGCGAGAAGCTGTACTCAAGGCCATCGTTGGGAGCAGTGCCCCAACTCTTGTAGTGCGTCAGTTGCAGCTTGAGACTCAAGTCTTGTGCCAATGGGCCGGAAACAGCGGCAAACAATTGATGACCATAATCGTCGTCATAACCAAAGACAGCCGCATGCTCGCGGTCACGCCCAAAAGCCGCAGTATAATCCAGGTTTAATTTCCAGCCCTTGGGGAGCACTGGCAAATCGTAATAACTGTTGCCATTGAGCACCACGCCGGATAATCCTGAGTAATCTTTATCGGTCAGATTGGACTGACTCACAGTATAATGCCCCGCCAATCCCAGGTTGAAACGCAGCGCGCCGCAGTCAAAATGCTGCTTCAAGCCGAGATAAAAATTGCCCTCGGTCAGGTGCTTATGGGTGCCGAGAAAGTTTTGCAGCCACAGGGCGGTACGCTCTTCGTTGAGCCGATAATGCCAAACCGTCAATGACTTGAAGGCGACCCGTTTATCCGCTACCCATTTACCGGGGTTTTCCACCTTGAGCATCTGATAAAAAGTGTTGCGCTCGTCACGACTGAAATGACTGAGCGCCGCAAAGCTTTGGTTGAAAGCTCCGGGATTATCGTCACGGGTAGCACTCGTAAAGCCCAGATATCCGGCTTCTATTTGAGTCGATGCGCCGGCATCAGTCATGCCAAAACCGCCAAGCAAGGTAACGGCCAACCCGATTATTTTACTATTGAGTTTCATCTTTTCCTTGTTCAATCAGAGTCTCCTTCACACCCTGGACTCATGTCCTTGATGGCATCTAGTTTCCCTTGTCCTATGCAATGGATAAGCTCGTGAATAAAAAAAAGGCCACCCTAAGGTGGCCTGTGCAGGGAAATACAGGGAGCCCCTTAGAAGAAGTAACGGATACCTACCGCATAGTTGTTGTCCTGCAGATCTTCCCAGGACTTGTCATCCATGCTGCTGAAGTCAATCTTGGCTTCGGCATACATCACAGTGTCACGGCTGTAACGGTAGTGCAGACCCAGAACCGCAAACTGGCGGGTCCAATCGCCTTGGATGGCGGTGTTGGCATCTGTGTCCAGATCCTGATAGCTCAGCAACAGAGAAGGAACAAAGCCGTTGTCATACTGGTAAGCAAGGATGAATTCGCCGCCGGTGGAATCGTACAGGCTGCCGCCAACCAGTTCGTTTTGCTTGCTCTTGTGAGCGTTGAAGCCCACGTACAAACCATCGGCGTCACGGCCTGGAGCATACTGGTAGAAGCTGCCGTACTGGGCACCGATACCGACGATCTGGTTGGTATCATCAACGGCAACACCGGCCAGGTTGCCTTCAAAGTCGCCACGGTTGAAACCGGCCAGAACCTTGAACTTATCGGTCACATAGTAAGTCACGCTGGCACCATAGCTGGAGTCAAAGCTCAGCTCAGAGCCATCGTTCAGAGCGGCGCCGTTTTCGTCAAACAGGGCAACATCGTCATTTTGCTTGGAAGCATACTGCAGGGCGATATGCAGCTTGCCGAAGAAGGTATTGCGATACTGGAAGGCTGCATCGGCACGACCGGCACCGGTCAGGCCACCGTCACCAAAGGTGTAGGCACCTACAGACCAACCAGTGAAGGCATTGAGCACGTCGGTAGTGTAAGCCACATCATAGTATGCACCCCACTGCTTACCGAAAGTCAGAGTACCCCACTTATCGTGAGCCATACCCACATAACCCAAGCGGTTGAACAAGAAGTCACTGTTCTTCTCGGCACGCATCTGACCGCCGCCCTGGCCTTGGGTGTAGATCAGGCCGTCATCGCTGGTCACCATGTTGATGCCCCACTCTGTGTGGGCAAAGGCGCGCCAACCGTTACGCTCCTGACGGTCAAAACGGAAACCTACGCGAGAGAAGTTATCAATAACAGAGGTTTCATGACCATCATTGAAGGCGGCAAAACCCAACCAACCTATCATGTTCACACTGTTGGTCTGATCGTTATACAGTTCCACAGCCTGAGAAGCGCCACTCGCCAGCATAGCCGGGATCATAAGTGCCAGGATCTTCTTGTTCATATTCATTACCCTTTTATAAGTAAAATGCGTTTAATACGCTGATTTATTAGACATATTTCTATGTGTTACTCGAGGGATGCAGTTTGCGTGCCAGCTGTTAAAAAGCCAATCCCAACCCCTGGTTTCCTGAGCTGGATCGACAAATCGTGAAATATCGTGGTTGGCGGGCGTTAAATGCCGTGAGAAGAATTAAATATCGTTGTAACAAGCGAGCAGTTTATGCAGCAAAAGAGATGCATGCGTATCGGCAAGAGCAGAGTTTACTGCCACACAGGAAAGAGTAACGGTTTGATTTTTATACGGTTAAAGCTGACTCGGTTCGAATCATCACGAATGCTTGATGTAACAAGAGTTGATAAAGAAGGGGGATAAAACAAAGGCAAAACCGCCGAGAATAGAAAATGAAATTGCTTTATTAAGATATTGATTTTATGAAACTTTAAATATATTCGGGCAAGATTTGCAACCCAAGCCAACTCTATTGCATTATGGAACAGTCAACCGCTGACACCTGGAGGGAATATGGAAAGCCTGCAACATCTGCCCGCCGAAATACTGCTGGGCATAGTCAATGAGAAACTGAGACTGCACTGCCCGGACAGAGATGCACTTTATTACGAACTTGACCTGTCACCTGCCCAGCTCGAGCATAAGCTCAGTGCACTGGGATACGAGTACCATGCCCTGTCCAACCAATACCGACGCTTGAATTAACCCCAAGTTCTCAGGACGTTGCGGACTGGGCTTTGGTTTTGCTCTTGGTCGCTGAGCGATAGCTGCGCTTGCCGGTTCCGGTCTTAACGCCAGTGCTCTTCTTGGTGCTTGTGCCCTTGGGGGCACCGGCCTTGCCGGCATAAGCGCCACTGCGACGTTTACGTCCTTTGAAGCCTGTACTTTTCACGCCACTCAAGGCCGTAGGCAGTTGTGCCTTGGCCTGCTCAATAAGCTCGCCCAGTTTAGCCATCAAGGGTTGCATAAAGGCCTGATATTTAAGCTCACGGTGACAAATCGCATCCAGGCTACTTTCCCACAGCGCCGTCATATCCGGCGTGGTGGCCACTTCAGGCAGGCTTTGAATAAGCCCGCTGCCAGCCTCGGTAGCCAAAATACTCTTGCCCTGACGTTTCAAAAAGCCACGTTTAAACAAGAGTTCAATGATCCCGGCGCGGGTCGCTTCTGTGCCCAGACCATCGGTTTCCTTGAGAATTTTGCGGATCTCTGGGTCTTTCACATAGCGGCTTATTCCTGTCATCGCCGCCAGCAGTGTGGCATCGGTAAAATGCTTGGGGGCCTGGGTCATCTTTTCCACTAATTCACCTTTAAGGCAATCCAGTATCTGCCCTTGAGTCAACTCAGGTAAGCTGGTTTGAATATCTTCCGCTTCATCGTCGGCTTTTTGTTTGCCAAACAATTGCTTCCAACCCTGTTTCAATGGCTGTTTGGCCTTGGCCACGAAACAACCTCCAACAATGTCGATCACGGCGCGGGTTTCAAGGTACTCATAATTAGGGTAAAACTGCGCCAAATACTGACGGGCGATCTGCAAATACACCTGACGCTCACGCTGTGATAAAACCCCGAGGTTAGCCGTCTTTTCCGTAGGCACTATCGCGTGATGGGCGTCCACTTTGGCATCATTCCAGGCCTTGGACTTAAGGGCGGGATTGGGCGCTTCACAGCCTTGCAGCAGCTCTGCCGCCCCTTGGGTAATGGCATTCAAGACTGCCGGGGCCAGCTGTAACTGCGCCTTGGGCAGGTGACGGCTATCGGAGCGCGGATAGGTTATCAATTTATGCCGTTCGTACAGGGACTGCGCCGTATCCAGCACCTCTTTGGCGCTCATACCGAAGCGTTTGGCGCAATCAATCTGCAGCGCTGACAGACTGTAGAGCAAAGGCGGTGCCTGGTGTCTTTGCTTGCGCTCCAGCTCGTCAACCCGGCCGGGTTGGCCGGTGATCCTGCCGACCACATTCATCGCCAAACCGCGGGAGAGCACCCGCCCCTCCTCGTCCATCCAAGGTTGACAGGCCTCACTGGGCTGCCAGCGGGCGTTGAAACAGCTCCCCTCTTGGGTGCTAAGATGGGCCAGTACTTCATAAAAAGGTTTGGGCACAAAGGCAGCGATTTCCAGATCGCGCCGGACAACCAAACCAAGCACAGGGGTTTGCACCCGACCGACCGACAGCACGCCCTGATAGCCCACCTTGCGCCCCTGCAGGGTATAGGCACGGGTCATATTCATGCCGTAGAGCCAATCGGCTCGGCTACGCGCCAGTGCCGAAGTCGACAATGGCACAAACTCGCGGTTGCTGCGCATCTGCCCCAGGGCGCGTTTTACCGCCTGCGGGTTGAGATCGCTTATCAACAAGCGTTTAACCGCTGCCAACTTATCGCCCTTGACCCCAAGATGGGCAATCACTTCATCCACCAACAACTGCCCTTCCCGGTCCGGATCGCCGGCATTGACCAACTCACTGGCCTGCTTGATCAATTTACGCAAGACACTGAGTTGGCCGCGACTGCTGGCTTTGGGTTTAATCTGCCAATCGGACGGGACAATCGGCAGATGTTCCAACTGCCAGGACTTGTAGGCGGGATCGTAAGCATCCGGCTCAGCTTGCTCCAGCAGATGACCTATACACCAGGAAACACAATCACCGTTGCCAAGCTCGATATAGCCCTCATGTTTGCGATGGGGTTTGGGGAGCACCTCGGCGATGGCGCGCCCAAGGCTAGGCTTTTCGGCGATATAGAGGATCATCCACTGCGTCCTTTGACTGTCACTGAACAGTATTACTGGATAAAATTACAGTAATTCTAGCCAAGTCATCTGTCGGCTGCAAACCCTCTGTGGGTAATGGCATGATTAACTAAGCTTGATTGGGCAAAGTTGATAGAACAAGGCGATTGAACAAGGCAACTAAACAAAGCAACTAAACACAGCGCAGCTATCTATTTTCCTCCTCAAACTCCGCCAGGAATTCTTCACTTACCCAGTCAGCTGTTTCGGGAAGGACTTCTTCTGACAACCAGGAAAAAATATCCTTGTACACGGCCCTGGTCGGAAAACCTTGCTGTTCGCGCTTTCCTGTCCAGGTTAAATGGACAGAGACCAGCTCTTTTTGTATTTCGCCGTCAATCACTTTAAACCCGGCGACGCTGTCATTATCTTGCCGCCTGGCGATGGGATAGAAGTCCTCCCCGGTTTCTTTTTGGTACTCCATTCTCAGCCCGGGTCCGCCGGGTTCATCGATAAACCACCAAGGCATGAGTCCTGCAAATTTATGCGCTTTCAACCAGTAATACTCTATGGGTAACTGCATCTGCTTCATTCCTTATTGGCCCGACGCTCAGCCCCGGGGTAAAAGCAATTCACCTGGGGTGGCCATAGTGAAATCAATGGGTTATTTAAGTAAAATCATTCACTATTCAATTTGAAGTTAGGAGTATATCCGGATCATGTTGAAGTACATTGAGCAATTTCCCAAACGGATCTCTGATATAAAAGCGGCGCACACCCCAAGGCTCTGAGATTGGCCCGTATTCAATCTCTATGTTTTGCGCTCTCAGCCGATGAAGCACCAAATCAAGATTGTCCACCTCAATAGAGAGATCTGGCACCGGCGTCCCTGAGCCGCCTTCGGTTGCCAAACTGATTTGAATTTTCATCTCTTCAGCTGAGCCAAGGGTTTTAATCCAGCCATGGTCCATAACCAGCTCAAGACCAAAAATCGATTCATAAAATACTTGACCTGCGTCCAGGTCGGCAGCAGCCACATTGGCTACGATTCGTTTCACTTTCATCAAACAAGTCTCCTGAAATCTGCTCAAGCCGGCAACGCCGCCGATATGCAAGAGCGAGTCTGTTTTTTAGCCTAACCATTCGCAAGGCACCTGACCTTGCCGATAGCTTTGCTTTAAATAATCCAGAAACCTTGACTCCAAGCCCATGGTCCGAGCTTTCTCAATCAGCTCCAGGTCATCTGTGATATAACAGCATATCTCGTGACAATTGGTCGCTTCGGACAATTTTATAAACAACGCTTTGCTATCAAATTTGTTATCCAAGTGAGCATCAACCTCGCCTACTTGCTGATTTAAATGCACCCAAGCATTATCAAATGCCGCTTCATCCCTTTTATCCAGCAAGGCATCCAGCTCATCAGCGCGCTTTGAAAACAGATTTTCCAGTAACTTGTCCATAGTGTTGAATACAACCTTTCTCAGTATTTCCCTTTCTACCTTGCCGTAATCTATGCCCTATCAGCGGCTGAAATCAACCATGAAAGCCCGGTCGAGACTTTCCAGGCCAAGAGCAAACCCTTATTTTTCCGACAGTCAAAACCAAGTGTCCCAACTGCGGTCCCTCTTCAAAGCACTATTCGAAGATATCTTCACATACCCATGATTTAATTATGGAAATATTCATACCTCCATAAGCTCACTTTTCCATCACTCAGTGTAAATTCAATTGCGAACCATTCTTGTTTGCAATTAAAATGCAACATCTTTCAGGAGGCCAAATAATATGGAAACGTCCCCGCTGTTGTTGCGCTGTAACCAACTGCTTTGGTGTGAGGGATTGGTCTTGCTGGCAATCATGCTGGTATTGGCCAGTTTTGGGCTGGATGCCCGGCTGTTGATCCTGCTGTTGGCACCAGGCTTGGTGCTGTCTTTAGCCTTGGGATACCAACCCGGCAAGAAGACGCTCAGCCTGGTGTTTGCCTGCTGGGTCCCTGTCTGGTGCCTCATTTAACCCCTTGAGTTGTTTAGGAGAATGTTATGCCCAAATCCATGGTTCGGATGAGCCTTGTCGCTGCTGCTGTCAGCAGTCAATTGCTGCTGATGGGGGCCGCCATGGCCGAAGAAGCTCAGATGGAGCGCATGGTGGTCAGCGCCAACCGTACCCCTACCCAGATAAGCGAGCTCTCCAGCACGGTTTGGCTAATCGATGAAAACAGCATTCGCGAGCAGATAGACAGCGGCAAAGGCGTGAAAGAGATGTTGGCCGCCCTGGTTCCCTCCATGGACGTATCCAGCCAGGGCCGGACCAACTTTGGTCAGAACATGCGCGGCCGCGCCATGGTGGTGCTGATAGACGGCGTATCCATGAACACCTCCAGAGGGATCAGCCGCCAGTTGGACAGCATAGATCCCTTTAACATCGCCCGCATTGAAGTCTTGGCCGGCGCCTCAGCCCTCTATGGCGGCGGTGCTTTGGGCGGCGCTATCAATATAGTGACCAAAAAAGCCGCCGACAGCCTGGATACCTTTGAAGCCGAAGCAGGTTTCAAATCGGGTTTTAACGGCAGTGATGACTTGGATTACCGCGCCGCCTTTGCCGTGGCCGGAGGCAGCGATACCCTCAAGGGACGTTTCAGTGCCGCCTGGCAGGAAAATGGCCAGTGGTTCGACGGCAGCGGCAATCAGGTGATGCCGGATATCACCCAAACCGGCATGCAGTACACCCAAGGTTATGATCTGATGGCCAATCTGGACTGGAGCCTGCCAAACAATGCCACCCTCAGTGCCATGGTGCAGTTTTACAATAATGAGTCCGATGGCGACCACGGCCTCTATATGGGGGAAAACTTCAGCGGCGTTACCTCAGATGCTTCCCTGCTCGAAAGCCGCAAGGGGTTGAATGCCGATCGCAGCCCCAAAACCGATCGTACCTTACTGAACCTCAACTATACCCAGGCGGACTTTCTCGGCCAAACCTTGTACCTGCAAGGCTTTTATCGCAAGGAAGATCTCGACTTTCACCCCTTCCCTTACGTCAGTGAAACCCTCGGGGTTTACAACTTCTCGGCCTCGTCACAAAACACCGGCATATATGGCCTGAAAGCCGTGTTGGAATCCAAGCCCAGCGACAGCCTCAAACTCACCTGGGGCATCGACTGGGACAAGGAGAGCTTCGACTCGGATCAGATGAGTTTTGATCTCGACGCCGCCAACCAGAGTGGCGGTTTGACCATGAAGGAGCTGTTCACCACAGGCCGATATGTCGACTTCAGTGTCGAGTCCATCGCAGCCTTCCTGCAGGGCAGCTGGGATATCAACGACTATCTGGTGCTCAACGCAGGTTATCGTTATCAGCAGATGGACAACAACGTCGATGACTTTATCGGCTATAACCAACAGGTGGCGATTGCCCAGGGTAAGGCGCCGGGCGCCGATGCTATCAAGGGCGGCAGCACAGACTACCATGTCGGCCTGGTTAACCTGGGATTGGTGGCTAAATTGAGCCGGGATCAGCAACTGTGGCTCGCCTACTCGCAGGGTTTTGAGCTGCCGGATCTGTCCAAATACTATGGTCGCGGCAGCTATCAGGCCGATGCCGATGGTTATCTGCAGCTGACCAACAGCATTAATATCAATGATTCCCGCCTCGATGGCATCAAGACCGACTCCTTTGAGCTGGGCTGGCGCTATCTGGCCGACCGTTGGCAGGCCCAGGCCAGTCTGTATTACGCCATCTCGGATAAGGTGATTGAGGTCAATCGCAGCGATCTGACCATAGAAGTCAAGGACAACGATAAACGCACCTATGGCCTGGAAGCCCAACTGAACTTCGATATCAGCAGCGCCTGGCAGGTGGGCAGCAACCTGCATCTGGTTCGCAGTGAAATCAAAAATGGCGCCGACTGGATTGATGAGACAGTCACCTATGCTTCACCTTCCAAGGCCACGGCCTTTATCGCCTGGCGCGGTGACAGCCAACAGTTAAGATTGCAGGCCGAGCACAGCTTCAGCGCCGACTCTGACTATCGCTTCAAGGCAAATGATGGCCAGAGAAGTGAGTTAGGCAGCTATACCACTTTGGATCTGCTCGGCTCCATCGAACTGCCGGTCGGCACCCTGAGCTATGGCATAGAAAACCTGCTTGACAAGGACTACAGCACCCTTTGGGGCCAGCGAGCCGCTTACTTCTACAGCCCAACTTACGGCCCGGAGAAGATGTTTGACTATCACGGCCGTGGCCGCACTTTTGCCATCAATTACCACCTGAGCTGGTAAATAACCTCAAAAGCGTCGCCCCTGCGACGCTTTTTCTCTTTTGCGCTTGTCAGCTCATCTGGGATCCCGTAGTTTGTGGCGGCCATTTTATTTACAGGGAAGTGTCATGCTACTTTTAATCGCGGCGATTATGATTGTCCTGCTGCGTCGTCTGCTCAAGGCCGATGAGCCCTTTCTGGGCTATGAATGGCTCGCGATTGTCACCTTGGCTATTTATCTGCTCTGTTACTTCTACCTGCCGCCATTTGCACCGGCAAGCAACCAGAGAATGGGGTTACTGTACGAGATGATCCCAAGCTTCAGCCTGGGCGCTATCCTCTTTCCCGAACTGGGTTCACGCTACCCGGAAAAAGTGGTTTGTGTTTTGGGTGGTCTTGGACTGCTGACCTCTGCTGTGATATTGGCAATATTCAAACTGAGCGTTTGGTAGGTCGGCCCGGGGATTAAACCGGAACCTCTGGTTGAATGGCTGGGGAAACAGAAAGTAACGGAGAAAATGTGAGCGACGGCTTAGGGCGTTTGCAGTGCCTCGCTCACCTTGGCCAAAATGAAACCGGCTCTCTTCGCAACCGACCATCTGGGCACTTCAATTAACTCATAACCGAAAGCCTTATAGGCTTTTTTCATCTCATGATAAGTCGCCACCGCTTCACTGAAGTCCTGCTTACGTTCTATATCATTGGCATAAATGGCTTGCCAGGGCGGAAAAATGAATACCCTGGGGTGATAAACAAGCTCACGGCAATGACTCAGCAAACTCTCGGGAATCGTTAAGTTCTCAAGCAGGCTATAACCGTAGGAATCCAGCATACTGCGGTCAAAGAAGATAATGCCGTCATCGCCGCTGAAAGCTTGATAACGCGCCAGCTCTTCATCAACCATGGCATCACGAAAAGCGCTCTTGTCATCCCAGGGCAGCGCCCTTCCAGCTTGCGCCAGCTGAGCCTTTATCACCTTACGGCCGACTTCCGGCGCACTCGGATAACCCAGGCTTTGCAAAAAGTCGATGACAGACGTCTTGCCTGAACCCGGCCCACCGGTAAATACAATGCGATTATGCAATCAAACCTCTCTTTGCTCATCAACGGCAAACTGACTTTAAGCAGATTGAGATAGCACTAATAGTAAACAACCGCCCTGTGGCGGCTGTCTGGCGGGGGAAAACAACTCAAGATCCGATACAAGCGCGAATTCTGTCGGCTATGGTGTGCAGCTCATCCATATCCCCCTGATGGGCCGCGTGCTCCATCAGGCCTTTAAGCGGGCCGGGCAGCACATGGAAATGTACATGGGGCACACTCTGACCGGCGGCGCTGCCGTTGTGCTGGAACACAGTGGAGCCCGGGATCCCCATGGCCTTTTCCACTGCCTTGCCCATCAGTTTGACGGTACGCATGCAGGCCGCCGCCGCTTCATCAGACAACTGATACAGGGTCACTGCCGGCTCTTTGGGCAACACCAATAAGTGGCCCTTGGTTTGCGGCATGATATCCATGAAAGACAGAGTATGCTCGTCTTCATAGAGTTTGATACAGGGCAACTCGCCGCGAAGAATACGGGCGAAAATATTGTTGTTGTCGTAATTCAGATCCATCTTGTCACTCCATACTGACGAACCGATTGGCTTGGAAGCTATTGGTGTACCACAAAAAAGGGCCGGTTGCACCGACCCTTTGGTATTGAAGCTTAGCCGAAGTAACTGTCGTCGAAGGCCATGATGGATTCACTGGCCGCGGCGATTTGACGCCGATAGCCACTGGCGCTGCTGACATAGTAGTCCATAAAGAAACCCGCCGAGGCCAGTTTGCCGGCATAGAAACCGTCGGCATCATCTGCCAGCCCATCGAGCGCCAGCTCGGCCATCCGCGCCCAGATCCACGCCAGCGCAGCTGTGCCAAACAGCTGCATATAAGGCATTGAGGCCGCACCCAGGTTGTCGGGATTCTTCATCGCCAACTCCATCAGGCTCTGAGTACCACGCTGCAGATCCATTGCCGCCTGGCCCAAACCTTCGAGCACTTTGGCAAACCGGGGATCTTGAGCGGCCTTGGGTTTGGCACCTTCGATAAAGGCCTCCACCTCTGCGGCCCAGAGTTTCAGCGCCGCGCCCTTGTCCCCCATCAGCTTGCGTCCCACCAGGTCCAGGGCCTGCACGCCATTGGTACCTTCATAAATCATCGCGATACGGGCATCACGGACAAACTGCTCCATCCCCCACTCATGGATATAACCATGGCCGCCAAACACCTGCTGGGCATCGACACAGGCGCTGAAGCCTCTATCTGTGATAAAGCCCTTGACCACAGGGGTAAACAACGCCGCCAACGCCTTGGCTCTGGCCTTTTGCTCGGCATCCTGATGCCGCTCGGCTTCATCGAGCCACAGCGCCTGCTGGCCGATAAGGGCGCGGGCGCCCTCATTGAAGACTTTTTGCGACAACAGCATCCGCCGCACATCACCGTGCACCAGAATAGGATCGGCATTTTGCTCCGGCGCCTTGGTGCCGGACAGTGCCCTTCCCTGAACCCGCTCTCTGGCGTAGGCCAGCGCGTTCTGATAAGCGATTTCAGAGACGCCCAGCCCCTGAACCCCAACGCCCATGCGCGCCTGATTCATCATGGTGAACATGGCTCTGAGGCCTTGATGGGGTTCGCCCACCAGCTCGCCTTTGGCGCCATCGAACAGCATCACACAAGTGGAATTGCCGTGAATGCCCATCTTATGCTCGAGGCCGCTGGCCTTGACATTGTTGGCCTCGCCCAGGCTGCCATCTTCCTTGACCCAGTATTTGGGCACGGCGAACAAACTGATCCCCTTCACCCCGGCCGGTGCATCCGGCAACCTGGCCAAGACCAGGTGCACTATGTTTTCGGCCAGATCGTGATCGCCACTGGAGATAAAGATTTTCTCACCGCTGACAAGATAGCAACCGTCAGTGCTGGGCTCGGCCTTGGTGCGCAGCAGCGCCAGATCGGTACCGGCATGGGATTCGGTCAGATTCATGGTGCCGGTCCACTCGCCGCTCACCAGTTTGGGTAGATATTTGGCCTTGAGCGCCTCGGAGCCATGGGCAAAAATGGCACTGTAAGCACCGTGGGTCAGCCCGGGATACATGGCAAAGGCCATGTTGGAGGAGGTCTGCATTTCGGTGGCAAAAATACCCACAACTTCCGGCAAGCCCTGACCACCGAACTCAGGATCACAGGTCAGCGTTGGCCAGCCGTTGTCCACATACTGGCGATAGGCATCGATAAAGCCCTCGGCGGTTTTCACCCCGTCGGCTTCCAGTCGACAGCCCTGCAGATCGCCGACACTATTAAGCGGCAGCATCACCCCAGTGCTGAAATCGGCCATACCTTCGAGAATGGCATTGACCAACTCAGGGTCAATTTCATCGAACCCCTGCAGCTTTGGCTGCTGATAAATATCCAGTAACTGTTCAAGAATAAAGCGGTAATCCCGCATCGGCGGCTGATAACTTGCCATATGCTTATTTCCTTTTCCCTGTGATTGATGTCTCACCTTAGCCAATTCTGAGTAAAAACTCAGCACCTCTGACCAGTTTTATATCACTTTTTTTGAATACAAGAACAGCGCTCTGCGTAAATTCGCTTGAACAGCCCCTTATCTCGGGCTGTAAAACTTTGTAAGCTAGGGGCATTATCCTGTTCGCCCGCTAAAGGAATCCTGCATGGCCAGCGTCAACACCCGCAAACACCCCAATGGTCTGGACTATATCGAAATCGATACTCCACTCTGCTACGGCCGTATTTTTTTACAGGGTGCCCAGATAGACAGCTTTGTGCCCAAGGGCAAGGCGCCGCTGCTGTGGGTTTCTCCTGCCGATGACTATCTGCCGGGCAGTGGTATTCGCGGCGGTATTCCCGTCTGCTGGCCCTGGTTTGGCATGCATGCCAATGAGAGCTGGCCCCAGCATGGCTTTGCCCGTACCCGGCTGTGGCAACTTGAGCGAACTCATATCAGCAATGAACGGGTAGAGCTGAGCTTTACCCTTAAACTCAGCGACGAGGACAAAGGTTACTGGCCCCACGATACCGAGGTGCGGCTGGACTTTGTCCTCAGCGACAGCCTCAGAGTCAGCCTGATTAACCGCAACCTCGGAGAGCAAAGCGTGACGCTGACCCAGGCGCTGCACACTTATTTCCCCATCGGCGATATCCACCAGCTGCGCGCCACAGGCTTTGCCGGCAGCCAATATATCGAGTTTGGTGAAGGCCTATATGCACAAGTCGAGGACGAAGTGCGCTTTGAGCGCGAGACCGACCGGGTTTACACCGGCTTGTCCGAGCTGCAAAAGCTGCATACCCCCAACGGCACGATTCTTGTCAGACGTGAGCAGAGCCACTCGGCAGTACTTTGGAATCCCTGGATAGACAAGTCCAAGCGGCTGGCCCGTTTCCAAGAGCAGGATTACCTGTCCATGGTCTGCCTGGAAGCCGCCAATGTGCTGGAAGATAAACTGGTGCTCGGCCCCAAACAGAGTCACACTCTGACCACAGAAATCCGCTGGCAGGAGTGAGCGGCCAAGGCCGGGAAACACCAATGAGGTATCGACTCCCAAGCAAGAAACGCCTGACGGTATGGGCTGTTGGCCTGTTGCTTCTGCTGGTGCTGCTTCCGGGTGCCCTGCTGATGGGGCTGGCTTGGTCCCTGTATGAAAGGCCGCAGTGGCTGCTGCCGCATATTAATCAATATCTGGCTGCGCAAGATATTCGTATCGACGAGTTGCGCCTGGCGCCTGAAGGCTGGGACAGACTGAGCTTCGATTATCTCAAGCTTGATTACCAGGGCAGCGAGCTTGAGTTTCATCAACTCAGGCTTCAGCTCAAATCGCCTGTCAGCGCAAAACGGATTTGGCAATTGCTGGCAGGCGAAGCATCGACGCCGCCCCCTGGCTCCACCGACTGGTTGATGGCGCAACTTCAAAAAGTCAGCTATCAAGACGCCGGTTTTAGTTTGACGCCTGAGCTACTCTTGCCCGGCGGTGATGATGGCGGTCAGAGCCTGGCGCTGGACTTGAACTCTGTGCCCGAAATAGCCCTGGGGCCGACCCGAATAAGCCTGCAACCCGAGGCGGGCGTATCCGATACGCCCAATACGTCGCTGACCTTGAATAAGGCAGGTAATACCCCAAGCTTTACTCTGATGCTGCAAAAGTTGCAGCTCAGCCCTTCCGGGCAACTGGTTACTGAGCTGGCCACCCGGTTACAAGGAGTGCAACAAGAGACTCACTCAGGAACTCAAACAAGACAAGAGACGCCCCTGCTGGCATTAACCGCCGACTTGAAAGCCAAACTCGCCAACGGTGCCCCCGCCTGGCGATTGACCAGTCAACTGCATCTCAAAGCGCTGCAACAGGCGCTGGCAAGTGTTGAGCAGGACCCGGCCGCAGCGCCCCTCATCAGCGCCTTTAAGCTTGATGAAATAGTGAATGCCGAGCTAATGCCGAGCCTTGGCGGAGATCTCTTCTCGCAACTGACTCTGGATTTAACCCAAGGCAACATAGACTCGCGCCATTGCTGGTCAACGCCGACTATTGCCATGCCAGGACTCGAGCAAGTGGCGCTTAAGATAACGCCGCTGCCTCTGGAAGCTAAGGCACACAATTCATTGACCGATAGCCCTCTGTGCCCAAGTTCCAACGCTGCTGCCAGTTTCAGTGCCAAGGCTGAGGCTGAGGTTAAGGATAGTGATGGCGCGGGGTTGCGCTTTCGCTTTTCGGGCTCCACCAGCGAGCAGATTTTTGAGCTGGCGCCGCTGAGACTTACGCTTTCAACCACTCCGGCTCAGCGCCAAGCGCTGCTTGCCTTGCTCGCAGCAACATCCACATCCGCACAAACATCAGCAACCCAGGCCGCGGAACTCGAATCGCAATTGGCGCAGCTGCAGCAAGTCTTGGCGCAAGAGCCAGCTGAAAAAAAACAAGTAAAACCCCTTATCGCCGCAATTGAGCTGGCGCTTGATCAGGGCCTCGACGCCGAATTCAAACCCACCAAGGTCACTGATACAAAGAACAATGCGGCAACGGGCAATGAGACATCCATGCGGGTATCGCTGCCGAGTCTGACAGTGCGGCCGTTACTGCCCGCCCTGATGACAGAGAAGCAGCAAGCGTCGTTCGGTACGCCAATTAATCAGCCAAGTGCTGCGAAACTGAGCCCGGCAGCGCTCAGTAGTGGCGAGCGGCCGAGTTTGCTGCTGACCCTTGAAAACCTGCAATTGCAACTGCCAAAGGCCACAGGAGCACAGCAAGACACTTCTGTTTCTTTGCCGCAAAGCGCCAAACCTCAAGGGTTAAATTCACCGGGCTTTGGCTTATCAAGCTCTGACTTCTCAAGCTCTGGTTTATCAGGCTCTGGTTTATCAAGCTCTGGCTCATCAGGCTCAAGCTCACCAAACTCCTCAAACTCAAAGCCCTCGTCGGCCGAGCAGCGACTCGAACTGGCGCTGCAACAGGCCATTCAAGGCCTGCAACTCAGCCTTGAGCAGTTGCCACTGGAACAAGCAAGCACAGGCTGGCGCCTTGAAGCCTCCCTGCCGAGCGGTTTTCGTTGGCAGTCGGCTGCAACTGAATTGCAACTCAATCAGGGCGCCTCAATGGCACTTAGCGGTAAGCTGGCACTGAAGTCGACAAGCGAAGGGCAACAACTGGACTTCAGCCTCGCCGCCAACCCCGGGTTCAGCACAGGCGCCATTCAAGCCGGTATAGAGGATAAAAGTATCCAACTCTCGGGCTTTAAGTTGTCACTGCTGGCCCCTCTCAGTGGCAGCTTCAACCAAGGCAAACTTAAGCTGTCTTTGCCCGCGGTCAGCAGCCAGTTGGGTGAATTGCAGGCTAAAAGCGGACCGCTGGCACTGTCGATTGCCCAAACCTCGCTCCTGAGCCCCGGGCTCAGTCGAACCCTGGATGCCAACCAAAATCAAAAACGGCACTTGCCACTCTTGAGCCAACTCTTGGATGAGCGTTTTGCCAGTCGTTTGAATCTGGCCTTCGATGGGCTCAACTTAAGCCAAACCCGGCATACCAAGCTCGGACCTCGCACCGAAACCCTGCTCAATCTGGGCTATGGCAGCTTCAGCCAGACCATTGACTGGCAGGATAACCGTCTTATCAGTGAAGAAAACTGGCAACTGGATAATATCCCGCTTCACAGCCGCCACGACTTTATGCCCATCTGGCCCAAGCGGGCCAAAGATCCGCTTGGCTATCGCTTGAACAGTCGCTGGACCCTGGATACGGATCTCGCGGATATCAAGGCGCTGGCGGCCAAGAACCTGCCCTTGCCTCCTGAGTTGGTACTCAGGGGCGAGACCCATATGATTGCCGACCTCAAGCTCGAAGGGCTTGGACGAGCGCTGCAATTGCAACTGGATTTCAACCCGCTGCTGTCGGATCTCTCTGGCAGTATCAGTCAGTTACCATTTGATGGCGCCAACCTGTCGGCATTGTGCCGTTTGACACTGGCCAAGGAAGCCAAGGCGCCGGCAGAGGCCGAACTCAACTGTCAGCAGCTCAAGGCTTCGGTACAGGCCTTCAACCCCGGAGTGCTGTTGACCAACCTGGGTTTAGAAGGCCAGCTCAGCCTGACCCCTGAACTCGACAGCAACCAAAGCACTCAAGCCAAGCTGTTGCCCGGGTTTCGGGATGCCGATATTCAGGTGCGCGGCCAAGGCGAGTTACTCAAGGGACAAATGCTGCTGCCCAGCTTCCGCTTGCGGCTCAACGCGCCATCCAATGCCTATTTGGTGTTGCAGGGCCTGAGCCTGGAAGAACTGTTGGCCATCCAGCCTCAGGAAGGCATCTACGCCGACGGTATTTTCGATGGTGTATTGCCGGTATTTATTACCGACGGCCAGGTGTCGGTCAAAGGCGGCCGCCTGGCGGCCCGTGCCCCAGGCGGACTTATCAAGGTCGGCAATAATCCGGCTGTAGCTCAAATGCGTGCTGGGCAACCCTATCTGGACTTTGCCTTTTCTACCCTCGAACACTTGCAATATTCTACCCTGGCCAGCACTTACGATATGGCACCGGATGGTGAGGCCTGGCTCAAGGTTGAAGTAAAAGGTAAGGCCGAGGGGATTGAACGCCCTATCCACTTGAACTACTCTCATGAGGAGAACATGCTGCAGCTCCTCAGGAGTCTGACCATAGGTGACAAGCTTCAAACCCAAATTGAAGCTTCCATGCAGTGAGGACACAAAAGGACATGAATGTGAAACAGATTAAATTTCTGCTGCCGCTGGCTACAGCCTTGCTGCTGGCGTCGGGTTGTACCCCAACGGTCAAGATTGAGCCACCGGATAAGCCAATCGTTATCAACCTGAATGTGAAAATCGAACATGAAATTCGCATTAAGGTCGATAAAGAGTTGGATCAGCTGCTGACCAATGATGAACTCTTCTAAGGTGCCAGAATTCGCGAAAGGAAAACACAGATGAAAACCAAGTTGATGACCCTGACTGCCGCCCTGTTGATGAGTTTCTGCGTCTTTGCCATAGGTTTGCAGGACGCCAAGAGCCAAGGGTTGGTGGGTGAACAGCAAAACGGCTATTTGGGCGTGGTCAAATCCAGCGCCGAGGTGACGGCACTGGTTAAGGATATCAATGCCAAACGCCGGGCACATTATGAAAAAATCGCCCGTCAAAACGGGATTTCCGTGGATGATGTCGCCAAACTCGCTGGCGCCAAGGCGATTGCTGCCGCCGACAAAGGCCATATAGTGCAGGATACTTCCGGCAAGTGGGTTCGTAAATAACCCGTTCCCCCCCTTAATAAGGACTGGCTCGATGCTGGTCCTTTTTTATCGCTTTAACCCTTATCAAAATATTCCCCGGCCCTGACATAAGCGCAGCCCGCTTGTGTCGCTTCAAAGGTGCCCCCACCCTTCAATTTCCGCATGGCATAGCCCCATAACAAGTTTTCATGAGCGTGGCAGCACAGACGGGTCGTAAAATCGCATTTGCTGAATTATTTCTGAACTATGACTGCAGCACTATCTTTCGTCGCTTGCCACTATCCACAGGAGTCAAGATGCCACTGGCTATTCTTGCGTTAACTCTCGCCAGTTTCGCCATCGGAACCAGCGAATTTATCATTATGGGTTTAATGCCCGAAGTCGCCGGGTCACTCAATGTCAGCTTGCCTCAGGCCGGCCTGTTGGTGACCTTCTACGCCCTTGGCGTAGTATTCGGTGGCCCTGTACTGGCGATGGCTACTGCCCGGATCCCCCGCAAGCGCACCCTACTCGGGCTTATGTTACTGTTTATTGGCGGTAACCTTTGCTGCGCCTTGGCCGATGGCTATGAAACCTTGATGCTGGCTCGCGTACTGAGCGCTTTATGTCATGGCACGTTTTTTGGTTTGGCTTCCATAGTGGCTGCCGATTTGTCCCGGCCGGAAAAACGGACCCAAGCCATTGCGTTGGTCTTTATGGGCGTTACCCTGGCCAATATCCTGGGAGTGCCCCTGGGTACAGCCATAGGTCAGGCACTGGGTTGGCGCAGCGCCTTTTGGGGAGTTGCCGCAATAGGATTGTTGGCACTCGTTGCATTGTGGTTTTACCTGCCGGCCAATCTGGTTCAGCAAAAGGTAAGGTTTAAAGATGAACTCAAGGTACTAAAGAACCGCAAAGTCCTCAGCGGCCTGGCCTTATCCGTGGTGGCCAACGCCAGCCTCTTCAGTGTTTTCACTTATATTGCCCCAACCTTGGGACAAGTTAGCGGCGCCTCTCCCAAGGAGATCACTTTGGTACTGTTTGCCTTGGGGTTGGGATTGTCTCTTTGCAGTTTGCTTGGCGGCTTTCTCGGCGACAGAAAACTCCTGCCCTCGCTCACATTCCTGAGTCTGGCGTTGATTGGCATTCTAACCCTGTTGCATTTTTGCCTCGGCAGCTTGCTGTTAACCGTGCCGCTGCTGATGCTGTGGTCAGTTGTCGGCTTTGCGCTTTGCCCCATGCTGCAGATGTTAGTGGTCAAGAGTGCCGCCAAGGCGCCTTTGTTAGCGTCAACCTTTAACCAAAGTGCCTTTAATCTGGGGAATGCCTTCGGTGCCTGGATTGCCGGGACTCTGCTGGCATTGGGCACAGGACTGAAAGAGCTTCCGTTGGCCGGGGCCTTGCTGGCGCTGATGGCTTTGCTCCTCGCCATGAGTCTGGGTTGGCGCCGCGAACCACAGGCAGCCAACACTTGATGTCGATTGCCCCTTTGGTTAACCTCACGGCACAGACTGCAGCCCCAAAGGAAGGACCCTATGGCTGAATCCCCCGCACAGATCATGCTTGAAGACGCAGAAACGCTCCACACCCGCCAGGCGGTATGGAGCGCACTGTCGGACTTGTTTCTTGATACAGATGTCGCCCTGCACTACCCCGGCATCACCCGAGTATGTGCACTTTCACCCTATTCCCTGCCGGAACTGGAGCATATTCTGTACCGCGAAGTTGCCCCTGTGTGTGGCCCCAATCTATTCGATGTCTGTGGCGAATGGGCCGGTTTCGATGAGCAGTGGCTCAAGGAGAGTATTATGTTGCAGTTCACTACTCCTCCCGGTCTTTGGCAAAGATTGAAGCAGCGCCTGGCACAAAGAATGTTCGCCCGTTACCTGACGCCTCATTGGCAACTCTTGTCGCTGCAGATCCAAAGCCGGCGCAATAACACACTCGCTGACAAGCTTTGAAATCATATTGAATCAATTTTATGCAAGCTGTTGCATATATTAATATTTTTTCAAAAAAACACTCAATATCTGGTTTTTTATTTCAACTTTCGTGTTAAGGTTTGCGCCGTCTCTCATGACATAAACCTCCAGCTCAAACAGATAAGTAAGATCCAACAGTGGCCCATACAAATAGCCTTCCAACCCCTTTGAATATTCTTCTGCCCATGCGTCGTTATCGGTTGAGCTTTCGTCATCAACAGTTGGATATCCTGGGTAAGGTCTCACGTTTTTTGCTGCAATCTTTTACCTTATACGGTGTAACCCAGGAACAGATCCAGCAAGTTACGGCACTGACAAGCTCACAACTGACGCCACTGCTCGAACGTTTATGTGCGCTCGGCTGGCTGGAAGATGATCTGCGCCAATTGACCCCACAAGGGAGTCAAATGGCGCTGGCTTGTGAGCTGACCGAGCTGAGCTTTGTGCTATGGCTTGATGTGATGGATCCGCAACTCAATCCCGTTTGGTGCCACGATGAACAACTATTATTGAAAAATAACCCCTCCGAACCTTGGATGACCTTGAGAGAGTACGAAACAGACTGGAATATTCAGACGGTGCTGCAACAGCAAAGACTGAACCGCCGATTGGCCTCCAGCCTGGAAAATCAAGGGGAGCTAACAGAGCTGATGCAACAGCTTTGTCCGACCAAGTATCACAGGATGCTCCAGGAGAAGCGTACTGCCTGGCAGCCACTGCTTGAGATTATCGGCGATGAAACAGAGCTTCGTTATGCCTGGGTCGAGCTTGATAGCGAAACATCATTAACTTCGGAAAAACGCGGCACACTGCTATTAAAAGCCCCGACACTCGAATATCAAGCTAATTACACTGTGCCGCCCCTGCTCGATTCAACACTGGCAAGTCCCCCACCCAGTCGACTCCACTTGTGCCAGTTGAGCGGCGCCATTATCAACACCAGCGAGCGAGTTGAAGGCAACGCTAGTTGGCCCAAGAGCGCTGAAAAGCCCATAAGCGAACTGTTGCAGGTCATCGGCACGAAAGATGAGCCCCTTGATACCGGCATTAGTCGTCACATCACGCTGAACCAGAGCCTGCGCCCACTGCGACTCGACAAGCCGCAGCTGATGGCGGCACTCAAGGCACAATTTGAAACCTCGTTGGAGCCAAACCAATGAAAACTGTTTCACTGTTTGCCAGTAAGACCCTGGAAATTGGCAGTGCCCGGCAGGCGAGGCTCTACCAGGCTGGCCGAATAGGTTACCAACTGATGCGCGGCGCCAAAGGGGTTAACCCTGTATTGGTGTGGGTCGATGCCGCCATTTCGGTACTTGACTGCCTCAACTCCTATTTTAAGCTGCAGCGTGCCAAAGAAGTCACCGAGCAGTTGCAAGCACAAAAACGTACGTTGCAGCATCAACTCAAAAACCTCAGCAAACAGATGGCACTGGAGCAAACGCTCTGGCAAATGGAGGCCGAGGAGCGCATGACACTGCTGCAACACAGATTACAGCACGACAATCACCTGACGACTCAACTTGTCGCAGAACTACAGAGTCGCCGCCAGAGTCTGGAGCTATTTCTTGGACAGTTGCAGCATCTGAGAAGTACCGCTCGCCGTGAGTGCCCAGAGCTCAGACGACTCAGCAGACTGACCGATGAGTTAATGAAGGCACAACTCTTGTGCTTGGTCAGCGCTTTTGAGTAACACCAAGCTTAGTTAAAGATTTGCGATTCATTATCGTCAACCCTAATTCACCTAAATCAAGGCTATTGAAGTTCAGAGGGCATACACAAATGAAAACTCCCAGCCGAATTGGCACCAAGTCCCCGGCCAAACCACAAAGCAAAACCCCGGAGCTAAGCGGCGCAGAAGTCGTTGCACTAGCCAAAGAGGCGGTCAGTGCTTATCAGAGTTACAACCAACTGGAAACTGCCAGAGCGGAAACTGAAAGAGTAAAAGCCGAAGCGTTAAAAGAGATAGAGCTGTCCGACAACGAATTACGTCAGGCGCAACTCAAACATCAGGAGCGCTGTCAGGAAATCGCCCTCGACAGGCTCAAGGCCGACAATGAACATCAACTCAATGAACAGGCCCATCAACGCTGGCGACAGAATCATCAAAGTCGCGAGCAAACGATTGAGATTTTGCGCCGTAAGGTGAGTTTGGGTGAAGCCAGCGATGAAGAATATCAGCTGCTGCAACTGTTGCATAAATTGCCAAACCTTTAATCCAGGAGTTTATTGAGTGCTGCCAGCCATCATCATAGGCATAGGGGTTACTGTCACAGCAACTGCGACCGCTTGGTTGTTCGATAGAGCCACAGCTAAAGAGCATCAGCGCCACGACGAGTTGCGCGGAGACATAGACGCTCTCAATCGGCGTTATAGCCGCATGGCGGCAGAGCACGACAGGCAGCAAGCTCTACAGTTGAGTCAATCGTTGCAGCAACTCTTCTCCAAAATGGAAGCTCAATATCATGAGCTGCTGAATAAAGTCAGCCTGATAGACGCCGAACTCCAACTGTTACCCGAGCAAATAGCCACAGAGCTCAATGATGAGGGGCTGAGCCCCTATCGGCGCCGGGCGCTGCAGCAAAGTTATTGTCAGGTAGAAGATGCCCGCAGCCGCCTGGTTGCCTACAAAGACTATCTCGACTGGTATCTGGCACAACTCAAAGCCGTGCGGGATACGCTCGACACCGAGCCTTCGGTATCTGAACTCAAAAAACACCTGGATGAGCTTACGCCACCGAGCCCGACCTTACCCGCAGAATGGCTCTATGTCGGGAAAGTGGTGCTGGTAGAGCAAGATGAACTGGATACAGACCTGCCCTTCAACAGCAGGCTGCATCTTGGCAATAACCTGGGCTTGCAGGGCTGGAGCAACGACCTGCAGCGCAAGCTGTTTTTCAGCTATGACGATCCACAAGCCATTCCGCTGCAAATAACTCACCAACGCAGCGGCAAGAATGGCACCCGGTTATTCTATGCCTGTGTCGCCAGAGGTGTCGCCTGGGTAGAGGCGATAATGTCTGCCAGGCCAATGGCATTCGAAATTGAACGCCGGGTAGCCAAAGGTTATCTGGCCCATACTCAAGGCAAGGCCATATCCGCCTTTCTGCCAAGGCAGATGACCCCCAACCCCATGTTGGAACTTCTACCGGGCCAACAGATACAAGCCTGGCCAGAGCTTTACAACCTGACGCTAGACGCCAGCCCTGGCCAGCAGCAATCCCGGGGAAGAATTCAACTCAATATGCTGGACACGGCCGAACTCGGCGGCACAGATGAAGGCTCACTCTATCTTTACCTGCCTTCAGAGCTATTTTCTGAGCAGGAGCTCATGGCGCTGCGGGCGGATGATCCAACGCCCTGGCGCTTGCTCCATTCCGATATGGAACAGCACAGCGGTGACTTGCGACTGGCCCGCCACACTCTGGCGCTGAACTGCCAAATTGATACCAAGCAAGCCTGTTTGCGGGTCAGCGATGTCGAAGACTTTGAAGACAGAGGTCAGGGGTATGAGCTGCCCTTTATGTTGATCCCGGCAGACAGTGCTCTTGAGTCCAGTGTGCTGGCCAATCCGGATGGTATCAGTGCCCTTGTCGCCTTTATCAACCACTTGAGCAGCAGTGAAGCCGACAGCCAGACGCGGATGGCGCAACTGAAAATGCTGTGTCAGTGGCAAAGCGTGCTCGATTATCAGCAGGCGCAGTTGGATATCACCTTAGTGGGACGGGCCGACAAGCTGCAGGAGCAAGAGCAGGACTTACTGCTGCACTTTATCGTCGATGGCAGTCAGCACCAGCTGCTGGCGGATTTCAAAGCCGGGTTCAAAGCGCAGCAAAGCAGTGGTTTTTCGCCTCGTTGCACCCTCGAATACTGGGGCGAAACCGCCGCAGGCGAATTTGTCTGGCTCAATCCCCTTCCCGCCCGGCAACAAAACCGCCTCGAAGTGACTATCGATTCCGGTAGTATGCAGCTGAGGTTGCCGCAAAAATGGGCACAAGAGCTGCAATCCACTCAGGTCGGTTCAACAAAAACATGCCTGCGGCTCAGTCTCAAGCTGTTTGACGATGCGCTTCAGCGACAACAAGCGGCTTTGGATGCATTTCGTAACGATGCCTTGGTCGAGCCCAGGCTAAAGCAGATACTTCTGGCACCGGGCAGCTATACGCCGCAACAGGATCCATTCTGGCAACACAGATTGCGCGCAGATCTTTGCTGGCAAAATACCCAACTGACCGAACGCCAGAAGCAGGTTATCCGCACAGCACTCAGTGAGCAGTATCTTGCTCTGATCCAGGGGCCACCCGGTACCGCCAAGACCACCTGCATAGTGGAGATGCTGCACCAGATTTTCCACCATAGTCCAGAGACCCGGGTATTATTGGTATCGCAGCAACATGCGGCGGTGGACAACGCCCTGGCACGCTTTATTGATTTACACCAAGCCTTGCTGGAGCAGCAAGAGGTACGGCTATTGAGAATTGGGGCCGATGACAAGGTCAGTGGCAAACTCAGCGACTACACCATTAAACAAAAGCTGAATGACTTTGAACAGCGAAGTCGCCGCAGTGCCCTGGCCTGTACAACCGAAGCCGAACCTTTGCCTGAGCTAGCTCACCGTTGGCTTTACGGCGTTTTGGGCACAGAGCAGGAACAACAAAGGCTTGATAAAGAGCTCAACTGGATGTTACTGGCAGATCATAATCTGGTTGGCGCGACTTGCGTTGGACTAGCTTCCAGACGTCAAAGCATAGATCAGCTCAGGTTCGACCTCGTGATCATTGATGAAGCCGGTCGCTCCACGGTACCCGAACTCATGATCCCTCTGCTCAGAGCCCGCAAGGTGATACTGATTGGCGATCATTTCCAACTGCCTCCCAGCGTTGCGCCGCTACTGCAAACAGATGAAGCCAATGACGAATTACCCTTTTTGAACGAATGTTTCCTGGAAACCAGTTTCTTTGAAGGCCTTTATGAACAATTGCCGCCCACAAGCAAAAGCTTTTTGGCTGAACAGTTCAGAATGCCGGAAAAGATAGGCGATCTGGTCGCCGAGCTCTTTTACAGCCCGGACGGTGAGCGACAACTGTTCAACGGCCGACAACTGAATGAACAAGACTTCGTCCTGCCGCACACCTTGATTTGGAAAGATGTCGCCGGTCAACAGCAACAAGAAGGCACCAGTAAGTACAATCGCGAAGAAGCCGAGGCGATAGTCACCTTTATCAAGAATCTGGCAGACAAAAATAATCTCCAGGAAAACACCACTGAGAGCCGGGTGACTCATCAGCCTGCCACGCCTCTGGGCATCGCCGTCATCACCCCCTATGGCGCCCAAAAACGACTGATCCGTGCCCTGATGAGCGAGTTATCATCGCCCGCGGCAAGTGGGGAATATCGCCTGGGTCAGTTCAATATCCGCATCAATACAGTGGACAGCTTTCAAGGCAGCGAAGATGAGATAGTCTGTTATTCCACAGTGCGAACCCGGGGCAACCTGCGCTTTATTCTCGACTGGAAACGACTCAATGTGGCCTGCTCCCGCGCCAAGCAAAGCCTGCTCTTCTTCGGCGATCTCGAGTTTCTGAGTCGCCCTGGCGCCGCCGGGAAATACAGAAACCTGTTTGCCGAAGTGATAGCCAGAATTCCCAAACATTGCCGATTACGAAGAAAACCGGATGCCGACGGCAAAAGCCCAAGACAAGCTACAGGCAAAAAAGCGACACATTCACCCAACAGACCAATGGGAAAACCGTCAAAGAATCGGCCTCCCAATGATAAACAATCAAGGCATAAACGGCACAAACGCGCGCCCAAGACCGAGCAGACGGTTTAATAACTGTCTGTTTTCCTTGGGCCTGCCCCGAAATGGAGTTCGGGCGCCAAACGACTATAACCCCTCAGGTAAGCCATGCTCACTTATCCGAAGTGTGGCCTTCAAGTAGCCGTAAACTTCAACTGCGCCCGGTTAATTGTAAAGGCCAGTTTATCAAAGCGACGGCAAGCCTTTTGTTCGTATCTTCCCTCAAAGAGCAAACTTAACTCTGACAACTCACCTTGTGAGCGCTCAGATACTTGTCCCATCTATTCCAACGTCTGCGGCCACTCATTTCGTGTATCCAATTTGTCCCTTTTACAAAAGATTTCCCTGCATTCGATCACAATTTATTAAATGATAACAATTATCACTTGCACTTATATTTGTAACAATATAAATTTGCCCCCCACTTAAAGCTTATTTTCTCAATCGCTTCATTTGTTAATCAGGACAGATACTCATGCCTAGCTACAAGTTTAAGCTCAACGCCCTGCTACTCGCTATGCTGGCATCACCGGCCTTTGCCGACGATGCTGTCGAGCGCGGAAATCAATCAATCGAAAAAATTGTCGTTTTGGGGGAAAAGACAGAGAAATCATTGAAAGACGTGAGTTCATCTGTATCTGTCATCACGGAAGAGCAGCTTAAGACACTGCAATACCTGTCGGTGCATGACGCCATCTCTGAAATACCCAACCTGGTAGTGCTGTCCGGGCAGATGCCCAATATCCGCGGGGTTTCCGGTAACGGCGCCGCCACCGGCTTTAGTGGGGTTTCCGGCGGCGCCAAGACCCGGGTATCGACCATAACCGATGGAGTGGCAGAACCTTTTATGGCGGATTTGACCGGCGATACTGGCATGTGGGACATAGAGCAGATTGAAGTGTTCCGTGGTCCCCAATCCACCAGCAATGGCCGCAACAGCATAGGCGGCGCCATGTTTATCAAGACCAAGGATCCGACTTTTGACTGGCAGGGTGCCGCTCGTGTGGGTTATCGCAGTGAGAGCCAATATATAGACTCGGCCGCCGCTATCTCCGGCCCTTTGATTGAAGATGAGCTGGCCTTTCGCCTGTCGGCGCAGCATACCGATGGTGAAACTTACGCCAACCCGGTTATCCATGAAGCTAACCCGCCTGGCTTTGATCTGAATAAGCTCAACACAGACAGAATAAGAGCCAAACTCCTGTGGGAGCCCGCTGCCATTGACGGCCTCAAGGCCATGCTCAGCTATTCCAAAAACCATGAGCGCGGCAACACGGGACGGCAATACTTCAGTGGTGACGATCCCTGGAAGTATCAGCCCATCAATCCCAGAAACATGGACACTGAATCCGATACCGGCAGCATCAAGCTGGACTACAGGATCAGTGACAATTTCTCGGTCGACTTCTTGCTGGCCAGAATGAACTACAACTGGGTGATGGATACTTATGACAAGGATCCTGCTACCGAGCAAGTGGTGAGTATGGAGGAGTCCAACACCACGGCTGAAACCAAGCTGCATTTTGGCCTTAACAGCGAACTCTACAGCGGCTTTATCGGCCTCTACTATTTCAAGCGCGATCAAGACTTCAACAGTATCGGCGGTTCGGTTTATCGCGGCGACGACAATAGTGACTCCAAAGCGGTTTTCGGCGAATTTACCTATAACTTCACCGATGACTTCAGGATCACCGCCGGAGGCCGGGTCGAACGGGAATCGCAGCTACGTAATTTCTGGATGAAGCAGCCGCAAACGCCCATAGAAGATACCCTGGACAACAGCAAGACCATCAAGTTGCCCAAGCTGGTGCTGCAATACGATATCAATGCCGAGACCACAGTCTCCTTAAGCGGTCGCCGTGGTTACAACGCCGCCGGTGCGGCGATAGGCTTTCCGGAGAATGAGTTCTACTTCTACGATGAAGAGTACGTTAACGCCTATGAACTTGGGCTGAGAACCAGCCTGGATGGCGGTAATATCAACCTGAGCGCCAACCTGTTCTACAACGACTACGACGGATATCAGGCCACAGGTTCTGCCAGACGGGTTATCAACATGGACAAGGTAATTACCTATGGTGCCGAGTTTGAAGCCTCAGCCATGGTGACCCGGGATCTGCGCCTGCACGGCGGCCTTGGGCTGTTGAGTTCGGAAATCAAGGAACCTGGAGAAGGTTATGCCTCAGCCAAGGGCAATGAACTGGATTCGGCCCCCTCAATGACCGCCAATCTCGGTGCCCAGTATTGGCTGACAGATCAGCTTACCTTCAGTGTCTCCGCCAACTATGTCGGTGAGTACTATGGTGACTTTGAGAACACAGAGGAACGAGTTGCCGGTGACTATGTGCTGGCACGTATGTCGCTCAATTATGAGACAGACAACTGGATCTTCAACGCCTTCGTCAACAACGCCTTTGATGAGAAAGCCGTGTTGAGCCGCTCTCCGGCAGCCCGTAACTACCCGGATGGCTATGCGGCGATAGTCGATCCCCGTAACTTTGGGGTCTCAGTCACCTACCAGTTTTAACCTTAGATAAGCCAAAAGGCTCCCAAGGGAGCCTTTTTAATTTTATTGAAGCCCCTTTGACCAAGAGTTACGGCTTCCAAGCCGTTTCATGACTGAGTCTCACGCGGCGATCATCCCCTAAGTGCGTTAAACACAAGGCGGAAAACTCGCTTTGCCAACGAGTCAGCTCAAACCCATAGCGCTCTTGAAAGGCCTGAGTCTCAAAGTACATGGAATAGGCATAGTTTTGATACAGCATCAATCCGGGCAGCACTTGGCCAGCCTGCAGATACTCCCTGGATGCCGCCAGCATGATGGGATAGTTGTCGTTATGCTTTTCACCGCCGAATCCCGGCTTAAAGCCATCGAGCCGGCGGATGAAGGGATCATCTTCAAGATAAGTTTGCAACTGCACCTGGCTGAGCATTCGCATTACGCCATCGGAGGGGATGCCGAAGGCCCAATTACTGTGAAACGCCCGTAGAGCAGCATGAGCCGCCAGTTCATTTCGCCCCAAACGCCTTAACTGCGATGCCAGTGCAAACCAATAGTCACCCACTTCCGGTAATTGCTCGCAGGCCTGCTGCAGTAAAACAATGCCTGCCTCAATATCGTCCTGCTTGGCTGGCCCCTCCTCTGCTCCGCGAAAAAACGCCTTGGCGCTCTGAACCAACATTGGCGCAAAGTCTGCGTCTTGCGGCTCTTCATCGCCGCGCTCCCAGTCGTTGGCTTCGAGCCAGGCAACAAATTTACCGGCGCCGGAAAAGGCCGGTACCAACTTGGCCTCATCGTGCCACATGTCACAGACAATCGGCGCCTCTGTCTCCCGGCCCAAGGGCCAATAGAGCCCAAAATAATCACCGTTGCCGAGCTCGGCATCGAACAGAGGCAGAAAGCCCAATGAAGGATAGGGTCCCATGGGCTGCTCGTCCGCAGTAAAAGGTGACAATAAATTGATTTCAGGAGGAATATACATTATGCGACATCTCTATCAGCGCGGAGGACAACAACTGTTTTTGAATAGTGTTAGAGGCTAGCTCGCCGGCGGAATGGAATAAGTGCCCACGGCATGGGCCACCAGGTCGCTGTGTCCGTCCGAAAACACAGACACCTCGGCAATCGCCAGTGATTTACCCAGTTTCAGCAGCCTACAATCGGCGACAATGTCACACTCGGCACTGGGTTTACGCAGGAAGTTGATATTCAGGTTAGTGGTTACCGCCAGCGGCACTATGCCTATTTCCCCCAGCAAGGCGACATAGATGGCAATATCCGCCAGCTCCATCATGGTCGGCCCTGAAACAGTACCACCGGGGCGCAGGTGCGCCTGAGTTATCGGCTTACGCACTCTGGCCGACTTATCTCCCAGATGTTCAATCACAATGCCGCTATGTGGCAGCTCATAGTTAATAAAAGCTTGCAGCTCGGCGATAGTCACCATCTAAACCTCCTTGATTGTTAGGCCAGTCGTTGCGGGTATCAATGGGCATGGGTATTACTTGGACATTGGCAGCCTCTGGTTTAGCTGCCCTTCTACTCCTGTTTGGTCGTGGGCTTTGATACCACTTTTGATTGTTGCCGACGTTTAAGCTCCCGCCCCTGAAGGGTGAATATCGACCAGACCAACAACAAAGGCAGCATTGGGACTATCCCCCAAAGCAAATCCACAGAACTTGCCACCAAGGTGTATTTAAGCTGATATACCGGCACCAACACCCAAAGGGGATAGCTGTAAAACAACCCTCGCACCAGACGCATAGACAAACTGCGACGCAGCTCGGCGCCGGGAAGCGAGGCAAACATCAAGGCAAACCAGCCCAAAACGCCCGTCAGCAGTGCAAAACCCAGCACAAGCTGGATCAATAGTTCCGGCATTGCCCTCTCCCTGAGTATAAGCTTCTAACCCTTTTGCCCGATTTACAGTGCTGACCGGAGCTCTCCTGTCAGCCAGGAGTGGTCATCGCAGAAGCAAAGGCCAAGCGCCCACGACCAGCTCGCTCACTTTCAGCTTAATCACTGCCAGAATCACACCCTAGTTCCACAGCGGCGGTTTCCGCTGCACTATGGTCTGTGCTGGCATCATGCAGGCTCGTGATAGAAAAATCCTGTGGCCGGCCAAAGGTAACCTCCGCAGCTTCCCTTCTCAGTTGCCCATAGTCCGGCTCACTGGAACCTTGGGCGATGGAAGTTTGCATCGAAATGCGGGAAAACTCGGCCGGTGAGCAGTACATGGCATAGGCATAATATTCGTTGGTCGAAATCTTGCCATTGCTGTCACCGTCTCTGGCCGGACGCCTGAGCTTTTGTCTGATTAAGGCCCTTTCCAGCTGATTTCTGGAGTAATATCTCTTCTTGCCATAATGCTTTAGCAAATCCCTGGATAGCTTACGGGCATATTGCCTTATCTTTCGTTTTCGAAACAGATGGGCAAACATAAGAACTCACTCTGCTTGGCTCGCTTCTCCAATATGCCGCTTTGTGCTCAGAGCCTGATTGGAGCCCACTTGCCGAGCGGCACCAAAGAACAGATATGGCGCGGCAAATAAGTTAATGATTAAAATGTAAAACAGCGGCAACAAGGCCACGCCCAAACCGGCCATGATGGTTTCGGCGCCGCCTAAGCTTTGCATCAAAACCCGCAGCAAACCGTAAATAAACATAAGCCCGGCGGCCAACCAGCATACTTTGATGGCACCCCGTAATTTGGCGCGCCTTGTCGCAGCCAAAGGGGTAAACCAACAAGCCAGGGCGGGAGCAATAACGCCAAGCATGGAGGGGAAATCGATAAACATGGCCCAGTGCGCCGACAAAACCAGCTTGCCAAGCGTATACAAACAGACCAACCAGTAGACTATGACTGCTGCCCGGTTCAATTTCTCCTCCTGTTCTCGCGGTTAGGCTTCAAGTGCCAATTGCAGCAATAAGTCCAGCTGAACCCTGGCATCGCCTCTTTGAGTCTTATCAATGGCAGGCTCACCACCGAGACGCAGTGCCGGGGTGTAAAAGTAGATCTGGTTCTGCTGCAGCTTGCCTTGCAGGTCACTGACTTGCTGAAGATCCTTCTTCCTGAAGAAACTGGCTTGCACTTCATCGTCACAACACCAGTCGTTGAAGAAATCTTCCATGCTCCAGGTGAGCACATCTGTCTGCGAAGTGTGGGGATCGATAAAGGCGATATCTTCATCCCCTTCGTCGCTCAGGAGCCGATAATAAAAAATGTCGCCAAAACAGCTGATAGCGAACGGGATGCGACTCATGTCTTCATCCAACATCAGCCAGCCCCAGAGATTGTCCAGGTATTCATCCGGATCAATAAGTTGGATTAAACCATCACCATAGTGGCCAAAGCCATGTTGTTGCCACAGTTCCAATAAGCACTCGGGCAAATGGTCCTGATATTTGGCAAGAGTTGGCGCCGATACTGATTTGATATCTGCGCCGGGTGGCAGATGGTCGATAAAAGATTGCAGAAGCATTGAGGTAAAATTCCTTTTCCTATCAGAATAACTGTCACAAAACCTTGGGTTTTCCGTGACCTTGATTTGAAAGCCTTAGCAGGCACTTAGACATGGGGCGTGGATAAGCCCGTTGCCGATTATGCGGCCTTTGATAGCATGATTGCAATCCCGAGAGACGCACCGGCTATACACAAAGCCCAAAAATCGCTGAGACAGTATCGATATTTGTCCGCAATATCTATTCGATCGCAAAACTCTCGGCGACAAGCTTTAAGGCATCAGTCTGAGCTTATTGTGGTACAACCCTGGCATCGAGCCGTAAAATGGTGAAGGCGATGCTTTCGCCGCTAATATTGCTATCGAAAGGTGCCTCCAGCCGACATAGGCCGACATCTATAACAGCACCTTGGGTAATATCGGTTATGGTGCCAAATGCGCGGTAGCTCCATCCCTGAATATGCTGCAGCTGCCTTAACCCCTCCGGGTTGCCGGCCAACATGGTGTTTTGATCCTCCTGTTCACAGGCGATACCGACGCTCAGCTCAATATCAATGATCTCACCATAAGTCAGGCTGTCACCACCGAATTCATCCATCACAGTAAGCGGCTGCCCCGCCACTTCAATAACGGCTTCGAGGTAATCGCCCTCGGTTTGCTTAAACACTGCTTGCACGGTTTTCCTTATAAAATTCTTTTTGAGGCTGTTTCTCAGTTGGTCACTGCTCAGCTTCTTTGGCCGCCAGCCATTCACATTCGGCGGTGGTGGCCACTTCACCCAATTGACGACGCTGATCCCGCCCCTGGAAGCTGGAACGGGCGCCCTTGAGGATAGGTACTGCATATTGAATATCACGGGCCAGTTGCCCGAGAAATAGATTGCCGGAACGGCGATATTCCGCCATTTCCTGCCCATTGAGCTGGATCATAAAGCGGTTGTTATGTCGGCAAAGCACATCCAGATATAGTTGTCCTTCATGCTCCAACAGGTACCATTGCGCTTGAGACATTGCCAATACTTTCATACCCAGCTCCCGACTATGCCGCTTTTGCCGAAAGAGGCACTAAATTACAGCAGCGTAAGCCACTCTGAGGTATCTGCCAGAATAAACTCATAGCGTTTGCCATCATTGAGAATGACCCGCAGCGCATCTGCCGATATAGGGAAAATACCGCCGCCAGTAGCCAGACACTTTTCTACCGCGCAGATATCATCACGCTTGAGTGTGTAGGGCCCCAGCCCCAGTTGCTGATTGAAAGGCACAAACCTGAGTTCATTGCCGGTCAAGGAGATTTTGCCATCGGCTTTGGCCACTCCATTCTGCACTGTAGTCATTGACGATTTGATCAGTTCTGCTGTCATCCTTGCTTCCTCTTGGGTGATGCCTTGCTTCCTTAAGGCCTTGTTGGCATAAGCCATCAATAATGTTCAAACTACCCCAATAGATGAGGTTTGTCATCCAGATGAACGGGCACTGCTGCACTGCAAAACTCAGGCGATAGCCTCTGGCAGGATGATCTCCGGTGCGCCAAAACAGTGAAGATAGCCATCAATAATGGCCAGAGCGTCTTCATCCGAGCAGAGATAAACGGGCAAACCATGCCGCTCTGCCAATTGCTTTGCACGCTGTTTTTGGCTGAGGCCATGGGATTGGTCTCGGCTCTGCGAATGAACCACATGGGGCACAAATAAAAGGTCGGCCAAGCCCAGCGCCTTCAGGTTTTCAAGGCCCACTGTATTGCTGTCACCACAAAGCACCGCGGTTTCTATGTAGGCGGTCAGCAGCATGGCGCCGGCACTGACACCAACCAGGAGATGTCCGGATGCAGCATAACTCTTGAGTTTCTGCTGTTGATTGCGACTATGCAAGCCGCGCAAAAAACGGTAAGTATCCCCGCCCGAGAGATGCACTAAAGGCTTATCCAGTAACGTCTGCATCACAGTGTCGTTAAAACCCTGCTCAAAATCCAGGTAGGTGTTGAGACCTATGCCAAGGCCTTGATAAAACGCCTGTGTTGGCCGGTAGAAATCTCCCTCGGGATCAGGCTCTGAACCTATGTAACCACCGACTTGTCCTTTAAGCCCCAAAGCCTCAATAACAAACGCTAGCGCCTTATGGCCGGTTGCGCTTTGGTGATTACTGAGCAGCAGTAGATTCATACTTTTTCGCTCCTTGAAAGTCGGCAGTTTCTTGCAACACCCTGAGTTTCCCGCTCACAGCCTCAACGGCCATTCGCGCCGTGATTGATAAAGTTATTCAGCCCAAGACATCAGCGCAGGGAGTCAAAAGCAGCCAGCAGTGCTTCATCTTCTCTTTCTAACAGGCATTCGCCAATCTCATCTATGGGTAACGCAGCGCTGCGGGACAACAGCTTAAGGGCTTCAATATGCTCAAGAGTCAGTTCATGCTCGGTAAGTAAGAGCGACCAATCGAAACTGTCGACAAGCGCCTGCTCGACACCATCGGCATACAGCTGGTTAAACCTTTTTGGGTTGTGACCGAAGATCAATGCCGCCAAGCAAGCATATTCGCCGAATTCACTGTCATCATCAAAGCAGTAATCCAACGCTATGCCCCGACTTAGCAAGGCAGCCAAAGCCTGTTCACCGGCTCCATTCAAATGGTATTCATTGTAAAACAAACAGGCCGCCGCCGTAGCCAGTGCCTCATGGGAGAAGGCGTATCTGGGCAGTAGAAAATTAAAAATGGCGTAAGCGTCAGACTCTCCTGCGAAGACCAATGCCAACAACCGGTTATGGTCCAAGCGGCCACCCACTGAAATAAACGCGCTAATAAAACCGAGATAAACATCGTGACACAGCCGGTAAAGATGTTCAGGGTCGTCTTCGACCAAGCTGCCATCCGGGCCGTTGACTTTGATGATGTCAAATAGCGGCGTAAACTGCTTCGGCTCGGAATAATACGTCACACGGCAATACATAAGGTAATAGATTTGATAGTCCTTGATAACGGCGTTCGCCCTGAGATAAGAGATGATCTCAAGCCCGGCCGGGTCTTTCTCTATCCTGAACATATATTGGGACCAGGCTTTCGGCATATGCTGGCGCAAATAGTCCAGATTGCCTTCTTCAATATGTTGTTTTATCTCATTTAATCCACGAAACACGACATTCCTCTCATAACAGGTGTAAATCTTCTCCGGGAAATCCCGGGCTTGGTAGGTAAAAGACCTGAGTTAGGGCTGACTCAGTTTTTGCTCAAGCGCCCGGTTCTGAGTCATAATCTCTTCGAGAAAAACCGAACCATGCAGCCTGGCCAATTGCAGCGCCTTGATAGAAGCCGCCATTGCCTTATCGAGCTGTTGGTTAAGCGTATAGGCCGTTGCCAAGCTGTCCCAAAGGATTTCCGAGCGAGCGAATTTCTCTACTCCTTGCTCCAATATGGCAACGCCCCAGGCAGTTTGGCCCTCATAGGCGGCCTTTAGGCCGTATACATTGAATTGATGTGCCGACAACGGAAAGGTATAGCCATACTCGGCAGTTTTTCCCCTGTAGAACGCCTGCAGTTGTTGCAGCGACATCACATCGACTTGTGGTACCGCGTTCCAGCCACTGAAGATGGCTTTAAGCCCCTCGACATTGCCAATCAAGGGAGTGCTGTCGTGGGTTTCTCGGGCAAAACGGGCATTGAAAACCTGTAGCTTTGACGGCTTCTTGGTTTCCAGTTTTTGCAGCATGGCGTCAAAAGCCTGCGCCATCTCGCCTGGCTCACTCGCCATACTGAGAAACCAGCGCATGGGCGCTTTGCGCTCGCGAGTCTGGTATTTGTCGTAATCTGTAATCAAGGCACCATCGTCCCACCAGAGGCTGGGACTAATGGCTATCGCGGCATTGAAGGAAGATGCCGGACCGAGCGCCTGATAACTGCTGTAAAGCCCGGCCAAAGAGTGGCCAAATATCATCCGGTAAGGCGCCAGACGGTAACGTTCACTCAATGTAGGCAGCAGTTCCTCTGCGATAAAACGGTTATAAACATCGGCCTTTCCCGCCCTTGCGGCGAAATCTTTCGGCTCTGTGGGAGTAAAGTACTTGAGTCTGTCGCGGGTGCTTATGCCCACCACTATCATTTCCGGTACTATGGCGTATGTGCTCAGAAAGCCGACGCTGGATGCCACATGATGAAACTGAGTCGAACCATCAAGTACCAACAGCAAGGGGTAGTGAAAACTGTCTGAATGTCGATAACTCTCGGGCAAAGCAACCTGAACTGTCACGGCTTCATCGATAAGCCCGGCCGCAAGTGTAAAACGCTGCTCTTCGGCCAATACAGTCAGCGACAGCAAGGCACAAAGCAAAAATACGAATCTCATGGAAATCCTTGTCAGTAAAACGTCTTTAAAGGGCATTCAAAGGCCGGCCGGCACGGGATAAAAGAAATCTTTGCCATTCATCGCCAATGCCTGCAACTGCCCGGCATCTATCGCCAGACTCACCTCGGCGCTCCAGGCAGGAAAACCACCTTTGGCTAAAAGGCTGACGGTCAATAGCAGATGGCCACAGGCATCTGTCGTTGCCACAAGACTGTACTCACCTTCTATGGCAGCCCAGCTTTGCTCGCCTTGCCAACCCTGCCACTGCCGGGCAAGCTCCTCAAAGAAATCCGCCGGGTTCCGTCCGTAGGGAAGATTATCCACCCTCACACTTGCCTGCATGCCTTCTCCCGAGATGGTCACGCAATAGTGTTTAAGCCAGCCACTGGTGTCCAGCTCGGGTTCATGAAAACGCACAGAGCAGCCAAAGCTGTTTTTCAATATCCATTCTTTCACCTTTCCGGCGTCCTCTTTACCTGGATTTAAAAGCAGCCGGGTTACAAACGGCCTTTGAGCGGGTGCTGAGTTTGCCAACCACTGGCTCCGCGGCTGCTGACAAAATACACCAGTAGATCGGCCGTGCCACGATGGCTGACCCAATGAATGAGTGACGTAGCCATTGAGCGGCTCGCCACCTGACACCAGAGACTATCCTGATTGTGTGTAGCGCCGCGGCTGTCGACTCGATAAACCAATAGATCGGCGGCCGCGCGGGAGCTGACTTCATGTACCAGCACCTTGGCCGCTCCCCGAACCTGAACCTCATAAATAAGCGCCATAAAACCTCCCTGTTGTAGCTTGGCTCTTGGTGGTTTTGCCTCTTATATCTAAATGCCACGCCTGTGATGCCTGAACACTCAGGGCTGTAGCATGCCTAAATCTTCAGCCACTTTCAGCGGGTTAAAAGGCCCGTCGATAGCCTTTGCCAGCGCCTCAACCTGACTCTGATCCAGGTGTTGTATCGCCTCTTTGTCCGGCGCCTCAAAATAGATAAAACCTTTGAGCAAGTCGTTGAGTGTGGTGATATCGGCATCGGCGAGTACCGCTTTGAGTCTCAGTGCTTCATCCTCAGTACACTGATAGTCTTTTAACTCATTCAGGTAAATCAACACTGCTATCTTGTCTTCACGTGCCAGAGCGTTGAACCAAGGGCTGGCGGGGAATGTGAGTGTCGATGTCTTGCCCTGACGATCACATGCTTGCCAGCTATCATTCCATTGCTTCAGATAGGAAAACTTATCGACTTGAGTTACGCAGCCTGACAGCAACAGCGCAATTGATACCACTATGATTTTCTTCATAAATCCCTTTTATTCTGCAAGCTTGTTGAAGATACCAACAACCCGCTTGAGATCATCCTATTTAAAAGCTCATGCCATAACCCCCTGTGACACTAGCGGCTTGATGCGGCGAGGCCTATGCCGAAGCAGACAAAGACGCCGCCGCTTAGCTTATTCAGCACTGAGCTTCCCTTACCGGAAGCCAGCTTGGTCTTGGCAATGGAAGCAAACAGGGCATACAGAGTGTGAATAAGGATCACCAATCCACTAAAGGTTGCGGCGAGTAAGGCAAACTGAGGAGCGTATTCCCGCTGCAGGTCGATAAACTGCGGGAATATCGACATAAAAAACACGATCGCCTTGGGGTTGGAGATGGAGACTAAAAATCCTTCGGCGAAACACTTGCGAGCGCTGCCTTGCTGTAAATGAGCGCTGCTGGTGCCACCACCCTTGGCTCGGAACATTTTCAGGCCAAGATAGATAAGATAAGCGGCGCCAATAAACTTAATTACAGTAAAGGCCAGTATTGAACTGGCCAACACAACCCCCAAACTGGTGGCCGAGATCAAGGCAACAAACAAAATAGCCAGTGCGACCCCAAAGATACCGGCAAAGGTCTTGAGCAAGCCGCGTTGAATCGAGTTGTTGACGGTCAGCATCACCGCTGGCCCAGGCAAGAGAATGGTGGCCATGGCAACACCGAAATACACAAAATAGTTGTCCATTTTTATTCCTGAACTGATAAAACTGTCAAAAACCCTTAATCCATTCAAATGTGCCAATCATTATCATAGATATAGGGCCTGCAACCTCGCAAACCCGCAAACATGGATAAGCGATAAGCTCAAATCATCACCATAACCCAGGCGCACGAGTTTGATGTGCTGGAGAATCAACATCCGGTAAAGAGTAAACAAGAGAGCGCGCCGAACCTTGAATTCAATCGGCGATAGCTACCGCGGAACCGACAATCCTTTTCGTCGCTGAAACATCCTTGAATACTTCAGGAGCTTGTACTGTATCTCATTGATAGTTATGGCGACCATACCCAAGCAAGTCACAGATTACAAGAAGATTTCCCGAAGGCCAAAGCCGCTTCTTTGGGTGCAAAATCGCGCTGGTTATGGTGCCAACAGGATTTGCTGTTTCCCGGTCCATCCCATTAGAGTAAACTCGTTTGCTTATTCCTTGAGCCAGGGAGCCTGGAGGGGCAGCCAAGATTTTGGGACGAGCTCGAAAGGGAGTAACCTATCAACACCAAGGAGGGAACATGAAGCACTATCGAGGCAGTTGCCTTTGCGGCAAGGTTCGTTTTGAAATCAGCGCTGAGCTGCAGCAGTTCTTTTTGTGTCACTGCAGTCGTTGCCGCAAGGATTCAGGTTCGGCCCACAGTGCCAATCTGTTTTCAGACAGCGCCGAGTTAACCTGGCTCAGTGGCCAGGACGCCATTACTGCGTTTACCCTGCCAGGTACCCGCCACAGCCGCCACTTTTGTGCCGTTTGCGGCTCGCCGCTGCCCAAAGCGGTCGAGGGTGGCCACCTACTGCAAATACCCGCAGGCAGCCTGGATGATGAGCCGGGCCTGACTCCCCAGGCGCACATTTTTTGTCAGACACGCGCCGCTTGGGATCAGGCTTTGGAACAAGTGCCCGGCCTGGAGCAGGGCCCGGTTTAAGAGTATAAGGCACCGCCCTGTGATGATAGCGCCACTCCCGGTCCGCATGACTTTACTTTTACTCAAGAGCGATTATCTCGGCAGCTTAGGGAAGTATTGTAAAGGACTAGGGCCATTTGCTGCGCCCCCCTTGCATTCAGGCCTGTAAGCCGACGCAGAGCACACATGGGACTTATTCGCACCTTCCCTAGACTTATGATCCCGGGTTTACCGCCAACTCCACCATGGCAGCGGTGTACATCTTAAGGTTCAGCTGCAACTGCTCGCGGGTGATAAACTCATATTCACTGTGGCCTGTATACTCGACACCCGGCATGGCCGGACCAAAACTGAGGGCATTGGGAAACAGTTTACTGTTGGTGGAGCCGCCAATAGCAACAGGTTTGGGATCGGCAATACCGGTAAACTCGGCAAACACATTGAGCAGGGTTTGCAGATGCGGCGCCTTATCCATCACCTTAGGCTCGCCCCAATAGCTGCTGACATCGACCAGAGTCACGCCGTGGGATTGCTGCCAACCGGCCAGCGCCGCGGACAGCTGTTTATCCAAGGTTTCCGGGCTCTTGCCTATGGGGCGCCTTAGGTTAAGCGTAATGCTGGTACCACCCTGTCCCCACTCCACCACAGTCGGCGCCAGCGACATAGGGCCCATAAAATCATCACTATAGCCCAGCTCGCCAAAGCGCTCGGCATAGAGGTCCAAGCCTATCATTTCATTGATAAATGCCAGGGTTAATGCCGACTGGCTCGGCGCGAATGTCTCAGACTCCAACAGCGCAGCCAGATGAGTCACTGCATTGACACCATCTTCAGGGGTTGAGGAATGGGCAGATTTGCCGTTGGCGGCGATCTCCAGGCTGTCGAAATCCAGGGTAAAATCATAGCGCATCCCCTGCTGGGCTTCTGCGACGCGTTGCAAACGGCTGACCATGGCGCTGTCGGCTCCGCGGATCAGGGCCAAGGCCTGCTGGGGGATCTGACTGGCAAAGGAGCCACCGCTGAAATGCTGCAGTTGCGGTTTATCGAAATTAGGCGCCTTGACTTTTGGTTCAGGTATCGTGAGTTTTATCTGACTCCAGCCCTTCTCGGCGGTGACTACAGGATATTCGGCGTCTATGGTGATATTCATATCGGCCGCTTGATAGTCCTTGAGAAACACTTTCAGCGGCTCCCAGTCCGACTCCTCGGCCAGATATACCATGAGCTCAATGCGGCGATTCAGTTTTACCGACTTGTCCTTGAGCGCCTTCATGGCGTACATGGCGGTGACTATCGGCCCCTTATCATCTTCGGTGCCGCGGCCTATCAACTTGCCCGGTTGCGATTGAGTATCCAGTTGATAGGGACTCTGGTGCCAAAGCGTTGAATTGGCCGGTTGCACATCCCCATGGGTAATTATGCCAAGCTTATTAGCGCCGCCGCCCCTGTCTTCGCCAAGGCCTATCAAGAGCACATAACCGTGATCGGCATAATCCAGCCCCAACTGCTCAGCCTGGGCCTTGAGCGCCTGCTTGAAGCCGATGAATTCCGGATTGGTGTCGGGCGTCAACCCTAGGATAGCCTCGGTATTGAAGCGCACCAACTCGGCGAGGCTCTGTTCCATCTCGCTGCCGTAGCGGTCAAGGCTGTACTGGGCCAAGGTTTTCGACAGTGGCGAGACTTGACTCAATGCAGACTCTGTACCTTGGGCAGCGCTTACGCTTGAAATATGGCTTGAAACCTGGCTCGAGGGCTGAGCCGTAAGGCCGCTCTTTGCACTTACAAAAGGAGCGAACACGCACAGGGACAGCGACAGGGATAAACGGGAAAGTGTTCTTATCATCATGGCAGGGTGGTTTTTGTTATCTTTTATTTTCAATGGCCTGAGAGTGTGCCACAGATACAGTTTCGATACTGCATTCGCTAAATTTTGTTACAAACTAAACAGGACAAAATTGGCCTTTTTCAATACGGCATGTTACTAAGGACGGCTTCGGCGCGGCCCGCTGCGCCATACGGGAGATAAACACCAGCATAGAGGAATAACAATGAAGGGAATGACCCTCTCTCCAGTGGCTCTGGCCCTGGGATTGGCGCTGACACTGAGCGCCTGCGACAACCAGCCTGTATCCCAGAGCGACACATCTGCCCAAACCCAAGCGCCTGCTCTCCAGAATGGCACAGGCACAAACCCAGCCGCTGCCAAGGCCGAACATACCCGGGACAACCCTTTCTTCCAGCCCTGGAATACTTACCTTGAAATCCCCGCCTTTGATCGCATCAAGTCCGAGCATTACCTGCCGGCCTTCAAACAAGGGATTGCCGAGCGCAAGGCAGAGATTCAAGCCATCATAGATAATCCGGCCGCCGCTGACTTTGCCAACACCATAGAAGCCATGGAGCGCAGTGGCGCCTTGTTGACCAAAGTGTCAGGGGTGTTTTATAACCTCACCAGCGCCGACACCTCTGCCGAGCTGCAGAAGATCTCCAAGGAAGTATCCCCGCTGTTGTCTTCCAGCCGCGATGATATTTACCTGAACAACGCCCTGTTTCAGCGGGTTAAGACTGTCTATCAGCAAAAAGATCAGCTGGTACTTAACCCGGCGCAACAGAAACTGCTCGAAGACACCTACAAACGCTTCAGCCGCGGCGGTGCCAACCTGGATGACGCCGGTAAGGCGGAGCTTAGAAAGCTCAATGAAGCGATTGGCAAGCTGAGCCTGGAGTTCGGCGATAATGTGCTGGCAGAAACCAACGACTTTGAACTTGTGATAGACAAGCAGGCCGATCTGGCCGGTCTGCCGCAGGATGTGATTGACGTTGCCGCCCAGGCGGCCATCAAGCGCGGCCATCCCGGCAAGTGGGTATTTACCACCCAACGCCCCTCCGTCACCCCGTTTTTGACCTATGCCGATAATCGTGAGCTGAGAGAAAAACTCTACAAGGGTTATATCGAGCGCGGTAACAACGACAACGCCCACGACAACAAGAAGGTGCTGGCAGAGCTGGCGGCTCTTAGAGCCAAACGAGCCCAGCTTCTGGGCTATCCGAGCCACGCCCACTATGTGCTGGAAGAGCGTACTGCCAAGACTCCGGAAAATGTCTACGCCCTGCTGGATAAAATTTGGCCCGCCGCCCTGGCCCAGGCCGAAGCCGAAAAGGCCGAGATGCAAAAGCTTATCGACAGCGAAGGCAAGGACTTCAAACTGGCCGCCTGGGACTGGTGGTACTATGCCGACAAGATACGCGTCGCCAAGTACAGCTTTAACGAACAGCAGACCAAGCCATACTTCTCTCTGGAAAACACCCTCAAGGGCGTGTTCTACACCGCCAACCGCCTCTATGGCATCAGTGTCACCGAGCGTGACGATCTGCCCAAGTATCACCCGGATGTACGCACCTTCGAGGTGAAAGATAAAGATGGCAGCGTTATCGGTATCTTCTTTGGCGATTACTATGTACGTGACAGCAAACGCGGCGGCGCCTGGTCCAATGCCTATCGCCGCCAGGCGGTGGTCGATGGCATCAACGAGCAGCCCATCATAGTCAACGTACTCAATTACCCTCGCCCCAGTGGCGATGAGCCGACGCTGCTGACTTTCGATGAAGCAGGTACCCTGTTCCATGAATTCGGCCATGCGCTGCATGCCTTGCTGTCCAAGGTGGAGTATCGTTCCCAGTCCGGCACTTCCGTGCCCCGCGACTATGTGGAGTTCCCGTCACAGGTGATGGAAAACTGGATGACTCAACCGGATGTGCTGGCGCATTTTGCCAAGCACTATCAAACCGGTGAGGTGATCCCCCAGAGCCTGGTAGACAAGATCCGCGCCGCCAGCAAGTTCAACCAGGGTTTCGCCACGGTGGAATACATGGCAGCCACCAAGCTGGATCTGGACTGGCACAGCAGCAGCGTCACCGAACCTCAGGATGCGGCCGCCTTCGAGCAGCAATCGCTGAGCAATATGGGGCTGATCTCTGAGATAGCTCCGCGCTATCGCTCCACCTACTTCAGCCACATCTTCTCCGGAGGATATTCGGCCGGTTATTACTCCTATATCTGGTCTGACATTCTCGGCGCCGATGCCTTTGAGGCCTTCAAGGAAAACGGTATTTTTGACCCGGCTACCGCCAAGGCGTTCCGCAGTAACATCCTTGAGCGCGGTGGCAGTGAAGATCCTATGGCGCTTTACAAGGCGTTCCGTGGTCAGGAAGCCGCCATTGAGCCACTGCTGCGCAGTCGCGGCCTGCTGGCGGAATAAACGCTTGCCGGATTAGCAATGTCCAGCAGCGCAATCAAAAAGCCGTTCACTGAGTGAACGGCTTTTTTAGTTCTTTATCAGGGCTGGGCTTTCTCAAGGCTGACCGGTGTATTGCTTGACTCCGGGCGGGATAACAAACCAGTCCTGCTTTTCACTGACCCAGGCATGGGCACTCGGCTGAATGATACGGGTATCTTCCAGGTTACTGGGCTTGAGCTTGATACTCTGCGGCTCTGCCGGGTTGTAGTGATAGATACGATTGCCGCAGCGACCACAAAACTTGGCGGCGCTGATATTACCGCTGGCCGAACCACGCTGCCAATGGCTCAGTTCGCCACTGAATTCTATATCTTCGGCTCTGACAATCGCCGTGATGCTGAAGGCACTGGTGGACAGTTTCTGGCATTCCTTGCAGTGGCAGGCCACCACCATCTGCGGCGGCGCCAACAAGCGATAACTGACAGCGCCGCACTGGCAACTGCCCTTGATGGGATAACGAATAGCTTCCATAGCTTTTATCATCTTATTTGAGGGATAAAAAACACCCGCCATTTGGCGGGTGTTATCAAAGGTTTCAGTCTACCAGGCCTCGGCGCTTGAGCAGCGCATCCACTGTGGGTTTCTGGCCGCGGAACTGGATGTAGTCCTGCATCAGATCCTCACTGTTCCCCTTGGAGAGAATTGCCTGACGATACTTGTCACCATTGGCTCGTTTGAGGCCACCTTCTGCCATGGTATGGGCAAAGGCGTCGGCAGCGAACACTTCGGTCCACAGGTAAGCATAATATCCGGCCGAGTAACCGCCACCGAATACATGGCTGAAATAAGTCGACTGGTAACGTGGCAACACAGGCGCGTAATCCAGGCCATGTTTGGCACGGGCCTTGGCTTCGAAGGATTTAACGTCCGCCACTTGTTCACCGGCCTTGAGTGAGTGCCACTCCATATCAAGCAGCGCTGCGGCCAGATACTCTACCGTGTCATAGCCCTGGTTGAAGGTAGCCGCTGCTCGCACTTTTTCCAGCAAGGCTTGCGGAATTGGCTCGCCGGTTTTGTAATGTTTGGCATAGTGAGCCAAAACGTCCGGATCTGTGGCCCAATCCTCGTTGGCCTGGGATGGGAACTCAACAAAGTCCCTTGGAGTAGCGGTACCAGCCAGGCTTGGGTATTTCACCAGCGAGAACAAACCGTGAATGCCGTGGCCAAACTCATGGAACATGGTAGTCACTTCATCAAAGGTCATCAGCGTAGGCTGACCTTCGGCTGGCTTGGGAATATTGAGCGCGTTGTACACCACAGGCTTGTTATCCAAAAGGAAGCTTTGGGTCACGTACTCATCCATCCAGGCGCCGCCGTTCTTGCCTACTCTGGCGTAAGGGTCCAGATAGAAGAGCCCGATGGAGCTGCCGTCTTCGTTGAATACTTCCCAGGCGCGGACATCTTCCTGCCATACCGGCAGATCCTTGCGCTCTTTCATTGTGATGCCGTAGAACTTCTGCATGGCGTAGAACATGCCGTCATTCAGCACGGTATTGAATTCGAAGTAGGGCTTGATCTGGCTCTCATCCAGATCGTATTTGGCCTTGCGAACCTGCTCGGCATAGAAGGCCCAGTCCCATGGCTGCAGCTCAAAGTCGGCACCGGATGCCTTGATTTGCGCCTGGATATCCTTGCCTTCAGCCTTAGCCTTGGTAACGGCCTTGGGTGCCAGGTCATCCAAAATGGCAAATACCGCATCCGGATTACCGGCCATCTGATCGGCCAGTACATAGTCAGCCCAGGTTTCATAACCCAGCAGTTTGGCCTTTTCGGCGCGCAACTGTGCCTGCTTGAGTACGATAGGACCATTGCTGGCCATGGCGCGATTGGCCGAAGTCTGCCAAATTTTCTCTCTCAGGCCTCTGTCTTCCAGGCTCGACAGCAGTGGCTGGCGGGTGGTATTCACCAGGCTTATCAGGTAGCCCTCTTTACCCGCTTCCTTGGCGGCGTTGGCCAGGGCGCCTATCTCATCCTCACTCAAGCCTTTGAGCTGCGCCTTATCGGTCACCAGGATCACATCATCCTTGAACGACTTGAGAATGTTTTGCGAAAACTCGGTCGACAATGTGGCCAGCTCACCGTTGAGCTCACGCATTTGGGTCTTGTCGGCTTCGCTCAATTTGGCGCCGGCACGGACGAACTGATTGTAATAGAAGTCCACCAGGCGCTGATCTTGCGCGCTCAGGCTATCTTTGTGGTTGTAGACAGCTTCAACCCGGGCAAACAACTTGGGATTGAGGAAAATATTGTCGCTGTGTTCGGTAAGCTTGGGAACGATTTCCCCTTGAATGGCCTGAAACTCATCGTTGGAGATCAACCCGGCCAGATTGAAGAAGACCCTGGAAGTACGATTGAGAATGGCGCCGGTCTTTTCCATCGCCACTATGGTGTTATCAAACGAAGCGGCTTCGCTGTTGTTGATTATGCCGGCAATTTGCTGGTTGTGTTCCTTGATCCCGGCTTCAAAGGCCGGCAGATAGTCTGCGATTTTTATCTTGTCGAACTGCGGGGCATGATACTGCAGCGGACTTGGGCTGAGCAGCACATTGCTTGCTGTTTGTTCGGTGCTTTTTGCCTCTGGCATACTTTGGCTCGCTTCTTTGGCCGGGGCATTACTGACGGTTTCATTAGTTTGCTGTTCGGCACAGGCACTCAGCACCAGTGCAGCGCCTATGGCGGTGGCGATTAATGTCTTACGCATCTTGACTCCATTAACGGCAGGCTATTGCTTAGTTATGATTGAATACCCGGGACACCTGTCTCGGCGGGGCAACAGCCCTGTTGATTCCCGCCATTACCTTAACAACTCTTCCGCTATTTGGACAATGACTTAACTGTAAGAAATTCTGCCCTCCCCCATGGAGCCGACATGACTGAGCAGAAATTCAGCGCCAAAGTCGGGCCTCTTGCGATCACTGGAACAAGTTTTGAACAACCGGGACAGTAAGCGGACATTTATTTGCCACTTGTCACAAATTGTCACCCGTTTTTAACGGCCGATGTCACATAAGTGTCGCCGCCTTTGGGTATACTGCGCCTTGGTTAACCAGATTAATCACATGATTAACAGTGATTTAACCAGATGATGGACGGGATAATCTCCCGGGGTCGATAATAAAAACCAAGAGTAGTAAACAATGCAAACTAAAACATTAGTAACACTGGCGGTTGCCGCCGCAATGGGTCTCAGTGCCTGTGGCAGTGACAACAAGGATGAGCCAACGGTGAGCGTGGATCTGCGGGTTTTGGAAACCACAGATCTGCACACCAACATCATGGATTACAACTATTACAGCGGCAAGGAAGACCCTACTATAGGTCTGGCCCGTACCGCCAGCCTGATCCATGCCGCCCGCAAAGAAGTCACCAACACAGTATTGGTCGATAACGGCGATCTGTTGCAGGGCAGCCCCATGGGCGACTATATGGCCAAGGTCGGTATCGCCGATGGCGAAGTGCACCCCGCCTACAAGGCAATGAACCTGCTCGATTATGCCGTGGGTAACATAGGCAACCACGAATTCAACTACGGCCTGGATTTTCTGGAGAAATCCCTCGCCGGCGCCCAGTTCCCCTATGTCAACGCCAACGTCTATTGTGATGCCGATGATTGCTGGAAGGGACTCAAGAAAGGTGACAACCTGTTTACTCCTTACCTCATCAAGGAAACCGAGGTTAAGGACACTGACGGCAACAGTCACAAGCTCAAGATTGGCTATATAGGATTTGTGCCTCCGCAAATTATGCTGTGGGACAAGCAGAACCTCACCGGCAAGGTACGCGCCGAGAGCATAGTGGAGAGCGCCAGGAAATTTGTGCCGCAAATGAAGGCTGAAGGCGCCGATATCATTATCGCCATTCCGCACTCAGGCATTGGCTCCACCGAAAACCCAGGCGATCCTGCTGCCGAAAATGCCACCTATGCCCTCACCTATGTCGACGGCATTGATGCCATCATGTTCGGCCACAGCCACTCCATCTTCCCCGATGCCCGCTATGCCGACCTGCCCAACACAGATGTAGAAAAAGGCCTGCTCAACGGTGTCCCCGCCGTGATGCCGGGTCGCTGGGGCGACAACATGGGCCTGGTCGACTTCAAACTGCAGCGTAAAGACGGCAAGTGGACTGTGCTCTCGGCCCGCACTGAGGCCCGCCCCATTTATGACGGTGCCAACAAGACACCACTGGTGGAAGCCGATAAGGACATTCACGATGCGGTTGAGCTGGAACACCAGGGTACCATCGCCTTTGTCGAGCAGCCAATCGGGGTAGCCGCCGCCGACATGTTCAGCTTCCTGACGCTGGTGCAGGACGACCCGACTGTGCAGATTGTCTCCGACGCCCAGATAGCCAACGTCAAGGCCAAACTGCCGGAAGCGCTCAAGTCATTGCCTGTGCTCTCTGCAGCCGCGCCGTTCAAGGCCGGTGGCCGCCATAGCACCACCAGTGATGCCGATCAGTATGTAATGGTGGATAAGGGGCCGCTGACCTTCAAGAACGCCGCCGATCTCTACCTCTACCCCAACACTATGGTAGCGGTTAAGGTCAACGGCGCCGAGCTGAAAGACTGGCTCGAGTGTTCAGCCAACCAGTTCAACCAGATAGATCCTGCCAGCACTGAGCCGCAGGAGCTAGTGAACTATAACCACCCCACCTATAACTTTGATGTTATCGATGGCGTGTCCTACAAGATAGACGTGACACAGCCGAGCAAATACGACCGGGATTGTGCTCTGGTCAATGCCGATGCCTCACGAATTGTGGATCTGGCCTTCACCGACAGCGAAGGCACTGTCTATACAGGTGAAAACCTGGCGGCCAAGGAATTTATCGTCGCCTCCAACAACTACCGCGCCTTTGGCGGAAAGTTTGCCGGCACCGGCAGCGAGCACGTGGTACTGGAACTGCCGGACACCAACCGTGAAGCTCTGGCGGCTTACATCACAGAGCAGTCCAAGTACAATCCTGAAACCGACAAGTATGACGCCATGGTCAACCCCACGGCCGACTATAACTGGGACTTCAAGAGTATAGATACGGCTGTTGCCCTGGATATCCGCTTTGCGACCCAGGACAGTGACAAGACCGCCAACTTCATCCAGGCCAACCAGCAAAGGACCATGACCAAGCTGAGTACCGATGAGCTGGGCTTTGCCGTCTACCGCATAGATCTCAAGCCTGCCCAATAAGGCTGTCGACTGAGACTGAAAACGACCCAAGCGCCCTCAGGGGCGCTTTTTTATGTTCTTCGCAAGATTAGTCTTGCCATGATTTAAACCTCTGGCGATGTTATAAAGTCAGTACGATAAAACACCAGACTCACTCAGCCGTCACGACGGCAAGATTGCAGGAAATCTTTTATGTCTTCGATACCCGCGCCCTTCTCCCAAGCCTGTGAAAACAACCGCGAGCCGATACTCAAAATACTCAAACAGGCATTTTCAGGCTGCCGCAGGGTATTGGAGATAGGCAGTGGAACCGGTCAGCACTCGGTCTACTTTGCCCCGCAGTTGCCGCATCTGGTGTGGCAATGCAGCGATCAGCCCCAGTATCTGGATGGGATCCGCGCCTGGCATGCCAAACTCCCGGCGAGTAACCTGGCCGAGGTGATCACTCTGGAGGTATGTTCACCCTGGCCGCAGGCGGCAACTGAGCCGGCGCCGGATGCCATCTATAGCGCCAATACTGCGCATATCATGAGCCAGCCCATGGTGGAGGCGATGTTTACCGGCATAGGCAAAGTATTGCAAAGCGGCGGCCGTTTCTGCCTCTATGGCCCCTTCAACTACCGAGGCGATTACAGCAGCGACTCCAACCGGGTGTTCGATGCCATGTTAAGGCAGCGCGATCCGCAAAGCGGCATTCGCGATCAAGAGTGGATCCTGATGCTGGCCGCAGCCCAGGGACTTGAGCTTTGTCAGGACCATGCCATGCCCGCCAATAACCGCCTGCTGGAGTTTATTCGCAAAACGGCTCGCTAACTGAGAAAAAAATCACGAGACAAAGTTACGCGAAAAGGCCACGAGAAAAAATCGTGAGACAAATTCACGAGAAAAAGTCACGAGCCAACAGTCGTGATAAAAAGCAGTGAACAAAAAGTAGTGAACAAAAAGTAGCGGGCAAAATAAGCGTTTTACCTGAAAAGCTCAGGCGCTATCAGCCTCTGAAGCGCCTTTGTTTTTACACGGCTTTGGCGTAGAGAAACAGATCTGTGGCCTTGACCTCGCCCTGCTCCAGATAGGGTTTACGCAGGCTGTCGATGAGCTCAAACCCGGCCGCGGCCAACTCACTGACGAAAAACACTTCGGGATAATAGTGGATAAATACCCTGTCTCCTGCGCTGGAGCTTTGATAGCCGGACTCTTGATAGTCATCCTCCATGGAGGCCAGATACAGGAGCCCGCCGTCATTCAGTAGCGCACGGCAGTCTTGCAGTAAGGCAATCACATCCTGACGTTCAAGATAAGGCGTGACGAAGAGCAGAACTATTGCATCAAAACCCTCTAGCGTGTCTAAGCCATTAAGGGCATTAAAGTCATCAAGGGTATTAGAGCCATCAGAAACCCCAAGGCTTAGGGGCGTAGCTGCACTTTCAGGCACATCTAAGGTTGCGATAGCCTGCACGGCATCAGCTTCAAGCAGCGACGAAAGACAACCAAGCTCGCGGCTATCCAGCCGATAAAAACGTCCCTCGGGTAACAATTCACTGGCAAGTGCCACCATAGCCGGCGCCGCATCTATACCCACTATCTCGAGCTCAGGCACCCTTTTTGCCAACATGCCGCTGACATGCCCTGGGCCACAACCGATATCCAGTAACCGCAGGCGCCGTCCGGCACAGGCCTGATACTGCTTCAGCAAGGAGGCAAATCGGTTATGGGCCGAGTCATAACAATCGTTGCCGGCAAACTTATCCCGATAGGGAAGCGCCATTTTGTCAAAGGTGGCCACGGTTTCCCGGTACTTATCCATTGTGCTTCTCTCCCTGCACCATCAACAGTCGAGGCTCAGCATACTGACTGGCACAGAAAAAAGCCAACCTCAAGGGTTGGCTTTATCAGAGAGGACTTATCAAGGATGGCAGACGTTATGCAGCTCCAGGTTGGTACCTATATCCTTGTTGCGGTTGGCCTTGGCATCGTCGTTACGCAGCTGGGTAAGATGATCCAGATAGGCCTGATCCACATCCTTGGTGATGTAGTGGCCGTCAAACACTGAGGTTTCGAAACGCTTGATATCCGGATTTTCCATTCGCACCGCTTCCACCAGATCGCTCAGGTCCTGGAAGATGATGCCATCTGCGCCAATGAGACGGGCGATTTCATCGGCATCACGGCCATGGGCAATCAGCTCATTGGAGGTTGGCATGTCTATGCCGTAGACGTTGGGGAAGCGGATCTCGGGCGCGGCCGAGGCGAAATACACCTTCTTGGCGCCGGCTTCACGAGCCATCTCGATGATCTGCTCTGAAGTGGTACCACGCACTATGGAGTCGTCCACCAGCAGCACATTCTTGTCCTTGAACTCGGCGTTGATGGCATTGAGCTTGCGTCTGACCGACTTCTTGCGCTCCTGCTGCCCCGGCATGATAAAGGTACGGCCGATGTAGCGGTTCTTCACGAATCCCTGACGGTAAGGCAGATCCATGCCACGGGCAATTTCCAGGGCGATATCACAGGAGGTTTCCGGAATAGGGATCACCACATCGATATCATGGTCATACCATTCCTTGCGGATCTTCTCACCCAGCTTGGCGCCCATGTTGACCCGGCTGGCATAGACTGACACCTTGTCTATGGTGGAGTCCGGACGGGCAAAGTAAACGAATTCGAAGATACAGGGGGCATAGCTTGGCGCTTCGGCGCACTGACGGGTAAACAGCTCACCTTCTGTGGTGATATACACGGCTTCGCCGGGAGCCACATCGCGCATCACTTCGAAACCAACGGCATCCAGTGCCACGCTCTCTGAGGCCACCATATACTCGGTACCAGAGGCTGTCTCGTGCTTGCCGAGCACCAGAGGGCGAATACCGAAAGGATCGCGAAATGCCACCAGGCCCTGACCGATAATCATGGCCACCACGGCGTAGGCACCGCGGGTATCGGCGTGCACCCGGGAGACGGCATCGAACACTTCATCCGGGCTCAAGGTCAGGCTGTCGGTCTTGTCCAGCTCATCGGCCAACAGGTTGAGCAGCACTTCAGAGTCGGACGTGGTGTTCACATGGCGGCGCTTGTTGCGCAGCCCTTCGGCCAGTTGCACTGTATTGGTCAGGTTGCCGTTGTGCGCCAGAGAGATCCCGAAAGGAGAGTTCACATAAAACGGTTGGGCTTCAGAGGCACTGGAGCTGCCGGCCGTGGGATAACGCACATGGCCCAAGCCTGCGTTGCCCTGCAGCCGCTGCATATGCTTGGGTTCAAATACGTCCTTGACCAGACCATTGGCCTTACGCAGGCGAAAGGCATTCTGATCGATAGTCACTATGCCTGCAGCATCCTGGCCACGGTGTTGAAGCACTGTCAGTGCATCATAGATGGTCTGATTGACCGCCGAGCGGCCAACGATTCCGACGATACCACACATGGGTAAGCTTCCTCATTGTAAGATGTTCTGATAATTGTATTTTTTATATTTTGGGTACAAAGCTTGAGGTATTTTCCAGGTAGTCAAAAAACCACTGGATAACCACCCCGAATTCGGGCACCAGTTGCGAACCCTGCCACCAATCGGTTTTGGGTGCGCCGGTAAAGGCATCCATAAAAAAGAGTATGGCACTGACTATCAATGCGCCGCGCAGCGCACCGAAACACAGGCCAAGAATTCTGTCCGTTCCCGAGAGCCCTGTCTTGGAGACCAACTGGCCGATCAAATAGTTCACCAAGGCCCCCACTATCAGGGTGACAATAAACAAGATGGCAATGGCAACCCCGTTTCGCAGCACCTCATCATTGATTTGAGTGATATGAACGGCAAGGTCCTGATAAAACTGGCTGGCGATGAAAAAGGCGGCGAACCAAACCACCAGCGACATGGCTTCTTTGGCAAAACCACGGATCAGACTGATAAGGGTCGATAATCCGATAACTATGATGATGGCGTAATCTATCCAAACCATGGGTAGAAGTATCCGGTGAAGATTTAAGTCGGCGGGATTCTACCAGAGAAGGCAAGCATTCTCACCCCCGGGGCGTAAATAATTGCTTGCCGACTCGGGGCAAACTGTCATCTTTCCTGTGGGTTATAGCGAACCACTTTACCCTTGAGTTTGGTCAACTCTTCAACCTTCTTCTGTTGCTGTTTGATGCGATCACTGGAGACATCCGGACCGACAAACACCCGGGTCAACTTTCCGTCCACAGGCTTGTCCGGCAAGGTATAGGCGCTGAATCCGGCCTTGCGCAATTTGGCTACCAGGGCTTTGACATTGGCCGCGTTACTGAAGGCGCCGAGCTGTAAAGTCCAGGCTGCATCACTGGGTTTGGCCTTGGGTTCAGGAGTCTTTTTGACCTCCTGTGGCTTGGATTGGGCGGTGTTGGAAACACTGTTTTCGGTAGCTTTCACCTCGGGAGCGGGTTCGACTTCAACCTGAGGCTCGTCTGTTTCCTGTGCCAAGTCCAGAGTCTCGGCTACATCCAGGGTTTCAAACTCGCCCGGCTCCGCCAATTGCGATTCGGTATCCGGCCGCAGCGGAATTTCAGTGAACTGCTCTTGCTGGCGCTCTTTCTTGCCATCGAGAATGTCAGGTAAAAAGATCACCCCCAAGGCGACCAATACTACGGTACCTACAAGACGGTTATGAAACTGAGTCGACAAAATATCTTCCTTCCAGTCAATAAGGGATAGTGCGAATAAGTCCTCGTGGCCTTCTCTTTTGTAGAGAGTGGCTTGCACAGCAATTGGCGTTCAAGGCATCTGACTAAAGGCATGCCGGGTCCTGCCTGAGTCAGATAACGCAGAGCACACATGGGATTTGTTCGCACCTTCCTTAGATAAGCGCTTTAAAGCCCGAAACAGTGTAAAAGGAGCCAAAGACAATTACCACATCTTCGGCGCCGAGTTTGGGTTTGAGGTATTGCCAGCAATCCGGCATCTGTTCAAATTCCCGGGCGTCACAGCCATCCGGCAGGGCTTTTCGCAAACGGCCGGCATCGGCACCACGCTCATTATGCAGCGTGACCAACAACCAGCTGTCTATGCTAGGCGCCAGCGCCTGCATCACGCCTTCGATATCCTTATCCTTGAGCATACCGCAAACGCCATAGACTCGCCCCTTGGCCTGCAGTTCATCCAGCCTTTGTGCCAGGTAACGGGCCGCGTGGGGATTGTGCGCCACATCCAGAATAATCAGCGGCGCCTCACTGATATGCTCCATTCTGCCGCTGAGCCTGGCACTGGCGAGCCCTGAGCGAATCGCCGCTTCGGAGAGTTCAGGCCAGAGTTGTTCCAGCGCAGCCAAGCTGGTGGCGGCATTGGGCAGAGGTAATTGCGGCTTGGGTAAGTCTGCAAACTGCCAGTGCTCACCGCAAAAATCCCAGCCTGTGCTGGTTTGGCTGTAGGAAAATGCCTGCCCCACCGCCTTGAGTAAGGCGCCCTTTTCATTGGCAACATCAACTACGCTGGCAGGCATCTCGGCATCGCCCACTATCGCCGGGCGGTTCTTACGGAAGATGCCGGCTTTCTCACGGCCAACCAACTCCCGGGTGTCACCAAGATACGCCTGATGATCAAGATCTATGGCGGTTACCACACTGACATCGGCATCTATGATATTGGTGGCATCCAGCCTGCCTCCCAGGCCCACTTCCAGAATAACCAGATCCAGCTTGGCCTGCTTGAACAGCAGTAACCCGGCCAGGGTGGCATATTCAAAGAAGGTCAGCGAGGTGTCGCCCCTGGCCGCTTCTATGGTTTCAAAGGCCGAGATAAAGTCGCTATCCGGTGCATCGACGTCGTCTATTCGCACCCGCTCATTGTAATTGATGATATGGGGTGAGCTGTAAACCCCGACCCGATAACCCGCCGCGCGCATGATCTGCTCCAGCATACGGCAGGTGCTGCCCTTGCCATTGGTACCGGCAACAGTGATCACCTTGGTGCTGCCCAGTGACAGCACCCCGAGCCTGGCCGCAACTTGGGTGACCCGCTCGAGCCCCATATCGATTTCGGTCGGATGAATGGCCAGCAGGTAGTCCAGCCAAACAGACAAAGGAGCGTTGGCTCCCGGTAGCTGATGCGGATGAGCGGATGATTGCGACATTTGATTCTTCCCTTAAATCTTGATGTTGCCGCAAGCAAAAGCGTAGCGGCAACAGCATGCTAACGGTTTCAGTCCGGCATAAACAGTGGGCCCATGGCCAACTTGGGCAGTTGATATTGCTCAGGATAGCTGACATGCACCAGATAGAGGCCATTGGGTTTGGCCGTGGGGGCAGCCTTGGTTCTGTCTTTGAGCTCCAGCAACTGTCCCAGCCAATCCAGCGGCTGATTGCCAAGCCCCACTTCCAGCAGCGAGCCGACAATATTGCGCACCATGTGATGCAAAAAGGCATTGGCTTCGATATCCACTATCACATACATACCATGGCGGGTCACACTGACTCTGTGCACATTGCGAAACGGGGTGCGCGACTGGCATTGGATCGCCCTGAAACTGGTGAAGTCGCGCTCGCCCAGCAGATACTGAGCCGCCTGATGCATCTTCTGTTCGTCTAGATCGCCGTGATAATGGCTGACGCCACCACGCAAAATGCCGGGACGGAAATTGTGGTTGTAGATAATATAGCGGTAGCGGCGAGCGGTTGCCGAAAAGCGGGCATGAAAACTGTCATCCACCTCTTTGGCCCAACGCACCGCGATATTGTCCGGCAGATTGGCATTGACGCCCAGGGTCCAGGCGCCTTCTTTACGCACGGCAGAAGTATCAAAATGCACCACTTGCCCGGTGGCGTGTACCCCGGCATCGGTGCGACCGGCGCATTGCAGTGCTATCGGCTCATTGGCGACCATGGATAAGGCCCGCTCCAACTGCCCCTGAACTGAATCCACTTCCGCCTGGCGCTGCCAACCATAATAGCCGCTGCCGTCATATTCGATACCCAACGCGATACGCATCTGTTTCTCCCCTGATCTCAAGGCGGCGAATTCTACCACAGAGCGAGCATTCGCCTCCAAGAAAAAGCCCGGACAATAAACGGACTGCATAAAAAACGGCGCTCCAGGCGCCGTTTGAGTATTGATTGAGCTCTAGCCCAAGGTTTTTATCAGGGCTGCAGCTTCCTCTTGCTGGCGGGCGTTGCCGTCCAGCTCCACCTCTTTAAGCAATGCCTTGGCGCTGTCTTTGTCATCGATTTCGATATAGGCCCGCGCCAAGTCCAGCTTGGCATTGACAGAGTTTTCCTCATCATCGACATCGACCATAGCGGCGGCGCCAACGAGGGAGTCGAGCTCACCCATATCCACATCCAGCTCCTTGTAGGGGTCGGTATCACTGTTGCCTTCATCGGCTTCACTGAGCAGGCGCTCAATATCGATAAAACCGTTTTCCTTCTGGAAGGCGCTGAGATCGTGCTCAGGTACCATGCTGGAAGCCACCTTGCCTTTTTCTTTGGCATCGAGGGCCGCCAGTGCTTCATCCACTGTCAGTTTATGGTCTTCGAGATCCAGCGAGTCATCATCATCCAGTTCGAGACTGAATTCCTCATCCGCCTCGGCTTCCTTGGCAACGTTTTCAGAAAAAGCGGCCAACAGGTCATCGTCGCTCAGGCTCTTGTCACTGTCGTCAGTATCCTGGGCCAGGTCAATATCCAGAGCCTGCTCGGTATCTGTTACGCTGTCTTCAACATCAGCAGCCTGTTCCTGATTAGAGAGTTCCTCTTGAGCCAAGAGCTCTTCTATGGCTGAAGGCTCTTCTTGCGCTGAGGGCTCTTGCTTTTCTTGCGCTGAAGGCTCTTTTGGCGCTGAGGGCTCTTCCTCAACCAAAGGCTCTTTGGGTGCGGAGGGCTCCCACTCAAGAATATGGGGATCATGGCTCTTGCTGCCGGCCTTGAGATCGTCGAAGAAGCCGGAATCCTTGTCGCTGCGTTGAGCGCTTTGTGGCGCGCTGTCGGTATCCCTGCTCTCATCGGCTAAAGTATCGGTTTCATCGGACTTTTTAGGCTCATCCAAGTCCTCAACCTGCGACAAGCCTGCCAGCATGGCATCCAATTCGGCATCGCTGCGCTCAGTGGCATCACCCGACTCAACCTCTGAGCTATCTTCCTCGTCAGTATCAGCTATCGCCTCATCAACGTTATCTATCGCAATTACGTCATCCGCAAGCCCAGCCAACAAGGCGTCCAGATCTTCACTCTCTCCCTCAGCTTGAACCTTCTCTGCTTCCGCTTGAGTCTCGACAGCATCGCCCAAGTCATCGAAGCCTGCCAGCAAGGCATCTATGTCTGCCTCTGTATCGCTGGAGTCTATGACAACATTGTCATCTTCAAGCTCTGCGGCGATAGCGTCACTTAAGTCTTCCGTTTCAGTGCTCTCTGCTGCCGGCGAGTCGAATCCAGCCAACAAGGCATCAATGTCTGCTTCTTCGCCCAGCTCGGTATCAGCTGAGTCATCCTCATCCAGCTCGGCAGCAATGGCAGCGCTAAGATCTTCCTCTGCTTCAGTCTTACTATCGTCTTCAACTTGAGTACCGGCTTCAATTTGAGGTTCTGTGTTTTCATTGACGTCAAACCCGGCCAGCAGCGCATCGAGATCGGCTTCCTGTGTCTCATCCAGAGTCTCTTCAGCCTGCTCATCTTCTGCCAATTCGGCAGCGATAGCGGCACTGAGATCTTCATCCTCATCAATGACTACAGCGCTGTCATCGGCCTGGCTCTCCAGATCCAAACTCTGCAGCTCTGTATCCAATTCAGGCTCGGAATTCTGCTCTTCGGGCTCGAGATTGAGATTCTGTTCAAGCTCGGCTTCAAAGCTCTGGTCGAAAGCGGCCGTCACATCTTCGGGTAAGGTTTCACTGAGCTCAGGCTCTGATGCTGGAACACTTTCGGCCTGCAACTCTTCAGGAATGGTTTCCTGTTTATCGGTATCGTCCAATCCGGCCAGCAGTGAGTCCAAGTCTTCCTCTGCGGCGTCTTCCTGCTCACCCGACTCCTGCTCGCCCATGGCTTCGGCCCAGAGATCATCGAGGGACTGGCCTTCATCTTCGGCCTCTTGGGTGTCATCCCCCTCTCCCGAGTCGATGAACATCTCCTGCGCCATGTCCATCTGCTCGTTGTCACTCTCAACTTCCGGCTCAGGCTGCAGCGCTGAGCTGTCGACATCCAGCAGTGAATCAATGGAATCGTCCGGATCATCATCCAGATGCACCGCCAATTCATCGTCGGCATTGGCCATCTCGGCTGTGGCCGCGCCGGCGACAGCCGCGGCAGCCGTTGGAGCCGCTTCGGTCTGTGGTGCTTGGGCATCACTCTGTTTACGTCTGCGGCGCAGCATGCTCCATAGCAATAACAACAGCAGTACCGCGGGTATGGCCGCGGCCAGGGCCAGTAACAACGGGTTGTCCATCAGGCTGCGCCAGAGGTCGTCCGGCTCATTAGCCGTAGCACTGGCAGCTTGAAGTTGCTGCTTGAGTTCAGCATTTTCGGCTTTGAGTTGCTGCTCCTGCTTTTTGCTGGCCTGCAGCGATTCTTCCAACACAGACAGACGCTGATTCAGTTCATCGATTTGCGCTTGCAGCCCTTGGTTATCGGTATTGGCCACTGTGAGCAGATCCTGCGCGCGTCCCAGTTCATCGGTCAGGCTCAGATTGCGGCTCTGCAGCGCTTCAATGCTGTTGTCGTCGGCCGTTTCCGGAGTTGCTTCCGTGGCTGCTTTTTCGGTTGTGGTGGCTGGCGATTTGTCTGCAGCCACTTGAGTTGGCTCAGTCGATGGCTCACTGACTTTCGGCTGCGCGCTGTTTTCCTTGGCACTTGTAGCTACCTTGGATGGCTGCGCCGCCGTAGGAGTTTGGGTGGCCGGCGTTGGCTCTTTTGCGGCTTGGCTTTCACGCTCGGGGGCTTTGGCAGTTTCAATTTTGCCATCATCTGCTTTTAGCGGCTTACCGGAAGACCAGCTCTTGTCGTCCTGCTCGGCACGGGCTCTGGCCATACTCTGGGGAATAGCCTGCATCACCTCTTTGGAAGGGATCAGCAGTATCATGCCCCGTTCCAGGCTGTTGTAATTATTGGAGGTGAAGGCGTGCGGGTTGGCCTCAAATATAGCGGCCATGACCTGATAGATGCTAACACTGGAATCCGGTCTGACTTTCTGGGCAATGCTCCAGAAGGTGTCTGATGGCGTAGTCGGACCATACTGGCGTACCTGTTGGCGCACCTGACCATCAGGGCCGGTAATTTTCAGGCCTTCTGCATGGGCGGGTTCAATGAGAGTACCTTGGTTCAGGGCAAAAAAAGCGGCCATCAGGCCAACAAGATATGAAGTGCGAAAGTTCATCCATTCTTCCCTTTCAAGCGCTGGTTTCGCCAACTGACGACTGGCTTTAGGCATTTGTATTTATTGAGATTACTATAAACCAGAAATGTCCGCCCTGCTACTGTTCACATTTGCAAAACAAAAAAAGCCTGCTGCTTGCAGGCTTTTTCAACAGAAACAAGAAGTTCTAGAGATAATCGCGGATTAGGATTTCGCCTATCTGTACACTGTTGAGCGCCGCGCCCTTGCGGATATTGTCAGAGACCACCCAAAGATCTATACCCAGATCGTGAGAAATATCCTTGCGCACCCGGCCGACATACACAGGGTCACTACCGGCACCTTCGGTGACAGCTGTCGGATAATCATCATCATCTTCAAACAGCACCACGCCTTCGGCATCCCGCAATACCGCCTTGACTTCCGCGGCATCAACCGGCTGCAGCGTCTCGATATGAATCGCTTCCGAATGGCCATAGAACACAGGTACCCGTACCGCGGTAGGGTTCACCAAGACCTCGCTGTCGCCGAGGATCTTCTGGGTTTCCCAAACCATCTTCATCTCTTCTTTGGTGTAGCCATTTTCCATAAACTTATCTATATGCGGCAACACGTTGAAAGCTATCTGCTTATCATAAACCTTGGGCTCTGAAGGCAAGCCCTGCAGCAGCTTGGCAGATTGACCCGCCAGCTCTTCAATCGCCTTTTTGCCTGTACCGGAAACCGACTGATACGTGGCCACATTGATACGGCTGATCCCAAAGGCATCATAGATAGGCTTGAGCGCCACCAACATCTGAATGGTTGAGCAGTTGGGATTGGCGATAATATTACGGTTACGGAAGTCGGCAATCGCCTGTGGATTGACCTCTGGAATAACCAATGGAATATCCAGGTCGTAACGGTAGTGGGAGGTGTTATCTATCACCACACAACCGGCATCGGCCGCTATCGGCGCCCACTTGGCCGAAACATCACCACCGGCAGAGAAGAAACCTATCTGCGCCTGAGTCCAGTCGAAGCTCTCCACATCGAGGATCTCTACCTGTTTACCGTGAAAACTCACGGTTTCACCGGCGCTGCGACTGCTGGCCAGTGGAAACAGATTCGCCACCGGGAAGTTACGCTCCTCAAGGATTTCTATCATGGTTTGACCCACAGCCCCTGAGGCACCCAATACGACAACGTTAAATTCCTGCGACATTTACAGACCGACTCCTGAAAAACCTAAATGAGACAACCAATCTACCCCAGAACCCCCGGCGTTTGAAAGAGTCAAAGCACTGAATTCTCGCCTATGGCGGTGATTTTTTCTCATGTCATCAAAACCTGCGGGGTTTTTCAGCATTTTCCGGAATTTTTCATCGTCATCACGTAGATCATAAATAAATCGGCATAGAGACAATAATGCCTTTTCATCGGGCATACTGCTGATATCGAGCCGGGAATTCCAGCGCTCGGGCAATAGAGTGGCAAGCGACTTGTCCGCCGGGCGATTGAGTATCGCCATCAAGGCCTGATATAACATGAAAGTGCCCCGGGCCTTGCCTTCCAGGCTGTAACCGGCAATATGCGGGGTAGCAAACTCCACCAAAGGCACCAGTTCCATCATGGGGTTGGGCTCCCCTTGCCAAACATCCAGTACCAACTTGAGGTCAGGCCGTTTGGCCTTGACCCGGATCAGCGCGCGATTGTCTATCACTTCACCGCGGCAGCAGTTAAGCAACCAGCAGCCGGGTTTCAATGTCTCTAGTCGCTGCTCGTCAAACAGATACCAAGTAGGATGGTCGCCCTCCCGGGTCAGAGGTACGTGCAGACTAACAATATCGGCGCCGGCAATCAGTTCATCCAGGCTGACAAAACGGCGGCTGTCTCCAGCCTTGGCCAGAAAGGGGTCGCAGAGCAAGGTATTGATTCCGTAGGCTTCAAGGCAGCGCGCCAGCGCCGAGCCGGTATTGCCGGCGCCAACTATGCCAACGGTTTTGCCCTTGAGCTGAGTATCAAATCTGTTGGCCAACTCCAACATGGCGATAAAAGCATACTCGCCAACTGCGGTGGCATTACAACCTGGGGCATTGGAAAAGGGAATATTACGGGACGCCAGATAAGCCTTGTCCACATGATCTGTCCCTATGGTGGCACTGCCGACAAACTTAAGTTTATGTGCGCCTGCCAGCAGCGCCTCATTGACCTTGGTGACCGAGCGCACCAGCAAGACATCGGCATCGGCCACTGTGGCCGCATCCAGATGACGACCATCAACGGCCACTATCTCCCCCAGCTCGGCAAACAAGGGCTGCACATAGGGCATGTTTTCATCAACCACCAACTTCATCGACTTTCCTGCTCTGTTGTGGATTAAGCCGCTATTCTATCAGCGGCCTGCAGACTTGTCTGAGTCCGGCGCACATTTAAGGAAGCTACTAACAAGTTCTGCGTCAGCTCACAAGCAAAGAAGGAAGCCATTCGGCTTCCTTCTTGTTTCACTGAATCAAGGCGCTTACTTGTACTTGCGCATCACCAGTGTGGCGTTGGTGCCGCCGAAACCGAAGCTATTGCTCATAACAGTGTTGAGCTCGGCGTCACGGTATTCACGCACAATTGGCATACCTTCTGCGGCCGCGTCCAGATTGTCGATATTGATGGAAGGCGCGATAAACCCACCTTCAAGCATCAACAGGCTGTATATAGCCTCATGAACACCGGCTGCGCCCAGGGCATGCCCTGTCAGCGACTTGGTTGAGGCAATCGCCGGCATCTGGCCGTCGAAAACTTCACGCAAGGCTTCCAGTTCACGCACATCACCGACAGGGGTAGAAGTACCGTGAGTGTTAACATAATCGATAGGTGTATCTACTGACTCCAGCGCCATCTTCATGCAGCGCACCGCACCTTCACCGCTTGGGGCAACCATGTCATAACCGTCTGATGAAGCGCCGTAGCCGATGACTTCGGCATAAATCTTGGCGCCACGGGCCAGCGCGTGCTCCAACTCTTCGACAATCACTATGCCGCCGCCACCTGAGATAACAAAGCCATCACGGTCGGCATCATAGGTGCGGGAGGCTTTTTCCGGTGTGTCGTTATACTTGGTCGACAAGGCGCCCATAGCATCAAAGCCCATGGTCAGGGTCCAGTCGATCTCTTCGGCGCCGCCGGCAAAGACCATATCCTGTTTACCCATCTGGATAAGTTCCACCGCGTGACCGATACAGTGCGCACTGGTGGCACAGGCCGAGCTGATGGAATAGTTCATCCCTTTAATTTTGAAGGGCGTCGCCAGACAGGCACTGGCAGTAGAAGACATAATCCGCGGCACAATATAAGGACCCACACGCTTGACGCCTTTGGCACGCAAGGTGTCTGCCGCCTGAACCTGGTTGGAAGACGAAGCGCCGCCGGTACCCACGATAAGACCCACACGAGGATCTGAATACTGCTCTTCGGTCAGACTGCTGTCTTCAATAGCTTGCTGCATAGCCAAATAGGCGTAGGCTGCGGCATCACCCATAAAACGCAACGCCTTGCGATCAATAAGCTCTGCGGGATTGAGTTTGATGTCGCCCCAGACATGACTGCGCAGCTGCATCTCCTCAAACTGATCCGAGTGGGTGATACCACTGCGGCCAGCCTTGAGAGATTCAGTCACTTCTTGTTTGTTATTACCGATACTTGAAACAACGCCAATTCCGGTGATCACGACTCTTTTCATGTTTTACTATCCATTCCGTACAATTCAGTACCTACTTTTGCTGACGCCATGTTAGCCGTTTTACAGCATTTAAGTGGTCAGCTTTCCGTAAACTTGGGTAAAATAATGCCGAACAAGGCCTCCAGAGTAAAAGATTGCCCGTGAAACAGGAACAACTTCGGCCATCCGGCAGTGAAAATACGCAAACTTGCAGCCAAAATCCCACATCTGCAGAAACAACACAAGCCCCGGCGACAACTCTTGCGCCCTACCAACAAACCCGGCTCGATGACAAGCCCCTTGGACGGCAAATATGTCTGGCGGCGGTAGGCGGCGAAACCCTGCTACCGCTGATACAGCTCTGGAGCCAACTAAGGCAGGATTATCCCAAGCTTGTGTTACAACTTTTGCTGTTCGCCGCCGATAAAAACTCTCAGGCCGAGTCGCTCGAGCTTCTGAAAAACAAACTGCAATTATGGCAGAAGGCTGAAAATACGACATCCGCCGAGAGTCAAACGACTGCAGTAATGAGTTTGCTCGCCGAGCTGCAGGCAGGCAAACCCATGGCGCTCCCTGGCTGCCAGCGCTTTGTGCTCGATGGCGGCAGGCTGAGACTGGATCTCTATCTTGAATTCGACGCAGCGCTGCTCAAAGAGCTGCCAGGTTTAAGCCATCAAGGTTGGATAGACAACTGGCTGTGGCTTGCCGAGTCCTTGCCCTCTGAGGCAGCGGCCTGGCAGATGGCTCGCCTGGCCAAAGACAGCGCCGCCCTGCTGTGCTTACCGGAAAGAAAAGAAAGATTTGCGCCCTTAATGGTCAGTAGCGGCCTCAATGCTGCGGATTTTAGCAGCCCGGCATCGCTGCTTTTGACTCACCAAACTGAGCTCGAGCCTATCGCCAAGGCAGAACGCCTTGCCTTGCGGCACCAAAGCAGTGTCCGGCTGGCGCCCTGGCCACTCTATCGGGAGCCGGCGCTTGCAGCCGATGACAGTGTTGCCATTATCGGCGCCGGTGTGGCCGGCTGTCAGTTGGCGTTGTCGCTGGCCGGGCGTAAACAAGCCAGCCAGGTATTTTGCAGCGAGGAAAACGCGGGTGAAAGCGCCAGTGGTAACCGTCAGGGCGCGCTCTACCCGCTGTTGACTCCGGAAACATCCGAGCTCAACACCCTGTTCCAACAAGGTTTTCTCTTTAGTCGGCGGCGGATAACCGCGCTGGCTGCCGCCGGTTTCGATATCGCCCATGACTTTTGCGGTGTGTTGCATACAGGTTTTGATGAGCGAAGTCGCGCCCGTCTGAATAAGATTGCCGAGGGCCAAAACTGGCACTCGGATATTCTGCGCCGGGTCGACAGCACTGAGGCGACAGAGCTTGCGGGATTGGATATAAAAGAAGATGGTCTTTTTTACCCTCTGGGTGGCTGGGTCTGTCCCAGAGCCCTGTGTCAGGCCGCCATCCAATACGCCGTCGACTCGACTTACTGTGACTTTCAACCCCGAACCCATATCAGCGAGATTTCAAGAGAAGGTAGCCACTGGTGGCTGAGTGCAGCCGATGGTCGCCGCTTTGGACCATTCAAAAAACTGGTGCTGGCAAGCGGCGCTTCGCTGACAGCGCTGCCACAAACTTCGGCCCTGCCCGCCTCCCCCTTTCGCGGCCAGGTCAGTGAAGTGGCAACCCAAGGCGGTTTGGAAGCGCTTAAGACTGTACTCTGCGCCAAGGGCTATCTCACCCCGGCCTGGGAGGGTATTCATTGCCTGGGAGCCAGTTATGTTAAGGATCCCGAGCAGTTGGCCTACAGCGCAGTCGAGCAGAGAGAAAACCTGCAAAAAATTGCCATGAGTTATCCGGATGCCGACTGGCACCAGGGGCTGGTGATGGGGCAAGGTGCCAGAGTGGGCGTGCGTATGGTCACCCGGGATCACTTCCCCATGTTGGGACAAGCGCCGGATGTCGAGGCACTAATGCAGGGCTATCAGCAACATCAGCACACTCCCGAGAGTGCCCGCTACTGGCAACAGACGCAGGCGCCTGTGCATCCGGGTCTGTATGTTCTTGGTGGTTTGGGCTCCCGCGGCCTCAGTACCGGCCCGTTGGCGGCGGAAATTCTGGCATCAGAGCTTTGCCATCAGCCTTTGCCTGTGGGAAGTACACTGCTGCAGCGCCTCAACCCCAACCGGATGTGGATGCGCAAGCTCATCAGAGGCAAGGCGCTGTAAACTCTCTGCATTCGCTATCATTTCAGACACAAAAAGTCAGACACAAAAAAAGCCCCGAACGGGGCTTTTTCTTGCTCAAACCAGACTCAGGCGGCGATCCGCTGTTTCAGTTCTGACCAGGCGTTATCCACCAGACGGTAATCGGCATCTTCAAGCTCTTTGGCTGCCAGTTTCAGGCATTGCTGCATCCGCTCATTCAAGGCATCCGGCCCTTGCTCTGACTCGTTTTCCAGCTCGGCCAGCACCACGGCAAAATGCCCCTGCAGGTAACCACTGGCAAACAGGGCATCATCGTCACCGCCGGCCACTATCTCGCCAATCCACTGCTCCAATGCCTGTTCGTACTTCTCTAACATGCTCTACTCCGCTAAGTCTGGGTTGGCCACCTGATACATCACGTAATCCCGGTAACCTGTCACAATTCGATAATAGCCACTAAGTTCGCTATCCAATTTCTGGTCGCCACTATCCACGATAAGCGGCCTGCCTTCAAGTGCTTTTAGTTTGCTTTTGGTGGCAAGAATGATGATATTTTCCTTGCCAATGCGCCTGATAAGCTCGGGCGACAACTGCTGATTGCCACGGCCAAGAATGTGCCCTTGGCCGCCTATCAGGGTAATGACCAACTTAACCTTTTGATTTTCAGTGGCACTCAATAACTGCGCCGCATTAAGATCCGAGGCCAGCAGGGTCTTGTTCTGCACCAGATCCACCCCGAGCAGGGTGTTATCGAGCCCCAGCTCCTCCATCACGGCCGCCACTGTACTGCCGGAGCCCATAATATAGAGCTCATCTTCCATATCGCCGACCACCTCGGCGGCAATATCCGCCAGCACTAGTTCATCCACCTCGCGGCCGCCCATCTTCACCGCCTGGATATATCGCGGCTCGGCAGGCACTGTCATTTCACCATAACGCCGCGCCCTGACCGTGCCTTGGCGGAAGGCCTCTTCATCTATGTCCATCACATCGGCGCTCATCAGACTCACCAGGGCGCCTTCCAGCAGTTGCTTCAATACCAACCCGGATGCATGGGGAGTAATGCCGTAAACACCCGAATGAATTTTGACCCCGGCCGGTACACCGAGTACGGGGAAGTGCTCACCGACAACCCCATAGATATCCCTTGCCGTGCCATCGCCGCCGGCAAACAGCAGCAAGTCCAGCTCCTGCGCCATCAAGGCCTTGGCGGCAGCCTGGGTATCACTGCGACTGGTATCCGTCGCCGCCTGGTAACACACCTCGGTGCGAAAACCCAGCTTTTGCGCCAGGTCGGCGCCCATGTTACCCGAGGCGGTATAGATTTGCAGGCGCTCGGCAAAAGGCGTTATCACAGCCAAGGCCTGCTCCATTCGCAGCCCGGCCTTGGGGGTGGCGCCAAGGCTCAGCGCCTCTTTTGCCACACCATCGCTGCCCTTGAGGGCCACACTACCCCCAAGCCCGGCCAGCGGATTAATGATAAGGCCCAGTCGAAACATTTTACTCATAACTCTCTCCGGCAAATGATGCTCTGCTCTTGTAAGAAATCATCAGGCGTCAATGGGGTCACTCTGTGATTGACGCCTGGAGTCGCTACCCGGAATAGCCAGCACGGCCAACATGGACAGCAAGGCGCACGCGGCGGCAAACACCCAACACCAGAAAGCGCCGCTGCCATCGCCCCAAATCAGGCCGCAGATCCAGGTACCCAAAGCGCCGCCGACGCCAAAGCTAAAACTGGCGTATAGTGCCTGGCCCTTGCTGCGGTGGCTGATATCAAAATTACGGTGAACAAACTGGATGGATGCAGCATGAGTCAAACCAAAGGTAAAGGCATGCAGCAGTTGGCTGAGCCCCAAAAGCAACATGCTTTCGGCGCCAAAAGCCACCAGCAGCCAACGCAGCGCCGTCATGCCTATACTCACAAGCAGCAGCGTCTTGACCCCATAGCGACCGAGTAACCTGGGCGCTATCATAAACATGAAGATTTCCGCCATTGCTCCTAGCGCCACAAAAATACCGGCGCTGGCCTCTGTGTAACCCACCTGCTTGAGATAAAGCACGAAAAAGCCGTAGAAAGGCCCGGCGCTGGCTTGAAGCAACATGGCAGACAGTAAAAACCACAGCAGCGGCCGCCCGAGTTTGAGTGCCGGCTTATCCTGCACGGCCCCCGCCGAGGCCCGATTCGAAGGCAAGGGTAAGGCACAGCCCAGTAACCCAAGAAACAGACTCAGCCCCACATAAAGCAGCACCTCGGGGCCAAACTCCTTGATGGCCCAGCCTGTGCCCACCACCAGCACGATATAGCCGACACTGCCGAAACTGCGAATGAGGCCATACTTGTTGGCTTCAGCCCCCAGGGTTTCCAGGGTGATTACCTCAAGCTGCGCCAGAATCGCATTCCAGAAGAAGGTATAGAGGGCCAGACTCAGCGCCAGATAGAGAAAGCCACCATGATAAAAGAAACTCAGATAGGTCAAGGCGGCGGCAAAGGCGCCGAGCTTGATAAGCTCAGAGCGCATGCCGGTGCGATCCGCCACCAGCGCCCAGACATTGGGCGCGACTATGCGGGTTGCCATAAGTATGGCCAGCAGGAAGCCTATTTCGGCGGCGTCGAAACCACGGTTGTCAAAAAATACCCCCAGATAGGGCACCATGACACCGAGTATGCCAAAGAAGAAGAAATAGCAGGCAGAAAGCCAGGCGAGCTGTCCCCCTGCGGGAAACAGTCCGCGCATTTATCGCATTCCAAGTACAGGTGTAAGGCTGCTGACATCCTGGTTTTGGGCCCGATGACGCAGCAAGTGATCCATCAAGACTATCGCCAACATGGCTTCGGCAATGGGCACGGCGCGGATCCCGACACAGGGGTCATGCCGCCCCTTGGTCACCACTTCAGCCTCTGTGCCCTGCACTGTCATGCTCTTGCCTGGCACGCTGATACTGGAAGTGGGTTTTAGCGCCATATGGGCCACTATGGGTTGCCCGGAAGAGATACCCCCGAGCACGCCGCCGGCATGGTTGCTGTCAAACCCGGCAGGCGACATCAGATCTCTGTGCTCTGAGCCCTTCTGGTTGACGACGGCAAAACCATCACCGATTTCAACGCCCTTGACCGCATTAATTCCCATCAGTGCATGGGCAATATCGGCATCGAGACGGTCAAATACCGGCTCGCCAAGGCCGACCGGCACATTGGTAGCCACTACACTGACCTTGGCACCGATGGAATCACCGGATTTTTTCAGCTCGCGCATATAGTCATCCAGCGCTTCTAGCTTGGAGGCATCGGGGAAGAAAAAGGGGTTCAGCTCTACCTGCGCCATATCCAGAGTGTCGGCGCAAATAGGCCCAAGCTGGGAGAGATAACCTTGGATCTCAATGCCGTGTACCGCCTTAAGGTATTTCTTCGCCACGGCCCCTGCCGCCACCCGCATGGCAGTTTCCCGCGCCGAGGAGCGGCCACCGCCGCGATAATCGCGCAGGCCATATTTTTGCTGATAGGTATAGTCGGCATGCCCGGGACGGAACAGATCTTTGATATTGGAGTAGTCCTGGCTGCGCTGATCGGTATTTTCAATCAACAGGCCGATGGAGGTGCCTGTGGTCTTGCCCTCAAACACGCCGGAGAGAATACGCACCTGATCCGGCTCGCGCCTGGCTGTGGTATAGCGGGAAGTACCCGGACGGCGACGGTCGAGATCCTGCTGCATATCGGCTTCGGTCAGCTCAAGCCCTGGCGGGCAGCCATCGATAATGCAGCCGAGTGCAAGCCCATGGCTTTCACCAAAAGTGGTGACGACAAAGTTATGACCTATGCTGTTTCCCGACATCCGCTTAATTTCCCCCTGGAGATAAAATGACCGAGCGCTGAGGTTCGGCCATCCGAACCTCGTCTTTACTGGCCCATTGGCTAATGGGCCGCTTTATTATTCACTGTCTTTAAAGATGGCGAACAGTGATTGATTTTCAACTAGCTGATCTTTTGTCAGCACAAACACCCCATCACCACCATGTTCAAAGCTGACCCAGGTGAAAGGCACATCGGGGAACAGCTCAATCAGGTGCACCATGGAGTTACCCACTTCAACCACCAGGATACCGTCATCTGTGAGGTAATCGGCGGCGTTGGCCAGAATGCGTTTGGTGATATCCAGGCCGTCTCGACCGGACGCCAAACCAATTTCCGGCTCATGGCGATACTCATCCGGCATATCGGCAATATCTTCGGCATCAACATAAGGAGGGTTGGACACAATCAGATCGTACTGGGGCGCTCGTGGCACTGCGCTGAAAAGATTGGACTGCATGGGAAACACCCTGTCCATCACGCCGAGCGACTCAACGTTTATCTGTGCCACTTCCAGTGCATCCTCGCTGATATCCAGCGCATCGACCTCAGCCTCTTCAAACTGATAGGCACAGGCGATAGCGATGCAACCGCTGCCAGTGCAGAGATCGAGGATCCGTCTTACCGGCTTGTTGTAGAGCCAGGGACCGAATCCGTTTTGGATCATCTCGGCAATGGGTGATCTAGGCACAAGCACCCTTTCGTCCACATAGAAGTCCAGCCCGGCAAAACGGGCGGTGTTGGTCAGATAAGGTACGGGCAAGCGCTCGCGTACCCGGCGGATGATAAGCTCAACTATCTTGTGTTTTTCGCTGCTGGTGAGATTGGCGTGGATCACCTGCTGACCAATGTCATCGGGCAGATGCAGGGCGTGAAATACCAGGGAAACCGCTTCGTCCCACGCGTTATCTGTACCATGACCATAATAAACATTGGCGTCATTGAAACGGCTGACGGCCCAGCGCAACATGTCGCCTACCGTCCGCAATTCGGTGACGGCTTCATCCACAAAGATCTTATCCAAAATCTGACTCCGGCTTTATTCTTATTCCGCCCCCATTGTAACTGAAGTCTGTTCAGAAGAAACAGGATTCAATAAAATAGCCTAATGAACGAAGAAAACGACAAAGAAGGCCTGGCGGAATTTCAGGCACTGGTATCCGGGATCACCCCGCTCGACCAGGATAAACGCCATTTCCGCCCGCCGAGCAAAACCAAGAAGCAACTGGCTGAAAAAGAAGTTCAGATCCAGGCGGACAGTTATTTTTCAGACGTTTACCAGCCATTATTGCCAGTTAACGGCCCTATGCGTTGGTGTCGGGACGATGTGGACGCCATGGAAGTCAAACGTCTGCGTAGAGGCGATTATGTGCCTGACTTTCTTTTGGATCTGCATGGTTACCGCCAAACCGAAGCCAAGCTGGAACTGGCGGCCTTGATCCAGGCCTGTATCCGTGAACACAGCCCTTGCTGTAGTGTCATGCACGGCTACGGCACCGGCATTCTCAAACAGCAGTTACCCATGTGGCTGGCGCAGCACCCCAAGGTCAAAGCCTTTCACCAGGCCCCCAAAGAATGGGGCGGCGATGCGGCGCTGTTGGTACTGATAGATATCGGTGAACATCCCCACAGACGCTAGCCGCAGTAGAGCCGCCCCTTTTAAAGACTTAGCGCGATAAATGCAAGGAACCCGGCCATGGCCGGGTTCCTTGTTTAGCTGGTGCTTTAAGATTCATCTTTTAATCACATAAGGCGCATGATTTCAGATTTCAGGTTAGTTGCAGCACTAAAGGCGGCTTTAAACTTGGGGAAAGCACTAGGCGATATTGTGCGGCCCTTGCTGCCACATCACGCTTGCCTGCTGACCATGTACATCAATAAGTGCCACTGACGAAGTCGCAAATAACGGCGGCTCTATGCCGGCCACCAATTCACTGACCATATAACCCAATAGTGGCATGTGGGCTATCACCAACACCTTGTCAGCCTTGAACTGTTCCGCGTATGCCTTCACCAGGCTGGCAGCCATTTCAGGGTCGGCCGATGGTACCAATTCATCCAATACCATCCATTTACGCGGTTCAGGAAAGTGCTTTCCCAGTTCTTGCCAGGTCTGCTGCGCTCTGAGGTAGGGGCTCACCAACACCAGATCAAAGGCAGAGACTGAATCATTCAGCCAGTTGCTCATCTGTGTCGTATGGAGGCGTCCGGCATCAGTCAGCATTCGCTCCCGATCCGAGGGTGCTTCGAAACTGGCCTCACCATGGCGCATTAGAAAAAGCTGCATACATCACTCACTACAGAAAAAGTTCTTATGGTTCTATGTCAATTGTAGCCGTTTATAGCGCGGCAACAAACCGCACAGCTCTCAATCTTTAGTCGAAAAATCCAAGAGATATTTGCCAAAAAAGCATAAGGCTATCAATATATAACAATCTGTCTATACGGGAGTTATCCCTTGAGCACTTGCCAGTCTGTCATTTCCAGCCCCAATGACCACCGCAGCTATCGTCATCTGACTCTGACCAACGGCCTGCGGGTGTTGCTGGTGCAAGATATGCATTCTGCCCAGGCCGCCGCATCCATGGCGGTCAATGTCGGCCACTTCGATGATCCTCAATCCCGCCCCGGGATGGCACATTTTCTCGAACACATGTTGTTCCTGGGTACCGCCAAATTTCCCGAGGCAGGAGGTTATCACAGCTTTATCAACCAACATGGTGGCAGCAATAATGCCTGGACGGGCACTGAGCACACCAACTTCTTCTTTGCCATAGATCCTCTGGTATTTGCCGAGGCACTGGACAGATTCAGCCAGTTCTTTATTGCGCCGCTGTTCAATCAGGAGTTGGTGGACAGAGAAAGACACGCCATAGAATCTGAGTTCAGTCTCAAGCAGAAAGATGATATCCGCCGTATCTATCAAGTATTGAAAGAGACGGTCAACCCGGCGCACCCTTTCAGCAAGTTTTCCGTCGGTAACCTGCAAACCCTGGGCGGAGACGAGCAACAGCTCAGGGAAGAACTGCTTGCCTTCTACAAGAGCCATTACAGCGCCAATCTGATGACCCTGTGTCTGGTGGCTCCCAAGGCAATCGATGAGCTCGAGCAATATGCCAGACGCTATTTTTCGGCAATAGAAAATCATGATCTGCAAAAAACCTATCCCGAACTGCCACTGTTCGCCAGTGAGCAACTGCAAAAGCAGATCCATATAGTGCCGCTTAAAGAGCAAAAACGCCTGACCCTGAGCTTTGCCCTGCCCGCTATCGATCGCTTCTATCGCAGTAAGCCACTGACCTTCATCAGTCACCTACTTGGGAGTGAGAGCCACGGCAGCCTGTTTTCCAAACTCAAGGAAGCCGGTCTTATCAACGGGCTTTCCGCCGGTGGCGGCATCAACGGCTACAACTTCAAGGAATACAGCATCAGCATTCAGCTGACCGACAGAGGTTTGAACCAAACCGACAAGGTGGTTGCTGCTTGCTTCGGTTATATCAAACTCATTGCCGATACTGGGCTGGAAGACTGGCGCTATCAGGAAAGAGCCAATCTGCTCAAACTGGCATTTCGCTACCAGGAACAGATAAAAGCCCTGGATCTGGCCAGTCACCTCAGCATCAATATGCAACATTATCAGGTTGAAGATACCGTCTATGGCGACTATCGCATGGATGGCCTGGATGTCGCTGAAGCCAGAGCACTGATGAGCCTGATGACCCCGGATAATATGCGCCTGCAACTGGTGGCCCAGGATCTGGATACCGAGCAACAAGCGGCCTGGTATCACACCCCCTATCAAATTAAACCCATAGAAGAAGCCAGGCTGGCACTGTGGCGCTGCGCCGAGGCTGAAACCGGGATGGAGCTGCCAAGGCCTAACCCTTTCATCGTAGAAGACGCCATAGCCCGAGGCGAACCCAGCCGGCATCCTGAGCCGGTGATTGTCGCCGAAGGTGCCGGTTACCGTATCTGGCACAAGAAAGATGATGAGTTCAATGTCCCCAAGGGGCATCTGTATCTCTCGCTCGATTCGGATCAGGCCAGCCCCACGCCGAGACATGCCGCCTTGACCCGGCTGTATGTGGAGATGCTGCTCGATCATCTGACCGAACATACCTATCAGGCGGAAGTAGCCGGCCTCAGCTACAACATCTACCCCCATCAGGGCGGGCTGACCCTGCATTTAACCGGTTTTACCGGCAACCAGGAAACCCTGTTGGCGCTGCTGATAGACAAAGCCCGGGAGCGCAGTTTTACCCAGGAGAGGTTCAACCTTATCAAACGCCAGTTACTACGCAGTTGGTATAACCATGCCCAGGCCAAACCCATCTCCCAGCTGTTCACCAGCTTGACGGTAACCTTGCAAAAACGCAGTTATGAACCACTGCGGATGGCTGAGCTGTTGGAAGATATCACCCTGGACGATCTGCATGACCATGTGAGCGCCTTCTATGAAAAAATCTATCTGGAAGGCCTGGTCTATGGTGACTGGCTGGAACAGGAAGCCCAGTCTCTGGGAAAACGACTCAGCCACATTCTGTCGCTGGTTTCCAAGCCCAGCCGTGAATCGGCCAGGGAGCTGGTCAACCTTCAGGGGAAAGGAACCGTACTCAGGGAGCTGAACATAGCTCACCCGGACAGCGCCATCATAGTCTATTACCAATCCGTGTTTGCCACTCCGGAGAAAATGGCGTTGTTCAGCCTGCTGAATCACACCATGTCGTCAACTTTCTTCCACGAGCTGCGAACCCAAAGACAGCTCGGTTATATGGTGGGCACAGGCTATCTGCCGTTGAACCGTCATCCGGGGATGATCTTCTATGTACAGTCACCGACCGCCGGGCCACTGCAATTACTGGAAGCCATAGATGAGTTTATCGCCGACTTTAACTACGCCGTGATGCAGATAACCAATGAACAGTGGGAAAGCACCAAGCAGGGACTGATCAACCAAGTCATGGAACATGACGCCAACCTCAAAACTCGCGGCCAACGTTATTGGGTCAGCATAGGCAATAAGGATTATCACTTTAATCAGCGGGAGCTGGTGGTAGCAGAAATCAAGCGCCAAACCCGGGCCGGCCTGATTAAGTTTATGATGGATAAAATGCGCACCAAACACAGCGATCGTCTGGTGCTGTTCAGCACAGGAGAACAACACAGACATCTGGAACGTCTGCAAGCCGGTTCCTTGATCACAGATTTACGCACCTTCAAACAACAGGCTGAGCAGTTTAACCTTTAATCCCTGGGCTGCCCTTGCTCAAACGAGGAATTTTTCTCCATTCCAATTGGTATCGAAGATTGTTCCAAGACAAAGGGCTGCAGCAGTTATAATCAAAAGGTATTATATTCAATAACAGCACAGCATGCTTTTAAGTGGATGGCACAGCTCGATCTATCACCACATATCTGGGGCAGAAATGAGATAAACGTATGTGATAGAAAGGTTTAATTTTGACAATCAGGCTACTTTCTGAAAGAGTTATCATTCAACGGTACTGGCATCACTCATTATAAAATTTACTAAATTTATGCCTAATCTCCTGCTCCGCCTCATATTGCTCTGGTCTCTGGTTATTGCCTTTATCCCGGCTAAAGTTTCAGCACTTCCCCTGATTGACACTCCAGCTCCCATCCTTCTGAAAGCAGAAACATACGGCGTCCCTGAAGGACTTTCGCAAAGTACAGTGACATCGATAACCGAGGATTCGGACGGTTATATCTGGATAGGCACGCTTAACGGCCTCAACCGTTTTGATGGCAAGGAGTTCAAACAGTATTTCGCCAATGATGGGAGTGGCCTCAAAAGTTCGTTTATTCAAAGTTTATACTTCCATAAAGATCTTCTGTTAGTTGGTACCAATAACGGCCTCTATACCTACAATAAAGAAAAAAATACCTTCATATCCGTAAGTGGTATAAACGGTGCAGTTTGGTCTCTCCAAGGAATGGGAGATTCAATCCTGGTCGGTCTCAATGACAAGATAGCTAAAGTCGAACAGATCACAACTGCAACGCCTAAAATAACTCTGTTACAGTCTGAGAGTTTCCTCAATGTAAAACAGGTTATAGTCAATAATAACAGTTACATAATACGAAACCATGATGGTTCTGTTTATCATACTGATGAAAATACAAGTAAAACTGAGTTGATATCAAAAGAGTCAACTTCCATCAGCCAAGATGGGGAATATGTTTATATCTTAAAGGAAGATGGAATATACAGATGGAAAGATAATGAACTTAAAAACATATCGATTGGAAGCTACAACAGCATTTTCAATTTAAACAATGACCTGTACGCCCTAAAAAACAATAAAGTCTTTAATATCTTATCAAATGGTGATGAAAAGCGTCTTGGTCAGGTAGATGGCATAGATCTCTCGACCTCCATGAGCTTTGTATATGCTGAAAAAGGTAGGCTTTACATACCTTTTCTGAACAAAGGTTTTTCTGCAATAGATATTGAGAGTCAACTCGCGTCTACTCTCACAAGTAATACTCAGAGTGTTTGGCATATACAAAAGAATCAACAAAATAACATTCTTGTTTCTGATGACACCCAAATATTAACTCTGCTAGATGAAAACCTCGATGTTATATTCTCCATTGACTCTGGAATCAAAGGACCTAAAACAGCAGGGCTGGTAAAGGATACTATATTCTATGGTTCACTAGATGGATTATATGCAATAAATGTCAGTACAGAAACACGCTACCAAGTAGTTGCCAGTCCCATAGTCGCTTTTGCCGTAAACAAAGATGAAACCAGAATTGCGGTAAGTACTGCAGACTCGTTAATACTTGAAGTAGATATAAAAACACTAACTGTGGTCAGTCAACATGATTTAAGTAGTAAACCAGCAATCTTCAACATGGCCTATGAAAATAATGAACTGTATGTTGCTACTCAGGCCGGAGTATTTATTGTCAGTAGTGCTGGTGTAAGACATATTTTTGAAGAAGAGTTAACCTACAGTATTGCACCGATTGACTCGGGGATATATATAGGAACTGGGACAGGGCTAAAGTTCTACGACAAGACGACCCAAAGTATAACAACCAAGTTCATCACCAATAGCCCCATCTACTCAATAGCAACAGATTCAGATGGAAACTATGTTGCAACCTCTATCAGAAAAATTCTCATAGGGATTGCCGGGAGAACCTACGTTTTAAATGAAGACTTCGGCAGTCAATATGAATACAATACACAAAGCGCTTCAACTTGGAGAAATGGATTCCTGCTGGGTGGAATCTCCGGGTTAACCATTATTTCACCCAATGATATTGTTAACTTCAAGAATAGTCATAAGCCAAAAGCCAACCTCAATGAGTTATTAATATTTAATATCCCTCAAATCGTCGACAACAGTAAACTTTCTGCTGCGCTTTCTCTTTCGAAGGAGATCAAACTTAAGTATTCTGACTATCCATTCACTCTCAGATTTAACAGCCCAAAGTATTCTCATATTAAACTCGAGTATGAGTACCGACTTCAGGGGCTTTCTGACGACTGGATTAGTTCTAAAGGCATCAATTCTGCAACTTATACTAATCTTTCACCCGGAAGCTATACCTTCCAGGTCAGGGCGATAGATCCCATCACAGGTGAAAAAGGTCAGGATACTGAACTTCAGGTAAATATAACCCCTCCTTGGTGGCTTTCCACGCTTGCCAAAACTCTCTATGTATTGGCGATACTACTGATACTGACGGCTATCACCAAAGCCGTGCTGCGCAAGAGAGAGATCCAGCGTCAAATAGCCTTGAGTGAGGAGCGTCTAAAGCTCTCCCTCTGGGGTAGCGGTGATGAGATGTGGGACTGGGATATAGAAACGGGGCAGATATACCGCTCCAATATCTGGGGTTCTCTCGAATTTCCCCGCGACGGCCAGCGCTCCGGCCACCATGGTGAAGAGAGCAATATACACCCTCAAGATAGAGAGCGGGTAAGAGAAGCACTCAATAAACATTTTTACGGTGAAACAGATCATTTCGAAGCAACCTACAGAGTCAAAAGCAAGAGTGGTGAGTGGCTGTGGATCCTCGACAGGGCCAAAATTGTTGAGCGGGATGAGCATGACAATGCCCTTCGTATGACGGGAACCATCAAAAACATCAACAGTTTCAAGACAGCAGAAGAGCAGCTGCGCCTGTTCGAACGGGCGATAGAGAATATCTCGGAAGGTATGTTTATTCTGGATGCCGATTTCCATTATGTTGAGGTTAACGAAGCCTGCTGTGAACTAACCCAACACAGCCGAAACCAGTTGCTCGGCACAACGTTGCAGTTCAGCCGTTATCCTGACAATTACAATCAACAAATAAAGCAGTTATTGCAGCAGTACGGTCGCTGGAGCAACGATATAGAAGCCATTAAAGGCGATGGTTCAGAGTTCTTGATGGAACTCACCATAGATGCGATTTACGATGAGCAAGGGATCCTGACCCATTATGTTGGGGTGTTTTCCGATATCTCCCGTCGAAAACAGCAGGAAGAAGAGCTGCGCAAGCTCACCAATAATGATCTCCTGACCGGTCTTCCCAACCGCTCCAACCTGCAAGTCACCCTAGGCAACCTGGTGAAAAAAGACCATCACCACACTCTGATGGTGCTTGATCTGGATAATTTCAAAAAGATCAATGACTCCCTCGGTCACCAAATAGGTGACGAGCTTTTGATCCTGGTCTCAGAAAGGCTGCAGCAATCTATACCCGGACATACCAACCTTTATCGCCTCGGTGGTGATGAGTTTGCCATTTTGGTGGACAAGAATCCCGATATAGGTTCCAGTGCTGTGATAGCCAGCCGCGTCATAGACGCATTCGGTCAAGCCTTTGAACTGGTAGGTGAACAGCTGGTTGTCGGCGTCAGCATAGGCATAGTGCTTTATCCCGAAGACGAGCAAAATGAGCAAGCGCTGCTGAGAAAGGCCGATATCGCCATGTACCATGCCAAGTCTGCCGGTGGTAATCGTTATCAGTTCTACTCAGAATCATTGAACCGCAATGCAATCCGGCAGTTGGAGGTAGAAAATCTTATCCGAGAAGGCCTAAAAGACGATCTGTTTGAAGTCTATTACCAGCCAAAAATCAATCTGCGCAGCGGTTTGGTATCGGGTATGGAAGCCTTGGTTCGCTTGAATCATCCTCAGCACGGATTGATCCCACCCAATGACTTTATTCCGCTGGCAGAGGAAAACGGCCTGATTGTTGAAATAGGTGACCTTGTTATGCGAAAAGCCTGCTTTGCAGCCCAGCAGTGGCGTGAGCAGGGATTGTTTGATGGCCGTGTGGCTGTCAATTTGTCGTCGCGACAATTCGCACTTCCCGATCTGCAGCAAAGAATCGCGTCAATTTTACGTCTGACCCGCTTGCCACCGGCTAATCTGGAACTGGAAATCACCGAAGGGACTGTTATCAAGCATCCGGAAAAAGCCATTAAAGTCATGCAACAACTGGCTAAAATGGGAGTCTGTCTGGCACTCGATGACTTTGGTACCGGCTATTCATCTCTGTCCTATCTGAAACGATTCCCCATTCACAGCTTGAAAATAGATAAAGCCTTTGTCGACGATATCGATAAGTCTGACAGAGACCTAAAGATGGTCGATTCCATCATCACCATAGCCCACAATATGGGGCTTTCCGTTGTGGGAGAAGGCGTGGAAGACTCATCACAACTCAGTATTTTAAAAGCGTTAAACTGTGAAGAAATACAAGGGTTTATTTACAGCAAAGCCGTACCAGAAGCTGAATTTTCCGAGTATCTGAAACAAAATCTGCCCGCATTTACAGGAAAGAAAAATACAATTTAAGAACCAAATTTAAACTGCATATAAACCGATAAAAATCCAAAATAAAACCAATTTAAAACTGAAATAACACTTTGGCATAACTCCTGCTTTATCTCTCTCAGCGTCAAGAAGTTAACCGCTGACTGTTACCACTACCCTGAGAGAGATAAAATAATGATTAAATCAATACTTGCTACCGCCGCCGTTGTTACCAGTTCACTGGCTTTTGCTGCTGCACCTAACGTCAAGTTCAAGCCTGTCGAGTTGGCTGCTGCGCCTAATGTGAAGTTTAAGCCTGTCGAGCTGGCCGCTGCCCCTAATGTGAAATTCAAGCCTGTCGAGCTGGCCGCTGCCCCTAATGTGAAGTTTAAGCCTGTCGAGCTGGCCGCTGCCCCTAATGTGAAATTCAAGCCTGTCGAGCTGGCCGCTGCCCCTAATGTGAAATTCAAGCCTGTCGAGCTGGCCGCTGCCCCTAATGTGAAATTCAAACCTGTCGAGCTGGCCGCTGCCCCTAATGTGAAATTCAAACCTGTCGAGCTGGCCGCAGCGCCTAATGTGAAGTTCAAACCTGTCGAGCTGGCCGCAGCGCCTAATGTGAAGTTCAAACCTGTCGAGCTGGCCGCAGCGCCTAATGTGAAGTTCAAACCTGTCGAGCTGGCCGCTGCCCCTAATGTGAAATTCAAGCCTGTCGAGCTGGCCGCTGCCCCCAATGTCAAATTTATATACGCCTGATCCTAGGGCTTTGGAGGACTAATTATGATCATAGCAATCAAGAAGTTATTGGGTCTGACCAAACCAGAGCGTAAACGGGTGAAACTGCCGGAGGGTCTGTGCCACCTGGAAGTGGTTCCTGCCAGAGGTTGGTGGAACTGATGAAACAGCGAAAAACAAGGGAGCATTTATGCTCCCTTTTGCTGTGATTTGGAATCAATAGACGATTCTAGAAGGAATGCTCGCTATCGCCGGGCCGAGTGGTTTTGCGGTACGCTAATTGCCTATGTGCATTAAATAACAACATGGCAGCGGGTCCCAGCAACAACCCGGCAGCCACCCAACGTTTAACCCCCATCCCCGCCTTGAAGGCTGAATGTCCCAGAGTGTAAGCGGAGACGCCCAGAGTCCCCGCCAAAGCCAAAGCGCCTGCCAGTATCAGTGTCAACTTGCCTCACCTCACTTGTTGCAGCGCATCCCTTCACTGTCCAAAAGAAAGCCGGAATACTACCCCAGCAGCGCTCAAAATAACAGCAAAAGGTCAGTAATTCGCCACCCGAGCCTGGCAAAAAATGGTTCGACAAAAATAGCCTGACAACCAATCCCCCGGCATTACTCAAGCCTTAACAGCTCACCACAGGACTTTTGCAGCAGAGTGCGACAACGCCACAGGCCAAGCAGTGCCACCAACAAGGCGCCACTGAGGGGAGCCAACAGCCACCATTGCCAGTGAGGGCTGACTCTGAGTTCAAACACCTGAGTTTTCAAAAGCCAGAGCGCAAACTCCGCCACTGTGACCGCCAGAATGCCCGCCACGGCACCTAGCAGTGCAAACTCCAACGCCGTGGCAAGCTTAAGCAAGCTTCCCGGCGCACCAAAGGTGCGTAGAACCGCCAGTTCTCGTTGGCGACTGGCCATGCCGGCTTCGGTCTGCGCTATCATCACCAGGGCACTGGCCAATACCACCAGCACCAACACCAGCGTCAGCGCCAAAGATACCTGGGCGACTATCTCTTTGAGCTGAGCCACCATGGCCCCCACATCTATGATGGAAACAGTGGGGAAATTACGGATAAGCTCAAGCACAACGGCCTTTTGACCATCATCCAGATGAAAACTGGCCATGGAGGTATAAGCAAAGGGGGCCAAGGCTTCCTGACTGAAAATCATAAAGAAGTTGGGTTGCAGAGTTTCCCACTGCACAGAACGAATACTGGCCACTTTGACAGTCAGCGTTTGGTTATCGATAACAAAACTCAGGCTGTCTCCGACAGTAATTCCCAAGCGCTCGGCCACCCCGGACTCCACCGACACGTCATCGGTTTGCCGATTAAAATGGCCCTCAAGGATCTCATTGTTGGGCGGCAAGGTATTTCGCCAGGTGAGATTCAGTTCCCTTGAAATCCCAAGACGCCCTCTCTGCCCCTGTTCCTGCTCTTCGGCAGTGATCACCTCCTCACCATTGATAGCGCTGAGCCGACCACGGATGACAGGATAGATATCTGTGGCAGCAATCTGGCGCTGAGCCATAAAGTCCGCCAGCGGCTCTACTTCGTCCGGAGCTATGTTAACCAGGAAATAGTTCGGCGCATCCTCAGACAACTGCTTCTGCCATTCGCTGAGCAAGTCCTGACGCAACGCCATTATGGTCAGCAATAACACCAGGGCGCTGGAAAATCCCACCAGTTGTACAGCGTTTTGTCTGGCACGGCGCCGAAGGCCCGCCAGTGCCAGCGACAAGGGGTTGGTCGTGCGCATGCCAACACTCTGCCCCAGGCGGATTAACAAAAACCCCATCAGGCTGAGCAGCACCCCGAGCAACACCACGCTGGCCACCACGGTCAGGGTCAAAGGCAAAGAGCGCGAGTAAAGCCAGCCGAGTAATCCCATAGCCGCCAAACTCAGCAGCAGATGCAACCACATGCCCAGACGTATTCCTTCGAGCTGGCGTTGCAACACCCTGAGCGGCGGAATAGCCAGCAGCCGCATCAGCGGATAGGCACTGAACATAAAGGCGCTGATAAACCCTGTAGCCAACCCCAAGAGAAGCGGTCTGAGCATAGGCGGAGAATAGGCGGCAATTTCCGCTGGCAAGGCTCGGCTGATGAGATAATCCAGCACCAGGCCACCGAGGATCCCCAAGATCACTCCAAGAAAGGTCACCAACAGCAGGTGCAGACCAAACAATAAACGGATTTGTCTTGCACTGGCGCCAAAGGTTTTCAGCATGGCAACCACATCATAGTGACGCTGGCAATAACGCTGGGCGGCAATGCCGATGGCGGCGCAGGCAAGGGCTATCCCCAGCAAGCTCGCCAGCAGCAAGAATCGCTCCGCCCGCTGCACCGCCCCGGCAATCGGCGAATCGCCGGATTGTACATCAACCCAACGTTGGCTACTGGTCAGCAGTGGCTTGGCGTATTCTTCAAAACGGCTCAGCGCCTGATTATCTCCGACAAACTGATAAAGATATGTCACCCGGCTGCCGGGTTGAATGACCCCGGTTGCCGCAACATCATCAAGGCGCATCAACACCAGGGGGGAAGAAGCAAATGGATTGAAACCGGCATCGGGCAGCCTGTCTATCTCCTTGGCCAGCGCCATCTGGGCGTTACCCAGCTCAACACTCTTGGGATACCCCAGCAGGCCCCCAAGACGCATTTCAAACCACAGTTCACCTGGCTGCGGCAAGGCACTGGTTTCTCCTTGACGCAAGACAATTTTGCCCTTGAGCGGATAGGCATTATCAACTGCCCTGACAGTGACCAACTGAAATGCATCGCCGCTGTAAACCATAGAGTTGAACTGCAAACTCTGCGATTGCTTAAGCCCTAACGCGTTGGCCTGCTGCAGTATGCCTGCATCTATGGGAACGGGTGAATTAATGATTCGGTCGGCAGCAATAAACTTGGCCGCCTGGCCATTGATGGCGAGCTGCAATCTCTCACTGACCCGGGCCAGACCGGTGACAGACAACACCGCCAGGGTCAAGGCCAGCACAATCAATACCAACTGCCCTTGCTTGAGCTCGCGGCGAAACAGGCGCCATGCCAGCGTCCATTCCATCAGCGCCCCTCCTCTGCTGTTACCGATGCCGCCGGCACCTGGCTCTCTGTCTTGGCCTCATGCAAACTGGCCTCTTCCGGCAGGGTTTGCTGCCCCTGTTCATACAATCGCCCTTCGTGCATCTCCAACTGGCGCTCACAACGACTGGCCAGTTGCATATCATGGGTCACCAAAATCAAGGTGGTCGAACTCTCGCGATTGAGCTCAAACAGCATGTCGGCAACCCTGTCGGCGTTGTGTTTGTCCAGGTTGCCCGTGGGTTCATCGGCAAACAGCACCTTGGGTTCGCTGATAAAGGCTCTGGCGATAGCCACCCGCTGCTGCTCACCGCCGGAAAGCTGTTTCGGGTAATGATTGAGCCTGTGCCCGAGGCCAACTCGCTCCAGCATGGCTTGGGCTCGCTCTCTGGCATCCTTGATACCCGCAAGTTCAGCCGGCAGCATGACATTTTCCAGGGCGTTGAGGGTATCAACCAACATAAAAGACTGAAAAATAAAGCTGACTTTCCGCTTACGCAGCGCAGCCTTCTGCTCTTCATTCAGCCCGGCCAGGGCACTGCCATCGAGCCAAATCTCACCGGACGAGGGGGTATCCAATGCCGCCAGCAGGCCCAGCAGAGTTGATTTACCTGAGCCTGATGGCCCAAGAATGGCCACACTCTGGCCCGGCTTGACATCCAAATTGATGCCACTCAGGATAGTCAGGTCACCTTCCTGGGTAGTGACAGTTTTTACGAGATGGGAAACCTTAATGGCACTGTTCTTCAAAATTGCTTCCTTATGCTTGCGTCCGCTGGCATTGATACCAGTCATATTCTTGTTCTCTGCGCTGCCCGTCAAGGCCGCTGATGTACTGATCCTGGGGGACAGCCTGGGAGCCAGTTACGGCATGGCCGAGAAACAGGGTTGGGTCGAAGGGCTGAGACAAGCCTTACCCGAGCATAACATTGTTAATGCCTCTGTCAGCGGCGAAACCACGGCCGGTGGCCTCAGAAGATTGCCTCAGTTGCTGGAGTCGGTAAAACCCTCGCTGCTGTTGGTGGAGCTTGGCGGCAATGATGGTCTGAGAGGCTTTCCGCCAACGGAGCTGAAAAACAATCTTACAAAAATCATTGCGCTGGCTCATCAATCCGGCGCCAAGGTGCTGCTTTCCGAAGTCATGGTGCCGCCAAACTACGGCCCCAGATATGCCAACGCCTTCAGCGCCGTTTATAGTGACCTGGCCAAACAGCCCAACGTCACCCTGATGCCCTTCTTTATGACAGAGATAGCGCCTTTCCCCGAGTTGATGCAGGCCGATGGGCTGCACCCGAACGAAAAGGCCCAGCCCAAGATCACCGCCTTTGTGCTGCCCTGGGTTGAATCGGCAATCGAAGCCATCAAAGCCCCTGCCACAGACGCATCTGCGCCGGCAACGGGCGGATAAGACTATCGCCGGACATAATAGCAGCCGGACATAATAGCCGCAGGACGACATAGCTAAAAACGACTAAAGGCTGCGGCTGAATACCCTCACCTTGTGCCCCATCAGTTCACTTTCTTCCTGCGGCAGCATTCCCAACTTGAGGGCTATCGCTTCCGAGCCCAGGTTGCCATCCATGATCAGGGCTATCAACTCATTCACGGCGCAAATCGCTTTTATTTCTGGCAATGCATGGCTGGCGGCTTCATAACCCAGTCCCTGGCCCCAGTATTCAGGCAGATATCGGTATCCCAACTCAACCTTGCCGAACTCCGGCAGGAACTTGGGGCCGCAAAAACCTATCACCTTGCCATCGGCCTTATGCTCAACTGCCCAGCGACCATAGCCATACTTGCGGTAGTCGGCCAAAATGACCTTTTCAAGCACCTGAGCGGCCTCTTCAATATCCTTCAATGGCTCGCCGGGAATATACCTCAGCACTTCGGGAGTACTGTTCATGGCAAATAAAGCCTGCTGATCACCATCACGGAACTGTCTCAAAATTAATCTGGGGCTTTCGGTAATCAAGATTAACGACTCCTTGTTATTCAGTTTGTTGCCTTAAGGTTGGCTAAAGTTTATTAATGTTTAATAAATCATAACCATAGATTACACTAGGGCGGGCGCGATAAGTCCATACCCGATCGGATTGAAAGTTGTTTTGTCGCAATAAGATTGCAGTGCAACCCGGCTAGTATGCCCATACCGGCCTGATAACATAAAACAAGGAAAGCGTATGTCCCAGCAAAAAGTCTATATTCCCCTGGCCACCCGTACCAGCCAGTACATCATGGCTGAAATACTGATGACAGATGCGCTGCTCAGCCACTATGCCAGTTACGAAAACTGCTACCGCGAGATCAGCAAGTTGGTATTCCAGTTGGCAGAAAAGGAAGATCTGCACAACATTCATGTGATCGCCAATGACAAACTGCCTGTGGTGCGTTTTCACACCGAGGCCTACTGCTTCCAAACCGCCGAACAGATCCTGTTCTTTTACAACCCGGCCTACCATGAAGCCCAGAACCTTTTCTTCCAGCCGGACTACAAGGCCCGCAAGTTAAGACTGCTGTTTTTGGCCACAGGTAAGGAAATTCGCGCCAACGCCGCCAATTTCCACAGCCGGGTCAATGCCGTATTGAATGGAGTGTTGGACAACCTGCCGGAGCAGGAATTAAGGGTCAAAGTCCGCGATCACCAGCACATGGCCTACGATCTCTTCGCCCGTGCCAAGGGGGAGAAAAAGACCTATGGCTACAAGCTCAGGGATATTTATCAGCGCTACAAGTCGCGCAAGTGCAAACTGCCGGAAGATCACAGCTCATTGGCCTATGTCACCGTCAGCCTGCCGCTGAGCCGCCGCCTGAAGCAGAGCGTGCTGGAAGAAGAGCATACCGAAGACTTCAGCCCGCTGTACCAGTTCCTTGAGGACAAGTTCCGCAGCGCGGCGGCCGGCAAGCAATTGCACCGCATCGCCATGGTGGCCAACGGCCTGATGCCTTTGGTTCGCAACAGTAAGTTCGAGAAGGTGGAAAGTACTGCCGAAGCCCAGATGATAGGCTTTGATCCTGCGGCAACCGACACTCAGTTTGTCAGCCATTGGGATGGGCGCAACCTGGTAGAATCGGTGCACTTTTTGCTGGTTGCCGGTAAAGAGGACTACACAGAGCCAGGTTATGGCCGCTATATGAACCAGGTGGAAGCGGCTTTGAAAGACTTTGCCGAAGCCATAGGCTTGGATCCGGAGCGCCGTGAACTGGTGTTGAGATTCCATCAGCACATCAGTTACAAGCGTTAAGACTCAAAAAAGCCGGGCTAGCCTGCACAATGCAGCTCAGTCCGGCTTTTTACCTTGTTATTATGAGTGTGCTATGAGTGAGTCCCCTGGGCTCGGTTATTTCCGCCCTGTGACCACATTGATTCTGGCAACGTCCACCAGATCGCTCACCTGATACTTGTCGAACAGATCCAACAAGGCATCGCTGCCCTGCTCCAGTTTCAACATCATCTCTTCTTCATAAAGCGGCACCAGGCTATAAAAATTGATGCACTTGTCCTGGTCAATCTCCAGGGTGTGGAAACCCTCATCAAGTAGCAGTGACGGCAGAACTATCATGCCGTTTTGACGGGTATTTTCGGCAAAGGGTTCGGCAGGATCACCATTGGGTATTGTGTGTCCCCAGCCCAGCCAGCTGTCGTATTTATGCGGAAAGCGCGCCAAAAACTTAAGCTGCCTTACAGGCCAGTACCACTGTTCATCGCTGAAGGCTTCCTGACTTATCTGCCAATGCGCCGGCAAGGTGATCATCAGCTCCATAAACCTGGGGATATCCGCCTCTTCGGGGGTACTCATAGGCAAGTCACTCATGCCGGAAGTCACCAGAGTATGGAAAGGTCGCTCGTCTGTCGGTGCCACATAATGCACATCAATATGCACAGTATCCGAGATAACTTCATGAAAGACCCAGGTGACTTCACCAATATGGCGCTCAATATGTTCGCTTATCTGGACGATACACTCTTCACCCATAGGCGACTGCCATTCCTTTTCACCATCCGTGTATCTGAAAATGGGATCACCGGAAAGGCTGTATTCTTGTTCATCCTTACTCATGCCAACTCCTTTTGATTATGACGCATGAGGTTTTATCACTGCCGGCGAACTAAATCCAGAATAAATGATGAAAAACAAACTGTTGTTAAAATAGTGTTTACATATGGCGATAACATCTCAATCTGTTATTTGCCGCTACTTGCATTATTTGGTGCTAATTTGGCCGGATTTCACATTGTCAGTCGGGAAATGAATCGGGATCTTGTTAACGGAATAATAACAATAATCAGGAGAGATTATGTTCAACAAGAAAAACCCCCTGACTTTGGCGTTGCTGGCAGCCGGGTTAACCCTGGGACTCATTGCCTGCTCGGATGACGACAATACGTCTCAAACCACTGAACCGCCGGTCGTGACGCCACCGCCGGTAACCAGCCCCTTCCCCGAAGGCGCCATCATGGTTGAAGCCGGAGACAATTTGACAACCCGAATTCAGGAAGCTCTGATCAACGCCCAGAGTGGCGCTGTAATCGTGTTGCCAAAGGGCCGATTTGAGATAGATGCCACCTTGTTGTTTGACGGCGATGTCGACGGTGACGGCAGCTATGCCAGCAATGTCACTGTCATGGGCTATGGCCGCGATGAAACCATTCTCGACTTTGCCAATGCCAACGCCGGTGACGGTATCTTTGTACAAAATGCCCTCAATATCACCATCAAGGATCTGTCGGTCTATGAAGCCAAAAACAACGGCATCAAGCTGAAAAATACCAATGGCATCATACTGCGCAATGTCTCCGCCGTGTGGGAAGGTGAGCTGGATCAAGGCAATGGCGCCTACGGCCTTTACCCGGTGGAATGCGAGAATATTTTGATTGAAGACAGCTATGTCCGCGGCAGCGCCGATGCCGGTATCTATGTGGGCCAGTCTGAGTACATAGTCGTCAGGCGCAATATCGCCAAGGAAAACGTCGCCGGTATCGAAGTGGAAAACTCGCGCTTTGCCGATGTCTATGACAATGAGGCCATGGGCAATACCGGTGGTATTCTGGTGTTCGACCTTCCCATAGGCAACCACAAGTACGGCTCCAGCGTACGGGTATTCAACAACAAGGTTTATGACAACAATACCCACAACTTCGCCAACGCCTCTGCCAACCCGGCCGGAGTGCATATTGTTCCTCCCGGCACCGGGGTGATCATACTCTCCACCAACGATGTGGAAGTGTTCAACAACCAGATCAGCAACCACGATACCCTGGCGGTCACTGTCTCCAGCTTCTTTATCGCCGAGCCGGATGTCTCCGCCTTTGCCGCCAGCTATGCCCAGCCGGGTCAGGCCATTGAAGATGGCTGGCGCGCCACACCACGCAACATCTATATCCATGACAACCAGATAAGCGGTTTTGCCACCAAGCCCAACGGTTATCTTATCGAGGATATCATCAAGGCCTACATCTACAGCCATGGCCGCTTCCCGGGGATCCTCTACGATGGCCTGGGTGAACTGCTCGCCAACAATGGTACCGGCGCCTATCTCGGCTTTGGTGAACTCCCCTTCAACCCTGACGGCAGTGAAAATGTCTGTGCCAGCAACAATGGAGATGTCAGTATTGGCCAGCTCTACGGCAACAGCAATACCGATGTCAGCATTCCCGATGTCATGTATGAAGCCAAGCAGCAGCAACTGTTGCAATGCTCTTTGGTCAGCCTACCTGTGCATACCGTCACTTTCGGCGAACAGATCTTCGGCTGCGGCGTGGATGATGATACCGAAGGTTGTGACGGTGGCGTGCTGGTCGGCGGTGGCGGTACTATAGGAGAAGGTGAAGGCGGCCTTGAAGGCGATGGCGACCTGTCGCTGTGCAGCGCTCAAGGCTCTGGTGTGAACTGGGATGCTCTGACGGGTGCCAATTGCAGCAGCCTGGCACAATACCGCCTGTTTGCCGACGCCTCTATGCCGGCGGCCATGCCAAACAGTGGCGGGATCCCTTACGATCTCAACACGCCGCTGTTTACCGACTATGCCAGTAAGTATCGCTATGTGTTTGTGCCGGAAGGGAAACAAGCCAACTACAGCAGCAATGAGGCCTTTGACTTCCCGGTAGGCACAGTACTGGTGAAAACATTTGCCCTGCCTGCCGATACCGCAACCAGAGGCGTGGACAATGAAACTCTGATTGAAACCCGGTTGTTGATCCACAGAGAGTCGGGCTGGACCGCCCTGCCCTATGTCTGGAATGCCGAGCAAACAGATGCCACTTTGGCCAAGGCCGGTGCCATTCAAGGCAAGAGCGTGGTGCACAAGGGGCAAACCCTGAACTTTGACTATGTTGTCCCGTCAATGAATCAGTGCAAGCAGTGTCATCAGTTCAAGGCCGACAGCGCCAGCCAGGCGGTGTTTATGCCGATTGGTCCCAAGGCCCGCCATCTGAACCGTGACTACCCCTACCAGGATGGTAGCGCCAACCAACTGCTTCATTGGCAAAGCGCGGGTATTCTCAGCGGCCTGCCACCCCTTACCAGCGTCGACAAGGTACCGGCCTATGTGGATGGTGATGAAGCCACTTTGACTCAGCTCAGTGACAGCGAGCTGATGCAAACTGCCAAGGGTTACCTGGATATCAACTGCGCCCACTGCCACAGACCCGAAGGCAATGCCTCCAATACCGGGCTGAAACTGGAATACCAGCGCAGCTATGATGAAGACAACGGCTTCAGCCACGGCACCTGTAAATCGCCTGTCGCCTATGGCGGCGGCACCCTGGGCTACGATGTGGTACCTGGTAATCCGGCCGAGTCCATCATGCATTTCCGGATGCAGAGCAATGAGCCGGGCGACAGAATGCCCGAAATTGGCCGTAGCCTCAGCCACGATGAAGGAATCGCGCTGATAAGCGAATGGATTAAACGTTTACCGGCAGCCAGCTGCTCCAACTGAAGCTGGAGCCAAGCAGACTGAAAAACGCTTACCGCAATAAGCAAAAGGCCCGGGTTTGACGACCCGGGCCTTTTTAGTCTTCCTGCCCCAAGCGGCTGAAATAGCCTGGTGGATAACCGAGCCAATGCTTGAAGCTCTGGCGAAAATGACAACTGTCGCTGTATCCCAAACGCTCGGCAATCTCACTCACCGATAGCCGGCCCTCAAGGATCCAGCTCACCGCTCTTTGACACCTTTGCTGATCCACCAGGCGTTGATAGCTGCTGCCGAGGGCCGCCAGCTTGCGCCTCAGGCTGCGACTGCTCATGTGTAACCTGAGTGCCATGGTTTCCAATGGCGGCACAGCGGGAAAGTCGCCATCCAGCTCGGCAATAATCTTTTCAATCAGCGAGCTCTGCTGCTGACAGTTTTGGCTGTGATCGGAAAAATGACTCAGATCCACAGCCAGCGCCAGGTAGGATTTATCGAGGCGCCATTCATTGAAGTCACTCTGAAACTCCAGCTGTTTGGTCAGTTTTGCCAATCCCTCAGACGGCATCAAAGTGCCGGTAACACAGATACAGTTAAAGCTGACCTCTTGACCGGTTAACTCCCGCGCCAAACTCAGCAGCGCACCTATGCTGTGAAGAAATTCGCCGCGATAGATTAACGACTCGGCCCGGCCGGTATTGAGCCAGCGCAGGCGGATTTCCCGCTCATCTTCCAGCAGCAACAGATCGGCAAAACTGCCCACCCACTTGGGATGGTTGAGCACAAAATCCAGGCATTCACCGAGATCCCGGCAATCCCCAAGCAAAGGCAACAGAAAGCCCAAGTCGGTTACCTGGGTATTGAGACCAGCCAGCAGGCTGATATCCTCACGTCGACTACGCTGCATGAGAAACGCTATGGTGGCGCTGAGCTGCCAGACCCGCACCAATTGGCACTCCTTGAGTTCATTGATACCCGTGCCTATGTGCCGGCATATCTCTTCGGCAGCCTCGGCTCCCAATTGTGACTGAATAAAACGAATAAGGTTGGCCAGTTCAAAAGCCGGGTACGCCTGATCCCCAACCATCATGTTGGCTCGGTATTTGATCTGCATAGTTATTGTTATCTTTTTGTTAATCCCCCAAGGCTGTTTTAACGTATCCAGCCAGAGAATTAAAGGCGTACTGCATAAAAAGGCCTAAATGCCTCTGTTTATGAATTTTAAAAGCATTAATGTCGGTGTTTTATGCAAAACAACGTCAATTAGCTGCTCGAATTGGTCTGCGCTTGCGGTCGTTTTCTCAAACTCATCCTGAGGCAGAAGCAGCCAAGGTACTAAGCACATTAGGAATGCGTTCGGCCGAGGTAATCCTGTGGCTGAATGGTTTTGGTAGCGACTTGAGTGACGATAACACCGGCACGGCTTTGCCGGAGAATAGTGGCATAAAAAGCCCCGGCGTGCCGGGGTTAGATTAGCGAATGGATTAAACAGCAGGAGTTACATTGGCCGATTCTTCTCGGCCAACTTGTTGTAGCAGGCGTTGAGCATCAAAGAAGCGCTGTGGGCCAACTTGTCGGCCAGTTTCTTGCGCAGCTGATATTTTACCTTGATCACAGTGCGATCCGCGGCCAACTTCAGCAAGAGATCATCACTGGTGCCGACTTCATCTATGAGCCCCAGCTCTATGGCCTGCTGACCATACCAATGTTCACCGGTTGCCACCTTGTCCAGCTCCAGTTGCGGCCGATAACGCCCGACAAAGTCTTTGAACAGCTGATGGGTTTCTTCCAGTTCCTGTTGGAACTTGGCTCTACCCTCATCTGTGTTCTCACCGAACAGCGTCAGGGTGCGCTTGAAATCACCGGCGGTATGCTGCTCATAATCAATGTCATGCTTCTTCAGCAGCTTGTTAAAGTTCGGCAATTGGGCAACAACGCCTATGGAGCCTATGATAGCAAACGGCGCGGCAATAATGCGGTCGGCAACACAGGCCATCATATAACCGCCACTGGCAGCCACCTTATCGACACATATGGTCAGCGGCAGCCCGGCATTGCGGATCCTGTCCAGTTGGCTGGCCGCCAGGCCATAACCATGAACCATGCCGCCACCACTCTCAACGCTGGCGACTACCTCATCACCTTCCTCGGCGATTGCCAGAATGGCACTGATCTCTTCCCGCAGTGACGCCACTTCGGCCGCTTCTATGCCACCTTTGAACTCGACGACATACACCTTGGGATCTTTGGCTTCCCCGGCATCAAGTGCCTTGTCGTGAGCCTTTTGCTCGGCCTTGAGCTGTTTCTCATAGGCCTTGAACGCCTTTTTGCCCAAAAGCTCTGCCTTGAGGTGATGCTTGAGCGATTTAAGCTCATCGCTGAGATGCGTCAGTTTCAGCTCGCCCCTGTCACTCTTTTGTTTTACCGCCGATGCCACAACAATTACCACTATGGCACCCACTGCCACCACCAAAGTGATCGCCTTGGCCAGAAATAATCCGTACTCGTATAAAAATTCCACTACAGGGTTCCTTTCACCGCGAGAAAGCACACAAAATCGCGCTATTCTAGCAGCCCTTGCATAGATAAAAAAACCCGGCATTTCGCCGGGTTTGTTACAAAAAACATATGAGTAACCGCTTAGCCACCGCAGCTTTGCAGAACGGACGAGTCGGTCACCAAAATGCTGGCACCATCTTTACCGGCAGAAGAGGCAAAAATAGACACCTGAGACTGCATTTCTGCTGTCGCCTGAGCCGCCATGCCATCGGTCACGCCCGGTACTTCGGATGGGTCGATGAGTGAGCTGTGATGCCCCTTGGCAAAGCGCACAGCGCCGCCACCGGCACTGGTCTGATCGACGCAGTTAAGCCCCAGAGTCGCAATCAAAGGCTCAGTGCCTGACAGCGGGAAGCCCGCGACAGTACCAGGCAGAACCTGATCGCCCTTGTTACCAGCGCCATCACCGACGATTTCCACCAGATGAACCGGCAAACCCGTGGCCTTGAGCATGGCAGTCTGGTTGATAGGATCGGCTGACTCTATCCCGGTCTGCACCGCAAAGGCGAAGGTAGGGATAAATTCGGCGTATACCTCCTGAACCAGTGCCTCATATTCGGCCGAACCCGGCTGATATCCTTGTTTATTGGCCGCGTCCACCAAGGACTTGAAGGTATCGGAAGCCGTCACATTGGCAAACAACAGAGGTGCAAAGGTGGCTGAACCGGCGAAAGACCCCGCCAGGCCGCCGCTAGGCGCCACCAAAGATGCACCCTTGATGCCATAGTAGTTGGGCAAGGCTGTGCCGGATGCAGGGTCTTTCAAACCTGTGCTGGCATAGGTCGCGAAGTTGGTGCCGACAATGGCGCCAAGGCTAAGCCCCTGAGCGGTTATCTGGTTATTGTCAAACACCTGAGGCGCGTCCATTTCGGCCAGTTGCGCCGACATACCTGTTATCGCGGCTCTAAGCGCCAGATGATCCATGGTCGCCTGACGGAAGTTATCCCGTACCGACAGCGTGCTTTCTATGTTGACAAATACCAGCGGATTGCCATTTTGGAAGGCATCCGGCTTGCCAACAACACTGCCATAGGCAGCACCTGAGGCCGACACTTCATAGATGCCGTCACCATTGGCATCGAATGAACGGGCACCGTGCAGCGGCATATCTATGGCCACTGTAGCCACACCGGCTGCGGCATAACTACCGGCATAGGCCAGTGACATCTCTTTGCCGCCACCCAGACCATGCAGCGCTATCGTGGTAGGCCAGCCACTGGTTGGTGGCGTGAAAGGCAAGCCCTGGCTGGCATAAAATGCCGCAAGCTTAGTGGCGTTGGGCATGGAGATCAGCACAGGCACAGTTTCGTAGTTGCGAATCGCCGGAATGGGATTAAAGCGGGTCAGGTGCTTGGTGGCATCGGCCGCACTGTCATCATCCAGTTTCCACGCTTTGCCGGCCAACAAGGAAGGATTGGCCAGTGCAGCGGCGGGATCTATGTTGTAAGCCATCGCCTGGGCGGCAAAGTTCTCCTGGCTCAGAGTACCGGCCTGCAGCGCCAGCAACACAGATACCGGGCTGTCGCCCTGGGCCTGCCAATAGCCGTTAATGCCGTCACAGCTTGCCGATGAACAAGTGCCGTAAACCGGTACTTCAATGGCCGCAGTGTAGACATCGGCCAAATCCGCCAATACATAGGCTACGCCGTCAGCAGGGGTAAGCCCAGCTGCCATCGCCACTGTATAGCCGGCTGGAGTCGGAGTTTGCAACCACTTGGGCGCATAGGGTGAGCCGGGTTGCAGCATCAGCAGCTTGGTGGTTTCATAAACATCGGCCACCGACTGGGTGGTAAACAGGCCTGAATAGGTAATGCTTTCCTTGTCGACGCCATGAGCCGCCGCCATGCCCTTTTCATAACTGTTTACCAGAGTTTGCAGCATCAATTGATCGGCGGTTTCCAGCGGCGCTGTGTCGATATCCAGTTTCAACAGGCCATAGGTGTAGGAAGGCGCTATCGGGCGCTCGGCCGAATCCATGATGAGTTTAGTGGTGGCATAGATATAAGACTGAGCGGGCTTAAGTGGCTTCAGTGGAACAATGACAATCTTGTTGCCGGACGCTTGAGTGATGAAGTCTTCCCCCCAAACCAGCTCTTCACCCACTTCACAGGCAGAAACCGAAGGCTTGGCCTGGCACTCGGCTTTGGAAGAAAGCGGGCCGCCGCTGACGGCTTCAAACATTCTCACCGCTCCAGGCTGGGCCACGGAAGATGCCAGCAGGCTCAGGGTATTGCCGCTGTTATCTTTGGAAGGTTCAATATCTATGGTTATCGGTTGCGTGGTTGACCAGCCATCCAGCGCGCCCAGCGCCAGCTGCGGATTGGTATAGTCACCGGAGGCTTCTCCGGGAATATTCAAGGTACCGTCTGTGGTGCCGTTGAGCAGTAGGTCGTTTGGCAAGGGAACTTCAGCTTTGGCAGGATCAAACACCAAATGGGACTCAGGGATGAGCGGCTCTGTCTTATCCTTAAGTTCGTTATAGCTGTCTTCACCACATGCTGTCAGTCCAAGTGCAGATGCGATTGCAACACCCAAAATGAGTCTTTTCATCTTTTTTCCCCAAATCTTGTTGTAATAATTTTGTTTTCCCCAAGAAATTGGTCACAATACCCCAGACACTGTGACCAGAGGAGCTGAAATCAGTCCTCAGCTCGTCTCAAGTTAACGTAAAAATATTGAGTTAGCTACATTTTTGTCACAGTTGCACGCAACGAAAAGTAACAATGAACAGTCATTTGTTTTAAACAGATGTATACCGCTGTAGTGAGTCGAGTATTGGCGGGCTTTAGCGCGAAGAGGAAACAACTCCCCATGTTGGAATATCAAGCAGCAAAAGATCTTCTCAAGGGCAAAACTATTCTGGTAACCGGTGCCGGCGACGGCATTGGCAAAACCGCAGCCAAGACCTATGCCGCCCATGGCGCCACAGTGATCCTGCTGGGCAAAACGGTCAAGAAGCTAGAAGCCGTTTACGATGAAATTGAAGCCGCCGGTGGCCCGACTCCAGCGATTGTGCCTCTGGATCTCAAGGGCGCCAGCGAACAAAACTACCGCGACATGGCCGAAACCATAGAGCAGCAATTCGGCAAGCTCGATGGCCTGCTGCATAATGCCAGCCTGTTGGGCGCTTTGGGGCCATTTGAACATATTGATATTCAGTCACTGGAAGATCTGCTCAAGGTCAATGTGGTGGCTGAAGTCATGATGACCAAGGCACTGTTGCCTGTGATGCGCAAGGCTGAGCACGCCTCAATTATTTTTACCTCCAGCAGTGTTGGCCGTAAGGGCCGCGCTTACTGGGGTCCATATGCCTTCTCCAAGTTTGCTACCGAAGGCATGATGCAGGTGCTGGCTCATGAATGTGAAGGCACCCAGGTGCGCGCCAACAGTATCAATCCGGGAGCAACCCGCACTGGCATGCGCGCCAAGGCTTATCCGGCAGAGAACCCTCTGGATCTCAAGACGCCAGAGCAGATAATGCCCGTTTATCTGTATCTGATGGGCGACGACAGCCTGCAGGAAAACGGTCAGGCCTTTAACGCCCAGTAACATTTTCCTCAAGAATAAACGCAGTCCAATGGGCTGCGTTTTGCTATTCATACGCCATTCATACACGTTTTATAAAAGAAATAAGGAGGCAATCCATGAGTCAAGAATACCCTATAGGCACTCCAGGTACTCCCTGGGGGGATGCCGAAAAATCCGCCTGGCGCGCCACCCAAAACATCAAACGCAGCTACCGTGAACAGGTGCTCGACAAGATCTATGCCCTCAAGACAGCTTTTGAATGCCGCCGGTACGGCGCCTTAAGTTATGACCCGGAACGTTATCCCCTGCTCGCCCTGCAGAGTAAATCGCCACAGGCAGATAAGCCTTGGGTATTGGTCACAGGCGGGATCCACGGTTATGAAACCAGTGGCGTTCAAGGTGCGCTGCAGTTTCTCGAGCAGGAAGCCGAACGTTATCAAGCGGATTTCAATCTCCTTGTCGTTCCCTGTGTCAGCCCTTGGGGATACGAAGTCATCAACCGTTGGAATCCCTTGGCTATCGATCCCAATCGTTCCTTCTTTGAACCCAGCCCGGCGGAAGAGTCTGCCGCATTGATGGCTCTGGTTGCTAGCCACGGCGCCCCTTTCCTGGCTCATATCGATCTGCATGAAACCACAGACACGGATGAAACCGAGTTTCGCCCGGCGCTGGCGGCCCGCGATGGCAAAATCATAGCTCCCGGTGAGATCCCGGACGGTTTTTATGTGGTAGATGATGAAGCCATGCCGCAACCTGAATTCCAACGAGCCATTATCGAAACGGTCGCCAAAGTGACCCATATCGCTCCGGCCGACAAAGACGGCAATATCATCGGCTCTCCTGTGGTCGACCACGGCGTTATCCGTTATCCGCTCAAGCAGCTTGGTCTATGTGCCTCGGTTACCAATGCCCCATACACCTGCACCACAGAAGTCTACCCGGACAGCCCGCAGGCAAGCGATGAACAGTGCAATGCCGCCCAGGTAGCCGCGGTTTGTGGCGCGCTGGATTATCTAAGGAAGGTGCGAATAAGTCCTCGTGGCACTCTGGCTTGCACAGCAATTGGCGTTCAAGGCATCTGACTGAAGGCATGCCGGGGCCTGTCGAAGTCGGATAACGCTGAGAGCCGGTTGCTGTGAAAGCCCCGAAGGGCGTGGCTTACAGGCCTGCCTGCTGTGTTGTGCTTCTTGCAAAGGACTAGGGCCATTTGCTGCGAACCACGCCTTGCATCCAGGCCCGTAAGCCGACGCAGAGCACACATGGGACTTGTTCGCACCTTCCCTAAAGCTAACCCGGAATTAAGTTTTCAGGATTGAAGCTGGAGCCTTGAAACTTAAGTATTGAGGCTCAAATAACTAGACCCGGCACTAAGCTTTATGCCCCAGTGCCGGCTCTTAATTAACTTATTTTCCTCGCCTTTTGGCGATGTGACCTCACAGCAACGCCAGTTTGGCACTAAGACGCTTCACCATGGTATCTATATCGGGATTCGGCGCATTCAACCCTTCAACCAAGGTCATAAAATAGCAATCCATCATAATGGTTGCCCTCACTGCATCATAATGAGGCGCACAGGTAAACAGCAGCTCTTTGAACTGGCGGATCTGCTCATCAAAGAAAGCTCCTTGCCAAATTAAGCCTTGCAGCAAGGTTTTACTGAACTCCACATGCTGCAAATAGAATCCGTATAAATGCCTGGCATAATGCTGCATCTTCAACTTAGGCTGCTCAAAGTCATCGCTGCTCTGCGCCTCGCTGATAACTCCGGCGATAAGCTCCAACATCAACGCCTTCAACAACTCTTCTTTATTGCTGAAGTGGCTAAACAAGGTGCCATTGGCAATCCCTGCTGCTTTGGCAATATCGCGGGTCGATGTCGCTTCAAAACCTTGCTCGATAAACAGCTCCCATGCGCATTGGCAGATGCGCTCGCGGGTTTGGCGTTTTTTAGGGGTCATATTTGCAGTCAAAAGTGAACCTTTTACTTGTAATTGAGCGCGCTCAATAAATATAATGAGCGCGCTCAATTTTATTTATACCAAGGTAAATCACATGAAATCAGTCGTTAAGATTCTAACACTCGCAGTAGGCTATGTCTTATACATCCCCTTTATCTGCTTCTATTCGTATATCTTGGGGCCGATACTGAAAGCCGTCCTGATACCCGGTGGACTAGTGCTTATTGCGTTTATGATGGGCCCCAAGGCAGCCTGGCAGGAGTGGAATAACGCCAGGCAGCCGCAAAACAGCCCCCTGCCAAAGCTGGAGTGATGCCGCTCATCGCGAGTCAGCAAACAACAAGCCCCGGCAAAATCAAGAAGTAAGTCAGTCTTTCAACTTTCACTCTTCTGATGCTGGGGCCAGTGTAGGTTGTAGTGCATATAACGGAGACAAATTACTTTAGGGGAGGTTTACACAGTCGGAAACTTTGACAAAATTAAGTGTATCGACCTTGAGTTCTTTAAAAACCTTAACAATCTTCTCGTGAACCATGACATGAGGAAAGTCAGAGTATTCAGGCATAAATACCAAACGTTCATTTTCGGGTATAGTTTGCATCTTTTGCTTGCAGAGAGAGTATCGTTTTATTGCATACTCGTCTTCACCTGGCTTGTAGTTGTTAATCAAGCACTCTTCAAGGTTCAAAACATCCATATACTCAAAAATATTGAATACCCAAAAGCCTTCATGATAATTTTGCTCGTCGTCGACAATCACAGCGGGGTATAACTGAAAAAACTCATTGTCTACCTCACCAAGCTCCCGTTTGATCTCGTCATCAATAATAGGGTAGTTAATTGCCATATGCGCTTTTTTAATTGGTCGCTTAACCCCTTTTGCAAGGTCCTCATCCCGATAGCCATTTTTAAAAAACATAGGATCACCGGCCGTTAGTTTCGTGAACTCATAATGTCTCGTGGCAGAACGCATTTCTGGGCTAAGGTATAGGGTTTCCTCATCGTGGTTCAGGGAAAGAATATAATACTGCTCGTTGTATGGGTTCATCTGCCTTCTCTTTGGAATTATTTCGAATTTACACAAGTGGTCTTTTCAGTTTTTCTTTAAAATCATTACTATGAACGAAATAAAAAATAATCTCTCATTACCGGCATTCATGCTCCAATAGCGTTGACAACCAAGTTATAGTAGTTCTGGACACTTAACCGGCAAAAGTAAATCGCTCTGCCCCCTTTCAGCAGTATTTCCCGTTCTTATGTCCCGGGTTTTCTCAGACTCCACTCAATTAGCTTGGCTCTGATCAGGCGTTGCGAAAACTGCTGGGGATCAAGAACCCAGTTGGTGGCGATTTCCCGAACGTTCGCGTCATCAGGATAACCTCCCCCTGTAGACAAACCGTTAATATGGCAACGCTTGGCCGCTTGAACCTCAGCCTCTGTAGGTTCACCCGCCGAAATGTGGCTTTGGTCATATTCATGCAGCCCATCATGATACACGGCGTATTTTCTTGTTACCTGACCGTCTTCCGCCATAAACCAAAAATTGTATATACCGCCCTGATGGTCGCCAAAGCCATAGGTTTTCCCAAATTTCTGGCTTAACCTAGCGGCGAATTCTGAAAGGTTGCGTAGGCATTCATCCAGCATCTCCATACTGTCCCTGCGGCCATACTGCCGGAACGGCAAGCCCCAACCGCCAAGGTAGATAAGCCCATCAAGATCCGCGACAACCAGGTGTGAAGTTTTCCAGATAAACTTCAGATCGTCGGCAGACCCCAAATCACTGATGGACTTGATATCCGCTTCCCCCTTCAGGTGTTCAGCTATTCCATCTAGGTCGCGGCTTTCTACGACCAACCAAATCATATTGCGATACATCGAAACGCTCATTTCTATTCCCTTAAATATCTGGCGAATGCAATTTCAGTAGTCCACGGATTCTAGTGGCTCAACAATGAGCCGGGACAGTAACAAAACCCAAAAACAAAACCAAGACAATAAACAAAATCCAGACCCATAGTTTTCGACAAATTGTTGACTCCTTGCCTAGGTTTCAATGGTTTGTTAGGTATCAAGGACTCTTCGCAACTGATTGATGATAGCGGGCGCATCATCCGCAATAACAAGGTGGCCACACTGCAGCCAGCAGGACGACCTGTCCTTTTGAACCGTTTAATATTCCCACCGACAATGGGTTGCGACTTCACCTATATCAGGGCTTCTTGGTCCCTTGCAGCTATGACAATGCTCTATAAAACCAGAGTTACAACCACCTCCAACATCGATGAAGGCAAGGGGCTACCCATTGCCAGAAGCTATTTAGCTGAATTCCCAAGGCTCCATGCTCTCCCTCACCCATCGAACCCTATTCGATCTTCATTGTGCTTGGGAACTCGACTTTGTACCCACTTCAATAGCCGAGAAACCTTCACTGGAGTTGAAAGAGGATCTTCCTCAAGTGGAAACCTCTGCCTTTCTGTAACATTGACAACTAACGCCTTTACCCGGCTTATATCGGGTGTCTCCATTGTTCCTGGCTATATTGTTCCTGTTCCCTACTAAAGCAGTGGCTGTAGATTACATACCACGCATATAATCACGCACATCCTCATCACTGAGTGATTGCGTTTCATCACTAACTCCTAAACTTAGAATGCTCGTCTTTGCTCGTGGGTTAGGCTCTGATAAAAAGGAGTATTGTAAGCACTTTTTCGCACAGAAGAATAAGACGCTAATACCTCTGGAGAAATAGCTTCAATAGGGTTATAAGAAAAATCAATCCTCCTAAGGTTATTCCCAGGCTTCAATTTTGGCAAAGACATTAAACGATTGAATGAAACATCGACTGCTTTTAGCCAGGGCATCTCAGCAATCACACTGATATTATCAAGGTCGTTTTCACTAACAAATAAGCCTTCCAAATTAGACAGTGATGCCACCGCCGAAATATCAACAGTCCCATTATTTCTAAAATCTACTTTTACAAGACTGGGTAATTTATCAATACCATCTAATGTAGGTAGATTACTAGTTGCACCAAATATCTCTTTTAAGTTTGGTAAATCAGTCACATTTTCCAGAACATTATCTTCGATAGAACGAAAAGCAATACGTTTTAACCTAGGTAGATTACTAATTTTCGGTAGGCTACCTTTTTTCACGTCATAGATTGAAATCTCTTCTAAATTTTTAGGAAGGGCTAAGCCTTTAAATCTTGAGTCTTTCATTCCATCAATACTCAATTCACGCAACTTATCTAAATTGTGTACAGTGGCAATATTCTTGTAACCTGGATTCTTTAATCTAAGCTTCTCCAAGTTTTTCAAAGAACCTACATCAATGTTTAAAGATGACAAATCTATGGATAAGAACTTTAGCGACTTTATTTTATTGATACCGTTAAAACTACTCGAGTTAACCACATAACTAATCAATAAATCGAGATTTACTTGTTTTTCTAAGTTACTAATAAGGCGTATTTCCTCACCACTAATCAATAATTTATTAAGGCACCCAGATTGAGGTAGAATAATATTTCTAACATTATCTACTGCTGAAATGCTGAGTCGTTCCAATTGATAAAACTGGCTTAAATCCATTTTATCATTAATAAATATTGACCGTCTTAAATGAACATAACGAGCATCCACAATAGCTGATAAAAACTCTGGAGGTATAGTTGTGTTTTTCTCTGATACAACGTTTACTGCTTTGCCATGTTGGTCTAAAAGCACGGCAATGCGAGATAGCGAACCCGAGCCTCCAAAATGTTCATTTCTTCCTTCGATTGAAGGAACCAGATGATCATTTTGCCTTTCACGGCGCTCTGATGGAAGATCCCCGAGCTCCCCTGTTAGGCCATTGACAAAGAAGCTTAGTTTTCCATATTCAGGTTTAAAATTTTGCTTTATCTTTTGCACTACGGGCGAAGCTTGGATAATCGCTGCCGCTTTCTCTTCGGGAGACAACGCCAATACTTGCCCTACCACCAGTAACCATAATCCAAGTATGGCTGTCAACGAGCCCACATGTTTTTGTTTTATCACTATTTGTTCTCCATCAATCGATTCTGAGTATAATTGAGGATACGAAATCTCGGGTGATTCCATATTCTACACAGGTGAAATTCTTGCTCGCTGGGTTCTGCTGGCGAAAATTAAATCAGCATTCAACAATTGAGCAACAGACATGACCTCAATGTTTACTCATTCATTCTCCAATAAATGAACTGAGATAAAGCACTTACCATGTCAAGTCAAGTCAAGTCAAGTAGTAAAAAACGCCGAAGGCAGTTTTTTACTACTTATTTTTGTTATTACCTTTCCTCAAAATGCCAACGATAATAATGTGTAGCATTGTGGTCAAACCAATAATAAACACATAATCAAGCAAGCTATTGACCCCATCCGACAACTCGATATACATCCGATAAAGCAACGGTGGTAGATTACATACCACACATATAATCACACACGTCCTCATTATTGGGTGATTGCGTTTCATCACTAACTCCTAAACTTAGAATGCCCGTCTTTGCTCGTGGGTTAGGCTCCAGGGCGGGATCCCACTTTAAATTGAACTTTTACGGTTGGTCATGATCTGATCTGCCTTGCCCTTAATCCACAGATGACCATGACCCTTTTGAAACAACTAGAACAGATTACCGATCCCCGTAAGGACATCAATCTAAAGCATAATTTAGTGGATGTGGTGTTCCTGACACTCAGTGCTATCCTCAGCGGTGCGACTGGGTGGAAGTCTATTCAGGAATTCGGAGAAGAACAGCTAGATTGGCTCCGTCTGTACCGAAAATTCGAAAATGGCATCCCTAAAAGGCATTGTATCAGTAATATAATCAAAGCATTGGACAGCGAACTGCTCCTTCAAGCCATATTTGGCTGGATCAATGAGCAACGGCAAACGGAAGGGAAAACCGTTATCGCGCTGGATGGAAAAACCCTGCGCGGGGCGTGGAGTGAGGATGCTAAGAATGCACTCCATGTTGTCAGCGCATTTGATGTCGGCAACGGCATTACACTTTACCAAGACAGTTCACATTCTAAAGGGAAAGAAGCTGAAGTCGCCCGCAACATGATTGATGCTATGGCACTGGATAATGCCGTTCTGACGCTGGATGCACTGCATTGTCAGGTGTCTACCATGAACAAAATTAAACAGGGGAACGGTGATTTCATTATTCAGCTCAAGTCGAACCAGCCGGGATTATTTGAAGCAGTCAAAACCAGCTTCAGTAAAGCGTATGAGCAGCCAGAACTGGCTATATTTGAGCAGTTCAACATGGGTCATGGCCGCAGGGAGCGCCGAACAGTCATGCAGATAGAAGCAGAATTATCAGCGGAACTTAAGAAAAAGTGGCCGCACATCACCTCATTTATCGAAGTTGCCAGTGAACGGACAGTCGATGGAATAACATCATGTTCTTCACGCTGGTATGTCAGTTCCTTACCGCTCAATGCCGAAGAGGCCGCGAGGACTATTCGAGAGCATTGGGGGGTAGAAAATCAGCTCCATTGGGTGCTGGATGTGGTCTTCCGCGAAGATGCGCTGAAGGTAACGGATCCTGATGGCGCAAAGCATCTCGCCCTATTTAACCGAGCGGCTCTGAGTGCGATAAGGCAGCACCAAGGCAAAAAAGACAGTCTGGCAGGTAAGCGCCGCCGTGCTGGTTGGAGTCCTACATTTCGCTCAGAGTTGTTATTTGGTTAAGATATAAACAAAGTGGAATCCCGCCCTGGGTTAGGCTCTGATAAAAAGGAGTATTGTAAGCACTTTTTCGTACAGAAGAGTAAGACGCTAATACTTCTGGAGAAATAGCTTCAATAGGATTATCAGAAAAATCAATTCTCCTAAGGTTATTCCCAGGCTTCAATTTTGGCAAAGTCATTAAACGATTGAATGAAACATCGACTGACTTTAGCCAGGGCATCTCAGTAATCACACTGATATCATCCAAGTCGTTTTCACGAACAAATAAACCTTCCAAATTAGGCAGTGATGCTACTGACGAAATATCAACAGTCCCATTATTTCTAAAATCTACTTTTACAAGACTGGGTAATTTATCAACACCATCTAATGTAGGTAGATTACTAGCTGCACCAAATATCTCTTTTAAGTTTGGTAAATCAGTCACATTTTCCAGTACATTATCTTCGACAGAACGAAAAGCAATACGTTTTAACTTAGGCAGATTACTAATTTTAGGCAAACTACCTTTTTTTATGTTAAACATCCAAATCTTTTCTAAGTTTTTAGGGAAAATCACGTCTTTAACTTTCGGACTATCCATTCCATGTATACTTAGTTCACGCAAATGTTCCAACTTATTAATAGTGGAGATATTCTTATATTCCGGCATAGTTAACACAGCTCGCTCCAAATTCATTAAGGAACCGATATCAAGGTCAGATCCTGATAAATCTATTGACAAGTACTTTAGCGACTGACTTCCATCAACAATATCGAATCCATTAAAATTTACTACGGAGCTAATTAACACGTTAAGATGAGTTTGCTTTTCAACATTCAAAATACTCTCCAGATTAGCTTGTTCAATCCTTAACTTAGCTAAATTTCCAGCTTCTGGTAGAACTATATGTTTTGTCGTGCCTACACCTAAGATTGCAAGTCTCTCTAGATTACCAAACTGACTTAAATCAAGTGTACCGTCTAAAAATTGCACTCCCCACAGAAGCATATACCGAGTGTTGGCAACAGCCTTTATAAATTCAATTGGTAATTTGGTGTTACTCTCAACGACAACATTTATAGCTTTTCCTTGTTGATCAAGAAGCACAGCGATACGGGACAGCGAGCCAGTCCCGCCAAAAAATTCATTACTTCCTATTATTGCAGGAATAAAGGCGTCATTATGTCTTTCATGCTGCTCCGAAGGTAGCGGGCCGAATTCTCCTGTAAGTCCTTCAACAAAAAAATATAGCGCGCCATATTCAGACTTAAAACTTCTCTGAATATTTTGTGCTACAGGCGAAGCTTGGATAATCGCTGCCGCTTTCTCTTCAGGAGACAACGCCAATACTTGCCCTACCACCAGTAACCATAATCCAAGTATGACTGTCAACGAGACCACATGTTTTTGTTTTATCAATATTTTCTCCATCAATCGATTCTGAGTATAATTTGGGCGTAAAATGAAAAGGACGCAAAATGAAGACACCCATAATTCTTGGTAGATTATTGGCTCCTTGTCTAAATAACTGATCCTATTTGTGCTACATCTTGCTGAACCCTTGTGGCGCAAGAGTTTCCGGATATGCTCTCCTGAAGCCCAGCTCATCAGGCTTGGTGTTCTAACTGCGTCAAGTTACCATTTGGAGACGATATCGGTGCAGTATTCTACTGTTTGGAACTAATGAAATGGACACCTCCCCACAAAGACTTCAGTGAGCCATGCTGTAAGTGCAAACCAACAGCAATATGAAGAGGTGTCCCATGGAACAAATTATCGGAATTGATCTGGCAAAGCGAGTTTTTCAGGTGAATATTGTATCTGCGCAGGGTGAGAAGAAAGCGAATAAAATGATCACCCGTGAAAAATTGACGGCGTTTATTGTTCAGCAGCCTCCGTCCCGTATTGTGATGGAAGCGTGCGGTAGTGCAAATTACTGGTCACGCCAGTTCAGACAATACGGACATGAAGTTAAACAAATCAGTCCACAGTATGTTGCCCCCTTCAGAATGGGCAGTAAAAATGACAAAAATGATGCAGCTGCAATTGTCGAAGCTGACAGTCGCCCGGGTATGCGCTATGTGCCGGAGAAGTCTATTGAACAGCAGGATATTCAGTGTCTGCACCGGGTTCGCCAGCGGCTGATGAAAAACAAAACCGCGCTGATTAACCAGATACGGGGGCTAGGCCTGGAATACGGTATCGCCATACCGGAAGGGGCTCATAAAATTATGGCCCACCTGCCTGAGCACCTGGAGGATGCAGAAAATGAGCTCACCACGCTCAGCCGGGAGCTGTTCCATGAGATGTTGCAGGAACTTCAGGACAATCAGCAGCGGATTAAAACTCTGGATCTGCGCCTTGCGCTTATCAGCCAGCAAAATGAGGATACCCTCAGACTGAAAAGCATACCTGGTATCGGGCCATTAGGGGCTTCAGCCTTGACGGTAGCTCTAGGCGACAGCGCTGATTTTCAGAATGGCCGGCATTTTGCCAGCTATCTGGGGCTGGTTCCGAAGGAGCACAGCAGTGGTGGTAAAGTCAGACTACTCGGGATAACAAAACGCGGAGATGGTTATCTGCGAGGACTGCTTATTCATGGCGCCCGCTCAGTGGTTTACCGGGTCATCAACCTTCCGGAAGAACGATGTGGAGGTCTCCAGCGGTGGCTGAAAGGTATTATTGCCCGAAGTGGCGTAAACAAAGCTGTAGTGGCGCTGGCTAACAAAAATGCCCGAATAGCGTGGGCGCTAATAAACCAAAAAACAGAGTATATCGTTAAGTAACTAACTGATTTTAATAAGTCCAAAGAGTTGATGTGCTGACAGGTAGAACCGACTCTCTGTGAACCTGACAAATAGCTGGGCTGCTAAAAGCCATGGCACTAATGAGGACAGAGAGTACGGATGTTCATCAGGGCTCACGAAGCCGGATATATGTGTGTGGCTACTTTGTCAGAAAGAGACCTGCCGGTGCTTGCATCGGAGAGGTGTCCATATAAGTTATTTAGGCTTGAATGGAGCCTTTGAAAAGGAAAGGATACAATACCGAGGCCAAGATATACTCAAGTAAGTCTTGATTCTCCCCTTCTATCACTGCATTTATAAAGCACTTCCCCTTTGGGCCCAGCAATATACAGGACATCCTAAACACTTTCCAACAAACATGCAGCCAAACATGCAGGACCCCCTAAACACTTTCTGAGCCGCGAGGAGCACGTTGCAGGGGGCAGCCTTTGATAAATAACAACGTATTTTTGGAAGTAGGCTCTCTGAGACGATCACTTTCAGAGGTTCATGTAAAATTGCCGTTTTCAGGCATATCTGCAGCAGGCTTAAGCCTGCTTATGCAAAATTACGAACGGTTTAAGGTTAATGGGGATGTATTGCTTGGCTTTGTTGCTTACCCCGGCACCATTTACCACCATATTTGGCCTTCATCGCACACATCGCATCCCATCGGCCACTCATGCCACTGTACTGACGGCGAAACTCCTTGGCGGAAGTTATCCAGGCATCGTCGCTGATACCAAGCTCAAGCAGTAGTTTGGGTCTGGAAGAGGCAATAAAGCCACGCTTGTCTTCCCGCACCGCCCGGCCTGTCCAATCAATCAGCTCCAGATAGTCGGCAAAGTGAAACGGAATCCCGACTTGTTCGGCGGTAGTTGCTGCACCATCAAATTGCAGCAGTGGCTTAATTGAAGCGTTGGCAGATGCAGGCTCAGCAACTTCTTCTATGCGTTCCTGAATGGATGTGTAATCAGAAGTTTGCAGCGAATCTTCAATACCGGCGCGAATGGGATTTAAATCCACATACATCATGCAGGCCAGTAGCGCCTGTTCATCGAGCAACGCCTGCGACTTAAAGCGTCCTTCCCAGAATACGCCCTTGCAGCCATCTTCTCGATTGGCCTTGCGGGCGATATCTTCGTTTAAACAGCGCATAAACCAACTAATGCTGCCAAGGCGTTCCTGCCAATCGCTAATCAGCGTATCCAACAGTATTTGCTCACCTTCTGAGAGACTATCGCCCTTGAGGAACTTTGCCGCCACAGGATTGCCATTAAAGAGCCCTGTCCAACGCTCAATGACTTCAAATGGCGACAACGATTGTTGCGCAGCCAGGTCGATTTTGAGCACCAAATGGTAGTGATTACTCATGACCGCATAAGCGCAAACGTCGATGCAGAATATTGACGACAACTGCCTGATTCTATCCACTATCCAGCCACGCCTATGTTCGTAACTGCGCCCCGACAGTGCATCTTCACCACACAAAAATGCCCTTCTCACGCAACGGTTAATCACGTGGTAAAAGGGCGTACTTTCAGCATCTATCAACTGGCGACGGGCAGTGGTCATAACCAACCTCGACTGAGCTTTGATGGGTATTTCAAAGTCTAGTCAAGCCTGGGCGAAACATCAAAAAGATATGGCTGTCCTGTATTCTTGTGAAACATCAAAAAGATATGGCTGTCCTGTATTCTTGCTCACCTTCTGAGAGACTATCGCCCTTGAGGAACTTTGCCGCCACAGGATTGCCACTAAAGAGCCCGGTCCAACGCTCAATGACTTCAAATGGTGTCAACGCTTGTTGCGTAGCAAGGTCGATTTTGAGCACCAAATGGTAGTGATTACTCATAACCGCATAAGCGCAAACGTCGATGCAGAATATTGACGACAACTGCCTGATTTTATCCACTATCCAGCCACGCCTATGTTCGTAACTGCGCCCCGACAGTGCATCTTCACCACACAAAAATGCCCTTCTCACGCAACGGTTAATCACGTGGTAAAAGGGCGTACTTTCAGCATCTATCAACTGGCGACGGGCAGTGGTCATAACCAACCTCGACTGAGCTTTGATGGGTATTTCAAAGCCTAGTCAAGGCTGTGTGAAACATCAAAAAGATATGGCTGTCCTGTATTCCTGTCGACTGAGCTTTGATGGGTATTTCAAAGCCTAGTCAAGGCTGTGCGAAACATCAAAAAGATATGGCTGTCCTGTATTCTCTGTTGACGACAACTGCCTGATTCTATCCACTATCCAGCCACGTCTATGTTCGTAACTGCGCCCCGACAGTGCATCTTCACCACACAAAAATGCCCTTCTCACGCAACGGTTAATCACGTGGTAAAAGGGCGTACTTTCAGCATCTATCAACTGGCGACGGGCAGTGGTCATAACCAACCTCGACTGAGCTTTGATGGGTATTTCAAAGCCTAGTCAAGCCTGGGCGAAACATCAAAAAGATATGGCTGTCCTGTATTCTTCGTGGTAAAAGGGCGTACTTTCAGCATCTATCAACTGGCGACGGGCAGTGGTCATAACCAACCTCGACTGAGCTTTGATGGGTATTTCAAAGCCTAGTCAAGCCTGGGCGAAACATCAAAAAGATATGGCTGTCCTGTATTCTTTGTGTATTCTTTGGCTGTCCTGTATTGTTTTTTATTTCGCTGTCCTTTCTTTTATTTCCCGATGGGTTAAGTAAACTTTATCCTGAAAGCCTTCATTGACGGACAGAGTAAGATCTGTTGCTAAATCTTGAACGAGCAATGTGAAATCATCGACATCACTCTGTTTGACGGGAATGCCTTCATCACCATGAGCGATAGAATTTCTAAATTTCAATAGCTTATTAAGTGGAGTTTCATATTCAGATCTAAGACATTTCAAACACAGTTTTCTCAATATAGTGTTTGTCACCTTCAAGTTGGCATTTGACTCTGTATTGACAGCGGTACTGAAAACCACATGCCCCTGATACATATCAAACAAATTTCTAGACAGCTTGGTTATTGTTCCAAAGTCCGTCTTTGGTGACTTGAATTTGGCGACATTGTCAGTTTGATAGGATATGTAATAATCATGCAAATTTGAGAATGGGACGCGCTCTTTGTTTATTTCCTGCAAATAAAGAGCAACAGACTTCTTCAAAAAACCTTCCCATTCCGCATATATTCCTAAAATTGACTGACGAAGTAGGAAGTGTCTGTGCTCTGGGAGCATCGAGTAACGAAGATGCACCGTTTTGCACTTATACATCTTGCTCTGCAAAGCATCTAGTTCGCAACAGAGAAGCGATTGCAAGTTACTCATTCGGCGCGAAGACCTCTATCGCTCTTTCAATTCTCTTTTTAACCCTTTCCTTGTAGTTAGATGCCACACCAGAAACCTTCTTAAACTCGTCGTCCTCTTTGAGGGCTTCAATTTTTTCTCGGAGTTTATCTTCACCCGCTTTCTCATAATAATCAATGTTTCCAGCTACTCCATTAAAAACCCCGTCATAAAGACTGGTGGACAGCTGTCCGTTTTTACCGCTTAGGGCACTTCGACCAATCGGTCTTACAATTTCAACAACGCGATTAAATGCCTCCATCTTTCCCTCATAATCAACTTCTTTCCTTGTCGCCATTTTCATATACTCAGTCATATGATCTGAGAGGTTTTTATTAACTTTCTCATGATTCTGAAAGAGAGAAAAAAACCTAAGTACCAGCTCATCTAGATAAAGTTCATCTTTCTGTTTTTGCGTTGGCTGAATCAGCTCAACGAAATCATCTTTTGATGAAAGCTGTTTAATTAAGTTGGTAAACTCAACTGAAATACCACGAAATATGCAATTTCGTATTTCTTGATCAGTCAAGGGAGAGCCGCCTGTATTCAATCTGTTAAAAAGCTCGTAACGCATATCATAATTACTATCCCATTTAACAACTTCAATTCGACATACTGAACGTTTTATATTCAGCTGGTATTTAATTGGAAGGTCTGCAACTTGAAGCCCTTCGAGCGACTCAACCACATCTCCGGCAACAAGAGCCCATCCATTCTTTTCAGGAGTGTGCTTAAGCATTCCGAAGTAAGAAAGTATTGTGGATAGTCTTTGAAGGCCATCTACAATCTCCCACCTGCCATCTGTGTCTTCGGCAACAAAAATTGACGGTATCGGAATGCCTAGAAGTATTGATTCGATGAACCTAGACCTTTGAGCAAAATCCCACCGGAACAATCTTTGGAATTCAGGATCAATTACTAGCTCATCGTTTGAGTACATGTTCATTAGCTCGCCAAATGACATGTCGAGCCGATCAGCTGACAAACTGTTTCGACCGCTTAGTATCTCATTTTCTAAATTACTCATTATCTCTCCGTCTGGTTGATTTCCTTAACAGCTGTATAGTGCGCACGCACGTTTTGGTCCTCAGATGAGTGTAAACGCACATAGTTATCTGGTTGTATTAGCTGGATATAATAGAATTTAGTCCTAATCTCACTTACGACGAACCGCACAAAACCCACAGCTACCGCACGGCTCCAAACTCTGTTCGTCCCTGAATTCCGCTGAAAACGGAAAAATACCACTGCCGCCGACTTTGAGCCGCTGAGCTTAAGGAAGCGCTAAAGCTAAGCGGTTGAATTGGTTATACAATACCTAGTACTGAATGTTAAAACAATTAGCCAAAGGTCAAGTTTTTGACAAAGGCCACAAAACCCTGATTTGGCTGATTTTTGCAACAGAATTGACTGGCTTTGCAATCCGAAACAACTTTCCTTGTTATTGGGCCTAATCTAGTCACGCTGGCTGGTGTCGAGCAGACAGGTATTGTTGCTGGTACTTTAGCCTTTAAGCCCGATACGGGCGAAATAGATGGCGGTTTTGCCCTCATGGCTTGAGTAGTACACCAGCTTGAGTTCATCGCCGTCCAGCTCGATACCGGCGTAGCTGGTATCGCCGCCGGATGGCAGGGTTAAGAGCTCGGTGACCTTGGCTGTAGCACTATCGATTTCCACCAGCGAGGTGCGCACCTTATTGTCATAGAGGCGCACCACGGCCAGCAGGCGGTCGTTATAGAAAAAGGCCACCGGGCCACCGATACGGCAACTGAGCGGCTGCCAGTGCCAGATTTTGAAAGGTGCCTTGGCCTTGCCGAGCAGCCCGGTTTCTTGTGCGTCCCACACAGGATCGCGCCTAAGCAGGCAAAGCACTTCTGTATCTGAAGAGGTTTGAGCAGAGCGAGTCTGCTCGCCGCCCCGAAACAGCAGTGATGATTCGTTGACATAGCCGTCATTTTGCAAGGGGGCAACCCAGGGCGTAAATTGCAGCGTGCCGGATTGTGATGCTTGCAAGCGCTCACTGCGATAGAGCCTGACATCACCATCGGCGCCTGGGCGATAGCCCACGCCGTAGAGGCCATCTTCGGCCTCGGTCACCCGCCAGAGCCAGTATCCGGTATCGGCGACTTTTTCGGGCGCCGACCAGTTGATGCCATCCAGCGAGTGCCACATCAAGGACTGCAGCGGCGCCTTGCCATGTTTGGAGGCTGCGCCAAAAAGCCATAAACGGCCGGCATGGGCGAGCAGTTTGCCGTCACGCAGATCGCCAAGCTCGCTTTGAATAAGCGCCGCGGCCTGCCAGCTTTGGCCATCGTCGGTGGATTTAAGCACTCTCAGCGCACCATCATCAGACACATGGGCTTGGCCCTCCCGAAAGACGCAGTAGAGCGCTCCCTGCCAGCGGCATAGATCGCAAAAGGCGTTGTGTTCGCCTTGGTCCCAAATTTTTGTGTGTGAGATCAGCTGCATGCCTTGGCTCCCTGAGTTGCTGTTCCTTTATCTTATACCATTACTTAACTGCGCCAAGGTAAGTGGACTTTTTACGGTAAAAAGTGATGGCAAAAAACTTTGGCGAAAAGCTATGGCAAAAACGACGACAAAAACTATGCAAAAAAGCAGCGAGAAACAGTGCAAAAAGCTTAGAAAAACAGTAACAAAAAAGGCCGCCGCGGCGACCTTTCATTGCATTGGAATCACATCTTTAGATGGGATTAGATAGGCTATCGACAAGCTATAACACACTGCCGATAAGGCCTTGGCGGCATCAGCTGCGCTGCCGGGTCGGCTTGGGCTTGCCCGCCGCCGTCTTGTGTTTACGCACGGCGCGGCGCACCTTGGCACTGCGTACCTTGTTACGGGCCACGCTGTGTTTGTCGGCGCCCAGCATAGAGCGAGTTTCCGGATCCATGCCCGCCAATTGGCGCAGGTAGTTGACCTGCTCCAGCGGCAGTTCGACCCAGCCGCCACGGGGCAGGCTCTTGGGCAGTTCTATCATGCCGTAACGCACCCGAATAAGGCGGCTCACCTGCACTTCCTGGGATTCCCACAGACGACGCACTTCACGGTTACGCCCTTCGCGCAGGGTAACGTGCCACCATTGGTTGATGCCTTCGCCACCGGCGGCCTTGATGTGGTCAAACTGAGCCGGGCCATCTTCCAGCATAACGCCGCTGCGCAAACGCTGCAGCGCCGCTTCCGGCACTTCACCGAAGGTACGCACGGCGTACTCACGCTCCACTTCATTGGAGGGGTGCATCAGGCGGTTGGCCAGTTCACCGTCTGAGGTGAACAGCAACAAACCCGAGGTGTTGATATCCAAACGTCCCACTGCAACCCAGCGGCTGTCTCGGGTGCGGGGCAGACGATCGAATACTGTGGGCCGGCCTTCGGGATCTTTGCGCGAGCAGATCTCCCCTTCCGGCTTGTGGTAGGCCAGTACCCGGCAGATCACATCATCGGCAGATTTCAACGATACCGCACGGCCATCGATACGTACCTTGGCGTCGGCTTCGATGCGATCACCCAGTTTGGCGATTTCTCCGTCAATACTCACGCGACCTGCAGCAATCCATGCCTCCATCTCACGACGGGAGCCATGGCCTGCACGGGCCAAGACTTTCTGCAATTTTTCGCTCATTCAAGTTGACTCTTCTAAGGGTTCCGGCGGTGTTTTCATCCCCGAAAATACCGCCTCTAATGATTCGGCGTCAGACAGAGGCGGCAGATCCGCTATGCTGTCCAGACCGAAGTAAGCCAGAAACTCTGTAGTGGTGGCGTATAACGAAGGCCTTCCCGGCACCTCTTTGTGTCCCACAACGCGGATCCAGCGTCTGTCTGTTAAATTCTTGATAATCTGGCTGCCGACAGCCACCCCTCTGACCAGCTCAATTTCGCCGCGGGTCACAGGCTGACGGTAGGCGATAACCGCCAGGGTTTCCAATGTTGCCCTGGAATACTTGGGCGCCTGCTCCTGCCACAGAGGTTGCAGCAAGGGGCTGAGGCTGTCGCGGGTCTGAAACCGATAACCGCCGGCGACCTTGACCAGTTGTACTCCGCGCTCCTGATAATCCAGGGTCAATTCATCCACCGCGGCGCGAATACGCTCGCGGGAGACACTGAAATCGGCCAGCACGGTTTCTCTCAGAGCCTTCAAGGTCATGGGCTTGGCCAGCACAAACAGGCTGGCTTCGATCAGTTGTTTCAGTTGAAGGTCGTTAATCTTCGCCAAGTCGGCTCCCGTCAGTACGCCTTGAGATAAATTCGCGATAAAGGTTCGGCCTGGATCAGTTCCACCAGCAGTTCCTTTACCAATTCCATCAACGCCAGAAAGCTGACCACCACTCCGGCGCGCCCCTCTTCCACCTTGAACAGGGCTTCAAAAGGGGTGTAATGCTCACTGGAGAGCATGGCCAGAATTTGGCTCATCCGCTCCCGGGTAGAGAGCTGCTCGCGCTGCACCTGGTGAGAAGTGCCGGCTTCCACCCGCTTGAGTACCTCGCCAAAGGCCCGGGCCAGTTCGGCCAAAGACACATCCGGCGGCACCAGCAAGGGCTTGATATCCGGCGCCTTGCCCGCCTTGGCCTGGAATACATCCCGCTCGAGCCGGGGCAGTTCATCCAGCCGCACCGCCGCCTCTTTGATGGCTTCATAAGCCTTGAGTTGGCGGATCAGTACGGCTCTGGGGTCTTCCTCTTCCTCGGCTTCCAGCTCCGGCCTTGGCAACAGCAAACGCGACTTGATTTCCGCCAATGTTGCCGCCATCACCAGATAGTCGGCCGCCAGCTCTACCCTGGCGCCCTGCAGCAGCTCGATATACTCAAGATACTGGGCGGTGATCCTGTGGATGGGCAGGTCTACCACATCCATTTTTTGCTTGCGGATCAGGTACAAAAGCAAGTCGAGCGGCCCTTCAAACGCCTCAAGAAACACCTCAAGCGCCTCGGGAGGAATAAAGAGATCGGCAGGCAGCTCTCTAAGCGCCTCACCCCGCACTACGGCAAGCGGCAGACTCTGTTGAACGCCTTCACTCAAGCCGTTTTCTCTCCTCTGGCAGCATCCTTAAGGCGGCATAGGCCGACCAAACGCGCGATTATACCTTTATTGAGCGGTTAAAGAAATGGGCTGATATCGCCACTGCCTTCACGGACTATGACCATTTCGCCTTCAGACATGTCTATCACTGTGGTGGGCTTTTCGCCCAGGTAACCGCCGTGGAGAATGGCATCTACCTGATGTTCGAGAATATCGCGGATATGCTCGGGATCCGACTCGGTAAAGTCGTTGCCGGGCAGAATAAGACTGGTGGACATCAAGGGTTCACCCAGAGCTTCCAGCAGCGCCAGGGCGATAACATTGTTCGGTACCCGAATGCCTATGGTGCGTTTCTTTTCATTCTGCAGCCTTCTTGGCACCTCTTTGGTGGCCTTGAAGATGAAGGTGTAACAACCCGGCGTGTTGTTCTTCAGAATGCGAAACGCCTGATTATCGACTCTGGCATAGGTCGACAGCTCAGATAAGTCGCGGCACATCAGCGAAAAGTTATGATCATTGTCTATCTGGCGAATTCTGGCGATACGGCTCATGGCGTCTTTATCGCCAATCATACAACCCAGCGCATAGCCGGAATCTGTGGGGTAAACTATGACCCCGCCGCTTTTCAGAATGCTCACCGCCTGGCTTATCAGACGGGTTTGAGGATTCACCTCATGTACGTAGAAAAATTGACTCATTTAGTTATTGTCCATTGCTTGCATTGCCAGACCCAGTTCAATCCCTGGGGCCGATACAGATTCTTGCCCAGTTCCAGCCAGCGGCCGGGAAAGTGGAAATCGGATCCCACCGAGGCGTAGAGGCCGTTGAGAGTGGCCAGCGCCCCTAAATTATTTCTGTCGTCTGTGGTTTGCTGCCCGAGCACCACCTCCATGGCATCACCACCGGCGGCTTTGAATTCGCGCACCAGGCGTTTGAGCCACTTGGCCGACAGTTGATAGCCACTGGGGTGGGCCAACACGGCCACTCCACCTGCGTTGTGGATCACCTCTATGGCCGTCGCCATCTCGCCCCAGTTGTTGGGCACATAGCCCGTCTTGCCGCGGCCGAGAAACTTCTTGAATACGCTGGCGCTATCCGGCGCGTACCCCTGCTCGGCCAGGAAACGGGCGTAATGGCCACGGCTCAGCGCCGCATCACCGGCGAGCGCCCTGGTGCCTTCGTAAGCCCCTGGAATACCGGCCTTTTCAAGCCTTGCGCCTATCTCGCGAGCCCGCTCTTCCCTGAGCTCACGTTGACGCTCGAGAAAGACAAGCAGGTTTTCGTCGTGGCGGTCGATATCCAGCGCCACGATATGAATATCATAGGCGTGCCAACGGGTAGAGATCTCAACCCCGTCCACCAGGGTCAAAGGCGCGCTCTGCCCGGCATTGAAGGCATGGGCCTCATCCAGCCCGGCGACTGTGTCATGATCGGTAATCGCCAGCAGCTCAACCCCCTTTTCCAGGGCGCGCTCGAGCAGCAAAGACGGTGTCAGTTGGCCATCTGAGGCTGTGGTATGGCTGTGAAGATCGGCCAAAGTATTTTCAGTTATCATAGCGCTATTGTACTTGGTTTTGTTGGCAAAATGCGATTTATCTCCGCTGGGCGACGGCAAATTGGCAGAAATTTGCATAAATTAAAAATATTCAATTGACATTGGCGGGCAGCTGGGTTTTTCTATAGGTCAAACGTCGAGAGGACAAATTTTCAATGACACACTTCAACGCTTCACTCAACATCATCTGGTGGTGGCACTTCCCTTAACGCGGGTAGTGTGAAGCGCTGTGCACGATTGAAAATAACGCAGCCAAATTCAACAAAGAGCCCGCAAGAGATTGCGGGCTTTTTTGTGCTTAACGGTCAGGAAAACCCCGCAGCCAGGCTAAACAGCGGAACAACAGGAAGGACAGATGAACAGAATCGAGCCAATCGCCAGAGTACACCGCCAGACGCGGTCACTGCCCTATTACGACGATCCCCTGAAACTGTATCAGCAACTGACGCGGGACAAGCCTCACAGCATGTTGCTGGAGTCGGCCGAAATCGACAGCAAGGATCACCTGAAAAGCATTATCCTCAGCCACGCGGCGCTGGCCATTCGCTGTGACGGGTCGACCTTGAGCTTCGAGGCTTTGACAGACAACGGCGCCGGACTGCTGCCCGCGATTCACGACTTCTTTAACTCGCGCGGTGAGGTCAGCCTGGAGCAGCAGAGCCTCAAGGTCGTGCTGCGCCCGATCACTGCCGAGCTGGATGAAGATGCCAGACTCAAGGCAGGCTCGCCGCTCGATGGCCTGAGATTACTGCAGCAGGGTCTGATTGATGAAAAAGAGAGCCAGTTTGAAACCGGATTTCTGGGCGGCGTTTTGGGGTACGACCTTATCGCCAGCACAGAGCCGCTGCCAAGCGTAAGCCAGGGCGCCAACCACTGCCCCGACTATCTGTTTTATCTGGCTGAAACCCTGATAACAGTAGATCACCAAAAGGGCTGCGCCGAAGCCGTGGTGATGGAGTTTAATGGTAACAGCGAGGTGCAGGCCGAGCTTGGCGCCAGACTGGATGCCATAGAAACCAACTGCCAGCTGCTGGAAGATGTTGCCCCTTTAAGCGGCGTACATGCCGAGGCCAGCGTCAATATCAGTGACGCCGATTTTTGCCGCCAGGTGAGCCGCCTCAAGGAGCATATCTGCGCCGGTGATATCTTTCAGGTTGTGCCATCACGCAGTTTCAGCCTGCCCTGCCCCAATACTCTGGGCGCCTATAGGGCACTGAGACTGACCAACCCCAGCCCCTATATGTTTTACCTGCGCAGCGCCGACTTCACCCTGTTTGGCGCCTCTCCGGAAAGCGCCCTCAAGTATGAAGCCAAGGGCAATCAGGTTGAGGTTTACCCCATCGCCGGTACCCGCAAACGCGGCAAGACCCCAGATGGCGAGATAGATTTCGATCTCGACAGCCGAATAGAGCTGGAGCTAAGACTGGACAAGAAAGAGTTGTCGGAGCACATCATGTTGGTGGACTTGGCCCGCAACGATATCGCCCGCATCAGCCAGAGCGGCAGCCGTAAAGTGGCCGAACTGCTGAAGGTAGACAGATACTCCCATGTGATGCATCTGGTCAGCCGGGTAACCGGGCAGCTTAGGGAAGATCTCGACGCCCTGCACGCCTATCAGGCCTGCATGAACATGGGCACCCTGGTGGGCGCCCCCAAGGTGCGCGCCGCCCAACTCATTCGTGAAACCGAGCAGCAGCGCCGCGGCAGCTATGGCGGCGCCGTAGGTTATCTCAACGCCCTTGGCGATATGGACACCTGCATAGTGATCCGCTCTGCCTTCGTCAGCGAAGGCATGGCGCACATCCAGGCCGGGGCCGGAGTGGTCTATGATTCAGATCCCCAGGCCGAGGCCGACGAAACCGCGCAAAAGGCGCAGGCAGTGATCAGTGCAATCAAGATGGGAGGTGGCCTGTGAAACTCTATCTATTGGATAACTTCGACTCCTTCACCTACAACCTGGTGGATCAGTTCCGCAGCCTGGGCTTTGAAGTGCTGGTGTATCGCAATAATGTCAGTGCTCAGTCGCTCGCCGAGCGGATGCTGGCGGAGCCGGGGCAGGCGGCGCTTATTCTGTCTCCCGGCCCGGGCGCCCCCGGAGAAGCCGGTTGCATGATGGAACTTATTGCGCTGCTGGCCGGCAAACTGCCGATTCTCGGTATCTGCCTTGGTCACCAGGCCCTGGTTGAACATTACGGCGGCAAGGTTGAGCGTGCCCCCCAAGTGGTACACGGTAAGGCCAGCCCGGTCGAGCACAACTGCGATGGCCTGTTTGCCAACCTGCCATCTCCCTTGCCTGTGGCCCGCTATCATTCACTGGTGGCAACCAAGGTGCCCGACTGCCTGGAGGTGATTGCCACGACAGAAGGCATGCCTATGGCCATCAGCCATCGCTGTGATGCCGCAGTCGGCTTCCAGTTCCACCCCGAATCGATTCTCACCACCCTTGGCAGCACCTTGCTGGTGCAAACACTGCAATACCTGACCATGAGCCGCGAGGAAACCTGCCATGACTGAACTGCAACCTCTGTTCGACAGCCTGTACCGGGGCGAGTCTTTAAGCCGTAGCCAGGCCGCCAGCCTGTTTGCCGAACTTATCGACGGCAAGCTCAGTGAAAGCCAGATGGCGGCCATGCTGATCGCGCTCAAGCTCAAGGGCGAAACCATAGACGAGATCAGCGGCGCCGCCGATGCTCTGCTGGCCGCGGCCAAGCCGTTTCCGCACCAATGTCAAAGGGTAGTGGATATTGTCGGCACCGGCGGTGACGGCCACAACACCATCAATATCTCTACCACGGCCGCCTTTGTTGCCGCCGCGGCCGGAGTCAATGTTGCCAAACACGGCAACCGCGGAGTGTCCAGTAAGTCGGGCTCTTCCGATCTGCTGGCACAGTTCGGCATAGACTTGACCATGTCGCCCGAGTGCGCCGCCAAACACCTTGCAGACAACGGCCTGTGTTTTCTATTTGCGCCCCATTACCATGGTGGAGTGCGGCATGCTGTACCTGTACGCCAAGCGCTCAAGACCCGCACCCTGTTCAATGTACTCGGCCCGCTGATTAATCCGGCTCGCCCCGACTATATGCTGCTTGGGGTCTACAGCCCGAGCTTGGTTCGCCCCATCGCCGAAGTGTTGCGGGCCCTTGGCGTCAAAGGCGCCATGGTCGTTCACGGCAGCGGCCTAGATGAAGTGGCGCTGCACGGCGAGACCCAGGTGGCCGAACTCAAGGGTGCAGAGATAGTGGAATATCGCCTCACCCCGGCAGACTTTGGCGTGCCCCAAGCGACGCTGGCCGAGCTGGAAGGCGGCACCCCGGCAGAAAACGCCCTTATTACCCAAGCGCTGTTCGCCGGTAAAGGCAGCGCCGCCCAACGTCACGCCGTAGCCATCAATGCCGCCTGCGTGCTCTATCTCGCTGGCAAGGCAGACAATCTCAAACGGGCCACCCAACTGGCACTGGCCACCCTGGATGATGGCCGCGCCTGCGCCAAACTCAACGCCCTGGCAGACAAGGCCCACCAAACCCAGACTGAAAACAATGACGCCAACTCACCACAACCCAGCAAGGCAGGAGCCATATCATGAGTAACGTGCTTGAGCGTATCGTCGCCACCAAGCAGCAGCATATTGAAGCCCTCAAGCTGCGTTTTCCCGAAGAGAGCCTGACGCCCAAGACGTCGGATCGCAGCCTGTATCAGGCACTCAGTGCAAAAGGCGCCGGCTTTATTCTGGAATGCAAGAAGGCCAGCCCCTCCAAAGGGCTTATCCGCAAAGACTTCGATCCGGTTGCCATTGCCGATGTTTACAGCCGCTACGCTTCCGCGGTGTCGGTACTGACAGACGAGGCCTTCTTTCAGGGTGACTTTCGCTATCTACCCAAGGTGCGAGCCAGAATCAAACAGCCGGTATTGTGCAAAGATTTTTTTGTTTCGCCTTATCAGGTTAAGTTGGCGGCCCATCAGGGCGCCGATGCCATCTTGCTGATGCTGTCGGTACTCAGCGATGAACAATATCAATTGCTGGCGAGCGAAGCCGAGCAATATGCCCTCGACACCCTCACCGAGGTCTCCAACGAGGAAGAACTCAAGCGGGCGCTGGCTCTGGGTGCGCCGATTATTGGCATCAACAACCGCAACCTCAGGGATCTGAGTACAGATCTGGCGATGACAGAATACTTAGCCCCCAAGATCCCCGAGGGGACACTGATCATCAGCGAATCCGGGATCTACAGCCGTGAGGATGTACGCCGCCTCAGCCCGCTGGTCGACGGCTTTTTGGTGGGCAGCTCGCTGATGGCCGAGGCCGATTTGGATCTGGCCTGTCGCCGCCTTATCTATGGCAACAACAAGGTGTGTGGCCTGACCCGGGAGCAGGATCTGCTGGATGTGGCAAAATCCGGTGCCGTCTATGGCGGCCTGATCTTCGCCGCCAAGTCCCCCCGTTGTGTCAGCCGCGCCCACGCCGCCGAGCTGTGCCGTTATAACGCCGAGCAGCCGCGTAAACTGGCAATGGTAGGGGTATTTGTCAATGAATCACCGGCTAAGATGGCCGAGCTGGCCAATGAACTGAAACTGAGCGCGCTACAGCTTCATGGCAGTGAATCAAGCGAAGATATTGCCAAGCTCAAGCAGCTGCTTGAGCAAAATGGGCACCAGGCCGAGATCTGGAAGGCTGTCCCGGTCAATGTCGACGGCGGCGAGCTGCCGACCTTGCCGGAAGGCGCCGACCGCTATCTCTATGACAGTAAAAGCGGCGACAGCTTTGGTGGTACCGGCAAAAATTTCGATTGGCAACAAGGGCTTGCCCAGCGTGAACGCGCCATGCTTGCCGGTGGCCTGAGTCCGGACAACGCCGCCTTGGCTGCCACCCAGGGCTTTTTCGGGCTGGACTTTAACTCAGGGGTGGAAAGCGCCCCAGGCATCAAAGATAGAGCAGCACTGCAGGCGGTGTTTAAGCAGCTCAAAGCCTGACAAGAACAACAGTATTCGCCTGTCAGACAGGCGCAACAAGTATCCTAAGGAAAGCAGTATGAGCGAGTTAAAACTCAACCCTTATTTCGGGGAATACGGCGGCATGTATGTGCCGCAGATTTTGATGCCGGCGCTGAAGCAGTTGGAAAGTGCCTTTGTCGAGGCCCAGAATGATCCCGCCTTTCAGGCCGAGTTCACCGAGCTTTTGAAAAACTATGCCGGGCGCCCCACCGCCTTGACCCTGACCCGTAACCTGTCGCCCAATGACAAGGTGAAAATCTACCTCAAGCGGGAAGATCTGCTGCACGGCGGCGCCCACAAGACCAACCAGGTGCTGGGGCAGGCGCTGCTGGCCAAGCGCATGGGTAAAAAAGAGATCATCGCCGAAACCGGCGCCGGTCAACACGGGGTGGCCACCGCCCTGGCCTGCGCCCTGCTGGGCCTTAAGTGTAAAATTTACATGGGCGCCAAAGATGTGGAGCGCCAAAGCCCTAATGTGTTCCGCATGCGTTTGATGGGCGCCGAGGTCATTCCTGTCACCTCAGGCTCTGCCACTCTCAAAGATGCCTGCAACGAGGCGATGCGCGACTGGTCCGGCAGCTATGACAAGGCACACTACCTGTTGGGTACCGCCGCCGGACCTCACCCCTTCCCCACCATAGTCAGGGAGTTCCAGCGCATGATAGGCGCCGAAACCAAGGCGCAGATCCTTGAGCGTGAAGGCCGACTGCCGGACGCCGTCATTGCCTGTGTTGGCGGCGGCTCCAACGCCATAGGTATGTTTGCCGACTTCATAGATGAAGCCTCGGTGCGCCTCATAGGCGTTGAGCCGGCCGGAAAAGGCATAGATACGCCGATGCACGGCGCGCCGCTGCGGCACGGCAAGACAGGCATCTTTTTTGGCATGAAGGCGCCCTTGATGCAGGACAGCAACGGCCAGATAGAAGAATCTTACTCCATCTCTGCCGGGTTGGATTTCCCCTCTGTGGGCCCGCAACACGCCCACCTCAACGCCACCGGACGCGCCACCTATGAGTCGGCCACCGATGAGGAGGCGTTGGAGGCCTTCCAGTTACTGGCCCGCTGCGAAGGGATTATTCCGGCGCTGGAGTCGGCCCACGCGCTGGCCTATGCCATCAGGCTTGCCAAAGAGTGCCGCGAAGAAACCATACTGGTGGTTAACCTCTCCGGCCGCGGCGATAAAGACATATTTACCGTTTCCGATATCCTGGCAGAGCGCCAGGCTGCATCTGCATCCAAATCTGAGCCGTCACATAAGCCACAGGAGTCACAGGCATGAGTACACGTTATCAAACCACTTTTGCCCGATTGCAGGCCGAAGGCCGCGGCGCCTTTGTTCCCTTTGTGACACTGGGCGATCCCGGCCCTGAGCTGTCGCTGCAGATTATCGACACCCTGATTGCCCATGGTGCCGACGCCCTTGAGCTGGGCTTCCCCTTTTCCGATCCGTTGGCCGATGGCCCGGTGATCCAGGGCGCCAACTTGCGGGCGCTGGCGGCAGGTACTACTCCAGCCAAGTGCTTCGAGCTTATCGCCGAGGTACGCAGCCGTTATCCCGAGTTGCCTATCGGCCTGCTGTTGTACGCCAATCTGGTATACGCCAACGGCATTGACAACTTCTATCGCCACGCCGCCGAGGCCGGGGTGGATTCAGTGCTGATAGCCGACGTGCCGGTTGAGGAAGCCGCACCTTTTATAGAAGCCGCCAAGGCCCATGCCATAGCGCCTATCTTTATTGCGCCACCCAATGCCGATGATGATACCCTCAAGGCGGTGAGTGAAGCCGCTGAAGGCTACACCTATCTGCTGTCCCGCGCCGGGGTAACAGGCGCCGACAATAAGGCAGGTATGCCGGTGGATGAGATACTGGCCAAGCTCAAAGCCTTCGATGCGCCGCCTCCACTGTTGGGGTTCGGTATTGCCGAGCCGGCTCAGGTCAGCGCCGCAATTGCCGCCGGCGCCGCCGGTGCCATTTCTGGCTCTGCTGTGGTCAGGATCATTGAGCAACACCAAAATGCGCCCGATATGCTATTGAGCACTCTGGCCGACTTTACCCGTGCCATGAAGGACGCCAGCTAAGAGAGGACTTATTCGCCCCTCCCTCTTTAACCCTCCAGCCAGGGTATTCCCTGGCTTTTTTATGCTTGTCTTACAATGACTTTGCGCTTGTTACTTGTGTTGGCACAGGGTAACAAGATACCCTTGAATCATTCTCTATGCGGTTGCAATGAGAAGCATGTAAAACCGAGATCCTTGTATCAAGCTAATCATCTCGGCTTCAGGGACGAAAGGGACTTTCGGCCGTGCGGTAGCTATTGTCTTAATGCACTATTTTCATGCACTGTTTTAAAGCTGTATTTAAGGCAATGGCTTGGGATAGAGCCGCGCAGCACTCAGATACGCTTCAGGAGCCCAGTATCAAACCGCGACTGACAACCAACTACACCAAGCGGAACTCAAGTATGAGAAGACTATTTTACCTCCCGATTATTCTATTCTCGACTGCTGCTATGGCATAAACACTGGAAACGGATGGTTATAAAATAGAGATAGAAATCAACTGTGAAAGTGAAATGTTATGTGACGATGTTTCCTATATAGGCCAGTCCAAAAAGTTGGGGGAATCAAATAAGATTAACCGGCAGAACAGTACACACTATGTGCAATGATGGTGTTACCCCCTGCACCTTCCTGGGCTATGAGTTTCAAAACGACTCAATCAATTACTTTGTTTCCGTCTTTGGCGAGCTTAGCGTCACCAATCAACATGGCGAGTTGATCCTGGAACAATCCGGGCAATGGCTCGATTAGCATGCTCATCAGCAAATCCAAATTCACTATCAGACTTGATTGTATAAAGGACAGGGAAAGAATAATGATAAAAAGGATGTTAGCTGTTTTTGGGATAAGCTTTTTTATTGTCGGTTGTGCCAATATTCCACTTGGCACCATGCTCAGTCTAAGCTCCTTCGATGAGCAGGATTTTGTTCAATTAAACCCGCAAGTCATCAGATCGCAGATCCTTATCGATGCGCCGGGCAAACTCGACCTTGATACCACTGAACTGACCCTGGAGCTGGATAGCAGTAAGGGAATATCCAGTTATCGTTTCCCGCTCAGACTGGAATCGACTGAGATTATCCCCCAAAACGAGGGACTGTTCAGCACCAGCCCTATGAAACACCATTACCAATTGACACTCTCTGAAACGGCAATAAGCAGTTTCAGGCAAGTGCAGGCGTTGATAAATACCGAGACACCCACAGAGTACAGCTTTTCCATCGACGCGGGCCTTGCTGATACAAGCGAACCGTTAAGGGAAGTCACCTTGTCGGTTTTGATCAAACTGACCGAAGAGCAGGGATATCTGACCTTGATAGATAACGCGACACTCAACCTTGAGCAACTGCCTTGAGCTTGGGCCTTGAGCATAAAACGACAGCAGCCTTAACCCCTGATTTGATTAAGACTGGATCCAAAACAACCAACAACAACTCAAGGAAATCGGTATGCAGATTGACCTTTTCAGCAAGTTGATGATGACCTGCAAAATGAGCTTATCGACAAGCTCAGAACCTATAATCACAGCTATATAAACGAAACTAGCCAACCTCTGGCCGCAATCGCCCGCGATTCCGAGGGACAACTCATTGGTGGCGTGAGTGGCCGCAGCATCTATCGCCAGTTGCTGATTGAGGTGGTTTGGGTCGCGAAGGAGCATAGAGGTTCAGGTCTTGGCAGCCGCTTAATGGCTCTGTGCGAGCAAGAGGCAATCAAACGGGGGTGCCTGGCTGCGCAGCTCGATACTTTGTCGTTTCAGGCGCCGGCATTTTATGCCAAACAAGGGTTTGAAGTTGTCGGCTCGGTCAGCGGAATTCCCGGCAGTCCGGACAGGTATTTTATGTGTAAACGCTTCAATGGCTGAAGGCCAGGCTGCAATACGCCTTTTCTCCTGAGAGCGTGTTTGCGCCTTGTTCAATTTAGAGACTTGTTTCCATGCACGGACTCATGAGTAACACCAAGTGGCGCAAGGTATTGACTGTTCTGGCCAAGTACCCCGTCTATCTACAGCTCAAACGCCTGCAGGATGAAGACTTTCCACTGGATGTCGAACGCGCCGATCTGATTCTATCTGAGCTGGGTGCGACACACTTTACTTATGTAAGATGTTCAGTCAGCTACAACGAGATAGACAAGTTGAAAGTAAAACGTCCAGCCAGAATATCGGCTTGGGGAGCAAACGAGATGACAGATTTATTTTTAGAGCTGAGCACGGAACTGAAAACCCTAGGTCAGCTCCCTTGCCAATTTGGGACCGATACACTTGTCCTGTTCGGTTATCAACAAAACGTCAACTGAAGCCGGTATTATTATACTCCCTCCAAAATGACAGAGAACGCCATGACACTGACACAACTCAAGAAACTGTTACAGCAATGCCCCAACGCCACTGCCGACTATCCTTTTGGTCCTGAGGCCAGAGTCTATAAGGTCATGGGTAAGATGTTTGCTCTGCTGGCCGAGCAGGAAACGCCCCCTAGGGTGACACTCAAGGCCAAGCCAGCCGACGTGCAGGCACTGATCGATAGCTTTGAGGCGATAGTGCCCGGCTATTACATGAATAAGCAGCATTGGTTCACGCTAACCTTGAATGGTGAGGTCAGCGAGGATATGCTCCGTGACCTGATTGAGGCATCCTACGCCCTGGTTGTCAGTAAACTGACCAAGGCGCAACAAGCCCAGTTGCAACAGCAAAACACCTAAAAATGACTTTTCAGATTGAGGGAACAATCGAGATGCGTGCCAGCCTGCGACAAAAAGTTATCCATGTCTGCCAGCAAAAAATCGCCCAGAAGGGCGAGAATGTTGGCGTCTCCTTCTATGCCTTCTTTGCCAACAAGAATGATGATCCCGAGTTGCTCATGGAGGCAGCTACCTGGTGGATCCAGACCCACAAACTGGATCACTTTGAGAAGGCCCGCAAAATTCTGCAAATGGTGCAAGCCGGGCAATAACCTCAGGGGCTGAGTAGCGCTAACCAGAGCCTAATTAAGCCCATGGATATAAACCATGCAACTGCAGGAAGCACCGGGTAAAGATGGGCGCATCCTGCTCGGCCTGGCTCTCAAAGAGCACCACAACCCGACCCCGGATTGGAAAACCACAAGATATGAACATTGAAACCCCATCCAGTGCCGACTTTGCTGAGCTGCTGCAAGTCTGGGAAGATTCAGTGCGCGCCACCCACGACTTTATCAGCGAAGCCGATATCGCCTTTTTCAAGCCGCTGATCCTCGATAAGGCCTTCCCGGCGGTGACGCTCAGATGTATACGAGATGAGGCCAAAGCCATTGTCGGCTTTCTGGGCGTAGCAGACGACAAGATAGAGATGCTGTTTGTTCACAGCCGGGCTCGCGGCCAAGGCGTAGGCAGTGCCCTGCTCAAGCATGCCATCGAAGACCTCGGCGCCAACTTGGTCGATGTCAATGAGCAAAACCCACAGGCGGTCGAATTCTACCGGCATCAAGGCTTTAAACAGATCTCCCGCTCGGCACTCGATGCCATGGGTAAGCCCTTCCCTATTTTGCATCTGTCGCTTGATACTTCAGCAAAAGGATAACTGATTGATGTCCAAGGAAGATAAGTTAAACAAAAAATATCGCGCACTACCCCGCGGCGCTCGTTGGCACTTAAAGCTGGATGCCGATGGACGAGCCTACTTTATTGGCAGACAGCAAACCCTGGCTACAATCTGGGGCTTTATCATGCTGGTTCCCCTGTCGGCCTCAAGTTTAATGGCTGTGGTGCTGACAGGTAAATCACAGGTATTTCATGCCGTCTCGGCCTTGCTGTTGTTAACCCTGGCAATTGGCTGTTTAGGGGTGAGAAGGCGTTGGCTGTTTGACCCTAAAAGCGCTGAGATTCAAGAATACACCGGCTGGTGGCGTATAAAAGCCAAGCCCCGTAAAACCCTGCCCTACAGTCAACTCTCTATTCATATTACCCCACTGGCGCAAACGCCCAATGGGGTGCAGCTGGTGCTGCTCGGACAGCGCCACACCCTGACAGATATGGCCGAGGCGCTGGCATTGATAGGCTTTTTGCGCGGCTGCGCCGGCCCGCGCGCAGTCAATGAACTTGAAGTCTATGAACTTGAAGTTTATGAAAAAGTCACTGCCTGGCCCGAGTTGAAAGCCGTGCCCTTTGACACAGCTCCAAGCGACTTGGCGCCGGAGGCCAAGAGCCAGGCCGCAAAATCCCCCCATACCGAAACCAAGCCTCTGAAAGCCGCGACTCAAACTGGCCAATCCATCAGTCAGTACCGGCCCATTTGGGAGCAACACCTGATGTGGAAACTGGCACTTCCGCTGCCGCTTTTTGCCCTGCTCGGACTGCTACTGACACGCTTGGGGAGCTGAGCCATGGCGCACTGGAACAAGTACTCCTCACAAAGGGCCGAATTGGTGTTTGGCCGCTGGACCTGGTTAATCGGCCTGCCGCTGGCGGCGCTGACTTTGGCACAGGTGTATTTCGGGCTTAACCCTGAATTGCTGCTCGGTTGGGCCATGGGGGCAACACTCGGCTGGCACGCGTTGTTCTGTCGCCATAAAATCTTGATAGACAAAGATACCTGTGTGCTGGTGCACAGTATTCGCAGTATCTACCCCATAGGGCAACTCAAGGTGCCACTGGCCGAAATCAGCGGATTTTGCCTCTGCCCCCATTTCGGCGAGCCCAGATACTGGGACTTGATCTTGATGCTCAAGGATGGTCAGAGAGTGACCCTGCTGAGACGTAAGGGCAAGGCCGCAATGCAGGAACTGGGTAAAGAGCTGGCCGATGTCAGCGGCCTGGCCTATGACGAAGAGTTCAGAGACTGAATCCCGGCTTGCATGAGCATTGAATAACATTCCTGAAGAACCCAATTGTCAAACTGATACCAGACAAGGAGCCTGTATGTCTGTTTATACTTCACCAAACGCCCAAACTCCGAGCGCCAGCTATAGCGCGGCGGACAAGAAACCCACTATCGCCATAGTGGCTTTCGATGAATTTACCGATATCGATCTGTTTTTGATGTGGGACATAGTGGGCCGCATCCAGAATGATTGGCAGGTCAAGCTGCTCGGCAGCAGCAAAAGTCACAAATCGGCATTGGGTCTTGAGATTGAGATGCAGGGCCATATTCGCGAAGCCAACCAGGCTGATGCCGTGCTGTTTATCAGCGGCAAACAGGGGATCCCGCTGGCGCTGCAAGACCCGGACTTTATCAATACTTTTGAGTTGGATCCCAACAAGCAACTGCTCGGCTCTATCTGCGCCGGTTCCTTTATCCTGCAAAGATTGGGGTTACTGGATTGCCGCGCGGCCACCACGCATCCGGATGCCAAAACGGCATTGCAAAAGACAGGTGCCGAAGTACTGGATGAACCTTTGGTGATAAGAGGCAACATAGCTACCGCCGGTGGCTGCCTGTCGGCCATGTATCTGTGTGCCTGGCTGGCCGAACGCCTGCTCGGTGAAGAGAAACGCCGGGAAATGCTAAGGGAGCTGTTGCCCGCCGGACAACAGCCACAGTTTGAGGCCATTATTGATGCCAGCCTGCAAAGTGCTGCCGAGGCTGCAATCCAAACCGCATGCCAATAACTATTGAGAATAATCGCCTATAGAGGTTCTGTGGCAATAACAGCTTGAGAAATCCGTAGCGCTCCAGTAATTTGGGCCAAGTTTCATTGCTTGGTGCCGTTACCGAGCTTAAGGAGTCGAGATGCAATCTGCACTGGTAAGCAGCGAGTGGTTGGCCGCTCATCTTTCTGATCCCAAGTTGGTCATTTTGGATGCCAGCATGGACAAGGTGATAGGCCGCGAGACGATAGTCTACGATGAGCCCTGCTTTATTGCCGGTGCCCGGCGGCTGGATCTGGAGCGGGAGTGCACAGATCTGCAGTCCAGTGAATTACACGCCCTTCCGAGTCAGGCCCAGTTTACCGAACTGGTGCAGCGGCTTGGCATCGACCAGGACAGCACTGTCGTCATCTATGACAACCAGGGCATCTACTCATCGCCCCGGGGCTGGTGGTGTTTCAAGGTCATGGGCTTTGAGCAGGTGTTTGTTCTCGACGGCGGTCTGCCCAAATGGCTCAAAGAGCAGCGCCCCTGTGCCGACAAGCCGGCGACCGAGTTTCAGCGCGGTAACGCCTGTGGGCAATATCAAGCGGAAAAGGTCTGTAACGCCCTCCAGGTATTGGATACCCTGGCAGGCAAGCAGGCCATGATACTGGATGCCAGGGCCAGTTCACGCTTTCTCGGCCAGAGTCCCGAGCCCAGAGAAGGCGTGCGCAGCGGCCATATTCCCGGCGCCGTGAATCTACCGTTTGCCGAAGTGCTGGATGGCGACAGCCTGAAACCTCAGCCGGCACTGGAGCAGATTTTTCTGCATCTGGGTGCCATGGATGCCAGACGTAGCGGCAAACCTTTGATCTTCAGTTGCGGCTCAGGGATCACCGCCTGTATTTTGATCCTGGCGGCCTATCAGGTACGCCTCGATGCCCTGATACTCTACGATGGCTCCTGGGCCGACTGGGGCAGCAAGGCCCATCTGCCGCTGGCAACAAGTTAAGACCCAAGCCGGTATAAACCAAAGCGGTTAAAAATCAGGGTAGTTAAGAACCATCTCTTGCTTTCAGCACAACGGAAGACGAGCCGCAAACGGTTCTCTAGCTTCAGCTTCACCCTCGAGCTCAATCTCAAGCCTGCTTCCCCAAGCAGGCTTTTTAACATCATAGCCACCCATCAGCTTGACCCTCCCGAATAGAGCTAAGGCTGCTTATGCTTGTCTAAAGAACAGCCTTAAGCCCTTTTCTGACAACGCCACACTTTCTTAAGGCGCCGCAATCTTTCAACCAACATGCTTTTCTTTCACCGCCACAAAGTATACGATTCATATATGTTTTATATATAAAGTGTATTTTTAGTATATGGGAATTATCAAGATCTCCGATGAACTCCATGAGGAGCTGCGCAAGGCCAGCGGCCTGATGGCGCGCTCCATCAACGCCCAGGCGGAATTTTGGATCAAGATGGGCATGCTGGCCGAGCTTAACCCCGACCGGAGTTTTAATGAGCTGATGGCCGAGCTGTATCAGCGGGAAGCCATCAAGGTACCTGGAGTGCAAAATGCTTGAACAAAAAAGAAAAATTCATTTAAAAACTGCAGCTGAAGCCGAGCTGATGCGCCGCTCAGGCGCCCTGCTTGCCAAGGTATTTGCCATGTTGGACGACTTTGTTGTTCCCGGCATCTCGACCATGGCCATCAACGACAGAGTAGAAGACTTTATCGTCAACGAACTTAAGGCGCGTCCGGCCAGCAAGGGCCAATACGGCTATGCCTATGTGCTCAACAGTTCGGTCAATGAAGTCGTGTGTCACGGGGTTCCGTCGGAGCAGCAGTTGCTGAAGGCCAGCGATATTGTCAATCTGGATATTACCCTCGAAAAAGATGGCTTTATTGCCGACTCCAGCAAGATGTACCTGATGCCACAGGCATCGCCTTTGGCCAAACGCCTGGTACAGGCCACTTATGAAGCCATGTTGCGAGGGATCAGGATGGTCAGGCCCGGTGCCCGCCTCGGGGATATTGGCCATGCGATTCAGCAATATGCCGAATCCCAGGGCTACAGTGTGGTCAGGGAATACTGTGGTCATGGCATAGGGCGCGAGATGCACGAAGAGCCCCAGGTGCTGCACTATGGCCGCGCTGCCAGCGGCCTGGAACTGCGAGCCGGTATGTGTTTTACCATAGAGCCGATGATCAACCAGGGCGGCGCCAAAATAAAGACCAAGAAAGATGGCTGGACAGTAGTGACCCGGGATAAAAAACTCTCGGCCCAGTGGGAGCACACCATACTGGTGACAGATACCGGCTATGAAGTGTTGACCCTCAGAGATGAAGAGTGCTGAACCACAGCGCTCATCCCAAACGCTTACGGAACCTCAATGAAGCGAGCAACACGCCTCCCAGGGTGAACGCCCCCAGCCAAAAGGCATCTTTAGCCAACATCAGAATATCGGCCTCACGCAGGACTATGGCGCGCACCATACGCATAAAGTGGGTCGCCGGCAGCGCTTCGGCAATCCACTGCGCCGCAATTGGCATAGCTTCATAAGGAAACATAAAACCTGACAACAAAATAGAGGGCAGCAGGATAAATACCGTCAGTTGCATCGCCTGCAATTGAGTCCTGGCAATGGTGCTGATCACCAGGCCCAGACTGAGGCTGGCAAAGATAAACAGCAAAGAGGCCAGCAACAAGCTGTCCAGACCGCCGCGCACCGGCACACCGAACAGGAAGTGGCCCACGCTGAGGATAATACTCACCTGAATAAGCCCCACCAGCACATAGGGGATGATTTTCCCCACCATCAGCTCCATGGGTTTGACCGGAGTGGTGATCAGAAACTCCATATTGCCTTGCTCTCTTTCCCTGACAATGGCGGCGGAGGTGAACATGATCATTGTCATGGTCAAAATCACCGCCAGCAAGCCGGGCACTATGTTAACCACAGTGCGCTGCTCCGGGTTGAAATACTGCACCACCTCAAAGCTTGGCACCCGGTTTTGGCTGCTGAAACCGGCCACCTCATCCAGCGGCATGCTTCTCAGGCTACGAATCGCGGCGGCGATAACCGTATCCGAGCCATCCACCAGCCACTGGGCCACGGGCCGGGTAAGCTGGCTGTCGCTTTGACGACGGTCGAAGGCTGGATGATTCACCAGACGGGCATTGAGATCCGCCGGCAAATAGAGCACGGCGCGCACTTCTCCCGAGGTGATGGCCGCCTCGGCCTGTTCGATAGAGGCGTATTTTGCCTTGAAGTCCACCACCTGGGTGGCCTTTACCGCCTGCACCAAGGCCCGGCTGTAGCTGCTGGCGGACATATCCACCAATCCGGCGGGCAGATGCCTGGCATCGGTATTGATGGCGTAGCCAAACAGCAGCAGCTGCACCAGAGGGATCATCACTATCATGCCGAAGGTCATCCTATCCCGCGACAGCTGCCTGAGCTCCTTGAGCATGATTGCCAATATCCTAGCCCACATGTCGACCTCCGGTGCAGGATACAAACACATCTTCGAGACTGGGGCGCGCCATGGCGAGCTTGCGCCCATCGCAATAGGGGCTGAGAAAGGCGATGGGATCTGTGGCATCACGCCGCACCAACACCCTGAGCCGGGTGCCTACCTGAGCGGCAGAAACAACCTCAGGCAAGGCCACCAACTGCTGCTTGAGCGCCCTGAGCTGCTCACCGCTCACTTCCACCACGCTGGCGCCCATCTGCTGCATCAGTTCGGCCGGGGAGCCATCGGCCCGCTTGGCGCCGCGCTCAAGGATTGCCAATGCATGGCAGCGCTCCGCCTCGTCCATGTAATGGGTTGACACCAAAATAGTGGTCCCGGCGGCGCAGAGATCGAACAGCCGCTCCCAAAACTCGCGGCGGTTTTCCGGATCGACCGCCGAGGTGGGTTCATCGAGAAACAACAGCTCGGGGGAGTGCAGTGTGGCGCAGGCCAGTGCCAGACGCTGCTTCTGACCACCACTCATGGAGCCGGCCAACTGAGACTCCCTGCCCTCCAAGCTATATAGATGCAGTAGCTCTTCGATGCGCGCCTTGCCGCGGCGGCCGAACAGGCCATAAATACTGGCAACAAATCTGAGGTTCTCCAGCACAGACAGATTATCGTAGAGAGAGAACTTCTGGGTCATATAACCTATACGTTGCTTGAGCCTCTCTTCGTTACCGGCAAGCGGCTTTCCCAATACGGTCACCTCACCGGCATCCGGCAACAACAGGCCGGTAAGCAGCCGAATCGCAGTGGACTTGCCGCAACCGTTGGGGCCGAGAAAGCCGTAAATGCTGCCACGGGGAATGGCGAGACTGAGATTATCCACCGCGGTCAACTCACCAAAGCGCCGGGTCAGCCCATGAGCTTCAATGACCAGGGGAGTTTGAATGGCCGAAGAAGCACCGGCATCAGCTGACTGAGTCATGGCAGTCGTACCTCCAGCGCCAGCCCTGAGGGCAGAGACTCGGCGCCCTCGACATCGATATCCGTCAGATACATCAATCTGGCACGATCGCGCTCATTAAGGGCATAAAACGGAGTAAAGGCAGGTTGGGAACGGATATTTCTGACAGTGCCTTTGAGCGGCTGCTCCACCCCATCGACCCAGACCTCCAGCTTGTCGCCGCGGGAAAGCTTACTGATGGCCGTTTGCGGCAGATAGACTCTGGCATAGGGTTTATCCAGTGCCAAAAGCGCGACAAGTTGAGTGCCCTGAGCCACTCGATCGCCCCTCTTCCAGGGCAATATGTCCACCTCTGATGCCAGCGGCGCCCTGAGACTGAGGTCGTCCAAGGCTTTCTCCTCGGCCTTGAGCGCCGCCGCTGCGGCAGCCACTCTGGCTTCGGCCTGGGCCAGTTGTTCGCTGCGGGTACCGTTTTCCAGTTGCAGCCAGTGTTCATTGGCCTGCTCGACCAAGGCCTTGGTGTGATCCCGCTCGGCGATGGCCGCATCCAACTCCGCCTGCCCCACCACTTTGGCGGCAAACAGCTCGCGGGTGCGCTGATATCTGAGTCTGGCTTCGGTCGCGGCTGCCGTTGCCGCCTCTATGGCGGCTCTGGCCGCCCGCCGCTCTTCTACCCTGGCGCCTTGTTGCAGCTCATTGAGCCTGGCGCCGGCCTCAGCCAATTCGGCACGGCGCTGTGCCACTCTGGCTGCCGCGCTGCGGCTGTCCAATTGCAGCAACAACTGCCCCGCCTCGACCTTGTCACCCTCGGCCACATGGATATCGGCTATTTGCTCGGCAACGGGGGCTGAAAGCTGGATACGATCCCGCTCCAGTGTACCCATGGCACGGCTTTCACCGTTGTCGCCACAAGCTTGCAACAGCAATAGTGTCGCTGTCAGTATCAGGGATATCTTGTTCATTGGGGTTCCTCACAGCCTGGGGTGGCGGCAATATCCTGGCGCAATAAGCCTTGATGCAGGACTTTGGCATTGTGCTCTGCCAGCTGTTTGAGCCAGGTTTCATTCAATTCGACACCGAAATCCCGCATCAGATGGGCCGGGGCGATCAGCGGAAACACCATCAGGCTGACAAAACTCAGCCGCGCCAAGGTAGGGTCCAGGTTGGGATTAAGGCCTTGATCTTGCCCAAGCTGGCGGATCCACAGCCTCGAGCGGCTGAGCATGTCACTGAATACGCTGGCAAGGGCATCGAAGGCTTCACTGCCTTCTCTGTGATTCAACACCTGGATGATAAGCCCGGGCAAGGCCGGGTTGGCAGCCATGGCGCGGTAATAGACCTGCATCAGCTCAAATGGCCCGCCAAAACCTGGCTCGGGTCTTTTCTTGCTCGAATCAAGACTCATCTTGCTGGGCTCAAGGCTGTTATTACCAAGCTCAAGGCGGCTATTGCTGGGCTCAGGGCTGTTTGCAGAGCCCTCACTGGCAGATTGATGACTTTGCGCGGCATTGTAATGTTTGAAGGCTTCCAGCACTGGAGCGATTGTGTCTCTGACCATGGCCTCAAACAGGCCTGCCTTGGAGCCGAAGTAATAACGGATCATCGCCGCATCCACTCCCGCCTTGCGCGCCAACTCTCGGGTGGAAACCCGCTCATACCCCTTCAGGGTAAAGCAACTGCGCGCGGCTTCTATCAAAGCATCCCTGGCCCCTGAATGGCCTTTAGGACGACCGGCTGTGGCTTTCATCCCCTGCTCCTCAAAAATTCCTCTTGTGATGAATATACTCAGTTTAGTGCTTATATGGCAGTGAGTTAATTCTCCATTCGTGCCTATGTTGGGGAATTTAGTCGGCCCAGTTAAGAGGATATTTGAGCAAGCTTGCTCCACCGTCTTCGACTCCCGTCCTTTACCTCTCCGCCGACGGAGCCAATGGGAATTCCGTCACTCTTGAGCAAATCGCTCTCAACTCAGCCACTCTCAAATCAGTCGCTCCCAATGCTGTAAATGCCGTCTTTATCCGACCAATTTATGGTTATCGGTACAGGCTTCTAATCAGACCAGTTACATCTTTACACAAATCAATTGAGAATCATTTGCATTTGTATTTGAGTGCATGCTAATTTGTCGCCGCTGTCGTTGAGAAACGGATGACAGCAAAAAAGGAATGGCCCAGGGAAAGGCCGAAGTAGTTCCTGTCCCTGGGTGACTTGTCATTGATGACTGACCTCATGTCAGTCGCAAAGGAGGCAAAAGTGACACACCCCAGCATGGAGCCTGAACAGGCGAGCAATGACCCGAGCTATGATGCCGCCGGCCACCTGCCGTTCGCTCCCCACACTGAACTCTTTGGTATCGCACCCGAACACCACTACTCCCGCTTGATGCTACTGGGCATGGATACCCTGAAACACCGCCTTGAACGGCTGGATGGCCCCAGCAGTGGCATTCGCCCCGAAGAGCTGCAAAGCGCATTTTCCGATATCAATCTCGACCGTCCCCTCGGGGACATGAAGCAAGTTCTGGCCGAACTGGACAAGCTCTATCTCAGCCACGCCATCTACTTCCAACACCCTGATTATCTGGCCCACCTCAACTGCCCTGTAATGCTCACATCCTTGTTGGCCGAGCAGTTGAGTTCTGCCATCAATACTGCGGTGGAAACCTGGGATCAGAGCGCCGGCGGGACTCTGATTGAACAGAAGGTTATCGACTGGGCCTGCGAGCGCGTGGGATATCAAGGATTTGCCGACGGTGTCTTCACTACCGGCGGCACCCAGTCCAACCTGATGGCGCTGCTGCTTGCCAGAGAGTTGGCCGGCAGCCTTGAGCCGGGTCACAGAGGCAATGTTCTGGCCGGCCTGGCTGCCAATGCCCGCCGCTACCGCATTCTCTGCTCTGAATTCAGCCATTTCAGCATTCAAAAGGCAGCCGCACTTTTAGGGTTGGGACACGAGGCGGTGGTGAGTGTCGGTTGTGATGCCAATCGGCGCATGGATCCCAAGGCGCTGGCGGGCAAACTCCGGCAGCTCAAAGCGGCAGGACTGATCCCCATCGCCGTGGTCGCTACCGCAGGGACCACTGACTTTGGCGCCATAGATCCCATAGCGCCCATCGCCGCCCTTTGCCGCAAGTTCGGCTGTTATCTGCATGTGGATGCGGCCTACGGCGGCGCCTTGTTGCTGTCACGCACTCAGCGCCAACGCCTCGAAGGCATAGAGTTGGCCGACTCTGTCAGCCTGGATTTCCATAAGTCCTTCTTCCAGCCCGTGTGCTGCTCGGCACTGTTGGTCAAGGACAAAGGCGTGCTCGGTTACCTCACCTACCATGCCGATTACCTCAACCCTGAGTCCCAGGCCCAGGCCGGAGTGCCGGATCTGGTCAACAAGAGCCTGCAAACCACACGCAGGTTTGATGCCCTCAAGCTGTGGCTGAGCCTGAGAGCCGCCGGGCCGGATGCCATAGGCGAAATGTTCGACACCCTGATTGCCACCACAGCCGAGCTTTATGAAAGCTTTAGCCGTTTCCCCGAGTTGCAGACGGCGCAGCGCCCGTCGCTGACTACCCTGGTGTTTCGCTTCAACGACCCGGCACTCGGCAGCGCCGAATTGGATGAATGCAATCGCCATATCCGTGCCCGTCTGGCCCGTGAAGGCCGCGCCATGATTGCAGCGACCAAGGTGGCCGGCAGCCAATATCTCAAGTTTACCCTGCTCAACCCTCACACCCGTCTCGAGGATATCGAAGCCGTATTAACCGACATCTGCAAAATCGGTCGCGAGCAGGCCCGTCACTACAAGACCAGCGCGCTTTGCAGCGCCTGAGGAGGAACTGATGCAAACCAAAGTCTACGATATCCTGGGCATAGGGATAGGCCCCTTTAACCTGAGCCTGGCGGCCCTAGCCGAGCCGCTTGACGGTCTTGAGTGTCTGTTTGTCGATGCCGGCGCCGGTTTCGACTGGCATCCCGGCATGTTGCTGGAATCGTCCAGATTGCAGACCCCTGTCATGTCGGATCTGGTGACCATGGCCGATCCCACCAGCCGCTACAGCTATTTGAACTTCGCCAAACAAACCGGCCGACTCTACAGTTTCTATATTCGCGAAAGCTTCTTCCTGCCGCGGCAGGAATATAATCTCTACTGCCAATGGGTCTGCGCCGAGCTGAGTAACCTTAAATTCAATTTCAAGGTCACCCGGGTCAGTTTCGATGCCGAAACCGACACCTATCTGGTCAAAGGGCAGGACAGAATCAGTGGCCAAGAGCAGAGCCTGCGCGCCCGTCACCTGGTGCTGGGAACCGGTACCCAACCCTGGATGCCCCACTTCTGCCCCGGCGCCGACAAGCGAGTACTGCACTCGGCCAACTATCTGCACCGTAAACAGGCGCTGCAGAGCCAAAATGACATCACCATAGTCGGCAGTGGCCAAAGCGCGGCAGAGATCTTCGAAGATCTGCTGCTGGATATCGACAAATACGGTTATCGCCTGCGCTGGCTCACCCGCTCGCCAAGATTCTTCCCGCTTGAGTACACCAAGCTGACTCTGGAGATGACCTCGCCGGAATATATCGACTATTTCCACGCCCTGCCCGAGGCGCAGCGCCGCGAACTTATCGGCTCACAGAAGAGCCTCTATAAGGGGATCAACGCCGATCTGATCAACAGCATCTATGATCTGCTTTACCAAAAACGCCTGCACTGTGACTTTGATGTACAGCTGCTGACCAACACGGCACTGCAAAGCGTTCACAGCGACGGACAGCAACTGCTGCTGGGTTGCAGACATACAGAGCTTGAACAGGAGTTCGAGCTGACCAGTTCGGCACTGGTGATGGCCACCGGCTACTGCTACCAATTGCCGGACTTTCTCGAGCCGCTCCACTTGCAGCTGCTGTTCGATCAAAAGGGCGATCCCGATGTCCAGCGTCATTATCACATAGACAAGGCCGGGCGAATTTTTGTTCAGAACCTGGGGCTGCACACCCACGGGCTGTGTTCGCCGGATCTGGGAATGGGCTGCTATCGCAACGCCACCATATTGCGGCAGATCCTGGGCAAAGCACCTTACGAGATAGAGCAACAAATTGCCTTCCAGAGCTTTGGTATTCCCAAGCAAGACACCAGTGCGCCCAAACGCCGGCAAAGCAGCAATCAAGCTTTGCAGCGGGAGGCCAGCTGATGGCCTCTCAAACAGCAGTTAATCCGGCTGCCGACACAGCCGGCTTCAGCGCCAGATACGGCTTTGCGCCGGGCAAGCGCCTCAAGGTCAACGACTTTGATTTTTGTGCCTATCGGGAAAGCGAGCACTTTGACACCCTGAGCGACTGGCTCGGCCGCGACTATGCCGCCTTCTGGGGTATGCAATCCTTAACGCCCACCGAGCGCCGCGTTGAGCTCGCCCCCACTGCAGATAAGTTTGGCCTGATGGCCTATCGCGACGCAGAGCCTGTGCTCTATACCGAGCTGTACGATCCCCGCTTTGATGAAGTGGGCAAACACTTTGACTGCCAACACGGCGATTGCGGCATGCATTTGCTGCTGGCTCCTCCCACTAAGCCGCAGCGCGGTTTCAGCCGCCAGGCCATCACTGCTGTGGTGTCTCTGATACTGCAGCATCTGGGCTTTGCCCGCCTGGTGGTAGAGCCGGATATCAACAACCAAAAGATTCACCCGCTGAACCGTGCGGTAGGCATCTGCTACAGCCACGCCATTCAACTCGAAAACAAACAAGCCATGCTGGGTTTTTGCACCCTGCCTGGGTTCAGTGCCGCACTGGCAACAGGAGCCACACAATGACAGCATCCATTATCGAACAGACCCGTCTCAGCCATCTGACGCCTGCCATCTGGAACCAGGCGAGCCGCCATCTGCTGGCGAAAATTCTCAGTGAATTCAGTCATGAAAAGCTAATAGCGCCAGAGCTGTTATTGCCAGCAGAGGCAGAGCAAGAGGCCTGTTGGCAGCTCAAGCTGGATACCCGGGATGGTCAGCTCTGCTACCGCTTCAGCGGTCGCCGTTATCAGCTGGATCACCTGCAGATAGCGCCGGATTCCATCGAGTGTTTCAAAGATGGCGAGCAGCAACAGCCGGACGCCATGCTGCTTATCATCGCCCTCAAGGAGAGACTCGGCATAAGCGATGCATTGCTGCCCACTTATCTTGAAGAGATCACCAGCACCCTCTACAGCAAGGCCTTCAAACTTCTGTGGCAGGCAAAGCCGGTGCAGGAGCTGGTGGATTGCGACTATCAGCAGATAGAAGCGGCCATGACCGAAGGCCATCCTGTGTTTGTCGCCAACAACGGCCGCATAGGTTTTGATGTCGATGACTGGAGGGCCTTTACGCCGGAGAGCGGCCAACCGTTGCAACTCGAGTGGCTGGCGGTCAGCAGTGAACATACCAGCCTGGCGCTGATAGCCGGGCTCGACTATCGCCAACTGCTGCAAGATGAGTTGGGCGATGCTTTGTTGCTCAGATTTGAGCAGAAGATCCGGCAACAGGGCAAAAACCCGGACGATTATTTTCTGATGCCCGTTCATCCATGGCAGTGGCGCGAAAAGATCAGCCGCATATTTGCCGCCGATCTGGCCCGTGACCGCCTCATTCACCTGGGACAAGGCCGTGATGAATATCAGGTGCAGCAATCCATCCGCACCTTCTTCAACCTGAGCCAACCCAAGCGCTGTTACGTGAAGACGGCGCTGTCGATTCTCAATATGGGCTTTATGCGGGGTTTATCGCCCTACTACATGAGCCGAACCCCGGAGATCAATGCCTTTGTCGCCGAGCTTATCGACAGCGACCCTTTCTTTGCCAATCAAAGATTTGTGCTGCTCAGGGAAATCGCCGCCATAGGCTATCACCACAGATACTATGAGCAGGCGCTGGAGAAAGACACCCCCTACAAGAAGATGCTCTCGGCACTGTGGCGTGAAAGCCCTTATGCTCTCAGTTTCCAGGGCGAGCCTTTGGTAAAACCCGGACAGCAACTGATGACCCTGGCGGCCCTGCTGCACCAGGACAATCAGCAGCAGAGCCTGCTGGCGGCGCTTATTAAAGCATCCCCCCTGAGCGCCCACGACTGGATGAGCCGGCTGCTGGATCTCTACCTTACCCCCTTGCTGCACGCCTTCTTTGCCTACGATCTGGTGTTTATGCCCCATGGCGAGAACCTTATTCTGGTGCTGGATGACAAGGTGCCTGTCACCATACTGATGAAGGACATAGGCGAAGAAGTCGCAATTCTCAACGGCAGTGCGCCGCTGCCGGGACGAGTGGCGCAACTGGCGGTCTCACTCGAAGAGGAGATGAAACTCAACTACATACTGCTGGATATTTTCGACTGTATCTTCCGCTTTATGGCGCCGCTGCTCGATAGCCACACCAGCCTGAGTGAACAGGGATTCTGGGCTCTGGTGGCTGGAAAGGTCCGTGATTATCAGGCCTCCCACCCCCAGTTTGCCGATAAGTATCGCCGCTACGATCTGTTCCAGCCGACCTTTGTCCGTACCTGCCTGAACCGGATCAAACTCAATAACAACCAGCAGATGATAGATCTCGAAGACAGGGAGAAGAACCTGCGCTTTGCCGGCGATATCGACAATCCGCTGCACCCCTTTGCCGCCAGCCACAGCTTTGGCATTACATCAACCCAGACCGAGCGTCTTGCAGACCCGGCCTTATAACCCTTCCAGGAAGTAACAGGAAATGGATATTAATATGCAAACCCTTAATGGCTTCAAACCGACTCCCATCGCCCTTCTCTGCTCTGTGCTATTGAGCGCCCCGGCGTTCGCCGCCGACAAGAGTGAGGCCCATGAGAAAGAGATGGAGGTACTGACAATCGTCGGTGCCAAAGACAAAACCGCAAGCTACAAGGCGAGCGACATGAGCACGGCCACCGGCATGAAGCTGTCGTTTCTCGAAACGCCGCAGTCTGTCACAGCCGTCACCGCCAAGGCCATTGAAGATCAGCAGCTCAACTCTGTCATTGATGTCATGACCAGTGTCGCCGGGATCAACGCCCGCCCTTCGGACAACGACAGATACTCCATCAGCGCCCGCGGGATCTCGGTCAGCAGCATTCTCTATGATGGTGTGGCAACCACCTATGACACCCGTTTCAACTATGGCGACAACCTGATGGACAGCGCCCTTTACGAACGCATCGAAGTGGTACGCGGTGCCACCGGCTTGATGCTGGGTGCCGGTAGCCCTTCCGCCGCCATCAATTTGGTGCGAAAACGGCCCACTGCCGAGTTTCAAGGCAGCGTCAGCCTGAGCAGCGGCTCCTGGGACATGCTGCGCGGTGTGGTCGATCTCTCCGGTGGCCTCAATCAGGATGCCAGCATCCGTGGCCGGGTGGTGCTGGCCTATCAGGACAGGGAGAACTGGCAACACAGATATGAGCAGCAGCGGCAAACCCTGTATGGCATCCTGGAGGCTGATTTAGGAGCCAATACTCTGCTGACCCTGGGCAGTGATTTCCAGCATACCAGGCCGGAAGGCACCATGTCCGGCGGCTTGCCGCTGTTTGACAGTGATGGCAACCGCACCAATTACGACCGCCATGTATCCACCGCCCCCAGTTGGGCCTCCGCCAAGACAGATGCGCTCAACAGCTTTGTGACTCTGGAGCATCATTTCAGTTCAGACTGGACCCTTAAAGGCAGCTATATCTATGGCGACAACAGCCTGGAGTTTGATGTGCTCTGGCCCATGAAAAATCCGGATCCCGTCACCAATGAAGGCATGGTCCCCGGCTCTTTGGCCTTTATCGACGGCAGTCGCACTCAGCACACCTTTGATCTCAAGCTGTCCGGCAATTTCAATGCCTTTGGCCGCAACCATCAACTGGTGGCCGGTGCCAATCAACAAAAACAGGATTTTGCCAACCCCTACTATGGCGCACTCGGCGCCAGGCCACCTCTGGGAGACTTCCGCCAACCCGGCTTTGATTACCCAAAGCCGCAATGGAGCGACAAGGTGCTCTACGGCTCCTGGGGTGAAACCAAGCAACAATCTGTCTATGTCGCTTCCCAACTTGAGCTGACCGATGCCCTGTCCATGGTGCTCGGTGGCCGCCTGGATAACTGGGAGACAGATCAGGATAACTTTGGTGCCAAACACGACTATAAGGTCGATGGTGAGTTCACCGGCTACCTGGGACTGACCTATGCCCTGAGCGATGAATATGCCCTTTATGCCAACTACACGGACATTTTTACTCCGCAAAATAAGGTTCAGGCCGATGGCCGTTACCTGGACCCCATCAAGGGCAGCAACTATGAGGCCGGGATCAAGGCCAGCCTGTTCGATGAGGCGCTGGACTTGTCACTGGCCGCCTTTGAGATCCGTCAGGACAATGTTGGTGAGCGAACCGGCGAAAGCCTGCCCAACAGCACTATCCCTATTTATCTCAGTGTCGACGGCACCAAGACCCGGGGTTTCGAGTTTGAGGTCAACGGCTCCATCAATGACAACTGGGATCTTTACCTGGGCTACACCCAGTTTGATACCGAAAATCCCCAAGGGCAAAAGATCAACACCACCAACCCGGAGCGGCAGCTCAAACTCTTTACCACTTATGAATTTGATGGCTGGCTTCACGGATTGCAGCTGGGCGCCGGAGTCAACTGGCAGAGCCGCATCTATAGCCAAGTCTCAAAACCGGACGGGAAAAAGGTTGAAGTGGAACAAGGCAGCTATGCCCTGGTGAAGTTGATGGCGAGATACAAGTTCAATGAACAATTGAGCCTGAGGGCCAATCTGGATAACGCGCTCGACAAGAGTTATTACAGCCAGCTCGGCTTCTATGACCAATACCAGTACGGCGCGCCGCGTAACTTCAGCGTCACCCTGGACTACCGTTTCTGAGCCGCGTTATGCCGTGAAATTATCCATCATAAGGAGCGCCCCGCACTGCGGGGCGAATAACAAATATGTTGTGTGAAGCAAGGCGCCTGTTGGCGCTTGTCGTGTTTCTGAGCCTGGGGCTGACGGGCTGTTATGACCCTCAGCAAACCAAAGCCCAAACACCGCCGCAAGACGGTTATCCTGTTTGCATTACCACGGCCCACGGGACCAGCTGTATCGAGTCGCCGCCCAAGCGCGTAGTGACCCTGGGAGCCGGGGCCGAAGACTGGACCCTATCCTTAGGGGTTGTCCCCATCGCCATTGAACCCCATTACTGGGGCGGCGATGCAGAGGGTTATCTGCCCTGGTTTCGCCAGGCATTGGAAGCGCAAGAGCTGCCGCTGCCCGCCATCATCAGCAGTTACCCCGAACTGGATGTGGAGCAATTATTGGCGTTGAAACCGGATCTTATTCTGGCGCCCCAGTCCGGTATCACCCGCGAAAGCTTTTTGCAGCTGAGCGCTCTGGCCCCCGTCATCGCCTATCCGGACAAACCCTGGCTGACACCGGTTAAGCAGCAGGTGGAACTGATAGCCAAGGCGCTCGGCAAAGAAGCGCAGGCCAAAGCACTTTTGAAACAGCAACAGGCCTATATCGCCCGAGTCGCCGCCGAAAATCCTCAGTTCAATGGCGTGCGCCTGGCCTATATCAATGCCGCCAGTCGAGTTGGCAATCTCTCGGTTTATGTCACAGGCGATCCCAGAGTGGATCTGCTGTTGGCGCTGGGGTTTGTATTGCCGCCACAACTTTTTGGGCTCAATGCCAGCCGAGGCCACTTCGCCGCCCACATAGGACTGGAGCACGCCGACATGCTGGACGATGCCGAGCTGCTGCTCAGTTGGTACAGCTCGGACAAGGCCAGAGCCGAGGTGGAAGCCATGGCGGTTATCCGTCGTCTGCCCGCCATGCGCCGCGGTCGGTATCTGGCAATAACCGACCCGGCGTTGGTGATGGCCAGCTCCTACGGCTCGCTGCTAAGCGTTAAATGGGCTATTCCCAAGCTGGTGCCGCAACTGCAACAAACCCTGGCAGAGCAAAAAGAAAACCCTCGCCAATACCGGCATCAAGACACACAGACAGACGCAGATACAGGCGCGCCATCGAATAAAAATTGGAGGCCGGGATGACACACCCAAAAATCTTTCTGCAACATGGAGCTACCCAGTCCCAGAACCGTCTTGGACGTAACGCGGTAACCCTGCTTGGGCTGCTGACGATACTGGCGCTGCTGGTATTGGCCAACCTGCTCTTTGGCGCCCGCACACTACCGCTGACTATGCTGGGCAAGCTCTGGCAACCGGCCGCAGACGATCATCTGTCGCTGGTGTTACAGGCAAGGCTGCCAAGATTGCTGTGCGGCATGTTGGCCGGCATGGCATTGGCAATGGCCGGTTGCGTTATCCAGGCGCTGTGCCGCAACCCCTTGGCGGATCCCGGCCTACTCGGCGTCAATGCCGGCGCCAGCGCCTCTCTGGTCACTCTGGGGCTATGGAGCGCAACAGCGGGTTTGAGTCTCTTCTGGCAGGCCTTGCCCGGAGCGCTGCTGGCCAGCGCCTTGGTGTATATGATGTCCAGGGCGCAGCAATCCCAGGGGCAATCCGCGGCGGTCAGGCTGATCCTGGCCGGCGCCGCCATCAGCGCCGTGCTCGGGGCCTATGTCCAGGCCAGAGTGTTGCTGAACCCGCAGCTATTTGATGGTTTCAGGTATTGGATGGCGGGCTCCCTGTCCGGGCTGGGCTGGCCGGAGTTTCATGCGCTCTGGCCCTATCTGCTGCCCGCCGCGGCACTCTTGTGGCTACTGGCACCGGCGCTGAATCTGATGCTGCTGGATAATCATACCGCCAAGGCGCTCGGTGCCTCACAGGGCTGGCAGGGGCTGCTCGCCTGGCTGGGTGCCACCTTGCTGTGCGCCGCAGCCACCGCCATTGTCGGCCCGCTGGCCTTTGTCGGCCTGGCCAGTGCCCATCTGGCCAGGCGTTATCTGACACTCAATTTCCGCCTGCTATTACCGGGAGCCGCTTTAATAGGCGGCGCCATGGTGTTACTGGCAGATCTGTTGGCGCGGGTATTGATGCCGCCGGCCGAGCTGCTGACCGGCATCATGGTCGCCCTGCTGGGAGCGCCGTTTCTGTACCTGATGGCCCGAGGGCAAAACCTGAAGGAGGCGTCATGAACCACACCCGTTTTCCCATCTGGCAATGGGGCCCGATAACCTTAAGAGCCCCCTCCACCGGCGCCATAAGGGCTGCCTTGCTGGCTGTACTTTTGCTCGTCGGTGCACTGCTACTTAGCCTGATGCTGGGACATCAGGGCCTGGCGCCGGTGAGCCTTGCCAAGGCCCTGTTTGCCGAAGCTTCCGACTATGAAAACTGGCTTTTGTGGCAATCACGCCTGCCAAGGGCCCTGTGCGCCCTCGGCGCCGGCATGGCGCTGGGACTCTCCGGCGCCGTGTTTCAAAGTCTGAGCCGTAACCCGCTGGGGAGCCCGGATATTCTCGGGGTCAATGCCGGCGCCAGTGCCGGCGCCGTCCTCTGGTTATTATGGCTGCCGGAACTGCCATTGCTGCCCGGCGCCCTCTTGGGCACTGGGGTTGTGCTCCTGCTGTTTTTCGCAGGACTCGGACGCCAATGGCAGTTTTCCCGCAATCTGGTGCTGATGGGCATCGCTATCAACGCCTTTGCCATCGCCCTGGTGCAGTTTGTACTGACACTGGTGCAAAGAGAGCAAGCGCAGCAGATGCTGGGGTATCTGTCCGGCAGTCTGGCACACCGCACCTGGGGTGATGTGCTGCTGATAACCTCAGTGTTACTGCTGGCGCTGCCCGCTCTGTTGCTGCTCTCCCGCCGTCTGTCACTGCTGAGCTTGGGCCAGGAACTGGCTCAGGCGCTTGGCAACCCGGTGCGCCAAAGCCAAACACTGGCGCTGCTGTTTGCCACCTTGCTGGCGCTGGGAGCCGTACTCTGCGCCGGCCCTGTAGCCTTCGTCGCCTTGGTGGCGCCACATCTGGCCCGCTTTGGCAATCGTCAACTGGCACTGCTGCGCTCGGCGCTGATAGGCGCGCTGTTGCTGCTAGGGGCCGACACCCTCACCTTATTGCTGCCGGGCAACCAAAGGCTGCCGGTGGGCGTATTGACCGCCCTCATCGGCGGCGTCTATCTGGCGCTGTTGTTGAGCCGCGAAATCCGGGGACAACCGCAACTGGCCAAGGGACTGAAAGGAGAAAGATCATGACCCAATACCCTGACTATGACATTGCCCTCAGTGGGCATGAGCTTTATCTCGAGTACGGCCAGCGGCCCATCATAAGCGCCATGAACCTGGCCATCCCCAAGGGTAAGCTGACGGTGATCCTTGGCCCCAATGGTTGTGGCAAGTCGACCCTGCTCAAGTGTTTGAGCCAGGTACTGCCGCCCACACGCGGCCAGGTCATCTTGGGTCACACCCCTTTGGCACAGATGAGCAACAAGGCCAGAGCCAGGGAGCTGGCATTGCTGGTGCAAAAGCCGGAATTGCCGGAAGGAATAGATGTGCAGGAGCTGGTCAGTCGCGGCCGCTACCCTCATCAGAGCCTGTGGCACCAATGGTCAGAGCAAGATGAGCTGGCGGTTGCCCAAGCCCTGGCTGCCACAGGGTTAACGACACTGGCACAAAGGCCTGTGGCCGAGCTCTCGGGCGGCCAGCAACAGCGAGTCTGGCTGGCGATGGTGCTGGCGCAGCAAACCGACTTGCTGCTGCTCGATGAACCCACCTCGTTTCTCGATATCCGCGCCCAGCTGGCAGTACTCGACTTTTGCCGAGCGTTGGTGGATCAGGGGCGCACCTTGGTATTGGTGCTGCACGACATCAATCAGGCTCTGCGCTACGGCGATCACTTGCTGTTGATGCGTGATGGCAAGCTGATTGCCTGCGGCGCGCCTGAGTCACTGTTGACCGAGGCCCTGCTGGAACAGGTGTTCGATATCAATGCCAGCATAATCACAGATCCCGAGGCCAACTGCCCGATGATTATCCCCAGGCCCAGAGCACACCCCAGATCTGCCGGACACCATGACGGCGAGGATTCGACCAACACTGCCACCGGAGGACTGCCGTCATGGGAATGAGTATTGCCAGCGAGCTCAACCAACTACTGGCGCAAAAAGCCGCCTTCTATGGCGAGCACTTCAAGGCCATAGAGAGTCTGGAGCAGTTACCCCAAGAAGCCATCAGCTTGAACTCGGTCTTGAGCCAGGCACATTACCCGGCGCTGCTGCAGCAATTTGCCCTGAGTTATCAAGCCAAGGTGTCCACGACTTGTGCCACAAAGCCCGAGATCGACGCCCGGGCACTGCACTCCATGTGGAGTCAGTGGTTTTTCGGCCTGCAACTACCCCCCCTGCTGCTGTGGTTATTTGCCAGTCAGCCCGGCAGCGCACTTAACCGCGCCATAACATCAGCAGCTTGCAGTGACAACTGGTACCTTGAATCTTTTGATAACGGCCGGGCAGAAACTTTTTATCTGCTGCTTGATGCGGATGTCAGCCATCCGGCTCCTGCCGGGCAACTTGCCAGTTGGGAAAGCTTACTAGAGCGGTTGCTTATTCCGATTGTCGAGCGTCTGGCAGCGCTGGGGCCAGTGCCATCAAAGCTGCACTTCAGCCATCAAGCCTATATTGTGCATTGGTATCTGGGTGAGTTGTCACTGCCCGTCAGTTGGCGTAGGCAATTGATAAGAGAGATGTTCGAGCAAGCTGAGCTACAGCCACGTACCCATGTTACGCCGATTGCCCATCCGTTTTGGCGAAAGCTAAGGCTCAAGCAGCAGCAAAGCCCGCGTATCGCCTGTTGCCTGCGGCACAAGCTTCCCTGCACCCCAATGTGCGCCGATTGCCCGCTGGATAAAGATGGTCGCAAAGGCAAAGGGCAAAAGGCCTGCGGTTAGGTTACGGCTCAATGCCTGTTGGTGGTTATCACCTGAGCCTTTCGATGGAGAAATAAAATGTTGGCCAAAAGAAAAGCAGCGACAAGTCGCTGCTTTTCTTATTGCAATCCTGGCTATTTAAAGGATTCAGGCCGGGAGTAGGCCCAGATGCTTAGAGGCTCAGGCTGACACCGACAAAGAAGGCACGGCCTTGCAGTATCATATCGCTGTTGGTGTCTTCCTCGGCCGGTTGCTCGTCGGTAAAGTTGGTTACCCCTGCGCGTAGTTTCAGGTGATCGTTCACCCGATAACTGCTGCCGATATCGAAGCGGCTGTAGCCATCCTGACGCACGGCACTGCTATCCAAATATGAACCGAAATAGTTACCGGCAACATACAGCTGCCAATCGTCGGTGAGATACCAATCCAGTTGCACATTGGCACTCTGGCGTGGACGACCAGTGAGTTCATCACCGTCACCTGTCTCGGTATCGAGATAACTGTAGTTTGCCTTGAGACCGAGATCCGCCGTGATATCCACGCTGGCGGTCAGCTCTACCCCTTGCAAAGTCACCTTGGATTCGTTGTAGTAAGTACGGGTTGGGCTGGAGCCATCCCAAGCCGAAACCGTGATCAGATCTTCCACCTTGTTATGGAACAAGGTTGCAGACAGCTCATAGGAAGGCTGACTCCACAAGGCTGCCAGCTCATAGTTGACACTGGTTTCGGGCTCAAGATCTGCATTGCCCACTACAGTACAAGCGCCGCGGCAACTGACTGAAGAGAAAGTCGGAGATGATTCAAACAGTGCCGGAGCCCTGAATGCCGTGCCGACACCACCTTTGAGCACCAGTGCATCCGAAGCACGGTAAACCAGATACGCCCTGGGGCTGAAATGGCTGCCGTACTTTTCGTTGTCTTCGTAGCGGCCGCCGAGGGTCAGGGTGAAATCATCCAGGAAATCGAACTGATCCTGAATAAACAGCGAGTATTGTTCAACACTGTCACCACCGGTAAGTGGATATTGCACAGGATCGTCGACTTCAGTTTCAAAGTACTCGGCGCCGACTGTCCAGTCCTGCTGCCACAGGTTAAAGAAGGCTGAGCCTCTGAAGGTAGTGTTTTTCTCTTCGATGTCGCGTCCCAGAGGGGGCTGCAGCGAATAGCGACTGTTGTAGTCGTAGATATCCGACTTTTCCAGGTTGGCCAAAAGCTCGGTGCCACCCCAGCTCCACTCGCCTCTGTGAGTCAGAGCAAAGGTGTTGCGCTCTATCTTCTGCTCGCGTTTTGAATTGGCAGCAAAAGTGGTCAAGGGCACCTTGTCATTATCGTATTGATAATCCAAGTCCAGCGATTGATTGTCTGCCAACTGCCAGGTGAGCGAGCCATAGAGCTTGCGGGTCTTGCGCTCTTCTATGGTGTCCTGATTCGGGGTCAGTTCGGGCATCAACCAGGCGTCCTGCTCGGCCACCTCTGCGGTGAACATCAGCCCCAGATTATCTGTGAGTTTGCCCGAGCCAAACAGGTTGGTACGACTGCGATCACCGCCCTCGCCGTCCTGCATCCAACTGTACTCGCTGTCGAGTACCAGTTGCCAGTCATCATCTGGCGCCTTGGTGATCACGTTGATGACCCCGCCAACCGCATCTGAACCATAGAGAGCCGACATGGGGCCGCGGACAATCTCCACCCGGGAGATGGCGTCGATGGGGATAGCGGTCAAGTCAAAGTTACCGCCGCGCCACAGACCATTGGAAGAAGAAACCCGCTTGCCGTTGATCAACATCAGTACATAGTCTTCATCCATACCACGGATATAGATGCTGTTTCGGCCCGAGTCGTTGGTCACCACATTCACGCCGACACTGTTTCTCAGCACATCCCCCAGATCTTTGACCGGCATCAGCTTAATCGCTTCGGCATCGATCACCGAGATTGAGGCAGGTGCAGTGCTGAGTTGCTGATCCTTGGCACTGGCAGTAACGACCATATGCTCCATTTCACCTTCATCTGCCTGGGTATAACCACTGACAGCCATGGCGACCAGGCTCAAGGTAAGCAGTTTGCGGCACTTATCCAGTTTCATTCTATTCCCCCGATTATCGCGGCGACGATTGCGCCTTGTAAGTTATTGCTTTTGGGTAAATCCAGGTAAAGCCCCTGGTTCCATGGCGCGAAAAAGTAGCATAATCTTTACAACATAGGAATGATATTGGTTATCATTTACAATGTAATGATGCGAATGTGAGCCAGGCCACTCAAAAGCCCATCAGGGCTGAATTTCAAGCTGAAAATGTCACCTTTACCGAGTAAAAATTTCCATGAAAAAATCACTGTTTATCTCTCTGACGCTATTGTTCGGTCTGCTGGTAGGCTGCAGCGCCCAAAGCCTGGATAAAGAAGGCGCCGGGAAACAACAGCGACTGACGCTGAACTCCAACATATTGGGAGAATCGCGGGAAGTATTACTGCGCCTTCCCAAACACTGGGACGCCAGGCACAGCGAGAGCTTTGCCCGTTATGTGATCCTGGATGCCGAGCAGCAGTTTGAGCATCTTGCGCCCATGCTGGATTATCTGGCTTCGGGGGTTAATCCTGCGATACCTGAAGGCGTCATAGTCGGCATCATCAACCGTAACCGTATTCGGGACTTCACTCCGGTGAAACTGGAAACACTACCCGGTGGTAGACCCGCAGGGCCGCTTTATCAGCAATCGGGGAATGCCGGCGCTTTTCTCGACTTTCTCGACCAGGAACTTAACCCCTGGCTGAATACCAGGCTTGGGCAGCCCGGCCCTACTGTGCTTATCGGTCACTCTTTTGGAGGCTTGTTGGCACTGGAGGCGCTGCGCCGGCAACAGCCTATGTTCAATGCTTACCTGGTGCTGGATGCCAGTCTCTGGTACGACAGCCCGACTTATGCCGATGAGCTCGAGCAGGCACTCACTCAGGGCAAGCTAACAGGCAAGCCCCTGTACATGGCGATAAGTAACCAGGCCACCACCCCCGGACTTGGCCGCAATGACTACCACAAACAGCGAAATCTGGCGCTGGCCAAACATCTGTCGGCGCTGCCGTCTCAGCAACTTATATTTCAAAGCGAGTTCTTCAGTGACGAAGATCATCACTCCCTGCCTCACATAGGTGTCTATCAAGGTATTCGCTGGCTGATGCACTCGCAACAGTTGGATATATTCGCCGAGGATTTCAGCGTGACTGAAGTGGTCAGTCGCTTCAAGCACTTGAGCGAGAGCCAGGGTATTGAAATCAAGCCTCAGCATCATGCACTCAAAGGCTTGCAGCGCCAGGCACAAAGACAAAAGCTTGCTCAACAGCAGCGGATATTGACCCAACTTATCGAGCATTATTACCCCGGCTCCACCCTCGAATGACTCATCCGTAATTCAATGGCAACAAAAAAAGCGGCAACCCTGAGGTTGCCGCTTTTTCAAGATTTGAGCTGCCTGGCTGAGGCTTAATCCAAAAACGCTTCTTCGTCTTTCTCTACCGGAAGTGATTCAATCACTTCATCCTGCAGTTGGTAGTAAGCATCTTGGTACTCATGAATTTCCATAACAACTCCAGTCTATTCTGTAGGGTACAGGGCGTATCTTTTTCTTGGATTCCTGTTAAGTTCAGGTCCCGACGACACTTTATGCCCGATTCCGGCTTTTCGGAGCCCAGGGTGTTTCCCCTAAGGCGGCGCCAGTATAACAGGGCCCGAGAAAGAATTACAGAAAACTTTCACTTTCGTTACCCCAAACTGGTAAAACCACCTTCAAAAGCTCAAATATCCACCGGTTATGTAGGAAGTGCTGAAAGACTTTCAGTTTGATATGCCCCTGGGTTCTGAGGCGAAATTTTTTAAACACATTGGGTCTAGCGGCGGGCGCTGCAACTGCTATTGCTTAAAGGAGGCCTCCCCGGCCCGTAAATCAGCAAGAGGACGACGCCATGAATCATATTGTCGACTTTGAAGCACGAACCCTCGCCACCCTGCTGGCCAGTGGCGATATATTGGGAATGCGCATGTTTATGGAAAGGATGCAGATGCCCTTGGATGTCCAGGACAGGCTATTGCACCAGGCATCCGGCTTGAGCAGTTTTGATGTTGAAGGCATAGCCGCCCTGTTGGAAGAAGGCGGCCAATCCCTGATCTCTGAACGCCTCAGTTATTGAGTATCCGAGTCCGGTTCTCCCTCATAGCGATACAGCAACACCTTCAATGCCCTGTCAGGATCCCGGTCTGCAAAGGCCGGTGGGTTATCCAGCTGTTTGACAAACTCAAGTTCTGGTGCGGCGTCACTGACCTGGCTCTGCAAAAACGCTCTGTCCAGCTCAGGCGCATTGAGACAGAGCAACAGCTCGGCGCCCGGGTTCAAGAGTTGCGGCAGATGACGCAGCAATCGCAGATAGTCTTTGGTTGCCACAAAGCTGCCCTTTTGGTTGCTGGGCGGATCGACAATCAGCAAGTCATAGGGCCCGAGTTTTTTAAGTTTGCCCCAGGACTTGAAGATATCATGCCCCAGAAAGCGGGCGCCGGCAGTAAGCCCATTGAGCAAATGGTTTTGCTTGCCGATGCCGAGCGCCCCCTTACTCATATCCATATTGACCACCTCATCGGCGCCGCCCTTGAGGGCCGCCACCGAAAACGCACAGGTATAGGCAAACAGATTCAGTACTTTCCGCTGAGCACTGTTGGCCATCACCCACTCGCGGCCGTTTCGCATGTCCAGGAACAAACCATGATTCTGGCCCCGTAACAGATGCAATTGATAACGGCAGCCAAGCTCGCTGGCCAGATGTGGCTCGGGTATCTCGCCGGCAATGAGCTCGGTGCGGGTCTGCCCGGCGGCGCGGTATTGATAGACCAGATTCAGTGCCAGCCCCAAGGCTTGCCAGCGTAATTGCAGACGCTCGGTAACCAGCGCCAGCTCTTCCGGCGTCAGGGGTTTAAAGGCGGTCAGCAACACCACAGGTTCAAACCAATCCAGGCATAAGTGCTCAACGCCTGGATAACGGCCGCCGCGACCATGAAACAAACGGCCACACTCATCGCCTGGTGTCAGGTCGGTGATGGCTTCCAAAAATAACTGCATGAAATCCTCAACTTCTTATTTCTGCCTTTATTCGGCATTGGATACCGCTTCTTTATCGGCATTTTCCCGCACGGCAATACTGGCATCGTCCGAGAGCAAGATTGCCAGCCAACTGCCACTCTGGCTCGATTCCAGCGCTATCTTGACTATCATGGTGAGCGGCACGGACAGCAACATGCCGATCGAGCCCAAGAGCCAGCCCCAGAAGATCAACGACAGGAATACCACCAGGGTGGACAGCCCGAGGCCGCGCCCCATGAATCTGGGTTCTACCAGATTGCCCATTACCATATTGGTTGCCAGATACAGGGCGGCAACCCCGCCGGCACCCGCTGCGCCCAACTGCACAAAGGCCAGCAGTACGGCCGGGATGGCGGCGATGATAGAACCGATATTGGGAATATAATTAAACAAAAAAGCCACTACGCCCCAGAGCAGCGCATAATCCACCCCCATCAGCGCCAGACCGACACCGACAATAACACCGGTTGCCAGGCTGACCAGGGTCTTGATCACCATGTATTGGTTCACTGATTGCAAGAAGCGCTCAATCTGGGATAAACGCATCTCGGGGTCATCCAGCGCCAGATGCACCTTACGCGGCAAAGATTGTGCCTCAAACAGCATAAAGACTATGGTCAGCACGATCAGAAACAGGTTGGCCATGACATTGCCCACGCCGGAAAGCGTATTGGTGGTCAAAGACAAGGCCATGCCGGGGTCCAGATAGGCCAGCACCTTCTCTTTGGAGATGTGAATATTCAGCTCCTTGAGCTTGTCCAATATCCAGGCAAATTGCTCCACCAACTGCGCCCGGTATTGAGGCAATTGCTGGGAAAACTCATTGATGGAACTGCCCACCACAGAGGCCAGCCAAAGCCCAAGTAACAAAATGATCGCCACCAACACAAATACAGCCAGGGCTCGAGGCACGCGGTAACGACTCAGGGCATTGATGGCCGGGCTGCAGATAACCGCAATAAAGGCTGACAACACAAAAGGCACCACTATGGCGCTGGCGGCCTTAATTCCCGCCAGCACTATGACCAGGCAGGCCATGACAGCAAATCCTTTCAGCGCCATGGACGGACGATAGGCTGATGACATAATTGAAATTCCTTGTTGATCTCTGTCACAATCAGCCGTTGCATCAACAACAAAAAGTAGTGACATGATGAAACCCGAATTAGCTATTATACGCATTAAAAACCTGCGCTTGCGCACTTTTATCGGTATCAAGGAAGAGGAAATCAACAATCGCCAGGATGTGATCATCAATGTCTGCATCCATTACTGTGCCGACAAGGCGCGTAGAAGTGATGACATGGAGCACGCGCTCAATTATCGCACCATCACCAAGGCGATCATTAACCTGGTGGAAGACAACCGCTTCTCCCTGCTTGAACACCTCACAGGGAAAGTACTGGAACTGGCCAGCGAGCATGAATGGGTAGAGTTCGCCAGCGTGGAAATCGACAAGCCCCATGCCTTGAGATATGCCGACTCGGTTTCACTGCAACTGAGCTACCGTAAGCCGGTGTAAGTCCGTCTATACTCTGGAGAAACCTTCAGTGATTCAGGGAGAAAGCATGAATATTTTGCTCACAGGTGCAACCGGGTTTGTCGGTTCAGAACTGGCGCAGCGGCTGGCAAAACGCCATAGGCTGACTATTTTGAGCCGCAACCCCGCGGCGGCCGAGCAAAAGCTGGCGCTGGCACAAACCCGTTACATAGATTCGCTGCAAACACCCGGACTGCTTGAGGAGATAGATGCCATCATCAATCTCGCCGGTGAACCCATAGTTGCCAAACGCTGGAGCGATGAGCAGAAACAGCGGATCTGCCACAGCCGCTGGGACATCACAGAGCAGTTGGCTACACTTGTCCGCAACAGCCAAAAGAAACCCCAAGTCTTTCTCAGCGCCTCGGCGGTGGGTTTTTACGGGCGTCAGGGGCCGGAGCCCATAGACGAAAACGCCACGCCCCATGATGAGTTCAGCCACAGGGTCTGTGCCCAATGGGAGCAAAAAGCCCTAGCGGTTGCCGATCTCACTCGGGTTTGTATCTTTCGTATCGGCATAGTGCTTGGCAAGGATGGCGGCGCCTTGGCCAAAATGCAGCCTGCCTTCAAACTGGGCCTTGGTGGCCCGATTGGCCATGGCCGTCAGGGAATGAGTTGGATAATGCGCGAAGACTTGCTGCGCCTTATTGAATTTCTGCTGGAAAATGAAGCCTGCCGTGGCATATACAATGCCACTGCGCCTCAGCCTGTCAGCAATCGCGACTTCAGCAAGGCCCTCGGCAAAGCGCTGCACCGCCCCGCTTGTCTGCCGGCACCGGCATTGGCCCTGCAACTGGCCATGGGTGAGATGTCGACCCTGCTGACCGAGGGTCAGTTTGTATTGCCGGTTCATGCTCAGGCCGACGGCTTTGAATTCAACTATCCGGAAATCAACCACGCCATGAGGACCTTATTCGATAAAGACTAAAAGGTGTGAATAAGTCCCCGTGGTACTCTGACTGCGAGCAATGGCGCTGACCAGGTTTATTGCCAGCATAAGCCTGTCATCCGGGGACCAGCGTCCTGTATCTACTTTCGGCGTGACATTGGCGTCATTTCAATCTCCTCTGACGCTCAAATTTGTTATCGAAGCATCCCAACTTAATGGCAATTCGGTTTATACTCTTGATCCTGCTAATCGTTCTTTCGGGAGAAAACCAATGAAAATCAGTGCACGTAATTGTCTTGGCGGCACCATCAAAGCCATCGAAGAAGGCTCTGTAAACAACGAAGTCACCATTGAACTGGCTCCGGGTGTCGAATTGACTTCCGTGGTCACCAAGGCCTCCTGTGAGCGTTTGGGGCTAAAAGTGGGTGACAGTGCATACGCACTGATCAAAGCCAGCAGCGTGATGCTGGGTGTGGACGAGTAATAGATGAGCAGCGCCGCAAGGCGCTGCTTTTTTAGTTATGCATAAGGACATCAGTTGGGCCGAAGTGCTGGGCCCGGAAAAACAACAAGCCTACTTTCGGGATACTCTGGCCTATATCGACGCCGAGCGCGCCCGGGGAAAGGCCATCTACCCTCCCAAAAACGATACCTTCAACGCCTTGCGTTATACACCACTATCGGCAGTTAAAGTGGTGATCCTGGGGCAAGATCCCTATCATGGTCCAGGGCAGGCCCACGGCCTGTGCTTCTCAGTACCCAAAGGGGTGATGCCACCGCCATCATTGCAGAACATGTTTCAGGAGCTGGCCAATACAGTCCCAGGCTTCAGCTATCCAAGCCATGGCAATCTTTGCAGCTGGGCCAGTCAGGGTGTGTTGCTGCTCAATACTGTGCTCAGTGTCGAACGTGGTCAGGCACATTCCCACGCCCATCTCGGCTGGGAGCAGTTTACCGACAGAGTGATAGAGGCCATAGATAAATACACAGAAGACGTAGTGTTTCTGCTTTGGGGTAAGCATGCCGGGCTCAAGGCCCAGCGGGTTGACGGCAACAAACACCTTATCTTAAAGGCCCCTCACCCATCACCGCTCTCGGCTCATAGAGGATTCTTTGGCTGCAATCATTTCAATCAGACCAACGATTACCTCATAGCCAAAGGCAAGCCACCCATAGACTGGCGCTTGCCGGATTAACCCGTTTTATCCGCAAGTTCCAGCAGCCTAGTTAACCGCTGGACATAAACGCTGGAGATAAAAAAACCGGTCACTTGGACCGGTTTTTTAATGTTAAATCAATGAGTCAAGTTACTCATCACCTTGTGGATAAATGATCTCGGCCTTGGCCTTCAGCATATCGATAACGGCACGATAGTCATTCTCACCAAACTGGCTGTTGAGACGTTGCTTGATGGCCGCGACCTGATCTGCAGGTGCGCTTTCAGTATCATGGATTGCATCCAGTACCACTACCGCATAACCGGTTGCCAGAGACACGGTATCAACACTCAAGCCTTCTTTAGCCTTGGCCATCTGGAATGCCTTGCTCACCAAAGCGGAATCTACATCCTGGGTGAAACGTCCCAGGTTGGCGCGGCTTTGCAGCGCAGTGTCGGCATTGCCTTCTTTGAGCTTGACCATGTATTCCTGTGCCTTGTCACGGGCAATCTCATTGGCTTTTTGCTGTTTAAGACGCGCTTCAATGGCAGGCTTAACCTCGGCGAATTCCAGCGTACCGGCTTGCTGATGCTCTTTAACGCGAACAACTACGACATGGTTGCGATCCACTTCAAGCAGCTCACTGTTCATGCCCCCCAGTACATCACTGGAGAAGGCAGCCTTAGACAGCTCAGGCTTATCGAAAGGTGCGGGCGCGTTGTCACGGCCGAACAGTCGGGTAGTCTTGATCTCTGCACCAACGGCCTTGGCCGCTTCCTGCAGGTTATCAGGAATTTCATAGCTGGTATCGGCCAGTTTCTGCTGCAGGCCATAGAACTGTTTTACAGCTTCTTCCTGCTTGATCTGCTCAACTATCTTGTCTTTCACTTCAGCGAAAGGCGCAGTTTGACCGCTCTGAATATCCAGCAGTTTGATGATATGGAAACCGAAAGGTGTCTTGACCACTTTAGAGATATCACCCTTGTTCAGTGCAAACAGGGCTTCATCGAAAGCGGGATCCATCACACCAGGCTCAAACCAACCCAATTCGCCCCCCTTCTCACCGCTCAGGGTATCCTGGGAATCAGACTTGGCCAGCGCAGCGAAATCGGCGCCGTTTTCCAGTTGCTTATGGATATCCTCTGCCTTGGCTTCGGCATTGTCGGTCGAGGCGTCGATCAGAATATGGGCTGCCAAACGCTTTTCTGCGGTCTGGTATTGATTCTGGTGCTCATCATAGTAAGTCTTGGCTAGCTCGTCACTGACCTCGATACCATCGACCAGATCTTTGGCGTTAAGCTCGACATATTCCAGGCTGACCATCTCCGGACGTTCAAATTGAGCCGGATTGGTGTCGTAGAATGATTTGGCTTCCTCTTCGGTCACTGTCGCTTGGCCCAGGAAAGGCTCGGCATCAACCAAGAGATAGCGAATATCACGGGTTTGTCCCTGCAGCTTGGCCAGAGATTCTGCCTCACCATTGAGAACAAACTCACTGCCAATCAAGGCGCTGATCAGCTGACGACGAGTCATGTCCACCCGCATGCTTTCACGGAAAGCAGCTTGCTGATAGCCCAATTGGCGCAGAATGGCCTCGAAGCGATCATTGTCGAACTTGCCTTCAGTCTGGAAAGCAGGCTCTTGTCTAATTGCTTCTATGATTTGGGCATTGGACACTCTCAAGCCCATTTCAGCGGCAGCTTGATCCAGCAACTTTTGCGCTACCAGACGTTCAAGCACGCCTTTTTTGATACTGGCCAGGTAAGCATCATTGGCCGCCAGGGCGTCAAACATCTCACCCAGCTGTTGTTCCAGACGGGCACGCTCGCTTTGATAGGCCTGGTCCAGTTCGGTTGTGGAAATCTCTTCACCATTGACTGTGGCGGCCGGAGCCACTGAGGAGGAACCCAGGTAACTGCTTACACCAGCAAATGCAAAGGAAAGTATCACCAGTACCAAAATACCTTTGGCAATTACGCCCTGTGACCCTTCGCGAATCTTCTCTAACATCAGACGTCTCGCTTATGCGATTAATAGTAAAAAAAAGGCGCATCTCTTGTGGGATGCGCCTATCTGTAACATGAATGGAGTCTGCAGACGCTACTTCAGCTTATCCTCACACTCCGAAACGTCGGTTAACCCGGCGCTTCCCAATCCGTAAAAAGCACTGCCAGGCAGTGCTTAGTCTTTACGAAAGCCCTACAAAGGCTGCGATGTTAATTAGTTAACAGCGTCTTTCAGAGCTTTACCTGCTTTGAATGCAGGGATCTTAGCTGCAGCGATTTTGATCTCTTTCCCGGTCTGTGGGTTACGACCAGTACGCTCAGCGCGCTCACGCACTTCAAAAGTACCGAAACCAACAAGAGAAATTTTGTCGCCTTCTTTCAGACCATCAGTCACAGCTGCGATGAAAGAATCCAGTGCACGGCCGGCAGCGGCTTTAGAAATGTCAGCACCAGAAGCGATTTTCTCGATTAGTTCAGATTTGTTCATGTCATCCCCTTGAATGTAGTTTTCGCGCCGCAACCAAATCCTTCTCTAGAGCGGTCTGCGGAGGCTTTTATAACAAGCTTGATACCAAAGTTCAAGCTCAGTCGGAAAACCAAAGAATTTAAATTGGATACAGCTCAAAGCCAGTTGCCCCAAGGGCTTGGCACAACTGGCTCTCCACAGACCTAGGCTACCACAGGTCTGGGTTTTGTTAAGCCCCTTTTTTCACTTTTTTTAGTGGCATAGGACATTTTCTTGCGTTAGCCCAAATTTTTAACCACTTCAAAGCCCTCTACTGGTCGCTCAAGCGCCAGTTGCAGTACTTCATCTATCCAGCGAACCGGACGAATATCCAAGTCTGCCACTACGTTAGCCGGAATTTCTTCCAGATCCCGTTCGTTCTCCTTGGGTATCAACACCAGTTTGATACCACCGCGATGGGCCGCCAGCAGTTTTTCTTTCAGGCCACCGATTGGCAGCACCTCTCCTCTCAGGGTAATTTCGCCTGTCATGGCAACTTCACCCTTGACCGGGTTACCCGTCAGGCTGGAAACCAACGCGGTACACATGGCGGCACCGGCTGATGGACCATCTTTCGGAGTTGCCCCTTCGGGTACGTGCACATGGATATCACGCTTCTCGTAGAAGTCAGGGTTGATCCCCAACTGCTCGGCGCGCGCCCGAACCACTGTCATTGCGGCCTGGATAGACTCCTGCATCACATCACCCAAAGAACCTGTATAGGTGAGCTTGCCCTTACCGGCCACTGAGGTGGCTTCAATGGTCAGCAAGTCACCGCCCACTTCGGTCCAGGCCAAACCTGTCACCTGACCAATCTGATTCTTGGACTCTGCCTTGCCATAGTCAAAGCGCTGTACCCCCAGGAACGACTTGAGGTTATCCTGATTGACATCCACGTGCTTGGTGTCTTTCTCCAGCATGATCTGCTTGACCACTTTACGGCAAATCTTCGACAGCTCACGCTCCAGCGCCCGCACCCCGGCTTCGCGGGTGTAATAACGGATCACCCCGAGAATGGCACTGTCATCGACTGTGATTTCATTCTTCTTCAGGCCGTTACGCTCAATCTGTTTCGGCAGCAAGTGCTGCTTGGCAATATTGAGTTTCTCATCTTCGGTGTAACCGCTAAGACGGATGACTTCCATCCGATCCAACAAGGGGCCCGGAATATTCATCGAGTTGGAGGTGGCCACAAACATCACATCGGACAGATCGTAATCCACTTCCAGGTAGTGATCGTTAAAGGTCGCGTTTTGCTCTGGATCCAACACCTCCAGCAGAGCCGAGGCCGGATCGCCGCGCATGTCCGAACTCATTTTGTCGATTTCATCGAGCAGGAACAGTGGGTTCTTCACCCCGACTTTGGCCATCTTCTGGATAATCTTGCCCGGCATAGAACCTATATAGGTCCGGCGGTGACCACGGATTTCCGCTTCATCACGCACACCGCCCAGCGCTACCCGCACATATTTACGGCCGGTCGCTTTGGCAATAGACTGCCCCAGGGATGTCTTACCTACCCCTGGCGGACCAACCAGACACAGGATAGGCCCCTTGAGCTGTTTCACCCGGCTCTGTACCGCCAGATACTCAAGGATACGTTCCTTAACCTTCTCCAGGCCATAGTGATCTGTATCCAGCACCTGTTCGGCCTTGGAGAGGTCACGCTTGATCTTGGAGCGCTGTTTCCAGGGCACAGAGGTCATCCAGTCAACATAACTGCGCACCACAGTGGCTTCGGCCGACATGGGTGACATCATTCTCAGCTTGTTGAGTTCGGCAGACGCCTTGTCTTTGGCCTCTTCCGGCATGCCGGCTTCTTCAATCTTACGGCTCAGACTTTCAAATTCGTCGTGGCCTTCATCGAGATCGCCAAGCTCCTTCTGGATAGCCTTCATCTGCTCGTTGAGATAGTACTCACGCTGGCTCTTTTCCATCTGCTTTTTGACCCGGGAGCGGATACGCTTTTCAACCTGCAGCAGGTCGATTTCCGCTTCCATCATAGCCATCAGATACTCGAGCCGCTCACCGACCTTGACCATCTCCAGCACAGACTGTTTGTCTGCCAGCTTGAGAGGCATATGGGCTGCCATGGTGTCGGCCAGCCGGTCGGCTTCTTCGATACCTGTGAGCGAAGTGAGCACCTCGGGAGGAATTTTCTTGTTCAGCTTGATATAGCCTTCAAACTGACTGATTGCGCTGCGAACCAGCACCTCTTCTTCCCTGTCGTCCAGCGCTTCGGACTCCAGGTAGTGTGCGGTAGCAACAAAGAACTCTTCTTCCTGGGTATAGCGTTCGATGCGGGCGCGCTTGCCGCCTTCGACCAATACCTTGACTGTGCCATCGGGCAGCTTCAGCAGCTGCAAAATGGAAGCGACTGTACCTACGTCGAAAATATCGTCTATGCCAGGCTCGTCCAGATCCGCATCCCGCTGCGCCACAAGAATGATCTGTTTATCCTGCGCCATGGCAGTTTCCAAACAACGGATGGACTTTTCACGTCCTACGAATAACGGAATTACCATATGGGGATAGACCACCACGTCTCTCAGTGGCAGCACGGGCAATTCGATTCGCGCTTCACGCTCTAGGGTCATAGTTCGATTCCGTTTCAGTTAAAGATTACAGAGAGTATATTGGGACGCTTTCCCGGCTTTCAATGGTAAAGACAAAAAAAGGAGCCCTAGTGGACTCCTTAATTTTCAACTTGATAGCTTGTTGCTCAGTTATTGGTCACCGGCAGCAGCCTGGGAGTCATTATTCTCGTAAATAAGAATAGGCGCTGACTCACCTTTCACCACAGATTCATCAATAACCACCTTGACCACGTTATCCATGGACGGCAGGTCATACATGGTATCCAGCAGTATCGCTTCAACGATGGAGCGCAGACCTCGGGCCCCTGTCTTACGGGACATGGCTTTTTGTGCTATCGCCTTAAGGGCGTCATCGCGAAACTCGAGTTCGACATTTTCCATCTCGAACAAAGTGGCAAACTGCTTGGTGATGGCGTTCTTGGGTTGAGACAGAATCTGCACCAGAGCTGCTTCGTCCAGTTCACCCAAGGTCGCAACCACAGGCAAACGCCCGATAAACTCAGGAATAAGGCCATATTTGACCAAGTCTTCCGGCTCAACCTGCAGCAGAGTATCGGTAATGGTGGCCTTTTCGGCCTGGCCTTTAACCTGGGCGCCGAAGCCTATACCGCTACCCACATGGGAGCGCTGCTCAATCACCTTCTCAAGGCCTGCAAAGGCACCGCCACAGATGAAGAGTATCTTGGAGGTATCAACCTGCAGGAACTCCTGCTGTGGGTGTTTACGGCCACCCTGAGGAGGTACGGCGGCAACAGTACCTTCAATCAGTTTCAGCAGTGCCTGCTGCACCCCTTCACCGGACACATCCCGGGTGATGGAAGGGTTATCTGACTTACGGCTGATTTTGTCAATCTCATCGATATAGACAATACCACGCTGCGCCTTGTCGACATCATAGTCGCACTTCTGCAGCAGCTTCTGAATGATGTTTTCAACGTCTTCCCCCACATAACCGGCTTCGGTCAATGTGGTGGCATCTGCCATGGTGAAAGGCACATTCAGGAACCGCGCCAGGGTCTCTGCCAGCAAGGTTTTACCACTACCGGTTGGACCGATAAGCAGAATATTACTCTTGCCCAGCTCCACACCATCTTTGGGAGTACTGTTTTTCAGGCGTTTGTAGTGGTTATAAACCGCTACAGACAACACCTTCTTGGCCTGCTCCTGGCCGATAACATAATCATCCAGATGAGCACGCAGTTCGTGGGGAGTTGGCAGCTTGTCCTGATCCCGGTTGGGCGAAATCTCTTTTATCTCTTCGCGAATGATGTCATTACACAACTCGACACATTCATCACATACATACACAGATGGCCCGGCGATCAGCTTGCGAACTTCATGCTGGCTTTTTCCGCAGAAAGAGCAATACAGCAATTTGCCGCTATCACCGTTGCCTTTGTTGTCACCCATTACTCTACCTCTTTTGCAGTCTGCTCTACTGCCATACACTTAAGCGTCTTCAATCTGAGCATAGCCCAGCCAAAAGCAAAAATCAGCCTTAACGTTTGGTCAGAACCGAATCCACCAAACCGTATTCCATGGCCTGAGAAGCGCTCATAAAGTTATCTCGGTCGGTATCCCGCTCGATGATTTCCAGCGGTTGACCAGTATGATCGGCCAACATCTGGTTCAGCTTCTGTTTGATCCCCAGTATCTCTTGGGCGTGGATAGCGATATCCGATGCCTGTCCCTGGAAGCCCCCCAAAGGCTGATGGATCATCACCCGCGAGTTAGGCAGACAGTGACGCTTACCCTTGGCACCACCGGCCAACAGGAAGGCGCCCATACTGGCCGCTTGCCCGATACATACAGTGCTGACATCCGGCTTGATAAACTGCATGGTGTCATAAATAGCCATACCGGCAGTGACAGAGCCGCCTGGTGAGTTGATATAAAGAGAGATCTCTTTATCCGGGTTTTCTGATTCCAAAAACAGCAACTGTGCCACGATCAGATTGGCCATGTGCTCTTCAACCTGACCAACCAGGAAGATCACCCGCTCTTTCAACAGACGTGAATAGATATCGTAAGAGCGTTCTCCCTTGGCAGTTTGCTCAACCACCATAGGAACGAGTGCATTAAGTACTGATTCTGGCGCGTTATGCATCATTAACTTTCCCTAAATAAAAAAACGGCCCGCATGAGGGACCTCATACGAGCCATTATAAATGGCGAACAACCAAGCAAGTCAAGCTTAGGTTATGCGCGGCCGGTAGCCTTGTTCATAAATTCTTCAAAAGCGACATCTTTCTTAGTCACTTTGGCTGATTTCAGAACCGCTTCAACGGCTTGCTCTTCCAGAGCCAAGTTGCGCATGTTCTGCATCAACTCTTCGTTACCGTTGTAGTATTCGATCACTTCTTTTGGATCTTCGTAGGCAGAAGCCATAGAAGCGATCAACGCCTGTACGCGCTCTTCTTCAGCTTTCAGCTCGTTGGACTTGATCACTTCGCCCAGCAGCAGGCCGACTTTAACGCGGCGCTCGGCTTGTTCAGTGAACAGCTCGGCTGGCAGCTCAGGCATGTTGGCACCTTGGCCACCGAAACGCTGCATGGCCTGGCGACGCAGAACGTTAACTTCACCGTCGATCAGCGCTTTTGGCAGTTCGATTTCGTTGGCAGCCAGCAGGCCGTTCAGCACTTGTTCTTTCACATTGGCTTTCAGAGCTTGTTCCAGCTCACGGCTCATGTTCTTACTGATCTCAGCTTTCAGAGCATCGATGCCACCGTCAGTGATACCGAACAACTTGGCGAACTCGTCGTTAACTTCAGGCAGGTTGGCACCCTTGACTTCTTTCACTGTGATAGCGAACTTGGCGGCTTTGCCTTTCAGGTTTTCGGCGTGGTATTCCTCAGGGAAAGTCACGTCGATGTCGAACTCTTCACCGGCTTTGTGGCCTTTAACGCCTTCTTCAAAACCAGGGATCATACGACCGCTGCCCAGTTGCAGTTCGAAGTCTTCGGCCTTGCCGCCTTCAAACTCTTCACCGTCAACACTACCCACAAAGTTGATAACGACTTTGTCACCGTCTTCGGCAGCGCGCTCAACTGCTTCGTAAGTCGCGTGTTGCTTGCGCAGGGTTTCGATCATGTTGTCAACGTCGGCTTGTTGTACTTCGGCAACAGGCTGCTCAACTTCGATACCGTCCAGGCCTTTGATTTCAACTTCTGGATAAATTTCAAAGGTCGCGGTGAACTCAAACTTTTCGGCGTCAGTGGCACCTGGGGTAAAGGTAGGAGCACCGGCAGGGTTCAACTTCTCGGCAATGATGGCCTCAATGAAGTTGCGCTGCATTACTTCACCGGTAATGTCTTGGCGAATCGCTTTGCCATAACGCTTTTCAATCACGCTTGCTGGGACTTTACCTGGACGGAAACCTGGAATACGGGCACGCTTGGCTTCGCGTTGCAGGCTGTCTTTAACCAGTTGTTCGATCTGCTCTGCAGGAACAGAGATGGTCAGGCGACGCTCCAGGCCTTGGGTTGTTTCAACAGAAACTTGCATTGTTTTACCTCGAAATGTGTCTAACGTCCTTTGCAATAGCCGATTGTTTCAACTATTCAGGTATTCGTTTCTTGATCTTTAACTTGACTGAAATGCCCATCAGAAGTGAATTCCGGCACCGGTCGCACATTGTTGATTGTTATCAAGACGCAGCATTATATCGACCGTTCTTAGTGGAGTCGAGCCTCAATGCCACAGAAAAAGGCATAAAAAAAGCGACCTAAGGTCGCTTTTTTTATAAAAGAGTGGGGTGACTGATGGGGCTCGAACCCACGACAACTGGAATCACAATCCAGGGCTCTACCAACTGAGCTACAATCACCACCGAAAGTGGTACGCCCGGCAGGATTCGAACCTGCGACCATCCGCTTAGAAGGCGGATGCTCTATCCAACTGAGCTACGGGCGCAGGATCTACAAATTCAATTTGCATCCTAAGCGGTACTGACAATGCTATCCACACTGCCCTTGAAATCTGGTCGGTGATAGAGGATTCGAACCTCTGACCCTCTGCTCCCAAAGCAGATGCGCTACCAGGCTGCGCTAATCACCGAAAATTTTCTCCAAGCGCGGTTACAACCGGCTTGCCTCGAGAACGGAGCGCATCTTAGCCCCTCACCCAACAAGCGTCAACGATTTTTTTAAACGCTTTATCTGCTTGGCGAAATTACGTGCTGCTTTGACGAAATTCTGTGTTCTGGAGCAGGTTTGTCCATGACACTCCCAAGCCTCACTGGTAAAATAGCGCCGTTTTCAACATCGCGCCATACAAAGGATATCCTACACCCATGACAGCCCAACTAATAGATGGCAAAGCGATTGCGCAATCCATAAGACAACAGCTAAAGCAAAAAGTCGCTGCACGTCAAGCAGCGGGACAACGTATCCCAGGCTTGGCTGTTATTCTGGTGGGTGCTGATCCTGCCTCTCAGGTTTATGTCGGCAGTAAGCGTAAAGCCTGTGAAGAAGTGGGGTTCATCTCCCGCTCCTATGATCTGCCGGATTCCACCAGTGAAGAAGAACTGCTGGCCCTGATAGATTCACTCAATGAAGATGCCGCCATTGATGGCATTCTGGTGCAGCTGCCGCTGCCGGAACATATTAAAGAATCCAAGGTGATCGAGCGGATCCGTCCCGACAAAGATGTCGACGGTTTCCACCCTTATAATGTCGGCCGTCTGGCTCAACGGATCCCGGTACTGCGCTCCTGCACTCCCATGGGGATCATGACCCTTATCAAGTCTACCGGTATCGATACCTATGGTCTGGATGCGGTTGTGGTTGGCGCCTCCAACATCGTGGGCCGTCCCATGACTCTGGAGCTGCTGCTGGCCGGCTGCACCACCACGACTTGCCACAGATTCACCAAAGATCTCAAGGATAAGGTCAGCCGCGCCGATCTTCTGGTGGTTGCCGTCGGCAAACCCGACTTTATCCCCGGTAGCTGGATCAAACCAGGTGCCATAGTCATAGATGTGGGCATTAACCGTCTCGACAGTGGCCGTTTGGTGGGCGATGTTGACTTTGATGTTGCCTGTGAGCGCGCCAGCCATATCACCCCGGTTCCCGGTGGCGTGGGCCCTATGACCATAGCCAGCTTGCTGGAAAATACCCTGTTTGCCGCGGAGCAATATCACGACTAAGGGTAGATTGAAACCAACCTCAGTTTGGTTTTCAATTTCAAGCGATAAAAAACGCCGGCTTCAACAGCCGGCGTTTTTGTTTCGATTATTGGCAAAGAAGGATTACTTCTTGCGCCAGCTGGTCCCCTGTGGGCCATCTTCCAGCACCACACCCAGCTCATTCAGTCTGTCGCGAGCAACATCTGCAGCAGGCCAATCCTTCTCGGCTCGGGCGCGGTTGCGCTCGGCAATAAGTGCTTCGATTTCAGCTACTTCATCGTCGCTGCCCTCGCCTTTGAAGAAGGCTTCAGGTGTAGAGCTGACAATCCCAAGCACTGCAGCCAGTTGTTTCAGTGACACGCCAAGGGCCGAGGCTGCCGCCATATCCACGCCCTTGAGGCGGTTGATTTCACGCACCATTTCAAACAGCACAGAGTAGGCTTCGGGGGTGTTGAAGTCATCATCCATCGCCGCCTTGAAGCGCTCAACATACTCTTCGGCAGGCGCCGCAGTGACACTCAGGTCAAGGTCTTTGAGCGCTGTGTAAATTCGCTCAAGCGCGGCTCTGGCCTGCTTGAGGTTGTCTTCCGAATAATTCAACTGGCTGCGGTAGTGGCCGGACAACAGGAAGTAGCGCACGGTTTCGGCATCATAATGCGCCAACACATCGCGAATGGTGAAGAAGTTACCCAGCGACTTGGACATCTTCTCTTTGTCGACCATCACCATGCCGGTATGCATCCAGTAGTTCACATAAGGCGTGTCGTGGGCGCAGCAAGACTGGGCGATTTCATTTTCATGATGCGGAAACTGCAGATCGCTGCCGCCGCCATGGATATCGAAATGCAATCCCAGGTGTTTGCTGTTCATGGCAGAGCACTCAATGTGCCAACCGGGACGCCCCGGGCCCCAAGGTGAATCCCAGGTAGGTTCGCCAGGCTTGGACATCTTCCACAGCACAAAGTCCATGGGATCCCGCTTATGCTCGTCCACTTCGACCCGGGCTCCGGCCTGCAACTGCTCCAGGTTCTGCCCGGAAAGCTTGCCGTATTCAGGGAAAGAGGCGACGCTGAACAACACATCGCCATCATCGGCCACATAGGCATGACCACGGGCGATCAGCGCCTCAACCATTTCGATAATCTCGCCAATATGCAGAGTCGCCCTTGGTTCCATATCGGGGCGCAGCATGTTCAGGGCATCAAAGTCTTGGTGCATCTGGCCGATGAGACGCTCGGTGAGACTATCGCAGCTCTCGCCATTTTCATTGGCGCGCTTGATGATTTTGTCATCCACGTCTGTGATGTTGCGCAGGAAGTTAACCTGGTACCCCGCGTAACGCAGGTAGCGCACTATCATGTCAAAGGAAACAAAGGTCCGGCCATGACCGATATGACACAAGTCGTATATGGTGACACCACACACATACATACCCACTTTACCTGGGTTAATCGGTTTAAATTCCTCTTTTTGGCGGCTCAGACTGTTGTATATCTTCAACATCGACTTTCTCTTCAGCAATATAGGATTAGTGGGTAAAACGAATCTGGCAGTTTAGCATTGCCAAAAGCTCTTGAATACTGCCCTTTATAGCCGGAGTCGGATAAGTTAGAATCCGCCAACAAAATTTATCCTGAGGATCCGACCATGATTACACTGCACACCAACCACGGCGACATCAAACTGGCGCTGGATAGTGAAAAAGCCCCTCTGACTGCGGCCAACTTTATCAAGTACGCCCAGGAAGGCTTCTATGACGGTACTATCTTCCACCGCGTTATCGATGGCTTTATGGTTCAGGGTGGCGGCTTTACCGAACAGATGTCACAGAAACCTACCAATGCCCCAGTGCGTAACGAAGCCAACAACGGCCTGTCAAACAAGACAGGTACCATAGCCATGGCCCGCACTTCCGATCCTCATTCCGCCACGGCGCAGTTCTTTATCAACGTCAACGACAACACCTTCCTGGATTTCAAAAACGAATCCATCCAAGGCTGGGGTTACTGTGTATTCGGTGAAGTGGTTGAAGGTATGGACGTGGTCAATGCCATCAAGGGCGTGAGCACGGGCAACCACGGCATGCATCAGGACGTGCCTCTGGAAGCCGTGATCATCGAGAAAGTGACCATAGCAGACTGATAACTTCTGAATGCGCACTCTCTTTATCGGCGATCTGCACCTCAGTGCCGATCGCCAAGATATCCTCAACGCCTTCTATCAATTTCTCGATACCGGTCTTGAACAGGTCGACGCCCTCTATATCTTGGGTGATCTGTTTGAGGTTTGGGTCAGTGATGATTTGGCCGAGCCCTTTGCCTTGGCGCTGGCCAAGCGTCTCTATGAAGTCAGCCGCAGCCTGCCGGTGTACTTTATCCACGGCAACCGCGACTTTATGCTGGGGAAAGAATACGCCGCCAAAGCGGGGATAACCTTACTGCCCGAGGTGTATCGACTGGATCTCTATGGCCACAAGACAGTGCTGCTGCATGGCGACAGCCTCTGCACTCTGGACAAGGCCTACCAGCGTTTTCGGCGTTTTCGCAATATGGCTTTGCCCCGCTGGATATACCGCCATCTGCCGAAGAAGACCCGCAGCAATATTGCCGCCAAGCTCAGGCAAAACAGCCAGATGCAGAATCAGCTGAAAAGCATTGAGATAATGGATGTTGAGCCGAGCGCGGTGGATGAACTGTTTGCCGGCACTGGCGCCGAGTTGATGATCCACGGTCACACCCATAGACCGGATATCCATCAATTGGCGGGTAATAAGCAGCGCTTGGTAGTGGGAGACTGGTATGAACAGGGAAGTGTCTTGAGCATCAGTGCCGACAACATAGCACTGACCAGCCTGCCTTTCATAGAATAAAGCCAGCAGACCCGGCTTTAACTGAACTCATTCGGTTCGAGTTTTATCTGTGTAGCTTGAGTCGGCTCACATTGAACCTAGCCAGCCCTGATAACCTATAAAACCCTTCCAATCCAGCAGTTGCCGACCCTGTCGGCATCTTTATCTATGTAGGCGCAATATCGAGTAGTTTAAAGCGGCGCCCCGCTGTGAAACCTGAATTCATCATCCGGCGCTAGAATAAGCTCGGCTTCCACCTCAGCAAAATAGGCCACTCTGGCGCTGATATCCTCGCCGGCAATCACCTCGGCCAATGAAAGATAATCCTGATAGTGGCGCGCTTCAGAACGCAGCAGTGAAATATAGAAACGTTTAAGCTCATCATCGAGCCAAGGCGCCAGCTTGGCGAAACGTTCACAGGAGCGGGCCTCGATAAAGGCGCCCACTATGAGTTTATCTATCAGAGTCGCAGGTTCATGGGTGCGAACGTGTTTCATCATCCCCTTGGCATAACGGCCGGCGCGGATGTTGCTGTATGGGATATTGCGCGCCAACATCAGTTCCAGAACCTGTTCAAAGTGGTGGAACTCCTCTTTGATAAGGCGGATCATCTTGGCGATGAGCTCAAAGCCATGGGGGAATCCCGCCCTGGGCGTCAACTCACCAATCAACTCGTTCTTCTTCACCTCTCTGGCCAGAAATGCCGCCATATCCCTGTCGTTGTGATAAACAAACTCTTCGTAAGGCTTGGCCCAGGTTAGCAACTGCTCGCCACTTTGCTTGTCCACCGCATACTTGCGGACCAAAAACATCGCCGTCTGCGCCGCCTTAAGCTCACAATTACAGTGATCTATCAGCAATTCGGCCAGTCTATGCTCCTCTTTGGCAGCTGCTATCCAGCTGTCAGGGGTTTCACAGGCCAGGAATTCTTTTACTGGGGCGAGTAACTGCTGCATTGAGGTCAAGCTTCCACAAGAGTTTTCAAGGCCGCCAAGTCTACCAGCAAGCCAATGCTATGCCCACAGCCTCTCGGAGTACAAACTTGACGGCCCGCTGTTTTTGTTCAATAAATAGACTCAGAGCGGTAAAACGCTCGTCTGCAGTTTGACGAGCAAAAGTCAAAGCGGAATAAGGATAATTATAATGGTATTGAATCACTTAATGGGGTTGTATACTCATCCCAAACAGGAATGGCAAACCATAGAACAAAACCATGAGGCACTTAAAAGCTGTCTCAGTCACCTGCTACTCATTGCGCTCATCCCTTCTGTCTGTAGTTATATCGCCGCCGTGCATATCGGCTGGAACCCAGGTGCCGGCGAACCCTTGTTTCTAACAGCCCAAAGCGGCTTCATCATGTGCGCCGGCATGTATTGCGGCCTGGTATTCGGTGTGTTCGCCCTCGCCTACCTGGCCTACTGGATGGGACAAACTTTTGATGCCCATCCGGACTTTACCCAGTGCCTGGAACTGGCGTCTTATACTGCCACCCCACTGTTTATGGTGGGACTGGCGGCGCTCTATCCAGAGCTTTGGTTTATTATGGTGATAGGACTGATAGGCCTTAGCTACTCTGTATACCTGCTGTATACCGGGGTCCCTATCATAATGAATATTCCCGAGGAAAAAGGCTTTATCTATGCCAGCTCTGTGGTGACTGCAGGTTTGGTGCTCCTGGTCGCTCTGATGGCCAGCAGCGTGATCCTCTGGAGCATGGGACTCGGCCCAATACTGCAATAATAAAAGCAGTCATCAAAACACCAGAGACGAAAAAGGCGCTCCTTGAGCGCCTTTCTTACGTCCAATTCAGCCCTAGCCATATAGCATCCCCCCAACGGAACCCAGGATGTGTTGGGTAAGCAGGAGATATCCGTCATGCAGAACTGCTAAGAAGCCTTACATCTGCTCTGTACAAACTTACAGGCCAAGCCCTAGTTCAGTAATTCCTTTGCAAGCGCGTCATGGCCCAAACGGTCAAATAATGTGGCCAACTCAGTTAAATCTATGCTGCTATTCCTTAGGTCTTCAAAAGCTTGAGCAAATGCTTGCTTGAACTTTTGATCCTCAAGATAAGCTTCAATAAACTTCGCCCAAAAATCTTCCGAATTGATAATGCCGGAGTTAAATCTCTCAACGTAAAAGTGTTTAGCCGCATTGGGTGCATTAATGAAGCAATCCAAATACGCCCATGCATAATCACTGTCCGTCGTTAAGTTCACATCCACATTGAGCTTGTTTATAAACCATGAAATTATTTCGGTTTGATCGGAGTTTTCATGATAACAGGAAGTGACACTGGCATTAACCAAGTAGCCAAAGGCAAGATTAAGCTCTTCGTTGGATACTTGAATGTTGGCAATCAAAAACTCAATGGTATCACGACAAATAAAGTTACAGCTCACCTGTAAAACATAACCCCAAGGTATGTCTGCCTCCATATCGAGCATTAATTTGAATAGTTCAACCCTGCCGGGGATTTGGCACATATGATAGAGAGCATCTTCATCGTCGAACTCATAGGATATTCCTTTGTCGAGCGACTTTAAGAAGTTGAGGCACTGGATGGCCGTAGGGGTGATATCAACACCGGCACTCTCGACAACAGCATTAAAAATTAGCTGCTCCATAGGTTCGGTATCTTTAAAATGATTGTAAATTATTTCGACTAGATCAAACCTGTTACTCTCAATTATCGAGGTCAATACCCTAAAGTCCAGATCGTTCCTGATTGATTCTATGTCACCATTATTTATTGCTTCTTCGACTTCATGTGCTTGTTGAATCAACATTTAGATACCTTATATACATCCAAGTTGTTAACGCTTAAATAATCCCTATCACTTCAGCATCTGTTGAAGAATGATTGTGTCTTTACTGATATCAATCGAGAGCAGCTTAACCAGTTATTCAAGGGAAGGTGCGAACGAGTCCCATGGGTGCTCTATATCGGCTCACTGGCCTGGAAACGGTTTAAAGCGCAGAGGGAAATAAGCGGGCTTGTGAAGCCGACGGCTGACTAAGCTTGCGAAAAACAAGTCTAGTCAGCCACAGCTTTACAGAATGGTACTGACTTAAGCGAATGAATCTCTTAATGCCACGGTGCGGTTAAATACCAGCTTATCTGGGCTTGAGTCCTTGCTGTCGGCACAGAAGTAACCTTCACGCTCAAACTGATAGGCCTTCTCGGCCTCCGCTTGCACCAGACCAGCCTCAACCAAACCATGCTTAACCACCAAAGATTCCGGGTTCAGCACTTCGTCCACAGTTTCTGCCGCTGCCGGATTGGCATCGACAAACAGGCGATCATAGAGGCGGAACTCGGCAGGCACAGCGCTGCTGGCTTCGACCCAGTGGATCACGCCCTTGACCTTGCGGCCATCGGCAGGGTTTTTACCCAGAGTCTCAGGGTCATAACTGCAGTAAATGGTGGTGACCTTACCGTCGGCATCCTTGTCACAACGCTCGGCTTTGATCACATAGGCGTTGCGTAGACGCACCTCTTTGCCCATCACCAGACGCTTGTAGTGCTTGTTGGCTTCTTCACGGAAGTCGGCCGCATCGATATAAAGCTCACGGCCAAAGGCCAGCTCACGATTACCCAGCTCTTCCTTGTTGGGATGCACTGGCGCACTGACATGCTCCAACTGCCCTTCAGGATAGTTCTCAATGATCACCTTAACCGGCTCGATAACCGCCATGGCTCTCGGGGCATTGTCGTTGAGCTCTTCACGGATACAGGCTTCGAGCATACCCACTTCCACCAGGTTATCCTGCTTGGTCACGCCGATGCGATCACAGAACTCACGGATGGAGGCCGGGGTGTAACCGCGGCGGCGCAAACCGGCGATAGTCGGCATGCGGGGATCATCCCAGCCATTGACCAACTGACGTACCACCAGCTCGTTGAGCTTACGCTTGGACATCAGGGTATATTCCAGATTCAGGCGTGAAAACTCATACTGACGGGTACGGTTGGGGATCTTGAAATCATCCAGATTATCCAACACCCAGTCATAGAGGCGACGGTTATCCTGAAACTCCAGCGTACAAAGGCTGTGAGTGATATTTTCCAGCGCATCAGAGATACAGTGGGTAAAGTCGTACATGGGATAGATGCACCACTTATCACCCGTCTGATGGTGATGAGCGAATTTGATCCGGTAGATTACCGGGTCGCGCATACACATGAAAGGTGATGCCATATCTATCTTGGCCCGCAGTGAACACTCGCCTTCTTTAAATTCACCGGCGCGCATCTTTTCAAACAGTGCTAGGTTTTCTTCAACGCCGGTGTCACGATAAGGGCTGTTCTTGCCCGGCTCTTTCAAAGTGCCGCGGTACTCGCGCATCTGCTCGCCATTGAGAAAACACACATAAGCCAGACCTTTTTTGATCAGCTCAACGGCATAACCGTAGAGGCTATCAAAGTAGTCTGACGAGTAATGGATATCACCGGCCCACTGGAAGCCCAGCCATTGCACGTCCGCTTTAATGGAATTTACATAGTCAATGTTTTCTTTTTCCGGGTTGGTGTCATCAAAGCGCAGGTTGCACTGGCCCTGATAGTCCCTGGCAATACCGAAATTCAAGCATATAGACTTGGCGTGACCTATGTGCAGGAAGCCATTAGGCTCTGGTGGGAAACGGGTGTGCACATTGGTGTGCTTACCGCTCGCCAAATCTTCATCTATGATATTGCGAATGAAGTTACTTGGACGTACTTCGGTGTCCACATGACTCATGAAATTCCTCTTTGCGAACAATGGCTGTCTAACGAAAAGAGGCATGATCCTACAGATCATGCCCGGTTACAATCCTTCTAGAATAAAAACTGCGGCGCACTTCGTCAAACCCGGCGCCGTGATCAAAAAAGCAGCCAAGATGGCTAATGCCGATCAGTTAAGACAGATCGCTTGACGATCTCACTGAAAGGATCAAAATCCGATGACCCCATGTCATCGGATTTTTTTATGCAACTTTCAGAAGCTTTGGCGCGTACTCATATCAACCGTCTTACCGAATTCACCTGTCTGGCCGATGTACTTGAGCCCGATTTAATTCAGTCGTGCCTTGATTCACATGGTGTTGCCAGTTTAAGGCGACGTAAGTTACCTATGGATGCCATGATTTGGGCGGTGATTGGTATGGCTCTGTTCAGAGGCGAGTCCGTCCGCTCACTCATCAATAAGCTTGATATCGTCTTACCGCAAGAGGTGGATTACGTTGCGCGCAGTGCTGTCACGCAAGCGCGCAAGCGGCTGGGCTCTGACGTTGTTCAGGATGTGTTTAAGCGAAGTGCCAAGACCTGGCATGAAAGAGCAGAACATCCGCATTGGTGTGGGCTCAACCTCTACGGTGTCGATGGTATCGTATGGCGAACACCTGATAGTGAGCAAAACAATCAGGTGTTCGCCAAAACCGCCAACGCTTCTGGTGATGCTGCCTATCCTCAAATTCGCATGGTTTGCATGATGGAGTTAAGTAGCCACTTGGTATTGAACAGTGCCTTTGATTCTGTTGCTGTCAGTGAAATGAGTTTAGCCGCTGAACTGATATCAAGCATACCTAATAACAGCCTGACGCTGTTTGACAGAGGCTTTTATTCGTTGGGACTTTTGCACGCCTGGCAACAGGCTCAACCGAACAGCCACTGGCTGCTGCCGTTGAAGAAAGGGACGCAATATGAAGTGGTACGCTCTTTAGGAAAACACGACCAACTGGTGCAGTTAGCCACCACGCCTCAAGCCAGAAAGAAGTGGCCTATGCTACCTGACAATATTGAAGCTCGCTTACTGACAAAGACGATAAAAGGTAAGTCGGTTTCCATTTTGACCTCATTAACGGACCCATTGCGTTATCCGGGGGCAGAGATAGCGGATTTATATGCCCATCGATGGGAGATAGAAGTGGGCTATCGGGAGATGAAGCAGCATCTTCTGGAGAGTCGCTTTACGTTACGCAGTCAATTGCCAGAGCTGGTTATCCAAGAATTGTGGGGAGTACTGTTGGCCTATAACCTCATCAGATACAAGATGGTGTTGATGGCTAAGAGCTTACCGTCGTTACATCCGAACCAATTAAGCTTTAGAGATGCATCGAGTTATATCATTTTTAAACTGACTCAGCTGTCATCTCAAATGCCTGGGAATGTTCCGAGAGAGGTCTTGGACATAGTGCGTAATGCGAGGCAGTTCAAGCTTGATGGGAAACGGGATAGAGCCTATCCACGTGCGTTAAAAATGAGTAAAAACAAGTATCCCATTAAGCCTAAGAAAAATGCCGTTCACACTAAGTGAACGGCATTAGCCAAGATGGCTGCTTTTTATCTGCGACCTTACTCAGTCACTATCTTTATACCCGGAATGATCTCCTGGGTCTTGCGGCCTTTACGCTTCAGCCACATATAGAAACCAATCAGGGCGAGGACAAAGAAGCTTATCCAGGCGGTGGACTGCAATGGATGCTCGGCAAAAGTCGCACCTTGGTAGACCACAGTGGCACTGCCGTAAGCCAGTGCAAAGGTCCAGGTCGCGGCAAAGGTTGCCCAGCGACTGCCAAACTCATTCACCAGTGCACCCATGGCGGCCACACAAGGGGTGTAGAGCAGAATAAACAGCAGATAGGAGAAGGCAGCCAATTGTCCGCTGAATCCTGCCTGCAGTGCACCGAATGTGGACTGATCAACCCCCTGCTCTTCGGCAGCCAGCGTCTTATCCTCAACATGGCCCACAGACAGCTTGAGCGGATCTTCCATCACTATGCCGAACAGGTTGGCCGGAATCGTCGCCAGCGCCTCGGAGAAGCTGTCCATCAATGGAGTAAGCTCGCCATCACCGCCATCAGCTGTGCTATACAGGCTATTGAGCGTACCCACTACCGCTTCTTTGGCGAAGATACCCGTAACTATCCCAACAGTAGCCGGCCAGTTGTCTTCCTCTATCCCCATGGGCGAGAACACCGGAGTGATCTTCTGACTGGCGACACTGAGCAAAGACTCCTGACTGTCTTCATGGCCGAAGCTGCCGTCAACGCCTATGGCATTGATAAAGTTGAGCAGAGTCACTACAACCACAATTGTCTTGCCGGCACCGAGAATAAAGCTCTTGGTACGTTTACCTGTGCGGGAAGCCACCGCTTTGAGCTTGGGCAGTTCATAGCTTGGCAGCTCCATCACTACGGCGCTGCTGTTACCGGGCAGCAAGGTCTTGCGCAGCAGCAGGCCTGTGCCTATCGCAGCCAAAATACCGATAAGGTAGAGACCGAACACCAGGTTCTGACCTGAATCAGGGAAAAAGGCCGCCGCAAACAAGGCGTATACCGGCAATCTGGCACCGCAGGACATAAAGGGCGCCATCATACCCGTGACAATACGTTCACGCTCACTGCCCAGTGTGCGGGTCGCCATGATGGCAGGCACAGAGCAGCCAAAACCGACAATCATGGGTACGAAGGCCTTGCCGGGCAGGCCGATACGGCGCATCAGGCCGTCAACCACAAAGGCGGCACGGGCCATATAGCCAGAGCCTTCCAGCACAGATAAAGCCAAAAACAGCGCCGCGATAACCGGAATAAAGGTCGATACCGTCTGAATACCCTGACCTATACCACCGGCCAGCAGAGTCACCAACCAGGCAGGAGCTCCTATATTGGTCAGCAAAGCCCCGAAATGATCGACAAACAGCGCGCCGGCACTGATATCGAAGAAGTCGATAAAGGCACTGCCCACGTTGATGGCAAACATGAACATCAGGTACATCACCAGCAAAAATACCGGAATACCCAACACAGGATGCAATACCAACTTATCGAGCCTGTCACTCAAGGTCAGCTGGCCGTCGGCATTGACCGAACCCTTGTATACACGCTCAACAAAGTCAAAACGTGTGGTGGCCACCATGATCTCTATGTCTTTGCCTTCCAGTGCCAGTTTATCCGTCACTCTGGAGACCTGTTCATCGAGCAAATTGTTCTGGCAAGAACCACAGCCCAAGCCATTGGCCAACATGGCCAGCGCCCGGCCCCGGCTTAATTGACTGTCGCTGCCCATAATGGCTGTGACACCGGTTTCAATGGTGGCGTCATATTGCAGCATCAAAGGCGACTCTGAAACCCGCCCTTCCAGCAGCTCTATCACCTGTTCCTTGACCCGCTCGACGTCTTTGGCTTCTCTTGAAGTCACGCCTATTACGGGGCAACCCAGCTCTCGACTCATGGCTTGGGTATCGACCCGAATGCCGCGCTTGACCGCCGCATCCATTTTGTTGAGCACCACAACCATGGGAATACCCAGCTCACGCAGTTGCACTGTCAGATACAGGTGACGTTCGATATTGGTGGCATCCACCAGGTTGATAATGCCATCTACTTTCTGGTTGGCCAGATACTGCTGGGCAATCTGCTCATCCAACGAGCAATCACAGTTGCTACCGGCGGGAAGAAGATCGTAAATGCCGGGTAAATCGGTTAGAAAGACATCATCGCCATTAAGCGAAAAGTGGCCGGTCTTCTTCTCGACTGTCACCCCGGACCAGTTACCTACCTGTTGATTGGCACCTGTCAGGGCGTTGAACAATGTCGACTTACCGGCATTGGGATTACCGACAGTGACACAATGGAACTGCTTAGTCATTGGCCTTTTCCACCTCTATAATCTGTGCCAGATCCTGACGCATGCACAACTTGCTGCCGCGAATGTCCAATTCCAACCCGGATCCCATGGGAGCACGGCGGATCAAAGAAAAACAGGTATTGGGGGTGATCCCCATGGACAGGAGCTTGCGTTTGACCACTGCAGGCAGATCCAGATGGCCAACTTCGGAAATCATGGCGCGATCACCGGGTTTCAATTCACTTAACTTCATTGCCTCTACCACTGAAAACAGCATGCAAGCATGCGGGTAATGATTCGATTCTACCTGAAACAGTCAAATAAGAACTTTATCTGGATCAAGCTTTTCAACTGGTAACGATAATAGTTTTCAATTGTGTTGGCTATTATGGGACAAAAGCTAGCTGGAATAAACCGTTTAACTGCAAATAAAAGTAACTGAACCGTGGCTTTTTCTGCGGCGGATCCCAAATTCGAACAAAGACACACCATACCCAAAACGAGGCATGGATCACACTTTGTTGTTTTCTTTTTTAAATCAGCCTTCTTTACCCATAAGCATCATCAAAAAGTTATCGCTTTGTCACTTTTTTGCTCTATTCTTTAACATTAGCAATTCGGTAAATTACTGATGCATGCCTAATAACTATAAATCGGCAATGAACGCGCTCAGGATGGAATGATGAAAATGGATAACTCGAGTAAACCAAGCCTTTGGGGGTTGGGTTGCGCTCTCCCCTTATTGTTATTGTTGGCCTTCCCGGCCAAAGCTACCCCGTGGGACAACCAGGACCCGGCCGAGGTTGAAGCCACACTGGACAAGAAATTTGCCGAAGGCAAATACTCCCCCAAGGGTGCTGACAGCTGCCTGATGTGTCACAAAAAGAACCAGAAGGTAATGGCGCTTTTTGATGGTGTCCACGGCAATCCCAACCTCTCTCAATCTCCTATGGCCGATCTGCAATGCGAAGCCTGCCACGGCCCGATGGGGAAACACAACCGCGGCGGCAAGGAGCCGATGATCACCTTCGGTGCCGACTCGCCGGTCCCGGCCGACAAGCAAAACAGCGTCTGCCTCAGTTGCCACCAGGATGAGCAGCGTCTGGGCTGGAGTGCCAGCCACCACGACACGGCCGGAGTTGCCTGTGCCAGTTGTCACCAGGTGCATACAGGCCAGGATCCCATCCAGAGCCGTGAAACCGAAGTCGCCGTTTGCAGCAGCTGTCACTCAGAGCAACGTGCCGACATTCACAAACGTTCCGCGCACCCGATACGCACAGAGCAGATGGTTTGCAGCGACTGCCACAATCCTCACGGCAGTCTGGGGGACGCCAGCCTGAAGCAGATGACGGTCAATGAAAACTGTTACAGCTGCCACGCCGAAAAGCGCGGGCCCAAGCTGTGGGAACACGCCCCGGTTACAGACAACTGCGCCAGCTGTCACAACCCTCATGGCAGCGTCAACGAAGCCATGCTGTTGGCCAAACCGCCTCAATTGTGTCAGCAATGCCATGCCTCCGACGGTCATGCAGCCAGAGCCTACTTCCCGGCCAATGAGCAAACCGGCTTGATGCCCAACGCCTATAACGCCGGCAACTCCTGCCTGAACTGCCACACCCAGGTGCATGGTTCCAACCATCCATCCGGCAAACTCTTGCAGCGATAAGGAGCTGAGTATGGTTATCGAGAAACAGACACAGATGAAACTATCACTGCTGGCGCTCACCATAGCCTGTGCACTGCAGCCGGCCTGGGCCGGTGGCTATTCGCTGCAACAGGCCAATCGCGCCGAGCTCAAGCAAGACAAGTGGAGTTGCGGCCAGTGCAAGTTGCCACAGGAAAGCCGCGGCACGCTCGAAGCCGGTGTGGCCTACAATGATGGCGACAATGCGGTGTTTGCCAACAGTAGTGGCACAGATGCCGATGGCGCCACTGGGCACCTTGGCGGCGATGTCGTCTTTTATGGTGAACAGGGTTACCGTACCCACATTGAAGCCGACAAACTGGGCTATGACACCGGCAGTGCCAGCCTGAGTACCGGAAGACCCGGCCAATTTGATATCCGTCTGGGTTATCGCGCCTTGGCCAACTTCGGCCCGGACAATGGCATGAGCCCCTATATCAATCAGGACAACAGACTGATGTTGCCGGACAACTGGCAAGCGGCCGCCCTCACCTCGCAAATGCCGGGGCTTGATGACAGCCTGACAAGCCAGCAACTGGAAATGAAGCGGGATCGCTTCACGTTGGATGCCCATTACCTGGGCAGCTTTTATAAAGCGGGGCTCAATTACCGTCACGAGCAACGTGATGGCACCCGCCAAACCAACGGCAACTTTCTTACCAACTCCATGGCATTGGCCACCCGGGTGGATGACAGTACTGACGAGCTGGAAGCCAAACTCTATTTCAAAGGAAAGGGCTGGCTGGCCGGCTTCAATTCGACCCTGAGCCAATACAGCAACGACTATCAGGCACTCTATTGGGAAAACGCCTTCTTTCCCACATTCGGCGCCGCCTATAATGGCCAACTCGCCGACAATCCGGACAACAAGGCGCTGAGGGTCGGTGCCGATCTGCAGTTATCCGAGGCCGGACATCAAATATTGATGCACACGGCATTCACCCGCATGTCTCAGGATCAGGCGCTGTTACCGGCCACCATCAATGGTCCTTCACCCCAGTTGCCCGCAATCGATGGCGACATGCAGGTTGACGTGCTGGAACTCAAACTCAAGTATGCCACCCGCCTCAGCAGAGGCTTGTCGGTTCGCGCCGGCTATGACTATCGCGACCGGGAAAACAAGACACAATTTAAAGAATGGCCACAGGTGAGCAGTGACAGCTGGCACCAGGGCAGCGCCACGCCCGCGGCCTATGACCACACCCGCCAAAGAGCCGATATCGCCTTCAACTACCGTTTTACCCGCGCCCTGTCTCTTGACGTAGGTTACGAGTATGAACACCACAGCTATAGCGATCTGGCGCGCGAATCCCTGTTCCAATCCAGCGTGTTTGCCAAGCTGAACCTGCGTGCCAGCCGCGACTGGCAGTTGTGGTTCAAAGGTGAACTCAGTGAGCGCAGTGGCGGCAGTTATCAGGCATCCGAGCTGAGCCAAAGCCCCAATAATCCCTGGATGCGTCAGTATTGGTTGGCAGATCGCAAGCAAACCCTGTTGCGACTGCAAAACGATTACCGCTTCAGCGATGCCCTGTCGTTCAGCCTGGCGCTGAATCACAAGCAGCAAGACTATGATGAGACGCTTATCGGCCTGGATGAAGTCAGCAGTTGGGGCTATGGCCTCAGTGGCAACTATCAATTCTCAGCCCAGTTTGGCCTCAATGCCTGGCTCAATCAGGACTGGCAGGATACAGATCAAACCGGCTCAGCTTCTTTCGGCCCCAGCGGTTGGTACAGCCGTGCCAGCGACAGCAGCACTGTCGCTGGCTTCGGCATCTACTATAACGAGTTGCTGGATAAACAACTGGATCTGGGCTTCGACTGGCAATACTCAAAAGGCGAAAGCGACACAGATGTCAGCCAGGGGCTCACTCTGGATTACGGCGACTATTATTCACGCCGTCATACCTTCAACGCCTTTGCCAAGTATCACTTCAGCGACAAGATGGCATTGAGGCTGGATTGGTTGTTTGAACACTATCAGGACAGTGACTGGCTCAATCAGGGATTAACCCCGGATAGCATCCCCAACGTACTCAGCTTTGGAGATCTTGGCCAGGACTATAACGCCCACTATCTGGGGCTGACACTGAGTTACTCCCTATAAGAGCAAGAGGCGAAGAGCGATGTCAAAGGAATACACCCCAAAAACTCACCTGTTTTACCTAGGCGCGCCACTGCTGACCGCCATGTTGGCTCTCTCTGGTTGCGGAGGTGACGATGGCAACCCGGGAACCCCAGGCGAACCGGGCGGCGAGCCGGCGATGAATATCAGTAAGCTCAATATTGAGGTCAAGGAAACGGCTCTCGAAGAGGGCATTACCCGGGTAGATTACCGGGTCACCAATCAGGATGACGAGCCGGTAGTCGGTATCCCCTCCGGGCGCTTCATTGCCGCGCAGTTGTTACCGGAAGGCACCAGTGGGGCCGGGAACAGCAGTGAGTGGCAGTATTTCACCGCCGAGACCTGCTCCAGCAGCTGCCCTGGCACCTATGTTGACCATAAAAATGGCAACTACTCCTACAGTTTCAGTGCCCCTTTCGACGGGATGAATGAAATAGCTGAAATCGCCGGAGCCACTCACAGAGTAGTGATCAAACTCGGTGGTGATACCTTGGCCGATGGCACAGCATTGCCGGTAACCAATGACCATTACGACTGGCAGCCCCCTGGTGGTGCTCCGGCCTACAGCCGCAACATTGTCTCCATCGACACCTGTAACAGCTGTCACAATGACCTGGCGTTTCACGGCGGTAACTATAACCAGGTGGAAACCTGTGTTACCTGCCACAATGCCACTCGGGTCAGCAATCCGGAAAACATCTTCCCGCAAATGATCCATGCCAAACATCTGGCCGGATTTCCCAAACCCTTGTCCGACTGTCAGACTTGTCATAAAGAGGATGAAACCCTCAGCGAACAGCACAACTGGTTCCGGGTGCCAACCATGGAGTCCTGTGGCAGTTGTCATAACAATATCGACTTCATCAAAGGCGAAGGTCATCCGGCGCAAGCGGATAACAGCAATTGTGTCGCTTGCCACAATCCGGATTGGACCCGCGAAGTACATGCCAATCAGGAGAACATGGCGGCCCTAGAGCAATTCAAGGCCGAGGTCACCAACGCCAGTGTCAGCGGCAGCAGTTTGAGCTTCTCGCTCAAGCTGAGTAACCCGCAGACAGGTGCAGCCTATAACGACAGCGCCGACAAGCAGGTGTTTGTCAACGATCTCAGGGTCTACGCCAACTGGGGCACCAGCTTTGATTACGCCACCCGCTCTGCCCGCTCAATTAGGGTGCATGAAGTGGTACCGCTGTCCGGCAGTGATGGTATCTATCAGTATCAGTTGGATGGACTGACCATTCCCACCGGCAGTGAAGCCGATGCCGGTACCCTGGCGATTCAGGGCCGAGTCTGTGCCAGCCAAGGCATGCTGGTCGACTGCAGTGACAGCGCCGCCAGTGTGTTGGTTATCAAGTCGAGCCATCAGTCATTCAACATGGCCGGCCTCTCCACGGCCGGACGGCGCCAGGTGGTCAGCAACGAAACCTGCGGCAGTTGCCATGGCGATCAACAGTTGAACTTCCACGGCTCTCGCAACGATTTGGCCGGCCAGTGCCAACTGTGCCACAACCCCAATATGCAGGCCGACGCCACTGCTGCCAATCCATCAGCGAGCAGCGCCGACTTCAAGCAGTTGATCCATGCGCTGCACTCGGCCAATTTTGAAGGGTTCGAGACGCTGCAATTCCCGGGGAACATAGGCAACTGTGCTCACTGCCACAGCAAAGATGAAAATGACGTGCTGAGTATGGCACTGCCACTCAGCCCGGCGGTGCAACCCTTGAGTCTGGATGATGGCAGCTTCACCAGCCCCACGGCGGCAGTCTGCAGTAACTGCCACCAGAGCGATAGTGCCCGCAACCATATGACGCAACAGGGAGCCGTGTTCCAAGGCACTGAAGCCGATGCCAAGGCAGGAACGGAAAGCTGCGCCACCTGTCATGGTCAGGGCGGCATGGCCGATGTCACCAAGGTGCATCCTATCGCCCAGTAACAACAATAAGCCGCCCTTTAAGGGCGGCAATAACAGGAAAGGGCCGGTATTTAAACACTGGCTCAGTCGTGCAATCAAAGCAATGCAGGGAAATAATGATGAAAAGCTCAAGACTGGTTAAAGGGCATACCCGCCTGGCATTGGCCACTCTGATGTCGCTGACGCTCATGGCATGTGGCAGTGACGGCAAGGATGGCGAAGACGGCAAGGACGGCGTGATCGGAGTGAATATCGATGCCACTCCCACACTCAAGGTCAAGTTTACCGACGCCAAAGTGGAAGCAGGCAAGGTCACGGTCGACTTTATGTTGACCAATGCCAATGGTGTGGCTGTGTTGGGTCTGAACAAAGATTATGACCTCAGATTTGGTATCGCTCAGCTGACCCATGTGACCGAAACCATAGGTGAAGGTGAGGAAGCCAGAGAAGCCGATTGGGGATTCCAATGGCAAGCCTATATCAATAGCCTCAAACAACCGACAACGGTTCCCGACGGGGTGGATAACCTCAGTCCATCGCCTCAGTATCAGGCCGGAGTCGAAGCCGCCAGCGCCTGCGAAACCTGTCTGGTGGACAATGGTGACGGCAGCTATAGCTATAGTTATCAGGTCAATATTGCCGAAGTCACAGAGCCGCTGGCCATAGCTTATGATGCCGATGCCACTCAAAGGGCCACACTGGAGCTGAAACTCCCCCAGGTTACCGCCAATGCCCATTATGATTGGCAACCCTCCAGCGGCAATACAGAAGGTATCCAGACCCGCAATGTGGTCACCATTGATGCCTGTTACACCTGTCACCAACCGGACAGCCTGGAGCTGCACGGCGGACGTCGAATAGCACTGGAAAACTGCGCTTCCTGCCATACTGCGACTTCTGGAGATCCTGAGTCCGGTAACAGTGTGGAGTTCACCTATCTGATCCACGCCATTCACCGCGGCGCCGAACGGCATACCTATGATGCCGACGGCAATGAAGTGCCGGCGCCGTACAAGATTGTCGGTTATGGCGGCAGCGTCCACGACTATGGTGTGGTCGGCTTCCCTCGTAAGCCAGCTTCAGACTGTAGCGTCTGTCACCAGGAAGGCAGTGGCGCTCCCGCCAATGCGAATCTGTTCAAGGCAGAGAAGAGCAATACCGCCTGTGTCGCCTGTCACACGGAAAAGCCTTCATCCCACCACTCCAGCACCGACTGTATGGCTTGCCACAACACGGACAATACCTATCACGGTACCGGCAGCGCAGCCAAGCGCCACGGTGATGTAATGCAAGCCTACACTCTGGCAGCCGAACTGAGCGTCAAGGTGTTGGAGGTCAGCAGCAACGCCGGCAAGATGACCTTTAAAGTGCAGGTGCTGGATAAAGACGGTAACGCCATGGATCAAAGCTTTATCGATCAGGGTAGCCGTATGATAGTGGGCTGGGATGTAGACAAGGACTACCCTGCCTACAACGAAGCCTCCTACAGCCAGCGCCGTATTCGTCTCAGTGAAGGCAGTTTTGACACCACCAGCAAGAGCTATACGCTGACTCCGGCGTTTGATATGCCGGCAAGTCCGGATGGCAAGAGCTTTGAAATCTGGTCAGCACTGGAAGCCTGCTTCAATAACGGCGGTTATGGTGTTGCCGATATTCAATTGACAGACTGCGCAACCGACGGTGTTCGCTCTGTGGCTATCCAGCAGGAGCCCTACCGCTTTGTCTGGGGTAACAATGGTGTCGACAGCGGTATGGATGCCGTGGCCCGCCGCGCCATCATAGATCCGACCAAGTGCCAAAGTTGTCATGGCAAGGAGATCCATCACTATGACAATGGCGTCAACTGCCAGACCTGCCATACACCGGATAAGACACTGCGTAATGACGCCGATTATCCCGGTGGCAAGATCCCCTCAAGCTTTGCCTGGAAGGCACACGAGCGTGAAGGCCACTTCCTCAAGTATGCAGGGCTCCAATCCGGCACTGTGCTGAAAACCGATTGTGCCACCTGTCATGCCGAGTCTTCCGGCAGCGTCACAGGTATCACTCTGGGTCGTTCACCGGATCGTGTCTGGCGCTATGGTGACATCAGCAATAGCGGCGCGGATATCTGGGTATCCTCAGATGCAGGCTCCTGCTTGAGCTGCCATCAACAGTACCTCAGCGATGCAGCCAAATCGCATATTCAAGCCAACGGCGGTATTCTGGATGGCATGGATGAGACCGATGTCCGTAATCGTGCCAAAGAGGCCTGTGCCACCTGTCATACCCCGGCTCAGCTGATGACTGCACACGGCAATTAACTTGCGTTTTGCTACCAAAGGGAGGCATGTGCCTCCCTTTTTTATGCAGCAAAATTCGTTAAAAACTCTTTCAAAAAACACGTTTTTTTGATCAGGATTAACGTTTTTTGATCTAGCCGTATACCCCTAAAGAAATAGTCGGATCTTAATCACATAACCCATCTAAAGTGACTGCTTAATCCCCACCACTTGGGTAGCCTTAGCCTTGGAAAAATAATTCCACACACTTTCCATGGTTAATGAGATTTATTCTTATTTAACCTCTGGTTAGTGATGATTAAAATCACTTGCAGGGAAATATCATGATGAAACGGTTTAATTTCAATGCCGCGACTAAAGCGATGTTGGGTGCCGGTTTGCTGTCTCTGATGCTGGCCGGTTGTGGCAGCGACGGTAAGGATGGTGAGACTGGTAAGCCAGGTCCTGTCGGCACACCCATAAGCAAAGTCAACACGCTGAAATCCAAGATTAATTCAGCATCTGTAGACACCAACGGCTTCCTGACAATCAACTTCAGCTTGTCCGATGCCAACGGCGCCGCCGTCTTTGGTTTGAAAAACACTGACATAGGTGCAGTCTCCTTCGGCCGTGTCGGCAGCGAAGATGAGATTGAAGGCCTGACCAATGTAGAAGGCCAAGCGAGAGAGATCTGGCTGAGCTACTTCAACAAAGACAAAGGTGACGGCTTCTACACAGGTTCTTCCTACTTCCAGGGTAAAAACTGCGAAGACTGTCTGACCGACAATCAGGACGGCACCTATACACTGAAACTGAACAAAGCCATAGATACTCTGGGTAAATACGACTACAAGGCCGATATGGTCAATGGTATTTACCTGGGCATCAAAACAGCCAATGCGGCCAACGTTAACTTGGTTAACAACAGCTTCTTCTACTGGCAGCCCTCTTCCGATACCACTCAGGCCAAGCCCAAGCCGGTTATCGCCGATGAAACCTGCCAAAGCTGTCACAGACCCGGTCATGATGGCGCACTTGCCATGCACGGCGGCAAACACGTCACTCTGGAAAGCTGTACCTTTTGTCACACCGACTACAACAGCTACATGAAGGATGACAAGGACGAAAATGGCCAAGTGATCGGCAGCCACAAAGTCGACGGCTCCATCAAGGCCATGGCGCACGAAGTGCACAGCCATGCCTTCTACAACGGCATTTTCCCGCAATCAGCCAGCAACTGTCAGACCTGTCACCAACCAGATGAAACCCTGACCATGGCCGATGCCTGGAAAGCCGATCTGGATGCTGCAACCTGTCTGAGCTGCCACAACAGCCAGTATGCCGTACCTTCCTGGCACTGGGATGCAGAAAACAACCAGATTAAAGAAGACAAACTGAACTGTGTCTCCTGTCACAGCGATCCTGATGGCCATGGCCGTGGTGCCGAACGCGCCCACTACAGCAACAACGACAGTGCCCAATCTGCCAAGACCAGCGTTACTTTCAACAGCATGACTTATGATGAGGCCAGCAAGACCATTAAGGCCAACATGACTGTCAAGCACGGCGACACCAATGTGACACTGGCGCAGATTGACTCCAGCCCATACTCACACGGCGGTTTCACCAGCGCCATCGTCTTCAACGGTGTGGTTAAAGACGACTTCCTGGTTAACTACCAGAAAGTCGGTTACGACCACTTCAGTGAGGGCGCCGACGGCAGCATAGATGTCACCTTCAGCGATGGCGACTTCAAAGTAGCCGAAGTCATGGGTACGCCAGAGGTTAAAGTGGCCCTGAGCAGCCAGTTGCATGTCTGCTTCGATGGCAAAGGCGCTGTAGCCGACTGTAAGCCAGTCGAAGACGGTGTTATCCCTAACTCCGGTCCTTACGTGCCATCTGACACAGCCTACTTCAATGTGGATGGCAGCAAAGTCGACAAGACGCCAAGGGTTCAACATGCCGAAATGACCGCTTGTCAGCAGTGTCACACCACTGCCATCAAGCACCGTTTCTCCAACGACATCGACGGCTGTGCCTCCTGCCACAACGGTACCCGCGACAAGAAGGGTGACGGCTCATCCAACCTGGCGTACATAGTGCACTCCAAGCACTACCTGTATGACAGCTCTGGCAACGGCTTCTTCAAGAAGACAGACTGTCAGACCTGTCACGGTAAAGACGGCTTCTCACTGAAGAAAATTGCCGCCGATGCCGCGCCGGTTGCCTTCGGCAAGACTGAAGATGGCACAGAGCAGACTCTGGTATCACCACAGACTGCCGCCTGCGCCAGCTGTCACCAGCCGCCATACGGCCTGAGTGAAACCACTATCAACCACATAGTGACCAATGGTGGTGTGATAGGTACAGGCCACGGTGTAGCTGCAAGTGATTATGACGCCCAGAAAGGCCAAGAAGCCTGCGCTACCTGTCATACAGACTCCCAGCTGTTGGAAGCTCACTCCAACTGGAGTTTCGATCACTAATACTTAACCCTAAAGAGAGGCTTCGGCCTCTCTTTTTTTATCTGCCAAATTGCCAAAATCGAATTAAAAAACAGCGTTTTTTTGATCGAGATTAAGTTTTCCCTACCAGCTCAAATACCTCTTTATAAATAGAAAGATCCAAGTCACACATTAACACCAGTCATGCAGCTTTTCGGCCCTGCTTGAGTTAGCCTTTTCGAGGGAAATCCTATTTCCGGTATCGGGTTAAGGGCCAATTACATAATCAATTTGGTTGAGATGACTCAGCCACTCCCTAAACCAGATACTTCCACTATTGCAGGGAACAAGATGATGAACGCACAAAAAACCAGAATCGCACTGCTGCTGGCAGCCAGTGCAGCTACTCTGGCCTTAGGTGGCTGTGGTGGCGATGATGGCAACGATGGTAATCCAGGTAACCCAGGCGGCGAGCCTGCAGGTGAAATCAAAGAGCTGCATTTCAGCTTTGAGCAGGCCATTGTCAAAGGCGGTATCCCAACGGTTGAATTTACCGTGACCAACGAAGACGATATGCCGGTAGTTGGTCTGCAGCAGTTCCGCTTCGCCGCCGCTCAGTTGCTGCCGGAAGGCGCAACCGGTGCCGGGAATGCCTCTCAGTGGCAGTATTTCGGCAACGAAGACTGCACTGTTAGCAGCAGCTGCGCAGGTACTTTCGTTGACCACAAAAACGGTAGCTACAGCTACACCTTCAGCAAGACACTCAATGAACTGAGTAAAGATAGCATCAGCTTCAACCCTGAGCTGGCCCAGCGGGTACTGCTGCGCGCTTACAATACGCCTCTGCCTGACGGCACTCTGATCCCCAACAGCAACGCTTTCGTCGACTTCAGTGCCGACTCAGGTGCCTCCGCGGCATACAGCCGTAAGCTGGTGAGTACAGATAGCTGTAATACCTGTCACGGTGACTTGGCCGACGTCAAACATAAAGGTGCCTATCCTGACGTCAACTATTGTGCCACTTGCCACACTCCTGGTCGGGTTGGTGAAGGAAAAGAGTTCAATGTCCTTATTCACGCCAAGCACAAGGATCTGGGCCTGGATGCGCTTAACAGCTGCCAATCCTGTCACAACGACACCAATGTCGAGTTGACGCCCGATTGGGGCAACTGGTCCAAAGTACCTACAGCTGCAAGTTGTGGTAGCTGCCACAGCAACATAGATTTTGCTGCCGGTCAGGGCCACAGCCAACAAACCGACAACTCCAACTGTATCGCCTGTCACAACAGCAAGTGGACAGAAGAGCTGCACACAGGTGTAACCGGTGACAAACGTGCCGTTATCGCTCAGCGCGGTCTGACCGCAGAACTGACCGGCAGCGCCGACAACAGTGCGACTCTGACTGTGACCCTGTTGGACAAGGCCGGCAATGCGCTGGATGCCAACAACGAACTGGCCAAGATCAAGCGTCTGGAAACCATCACCAACGTAGGCCCTAACTTCCCTGTCATGGGCTACAACGTCAGCCCTGGAAGCGGTAAAGCCAAGGTCGCCAAAGATCTGGTTAAAGACGGCCAGCTGCAGGACGCCGTGACTCTGGTTGACGGCAAGCTGCAATTCACCGTTCAGGACCTGCCTTTCGGTGCCGGTGATGCCGATACCGCCTTCAGCTTTATCGGTCTGGAAATGTGCAACCAAGGCAGCGAGCTCATCGCCTGCGCCGATGGCGTTGCCACTACCAGCATGAAAGCTCAACTGGCCTTCGGTACCAAGTCAGGTGATGCACCTAGTCACCGTCATATCGACTCAGTGAACTTCGCTACCTGTCAGGGCTGTCACAGCGACACCTTCGAACTGCACAAAGGCCACCATGCCGGCTTTGTGATGACAGAGCAGCTGGGCCGCGAAGTAAACGGCAAGCTCACCGTCGGTGTTGATGGTTGTGTGGCCTGTCATACTCCAGATGGTACTTACGCCAGCGGTGCCAACAAAGGCGCATTGGAGATGAAACTGCACAAGACCCACATTGAAAAGGCTCATGGCCTGATCGGTGGCAACTGTTCAGCCTGTCACAACGACCTGAATCTTGATGCCTTCAAGAACAAGGGGGCTCTGGCAACCTCAGCAGGCATGTACACCACGCCTATCACTGCTACCTGTACTTCTTGTCACACTGTCGGTGGTGACTACATGGTACACACCAAGGAGCAACTGGAAGCCTACGGCGCTGTGGTAGATGGTGAGTACACCGCTGCCAACCAGGCTGCGCAGCTGGAAACCTGTTTCTACTGCCACAAGCCAACCGCCGCAGATCACACTCAGGTGAAGATGTAATTTGCCCAGGCCGGGGGAGTCCCCTCCCCCGTCTTTCAAGGGTTTGGACAAATTAAGGATGCCTAATATGAGAATCAGCAAAAATATACCAACACTGCTAAGCGCCCTTCTGGCGACGGCAGTGTTATCTTTTGGTGTCACCCATGCGGCGCACGCCGCCAAGTGGGACGCTAAAATGAGCCCGGAAGAAGTGGAAGCCACCTTGGATCAGAAGTTTGCCGAAGGCAGCTACTCTCCCAAGGGTGCCGACTCCTGTCTGATGTGCCACAAGAAGTCAGAAAAAGTCATGGACCTGTTCAAAGGGGTTCACGGCGCCATCGACTCCAGCAAGAGTCCTATGGCCGGACTTCAGTGCGAAGCCTGTCACGGCCCCATGGGCAAACACAACCGTGGCGGTAACGAACCCATGATTACCTTCGGTAAGGGTTCTACCCTGGCGGCCGACAAGCAGAACAGCGTCTGTCTCTCCTGTCACAAGGATGACAAGCGTATGTCCTGGAACGGCGGTCACCACGACAACGCCGATGTTGCCTGTGCTTCTTGCCACAGCGTACATACCGCCAAGGACCCTGTGCTCTCCAAGAACACTGAGATGGAAGTCTGCACCAGCTGCCACACCAAGCAAAAGGCTGACATGAACAAGCGTTCCAGCCACCCGCTGAAGTGGGCACAGATGGTGTGCAGCGACTGTCACAACCCTCACGGCAGCACGACCGATGCCGATCTGAACAAGGCGTCAGTCAATGACACTTGTTACAGCTGCCATGCGGAGAAGCGCGGCCCAAAACTCTGGGAGCATGCACCCGTCACTGAGAATTGTGTCACTTGCCACAATCCCCACGGCAGTGTCAACGATGGCATGCTTAAGACCCGCGCTCCGCAACTGTGCCAACAGTGTCACGCCAGCGACGGCCACGCCAGCCGTGCTTATCTGGGTAACACAGGCATGGGTTCTCAGGTCAACGACAACGCCTTTACCGGTGGTCGCAGCTGTCTGAACTGTCACAGCCAGATCCATGGTTCAAACCATCCATCCGGCAAGTTGTTCCAACGCTAAGGAGGCGGGAAGATGAAATTCAAACTTAATTTGATCACCCTGGCTCTGCTGGCTCCTGCCAGTCTGGCGATGGCCGCCGACGGTTATGACCTGGCCAATGCCAATACCGAAAAGGTCAAGTTGTCGGCCTGGAGCTGTAAGGGTTGCGTCAGTGAAACCGGTGTATCCGGTACTATTGGCGCCGGAGTTGGCTATAACGACTCTGACGATATCCGTTCTGCCAACGCCTTTGCCGCCGAAGATGACTTTGCCGGCAAGGTGGACGCCGACCTGAACTATCGCGGTGAAAACGGCTATCGAGCCAGTATCGAAGCCGATAACCTGGGTATGGAAAACGGCCGGGTCGATATCAATGCCGGTAAACTCGGACAGTACAATATCAACCTGAACTACCGTCAGATCCACACCTATAAAACTGACTCTGCCATGAGTCCTTATCTGGGAATTGGCAGCGGCAACCTGACTCTGCCGACCAACTGGCAGACAGCCGGTGGCAGCAACGAGATGCCCATGCTGTATGACAGCCTGAGCCCACTGGAGCTGTCGCTCAAGCGCAAGCGCGCAGGCCTGGGTCTTGAATATCAGGGTGAGGAGCTGTGGAGCACCTATGTCACCTATATGCGCGAAGAAAAAACCGGCCTGAAAACTGCGTCCGGCAGCTTCTTCAACCAGTCAATGATGCTGGCCGAGCCTGTGGACTACACCACAGATACTGTCGAGGCCGGGATCAAACTCAAGGGTGACAACTGGTTTACCGCACTCAACTACAATGGTTCATTCTTCAAGAATGATATCCAGACCTTGAGATTCGACAACGCCTTCAACCCAACCTTTGGTGCCCAAAGAGTGGGCTATATGAGCCTGGATCCGGATAACGAATCTCACACTGTGACCTTGAGCGGCCAATTTGCCCAGAAAGGCGCCGTGGTCAGCGGCCGTTTGTTCGCCGGACAGATGACCCAGGATGAGGCCTTTATCACCTCGGGTTACGGCTATCAATTGCCGCAGGAATCCCTGGATGGCAAAGTCGATATCCTGGGGATGAACCTCAAGGCGGTCAAACGCGCCACCCGCAATCTGCGGATCAGCGGCAGTTATGATTACTACGACAGGGACAACCAAACCCAGATCCAGGAATGGACCCAGATCAGTATCAATAACGTCAGTGGTCGTGTGGCCTACAACACCCCTTATGACAACACCAGTCACAAGGCCAAGTTGGCCATGGATTACCGAATTGCCAACGGCATGAAGTTGGACGCAGGTTATGACTACCGTCGTGATGAACGCAGCTATCAGGACAGGGAAATCACCGACGAGAACAGCGTTTGGGCCCGTTTCAGTCTCAACAGCTTTGAACACTGGAATATGTGGATCAAGGGCAGCTATGGCAAGCGCGATGGCTCAGAGTACGAAGCATCTGAATGGACCTCTTCCGAGTCCAACAAGTTGCTGCGCAAATACAATCTGGCCGACCGCAAGCGCACTCAGGTTGAAGCCAGGGTGACTCACAGCCCTATCGACACCCTGACCCTGGATTTCGGTGCCCGCTATGCGCTGGATGACTACAACAACACGGTTATCGGTTTGACAGAATCAAAAGACCTCAGCTATGACGCCAGCATCAGCTATTTGCTGACAGACGATCTCAGCCTGAGCGCCTTCTACAACCATCAGACCATAGACTCAGATCAGGCCGGCAGCAGCAACTTCAGCACTGTCACCTGGACAGGAACCGTGGAAGACAAGGTGGATGTCATAGGTGCCGGTTTGGCCTACGACAACCTGCTGGAGAAGAAACTGCGTCTGGGGCTGGATTACACCTACTCTGACTCGGACTCCAGCACTCAGGTACGCCAAGGCATCACAGGCGACTATGGCGATTACTATGCCAAAGTGCACAACGTCAACCTCTATGCCCAGTATCAGGCTACTGAGAAAATGGCGCTGCGTCTTGACTACAAGATGGAGAAATACGAGGACAACGACGCAGGTAACGATATCGCCCCGGATGGTATCTGGAACCTAGTCAGCTTTGGTGACAACAGCCATGACTACACGGCTCACCTGCTCATGTTGAGCGTCAACTACCGTCTGTAATTCTCGCTCTTAGCTCCTAAAAGCCCGCTTTCGCGTAATGCCGTTCACTTAGTGTGAACGGCATTTTTCTTAGGCTTAATGGGATACTTGTTTTTACTCATTTTTAACGCACGTGGATAGGCTCTATCCCGTTTCCCATCAAGCTTGAACTGCCTCGCATTACGCACTATGTCCAAGACCTCTCTCGGAACATTCCCAGGCATTTGAGATGACAGCTGAGTCAGTTTAAAAATGATATAACTCGATGCATCTCTAAAGCTTAATTGGTTCGGATGTAACGACGGTAAGCTCTTAGCCATCAACACCATCTTGTATCTGATGAGGTTATAGGCCAACAGTACTCCCCACAATTCTTGGATAACCAGCTCTGGCAATTGACTGCGTAACGTAAAGCGACTCTCCAGAAGATGCTGCTTCATCTCCCGATAGCCCACTTCTATCTCCCATCGATGGGCATATAAATCCGCTATCTCTGCCCCCGGATAACGCAATGGGTCCGTTAATGAGGTCAAAATGGAAACCGACTTACCTTTTATCGTCTTTGTCAGTAAGCGAGCTTCAATATTGTCAGGTAGCATAGGCCACTTCTTTCTGGCTTGAGGCGTGGTGGCTAACTGCACCAGTTGGTCGTGTTTTCCTAAAGAGCGTACCACTTCATATTGCGTCCCTTTCTTCAACGGCAGCAGCCAGTGGCTGTTCGGTTGAGCCTGTTGCCAGGCGTGCAAAAGTCCCAACGAATAAAAGCCTCTGTCAAACAGCGTCAGGCTGTTATTAGGTATGCTTGATATCAGTTCAGCGGCTAAACTCATTTCACTGACAGCAACAGAATCAAAGGCACTGTTCAATACCAAGTGGCTACTTAACTCCATCATGCAAACCATGCGAATTTGAGGATAGGCAGCATCACCAGAAGCGTTGGCGGTTTTGGCGAACACCTGATTGTTTTGCTCACTATCAGGTGTTCGCCATACGATACCATCGACACCGTAGAGGTTGAGCCCACACCAATGCGGATGTTCTGCTCTTTCATGCCAGGTCTTGGCACTTCGCTTAAACACATCCTGAACAACGTCAGAGCCCAGCCGCTTGCGCGCTTGCGTGACAGCACTGCGCGCAACGTAATCCACCTCTTGCGGTAAGACGATATCAAGCTTATTGATGAGTGAGCGGACGGACTCGCCTCTGAACAGAGCCATACCAATCACCGCCCAAATCATGGCATCCATAGGTAACTTACGTCGCCTTAAACTGGCAACACCATGTGAATCAAGGCACGACTGAATTAAATCGGGCTCAAGTACATCGGCCAGACAGGTGAATTCGGTAAGACGGTTGATATGAGTACGCGCCAAAGCTTCTGAAAGTTGCATAAAAAAATCCGATGACATGGGGTCATCGGATTTTGATCCTTTCAGTGAGATCGTCAAGCGATCTGTCTTAACTGATCGGCATTACGCTTTCGCGGGCTTTTTTATCTCTTCCCGCCTTCACCTCAAACCAACAATCATTCGGTAAAATTCCTCTTGCCAGCGGCCCTTTTTGCAGCTTACACTGCAAAACGTTACATTTTTGTAACAAACATAACAATTAAGACTATATGACCTGAGGACAAAGGCATGAGAATCACTCATACACTACAAGGAATAGCCTTGCTCGCGGCCCTTTCCAGTACCAGCGTGCTGGCCGATGGCATTCGTGCCAGCCTGGAGATGAGCCAACAGAGCTATAAGGCCAGTGATAACGTGTTGGTCACTGTGACCCTGACCAATGACGCCAACCAGCCGGTAAAACTGCTCAAGTGGTACACAGCCGCTGATGGAGTGGAAGAATCCCTGTTCAAAGTCAATGCCGATGGCCTTGACCGTCACTATCTGGGTGCCCATTTCAAACGCCCGGCGCCCGGCAAACAGGACTATATCAAGCTCAAATCCGGTGAGAGTGTGTCCTATCAGGTAGAGTTGTCCTCACTTTACGACATGAGCAGCAGCGGCAACTACGAGATAAGCTATGATGTCAGTTCGTTGCAACTCTTCTCCCCCAACCCGGGCCAACAAAAGAAGCTGGCCCGCTTAGGGATAGAAGGGATACATTCAGATCCGGTCAGCTTCTATGTGGAAGGCCGTGAATTCAAGTCCGGCGCCAACAAGGGTAAACCCGGCAGTGGCGATGGCGGTACGGCACCCGACGGTATCAGCTTTACCGGCCGTTGCAGCAATTCCCAACAGAGCGATATTCTGGCGGGACTGGACGCCGCCCGCGCCATGGCGGCCGACAGCAAGCAATACCTCGCGAGCAACAACAACCCCTCAAGCTCGGTGCGTTATGCCACCTGGTTTGGCAGTTACAACAGCAGCCGCTGGAATAGCGTCAGCAGTAACTTCAGTGCCATAGACTCGGCCTTGAACAATCAGCCACTCACCTTCGATTGCAGCTGTAAGAAGAGCTATTACGCCTACGTTTACCCGACTCAACCCTACAAGATCTACATGTGTAACGCCTTCTGGAGCGCACCGGTATCGGGCACCGACTCCAAGGGCGGCACCATAGTCCATGAAATGAGTCACTTCAATGTGGTGGCGGGAACCGATGACATTGTCTACGGCCAAAGTGGCGCCAAATCGCTGGCCCTGAGTAATCCTGCCCAGGCGATTCAAAATGCCGACAGCCACGAATACTTTGCTGAAAACACCCCCTTTCAAAACTAAGGAAGCTACAGCAGATTAGTTTACCTTTCGTGGGCCGGCTCCCCCGGCCCACCTCCCTGTTACCTTGTGAGCTTGGGCGGACGGAACTGCCCCTTTTTTCCTCATAGTCTCAGAGCCATCCCATAACGGCCATCAAGCACTTGCAAGCCTTTCCCCTTTAAGCCAATGTAAGGCGCAGCCTTTATGATGAGAGTCTATTGATGAAGTTGAAATATCCTTGTGCCTTGGTCGCCCTTTTTCCGCTATCGGCCATGGCCGCACAACCCGACGGTTTAATGGCCGGGGTGTTTACCATACTGGTGCTGGGTGGTTTTACTTTGGTTAACCTGCTACTGCAGCTGGTTTTTTACTTCAACGGCCAATATAGCCGCCCTGGGTTTGTCCGCAGCCATATCTATTGGGCCTTGCCCATTCCGCTCATTACCCTGTTACTTGTATTCTGGGATCATGCTTCTATTGCCGATCTCAGTATGAACTTCGGCCTGGTGTTGATAGCCGTGGCGCTGGCGTTGTTGCCACTGCAACTGAAAAACTCGGCCAAGGTCGCCGGGCCTCAAGCCGGTTGGCGCTTGCTGGCAACCTCTGCCTTATTGTTGCTGCTGGCCAATATCATCTGGCCGCTGACTATACCGGCAATGCTTATCGCCTGGAGTGCTCCTGATTGGCAGCAGTGTAAAGAAAACGGCTTTAAGCTCAGCCGGATAGTGTTGCTGCTCGCGGCGCTGGGGCTGACTTTGTATGAAGGCTTTCAGGCCTGGCAACATTTTTTCGGTGTCTGATTTTCGGAGCCTAGTTTTCGAAGCCTGATTTTCGGAACTTAAATAGGGTCTGATATCCATCAAAAACCAGGAAATATGATGAAAACTGCCACTCTGCCCAGTGATTTTTCCCTACTCGATGAGGTGCGAGCCTGCACCCTGTGCCGGGATAAACTACCGCTACCGCCCAAGCCGATACTGCAGGCCCACCCTGACGCCAGGATTTTAATCGCGGGGCAAGCGCCCGGCAGGATAACCCATGAGCGTGGCCTGCCCTTTGACGATGCCAGCGGCGACCGGCTAAGGCAGTGGCTGAGGGTGAGCCGCGAACAGTTTTATGACCCCAGGCGGTTTGCCGTCATTCCCATGGGATTTTGCTATCCGGGAACGGTTGAAAAACAGGGTCGCAAACAGGGTGATATGCCGCCGCGGCCAGAATGCTCAGCTACCTGGCACCCAAGGCTTTTTGCCGCCTTGCCCAATATTGAGCTGACACTGATCCTCGGCAAATACGCCATGGCCTGGCACCTCAAGGGCAGCCCGCTGGCCAAAGCGTCCGTCGGTACCGCCGTGGCAGAAGCTGACTCGCTGTGGCCGACAAAACTGGTGCTGCCTCACCCGAGTCCGCGTAATCGCCTCTGGTTTAAACAGCACCCCGAATTTGAGCAAAACCTGTTACCCAGGCTCAGGCAGAGAGTCGCCGAGTTATTGGCACATTAGGGTCTGTTGACCCTTGAAGATGTTTTTGCAGCGTTTGTCGTTTTTTATACCAAACAACGACAAATGCTACCCAAAGGCTCGGCTAGACGCGCTTTACTCTTTGTTGCAAGGTATTTATCTAGGCCCCTAGGTTGCATACCTTGCGTCGCGATTAAAATGCGTCTAGTACGGGCAAAATTCAACCATGAAAGGTCAACAGACCCTAGAGGCTCGCATGTATTTTCTCGACGCCGCGACCGCGCAGCAGATAGTGGATCGCACCATGAATATCATCGACCACAATATCAATGTGATGAACAGTCAAGGGGTGATCCTCGGCTCCGGCGACAAGCAGCGGCTCAACAGTGTCCATGAGGGCGCCCTTTTGGCCATAGCCCAAAACCGTACCGTAGTGATAGATGAAGGCAGTCGCCACAGCCTGCACGGCGTCAAACCCGGGATCAACCTGCCGCTGCACTACCACGGCAAGATAATCGGCGTTGTCGGCATTACCGGTAATCCGGCGGAGCTGTTGCGCTATGGTGAACTGTTGAAAATGACCGCCGAAATGATGGTCGAGCAAGCCAACTCTCTCGAGTTGGATCTCTGGCATAAACGCCAGCGGGAAGAATTTATTCTGCAACTGCTGAAACGGGACAATTATAGCGAAAGCGATTTTTGTGCCTGGGCCGCCCAGCTGCAGATAGATCTGCAAAAACCCAGAGTTGCCGCCGTGATAGAGCTCGCCAAAGGCGAAAGCAAGGCCACAGATCTCAAGGAAATCCAGCGCTTACTCGAGTATCCCCAAAGGGACAACCTGGTGGCCATGACCGCCATGGATCAGTTGGTGATCCTCAAACCCGCCTTTCTCGATGGTCGCAGCTGGGATCCGGCGCTTGAGGATCTGCGAATCGAGAAACTGCTTGCCCGCTTGCCGGCCGACACCCAGGGCCGGCTCAAAATCGCACTGGGGCATTTCTTCCCCGGTGAAGGCGGTATTAGGCGCTCATTTCATACCGCGCTGGAAACCCTGAGATTGGGAAAGAAACGGGCGCCGGAAAAGACCAAATACCTCTATCAGGATCACGCGCTGGCGGTATTGCTGGCCGGACTGGTCGATAGCTGGCGCGGTCAGGAGCTGGCAGCGCCTTTTCGCAAACTGCAGCAGCATGACAAAAAGGGCCTGCTGACCCGCACTCTCAGCGCCTATCTGCAACACTTCGGCGACCAACAACAGTGTGCCAAGGCCCTGTTTATTCATCGTAATACCCTGAGATACCGCCTGGAGCGTATCAGTGAAATCACCGGCATAGAGCTGCAAAGCCTGGATGGATTGCTGCAACTCTACCTGGGAGAAGTCCTCAGCCGCCTGGAACACAAATAATTGTGCACACGCACAAAAAACTACCCTCTTTCAGGGGGGAATTCCGTATTTTCCCCTAAAGCCATCACGGCGCGGCAACTGGGATAATAATCGCCAGCCCGCCTTCGCGCCGGCGCCCCAACCCTACACAAATAACGACCCAATAAGGGACACTTATGAGCCTGGTACTAGTACTATTGGCGGTGATCATCTTTATTGTCATCGCCACCTCAACATTTAAACTACACCCTTTCTTGACGCTGCTGCTGGCGTCATTTATCGCCGCCTTCGGATTCGGCCTGCCCGCCGGGGAAATCGCCAAAACCATCAGTGGTGGTTTTGGAGGTATTCTTGGTTACATAGGGCTGGTGATAGTCCTGGGAACTATCATAGGCACGGTGCTGGAAAAGAGCGGCGCGGCCATCACCATGGCCGATGTGGTCATCAAGGTGCTCGGACAGCGTTTCCCGACCCTGACCATGTCCATCATAGGTTATATCGTTTCCATCCCGGTGTTTTGTGACTCGGGCTTTGTGATCCTCAACAGCCTGAAACAGTCGCTGGCCAACAGAATGCAGGTTTCCAGCGTTGCCATGAGTGTAGCCCTGGCCACCGGCCTCTACGCTACCCATACCTTTGTGCCGCCCACTCCCGGCCCGATTGCCGCCGCCGGTAACCTGCAACTGGAAGCCAGCCTGGGTCTGGTGATTGCCGTCGGCATCCTGGTTTCTGCCGTTGCCGCCTTCGCCGGTTTGCTCTGGGCCAACCGCTTTATGAACTCTGAGCCGGATGGCGAAGGCGCTGAAGAGCTCAAGGCTTCTGCCGAAGAATTTGAAACACTCAAGGCTGCTTATGGCAAGCTGCCAAGCCCCTTGGCGGCGTTCTCACCTATTTTTGTTCCTATTTTGCTGATCTGCCTTGGCTCTATCGCCGCCTTCCCCTCCAAGCCCATGGGTGAAGGCATGCTGTTCAGCCTGTTCCATTTCCTCGGCCAACCGCTCAACGCCTTGATGATAGGCCTGGGGCTGTCACTCTTGCTGCTCAAGGGCGACAACAAGGTCAAAGAGTTTTCCGATCGTATCTCACAGGGCCTGGCTGTTGCCGCCCCCATACTGCTGATCACCGGGGCCGGCGGTGCTTTTGGCGCTGTGATCAAAGCCACGCCTATCGGTGACTTTATCGGTACTTCACTGTCGGCTCTGGGTATAGGTATCTTTATGCCCTTCCTGGTGGCGGCGGCACTGAAGTCGGCTCAAGGCTCCTCCACAGTGGCGCTGGTAGCCACTTCGGCTCTGGTGGCCCCCATGTTGGGTGATATCGGCCTTGGCAGCGAAATGGGCCGGGTGCTGACCGTCATGGCCATAGGCGCCGGAGCCATGACAGTGTCCCACGCCAACGACAGCTTCTTCTGGGTAGTCACTCAGTTTAGCCGTATGAGCGTAGCCCAGGCCTATCGGGCTCAGACTATGGCGACCCTAATTCAGGGGATCACCGCCATCATCTTCGTCTGGCTGCTTAGCCTGGTTCTGCTCTAAACTCTTCCCTTGCTGCTGCCGGTTTCACCGGCAGCCCGTTGTACAGGAAATCAGATGAAAATAGTGATAGCACCGGATTCCTTCAAGGAAAGCCTGAGCGCCCTCGAAGTGGCCAATGAAATTGAAGCAGGCTTTAAACACAGGCTGCCGGATGCCGAGTACCTCAAAGTGCCGGTGGCCGACGGCGGCGAAGGCACAGTGCAATCTATGGTCGATGCGACCAACGGTCACCTGGTCGAGCTTGAAGTCTGTGGCCCACTCGGACAAGCTGTGAAGGCCCATTACGGCATTCTGGGTACAGAGGGTGGCAACCATGGCGCCCGAACTGCAGTTATCGAAATGGCGGCCGCCTCCGGGCTGCATCATGTCAGCCCGGCGCTTCGCAATCCAAGGCTCACCACCAGTTACGGCACCGGCGAGCTGATTGTCGATGCCATGGAACGTGGCATTCGCCACTTCATCATAGGCCTTGGCGGCAGTGCCACCAATGATGGCGGCGCCGGTATGGCCAAGGCGCTGGGCGCCAAACTATTGGATAGTACCGGGCTGGAGATAAGCCCGGGCGGGGCGGCGCTCGCGGCCCTGGCAACACTGGATTGCAGCCAACTGCATCCGGCGCTCGCTGAGTGCCATTTTGAAGTGGCCTGTGATGTGGACAACCCTTTATGTGGCGAGCGCGGCGCTTCGGCGGTATTCGGGCCGCAAAAGGGAGCCACAGAGGAAATGGTCGCCGAGCTTGACGCCGCCCTCGGCCACTTTGCCGATATCCTGGCTCAGAGCGGCTTTGAAGATAAGCGCCTGCAAAGTGGTGCCGGCGCCGCCGGTGGTATGGGACTTGGGGTGATGGCATTTCTGGACGCCGAGCTGCGCCCCGGTATCGACATAGTCATGCAGGCTGTGGGGCTGGATGCCAAACTCGAAGGCGCAGCACTGGTTATCACCGGCGAGGGACGCATAGATGGACAAACCATCTATGGCAAGACGCCCATGGGAGTTTTGCGCCTGGCAAAGGCGCGCAACATTCCCGTGATTGGTATTGCCGGCTGTCTGGGAGCGGGCTCAGAGCTGGTGTTGGAGCAGGGAATGAGCGCCATTTTTGATATCATTCCCTCGGCCTACGACTTGCCCAAGGCACTGGCCGAAGCCAGAGCCAATCTGCAGCGCACCTCAAGCAATATCGCCGCTCTGCTGGCTCTGCAACTGAATAACGCCAATTGATTTTTCGCGGGCCAACCTCTTTGGCCCGCCGCTTTTTCGCTTCAGTTTCAACTTGTCTGACCGCAATCCTTGCAGTAAAGTGAGCTGCCATTTCAAGACCTGTGCAGACACAGGCAGATACAGTGTGAGACCAAAGCCCAATGACCGCCAGCAAGCAACGCCAGGCCACCGCCTCAGAAAACTCTCTGATGCGTATCTTTACCGTGCCCGAAGCACCGGAATCGACCCTGAGCCGCATAGAGCAGGCATTGTCTCAAGATCTCGCCGGTTTCCTGACCCAGAATATTGCCGCACTGGAAAAGCCCCTGAGTGAAATCGAAAAGGATTTCCAGGCCTTTGAAATCCCGCGTCAACCCAGATTTGTTTCTGACTACACAGAAGAGATGATGCAGAATTTGGTGGCGCATTCAGTACACACCGCCGCCCCCAGCTTTATCGGCCATATGACATCGGCGCTGCCCTACTTCGTGTTGCCCTTGTCGAAAATGATGGTGGGCCTGAATCAGAATCTGGTCAAAATCGAAACCTCCAAGGCCTTCACTCCCTTGGAGCGGCAGGTGCTGGGGATGATGCATCACCTCATTTATGGCGAAACCACCGACTTCTACCACCAGTGGATGCACAGCGCCAATCATGCTCTGGGAGCCTTCTGCTCCGGCGGCACTGTGGCCAATATCACCGCCCTGTGGATTGCCCGTAACCAACTGCTCAAGGCTGACGGTGAATTTCGCGGTATCAATCGCGAAGGCTTAGGCGCGGCGCTCTGCCACTACGGTTGGAAGAGCCTGGCGATACTGGTGTCCGAGCGCGGCCATTACTCCCTGGGCAAAGCTGCCGATCTGTTGGGCATTGGCCGGGATAACATAGTTTCAATCGCGACCGATGCCAACAATAAGGTCGATGTCAACGCCATGCGCGAGGCGGCCACCAAGCTGGCCCAACAGGGCATCCGAGTCATGGCGATAGTCGGCGTCGCCGGCACCACAGAAACCGGTAACATAGACCCTCTGCCTGAGCTGGCCGAGTTGGCAACCGAGCTCAATTGCCACTTTCATGTTGATGCCGCCTGGGGCGGAGCCAGCTTGTTATCCAGCAAATATCGCCATCTGCTAAAAGGGATAGAACTGGCAGACTCAGTGACCATAGATGCCCATAAACAGATGTATGTTCCTATGGGTGCCGGTATGGTGCTGTTCAAACAGCCTGAACTGGCCCGGGCAATTGTGCATCATGCCGAATATATTTTGCGTAAAGGTTCCAAGGATTTGGGCAGCCAGACTCTGGAAGGTTCCCGTCCAGGAATGGCCATGCTGGTGCATGCCTGCATGCAGATAATCGGCAAGGAAGGCTATGAAATACTGATCAATAATTCGCTTGAAAAGGCCCGCTTCTTTGCCGGCTTGATTGAGCAACACAGCGAATTTGAACTGGTGAGTGCGCCCGAGTTGTGTCTGCTCACCTACCGTTGGTGCCCCTCTTGGGCACAAACCGCTCTGAACCGGCAATTGGCACAGGGCAATCTTGAAAAGGTCAAAGAGATCAATGGCATTCTTGATGACCTCACTCGTGCCATTCAGAAAAAACAACGTGAACAAGGCAAGTCTTTTGTGTCCCGCACCCGGATCCAACCCGCCCGATATCACAGAGAAACCGTGACTGTATTCCGGGTGGTGCTGGCCAACCCGCTGACCACAGACACCATACTGGCAGATGTATTAAACGAACAAACTGAGCTGGCAGCTTCTGAAACCGGGCTACTACAGGTGCTAAAGCAAGCCTGCAACTAAACATTTATTGAGGGCGTTGCTGAGTTACGCCCTGCATGCCGTTTTCCCGCACCCGCACACCTTTGAGCAGCCCTACTATCATATCGGTGGCATTCAAGGGCGCCATTGCAGGAAAGTCCTTGATCTCTATCTTGCCGCTGATCTCCATATGGGCGTAACGGACACTGTTGATTTTGCTGTCGGTGCTGACCCAGGTAAACTCCCGCTGGGTATCCGAGTATTTACCATCACTGATAAACAGCCGCCCTTCCCGCCCGGCCACCTTGGTCTTGCTGCTGGCGAAAAAGGCCATCATCCCGCTGTAGCGGCTGAGCTCCTCTTTCAGCGCCTTGCCCTGATCTTTGCCATACACGTTCACGATGATCTCAAACAGTGAATCCTTTCCGTTAAAAAACTCCGCCCCATAGTTTTCGTGATAAGAGCCTTCCTTATACGCGCTCGTTGGATAAGGCCCTGAAGGGGTAATCGGTGGCTGGGAATTGGCAATCAGGATATTTCTTTGCAAACAGACGCCCGCCTGTTTATGCGGCCAGGGCTGATATTCAATCTTCTCTATCGCCTGACGCATCCATTGCAGCCGCTGCTGCAATATCTCATCCACATTGGGGGCGTTACGGGCTATAAACTCATTAGCGCGGCCATCAATGCTGATGCCTATCTGTTGCTCCGGAAAATCCTTAAAGAAAAAAGCTGCAAAGTAATGTTCTGCGTCCGGTTCTTGCATTAGCCTTCTTCTGTCTTTGTAGTAAACAACCGTCTTCAGCTCAGGTTCCAGTTCTTTTATAACGTATTTGGTTGGATAGTATTTTGTCGTTTCCTTACTACGCAACTCCTCCACGTAAGCCAGCCATTGCTCAAGCCTATGTTCACCGGTTATCACCCCTTTCTTTTCCGCCTTATCATCCTGATGATAGATATTGATAAAAAACTGCGGCTGACCATAACCCGAGGTGAGCAGTTGCATCTCTTGGGGTAACTCAAACTCAAACCGACCTACACAGTGCTTGGTAAACACCATACCGGCCGGTCTTGGCGGTATCTCCTTGGCGTACGTCAAAAGGGGAAAACCTGCACAAACCAGGCAGCAGAACCACAGCTTTTGCCGCAGTGAACTTAAGGACTTCAGGCATGCTCTTATCAAAGGTTTCTCCCTTTCGCTCCTATCAATAGTTCCAACCTTTCATTCTTATAGCTAGTCCTTCACTCCGACCATGCCGTTTTCTCTAACCCGCACGCCTTTGAGCAGCCCCACTATCATATCGGTGGCATTCAAGGGAGCCATCTGCGGAAAGTCCTTGATCTCTATCTTGCCGCTGATCTCCATATGGGCGTAACGAACACTGTTGACCTTGCTGTCGGTACTGATCCAACGAAACTCCCGCTGGGTATCCGAGTATTTGCCATCACTGATAAACAGCCGCCCTTCCCGCCCGGCCACCTTGGTCTTGCTGCTGGCGAAAAAGGCCATCATACCGCTGTGGCGGCTCAGTTCTTCTTTCAGCGCCTTGCCCTGATCTTTGCCATACACGTTCACCAGGATCTCAAACAGTGAGTCTTTACCGTTATAAAACTCCATCCCATAGTTCTCATGGTAAGAACCCTCGGCATTTTTCAACGGCTGGGAATTGGCGATTAAGATATTTCTCGGCAAACAGACGCCCGCCTGTTTATGCGGCCAGGGCTGATATTCAATCTTATCTATCGCCTGACGCATCCATTGCAGCCGCTGCTGCAATATCTCATCCACATTGGGGGCGTTACGGGCTATAAACTTATCCGCTCGCCCATCAATGCTGATCCCCACCTGCTGCTCCGGAAAATCCTTGAAGAAAAAGCTAGAGAAATCATGCTTAGCATTAGGATCATTCATTAAAACTCTGGAATCTTCGTTATAAACTAATGTCTTAAGTTCAGGTTCCAGGTCTCTAATCACATACTTGGTAGGCCCATATTTCGCAGCCTTACTATGCAACTCCTCCACATAAGCCAGCCATTGCTCAAGCCTGTGTTCACCGGTGATCACCCCTTTCTTTTCCGCCTTATCATCCTGATGATAGATATTGATAAAAAACTGCGGTTGACCATAACCCGAGGTGAGTAGTTGCATCTCTTGGGGTAACTCAAACTCAAAACGCCCCGCGCAGTGTTTGGTAAACACCATGCTCGCCGGTCCTTCCTGCATTTTTTCCGCTTGCGCCATCACAGCCTCTCCCTGCCAAAAACAAACCATTACCAGACTGCCGAGCAGCCCACGTTTAATCCTCTTGCGATAACCATCAGGCATCTCTATCCCTTGAATTTCTGGTGAATATCCGGTAGCCAAGACTGAAGCACACCGACCATAAGCTCCCTGACATCGGGACAGTTAAAGAACCCTTGATGATCCTGGGTCGCCACCAAGCCGATAGTCTGCACCCCTTTGGGATACTTGCCCGCGCCTTCATGCACAGTACCATCGCCCTTGGCCGTCTCTTTGGCAAGCCTGAAGCTGGAACTTTGAGCCATAGGCGGCGTATGGGCATATTGATGGCCATGGCGGTTCTGTTCAACCCAAGCCTTTAACTTACGTTCATGCTCTGCCAGCTCACTGCGACTCAGCAGCTTGACTTCCCCCTTCACGAAGAGCCAGTCATGGTTTTCATCGCCTATGACTTGCCAGCGCTCCACAGCCGCCGTCTCCAGCCCCGGGGTCAAGCTGTTCTGCAATTGCCATTCACAGGTGTCAAACGCCTTGGTGTCCGGGTTATTGCTGTAGAGCAGTGTGGTTGTTGCGTGAAAGTTAGCCGCCAGTTGGTCATGAAATTTCTCACAATCAGTGATACGTTTTGTAAATGCTTTCTTATGTTCTATTAACTGCTCATCCGTTGATGTTCCCAGCTCAGGTGCCAACAAGGAAGGCTGTACCAGGCTGTACCAGGTATCGAAACGGCGGTAGAAATCATAAATGCCACTGCCATAACCTATCTGCAACAGTTCCCGTTTGGCGGCTTGTTTCGTTGGATCTTTATTGATAAACAGCCACTCCCCCTTATTGGCCGCATCCACGTAGAGCTTATTGGGCATCAGCTCCAGCCCGCCCTGACAAAATCCCAGTATTGCCGTGGTATCGGCGGCATTCTTACCCAATACTTGTTTGGCTACCTGACCGGCCAAACCACCACCAACTGCGCCGGAGCGAAATTGGTAATAAGTGGATGGGCTGCCATGGGTTGGCATAGCGCCATGGATAACGGCTTCGACTTGAGTTTCCAGGCCGCTTAAGATAAAGCCGGCGCGAGAGGCGTATCCGCCCATGGAGTGACTGATGACCACAAACTTAATATCGTCCTTGGTCAACCCCAGGTTATCGCCTTCTTTATCTTCCTTGAGTAACTGTGTCCTGAATTCCTCAAGTTTATCCTTGAGTCGCTCTCCGGCCGTTTCATTGCTGAGCATCCAGTTATAGCCCACGGCAAATACCGGGAATTGCAGCCCGGGATACAGGCGTTTGAATAACGGCTCCTTCGATTCGAGGTGTCGAAGCAGCGGGCCATAGCTGTCCCACAGCACTTCGCCCCAACCTCGAGCCGTTTTCTGCTCCATCTGCGACTTGGGTACTGAGGTATAGACCCTGAAATACTTATCGGTACCTGGGTCCACCTCCAATAAGTCATCCTTCCGATTGACGATCGGCTCTCCTTGATATTTAGTGTTGTCATCCACCAATAGGGCTTTACGCTGCATTGGGCCGGCAAAGAAAAGATCTTTGATTCGAGGCACGGCCGCTGCTTTAGTTCTAACCTTACGACCGGTTTCAGCTATTCCCCGGCCAACCTCCTTGACCGATATCCAGCGGCGAGTAAACCATTTGCCTATCCCCTCGAAGAAACCATCATCATCGTCCGCCTGTGCCGCAGCAAGCTCGGCTTCACGTTCGACCTTCAGCTCCATGGCTGTACTGCTGGGACCATCAAACATTGCTCCGGCAGCGGGATCCCATACTGAGTCGCCACTCTTTTTGTTCATCAAGCGGGTGCCCATAATGCCGGGGACGAACACCAGCGCCACAATACCCTTGCGGCATTTACAATCAGCGTTACAGCTCATAACCAGACTCCATGGTAGAAGATTGCTGTTCCTTGGCCCACTGCAACAAGATAGCCGCTCGTCCTGAAGGCAAGCCGGTCTTGGTCACTATGGCACTCACTTCCGGGTCATTGATTGACACTTGTGCCAAAAACAAGGCCTCGGCAACCAAGCGCAGATGACTCAGCTCGGTGAATCCATATTGATAAGCCTGACTGACTTGCTGCTCGAGCCAGTCATAGCATGCCTGCCCATCTGTTGGTGGACTTTCCAGTGATAACAGGTGACGTGCGAGGGCATGGATCTGGTTTCGCCTTTGCCAGTTTGGCATCGCATCCATGATTTCCTGACTCAGTTCCCAGCTCATTCGCTTCTCCTTAAGACACTGTCAAGGCAGCATCTCCCTGAATGACTTTGCCGCCATGGGCCGTGGACGCACCCTGCAATACCACGGCGATGCCATTGACGGTCAAACTCGGATGTCCCTGAACCAGGGTATCTGGCCCGCCAACCTGGCAGTCACACTTGTGCCCGGTTAAGGCCACAGGAATACCGTTGACCGTCAGAGCACTTTCTCCCTGATTTATCGGTCCACCAACATGAGGGGTATTGCCGCTGAACATAGGGCAAATATGTTGATGTCCTTTCAATGCAACCGGAGTACCCATATTAATCCTCCTTAATCGATATCGCCTGACAGCCGTATCCGTCCGGCTCCCTTTGCCAATTCAGCCAATGGCTATTGAAACGAAAGGGGTTAAGCGATGCATAGAGCACTGACCCCAAAGGCTCAAGAAATGCATCCCTTCTGGCCTGCGTTTCTTCGGTTAAATAGTGATGTAAGACCCTGGGGTCGTAGAAACGAAAACGAGTAGTTTCACCATCAGGCTTGACGGCATACAACCTTTGCCCCAGTGCTTCTTTCAGTGGCTGCAGGGCTAGGTCACTCTTGCACCACAGCGCGCTGTGACCATGGGTGTCTTTCTCCAGCACCAGTTTTATCAGCTCATCCTGTCCCGCAAGATGGAGTAACCAGGGGCCGTTATCCACCAATGCCTGATCCCTGTAATCAAACAGGCTATGACACTCGGCTCCGGCCCCTTTGGCAAACCACAAGGGCTCGGGGCATAGCGCTGCATCCAAGACCAAGTAGTTGGGCCCAAACGCCTTGAGGCTATTTTCTTTCACCATAGTCATACTGTTATTCTCCGCAATCGGGACAAAGATCGACTATCGGGTTGCCCTCTTCTGCAGCACTCTTCAGGGTCGCCAATTGGGGCTTGGCTCCGGTTGTCACAGCCACTGGCCCCTTGAGCTTGATATTGGGAGCTTCGAGAGTGATCCCGCCGGAATCTATGAGTATCTTGCCTCCTGGCCCCTGAATAGTGACTTTCTCCGAGCCATTGAGGGTGAGCGACTTGGTGTGCACCAGTACACTTTCACCAGCTTCCAATAACACCTTTCCCTCAACCTTCTGGGTGTAATGGCCGCCCACTTCCAAATCGTGATTGGCTCTGGAGTACTCGTGACGACGATCCATGACTTCGAGGCGATAATGACGCTTGATCAGGGTTTGCCTGTCTCTGGTCACTTCCAGCTTTTGATCCTGACCAATCAATGCCTGCTGATCTCGACCTATTTCCAGAAACTCATCCTGCCCCACGTTCAGGCGCTGATCCCGTCCTATGTGCTTCTCTCTATCGTTACCCACCTGATAGTGCTGGTCGTGGTTGATTTCCAGCTTATGATCTTTCTGGGCATGCAAATAGATGAGCTGATTTTCGGCGGCATCTTCAAAACTCAACTCATTGAATCCCGGCCCCTTGTGGGTTTGGGTCTTGAGCACGGTTTTGGTTTTGTTAGTCGGCAATACATAGGGCACAGGATTGGCAGCATGGTATGTGCGACCGGTAATGATAGGTTGGTCCGGATCGCCTTCAAGAAAAGAGACTATGACCTCATGACCAATGCGTGGAACCGCCATAAAACCGTACTGACCACCGGCCCACCCCTGGCTGACACGAACCCAACAGCTGCTGTGCTCATCGGCCCGGCCATATCTGTCCCAGGGAAACTGCACCTTGACCCGGCCAAATTCATCACAAAAGATCTCTTCATTATCCGGCCCCACGACAATAGCCATGTGTGGCCCTGTCACCAAGGGTTTGGTGGCCGGAAGCGGTAACCAGGGAAGGTGCCCTTCAATTGCCAATAACTGGTTTTGATACTGAGTCGGGGTGCTACTGTTCCCCTCCTCTGCCGCTGCGCCCTGTATTCCGCAGTGTTTTACCCCCACAAGCAACCAATCACGGTTAAACGCCGCATCTGGATGTTCGCCCAAGTTGAACTTGATACCGGCGCCGGCATCAGCAATATCGGACATTGCCGATGCCATTTGGGTTTCATTCCGTAACGCCTGCAATCTGGCGCGGGTGAAAAGCTCTCCCTGGGCGTCATCCTTGTAACGCCCAGGATAATCATAGTGCTCATAAAGCACTTCAGATCCCGCTTGCTGGAAGTCGAGCTGATTGGCAATATCATCCTGTAAAAAGCTATAAGCGGGCTTTTTGAAGCTGTAATCCTTGAGTTCGGCCTTGGCACTCGCCAGTTGCTTGGCGTAACTGAAGCTGCAGACAAAAGGCACTTCGCTGTCGCCGCCGCTCAAGGCGTTATAGGGGAATAGTTGTTTGGCCGCTGGCAGCTTGCTGGTGGCATCACAGAAAATCAGCGTATGTTTGTCATCACTGAATTCGAAATACCAGAACACCCCGGCCTCAGCCGCAAGACGGGTGATAAAGTCAAAGTCCGACTCCCGATACTGAACACAGTATTCGCGCTTTTCCGACTCGTAGCGTGCATCCCAGCTGAAGGCATAATCACTGATACCCATTTCATCAAGCAGGGTGCTGAAAATCTGTTTGAGGGACTTTTCCTGAAAGATACGGCTGTTTTGTCTCAGCCGCAGCCGCGCCATGGCAGGTTCCATGGTCAGCTTGTATTGGGTCTGTTTATGGCCTGAGTCTTCCTTGGCAAAGCGACTGACTATGCCGTGAAAACTCCTGACTCGAACACCGTCCTGCCAAATACTCAAGACGCCATTCTTATCGACTATCTGCTCGGCAGTAATATCATCCCTGCGGGTCAGTAATATCAACTCTCCCTTGAAGGGCGAGGACAACTGCTCATCAAAATCAAACGACAGCAGGTTGAAACTATCGTCCGCCTCCGCTTCTGCCTTGAAATGAAGCCGCAAACCACTGCCAAGATAAAACATAGCCGGTATCCTTGTTCGAGTTCGTCCTGACTCTAATCCGCTAGAATCACTCTTTTAATGTCATCGAAAACCTATTTGCAAAACCTTTACATCAGATAACAAGAGGCGCCCGGCTATCAGCCGGAACACCTCTTAGAAAAACAGTTGCTGAATGAATTATGCTTCGATGGGCTTGCGCCAATCGTCGGCACCAGAGGTTCCGGCGCTGACGTGATCCCAGTCTATCTTGCGATAAGCCATGGACACTTCAACCAGCTGAGTAAAGTCAGCCTTATTGGGATCCTGGCAGTGAGGCATATTGCAGTTGATATCTATGATAGTGGCACCTTCCAGCTTGGTCGTGAAGAAGTGCTCTTGCTTACCTTCGATAGAAGTGCGGTACCACTTGAGCTCAACCTTGGTCAGTTTCTCACCGGAAGATAGTGAGTTGTACATCAAGGGAACGGCTTTGTTCAGCGCGACGGTGAACTTGAACGGCTTGTGCACACGCTGACCGGAAGGCATGCCGGACTGAGGGTCGGTTGGCACAGTCACAATGTGGTTGAACTCTTGAACCAGCATCTCGTCTTCATGGCCTTCCACAAAGATGTCACCGACGGATTCCGCAGTAAAGGCGCCGGCAGTGAGGTTGCCCTGAGTTTGGCCTTCAATAGAGATATAACATGGTGTTGGCATGATAAATTCCTTTTTAAAATTCACTGAGGTTTGGATTAACCTTCCTAGCTAAGGCAACCTTCGTGCCAAAATTTAATCAATTGATTTCGTTACTGTTTAAAAAATAGCCTAATTGACTGGGCAAAAAATTGCCCGAACTTGAGCAAAAAATTGCCCGGCGGGCAAGAAATTGCCCAATCAGTCAGGCATACCTTAAAAACTTATTTTTTGCTGCTTTATGGCGGCTAAGATTGACCGTCGCAATCCCTCACTTACCGGCACGGGTATGTGTACAGAATATCCAGCGCAAGGTCACAGGTTAATATGCCGGATAATATCCGAAATAGAGAGCCCGGCAGAGGAATCATGATGAACGCCATAGACATAGGCCTGACCTTGGTGAGCCTTGAACACTGGAGCCTCACCTGCCTCATGGCAACTCAATAGTATGTGTATCAAGTCAATCATATTTGTTGTGTTACTTCTCTGTCTCGGCCAGTTGATAAGTTAGATGGAAGTAGGAGATTGGACATTTTCATGAACCAAGATTTGATAATCAGCGGGCTTTGGCTATCTAATTCATCATCATAACCCCTGCAACTGCCGTGCTAAACTGCCGATTCGCATTGACATTTAGCGAGAAATATAATTTCATACCAACAGTCCATCCAATTGTTTTTAAAGAAAAATGATAGAAGTAAAATGTTTTACGTTTTTTGCCACACAGAAGTTACGCGCATCGGATATAACAAAAATAGTGGAGGATAAACATTACCCAATCATAGAAATTGACGGTTTAGAGCTATCTCCAAGCATAAGACTCACATGTACCAACCCTAATATAAACGAGTTTGATGCTGATGATATGTTAGGAGGGTTCTTTTCGGATCTATTCGACTCTATAAATAATGAAATAATAGAAGAGAATGGCAATGTAATTATAAAATCCATTTTTGTCCTACAATTCGATGTTGATTGTCCTATATCACTACATGGCGACGAAATAACCTACAAAGAAGGAGAAAGAGATTACTCATATAAAGTATCACCTTCTTTCTGTAGAACAGACTTTCCACCATTGACCGATTCGATAGAGATTAAATCAGAAAAGAAACTCACAATAGAAGAAGTAGTTAAAGAATTGATAATGTAATGAATGGGTTGATGCGCTTATTACCGGGTAAAGACATCTGCAATGAGGTCGCCTTGAGTTTGAGCATCGATTATAGGTACAAGTTAGAGTTGGTTTGATAAATTTCTTCTTAAAATTTACTGGGGTTTGGATTAACCTTTCTATCTGAAGCAAGCTTTACGCAAAATTTAATCAATTGATTTGGTTACAGTTTAAAACTTGGTCTAACTGTGTGGCCCCCTTTTCACTCAATCATACCTTAACACCTATTCTTGTTGCTTCATGGCGGCCAGGATTGGCCGTACAATCCCCGGGGAGTCTTAGCTAATCAACCACTCGCCTGCGTGCAAAAATATCCAAAACAACGCCAGGTAAACTGGTTAATATGCAGGATAGAGAGACTGACAGGGGAATAAAGATGGCCGAAAGCGCCAATGCACAGCAAAGCAAATCGCTGCGCCACAAGTCCCGCAGGCAAGGGCGGGAACGGGCGACTTATCGTCTGGCCGAAGAACTTGGCGGCCTGGAAACTCTCAGTGCCAGCTATCATCAGCAGAACTTTGGCCGCCACAGTCATGAAGGCTTCACCTTGGGAATCATAGACAGTGGTGCCCAGCGGTTTTTCCGAAGTGGCGGAGATCATGTTGCCCCCAAACACAGCATCATTCTGGTGAATGCAGATGAGGTGCATAACGGCCGTTCGGCAACAGAAAATGGCTGGTCGTATCGGGCACTTTACCCTACCCCTGAGCAGTTTGCCGAACTGGCACTGTGCAGCAAGCAACAGGTGCCCTGGTTTGCCGAGCCCGTGGTACAGGACCCTCTATTGGCGCACCTGATAGCCATCACCCATGAAGCGCTCAACTATTCGAGTAATCACCTGCAAAGGGAAAGCCTCTTGTACGAAACCCTCAGCCTGTTGATGCTGCGTCACGGTCGGCTGAAGCCCGCTGCAACTGTCCAGGCAGGCCCCCTGCTGAATAGGGCCAGGCAGTTTCTGGAAGACAGTTGCAGCAGTAACATCTCGCTCCAGGAACTGGCCAATCTGGTACAGCTGCCGCCTTTTGTGTTACTCAGGCAGTTCAAGGCACAATTTGGTTTAACCCCGCACCAATACCAGACTCAGGCAAGATTAATTCTGGCGCGAAAGTTGTTGCGGCTGGGCGCTTCTCCCATCCAGGTGGCACAGGACTCAGGATTTTGCGATCAAAGCCATTTGAACCGTCAATTCAAACGGGCATTCGGCACCACTCCGGGCCAATTTGTTCAAACAGAAAAATCATCAAGATGGAGTCAAGATTGACCATTCACAATCAGCAATCATCATGCGTTCAGGAACTTAACCGGGGCCGCGAATTTTTACGGGGTACCCTGGCGGTAATGCCGCTGACTTTAGCTGTTATCCCCTGGGGAATATTGGCCGGCTCGCTGGCACTGGAAACCGGCCTCAGCGCCTTAGAGAGTCAAGCCATGAGCCTGTTTGTTTTCGCAGGCTCGGCGCAATTGGTCGCCCTCGGAATGATAAAGGCAGGTTCAGGCCTACTGGCCATTTTGGTTACCACGGCATTGATCACCTCGCGTCATCTGCTGTATGCCATGGCGATGCGTCCAGCCATCAGCCCCTTGCCACTGCGCTGGCGCCTGACACTGGGTTTTCTGCTCACGGATGAACTCTTTGCGGTGGCCAATCAAAGCAAGGAAAGTACCCTTAGGCCCTGGTACGCCCTGGGAGCTGGTTTGAGTTTTTATCTTGGCTGGAATCTGGCAACCCTGGCCGGAATTCTTGCCGGCAGTTCTATGGATAATCTCGGCTCTCTGGGACTGGATTTTGCCATCGCAGCCACCTTTATCGCTTTGGTGGTGCCGAGGATAGTCAATGTTGCCACCGCCTTATGTGTGCTCACGGCCATGTTGCTGAGCGTCCTGTGTGAAGCACTGGCTATCCCGGGAGGTCTGCTGATCGCCGCCGTAACCGCCATGGCTGTGGGGTATATCTATCAAAGCCTCTTGGGCAGCAGTCCAGTTAAACCGGTTGAGACAACACAAGATAAAGGCGAGGAGCAGGCATGATTTGGTTAACCATACTGACCATGGCGCTGTTGGTGATACTCAGCCGTTATGTACTGCTTGAGCCCGGGCTGCCGATACGGCTTGGCAAGAAAACCCAGGCTTTCCTTGGCTTTTCGGCGCCGGCGGTATTAAGCGCCATCTTCGCCCCCATAGTGTTTCTGCGAGACGGCGAGTTGCAACTGAGCCTGAGCAATCCCTACCTCAGCTGTGCCCTGCTGGCTGCCTTACTTGCACTGCTGACCCGCAACACCCTGCTGACCACTATCGTCAGCATGGCGGTATTTTTCTGGATCTACTGAGGTCTCAGTCAATCACGGCTTTGGTGGCGGCCGCTCCCGACCAGGCCCGCAGCTTGTGGCCGGCAACGGCGTAATAAAGGATCATCCCATAGCAGGGAAGGAGGATCCCGTAGGCGCTTTGATGAGGCACACCCTGATGCACCAAGGCGCCATAGAGCAATGGCAGCAAGGCGCCACCGGCTATGCCCATGATGAGCAGTGCCGAGGCCACAGCAGTCAGGCGGCCGAGCCCCTCCAGCGCCAGCGGCCAGACAGCGGGCCAGACCAAGGCGTTGGCAAAGCCGAGTAGCGCAAGGTAAAGCAAGGGATCCGGCAGCGGCATTATCCCCAAAGGTTCGAGCAAGAGACTCGACAGCCGCATGCTGGTTTCATCTCCAAGCATGATCCCCAAAGTAAACACCAACCCAGCCAGCGCCGAGCCCACCAAGGCGCTGCGCTGACTCATTACTCTTGGGATCAAGAGTATGCCGAGCAAATAGCCCAGCACCATAAATCCCATGGTGTAGGAGGTTAGAATGCCAAATTCGGCCACTTTAAGATGCTGGCCATAGAGGCCTATGCTGTCACCGGCAATCACTTCGGCACCTATATACATAAAGAGAGTCAGTGCCCCGAGAATAGCCTGGGGATAGGCCAGAATGGCGCGCCAATCTGTTCTCGGTACCAAGCTGTCACAGCTTTTGGCCTGGCTGTCCTGTTCAAGTTGGAGTTCGGGCAGAGGCGAAAATCGCACATACAGCAGCAACAGAGCCAAGACAACCGCCATCGCCAGGTAAGGCTGCACCAAGCGGGCAGACAGTTGCTCCAATGCCGCAGTGCGCTCAAGCTCACTGAGCTGTGCCAACGCTTCCGGCGTAAAAGCATCCATACCTGTCAGCACCCAGGCACTGAACACCAAAGGAACAATAAAACCGGCGCCCTTGTTGACCACGCCCATACAGCTGATCCGCATGGCGGCGCTTTCTCGCGGACCAATGCAAACAATGTATGGATTGGCCGCGGTTTGCAGTATGGTAAGGCCGGTCCCCAAAACAAACAACGCCAGCAAAAACAGGCCAAAGGTGTGGCTCAGCGCCGCAGGGATAAACAGCAGTGCGCCACTCGCCATTACCCCAAGGCCAATCTGTAGCCCGGCACGGTAACCGAAACGGGTCAACAGCCCGGACATGGGCAAGGCCATCACGAAGTAAGCGATATAGAATACAAAGGCCACAAGATAAGCTTGCAGCTCATTGAGTTCACAGGCGATTTTCAGAAAAGGGATCAGTGCACCATTGAGCCAGGTTACGAAGCCGAATACAAAAAAGAGTATTCCAATCAGCACCATGGGCAGTAAAGTGCCGCCTCCTCTATTCAGGGTGTTATTGTCCATTGTCGGCATCTCCTCTTGTTATTGTTATTCTCTGTCAATGATTATCCAGCTGCTGCCAAGGACAGATGTCCCTTGAAGCTACTTATTTTTCAAACGCTTTTGCTGCGAACTTCGGCGCCCGCTGCGAGCCTGCCGCCTTGCCAGCGCTTTGACTGATACAGGGCATCGTCAAGCAGCAGCAAGTCAGCCCGCATGCCTTCGGCCAACATGCCTCTGTCATTCAGCCCGGCAAAAGCCGCTGGAGTACTGCTGGCCATGGCAACAGCTTGCTCCAGCGGGATCCCCAGCACCTTGACGGCATAGCGAACTGCCGTTGTCATCTCCAATACTGAGCCGGCCAAAGAGCCGTTGAGATCCCTGAGCTCAGTACCGCGGCGCACAACTTTACCGCCGAAAAATGTAAACTCCTGCTCTTCAGAGCCCACTGGCGACATGGCATCTGTCACCAGCATCAAACGTCGACTCCCCTTGGCACGCCAGGCGAGAGTGGCGCTGACCGGGTGCAGATGATGACCGTCGAGAATAATGCCGCAAAATGCCCTTGGGTCACTGAGCGCCGTTCCCACCATGCCGGGGGCACGCGACTCCAGCTGTGACATACCGTTATAAAGATGGGTAAAGCCGCTGGCTCCGGCATCCAGCGCCGTCATCACGGTTTCGGCATTGGCATTGGAATGCCCCAACGACACTCTGACACCGAGCGCCACCAGGCGGCGAACATCTTCAGGCCCTACCCTCTCGGGAGCCAGAGTCACCACACAAACACCCAGTTGGGACACAGCCTCGGCGTAGAGCGCCAACTCAATATCGCCAAGCTCTCTTAAGCGTGCTTCACTGTGGCACCCCTTACGCTCCAGTGACAGATGCGGCCCCTCAAAATGGATCCCGGCTATGCCGTCAAGACCGGCTTCCCTGGCGCTGATGGCCGCCGCAAGTGCCGTTTGCATTACCCTGATATCGTCGCTGATAAGCGTCGGCAACATGCTGGTGGTGCCGAAACGGCCATGGGCGTCCAACATCAGCTTAAGCGTCTCAACGCTTGGCTGCCGGTTGAACATGCGGCCACCACCACCGTTGACCTGAGTGTCGACAAAACCGGGAACCAGAAGGCCTGCATAGTGAGTTGCCGCCTCACCTTCCTTGGGCGCCTTGGCAATGGTATGAATACGGCCATCGACTATCCGCAGCCAAACCTCACTACTGCGGCTCATTTGCGGTCCGAGCAGGGCACCATCGGCACCAATCCAGAACGGGGCCTTGTCAGTGTTGCTGTTCATGCCAGCCTCCGGTCAACAGGGTATCCATATCCGCTACCTGCTCGTTGGCGCTCACGCTATTGCTCTGTTCCACTCTAGTCGCCAGCGCCTTTCCCAGCATGGCGGCGCCGCGAACACCACTGGCGGCGCCGAATTGAGCGGCGCAAAACTCGGGTAACTGCACCCCATTGAACATATGCCTGGCGGTAGCCTGCGGCAGCGCCGCCAAAATTTCCGGCACTTCGCTCAAGCCGCCACCGAAGACAAAGATATCCGGATCCAGACTGAGGATCTGCCCAGCCAACACACTGCCCAGGGCATCCAGATAAGCATCGAAACTGCGTTTGGCTATGGCATCACCGGCACGCAGCGCCGCCAGCCAAGCGTATGTATCACCCTCGCCGCCAAACGCCCGGTAGATACGACCAAGGCCTGTGCCCGAGACATAGGTTTCGGCGCAGCCTTTGAGGCCACAGCCGCAATCGTAAAGCGGCAAGCCATGGCGCAGCAGCACGCTGGCCGCCATGCCCTGATGGCCGAACTCACCGGCCAGACAGTGGGCGCCGGTGATAAGCCGCCCTTCGATACAGATCCCGCCGCCAAGCCCGGTACCGAGTATGAGCCCAAGAACTCTGGCATGATCTTTCCCGGCTCCCAGCAAGGCTTCGGACAGGGCGAAACAACGGCAATCATTGCCAAGAGCCACAGGACGCGACAACAAGGCGCCTAAATCTTCGGCCACTTTACGCTGATTGAGGCAAGGCACATTGCTGGAGACCACGGTGCCATCGGCGCGGATCACCCCGGGCAGGGCTATCCCCACAGTGCCCGGGATGCCGGACTCGGCCGGCCAACGCCTGTCGGCCTCGCTTATCTGCAAGGCGAGTGAGGCCAGAAAGCTCTGATAATCGTCACCCTGAGTCGCGATGCGCCATTTATCCAACAGACGCAATTGTGGACTGAACACCGCCAGTTCTATCTTGGTACCACCGATATCCACACCGTAGTACATGGCTCAATCCTCTGTGTTATCCAGGCTGCCGGGCCGAGTATAAACCGCAAGCGAATGTAGCTTCACCCCCTGCACCACTCTATTGACCTGGCCGCTGGGACAGGGATTATCCGGTGACACCCCAAGCTCCAACGCCTTGTAAAATGCAAGTAGTTGACAGTAAACAATAAAGGGCAGTGTCAACCAAGCCTCTTCCAGACTGGCCTGACCATCTTGGGCCAGAGCCTCTTCACTCAGATAACAGATATCCAGCGCCCGCTTATCGGCGCGCAGCTCTGCCAGAAGATCCAGATCGTAGGCTCTGGCATAGGGCTCAGAGCTGCCGAGCAGCACTATCTGGGTATCTTCATTCACCAGTGACTTGGGGCCGTGACGAAACCCCAGCGGACTCTCAAAACTGCTGATCACTATACCGGCCGTCAGTTCAAGGTACTTGAGCGCCGCCTCCTGAGCCGCCGCCTTGAGCGGCCCGGCGCCGAGAAACACTATCCGCTTGCAGCAATGGACGGCGGTTTGCTGCACCCCGTCGAGCCGGGTTTCGAGCAGTTGCTCCGTCAGTGTCAGCACCCTGGATAGCGATTTGTCTTCCTCGGCAAACAGCAGCAGGGTCGCCAGATACATACAACTGAAGCTGCTGGTCATGGCAAAGCTGCGGTCGTGGCTGTCTTGGGGCATCAACCACAAACAAGCCTTGTGACTGTGTTCGGCCGCATAGCTGGCCAAAGCTCCCTCAGGGTTACAGGTCAGCAGCAGATGACTGACATCTGTCAGCAACTCATCGGCCAACGCCAGCACAGCCAGGGATTCAGGGCTGTTTCCCGAGCGGCCATAGGAGACGATCAGAGTCGGCTGCAATGGGTTGAGATGCAGCCTGGGGTGAGAAACAATATCCGTGCTGGACAAGGCTTCCACCCTCTGGCCCGGCAATCTGAGTTGCCGCTGTAAAAAGGCTGCCAACGCCTCGCCGATATAAGCCGAAGTACCCGCGCCGGTGAGAATAATCCGCAGATTGTCCTTGGCCAGCAAGGGATTGAGAAAAGCGCTGAGCTGCGCTTCCCTGTGTTTGAAATCGGCCTGTAATTCGCGCCAAAGAGTTGGCTGCTGGGCTATCTCGGTCGCCGTCCATTTGCCGCTCTCCGGCGCTTGCCAAAGCGGGGTGGCGGCAGATTTTGGATACAAGTGGGTCTTTGATAGGTCACTGACTTGCATTGATTTATCCTTCGATGGCAGCAGGCTGACAGGCGCTGGCATAACGGTTAAGCACCAGGCTGATATGATGGAGTACCAGCTCAATCGCCGTGGCAGGCAGCTCGCCTCTGACCACGGCCGGATAGGCCAGCGGCAGATATTGGCTGATAAGGGGCTCGGGAATGGGGTTTGCCAGATTGGCCAGCAGCTTGTCTATGGTCAGTGACAATTCGGGCCAATAGTAGCGGATCCTGTCACTGTAACTGAATCCCAGTTGCCAATCCCGCAGCGCAGGATCTGTATAGAACGACTGCCAGTATTTGGGCTCAGATAGCATCTTCTGCTCACACAGTGCTCTAAGCCCCGAGCGTTTCGCCGCCGGCACCAGCAAGACCTCGATATGATCCAGGGCAAACAGCCCCTCGCGCAGGGCAAAAGTCAACTGCGGCCCCACCTTGAGAATGGCAAAATGGCCGGCCACCAACTGGGCGTAATGCTCCGGCAATTGATAATCTGTGGAGTGGGCTTCAAACACCAGGTTGGGCTGCTCACGAATAAAGCGGCTCTGCTCTTTGGTGAGCGTATCATCATACTGATGTACCCCGGCATTGCCGAACTCCACCCCCGGCTGCACCACCAGCGCAATCACCCGCTGCCAAACCTCTGCCCCAAGCCCTTCGGCGGCAAAGGCCTGTTTGTGGGCGCTAATGGTGTGTTTCATCGCCGCGACCGGGGTGACCTGCAGCCCCTCCTCCAGCGAACTGACACCACCGGGAGCGGGTACTTCAGTGCCTATCACATAACAGAGCTGTTGCCCCGGCGCCTTGGCCGCTTCTGCGGCGCGGCACAGTCTGGCGGCGCGCGCGGCAATCACCTCATCGGCAAGGGGCGTTTGTTCCTGATGACAAGCCATGCTGGCATCCAGATGAATTTTACAAAATCCCGCCTCGACATAGGCCCGCACCATGGCTTCGGCCTCAGCCATCGCCTGCTCTGCAGTCAGGTACTTCCAGGCCACCGGCCCCAAGTGATCGCCGCCGAACAGCAACTGCGCTTCGGCAACACCTTCACTTTGGGCCAGGCTCTTCACAAAGGCGATAAAATCGGCGGGGGTCATGCCTGTATAACCGCCGTGCTGATTGACCTGGTTGGCCGTAGCCTCAATCAGCAAGGGCGCCCGTTGCCGCGCCGCATGACGCAGAGCGGCGCGCAGTACCAGCGGCTGGGCCGAACAGACGGAATAAATCCCCGCCTGCTGCCCGGCCTTGTTGGCCTCAATAATGGATTTGAGTGCAGACATGCTTACCTCAACCTACAATGCCAAGCGGTTTGGCGCTCTGCCACACGCCACGGGTAAAGTCGGGGAAGTCCTTGGAGTTACCGCGATCGGCCACTGAAGCCGCCGACAGAGGCTGCACCGCCGACCAGGCCGCACCATCATACACATCCTGATCCAGCGGCTCGCCGTTACGCAGGCAGTAGATCATCCGCCAGCACATTAAAAAGTCCATGCCGCCATGACCGCCGTTCTTTTCGGCCGCCTCGCCCATCTGCAACCACAGCGGATGGTCATACTTGGCATACCACTGGGTCATATCCTGGTCCCAATGGTGGAAGCTGCCACTGCCGCCCTGCTCCAGCGCTATGCGGTTGGGGAAACCGGCAAACACCCCATTGGTGCCCTGAATCAGGTTATGGCGGCTGTAAGGACGCGGCGTTGTGGTGTCGTGTTGCACCATGATGGTTCGGCCTTTAACCGTCTTGATAAGACTGGTATTGATATCGCCGCAGATATAGTTGAGCTTGTTGCGGGCATGGTCGGCGGGGAATTCACGCTTGGCATAGGCTGCGCGCCCAAGCGACGGAGAGCTCATGGAAGTGAGATAGTCGAACCTGTCCCCGCGGTTGATATTCATGTACTGGGACACAGGCCCCAAACCATGGGTAGGATACAGATTACCGTCAATCAAGGCGTGATACTTGGTGCGCCAAGAGCCCGTCTTGCGATCTATCTCCTTCATCTGCCAGCGCAACTCGTGAATATAAGCGGCTTCACCGTGCAGCAGTTCGCCGAACAGCCCCTGGCGTACCATGTTGAGCACCATCAGCTCGTCGCGACCGTAGCAGACGTTTTCCATCATCATGCAGTTGCGCTGGGTTTGCTCGGCTGTGTCCACCAGATCCCAGAGCTGCTCCATGGTGATCCCCATAGGCACTTCAACAAAGGCGTGTTTGCCGGCCAGCATAGCCTCTTTGGCCATGGGGTGGTGCCATTCCCAAGGTGTGGCAATGACCACTATGTCCACATCCTGGCGTGCCAACAATTCACGATAGGCGTGTTTGCCCTGGGAATAATAACCGGGCTGTGCCAAGCCTGCGTCACTCATTACCTTCTTGGCACGTTCTATGACCAGGGGATCGGTATCGCAGATAGCTGTTACCCTGGCACCTTCTATGTTGTTGAAATGGTGAATAAACCCAACACCTCGCTCACCGACGCCGATTAGCCCCACCCGCACTTCGGCCATTTTCGGAACCACCAGCCCCATGACAGAGCGGCCACTGGACTTGGGTGCCAGCGCAGATGAACCGGCATTGGCGGCGCAGCCAGCCAGCGCCGAGGCAGCAGCTGTGGCCACCGAAGCTTTCAGAAAGGAACGACGATCAAAACCAGACATAACTTCTCCCCTTGTTATTTGTTTTTATCTATCAGGTGCAGCTGCACCCCTTGCTTGGTGAGTTCTTCCACATAGCGCTCGGGAATGCCGCTGTCGGTCACCAGTTGCTGGATCTGCCGACTGGTACAAATTACATGAAACGCCTGTTGGTCGAATTTGGATGAATCGGTAACCACTATGATCTCGCTGGCAATCTCACACATCATGCGGTTGAGACTGGCTTCCTTCTCAAAATGGGTGGTGAGACCTGTCTTGAGATCAAAACCATCCACCCCGAGGATCAGCTTGTTGAAGTTGTAATCCCTGAGGCTCTTCTCGGCGATGGAACCATAGAAAGACATTGACTTCTTACGCAGCAAGCCGCCGGTGAGCATCACCTCAACGTCGTAGGAGCGCGCCAGCTCAGTGGCTATGTTAAGGCCGTTGGTCATCACGATAAGATCTTGATGTTCAAGGAGGTTGGCCGCAACTTGCTGGGTAGTGGTGCCTGAGTCCAGCAACAGGCGGTCGCCATCATTAACCAAAGAGGCCGCCACCTTGCCCAGCTCCTGCTTCAGTGCCGAATAGCAGTGGCCCTTCTCTTTCAGTGACAGTTCACGAATAAGGTCGGAGTTGACCATGGCGCCACCGCGGGAGCGCACCAACAATTGCTTTTGATCCAATACCGCCAGATCCGAGCGTATGGTGACTTCCGAGACCCCGAAGCGATTTGCCAGCTCGGTGACCGACACCTTTCCCTGTTGTTGGGTCAGCCGGACTATCTCCTGCTGCCTCTCAATAGTGTTGAGATTATTCACTGCACTCTTCCTGTTTTGTTTGTTGCGCTCTGGAGCAGGTGAACCTGCACTGGCTTTCGAAAGCTTTCAATCTACTAGCAACGTCGTCAAATAATAACAACAATTCTTATTCCACAACGACTTAAGCCAAAACCAACAACAAATTTTCACTTTCAACCAGCTAAACTATGCACCAAACCGAAAACAATTAAAAGACATTTTACATTTTTTTATTGATCACCCAGAGTTTTTAACGCTATAAATAAGCAATCGAAAGTATTTCGCTGTTTCCAATGCTTTCGAAGAACAACAAAAGCGAAAGGCATTAAGCCTGATAAAAACAAACAGCGGGGAACCCATGAAGCTCTTAGCCACCCAACCTGCCCTAATTGCCCTGGCAGTTGCCAGTGCGCTGGCAACACAGCCGGTTACGGCCAATGACGAGTCCGACAAGGAAAACAAGGCTCAAACACAACAAAACTCAGCTCAACAGCAGGATGCCGAGCTGGAAAGGATCCAGGTAACGGGTATCCGCTCAGCCATTAAGGAGTCGCTGTTTCTGAAACAGAATGCCACCGCAGTGGTGGATCTTGTGGTGGCCGATGACATAGGCAAGTTTCCGGATGAAAACCTGGCCGAAGCACTGCAACGTATTCCCGGGGTAACCATTACCCGCAACGGCGGCGAGGGACAGAACATACTGATCCGCGGCCTGGGGGACGGCTACAACATCACTACCCTCAATGGCCGCAAACTGGCGTCGGACAACGCCGGGCGGGACTTCAACTTTGACACCATAGCCTCGGAGCTGGTCAATGTGCTGGCGGTTTACAAGTCTCCCGAGGCGCGGCTCACCGAGGGAGGCATAGGGGCAATTGTGGATATTCAGACCCGCAAGCCTTTGGATTTGGACGGTTTTACCCTGCAGGCCTCGGCCAAGGGTATCTATGAGTCGCGCACCGAAGACCTGCACCCGCACGCATCTCTCATCATAGGCGACAAGTCCGATGACGACAGTTTCGGCGCTCTGTTTTCCGCCGTTTACTCCAAGAAAACCCTCAGGGCCGACACCTATTCCGCCGATGGTTTTTTCGATGAAGAGGAAGGCTGGGGTGTCGACAGCGCCGGGGTGCCGGTAGACACCAACGGCAATGGTGTGATTGATGAAGGCGAAATCTACGCCTCCAAAATACCAAGCTACATGTACTATGCCAACGCCCAGGACGTACGCGAACGCATCGGTGGCACCCTGGCGCTGCAATGGCGGCCTCTGGATAATCTGGATGTCAATTTCGACGCCCTCTACTCTCGCTACAATACCGATGGACACAAATACCAGATAGGGTTTGTCAACTATGACGAGGAGTGGACACCGGGTACCCCGCTGTTCAGCGATGCGCAGTTCGATGAGCTGGGGCGAGTGGTTTCCATGCGTCAGCAGGGCGACAACACTATGGTGGAGCTGCTTAACCTGAGTACACCGCGCAAGACAGACACCTACCAACTGGCACTGAGTACGGCGCTGTTTATCACCCCCAATTGGTCGGTCACCGCCGATCTTGCCTACTCGGCCGCCAAGAACAAGAACAAGGGCGACAATCGCTTCATCGTCGCCCGCGGCTTTGTCGACAGCATAGATATCGACTACACCAATGGTCAGATGCTGCCGGATGTGGTGATAGGCCCGGGACTCACCAGCGAGCAGACCTATGGTGCCCACTACAGCCTAAACAGTGGCACAGGCGTGGATGACAAGGTAACGGATCTTAAGCTGATGACCCAGTATTTGCCGGAAAGCGGCTTTATCAGCAAGCTGGATGCCGGGATAAACTATGTCAAACAGGTCAAGAGCCAGAATGAGTTCAGATCGAAAAACCCCAGCCAATTCAGTCGCGGCGGCTACTATCTAACCCGCGACGGTTATGCTTTTGACGGCTCGGGAGTCTTCACTCAAGGCGAGTTTGAGCTGTTCCAAATTCCGGGCAATGTGTTTGTGCCCGCCAACTTCGATAACTTCCTCGACGGCGAAAACAGCATCTCACCGGATCCCTGGCCCAGCTTTGACTATGACAAGTTGCTGGAATACTACCGCTCCATCAACAGCGATGCCGCCAATGAGGCCATAGTAGCCAGTGCCAATCAGGCCGGTACTTATGAGGTAAGCGAGGCCGTGACCTCGGCCTATGTGCAGATAACGATTGAAGAGCTGCTGTTCGATCTGCCCTATATGCTCAATCTGGGGGTCAGGGCCAGTCGCACCCAAGTCGATTCCGAAGGCTTTGGCTATGACTTGAGCAAGGTAGTGCTGGATGATGCCGGTCAGCCGCTCAACGATGACTGGCGCACCGTCAGCCCGGTAAACTACAGCGACAGCTATACCAACATATTGCCAAGCCTCAACTTCAAGCTGAACCTGCAGGACGATCTGCTGCTGCGTATCTCGGCCGCCGAAGTATTGAGCCGCCCGTCACTCTACTCGCTCAGAGTCTGGGCCGCGCCCAACTTCACCAGTCAGGAGCAGGGCTTACCAACTCTGGTGCGCGGTAATCCCGGGGTTGAACCCGAGCAGGCCAAACAGGCGGATCTGGCGCTGGAGTGGTATTACGGCGACAGCAGTTCACTGAGCGGCGCCCTGTTTATCAAGGATATCGACTCCTTTATCTCTGATGAAAAGACCCCCATGGAGGTCGATGGCAACCGTTACCTGGTAAGCCAGCCGGTTTCCGGACAGTACGGTGCCAAAGTGCAGGGCTTTGAAATTGCCTGGCAACAGTCCCTCGAACAGTGGTTGCCTGAGCCATTCAACGGCTTTGGTTGGCAGCTTAACTACACCTATGTGGACAGCAGTTATGACGATCCTGAGCTGAAAGCCAAGGATCTGCCCTTCAAGGGGATGTCCGAGAACTCCTACAATGCCGTGCTCTACTATGAGCAGTATGGTTTGCAGGCGCGCCTTGCCTATAACTGGCGCAGCAAATTCCTGGTGGATCCGGATGCCTGGGGCGGCCCGGCCTGGATAGACGACTACGGCCAGTTGGATGCCAGCATCAGCTACGACATCACAGACAACTTGACCCTGTTCAGTGAAGCCTCCAACCTGACCAACAACCGCTACTCCGGTTACATCAAGCGCGAAGATCAGGTGAATTATCTGGAACGCTTCGGTACCCAGATAGCCGTGGGTATTCGCGGCAGCTTCTAAAAACAGAGTTTGGGTGAAAGGATAACGCCTTCCGCCCAAACTCCATGTCGGCCCGGGAAACCGCCATATAGCCTGGGCTGACATCTTTCAAGTTAATCCTTCAAGCCGATGATTCTTAATTAAAAGCTACTCTGTTGATCCCAAGTCACCCACTTGCTTAACAAGCAAAACCTGGGTTAGTCTCTAGCACTCCTTTTAACACCCGGCTGACAAAAGTAGACGCGATTCAGCCGACTCAGCATCCGGCATAGAAGGCCGGCTTCAAGGAATTGGCCGGGCGGTTAATCCCAAGCACTTCCCCCAAAATCAAAGGACTCGAAAACTGTGATCACCTGCTATATCAAATACGTCATCAAACCCAAGCAACTGGCCGAATTTGAACGCTATGCCAAAATGTGGATCCCCTTGGTGGAAAAGTTCGGCGGCACCCATAATGGTTATTTTCTGCCGAGCGAGGGTGCCAGTAATATCGCCCTGGCTCTGTTCACCTTCCCGAGCCTGGCAGAATACGAAAGCTATCGCAATCGAGCCAAAGACGACCCTGAGTGTCAGGCGGCGCTGGTATTTGCCGAACAAACCGACTGCATTGAAAGTTATGAGCGCAGCTTCTTTCGGCCAGTGCTCGGTTAAGGAGAACGAAGATGCCTTCAAGCTTGTTTGCCCCGACACTCGAGACTTCGAGACTCAGGCTGCGGCCGCTGCAAGTGCAGGATGCCGATGCCCTGCTGGCGATATTTTCCGATCCCGAAGTGATGAAATACTGGAATACCGCGCCCTGGACCCATAGCAGCGACGCACTGGATTTTATCTCTGCCGCCACGCAGGGCATGACCAGGCAAGAGGGCATCACCCTTGGCATATTCCAGCGGGATACCTGTGAGCTGCTGGGGAAATGCATGTTGTTCAGCTATGACAGCGGCTCCAAACGGGCTGAGATAGGTTTTGGCCTGGGCAAAGCCGCCTGGGGCAAAGGCTATATTCAAGAGGCCGGCGAAGCCCTTATCGACTATGGCTTCAACACGCTTAAACTCAGACGCATAGAGGCCGAGATAGATCCCGGCAACAATGCATCGGCCAAGGCTCTGGATAAACTCGGCTTCATCCGGGAAGGTTTGCTGCGCCAGCGCTGGCAAATCAATGGTGTTATTTCAGATTCGGCGCTCTATGGGCGACTGGTCAGCGACTGACCATGGCTCTGCATCAGGCGGCGCAGAATGGTATCGGCTGTTTGGCGCCGGTGAAGCTATGGCGCAAATGAGTGAAACAATAAAAGGACTCGATAGTTTGGATAGTTTGCTTGATACGCTGAGGATGCTGAAGAAGTTCCAAGACGATTTATACTGCAATCCACCGGCAACAGAGGCGCAAATCGATCAGTTGCTTAATGTCTGGGAGTCTATTCCACCAGATTTACTGCCCAGCGACTATCTGGATTTACTCAGGTATGCCAATGGCATCCAAATTAACAATGTCATCCTTAACTCAATCGACGAACTATTGCACTGCAGCCTGGAGCAGGATGACTTTTTACAGCTGGGCCATGAAGGCAACCTGGACAGCATAGTGTTTCACCTCCCCAGTGCCGAATACCGGGTAGTGAATTTTTTCGACTTACGGGAAACCTTTGAACGCTTTGAGTACCTGAAAGATTTGATAGCTTACCTGTTGCGGGAGCAAGGAATAATGTCTTAGGGGAACTGACATTTTGAATGTTCAAAGTTGGCTTTTCACGCCAGCGCTCTGTCGGTCAAGCGTCAGTAAGATCAGCTTTCGCCCTGGCTTTGCTCCTGTCTTTGATAGTCATCCTCCATACGGCGGACAAAGTCCTCCATCTCCTGGCCCGGGGTAATGGGGAAACGCTCCGGCAACTGTGACAGATTAACGATACGGTCGACCCGAAAGGAGCGAAAGTCGTCTCTCAGTTCACACCAGGCCAACAAGGTCCAGGTGCCGCGCCAAAAGTAGATAGCCAGCGGCCTTATTTTGCGCTGACTGGCGCTGCCTTTTACATCCTGATAGTCGAGCAACACAAAGTGGCGCAGCCTGGCGGCAATACGCAGTGGGTCAAGATAAACAAACTCTTGCTGATCCAGATAAAAGTCCGGTGAGAACATCAAACTCTGCAGCGCCCGCAAACGCTCAGGCACCACGGCTTCGACCTTGATAAGCGCCTGTTTGGCCGCCTTGCCCAGCTCATTGCCGCCCCAGGTCTGCACCATGCGGATCCCCAGTTGAATCGCTTCCAGTTCGGCCTCATTGAACATCAGCGGCGGGACACTCACCTCCTGACGCAGCAGATAGCCAAGCCCGGCCTCCCCTTCGATGGGGATACCACTGAGACAGAGATCCTGAATATCCCGGTAGATGGTTCTGACAGAGACCTCCAGGCGCTCGGCCAATACGGCCGCAGTGGTCAAACGGCGGTGGCGCAGGATCTGCACTATCTGAAACAAACGGTCGGCGCGGCGCATGACTTAATACCATTCCTTATAGCTGTTTGATTTGAATTCCAAAGTTTGGCTTGAAACGCCTGGCTTACAGCGCAGACCAATGTCGATTTATCCCTATACACCATGCATTGCCCTACTTGCCTGCCACCCTTTCATTCTTGCCGGCTGAGTAAACGCCTATGCGCTATGGTATTCATTCAAGCAAAGACCGACATTGCGTCGGTCCCGATAAAGATAACAGCGCTGAGCTTACAACTGCATGGCCCACAAGCCAAGTCGGTTGCCTTCGGAATCGACTATTTGGGCACAATAGCCACATTCACCTTCCTTGATGGGCATGGGTGGCAAGAGGATTTGCACACCCTGTGCTTCCAGCTGACCTATGGTGGTACCCAGCTTGTCACCCAGGTGGAGGTAAACCACGGATGCCGTCATTGAAGGGGCCATCTGCGGGTGTTTAATCAGCCCAAAGCAAGCGGTATCACCACTGGTGCGGCTGACGCTGACATACTCACACTCAGGCATAGGGTCTTCGCTGCAGTGCAGTCCCAGCACCTCTTGATAAAAACGCTTGGCGCGAGCCATATCGGCAACCGGGATCTCACTCCAGACCAAAGGGATTTCTGCTGACATTTTCACATCTCCATGTTGATTCAGTTGTGGCAGGAGGACCATCCTCCGCCGTCCTGACAAGCTTGGCTCTCAGGACGAAAACAAGTATGCACAGGTACTGCTGACAACCTGTTGTCAGTAGTCTGAGCGAAAACACCAATAAAATTCGCATGGGAATAAGCATGACCTAAGGAAGGTGCGAATAAGTCTTCGTGGCACTCTGGTTTGCACAGCAATTGGCGCTCAAGGCATCTGACTGAAGGCATGCCGGGGCCTGTCTAAGTCGGATAACGCAGAGAGCCGGTTGCTGTGAAAGCCCCAAAGGGCGTGGCTTACAGACCTGCCTGCTGTGTTCTGCTTCTTGCAAAGGACTAGGGCCATTTGCGGCGAACCACGCCTTTCATCCAGGTCCGTAAGCAGACGCAGAGCACACATGGGACTTGTTCGCACCTTCCCTAAAAGGCCCGCAGTGCGGGCCTTTATCTATCTTCTCAGCGGTTTTCCGGGCAGTAGGTTACTTGGGCAGTGACGCCTGATGGCCGCTGACGAAGGCATCCAGCGCGGCTCTGGCCCGGCTTTCGGCATCTGCCAGGCTGTCGCTTGCCTGCATAGGCTCAACCACCTCGTAATAACACTTGATCTTGGGCTCGGTTCCCGAAGGCCGCACTATCACCCGGGCACCGCCTTCAAGGTGGAAGGTCAGCACATCACTGGCCGGTAATTCGATGATCTCCCGCCGCCCATCGGCGTAACGCCGCTCGGCCGATTTGAGATCCTCGGTCACCAATACCGCCATGCCCGCAATGGACTCGGGAGGATTGGCCCGCAGATGGGCCCCGATATCCGGCGTCCCCGGCTTGAGCGCTATGCTCACCTGAGTATTGAGGTGTAAACCATAGTCGCGATAGAGTTCTTCCAGTCTGTCCCAGATGGTTTTGTCCTGCGCAGCCAGCTCGGCAGTCAGCTGGGCAAAAGCCACCAGCGCCGACAGGCCGTCCTTATCCCATACCATGCTGCCCACTGTATAGCCCAGCGCCTCTTCATAGGCGAACAGGAATTTATTGCTGTCGCTCTGGCGCTGCATACCAACATTGGTGAGCCACTTGAAACCCGTGAGCGTGGTATAAAACTCACCGCCCTTGGCCTTGGCGATTTTGGAGAGCAAGGTTGAAGAGACTATGGTGGTTCCCAGTAGACGCTGATTGGCCGGCGCCTTGGACAACAGATAGTGGCCCAGCAAGGCCCCCACCTGATCGCCGGTGAGCATTTGGTACTCGCCATCATCACGGCGCACTGCTACTGCCAGCCTGTCGGCATCCGGATCGTTGGCACAGGCCAGCAGCGCCTGATGCTGCTTGGCCTCGGCGATCACCAGATCCATGGCGCCCTTCTCTTCCGGGTTGGGGAACTTAACCGTTGGGAAGTCACCGTCCGGTTTTTCCTGGGCAGCGACAGAATAAACCTGAGTAAAACCGGCATCCTTGAGCACTGTCTTGGCCATTTCTGCGCCAACACCATGCATGGCGGTATAGGCCAGGCTCACCCTTTCGGGCGCCGTTTTGTGCTGCAACACATCGGCATGGAACACACCGCGGCGATAGTCCTGATAGAAATCATCCTGCAGCCAGATAAGTTTGCCCTGCTTGGTGGCTTCACTCTGCTCCAGCCAAGGCAGCTCTTCGTTGGCAGCCTTATCTATGCAGGCAGCAATACCTGAGTCGTGTGGCGGAATGATCTGCGCGCCGTTACCCCAATAGACCTTGTAGCCATTGTATTGCGGCGGGTTATGGCTGGCGGTCACTACGATGCCGGCGGCAGCTTCAAAGTGTTTCACCCCAAAGGCTACCAGCGGCGTGGCGGCCACTTTGGCGGTGAGTCGCACCTTAATCCCCATGGCGGTCAACACGCTGGCGGCATCATGGGCGAAGGTACGTGAATCATGGCGGCCATCGAAACCTATCACCACACCGCGGCTGGCGGCATCTTTAACCTGGGCGAGCAGATACTGCCCCAGGCCCGCTGTGGTTTGGCGGATAACCAAACGGTTCATCCGCATTGGACCGGCGCCGACCACGCCCCTGAGACCGGCGGTGCCGAAGGCCAAACGGCCGGCAAAGCGGGCGGCCAATTCAGTTTCATTGCCTTCGGCTTTAAGACTCAACAGCTCATCCCGGGTTTTAGGGTCGGGATCTATGTCCAGCCAATGTTTCAGTTGCAGCTCCAGATGAGTATTCATAGGTGGCCTCTTTGACAATCAGTTTCATTCCAAAGTAAGAAAAACTCAGGTCCGCGACAAGTGAATTTGCATTAATTTTATGATTTTGTTCGGACTTTAAAGCAGCCCCTCCTACTTAAGTCAGCCCTTTGCCATCAGTATGGCTAGTTTGCAGCGGCAACGAGAACTCTTGTAGAGCGGGCTCCCGGCTTTTATAACACCTGTGACTTACAAACAGATAGGTGCAACTATTTCAGCGGGACATATTGATGGAGATAACGTTATTGAAGATCTCCTTGTCAAATTGCTGCTCCAGTTGTTGCCGCCAGGGCATGGGACAGACACGCACCAGGAAGAACTGTTCCCGGGAGGTATCTGTTACAAATGCCATGCCGTGCTGCATCAATTCATAGTGGATATCATGGACAAACACCATGGAGAAATTCTGCCTGCCGGTAAGCTGGTTGATATCCTCACGGCTCATGCTGACCCCATGCTCTACCTGCTCGAAACGCTTATAAAGCCAGTCGGCAAACTCTTTGGCACTGACCATAGACATAATCCCATTCCTTATAGAAGTTTGAGTCACTCAAAGCGCTGTCAGCCGTTCGAGTACCAGCCGGATTGGCGATAGCATAGTGATTCTATGGCGAGTCAGGTTAGGCGGTCATCGACTGGCCATATCCATAAACTATAGTCGAGCCCGGAGTGCCGGGGAGATGAATGGCAACCCGCCTGAGACAGTCGCTGAGTTCATAAATGTAAAAACGCCCCACAAACCTGATTGCGGGGCGTTTTGTCAAATAGCCAAGTAGGCCGTTAAAGGATCAGAGCTTGAAAATATTGTCTTCCGAGTCCCGGTCCACCAACTTGATGAAGGGATCGACCCCGACATAGGCAGGTTTTTCGCTCAGCACCAGTTCGAGATGATTCTCTCCGCTCTTGAGCCGATATTTGTGCAGCGACAACACCTGATCATCCTGTTTGAGCTTGTCCGGGTTGACCTTGAAGGCGCCTATATCAATCCACTCGTCCAGCGGTACCTCCTGCTCAGCGCCCTTCTCTGAAGCGACCCGGCGTTGGGCATAGATATCCAGACTGACTTTAAACTGGCCTTCCGGCGTTTCGGTTACCTTGGCCTCGGTCAGACGCAGGTCATAGAGGCTGATTTCAGAAAAGGAGTCCTCAATGAAACGCGCCTCGGCGCCGTCCGTATCCCGTTTCAGATAGCTGAGCAGGTCCAGGGTGGTCGGGAAAGGATCGCCGCGGAACTTGTAGCGCTCAAGGAATGCCTTCAAATTGGCATTGAGCCGTTCTTCACCCAGGCGGTCACGGATCCCCATCATGATCACCGAGCCCTTCTGATAATGGATATAGCCCTGCCCTTCACTGCGCAGTAGCGGTTGCTCGCCCTTGCTTTCCGATGAGCGACCTCGCAGGTAGCGGTCAAGCTCATACTTGAGGAAGCGGCGCAGCATCTGCGGGCCATACTTGTGCTCCATCACCATCAGCGCCGAGTATTGCGACAGGCTCTCGGAGATAACCGCACTGCCCTGTACATCGGCAGCGCCAACCTGATGCCCCCACCACTGGTGTGCCACTTCGTGGGCCGTCACATAATAGACGGGGTCAATATTGTCCGAGTTGCGCAGGTCGGTGATAAAGCCGATACGCTCAGAGTAAGGCACAGTGTTGGCAAAACTCTGGGCAAAGGAGCGATAACCGGGAAACTCTACTATACGCAGTTGCTTGTGTTGATAGGGACCAAAAGCCTGGGTGTAATAGTCGATAGAGTCTTTCACCGACTCTATCATTCGCTCCACGTTCCAATAGTGGGCCGAATGGTAGTACACCTCGATCACTATGCCCTTGTACTGCTGCCGGTCCACTTCGAAACGTCCGGAGAGGATCGAATAGAAGTTAACCATGGGGCTATCCATCTTGTAATGGAAGAAGTTGCGACCATTTTCACGCCATTGCCGCTGCAGGTATCCGGGCACCAGTGCCATCTGCTGGCCTGAGGTGGAAACCGTGGCTTCAAAGTCGATAAAGTCGCCGTCTACGCCAAAGAAGTTCTGCCGATAAAAGCGCGTGTCTTCCAGCTTATTGGCTCTTGGTTTGTCTTCAAGACCACGTTTCTCACGCTCGTGGCGATCGCTGAGTTCATAGCCTTCCTGATACCCAAACTGAGGCAGCAGCTCGATATTATTGATAAAGGTGCCGTTTTCGACCACAGACAGATCGAAGTTGGACTCTTCAACCCCTTGGGTTTCCCGAATCAAATGAATGCGGCCACTGATTTTCTCCCCCGGCGGCAACGGCTTGTCAAACACCAGCCAACTGACATTGAATTTATCGTCAAACTCGCCCAGAGTCGCCCCCGGCAAGGTGATGCTGAGATCTTCCGCGCGGGTGTGGGACGGTAGACTGACCAGCAATTTGCTTATCGGCTTGTCCTGTTTGTTGACCCAATCAAGCTTGATATCTGCCTCGATTCGCCGTGACTCGGGATAGATATCAATGTCGGCCTTGACCGCAGTGGTGGTCAGCACGGGCAAAGACGCGTACTGCTTGAATTTCTTCTCATAGTCGGCGCGCAGGTCGGTTTCCTCATCATTGGTATAGTAATGATTGACCACCTTGGTCTGGTAGAAGAGATAGCTGCCGCTGGCAACAAACAGCAGTACCCCAAAGGCCGCCAGCAAGCGTCCCTTGGCCCCCAGCTGACCGCCAAGCAGGGCAAACCTGTGTTTCAGAGACTGTTTCGGCCCCCTGTGATAGAGGCCATAACCCAGCACAAACAGCAGCAGTGAGAAACCGCCCCAATAGAGCATATACAGGCTGTGGCTCAAGAGTCCCCAGCCGTAACCGTTCATATCCGAATAGGCCAGATAAGGAGAAGCGCCGAAGTTGTACAGCGAATGGCCGAATCCCCAACTGGCCATCACAAAGGTTGTCAGGTAGTAGGCAACAAACAGCCCCATACCGGCATACTTGTTCGGGCTGAGCACCTGAAAGAAGAACGCCAGAACCGCCGACATCAGCAGTGGCAACAGATAGTAGAAGCCCAACCTGATGGCGTATTGAGCCAGTTCGAGATTGTACTGCCCCTTGATCAGTTGGAAAGTAATTGTGGTCAGGGGCGCCAACAGGTACAGCAGCGCCATCACCAACACCACAGCCACCAGTTTGGAGGTCCAGAACACCAGATTCGGCACCGGCAGACTGTCGACTATGTCCCCCATTCCGGAGTTGCGCTCACGCCAGACAATCTCGGCGCTGTAGTAGATGAGTACTATCACCATCAGCAAGCCGGTGGCCCCGGCAATATTATCGACCATGTCCTGGGTCAGCGGCCAGTTGGAGGTACCATACCAACCAAAATCACCGAACATGGGCCCGACCAGGTTAAAGACGGTGAGCAGTCCCAAAATCACAAACGGTGCTGTGTAGAGCACCTGGCGGATTTCAAAGCCGACTCGGGCCTTGAACTGTGCCGAAGTCGATGGCGAGCTTGCGCGGCTCAGTTGCTGCAAGGGCTGCAATGCCGGGGTTGCAGACTGCTTGCCGGCGCGTTTGTCCTTCTTGCGAGTAAGTGTTGGTTGGCGCCAGACCTTGGCTACAAGCAGCAAGATGACCGCCAGAGAAAGCCACATGGCGCGGTTGCTGAGCATAACACCGGTCAGCTCCACCAACTGGGTGTTTTTCTCGGCTATGGTCCAGTAACGGGTAACGTCGGCAAAGGTGCGCAGTGCAAAGGGATCCAACATGGCCGCCAGCGTGCGAAACTGCGGCTGACTGGCCAGTTCGCCGGTGAGGTTGTAGATGATAAGCAGTGCTACGGCTGTCAGATACAAACCCATCATGGAGCGAAAACGGCTGGCCATGGCATAAAACAGCGCCGATATCAGCAGCAGGCTCGGCGCGGCCAACAGCAGCAAGGGCAGCAGATAATAGCTGAGCCGATTTTCACCGAAACGGCTGGCATCGACCCAAGGCATAAATGAGCCGAGCCACATCGCCAGCGGCACCATGGAAAACACCGCCATGACCACCAGATAACTGCCGAAAAAACGCCCCAACTGATAGGCCAGCGGTGTCAGCGGTTTGGAATAGATCAGTTCCTCCATCCCGTGCTGCTGGTTGCGCACCGCTGTACTACCGACAAAGTTGACCACGGCAAACATGGAGATAAAGCTCATGATCAGCAGGGTCTGGGCAATGCTGAAGGGGCTGTTCTTCAGCACCTCACCGCCACCACCTATCTGCACATTGTTGGATACAACGGATAGAAAGCTGATTAAAAACAACAGCAAAGAAACAACATAAAAAGATGGCTGCCGCAGATAGTAGCGCCATTCAAAGCGTAACATGGAAACAAACATGGGCAGTTCCTCAGGCAGCCTGAACCGGCTTGCTGTTGCGGTGGCGATACAGGGTGCTGAAATAAAGATCTTCCAACCCCGGCGTTGCCTGAGTAAAACCTTCCGGCGCCGAATCGGCCCAGACATGCAGCACAGTGCGGCCGGCAAACAGGCGTTTGGCAATCACATTGAACTGTTGTTCAAGCTCGCTGGCCTCGGCCTGGCTGACGGTGCGAGTCCAAATTTTTTGCTCCAAAGAGGCCACCAACTCCATGGGATTGCCCTGCAGCAGGATCTGACCACCGGCGAGCACCGCCATATTGGCGCAAAGCTCCGAGACATCTTCCACTATATGGGTCGAGAGGATAATCACCTTCTCTTCCCCCAGGCTCACCAACAAGTTGTGGAAACGGTTGCGCTCCTCAGGATCCAGGCCGGCGGTGGGTTCGTCGACAATCAACAGCTTGGGGTCGCCAAGCAGCGCCTGCGCAATCCCGAAACGTTGACGCATACCGCCGGAAAAACCGCTGACCGCCTTGTTCTTATGTTGATAAAGGTTGGTGTGTGCCAGTAAGCCATCCACCATCTCACGCCGCTCACCCTTGTTGTTGATCCCTTTGAGAATAGCCAGGTGATCGAGCAAGTCCCAGGCGCTAATCCTGGGGTAAACATTAAAATCCTGCGGCAGATACCCCAAGGTCTGACGCAATTTTTGCGGCTGTTTGAGAATGTCTATGCCGTCGAAACTAATGCTGCCGCTATCGGCACTTTGCAATGCGGCTATGGTGCGCATCAAAGAGGATTTGCCTGCACCGTTGGGGCCGAGCAGACCAAACATCCCTTTGTCTACCTGTAGATTTACATTATCCAGTGCCTTAACACCGTTGTCATAGGTCTTGCTTAGGGCTTCGATACTGAGCATAGTTTCCTCATGCCGGAGAGATAAATGAATACCAAGCTAGCATGATTTAAACATTACAACTTGCAAAATTTGCAACAAAGATTCAAACATTTAACATACTTTGTTCGCTAACGCCGATAACCTTTTGCTGAACAGTTTCTTGGCGGCGCAGAGATGCCACCAGTGATGGATTGCAATATGTGCGGTACTTTGGCTCGCCTAAAAAGCCTTCACTTGCTGCAGTTTCAACCCATTGAAATCCTGCAGCCCTGTGAGTCTCGGCCCCTGGTAAACCAGGCTGTCTTTTGCGCCGGCAGCAAAGGCGAGTTCCTGCAAGGCGCGCTCTTCTATCATGGTCAGGCCGCCGGCATATTCGTCGCTTGGCTGGATGATAAGCAAAGGCGCCTTGGCAAAAAGTTTTCGCGGTAGTACCCGCTTAACCAGCTGTTTGAGCAGAATTTCGGCCAGGTAAAAGTCCGCCAACGGGGTACGGACATGGTCGAAGGGATTGAGGCATTTCACTCCCTTGGTCGCGGCCAGTCGCCGCGCTTCATCGCCCACTGCCAACAGCTTGAAACTGCCCTTGTTATCCTGCTGCACTGCCACCTCAGGAATGGTCTCAAGGCTGACTTGCCCCAGACTATGGCGACTGTCGGCAAGGGTGAGCCTGATACGTTTGGCGTTGAACTCGATATAAATAAGCGCCGGCTTTGTGCCGGGCAACAGCGACAACATGTTATTTCCTTATGATTTTCCTGAGCTAGTGGCCAAGAGAGCGCCTTAGCTTATTCATCCCCTGCTCCATACTGACGATGACCCTGTAATCCAAGTCGCGCTTGGCGGCTGAGATGTCGTAGTAATGGCTGCAGGAAAGCTGTTTGGCGACAAAGCGGGTCATCAGCGGCTCCTGCTTGATAGCCAGCAGTCGGTATATTCCTTCGAGCATGGCGCCAATGACGTAGGCCAGAGTGGCCGGTACCCGCTTTTCCACCGCGGGTAAGTTGTCACAGGCAAGAATGCTGTCGAGCATGGCCGCCATAGTAAGGGGCTGATCGTTACTGACAAAATAGGCCTTGCCATTGCAGCGACAAGGTTCAGCCAGCAGGCTCCTGGCCGCGCTCAGGTGGGCAAAGGCGGCATTGTCGATATAAATGGTGTCCACCAACTTATCGTCATGACCCACCAACTTGAGCCGGCCCTTGCGGCCTCGCTCCAGCACGCGGGGCACCAGATGAGGATCGCCAGGCCCCCAAATCAGGTGCGGCCGAATGGCCACTGTCTTCAAGCCCTCTTTGGCACTGGCCAGCACCAACTCTTCCGCTTCCGACTTGGAGGCGCCGTAATGGTTGAGATAACGCCTGGCGTAGGGAACGGATTCATCGATACCGGCCTCATCCTTGCCATCGAAAGTGACACTCGGCGTGCTGGTATAGACCAGATAACCAATCCCCAATTCACGGGCGCAGGCGATGATGTTTTCGGTCCCCAACACATTGGGGCGAAAATAGCTTGCTCTGCTGCCCCAGACTCCGGCCTTGGAGGCAACGTGAAAGATAAGCTCACAGCCATCGAGGGCTTGTTTCAGTGCCTGCTTGTCGCAAATATCGGCGCGCACCATGGTAGCGCCCATGGCCTCGAGCGCCGGATAATGGCCCCTGGCCACCCCCACGACCTGAATACCGGCAGCCAGCAGCGGCCGACATATGGCTTCTCCCAAAAAGCCTCCGGCGCCTGTCACCAATACCCGCTTGACTCGGGTCGCGAGTTCCCGGGCCAGCGCCAACAGCTCGGGATGAAGTTCATCATGCCCGGTTTCTTGTGACAGAGCCGTAGTCTCTTGTGACAAAGCCGCGGGCAAATCCTGCGACGAGGCCGGTGAACAGTCCTGTGATGACGAGGCTATTGACTCAGGTGATTGAGATTGTGGTGCAGATGTGGCCATAGTGGGTTTCTGTCTCTGTTATCTATTTTGGCTTCCAGCCGTTTCCATCCAACTGTTTTTGCGCCCAAACGGCAAGTTGCTCGCGAAATATTTTGGCATTGTGGCGCACATCCATGGGAAACCCCGGATGCAACATAAAATGCCTGATGCCCCGGGTCAGTGGCTGCTTGTCGGCAAGCACCTGCAACTCGGTAAACAGCTGTTGCTGCTCGGCTGGCGACAGGGATTGCTCAAGCTCAATGCAGATAAGCGGTACTTTTTCGGGCACAGTGCTATCAGGGGAAGTGCTATCAAGGAAAGCGCTCTCTTGGACTGTCCCCCCGCCGCCACGCTTATTCTGCATCAGTTCAACGCCAACCAGGGCCGAACGTTTAACCTGAGGATGGGTATTGAAAATCCGCTCACAGGGAATGGACAGATAGCGCTTTTGCAGCTCACCGTCCTTAATGACATCCACTCTGTGGGCCTTGCGGCCACACATCCATAAACGGCCCTCTGCATCAAGATAACCGAGATCGCCCATCCGGTGCAGTTGCCTGCCTTGATAGGCAATCTTGGCCTGTTTGTTGGCGCCTTCACGGCGATAGTAGCTCTGGTTGACCACAGCGCCGTCAACGACGATTTCGCCTATCTCCCCCGTCGCCAACTCGAGAGTCGGCGACCAGCTGTCGATGGCCTCTTCACTGATCCCTATGATACTGACCCTTATTCCGGATACCGGCTTACCGACACAGATGCCGCCGCCCTTGTCGGTCATGGCGGCGGTAGCACCAAGCGCCTTGCTGCCAATCATGGAGACTGGCAGGGATTCGGTGGCGCCATAGGAGTTGAGCACTTCGACATCCTCGGCCAACATGGCGGAGAAACGCGCTATCGCCTTGGGGTCGGCAGGTGCGCCGGCGGATATCACCCGCTTCAAGCTGTGCAGCCGGCGCCCGTTTCCGCCGCGTCCCAAACGGTCGAGCAAGGCGGGATTCACGAACATATTGCTGCAGGCATAGTGCTCTATGGCGGCAAACAGGTTTTCCGGTCTGGCAGTTATCGGTTTGCTGGCATCCATTTCAGGCACTATTGATGCCATCCCCAGCGCCGGTCCAAAGAGAGCAAATAGCGGGAAGGTAGACAGATCCCGCTCGCCGGGACGAATGCCATAGTCATTTCGCAGCGCGGTTATCTGCGCCTCAAACATGCCGTGGCTGTAGACCACGCCTTTTGGGGTGCCGGTGCTGCCACTGGTAAACAAGATGGCCGCCATCTGCTGCGCGCCGAGCTGCGCCATGGGAAATGTGACTGACTCTGGTGCCCTGGCCAACAAACGGCTGACACTGCTGCCTCCCCAAGGAGGGTTACGGCCAAGAAAGCCTTCACCTGCCGTCAGCAACAAGCGGATACTGGGTTTGCCCCAACCGAACAGCAATCTGGCCACATGGGCCTTGGGGATCCCGATAAAGGCGTCGGGCTCGGCTTCCGCCAGACATTGCTTGAGCTTGGCGATCCCCATACCTGGGTCCACCATCACAGGGATAATACCCGCCTTGAACAGGGCAAAGGTAAGCACAAAAAACTCTATCCCCGGAGTCACCATAAGCACGGCTTTCATCCCGGGCTTGAAGCCATAGTCGAGCAAGACCCCGGCAAGCCGATCGCTGTCGCTGTCCAGGGTCTTGAAATCAAGCTCCTGGTAACTGAACTTGCCAGCGCGGCGGCGCTGCACGGCAACCGCCAGGTCCTCGCTCTGGTTAATGGCCGCCTGCTTCAGGTGGCGACACAAGTTGTGCCCCTTGGCGGAGTTTGCCTCTGGGGCCGGTTCATTTGCGGCCACTTGCGAGTCTTCGGCGGGTGGGAACATCTCAGTCAGCGCTCCCGGCTGAGGTTGTTTCCGCCGATGCCTTTTCTTTAGGGTTAGATGTTTGTTCGTCGGCGCTTTTAGCCACTGCCGTTTCATCAATAAAGCGGCGAATATGGGCTATCACCTCATCACTGGCGTCTTCAAGAATATAATGGCCGCAGTCGGCAAAGGCGTGCAGCTCGGCTTTGGGCAGGCGCTGCTGCCAACCTTCAAGGAAGTGCCGGTCAAAGACAAAGTCCTTGAGACCCCAAAGAATAATGGTCGGCACCCGGGTAAACTGCTGTAAACTGGCATCAATCGACTGCACCAAGTCCCAGTTTCTGTCGCCGGGCTTGAGCGGAATATCCTGTACAAACCTCAAAGTCGAGATTCGATTTTGCCAGGAGTTGAATGGTGCCACATAGGCGCGGCGCACATCCGCAGCCATGGGCGCACGTTTGACTCCCACATAGGAAGCCGCGGACGAGAAGGCATTGAAGCCCCGCACCAGCAGGGTGCCAAGCGCGGTATCGCGGCAGATTTTCAGCGCCAGCGGCAAGGGCTTGCTCTTTGGCAAACCGAAGGCGGCGGTATTGAGCAGCACCAGGCGTTTAATCCTCTCAGGATAGCGGGCGGCATAGCCCATGCCTATCATGCCGCCCCAGTCATGCAGCACCAGTGTGATATTGCTGCGAATATCCAGACTGTCCAGCAGTGCTTCCAGATCGTCGATACGCTGCGCCAGCGTGTAGTCATAGGCATCATCGCCCGGTTTGTCGGACAAGCCGCAGCCGATATGATCCGGCACCACACATTCATATTGGTCGCTTAACGCCTGCACCAGGTTACGGTAGTAAAAAGACCAGCTGGGGTTACCGTGCACCATCACCACGGCATCGGGGCGTTGGCCGTTAATCCCGGCGGGTTTTTCATGCACATAATGCAGTTTGTGGCCGCCGAGCGTGATGAAATGACGCTTGAACGGGAAGAGTGTATCTAGGGTGGCCATTGGCTATCCTGTTGTTAATTTTGGTTATTTAGGCACTATTCTAATGGGCCCTGTCGAATGGGCATTGTCTAAAACCTGTATCAAGGGCTTACCAGCGCAGCCCCAGCATCATGCAGTTGAGTCCCGAGCCTATGCCAAGAAAGCTCACCCGGTCGCCTGCCTGCAAAAAGCCTTCACCGTGGGCCAGCGCCGCCGACACAGGCAAAGAGACAGTGCCCATATTGCCAAGGCGGGCAAAGGTGGGAAACTCTTTGTGCTCGGCAATGCCCAGGGCGCCCAGTACTTGCTTACGGTTGGCAGCCCCCACCTGATGACAGATAACCTTATCCACCTGTCCGGCAAGCCACTGGCGCTGCTGCAAAAACTGCTCCCAGGTCTGGCGCGCCAGCTCCACCCCCTCCTTCAAAAGGGCAACGGCATCGGTGCGCATCACCTCGCGGTAGAGGCGGTTACCGACCTCGACAAAACCCCACTGACACATCTGATGATGCTCCGGCGCCGCCAACTGACTGGCACCGAGCAACTGATGCTTGCGGGAGGTGGAAAGCGGCAAGCTGCCATCCGTGAGGATAACGGCCACGGCACCTGAGCCGCCGGTCAGGGTGGCCAGAGAAGCCGCAAAGTTTGCCATGCTGGGATCGGCCAGCATCTGCTCTATGGACGCCTCGACTATCTCCCGGGATGATTCACAGGACACCACCATACCGGCGCGGATCTGCCCCAGTTCTATACGGTTGGCCACATCCAGAATACCGGACAGGACTCCCAGGCAGGCGTTGCTGATATCAAAAACGGCGCAGTCGCGCCCGATACCTATGGCAGAAGCCACAGCACAGGCCGTGGCCGGCTCATGCTGATCACGGCACACGCCGGTGTAAACCAAGGCGCCCAGTGCTTTGGGATCCAGCCCTGTCTCGGCCAGCGCCTTTTGGGCGGCGCACACTGCACCTTGGGAAACCTTGAAGCCCTTGGGCCACCAACGACGCTCCTCAATGCCCGTCAGGGCAGCGAGTTGCCCAATGGGGATACGAAACTTTTGATAAAGCGGCGCAAGCCGGGATTCCAACTCGCGGCTGGACACCATTTCCGGCGCCAACTCATAAGCCAGACTATTGATATACACACGGGAATAATTCATGAAAAGCCAATCGCTCTCTCGGGCGCTCTGTGCCCTTGTTATCTTTTGGGGTCGTGATAATTAAGTCTTATGCCCCAGGCTGGCGTCATTTGACCAAGAAACGCCGGGGTATTCAATAAAAAACGCATTAAGCCGGTACTTGGCGCCGACTAATTCCCCGCTTGAGAGACATCTCTGTCCAAGCGGGCCTTGTTGTTTCATTTATCGGCGACCAGGCAACCAGGCATGGATTAAGGCATTGCGCGGCGTGGTGGCCTGCTCACAAAAGGCGCCTAGCTGCACCCGGTAACCGGCCTCCAACAGGAAACAGACCCTATCGAGCAGCAGATACCGTTCAATAACCGGCCGAAACAGATGTGCCGCCAAGTCAATACGGGCGGTTAATCTGCGCCTTTGCTCCCCCAAGCGCTGATAGGCGGCAAAATCCACCGCCTCAGGCAATAGCACTCCCTTTTGCGCCGCGGCCCAAAGACAGAAGTCCTTGAAGCTGCCGGACAGCTGACTCTGCCGTACCGCAGGCAGTGGCAGATAAGTGTCCTGAGCACGCACTTCACGCTGCAGACTATCGAATCCGAGCCGCCAACTGACCTCTTTGATCCTGTCGGCGCGCGCCTTTTGATTGGCAATAACACTGTGATTAAGCGGCAGTTGCAGCGCCGCCTTATCCAATCGCAGCGCCTGCTCTTGGGCACTTTGACTCAAGGGAGTGATATCGCCGGAGGGCAAGAGGTGATAACAACAAGGGGAAACCGAGACCACAGCGGTGCCACTTGCAACCGCGCGGCGCAGCAGCGTCAGGTGCAGCTCGCCGCAGGCATGCAGCGCAATGGCATGCTGCTTGGGCTTGAGATAACAAGGCTCGGCGGCAAAGGCATCGGCACAGACAAATTGCTGCGGCAAGTTACGTTTTTTTGCCGCTAGCTCGCCGGCTTCGCACAAAGATGCTTGCCACTCCAGGCTCAATACCGCCTTGCCGCTCAAGGCACTGAGCAGGCGCCCGAGATGCCCTTTTCCGGCGCACCACTCCAATAAAGGAAAGGGGTTGTTATGGGTGGCGATGGTATTGGCAAAGCGGCTTATCTGCTGCCATTTTCGGCCCTTTATACCGGCACTGAGCCGGGCCTCGGTTGATGCACAAAGCTTAGGTTGGCCATTATCCTGCTCAGGTGCGGGATAATCAAAGAGGTGCCAGGCAAAGTGTCTCTTGTCCCACAGGGCGGCCAATTCCTGCTCGCTCAAGTCTGCAACCAAGGCCGGCCAGAGGGTTGCCAACAACAATGACTGACTGGCATCCACAGTCTCGAGCGCATCGTCATCAATAGCCCAGAGCGCTGCGGCCAGCTTGGCAAAGCGCTGCTGCCAGGGAAGCTTGTGGTGCTCGAAACTCCTGACACTCCAAAGCGCGCGGCTTGAGAGCAACAATTGACTGAGCTGTCGAAGCTCTGCTTTCACCTCGGGCAAGCTGCAATCAACTGCCGTCAGCCGGGTTTCAACCCTGCCGGCCACTGGCTCGGCTTGCCGGGGGGAATTCTGTTGGCAGTCACACATTTTACTGGCCCGATTAACTTAAAGGGGTCGCATTATAGCCCCTGGTTGCCTTTGAGGAAAATAGCGCCACCCAAGCAGGAAACAGGGGGCAAAGCCTGCGAAAAAGCTGGGGTTGAGTCTCCCGCTTGCTGATAGCTTTACAGCCAAGGGGAAAAGTCAGCAGTAAGGACTAATTCACATAACAAATTGATTAGGAGTGGATTATTGTTTCAATAAACTATGCCTAAAGCCCGAGTCATCATCTTTCCTGGCGGCTTGGCAACGAAAGCTGCCGCCGCTATTTTCAGGTATAAATCCGCTCAAAGCTGTTACCTTTGCACCTGCCGCAATAGACTGGTGCATTCAAGCTGACAAAACAATCGAACCAACTCAATCTAACGAATTCAATCCAACGAAATGGTCGAGTGAAATCGGTAGAGCGAAATCAATCGCGCCAATTCACGGCGCTACACTCCGCCGCTGAACAGAATATTGATAAGAAGGATGTTGAATGATCCAATCTCCCTGCGTGGCGCGCTGCGGCCTCAATGAAGACGACTTTTGTATGGGCTGCCTGCGCCATATAGATGAAATCGTCAATTGGAGCCGTTGCCCGGATGAAGAGAAACGCGCCATTATTGCCAAACTCCCGGAGCGAAAACACGCCTTTTCGGGCATGGAAAACAGCGGCATTATCAGCAGAGCCAAATACCTCGAGGCAGAGGCCAGGCTTGGGCGCAGCGACAAGAGCAAAGCAAGTAAAAAAGAGTGATACAGCTTTAAGCGTTCAAGGCAACCAAGCCTTCATAAAGAAAAAGACCGCAATCGCGGTCTTTTTGGGATTTATGGATCACTCAGTCATTACTGCTCTGAGCTGACATTCCCAAGGGAACTGGCGGCACCGCCATTACCGTTGTGGGAATGGTGAGTTTCTGTGAGGCGACGCATCAGCGGCAATACTGCCAGCGCGATAAAGGTACAAACCAGTGCCGCTATCCCCAACTTGTTGAACAAGCTGGTGTAGATGGGTAGAGTCTCAAGCGGATCTGTGATGTTCTTCGGCACACTGGCGAAGTTGGCCACCACACCACCCAGATACTGAGAGATGCCCGAGGCGACAAAGTAAGCCCCCATCATAAAGCCCCCCATGCGCTCAGGTACGTAACGGGCAATCATAGCCAAGCCCAAACCACTGACCAGCAGCTCACCGAGTGAGTATGCGCCATAACCCCAGATCATCACCCAGGAAGAGGTCTTGCCATCAACGGCGAACATACCGGCAAAGCTGTAGATGAAGAAACCCAGCGCCACTACGGCAAAGCCCAGTGCGAACTTGGCGGCAATGGAAATATCCTTGTTGTTACGTCCGGCAGAGGCATAAACCCAGGCCAGCACAGGACTGAGCAACATGATCCAGATAGGGTTCAAGGCCTGGAACTGCGCCGGTGACCAGGTCCACAGATCGATACCAAAGGCCTGGAAGTTCCAGTCGACGTTACGCAGGGCAAACAGCGCCAGCGAGGTAGACATCTGTTGGTAAAACACAAAGAAGAATACAGTTTGTACCGTCAGAACCAAGGCGGCTATCAAACCGGCCCGTTCACTGGTTTCACTGTTTTTAATCAAGTAGATAAAGATACCGAGTACGGCGGCACCAGCTGTGTAAACAAAGGCGCGGGCCACATCTTCATATTCGAGGATAAAGGCTGAAGCCACTACAGACAGGGCCGCCAGGCCGAGTACCGCAAACAGCTTATTCATTTCCACTGGACGGGTATCCGGCTCCGAGCCATAGTTGGCCAGAGTCTTACGCATCATGGCGTAGTTACCCAGGCCTACCAGTAGGCCCACGCAGCAGACGGCAAAAGCCGCATGCCAGCCAAACTCGTTGCCATAGTTGGCGTTGACGTAATCTTTAATCCAGGGAGTCAACAACATGGAGAAGGTGGAACCCACGTTCACCGCCATGTAGTAAATGGTAAAGGCGCTGTCTATCTTGGAGTCGTCCCCTTCATAGATTTTGCGCACCAGGTTACCGGCATTGGGTTTGAACAAACCGTTACCGACAACGATTACCCCAAGGGCCGAAAACAGGAACCAGGTGTTTTCGGTCGGCACTGTCATCAAGGCATAACCCAATGACAGAATGCCGGCACCTAGCAACATGGTGCGCTTGGTACCGAGAATTTTATCCCCGACCCAGCCACCAATCGCCGGCGACACATAAATCAATGCGGCACAGGCACTCCATACCAGGTTGGCGCGACTGTCCTCAAACCCTAGACGCTGTACCATGAAGTACACGATAAGCGCCTGCATACCGTAATAACCGAAACGTTCCCATAGCTCGATAAGTGACACAGTCATAAAAGAATGCGTCTTGCTTACCTTAGGAGACCCTAATGTCATTTTGCTTGCTTCCATCTTGATTTGAAATAATTGTCAGACGAGTATAAGACTGCTGGCCGCACAATCCAACGCAAACTCTGGGGCAAAACACACTTTGTCGCAATTCTCCTACTCAGCTCAAATTCCATTGGCGAATTTTTCAACAAAACACTTACCTTCAGTGGGGAAAACGGAGCAAACCCTGCTGCCACAGGGGTTTCAACTAATTAATGAGAATTTTTATCAGTTCAAAAATCACCACCAAGGCGACTTGAAAACAGCATTTATCAGCGCCTATGACATAAAAAAACCGTCCTTGAATGGACGGTTTTTGCATTGAATGGCTTAAGCCTTATCAGGCCTTCCCAAAAGAAGCGGTCAATCTTTGGCCGCCATTCTCGCCTTGAGATCGGCAAAAGGATTAAAGGTGGCCGGCGCCTGTTTGGCTTCACTGGTGTCGCCATACTGCACCAGTTCTTCAAACCTGGAGTGCTCGTTGTCATGGCAGTAGAGGCACAACAGCTCCCAGTTGGAACCATCTGAAGGGTTGTTGTCGTGATTGTGATCTCTGTGATGCACAGTCAACTCACGCAAGTTCTTGTGGGTAAACTCCCTGGCACAGCGACCACAGACCCAGGGATAAAGCTTGAGTGCCTGCTCCCGATAGCCTTTTTCACGACTCGCCTGATACTCACGGGCCTGCGCCAGCACCCGATCCAATTTACTCTGTTCTGCCATCTTTCTTTTCCGGTGAACGGGCCCTTAAGGGCCCTCTACATATTCTGCGCTGGACAGATGCAGATAATGCAGGTGCTTCTCATACTGAGTCACCACATCTGCCTGGATCTGCTCTTCCGTATAACCCATAACATCATAATACTGTCCGCCGTGTTCGAGGAAGACTTCAACCCGGAAGTAGTTATTTTGTGACTCATCCTCAGCTTCTGCCTGAGTCTGATGAGTCACAGGCAGCGTAAAGGCGCGGATCCGCAAGCCATAGACAAAGGTCTGCACCTCTTCATTTTCGATGACCAACCTCACCCTGTCTTCATCGTACTGGAGATCGGCATTGATACCGCGGGACAAGAAGCCCTGAGAGACCTTGGACAGCGCCGGTGTCGCCACGTTGTCGACAAAGCGCCGCGCCTGCTCGTAGGAGGGATGCGATACCAACACATCTATCCTGTCTTCCCAGGACACGCTGGTTCTGGCGTACTGCACACTGGTGGTATGCAGCTGCACGCTGTTGATCTTGAGCCAGTCATCCTGCAACGCCTTGAACAGGCCAAAGCAAATAAGCAGCATCACCAACAAGAACGGCATGGCACTGGCAATCGCTGCCGTTTGCAGCGCCTGCAAGCCACCTGCGAGCAGCAGCACAGAGGCAACCACACCTTGCATCAGGGCCCAGAAGATCCGCTGCCATACAGGCGCATCGGCATCGCCGCCTGAGGTCAGGTTATCGATCACCAAAGAGCCTGAGTCCGACGAGGTCACAAAGAAGGTCACCACCAGACACACAGCGATGACTGACAGCAGATTGGAAAGCGGCAAGTGCTCGAAGAAGGTAAACAGGGCGACTGACACATCGGTAGAAACCGCGGTAGCCAGATATTCGGCGCCATGGTTCATGATGGCATCTATCGCCGAGTTACCGAAAACCGTCATCCACAGGAAGGTGAAACCACTGGGAACAAACAAAATCCCCACCAGGAACTCACGAATGGTGCGGCCGCGGGAGACCCGGGCGATAAAGGTACCGACAAAAGGTGACCAGGAGATCCACCAGCCCCAGTAGAGCAGAGTCCAGCCACCGAGCCAGTCATTCTTCTGCTCGTAGGCATAGAGGTTAAAGGTCTTGCTCACCAGCTCACTCAAATAGCTGCCGGTGTTTTGCACGAAAGACTGCAGCAGAGCAACCGTTGGACCAAACAGCAGTACTATCATCATCAGCACAAAAGCCAGCCCGAGGTTAAGCTCACTTAAACGCTTGACCCCTTTATCCAGGCCGGAAAACACAGAGCCGGTGGCGATAAGAGTGATACCTATGATCAGTGCTACCTGCACAGTACTGCTGATAGGGAAAGAATCCCCCAACAGATAGTTGAGTCCCGAGTTAACCTGCAATACCCCGAAGCCCAATGAGGTAGCCACACCAAACATGGTGCCAAGCACGGCAAAGGTGTCGACGCAGTGGCCTATGGGGCCATAAATACGTTCACCAATCAGAGGATAAAGGGCACTTCTTGGCAGCAGCGGCAGCTTATGCCGATAGCTGAAATAGGCCAGACTCAAGGCCACTACCGCATAGATGGCCCAGGCGTGAATACCCCAGTGGAAGAAGGTGATCTTCATCGCCTCTTTGGCGGCTTCAACTGTCTGGGGATCCGCGTCCGGCGGCGCCAGGTAGTGCATCACAGGCTCACCAACCCCAAAGAACATCAAGCCTATGCCCATACCGGCAGAGAACAGCATGGCGATCCAGCTCTTGTAGCTGTAATCCGGCTCGGCATGATCCGGCCCAAGCTTGATATCACCGAAGCGACTCACCATCACAAAGATGATGAATACCAGAAAAATGGCCACGCCCATGATGTAGAGCCAGCCAGCCTTCAACTCCAGCCAGGATTGAGCTGACTTAAATAGCTCCTGCGCTTCATTCGGCCAGACGGCACACACCAACACCATGAAGGCGATACAGAACACTGACGAAAAAAACACCGGAGGATTAATACTCGACTTAATCAAATTTTGCGCTCCTTTTTACGGATAAAACTGCGCTGCCTGCGATCAAGTTCCTAAGTTACCGCTGAACTCGGCCGGGGACAACGCTTATCCAAAGCCACACCAAAAGCTTATCGGGTGTTTATGTGCAGTATGTGACACCCTTCCGCGGACAAGCTCTCGGCTTGATAAAAATGGAAGAGATAAGGCCCACCGGGATCAAAGTGTTGGCGGGACAGACAAGATTACCGTGGCATATTGAATGGCAATCGACTCGGACACAAACTGCTACTTTTGGCAACAATCGGCGCTGATTATACACAAAAACGGACAAAATGGGGAGTCTCTGGCGACTCCCGCTCACAGAATCAGCCTTTTCCTACTCGCCGCTCTTGGGGGTTTGTGAAATACCCGCGGTCAGATTAAAGCGCATCGCCTCCTCGAATGACCAATCCACCATGATCAAGTCCTCTCGTTTGACCAGGCTGGTGACCCCGGCCATCTGGTAGGAGAGTTGAAACAGCACAGGCACCCAGTCCCCTTCGGGCAAGGCATCGAGCAGCGGCTGAGGCGGCTTGTCCGTCATAATAAAGCCGACCACAAAACCGCCGTTTGCCTGGCGCACCAATACTGTCTGCTGCGACTTGGGCTTACTGCCATCTCGGTTCATCAAAGAAGCAATATCGCGGATACTGCCATAGACAGACTTGAACAGGGGAAAACGCATCAACTGCCGTTCAATCCAGCTCCAGAGCCAAACGATGGGGCTGACGGAAAACAGTAAACCGGCAACAAATACCAAGGCTGTGACCAATATAAAACCGGCTCCGGTAAATACAGTGTCCATGCCCACCAGAGAGAAGAGTAACTTGCCCAGGCTGTCGAGAGATTCAAACAAGGACCAGAACAGCCAGAGACTAAGTGCCATGGGCAGCAGATTAAGCAAGCCGCGGATCAGGGTTTGTTTCATTGAATTCCTCTTGATATTTAAGACTGTATAGGGCGCAGGACAGAGGCTCAAAGGAAGGTTTCTCGGCTGCCCCTTCCCCAACAGGCGCTCAACTCTGTATCCTGACAGAGACGCAAATCGATAGCAAAATGTTGTGCATATTACCCCGGGAGGCCGCAGGGTCTCCCGGGTGCGACAAGGAGAATAACAGCATGCGCGTAACCCGACTGGACCACCTGGTGTTGACCGTCCGCGACATAGAGCAGAGTGTCGCCTTCTACCAAAAACTGGGCATGAAACGCCAAACCTTTGCCGATAACAGAACGGCGCTGCAATTTGGCGATCAGAAAATCAACCTGCACCAGATTGGCCGCGAATATTACCCCAATGCCGCCAAAGCCCAAAGTGGTTCGGCGGACTTGTGCTTTATCACCTGTGGTTCACTCGAGGATGTTATGGCGCATCTCAGTGCCGTGGGTATCGACATCGAAGAGGGCCCCGTCGCCCGTACCGGCGCCACCGGCCCGATAGACTCAGTCTATATTCGCGATCCTGACGGCAACCTGATCGAGCTGGCAGAATACCGCGTTGACTAGGCTGGGCTTTGACGAGACTGCTTTGACTAAGTCCCCGTTGACTAAGTCCTATGTTGACCAAGTTCTCTGTTGACCAAGTATTCCGTTGACCAAGAGCTCCGTTGACCGGGCGGTGCAGCTAACCGAGCTGCACCAGCCTGCACAGGCACAAAAAAGCCGCTTGACTACAAGCGGCTTTCTCTAAGGCTCGCGGATAAGAGCTTAAAGCTCTTTTTCCATCTCCTCGTAGGAGACGTGGCGTACGTCTTTGCCCTTGACGTAGTAAATCACGTACTCACAGATGTTTTTGCAGCGGTCCCCTACCCGCTCAACCGCGCGGGCAGCCCAGAGCACATCCAGCACACCTGGGATAGAGCGGGGATCTTCCATCATGTAAGTCATCAACTGGCGAATGATGCCTTCATATTCCTTGTCCAGCTTGGCATCTTCCTTGTGCAGCTCCAGCGCCGAGTCGGCATCCATCCGTGCCAATGCATCCAGGGTCGAGTGCAACATACGGGTGGCATGGCGCCCCATGGACTCAATGCTGACCAGCAGCGGCTGCTGATTATTGCTGCGCTTCTCCTGTGCCGCCTTGGCGATACGCACACAGGCATCGCCGATGCGCTCAAGATCGGCAATCGTCTTGGAGATGGCTATCACCAGACGCAAGTCGCTGGCCGCCGGCTGACGCTTGGCAATGATGCGAGTACACTCTTCATCTATCATCACCTCCATGCCGTTGACCTTGTGATCGCCCTCGATCACCTTCTGCGCCAACTCGGTATCCAGGCTGCCCAGGGCATCCAGCGCCTGTTCCAACTGCCGCTCCACCATACCGCCCATGGCCAGCACCCGGTTGCGGATATCTTCCAGCTCGGCATTGAACTGGCCTGAGATATGTTTATTCAGGTTCTTGTTTTCCATTTGCTTCCCCTTGCTCGGACGCAGCGTTTATCAACCGTAGCGGCCGGTAATATAATCTTCGGTCTTACTCTGTTTTGGCGTGGTAAAGATAGTGTTGGTATCCGAGTACTCGATCAGCTCGCCCATATACATAAAGGCAGTCTGATCCGATACCCTGGCCGCCTGCTGCATGTTGTGCGTCACTATCACCACTGTGTACTTGGACTTGAGCTCGGTGATCAGCTCTTCGATAGTCAGGGTCGAGATAGGATCCAGTGCCGAAGTTGGCTCATCGAGCAGCAAGACTTCAGGCTCAATGGCTATCGCCCGGGCAATCACCAGACGCTGCTGCTGACCACCGGACAACCCGAAGGCGTTGTCATGCAATCTGTCTTTCACCTCGTCCCAGATGGCGGCGCCGCGCAGTGAACGCTCACAGGCCTCATCCAGCTCACGGCGGTTACTCACGCCCTGCAGGCGCAGGCCATAGACGACATTTTCATAAATGGACTTGGGGAAAGGATTGGGACGCTGGAACACCATGCCCACATTGCGTCTCAGCGCCGCGACATCGACTTTCTTGTCGTAGATATTTTGGCCATGGAGCAAAATCTCCCCGTCGATATGGCAGTTATCCACCAGATCGTTCATCCGGTTGATACAGCGCAGCAAGGTGGACTTACCGCAACCACTGGGGCCGATGAAGGCGGTGACCTTCTTCTTGGGGATCTTCATGGAAACATCAAACAGCGCCTGCTTGTCACCATAGCGCAGATCCAAGTTACGGATCTCCAGCGCCGTCTCTTCGGCAGGCAGGTTCGCCAGATCCAGCGTCTCAGTATTCATTACCGATGAGTCTATCGAAATCATATTCTGTCCTATCACTTCAGGATAATCGTCAATTAGTGTTCAAGCGAGCGGTACTTTTCACGCAGATGGTTGCGCACGCTGATAGCCGTCAGGTTGAGTGCCACGATCACAGATACCAGCAGGAACGAGGTGGCATAGACCAAAGGCCTGGCAGCTTCTACGTTGGGGCTCTGGAAACCGACATCATAAATATGGAACCCGAGGTGCATGAACTTACGCTCAAGATGCACGAAGGGGAAATTCATATCCACAGGCAAGGTAGGCGCCAACTTGACCACCCCCACCAGCATCAAGGGTGCCACTTCGCCGGCGGCGCGGGCAACAGCCAGAATAAGCCCTGTCATAATCGCCGGGCTGGCCATGGGGATAATAATCCGCCACAGGGTTTCGGCCTTGGTGGCCCCCAGTGCCAGGCTGCCCTGACGCACTGAGCTTGGAATACGTGACAAGCCTTCTTCGGTGGAAACTATCACCACAGGCAGGGTCAGAATCGCCAAAGTCAGTGCCGACCAGATAACCCCGGGAGAGCCAAAGGTGGGCGACGGCAACGCCTCTGGATAGAACAGCTGATCCAGCGAGCCCCCCAACATATAGACAAAGAAGCCCAGACCAAACACCCCGTACACAATCGAAGGCACACCGGCGAGGTTGATCACCGCGATACGTATCATCTTGGTGATCGGCCCTTTCTTGGCGTATTCGTGCAGATAGATGGCGGCCACCACACCGAATGGTGTCACTATCACGGCCATCAACAACACCATGAATACTGTGCCGAAAATCGCCGGAAACACCCCGCCCTCTGTGTTGGCTTCGCGGGGGTCGTCACTGATAAAGCGTCCCAGACCAACAAACCAGTGGCCAACCTTGTCGATAAAGCCCATGCGGTTGACATAGCTGACATCGAGCACCGAATCCAGGCTGAGAGTCACTTCTTCACCACGCATGTCGCGTACTATCACAGAGTCGCGTCCGGCTTGCTCACGCAGAGAGAACAGCTGCTTTTCCAACCCTTGATAATGCTGATCCAGTTGTTGACGCTTGGACTCAAGCTCGGCCTTGCGCTCAGGCGTCAGGGCATCGTCAAGCTCATAGCCACGTTCTTTGAGGCGCAGACGTTCCAGCTCATAGTTAACCGCGCCTATGTCCTGCTTCTGCAGTGTCATCGCCTGATCGGCCAGGTCCACTGCGCGCTCGATATGCTCCTCGAGTGAGTGCTGCACATCGCCGCCTAGCTCCAGCCGCTGGCCCTTCTCAATCACGGCCACAGGATAGCCGTAGAAGTTACCGTTCTTGGTACGCTCTATCATGGCCAAGCCTTCCGGGGTGGAGCGCGACAAAATATCTGTCTCCAGAATCCAGCGGAAATCCAGGCCGACAAACTCACGGTTACCCGTCTTGACCAGATAGCGGGTCACAAACTCACCCGGCTCTGAGTTGAAGTGGTAACCGGCGGATTTCAACCGCTCGGTCGGCACTTCTTCTCTGTCGTACAGCTCTCCTATCAGGGTGTAGCGCTGGCCTTTGTCATCCTGCATCTCCCACTGATAGATATCCGCGGGCCAGAAATAGCTCAGGCCACGCCAGGCGATGAGTAACAATAGCCCCAACACCGCAATCAAACTCAGGCTAACGGCGCCCCCTGTCATCCAGATCCAGGGAGAGCCTGATTTAAACCACTTACCCATTGCACAAACCCCTTAAGGTGATTGGCGAAACATCTAGTGTTCTATTCATAATTTCTCTCCCGTTACAGTGAGCTGTAGCGGTCACGCAGACGCTGACGCACCACTTCGGCCACAGTGTTGAACAGGAAGGTAAAGATAAAGAGCACAAAGGCTGCGAGGAACAATACCCGGTAATGGGAGCTGCCGATGGCCGACTCCGGCATTTCCACCGCGATATTGGCCGCCAGGGTCCGCATCCCTTCAAACACGCTCCACTCCATGATGGCGGTGTTCCCCGTGGCCATGAGTACAATCATGGTTTCACCCACGGCGCGGCCAAGGCCCATCATGACTGCCGAGAATATCCCCGGGCTTGCGGTCAGCAGCACTACCCGGGTCAGGGTCTGCCAGGGGGTCGCTCCCAAGGCCAGGCTGCCGTTCGACAGATGACGCGGCACAGAGAAGATGGCGTCTTCAGCAATGGAGAAGATGGTTGGAATGACGGCAAAGCCCATGGCAATCCCCACCACCAGCGCATTACGCTGATCGAAGGTGATCCCCAATTCATTGGTGATGAACTGGCGGGTGTCGCCGTGGAAGAAGGCCACTTCGATTGCCGGGCTGATGGCAAAAGAGAACCAACCGACAAAACAGATAACCGGGATCAGCATCAGTTCCTGATAGGTTTCCGGCAGTATCGCCTTAATGCGACCCGGCAGCTTGGACCAGGCATAGGCACTGGTCACTATGCTTATCGGCAACAACAGCAGCAAGGCCAGAATGCCGGGCAGATGCTCTTCAATCAGCGGCGCCAGCCAGAGACCGGCCAGGAAACCGAGGATCACTGTCGGCAGGGCTTCCATGATTTCAATGGTGGGTTTGACTATGCTGCGCACCTTGGGCGACATGAAATAGGCGGTATAGATGGCGCCGGCAATCGCCAGAGGAACGGCAAACAGCATGGCATAGAACGCCGCCTTGAGCGTACCGAATGCCAGCGGCATCAGGCTGAGCTTGGCTTCAAAATCATCCGAGCCGGAAGTCGACTGCCAGACAAACTGCGGCTCAGGGTAACCTTCATACCAAACCTTGTTCCACAGGGCGCTCCAGGAAACTTCCGGATGGTCGTTATCAACCGCGTACAGGTGCAGCTTGCTGCCATCTTCAATGATCAAGGCATTGGAGCGGGGGCTGAAGCCCATAACACCCGGCGCTTTGAGATCGAACTTCTTGTCGAACAGCTCGCGCTCACTCGTGGTGTAAAGCAAAGACAGTTCACCCTCGGGGCTTACTGTGGCAAAGCTCTTGCGGTAGAACTCAGAGGCTATGGTGTCCACCTTACCCAAACCGCTAAACTCGCGGATCTCCTGATAGACACGGCCGCGGTCGCTGGCCACCTGAAAATACTGGGCCACCACACCGTTATCGTAGCCGACCAGCAGTGAACTGGCGCCCGCCAGCAGGCTCAAACTGGTGACCTTGGCCTTGGCTTTCTCGACATCTATCACCTGTTGCAACGAGATTTCATCCACATATTGAATGTTGTAGACAAAAATCTTGTTGCCGGACTGCAGCAGCAGTTGGCGCTGATCCGGGGTCATGAGTTGATGTTCAGTACGGGAAGGCGCATCCGGCAGTGGCATGGTTTGTGTGTTCCACTCCACTTCCTCGGTCATCATGTTCTCTTCGCCGACCATCTTGGTCAGTTGCCAGCGATTCTGGCTGTCCTGGTAGGCAAAGCTCATGCTCTCCGAGCTATAGCCGAAGGCGAGATTTTTGAGTGGCGAGCCATCCTCGGCAACCGTCAGTGCCGACTCCCCCAGTGGATACTTAACCTTGGGAGTGATCAGGCGCTGGTTATTGGGATAGCTGACACCAAACTCGACCCCGGCCAATAAGAGTTGACCGTTATCCAGTCCGAGGGCAAACAACTGCTGGCTTGGGGCGCTGACTGCGCTGCTGACCACTTTGCTCGAATCCGGCACAGGCAGTTTCACCTGTTGGTGCTGCTGTTCGCCTTTGACCCTGAAAAAGTCCACCACGCCTTGGTCACCGACCCGATAGAGCAGTTCATTTTGCTCGTCACTGCCCACCATCAGCGTCTTGTCTGAACTGGCCGGCAGGCTCACTTCGGTGACGGGTTCAACACTGGCGCCGTCAAACACCGGCTTAATCACGTAAAGCAGATAGAAAAAGATCAACAAAAGGGCGACGAACACCATGGTTCCGCCCACTGTTACCCCTATCTGCGCGGCCTTATCCTTGAAGGCTCTGCGGCCGGAGCCTTTGCTCACCAACAGATCTTTCGACGCAGAAGCAGGCTGAATGACCTGACTTTCCATTAAGAACCTCTATTATTAATAGCTGTTAGGCTTTTTTACCGAATTAACCGTACGTTATTGCGTTTCGGCCAACCCAGGTAAGACCATCCCTTATCGAGTGGCTGGGATTATATGACGCAAAAATGACAATAGTGTTACATAGCTTTTTTTAACATTATTCAGGAGTCTGTCTACCATGCTTCGTTACCTTATCACACTGCAAGTCCCTGACAGAAAAGGATTGGTTGAGCAGATTGCCCATGCGGTCAGCCGCCACGGTGGCAACTGGCTCGACTCGGAATTACGTCATATAGACGGGATTTTTGCCGCTATTTTGCTACTTGAGGTTCCCAGCGAACACTGGGATGACCTGCTCGATGCCCTGGAGTGCATCGATGGTATGGCGCTCACCAGTGCCAGGGCCGGCCAGCAGCAGAAATATATCAAACGCCTGAGTTTCAACCTGGTGGCCTACGACAGGCCCGGGCTGGTGCTGGACATTTCCAACAGGATCAATGCCCTGGGCATCAATATCGAGCAATTCAGCAGCAAGTTTGAAACCGCGGGCCATACCGGCATCGCCCTGTTTCGGGCCACCATCAGCCTGGGATTGACCGACCCTATGCAGGAGGAGCGCCTGACCGAATCTCTCTACAGCATAGGTGATGATCTGGTACTGGATAAGCTGAATCTGACCTGAGCCCGATACTGCAGCTGCCCGACCTCTGACTCTTGAGTGCCTGCAAAAGCAGCAACCGATGTGCAATCGATAATTCCTGTTAGGAAAACTGATACACTGGCGAAAATCACAAGAACAGAGTTTTGTCGTTATGCTTGGAACACTGGATAAGATGGCCGTCGCCCTGGACGAGAACCATCTGGCACAATACACCCTCAGAGTGGCTGAACAGCGCCTGGCGTTGAACCCTTTGATAGGCAAGAGTTTAACCCTGAGTCACACGGGTAACATCTTCTGCTGCAACTGCGGTAAGAAGACCAAGAAGAGTTACTCCCAGGGCCACTGTTATGTCTGTATGCAGAAACTCGCCAGCTGCGATCTCTGCGTGATGAAACCGGAAACCTGCCACTATGATCAGGGAACCTGCCGCGAACCCGAATGGGGCGACACCCATTGCATGGTGCCCCACTATGTTTACCTGTCCAATACCTCGGGAATAAAGGTCGGCATTACCCGCCACACCCAGTTGCCCACCCGCTGGCTGGATCAGGGAGCCACTCAGGGGCTGCCGATATTCAAGGTCAGCAGCAGGCAGCTTTCCGGCCTTATCGAAGTCGAACTGGCCAAACTGATTGCCGACAAGACCAACTGGCAGGCGATGCTCAAGGGCAACAACGACGAGATAGATCTCAAGGCCAAGGCCGAGACGCTATTGCCGAGTATCGAAACCCGCTTGCACGAGCTGGCAATGAGCCGCGGTGATTACAAGATAGAGAGATTGACCGAGGCAGAGACGCAAATTCACTACCCGGTCAGTGAGTTTCCAAAGAAGATCAAGTCCCATAACTTTGACAAAGAAGCCGTTGTCAGCGGCACTCTGATGGGCATCAAGGGTCAGTACCTGCTTTTCGATACCGGAGTAATCAATATCCGCAAGTTCACCTCTTATGAAGTGGAAGTCAGCTACTGATTTTTTAATTTGAGCAAACAAACGGCGCCTCTTGGATGGGCGCCGTATTTCATCCCCCAGTACCTTTGGTGCTTGCCAGTACCCCAGAGGCTGCCTATGATAGCCGCCAATAACGCCCTTACACAGATACAGAGCAGAATATGGCCACAGACTCCATGATGGGATCCCAGACTATCGCCGCCCAGACCCAGGCTTGGGTCAAGGAGGTGATCATGAAGTACAACATCTGCCCCTTCGCCAGACGGGAAGTCGAGCGCGACTCGATTCGTTACACAGTTTGCGAAGAAAGCCGCATGGATACGGCCTTGCAGGCGTTGCTGGACGAGTGCCAATATCTGGATGAGCACCCACAAGCGGAAACCAGCCTGTTCATTCTGCCGAGGGGTTTTGAAGGTTTTCATCTTTATCTGGATCTGTTGGCCTTTGCCGAGCAGCTGTTGTTCGAAGAGGGGTATGAAGGGGTTTACCAGTTGGCCAGCTTTCACCCCGACTATTGTTTCGAAGGGGAGGCCCAGGATGATGCCGCCAACTATACCAACAGAGCGCCCTATCCGACCCTGCATATCATACGTGAAGCCAGTATGGAACAGGCCCTGGCCGAATATGATGATCCTGAGTCGATTCCCGAGCGCAACATCGCCTTTGCCCGCCGCAAGGGCAGCGAGTTCTTCGCCAAACTGCTGCAAAACTGCCTGAGCCGAAAACCATAAAAAAAGCAGATAAGCCTTGATGTGATTCAGGCTTATCTGCCCCTTCCCGGGCCTTACCCCAGACCTTGAAACCCTAGACTTTGAAACGCCCGAGGGTTACCTGGGTCTTATTGATTAGGTCGAAGAGCTCACTGCCATGGTGCGCCGCTTCCTCGGCGCTGCTGGCGGAGATTTCACTCAGATGATGCAACTGTTCCAGATCATGGGACAGACTCTCGGCCGAGCGTGCCTGAGATTGGGTCGCCGAGGCTATCAGGCTGTTGACGCTGGAAATGGCGTCTACCTTGGCGGCAATCAGCTGCAGTGCTTCACGGCTCTGCTGTGCCTGCTCAACCCCCTCCCGAGCCTTGTTACAACTGGCATTCATCACATCTGCGGCATCTTTACTGCCGGCTTGCAAACGTTCTATCATCGCCTTGATCTCTTCGGTCGACTGCTGAGTCTTGCTGGCCAGAGAGCGTACTTCGTCGGCCACAACGGCAAAGCCCCGCCCCTGCTCACCGGCGCGGGCTGCCTCTATGGCCGCATTCAGTGCCAGCAGATTGGTCTGCTCGGCAATCGCCTGGATCACTTCGAGGATCCGCCCTATCTGCTGACTGTCATCATAAAGCCGCTGAATCACTCCCGAGGCCCGCTCCACCTCGGCGGCAAGTGAGTCTATCGACTCACGATTGCGCTCTATGATGGCCTGCACTTCCTGGGATACCGCCCTGGCATCCTTGGTGGAATCCTCTGCCTCGGCCGCGTTTTGTGCCACCTCGTGGATCACGCTGGACATGTCACGTATCGAGTGGGACATCTGTTCCAGGCTGCCGCGCTGCTCTTGTGTGGCGGCATTGGCACTCTGGGATGTCTGGCGGCTTTGGGTGGCTATCTCGGTCAAGGAACTCGACTGAGCGGTAACATCGGCCAGGGCTTCCTGCACCTTGATAATGAAGTGATTGATGTTGTCACACAGGCCGCGCAACTCATCGTCGCTCGAATATTCGATACGCCGACGCAGATCCCCTTCTCCGCGAGCCAACTCCTGCGCCAGTTGGGTGATCCTGTCCACCGGGCGCATCACCAAGCGCTTCATCACCAGCAGCAGGCAGATGATGATCGCCACGGCGACAGGAATAGCAACGGCTATGCCTCCCAGCAACATAGCATTTGTCTGCCGCTGGATCTCCTGAAGACTCCAGCTCATGCCCAGTACCCCAATCAGCGCCTGATCACGGCTGTTGATAATGGGATGAAGTATTTGAATATCCTTGTCGGTGACCAAGGTCTGAGGCTCGCCGGCTTTCAGTTGCGGCAGATGCTGCCCCAGCGAGGCCTGCATCTGGGCGCCGGTCTTGCCTGGCTCACCAAACTGAGCAAAAACGGCCTGCGAAGCATCAAACACCACGGCATACCCGAGGTTCCCCCGGGTCTGTTTGGCCAGATTGACAAACTCCTCCTCGACCTTGTCCGCCTTGCCGAATTTCACCGCATTGAGCAGTTGTTGCGACACAAATCCGGTGATCACCTGACTGCTGATCCGCTCCATATCGACCAGAGTGCTGGTGAGCCTATGCTGGCTTATAAAGTTGGTCAGCGTAAAACCGGCCAAAACCACCACAGAGGCGATCAAGGCCATCTTGCTGCTGATCCTGTTGAAGATTCCCATGCAGACCTCCCTGACTGAGGGGAAATAACAAGCAAAAGACGCTTAAAGTAGCTCTACATTGATCCCCAGTGTAATGGCGCCTATCACTGCACCGGACGAGGGGTCGACAACAGGCAGACTCAGCTGACTCTGATAACTCTGGGTAGACTCATCCTCTTCCACCTCGCTGATATGGATACTGTCTGGCCCCTTGGCGAAGGTTTGCTGCCATTTGGCTTCGTCCCCCTGCCAATAATCTGAAGTCATGGCACTCTGTCCCACATTCAATCCCTTGTCATCCATAACGAATATTTCGGTATAAAGGCCATTGCTTTGCTGCAGTTTCTGCCGCAAAAAATCGGAAAGCGGATTGTTGAGAAGCTTATCCACCAATGGCTTGTCGGCAGCAGCAACCTGAGCACGCCATTGCTTGTCCAAGTCGAGAATTTGCTCCTTGGAAAGTTCGGCATTGGCACTGTTTTGTTGCTTGATGCTATCGACGATCAAAGGGTCGCCAAGCCAACTCTTGACCTGGGTATTGGCAAGTTCGCTGATGGCGGCTTCATAGTCGTTGGCATTGGCTGCTGCGGCAACAAACATAGAAGTCACGCCTAGCAGCGTCACACTAAACAATGCGGCGCAAGATTTGCTGCGACAAAATTTGCTGATAGAAGTCATCTGGGTTGCTCCCTGCTGTGATAGAAATCATCCTGAGATAAGACTAGTCAACAAATCACAAGAGCGCTTGAAAGATAAAAGAATATTCTTAAGTAAGCCGCAAGGCCCGGCTGAAGCCGCCCACTCCAGCCTGGGCCAATAGGGCAGCTCTTCAGAAGGTGAATCTGTGCGACAGGCTTAGCACCAATCTGGCATCGGCATTGTCCGAGTCCAGGCTGGTATCTTCACCTGCCAGCTCAATATCTATGCCGTGATATTGGGTCTGGTAGGCGATGCGGTAGTGTTGATAGCCTCTGCTCCCCTGCCACTGCCACTTGTCTGTATCATCCGATGTGGAACGGTCAAAACTCAACCTCAGCCGGTGACCGGGCGCCAATTCAAAACTGTGGGCCAGCATCACTATGCTGTGGCCGGCACCGGTACCAAAGTAATCCCAGCTGTACCAGAGATTCAGCTCCGACTGACCGAATGGCGACTGATAACCCCACTTGGCATAAGCTTCCGGATAGTTGTAGTCATCGGAAAAGGATTCGCCGTGATAGCTGTAATAGGCAAGCCCGGCATCCAGGCTCAGGTATTCATTGAACTGGTAAAAATAACCTGCGTAACCGTCAAGTTCCAACCAGGTATCATCGCCGCCACCGAAGTCGACATTGGAAGCGAAGCTGCCAAGATACCAGCCACTTTCACTACTGTAATCCAAGCTGGCCTGTAACGCCGGGCCTTCATCTGTCTGACTGACCCCGTTGAAACTGTAATCCGATGCCAGGGTCACGGTCGATGACCACTCGGCCTCGGCCGTGAAAGTCAGTGTCAGCAGTGCCGCCACACCGCCGCTCTTGAGATAATTTGCCATGGCGTTCAAGCGCATCTGTGTTCCTCTTTTGGTTTTATGGATTGAAGCCGGCATCAGTCAGCCAACTCTATTTTATTAAAATCTATGGTGTTTTCTTTGGGAGAACCTTGGATCCGGCCCAAGGTTTTCAGTTTGGTCAGCAGCATGTAACCGGCACAGGCGAAGATAAGCCCAATGGCCAGGGCCCCAACCCATTGAATCTCCAAGAAATCCAGTTGGAACAGCAAGGTCAGCAGCACCATCACGGCGATATTGCCAAGCAGATAGTTGCGTTTGCCGAGCCTGACAACCGTCAGTCCCAGGTTATCCGTGTAGAGACGGATCAATGAGTCCAGCGAATTAACCACAAAGGTAATGCCCACCATGACCATGGCCAGGTTATAAAAGCCGGATGTGGAGATGGCCTGGGTATCGTAGAAATAGAGGACACTGAACCAAATCGCGATGGGAATGGAGGGAAACACCATCATGGCAAGCAAGAGTTGCCAGGTCTTGATCCCGCCGACAAACCGCGAGGTAAACTGGCCTATCATAATGCTCCAGGCAAACCACCAGAACAGGTAAAAGGCGTGATAATCATTGAGCGGCAACACAAAATGCTTGATATCGACAAAGTACTCACCCAATAACGAAAAGGTGGTAATGAAGTCGCCGACAGTGCCGCTCTCCCCTAAAAATGCGCCGCTCCACATCAGGGCTATCAGCGCCACAAACAGCCAGGTACTGGCCAGGCTGAGCACCTTGACGTATTTAATGCTGGTACTGGAATAAACCGCGATGGCGATGACGGCAAACACTATCAGATAGAAGGCGCCTATGACGGACTCTCCATCGCCCATCTCCGGCAGATACCAGGGCAAGTTGCTGAGCAGCAGATAAGCAGTGAAGGCACAGGTGCCGATAATCACCATGTTGTTGATGAACTTTACCGCCTTAAGTTCAAAGAACTTCACTCTGGGCTCAATGACGCAAAAATAGAAACAGGTGACAAAGTAAAAACCCCAGATGAGAAAGGCCCAAAATCCAAACTCTATCGCCAAGGGATTGGAAAAGGCGTATTCGGGGCTGCTGTTGGTATCTGTGTAAGTGCCGAACTCGGTGAGCGGGAACATGATCAAGCCTACATCCAGGCCTGAGGTGAACAAAATAGCGATAAAGGTGTTGATCCGCACCGGGGTGACACCTACGCAGGGGATGTTGCCCCACCGATACAGGATCACCCCTATCATGGCAAAGGTAAATAAGATCCCTGCTGAAAGCCAAAGCTCCATAATTTTTCCCTTTATTGTTGATTTAAATTATATTTTTCTAATTCCAGCCCCAGACTAATGGCGAATTTTGGCCAGCAAAAAGCCCTCGGCTTGGCTGCGCCGATTTCAGCATTGACAGGGGTTAAGGGGCCGACTGCAGACTGGCCCCTTGGATTTTAAGATCAGCTAGGCCGCTCGGGTGCGTGGCAGCGCTGCTGCGCTCGCCACTTATCAGCCAGAACAACTGTGGCATCAGAGGCCGGTAAGGCTTCACGGCCGCGGATAATATCGGCGGCCTTCTCTGCCAACATTATGGTCGGTGCATTAAGGTTGCCATTGGGAATGGTGGGGAATACGGAAGAGTCCACGACTCTCAGTCCTTCAATGCCATGCACCCGGTTTTGCGGGTCCACCACGGCCATGGGATCTGTGCCCATCTTGCAGGAACAGGATGGATGATAAGCACTCTCTACCGAGCGACGAACAAAGGCATCTATCTGCTCATCGGTTTCCACTTCGGCACCAGGCTGGATCTCTTCTCCGCGATAACCATCGAATGCCGGCTGATGAATAATCTCCCGGGTCAGGCGCACACAGGCGCGAAAGCCTTCGATATCATCCTGGTGTTGCAAATAGTTGAAACGTATCTGCGGATGCCGGTGCGGATCGCTGCTCTGTACCCTGACCCATCCCCGGCTCTTGGGCTTATTGTGGCCGATATGCACCTGAAAACCATCGCCATCAAAGGCTTCCCGGCCGTCATAACGCATGGCGGCGGGCAGGAAGTGATACTGGAGATCCGGTGCGGCCAGGCCCGCCTTGGAGCGGATAAAACCGCAGGATTCAAAATGGTTGGTCGCACCAAGTCCTGTCTTGGTAAAGAACCAGCGGCTGCCGATCAGGAACTTGTTCCACCAATCCAGTTTGCGGTTGAGGGAAACTGGCTGGGTGCAACGGAACTGAAAATAGAACTCCAGATGATCCTGAAGATTCTCCCCCACCCCGGGCAAGGCATGCTCCAGCTCAATACCGGCTTCTTTAAGGACTTCGGGCGCACCTATACCGGAAAGCTGCAACAGATGGGGCGAACCCACGGGACCTGCTGAAAGGATCACTTCGCCGCCCATGCCAACCATGGCCTGCTGCAACTTGCCGTCGCATTCATAGCGCACCCCGGTTGCCACCTTGTCCTGCAGCAATACCTTGTGCACCAATGCGCCGGTCACCACTTTTAAATTATCCCGTGTCATGGCCGGACGCAGATAGGCATTGGCCGTAGACCAGCGCACACCATTTTTCACCGTCATATGCATGGCGCCAAAGCCTTCCTGTTGAGCACCGTTGTAATCATCTGTGGCCAGGTACCCGGCTTGCACACCGGCATCAACAAAGGCCTTATACAGGGGGTTAGCCATGCGGTTGCCGTTGTTGACCCCCAAGGGCCCACTACCGCCTCGATACTTGTCACCGCCAAAGGCCCAAGTCTCGGCCTTTTTGAAATAGGGCAAGCAATCGGCGTAGCTCCAGCCCTCGGCGCCACTGGCCTGCCACTCATCAAAGTCATGGGCGTGACCGCGGACGTAGACCATGCCGTTGATGGATGAAGAACCGCCGAGCACCTTGCCCCTGGGACAATGCATGCGCCGGTTGTCCAGCCCCGGTTCAGGCTCGGTTTCAAACTGCCAGGCGTACTTTTGGGTATTCATGGGAATGGACAACGCCGTTGGCATCTGAATAAAGATGCTGCGATCGCTGCCGCCGGTTTCCAGCAACAAGACCCGTTTGTTTTTATCTTCGCTCAGGCGGTTGGCCAGCACGCACCCTGCGCTACCGGCACCGACAATGATGTAATCGAAATTCTGGTTCATAACGGCTCCTTAAAATGGACTTTCCAGGGGCTGCATGCCGACATAAACCGATTTGGTCTGGGTATAGGCCTTGAGGGTTTCACTGCCGTTCTCCCGGCCGACTCCCGAAAGCTTGTAGCCACCGACGGGCATCTCCGAGGGTGAAGCGCCATAGGCATTGATCCAGCAAATCCCGGCCTGAAGCCGATGAATCACCCTGTGGGCGCGGCGAATATCGCGGCTAAATACCGCAGCAGCCAAACCAAGGGCCGTATCGTTGGCACGGCGGATCACTTCCTCTTCATCGTCGAAAATCAACACAGACATCACGGGGCCGAAGATCTCTTCACGGCAAATACGCATCTTGTCATCACAGTCGACAAATACGGTCGGCTCAACAAAGAAACCCTCTGGGGCCGAGTCCGGCGTCAAAGGCTTGCCACCGCAAAGGAGCCTCGCCCCCTCAGCCTGCCCAAGGGCGATATACTCGAGCACCTTGTCTCTATGCGCGCTGGATATCAGAGCGCCGAAATTGGTGTCCGGCGCCATGGGGTCGCCGGCCTTGATATTGGCCATCCTTTGCTGCAAACGTTCGATAAAGGCCGGGTAAAGGTTGCGGGCGACATAGACCCGGGTACCATTGGTACAAATTTCACCTTGGGTATAAAAGTTGCCCAGCATGGCGGCGCTGACGGCATCTCCCAGCTCGGCGTCTTCAAAGATGATCAGCGGAGACTTGCCCCCCAGTTCCATTGTGACATCCTTGAGACTGGAGGCCGCTGCCGCCATCACCTTCTTGCCTGTGCCCACTTCGCCGGTAAAGGACACCTTGGCGATATCCTCACTGTGAGTCAGCCATTGACCTACTTCGGCCGCGCCCTGCACCACATTGAACACACCGGCGGGCACACCGGCTTCGATAAAGATTTCCGCCAGCTTCAGCGCCCCGAGCGGGGTCTCCTCAGACGGCTTGAAGATCATCGCGTTACCGGCGGCCAACGCCGGCGCCGACTTCCAACAGGCTATCTGCAAAGGATAATTCCAGGCGCCGATACCGGCGCAGATCCCCAGAGGTTCACGGCGGGTATAGAAGAAATCATCGCCAACACTTTGCTGACAGCCTTCCAGGCCCACCACTATGCCGGCGAAATATTCTATGGCATCGGCCCCTGTGACCACGTCCACCACAGACGCCTCCTGCCAGGGTTTACCCGTATCCAGCACTTCGATTTTGGCCAGCTCATCGTTGCGCTGCCGCAGCAGGGCCACCGCCCTCAACAGCACCCGGCTGCGCGCCATGGCGCTCATGGCTGACCAAGCGGCAAATCCGCGTTTGGCACTGGCAATGGACGCCTGCTTGATGGCCTCATCGGCCACTTCAACGCGGTATTGCACCTGGCCCGTGCCAGGGTTAATCACCTCAAAGGATTCACCCGAGGCGTTGGCCATATAACGACCGTCAATAAAATTCTGATAAACAGGCTGTGTCATCAATGTACTCCGTGATAAGCCAGACTTTGGTCAATGAAATCGATACACCAGGATTCTGCGGCAGCAAACGCCTGCTCAGGCTCAGGACTGAGAGCACTGCGCAGCCAAAAACCGTCAATCATGGCAGCCACCTGCTCGGCACTCTTGAGCGCCTGCTCCCTGGGCAATAACTGTTTGAAAGAGAAGGCCAGGTTACTCTGCAGTCTGGCACTGTTGACCTGCTGCAACCTGGCAAGCCCGGGCTCATGCATGGACTGAGCCCAGAAATCAAGCCAGGTGCGGGTAGCCGCCCCCGAGCGTTGAAACTCGGTGAAGTTGGCCGCCACTATGGCGTGCAGCCGTGCCTTGGGGGAAAGCTGCCGCTCTGCCGTTTGCGCCAGCAAAGCCAGCTTCAGTTGTTCCAGCAAATGCCGCAATGTCGCTTCAATCAGCTCCTGCTTGCCACCGAAATAATGGCTGATGATCCCCGACGACAACCCGGCCAAGTGGCTGATGCTGTTGATGGTGGTATTGTGCAAACCATTGGCGGCCACCGAGGCCATAGTGGCATCGATCAGTTGCTGGCGGCGCACGGGTTTCATTCCAATCTTGGGCATATTTTTTATTAATTGACCGTTCAATTAAAAACAAGCCTAATGATTTGAACTGTAATTATCAACCTGACCGGAGCCGAGTTTTAAGATCACACAAGTCACAAAACAGTGATTTACCTCACAGCAACAAATGCTTACGTTGCTTGAAATTTATCTGAAAAAGTTTCTATTTACCGACAAAACTTCGCTATTTCTGAGGTGTTAACCGAAAAATTACCGCAGAACGACCCAAGCGTTCACCGTCTAAATAATTACAGCAGATATCATTTGAACTAAAACCTTGCGACTCACTCTGTAACCCGATAGCGCAGATAAATACGCCTGTCGCTCCGGACCTAACCTGCTGCTTGGAAGCCGGACACTGAGATTGAGACTGGGGCTGAGGATAAGGCGATGAGTAGGGAAAGCAGAGAATAAAGTGACAATGAGAAAGAGTGATTAGAATGAGGAGTTATGACCAAAAAAGAGGAGTCATGATTAACAAGAGGAATACTGAACCTGGAAGCCGACTAACGCTGAACTATGTTGAGACAAGTAACAGATGAATAAAGTGAAAAGGCGGATAAAGCGCAAGACAAGAGCCCCTGCAAAGGGTTAGGGAAGGTGCGAACAAGTCCCATGCGTGCTCTGCGTTGGCTTACAGGCCTGTATGCAAGGCGTGGTTCGCAGCAAATGGCTAGTCCTTTACAAGAAGCACAACATAGCAGACAGGTCTGTAAGCCACGCCCTTTGGGGCTTTCACAGCAACCGGCTCTCTGCGTTATCCGACTTCGACAGGCCCCGGCATGCCTTCAGTCAGATGCCTTGAACGCCAATTGCTGTGCAAGCCAGAGTGCCACGAGGACTTATTCGCACCTTCCTTAGTAAAAGAGCCCGGCCAAGTGCAGGACTCTTGCATCAGATGAAGTCGGCTGAGATCAGAAAAGTAACTGCCGCAGCAAGACCTATGACTGACGACCGAAATCTATCAGGGTGTTGCGATACAGTTCGAGCAGCGCCTCGTTGCGCACCCCTACCCCAACACTTTGCGCCGGCATATCGCTCCAGTCATCATGGGGATGGCGCCGCTCGTAGGTTTTCTGCATTGTGTGGCCAATGGCCGGCCCGGAGCAAACCACCCGCACAGGCCCTTTTCTCAGGGTAAACAGGCTGGGATCTATCACATAGGCAATCGCCGATGGGTCGTGCACATGGCAGCCGGAAATCCCCAGGCTACGCTGGTAAAAGTCGAGATAGAAACGGCTTATCTGGTGAATAAAGCGTCCCGGCTCACCGGCTTCATCGCGCAGCTTATCCAGATACTCGGGCGTAAAGAAACTCTCATGGGTCACATCCAGACCGATAATCACCACGGGCCAGTCGGCAGTAAATACGATATCGGCCGCCTCGGGATCGTCATGGATATTGGCTTCGGCAAACGGGCTGACATTGCCCTGATGGCCGTTAACCCCAAAGGCCCCGCCCATGATCACCACTTCTTTAACCAGTTTGGTGATCCCGGGGTCATGCTGCAGCGCCAGTGCCAGATTGGTCAGAGGCCCAACAGCCACCAGAGTGATCTCCCCCGGCTGCGCCTTGAGCTGCTCGACGATATACTGCCATGCCGGACGGGGATCGGCGCTTAGGCTGACATCGGCGGCGGTGACTTGCAGATCGCCAAAACCGGTATCACCATGAACTATGGTGGTAGGGCCGACAGGAGGGCGCGACAACGGCTTATCCGCCCCCATGGATACGTCTGCCTTCATGCCGTATTTCTGTTTCAAGTAAAGGGCATTGCGAGTGCTGTTTTCAATGGTGGCGTTGCCAAATACTGTGGTGATACCGATAAGATCCACAGATGTATGCCCTTCGGCAAACAGAATTGCCATTGCATCATCAATACCGGGATCTGTATCCAGGATAATTTTCTTCGTCACAATCCAGCTTCCTTTGTGATGTTATTGATATTATCTGTGCCGCTGCAAGCCGGCGGCACTGGCCCATTCTAGCGCTAAATCTCACGCTGTGCGCCCCATAATACCGCGCCCTATCGAGGAAATGAGACACAGGGGTCAGTATCTGTTCACCTGAGGGCTATCACTGCAATATTCGGCTCTCATCCGGATAAGTTTGATAGTCCATAAAAGCGGCGAAATGCGCAATCAAGCGATATGAATCACCGCGGTATTGCAGGCAATTATTGCTTTTCTGACAAATGCCTACAGCAAAGATGCTGTTCTTGATAGCTGCGAGCGAATAGGACTTTAGTCTGATATCAGCCACAACCACCTTCCATTAACATCGATACATCAAAACAACAACAAGAGGTGTCCCATGAATGCTGTGCTGTTGATGTTAATGGGCCTGGGCGCGATGGCGGCCGGCTATTTTGTCTATTCAAAATTCATCTGCGAAAAAATCTTCAAAGTCGATCCCAACTTCGTGACTCCTGCACACGAGATGCAGGATGGTATCGACTATGTGCCCACCAATAAATATGTGCTTTGGGGCCACCACTTTACCTCTGTGGCCGGAGCTGCACCGATTATCGGCCCGGCTATTGCGGTTATCTGGGGCTGGGTGCCGGCCTTCCTCTGGGTGGTGTTCGGCACCATCTTCTTTGCCGGGGTGCACGATGCCGGCGCCATCTGGGCCAGTAACCGCAACAAGGCCAAATCCATAGGTGCGGTCACGGGTGATGTTATCGGCGAGCGGGCCCGCAGCATCTTTATGGTGGTGATATTCTTGGTGTTGCTCATGGTTAACGCCGTGTTTGCCGTCGTCATTGCCAAGCAGTTGATCAACTTTCCCAGCGCTACCCTGCCGGTTTGGGGCGCCATAGTGGTGGCACTCATCATAGGCCAGCTCATCTACCGCCGTCTTATCAACCTCTTGGTGGTGTCCATTGTCGGCGTGGCAGCATTGTACGCGCTCATCTATATCGGCCCGTCTTTGCCGCTGGCATTGCCGGAAACCCTGGGGCCGCTGTCGGATAACCAAAGCTGGATCATCCTGCTGTTTGTTTATGCCGCCATCGCCTCGCTGCTGCCGGTATGGATGCTGCTGCAACCACGGGACTATATCAATGGTATTCAGCTGTTTATCGGCTTAGGCTTGCTTTACGGCGCCGTGCTTCTGGGCGCGCCTGATATAGTGGCACCGGCCTTTAATACCGATGTGCCCGAAGGCACTCCATCCATAGTGCCACTGCTGTTTGTCACCATTGCCTGCGGCGCGATTTCCGGCTTCCACGGCCTGGTTTCCAGCGGAACCACCTCGAAACAACTGGATAAAGAACCGGATGTACGTTTTGTCGGCTACTTTGGCGCCATAGGCGAAGGCTCTCTGGCACTGGCGGCCATCATAGCCGCCACAGCGGGTTTTGCGACCCTGGCCGACTGGCAGGCTGTCTACCACGCCTTTGGTCAGGGGGGCGTCAGCGCCTTTATCAAGGGCGGCGCCAATATCCTCGAATCCGGGATAGGCATGGATGAAACCATGGCACAAACCCTGCTGACGGTAATGGTAGTGCTGTTTGCCGGTACCACCATGGACACAGGCTTGCGGCTACAGCGTTACATATTCCAGGAATGGGGCAGCATCTATAACCTCAACTGGATGCAAAATGGCGCCATCGCCACTCTGCTGGCCGTGGGCACCTGCTTGCTGCTGGCCTTCGGCGCCGGCGGTGACGGCTCGGGTGGCATGCTGATCTGGCCGCTGTTTGGCACCACCAACCAGTTGCTGGCTGGCCTGACACTGCTGGTAATCACAGTGATGCTGGTGAAACTGGGTCGCCCCATGTGGTATACCCTGGCTCCGCTTATCTTCCTGCTGGTGATGACCACCATGGGCCTGCTTATTCAGCTCAAGGGCTTCTACGACAAGCAGGATTGGTTCCTGTTCACTCTGGACTTGGTGGTACTGATCGCCGCCATAGTAATTTCACTGGAGTGCAGTGCCACGTTGAGCCGCTCGCTCAAGGCGCGTAAAACCGCGGCGGAGAACGACTGATGAAGCTGGCGAAGATCAAGGCATTGGTCAAAGACCTGAGCTACCTGGCGGAAGAGGCGTATAACGCCCCTTTTCGCTCGGCAGTCGCCCGCGCCCGCAGGGAGCAGGACGATCTTTTTATGCTGCTGATCTTCTCCGAAATGATGGGGGTACCCAACCCGGCCAGTTACTACACTCTGGAGCTGCAGCCCTTGATGCTGGAAAAGTTCCATGACTGGCACCTGCGTATGGGTATGCCCCACTCACCGCTGGATCAGTTCAGATGCTGTTGAAACAAGATGTTAATTAAGGACGGGCTATGGCGCAGCTGACCGACAAACGTATTCTGTGGGTGGGTGGCAAAGGCGGTGTCGGCAAGACCACTGTCTCCTCCTCACTGGCCCTGTTGGCGGCCGGGCGCGGCAAGAAAGTCCTGCTGGTATCCACAGATCCGGCCCACAGCCTGAGCGATGCCTTTGCCAAGCAGATAGGCGATCACTGCACCCGGCTGGCACCGAATCTGGATGCACTGGAAATCGACCCGGATGAGGAAGTGCGCCAACATCTCGACCGTGTCAGCCAACAGTTGAAGAGTTTTACCCGCCCGGAGATGTTCGCTGAAATCGAGCGGCAGATGCGCCTCACCCGACAGTCTCCCGGTGCCCAGGAAGCCGCCTTGCTGGAGCGGATTGCCAAGACCCTGGAAAGCGGCCTCGGTGAATACGATCTGATTATTTTCGATACCGCGCCCACCGGCCATACCCTTAGGCTGCTGAGCCTGCCTGAGGCGATGGCCGCCTGGACCCAAGGTATGCTGAGCGCCAATCAGAAATCAGAGAAGCTCGGCGCCATGCTGTCGCACCTGACACCCGGCCGGGGCCGTGATGTCGATAACCCCTTCGACGATCCGGCCGAGCACGCCACCGCCGGAATGGCGCCGCGCAACAAGGCCATAGCCGAAACCCTGCTGGCTCGCCAACGGCTGCTGCAGCGCACCCGTGAGCTGATTAAAGATCCGCAGCAAACAGGGCTGCTGTTTGTTCTAACCGCAGAGAAGCTGCCTATTCTGGAAACCCGCCGCGCCGTGGCCAGCCTGCAGGCCGAGCAGTTACCGTTGGCAGGTTTGGTGGTCAATCGACTGCTGCCACCCGAGGCCGACGGCAGTTTTCTTGCCAAACGCCGCCAGCAGGAAGCCGTGCACCTCGAAGAGATAGACGTAAACTTTAGCAAGCTGCCCCGCTTTCGACTGCCCCTCAAGGAAACCGATATCCAGGGCCTGAGCGGTCTTGAACAGATGGCGACAGAACTGGCCAAAGCCGGGCTGTAAATTCAGCCAATTTCCCTTCAATCGTTTGGCCTATTTCACCAAACGCAGACAACACCTGCACCCAATCGCGAGCTCCGGCAAGGAGCTACTTATATCAGAAGGTATACCTTTGACACAGCTAAATCCGCAGCATAAGAGACGCCGTAGCCTATAAAACCAATCGCCAGAAAACTTCACAACACTTTGAATTTAAACAGATAAAAACCAATCAACTCAAATCAAGAAGGCGCAGTGGCGCAGCAGTCTCTACATCTCAACTTTGCCTGTTACCAAGATCATCAACCTCAAAGTTAACAAAATTCAAACAATCGCTTGATTAAAACCAGTGTTAGCCATATACATGAGGGTGCAGAAGTTTAGCAGTTGCGAAATAAACCAACATTAACCAGCAACTTCGTGGACTAACCTATGAAAAAGCTAATCGGACATGGAGATTGGCCCAGTGCCAAAAGTCTGTTCTCTGCCCTGATCCCCGGCCTGTTTGCGCTGGGAACCCTACCCCTAGCTGCAGCTGAAACGCAAACCACCCAGGCGGTCGACAGCCTGGCGCAGCAATGTTTTATTATTCAATCACCAACCAATGGCCAGTATCTGCATCGCTTCCATCAGGGAGGCACTGTGGATGATGGTCTGAGTTATCGTTTCGATAATATCAGCCAGGCCGAGGCCAGTGCGTTTTACTTCAAACCCAGTCGCCGCGGTCATTTTATGATGACAGACGCAGATGGCCGCTTCTTTGCCAGCCATCTGCCGGCCGAAGTCAGCGCCGGTCGTTACCCGGGGGAATTTGCCGAGTGGCGGGTTGACGCCGAAACAACGCCATCCGGTGAATTCAGTTATCGCTTTCACGCCGTGGGCCTCAATCTGGGACTCAGGCACAACTACAGCGGTGGTGGCTTGTATTTCTTCGATCTGCTCAACCCTGGAAACAACACTTCAGAGGCAAGCTTCAAGCTGGTTGCCAGTGATGCCTGCAGCGCGTTTCCCGAGGTTGAAGTCAATGCCAGTGGTGATTTATCCGCCCTGAAAGGCGATGCTTCACTGCCGGTGCGTGGTCTGGTCGATGCCCACACCCATATCACCTCGTATGAGTTTATGGGCGGCAAGATGATGCATGGCAAGCCGTTCCACCGCTGGGGGGTGACCCAGGCGTTGAACGACAGTGCGGTGATCCATGGGCCGAATGGCTCACTGGATCTCATCGGCAATCTCTACTCCTTCAACGACGCCAACTTCCGCTATGACACCCGAGGCTGGCCGGACTTCCCCTGGTGGCCCAATCACGAGCAGATGACTCACTCAGGTTACTACTACAAGTGGATTGAGCGCGCCTGGCTAGGCGGTTTGCGCCTGATGGTCACCCATCTGGTGGAAAACGAAGTGTTGTGCAACGCCCAGAAAACCATCAATCCCGCCAGTTGGGTCAACCCCAACGACTGTAACACCATGAACAGCATTCAGTTGCAGATTAACCGTCTCAAGCAAATGCAGGAGTATATTGATGTGCAGTCCGGCGGCCCCGGCAAAGGCTTCTTCCGCCTGGTGTCCTCGCCTCAAGAGGCTCGCGAGGTCATTGCCGACGGCAAGCTGGCGGTGCTGATGGGCATAGAGGCCTCAGAGCTGTTCAACTGCGGTATCAAGGATGATTGCAACCGCCGCCAGATTGAAGAGCAACTGCAGCAAGTTTATGCCAAGGGGGTGAGAATCCTGTTCCCGACCCACAAGTTCGATAACCAACTGGGCGGCTCAGTGGTGGAAGACGGCTTTATCAATATCGGTGAAGTCTTGGCGACGGGCCATTTCTTTGAAACCCAGGCCTGCGACGCCGACACCCAGGGCAGACCATTCAACTCAGGTTTCCCCATTTTGGGCGAAATCCCAGTACTCAAGGATATTCTCAATGCCGTGGGTCTCAATCCCCAGTACGACGAGAACATGCTGCACTGCAACAAGCATGGCTTGTCCGAAAAAGGCGTCTACCTGGTTAACCGCATGATAGATATGGGAATGTTGATAGAATTGGATCATATGTCGGCACAAACCGCCACCAGTGTGATGGATATTGTCGAGCAGCGCCAATATGGCGGGGTGATCACCAGCCACAGCTGGATGACTGACGGCACCCAAGGCAGACTGCACCCCAACACCCTGCGCCTGGCCAAGGTCGGCGGCTTTATGGCGCCCTACAACAGTAACGCCAACCATCTTGGAGGCAGTATTGATAGATACCTGCAGTTGATAGCCGATACTCCTTTTCTGCCGGGTGTCGGCCTGGGAACCGATATGAGTGGCCTCGGCGCTCAGGCCGGCCCCAGAGACGATGCGGCCACTAATCCACTGCACTACCCCTTCGTCAGTGAGTTCGGTATCCAGTTTGAGCGTCAGGTATCGGGGAATCGTGTATTTGACTTCAATCAGGATGGCATGGCCCATTACGGTATGCTGGCTGATCATCTGCAGGATGTGCGCGAGCAGCTTGGCGGCAGTACCTATGAAGCCTTGATGAACTCGGCCGAAGCTTATCTGCAGATGTGGGAGCGCGCTGAAGCCCACAGGGATGAAGCCTATATCAATCCACTGCCAAACTATGTGCGGATAGTCAACCGCGCTTCGGACAAGTGTATGGATATTCCGGGTAATGGCAGCGATATGGTCAATGGCACAGATGTGATCCTCTATGACTGTGAACGCGACGCCTGGGATCAACGCTGGAGTTTTGATGCCGACAAACGCATGTTCAGCAACAAGGCCAATCCATCCTTGTGTTTGGACAATCGCGGCCAGGCCTACAATGAAGGCGAAATCCTGGTATGGGAGTGTGTCGACAGCGACAATCTGCGTTGGGATTATGACGGCCGCTTTATTCGCAGTGCCCATGACGCCAATATAGTGGCCGACGCCTACGGCCGTGGCAACGATGCCCAAGTGGGTCAATGGCAGTTTCATGGCGGCGCCAACCAGCAATGGTTGCTCAGGCCTGAGATGACTATTCACCGCTGGGTCAGTTTGCGGGATAAACGTGCCGGGCTATGTATCAGCGCTCCCGAACAGGCCCAAAGCGGCAGCCTGGTGAACCTGGACAACTGCAGCAACCGTCAGGGGCAAAAATGGTACTTCGATCCGATAAAAGGCAGTATCAAACTGGCTGGTGACGCGGGACTGTGCCTGCACATTCCAGGTGGCAATACCCAGGATCATAGCCAGTTGGCACTGGCGCCCTGCGATGCTTCCAATCCGGCTCAGGCATTCGATAAAGACGGCAGCGTGTTCTCAAGCCGAATGGCACCCAATCAGGTGCTTGATGCCTCGGGAGAACAAGCCGGCGCGGCTCTTATCCTCTACCATCACCATGGCGACAGTAATCAGAAGTGGAAGTCCAGCCTCTGATCCAAGCCCTTAAAAAACAGCAAGGCCGGTTCAATGAACCGGCCTTGTTTATTGTGATTTTTTTTACTTGGTGTTAAACCAAGCTCGCCATAAAAGACTTAGGCTTCAATGCCTTTGCTGGCCAGGAACTCATCATAAGTGCCCTTGAAGTCGCTCACGCCATCAGCGCTTATCTCTATGATACGGTTGGCCAGTGATGAAACGAAGGCGCGGTCATGGCTGACAAACAGCAAGGTGCCTTCATAGAGTTCGAGGGCGTTGTTCAACGACTCAATCGATTCCATATCCAGGTGGTTGGTCGGTTCGTCCATCACCAGAATATTGGGCTTTTGCAGCATCAGCTTGCCAAACAGCATACGACCCTGCTCACCACCGGACAGTACCTTGACAGATTTCTTGATGTCGTCGGCGCTGAACAGCATACGGCCCAGCACTGAACGCACCGCCTGATCGTCATCACCTTCCAGACGCCACTGACCCATCCAGTCGAACAGGTTCATATCATTTTCAAAGTCGCTGGCATGATCCTGGGCGTAGTAGCCGATACGATGGTTTTCAGACCACTGAATGGTACCGCTCTTTTGTGGCAACTCGTGGATCAGAGTACGCAACAAGGTGGTCTTACCCACGCCGTTTTCACCCAGAATCGCGATACGCTCGCCCACTTCAGCGATAAAGTTCACATCCTTGAACAGCAACTCATCGTAACCATTGCTCATGTTCTCAACAATCAAAGCGTTACGGAACAGTTTCTTCTCCTGCTCGAAACGAATGTAGGGGTTAACCCGGCTGGAAGCCTTGATCTCATCCAGCTTGATCTTGTCGATTTGACGGGCACGGGATGTGGCCTGTTTGGCCTTGGAAGCGTTGGCAGAGAAACGCGCCACGAAGGTTTGCAGCTCGGCAATCTGTGCCTTCTTCTTGGCGTTTTCAGCCACCAGGCGCTCGCGGGCCTGAGAGGCGGCTGTCATATATTCATCATAGTTGCCCGGATAGACCCGCAGCTCACCATAGTCCAGATCCGCCATATGGGTACAGACAGAGTTGAGGAAGTATCTGTCGTGGGAAATGATGATCATGGTGCTGTTACGCTGGTTAAGCATCTCCTGCAGCCAGCGAATGGTATCGATATCCAGGTTGTTGGTCGGTTCGTCGAGCAGCAACACATCGGGATCAGAGAACAAGGCCTGTGCCAGCAGCACCCTGAGTTTCCAACCCGGTGCCACTTCACTCATGGGGCCAAAATGTTGTTCCAGCGGAATACCCACCCCGAGCAGCAGCTCACCGGCGCGGCTTTCTGCGGTATAACCGTCCATTTCGGCAAACTGCATCTCAAGATCGGCCACTTTAATGCCGTCTTCTTCGCTCATTTCCGGTAAGGAGTAGATGCGATCGCGCTCCTGCTTCACCGCCCACAGCTCTTTGTGGCCCATGATCACTGTGTCGATAACGCTGTGCTCTTCATAGGCGAACTGATCCTGGTTCAACTTACCCAGACGCTCGTTGGGATCCAGCGACACATTACCCGAGGTTGGCTCCAACTCACCGGAAAGGATCTTCATAAAAGTAGACTTACCGCAGCCATTGGCGCCGATAAGGCCGTATCTGTTGCCTTCGCCGAATTTAACCGAGATGTTTTCAAACAGCGGCTTGGCGCCAAACTGCATGGTGATGTTAGCTGTCGTTATCACTGTATGATTCCAAAATATCCAGATGCGGGACCTGGCTATGTAAAGCCGCGTCCAAGAGCCCAAGGCCTATGATTGGCCGGGTAAATAAAGCCGGGCACTATAACATTCCTGCGTGAATTATCAACCAAACTCGCGGACAGCCAGCGAGATAAAGCAGTGCAACCAGCTGTTTACCAAAGACTTTAAAAATCTTCTGCAAGCAGATTAAAAATCCAGATCGCGGCCACACACCAAGGTAGTTTCCGCCTTGTTTGTTGCAAAAGTGCTGTAACAGCCAAGTTCGGGGCGCAAAATCTCTGTCGGCAAGGCATATCCCGGCTCACCATTGATAGTGATGCTCTCGCTGTCATCGGTGTAATCCGTGCTCAGCGTGGTGCCATCGGCCAACTGCCAGCGACTGAGAAATGAGTGCACATTGGCACAAACCGTGATTTCACACTCCAGGGTCTTTTGGCTGTCACCCTTGATCACTATGCACTCAGTGGTTTTCTCGCCGCAGCCCGCCTGAGCAGGCACAGAGATGGCGCTGAGCAGCAAGACACCGCCTAGCAGACTCGGCTTAGCTGCCGCGGTTAATTTTCTGGATTGCATTTTCCTACTCCTTTCCCATTTCGTTTCTTATTCCCCGTTGCCCTTGCTGTGACTCGCTTGGCCAGCGATATCCAGCCCCAAGCTTATATTGACCAAAGGCTCTTATAGACTAAAGGCTTTGACAGGCTAAGGGCTCAGGCCGTGACCACAGGCTGCCTTTTTCGGCAGGCATTGGTGCTGAGCAAAGGCAAACCCCTTATTTAAACAGGAAAAACAAGGCGATAAAACAAGAAAACAATAAAAAGCCGGGGCAATTCCCCCGGCTCGAACGCTGAAAGAGCTTAATCCAAAGACTGACGCCGCAAGCGGTTGGCGTTAGTCACCACAGTCAGTGAAGACAGCGCCATTGCCGCGCCGGCCACCACAGGGCTCAGCAAGATCCCTGTCAGCGGGTACAGCACCCCGGCCGCAATCGGGATCCCCAGAGTGTTGTAGATAAAGGCGCCGAACAGGTTCTGCTTGATGTTGCCAAGTGTCGCCCGCGACAGGGCAAATGCCCCGGCCAAACTACCCAGCCTTGGGTTAAGCAAGGTCAGGTCGGCGCTCTCTATGGCAATCTCTGTGCCTGAGCCCATGGCAATGCCGACATCGGCGGCCATCAGCGCCGGGGCGTCATTGATCCCATCACCGACCATGGCCACCACTTCACCCTGCGCTTGAAACTTACTGACCCAGGATTGCTTTTCATCCGGCAACACCCCGGCGATGACTTCCTCAATCCCCACCTGACGCGCCACGGCTTCGGCTGTGGCCTGGTTATCACCACTGAGCAATACCAAGCGCTTGCCCTGGGCCTTGAGCGCGGTCATGGCTTCTTTGGCATCGGATTTGATTGGGTCACTGATCCCCACCAACGCCAGCAGCTGATGATCTCGGGCCACCAGCACCTGGGTGTGTCCAAGCGCCGCCCCCTGCTCCAGTCTTGCCTGGTGCGTCTCGGTCAGCCTAATGCCCAGTGCGTCCATTAGCTTGCTGTTACCGACCGCCCACTGTCGGCCTTCAAACTGCCCCAGCAGACCTTGCCCCTGGCGATAGTCAAACCCCTGCGGCTCACTCAGTACAACCTCTTTGGCTTTGGCGGCATCCAGCAGCGCCGCCGCCAATGGGTGGCCCGAGTGTTGTTCAAGGCTGGCCACGGCGCGCAGTAGCTCGCGCTCATCAAAGGCATCATCAAAAATATCCACCTGGGTGACGGCGGGCTTACCTTCTGTGATGGTGCCGGTCTTATCCAGCACCACACAGCTGACCTTGCTGGCGGTTTGCAGCGCCTCACCGTTTTTCACCAACACCCCCATGGAAGCGGCGCGGCCGACAGATACCATGATGGACATAGGCGTCGCCAGCCCCAAGGCGCAGGGACAGGCGATAATCAGTACACTGGTCAGCACCACCAGCGCATGGGACAACGCGGGCTCAGGGCCGACAAAATACCAGATGATGGCCGCCAGCAGCGCAATCACCACCACCACAGGCACAAACACGGCGGCTATCTTGTCTGTCAATCGCCCTATGGGCATCTTGGAGGTCTGGGCCTCCTGAACCAGGGCGATAATCTTCGCCAGGCGGGTATCGGCAGGCCCGGCAGTAACTTGGTAAATAAGGCTGCCGTTTCCATTGACTGTGCCGGCGCTCAGACTGTCGCCCACGGATTTAGCCACGGGAATGGGTTCGCCTGTGAGCATGGACTCATCGAGCAGCGAACTGCCTGAAAGCACTTCACCGTCGAGCGCCACTCTGTCACCCGGGCGCAGTCTCAGCTTGTCGCCCACCACCAGCGTTGCTATGGCCACGGTTTCATCGCCGTCTTCGGTGATCTTGATGGCCGTATTGCTCTGCAGGCCAATAAGCTTCTGCACCGCTTCACTGGTCTTGCCGCGGGCTCTCAGCTCCAATGCATGCCCAAGGTTAATCAAGCCGAGGATCATCACACTGGCCTCAAAGTACACATGACGGGTGCCGTCGGGGAAAAAGCCGGGAATAAGCACCACCAGCATGGAGTAAAGCCACGCTGTGCCCGTACCCAGGGCAATCAGCGTATCCATGTTGGCACTCTTGGCCTTGAGTGAGCGCCACATACCACTGAAGAAGTGCCCCCCGGTGGTGACCAGCAGCAACAAGGTCAACAGCCCCATGGCGCCCCAGATAAGTTGGCTTTGGCTATCGTGGATCATCATGTCACCACCGGCCAGACCCCAGATCATCAAGGGGATCCCCAGCCCGAGACCGGCGATGGCCTGTCTGATCCGGGTGCGATATTCCCTGGCATCATGCTCGGCCTTGTCGGCCATGGCACTGGCGGCGTCGGTTATCGGCTCGGCGCGATACCCGGCTGAGAGCAGCAGCGCAACGGCTTCAGCAACTGGCAACCCAGCGGCCACGCTCACCTGCTTGTCGGCCAAGTTGACTCTGGCCTCGACCTCTTTGGCGGCAAAGGCTTTTTCTATCTTGGCCACGCAGCTGGCGCAGCTCATATCCGGCACAAACAGCAGTGTGGGGTTGGCAGGATGAAGCGTGGCGGCTTTCTGCTTGACTGCTTTATCGGCATGGTTGCCGGCTTTAGTTTCGGTTTCAGTTGTAGTTGCGGCCACTGCCGGTTTCAAAGTGTCAGCCTGAGCTTCTGTCTCAGTCTCGGTATCAGCCTCGGCATGCTCATCGCGCCAAGGCTCGGCGGTAAACCCGGCGGCCTTTAACAGCTCGGTCAACTCGGCGGCGGTTTTATGGCTTTTCAGTGCAAGCCGTTTCTGTTTCAGATTGACTGTCACCTCGGCTTCATCGCTGAGCGCCTTACGAATACTGGCCTCACAATGGCCACAGGTCATATCGCCAACATAAAAGTGGAAGTTTTCCGGCTCACTTGTATTACCTGGCGCAAGCGTTGGCGGGGTAAAGCCTGCGCCGGTTATCAATTCGGCCAGTTCCGCCGCGCTCTTGTGACTTTTCAGCCGCAGCTGTTTGCCTTTAAGGTCGACTTCTACCTCAAGCTCATCAGCCAGCGCCCTGCGAAGCTTACTCTCACAGTGGCCGCAGTTCATATCGGCAACATGAAAGTTAAAGCTGGCAGGGGCTTCAGGGCTGGGTTCAGGGCTGGGCTCTTGCGCGCTGTCACCGGCGCCGGGAGCCGCAATCTCGGCCTGCTCAGCGTCATAACCTGCGTCTTTCAGTCTCGCCAGCGCCGTGGCGGGGGTAAGCTCAGCGCCCGGGACGAATGTCAGCGTCAACGACTTATCGGCCACCTCGGTAGCGGCTTCTACGCCGGTATCGTCGGCAAACAGGGCCCTTATCTTGCTGGCGCAGCCGCCGCACTTCATATTCGTTATGGTGAATTGTATCTGGTCCATTGGAAACTCCCTTCTGTGCCCCTCGCAAGCGAGGCTGGCTCAACACTGGGATAAAGGTTAAAGTCTCCAGTAACGGGAGAGTCAAGCTCGAAAAATCATCCGTGAGATAAAAGGTGCACTGACTCTCAACAATGCGCTTGCGGCGCGACAAAATTGCCCACAATAGTCCAAATACGGCAGAAAGCGGGAGTTTGACGATGAAAATAGGCGAAGTGGCCAAGGCAACAGGCCTGAGTATCAAGAGTATCCGCTATTACCATGACATAGGCTTGGTTGAGGCCCATAGAGGCGACAACGGGTATCGTGAGTATCGTGCAGCCGACATCGAGGCGCTCAAGTTTTTGCAGCACTGCCGCGAGCTGGGCTTTACCTTGGATGAATGCCGGGATCTGTTGCAACTGAAACACAATCCCAAACGCTGCGCCGAGGATGTCAAACGCCTGGCCAAGGGGCACCTGCAGGCGTTGGAAGAAAAGATGACCAGACTGGCCTCACTGCATGCCCAACTGAGCGAGCTGGTATCTCAATGCCGCGGTGGCAGCCAGTCTGAATGCGCCATCATAGATGGCCTGTCCAGCGAAGCCAAACAGGCCTGAAGTTGTCACTCAGGCAATTTGGCTTGCTGCCCGGGCCGCGCCAAGGCTGCGGCATTGTCCAGCTTCAGTGCCGGCAGCGTGCCCGCCGGGGTGAAATCAAACACCATGCCGTAGAACACCAGCTCTGACTCCAATGCCAGTATCTTGTTGTGGGGCTGGCGAAAGCCGTGCCCCTCCCCCTCAAAGCCGATAAACGCCGTGGGAACGCCCTTGTCTTTCAGCGCCTTGAAGATATGCTGTGACTGATTCGGTGGCACCACCTTATCTTCGAGCCCTTGCAACAGCAGCAAAGGCTCATTGAATCCCTGCAGATGATACAGGGGCGAGCGTTCACGATACACAGCCTTCATTTTGGGGTAAGGGCCTATCAGTTGATCCAGGTATCTTGACTCAAACTTATGGGTTTCCTTGCCCAGCACCTCGATATCACTGATCCCGAAATAGCTCACCCCGGCCTTGAACTTGTCATAGAAGGCCAAGGCCGAAAGCACGCTCAAGCCACCGGCACTGCCGCCGCGAATCGCCAGTTTGTCAGCACTGACCCAGCCTTGGTCAACTAAAAACCCTGCGGCCCAGACGGCATCCTCAACATCTGCCTTGCCCCAGTTGCCATAGAGGCTTTGGCGATATTGGCGACCAAACCCGGTACTGCCACGGTAATTGAGCTCAAACACGGCAAAGCCGCGACTGGTCCAATACTGAATGGCGCTGCTGTAAGCCCGGTTGGCCTTGGCGGTCGGGCCACCATGCAGCATCATCAGCAGCGGCGGCCGGGTGTCAGGCAAGGGTTGGTAGTCACCATTTACCGGCGGATAAAAATAGCCATGAGCCTTGTCTCCCCCCTTGGTGGTGAACTCCACATTGATGGCGCGGGAGATATATTTGGGATCCAATCCGCTGATCTCCGGGGCGTACACAAGCTCTGTACCGCGGCCGGAAACCTTGTAGATGCCGCGCTCGGGTGTTGGCCTATTGCCAACAAAATAAACCCCGTCGGCCCCTTGCACCACCTGCCTGATATCGGCAAAGTCGGCGGCCAAAGGTTCAATGACCCCAGTCTGCAGATCCAGTCGCAGCAATCCGGCATCGCCTTCCTTGTTGAAGCTGGCTATCAGGGTGTTTTCATTCTCAAAGGCGTAAGCATGCTGGCCCAGCTTCCAGGCAGGGCCGCCGATTTCAGCCTTGAGTTGGGTAACCTGCTCGATTCTGCCGTTGGCATCCAGCCGATACAGGTTCCACCAGTTGTCATAGTCGGCAATAAAGTAGAGCACACCGCCAGGGCTGAACAGGGGTTGCATCAGTGCGCCCTTTCGCTCAGGGGTGATTTGCCGAATATTGGTCAACTGCCCCTTGCGGTTGAGATCCCCAAGCCACAACTGGGTATTATCCCAAGGCATATTGGGGTGTTCCCAGGTAATCCAGGCAAGCTGTGTATTGTCGGCATTAATTGCCGGTGAACTGATAAAGTCGTGACCATCGACGAAGATATCCCCTTCACCGGAGAAATTCAGGTTAATGGTCACCAAACTGGCCTTGGGCTCTCCCGGTTGGCGATGATCTTCCCGGACACAGATAATCCGTGAGCCCTTGGGATAAGAGATACAGTCACCGTGACGGGTGCCATTGGGTGTCAGTGCCAGCGCCTCCTGATTGGGCGCTATCCGGTAAAACAGCTGATCCTGCCCCTTGGTGACAAACAGGCTCTGGCCTATGCCGAGAAAGTCGCCTCCGCCATATTCATGAACGCGGCTGCCAATACCAAAGGTCGGCGCCACCACACTGGTAATGCTGCCGTCTTTTTCGAGACGCTTGATCCCCACCTTGCCACCTTCGGCCGGGCTGGATTCCGAGAAATAAATCGCATCACCGACACTCTGCAGCTCACCTATTGCCGAGGCACTGCCGTAGACTTCGGCGGCTCCCAAAGGTGAGACCCAGCTGCCATAAGCGGCACTAATCCTCTGTTCATTGTTGGCAGGGGCTTGTTGCTCCTGCGCAGGTTGACCGCAACCCTGCAACACTGAAGCCATCAGCGCTGCGGCCAGAATTCGCTTTCCGGGATTGAAAATCATGGTTTCGTTTCCCCCAACACCTGCCCAGGGGCAGGCTGAAACTACTACAACTTAAGTCTTGTGTTTTCTTGGTTTTTCTTATTTTTTATATCTGGCACAGAACCACTGCAAAACCCTGTACTGCTGCAAACTGGATAATCCAAAAAAGATGCAGATCCAAGGTGAAAGCAAATAGTACCAGGTGATGGGTTCTGTGGAGCGACCGCTGAGAAGCAGGTAGAAGAATCCGAAGTAGATTACCATGACCCCCACGACTCCCACCAGTAAAAGCAGGCGCTTGATTTGTTTCTCCAGCCAATGCATGGGTGAGTGTTTATACCTCTGGTGCTTTTACCTTTTAGTAGGGGAATTGTTCAATCCGGGACAAGAATTGTCAACGTCTGTGATACAAAGCGGACAAGTATCTGACACCCCGGATTGCAGAATGATAACTTTTGAGAGATTTGGGCGCGGCTCAACCGCCATTTTTGGGCAAATAACGCCCGGCATCCCTGGACCAACGAAAGTCCACTTTGCTGCCATTGTCGACATTTTTCAGGCGCAGATCATAGTATCCATGATGTTGACGCCCAAGAAGCTGCAGCAGATTTTTGCCTTCATCAATAACCCGGGCGCGTACGCCGGTTTCATCCCGCTCACCGGCCAGATCTTTATAGAAATACATGGGTTCAGAGAAGATATTCACCAGCTTATCGCCATCGATTACATAGAGCTGCAGCGCTTCATAGAAGGCACCGCCACCGGAAAAACCTTCACTGAAACCAACTCGGATCCCTATGGCGGTTAACTGGTCACTGACCTTGTAGGGTGCCAGATCCAGCTTTTTGACCGATTGAGGTACTGTATCAGAACCGCCATCCACTGTGCTCTCCAGATTGGAGTAGTTCCAGTTGACCGGGGTATTGAGTGGGCCATCGTGGGCAGCAAGCGCTTGGAAGTTCCCCTGGTCCAGCTTAAATACGCCAAAGTAAAAATCATGGGTCTGACGCTCGGCAAAGTTCTCACTGCAAAGATCGCTGCCATCTGTATATTTAAGATCCGATCCTTCGGCAACCACACAGGCATAGCCCAGATACAAGCCCTGGTTGCCCCAAGGTTTGGCGCCTATGCTTGCCAGCAAGTCCAGAGAACGTCCCGGCGCCAACCAATCGAGCAACATCTTGGGCGCAACACCATCTGGCAAGCTCTGGCCGTCTTTGGCGAGCAGTTTTCCTTCCATCTGCTCGGCATAAATCTGCCGCCCTTCCTCGTGACGTATGGCAGCTTTGGCTTCACTGGGTTGAACTGTCTGAGTAGTGTGTAAGGTTTGGCTGGCGTTGGTTTGGCTAGCATTGGCTTGTGAGCCGACAAGAGCACAGGAGAGCGAAGCAGTCAGCACTAGCGTGGTTGACAACAATAGAGGGTTAAAGGAAACCTGCCTGGTGGAAGAAAACATCATCCCTGTCCTTGTTTGAAACGCAGTAAAGAACAGGGATGATATCTATTTTCGCCTTGATATCAAAGCATTGAATTACAGGCGGATACCGCCGTCAATTTCAAATACCCGGCCATTGACATAGTCGTTTTCAATGATGAATTTAACTGTCGAGGCGATTTCTGCGGCATCACCCAAACGGCCGACCGGTACCATTTTCTCCAGGCGCTCCAGCGCTTCCGGTTTCATGGCGGCGGTCATTTCGGTGGCAATAACCCCGGGGGCAACAGCGGCGGCCCTGATCTTGTATCGCGCCAACTCTTTGGCCCAGCCCACCGCCATGGCAGCAACACCGGCCTTGGAGGCGGCATAGTTGCTCTGCCCTACATTGCCGGCCCGAGCCAGGCTGGAGATATTGATGATCACCCCTTCCTGGCCAGAGCTTATCATGGCGGCTGCGGCTTCACGGCCACAGAGGAAGCTGCCGCTCAGGTTTACATTGATAACCGACTGGAACTGCTCCAGAGACATACGGTCTGTCACCTGGCCCTCTTTGGCTTTGATCAGCATGCCGTCACGCAAAATACCCGCGTTGTTTACCAGCACATTGAGCTGACCAAAATCTTCCAGAATGTACTGAAAGGTTGCCATCACATCTTCTTCATCTGTGATGTCCACCGCATAACCCTGAACTTCGGTCTCGCCCATCAGGGCACAGGCTTGCTCCAGACGGTCCTGATCCACATCGATCAGCGCCAGACGGGCACCGGCAGCGGCCAGCTCCTGCGCCATGGCCAGACCCAGTCCACCGGCTCCACCTGTGATGGCGACTACCTTACCTTTTACATCCATTGGGTTATCCTTATTTCTCTTGCTTGAATTGTTCAAAAATACTGGAAAAATCGCGACGACCATTACCCTTGCGGGCATGGTTGACATAGAGGCTGCGCGCCAGTGCGCCCATGGGGGTGCTCGACTGGCTGGACAGCGCTGCTTCCTGGGACAGACCGAGATCCTTGACCATAAGATCCACCATAAACCCGCCCTGATAGTCATTGGACGATGGCACGCTTGGCATCACCCCGGGGCAGGGGTTGTATTTCTCCAAGGTCCAGTTGCCGCCGCTCGAAACTTTCATGATATCTGACAGCACCTTGGGATCCAAACCATTATCTATCCCCAGACTCAGTGCCTCGCTGGTACCTACCATCAATACAGACAACAGCATGTTGTTGCAGATTTTGGCAACCTGACCGGCGCCGGCACTGCCTGCATGGAAAATATTGGCGCCCATGCACTCGAGAACGGGTTTGGCCTTGGCAAAACCTGCGTCGCTGCCGCCGCAGATAAAGGTCAGCGTACCGGCCGCGGCCCCGGCGGTGCCACCGGAAACCGGCGCATCAACAAACTCAAGCCCTTTGGCGGCCGATGCAGCCGCCACAGTGCGGGCGCTGTCGGCATCTATGGTAGATGAATCGATAAGTAAGGTCCCCTCTGCCACAACATCCAGCAGCCCTTGCTGCTGCTCGCCGCCGAGGTACAGGCTACGAACATGCTTGCCGGCCGGCAACATGGTTACCACCACATCGGCACCCGCCGCTGCGCCACAGGCGCTCTGGGCCGTTATAGCCCCCTGCTCTGCCAGGCTCTGCATCGCCGCCGGCACCAGATCGAATACCCGAACAGCCATCCCGGCCTTGATCAGGTTGACCGCCATCGGCCCACCCATGTTGCCCAAACCAATAAAAGCCACTGTTGTCATCTGTTTGCTCTCCCTGTTGGAATCTTGTTTGCCGACATCTGTTACAAATCGGCCAATGGGTGTTCATGTTCAAATGGCGACTCGAGCAAGGCAGATACCGCTTCTTGCGGTGCTATCTTGCCCTTGCCGTAACGCCAGTTGGGATTACGGTCCTTGTCGATAAGCAGCGCCCTGACACCCTCACAAAAATCACCTATGGCGCAGCAGTTGAGGCTGAGACCCAGCTCGAAGCGGAAACAATCCGCCAGGCTCATGTCAGTCCCAAGCCTTGACTGCTCGTAGGCCAGCGCCCAGCTAAGCGGGCTGCCGCTCAGCATGGTGTCACGGGCGCGCTGCAACCAGCTCTCTTGGGTTTCCAGGGCCTGCATCTTGGCGAGAATTTCGGCCATATCTCCGGTCATCAGCTCATCTATCTGAGCCTGATGGCCCTTCAAGCGGCTGCTGCCGGGACGCTCTTCACTCTGGGTTTCCAGTTCATTAAGCAGATCATGCAGCTTCTGCTGGTTGAGACTGGTGTTATTGCCCCAATTAACCGTCGCCATGGCATCGAGCATGCGCTCTTTATCCGTTGAGGCCAGAAAATGATTGCCAATGCCGGTATAACGGGCATCGGCCGCATTCATATTGTAGGCGGTCAGGCCGAGAAACAGCCCAGTCTTGCCCGGCATGCGGCCAAGAAAATAGCTGCCGCCGACATCCGGGTAAAGGCCTATGGTGACCTCGGGCATGGCGATGCGCGAGCGCTCGGTCAACACCCTGTGGCTGGCACCTATCATCAGCCCCAGACCACCACCCATCACTATGCCATCGCCCCAAACCAATACCGGCTTGCCGAAGGTGTGCAGCTGAAAGTCGAGTCGATACTCCTCTTCGAAAAACACCCGGGCTTCCTGGGTGTAACTGCCGGGATTGGCCTGCTGCGCCTGATACAGCGCCCGCACATCTCCACCGGCGCAGAAGGCTTTATCGCCGCTGCCGTCAAGGATCACGCAGGCAATCTGCTCATCCTGTTTCCAGGCAGCCAACTGCTTGGCCAGCAAACGCACCATGTTGAGATTCAGTGCATTGAGTGCTTTTTCCACATTGAGTGTCGCCACACCAATCAACTTGCCGCTGGCGGTTCCCAGGGTCTGAAATACCACTTCATGACTCATATCAGCGCCCTCCTTATGCGTTTTTCCAGTTGGCTGCGCGCTTCTCCAGGAAGGCATTGACCCCTTCTTTCTGATCTTGGGTGTCAAACAGAGCCACAAACAGCTCACGCTCCAGCGGCAGCGCCTGAGCTCTTGGCATATTACGTCCGGCCTGGATCAACTGTTTGCAAACGGTCACGCTCGATGGGCTCTGCTTAGCGGCCTTGGTCGCCAGCGCAATGGCGGCACTCAGAGCCTCGCCCTTACCAACTACCTCTTCTACCAGGCCAATCTCACGGGCCTTGGCGGCATCGATTCGCTCACCGCACAGGATCATCCGCTTGGCCCAGCCCTCACCGACCAGAGCGGTCAGATTCTGGGTGCCGCCGGCGCAAGGCAACAGGCCGACTGTGGCCTCGGGTAATGCCAGCTGCGCCTGCTCTTCGGCGATACGGATATCACAGGCCAGTGCCACTTCCAAACCGCCGCCCATGGCATAGCCGTTGATGGCGGCAATAGACACACCGCGAAAGGCGCTCAAGGTTTCAAATGCTTCGCCAAAATAGCGTGCCATGGTGGCGGCATTGCCTTTATCACCATCGGCAAACAGCTTGAGATCGGCGCCGGCAGAGAAGAATTTCTCCCCTTCCCCTGTCAGTACCAAGGCATAGATATCGGGATCATTGTTGAGCTCTTCCACCTTGAGGCGCAGTTCATTGAGGCTCTCGGCCGTCCAGGTGTTGGCCGGTGGATTGTTGATGGTCAGAACAGCCGTGTGGCCTTCGATATGCTCAATCAAAAAAGACATGAATGACTCCTTGCAATTCGGTTAAATGGGTTTGGCCTTAGAGGATCTCGCCGGCATGCTCATCCAGCAGGCGGCGGGCGATGATAAGGCGCATAATCTCATTGGTTCCTTCCAGGATCTGGTGTACCCGTACATCACGGAAATGTCGCTCCAGTGGGTATTCGCGGATGTAGCCGTAACCACCGTGAATTTGCAGCGCGCTGTCACACACGGCAAACCCTATATCTGTGGCAAAACGCTTGGCCATGGCGCAATAAGCCGTGGCTTCGGGATCGCCGCTGTCCAGCTTAAATGCCGCCAGACGCACCATCTGCCGCGCGGCGACCAGTTCTGTGGCCATGTCGGCCAGCTTGAACTGCAGCGCCTGGAAGGCGGCCAGTGGTTTGCCGAACTGCTTGCGCTCATGCATATATTCAGTGGCGCGCTCAAGTGCAGCCTGAGCGGTACCCACAGAGCAGGTGGCGATATTGATGCGGCCGCCATCCAGGCCCTTCATGGCGAAGGTAAAGCCCTGGCCTTCCTCACCCAACAGATGATTGACCGGCACCCGCACGTTTTCAAAAGTAATGAGTCTGGTTGGCTGGGCGTTCCAGCCCATCTTGTCCTCGGCCTTGCCGTAGATAACACCCTTGGCGTCAGCCGGGATGGCAATGGCCGAAATTCCCTTGGGGCCGGCCTCACCGGTGCGGCACATCACCACTAAAAGCTCGGTGGCGCCGGCGCCCGAGATAAACATCTTGGAGCCGTTAATCACATACTCATCGCCGTCGCGCTCGGCGCGGGTGGCAAGTGAAGCGGCGTCACTGCCTGAACCTGGCTCGGTCAGGCAGTAAGAAGCCAGCTTGCTGCCTGTGGTCAGCGCTTCAGACCACTCGGCCCGCAGACTTTGCTGGCCCCAGGTCGTCACCATCCAGGTGGCCATGTTGTGAATGGTCAGCATGGCTGTGGTGGCAGTACAGCCCTTGGCCAGCTCTTCAAAAATAATCGAGGCATCCAGACGCGACAGGCCCATGCCACCTTCCGACTCTGGAGAATAGAGTGAGCAGAATCCCAGCTCCCCGGCTCTTTGGATCACGTCTTTGGGAAAGTGATGCTCCTCATCCCATTTGGCGGCAAATGGGGCCAGTTCATCGGCGGCAAACTGACGGGCCAGCTCGGCGAATTGGCGCTGATCTTCGTTGAGATTGAAATCCATGCTTGACTCCTGTGCGCAGATCTCTGCGTCTTGCGGTGATCCGGTGATGCCGGATCTCTTGTTATTTACTGTTGCGATTAAAAAGGGGCACCGGCTATTGCCGGTGCCCTTGGACTCACACTGTTACTTGAGGGCGATAGTCATGTTGGGACCAGAGGCGATATCAGACTCGAACCAACGGCTGGTGATGGTCTTGGTCTCTGTGTAGAAACGCACCGCCTGCTTGCCGTAGGCGTGCTGATCGCCGTAGAAGCTGCCCTTCCAACCCGTGAAAGAGAAAAATGGCAGCGGCACAGGAATAGGCACGTTGATACCCACCTGACCCACTTCAATTTCATGCTGATACTTACGCGCCGTAGCGCCGCTGGCGGTAAAGATAGAGGTGCCGTTGCCGTAAGGGCTGGCGTTAACCAGCTCAATGGCATCTTCCAGCGACTCGGCTTCCATACAGCAGAGCACAGGGCCGAAGATCTCTTCCTTGTAGATGCTCATGTCCGTGGTTACCTTGTCGAACATGGTCGGGCCAACCCAGTTGCCAGACTCATAACCGGGTACAGTGCAGTCGGAACCATCGAGCAGACACTCGGCGCCTTCAGCCTTGCCCTCGGCGATAAGCTTGAGCACCCGCTCTTTGGCGGCCGGGCTGATGAGTGGGCCGTAACCGGCTTCCTTGTCATCCCAAAGACCGGGACGCACCTTGGACAGGGCTTCTTTCAGCTCAGGGATCCACTCTTTGGCGGCACCGACAAACACAGCGACCGACAGCGCCATACAGCGTTGACCGGCGGCACCAACCGAGGCGCCCACCAGGTTATTGATCACTTGCTGCTTGTTGGCATCAGGCATGATCACGCAGTGGTTCTTGGCACCGGCAAAGGCCTGCACCCGCTTGAGGTTGTCAGTGCCTGTCTTGTAGATGTACTGACCCACGCCCACAGAACCCACAAAGGAAATCGCCTTGATATCCGGATGAGACAGCAGTACATCAACCGCCGTTTTGTCACCGTGAACCAGCTGCAGCACGCCCTTGGGAGCACCGGCCTGTTCGAACAGCTCCACCAGACGCTGAGGCGTCATTGGGTCCTGCTCGGACGGCTTGAGAACGAAGGTGTTGCCGCAGGCGATAGCCAGCGGGAACATCCACAGCGGGATCATCGCCGGGAAGTTGAATGGCGTAATCCCGGCGCAGACACCCAGCGGCTGAGTGTAGGAGTAGGTATCTATGCTGCGGGCCACGTTCTCAACCGTTTCACCCATCAGCAAGGAGGCGATGTTGCAGGCATGCTCGGCCACTTCAATACCGCGCCAGACATCACCCTTGGCATCTTCAAAGGTTTTACCCGTTTCCTGGGCCAAAATGGTGGCCAGCTCGTCATGGTGTTCTTTCAAAAGGTGTTGATAGCGCAGCATCACCCGAGCGCGTTCGGAAACGGCCACTTCCTTCCAGCTCTTGAAGGCTTCCTTGGCGCTGGCGATGGCGCGCTCAACTTCCGGCTGGGTCGCACAGTTGATAAAGGCGATGGTTTCATTGTTGGCCGGATTGGTAACATTGATCTGCTTGCTGCCGGAACCGTTGACGAATTCGCCATCTATGTAGTGCTTGACTTGTGTGCTCATAAGAATTCCTTGTAGGTAGTAGAACGGCGCGGCAACAGCTCTTGTGGCTGCTTTTTGATGACGCCGTTTCCTGTCTTGTTGATTGCTTCAATTTGTTGCCGGCCGCTGCCGCGGCCGACTGGATATCAGATCTCAATCGCCATGGCAGTGGCTTCACCGCCACCTATGCACAGCGATGCCATGCCACGTTTGAGGCCTCGGGCCTTGAGCGCATGAATGAGAGTCACCAGCAGACGGGCGCCGGAGCAACCTATCGGATGACCGAGCGCACAGGCACCGCCATTGACGTTGACCTTGGCGGCATCCAGCCCCAACTCACTGATGGCCAACATGGTCACCATGGCGAAGGCTTCGTTGATTTCGAAAAGGTCGACCTCATCCTTGCTCCAGCCGGTCTGTGCCAAGAGTTTTTGCATGGCGCCCACGGGCGCCGTGGTAAACATGGCCGGCTCTTGGGAATGGGTAGCATGGCCCTTGATAGTGGCCATCACTGCCAGCCCCAGGTTTTCGGCCTGCTCACGGCTCATCAGCATCAAACTGGCGGCACCGTCGGAAATCGAACTGGAGTTGGCGGCGGTAATGGTGCCGTCTTTGGCAAAAGCGGGCCGTAGCGCCGGGATCTTGTCAGGGCGGGCATTGCCGGGCTGCTCATCGGTATCAATCAGAGTATCGCCGCGGCGGCTGCTTACGGTTACCGGGACTATCTCCTCCTTGAAGGCACCTGAGGTGATGGCTGCATTGGCTTTTTCCAGTGAGCTCAGGGCAAAGGCGTCCATGGCTTCACGGGTCAGGCCAAAATCGTCGGCAGTTTTCTGGGCGAAGGTTCCCATGGCGCCACCTGTGTAGGCATCTTCCAGCCCATCGAGGAACATATGATCCAGCACCTTACCGTGGCCCATACGCATGCCGCCGCGAGCCTTATCCAGCAGATACGGCGCCTGACTCATGCTCTCCATACCACCGGCAATCACGATATTGGCACTGCCGGCCTTGATAAGATCGTGCGCCAGCATCACGGTTTTCATCCCTGAGCCGCACACCTTGTTGACTGTGGTTGCGCCAACAGACTGGGGCAAACCTGCCCCCAAAACCGCCTGTCTGGCAGGGGCCTGACCGAGGCCAGCCGGCAATACACATCCCATCAGCACTTCATCGACCTGTTCGCCCTTCACTCCTGTAGTTTCCATCAAGGCCTTGATGCTGGAAGCCGCCAGCTGAGGAGAAGGCACAGTGGAAAGACAGCCCTGAAAACCGCCCATGGCGGTTCGTTTGGCGGCGACGATAACAATATCCTGAGGACGACTCATTGTTGACTCCCTTGTTGGGCACCCAAACACCGGCCCAACAGTAGGCCGGCGGTGTTAGGTGCAGCAAATTTGCACTCTGTTGCTGTCACTTTGACGTTTACGCGAACGTAAGGCAAGTACTAATTAGTCTAATACAGGCTCTGTTTATAGATATTTTTGTCAGGGAGGATTTACAGCAGGATGACAGCTTGTGCCCTGAAATAAAGCCAAAACACTACGGCTTAGAAAAGGTTAGGGAAGGAAGTATCAGTTTGAGGAAGCATAGGCAGTAGAGGCTGACGCCATCTGGCTTAATATGAGCTAAGCTCTTTAGGACTTAGGCGACAGGAATCACAAGACTGCGACTCCCGCCAACAAAACATTTGGCGTTACGGGCTCAGCCACTCTGTTCCCAGGGCGTAATAGCACTGAGATCCGATAAGTCATAAGGGGTCAACTGGTAGACATAATAGTTGAGCCAGTTGCTCACCAACAGACTACCGTGACTATACCAACGGGCAATAGCTTCAGCCTCTGGGTCATCGTTGCGGAAGTAGTTTTGCGGGATCTTGGGCGCCAACCCGGCCGCCAGATCTCTTTGGTACTCATCTTTAAGGGTCGACTTGCGATACTCTGGATGCCCCATCACAAACAGGTTGCGATTGTCCTTACTGATCACCAGATAGGCACCGGCTTGGTCTGACTCGGCCAGCACTGTCAGTTCGGGATGCGCCTTAAGCTCGTCCACATCCATTTGGGCATAGCGGGAGTGCGGAGCATAAAACTCATCATCAAAGCCGCGCAGTAAGGGCACGTGGGCGCGAATACGCCTGTGCTGATAAACCCCTGAGCATTTTTCAGCAAGGATCTTACGCTCGAGTTGATACAGGTGATAAAAACCGGCGTGGGCCGCCCAGCAGAGAAACAGTACCGAGGTAACATGCTCCTGTGACCAATCGATAATCTCGCGGATATGATCCCAGTAAGTGACCTCCTCGAAATCCAGCTGTCCCAGGGGGGCGCCTGTGATGATCAGGCCGTCATAGTTGCGATGGCGCACATCTTCAAAGTCACGGTAAAAGGTATTGAGATGATCGGTCGGTGTATGTTTCGACTCTTTGTCGTGGATCCTCAGCAGGTCGATATCCACCTGCAACGGAGTATTGCCCAACAGCCGCAGCAACTGGGTTTCTGTCTCAATCTTGTTGGGCATCAGATTGAGGATCAACACCTTCATCGGCCGTATATCCTGCATCGCCGCCCGGCTCTCGGACATAACGAAGATATTCTCCGACTCAAGAACGCCGGCGGCTGGCAGGTTATCGGGTATTCTTACGGGCATAAAAGCGCCTCTCCTGAACTATCCAGGGCAAGGCGCTTGGCTTGGTATACCTGTTAGCGCCCTACCTTTTGCACCATGACTGATACCGGCTCAGCCTTGTCGATATCGACAAGATAAGCCTGGGTATTGATAAAGAGTAAGTCATCCTTGAGGGTGATCCTGGCACTGACACTGTAGCTGTGGCCACTCTGGAACTGATCCCGGGCAAGAATAAACTTAAAAGGCGTTGGGCTGGTCACGCTGTCGCGCTGAATAACCGCCAGCACTTCTGCCGGAGCATCCGCCTTGGAAACGTCCTGAACCTGAACCGTCAGCACAGCTTCCGGTGGCAGGGCAATACGTTCGCGGTACCAGACATCGCCATCAATTTCGACTGTGGCATTCGGGGTCGCACAACCTGTGAGTGCCATCATTCCTGCTACAGCCGCCATCATTGGCAGTCGCAGCCAGTTGCCTGTCATTTTCATTGCTAGCTCCTAATCATACACAAAGACTTCTAGATGTCTATACATCCAAGTTTAATCATTGAGAACCTGAGAGGATAATCCTATCATAGGACTCCATTTTTGAGTTCAAATATCCTTATGACACAAGCAACTGCGATTATTGTGGGCGCCAGCTCACTCCTCAGCCGTGAAATAGCCCGCCGCCTGGCCGATGAAGGCACTAAACTGGCATTGCTGGCACAGGATCCCGACTCATTGAAAGAGTTTGCCGCCACCCTGGCAACCGAGGCTCAGGTGTTTGGCCTGGACATAGATAAACCGCAAACCTTGATAGCCGAGCTGGAACAGATTTGGCAACAGTTGGGTGGCGCACATCTGGTGTTGGTCAATACCGGACTCAACTCCTATCATCCGGATCTGCCTTGGCAGTTGGAAGATGAGATCATCAGTGTCAATGTCCGTGGCTTTGCCGCCGTATGCAACACAGCTTTCCGGCTGTTTCGCGAGCAAGGTTATGGTCAGCTTGCGGCCATCAACTCCATTGCCGGTCTTCGCGGTGGTCCCAGCGTAGCCTTTCATGCCTCCAAAGCCTTTGGGATGAACTATCTCGAGGGGCTGTCCATGCATGCCCAAAGGCTCAAACTACCGATCACTATCACGGATATTCAGTTGGGTTTGCTGGATAAGGCAGCGCTGCAGCAGAGCAGGCTATGGCTATCCCCCGTAGATGTGATTGCCGGACAAATCATCCGCGCCCTGCAAAAAGGCAAGCGCCGGGTCTATGTCACCAAACGCTGGGCGACTGTTGCCTGGCTCACCAAACTGCTGCCCGAGTTTATCTATAACACCCGCCATTGGAAGGTGAAGAAACGCAAGGGGAAAGCGGAGTAACCTTTCAAAGCGACAGCCGCTGTTCCACTTGCCGGCGAATAGTTTCCTTAAGCCAGCGCAACTTGGGATTGTGGCTGTTGCGTTTGTGCCACATCAGGGTAAAGAGAATGGTGAGCTTTTCCCTATCTTCCGCAACCATTGGCAATGGCCGGGTCACCAACTCAGGGCATGTCCTGGCCGCATAGGTCCGGCAATAGCCTGGAGCCGTGGTTAACAGCTGCGACCCGGGCTGTGATGCCAGCCATAAAGATTGCTCAAACAGGGAAACCGACAACGCGATATCCCGCTTCAGACCTTTTTCAGCCAGCAGGCTATCCAGAGCCCAGCCCTCACATTTTTCCCACTCGATATTGATTTGCCGATACTCAAGGAATGTCTCCAGGCTCCAGACTTGTTGCAGTGCGGGATGATCTTTCCGCAGATATACCAAGGGCTCGTCGCTGAACAAGACCTCATAATCCACGGCCGCAGGCAAGAGTGCCAGCGTCTCCCGCGAGCCGGGATGACTCTCACGCCCAGATAGCCCCAAGTCAGCCTTGCCGGAAATAATGGCGTCCAGGGAGTCATAGTCCCAATTGCGGATCCGCACCACGGAATCAGGGAAATGGGCATCAATCAACCCTGGAAGTTCAGGCAACAATTCGAGGTAGAATGGTGACTCCAACATCAGCTGAAACTCTACCCCTTTGGGGACTTCACCATTGCGTTTGGCCACTATGCTGCTGGCCAACTGAAACAGCTCGGCCTACTCTTCGGCCAATGCCAACGCCAATGGCGTCGGCAGCAGGCCTTGGGGAGAACGAACCAATAGAGGGTCATCAAACCAATGACGTAACTTGGTCAAAGATTTACTCACGGCAGAAGGTGTTACCGACAGGCGTTTGGCCGCTCTGGTAACACTACGCTCACTGAGGAGGATCTGCAGCGTGACCAAGAGGTTAAGATCGAGGCGATGTAAGGCTCTGTTCATCTTGCTTCCATTGGCTATTGGTCTTAATTGGAGCGCGCGAGGTAAAATACAGGAGTATGATGCTGCCCAAAGCGGCGATCAGCAAGCTCAGTATCAACATGGTGCTCGCCGTCAGTCCAAACCAGGCACTTATCGCAATGAAGGCTCCAGACCAACTTATCTGGCAGATCCCCAATATGGAACTTGCCAGAGCCGAGCGCTGAGCAAAGGGGGCCAGAGCCTGGCTCATAGTGACCCCGAACCCCACAGAAAAGCCGGCGCAAACAAAGCCAATGCCCAGCAAATATAGCCAAAGCTCTGCGGCCAGAGACGCAGCCAACAGCAGTACAGTAGCCGCCAAGGCAAAAGCCAGTTGCGACAGTTGCAACATGCGTTGTTGGCCAATCGAATCTATTAGCCAGGGAGAAATAAAGGCCATAACCATGCTTACCAGTGCCAAACCACCCATGGCCGAGGCGTAGCCACCACTGTCGAGCCCTAACTGCTCCATCAACAGCATGGGCGAAGTATTGACGAAGGTGAGTATCGCCGTCACGGCCAGACAACTGATCAATAAGCGACTGACGAAAGTCACACAGAGCAAGGATTCACCGGCTATCAATTCTCCCGCCGTCTTGACCGGAAGCGACTCCTGCAAACCCAAACACAAAAACAGCGCCGCAGCAGCCAACAAAGCCATCAATACAAACAGCGCCGGCCAGGGAAAATACAGCAAAACCAGATGCCCCAGCACAGGCGCTAAAACCGGCACTATGCAGGTAATTCCATTTATCATCGACAAGACTTTGGCTCGTCTTTGGTCATCAAGCACATCCCGCAGAATGGCAAAGGTCACCAGATAGGCCGCCCCGGCACCTATACCCTGTCCGGCCCTGGCAAACAAAAACGCCGTGATTGATAGAGTAGTGGCGGCCCAAATCGACGAGAGCACAAAAATCAACGCTCCGCAAAGGGCTACCGGCTTGCGCCCGAGCCTATCGGCAAGATGCCCACCGAGCAACATGGCCAGAGCCATGCCCGTCAGATAACAGGAAAAGGCGTTGTGCAATTGGGCCTCATCGGCGTTCAGGGTGCGGGCTATCTCGGGCAAGCCAACCAAGTAGAGATCGATCCCCAATGGATAGAGTAAAACCAAGGCAAAGGCACAGATAAGGTAATAACGCATGATCAGTTGATAGAGCAGGAATTTGCTTGTCAGCATAAATGCCCGGACTGATGCCAGCGAGTTGCCATCAAGACAAGAGTATTTTCCTCAGAGGAAAAACATACAGCTGACGCCAATGACAAAAAAGGCGCCAGAGGCGCCTTCTCAATAGTTGGGAGCTTTGGGTTGGGAGCTGGGTTTGGGGGAGATCAGAAGGTGTAACCGACACTGATCATATAGACCCAAGGATCTATGTCAGTATCGACAACCTGCTCGGCACCGCCCATAGTGAATTTCACGTCTGTGCTGATCTTGGCGTACCACACTGAAGCATTTACCAGCCAGTTATCGTTGATCTTATAATCCAGACCCACTTGTGCGGCCCAGCCCCAAGAGTTGCTCAAACTCAGGTTATCCAGACCCAGACCTTTAGCTTCATCGGTGAAGTCATTGTCGAAGAAGTTGGTGTAGTTAACCCCGACACCCACGTAAGGACGCAGCTTGGACTCGGCATTACCGAAGTAGTACTGGGCCACCAAGGTAGGCGGCAGGTGCTTGGTTTCGGCAATCTTGCCGAGAGCACCCAGAGATACGTCATGGCTGAACGGGGTCGCAGCCAGCAGTTCGATACCAAAGTTATCTGTCAGCATATAGCCGAAGTTCAGACCCAACTGGGTGTTATTGTCCACGCCAAAAGAGGCGATATCGGCCACAACCGGGCTGGACTCGTCCGGGGCTACCACAACGGCACCGGCACGAACAATAAAGTCACCGGCCTTGTGGGCCAGTGCAGGGGCAGCAACAGTAGAAAAAAGGGCGGCGGCAATCAATCCTGATACGATATTTTTTTTCATCATCTCACTCCGTAGCGACAACACAGCGCTTTGTTTTTTATTACATCCATAACAACTGAGGCCACACTGCCAGATTTAACTCTTCACATTTTTGATCTGCATCAAGCGTTTTAAGAGGTACCCAGATTTAGATACAACAAGCGCGAAACAGATCACACAAAATAAAGATTTATTGATATTGCACCTTTAAAATAAGTGAGCCAGTTCAAAACTCCATTAACCCCAAAGTGAAAGAAAAGTACATTTTTCGAGCAATAACGCTTGAGCCACTCACAACCAAAAATTAACAATCAGTCACAGTAAGATATGCTGACCAGCACTTACAGAATGGTGTTTTTAACTGGAGAGAAAAGGAAGCAGAGGATGCCAAATAACTGCAATCGGCAAGATAAATGTGTCAGAGAATGCTTGAGAAAGTACTCAGTAAAGCCTCTTGAGCAACGGATAGTTTGCCAACCAATTCTTGGCCTTGAGCCGACTCTCGAATACGCCGGGAGTGCTCTTGGGATTAGGACTGAGTTCCAGCGCCAGTAATGGGCCAAGCGGGAACAGATTGAGCAGTTGCAGCTCCCCTGCCCTCAACCTGACAGCCAGGGCCGTTTGCTGCTCTGGCCAGTAACTCATGGCATCAATCACTGAAGTATAGGGTTTATGGTGGTTTTTAAGGTGCATTCTGGCCTGGTTCTTTACCGACCATGGTAAGTCGAGTGCTGTGGCCAACTTGGCCTCATAGGCCCTGTCGGTGACTTCCGAGCTGTCGTTTGGCTCAAAGTAGAGCACATCTATGTCGCTGAGCCTGGATACACTGCCGTGCAACTTGTCCCACACCAGATTACGGACAAATCCTGCGGCGACCCAGGCATCAATAGGCCCAAGGTTTGCAACACACTCAAGTACCTGCATTCGCATCCTGTCCTGCATGAGCCAGTTTTCAATCAGCTCAGCCGCCTCACTTTCACTGACCTGCTGCGGCCCTCTCGGCTCTAACTCATCATTTGCCACCATAGCCCCCTTAAAAAGACAAAAGCCCCCGCAGGCGGCAACGTAGTTCACTTAAGCGGAGCTGCCTTGTGATTAACAGGATATCGGGTCTTTGATATTTTTACCGCCCTAGGCCGATTTGGCTTAGGGCGTTTGTCTATAAAAAGGATGGACAAGTCTCCTCGCAGACTGTTTAGACGCTTCGGCGTATTACCTGGTGACACCGCTTTGCTCATGACTTTGAGCTGACTTGCGATGAACTGACAAGCGTACTTAAAGCTGATTTCATTGGGCATTCGACCATGCTCTACTGCCGCCTGACTCGCTTCTCGTCTCACCAAGTTATAACCAAGCAGCAGCCCCCATAACTCTTGATAGACAAGTTCGACAGTCTTACTCCTCAGCACTAACGCATTGTGTTGCATCGAACTTTTTATGTCTCGATACCCTAATTCAATTTCCCATCGCTCGTGGTAAAGCGCCGCGACTGATTCCGCATCGTACTGCTCTCTGGGAAGAGACGTAAATACGGTTTTTTGCTTACCTTGTACCTGATAAGTCACGGCTCTCACTTGCCATGTTTCAGGTAGGTTAGGATTTTTCTTGCGTGCTTGTGGAGAGACTTTCATTTCGACTCGCATGTCGTCACTCTCTTCATCGTCCAGAAGGGTGTATTTCACCCCCTTCTTCGCCGGTAACAACCAATGTCTGTTAGCACCACTATTTTGGAGAGAAAGGAGTAAGTCTGCTCCATAAAACCCCTTATCCAATAAGGTCACGGAGTTATCCGGTAAGGCGTCAATAAAGGGCATAGCAAGAGGAATTTCGCCTCGACGATAAGGGCTTATAGCGGCATCGACAATGACATGAGAGCGAACATTCATCATGGTCACCACCCTTAATACTGGATGAGGCGTCTGTCTGTCACTGGATGTATTCCCTGACCCAAAATGGTCTCTTAGCTCCGGTGTGTCAGCGGTTCGAAAAAGCGCGCCATCCACAGCAAAGACTTGCAAACCTTGCCAAGTATCCTCAGGGTAACGCTCTAACCCCCACCTGTGGCTGCATTGCCTAAATAACCATTCTGGGGCTGCTTTGCCAAGGCGTTGCCTTGCTTGCGTTAAAGCACTTTTTGCTAACAGCTCCTCATCGGCTAACCCCTCGGCACAGACATTCATTCGCCGTGCGACTTCGGCAATCGGTTCGTTGCGGAAAAACGCCATTCCAACAATAAGCCAAAGAACCATATCACTCGGTAAGCGACGTCGACGAATCGTCGCTTTATCGGAAAGTGTTACCGCTTTAGCAATCCACTCGTCAGGAATATGCTCGGAGAAGGTGGTTAGCTGAGCGACATCAACAGGACTCTCTTCAAGAAAGTCGGCAAAGCAGTTTTGAATAGACATAAAAAATCGGAAACCTACAAACAGGTTTCCGATTGTCTCTCATCAGGAGGATCGGTCAACCGATCCTTATCTGATCTACGTTGCCCGCAGGCGGAGGCTTTCGATTCTAACTCAAGCTATCACTTCTCTTCAGTGTCTCTATCCATGTTCTCTGTATTTTCCAACCAGAGAGCATTGATGATACCGAAGGAACAAGCCAATAAAATGCCGAGTATCCAAGTGAAATACCACATAATTCAGGCTCCTTAGTAAAGTGATGTGCTGTTGTTTTCAATGTGCTGACGGTTCAGACGGCCATACATCTTGTAGTAAGTCCAGCAGGTGTAACTCAGCACTGTTGGTACAAAGATGATCGCAACCCAAGTCATCACAGTCAGAGTCATCTGGCTGGCGGTAGCATCCCACATGGTCAGACTGACGTTAGGCTCCTGTGATGAAGGCATCACGAATGGGAACATAGCCGCGCCACAGGTCAGGATGATACCGGCAATGGCCAGTGAGCTGAACAGGAAGGCGAAACCGCTACGCCCCATACGGCTGGTCAGCAGCACCAAGGCAGGCGCCAACAGGCCCAAAGCAGGGAACAGCATGGTTACTGGGTACTTGTCGTAGTTGGCCATCCAAGCACCGGAAACAACTTCAACTGTCTTCATGGTTGGGTCAGATACGGCGTTAGTATCCAGAGCCGAAGTCACCACATAGCCATCAATACCGGTAGCCAGCCACACACCGGCTGCACCGAACAGTACAATCAGCAGCAGTGCAGTCAACTGTGAAGCTGCAGCGGCGCGATTGCGCAGCTCACCTTCGGTCTTCATCTGCAACCAGCAAGCACCCTGCATCATGAACATACAGGCACTGACCAGACCGGCCAACAGGCCAAAGCCATTGAGCAGACCGAACAGGCCACCATCATAGTGGGCACGCAGGTACTCGTCGAAGCTGAAAGGCACGCCTTGCAGCAGGTTACCGAAGGCAACACCTATGATCAGCGGAGGAACAAAACCTGCGACAAACAATGCCCAGTCCCAGCTCTTGCGCCAGCGTGGATCTTCTATCTTGGAGCGATAGTCGAAACCTACGGGACGCAGGTACAGCGCCAGCAACACTATGATCATGGCCACGTAAAAGCCGGAAAAAGAAACGGCATATACAGTAGGCCAAGCGGCGAACAGGGCACCGGCACCGGTGATCAACCACACCTGGTTACCATCCCAGTGAGGAGCAACCGTGTTAATCATCACCCGGCGCTCGGTATCGTCCTTACCCAAGATTGGCAGTAAGGCACCTACCCCCATGTCAAAGCCATCAGTAATAGCGAAGCCTATGAGCAAGACGCCAACTAACAACCACCAGATAAATCTTAATATTTCATAATCAAACATAATGAAATCCCTCTGCTCAGGCTTCTAGTTTTTCAAAGTGATAACGGCCGGTCTTGAGACTGCTTGGACCCAGGCGCGCAAACTTGAACATCAGGAAGAGCTCGATAACCAGCAGCACTGTGTAGAACAGAGTAATGCTGATGATACTGAACCAGAGATCGGCCGCCGTCAGGCTGGAAGCAGACACAAAGGTCGGGAGAATCTCGGAGATAGTCCATGGCTGACGACCATACTCGGCCACAAACCAACCACACTCGATGGCGATCCAAGGCAGAGGCAAGCTGTAGAGCGCAGCTTTGAGTACCCACTTCTTCTCTTCAATCTGATGACGTGTGCTCTGCCAGAAGGCAGCTGCAAACACTACCAGCATGACGAAACCAAGGCCCACCATGATACGGAAGCTCCAGAACAGCGGTGCTACGCTTGGAATAGAATCCCTGGCGGCCGCCTTAATCTGCTCTTCGGTGGCATCGACCACTTTATCTGTGTAGCGCTTCAGCAACAGACCGTAACCCAGGTCAACTTTCTGCTCTTCGAAAGCCGCGCGAACCGCAGGATCTTCCTCAATAGCAGGGTCAGCCTTGGCGGCACGCAACTGCTCAAGCAGGGCATAAGCCTTCATACCGTTGCGGATGCGAACTTCGTGCTCGGCGATCAGATCCTTGATACCTGTAACTTCTTCATCGATAGAACGAGTAGCTATGATACCCATGGCATATGGGATCTTGATGGCATAGTCGGTATGCATGGTTTCCTGGTTAGGGAAACCTATCGCAGTAAAGGCTGCCGGAGCAGGCTCTGTGTGCCATTCAGCTTCAATCGCTGCCAGTTTCACCCGCTGAGCTTCACCAACTTTATAACCGGATTCGTCACCCAGTACGATAACAGACAGGATAGAGGCCATACCAAAACTCGCCGCAATGGCGAAAGAGCGGCGGGCAAATGGCAGGTCACGCTTCTTGAGGATGTAGTAAGAACTGATAGCCAGAACAAACATGGCACCGGCTACATAACCGGAAGCGACAGTGTGAACAAATTTAACCTGAGCGACTGGGTTAAATACCACTTCCGCGAAGCTGGTCATTTCCATACGCATGGTTTCATAGTTGAACACGCTACCCACAGGGTTTTGCATCCAGCCGTTGGCGACCAGGATCCACAGCGCAGACAAATTACTTCCCAATGCAACCAACCAGGTCACAGCCAAGTGTTGACGCTTGGAGAATCTGTCCCAACCGAAGAAGAACATACCCACGAAAGTGGATTCCAGGAAGAAGGCCATCAAGCCCTCAATCGCAAGAGGAGCACCGAAAATGTCACCCACATAGTGTGAGTAGTAGGACCAGTTGGTACCGAACTGGAACTCCATTGCCAGACCTGTGGTAACCCCCAGGGCAAAGTTAATACCGAAAAGTTTGCCCCAGAATTTAGTCATGTCCTTGTAGATCTGCTTATCTGTCATCACATAGAGTGATTCCATGATTGCCAGCAGGAAGGCCAAACCCAAAGTCAAAGGAACAAACAAGAAGTGATACATGGCTGTCAGCGCGAATTGTATGCGCGATAGCTCAACGACTTCTTCAACTATCATTTGTGACTCCTTACATGGTGCTCCGCCCGTTGTCTTCAGATCCCCATCAAAGACAACAGGTGGTGAGTTGGATAGCTTAGTTCATTAATTTCTTATCTACCCGGAAACCCGGATAAACCACCCAAATGATTCGCGTTGCTGCGCTTTAACTCACCAAAAGCTTAAAAATCGGTTTTTGGCGGCCTTAACGAGAGGCGAATCACGCTTTTGCAGATTTATGCGATCAGCATCAGCATTTGCCAGTGTTCCAATATTTGCAAATTATTTAATATCAGGCACTTGCGTTATTAGTTCAGCTAAGATTTGCCCTGATTTTATACCACTTGAATTTGACGCAAATCAATCAAACTCCGGGCTTTAGCTGGGTTTTGCGGAGGGGCACACAGCCACCAAGGATGAGTATTGACTTTGTGGCAAAATCCTGTTAGAGCATTTGCACCAACTATAAATAATCCATCATTTTGGATGCTTTATGAAAAAACACGTATAAACTAGCCAAAATAAACTTTTTAACAATTCTCAAGGTTAAATATGCTAACTCAAATCGTGTGATTTTGATCTCATTATTTTTTAACCATTTGATTATGATGAAATAAATAAACACCAATTAACCAAACATAAAAATCACCAAAAATTCAGATTAATTTTTCTAATCTCATATCATATTATTTCTCGTTTGATAAAGCCGCCAGGGTTGACTAATATGTAGCCTGTGTTAAGGAGACGCTCGGGTCGGCCGACATCAATATCTGCAGACCTTCCTCCGCGCACATTGACTGAACTTTGTGTGGAGATATCGCTATGAAAAAGTTTTTTGAACGTCTGGTTAACTGCTACAAGCCTGTTTTTGTTGAACTTTACAAGTCTCAACTGGTTTACTAATCACAGCTGAGCAACTGCTTGTCTTGAAGTTTTGTTAGCGCAAAACGGCCCCATAGGTATTCCTATGGGGCTTTTTCGTCTCTGCAGCCATTAAAGAGTGATTCCAGCCTTAGTCCGGCTTTAGCCTGTTAAGCGCTGTAAAGCCTGCATTTTGACACTTCAATACATAAGAATATACTGAACAAAGTGCAAGCTATTGATGATTTAAAGTTTTTACTGTAGGGCAAAAGTTAAATAAAAAAGGCGGGTTATAAATACCCGCCTTTTTTTACCCTTTATGGGATGATTTTTAACCTTATCCCAACTTCACTCTGGCGTTACGGAACATTCTCATCCAAGGGCTGTCTTCACCCCAGTTTTCCGGATGCCAGGAGTTGGCGACTGTGCGGAACACCCGCTCAGGGTGAGGCATCATGATGGTGACTTTGCCATCCAGGCTACAGATCCCGGACAAGCCGTTGGGCGAGCCGTTGGGGTTCTGTGGATACAAGCTGGCCACCTCACCTTTACCATTGACATAACGCAGCGCCACAGTGCCGCTCTGCTCGGCTGCTGCCATGGCGGCAGCTGAAGCAAACTCGGCACGCCCTTCCCCGTGGGAAACGGCAATCGGCATTCTGGAGCCGGCCATACCGCTGAAGAACAGCGATGGACTTTGCTGCACTTCCACCAGGCTAAAACGCGCTTCAAAGCGTTCAGAGCGGTTACGGACAAAGTGCGGCCAATGCTCGGTACCCGGAATGATCTCCTTGAGGTTGGAGAGCATCTGGCAACCGTTACAAACACCCAGAGCAAAGCTGTCGGCACGCTCGAAGAAGCGGCTGAAGTCCTCACGGGCACGGCTGTTGAACAGGATGGACTTGGCCCAACCTTCACCGGCGCCCAATACATCACCGTAAGAGAAGCCACCACAGGCCACCAGTCCCTGGAACTCTTCCAGGCTGATACGGCCACTGAGGATATCCGACATATGCACATCACGGCTTTCAAAACCGGCACGCTCGAAGGCGGCTGCCATCTCGATATGCGAGTTGACCCCTTGCTCCCGCAAAATCGCCATCTTGGGTGCAGCGCCCTTGAGGATATAAGGCGCGGCAACGTCTTCTGCCGGATCAAAGCTCAAGTTAACCGTGAGGCCTGGATCGGTTTCATCCAGCTTGAGGTCAAACTCTTCACGGGCACACTCAGGGTTGTCCCTGAGCGCCTGCATTCTGTAGGTGGTTTCAGACCAGAGCTTACGCAGCTCGGTACGTGAAGCACTATAAATTTCAGCACCTTGATCCTGGATACGGATGCGGCCATCGTCGCTCAGCTCTGCTATCGGATGACAATCCACACCGGCATCAGTGTAAGCCTTGATAATCTCGGCGGCTTGGTCTTTGCTCACCTGCAGCACGGCGCCCAACTCTTCGTTGAACAGGCGCGCCAGGGCGCTGCCGGCCAGCGCAGAAATATCCACCTTCAGGCCAGTGTGACCGGCGAAGGCCATTTCCACCAAGGTGGTGAACAGACCGCCGTCACTCTTGTCGTGGTAAGCCAGCAAACTTCGCTCGGCCACCAACTGCTGAGTCACCTCGAAGAAACCTTTCAATACCGCTGCCTGATCCAGATCCGGCGCGATATCGCCCAGCTCACCGAACACCTGCGCCAGGCAGGAACCGCCCAGACGAGTCTTGCCCTTGGCCAGATCGGCCAGCAGCAGTAGGGTTTCGCCCTTGTCGGTACGCAGCTCAGGGGTCACGGTATTGCGAATGTCGCGCACCGCACCGAAGGCAGAGATGATCAGCGACATAGGTGCGGTAACCGCCTTCTGCTCACCCTTGTCTTCCCAGGCGGTCTTCATCGACATTGAGTCTTTGCCCACGGGAATGGTCAGTTCAAGCTCGGGACACAGCTCTTCGCCCACTGCCTTGACCGCCTCATAGAGGCCGGCATCTTCACCCGGGTGACCGGCTGCAGACATCCAGTTGGCCGATAGCTTAATGCGCTTCAGTGAGCCGATATCGGCACCGGCCATGTTCAGCAAGGATTCGGCCACGGCCATCCGCGCCGAGGCGCCAAAATCCAGCAAGGCCAGCGGAGTGCGCTCGCCCATGGACATGGCTTCGCCCACATAGCTGTCGAACGAGGCGGCGGTAACGGCGCAATCCGCCACAGGTACCTGCCAGGGGCCGACCATCTGATCGCGGTTCACCAATCCGGTTACCGTGCGATCGCCTATGGTGATCAAGAAGCTCTTGTCGGCAACGGTTGGCAGAGTCAGCACCCGCTTAACGGCTTGTGCGAGATCGATGGAGGCTTCATCCAGCGCCGCAGACTGCGCCTTTTGACTCACTACATCACGGCTCATCTTCGGTGGTTTGCCCAGCAAGACTTCCAGCGGCAAGTCGATAGGCTTGTTGTCAAAGTGCTCGTCGCTCAGGCTCAGGTGCTGCTCGGCAACCGCCTCGCCCACCACAGCAAATGGCGCGCGCTCGCGCTCACAAATGGCGGCGAAGGTATCCAGGTTTTCGGCTGCCACAGACAACACATAACGCTCCTGGGATTCGTTACACCAGATCTCCAGCGGGCTCATGCCTGGCTCATCGGAAGGCACGTTACGCAGCTCAAACTTACCGCCGCGACCGGCATCGCTTACCAGCTCAGGGAAGGCGTTGGACAAACCACCGGCGCCCACATCGTGAATAAACTGGATGGGGTTGGCATCGCCCATCTGCCAGCAGCGGTCGATAACCTCCTGACAGCGGCGTTCCATTTCCGGGTTTTCCCGCTGCACCGAGGCAAAGTCCAGATCTTCACTGGACTGGCCGGACGCCATGGAGGAAGCCGCGCCGCCGCCAAGGCCAATGTTCATCGCCGGGCCACCCAGTACAATCAGCTTGGCGCCTAAGGAGATCTCCCCTTTCTGTACGTGCTCTTCGCGAATGTTGCCAAGGCCACCAGCCAGCATAATAGGCTTGTGATAACCGCGCACCTCGACACCATTGTGGCTGCAAACCTGCTGCTCGTAGGTGCGGAAGTATCCCAGCAGGGCCGGACGACCGAATTCGTTGTTGAAAGCGGCGCCGCCCAGAGGACCATCAATCATGATGTCAAAGGCAGTCACAATCCGGTCCGGCTTGCCGTAGTCGCCTTCCCAAGGCTGCACAAAGCCCGGGATCTTGAGGTTGGATACGCTGAAGCCGGTCAAACCCGCCTTGGGCTTGGAGCCGCGGCCGGTAGCGCCTTCGTCACGGATTTCACCGCCCGAGCCGGTGGCTGCACCAGGATAGGGACTGATGGCGGTCGGGTGGTTGTGGGTCTCCACCTTCATCAGAATATGCATCGGCTCTGCGTGATAGCGATAAACACCGTCACTGTCGGGGAAGAAACGCCCGGCTTCAAAACCTGTCATTACCGCGGCGTTGTCTTTATAGGCCGACAACACATAGTCCGGGGTCTTCTCATAGGTATTCTTGATCATCTTGAACAGCGACTTGGGCTGCACTTCGCCGTCAATGGTCCAATCGGCGTTGAAGATCTTGTGACGACAGTGCTCTGAGTTCGCCTGAGCGAACATCATAAGTTCAATATCGTTGGGGTTGCGCTCAAGGCGCAGGAAATTGGTGACCAGGTAGTCGATTTCATCATCGGCCAACGCCAGGCCCATTTCGCGGTTGGCGATTTCCAGCGCCCGGCGGCCTTCGCCGAGAATGTTGACGCTGACAAAAGGCTTGGGCTCAGTGCGGGCAAACAGCACATCGGCCGCTTCAAAGCTGTCCAGTACCACTTCCATCATGCGGTCGTGCAGCAGCGCCTTGAGGCTCTTGAACTGTTCGCTGCTCAGAGCGTCGGATTCCACATAGTAAGCCAGACCGCGTTCCAAACGTTTTACCTGCTTGAGGCCGCAGTTTTGGGCAATGTCGGTGGCTTTGGAAGACCAGGGAGAAATAGTACCGGGACGGGGAGTAACAAAAAGGAGAGTGCCTTGGGGCTCGTGGGATTCGATGGCCGGACCGTAGGTTAGAATCTTACTCAACTGCACTTGGTCATCGGGGTTGAGCGCTTCGCTCAGATAAGCCAAATGAACATATTCGGCATAGATTTGCTTTACCGGAAGCTGGGCGGCTTCACAGGCCTGCATCAGCTTTTGCACTCTGAATGCCGAGAGTGCGGGGGCTCCGCGGATGATCTCCATCACGTCTTATCACCTTATTATTTATAATTACAGGGTCAGAGGTGGCGCTATTATAGGTAAATGCGCCCTACAAATCACCTCAGACTTTGCTTAAAACAGTGTTTCCTGTGATATAAAGTAATCCTATGGGGTAATATACCCTCCGGTGCCTGCCCCCATGGTTCAATCATGGGGATACCAGGCCTGCAACCAAGACGCAATTCATTGAATTTATTTGTAAATTAATCAAACAAAAGGAATAACCCCTATCTCAGCGGCAAACCACAGGCTAAGGGCTTTTACCGATAGATAATGAAACGATTCACCGCGACTCTCACCCTGATAATCTTGCTGGCAGGCTGCCGGCAAGCTGTCGTGGATGAAACTCAGGTAATCCCTGCGGTGAATGAGGCCAAGGAACTCAGGGTTGGCACCCTCTATGGCCCACAAATCTATGTTTCTTCCACCCAGGGCAGTGCCGGGTTTGATTATGAGATGGCGGCGCGTTTCGCCGACTTTCTCGGCAAGCCGCTGGAGATGAAGCCCTATGGCAATATCAATGAGCTCTACCAGGCGCTGAAACAAAACGAGATAGATTTGATTGCCGCCGGGCTGTCGGATACCCGTAGCCGCAGACAACAGTTTCGTCTCGGGCCACCGCTTTATCGGGTCAATCAGGTGATGGTCTACCGCGCCGGCACCCCTGTCCCCAAAGATCTCAACGCCCTGGATGCACCTGTTACTGTGATAGCCGACTCGTCGTTTGTGGAAACCCTGAACCGACTCAAGGCAGATAATCCCAACCTTGAGTGGCAACAGGTCGCAGATAAGGATAATGAAGAGCTACTGAGCATGATAGCCAGCGGCGAACTCAGCTACACCATTTCAGATTCCACCAGCATCAATATCAATCGCCGTTTTATGCCTGAGCTGAGATCCGGCCAGGTGCTGGAGCAGCAACAGGCTGTGGTCTGGCTGTTGCCACCCCGGGGAAGCGATCAACTGATGAGCCAACTGCTGCGTTTCTGGCACCAGGAACAAAGAGACGGCACGCTGGAACACTTGGTGGAAAAGTACTTCGGCCATGTCAAACGTTTCGACTATGTTGACACCCGCGCTTTTATCCGCGCGGTCGACAGCAAGCTGCCCAAGTACCGCCATCTGTTTGAAACCTATGCCGGTGAACTCGACTGGCGCAAGCTGGCCGCCACCAGTTATCAGGAGTCGCACTGGAACCCCAGGGCCCGCTCACCGACCGGCGTGCGCGGCATGATGATGCTGACCCTGGCAACCGCCAAACAGTTGGGAGTGGAGAATCGCCTCGATCCCGAGCAGAGCATCCGTGGCGGTGCCCGCTATCTGAGCGACATTTTGGTGCGCCTGCCTGAGTCTATTCCGGAGGAGGAGCGGATGTGGTTTGCCCTCGCCTCTTACAACATAGGCTATGGCCATGTGGAGGATGCCCGTAAGTTGGCACAGGCCAGAGGCCTTAATCCCAGTGCCTGGAAAGATCTCAAGCAGGTATTACCCTTGCTGCAAAAGCGCAAATACTACCAACATACCCGCTATGGCTATGCCAGAGGCAACGAGGCGGTGCATTATGTCGACAGCATTCGCCGTTACTACGACACTCTGGTGTGGATAGACAATCAGGCCAAACTGGAAGCCCTGGCCAGGGAGCAGGCTCAGGAAGAGGCTGCACAAAGAGAAGCGGAATCCCAGGCCGGGGAAGAAACCGAACTCAGCGGTGCCCAGCCCAACTGAAAACCCCGCACACGACTCATTTTCGCGCCAAACAGTCTTGCTTTGATGCGCTGCCCGCCATTTGGGGCTGGCGCAAGCTTAAATAAGCTGTTAGCTTGTCATTGATGCCAAAAAACTAACAAAGACATCTGAATAAACTAAGGTAAGCTTATGAAAAGAAAGACCATTAACAATGCAATGGCCCGTCGCCGCAGCCTGGTTAAAACCCGTCACAAACGCATTCTCAACCGTCACAAACTCTTCTTCAGTTTTCTGCAGCAGGCGGATTAAGCTTCCTTGCCTGCTTCAATGTCTTCTGCTCCTGTCTGCGTCGCCTGAAAAAGGCGCTCAACTGTTCGCTGCACTCCTGTTCCATCACCCCGGCACTGACCGCCAACTTGTGATTGAACAGGGGATGACGCACCAGATCCAGCACTGAACCGGCCGCGCCTGTCTTGGGATCCGCAGCCCCGTACACCAGTCTCCCCACCCTGGCATGCACCATGGCACCGGCGCACATGGCGCAAGGCTCCAGCGTCACATAGAGGGTAGTATCCAGCAGACGGTAGTTTTCCAGTTGACTGCCCGCCTGCCTGAGGCAGAGAATTTCCGCGTGGGCACAGGGGTCGTTGGCGGCAATAGGCTGGTTCCAGCCAAAGGCAATAAGCTTGTCATCTTTGACCAGCACGGCCCCTACCGGCACTTCCCCGAGGGCCTCAGCCTTTTGCGCCATCTCCATGGCCAACTGCATCCAATGTAAGTCGCGATTCTCTGTCATTCTATCCATCCGTTCTCAATGCGGCGCCAGTATAACTGGCATGAATACCAGTACCAAATCCGATACCAGCGGATATCGACTCTTTCGGCGCCTGCATGCGGCATAGACTCAAGGCCGCTCCAGGATCCTCGGGCCCGCGCCTTCCTGCCCCAGCACATCATCTGGGTTTCTGAGTGGACATTCGGCCAGCGATAAACAACCACAGCCTATGCAGCTGTCCAACTCGTCCCGCAGCCGGGTCAGCTTCTTGATCCTCTCATCCAGCGAGACCCTTAACTCGGCGGAAATTGTCCGCCACTGCGCCGCCGTCAACTTGGCGTTGGTGCCGTATTTGGCCAGTGCCTGCTTTATCTCCTCCAGCGGCACTCCGGTGCGCTGCGCCACCTTGATGATGGCAATCAACCTAAGCACAGTCGAGGGAAAGCGCCGCTGGTTGCCACTGCTGCGCTGGCTGCTGATAAGCCCTTTGGACTCATAAAAGTGAATAGTGGACACCGGTACCCCACTGCGTTTGGCGACCTGGCCTATGGTCAGAGCACCGCGGGATGCCCCTTCGTCATCATTTTCAGGTTCGGCAGTAAATTTTGTGTTCATCGACTATTGACCTCAAGTTAACTTGAGGTTTTATAGTGCCGCCGAAGGAATAAATCAACCCCCGCCAAGGATGGCCCCTTTACATAAACGACAAAAAACACAGGAAACTTGTCGCTATCATGATCAACAACTCCCTATCTCTGATGCTTGGCCTTTCGCTGCTTCTCGGCCTGGGTCTTACATACGGCCTGAAAGCCGATGATGAGGCTGACAGTGGCGGCCATGGTTATGGCCCTGTGGCTGTGTCATTGGCCAGCGTGCAACAAATCAGCCTGCCACAGCAACTCGACGCCGTCGGCGAACTGGAAGCCGCGGCCCAAATCGCCGTCGCTGCCGAGACATCCGGCCGGGTAACGGCGCTGCACTTCGACTCGGGGCAACAGGTTAAAGCCGGTGAACTCTTGGTGCAGCTCAATGATGCGGTGGAGCAAGCCGAACTGTTGCAGCAAGAGGCGCAGTTACTGGCAGCCGAGAGTGCCTATCGGCGTCTCGTTAGCCTGGCCGCCGATAATCTGGCCTCCAGGGAAGCACTGGACAATGCCCTGGCCGAACGCGATATGGCCCGCGCCGCTGTCGCCCGAACCCAGGCTCTGATAGCCCAAAAGGCCATCAAGGCCCCCTTCTCCGGTACCTTGGGGATCCGCAAAATTCACTTGGGCCAATACCTTGGTGCCGGTGAAACCATCGCCCAATTGGTGGATGACAGCCAGCTCAAAATCAACTTTGCCATCAGCGAAGCCCAGGCCGATAAACTTGAGCTTGGGCAGACATTGCAACTCAGGACAGACTTACGCCCCAATGAAAGCTGGCCCGCCAGACTGAGCGCCATAGAGCCGATTGTCGGCAGCTCACGAATGTTGCAACTGCAGGCAATATTGCTGCCAAAACCTATTGATGGCGAGCCTGATGATAAAGAGCAAGTCGACGACAAGCCTGCCGAAAAGGCGGCCAGCTATCCAAGCCAGGAGAATGGCGCTGCCAAGCTGAGAGCCGGCATGTTTGCCCGGGTGGCGTTGGAAAAGTCAAGACGCCAGGCGCTGATGATCCCCGAAAGCGCCATCACTTATAACACCTGGGGCGAAACCGTGTTTCGGGTCGATGCCGGAGAACAAAGCCTCACGGCCCACAAAGTGGCAGTTAAAACCGGCCAACGTCAGAATGGCTGGGTCGAGGTCATCTCCGGCCTGTCGCTTGATCAACTGGTGGTCACCTCCGGTCAACTCAGGCTGAGTGATGGCGTCCAGGTCAGCAGCACGGGCCAGGACAGCCTCACCGCAGCGCTGCTTTATCAGAGCAAGGGGCAATCACAATGAGATTTACCGACCGTTTTGTCGAGCGTCCGGTGCTGGCACTGGTGGTCAGCAGTCTTATCCTATTGCTGGGGCTGTTCTCCGTTGGCAAGTTGCCGGTGCGCCAATATCCGCAGCTGGAAAACGCCACTATCAGTGTGACAACCCAATATCCCGGCGCCTCGGCCGAGCTGATGCAGGGCTTTGTGACCCAGGTGCTGACTCAGGCGCTGTCATCAGTGGAGGGCGTCGATTTTATCTCCTCATCCTCCACCCAGGGCCGCAGTCAAATTCAACTCAGGATGACACTCAACAGTGACTCCACCCAGGCTCTGACCGAAGTGATGGCCAAGGTCAGTGCCGTGCGCTACAAATTGCCCAAGGATGCCTTCGATCCTGTTATCGAGCGCTCCTCGGGTGAATCCACCGCCGTGGCTTATGTCGGTTTTGCCAGTGACAGCCTGAGCATTCCGGCCCTGACCGACTATCTGTCGCGGGTGGTCGAGCCCAGATTTGCCAGCATTACCGGTGTGGCCAAGGTCCAGCAGTTTGGCGGTCAACAACTGGCGGTGCGCCTGTGGCTCGACAGCGACAAGCTTGCCGGACGAGGCCTGACGGCCGCCGATGTGGCCGATGCGCTGCGACGTAACAACTTTCAGGCCGCTCCCGGTGTGGTCAAGGGCCAGTTTGTTGTCGCCAATATCAAGGTGAATACCGATATCACTGATGTCGCAGCCTTTCGCGATCTGGTATTGAAAAACGATGGGCGGGACTTGGTGCGCCTCGGTGATGTCGGCACTGTGGAGCTGGGCGCCGCTTCCAAAGAAAGCAGCGCCTCCATGGATGGTCAGGCAGCTGTGCATCTGGGGCTATTTGCCACCCCCAAGGGCAACCCTCTGATCATAGTGGATGGCATTCGCAAGCAGTTGCCGGAGATCCGCAAAACCTTGCCACCGGGTGTTCGGGTGGAACTTGCCTATGAAAACGCCCGCTTTATTCAGGCATCCATAGATGAAGTGCTGCGCACCTTGCTCGAAGCACTGTTGATAGTTGTGCTGGTGATCCTCTTGTGTCTCGGGTCGCTGCGCTCTGTGCTGATCCCCATAGCCACCATTCCCCTATCCATGCTCGGCGCCGCTGCACTGATGCTGGCCTTTGGTTTCAGCATTAACCTGCTCACTCTCTTGGCCATGGTGCTGGCCATAGGCCTGGTGGTGGATGACGCCATTGTGGTGGTAGAAAACGTCCACCGCCATATCGAAGAGGGGAAACACCCAGTGGCAGCTGCCCTGATAGGCGCCCGCGAAGTGGCCGGCCCTGTGATAGCCATGACCATTACTCTGGCGGCAGTTTATGCCCCCATAGGCTTGATGGACGGCCTCACCGGCAGCCTGTTTCGTGAGTTTGCCATGACCCTGGCCGGTGCTGTACTTGTCTCAGGCATAGTTGCGCTGACCTTATCGCCGGTAATGAGCTCAATGTTGCTGCAACCAAAGCAGAGCGAAGGCCGACTGGCCCGCGCCGCCGAGCATTTTTTCGAGCGCTTGGGCGATAGCTATGGCCGTTTGCTGAAATGGTCACTCGCCCACAGAACCCTCAGCTTGGGCTTCGCCCTGCTGGTGATGCTTGCTCTTCCATGGCTCTATTTGCAGCCGCAGCGGGAATTGGCCCCCACGGAAGATCAGGCCGGCGTATTAACCGCCATCAAGGCGCCGCAACATGCCAATCTCGAGTATGCCGAGCACTTCAACCGGCAGTTGGATCAAATATTTACCCGGATCCCGGAAACCCAGGGTACCTGGATAATCAATGGCACCGACGGCCCGGCGGCCAGTTTCGGCGGTATCAATCTCAGTGACTGGAGTGAACGCAGCCGCGACGCCAGTGCTATTCAGGCCGAGCTGCAGCAACTGGCGGGCACTATCCCGGGCAGCAGTATCTTTGCCTTCCAGTTGGCGCCCCTGCCCGGTTCCACCGGCGGGCTGCCGGTGCAGATGGTATTGCGCTCCCCCGGCGCTTACCCCGAGCTTTATCAAACCATGGAGCAAATCAAGCAGGCGGCGCGCCAGAGCGGTTTGTTTGTCGTGGTGGACAGCGATCTGGATTACAACAACCCAGTGGTGCAACTCAGTGTCGACAGGGCCAAGGCCAACAGCTTAGGGGTGAGGATGCAGGATATTGCCGAGTCGTTGGCGTTGCTAGTGGGCGAGAACTATGTCAATCGCTTCGCCATGGATGGCCGCGCCTATGATGTAATCCCCCAAAGCCTGAGGGAACAACGCCTCTCGGCCGAAGAGCTTGGCAAACAGTATGTACGCAGCACTGATGGCACTCTGGTGCCCCTCTCCGGCCTGGTCACACTCGAGCGCGGAGTCGAGCCAAACCGTCTGAGTCAGTTCGGCCAGCAAAATGCCGCCACCTTACAGGCGATTCCGGCGCCGGGAGTCAGCATGGGGCAAGCTGTGGCCTTCCTCGAGCAGCAGCTTGCAGCACTGCCCGCCGACTACAGCCATGACTGGCAGTCTGACTCGCGCCAGTATGTGCACGAAGGCAATAGTTTGGCCTTTGCCTTTATCGCTGCGCTGCTGATCATCTATCTGGTGCTGGCGGCGCAGTATGAAAGCCTGATTGACCCGCTTATCATTCTGATCACTGTGCCTTTGTCCATCTGCGGCGCCCTGTTGCCACTGGCGTTGGGGTTGACCACTCTCAATATCTACACCCAGATAGGGTTGGTCACTCTGATAGGCCTTATCAGCAAACACGGCATTTTAATGGTGGAGTTTGCCAACGAGCTGCAACAGCAAAAACAGTTGAGCCGTCAACAGGCGATACTGGAAGCCGCCAGGATCCGCCTGCGGCCGGTGCTGATGACCACGGCAGCCATGGTATTTGGGCTTATCCCCATGCTGTTTGCCAGCGGCGCCGGTGCCGCCAGTCGTTTCGGTCTGGGCCTGGTGATCGTTTCCGGCATGTTGATAGGCACGCTGTTTACCCTGTTTATATTGCCGACCATCTACACCCTGCTGGCACGGGACCATACCCGCATAGATGAAAGACAGCAGCAGTTGGCGCCGGTATTGCAGAGCCAGTAACTCGGGCTCGCTATAGAAAGACCAAACTGCCCGCGATTGCGGGCAGTTTATTATTCGCTGCGCTCCTTAAGCGACATGACGATTACTTAGTCTTGTGCTTCCTGAGGCTGGTCCGCTTTATCTTTGGCTTCCCTGCGCCGTTTCAATTCGGCTCGCATCCAGGCGGCCGATTCGGCCATATCCCGCCTGAGCTCGGCTATCTCCTCATCCGTGAGCCGCCGAACCTGCGGCTCATCTCGCTGAGATATTGAGTTTGGTTTTGCCATTTCCTGCTGTTTGCTCATTGTTCATTATTCCTTTTTCTAAAGCAGGCCAACAAATTAGCATCATGTCTCCAAGAGTTTATCTTGCAAGCCAATAAAACCAAAGGGCCCCATTCACTCGGTAAAAGTGAATGGGGCCCTCAATCAGTTCTCTTTATTCCGCTCTCTTTAACAAGCTAAGGCTGCGGCATGGCACACAAGAGGCTGTTAGCGCAGGATCATCTGCGCCCGCTCAGGGCCGACAGAGATCATTTTTACCGGTACGCCCATCAGCTCTTCAACCCGCTGCACGTACTTTTGCGCCGCCAGAGGCAGGCTCTCAAAGGTGCGGCAAGCCGTGATGTCTTCGCTCCAGCCTTCCATCTGCTCATAAACCGGCGCCAAGGCTGAGGTTTGTGGCCAAATCGGGTTTTCGCTGTGATCGCCCTGATAATCGATGCAGATTTTCAGATCCTGCATCCCACTCAAACAATCCAGCTTGGTCAGCGCCACTTCGGTAGCTGCCTGCAGCTCGACACCATTACGGGTGGCCACGGCATCGAAATAGCCCATATCACGGGGACGCCCGGTTACCGCGCCATACTCATTGGCGGCTTCGCGGAAGCTGTCCTGCTCTTCCATGGCGGTGATCAAGGTGCCGGTTCCCACTGATGAGCTGAAGGACTTGGCTACGGCAATCACCCGCTCGGGGCGCAGTGCCGGTAAACCACTGCCGAGACCGGCATAAGCTGCGGTCACGTTGGAAGACGTGGTCCAAGGGTATTCACCGTAAACCAGGTCACGACCCGCGCCCAACTGGGCTTCAAACAGCAGGTTTTCATCTTTTGCCTGCAGCGCTTTCAGTGGCTCGCTCACGTTGCAGATGGCATCACGCCAAGGGGCGGACACTTCCAGCAACCAAGCAGTCATCTCTTCTGCGGTTTGCGAAAATTCAAAGGAGGGGTACAGCGCCTTGAGCTGCGGCAGTTTCCAGTCCAGCATAAACTGGATACGTTCACGCAGTACTTCAGGCTGCTTCAACCAACCCACCAGAATGCCTTTTTTCATTACCCGGTCACCGTAAGCCGGGGCAATGCCCTGGCGGGTAGAACCGTAAGCGCCGTCACCGAGACGCTCCTCTTCCAGAGTATCTTCAATGGCGTGGATTGGCAGGCACAGAGTCGCCCGGTCGGAAATGCACAGATTGACATTGACGCCGGCAGCTTTTACCTCGGCAATCTCTTTGGAAAGTGGCGCCGGGCTTATCACCATGCCGGGACCCAATACCGCCAAACAACCAGGATTGAATACGCCGCTAGGCAGTTGATGCAGTTTGAATGTACCAAAGTCATTCACAACTGTGTGGCCGGCATTGTTGCCGCCCTGAAAACGTATACTCGCCGCTGCGCTATCTGCCAGATAGTCCACGATACGGCCTTTACCTTCATCACCCCAGTTTGCACCAACTACAACGATAGACGACATTTCCAGTTCTCCTAAACAAAAACCTGTCTATCCTATGACCACGGCATAAATAAGAAAAATTAATAATCATTATTGGCTTGATAAGAAATCCATATCGGGATATTTTGCATCGGAATCGAAGATAGCGGGCAATTGTCGTGACCAAGGCCATGACTAAGGCCATGATTAGGGCCATGACCAAGCCGCCAACCATAAGGCACCTGCCCTAAAGCAGCAAAAGTACCGCTAAAAAACTCGTAAAGAGGCTGTTATGCTCGAACTCCACTGGCTTAAAACCTTTGTCACTCTGGCCCGCCTGGAACACTTCGGCAAGGCAGCCAATGAGCTGCATATGACTCAACCCAATGTCAGCTTGCATATCAAACAGTTGGAGCAAACCACCCGAGTAAAGCTGATTGAGCGTAATCCATTTCGGCTGACCCAAGCCGGTGAGCGTTTGCTAAGGAGTGCGCACAATACCCTGATGGAGTTGCAAAGTTGCCAGGCCGATCTCAACGCCATCAATGATCTGTGCCAGGGCACCATGACCATAGCCGCCAGTGATATTATTTCCAGATGGCTGCTGATAGGCCCGTTTCAGTCGTTCAAAACCGAATTCCCCGGCATCGACCTGACTCTGCTGAATACCACCTCCTCACAGGCGGCAGACCTGGTAAAAAGTGCCAAGGCAGATCTCGGCTTTGTGATGGCGCAAAAAGAGAGTCAGCCGCTGCATTTTACCGAGCTGAAACAAGTGAAATGGTACGCCTTGGGCAATGATCTCAAGGCCTGGCAGAGAGGAAAAGTCCCCACCCCGCAGGAAGCACCGACCTTGATACTGCTGGGGCACGACACCCGCACCCGGGATCTGATTGACCCGGCACTGCCTGAGCTCAAACTGCCGGAATACCGCATCATGGAAGTGGGCAGCGTGGATGCCCAAATCGACTGGGCCGAAGCCGGCTTCGGCATCGCCATAGTGCCGGACTTCGCCCTGCACCCGAAACTCAATTTGCAGTCCAGCATTACCCCACTGCCCAGCTTCCCTTCCGCCAGCCTGGGGTACATAGTGCGTCAGAACCAGGTGCTATCCAAAGCCATCAAGAAACTGCTCCATTGGGTGGATGAAGAGATATTGCAATCGCCGAGTGTGGGTTAACTGTGTGAAGGTAACAGGCATTCAACGACTTCCGGCTACAGGAAAATTTAACAAGCCGGCGTCAGATGAAAAAATAACCATTGACGCCATAACCATTTGTTATGCTTGCCTTTTCGCCATTGGATGCTCAGGATTCAACTGAAGTAAATCCCAAAGGTTGCCATACAAATCTTTAAATACCGCTACCGTACCGTAATCCTGCTCTTGGGGGTCACGTACAAACTCGATACCTACTGATTTCATACGCTCGTAGTCTCGCCAGAAGTCATCGGTATTCAAGAAAAGGAATACACGACCTCCCGCTTGATTACCAATGAAGTCTAATTGCTCAGGTTTTGAAGCCCTTGCCAACAACAAAGCCACTCCGTGGGAATTGGGCGGCGCAACCACAACCCAGCGCTTATCTTGCTCTGGTTGGTAAGTGTCTTCAATAAGCTCAAATTGAAGCTTATTAGTATAAAAATCGATTGCTTCATCGTAGTCTTTTACTACCAGTGCAATATGGACAATGTTCTGTTTCATCTTCTTATTCTTACCTTATATGCTGAACTGACTTGGACATGATGTAACCCTAGATTTTATCCCTCCAGTATTCCTGCAGCAGGGGAACCAATGAACCCTGTCGGCTTATACCTCATAAGTTGGGTAATCGATATAACCTTGTTCACCACCACCATATAAAGTTAGCCTTGCATCTGCATCGAACTCAGCCAATGGCCAGTCATGGGTATAACGGGCAACCAAGTCCGGATTGGTCACAAAAGGCGTACCAAAGGCAACAAAGTCGGCATACTGTTTGTCGAGTAAGCTTTGCGCTGTTTGCTTGGTCAGCTTGCCCGCCACCATAATAGGATTGCTATATACACTGCGAACCTGGCGACGAAATGCCTCGGGTACTACCGAGTAACGGGAGATATTCTCCGAAAAGTGCACATATGCAAGATTCATCGGCTGCAACTTTTCCAGCAAGGCCAACGTCAAGGGCACGATTTCCGGGTCCTCGCCGGCAAAGCCTTCGTTAACATAAGGGGACAAACGTACAGAGACCTTGCCTGCGCCAATCGCCTCACAGAGTGCCTGTAGCGTTTCCAGCAAGAAACGCATCCGATTCTCTTGATTGCCGCCATATTGATCTTGTCGTTGATTACTTTCCAGCCTTAAGAAAGTGTCGAACAGATAACCATGTGCGGCGTGCACTTCAACGCCATCAAACCCCGCCTCCATTGCATTTTGGGCTGCTTGCACAAAATCTGCGGTAGTGGCTTTAATCTCTGCTGTTGTCATCGCTTTTGGCTGTTGTGTTACCACCATACCAAAGCCGCCTTCAGCCAACGGGCCAAACACCTGATCTGGAATGCTAATCGCCGATGGCGCCAAAGGTTGCGAGCCGGCGATATTGGCATGGCTGCGACGCCCCACATGCCAAAGTTGAACAAAGATTTTTCCCCCTTGCTGATGGACAGCTTGAGTGACTTTTTTCCAGCCTTGGATCTGCTCAGGGGTATAAATCCCGGGGGTCATCGAATAGCCTCTCGCGATGGCTGAAACCGGTGCTCCCTCTGTAATAATGAGCCCGGCACTGGCGCGTTGCCGATAATACTCAGCCATCATCTCATTGGGAATGTCTCCCGGTTGAGAAGTACGTGAACGTGTCATGGGAGCCATGACGATGCGATTGTAGGTCTTTAATACTTGACCATGGAATGCTGTTAACATGCTACCCCCTTATGCCTGATAACTTGGATAATCAATGAGCCCTGCTTCACCGCCCCCAAATAGGGTATTGGGATCATGTTCAGCCAAGGGATAGCCCTGTCGTAAACGCTCCGGCAGATCTGGATTGGCAACAAAAGGCCGACCAAAACCTACCATATCGGCCAGGCCAGCGTTAATGGCTTGCTCTGCCTTCTCCAAGTTATAGCGTCCGGCATAAATCAACACTCCTTGATAGGCTTCACGGAGCGCTTGCTTGAACGAAAGCGGTGTATCGGGTGCATCGTCCCAGTCCACTTCGGCAATATGCAAATAAACAATACGATGTCGATTGAGTAGTGCTGCAGCAGCGGTATAGGTTTCAATAGGCTTTGCATCCACGGTGCCGTTGAGTGTGGTCAGCGGTGCCAGACGCACCCCGACGCGATGTGCCCCAATGGCGTCAACCAATGCCGTAACCACTTCATCAAGAAAACGAAGACGGTTTTCAAGGCTGCCACCGTACTCATCACCACGATTGTTTGCTTCGGAATCAATAAACTGGTTAATCAAGTAGCCATTGGCGGCATGTAATTCAATACCATCAAAACCGGCTTCAATAGCATTAAGCGCTGCTTGACGATAATCAGCGATAACTTGCTCTATATCGGCCTTTGTCATTGCCCTGGGCTGAACCACATCGACAAAACCGGGCTTGTCGCTGCCATTATCGACGAACACTTTCACGTTCTCAGCCTTAATGTCTGATGACGAGATAGGCTGCAAACCACCAATATTGTCCGGATGAGTCACTCTCCCCACATGCCACAACTGCGCAAAAATCGCACCGCCTTTGGCATGTACAGCCTCAGTCACTCTGCGCCAACCGACAATCTGCTCGGGAGTGTAGATCCCCGGCGTCCACGCATAACCTTTGGCCATGGCGGAAATCTGTGTACCCTCTGAGACAATCAAGCCCGCACCGGCACGCTGCGCATAATAGGTTGCCATCATCTCGTTGGCCACATCGCCTGGTTGACTGGCTCTTGAGCGCGTCATAGGTGGCATGACAACTCGGTTGTTGAGCAGTAGCTCACCCAGTTTGATCGATTGAAAAAGTGATTGTGTCATGGAAAAGCCCTCTCATGTGATGGCCGGCATAGTAACAAACCCAAAGAGAGGCATTGAGAGCAATAAAGACAAATCATTTTTGCCATATACGCAAAAATTGCCAAGTAACATAAAAGCCCAATTCCAGATAAGGAAAAGCATTCGACTCCCTTGAACCATGAAGGTACAAATAACGTTGGGGAAGGTACAAATAACGTTAAAGGAGGACTAAATTACCGCCGACGCAAACCGCAAAGAGAGCTTGCCCAAAGTCGAGTCATAGCGTCAATTTAGGCTGAATAAAGTCAATAAAAGCAGAGATTCGCTTGGCAACATTGGAGGATTTATAATAAACGGCATTAATCTGCTCTCGTCCTATATTGGTGATTTTTTCCCTTTCCAATAAAGGGATTAAACGCCCCTCACTGATATCTTTCTTCACCATAAATCCAGATAAGCAAGCGATACCATTGCCCTGTAATGCCAGTTGCCTCACCGTTTCACCGTTACTCGATGTTATTGTTGGGGTGATACGACCAATCCCTTTGAGCGGCCAATCGTTAAGGGTTTTAGGGCTGGAAAAACCCAACAAATCGTGATGAATAAGCTCACTGCTTTTATTGATAAATCCGCGTCTTGCGAGGTACTCAGGCGAAGCGACAACATAGAGCAAACTCTTACCGAGCGGCCGTGCGTGCAGAGTCGAATCGCTTAAAGAACCTATCCGAATCGCTAGATCTGTTTTCTTTTCCAACAGATCAACAAATCCCTCGTTGGATGTCAGTTCCAATTCAATATCCGGAAAGGCTTGCATAAAGGGCTGGATAAGCGGCACCAGTTGGTGAAACACAAATGGACTTGCGGCATCGACGCGTAAACGTCCCTTGGGTAATGTCCCTCTGGTGATAATCTCTTCTTCTGCTTGCTGAATTTGCGACAAGCCAAGACGAACTGTATCAACAAACTGCCGTCCCTCTTCAGTTAATTCTATGCGGCGCGTAGTACGATTGAGTATTGAAACCCCAAGCTGACTCTCAACCTTACTCACCGCCCTTGAAACCCGCGAGACCTGGATATCCAAAAGCTCAGCTGCCGGAGAAAAGCCACCATTGTCTACAACCGCCAGCAGTATTGCCAAGTCATCGGAGCGTGTTTTCATCACTCTTACCTAAATACATCGCCAACATTTTTTGCATTTATAGCAAATATCACCGGCTGAAACACTTATTTTTGACAAACTGATTTCTACGCATAATGCTCGCAAACGCCGGATTCCTCCTTGAGTATCGCGCCCATAGACAGCAAAAAAGGCGCCGAAGCGCCTTTTTAAATCACTATCCCGAGAGGGCTCATTCCCACTCAATCGTTGCCGGTGGCTTGCCTGAGATGTCGTACACCACTAAGGTCCAGCCTAGACTAGACCGTCAACTGTGGCAGACGAAGCCCACGATAGCTCTGAGCGATTTGGGCTGGTAATGCCGTTGACCAATCGGAGTGTGCATCTTCCAGACACTGCCTAGATAACAGCCACAGTTCAATAAAGTAAGGTTTGTAAGATCAAACATGATGTTAAATTCAGTGAGCGTCAATCAAGTCCTTCAACGATAACACCGAGCAAATGGTGTCGTGCCTAACATCATTATTGCCACAAAGTCATTTCCTCAAGTCCATTGTCCCGTTAAATCGAAGATGACAGGAACGACTCCTATTATCCCGACAGGATAGTCTCAGTTATCAAACCAAACCCAGAAAAATCATAGATTACTCAGTCTGTTAGTGATATTGTTCATTCAATATATGTGACTGGTAAATCGAGATAATGAGACATCTCGTTATTCAGATAAACAGGCAGTTTCGTTATACAGAATGTTATACATTACTCTCGTTCCCACGCTCCGTGTGGTTTTGCCTACTCGACATAACGAACCGCTCAGTCGCGAGGATGGGCGCAGTGAAGTTTTAGTTATCGATTGAATCCTCTAGCAGGATGCACCCGAGAGCGAAGGTTGAAGCTGGCAGAAAACGGGCGTCAAAAGCCATCAGGTCTAAAATGCCAATGCCTTTATCGAACAGGCATTCACTGAAGTGCATCAATGGATCAGCGAACAGATCGAATGAGCAATAAAGAAAGGCTGGGGGAGTGGATGAGGTGGTCAGTTTTACCCGCACTCCAAGTAGCTGTATAAGTTGGGACGTGGCGAGGCCTCCATCCCACGAACTGACTGAGATGTAGAACATTTAGCATTTCATCAATCAATACTGTGTAAATTTAAAGCGCCAGTTCTGATGAACGGGCTGGCCAAAAAATAAAATGACTGGATCGATACCGATATGACTGATAGCACGCAGACTAAAAAGCAAAAGAAAAACGACATCATCATCGACTTGTTCGCCTCCAATCTTCCTGGAAGCACCAAAGACGGTGATCTGATCCAGAAAACGTTGCGTGATCAGTTGGTTGAGAGCATTCGAAATTCGGTTACCCCGCCTGACGCTGATAAGTCTACTGAGGTAACACGAGTTATTGATGAGTCTGGCCGTAATGTATTTTTCGTGGATGGAACTCGTGGTGCTGGTAAAACCACGTTTATCAACAGCGTGGTTAAATCCCTGGACAGTGATAAAGGTGATGCCACCACCAGTATTAAGTGTCTGCCGACCATTGACCCCACCAAACTGCCGCGTCATGAACCTATTCTCGTCACTGTGACCGCCCGTCTGAACAAAATGGTGTCCGACAAGTTAAAAGGATGCTGGTCGTCGAATGACCATAAAAAACAAAAAGAACAATGGCAGAGCCACCTTGAGCAGCTGAAACGCGGTTTACACCTATTGACCGACAAGGAATACAAGCCGGAATATTTCAGTGACGCTTTGAAGCTGGATGCCCAGCTGGATTACTCCATCGGTGGCCAGGATTTGTCAGTAATCTTTGATCAACTGGTTGAATGTGCGTGTAAAATTCTCGACTGCAAGGCCATTCTGATCTCGTTTGATGATATCGATACTCAGTTTGATACGGGGTGGGATGTACTTGAATCCATTAGAAAATTCTTTAATAGCCAGAAATTGGTGGTTGTCGCGACAGGTGACTTACGCCTTTATTCCCAGTTGATTCGCGGTAAGCAATACGAAAATTACAGTAAAACTTTACTCGATCAGGAAAAAGAAAGCGCCCGCTTAGCCGAACGGGGCTATATGGTGGAGCACCTTGAACAACAGTATTTGCTGAAACTATTCCCGGTTCAGAAACGCATACAGCTCAAAACAATGCTGCAATTGGTGGGAGATAAAGGGCGAGATCAAGACTGCGAAAACATTAGCGTATTATACAGTAAAGACACGGGTAACGAAAAGGTTGATACGATTAGGAGTGCTTTGGAAAATATTGTTTCGAATGGTCTGAACATACGGATTGGCTCCGATCTTGATATGTATGTTGATGAGCTTTTGAAGCAGCCGATTAGATTGTTAGTGCAGGTGATGCAGGATTATTACTCCCGTTTACAAGCTTCTGATATATCTGAAAGCAAACTGCTAAGGGATTCGTTATATGGTGCAATGCTTAGCAGTATTTATAGGGTGGGCTTGAATTATGAGCAGCATCGGATTGGTATGGATTCTTTGTGTGATGATGTATTTAGATATTCACGTCAGGATCAAGAGGTTAATACCGGATTTTATCTTCGACCTCAATCAAGTTCTGAAGCTCTTCGGAACTGCTCTGTTTATTTATCCTCTCAAGTGAGTGCTTTGTGTGAGGGTGGGCTTTCACGAATACTTCAGCTTATGCTGGTTGGATGCGGCAGCATCAGTCTCTTTGAGCATGTGAAGAGGCGACTTGGAGGGGATGTTGAGAAAACTCGACCTAATATAGATACTGAGTTTAAATCATATATGTCAATTGGTCGTAGCGAAAGCGTTACTAATTGGGCAAATAGAAGTTGTGCCGTTATCTCTGATGATGGGTTGCCAACCCAGTCAGCAGGTGTATATCTTGGGATGATACAAGTAAATAAGAAAAATCGTGGTAAGAAAGGAGTGTACAAAGCATTAAATATAAATTCAGAAAGTGGATTGGCGAAGCTTGCTGTTGCTGCCTCTCTTAGCTCCGCATTGACGCCAGTCCCATCGGACTTTCTGTCTGTTTTTAACCTAATTGGTGCCATTGCTGATCTAGCGGATATTGATACCCGAATCCAGGTGGAGGATAGCGCTTCCCCTGATAAAAAGATGGGCGTGGAGGTATTTTATAAGGCTTTACAGAAGGTCTTCGCGAAGCCCACTTGTGTTGCACCTATATGGTCTAAACATATGGATAAAGGCACAGTCGAGGAGGTGGAAGATCTGGACGTTGTTGGGGAAACAGAAATTGGTGATGCAATGAAGGCACTTCTTGATTGGAATCGCCTTGTTCGTCAAGAGTCAACCAACATAAAGCCTTCCTCTATACTGATAGGTAAAATATGGACTCGGTTGTTTTTTAATTTGTCCTCCATATCTGAAAAGCATAAAGCGTTACTTGGTGATGATGAGGGTGCACACCTAGGAAAATATGCATCACATACCAATGCTGCAAAAATTATGCGATTTAATGTATTGGCATTCCTTCATGCGGTACTGGTCGAAGAAGATGCTTATCATCGAGTTGATGAGAACTCATTGTCTAGCATTTCCGTTACGTTTAAGCAAAATCCTGTTACATCAGTTGGTCAATTTGCGACCAAACTGGGTTCAATGGGGGCTTGGGATAAGTTGACAAAAACTCATCCGATTTTTTCTCTCATTATAAAATGCCCGTTAATACATCCGTTTCTTTTTCCTTTTGGGGGGATTAATTCGGCCGATAAAACACTCCTCCTGCAAGAAAAATCCCTTCTTGAGAGTTTTGGTAAGATTATTGGCGAAGAATTCATTAAGAATGTGGATTTCGATAAGTTGGAAACCACTGATTCCTCATTTTCAGGTCTGGGATGTAGGAACTTACATATCACAAGTATTGCTGCTGGGCCATATGATTCAAAATCGGAAAGGCAAGATACAACATCTTCGTCAGATCATGGTGTAGATAAATAATGCTAGCAGCTTTAAGGATTGGATATGGAACGGTTTCTTCTTAATTCAACAGAATTGTTGTATCGGCTGAGTACCGTCTCGTTAGATGAGGTATCACTTGATGACAAGGTGGAGTCATCTGTGTTCCTTACTCAATATGAACAAACGCGTAGTTTGCCTGATCATGTCGCCAAATCGGCATGGTCATCCTTGCTACAGGAACTCAAACAGCGAAACATGAAACTCGGCCCGATTGCCGCTTTACGCTTGATCGCTAAAAAATTTGTTAAAAACGAGAAAGGTGGCCCCAAAACCGATCTTGCTTTGTTCTCGGAGTGGCAAACACTGATGAGCCGAGTATCGTGCCTGCCGGTTATGGCGTGTCATCAGGTATTTAATCCTGGGCCTGCTAGTCAGGAATATAGTTTTCGCTGGCCTTTGTACCCTTATCACCCGACGGTTGAGGACTACATTACCCGTGAACGCCTGCACGAAACTCACCAACATCTGAATGGCAGTACCAGTGCGGAAGAGTGTTGGCTGGATGCGCTCAAGCACCCTGAAGTGACCGTCAGCGATTTCGAGAAGGGCTGGGTCTTTCAAGAGATGAAACAACTCTGTGCCCAGATTGACCCCTCCCTGACGCCGGGCATCTTCAGGGATCGTTTGCAGATCGCCCGCAATATTCGCGAAATTCTTTGTCGGGTAGTTCAGGGGGGGGAGTTGCCCGAGTGGATGGCGTCATTGCAGCATCCGCAGCAGTTGGCGGACAGCACAATTCTGCATGAGGACAAGGAGTACGGGTTTGCAACGGTTTGGCCAACGGACGATAAATACAGTCAGGAGTCGGAATTTTGCTGGCTAACCGGGTTGTTGGAAAAATGGCGGTATGGTGCGCCCGAAGGATTGGAACGACTGCTATGGATTTACCTGCTGATTCAGAATCAGTATCTGACCCTGCTGGTTCAGCGAGACGATTTTTTCGGTTTTGATCAGTTCCAGAAATACACCATGACGGAGCTGAGAGAAGAAACTGAGAAATCTTATTTGTCTCGTTTCAAAAATGCACATGGTGCTGGAGTGTGTTCTCAGGTGCGTTATTTGGAAGGACGTTTTGCCCCGAAGAGCGACCCTAGCAAAATGCAAAAACTGCTCTTCAGCGTTGTGCGTGGGTACTGGGATTACCTTAACGATCATATTACCGAAGATTGGGTGCACCCCCAACCTAATAATATCACTCAAGTGTTAGATAATCTTGAGCAGGTAAAGTCTAGCAGTATGTGTGCCGAGCTGGCGTTGGTGCCACACTTTATAAAGAGAAAGCCCAAAAAGGATGAAGTCTACCCCTACGCGTTGCTGTTCAAGGACTTGAAGAATCAGGCTGCTATACTGATGGACATCCTGAGTAATGAGCCACGCTTGACACGCTGGATTCGAGGAGTGGATGCCGCAGCTAATGAAATGCACGCGCCACCGGAGTTGTTTGGACCCTTGTTTCGGGTGCTAGCCAAATCAGGTATTGCTCATTTTACCTATCATGTTGGTGAGGACTTTCCTCATCTGATCAGTGGTATTCGCTCCATTGACGATGCCTTAAGGTTTCTGCCGTTGCGAAATGGCGATCGTCTTGGGCACTGCACAGCCATTGGCATCACGCCTAACATCTGGAAACGCTCTTTGCCATTGTCTTTGTCCATGACCAAAGAAACGCGATTGCTGGATCTGGTGTTTGTCTGGCGGGAACTTAGAAATCATCCGGAGCTGCTGCGCTACGCAAGTGATGCAGCGATTGAAGCGGTTCGTTTAGCCCATGAGGTGTTTTCGCTGGAAGAAGATATCTCGATTACCACCCTCGAAGAGGTGTTTAAATTGCGAGGTGTGTTGGCGGAATCGGAAGGCCTACTGGGTGAATTGGATGGCCCATTAAAGCCCGAATCTCTCTGGTTGGAAGAGTACGAGTACGCTAAAGAGTTGGCTAAAAAGACGGGAATGAAAAGGCCACTGAAGCTGTATAAGCAATGGCTGACAAATGACAAAGTGCGACTACAGCGTGCAGAATACGTTGAAGTTGCGCTGGAATATTTGCCGGATGAGGCGTTAATTTCGTTGCAACAGGTGGTGATGGCAAAAATGGCAGACCGAAACATTGCGATTGAGTGTCCTCCGACCAGCAACACCCGTATCAGTCAGTATCGAGATGTCAGCGAGCATCATATTTTTCGCTGGATGGGCTTGCAGGGTGAGGCGATTGAAGGTGATGTTCCTATGTCTATTTGTCTGGGTTCTGATGATCCGGGGATTTTCGCAGCAGATTTAAAATCCGAGTTCTATCATCTGTTCGTAGTGTTAACCCGAAAGTTCGGTTTGTCGTCAGCGGAGGCTTTGAGAAAGGTGGCGGAGGTGAACGAGAATGGGCGGATTTATCGCTTTCACGATGTCAGGTAGCGCAAATACGTTGAGGATTCTGTACTTGATCAAGACCAGCTAAGCTGTACTAGTTCAGACTTGATCTGACCAGTTACCCGTTTTTCATTGGTGTCTGTCAGACTAAGTTTTTGCTACTAGTCGACGTTTTAGTTCAGCTTTGACCCAAGCAGAGGACTCTTTCATATCACGTCTGAGCTCGGCTTTTTCCTCAGTTGTTAACAGTCGAAAAGCTGAACTTATTTTTTCTTGGATTACTATTTTGCTTTTGATTCGAGTCTTAAGAGGTTCACTCATATTAAAGTATTACTAATCAGTTAAATTAACTATAAGTGACCAAGAATGCTACAACACAAAAAAGTCCGCAATTACGCGGACTTAAGTATGCTTTAGTTCCTGTTAGTGCCAGACGTTTCCGGCCTAACAATTATTCCCACTCAATCGTTGCCGGTGGCTTGCCTGAGATGTCATACACCACGCGGGAGATACCGTCGATTTCATTGATGATGCGGTTGGATACCCGGCCGAGGAAGTCGTACGGCAGGTGAGCCCAATGGGCAGTCATAAAGTCGATGGTTTCCACGGCGCGCAGAGACACAACCCAGTCGTACTTGCGGCCATCGCCCATTACACCTACGCTGCGAACCGGCAGGAACACAGTAAAGGCCTGGCTGACACGGTCGTACAGTTCGGCTTTGCGCAACTCTTCGATGAAGATGGCATCGGCGCGGCGCAGCAGATCGCAGTACTCTTTCTTGACTTCGCCGAGCACCCGTACGCCCAGGCCAGGGCCAGGGAATGGGTGGCGATAGAGCATGTCGTAAGGCAGACCCAGCTCCAGGCCAATCTTGCGTACTTCGTCTTTGAACAGTTCACGCAGCGGCTCAACCAGACCCAGCTCCATATCTTCCGGCAGGCCGCCGACGTTATGGTGTGACTTGATCACATGGGCCTTGCCAGTGGCGCTGCCGGCAGACTCGATGACATCGGGGTAGATGGTGCCCTGGGCCAGCCACTTGGCGTTAACGCACTTACCGGCTTCTTCGTCGAAGATTTCCACAAATACCCGGCCGATGATCTTGCGCTTGGCTTCAGGGTCGTTTTCGCCTTTGAGGGCATTGAGGAATCTGTCTTCGGCTTCAACCTTGATGATATTGAGACCAAAGTGATCGCCGAACATCTCCATCACTTGCTCGCCTTCGTTCAGACGCAGCAGGCCGTTGTCGACAAACACACAGGTGAGTCTGTCGCCGATGGCGCGGTGCAGCAACATGGCGGTAACAGAGGAGTCAACCCCACCGGAAAGCGCCAGGATCACTTCGTCGTCACCTATCTGCTTTTTCAGGCGCTCAACGGCATCTTCGATGATGGAAGCGGGTTTCCACTTGGCTTCACAGCCACAGATTTCCAGCGCGAAATGCTCCAGCATGCGCTTGCCCTGACGGGTATGGGTCACTTCAGGGTGGAACTGCACGCCGTAGAAACCTTTGGCTTCATTGGCCATGGCGGCGAACGGGCAGGTTTCGGTCTTGGCAACCGCGACAAAACCTTCAGGGATGGCCGAGACTTTGTCACCGTGGCTCATCCATACATCCAGCAATGGACGACCGGCTTCGTTAACGGCATCTTCGATGTTTTTGAACAGTGCAGATTCGGCCAGCAGTTCGATTTGCGCGTAACCGAACTCGCCCTCGCCTATGCCCTGGATAACTTTGCCGCCCAGCTGCTCACTCATGGTTTGCATGCCGTAGCAGATACCCAGTACAGGCACGCCTGCGTTAAACACATACTCAGGGGCACGGGGAGAATTGTCGGCGGTGACACTCTCGGGACCACCTGCCAGAATAATGCCCTGAGGGGCAAACTCGCGGATCTGCTCTTCACTGACATCCCAGGCCCAGAGTTCACAGTAGACGCCAATTTCGCGGATACGACGGGCAATCAGCTGGGTATACTGGGATCCGAAATCAAGGATCAGTATCTTGTGCTCATGAATATTGCTCATTGATAACCTTTATCTCTTTAGTTTGATTGCAGTGCCTGCCGTAACAGGCACAGTTTTTATCTGCTTATAAACCAAGGGCGACACTCATGCCGCCCCGAATTTGTTAAACGCCTGAACGGTAGTTCGGCGCTTCTTTGGAGATAGTCACATCGTGAACGTGGGATTCGCCCATACCGGCAGAAGTCACCTTGACGAACTGGGCCTTTTCACCCAATTCCTGAATGGTGGCGCAGCCTGTCAGGCCCATACAGGAGCGCAGACCGCCCATGTACTGATGGATAATCTCTTTGATTTTGCCTTTGTAGGGAACACGGCCTTCGATACCTTCAGGTACCAGTTTGTCGGCAGCGTTGTCGCTCTGGAAGTAGCGATCGGAAGAGCCCTGAGACATGGCGCCCAGTGAGCCCATACCGCGGTAAGACTTATAGGCACGGCCCTTGTAGAGTTCAGTTTCACCTGGAGACTCGTCGGTACCGGCAAACATGGAACCTGCCATGATACAAGATGCACCGGCGGCCAGCGCCTTGGCCAGATCGCCCGAGAAGCGGATACCGCCATCGGCAATCACAGGGATACCCAGATGCTTAACGGCAGCAGCAGCATCGGAAACCGCAGTGATTTGCGGTACACCCACACCAGTAACGATACGGGTAGTACAGATGGAGCCAGGGCCAATACCGACTTTAACGGCGTTCACACCGGCTTCTACCAGCGCCAGGGCACCTTCGGCGGTCGCCACATTGCCGCCAACGATTTGCAGATCAGGATACTTGGCACGGGTATCGCGAATACGCTGCAGTACCCCTTCAGAATGGCCGTGGGAAGAGTCAATCAAGAGTACATCGACACCGGCTTTTACCAGCGCATCAACACGCTCTTCGTTACCTGGACCGGCACCAACAGCGGCACCAACACGCAGACGACCCAGCTCATCTTTACAGGCATTGGGCTTACGCTCGGCTTTCTCGAAGTCTTTAACAGTGATCAGGCCCTTGAGCTGGAATTCATCATTCACAACCAGCACTTTTTCAATGCGGTTGGAGTGCATCAGCTTTTGTACTTCATCCAGCTTGGTGCCTTCAGGTACTGTCACCAAACGCTCTTTCGGGGTCATGATTTCAGAAACCAGGCGGTTGGTATCGGTCACGAAGCGCACGTCACGGCCGGTGATAATACCCACCAATTCGTTGGCGTCATTGATTACCGGATAGCCGGCAAATCCGTTCTTTGCAGTTAATACCTTAAGCTCGGCCAGTGTCGTGGAAGGCTTCACTGTCACAGGCTGTTGAACCACACCTGCTTCATAGATCTTCACTTTACGAACTTCTTCGGCCTGCTGTTCAATACTCATATTCTTATGAATAAAGCCCATGCCGCCTTCCTGCGCCATGGCAATTGCCAGACGGGCTTCGGTCACTGTGTCCATTGCAGCGGACACCAGGGGGATATTCAGTTCGATTTTGTCGGTCAGACGGGTCTTGAGATTGGCGGTATTAGGGAGAACGGTCGAGTGGGCTGGAACCAGCAGCACATCGTCAAAGGTAAGCGCTTCTTTAATTAATCGTAGCATTGCAACATCTCCCCGGGGGTCAGATTTGAAGGTGAAATATTGCGGCGGCATTATACCTTGCAACCCCGGGGTGGTAAATGGGAAAATAGAGAAAAATTCCAATTTGAACGCAAATTCCATGCCAGAGCCCAAAAAACAGGTATATACCGTCTCCCGCCTCAATGCCGAAGTTCGCGCCTTGTTGGAGGGAAACCTCGGCAGAATTTGGCTCAATGGTGAAATTTCCAACTTTGCCAGCCCAAGCTCGGGCCATTGGTATCTGACGCTCAAGGACAACCACTCACAAATTCGCTGCGCCATGTTCCGTGGCCGCAACCAGAATGTGACCTTTCGCCCGACCAACGGCCAGCAAGTGCTGGTGCGGGCAGCCCTGAGTGTGTATGAGCCAAGGGGCGATTATCAACTGCTTATCGAAACCATGCTGCCTGCCGGTGATGGCCTGCTGGCGCAGCAGTATGAAGCGTTGAAGCTGAAGCTCGCGGCCGAAGGCCTGTTTGCCGCCGACACCAAGCGGCCACTGCCTGCCAATATCCAGCGCATTGGGGTGATCACCTCCCCCACAGGCGCCGCCATTCGCGATGTACTGCATGTGCTGAAACGCCGCGATCCCTCCATCGAAGTGGTGATCTACCCCTCACAGGTTCAGGGCGGTACTGCCGCCAACCAGCTTATTGAGGCGCTCACGCTGGCCAACCAGAGGCTGGAAGTGGATCTGTTACTGCTGACCCGCGGCGGTGGCAGCCTGGAAGATATGTGGTGTTTCAACGATGAAAATCTGGCTCACGCCATCTACAACAGTGCCCTGCCGGTGATTTCGGCGGTGGGCCATGAAGTGGACACCTGTATCAGTGACTATGTCGCCGATCTGCGTGCCCCTACCCCATCGGCCGCCGCCGAGCTGGTATCCCAGGATGTTGACAACAAGCGGCAAAAGCTGACCACGGCCATGGCCAGGCTGCGCCAGGGCTGGCAACACTGGCACTTGGCCAAGCGCCAAAAGCTGTCACTGCTGGATCACAAGTTGCAGCGCCAGGATCCCAAGCGGCGGCTGGAGCAGTTGGTACAGCAGTTTGATGAGCAGCAACTGAGAATGACGGCCGCCATCAACAATCGTCTGCACCGGCTGGAGCACAGACAGCTGCAGCTCAAGAGCCGCCTCGAAGCCCAGAGCCCGGCCCACAAGCTGAGCCTGGAAGCCAGCAGGTTGAATTATCTCGGTCAACAGTTGCAGGACGCCATGGCCGATAAACTGAAAGAGGCTAAGGCACGCCTGGGTGCCAGCGCCCATTCGCTGGAGAGCGTCAGCCCGCTGTCGACCCTGTCCAGAGGTTACAGCATCAGCAAGAACGAAGCCGGTAAAGTCCTGGAAAACAGCCAGGACGCCGTGGTCGGCGAGCAGATGCACACCCAATTGAAACAGGGTGCGCTGCTCTCAAGAATTGAAGCCATTATTGAGGAATAGCATCAATCAGATAAATGCTCTTCGCTGGAGAAGGGAACCGAATTGAAAATACCTATGAGTCGTTGACAGATGTTATTCCAGTTCACAGGCCCTTTATTAAACACAACTCACTGAATTAAAGTGCAATATTGGTCATCAGAAACAACAAAGCCGGGTTAAACCCGGCTTTGTTTTGCGAAAACCCTATCAGGCTTTCTTGTTCTTGATGTGCGCCATCATCCGCTTGCGGCGTCTTTCCTGGCTCAGGGTCAGTTTCTCCCCTTTACCTTCAAAGGGGTTGGCCCCTTCCTGGAAGCGCAGCTGGATGGGCGTACCCACAACCTTCAGCGAGCGGCGGTAGTAGTTCATCATATAGCGCTTGTAGGAATCCGGCAGCTTGGATACCTGGTTGCCGTGTACCACCACGATAGGCGGGTTGTAACCACCGGCGTGGGCATACTTGAGCTTGACCCGGCGACCATTGACCAGAGGTGGCTGATGATCGTCCTGCGCCATCTGCATGATCTTGGTCAGCAGCGAAGTGGACACCCGTCTGGTAGCACTGTCGTAAGCTTCTTCGATGGACTCATACAGATGACCCACGCCTGTGCCATGCAGCGCCGAGATAAAGTGGATGCGGGCAAAGTCGATAAAGCCCAGACGACGGTCCAGCTCACTCTTGACCCTTTCCTTGACGTCATTGTCTATGCCGTCCCACTTGTTGACCGCAATCACCAGCGCGCGGCCGGCGTTGAGGGCAAAGCCCAGCAAGCCAAGGTCCTGCTCGGCGATACCTTCACGGGCATCGATAACCAAGAGCACCACGTTGGCGTCTTCAACCGCTTTCAGGGTTTTAATCACCGAGAACTTTTCAACGACTTCATGTACCTTGGCGCGGCGACGCACCCCGGCTGTGTCTATGATGACGTACTCGCGGCCTTCACGCTGCATTGGAATATAAATGGAGTCGCGGGTGGTGCCCGGCTCATCATAAACCACCACCCGCTCCTCACCGAGGATGCGGTTGGTCAGGGTCGATTTACCCACGTTGGGCTTGCCGATAATCGCCAGTTTGATAGGCAAGTCCTGCAGTCTGGCCTGTTCTGCTTCGGCTTCCTCTTCTGTGTATTGACGCTCGTCGACCTTCTCTTCCTCGGGCGCATCCGGGTTAATCCCCATCGCCTCGGCAAAAGGAGCCAGCGCATACTCAATCATATTGGTAACGCCGCGGCCGTGAGCCGCCGCCATCTGATACACCTCACCCAGCCCCAGGGCCCAGAATTCGGCGCAGGCGGAGTCGGCATCGATACCGTCAATCTTGTTGGCCACCACGAAAGTGGTCTTTTGCCGGCTGCGAAGATGTTGGGCTATAGCCTGATCGGCCGCGGTCAAACCGGCGCGGGCATCTGTCAAAAACAGCACTACATCCGCTTCTTCGATAGCCGCCAGCGATTGCTCGGCCATCTTGGTTTCTATGCCTTCTTCGGTGCCGTCAATACCGCCGGTATCCACCAGGATGAATTCGTAACCTGACAGATAGGCACGACCGTATTTACGATCCCGCGTCAAGCCTGGGTAATCCGCCACCAGTGCATCACGGGTGCGGGTCAGACGATTGAACAGGGTCGACTTACCGACATTGGGTCGCCCTACCAGGGCCACTACAGGAATCATCTTTTTGCCTCTTTAAAACTTCTCAATAAAAAGCCCCCGGAACGCACTCCCAGGGGCTTGGCAGTATCAAAGCCTGGGATCAGGGCAGAGTTACTGTGGCAATTTTGCCATCCCGGGTCTGCAGATAGATTTTGTCGTCAACCACCAGAGGTTGACTGAACAGGCCCGAGCTGTCGACCTGCACCCGACCCACAATTTGGCCGTTGCTGCGATCGATAAAGTGCAGATAACCTTCAAAGTCACCTACCACTACATAGTCCTGGAACACGGCCGGAGCAGTCAGATCCCTATTGGTCAAATCCGAGTTGCTCCACAGCTCAAGACCGTTACGTCTGTCCACTGAGTATACACGGCTGTGATCGTCCACCAAATACAGACTCAAGCCCGCAGTGTCCAGCTCGTGGAAACTGGAGTACTTACGCGACCAGACAATACGGCCGCTGCGCATTTCCATGCTGACCAGGTTACCGTTGTAGCTCACCGCATACAGGTTGTCACCCAGCAACAGCGGCGTCATATCGACATCGGCCATACGGCTGAACTCGTTGCCACCTTTAGGGGTATAAATCGGTTGTTCCCAAGCGGGTTGACCATTGTTCTTGATAACAACAGTGACCTTGCCATCGGCCGTACCGACAAAGAAACCGCCCTGGGCATAAGCCGGAGAGCTGGTACCGCGCAGAGTCAGGTTCGGCAGGGACGCTTCATAACTCCAAAGCTTTTCACCTGTGTCGACATTGAAGGCATCTAGCGAGCCTGAGCTGCTATTAACCACCACCATGTCTTCGGCCACTGTGGGCAAGGACAACAGCTCGCCGTCGGCTACCGCATGCCAGAGCACTTCACCGGTTTCGGCATCAAGCGCGGCCAGCAGGCCACTTTCACCACCGACAAACACCTTGTTACGGGCCGCCGTTACGCCGGATGCCAAGCGGGCACCCTTGTTCTTTTTCAGGGCGCCATCACGGAACGCCTCGCTGAAGTCTGTGCTCCAGACCTTCTCGCCGCTGGTCTCGTCAAAGGCGGTTACTTCACCGTAACGGTCGGCAACAAAGATTTTGCCGTAACGCACTGCGGGACGCAGACGGGAGTAATAATCGCCAACACCACTGCCAACCGAAGCGCTCCAGCTGACCTGTGGGAATACGCTGGCATTGATCTCCAGCAGCGGGCTCACAGGTTCTTCTTCCACATCGCTGGAAGCACAACCTGTCAGTGCGCCTATGGCCATGCCACAGGCAAAAAGGGTTTTACACCACGACTTCATTGGCCTTCCTTATGCCTGATTCAGGTTATCGAGTTTCATCTGCAGCGCCGGACTGGTCGTCACGCCACCATTTTTAACGGCTTCCTGATAGGCCAGTCTGGCCTTGTCGGTTTCGCCCTGACGCAGCAGCAGATCGCCTTTAAATTCATCTCTTTGGGTAGAAAATGCGCTGTTCTTAACCTGTTCGAGCGTGGTCAAAGCGGTAGCAACCTGGCCCTGCTCAGCCTGAATACGTGCCAAACGCAAGGTGGCAACCGCAGTCATGGCATCGCCCGGCTTGGCGGCAATCACGGTTTTGAGTGCGGCTTCGGCCTTGGGCAGGTCGCCTGACTCAACTGCGCTTTTGGCAACAATCAGTTGCATCAGCGCCGAGTAACCGGCTTGGGCGTGCTGCTTGTCAAATTCGGCAGCGGCAGCCATCACCGCGGCTTCATCACCGCTTTGCATCAAGGCCTGATTAAAAGCCTGAGAGGCGGCTTCGGCACGTTCCACTTTGACATCGGAGTAGTAGTTCCAGCCATAGAGGCCACCCAGACCTATTACGACACCTGCGACTATCGAAGTGCCATAGTCTTTCCAGAACTGCTTGATCGCTTCGACTTGTTGTTCTTCTGTGCTGTAGATTTCCACCCGCACTTCCCCTCTAAATTATTTAATCAGTTCTGCCAAATAGTCGGCCAGGGCCTGGCGTTCAACATCCTGCTGAGCCCCATCACCCCGCAGCGGTTTCACCGCCACCTTGTTATTGGCCAGTTCGGTCTCACCGATAATCAGCGCAAAACCCGCGCCGCTCTTATCGGCTCTTTTCATCTGTTTCTTGAAGTTGCCACCACCGCAGTGACTCATCACCTTGAGCTTGGGCAGCTTCTCGCGCAGTTCCTGGGCAATTTTCATCGCCTCGATTACGCAGTCATCGCCCATGGCGGTCACGTAGACATCCACTTCGGCAGCAACATCGGCGTTCAGCTCCAGGGTTTCCAGCAGCAGAACAATCCGCTCCAGTCCCATGGCAAAGCCCACTGCCGGCGTTTCTTTACCGCCAAGCTGGCTCACAAGGCCATCGTAACGACCACCGGCCAGTACTGTGCCCTGAGCGCCCAGGCTGTCGGTGACCCACTCAAATACGGTGCGGTTGTAGTAATCCAATCCGCGTACCAGGCGTGGGTTAACCCTGTATTGGATGCCAACGGCCTCCAGGAGTTCACACAAGCGGGCAAAATGTGCCTTTGAGTCTTCACCCAGGTAGTCCATCAGCGCCGGAGCATCGGCCAGCAAGGCCTGAACCTGCTGATCTTTCGAGTCCAGCACCCGCAGTGGGTTGCTGTACATGCGCCGCTGGCTGTCTTCGTCCAGCTTGTCTTTATGCTGCTCGAGGAAGGCGACCAGCGCCTCACGATAAGCAGCGCGCTCGTCGCTGTCACCCAGAGTGTTCAGTTCGAGGGAAACGTGTTCGGTCAATTCAAGCTTCTGCCACAAAGAGGCGGACAACATCAACACTTCGGCGTCAATATCGGCGCTCTTGATGCCATAAACTTCAACCCCAAACTGATGGAACTGACGATAGCGCCCTTTCTGTGGCCGCTCGTGGCGGAACATGGGGCCCATATACCACAGACGTTGTTCCTGGTTGTACAGCAGGCCATGTTCGTTACCGGCACGAACTGTCGAGGCGGTGCCTTCCGGGCGCAGGGTGAGGCTGTCACCGTTGCGATCGGCGAAGGTGTACATCTCCTTCTCAACAATATCTGTCACTTCCCCTATCGAACGCTTGAACAGGTCTGTGTTCTCAACGATAGGTGTGCGGATTTCACTGTAACCGAAAGAGGCAACAGAGGCGCGCAATACCGCCTCAACTTTTTGCCATACGGGGCTTTGGGTTGGCAGAATGTCATTCATTCCGCGAATCGCTTGGATCTGTTTTGCCACTATCTCGACTCGTTTTGCTCTGGGGCTAAAAATTCAAAAATGCCAGCCATTATAGGCGCTTCACCGGCAAACGTAAAACTGGCCAGCGCTGGCCAGTTCACATTCACGTCATCAGGGATTATTCGGCTTCTTTGACTGAAATACGGTTTTCCATCATTTGCGCCTTGGCGCGAATTTTGGCTTCGAGGGCATCGACCAGATTGTCGTTGTCGAAGCGCTCTTTCTGACGCTCACCTTCGTCATAGTACCCGCTCTTGCGGTTACCGCCGGTGAGGCCAATATGGGACACCAGGGCTTCGCCGGGGCCGTTGACCACACAGCCTATGATGGAGACATCCATGGCTGTGGTCACATCTTCCAGGCGCTGCTCCAGGGCGTTAACCGTGCCTATCACATCAAACTCCTGCCTTGAGCAGGATGGACAGGCGATAAAGTTAATCCCGCGGGAGCGAATGCGCAGCGACTTGAGGATATCGAAACCGACTTTGATCTCCTCTACAGGATCGGCTGCCAGCGATATTCTCAAGGTATCGCCTATGCCTTCTGCAAGCAGCATACCCAGGCCCACTGCCGATTTAACGGCGCCTGCACGGGCACCACCGGCTTCGGTGATCCCAAGGTGCAGCGGCTGCTTAATCTGTTTCGCCAGCAAACGGTAGGACTCCACCGCCAGGAACACGTCCGATGCCTTCACCGAAACCTTGAACTGGTCGAAGTTGAGCCTATCGAGAATGTCCACATGGCGCATTGCCGATTCCAGCAAGGCTTCCGGGGTGGGCTCTTTGTATTTGTCCATCAAGTCTTTTTCGAGACTACCGCCGTTTACCCCGATACGGATGGGGATATTTTTATCACGGGCAGACTCAACCACGGCGCGAATGCGTTCTTCATTGCCTATGTTGCCTGGATTAATACGCAGACAGTCGGCGCCATATTCCGCCACTTTAAGGGCGATGCGGTAGTCGAAATGGATATCGGCCACCAGCGGCACCTTGACCTGCTGTTTGATAAGCTTGAACGCTTCGGCGGCATCCATGGTAGGCACAGACACCCGCACGATATCGGCGCCTACGGTTTCCAGCGCCCGAATTTGCGCCACTGTGGCTTCTATGTCTGTAGTGCGGGTATTGGTCATCGACTGCACTGCGATGGGAGCGCCATCACCAATGGGCACATTGCCAACATAGATGCGGGTGGAAGGACGGCGTTTTATGGGATTTTCACTGTACATCGTATTCTGCTCTGTTGACTCGGCGCCCTGTGGGCGCCACTTCAATTATCCTGCTTGATGCTATTATGCCTGTGGCAGGGTCAGTCTGGCTACCCGACCGTTGGGGAAATCGGCAAGGCTCACTGCCTGGCCATTAAATGTCAGGCTAACTGTCTGCGGCGCACCCAAGACCAGTTTAAAAGGCGCTTTACCCTGTACATTGATGCTTTGCCCTGGCGATCTCAGACCATCTATCAGAGTCTTGCCGTTGGCATCTGTGAGTTTGATCCAGCAGTCACCGTTAAGCTCAATTCCGACCGAAGCCTGCGCCGGGTCAGTTACCGGCTCCAGCTCTGCCGCCTCGACGCCGGCGATAGCACCACTGGTGTTGTTCTCGGCACTGTCTGTCTCTATTTCAGCGCTCTCAGTATCACTCTCGTTTTCCAAGGCTGGGTTTGATGCCGCAGCGGCGCCCGGCTCATTATCCGGCAGTACATCAACGGGCTGCTGCGATGCATCCTGTTGTTCCATTTGTGCCTGACGTGATTCAAACTCTCTGGCCTGCTGCACCTCTTCTGCCGTCGGTTTGGAGAAGTCGACATCGGAAACCACAGAGGGCTTTTGCAGCCACCACACCACCAGCAGAGCCAGCAGCAGAAAACCGATTAGGTAAGTCACCAGCATCAAACGGCTGTCGGTAGCCTGACGGCTGGTCTTGCGCGAAAAGCTCTGCATCGCAGGTTCAGTCACCTTGGGGACCTGCCGCGCCAAACACGCATTAATGGCTTCTTTGTCTACATCCAATATGCGGGCGTAGTTCTTCACGTAGCCGCGGACATAGGTGGAGGAATCGATATTGCTGAAACAATCGGCTTCAATATCGGCCACAATACAGGGACGCAAATGCAGCCTGGTAGCCGCATCTTCTATAGTGATACCTTTTTGTTCCCGTGCGCTTTTCAGTAATGACCCGAGCGTATCCTCTTGCCCGGGAACCTTTTGGCTCTCGTCTTCATCCTTGTTGACTTGGTTGTTCAACTCTGTCATCAGTGCATACTTGCCCGGTATTGTTTGGCCTGGGGAGACGCTGGAAATTTGGCCTGCAGCAGTATTCCGTAACGCTTGGCGGCCGCGTCATCATTTAACCCTTGCTCAATGCTAATGCCCAACGCCAAACTCTCCGCTGTTTCGGGAATCACCCTATGAAGGCGTTCCAACTGCACTCTGGCCGCGGCGTAGTTGTGGGCGTCAAGCTCCAATTCTGTCAGTTCCAGTAATGAGACCTGTCTTCTGGGCTCATACTTTAGCGCCATCTCAAAATAGTGTCGCGCTTTTTCTATTTCCCCGGCATCCCGGCTGCAAATACCCAGGTTTTCATAGCTGGAGGCAGTGCGGGTATATCTGGGGTTGTCGATTGCCTTCAGGAACATCTTCTCTGCCTTGGCATATTTCTTCTGCTGGCAGAGAAATACCCCAAAGTTGTTCATCGAGTCGCCGCTGGCATTGCGGGTATCTATGGCGGCTTCATAGGCTTGCTCAGCCTTCACCGCTTCACCCACGGTTTGATAGTAATAGGCCATGGCAATATGCACTTCCTCAAGATGAGGGGCGTATTCCATGGCCTTGTCGAGATTAAATTTGGCTTGTTGGGAGTTACCCTTTTGCAGATAGGTCAGGCCTAACTGCGTCCGTTCCTTGGCGGCGGCAATTTTATCAAACTGGCGTTCCGAGACCGGAATGTCCGTGCCGGCATAAGTTCGCTCGGTCACACATCCGGGCAACGTGGCCCCGAGCAGTAACGCGAGCGCTAAACCTGGCAATCCGTGCTTCATTGGCAAACCTATAAATCTGGACAAACAAAGAGTTAATCCATTGTGACCGAAATTTGATTGGCTTGCATGCGTTTTTTCGCCAGACGCTTGGTTCTGTCACGTATATCCCCGGCCAACTGGCCACAGGCGGCATCGATATCATCGCCGCGGGTCTTACGCACTATCACGGTAAGGCCGTATTCCATAAGCACTTTGGCAAACCTGTCAATACGGGAATTGGAAGAACGCCCGTAAGGAGAGCCAGGATAAGGATTGAACGGGATAAGGTTGACCTTGCAAGGGGTATCCTTCATCAACTTGGCCAGCTCATGGGCTTGCTCTGTGCTGTCGTTGATATGATCCAGCATCACATATTCCAGCGTGACCCGGCCGCGGTTGGCGTTGGACTTGGCGATATAACGACGAATAGCGGCCAGGAATTCGTTGAGCGGATACTTCTTGTTGATAGGCACCAGCTCGTTACGCAGCTCGTCATTGGGGGCATGGATACTAACCGCCAGCGCCACATCGAGGGCGTCGCCCAGTTTATCCAGCGCCGGTACTACGCCGGATGTGGAAACCGTTACCCGCCGTTTGGACAGGGCAAAACCAAAGTCATCCAGCATGATATCCATCGCCGGGATCACGTTGGCCAGGTTCAGCAAGGGTTCACCCATGCCCATCATCACCACATTGGTGACCGGGCGCTCACCGGTTTCCTTCTGGAAGCCGAGGAAATGGGATACCCGCCAGATCTGGCCGATAATTTCAGATACTGTCAGGTTACGGTTAAAGCCCTGCTGCGCAGTGGAGCAGAAAGTACATTCCAGCGCACACCCCACCTGAGATGAAATACACAGAGTCGCCCTATCATCTTCAGGAATATAGACGGTTTCCACTTCCTGACCTTCGCCGACATTGATGGCAAACTTGATGGTGCCATCGGCCGATTTCTGATAGCTGGAGATCTCCGGTGCCACCACTTCACAGCGCTCTTTCAGCTTGGCCCGCAGGTGCTTGTTGATGTTGGTCATCTGGTCAAAGTCACTGATCCCGAAGTGATACAACCACTTCATCAGCTGTTCGGCACGAAACGGCTTATCGCCCAACTCGACGAAAAGCTCACGCATTGCCTTACGATCAAGATCCAAAAGATTGATCTTTTTTTCACTCATTTGACTTACCTCAACACCAAAACCTGCAGCAGGGCGGCGAATTATACAGATAGGCCGCCACTATAGCCAGTAATTCAGCGGATCCCCTTAATACCCGACTTTCGCTCTACCGAGCAGAAAATTAAGCTTCAGCTCACAAGCTCTATGATAGAATAGCGCTGGGCTAATATTGGCCTTTGCATCGGAGTGATAATTCCCCCCTTATGCTAACGCTTATCGTTATTGTATTGGTCGCCATCGGCGTCTCTTTTCTCTGTAGTGTGTTTGAAGCCGTGCTGCTTTCGGTGACTCCCAGCTATATTGCGTCGCTGCGCCAGTCCAACCCGGATGCTGCCGAACGTCTTCAAAAACAGAAAGACAATGTCGAATCTCCCCTGGTCGCTATTTTGACACTCAACACCATAGCCCATACCGTAGGTGCGGCCGTGGCCGGTGCCCAGGCTGCCAAAGTGTTTGGCGATGAGATGTTGGGGGTATTCTCCGGGGTACTGACCTTCCTCATTCTGTTCTTTTCCGAAATCATTCCCAAAACCATAGGTGCCAACTACTGGCGGGCCATGGCCCCCAGTGTGTCTGTGGCTCTGGTGTGGATGGAACGCATCACCCTGCCGCTTATCTGGATGTCCAATAAGGTTACCCGTTTGCTCGGCAAAGGTGACTCTGGCCAGTATATCCGTCAGGAAATGAGCGCCATGGCCAAGATAGGCCATGAATCCGGTGAGCTGGATGAACAGGAAAGCAAAATTCTGACTCAGATGTTGAGCGTCAAGGAGATGCCGGTTACCGCCATCATGACTCCAAGAACCGTGATGTTCACTCTGCCGGCCGCCCTGACTCAACATGAGTTTGTCAGCCAGCATATCAATAAGCCTTTCACCCGGGTGCCTATTTTCGACAAGGATCACGACGACATCATAGGCTATGTGAACCGTACCGATGTGCTGCTGAGTGAGCGGGATAATCCCGATGCGCCCCTTGGGAACCTCAAGCGCAATTTGGTGATAGTGCCGGAAACCGCCCGCATCCTGCCGCTGTTTGAGCTGATGATCAAACGCAACGCTCAGATAGCCATGGTGGTGGACGAGTACGGCAGCGGTCAGGGGCTGGTGACGCTGGAAGACATAATCGAATCCTTGCTGGGGCTGGAGATTGTCGATATCAATGACCCGGCCACCGACATGCAGCAACTGGCAAGGCGACTTTGGAAACGCCGCATGAAAGATAAGGGGATCCGACTCTCGGATGACAGAGAGCCGGTCACTGACTCCCAAGGGCTCTGATTTCAGAATATTAATTCAGTGCTTTAATACAGGTGTCATCCAAGTGGGAGATAGTTTGACAGGCTAACGACCCACCCATCAATACAGTCATCATTTTGGGGGAGCTTGAGCTCCCCCTTTTTCATCCGCCTCTGGAGGTGTACAATCCCCGCTCGCAGAATGAGGATGATATGCACACAGATTATGTTTTAAGACTTGCCCATCTCAACGATACCCACTCACACTTGGATCCCAGCCGGGTTCAGTTCAAGATTGACTCTCAGGGACGCGAGTTTGATCTTCACAGCCACAGTGGTGGCTACGCGCGGATCTCGGCTCAGGTCAAGGCCGCAAGAGACGCTCCCCAAGCACAAAACCAGCCTTTTATCCTGCTCCACGGCGGTGATTGTTTCCAGGGCACCTTGTATTACAGCCAGTTCAAAGGCCGGGCCAACGCCAAACTGCTGAAGATGTTGGCACCCGATGCCATGGTCATAGGCAACCATGATATTGACGATGGCAACGCTCTGCTGGCCGGCTTTATCAAAGAGGTCGGCTTCCCTGTGCTGGCGGCCAATATGGATCTCAGCGGCGAAGCTGAAGATAAGCCCGGGCGTCTTCGAGGGTTGGCCAACCTCTATGATCTGGATACCGCCTCAGGCATCGGCCGCAGCCTGATAAAGCCTTTCCACGACAAGCAACTGGCCATAGTCGGTATTACTCTGGATCAAATGAAAGCCATCGCCAGGCCGGATCCCGATACCGAGTTTGCCGATGCCTTTGCCACTACCAGGAAGACTGTTGAAGCCCTCAGGGCCAAAGGCATAGTGCATATCATAGTGCTGAGTCACTTAGGGTTGGAGCAAGACAGGTTACTGGCCGAAACCATCCCAGGGATCAGCCTGATAGTCGGCGGCCACACCCATACCCTGATGGGTGATTTCCGCGGTTTTGGCCTGCCATGCCTGCCCTATGGTGAAAGCGTCAACGGCGTGCCTATCCTCCATGCCGGCAAACATGCCGAAACCCTGGGGCTCGCCGACATTCAGTTCGATGATGCAGGCCGGGTGACCCGGCTCGAAGGCAGTAACATCTTTATGCTGGACAGTCAGTTTCTGCTGAGCGGCCCACAGGCTGCCACCGAAGCCGACTATCAAGCCGCCAAGGCGATATTGGAACAACACCCAGGGATTCACTGGGATGATAACGATGAAGCCATGGAGCAAGTGATTGCCAACGAGTTCCGCCCGGCGATCAGCAGCATGGAAAATCAGGTGCTGGCTCTGGTACCCAAGGCCCTGGTGCATACCCGTCTGCCAAGCCGCACCCTGCCCCACGGCAGTGAAATTGCGCCCTGGGTCAGCCGCAGCATGTTTCTGGAGTCCAGAGCCAAAGACCAAAGAGTGGACTTTGCGCTGCATAACGCCGGCGGCGTGCGTCAATCTGTGCCCCAGGGGCAGCTGACCAAAGCCGACGTGCTCGGGCGCCTGTTACCGTTTGAATTGCCGCTGGTTAAATATGAAATTGCCGGTGAACACCTCTACCAGGCACTGGAGTCGGCCATCAACGCCGCCACCAACAACGGCGTGCGTGGCACCGGCGCCGGTAGTTTCCCCTATACCTATGGGCTGAGATATTTCTATGATGGCCGCAAAGATCAGGGAGAAAGGCTATTGCGGCTGGAGCTGTTGCGGGCCAATGGTCTGTGGCAAGCACTGGCGCCGGAGCAGCACTATATCGGGGTTTCCACCTGTTACACCACGGCCGGGAAAGAGGGCTATGAACCCCTACTGCAAGCCCGCTGGCAGGAGTCGATGCCGTCGCTGACATTGCCGGGCGCCTTCATTAACTTCCTGAAAAAGGCCCCCAAACTGGATGAATTGCTATTGCCCCATGTGCACTATACCAGCCACAGGGCCGAAGCTGCCGGCGAATAAGCCGGTAGTATTCAGAGCAGTTTTGCCTCGCCCCTTTTGCTGACAAAGCAACCATTCAAGGTCATCAGCCTGCATGCTAAATCCAGGTTATAAGCCATTTTATAAACCGCTTCATAAACCACGTTATAAACTGCTCTATAAACCAAAGTCACTGCCTTGCAGGCGCTCGGCAAACCAGCCAAGCGCCTTTCCCATCTCCCCTTTTCGCCAGGCCATATAGATGGGCAGAGAAGGCCTGGGCAAGGCCACTTCACGCTGCACCAACTCACCTTTGGCCAAGGCCTCCCGGATCAAATGCACAGGCAGAAAGCCCACCCCTATTCCCATCTTCTGTGCGGTGATCTTGGCTTCCATCGACGACACCCGGATAAGCTGGCGACTGTCAAACACCCCACTGGAGCGCTGACTCAAGGAACGCGAGGTATCAGCCACTATGATGGATGGAAATTGCAACAAGGCTTCAGAGGCTATCTCAGTGTCAAATTGTGCCAAGGGATGCTCAGGCGCCACAACAAACACAAACTCCAGCTCACCAAGCTTTTGCAGTTCATACTGACCTCTTGGCAATTCACCCGTGACGCCGATGGCGATATCGGCGCGGTTGGAATAAAGCGCATCCCAGCCGCCGCCAAGAGCCTCATGGGTCACGCTGACGGTGAGCTGTTTACCCAGCTCGGTGAATTCCTTAATTAATGAAAGCAGCGGCGCCTGTGGCAAGACGGTATCCAGCGCCAGTGTCAGTTGCGCCTCCCAGCCGGTTTCCAATTGCCTCACGGCATCCTCAAGCCGGGCGGTGGCCGCCAGGATCTCCCGCCCCTGGGTCAACACCAAACGCCCCACTTCGGTAAGTTGAGCCCGAGTGCCCTTACGTTCAAATAATCTGCTTCCCAGCTCGCTCTCCAGCTTTTGAACCTGATAGGTCAAGGCAGATGGCACCTTGAAAAGCGCCTCGGCCGCTGCCGAAAAACTACCTTTTTTATCTATAGCATCCAATACTTTAAGCGCATCCAGGCTAATGACAGAGTGCATGATAAAACCTATGTTCAATTTTTTTGAAATTCAATATCAAAATGTTCCGATTTTCAGCCACAAAGGTCAAGGATAAACTGCACAGCAACTGGACAGGAAAGCCTATCCACCCTATTCAAATTCATTGAGGACACCATGATGAAAGACCTGATTATTAAACTGCTCCGCACCGATGCCGGTTTCGCTCCTCTGGCGCTGCGCCTGCCTATAGGTATCACTTTTATGGCTCACGGCGCCCAGAAGCTCTTTGGCTGGTTCGGCGGTTACGGCCTGGAAGGCACAGGACAATGGATGGCCTCTATCGGCCTGACTCCCGGATATTTGATGGCACTGATGGCCGGCTCCAGTGAATTTTTCGGTGGTCTGCTGCTTATCATAGGTCTGTTGATTCGCCCCACTTCCGCGGTGTTGGCATTCACCATGTTGATGGCGATAGTCACAGTGCACCTGGACAACGGCTTGTTTATGTCCAACAACGGTTACGAGTTTGGTCTGGCATTGCTGGCCGCCACTGTATCCCTGGCGATTTCCGGCGCCGGTAAAATGTCCATCGACAGCATGATTGCCCGCAAGACACATTAATTCTTGCAAAGCACACATCTTGCTTTAAGCCATTCACTGCTTACAGGCCTTGCATCCTGGCCTGTAAGTCCGTGAAGAGCACACAAAAGACTTGTCTGCACCTTCCCAGCAGGAGAACTGAATTATGATTTATGTACGTCATGCCGACGAACGCGGCCGGGCCGACTTCGGCTGGCTCAAGAGCCAACACAGTTTTTCATTCGGCAACTATTATGATCCAAGATTTATGGGGGTCTCTGCCCTGAGGGTCATCAATGATGACAGAGTCGCGCCAAGCGCCGGCTTTGATACCCACGGCCACAAGGATATGGAGATCATCAGCTATGTGATTTCCGGCACCATAGCCCATAAAGACAGCTTTGGTCACGTGAAAACCCTGCCGGCCGGTGAGTTCCAACTTATGTCTGCCGGCACGGGGATCTATCACAGTGAGTACAATGCCTCGGCAACTGAACCACTGCATTTCCTGCAGATCTGGATCCAACCTAGCAGCCAGGGTGGCACCCCGGGTTATCAGCAAAAAGCCTTTGCCCAGAGTTCGGCCCTGACCCCGGTCGTCACTCCCGATGGCCGCGATGGCACCCTGTCCATCAAACAGGACGCCAGCGTCTACCGCCTGGAGCTGACCGCTGCCGAGCAGACGAGCTTCAAGCTGGCAAAGGGACGCAACTTTTATGCTCAAGTGGTGGAAGGAGAGCTGCAATTGGCAGGTGAAACCCTGCAAAGTGGCGATGGCATTCACATCAACGAACTTGAGGAGTTTGCCATCAAGGCCGGCAACAAGAGTGCCGTCGCCCTGGTGTTTGATTTGCCATAACAAGCAGCATTTCTTGGCGTTTGTCCATAGGCCGCCCTTGGAACTTCATTTGGGTGATTTTCCAGGGCGGCTTGGGTTATAACTGCAGCAGCATACTGAAATTGGTCAGCACTTCCCCGTGGCGTTGATGCTGATTGCGCTTCAAGGTTGTAAAGCCCTGCTTGCCGAAAAACGCTTTGGCATATAAAGAAGCCTCTACCCTCAAACACTGCACCTCGGAATCGACGGCGTATCTCAATAGCTGCCGGTAGAGCTCGGCGGCAATCCCCCGGCGCTGGGCATTGGGGTGAGTAAAAAGGCAGTCTATCTCGGCTTCACCCGGCGCATTCAAAGGCTTTAGGTTAATAAATCCGAGCAAATTGCGACCATCTTCGGCAACCCAGAGCGCCGTCCCCTGCAAACGATTCCGCCACTCATCTTCGCTGCGCTGTGCAGGTGACCAGGCCTGGCATTGCGCCTGGCTGTAATGCTCTGTGCTGGCGTTTACCACCAGATGAAACAGCTCGGCGATGGCCGCGCTGTCCTCGGGGCGACCTTGGCGAACAATAAAGCCGTGCTCGGCTTGAATGGGCGTTTGTGAAATCATAGGCGGCTTAGCTCTTGTGCTCCAAAGGCGGCAGTATCAGCTTCATAAAGTAGCTGCCGAACATTTGGCCGGATTTTTCCTGGTAGCTTTTGTGATGCAAACGAAACCCGGCGCGTTCAAACACAGGTTTGGACAGTGCCGAAGCATCTGTTGTCAGGTGATGATAGCCTTGGGTGAGTGCCCACTTCTTTGCGGCTTCAAGCAAGGATGAGGCAACACCCTGACGCTGGCTATCGGGCGCCACATAAAGGCAGGCGATGTAACCTCGCTCACGGAAGGTGGTCTCCAGCAACACAAAGCCGACACATTGAGGACTTTGCTCGCTGCCCTTGAGCATCACCCAGGCCTGAGCCCGTTTGAGCCTTAGCTGCCAGTATCGCCCCGAGCGCGGCGCCGCCGACCAAGCCAGACGCTGAGCCGCGCTATAGCGGGCATCATCTATGGCAGTAACGGCACTGTGGTAGAGATTGGCTATCTGCTCCCCCAAGTGCCTGTGACGAGAATGAGAGTAAACCTCTACCCGCAACATGAGAATTGGTACCAACACAGTTGAATTGCAGGCATTTTGCCCGACATTTGTGCTCAGGCAAAGCCCTTAAGCGCAAATAAAAAAGCCGCGAACAGAGTCGCGACTTTAACAGAGAGTGGATGAAATCACTTCTTATCGATTTCACCAACAAACATCAGCTTGTCAAAAGTCCGGTTGAGGGTCTTGCTGGTGAAGTTGGTCATCCACATCTGCTCGGTAACCTGCACCTTATCACCCTTGGCCACCGCTACCTGAGGGCCTGCCGCCCAGAATGTCTTATCGGCTTCTTTAATCTGCACATAGGTATAACCGCCACTGTTCATGGTGTCGACCACTGTGCCTTCATGTACCGCACCTTGCGCCCAGGCTGAAGAGATACCCAGAGCCAAAGCCGCGGTCGCCAAGATCTTTGCCAATTTTGCCATTGTCTGTTGCTTCCTGTTGTCGTTGGAAATACTGCGCCATTAAAACATGTGTTATTTCATAAATCGCTAATAGGGTTCACACTTTTGACAGCTTCACGGACGTAGCAAGGGCCGCAGCATAGACTCAAGACCATTGAGCTTCACCTCATAGATAAGCGCCAATTGCTGCCCAAGTTTGCCCTCGGGGAACCCCTTGGAGTGAAACCACACCAGATAAGGCTCGGGAAGCTCCAATAACTTGCGTCCGGCGTACTTGCCAAAGGGCATGGTCTGATTGATAGCTTCCAACAACTGCTGTTCCGGCTGCATCTTCTCTCCGTTTCAGGCTAAAGTTGCCAGTATACTCCGGAAAAGTAAACTTGAGTGGAAAGCCTGCCAATCTGCGCGGCTCATGAAAGCAGGATTAATCAATTTTGGACGAACAAAGATGAAAATTGGTGAACTGGCACAGAAAACCGGCCTGGCTCCCTCGCGGATCCGCTTCTATGAACGTATTGGGCTACTGAAAACCGTCAACCGTAAAGCCAATGGTTATCGCAGCTATCCTCCCGAGACCGTGATACTTCTGGATATGATAGCCACAGGCCAACAAGCCGGTTTCAGCCTGGATGAGCTCAAGGCTCTGCTGCCGAGCGAACTCGGTCAATGGGACCACCAGCAACTGCTTGGCTCTCTGCACAGGAAGATAGCCGATCTGGAGGAGATTGAACGCAAAGTGGCCGCCAGCAAGGCCAAACTCTTGCAGGTTCTGGCCGAAATAGAAGCCAAGCCCGATGACCTGGACTGCAGCAGCAATGCCAAAAGAGTCATGTCCCAGTTGGGTTGGCAGATATTGCCCCGCAGCAGTGACAAAAAGTGATTTTCCCATTCTCCAGGCTATATCCAGCAGACACAGCAGAGCCTTGCGGCCAAACCACGCGCCGATTCCAGCAGCCAGCGGCTTTCAGGGCAGCCAGGTTAATCATAAAGACTCCCTCTTGACCTTAAACTTAACTTTAACCTTAGGATAGTCAGGGTAAGAGCAAGTCCCGGCTAAACTGACGCTAAAAGCCCTGCTCTGGATCAGGGGCCAGAGCCCAATAGACCACGACTTGTTCGCACTATCCTTAACCTCACAACAAAAGGTAAGCTGAGTCATGCAAACAATACTGGGTGCCAATGGGCAGATAGGCAGAGAGCTGGCCTTGAGTCTCAAACGCGACTTCACCGACACCATACGCTTGGTCAGCCGCAGACCACAAAAGGTCAATGACAGTGATGAGCTATTTCAAGCCGATCTCCGAGATCCTGAGCAAACACTGAAGGCGGTAGCAGGTTCAGAAATTGTCTATTTTACCGCGGGGTTACCTCTGGATACCCAGATTTGGCTTGAGCAATGGCCTGACATGATGCGGAATGTTATCAACGCCTGCAGTGCCCAAGGCGCCAAGTTGGTGTATTTCGATAACACTTATATGTACCCGCAAACCTCAGTGCCTCAAAGTGAAGATACACCTTTTGTGCCCAACGGTCCCAAGGGGTTAGTCAGAGGCCAAATCACCCAGATGCTGCTGGATGCGATGCAACAGGGAAAGGTAACAGCCATGATCTGCCGCGCGCCTGAATTTTATGGCCCGGGTAAAACCCAGAGCTTTACCAATACCACCGTAATAGACAGACTGATAGTGGCCAAAAGTGCCAAGGTGCTGCTGAATGACAAGGTTAAGCGCAGCCTCATCTACACCCCGGATGCCAGCCGGGCGATGGCGCTGCTGGGTAATACCCCGGATGCCTATGGCCAAACCTGGCATCTTCCCTGCGACGATAACCGTTTGACCTACCGGGAGTTCATCTTTCTGGCGGCAAAGGTTTTCGGCACTCCGGCCAAGTATAAAGTGCTCAAAAGCTGGCAGCTGTGGCTGGGCGCCAAGTTCAACCAAAAGCTCAAAGATACCGCCGAACTCTTGCCGCGTTATAAGGTGGATAATCTCTTTGTGTCCGATAAATTCAAGGCATGCTTCCCGGACTTTCAAATCACCGGCTACGAACAGGGATTGCGTGAGATATTCCAGGAGCGAGTTTTCCAGGAGCAAAGCCACCGGGCGGCCAATCCTTAGCGGTCACTCAAGCAGCAACCGAATGCCTTGCCTCATGGCCAGACACAAGCAACTGATTACAAAATCTTTTTGGAGCAGAACCATGACAGACACAGGTTCAAACAAGCAGGGAAACTGGATGATTTACGGTGCCTACGGTTACACGGGTGAACTTATCGCCCGGGAAGCCGCACATCGAGGATTGCGCCCAGTACTCGCCGGGCGCAACCGTGAAAAGACCCGGGCACTGGCCAAGGAGTTGCGGCTCGAGTCAGCTGTGTTCGACTTGGATGATATCCCACGCCATATAGGTGACATGAGCTTGGTACTCAACTGCGCCGGGCCTTTTTCGGCAACGGCTGGGCCCATGATGCAAGCCTGCTTGGCTGCCAAGGTGCACTACTTGGATATTACAGGGGAAATTGCGGTGTTCGAGCTGGCGCAATCACTCAAGCAGCAAGCCCAAGACACCGGGATTGTTATCTGTCCGGGTGTCGGTTTCGACGTGATCCCCACAGACTGTCTCGCCGCAACCCTGAAAAGTGCCTTGCCCGATGCCAACCACTTATCACTCGGTTTTGACTCTCGCTCGGGCTTATCTCCCGGCACAGCCAAAACCTCGGTTGAAGGCCTGGCCCAGGGCGGCAAGGTACGTAAACAGGGGAAAATCATCTCTGTGCCGCTTGCCTATGAGGTGAGAAACATAGATTTCGGCGATGGTGAGAAACCGGCCATGACAATTCCCTGGGGCGATGTGGCAACCGCTTTCTACACCACAGGGATCCCCAACATAGAGGTCTTTATCCCAGGCTCGGCCAAAATGATAGCCAACACCAAACGGGCCAACTACATCAGATCCTTGTTGAAATTCCGCTGGCTGCAGAAACTGCTCAAGGCACATATAGGCAAGACGGTGACAGGGCCCGATGGAGCAGCAAGGGCAAAGTTGCCGACCTTTGTCTGGGGTGAAGTCAGTAATGCGCAAGGGGAGCGGCGCACAGCGCGGATAAAAACCGCCAATGGTTATAGTCTGACGGTTTTTGGCTCGCTGGCGGTTGTGGATTATCTGCTGCAGCATAATCATGATGGCGGCAGTTATACGCCATCACAACTCATGGGCGCCGACTTGATAACTCGATTACCGCACTCGGGTGAGCTGCAGCTGATTTAGGCTTTCAATTCAACCTACGCTTCTCAGCCAAAGATTTCCCGGCACACTGTGGCCGCCTGGCTTAAACCCCAGGCGCTGCGCCAGGACTTCGTCTCCCGGAAGCACCTCCAGCATCAGTTGCCGCTTAGGCGCTCCCAAAAGCGATAATCGCTCAATAACCGTCTCCAACAAAAAGCTGCCGAGTCCAAGATGGCGAAATTCGGGCAACACCAGAAAGTCCTGCAACCGATAGTGCTCCTGTTCCTGACTGGGTTCAGCTGCTGAGCCGCTGCGCACCAAAGCCAAGGCCACCAGTTGTCCCTCCTGCAGGTTTTCCCCGCCGGACCTTTCCCTGATACATAATGACAGCAGCGGCTTGGCAGGCAAACAACTGTCATCCAGTCCATGCACCGGCAGTCCTGCCCTGTCCCGGAGCAACAAGAGTTCGTGGGTTGCCAGACAATACTCCATCACTTCAAAGCGACTGGTCTGGTTGAGTACATGGCCCATAAATGCCTCCTTGCATAAATACTGATGGTCGAAACGCCTGGGTATCCCCTGCCAATACACCAACATGGCAGAGTACTGTGGCAAGCAGATGACAGTTGCAACAACCTGGGTGACAAGATAGAGCAGAAAAAAGCCGGCACCCCAAACGACTTAAAGGCACACCAAGAGTCTGATTAATGGACCAATCGACAAAGATCACATTTATTTATACTTTTTAGGTCTAATAAAAATATTTTTTATTCCTACAAACGGTATCTACTGCGTCATAAAAGAAGCTCTGCTGAAACCTACCCTGTGGCAATGCAGATTTAACAAATAAATGACGCGGAAACATTTTTTAACAGCATAATTTTATTGATAATTTCCTACGTCACCTCCCCTCACCGGCAACACTGCCATTATTACGGCAACCCAAGGGACAACGCCAAAAACATGACGCGGCAAAAACAATAAAAACCAATAAAAATCATTAAGTTGACCAAGAACAATTTAGCTTTTACATTTGTTTTACCGTTCACTGTTCACCTCCGTCAGCAACAACTTTTCGGAGTGCAGAAAAGCAGCGACACGGCAAACATCAGGTTGGGAACACTCCCGAACCAAGGAAAGTTGTAAGCCATTAGGGAAAGAGCAAATAACTTAATAACAGGCTTTCAGAGGGCAAGACAATGATCATACTCGTTGGCGGTGAAAAGGGGGGCAGCGGCAAGAGCTGCCTGGCACAAAACATTGCCGTTTTTCTCACGGTGGAATGTGGCGCATCGGTGATCATGGTGGATTGCGACCCTCAGCGAACCACCTCTGATTGGATCCAGGCCCGCAACAACGACGGCAAGCTAGCCGGGATCAACTGTGTTCAACTCTATGGCAAAATCCGCAACGATCTGTTGAGCCTGGAGCAACACTACGATTATGTGATAGTCGATTGCGGCGGCCAGGACAACCTGGCGCTGCGTGCCACCATGTCAGTGGCCTCCCATGTGCTCATGCCCCTCAGGCCCAAGCGCCGCGATCTTAAAACCGTCAGCCATATGGACGACATAGTCGCTACCTGCATGATGATAAACCCCAAGATGCGCGCCTCTTTTGTCATCACCCAGTGCCCTAACCTGCCCAATCAGGCCAGCCGTATTCTAGAGGCCAAGGAAGTCTGCAAAACCTACGATATCAATGTGCTGGACGCCATTACCTACAGCCGTAACATCTATGATGACAGCGAAGAGTCCGGCCGCTCGGTAATTGAATTTGAGCCGAAGGGCAAGGCCGCCGCCGAGATCCGTGCCATCGCCTGCGAAATGCTGCAGGCACAGAATGCCACTGAGATCCGCAGCCGCCTGATGACCAACCAACTCAACAGCATGAGGACTCAGTATGGGACTGGCCGATCTGAAGAAAAACGTTACGCCATCTGAGGTCGATGCCCGTAAGCGTATGTTGGCCATGCAATCCCTGGATGAGTTTATCGACGGTGCCATCTATTACGCCATGGGGCAAACACAGCAATCGGCGGCAACTATGCCGGTTGAGCAGCGGTATTCCAATACAACTTCCGCCAAGCAGGAAGCCACTCAGCAAAAGCTGATACCCAAACGCCGCCACGAACCTTTTCGCAAGGCAACTTTCACCCTGAGTGAAGCGGCCATCAGCCACCTGGCCGAAATGGCCAGCGACTGTGATATTGCCAAGTCACGCTTGATACGTTTGCTTATCAAGCATCATCACAGCCTGACACCGCAAGAGCGCCGCGAGTTGGAGCAGAAGTTTATGCCGGACTGATTCCTTTCCCTTGAAATGTGTGGACTGTTTGACACTCCCACCCTTTGCTGACAGCCAATAACAGGTTTCAACCTCTTTGCTGTCAGCTTTTTTTTGCTTGTTTTTCATGCGCCGAGCTTGAGTTATTCCCACTGAGCCCCCACAGATCTGATTAGACTCTTTAGCCATGGAGCCGGATCATGCTGGCCATTCTGATCACCCTTGCCGCCGGCGCCAGCGCCATAGGTTGGATCCTCAGCCAATCCTGGCGGGATCGCAGACGCAGAGACAAGATACGCGCCAAGCCTTTCCCCAAGGAATGGCGCACTATTTTGAAAAAACGTATGCCCTATTTCCGTTCCCTGCCCAGTGACTTGCAGCTGCAACTCAAGAAACACATCCAGGTGTTTCTGGCGGAAAAGCAGTTTGTCGGTTGCGACGGGTTGGAGATAGATGATGAAATCCGTCTGACCATAGCCGCGCAGGCCTGTCTCTTGTTACTCAATCGCCAAACCGACTATTACCCTAACCTGAGACAAATTCTGGTGTACCCATCGGCCTTTATTGTTCGCCAGCAGCAGCGGGATGCCAATGGCCTGGAATGGCACAGCCAAAGGTTATTGGCGGGAGAATCCTGGGGTCAGGGAAAGGTCGTCCTTTCCTGGCAAAATACCCTGGATGACGCCGCCGATCCGGCAGACGGCCGGAATGTCGTGATCCATGAATTCGCCCATCAACTGGATCAGGAAGCAGGCGATGCCAATGGCGCTCCCAGACTCGGCGAGTTCAACGCCTACCCTGTGTGGTCGCAGGTGCTTGGCCGAGAGTTTGCCAAACTGCAGGCTCAGGCCGCCAGTGGTGAGCCCAGCCTATTCAGTTACTACGGCGCCACCAATCCGGCCGAGTTCTTTGCCGTAATAAGCGAGGTGTTCTTCGAACAGCCGCAGCAGATGAGAGCCGATTATCCGGCACTCTACCAGGAGCTGAGCCGCTTCTATCGTCTCGATCCCCTGAGTTGGCACTAGGCCAGCTTTCAACTGCATAACGGCATGCCTGCAAACAGAAAACCCATTTGGCTCACATCTTGTGCATAATTGGGGTAAGCTGGGGCCAACAATAAAAATTTATAAGAGGAAACATTATGTTGCACCTTAAGCCTCTGTTGCTGACTACAGCGCTGCTACTACCGATTTACGGCCATTCAGCCTTGGCAAATAGCCTGGAAGCCGGCAATCAAAACGGCCAGGAGCAAAGTGGCCAGCTCGATGATAGCCAAGCTCAGGCCGCTTCGGTATTGGATAAGCTGCACCAAAGTGCTGCCAATGCCGACTGGGACAGCTACTTTAGCCTCTTCAGCCCCGATGCGGGGTTTATCGGTACAGATGCCAGTGAATACTGGAATATGGTTGAATTTGAGCAGTATGCCCGTGCCACCAAGGGCTGGACTTACCAAAGTTCCTCGCGCCGCCTGGTACAACACGGCGATGTGATAGTGTTCGATGAACTACTGGACAGCCAGTCCTATGGGCTTGGACGGGGCACAGGCACGCTTGTCAAAACCGAACAAGGCTGGCAAATACTGCAATACAGCCTGAGTTTCCCCATTCCCAACGCCCTGGCGCCCAGAATTACCGATCAGATAAAGCTGTATCGCAAAAAGCAGAAATCAGTGCCTGAAGGCAACTGAGAAACAGATGTTGGCCAACTGCACGAAGTGGCCAAAGCTGTCAAAATCTTCAGGATGAATGTCCCGGCCCGAACTGGCCTTGTCGGCGTAATAGACGCCTATTACCTTATTGTCCACTTTCAGCGGTGCCAGCATAAAACCACTGGCGGGGACTTTTCTCGCCAGCTGTTCTCCTAATACGGCTTTGTCGGCCCCCTCGCCCTGCCAGGCCAGTTTCTGATTTTCAATACAATCCCTCAGCAAGGTGCCGCGGCCTTCCAGCTCGAGAATAAAGTCGTTTTTCATCTCCTCGGCGCCGTCCCCCAGCGCGATTCTCGGTTGCAACATACGCCTACTCGGTGACAGCAAGAGCACGGCGCAGCGGTCAAGACCAATACCCTCGAGTATCCCCTCCAATGCCGTGGTCACGACCTTATTAAAATCAGTCTTCTCGACCGCATAGCCGGTCAGCTCTCTGAGTTTTTTCAGCTGGAACGCAAGATTTGCCTCGCGCACTACAACCTCAGCTACCCTCTCCTGGGGCAGCAACTGATCTGTGTCCGGCAGATACTCGATAAGCACCTTGGCACCATAGGCTTCGGCCAACTTGGCGGTAGCGTTGGAGCAGCGAAGGACCCGGCCACGAAACTCATCTGTATCCAGCTTGAGCATATCGGCGGCTTGTTTAAGGCGCCGCTCCAGCTCCTCGGGTTTGAGTGCGGCGCCGGCCAGCGCTTCGCTGAGTTTATTGGCCAGAAAAATACTGCGAATTTCCGGCGTGCGTTCATCGGGATTGCTGAGCGACTTGCACAAGAGTTCACCCAGGCCCCAACTGCGGGCCAGCCCCTGGCTGAGCTGATTGAATGAAGCCCCGAGCGCCTCACGCACCAGATTGAGCCTGTTTACGGCATCACTTTCGGCGCTGAGGGCAGAATCCAGCTCCTCGGCCAGTTCGGCTCCCGTGCTCCAAAAGGCACTCTCACCCAAGTGATAGAGCAGCGCGGCAATAAACGCCTCTTCCTGCAACTCCTCATCGTAGCCATCGAGCATCATCTTGGCCAACATGGCGGCCTGAAACGCCTGAGCCATCAGCTTAAGCAACCTTTGATAAACCGAGGGCGCCAGATTTTTGCTTTCCAGCAAACTGGAGAGGAGTTTGGCGGTAATGCAGATATTGCGGATGGTGTCGAACCCCAGTACCACGGCAGCGCGGCTGACCGTTGTAACAGGGCTTATCCCCTTGTTATAGATGGCGCTGTTGGCCACCCGCAAAATACGGGAAGTGAGCGCATTGTCGTGCATTATGCTGCGCCCCAGAATCGCCATGGAGGACACATCGTCCTTGGCGAGTTTTTCCAATGTCCTTATTGTTGAGCAAAGTGCGGGCATTTCCTGATCACTGATCCTGCGGGTCCAGTAATCCACCCCCTTGTTGGCTGATTTCAAATACGACTCAACTCTTTCAGGTATTGGCCCAGCGGTGGGCTTGAGAATGGAACTCTTGTTATGAATAAAGCACAAACTTCAAAGAAATAACACAATTACAACAAAAAAAGGCGACTCAATGAGTCGCCAAAACACAAGCAACAAGGCTCAAATGACTGGGAAGTCACAAATTACCCCCGAAAATGGCGTAGGTTCATTTCCGGGGAAGTGGCGCCCGAGGACGCCAACACAGGGGATTAAAACTGCTCTTCTTCGGTCGAACCACTCAGAGCCGTGACAGAGGACTGGCCGCCCTGGATAACATTGGTCACCTGATCAAAGTAACCTGTACCCACTTCCTGCTGATGCGCCACAAAAGTGTATCCCTTCTGCGCGGCAGCGAATTCGGCTTCCTGAACCTTCTCAACATAGTGCTTCATGCCTTCGCCGCGGGCATAGTCGTAGGCGAGATCGAACATGTTGTACCACATGTTGTGAATACCGGCCAAAGTGATGAACTGGTACTTGTAGCCCATGTTGGCAAGCTCCTGCTGGAACTTGGCAATAGTGGCGTCATCCAGGTTCTTCTTCCAGTTGAACGAAGGTGAACAGTTGTAGGCCAACAGTTGATCCGGATACTGGGCATGGATGGCTTCGGCAAAGCGGCGCGCCTCTTCCAGATCCGGCTTGGCAGTTTCACACCAGATAAGGTCGGCATAAGGTGCGTAGGCAAGCCCGCGGGAAATGGCTTGATCCAAACCTGCCTTCACCCGGTAGAAACCTTCCTGGGTACGCTCTCCGGTGATGAAGTCGCGATCATAGGGGTCGCAGTCTGAGGTCAACAGATCAGCGGCGTTGGCATCGGTACGGGCAATCACCAGAGTATCCACTCCGGATACGTCGGCTGCCAGACGGGCCGCCACCAGCTTCTGTACCGCTTCCTGAGTCGGCACCAAAACCTTGCCGCCCATGTGACCACACTTTTTCACCGAGGCCAGTTGATCTTCGAAGTGCACCCCGGCGGCGCCGGCATCTATCATGGACTTCATCAACTCATAGGCGTTCAGCACGCCACCGAATCCGGCTTCAGCATCGGCCACAATCGGCAGGAAGTAATCGACATAACCCTCATCTTCCGGGTTTTTGCCCTGATTCCACTGGATCTGATCGGCGCGGCGGAAAGAGTTATTGATCCGTCCCACCACGGCAGGCACAGAGTTGGCCGGATAGAGTGACTGATCCGGATACATGGTGCCCGCCAGGTTGGCATCGGCCGCCACCTGCCAGCCTGAAAGGTAGATGGCCTCGATACCCGCCTTGGCCTGCTGCACGGCCTGACCGCCGGTCAAAGCGCCGAGAGAGTTAACATAGCCCTTCTTCGCGCCGCCATTAACCAGCTCCCACAACTTGGCTGCACCGCGCTTGGCGATAGTGTTTTCAGGAACCACTGAACCGCGCAATGCCACAACTTCTTCTGCGGTAAATGGACGGCGAACGCCCTGCCAACGTGGATTTTCAGCCCAATCCTTTTTCAAAGCTTCTATCTGCGCCTGACGTGAATTCTGTGTTGCCTTGGTCATTTTGACTCTCCTTCGTAGGGTAATTTGGCAGCCACCCAGCCCCCGCGGGCAGCAGCCGTTAATGGTTATGGGGTTATCGGGTAAGCAGCTCGTAGCCCGGCAAGGTCAGGAAGGTCACCAGCTCATCGGCTGTGGTGATCTCTTCCAATAAGCTTGCCGCCTGCTTGAATTGGCCGTTATCGAAACGCTCGCTGCCGAGCTCTTCACGTACATTGGCCAACTCTTCTTTCAACATGGCGCTGAACAGTGCCTTGGTCACCGGCTTGCCGTTGGAAAGCTTTTGCCCGTGCTGGATCCATTGCCAGATAGAGGCGCGGCTGATTTCCGCTGTGGCTGCGTCTTCCATCAAGCCATAGATGGGTACACAACCATTGCCGCCAATCCAGGCTTCTATGTACTGCAGCGCAATACGAATATTGAGTCGCATCCCCTCTTCGGTGCGCTCACCATCACAGGGTTTGAGCAGCTCGGCCGCCAGGATGGGTGCGTCCACGTCGCGGGTGATATGCAGCTGGTTGGCGTGCTCTTCACCTATATATTCGTTGAAAATCCCCATGGCGGTATCAGCCAGGCCAGGGTGTGCCACCCAGGTACCGTCATGGCCGTTTCGGGCCTCAAGCTCTTTGTCCTTGCGAACCCGCTCCAGCACCTGGGCATTGGTTTGCGGATCCTTGGCAGGAATAAAGGCCGCCATGCCGCCCATCGCCAGAGCGCCGCGCTTGTGGCAGGTTTTGATCAGCAGGCGTGAATAGGCGCTGAGAAACGGCTTATCCATGGTCACTTGCTGGCGGTCCGGCAAAATACGATCGGGATGCTTCTTCAAGGTTTTGATATAGCTGAAAATGTAATCCCAACGGCCACAATTGAGCGCCACTATGTTGGAGCGCAGCTCATAGAGGATCTCCTCCATCTCAAACACGGCCGGCAGAGTTTCAATCAGACAGGTGCACTTAATGGCACCGCTCTGCAGGCAGAAACGCTCTTCGGCGAAGGCAAACACCTTGGCCCACCAGCGCGCCTCAAGATGGCTCTCGAGCTTGGGAATATAGAAGTAAGGTCCACTGCCCTTGGCAAGCAGTTGGCGATAGTTATGATAAAAGTACAAAGCAAAGTCGAATAAGCAGCCGGGAATAGGCTTACCGTTGAATTCGACATGCGCCTCCGGCAGGTGCAGCCCCCGCACCCTGGCAATCAATACCGCGGGGTTAGCCTGCAATTGATAGTGTTTGCCGGTTTCCGGCGCGGTGAAATCAATTTCACCGCGGACGGCGTCACGCAGGTTGATTTGGCCCTCGACCACCTTTTGCCAGCTGGGTGCCAGCGAATCTTCGAAGTCGGCCATAAAAACTTTTACATTGGCGTTGAGCGCATTGATGATCATCTTGCGATCCACAGGCCCGGTGATCTCGACCCGTCTATCTTTAAGATCCGCCGGTATACCGCGAATTTGCCAATCACCATCTCGAATGGCTCGGGTTTGCGGTAAAAAGTCCGGCAACTCGCCGCCGTCTATCCGCTGCTGACGTTGCTCACGCTTTTCCAGCAAGCTGGTCACTTCCGGAGCAAACTCCCGACACAGAGCCTCGAGGAAGTTGAGCGCACCTTCAGTAAAAAGGCTCTGCTGCTGTGGTATTTCGGCCCCCTTAATACTGAGCCCTTGCTGTGCGACTGTCTCTGCTATCATGCTGCTGTCTCCCTGGAAGGCAGATAAGGCTGCCAAACCCTGCAAATGTTCGTTTCGTACTAAAACCTATCGATAAACATTTGTATTTGCAACAGTCGGCATGTCGAAAAAATCGTCAAAAACTAGGCTTTAACTTGACTCAAAATTGGTATGACCAAGCCAAAAACCAAGGCGCAACTGATTGTTTTTACAATAAAAAACATTAAACCACAAAGACTCATGCTGCAGGTTACAGAAAAATGTCAGACAACTTGACCACACAAACGCCAAAGTAATTTATTACGTAACTAAATAACAAGAAGGAAGAATTAATTTCCACAAAATATCATTAAAACTTAGGTCTAATCCGCGAATATCCGTTTCGAACTCTCGTCAGGGTCAACTTCAAATAACCAACAAAAATAAATAGTTAACAATAATGCAACTGTGATGAGTATTAAACGAGCGTTTAATTATAACCTTTACGTAAAGGTTAGAATTAAATGTGATCGAGATCCGTTTTTCACGACTTGCGTATAGTGATCAACACAGGCCGACTCTTTGGTCAGCAGCAATAAAAAAACGATTTTTTTTAAATTTTTTTCAAAAACTTGCCTATTTTGCTCCCGAAACAGGATCCAAGTGACTTAGTCAAAAAATATCCATTCGGTTGACACAGTTTGAAACTTTTGTTGCAAGACAAATAAAAACCATTATCATTCGCACCCTACTTTAGAGGGGGATGATCTCAAATGCAGCAATCCGCAATATCTCTGGCGGTGACGGCTTGCCTGTCGCTGACCATGGCACAGGCCGCACAGGCAAACGAAGCGACTCAGTCACAACAGGTATCACAGGATGTGGAACGCATTACCGTTTATGGCAAACAAAACAAGGTGGTAATGAATTCAGGGCTGGCGACAAAATCAGATATGTCGCTGATGGAAACCCCGGCGGCTTTGGTGGTGATAGATAAAGAGCTGTTTGCCGCCCAGGGGGCCGACTCTCTGCAGGATCTGGTGCGTAACATCAGTGGTGTTACCCAAGCCGGCAACAACTACGGGATAGGTGATAACCTGGTGATCCGTGGCCTGGACGCCAACTACACTTATGACGGCATGTACGGCGGCGCAGGACTCGGCAACACTTTTAATCCCACTCGCTCCATGACCAATGTGGAAGCGGTTGAGGTGCTCAAAGGCCCGGCGACCGGGCTCTATGGTATGGGCAGCGCCGGCGGGATCATCAACCTTATTGAAAAGAAACCTCAATTTCAGGACAGCACAGAAGTCAGCGCCGAAGTGGGCTCCTGGAACAGTTACAGCCTGGGGCTCGACTCAACCGGAGGCTTGAGCGACACCCTGGCCTATCGCCTGGTGGCCAAACATGCCCGTAGCGATGGCTATCGTGATATCGGCAGCGACAGAGATGAAGTCTATACCTCGTTGAAAATTCTGCCTTCAAACTCTCAAGATCTGGTGCTGTCGGCCGCTTGGATTAAAGACTCTGTGCAAGTAGACTCTGTAGGCCACCCGATACGTATCTACAACGCTGCCTCTACCGGTGGCCTGAGCGGCGCACAAGTCAGCTGGCAAGATTTGGTTAACGACCCCAATGGCGCCGGCATTCAACTGACCGAGGCGCAGCGGCAACAACTGGCTGACTCCCTGGTGGCGAGCGATGGAATCGAACCCTTCGACATAGGCGATACCAGCCTGGCTTCTCCCATCAGCAGGCCCAATGAAGGCGAAGAGTGGCGCTTCAAGCTGAACCACAACATCGCCCTCAGTGACAATCTGCAGCTCAATCAGCAGTTGCAGTATAGAGACTACCAGTCCGGGTTCATCCGCCAGACTGGCGCATATAACTATGTTTACTGGAAACGCAAGGTCAAATCCGTAGACGTGATCAATGCCGATCCCCGTGCGCCACTGGTGATTGATGATGTCCTGTATCCTTATGCCGCCAGAAGACAGGAATACCGCAAGGTAGATGCCCACGAGAAATCCTGGCAGTACTTTGCCGATATGCGCTACAACTTCAGCCTGGCAGGCATAGACAGTGAGCTGTTGCTGAATGCCAATCTGGAAGACAGAGATATCGCCTACAAGAGCTGGGCACTGTACGACAAAGATGGCGGCGGTGAACTGCCTTATATTCTGGATATCCGCAATCCCAACTGGGGTGACAAAGCCTTTGAGGACTACAACCCGGATCTCAAGGACAACTACAACAAACAAGTCCGCGCCTGGGGTCTGGGCATGCAGTATGTGGGTTACCTGAGTGAAACCTTTACTGCCAGGGTGGGTGTAGCGTTCAATGAGATTGAGCAGAAGTACAGTCATCTGGGCACTCCTAAAAAAGATCCGACCCCGGAGCAGGACACCAAAGATCACGGCATTACCTACAACCTGGGGTTAACTTATATGCCGACGGATAATCTGTCCTTCTTCGTCAATCATGCCAAAGGACGCACGGCCTACAGCGTGCTCGGTGCCGTAACGGGTGCAGAGAGCGGCGGCGCGGCGGACAGGAAGGATTCTGAATCCCTGAGCTATGATCTCGGTATGCGCTTCAAGGGCTTTGATGATCAGCTGCTCGGCTCCTTGGTCCTGTTCCAGAGCGAGCGCACTAACCTGCGCTACGGTAACCCGGAATACAATGACAAAGAAGGTGCACCTGACTACAACATCTCAGTGCCCGAGTTCTTTTACGATGGCAAGGACAAGACCACAGGTGCCGAGCTGGATCTCAACGCTCACCTCAATGAAGAATGGTTGATAAACCTCAATGGTCTGTATCAGGATGCACGCAACAAGAATGACCCCAACTCCAGCAGCTACAACAGCCGCCAGAAAGGGGTTCCTCAGGTCAGTGCCAGTGCCTGGGTCACTTACAACCATCAGTGGCAGGCGCTGCCGCAACCCTTGTCCGTCAGCTTTGGGGTTCGTTATGTCGACGAGCGCAGCACCAACTCGGATTCCTTCGGGATCCCGGATGGCAAAGTGCCCGCCTACACAGTTTGGGATTCGGCCATTGCCTACAAGGCCGATGACTGGAGTGTGCAGCTGAACCTCAATAACCTGTTCAACACCCGCTACTACGACAAGGCGATGTTCCTTGGCGGCATGCCGGGGGCCGAACGCAACGCCAAGTTGAGTGTCAGCTACCGCTTCTAAACCACAAAAGCGCGCCGATTGGCGCGCTTTTTGTCTCAGGGCAGAACCCTTACAGGCCCTTGTCTTTATCCGCCCGCATCAAAGACTCCAGCTCCGCCCTGCCCTTGTTGGACAAACGAATAAGCGCCTTGAGATCGTCCTTATGTTTGGCCCCGGCCTCAACCTGCGCCTTGTCATGCTCGGCAAATATCTTCACTCGCTCATTGGCCTGTACCTGACTCAGACCCAGCGTATGCAGCACACTCTCACTGGCACTGAGCGCCGAACCAAAGGTTTCCCGAAATACCGAAGTCACCCCCAGGCTCATCAAACGATAGGCATGGTTACGGTCACGAGCCCTGGCGACTACGGCCACATGGGGGAAGTGAGTCTTCACCTGAGTCACTATCTGCAGTGAGTCTTCCACATTATTAACCGCCACCAGGATCACCCGCGCCTTGGGCAAACCGGCCGAAAACAGCATATCGAGTCGCTTGGCATCACCAAAGTACACCTCACCACCAAACTGGCGCACCACATCCACGTGGCGGGCGTCTTTATCCAGCGCCACAAACGGGATCCCGGAGGATGCCAAAATACGGCCGGTTATCTGCCCCATGCGACCAAAACCGGCGATCACCACTTCACTGTCAGCCGCTTCTATCACATCCGGCAGACGGCTGGTTTCGGCCGGTTTACCGAGTTGCTTGAACAACTTAAGCAGATAAGGGGTTATCGCCATCGACAAACCTATAGCCAACACTAACATCTGGCTGATTTTTTCAGACAAGATCCCCGACAGCTGCGCCTGGGAAAGCAGGACAAAAGCAAATTCACCGCCTTCTGCCAGGATCAAACCCAGCACCATGGCACTGCGCCAGGTATGGTGCCTAAGCTTTCCAAGCAACATCAGCACCAAAGTCTTGACCGCCAACATGCCAAAGAGGATCCCCAACAACGCCAAAGGCTCCTTCAGTAGTAAGCCAAGATCCATGGTCATGCCTACGGCCATGAAAAACAGCCCCAACAGCAAACCCTTGAAAGGTTCAATATCGGTTTCAAGCTGATGGCGATAACCCGAGTTGGCCAGCATGATACCGGCCAAAAACGCCCCCATACCGGCCGACAGCCCGAGCCAGGCCATTAACGCCGCACTGCCCATCACAAGCAATAGCGAAAACGCCGTCAGCACTTCGCGCACCCCACTGGCCGCCACCAACTGCAATACTTTGGGAAGCAGATATTTACCCACCAGCAAAAATCCCAATAAAGCTACACAGGTCCAATACCAGGGTACGGCATGATGAGCCGGGTCGGCGCCGCTTGGCGACAGATAAGCAATCAGCAGCATCATGGGGATCACCGCCAGATCCTGCATCAGCAATACCCCAAAGGCATCACGCCCCACTGGTGTAGTGAGCAGTCGCTGCTCATTCATTAATTGCACCGCAAATGCTGTAGAAGACAGGGACAGAGCTGCACCGACAATGATAGCGGCTTCAATGGAAAGCCCGACACCGAATGCCAAAGCGCTGACCGCTGCCCAGGACAGCAGTAACTGACCACTGCCTAGGCCAAATATGGCACTGCGAAGTTCCCAGAGTTTGCCTGGGGTCAACTCCAGCCCCATGACAAACAGCATGAGGATCACCCCAAGCTCGGCAAAATGAAGCACAGCAGCCGGCTCGGAAACCACAGCAACACCGCCCGGTCCAAGCAATACTCCGGCGGCGAGGTAAGAAAGTATGGGGCCTATACCAAAGCGCTTGCCAAGTGGAACCAACACCACGGCAGCGAGCAAAAACATGAGCACAGAGGTAAAAATGCCGGCCTGTTCCATCGAGACTCCTTAACAAATAGCAATAGAAGGCTGTTGTTTGCCACACTTATATACAGGGATAAAAGGCATGGATGATCTAAATGGCCCAAAGCAAGTTTGACTCGGGCCTATCACGGGAGTTTCAGTATAGCCAGCTTTATAGGCCTTGATAACCGAAATTTTGAACCTATTTAAAAATAAGTCTTTTAAATACAAATGGTTTTCAATGATGCAGCAGGCTTATTGCAAGCCGGCAAAACGATTTCAAATTTCTTGGCAGTCTAACTGGAACCCATTTAACTGAAACGACTAAAATCAGCCGCCGCCCCCGCTAACTTATTCTATTTGCCGGGAGTTAATTTGAACCAAGACAACAATTTGGCAACAGAGAGACGAACCAAGTCACTTTTATGTTGTCGAAGCCTCAAGCGCCAAGTCAATAGCCCTTGTCAGCACGGGCTGGGCTTGGGTATTATGGCCGACAGTTTTTCATGAAGTAGCACATTCAATGTCAATTAAAAAGCAAAGTCTTACCCTGCTGAGCGTCAGTGCGCTCACCCTCTCACTCAGTGCCTGCAGTGTCTTTGACTGGCTGGTGTACAAGCCTGATATTCCACAGGGCAACTATATGGAGCCTCAGCAAGTGGAAAAGCTGCGCATCGACATGACCAAGGAACAGGTGGAATTTGTGCTTGGGCGTCCTGTACTGCGGGACAGCTTCAAGGATGATACCTGGTACTATGTATACCATTACAAGAGTGGTCGTGATGCCAGCATTACCCACAAAGAACTGATCCTGCACTTTAGCGGCGATCAATTGACCAAGGTCACTGGGGATTACGAACTAAGCAATGAATTCAATACCCCGCTGGAACAAAGTAGCCTGCCAATGGCCAACAGCCCTGAGCTAACGCCGCAGATCCCTCAGCAGCGCGGCGATGAAAAACCTTTGGTTGAAGAGCAGGATCCAACCAAGATGAACAAGCACGAACAGGACCGTAAGTAACGGCTTAGGCCTAAGCTTGAACCCAAGATCTTAAAAAAGCGCCAACAGGCGCTTTTTTAAGATCTTGGGTTCAGCAAAGTAACTCAGCTTATTTTGGCGCCGGTTACTTTATTTATCCGCCCTTCTTCCGCAGCCTTCTCGGCACGCTTACGGCGAACCTCTTTGGGGTCGGCAATCAAAGGACGATAGATTTCAATTCTCTGCCCGGGTTCAACTTCGTCATCATGTTTGACCTGACGACTGAAGGTTCCGAGTTTCACCGTTTCCAAGTCAATCTCAGGGAAAAAAGCCTGGATGTTACTCTGACGTACAGCCTCGATAAAACTGGTACCCGGCGTCACGGAAACACTGATCACCTTCTGTTGTGTCGGTAAAGCATAAATGACATCGACACTGAATTTTTCCTGTTCACTTGTCACTGTATACTTCCTTCGCCCTTTGAGTAAAAGCCGTAACCATAGAGGTAACCAGCTCTTTGAATACCTTGCCGAATGCCATACCCACCAAAGCGCTGGAGAACTCAAAATTCAACTCAAACTCCACCTTACATGCATCTTCGGCCAATTCGGTAAAATACCAATGACCGGTCAAATGCTTGAAAGGACCATTCTCCAGTTGCAGCTCAATACTCCTCCCCTCCACCACCTGATTACGTGTGGTAAAGGTCTTGCTGATCCCAGCCTTACTGATATCTACCGACGCCAGCATGGTTTTACCATCAAACTCCAACACCTTGCCGCCAACGCAACCAGGGAGAAACTCTTTATAAGACTCAACATCATTGACTAGCTGGTACATCTGCTTCGCACTGTAACGCACCAGAACACTGCGGGAAATCTGTGGCATCCGTTGGTTGATACTCTTGGCTGACTCAAAAACAGACCCGGATTTTAGCATGCCGGTCAAAAAACGCATCCTTTGTTCCATCGCAATGAGTCCTGCCTCTGTAAGCGCTCAAAAAGCCAGCAACAAAACCCTAAGCTACTGCCCACAACTCAAAATATTCTTCCAGGCCAATTCCAAATTGGCTGCTGCTGCGTATAATAGCCAGCCTATGGCTAAGAAGAATGCAAAAAAATCCGCAAACGCTCCGGCAACCATTGCCCGGAACAAGCGTGCGACCTTTGAATATCGCTTTGATGAAAAATTCGAAGCGGGTCTGTCCCTAATGGGATGGGAGGTCAAATCCATCCGCGCCGGCAAGGTGAATCTGTCGGAAAGCTTTGTCATGCTGAAAAATGGCGAAGCCTTCCTGCACAACTGTAATATCACCCCACTCAGCGCGGCATCCACTCATGTGGTCTGCGACCCAACCCGCATGCGTAAACTGCTGCTCAATCGCCGTGAGCTGGACCGTCTGGCCGGCTTGGTTGAAAGGCAGGGTTACGCCATAGTGCCCATCTCCATGTACTGGCGCAAAGGTGCCTGGGTCAAGGTTGAGATAGGCTTGGGTAAGGGCAAGAAAGCCCACGATAAGCGCGACGATATTAAACAACGTGACTGGGCTATCGAAAAAGCCCGGGTCATGAAGAGCAAGTAACTGATATTTGTTGTTATTTCGCACACCAATTGTACGGATAACCAGCAAGTGATTGTCCTTTGCTAATTAAAGCCTTGGTAAGCAGGTGGCAAAGAGGTTACAATCAACACATCACGGGGGCGATTCTGGATTCGACGGGATTCGCGAAACTCCGGGAGCATGCCGAGGGGCGGTTGGCCTCGTAAAAAGCCGCACAGTTATAGTTGCAAACGACGATAACTACGCTCTAGCAGCTTAAGGCCGCTAGCCATCTACCACAGGTCTCGCACATGGGCAGTGGATTTGATGGTCACCTTACATAGTGCTAGCGAGGGAACCTTGTCTGGGGGTGAACCGCGAAACAGTACCAGGCTCACCGTTTGGAATCCTGTCTTTCGGAGTTCAACCGGTTAAACAAAAGAGAGACTAAGCATGTAGCGCCTTGAGCGTAGGTTTTTCGGACGCGGGTTCAAGTCCCGCCGCCTCCACCAATTCAAAGTAAAAAGACGTCTTCGGACGTCTTTTTTATTGCCTAAAAAACAAAAAAATCAACGGCTTGCGTACAACAACGTATCAAATGGTCTCACTGAATCTCACAGCTTTAGTATCCCAAACGGTATTCCAAGGTGATTTGACTTACTCTTGGAATACCATGATTATAAATCATCCAACTTGAGGCTATCGGGGGTAAATATGGCCACCAGCACAACTCGTCTCACCAACACCCAAATCAAGAATCAAAAGCCAGGCCCTAAGGACATTGTCTTATCTGATGGTGGAGGGTTACAACTACGAGTCAGAACTAACGGCTCTAAGCTTTGGAACTTCAACTATTATCATCCCATCACCAAAAAGCGGGTTAATATAGGTATTGGTCCCTACCCTGAAATTTGTCTAGCGAAAGCGCGCGAGTTAGTTTTGGAATACCGACAACTAGTAGCAACAGGTGTAGACCCAAAAGAAAAACGCGAACAAGAATCACTCAAAAACAAACAAGAAACTATGTACACGCTGAGGAATGTTGCAGCTGAATGGTTAGAGATTAAAAAGCACGAAGTAACAGAAGATCATGCCACTAAAACTTGGCGCTCATTAGAGAGACATGTTTTCCCTGAATTTGGTAACTCCCCACTCACTAAAATCACTGCTCCAAACGTCATAAAGCTATTTCGACCAATAGAAGCTTCAGGCAGTTTAGAGACCATTAAACGCCTGAGTCAGCGGCTAAATGAAATTATGAACCATAGTGTCAACTCCGGTTACATCGTAGCGAATCCGTTAGTAAAAATTCATACTGCATTTAAGAAGCCCAAAAAAGAGAACATGGCTACCCTAGCCCCATCAGAGCTCCCCGAACTCATGCGCTCGCTTTCCCAAGCTTCCATTAAACGTGTAACACGCTGTCTTATAGAGTGGCAGTTACACACTATGACACGTCCCTCTGAAGCCGCCACGGCACGCTGGGATGAATTAGATTTGGAGAAGCTAACTTGGACAATACCTGCAGAGAAAATGAAAAAGCGTCGAGTGCACGTTATTCCGCTTACCCAACAGATGCTCGGCATACTCGAAGCCATCAAGCCAATAAGTGGCCACAGAGAATTTATATTTCCATCAGATAGAGATCCAAAAACTCACTGCAATACGCAGACAGCTAATATGGCCTTAAAACGTATGGGATATGGTGGAAGACTTGTTAGCCATGGTCTTCGCTCCTTAGCAAGCACCATTCTCAATGAAGAAGGGTTTGAATCTGACCTCATCGAATCAGCGTTATCACATGTCGATGCCAATTCAGTACGGGCGGCATATAACCGCTCCGACTTCCTGGAGCGGCGACGTCCCATGATGAACTGGTGGAGTGAGTACATTGAGACAGCTGCTGATGGAAATTTATCCGTCGCATCAACACGATAATGTTTCAATAAATTCATTAGATGTACTAGATCTGACAGTTACCCGGTTTTTGGGTGCCGTTGTCAGTTTAGTTTTGAGCTAATACATTTTAGTGTACTAAGCCCCTTTTCCTATTCAATTCGTTTACTATTCTTCGCTCGATTTGGACTGCAGGCCAAATGATATACTCTTCGACAGACGTCAATTCAGTATCCTTGAGCGGGTATTCTTGACCACCTTTCCATAGATACCGACTCTCTCTTGGTCCCATCAAAAAACTTATTTTACTGTAGTTTGAATCTTTTTCTTTATCATAGTCAGTCGTCCCAATAAACCTCCACCGTTTTTTCTTTATACCTTCCCCTGCTAAGGCAACAGGATCAAAAAGTCGAGGTCGGCTAATAATATCTGCCACTTGAGAATCCAATCTAGAGCAAAAATCAAATACTTCCATCAGGATTCCACTTCCGCCTCGGTCTTCTATGATCCTAGCGAAATAAAACTCCATTCCCTCCTTAGAAAAGTCAAAACGTGAAAAATTCTTAATCGCACTAACATCATTCAAAAACAAGGGTATCGAGAAAACATCACCGGAATTTAAAATCATCTTTTATCTCTTTATAACGACATCAAAGAAACCCATCAAAGTCATGGCCTTAAACTCTGGGAAAGATCAATGCAAAAACTAAACCGTCTTAGCAAAGATGTATCGGCTATACATTTACTTCAGCTCTTTAACCAAGGTTAATGCCAACTGACCAACTTAGTGAGTAATAAGCTTGTATTTTATTGGCACTCTACTCCTTTTTGCAGGTTAAGAGTGCCACTCAAATAGATCTCTTCGCTTTTTAAACTAAATATTTGGTCTTTTCATGCTCAATTTACTATCCCTGGCAGAACTTCTCTCAAAAGTTCTAACTCCTTTTTGTTTGCTTTAATCCAAAGTTTTTTCAAGTTTGGCATCGAAGACAAGACCTCTACTGTGTTTTCAGCCTTCATCACACTAGTTTCAATTAGATACAATGCAAAAACATTTTCATTTCTATGCAACGCCTCAATACTAGATAATTGTGGGTTACCACTGAGATCTAAAACTCTTACACTGTCGAGCGTTGAAATGATAGAGCCAAAATCTAACTTTGGGCATTTATTTAAAGAGACGTAACTTAAACCCTGAGTGTTCCCGATAATTTCAGAGAGTTTACTCGCATGGGATATACTTAATGATTCTGTTGAATCTGAGCACAAACTTATTGACTCTAATGAACGAACAATGGAGCAGTTTAATGAAATTGCAGCATCTGCTTTTATGTTTTTCACTCTAGAATTGAATATGTTAACATGTTTAACCCCGCTAACCAATTCAGATTCTTCATTTTGTTCTAAATAACCTTTGCGAATGAATGCCCTTATAGCTTTCCAATCATCTTGCAGCCATTCAGAGTTATAAACATAGTCCAATATTGGCAATATGGAGTCGACGGTAGGTAATGAATTCTCCCACCTCTGCCACTCTGATACACTTTCTGGTGCTAACTTTATATATTGCTTAAAAGATGAAATATCCATAATATCACTTAACTAAAATAGGGATTGTTGAAATCTGGTAGTCCATCACTCCCGGTATATTTTTTCCATTTTTCAGGAGAAACAGCTCTAAACCCTGATGATTTATTCGGTAGCGGAATACCATCACTATCGAAACCGATACCCTGTTGCTCATAAAAACGTCTTACGCGTCTAGCGCCGTTTTCGCTTCTTCCTGGCGCATCAATCGGAGTAAATTCTACCTTGGAGCCTGGAGCCAACCTACCATCCGCGATATGTTGATTCATACGTGTACTGTAGTTATTTGTAGATCCAGTGTATACATTACCGTTTGTATCAGTAAACCTATATATCCCACCATCAGAAGGCGCGTCTTTACCTGAGTTGATCTTTGTTTCTGACTTAGTCCCAACAGATGGACATTGCGCTAACCCTAGCGGATCCACCCATTCGAGCGGGTTGTGCACATAGGCCTGCGGCCGCGTGCCCCCTGCCAACCCTATCGGATCCGGACTCAGGTATTGGCAAATCTCCGGATCGTAATATCTGTGCCGGTTGTAATAGAGCCCGGTTTCCCGATCATAAATCTGTCCCTGATAGCGCAGGTCACAGTGTAGAGGCTCATTGGCGGCTTGTTCAAGATACTTTTTCGGGGTTCCGCTGAGCCGCCATTGATGGAAGTCCTGCCATAAGCCCTGTTCGCCACGCCAGTGTATTTGTCCTTGTGGATCGCACAGTTCCCTAACATTGCCCACTAAGTCAGTCACCGCATAATGCAATTCAGGCCTGCCGGGGTCATTGGGTGTATCCAGTTGCCTTATCTGTGCCAACGGCCTGAAACTGCCGGGCTCATATAGCCACTGGGTAGTTGCCACACTGCCATCGGCATAATAACTTTGCTGCTGGCTGAGTTGATCACCCAACCACTGATAGCGGATATCGCCTTGGCTGATTTGTTGAGTGAGTGATTGCGCTGATGTTGGCTGCGTTGCTGGTTGCTGCCGGTATTTACGACAGCGGCGGCCAAAGACATCGTATTCATAATGCCAAATATCCCCATTGGGCAGACTGACACGAATGAGGCGGTCTTCTTCATCCCAATGATAGAAGCGAGTCTGAGCCCTGAAACCATCACGTTTCAGGGTTTTCTCGACCATACGGCCATTGGCATCGTAGCGGAAAACATTGTCTCCCTGACGCACTACCCGCCCGGCTTGCTGATATTCCAGTGCCTTTTCCTGGCGCTTTTTGGCGAAGTCGATAATCCGGCTATTTGAAGTGCTATTCGGGGAACTGTTGCTAAACTGGTCTTTGTTCTGCCCGTCCTCAGCCCAAGAGGCTATGGCCGTCAGTTGGAGTTCGGAGTCATAGCTGAATTGGCGCCGCTCACTGCGCGCATGCCAGGCGCTGGTGCGTTTTTCTGCCACGATTTGCCCAAGGGCATTTTGGGTAAATTCACTGCGGCCCCAGTGACCGTCTTCGATGGCGGTGATCCGGCTCAGAGCGTCATATTCATAACTGCGGGCAATGCCACCAAAGCGGCCAGGTAGTTGCTGCTCTGTCCCCTGTAGGCTCCAGGCATCCAGGTGCTGACGTTTGAGCAGTCCCTCCGGGGTGTACTCCTGTTTCAGGCAGAATCCAGCCTGGTTACTGCGACTGGTTTCCCGGCCATAACGGTCGTATGCCAGTGTCAGCGGCTCAAACCCAGAAGCGGCAATCGTAGCCAAACGGCCGTGTTGCCATGTCTGCTGTTGCTCAAGCAATAAGCCATTGGCACGAATTGGACGACCCGCTGCAGTGTATTGATACTCAATCGATTGGCCATTTTGCGTTTCAGCAATTAGCCTGCCAAGCGCATCATAGCTAAACGCCAGCTCAGACACGGCATTGCGGCCTTTAAGCAGTTGACCGGCTCCGTCGTATTCAAAATGGCTATTGTTCATCACCATTTGCTGCGAGTTACGGGTTTGCTTTTGCAGCAAACGGCCACAGATATCGTAGAAGAAATGAATGCTGCTGCCATCAGCCTGGGTTTTGCATATTACCCGGCCGGCCTTATCGTAATCGAAGCGGTTACGACGACCATCAAGGTGACGCTCTTCAACAATCTGACCGCTGGAATTGTAGTGATATCGCCACTGCTCACCTTTGCTGTTGGCAATACCGGCAAACTGGCATTCTCCGTTATAGAACAGCTGCAGTTCATGGCCTAAAGGATCGATACTGGCTTGCAACAGGTCAAACGCACCGTAACGATATTGCTGGCTGTTGCCATTGGCATCAGTCGCTTTGACCAGATTGCCTTCGGTATCATATTCGAAGTGCTGGCGTTTGCCTTGGCTGTCCACTACCCCAGTGACCAGGGCACTTTGCCCCAAATAAGTGTACTTGTGGCTCTGGATCCCTTGAAGCACCCGGCTTATCCGCCCCAGATTGTCGTATTCCAGTTTTAGCGGTTCAACGCCGGGCAAAATGACTTCGCAGGGCAGGCCTGACACCTTGTCATAACCAAAGCCGGTCTGTTCGCCATCAGCATCGATCGCCCAGGCCATTTGCCCCTTGGAGTTGTACTGCCAGTAACGGCTGTGGCCCAAGGGGTCAAGCACCGACAGCAGATTGCCGCGGCTATCGTACTCATGCTGCCAACTGGCACCCAATTCATTGGTGAAGCTAAGCAACCTGCCGGCTTCATCATACTGCCACTTAAGCTGACTGCCGTCCGCCTGGGTCAGCTCGGTAAGTTGCCCCCATTCGTCCCGCTTGAACGCCTGTTGCTCTCCCAACTGATTGCGTTGGGATACCAGTTGGTTGTCCTGCCATTCGTTGTAGGTGGTATCGCCATTGGGCAACACAACACGAATAATATTGTTGCGCTCATCCCTGTGATAGATTTTGATACCATCCAGCGGACTACGGTAATAGACAATCCGGTTATCATCATCGTAATGCAACGCATCACAAAAGCGCTTGTCAGCGCCTCTGGAGCGGATAGCCCGCCCCTGACTGTCATAGTCATGTTCAACCCAAGTGCAGCTCATGTCCTGCCAGCGCAGCAACCAGCCCTCATCTGAGTATTGGTAGTCAAAGCTGTGGCCCGGATCGGCCCGGCATGATGTCAGATATCCTTTGTCGTTGTACTCATAGGCCACCAAGGTTTTCAGCGCCTTGCCATCGGCTGTCTGCAACTCAAGGCGTTCAATACGTCGCCGGCTACCCTTCACCTTGATACGCCGACCGTCACTGAGCAAAATCCCTTTCAGTTGGCCGCGGTCATAAACAAAATGATGGCGGTTACCGCTCTGATCGCTGATGGCTGTCAGCATCAGCTTGTTGCCCAAAGCATGATTGAAGGTGTAGTCAATGCCGCTTAAATGGCGCATCACCAACAGCCCGTCGATGCGGCATAACCGCCACTGTGGCATATGAGCCGCCCGATGAGCGGCGCCTTCTTCAGGGATGACAAACAGCGCCTGGTTATACTCACCGTCAGTAAAAGTGGCCTGATCACCACTTAACACCAGGCTCATATCCCAATCCGCGCGCCAGCGTCTTCCCAACATACCGGGTTCGACATCAGGTCCTGAGTGATAGAAACGCTTAAGCCCTAGCGCCAATATTCCCGGCAAACTGAAATCTGTGCGCCAGTCAACCACATGGCCGGTAGCCATATCGATGGGGCAACCATTGGTGCATTTACCCTTGGCGCCTGGCAATGCCTGGTTACTGGCATCCACTTCAGCCGTGGGCCCACTCATATCCCGGATTTGAGCGTCTTTCCCGGCATTCAAATCCACTTCAGGATGCTCGGTCTTTTTAGGTCTGGGAGTTCCGGTCAGGCGGGTAACCACCTTGCCAATAAATTCTTTTACCTTGTTGCAGACCCAGTCCAGCATCTCTTTGAGCTTGCCGGCCATGGATACCATGATGTCGATAAGCGAACCAAATGCCTCTTTCATCAACCTGAGGATCCAATGGCCGCCATTGACCAAGGCCAGCTTGAGTCCGTCGATAATCTGTTGCAGCAGTTCCAATGCCTTGGCACCGGCATCTTTGATTTTGTCAGCAAAGCTATTGAGAAACTTCACCAGGTTTCCGTTGGATAAACCACGCAACATCTTGATGCCGGCTTGGATCGCTTCCGGACTGTTTTTGGCCAGTGCTTCAATAATGGCTTTACCGGACTTTTTCAGAGCATCACCAACACCGGGAACAAACCCAACCAGTACCAGACCACCAATGGCCCAGTGCATGGGATCGCTTCTTAGCGCTGCCTGAGTGTATGTCTGCCAGCCCCATTCACCGAGGTCGTAGATATCCATCGCCTGACCGACTACGGGGATGAAGCCCAGCGCAATTTCACAGAACAATAAAATAGCGCTGTTGTCCCCGGCCTTGCTGACCACTTCGGCGGGAAGACTGACATGAATTTTATAAATGGCCTCGCGCAATCCCATCGAGCCACGATTAATCCGATCGTTTAATTCCCAGAAGCGCTCGTAGGCGGGTTCATATTCATCCGGTACATTCAAAAACAGACTGGTGTCATCAATATCAATATGACGCTCACTGCTGTCATCGGCGTCATATTCAATGAAGCCTTTGTTTCGCAGCAGCGTGAACAGAGTGAAATACTCTCCGGCAATGGCAGCATATTCGGGCTTAACCTGTAAAACCGGGTTATTCTCTTCGGTTTCTTTGGGGCGAAACTCATCGCTCCCTTCATCAAGCAGCAGTTCGAAAGCGCCACAGGGCATTTCTTCAATCAGGCAGAGCCCTTTCCTGTCTGTCTTGCCTTCAAGCTTTTTGTTATTACTGTCAGTCAGTATGAAAGGGGCTTCGGGCACAGGTTGACCATCATCGTAGTGATAAAATATCAGTGCCGTGCAACCGCACTCGACGCAACTGCCGCGCAAGATATTATCTGTGGTGAAGTTCTGCTCTGCGGCAACTTCACTGGAGATCAACTCTGCCTTGCGATTCTGACTCATGATGCGACTTCCTTATCCAATTCGGCCTCTGCTGCGCGAAATAGCTTGTACATCCTGTCTTCGGCGCCTTGTCTGGGAGCATCGAGGATAGATTTCGCCCAGGGCAACTGACAAAAATCATCGCCAAACAGACACGCGAGCGTGAGAAACTTTATCTGCTGCTGTTTGCCACTGAATCCGTGCTGCTGGGCCTGATTAACATGCTTTGAGATAAAACTGAGGCAGTCGTCTGTGGACCATTGTCTGGTCACGGGATGATGTTGTTGCAGGTGCGTCATATAGTCACGATAAGTGATGGCTTCAGCCATCTGACGCAGCGCCTGATACTGGGGGTCAGTCAACACTCTGGGTGTGCTTTGCTGCGCTAACTGCCACTGTGAACGCTGTTTGGGTTGCCAGCGCGTGATCCCATCGGCGTTAATCGTCACCAAGGCCGCCGCCGGACCCAAAAAGTCAACGGCTTCTTCAACCGAACTGGCACTCAGCAAGGTTTCCGCTACCTTCCAGTCGGCAATGCGTAATAACTGGGTGTCATCACCGTCTGCTATCCAGGTCCAACTGCGCAAGTGATGTACCAATAGTTGCAGTTGCTGAAGTGGCGTGTAGGCCTGCATATCGCCTTCCAGCACCCAGGCCACTCCCCAACCGGGCTGGCTACATATTTTTTGCTGCAACTCGGCCCAATTACTACCATGAGCCCGGATAAGACACGGGGACAATGATGCGTGCAGCCTGCCCAGTTCCCCCCAATAGAGCCGGTTGAACTCGGGAGTTTCAGGAAGCTGTGATTCGGCTATACCTCTCACCGCTTCATTGAGTGTTGGATCTGCCAGCAAAAACACCGAGCCATTGACCAATAGCTGCCGCCATTGCTGTTCATCGAGTTGTTGTTGCTCTAATGCTGCTATTGCTACCACATCCCTGTCCTCTGGCTATTGCTCCAATGGAGGCAACCAATCATGAAAATCCATATCGCGACCGAGCGCCGCATCATTGCATACTTTTTGCTGAAAACGTCTCAGCGCCTTTCGATAATCACCATCCGTACACAAGGCCAAAAACACCGGATGGATAAAGTAATCTTTCCCCCAGACGAACCTGCGCTGTGCCATGATTTCACAACTCCTGGCATCTGCATCAGCAAACTGCTGTTGTACCCGTTGCAAGGTATCGAAATAGACGGCTCTGACATCCGCCGGCGAAAATTCTCTCCTGTGATAAGGCTGTAGCCTTAAAAACAGTTGCTGACTTTGCAGTTCACGCCGACTCTCGCGCGTCAAAAGCTCATATTGTTGTTCACTGAGTTGTATTTGCTCAAAAGCGGGTTCAGCCACTTGGTTTCCGATTGCCAACAGTCTCCAAGCTGCGCCTTCAGGCAAATATAGGCCTTCCAAACCAGCGACAAAACTCCGTTGCTGTTCATCGCCCAGGGTTTGCCACAGCAATGACAGTATGGGGGCCGAAAAACTGTTAAATGGAGCGACTATGCCCTGAGGATAAAGAGCCTCAGTTCGCTGCAACCAAAAAGCAATGACTTGTTGCCAATCAAACCAGGTGGTGAACAAGATGCACCGCTGAACAGCCCCTGGTTGTTGCAGCAACCAGAGCATCAGGGTCTCACAGGGGCTACCATCACGGAGCCGTAACAACAAAGGCTGCAACCCCGGTGCCGAGGCCAGCGACGCAATGGGAAGGCTGCGCCACAGTGCTCCCGGCGCGGTACTGAGAACTGACCATTGCTCGTCAAACCCGGCGATATCAAATGGCTCTATCAAGGCATAGCAATAATGGCTTTGCCTGCCACTGATGATCTGGTGCATAAGCATGGGTTGTGCATTCCCTGACATTCAACAACATCCTTGGTTCCAACAGCGATCAGTAACCTGGTTTGCCTTCCTTAGCCCATATTGCCCGAACTTCTTTCGGTGAAAGCGGTGGAAAGCTAACCCCCTTCTCTTCAATAAACTGTTTGGATTTCATCAACCACTCGTAGTTGTCCGAAGATGACGATACCAGCCCACGGGACAGCTTTTTATGTATATTCCAGGCTAAATCCGCACCGGTATCGTTACGGTGGGTAAAGTCGGCTCCATGCTGCAACAGGAAGTACACCATTTCAAAGTCGTTGATGGCAGCAGCGTATTGCAAGGCGTTACTTCCAGGCCCATCGACAGCATTCACATCTGCATCGTGATCCAGCAGGATCTCAACAGCCTCCTTATTGCCTTCTCCTACGGCCTGAAACAAGGCGGGCTCTTGATTACGATCCACACTGTTGGGATCCCCACCGGCCTCAAGTAACATTTTCAGCCAATCAGTATCCTCATTCCCGGCTACAGCCGTAATCGCATTGTCACCATTCGCTCGCTTAAAGTTAGCGTCAGCCCCAAGTTTGAGTGCCAAAGCCACCGCCGCTTTATCCTGCTGTAAAATAAGCCATAGCAGAGGGGTAATATCTTCGTCACCATGAATATTGAGGTCTTGTCCATCAGTTAACGCCGCTCTGGCCTCTTTTTCATGGCCTTGCTGAATATGCTGAAGTACCGTCACCATTTCCGGCTTAAAAAACTGCTCAGCATCCATCTGTTTTCCTCCTACACCACAGGCACTCAGTACACAGGTTAAAACCACGCCTAACCAGGTAACACATCTTTTCATCTGGCAATCCTCTTCAGGCTGCTTGAGTCAAGGTTGTAATATCTTCACGTTTTTGAGCTTCAATACCGGCAATAACCTGGTCCATTCCATGCCTTGCCACAGGGTTCCCACCGGCAATACTCTCCAGTTTATGCATTTCTCCCGGCGCACTTGGAAGCGTATCCCGAGCCATCAAGATACCGCTGGCCAACAGTCCAAGACCTGTACCAACTGGACCAAACAGGCTCCCTATTCCCCCCAGAAGCCCAGGCAATAACACTCCACGCCACTTCTGTACCCCGGTCAATACTTCGCCATTGACCGCCTGGGTTTGGATAAGCTTATCGATTTCAGCAATAGGCAGACCACCTCTTCGCTCCATGGTTTTGGGATGCAACCCGGCTGCGTTAAAGGTATACCCGTTTCGACCTGTCACGCCAACCGCGCTGGCTGCTAAACCGCCGCCCAGTGAATGGCCAACAATCGTAAAATCATCCAGTGAGTCATCCACCATATCGGCCAGATACATGGCCTGATTATATTGTTTAGTCTCCCCTCCGGAGCCCTGTTTCAGGTTGGTTGGCCAATCTTTACCACCAGTCACGCCGTTATTGGTTCCCCTGAACGTCAACATGGTTTCGTCGTTGATGGCTGATTTGAATAGCCCGGCGCCGAAACCGGTCTCTTTGTCCGAGAATACGGCATCCTTCAATCCCGGAATTTTGCTGGTATCCACAGCTTCCAGCCCCAAAGGCGGCTCAGGTAGTTCGCTGATGTGTCCCCGCTTGAATTCATCGACACGATACACATACTGGGCAGCTTCTGCTCGCAGTATATTGTCGTTGTTGAAAGCCAATCTTTCCGACGCAGCCTTTTTGGCCGCCGATGCCGAGCCCGCATGACTTTGGCTCAATGCTTTACGGGCTTCATATCGCGCCTTGCGCTCAGCAACACTGTTGACCGGGTCATTCAGAAAAGACACCATCTCGCCGGCATCAGCCCATTGCATCACAGGCAATGCGGCTAAAGGCAGCAACTTGATGAAGGGTGCATTGTCTTTTGCCGCAGCCTCACCACAGGGATGCTCTGTCGACTGGTATGGCGTATCACCAATTAAGACGTCACCGGATCCTGCGGCTACCGAACCTCCACACCCGACAGCATCACCGTACCTGGCAGCCGCTTTACCATTGATGGACACATTCGCAGAGCCGGCAGAGATACTACGACCATGAATGCCATGTGGCATTTTGGGACACGGACAGGCGTGAAACAGGACCGAATCTCCCTTTCTGGCCGCAGGGATACCATTGATGCTGACATCACCGCTTCCAGCCGTTATCGGTGTAGCGGGAAAGCATCCATGTCCTGCACAGCTATCGCCAATTCGGGCTGCTTTTGGCATACAGTTTCTCCCTTAACGCCTATCAGCCAGATCGGGCTTGGTTGGCTCAGCGGGCGCTTCCGGATCGACAGCTTTCGGCTCCGTTGCGGTGCCAGGCGATCCACCTTCATTGATTTTGACTTTATTTCCGGAAATAGTGACGCCACCTGAGTCCAACTTGATAAAGCCACCCGGCCCCTTGATGGTCAATTCCTGACCTGCATCCAGCACAATGGTTTTTGCTTTCTGAGAACTGGCATTACCAACCTTAATCAGCAGATCTGCACCAATAATCCGTTCATCAGAAGCCGCGATATTGGTTTGGTTGCCCCCATCAATGCGAGTGATAAGCCCTCCCCCTATATAGCGCTTCATCGCACCGATTATCTTGTGAATGAAGTTCCGCCCGACCAACAACTGATGATCTCTGTCTGTCTTGGCAATATCGTCCTGCGCAACCTGGGTATGGCGGTTGTTTTTCACCAGTTGGAACTGATCCTGACCTATGGTGATATGCTCATCCAAGCCAATTTCAGTTCGCTTGATGTTATTGATGACGCTATCCATGTCTTTTTGGGCATGGAGATAGATCTGCTCCCGGCTGGCCTCATCCTCAAACCTCAGTTCATTAAAACCTTCACCTTTATGGGTTTGAGTTTTGAACAGTGTTCGGGTCTTGTGGTTAGGCAGCAGGTACGGGGTTGGATTGGCAGCATGATAAGTGCGGCCGGTAATGATAGGTTGATCCGGATCGCCTTCAAGAAAAGAGACTATCACTTCATGACCAATCCGCGGGATGGCCATAAAGCCATACTGGCCACCGGCCCAACCCTGGCTAACACGAATCCAACAGCTGCTCTGCTCATTTGCCTGGCCATATCTATCCCAAGGGAACTGCACTTTAACCCGGCCATATTTATCACAGAAGATCTCTTCATTTTTAGGCCCTACCACGGTAGCCATATGAGGACCCGTGACCAAAGGTTTGGTCTTGGGCATAGCCAACCAGGGAAGGTTACCCTCTATCGCATGAAAACCGTTTTGATATTGGGTCGGGGTAGTGTTGTTGGTTTCCTCTGCCGCAGCGCCCTGTACGCCATGATGTTTCACAGCCACCAGCAGCCAATCACGGTTGAACGCGGTATCCGGATGCTCGGCAAGGTTCATTTTCACTCCGGCACTGGCCGTCACAATACTTGATTGCCCTACGGCCGTTTCAGTGTCGTTGCGCAAGGCTTGCAATCTGGCCGGTGTAAATAATCCCCCCTGAGCATCATCCTTGTAGCGTCCGGGGTAATCAAAATGCTCGTATTTATCCCCTGCTGCCGCTTGATGGAATGCCAACCGCTTGGCGGTTTCTGTTTGTAAAAAGCTATAAGCGGGCTTTTTGAAGCTGTAATCCTTGAGTTCGGCCTTGGCACTCGCCAGTTGCTTGGCGTAACTGAAGCTGCGGACAAAAGGCACTTCGCTGTCGCCGCCGCTCAAGGCGTTATAGGGGAATAGTTGTTTGGCCGCTGGCAGCTTGCTGGTGGCATCACAGAAAATCAGCGTATGTTTGTCTTCACTGAATTCGAAATACCAGAACACCCCGGCCTCAGCCGCAAGACGGGTGATAAAGTCAAAGTCCGACTCCCGATACTGAACACAGTATTCGCGCTTTTCCGACTCGTAGCGTGCATCCCAACTGAAGGCATAATCACTGATACCCATTTCATCAAGCAGGGTGCTGAAAATCTGTTTGAGGGACTTTTCCTGAAAGATACGGCTGTTTTGTCGCAGCCGCAGCCGCGCCATGGCAGGTTCCATGGTCAGCCTGTATTGGGTATGTTTATGGCCTGAGTCTTCCTTGGCAAAGCGGCTGACTATGCCGTGAAAACTCCTGACTCGAACACCGTCCTGCCAAATACTCAAGACGCCATTCTTATCGACTATCTGCTCGGCAGTAATATCATCCCTGCGGCTCAGTAATATCAACTCTCCCATGAAGGGCGAGGACAACTGCTCATCAAAATCAAACGACAGCAGGTTGAAACTATCGTCCGCCTCCGCTTCTGCCTTGAAATGAAACCGCAAACCACTGCCAAGATAAAACATAGCCGGTATCCTTGTTCGAGTTCGTCCTGACTCTAATCCGATAGAATCACTCTTTTATTGCCATTGAGACGCTACTTGGAAAAACCTTGTATCAGATAGCAGAATGTATGCGGGCAAACGCCCGCATACATTCAAGCAAATCAGTCGTTGACTGAATTATGCTTCGATGGGCTTACGCCAATCGTCGGCACCAGAGGTACCGGCGCTGACGTGATCCCAGTCTATCTTGCGATAGGCCATGGACACTTCAACCAACTGAGTAAAGTCGGCTTTGTTGGGATCCTGACAGTGAGGCATATGACAGTTGATATCAATGATGGTGGCGCCTTCCAGCTTGGTCGTGAAGAAGTGCTCTTGCTTACCTTCGATAGAAGTGCGGTACCACTTGAGCTCAACCTTGGTCAGTTTCTCACCGGAAGAGAGTGAGTTGTACATCAAGGGAACGGCTTTGTTCAGCGCGACGGTGAACTTGAACGGCTTGTGCACACGCTGACCGGAAGGCATACCAGACTGAGGATCGGTTGGCACAGTCACAATGTGATTGAACTCCTGAACCAGCATCTCGTCTTCATGACCTTCCACAAAGATGTCACCGACGGATTCCGCAGTAAAGGCGCCGGCAGTGAGGTTGCCCTGAGTTTGGCCTTCGATAGAGATATAACATGGTGTTGGCATGATAAATTCCTTTTTAAAAATTCAAAGAGGTTTTGGATAAACCTGTTTGATGAAGAGCAACTCTCATGCCAAAACATAACACCCTGATTTACAATGAATACATAAAATGCCTTTTCATGCTGGGCAATTTCTTGCCCAGTTCCGGGCAATTTTTTGCTCAGCGGGCAATTTTTTGCCCGGTAAGCATCCAGATTTTTGATAGGGCGCAGCGACTGTAAATGAAACTTTGCTGCGTCACCATAAACGCTAACTCGAACGTTGGGTATTATGGGCAATCACAATCATATCAAATAGCACTAACGACCTTGACCTATCCATCAAATCTCAAGGCATTCTGTATCGAAGGTCATCGCAAGTAACCTCACCATCATTACATGCGTGTGACCCATACCAACATGGTTCTACTTATCAATTGAGAAGCCAGCAAAGTTTAATCCAAACCTCAAACTGGAAAGACGTACGAGACATGGCCGATAAAGCGCTGGATGATCTATTACAATATTACGAAAAAGTATATCTTTCCTCGAAGTTGATTTCGAACTGACAAAACCAGATTAGTCCTTAGTGGCAAAACAGGAAATTACTTGGCCCTCTAGAACGACTAGTTCAGATGAAATCTCTACTGTAGGGTTAGGCAGGCATGTCTTGTCAGTTGAGCAAGCGTTGAGCATTATGAATCGGTAAGTTATTACACTTAGGCACAATTTGATCTCACTCATCATCTTGAAAAGATGAGAGTTACTCGTTTTGATAAAGATATCGGATCTTCAATCAAAACAACAGAGGTAACTCTCAGGTTACAGTCACCATACAACTAATAATTGACTGGGCTTTCCAGAGGAACTGATGAATAGTCCTTTAATTGCACGGGTTGCTGCTACATGCAGTAACGCCCTCTCGTTGAAGATTGCATCGCGTTGCTCTACAGGATCCTCTGAATTTACAGCTTTCGGCTCAGGGACTACCCCGTCATTTATACTTGCCAGGAACACGTATTGAAACTCAAGCCCCTTAATCCGGTGCATGGTTGCAACACGGACACCTTCTTTTAGACCACTATCCGCACTGTCATGACCCAGAATAAAAGTAGGGATTCCGCCTTCGTTCAATGCTGATGCATAACGCTCGTAGATGTGCTTAGTACGAGCAGTGAGGCAAATATCCTGCGAGCGAATTCCATCAGCCAAAAGGGCCTTAATCTGGTTTACTATCGTTAATGCCTCTGACTTGAAATCAGCGGCATGGGTAATTGTGGGCTTATCACCATGTAGCAGAGATAAGTAATCATTACCGGCATCTTGCTCACCATCGAGATCATCAACTTGGACCCCAGACAGCAGTGCAACTGCAAACTTCCGGGTTTCCTCTGTAGTGCGATAATTTATTTTCAACTTCTTACTGCGACGACCACGAACATTAATACCGCAGTGCCCGAGCACAACCTTGTTACGGTAAATTCGTTGATGACCATCTCCAACAATAAACAGGTCATTCGGTGATTCAGGCACCAAGCTGCGGATCAGTGTAAAAGCGGGAGAGCCAATATCCTGGGCCTCATCTACTACGATGCTGCTGTAGGGCAACTGCAGTTGCTTCTCCTTAAACAGTACGCGAGCCTCGTGGGTGGCATCAGCCATTTCTCGAAGTTTGGCGCGGTCCATCTGGGAGCGAAACTCTTCGAAAACAGGCCATATCTTGGCACGTTGAATTCGAGATAAGGCGGTACCGCGACCTAAACGACTCACCTTCAGATACTCATCCCGGGTATAAACCGAGTTAGGCTGAACAACTCGCAGCCATTCTTCGGCATAGAAACCTTCTGGTAAACCTAACTCTGCAGGAGCCTGCTGCATGGCATATTGCCAGCATCTGCGACGCCCCTCGTCATTGTCATACACGACCTTAAAGTCGTAGCCATGCCGTTTAAGCTGATCAGTGATCCAGGCATCAATATTGACTACCTCAATACGAGCCATCTCCTCCCTAGTGCAAAGACGCTGCAAGTTATTTCGGATATCCGCAGCTAAATTGCGAGTGAACGTTGTAAACAGAACTTTTTTGCCCGGTTGATCCACCAGGCGTTGTGCCAACCAACGAGCGCGATGCATAGCAACCACGGTCTTCCCCGTTCCAGCGCCACCAAGCACTCGAACAGGTCCCGCTGCAGGAGACTCCACCAGCTTACGCTGGCTAGGGTGCAAAAATACGCGCCATTTCTCCAATGGCGCATTGAGCATCTGAATCAACTCTTGTTCATTTTCAACAACATAGAATCGACGCTTGCTTCGTGAGATAGCCTCAGAAAAGTCCGTAGTATCGACCGGGGAGTCAGGATGGTCATTAAATTCTTCTAACACTTCCTGATAATCAAACCCTTCTATTAGCCAATGCAGAGGCTCCCACGCCTCCGCGGGCATAACTTGCTCTAACGACTGGAAATCAGCAATATCGGTCAAAGCCATGACTTGTTTGATGAATACAGGTGGAACCCCCAATGCCAATATCTGTTCAGCTGTATAGGCAGATAATAGCTTTGGTTTTTGAATCTCAGCCGCTGGCACCTCCAAGACTTCTGGCACAGCCTTAATATAGCTGGTGTCAACTACTTGAATTGCCCCAGTGAGAGGGTGGATCGAACAGTCATGGCGACGAGCCCAATCATAGGCCTCGTCATGCTTATCGACCCACATCATCATGTAAATTGAACCCTGTTCAGGCTTTAGCACGATACCGCGATAGGTCTGATCAATTCGAACTGAATGTACATTTTGACTGCGGGCATCGTGGATCTTTTCGTAATTCAGACCATTACTTGTGGGGTCCTGTCTAAATTTCGAAATGAACTCCTGCACTTTTTTTTGTTGTGCTTTGGGGAGCCGAGCAAAAGCACCAAGAAAGCCGTCAGAGAGTGCTACTTTGGGCGACTGAACTGTCATGCCTTACCTCCAGATAAAGACCGTATTGTTTCCTTGCTGATCTGGCCGACAACGACCGTCCAACCACTGTTAATAAAGGGTGCAGCAGAAGCCTGATCTTCAAAGATGAGTGCTGTTTTATTTTCAGGCCATGCGATATCTGCCTCAGCAACTATCTCACCGAATTCGTTTTGTAACGGATAACCCATGATTGGCATAGGCCAAGTTAATGTTTGCAACAGGCTAACCTCTTGAGCCGTTAGCAAGCCTAACTCGATGGCTTCACTCCAGTTGCCACTATCTTGAATTTCAACCTCTTGCACTGCCGGCTCAACAACCACTTGCACTTGAGGGCTGTGCACTGCCTTACGACTGCTGAATGACATCCCGGGCAAAAACTGCAGCAAATTCACCAGTCGCCAGAAACCGTTAAGCCCTCGTTCATACCCCTCATCCTTGGTGTAGCGATCATCAAAGCTCACATGCAATTGCAAAGCGGCTCTCATCATTGCCGCAGAAGTTGAAGGATTGATAAAACGCTGCGCCAGTACAGAAGCGAGCTCAATAAACCGCTGTGAGGACTCGCAGCTATCCAGTAAACCACCAAATACAAATGGTTCATCAGGCAAAAGCTGTGACTGCCTATGATGAGGAGCGTTTTCATGCATTTCGTATGCGAACTTTTGGCGAATGCCGGCGTCTTGAGACTTTATAGCATTGAGCCATACCCAGGCATGGGCCGCTGCCAACTTTTGCCATTGCATGTCCTTCACAACAGGCTCAGCTATATAGTCGAGCAATAAGTCAAAGCTGTTTCGTTCACGAACAGCCCCTTCCAAAGTGGCAAAGGTCATGTCATGGAAAAGAGAATAAAACTTAGGCTGCTTCATGTCAGGATTGTGCCCTAACCCAAGCACATCCTGGATATGCTTACAGCCAGCTTCATTCAAATCGCGCCAAGTAATGGTCCAAACACGATAATTGAGACTGTCTTTGATGGCTTGTCGCTTCTGTACATCTTCATCAACTGTCTCTTTATGGAATACAAAACCATCGAGAAAAATTGCGACTGGTTTCACTGCAGAGGATTGTGGTACAGGGTAAAGAACAAAATCAGGACGGCTTGGAATACCTACCCCGTCTTTGGGTCCCAGATCAATCTGCGCTCTTAGATGCCAAACGATAGAAGGCTCCCCGCGAGTATTGATCACCCAGCCAGCTCCAGGATGTGCATAACTGCGAGTCACGATCAGTGTTTTGTCTTCCTGCAATCGAGTGATAAAGCGCTTTTCCAGTTCTGAGCCCATCATGACATCAAGCGGGATGTTATTGATGGTTTGCACCGAATGGAGCTTGTCACTGTTGTCTAGAATCTTTGCCAATATTTGCCTGGCTTGATTGCGGGAGACCTGCTTCATTCTCCCCCGGTCGCGATATGCATAAACGCAACGATAACAACCATCCTTACTGATGTCATGGTTGCAACTACACTCCTGCAATGCGGTATGGGCAAGTTTCAAAAGATGCAACAAATTGTCCGGCGTGCGCATCAGCTCCTTCAAGGAGCCCGTGCCACCGGGAACAGTATCATAAATAACCAGATACTGGCGCCAAGATTCACCTTCATTTTCTGGCTCACGATAGACCACCCCTTTCAAGTGGTCCACGTTGCCTTTGAAGTAGTGTTTGAGCCCCAGTTGAATCGCAGCACCTAAAGATGCCTCCACGATACGATCTGAGCTGTAACTGGATACTGGTAGCAGAATCCGCAGCGCCTCAGACTCTAACTGACGATATAAGTAAAGATAATCCTCGAACTTTGCTGCTTCCGGTTCAGCTCGATACTTACAACTCAAGTCATGTCGCGCCTCATGGTCTCGGGGACGTTGCACCATGCCGCAGCCCAAACAGACCCTAAATCCGGTGCGACGCTTTTTATCACCCGCGATAAGGAACTCTGTTGCATCGTCGATCTGTTTACCGAAGTTGATATCTCTCAGCGTAACTTTGCTCAAAAACTCAAAACCAAACGGCACTTCACCTTCATCGATAGCATAAGCAGCAGCAACGTCTTCCGGCTCATAACTCACCAGAAGTTGTCGCTGGAAAAAAGTTAGTTCACGGCTATCACTCTCATCGCCAATCAAACTGTCACGCGCATTCGCCCTGGCGTAAACCTGGCGTAATTTCAGCAAGGTTGTTTTTTGCCCGGCATCAACCCATCCTGGGGAGCCGCATTTGGGACAATATTTATGCGGATCGCCGGTCTGATCGATATTCTCGCTGTAATTGCAATGACAACAGATCCGCCAGTTCTCAGGTTCAGATAATTTCAGGTCGATCTGTTCAATTTCGACCTTATGCCCTCCCGCATAAAAGTTATTGAGAGGTGCCAACTCAGCGAGTGCAGTTGAAGCAGGACGTTCATATTCGAAGGTGGTGTTCTGGTATTCTTTGACCTCACTCCCCTCATTGTCCTTGCGTCGCCACAACACAGAACGCAGCGTAATCCCGGCTTCAGGGAAGGCATAATTGGGCAGGAGCCCCTCGTCAGTGAAGAAGTTCAACGTCTGTTTGTTGTTGATTTGATTGACCAGAGCCATCAATGCCTGTCGCTCAGAGGCCAGTTCCCCCATGTCTTTATCAAAATTCTGATCACGAGGAGAACTTTCAAGCTTCTCAATACTGCGTTTTAACTTGTCAATTCGTGCCCGCAGTGACTTGCGATCCTCAAGCAACAGATTCAAGGCACTGTCCACTCGCTGCACCAAAGAACGCGTACTGGACTCACCAATAAGATACTGCTGCAAATGCTGGAGAGTATCCGAGGCAATATCGGGGAAAATTGAAGAGAAGCGGTTCTGTAATTCAACCCGATGATCTTCTACATAGCGTAAAAAGTTGTAAGGGAAGCCTGATTTCCGGTCAGACTCCACTTCATCCAGCATCTGTTTGACATTCTTGCTGATGGCAGAAGCTGGGACACCGGTTTTCACCCAATTATCCATACAAAATGCCGCCAGCTGACGCTCAAGGATGGCTACCGCATTGAGGAATACCCCCGGGGCCTGCACCTGTCCTTGCATCATTTCCAGCGGTTCTTGGTAAAAGAACTGATCGTGCGGATTACCCTCTGCAACCGTAATGTTCAGCGCATTGCCATCTTTACGCCCGGCACGACCAATGCGCTGCAGGTAATTCGCTTGCGCCGGCGGTACAGAGCAAAGCAATACCGTTGACAGGTCGCCCACATCAATACCCATCTCCAGAGTGGGCGTAGCAGAAAGCAGGTTGATATGCCACGGCTGGTGGCCCTTGTAGAATGACTGCTCGGTTGCCTCTCTTGTCTCCCGGGTTAACAGGCCTGTATGTTCGGCGCCTACGACACGAGCCACATCCAGATTGTCCCACTGCCAGCTGGAATGGTTATCCACTTGTTGATAATGGCCTTCACAACGCAGCGACATACAAGGCGCATCTTTCCACTGCCATGCCTGATCAGCAGGCGCATGAATAACTTCCCGGCAGCAGGAGCAGTTCAGTCGAACCACATCACGACTCACCACCAATGCGGAAGGGGCAAGTCCCCATGCCTCTCTGCCCGAGGTCTCAAAGCTGACAAGAATCCCGGCACGCAGCAGGGCCTTCAGCAAAGACTGCAACAGATTCTCATGCACACTGCTGATAAAGACGTTATCGCCATTATTAAGTGTGCGGTTAATCCAATGCTGATACCAACTTGGATTGGATTTGGCGCCGATTAAGCGCTGGAAACCATTGATCTTCTCAAACGTAACGTAGGAGGGCTTTCGGGTACGGGGGCCGATCGACGGCATATAACGTGATGTTCGTTCCTTCTGAGTCATTAAGAAGGTTTTACCATCACGGCGGTAACTCTCGAAGGCTGGGTGCATCACTGCGCCGGCTTGACGCATACGCCAAACAACCCCTAAAGCCAGATGGGCGACTTGCTCCGCACTCACTCCTCTCATCAGCTCACCGAATTCTTCGTTCAAATGCTGATGGAGAGCCGCAATTGCCGGGTTAAATCGTTCGATATCGATGCCAGCGCTCGCAAACCCGGTCACTTCCAGTGTACGGCCAATACCGGCACGCAAGGTAAATTCGCTATAAACCTCCCAATCCAACCGCAAGCCGACCAGTTCGGGCAGATCTGACTTTTCAGGCAACTGACCTTGTTGTTTTAGCTCCTGATAATCATTGAGCCACAACATATTCGGAGCAATAAAGTTGGCAGCGAAGTGAGCATCATCCTTGGCGTCGGCTCGTGTCTGCTCGCAAACCCTCCTGGCAAAAGCATCTAACGAAATAACGCCATCTGTTGGTAACAAGCTGCCAATTTGTCCACGCACCATCAAAGGCCAGGTGCGAGCGGTGAAAAAGCTGGCTCTGTGAGCCGCATCCTGCACCGAATCCGAGAAGGTGATGAGTTTCTTATGCTCGTTGAAACGGCTGCCATATAGCTGGTGGATCATCACAGCAGACAGGCTGGCAGCACGAGACCCAAGGATCGAAATGCCCTCCTTGCTGTGGCAGAAAGGACATTCGTTGGCGAACTCCAGCTCATCCTTGCGCTCTTTGAGCATATCCGGAATTAACACCGGCAGCAGCTCATCATGACCACAGTGATTGCACTGCGCATTAGTCTGCCGGTTCAGGGTCAAACACCCGGTACAGAGCTTCTGATGCTGGCCACTGGCAGGCTTATCGCTCCTATCCGGAAATGCCAGCACAACAGAGCGGCCATGGTCGAAGAACTGACGATAGATATCGTCCAACTCGGTTTCTAACTTGGCACTTTGACCATGACGAATACTGGCCCAACCGGTTGCATGGCAATCACGGCAATGCACTACAGGAAGATGGTGGGTTCGTTCATCAATAACCAAGTCATCGGCATATTTTAAAATGGGTTCGGATTGCACACTGGCGACCAGACGCCGTAACTCCCGCAACCAAAGCTGTGAGCGCAATTGTACAAAGGGCCTAACTGGTCTGGGCTTACCTTCAGCCAAACGCTTTTGTTTATCTGCTTCAGATTCAGAAACCGACAGGCGAGCCTGAGCAATCAAGGCCACAAAACTTTGCAACACATACTTTGCATGCTCGGCAGTGACTGCCAGCATCACTTGGAGGGTGTCACAGCACTGCTGCTCTGAGAGGATACCTTGCTGTAAGTCATTGAGTAACACATGCAGCATACTGTGGCCACGGAGTAACTCGCCTAACGCAATCCGCATATGACGGCCATGGTCACTTTCCAAATCCACAGGCAGCACCAAGTCACTCTCGGGGAACCAAAGCGGAATTTGAGCGTTCAGATAATCCACCGGACTACCATAGTTTTGCGGCAACAGTTGGGATGCCTTATCAACTTGAGGGAAGTGCGTATGGCTAAGCTCATAGCCGTCTAAGAACTCACTGGCGCGGTAACGGTCTTCCCGGATAACTGCACTGTCATCAAATTGCTGATCGAAAATCGCAGTCGCATATTCAAGCAGCTGCCCAAGTTCGTCACCCACGGTGGCAGAGGTTCCCACACAGGCAAAGCGACTGCTATCCACCCCGATATGATGCTTCAAGCGGCGCACCAAACAGGCCAAATCCGATCCCTGCGCACCATCGAAAGTATGCAGTTCATCCACCACCAGATACCGCAACATACCGGGAGTGTTATAACGCCACAACGCCTGGTCAACCGGACGCATCAGCAAATAGTCCAGCATCTTGTAGTTGGTCAGCAGAATATCGGGCGGATTCTCCCGCAGCGTGTGCTTGCAGGTAATCACTTTATCGGCCAGCATGCGCTTGCTCGGATACTCCTCGCTATCGCCAACAAACAAACCGACGGTCACCCTGCCCTGCAGTTGAGGATCGGCGGAGATTGCTTTGGCAAATCGGCTGGCCTGATCGGTGGCCAGCGCATTCATCGGGTAAATGATGATGGCCTTCACGCCCGCCCCTGGCGTACCCGCACAGTAATTCAGCAGCGGATACATAAAGCACTCGGTCTTGCCCGAGCCTGTGCCGGTGGCCACCAGCGTTGGCAAAGGTTCGGCTGCGCCCAATCGCTCAAACGCACGCGCCTGATGCGCATGGGGAGGAAATGACAATGTCAGATGCGCAAAAAAATCCAATGCCAGTGTGCTTTGCCTAAATGGCAGCAAGGCCGAGAGGTAAGGCCCCTTTAATAGTGCTTCCGGCTGCGCCAGAAACTTCTCCAGTGTTTGATGGCCATCCTGGCTATGTACACTGCCGGCAGGTTCACTAAACAGTGGGCAGTTCATCGGGAAGGCGGCGCGCAAAAAGGCAGCCACACTGTCGGCTACCTGCCGACTCACAACCGAAGGTAACATTAGTAGCTCTCCATATCAGTTGCAGGCAGCAGGCAATCGCGTACAACAGCAGGCAAACCGGCGCTATCGCCAAACATCACCAACTGTTTACGAGGACGTGACAAGGTCACATAAATCTTGTTCAACTGGTGGGCATCATCCCAATCAACATGCTCCAGGCCCGCATAGATTAAGGTATCGAACTCAAGGCCCTTAACATGCTCAGCACATGAAAAATGCACCATGTATTTCTTCGCCAAGTCGATGCGGTCTGCAACATGCGAGCTTCGACTGGTTCGACTGGCCAATGGCCCACGCAAACGAGCCTCCAGCGAAATTGCCATGGATTTTTCCGGGCAAACTACGGCAATGGTTCGGCCATGGGGCTGGCGCTCAATCACGTCCAACAGCAACTCATCCACGCCATCGAAACGTACATCATAAAACTGGCGACTATCACCCTGCGCACTGTCCCGCTGCCACTTCGCTATATTTTCTGCATCGACTAAACGCGAGTCTTGTTGCACCAGCGCACGGAACAGCATGGCAGTGGCGGCCAACTGCGGTGCACGTTCTTGACGTTTATTCTCCTTGAGCAGATAACGACTCAATGGTCGATACGGAAAACAAGCCTCAATATCGCGCACATTACCGCGACCAAGTTGCTGGTGCATATCCCCCACCAAGGTCACTGCGTGATATTTAGGATCAGCCTGCTCAGCCATTAAGAAAATCTGCTGCTCAGTAAAGTCCTGCACCTCATCAATAAACACCGAGCGGTTATAGCTGGACACCGCCATGTGCGCGGGAACAGGGGCATCAGAAGGAAGGTCTCGCGTCATGATATGCGCCAGCGAAAGCAGCAAATCTTTGTCATGCTCAGCCAATAACCTATCCTTTAAACGGTCGGCAATATCCTGCCACTGCGATAAACGCTGCTTTACAGTGTCAGCTTTAGGTTTATCTGTATGATAAGGCTGCAACATGGCATCTCGATAAAGCTCAGCAAACTGCCATTTACGGTAAATACGTTGCAACTGATTTTTTAAGACTTTCTCTAAGGAAGTTGATTTTTGCCCAGCTAAAATCTGCCGACAAAATGGGCTGGCTTCGGTGATATTGAATATCCGTTTATCCAATTTTGCCAATAGGGTTTTATTGATGATGCGCATATTGAGGTCATCAAAATCCTTGGCAAATATTATCGACACCTTGAGTCCATCAGCAAATTCGCCAATAAACCGCGGCCCCTCTTGCTGTAAGCTTGACCATAGCTGTTCAATATCTGTCAGTGGTAAAGGCACTATCTCATCGGCAGCAAAAATACTTACCCCTTGATGGATAAGATTTAGCAGATCTTCCTTAACTTCAACAAGGATACCTGTCAGTCCGGCCTTACTGAGATGTCGCTTATATTCCACGAAAATAACACCGTGGCTTCGTAGTAATGCCACTGCAGCCTTATCATCACGGATGGTACGCCACTGTTCAACACTAGGATTTACCCATTTAGCTCTTCTATCAAACAATTCACGCTCTAGCTGCCGATGGGCCTGATAGATTTTACTGATCACCCGATCAAGCGCAAAAGGAGCGGTTGTTTGCTCCCGTAACTGCGCCAAAATTGGCTGATAGTAAGTGGATAATCGCTCCTTCACCAAAGCAAGCAAGGTGTCAGCATTACCGTTTTTTGCAATAAATTTATCGCTTTGGATATTTTCTGGCAGGCTGAGCGCCACCAGCTGTTGCTGTAAATCATCGGCGATACGCCAGCCAATCACAGCGCTAACGTGACGAAGCCATGCCATTGAGGTTTCATCCCTAAAGTCATAATCAGGCTGTCGTCCGAGGTGATGAAATCGGGTCTGGGATTTCCCGTTAACCACTGCCGTACTATCAGCACTATCCCCCATGTCATTGATAGGCTCTTGCTCAGCATCATCCAATACAACCGCATCATCGACCGCTAAATTGGGCGCCTTGCGTAACTCAACTAAAAGATTACGTGATTGGCTCAGCTCATAGACCAAGCTGGCATATTCCTCAACCGGGAACTGGCCAATATCTAGCTCGAGGCAGGATGCGCGCAGGTATTGCACCAGCTCACCGGTGCGTACAAAGCCAATACTGCTCTCGGCTAAAAAGTCACTGTTGAACTGCTCGTCATCGGTCGAGCGCGCCAGATCGCACAGAGTCTTGGCACGGCCAAGGGCTGCACAGGTTTTACCCGAGCCCGCCACCCCTTCTACCAACATCGGCCCCGCGCCGGCACTGTTGGTCATGATCTCAAGCTGCTCATCGGTCGGATTCAAAAAGAAGTAAGTGCTGAGGCCATAGTAATCATCCTGCACCTGCTCACTGCGGCCAAAGATATCATACTGATTGTCCGGCTGCGCTTCTGCCTCATCGAGTATTACCGGCTCGTCAAAATCAAATTCAAACTCCATATCCACAGGGGAGGGACCTTGGCTAAGTGGAGCGTCACCCACAGGTAACGCCTCAACAGAAGAAGGCTGAATCTGTACCAACTTGCTATCAGCAAACCAACGTCCCAAGGCTGCACGCAGGTTGCTGACGATAGCATTAAAGCCACTGTCCTTTTTGCCAAGGGAAAGCGCCTGAGACTCCATTACCCGAAAATTGCGGATATGCTCGGCAGCGTCTTTGCCACTATAACGCGCAAAATTGCGGATCTCGACGATTGTATAGCTGCCCCATTTTGGACTTTCGTGGCTCATGCCCAACTTGGCAATCCGACACAGCTTGCCAAGGGGCGAGTTAGGGGTCGCAAAACCCAGTCGAGTACTGGCGTAGTCGCTGGTTGCCTGGGAGACGCGAAAACTAAGCCGCCCCTCCAACTCGGTATCAATAACCACGGTTTTACCAAAACCGTGGCGGTACAACTCGTCATAACCGCGCTGACGCTGATAGGCGTCCGTATAAAAATCACCACGCCGTTTCTGCTCGGCTTCATTTATCACAGTGTCCAGCGCGTCGAGTTCCTGCTCCACCGTATCACGGGTCGAATCGGCTTGCTGTTGACTCACGTTGTCCAGTTCTTCGGGTAATCGGTATTGATGCATCTTTTTATCCTGCAAGATTGCCAAAGCCGCTGCCGGCTTTGTGCCCCAGTTTCAGTTTTCTTATCGATGTCTTATTGCCACTTGATTGCGTCACCCCTGATTGGCAAAAAACGCCCAGGCGACGCGGTAATCATCCTCACGGTCGGGCTTAATAAAGGGCGCTTTCCAGGTGATGGTGCGGCGCATCGCTCCATCGGGGCGGGTGTCATCATCGAAAGTGACGCTGACAGTGCCCTGGGTCAGATGCTTGATATCGTCCCAACCGATGGCGAGATCCGAGCCCGCTTTGCCTGAATCAGCCCCCGTCCACTCTGGGCTATCGACCTCATAAACAATACCGGCCTTAAGGTCTGCTTTACGGGCGGTGCGCGGCAGGCCAACGCCGACCAGCCCCTTGCTGGGGGTAAAGATGATGCGGCCCACTTGGTCATACCAGGTATCGGCCTCGTACTGGCGCATCACCGGGAACTGCACCCGGTAGATGGTAAGCAGCTCCTCCAGCGTCAGCCCCAGGGCCTGGGCCACAAGAACATCAATTTCCACCAGCGCCTGACGGCGGCTATAGTCGGTGCGCAGGGCACAGTCGCGCTGCCAATGGGGTGTGAGTTTGGAGAAAAAGCTTTGTGGCAACTGCGGTAGATCGCGGCTCCAGCGTTGATGAGTAAAGTCACCATCAAATGTTGTTTCCCAAAGGTCGGAATACTTGTCAATCACGCAATTGAGAGCGAGCAGTCGCACAAATGCATACTGCTTTTGTTCGTAGGAGAAAGATGCAAGAGAGAAATCATCCAGCATCTGATGCAGATTTGCTTTGCCGGTTGACTTGCACATGAAGTCATATGGCACAGATATCACTTGACTGGCATGTTCAAGCAATAGATCCAATGAAGAATACGTATAAGTGCGAGCTCCATTCACATGTGCGCTTTCTGGTGGCGCAATCGCAGCAATCAGGGTTCTCTCGCCAGATTGAGAAAGCATTGCTCTTATAATCAACCGGTAATACTCCGTTACCTTTTTGGGCTGCTCTTCTCCCGGCTCGGTCCAGGTCACCCGAGGAGTACGGCGGGCATACTCCTCTGCATCACAGGCCGGAATATAGTTGGTGCGCGGCAGGTAGTCGTCCGGCAGGGTGAGCAGATCGAGGCAGTCATAATCGCTATTTAAGGTACAGTTGGCACGGGGGGTTTTATAAAATGGTGTTCCAACAAAAAAGTGTGGGCCTGAGAGGATCCACTGTGCAGTGTTCTCTGGGAATTTGGTTTGGCGTTCAACTGTCCCATCTGTTTGCTGATTGGTTTCATGCCACATTTCCAGGGATAAATACTCTCCCTGTATATCACCTAAACGCCTAGGCTGGTCAGCGAATTTCTCTAACACTGCAACCAATTGGTCCGCATGCAAAGCGGGTAATCTGGCCTGATTAGCAGGGGTGCCCTCCGCATCGTACAGCCGTGCAAACAGTTTGAGCTCTTTACTACCAATAGATACCAAACGACTACGGTGCCCCGCAGTGTTCCAAGTGACTTTTATTTTGCCATCAACTTCCTGTTCATCTTTTATACCCGGGACATCTTCAGCACCATTGTGATTAAAACAAGCATCAATAGTCTGGGGAGCATACAGGTTTGAAATATTGTCAAATTGGATATCTCTAGGTTGCACGCAATAGATGTTACTACTGAATTTGGCATGATGATCAACTTCAGCAAACAAGCTCAGCTCGTTCTGGAATTGAAAGTGCGCCCGCAAACGTGGGTAAACCGAAGCCCTCATTGTTCCGCCCTTGGGGTCATCGTAGATTCCTTCAGGATGCAAAAAGCCTGAGACGCCTTGTTCCGCCCCCAAGCGCCAGGCCTGTGGCAGGAAGCACTTATAGAGATTGGTCTGAGTCCCCTTCAGCACCGGATAATTCTGCAGCGCATTGAGGAAATTCTGGGTGCCTTCACAGCTCTCATATTCAATGCGCCAGGCGGTCTCCAGCGCAGGATACTGCTCGAAGGCATCCTCCCGCAGACTTGTCAGCTTGGTCGCAGATAATTTACGCAGTACGAATTCAGGCTCAAAATCCCCGAGCACCCCAGCCTCTTGCCACTCCACCTTAAGCCAGGGCGGGTTACCGAGCATCAGATCAAAGCCACCGCGCTCGGCAAAAATATCGCTGAACTCCAGATCCCAGTGGAAGAAGCGCTGAGCGCGGACAATCTCATCCACTACCGCCAGGCGCGGCAAGGCAGCAAAGAGTTTGTTGCGCTGCAGCACGCCGGTTTGGCTGAAGAGGGATATCTGCTCGCCGGCGGCGGGCTCCAGCAGCCCCAGCTGCCCCCCAGGGGCCAGCTCAAACTCTGCGGTGGTTTGGGTTTGCACCACACCATCGAGCAGGGTTTCCAGGTCAAACAGCCAGTCGCCGCGGTCCGGCAGCTCTTCGACCTTGTCGAGGGGCCAGAACCACAGGGCACACCAGTAGTCCATCACCCAACGCAGTTTTTGGTAACTGCTGCTGTCATTGTGGCGATTGTTTAGGGTGGCATCCTTGCTGCTTAAACTTTCATGGATGCTTACGGCGCTGGGGGCCGGCCACACCGCATAGCTGTCGGCGGTTTTGGCGCGTTCAGCTTTTAGCTGTTGGCGGTAGGTTTGCCACAATGCCTCGACCTTGGCGCTGATGCGCTGCAGGGCGATAATTTCATCCGGCTTAAAGCTGGCGGCAAAGGCTTTGCGCCATTCACTGAGCTGTTTAAACGCCTCAGGATAGCGGGCCTTAACGGTTTTATCGCTGTAATTGGCCATGTCGGGATCGGGCAGCAGGAAGTGGAAAATTTGCCTGGCCTCACGGGCTTTGGCCATGGGCAGCTCACGCGGCTCGCTGTTTAACCAGCTTGGGTCCTTGGCCTTTTTAAAGCTCAGTTCGCTTGCATTAAATACCTGACGGCGGGCGCCAATCAGCGAGTTGCCGTTATAGAGCTGGTATCCAAACCAGGGCACAAAGGCATCGCCACTGATGGCGTTAAGCCAGAGCGATACCTCGGCCAGTTCCACCGCTACCGGGTTTAAGTCAACCCCATAGACATTGTGGTCGGCGATATACATTTTTACCCGCTGCAACTCGCTGGTATAGCGGTCCTGCGCAATACGCTTGCCCTCGGCGGCTTGCTTATGGTGCAGATACGCCTCCGCCAGTTGATTTATGGCTTCGTTCAAGAAGGCCGCGCTGCCCATGGCAGGCTCGCAGACGGTGAGGTTTAAAATCGCATCGGCCTTGGCATGGGGGTCGGCAATGGGCTCGATCTGCTCTTTAAACAGCTCCTTCAGGGCATATTTCACCAGGGAGCGGGTCAGCACCTCCGGTGTGTAGTAAGACGCGGATTTTTCCCGGTCTCGACCAGCCATGCGGTAGATAAAGCTGCCCTTGCGATGGATGCGCAGACTACCACCTGGGTTGTAGACTTTTTCGTCTTCCCGATACTTGCCAATGTCGTCGGCGCTGACGAAATAACCGGTATCCAGCTCATTGAAGTCGCTGTCCGCTTTTTTCACCTCATACAGATCTTCGCTGGCAAAGAAGCCGCGATAGGAAAGCAGCGCCTCGTACACCGCCCCCAGCTGGTTGATGCCGAGCTGACGGTAGGAAATACGACCACGACGACTGAAACGCCCTTTGCCGGGACGGCTGAGGGACATGGCCTGAATGACTTGTTGCAGCGTTTCGTTACGAAACACCACGCGATTGAGATGACGGGTTTTATCTGCCGCGAACAGATGACTTTCGAGCTTTGGTACGCGGAACTGATGATCGTTGATGCTGAGAAGCCCTTGGTGCTCCTCTCCCGCCGCCACGCCCAAATCACCCTGACGCTGAACGCCGCCGCTGTAGCCTTCGCGCACCAGCTTGAATAGCATCTCAAGGCTGTCGTGCAGGTAGCGGCCGTTGCGATCTTCTTCTGAGCTTAAGGAGACCATCTCCAGATCGCGCAGGGTTTCGAGGCTGTAACCCTGCAGGTAGGTCGTGGCGGTCATGGGTGCAAAGCCCAGCTCCGGGCGCGCTTCGATATAGAACAGGAACAGCAGACGGTACATGTAGCGCAGGCACTCACGGCTCAGCTCATCCGGGCTGACTGCCTTCTGGCCGGTATAACTGGCCAGCCCTCGCTCGATGAGGTAACTCATTGCCTCGTTACCCAGCAGCTCTATGCACTCGCGCAGGGCGAATTTGAGATCTTCTGAAACGCCGAAGGCGTGCTTGTGGGAATTCTCATCCAGTGAGTCGAGATAAGGCGCACCGCTGCCTGGCAGCAAAGAGTCCTTATGCAACAGCGCCGCCACCGCCTTGAGGGTATCCGTCTCCCGGCGGCTTAGGATTTCTTCAAAATCGAATCGCAGCAAACGGTTTTGCGCCCACTTGGTTCTGTCGAGCAGCAACAGTTGCCGGTTACCCAACAAGAGTACAAAACGCGGTGGCTCGGCCTGGGTAAACACCACGCCAGAGAGCAACTCCTGCCAGCTGCGAGGCTCGCCACGGCTGTTGATAAGCAGGCCGTCACGCAGCTTAGGCTCTGCATCAGCCGGAAATTGTGCCTTGAGCAGTGAGAGCGACAGCGGATCGTTTTCTCCCTCTTCGGCATCGTGGGCTTCAACAATCCACAGCCAGGGGCTGCCGTCGGCGCTGTTATAACGCGCCAACAAGGGCAGCGGCGCATTGTCGTCCAGCATCTGAACTTGTGGGGTAAGCTCGTACCCCAGCGCCTGCAGCAGCGGTTGCCAGCGACTGCGCTGATCATTCAGACGCTGCGTGAGCTGACGCTGTTTTTCATGCTCGGTTAGCTGCCGGAAAAACGCCGTGGCCAAGGAGCTCAGTTGATTCCATGGAGCCCGGTAGCCTGCGGCTACTTCTTTTCCTGCTTCGCGGGCAACGCGTTCGAGTTCCCGGGCTGCGCTTTCCTGCTCGGTCCAGGGTTCCAGTACATCGCGAATATCGTTGCTGAACACCTCACCCAGATAATGATTTGAGTAGAATTCGTTTTCGTTAGTGATGCCGACCAGCGCCATACGTTAACCCTCCGCCCCGGTAATGACTGCAATGAGCTGGATATACGGCTCTTTTTCTGTGGTCATGGTGTCCTGGATCCATTCAAGATAACTTTCGAAGTTGTGCTCTATTTCGCGCTGGCGCTGCTCTTTACGATTTTGTTTTACCGACTCGAGCTGCTTGTTTTCTGCGAAATCCAACTCAAGCTGTGTGAGCTGACGGCCTTTGAGTACATCAAGCTTTGCCAGCTGCTCAGTCAGGCGCTGATTTATCTGCGCTTCAAAGACGTTGCGCTCTTGCACAAACACCTCTTTGGCATGGTCTATTGCCGCTGCAAGCAGTTGCTGTTGTCTTTGATGATTGCGCTGCAATCCCCCTGCGTTGGTCAGTCTGCCAGCTAGTTGCGGATGCTCCGACACAAATTGGGCGAACGGCACGCTGCCGACTAATTGCTCGCGGTTAAAACTGACCACACACCAGGGGTTGACCATTGGGTGAGATTTGCGGTTCGGGAACAAACCAGAAAGGATGTAGTGGTCCTCGTCCGCATCAAACAGATGGGGTAAACGCATCACCGGCGCTTGATGGCGACCAAACGCGGCTTGCATCTTATCGTCCAGCCATTGCACAACCGGGTTTATCTGCCACAGATAGTGCACCGACGGCCAGGCGTGCTGTTCTCCGCGAGACCGGATGATGGCATCGGTGATTACCTGCTTATCCTGACTTAAGTAAATCTCCCAATTCTCAGGCGCAATTTCTGGTGGCAGTCGCTCAAAGCGGCGACGCAGGTCATCGGGCGCCACCAACGATAAGGTGCCATCGGGCAGGGTATCGTACTGGATGGTTTGACCGCTGGCTTTGATCATTCCCAATGCCTTTTGGCAATAAGCCTGTTCGCTCTCAAACAGGGAGGTCCCATTCGCTGTAGCCGCTGTGCTATCGCTACTGACACCACTGCAGAGCGCACCAAACAGATCATGCTCAGTGTTTTGGGTAACATTAGTATTGAGTAACGCTTCGAACAGGCTGGCGCCGTCATCCATCATCATGAAGTCAGAGACTTGTTGCTCTTCTTCTTCCTGACTGTATTTGCCGGTGAATTCGGAGCTGTCACCGATATTTTTCTGCGCCTGTTCATCTTTGTTAATCAGCACCTCAAGCACACGCATATCGCCGTTAATTTTTTCCTCAGCCGCCTCCGTCAGCAGGTAGCGGATCTGTGGTACCTGTTTTTGGCCATAGCGGTCGATACGGCCGTTACGCTGCTGGAATACCATTAACGACCAGGGAATATCGAAGTGGATCATCTTGTGGCTTTGATGGTGAAGGTTGATACCTTCTGAAGCGACATCTGAGCAGACAAGCAGTCGCAGCGGAGATTGTGACTTGCCAAAGGCCTCCACGGTTTCCATCAGTACTGTGTCACCCTGATCGCCGCGCAATGTTGCCAGTTGCTCGTCTTTAAGCTTGAGATCTTTCTGCAGCTGCGAAGCCAGAAATTCCAGGGTTTTAATGCTCTCGGTAAAAATGACCAGTCGGTCATCAGCCTTGTTGGGCTTCCATTGCAAGTCTTCCCGGATGGTCTCAAGCAAGAGTTGATACTTGCTGAACTGACTGGCATCGACATTGTTAAGGGCTGCCAGCAGCGACTGCAGCTCGTTGATCTGGCTTTGACTGTTTATCTCTTTGCGCGCTTGCAAGCGCTTAAGACGGTTTTGCACAACGCTGGCGCAGGCCATTGGGCTGGAAAAGAGTGCTTTTTCAAGTGTGACCTTAAACAGACGCCCTTTGGTCGCAGGGGAATCGTCGTCATCATCACGCAGCTTGCTTTCAATCAAACGTCGATAGACTTCTTCTTCTGCGGCTGTCGCTTTTCGCTTGAGTGAGTGGATTTGACGCTCAGGGAACTCACCAACCATTTGGTCCTTAACGTCTTTTTTGAAGCGTCTGACTACCAGATTCTTGTCGGCAAAATCGCTGTACTCATATTGCTGCGGATTTGCGATGGCAGTAGGGTCCAGCATGTTCATCAGGCTGGCAAAACTTTCAGGCTTACCGTCGTGGGGCGTGGCCGAGAGCATAATCAGCGTATCGCTGCGACCGGCCAACAGTTTTGCCAGTTTACTGCGCAGTGAACTGGTTCCACGCTCTGCGACGTTATGCGCTTCATCGATGACGATGATGTCCCACCAGGCATTTTCCAAATGATGACGGTACTCGATGTCCTGCTTTAAGGTATCAATCGAAATAATTGTCTTGTCGAAATAATGAAACGGGTTGTGATTGGTTGGGATACGATTGCGCACGCGCTGCAGCCCCGCAGAATCCAGACGGGTGAGCGGGATGGCAAAACGACTCCAGAACTCTTTCTGGAACTGAGTCAGCATCGATTTAACCGCAAGCACAAGTATGCGTTTACCACGACCACGACGGATCAATTCAGAAACAAGGATCCCGGCCTCAAGCGTCTTACCCAGACCCACTGCATCTGCGATCAAAATGCGCTGACGGGGCTGTGCCAATGCCAGGCGAGTTGGGTCGAGCTGAAATGGCATAGAGTCCATTGCTGCACGGTGGCCAAAGTGCACCAAATTATCGGTCGGTACTCGCTGACGCAGCTGGCTTTCTATATAGAGCTGTGCTGCCTGATAGTTTGCCGAGTCATCTTCGACCAGTTTGGTATTTGCCGGATCAAGAATTTCGATGTTCTGTTCAAGTTTGGTCAGGAACAGCCCTTCTTTGCCACGAACAAGCTCAGATATGCCGTCGCAGGTGAGCAGATAACCACCATCCCCACTGTTGTCAGCGCGGCGAATACGCCACTCGGCATCTCTGATCACTACCCGCATACCGGGTGCAAAATGGTATTTATTCATGTTATCGACTTTGATTGATAGTCCCGGCTCATAGCCATTTGACGGTGCTCAGCAAGCTGCATCAAACGGTAAGTGTCAGAACAGTTAAAATGAGGTTTATTGGTACCAGGCTTGGCTATGGAATTCTCAAATGACCCGACGTCTTTAAGCAGTCGTTTCTCTATGGTTGATTTGAGATATTCGCTATGCTTAGACTCAAGTCCAAGCTTTGATTCGAAAAAATTGCTTTCAGGCTCGCCAATATGGGGGCACGAGCAGGTAGGTTTCTCACGGAAGTCAGAATGAAGCAATGACTCGTTAAACCCGTAACACTGAGTAACGTCATTGCTAACCAGCAAGAATGCTTCTGACTTATGAAATGGCAGCATCGTTGTATTGCTTGGCTTTACTTCGACCATCCTTGAGCCTTTTGATGATTCTTCTTAATTGAGCCAAATGGTAGCGAGACTATTCTGGCGTAACTTGATCACAGTTCAGAGAAGAAGCGTATTTTAGCTATTTATTAATGTTCGCCAGTGACTTACTTCTAACGTCCTACAACTAAATGATTGTGCCAGATACGGCGAACGGTATCCAGTGGGCAGGCCACAGAATTTAATGGTCCTCAGTCTCATGAGCCTTGTTCTTGATACTGAATCAAGATATGTACAAAAGCTCTGAGAAAGAAATGGATTTAGGCCAGTGGATATACTCTAAAAAACCGCTCCAAGAAAGAAGCACTTGATGCCCCACAAGCGATGCAAACAGCCTCCAACTCCAAAATCCTCAGTTGTCGCTCACCACTTTCATATTTAGAAACAAAGCTCTGAGGCTTGTTGAGTCTTTCCGCAAGTTGAGTTTGGCTAAGCCCTGCGCTTTTCCGCATTGCTTTCAGTTCATTACGTAGCGATTCTTCGCGTTCCAACCAGCTTTTTTGCATGGCTGGATAGTAAGTCATGTTGCAAAATATCCCATTTTGGGATATTTTATTTTCGGCCATATTGGGGAGCGAATATCAAAGGGCTGAGCCCGATTTACTCAGGAGTTGCTGTAATGGATAGATACGTTCGATATTTGATAATTAGCTTTGTCTTAATGTTTATCACGGTGCTGGTAACTGTATTCAACAGCCATGTCTCTGTTGGTTTTTGGGGATGGTTGGCTTTTTTAGTGTCTGGCACTTTGCTTACCGGCACAGGGGCTTTTATCGGTCGCCTGTTTCTGGACTTTGTCAGACCCGATATTTACCTAACCACCGGCGCTGTAGACGCTTTTTACAAGCGCATATTTTGGAGTATCGGCCCTCAGTTTATCGGAGGCCTTATTGGTTTTATGGCAACACAGGGGTTTATGTCCAATGTACTAGGTTACGCCCAATTCAGTGGATAAAGTCAACATTCGGTCAGATATGGGAAGAAGGGGGACAGCAAAGTCTGTCCCCCTTCTTCTACCAGTTCAAATGTTACCCACTGCCAAGCTGCCATCCCTTGCTGCAATTCGCTCTTCTATCCAGTTCAAAATCTCTTCTTCTACCCAGCCAACGGAGCGCTCGCCGAGGGATACAGAGCTTGGGAATTTTCCGTCAGCCATCATGCGGTATACACTGGCGCGGGACAGGGCTGTCAGGTTCAGTACTTCTTTCAGTTTAATTAGTCTCATGATGAGCTCCTGTTATTGACTCATCACATAAGCGCTGTCAGTAATTTTTAACTTTTCCGCATTCACTCTGCAGCCCGCTTTTCGAAACATTTTCAGATATATATCACCCCTGTGCATAAACCAGAGTCATCATCAAGGAGGCGATATGCACAGAACCATTTCTGCACCCAGCAACAACTGGTCTCACACATCCAGTCAAATCCTCGAAACCGCTGCCGGCATCATCGCCGAGCGCTATGTTCGAGATGGCGTATTCACCAACCCAAGCGCAACCATGGACTTTCTGCGCTTCAAGTTGCATCAACATGAGCGCGAGGTATTCGCGGTCATGATGCTGGACAGCCAGCACAGATTAATTGAGTTCACCGAGCTGTTTTACGGCACGATTGATGCTGCCAGTGTTTATCCCAGGGAAGTTGTTAAAGCGGTACTGAGCTGCAATGCAGCGGCAGTTATCCTCACTCACAACCACCCTTCCGGTGTTGCCGAACCTTCTCAGGCCGACAGGCGTATCACCGAGCGGTTAATCAACGCTCTCAGTACCATAGATGTGCCAGTGCTGGACCACATTGTGGTGGGCGACCAATGTGTGTCGTTTGCGGAGCGAGGTTGGCTGGAGGGAAGGCACCATGATTGAGTTTACCGACAGCTTTTCGCAGGCTGCGGTGGCTGAAGCCTGTCAGGCATTCCCTGAATTGCGGGCGTATATACTCAGAGAGCTTACCCTGCCCACGTTCGAGCGACCGCTGAATGACACAGGCGAGGTAATTGGTGATCCCCAGGTGATGCCATTAACGTCACTGCGCAAAACCGTGTTGTATGTGTCTCACAAAGATATGGATGGTCACATTCCCAGGGAAATCGGCTTTTGTCGCTACCTGCAGCGCTGCGACACTTACGGCGTGCCGTTTGGTCCTTGGCTTAAGGTGATCAACGGCTGCTATTTCAATCACGGCTCCAATACCCAACCCAATTGGAGCGCCCACAGCTGAATCCCAAACCTTTTATCTATCCCCTGCCCGCTTGGCATCCACCAAGCGGGCTTTTTGTTTTTGGAGAATCGATATGAACATTATCCAGTACCAGGCTCTGACCTTACCCGCCGACTTTTATGAACTGCTAAAGATGCACGCCAAGGACTATCAAACCCAGGAAGCCCGCTTTATCACCCTCAATTTTGCCGATCCGGATTACAACGCCGAGCGGGGTGGTTTCCATCCGGTGGAGATAGGTTTGAGTCGTCAGGGCGATGCCTGGGCACTCAGCTACTTTACCGACTTCGCTTTCTATGGTCGGGTCATGCCGGAATTGGAGCGGGAGATTGACGTACATTTTCAGGCTCAGGAGGTTTACAGCACCTTCTACGGAACTCGGCCTTTGCGGGAAGTTGCGGGGTTGGTGCAACTGCTGCTCAAGAACTTCCTCAGCTATGTCGCCATCGACGCTTATGTCGTCAAAGTGCAGGCCCACTGAAGTGGTTCTCAAAAAGGTATTGTGGGCACCAGCAAACCCAGGCCCGATAGGGGTTGGCAAGAGGCTGGTTCCCATATTCATCAAATAGCCAAATGAGGGAACTTCACCATGAAAGAAGTCGAGGCGGTGAAAAGCCGCGATACCATCAAGCTTATCAGCTACCTGCTTGAACGTCACTTTGGTCAGCAGATGGCTGATGTCTGGAATATCGGTCTTAATCTGGCACTGCGGATCTCAGATCTACTGGCGATCAGATTCAGTGATATCCAAGGTGACAGGCTCAGCATCATTGAGCAAAAAACCGGTAAAAGAGCCGACATTAAACTCAACGCCAAAACCAAGGCTTTGATCGACGCTATCCGCCAGCGTCACCCTGACCACATCTATCTGTTTCAATCCTATCGTAGCCAGCAGATGCAACATGCAGCGCCTAGGCCGCTCAGTCGTCGAGCCGTGACCAAAGCCTTTGCCTTCGTTGGTGAAGACATCAGGCTTGCGTTAGGGACCCACTCAATGCGTAAAACTCGCGGTTATCACTTGTACCAATCCTGCAAGGATATTGGCCGAGTGATGCGTATGCTCAGGCACCAATCGGAAGCGGTCACGCTGCGTTACATCGGCATTACCCAACAACAGATAGACCGCGACTTTATTGAACTGGAAATCTAACCCTAAACCTTTCCCACTTGAGAGCAGTTGCCTAAAAGGGCGCTGCTCTCTTTTTATTTGGAGTACAACATGAAGAAATTCAAAGCCGGTGATCATCTGGTTACCAATATCGATCCGCTTGGACTGACTGAACACCATGGTCTGTGTGTTGGGAATGACCAAGTTATCCACCAACGTAAAGATGGTTTTGTTGAGCAACTCAGTCTGAGTGAATTCTCGGGTGGGGCCAAGGTTCGTCGCAAAGCGATTGCATATGATAGAGACAGCTCTGTGGAGCGAGCAAAGAGCTTACTCGGTTATCGGCCCTATCACCTGCTCAGCAATAACTGTGAACACTTCGTCAACTGGTGTATCGATGAAACAGAAACGTCCAACCAGGTCAGTAACAACCTCCATTTCACCGCACAAGTGACAGCACGAGCCGGATTGCTTGGCAATGCCGCTCAACGTGCAGCACAAGGGAGCCTGGCCAATATTGCCCTTGCATCAACAGCAGCCAAAGCCCTCGGTGAATACATTGGGTTACCGGATGCAGTGAATAGAGCCATTGGGACCCCTGGCGATTTAGTAGCCAAACCACTTGAGACTTTTATCAATGGCACCGGTGAAACACTCAGTACGTCCTCCAGGCATTTAAGAGCAGGAAACTATAGTGAAGCTGCAACATCACTCGTCAAAGGTTCATTGGAAACGGCTGTAGATTGCACCATAGTCAAACCCCTTGAAGTTACCGGAGACGGTATTGTGGCAATAGTGGATATTGGCAAGGATATCTGGAGCTGGCTACGTCATTGAGACTTTGGCTCTAGGGCTTGGATATCCAAGCCCTAGAGCCACTTCAATATTTGTGTCGATGACATGGGGATGGTAAACATTGTTAGGTCAATAATGGCTCTTCGATAACGAAAAGATGATCAACAACGTCTTTATCGTCACGTCTGCAAAAAACACTAGCAAAGCCAACAAAACAATAACCGGTACTGAATGGAATGCTCCACTTATAAAATTGAGCAATCATCTTTGCGTATTCAGCATCAATGCTGAATACGGCTCATCCCATAAACAACTGCTGACTCGAACCTATATTGCGGCAACCATCGTAGATGTCCTTGGTAGCCGCCTTTGCGAGGTAACTGCAGCGCTGCATCACAGCCTGGTATTGCAGAGGGAACTCATCTGAATTTCTATCTAGCCAATACACGCCGTTCTCACAGACATGAACCAGCCCAATAGCATTATCCACTGGAACCCCAATCGCACTGGCCCAAGCCTTCAATATTCGGTTATAGGTGTTACTCCTGCCAAACACTGTCTGTCCAAAGCCACAGACAGCATCCTTGTTGAAAACGAATGCCACGTGATAATGCCAGTTCTGCGAGGTCTCTTTCTCCCGGCACCAAACATAGCCAAAACCTATTGGATGTTCGCTGGCTCGCTGTCGATCCCATGGCGTCATATGGGCTTTGAATGAGTCAATAAAACGGGAGATTACCCTAGGGTCACAGTACTGTTCTGACTCAGGAAACCTTAGGTCAAATCTCAGCACACACACTCGGTTAAATTGCGCCAAAGATAAATCCAGTGTCCTTTCAATAATCTCAAGGTACTCGGGAATCCAAAGGGAGCGATTGGCTATGGCTGAGAAAGCGTTTAAATGGAACATGATAGTCATCCTTCGTGATTGATTCACATGATGACTACTGCCAGTAGAGTTTTACTGTTGCTTGCTAGATACCCTTTCCAATAAACGCATACTAAATAGAATCCCCCTTTATTGTTAATATACTACTAATCCGAATCAGCAAAGCTTGGGAAGCTCACTAAATCAGTAACAAATGAGCTTGTCCACTTGCTGAATGGAAGGATGAGTCACTCTGGAGTTAGTCATCAACAACACATCACCTAGCACCAAGCAGTTGTCGTATTTTTCTTCATTAGGAACAAGCACACTCAACACGCAGGAAGTGACCCAGACCTGCTTCGCCTCTTTTCCTGGCTCTGTGTGAAGCTCCAAAAAAGATACAGCCTGATCGTGTAATATAGTGGCCATATGCTCATTCTTTTGGTGTTCCAACACACGTAGTTCGCCACCCAAACAGCCAACAAATACTCGCAATTGCCGTGAGACTAGTTGGACTAAATTGGCCACCTCGTTCGTCAACTCACGGAGGGTAAACACTCCAAGCCAATCAGCGCCGTCAACATCAGATGATTCATCTACTATCTGCTTCTTGTTCGCCTTTGCAAAGTTCTTCATATCCATGGAAGACAAGCCATTTTCTAATATAGACTTAACCCGCTCACGTAGCGCTACTTCCGAGTATCTCCTCGTCTGATTAGGCTCATCCTGTAAATCAGCTCGTTCACTAATCGATGAATAGCATGGGGCGAGTAAAAAAATTGCCGACCTGCAAACATGGTAAACCAAGGCCCGAAGCTTCTGATTATGAAAAATCTTCGCTAATTCAAAATAACTATGATCTGGCAAATCAGATGACTGGGAAGGCAATCGTCCTTTTCGCGAATGCTTTGCAGCCTTCAGATAAAAATCCTCAAGCTTAAATAAGAATCTAAGAGGGGCTAATTGACTATCCCCGAGCGAAACCCCTAACTTTATTAATTTCCATTTTGTCGACTGAGGTTGGAGTTTGTATACAGGAGGTGTTGGTCCAAACAGAGGAGTGCGTGCTAAGTGGCTTACTGCAATTGATACTACACCTTTGCGGGATAATGCCTTAGCCGCTCGGTAAAACTGCTCTTTTGACATTCCCAGCATCTTGCTTAAGGTACCAAAGTCAACACCGACAACATATCCAGCCCTGTTGGACGCCATTAATAGTGCTATCCAGACCAACCGCATTTGCGCTGTTATGGCTGACCGTTTTTTAGATCCAACTACCTCATTTGATTGTGGCAGCCTGAGCACATGGTCAATTTCGTCCTTCCAATTACACTCTGCACAAGCCCAATCAGACCACATTTGCCACGCTTCAGGCGTGAGGCAATAGTCAAAGCGAACTTTCCTTTTGTCACCTTTGAGCGCTTCCAAGGGGCTCTTAATTTTCCAAAGATACCCCTCACGAACCAAGTAATCCAAAGCCACACCAAGATGGCGTTTTGAGATTCCCAGGTGAGTTGCGAGTACCTCCATAGTCCCAGATTGAAAGCCATTGCCGAGGCGAGCAGCCCAAGCGAACAGGACAAACCTAGTTTCTGGTGAAGCACCAGTCATTGAGCTTAGGAGATACATTAACTGAATTATCACTTACCTATGAATTTGGTCAGATATACCACATAAAACTCAATAAAACAGCCATTGTTCAGCAAATGTAACACATGTTATGTTACATGTAATAACTCAGTTTGGGCTACTTTTTATGTTGAAAGACCACCAATTATCACCTCCAGATATCCTTAAACGATTCGATTTTCTCAACGTAGACACGCCTGCTGCGCGAGAGTGGGTCAGGCGCTATCTGTTAAAGCAAAAACAAATCCAGATTACTGAGTGCTCGCCCAGTATGGAGAACATTAAACTTGTACTCTTAAATCACATTCAGGCTCATCATTTAAGTGCCAGTGACATCAAGAATCTTTCCCGAGCGATGGGGAACGCTTGGCGTGTAATGCTACATCGCAAGGAAAAGAAAATTGGTACTCTGTCAGTCAGCATGCCCAAAGCCGTGTTAAATCAACTTGACGAAATGTGCCGTGGGCAGAAGAAAGCGGAAATCCTTACACTGTTGATAAACGGTGGGTATGAAAAGTTCTTAGCGTCTAAACAAGAGCTAAAAGCCAAAAAGGCAGAAAAAAATCTAATCAAGCAAATGGCCCTTGAACATAAGAAACTGGAGCTTCGGTTGAAAAGGCCACCAACTACAGAGAAAGACTCTCAAGCAATCCAAGAATTACAAGTGCAAAATGACGATCTAAAGCACTGCATCACCACACTTTACGATCTTATCTATTTAGCAAATGAGCGAGACCAATATATTGATACTCAAAAGTTGATTGAGGCAACAAAGCTATACTACTCTGCTTTCAGCAAGTAGCCCCAAAGTAACCAAATCAACGTTTAGGATGCTGAACTCAACTCCAAAAGGAGAATTCTTCATAACTAATTAAAAATCAATAGAAATTTTAAAGAGTAGTGCACATTAAGACTTGGTATTCCAAATGGTGTACCAAAGATAAAGTCAAATCAATATAAATCATTAAAAAACAAAAAGATAAAAAGCAAATTCAGATGACGCCGCCCCACCAAATAAAACAAAGGGTTAGCAGAAATGCTAACCCTTTTTATTTTGGTTTTGTCCACCGATTGCCCACGTGTTCAATTTTAGTTCCCAATGTTCTCCAATAAGTTGCTGCAAGTGGCATTACTATCGGCGGGATGACCGTTAGTTATGTTTGCCTCTGCTGGTTAACTACTGCCCAGTTGAGAACCTCACACCAACAAATGGCCCTAGTGGCAGGATAGATAATGGCACATTACGGAGTACCTATGGCTATTCCACTGTAGTGATTTCCTTATCAACTAAAACTGATTTTTATCGGTATCCTGCAAGCTCCTTAATGCCCAAAGTTCGGGGGACCAAAGCGCTGTTGGCTAACATATAGGTGAGTACAGCAGATGGGACAGGCATTGGTTTTACCTTTAAAGCCGGTGAACTTCTTGCCGCAAGCACAGGTGCACCGCACCAACTTCTTAGGATCAATGCTACAACCATTACTGGATTGCTCTGCCACTTCCGCTATCAGCTCACCCAAATCCGATGATTCCTGGATATGACTGTCAGTCAATTTCTGCTCTTCGAGTGCGGCTTGTATCAGTTGATGCTTGTTGGCAAGGCGTTCATCCTCTCTGGGATGGTACTGCCAAAACTTGGCCCGGGTGCCAGTGTTGAGCCAGCCGAGCAACTGGGCTTTGGCAGTGCCAAGCACGCTCCCTTCGGCCATGGGGTCGCGATAAAAGTGGTGGGATAAAGCCTCAAGATCCAGCAGTATTGCCCCAGCCCTCATTTGCCGCAGCAGACTTTTTTCGATCGGGAAAGTACGGCCCTGGTAGACGAAATATACTATCAAAGACGATTTGGGAAATTCATACAGAGCATCAACCTTGTGCCCCATAAAGTCGGCATCCACGGTCAGCTTCCCCATGGCAGAGGTTAACATGACTTCTTTGGCACACTTAACCTCAGGCTTGAAACGGTGCTGCAATACGGCTGGGATGGTGACCGGAATTTGATACTCAGGCACGGTTAACCCTGCGCCATCATTCAGCAGCTGGTGGGCCATCATCCTGAGCGACACTTCAAACGAGTACTCGCAATCGACTATCTCTTCTTTAGGGATATTGCGGGTATGGTGAGAAAAGTGCCATTCGCGCTCATCGCCATGGCGGGCTGACAAGCTCAAACCACAGGAGGGGCAAATACAGCCACACGCCAGGCCGCGCTCAACCTCGGCAACATCCTTCCAGTCGCCGGTCGCTTCATCCTTTCCGAAGGGTACACCAAATTTCATCTCTGCCATCCTTGAGCAAGGTTTATCCCATCACGCCGGCTTGGTTATCAGCGTCCCCGCCGCATCCATCCGTGCTTTCAGTTTCTCTGGTTTCATACCCAGTTGAGATGCGACGTCACATCCCTTAGATTTACCCTTCACCATCCTACCTTCTAAAACCAGCTGGCGGAGTCTTTACCTCTTTATACGTCTTCGTGACTCGGGTGAATGCCAGAGGGTCTATGTCAGCCATGTTTATAGAAATTTGCCCCGAACCATGGACGTGGGAAATCACCTTCTCATGGTGCTGTTTATAAGGCGCCTGTATCGTTGAACCGCCATATTCACCGATGTTGCAAATCACCACATGCTGATACATGTGCCATTGCAATGCAGCCGCCATATTGTCGAAGGTTTTCACATCGGTGTTGTATGCTGCAACTACAAACAAATCGGTTTTGTCCCTCAAATCTGCGGCCAATTTGATGTCTGAGGCATCATAGCAAATAGCCCCCGTCATCTTAAAAGGTGCCTCACCGTAGCCGTGAACCTCCAAAATATGCTGGCAGGGTCTATGAGGTGAAATACCCATTTTCACTTCGGGCTTGGTCATATGCTCCTTGCCCTGATCTCGGATAATCCAATGCCGTTTGCCGTCCCGATAACTGGGGATCAACCAGCGCGCAAAATTAACCAACTTCCCATCTTTCTCCGTGAAAACAAACCCAGCAAAAATGATTGAATTTGTCTTATCCGCCAGCCTTCTCAGCAAATCTTCATCATCGGGATGCACGGCCACTTCTGGAAAAACTATCAAATCGCAGTAGGGTTTTTCATGGTTTCCATCGGCTTTCACTTTAGTTTCCAGAGTTCGCAGTGTCAGCTTACAAATAGCCGCCAGATGCTCTCTATGCACGACTCTGGCAGCCCTGTCATCGAGAGTTGGGCCGTGGCGTCTGAACATGCTGGCGGATGGATGAAGCTGCTGAACGGTAACAATTCTGAATGTCTCCCGTTGCTTTTTCGGGCGGTAAATCTCGGTTGGTATTGCAGGAAGATCAGACATGGTACAAGTGAGTTGATGCAAAGTATCCAATCTGCTTTCGATGCATTTTTTCAGATCTGTAATACTGGCGATAGCGGCAATGGCTTCGTTTTTAACGTACGTTGACTCAAAGCCCGGCCACTGAAGACAATGCATCAAAAGCTCACTTGTCCATTGGCTTACAGTGGCATATTCCCCAACCAGCGCTTCTGGGGCGTGTAACATCCCCATCCGGCGTTTGTACCAACTGCTTTTCAGACCAGAATAAGTCACTGTCGCTGACTGTCGCCATCTTGTACCGGTATAATCGGCACCGCCCAATACCGCTGTGCGCAGGATACAGCCAATCCAGTAAATCGCTTGATAATCATGGTCGTCTACTATCCACTCGGGTAACGCAAACCGGGGGTCATTTACTGCTTTATTCCGGCCATATGAACAACTCGCAATAGCTCCCTTCCACAATTCTTCCCATGAACTGCCCTTCTCCAGTTTGGTGATGATAGCTGCCGGAGGTTGGCCGACCACCTCGTTCTTACTGTCCACAAGTTCTATCAGCTTTAGCGCCAGCTTCAATAACCCATGCTCGAGATTAAAGCTATTTGCTGACGATGAAAGTACCCGTGACAACTGTTGGCTAGAAGATTTCAAAACTGCAGGAGTGCTTGGTTCAGCCCATTTAAACTTCTGCAGCATTTGCTTTTCTTGCTGCTTTTTCAGCTGTTTCCACAGCGCCAACCAAAATGGGCCGCCACGTTTGGCATACAAGGCCAAGCCCACACCTACTGCAATTCGGCGTTGCCTTATAAAATCCAAATAAAGTGATGCATAAGAGTCAAAGTTACCGGTAATTTGGCTCGCCACTTCAAACAATGCACTCTGCTGTGGCTGATAGCGTGGTAAATCGTTAGCAAGGATCCTGTGCAAGGTAAGATGCATTTTCAGCAATGGCACAGCACTATGATGTGGTGTCGGTTTATTAACCACAGCCAATAGCATCAGAGCTTGTCGGGTAACAAAGACCTTATTTTTATCTGCTACCAATGCCTTTTGTGCAAATCGGGAAATCAGCTCTATCAGTCGTTCAGGTTTCAGAGACTCGGGGTAATCTGCCCGTTGAAAATAACCATTAAAGTCACTGGCCGATCTAAAAATATCAGCCAGTAAGTAGTCCATGATAGCTTTTGAGATCTTATCTCTTTTGGGGGTGGCCGCAAAACTGCTGCGATTGAACACCGCATTAAGAATAGGCTCGAACAGGTCTGAATCCGGATAGACTTCCATCGCCTTTCTCAGTACCAGGCCGAGCGAGGGATCCTTCATCCAGGCAAAAATCAGTTTCTTTGCCAGTAACTCGTTTTCAGCTTCCTCTCGTAAAAACTCACTGCCCTCGAACGCCGACATTTTACGTTTACTTCTGGCGATGGACTCGAGTCGATTCGCAGCAAATCGCTTTAAGGTATCAGTTCGAACATCATGATCAAAACTAACAATTTGCAGAAGATCTACGTCGGGCGAACTTGCAGAATATGAAGGTAAATCGGCCTCTTCGGTGACAAGTAAATTTTCCAATACAGCCGTTACCGATTCGATAGAATCTCTGTCACCGGGCCCGCTCAATTCAGACTGAATGGCCTTAATACGGTTGGACATACTGCCTTCGTTATCCAAATCCTGCAGTAGTGTTACTTTTGTCTTTTTCGCATTTACTTCCAACGCTGTGCCTGCAAATACTTTCAGCTTTTTATTTATGTACTCACTGACAAGCTTTTTCAGATTTTCCGGCTCGATATTCTCCGCAGAGATCACCAGTCTCAAGTCATCGACATAACGGCAATAGTCGTGCAATACAATGCCTTTATTGCCCCCTATCTCTGTAAAAATGTCACGGCCCAAGGCTTCATCAAAATCACACATATAGGCATTGGCAAAAAAGCCCGAAGCCACCAGCCCCTGCGGTAACCCCAATTCGAGGGCGGGATTCAACAAGCCAGCTTCTTTCGCCAGTTGTTCGCTACCAGCGGACCAACGCCAATCGCTTAGCGTCTTGAAACTATCCCAAAACGCTTCATCAGTAAGCTTTTTCTGTGCCTTAACAATTTTCTGCAACCGCTCAATCAGCAGCTGATTATCAATCGAATTGAAAAACTGGGTGATATCGAGATTGACCACATACACATCTTCACTGACACCTTTTGTGACCGCAACTTCCCTTCCCAGCTCCAGAGGCCGTCTTAAAAAGCTTTGGTAGTCGGTGAAGAATTTGCGGTAAGTTTCATTGTTTCCCCAGCGAAACCAAGCCTCGCGCTCGCCTTTCCAGTCACATACCAAGCGATTGCCATAGCTGTATACTTTCTGTCGGCGGGCTTCTGCAAAGCTCAAATCACATCGACCCTGCTGACTTTCAACAGCATCGGCCAAACACATCATTGCAGCAGTTGCCCAGGTTTGATCGCGAATGGATATGTGTGCCAGCGGCCTAAGTGGCGGCTTTTCCTTATCCCTACTTTGCTTAGGGCTCCATCCTTTTTTTTCATCCAGCCGCCAAGGCTCGCTTTTTGCCGCAGGCACTAACTCAAGCTCGTAGAGCTCTTCGCCATCGTCAATTGCCTGGGCCCACTTTTTGGCATTCTCTTCTATCGTTAATGCGGAAATATCAAGTGCAAGGGTATCGGCATACCAATTAAAGGAGCGCACATAGGCATGGGTCTTTTTCCATGCCTGAGCCATCACAACTTCGTCAGTCAAATACTCCTGCATCGGTAAAATTGCGCGATATTTGTCATTGATAAGCTTCACATAACCTCCTTGTTAACACCGCTATCGCGATAAAAACATCAAACCTTTTTACTGGCGCGACTTTTCTTTGAGGGAGCCAAGGCTGCGCGCTCGGTTTTAATTTTTTCCAGCAAGGCCGCAGCGCTGTTATCGCCGCTGATAAGCTCATGGTTGGCGGCGCGCCACTCGGCAGTGAGTTCTCCACGGAAAGCCTTGGCCAGAATCGACTGGGTCAGGTTATTCACCCGCGACAGCGCGGCGGTGGCTTTTTGCTCTATGCAATCGGCGAAGGCGAACAGCTCCTCCACCCGGCTGACAATTTCGGTTTGTTCCTCAATATCTGTATAGGGTACGGGAAGGTCTTTTATTCTCTTTAGCGCCAGTTTACCTTGAGCACCAGACTTTATTTCAAGCTTTATTAGATCTTGTAACTGATGTGAACGAAGCCAGTAAGATACAAACTCACTGTTAATCGGCCTCTTGAAATCTGTAATTTTCGCTGCATTCTCAGTTAGATTTGCTTTATCGTAATTCGCTGGTATTACTCCCGCATCACCAATTGATGCACCAACGATCGTCAAATAAAGGTCACCGGAATTGACAGTATACCGACTGATCTTCTTTTGAGTTTCAGGCTTGAGAAATAATTGCTTGGAACGAGCATCATCGGTACTGATTACTGTACCAAGCTTTAACTGGCCGGCACGAATATAAGGATAACCTGTGTTTTCCTCCAAAAGTTCATCGCCTTTTGGTAACCGCTTACCGCCTTTTACCTCGCCAATATCTTCAATCGTCAAAGATTGCCAAGTGATTCCACGGCCTTCTCTCCACTCTTCCGTCAGCTTGCCGCTGACTGCCGCGGAGAGGACGGATTGGCGGAAGCTTTTTAGCATCTCGGGGATTCGCTCGAGGCGGGCTTTAGTGGTTTCCACCTGCGCCAGCAGGGTATCCAGTTTGTCGGCGATGACTTTTTGTTCGGCTAGGGGGGGGAGATGAATCTCATGCTCTTTAATCAAAGTTTGAGAAATATTAGGTTGTGCCCCGCCTTTTCCTTTAGCAATAAAGCTATCTTTTTCATTTAGCAGGAAATAGTAAAGAAACTCACTAAACGTCAGGCCTAGTATTGGTTTACCGACACCGCAGGCTTGATTCGTCGTTGCATCGATACCAAGAATTGAGGTTTTTCCAATAGTGGCACCGTACATTGCTATTGCTACAGCCCCTTTGGGGAAATATTTTGCACTTGAGTTCCTAACGCCTAACTCTGATATATATTCGCTTGAGGAATGGAGAGTTTTTGGACCTAAATCCCCAGTTTTTATCCATGGAACTTTCCCATCATAGTATGCTGACTCTTTCCTAGACGGTGTTCCACCAGAACCCCAATCTGCAACATTTTCAAGCGTTGTTACACACCAACCTTGGGGCAAAGTATCTAGCGCCATCACTCAGCTCCTTCTAGAGCAGCCAATAATGCATCCAGTTCTTTAAGCGCGGCATTGAGCTCCTGTTTGGCTTCCCGCGCCAGCACATCGGGCTCGGGCAGGCTGGCGGCATCGACGCTGTCTTTGTCTTTCAGCCATAAGATATCCAGTGAGTCACCTTTGTGGTCGCGGATCCAGTCGCGGCTGAAGCAGCGCCAACGGGAATGTGCCAGCCTGTTATCTACGCCTTGATTCTCGTCCGCGTCGGCAATTTCAACCTGCTCGGCACCGAAGCTGTACTCACCCTCTGTGCGCTTGCTGGTGCCATCGGCATTAGCACCAAAGACCTTTTCGAATGGGCCCAAGTGCGGATCTGTGCCAAAACCCTCTGGAGCAAATCCAATCGTTGCATTGCCAAATACCGTGCGCTTGCCGAATCTGTGCATATTAGTACGAAGGTCATAGACCCAGACATTTTCGGTGCAGTTTTCCTGTTGGTATTTATCAGTGGCGCTGCCCTTGGTGAAGAAGAGCACATTGGTTTTAACGCCTTGGGCATAAAAGATACCGGTGGGCAGGCGCAGGATAGTGTGCAGGTTGCACTTATCCATCAAGTCGCGGCGAATATCGGTGCCCTTGCCGGCTTCAAACAGCACGTTGTCGGGCAGCACCACCGCGGCGCGGCCACCTGGCTTTAAATTACGGTAGATATGCTGCAAAAATGCCAGCTGCTTGTTGCTGGTATCGAAGGTGAGGTCGTCGCGGGTGATACTGGCCTCACCACCCTTGCTGGTGCCAAAGGGCGGGTTGGCGAGGATGATGTCGGCGGCTTTGAGGCTTTTACCGGCATCGCCGAGGGCATTGCCCAGATGCACCACGCCTTCATCGTCGCCTTCCATGCCGTGCAAGAGACAATTCATCAGCGCCAAGCGGCGGGTGTTGGGCACAAGCTCAATGCCGACAAAGGCTTTTTGGCGCTGAAAGCGCTGCTGGTCGGCAGTTAAATCAAACAGCTCATCGGTGTGGGCCTTGATGTACTGATCGGCGGCAATCAAAAAGCCGGCGGTACCGGCAGCCGGGTCCTGGATAAGCTCGCCCGCCTGAGGGCGGATACAGCGCACCATGCTGTTGATGAGCGCCCGAGGGGTAAAGTACTGACCGGCGCCGGATTTGGTTTCGCCGGCGTTTTTCTCCAAGAGCCCCTCGTAGAGATCGCCGAGGCCATCTTTGCTGGCACTGAACCAGTCGATTTGATCCAGTGAGCGGATAAGCTGTTCGAGATGGCGCGGCTCACGCAGACGGGTTTGGGCGTCGGCATAGATGGCAGCAATGAGCGGGTCTTCATCTTTGGCCAAATCGAGCAACATCTGACGGTAGTGGTTCAACAAGTTCAGGCCAGAGAGTTTAGAAAGCTGCGGCCAGCGGCAATGCTCCGGCAGGGTGTGGGCCGCGAGGGAGCCTGACTCTTCGTTCTCGTGCACCATTTTGATAAACAGCAAGAGCACCAACTCGGTGACGTAATCTGAGTAGTTGATGCCGTCGTCTCGCAGCACATCACAGAGGTTCCAGAGTTTCTGAACGATATCGTTATTGGTCATGAGGACTTCCCGGGCGGGACAGGCGACAGGTGGCCTGCCCTGGCTACTAAAATAATGGCTTGTAAATAATGAGCACTTAACTGATGAATTGTGCTTATAAATCCGTTGGATGCTATGGTATCCCTTTGGCTGGGCAAAGTGAACGATACAGGAGCTGGAATTGCCTCTGCAGGAGCCGATTTTGACAGACAGCGCACAGGTTTTGCTCATTGGCAATGGCCCGGGGCAAGCCCCCCACATGGAAGATGCCTTGTGTATCCGTTTCAACGGCCGGCAACAGCTCAGCGGCACCAGAGCAATGACGGTATTTAATGGCAAACTTGCCCGTGAATATCTGGCTAATCCAGCAGACGCTGCGGCCATCGACGATACCAGGTCCACCGGACACAAGAACAAGCACCTCAGTCAGCCTAACCTTAAAGAGCAGTGGGAATTTGGCAGACCCCAGGCCGAGCCCGCATTAGCGAGTGAACGGCACTTTGCACTCAGAGCAGTCGGCGCCGATGCCAGGGATATGGCGCTGCTTGGGGACTTAAGCAGGGTGGCGCAAAGGCAGGAGCGGATACTTGGCGCCTGGCCCTCATCTGGCTTTGCAGTGCTGGGGTGCCTATACGGCCAAGCGGGGCTTAAGGTGCACGTATGCCAGATGAACCTGTTGCCCTCACTGGTAAGAGCACCGGAGCTAAGTGGGCGCATGCCGCTGGCAGCAGTGTTCCATAACTGGCTGGGTGAGCGGCGGCTGGCAATGGCATGGCTGTTTGGCAAGGGTAATGACCATGCTGTTATCGATTGGCCCGACTTTTGGTTGCCTGCGCCGAGAAGCCAAGCGCCCGATATGTGGCGACCGTCTATCAAAACATGCCCTTTTGAGGCGCTTGCTCAGCTTGAGCACTGCAGCAAAGCCGAAGGCCGTAAGCTGTGGCAGCAACTCGCCGACACCAACACCAACCAATGGCTTGAGGCAGTTAGCGGCGACCAAGATTCATTCGAGAACGGCTCAGACGCTCCGGCTTCATACGGGAACGGCTCTGGCGACAAAGACTCGGGCCTTAATAAACTGATTGCGGCAGAAAGGCTGTTTGTTCTGCCGCGGGATACGCAAGAGACCTCACTGTGGTGGCTTTACGATAACGCGGTGTCGGCCTGGGTCAGTCAGGTACATTACACACTGGCTTGGCTGTGGCAGACGCTGTCGGCTCGCTCCCGGGGTCTTGCGGCGCCGGACTCAGTGATGGCTTTGCCAGGATCTCCTCAATAAGCTGCTGCTCCCTCGCCTTCTCCTCGCTGCCATAATCACGGCGCAGGTGCCAACAGGCGTAGCCATCGTCGAGATACTGAGGGTTTAACGCAAGCTCTGCCATGGGCAACATGGTGAGATAGTCGGTGACGGTATCGAACCATTGTCCATCAGACCGTTTGAAACGGGCTAAGGGCACCTGACGGAACAAACCTCTGTTGAACACTCTAAGGTGGCTCCAGACATTGGCCCCTGCAGCCTGCCTTGGCGCACGATAATCCGGCCGGTATAACCTGAGTGGCTTGTTGGGGCGATACATGGGCATTTGAATCAAATCGGCCCCTTCGGCCCTCGCCTTCAGCAACAAATCCACCACTCTTGGGTGCATCAGGCAGTCATCCTGATCCAATACCGCTATCAGGCTGTTGTCGTGCTCACACAGGTCATTGATGCCCTGCAGAAAGTTTGGCATGCGGCCCTGATGGTTCAAATGACGCACCAGGGTTGTGCGCGGCCAAAGCTCCTTCAACAGGAGCGGATAACACCAGTTGTGGGCCCAGGTGCTGGCATCATCGATAACAATGACGCCGAAGTTTTGATTGTGCTGGGCTCGCAGGGAGTTTAGGCAGCGAGCCAGCAGGTTTACGTCGGTAAAGCGGCCTTTGAGCAGGAACACCAGGGGTTCGCTGCGTTTGGAATATTGCCAGTCAGCCTGCGGCTGCCAATCGAACGCTTCTTGCTGGACCATCGGCTCACGGCCCTGGGCAATGATATCGGCCGCAACGGCGATATAAGGCAGATGTTTGTGCTCATTGCGCGGGTGGACGTAGAAGGTTGCCGGATCGCCGCCACGAAGAGCGCGAAGATGGTTGGTTTTCATGTGGGCCTGCAGCGCCCTGTGCCAGGTCATTGTGTACCTGCCATTACTGACGGGATTGGCTATGGGCAGCAGTGCTTTGATTCGCTCAAGGTCCAGCAGCCCCAACCTGACTTCTGGCGCAAACTGGCCCGGCTCACCGTGGTAAGGCAAAAACTGGTTGGTGGATTTGGGAATGTTAAAGCCTACGGCCAACACAGACGCGGGCTCGGCAGCATAGAGCATGTCAGCCAGGTAGTCGTGCTGCCAGTCTCGCTTGCCTATGATGACATCCAGATCGCACTGGAGCACATATCGGGTATCAATTTTCTCAAAGGCCCAGACTTGGGGAAAGAGCGGCGCATTATCTTTAGTGTGAGTATGGAGAACCTCTGCACTGCCCTGCTCCAGCTTATCTTCGGGCTCAAACCAGCGCTGATAGCTTGCCCGAATAGTGCGCTGACACTTGGGAGACAGCAGGATTTCATCTATAAGCCCGGCCTGTTTTAGGGTTTCGGCCTGCGCTATAACCGCGGTAAGGTTTGCCGACGCATACTGCCTCAAAAAATCGCCCTCATGGGTGTCTATCAACAGCAGCTTTTTGGCAAACCGAACCGGGTATTGCAGGTGAGTGACGATGTGCTGAACCTGCGCTGTGAGGCTTTCGGCATCCTGACCACAGGCTTTTATCAGCAGACTGACATTGTCAGCAGTTGCCCGGGCATCGGGCTGCCGGATATTCAGGAATTGGGCATCGTGGCTTTGGGAGTCTACCTGACAATGCGGGTGCAAACTTGCCACCAACTCTGCGTAGAAGGTTGCAAAGCCCGGCAGGGCTTCAAGGGCTTCATCCTGGCGGCGAAAGCTGTGCCTGCGCCCCCATTCTTCATCTTTATTGCCAAGTATCCCGATTGAATACAGACGGGCACACATGTCCTGAAAATTGGAGCTGGTGAGGGGCTGAATGTCTTTGCCTATGTCGATGTAGAGCAGCTCGCCGGATTGGGTAAGCAGCAGGTTTTCCCGTTTGATGTTGAGAGCGCTGATACCGTTTTGGTACATGGCCAAGAGAAAACCAAGGACCTGTGATTCGGTAAGGCGCTTACCGGGATGATGGCCGGGTGCATAGGGGGTTTGATACTGCCAGCGTCCATCGCATTTACGCCAGCGAACCTTGGGAATAGGCACGCTTTTTTGGTTAAGGAGTTGCTGTAAGCGGCTGACTTCGGCGTCATCAATCGCCCAGGGATAAAATTCCTTTACCACCTGATTATGCTGGCGCCAGACTGCGCCTTCCATACCGACCCCAAGCAAGTCTCTTTGGTGAGTGATAAGCGCAGCCCAGCTACTGGCAGCACTGGCCAGACGGGTTCTTTGCTCCTGCCAAATCGATTGCTGTTTATTTGCCGCTGTATCGTTACCTGACAGCGAATAGATGGCATAAACGGGTGAAGGATTGATCGCCACTTGATTACCAAAGCGCATCAGTAGGCGGGTTAGTAACCAGTGATCTTCGGCGCTGCGAATATTGGGATACCTGAGACCAAGTCCGGTTTTGAGGAGTAAATTACAAGAAGGCAATTCCCGTTGCTGCCTGCCTTCTGCAAAGCTCTCGATAAATCCCGCCAGAGCTTGGGGTGACAAAAGCTCGTATGGGTCTGCAATATTGGCGCTATCCAGGATTGTATCGCCTATCCGCAGGTAGTTACTGCCAATGGCGGCAACGCACTGCTCCCGATGGGCCGATAGCCAAAGGCGTTCAAGACTGTCGGGATAAGCCAGTTCATCGTCGGCATCGAGTCTTGCCACCCATTGAACTGCCGGATTGTCGTCGGCCCAATCAAGCATCAGATTCCGCGCCCGAGCGGGCGAGCCACACTCGGCGCTGATGAGGGTGACCGCCGGGTGCAACAGATACGCCTTTGCATGCGTTTGCCAGTTGGGTTCTGAGCTGTCGTCCAACACCAGTATCTGTGCTTTCTTTTGCTGGATGAGGGTTTGCGTAACAGCACTTTTTAGCGCCCGAACCAGCTGTAGTGGTTGGTTCTTATGGGCGATAGCTATCAGTACCGGCGCAGCACGGTATTCGGCTTCGGCCTGCCGACGAATGCTTTGATTGCGATTACAGAGGATTTCTTGAAACGTCGCAGGAGCTTTGGGCTGAAAGTGTGACAATTGATCTATCCATTGATTGATATTCTTCCATGATGTCGGCCTCGCTAATCTTAAACAGCGTTTGTAAGCGACCGAAGAATGCTTGCTTATCAGCAGGCGACATCCGATGTTCGTGCAACCTTAAAAACTGGGCACATCCTTTACGTTTTTGCGGCGAATTGGGTGCTGATAATGCCTCTTCAGATTGATTACAGTGCCATACCACTGTGACTGTATCTGTGTACCTGAAGCGCTCTGGTGCACGCAGTAACATACGAATGGCAAGGTCACGGTCGTTACAGCTCACCAAACCATCGGTGAAGCCCCCAACAGCCTGAATGGCGCTTAAGCGGACGAAGGTATTCGAGCCCTGCCAACCGGGGTTTTTTACCAGAAAATCCGTGTATTTGAGATCTTTGGGGGTATTTAACGCAAGCGTTTCACCGTGCCTGCGAACTTCAATACCCGAGATAACGGCATCCACATTATCAGCCACCAGCTCAGCACAGCTCTGCAGATGGTTTGTCTGCCACAGGTCGTCATCATCCAGAATGGCGACCCATGCTTCTGGATGGTTGGCCTGCAAATAATCGAGCCCCGTATTCCAGGCGCCTGCGGCCCCGGGGGCTCTGCGATTATGAAGGAATGAAACCGGAATGCCAGGCAGGCATTGCGCTATAACCTGCTGTTGAACATCGGTAAAGGCCAACTTGTCAGCAACGATAACCACTTCGTCCGGCAGGCAGGATTGGCTGATAACACTCGGCAAAGAAGCCGAAACCAAGTATTCCAGCGTCGGCCGCGAAGCCATCAGAACGACCAGCGGCTGGATCATACGGCTTCCCAGAGATACTCACCCAACTCTTGCAGTACGGTATCGAGCTGATCGTCCAATATTTGGTTGAGCCTTCTGGCACCACCCTCAAATGCCGGAGTTTGATTAATGGTCTCGCGATCCATAATCATCTCGTGGACTAATTGCCTCGCCAAGCGATCGAGCCATTTGCGCTGATTGGGGTTCCAGTCATGTGCCTTAAGGATTTTCTTCATCGCACGGGACACACGCTCGTCAAACGGAATAAGCGGCTCGCCTAATGCCGCGCGGCGAATGTGACCTATGATGCCGGCGGCGATTTCATGGCTGGTTTTGCCGCGCCATGCGGTTTTGAGATTTGTCTCACTGTAACCGGCGCCATCGAGCAGCATACGGATTTCTTTAAGCTGCTCTCGGGTCAAATCCTTGGGGCGGTTAACCACTGTCATTAAAGCGGCATGCTGGTTCACTTGCTCGCGGATGTAGTTATCGAACGCACTCAGGTAGTCTTCGGGTCTACTGTAGGTGCCGTAGGCCTGTTCGCGCAGTGTCAATTCGTCTTCGTGTTCTGACAGCACTGGGCGATATTCGCTACCAACCAATGCCTTTACCTGCTCGAGCTGTGCGATAAGACTGCCATGCTGTTTGAGAAAATCACTGGCCTGTTTCGGCCCCATCTGGTGCAGGTGTTGGTGTAGTTTGCCGGGCTCAACACCCCAGCTATTGCCTAGGTCTGCGAGTTTTTGCCTCAGCGCTGGATAACGCTCGGCCTTGCTTTCAGCCTTGCGCAGTACCCGCATCAGCTTTTGGCTAAGCTGACTGAGTACTGTGTCAGCCTGGGATTCACCCGAGATATCTCCCGGCACCGACATAGCCTTGGTAAGCAGGGTGTCATCGGTTAACTCGTCAATCAGCTGCTCAATCGTGATATTGGGGTTCTTCACCAGTGGTTTCATGGTGTTGACTTCGGCAAGCGCTGCGTAGATGTCTACCGGGTCATAGATTTTAAATACGGTTTTACCTATTTCGTCGCAGCGACGAGTGGCGCGGCCAACCATTTGTTCGTACAAAATGCGTGACTTAACCCGACGCATAAACACCAGATGACAGATTTTGGGGACGTCGATACCTGTGGTGAGCAGATCTACCGTAATAGCAATGTTGGGGTAACGTTCATTTTTGTAACGACGGATTAGCTCGGTGACCTTATCGCTCTTACCAGTAATTTTTGCCACGGCAGCCTGGTTATAATCACCGTTATAGATGGCGTGAAACTCTTCATCCAGAATACGTTTAACCATGTCTGCGTGCAGATCGGTGGCGCAAAAAATCATGGTTTTTTCGTCACCGAAGGGGTCCAACTCCTTCACCAACGCCTGGCAGATAACCCGATTAAACTTCTCGTTAATCACCCTCTTGTTAAAGGCGTTTACGTCAAAGTTCAGCTCATCTTCCAGCTCTGCCGACTCGATAGCGCCTGTGGCCATATCGATTGAAGAGACAGTTTCGCCCTTCTCAAAATTGATGCCATTTTGGCTGAGGAGAGTCTGATAACGGATGGGCGGTTCATGGTCGATTAGCCAATCTTCGGCCACTGCTTCACGATAGGAATAGAGGTAAACGGGTTTGCCGAAAATCTCACTGGTATGCTTTGCCGGCGTGGCGGTGAGGCCTATCTTGATGGCGTCGAAATACTCCAGTACCCGCCGATAACTTGACAGATATTGGTCGGCATCACGGGTTTCGATTTCGCCGTCGGTCATCTCTTGGTCGAGAGTGTAACCGCGGTGTGCTTCATCGACGATGATACAGTCAAACTCATCCACAGTGGGCGGCTCATCACTGGCAAAAATGCGCTTGACCATGGCCTGCACAGTCGCGACCTGAACGCGGGTTTCGGCCTCAGCAGCCATATCTTCGAGTTCGGCGATATTGTAGATGGTGGAAAGAGTCTTGTTCTGCTCAAGCTTTGCTTCTTTAAAGGCGTCGGTGGCCTGCTCACCCAAGGCGGTTCTGTCTACTAAAAACAGAATGCGTTTGAACCGTTCGGTCTTTAAAAAGCGATACATGAGGCCAATGATGGTACGGGTTTTACCGGTACCTGTAGCCATTGCCAGCAAACATTCACGCTGATCAGCCTCAAGCGCTATCTCAACTTCTTCGATGGCCTTTTGCTGGTAGGGACGCAGCTTTAGGTAACCAAAGCCTTCTTGCTTGAGTTTGGCTTCGGCATCTGCCCTATTTCGTGTGAGCAAATCGATAAGCCCGTCCGGCGAGTGGAAGCTTTGCAACGCTCGGGCGATATTTGCCCCGCTACGCACATCCCGAAACCAGGTACCGGACTGCTCGGCTAACTGCTTTACAAACGGCCTGCCATTGCAGGAATAAACGAAGGGAACAAAAAAGGTGTCGGTATCAACGCTCCAGGGCACTGTGCTCTCTTCGAGTGCCCATGGTTCTGATAGGCCGCGAAGGGTAAACCCCTTGCTATAGCGCTCTGCTTGAGGGATTGCACCAGCAACATTAACGTTTTCGCGTTTGGCTTCGACCACGGCGACGGGCGTGAGGCCAATAAACAGCACATAATCGGCCCGGCCATTTTTACCCTGGTACTTGGTTGGCCACTCGGCAATGGCCATGTTGCGACCTTTCTCCGGACGAGCTCCCTTTCGGTAGTCCAGCTGTATTGTGTCCGCCTCCCAGCCAGCTTCAATTAACTGCAGGTCTATGAGCATTCGGGTACTTTCTTCATCCAAATCAATGGACTTAGTTACCCGTTTAACTTTGTAGCTTAATTGCTTTAAGTCTTTTTGTTGCTGGGAAGCAGCCTCTTCAGTTTGGGTTTTCAGCTGCTTTTGCAGCTGTGCTAAACGTTGCTCAAATTGCTGTTGTTGGCGTTTGAGTTCGTCCTCGTGAGTCCTGGCCTGAAGCTCAAGTGCTTTTGACTCGGCGTCCATCAATTCCGCCAGTTGCTGGTATTCTGCTTTCTCCTGCTGTAACAGTCCTGTCAGCTCGGTACTCTGCTCAAGTTGGCAGTTGGCTTCCAGCAGCTGGTTTTTCAGCTGGGCAATTTGGTCCTGCAGCGCGCTGAGTTCTTCACTGGGATCTTTAGGCGTAACGAAGGGCCCCGGCGTAAAAGACTCTCCTCCCGCGCCAAAGGTTCGATGAAACCAAACCGCCAAATCACGGCCCACTTTAAGCCCGGCCAGCGCTTCTTTGTGTTGGGTTTTTAATTGGTGCACCGCCACATTGTCCGCTTTACGCAGACCATGGAACAGTTTGAGCACTAAAGGTTCCAGCTGGAGTTCCCGACCGACAAGAAACAACAAGTCGGCCTGAGTGGTTTGTTGATCGAAAGTCAGACAACAACGAGCAGCGATATCCTGAGTGAAGGCTTCGGCCAGCTGCCTGAGTTTGACCAGGGTAGCGTTGGGATCGGAGGAGAAGGAGCGCTCGGCACCATAGGCGAGTTCAAAAAAAACACCTTCGTGTTCTTTAAGAAAAGAGAAGTTACTGAAAGTATCCTTTTCGTCGGCCATCCCGGGCGCACTCCCAATCAAAACTCGGTATGAGGTTAAGTCGTGATTTTGCCACAACAAATCCTTTCTTCGCCAGCGTATTAGTTTGATGGGACAAACACTTTTGGAACTACCTATAGCAATTCTGACCTCCCAGTAGCAAGCCAGATTGAACCCATCACCTACTTTTAAAAGCGTGGTTTAGACTTCTTCACAATGTTTTCTTCACAGACATCTATCTTCTTTAATTCAAAATTCACTTCAGCCACTATATTATCGTTCTTCTTTTACGGTTTTCAGTGTTTACAGGGACGTGGATATGCCATTCATAAAGCCAAAGCCAGGGGGATTTTACTATCCCAGAAACTACCCGTCTCGAATGGTTTGGCTGTAACCTTTCCCCGAGATTAGTACCAATCCCTTGATGAGATTTTCCAGCTTATGCTGCTTGCTTGGCATACGCAATAGGCGGCATATAGTTCAGTGAACTATGAGGGCGAACATGGTTGTAGTGTTCACGCCACTTCTCGATTTCGTATCTGGCCTCGTCCAAGATTCTGAACCAGTGCTGGTTCAAACATTCGTTCCGGAATTAGTTGACCGCTACAACCGCTTCCTGCTCACGGTTTGGCAGCACTCCCGAAGGTCTGTGACCTTGGCAGTTCAATTTCCAAGTGATAAAAAAGGCCATCCTTACGGATAGCCCTCAGGGGTTAATTAGCAGATAAGTTTACTTGTAAAAAGCTTCGACTGTGCCTTTGATGGTCATCAGCAGAGGCTGGCCGCGGCGGTCGAGCGCTTTGTGAGAGGCGACTTTAATCCAGCCTTCGCTGATGCAGTATTCTTCCACGTCATTGCGCTCTTTGCCATTGATGCGAATGCCCACATCGAACTCAAACACTTCGGCCACATGGTGTGGGCTGCGTGGGTTGATAGAAAGGCGATCCGGCAGAGCGGGTGGTACTTTGGTATCGGTCATAATCTTCATCTTGGGTAAATAAAACTCGCGATATTGTAGGCAATCCCCCAATCTGGCTCAATAGCGGCGAATGGCTTTATCCACACGGTTTATGCCCTTTTTATCAATCCAATCAGCCAATTTGGTTGTTTGGCCATGGGCTAAACTTTATCTGACTCGATTGCACGCTAGTTGATATGTGAATCAATAGAGTCTCGTTCCAAACAATTAACGGCGTATGCGACGAGCCGGCAGCTGAAGTTGTTCTATTGGCCGAATACCTTATCCCAAAATCCAATAGAAATAGCGCTTGGGAAAGCACCAAGAAAAATCGGCGCAAAGCCAAAGCCTGCGCCAATTTCATGGGGTGGATTATCCCCTTCTCTTACTCATTTACATCAGCCGTCAACGATTACTGCAAATCGAACCTATCCAGCTCCATCACCTTGGTCCAGGCTTTGGCAAAGTCCTCAACGAAACGGGTCTTGCCATCGTCTGCGGCATACACTTCAGCGACGGCTCTGAGTTCTGAATGGGAACCAAACACCAAGTCGACCGGCGTAGCCGTCCATTTGAGTTTGCCGGACTGACGGTCAAGGCCCTGATAGAGACCTGGACCCTTGCCCTTTTCCCAACGAGTGGACATATCCAGCAGGTTTACAAAGAAGTCGTTGCTGAGCTTGCCAGGGCTTTGGGTGAACACCCCATGCTTGCTACCACCGCTGTTGGCATTCAGCACTCTGAGACCGCCGACCAATACCGTCATTTCAGGAACCGTCAGGTTAAGGAAGTTCGCCTTTTCGATCAGAGCTTCGGCCGGTGATGCCGGGCTTTGTTCACTGAAATAGTTTCTGAAGCCATCGGCCTTGGGCTCAAGCACGGCAAAGGAGTTCACATCTGTTTGGGCCTGAGTCGCGTCCATCCGCCCGGGATGGAAGGCAACATTGACTTTAACCCCGGCATCGGCCGCGGCTTTTTCTATGGCTGCACTGCCGCCCAATACAATGAGATCGGCCAGCGATACCTTTTTACCGCCCTCGGCTTTCTTGTTGAAATTTTTTTGGATTTTCTCAAGCTTGCCAATGACTTTCGCCAATGCCTTGGGGTCATTTGCCGCCCAATCGCTCTGGGGCTTCAGGGCGATTCTGGCACCATTGGCGCCGCCACGCATATCTGTGCCACGGAAAGATGACGCCGCGGCCCAAGCCGTTTTCACCAGCTCAGGCACGCTGAGGCCTGAATCCAAAATAGCCGCTTTCAGTTGTTTGGTATCGGCCGCGTCGATCAAAACATGATCGACCGCTGGTATAGGGTCTTGCCAGATCAGATCTTCAGCAGGCGCGTCTTTGCCCAGGTAGCGGGTCTTCGGCCCCATATCTCTGTGGGTCAACTTGAACCAGGCCTTGGCGAAGGCCAGCTCAAACTCGGCCGGATTATTGAGAAAACGGGTCGTGATTTCGCGGTAAATCGGGTCTTCCTTCAGCGCGATATCACTGGTGAACATGATAGGAGCATGACGCTTGTCGGGGATATGGGCGTCAGGCACCAAATTGGCGGCCTTGCCATCGGCAGGGATCCATTGAATGTGGCCGGCCGGACTCTTGGTTTGTACCCAATCGAAGGTGTAGAGCCAGGTTAAGTATTCCATGGTCCACTTGGTGGGGTTGGAAGACCAGGCACCTTCAAGGCCGCTGGAAACCGTATCTTCCGAATGACCTTTACCGCAGCGGTTTTTCCAGCCAAGGCCCTGCTCCTCTATTCCGGCGGCAGCGGGTTCTGCGCCGACACATTTGGCAGGATCATGGGCGCCGTGAGCCTTACCGAAGGTGTGACCACCGGCGATCAGCGCCACGGTTTCTTCATCATTCATGGCCATACGGCCAAAGGTATCGCGGATCTCCTGGGCGGATGCCAAGGGATCGGGCACGCCGTTGGGCCCCTCAGGGTTCACATAGATGAGCCCCATCTGGGTGGCTCCCAAGGGTTTGGCCAACTCACCCTTTTCATTGCGGCGTTTATTGTCGAGCCACTGTTTTTCGGCGCCCCAGTTAACCTTTTCGGCTTCCCAGTCATCAGTGCGGCCACCGGCAAACCCGAAGGTTTTAAAACCCATGGACTCCAGGGATACGTTACCCGTCAGTACCATGAGATCGGCCCAGGAGATCTGGCTGCCATACTTTTGTTTAATTGGCCAAAGTAGGCGGCGAGCCTTGTCGAGACTGACGTTATCGGGCCAACTGTTGAGAGGTTCAAAACGTTGCTGGCCACCACTGGCACCACCGCGACCGTCAAAGATGCGATAAACACCGGCACTGTGCCAGGCCATACGGATAAAGAAAGGGCCATAGTGACCATAATCGGCGGGCCACCAGTCCTGGGAAGTGGTCAACGTGGTTTTGATATCGGCTTTGACGGCGTCCAAATCCAAAGAGGCAAAAGCCTTGGCATAATCATAATCGGCGCCGTAGGGATTGGATTCAGCGCCGTGCTGGCGCAGTGGCGATAGATCCAGTTGCTGTGGCCACCAATAGGCGTTGGTTGTTGCGGCCTGAGGCTGAGCAGCAGCCGATTGCGTCTGCGCCGCTTGGGTAGCGGCTGCGCCAAAAACCATGGCAACAGACAGCGCCACCGCGGTCAGGGATGGGATACTTGATTTCATGTTGGAAGTCCTCTTCCTTGGTGAAGGGCGTGGAATAAGCCACTCTCCCGATTCAGGTGCCGCGAATGCCGGCGCCTTTGGTTAGCGCGCCTTAACAAACGGGCACAGTTAAACAGCGGCGAATACGGCCTGCCGCTGTTCACTCCAAGGTAGTGAGAAAACTTATTCGCGACTAACGATTAAATCAGATTATCGTAATCTAAAAAGAAGTATCAACTAATTTAGAGAATGGTATTCTGTAGTTACCCAACTATCTCCGGTACATTCCTAACCCGGTGAGATTGACGCCATTTCAGCCATCTCAAAAACACAAACCTGCTATTAAGCCATTCTGCTTAACCATTCTCTAAGCCAAAGATTGGAAGTCAGTAATTGCTATCAAGTATTCGTTTTCAACCCCACTTTTGAGCGCAAAAGGGCTTGGCCTGTCTGTCTTTGGCAGAGAGTAATGGCTCACCCAGTGCGGTATTCAGCGGCCAGTCTATCGCTAAGTCAGCATCGTTCCAGACAATGGCACCTTCATCGTCGGGCTGATAATAATCGCTGCACTTGTATATCACCTCGGCCGGCCCCTTGGTCACATAAAAACCATGGGCAAACCCCGGTGGTATCCACAGCTGACAGCGATTTTGTGCCGATAAATACAAACCGTGCCACTGCCCAAAGGTGGGAGATTGGGGACGAATATCGACGGCGACATCGTAGATCTCACCGCTGATAACCCGAATCAACTTACCCTGGGGATATTGGCGCTGAAAATGAAGTCCCCTAAGCACTCCCGCGCCAGAGCAACTGTGATTTTCCTGCACCAAAGTGACAGCAACCTGACCGGAATCCATCAAGGCTTTTTCAAAACCGGAGGCTCGAAAGCACTCCATAAAATAGCCCCGGGTATCGCTGAAGATCTCGGGCGTAAACAATATCAGACCGGATAAAGGGAGAGATTGAGCTTTCATCAAGAGACACAAAAAACGGTAATTGGAGGGATTGTAGCAGGAGTCGCAGTCATAGGACGATAGCCTTTCCATTGCATTGCGTAAACAAGCCGGTTACGTGACTGAATATGCTCTGAACCGTAACCCAGATGGTGTGACAAAAGCCTTACTCCCGCCAAAACAGCTGTGCTAGCCTGAAGGCCAACTTAGGTAACTTAAGGGAATAAACCATGAACAAGTCTACTATTTTTGCGTTATTGATGACGAGTGGTATGGCGCTTGGCTTGGCGGCTTGCCAAGACCAGGAGACACAATCTCCGGCCACTAACGGCCAAACAGAAACGGCTACAGCCCCCGCTGAGCAAACAGCGCAAGTACCAATGGGTGATACCAGCCAAAATGCGCTGGATTGGGAAGGAAGTTATAAAGGGCTGCTGCCCTGTGCAGATTGCTCAGGAATAGAAACCACGCTGACGCTCAAGGGAGACAACAGCTATCGCCTGCAGCAAGTGTATCAAGGTAAGGACGAAAGCATATTCAGCGAAAGCGGCAAGTTCACCTGGGATGCCAGCGGCGGCAAAATCACCCTAGAGGATGGCAGTAAATATCTGGTAGGGGAAAATCAGCTGTTTATGCTGGATAGAGAAGGCAACCGCATCACCGGCAGCCTGGCGGATAACTATAGGTTGAGTAAAGAACAGTAATTGGCACAGTGTAGAGCCGCATAGTTAAGCTAATACAGCCAAGTCAAGTCATAGTGCGCTTCAGATCTGAAGTGCACTATGACTCTTTTATCAATAAAAGGCTTTATACCAATCAGCAAAAGCCTTCACCCCTTCACTGATCCCAACTTGTGGTTTGTAAGCCACAGCTTTAAATAAATCTTCGGTATCTGCCCAAGTGGCCTGGACATCACCATCTTGCATAGGCAGCATAATTTTTTCGGCCTTTTGCCCGAGCGCTACTTCAAGCTCGCTGATAAAGTCCAATAAACGAACCGGGCTGCCATTGCCTATGTTGTACACGCGATATGGAGCACTGCTTGTTGCCGGAGTGCCCTGCTCTACCGTCCAATCACTTTGTGCCTTTGGCACTTTATCGGCCACTCTGATAATGCCTTCGACAATATCATCAATAAAGGTGAAGTCACGGCTCATATCCCCCTGATTAAACACCTTGATGGGCCTGCCAGAGGTAATGGCATCGGCAAAAAGCATAGGCGCCATATCCGGGCGCCCCCATGGGCCATAGACGGTGAAAAACCTCAGTCCCGTTGTTGGCAAGCCATATAGGTGCGCATAGCTATGAGCCATCATCTCATTGGCTTTTTTGGTCGCCGCATAGAAAGAAACCGGATGATCAACCGAATCCGTTGTCGCAAACGGCATCTTCTTATTGAGGCCATAAACAGAGCTGGAAGAGGCGTACACTAAATGCTCTATGCCGTGATGGCGACAACCTTCCAACACAGTAAGAGTGCCAACAAGATTACTGTCTGCATAAGCATAGGGATTTTCAATCGAATAACGGACGCCGGCTTGGGCACCCAAGTGGATAACCCGCTTGAAACTGCCTTTGGCAAAGAGTTCAGCCATGGCTTCCAGGTCGGCAAGATCAAGCTTTTGGAATTGGAAATGGTTAAAGTCAACCAGCTTTTGCAATCTGGCCTGTTTTAAACTGACATCGTAGTAATCATTGAGATTGTCGATACCAACCACTTCGCACCCTGCCTCACAAAGCCGTTCGCAAACTCGGGCACCGATAAAGCCAGCTGCGCCGGTCACCAGATATTTCATTTTGTTGGTCTCATTCAACTTGCAGCCCTTATGCGGCGTATTCAGTCATTTCCAAACAGATCCCGGGTATAGACTTTATCGGCCACATCTTTTAGCTCATCGACCATGCGATTGGAAATAATCACATCAGAGATCTGCTTAAACTCTGCCAAGTCGCTTATCACTCGCGAACGGAAAAACTCATTCTCCTCAAGTACCGGCTCGTAAACCACCACTTCAATCCCTTTGGCTTTAATCCGCTTCATCACGCCTTGCACTGCAGAAGCGCGGAAGTTATCTGAGCCTGACTTCATTATCAACCGATATACGCCAACCAATTTGGGCTTTCTGGCAATAATAGAGTCCGCAATAAAGTCCTTACGAGTTCTATTGGCATCCACTATGGCCGCAATCAGATTGTTGGGAACCTGGTTGTAATTGGCAAGCAGTTGCTTGGTATCTTTCGGTAAACAGTAGCCACCATAACCGAATGATGGGTTGTTATAGTGACTCCCAATCCTGGGGTCCAAACACACACCATCGATTATCTGGCGGGTATCCAGCCCATGGGTTTCAGCGTAAGTATCCAGCTCATTAAAATAAGCCACACGCATGGCCAAGTATGTGTTGGCAAAAAGCTTAATGGCTTCGGCTTCTGTGCTGCCGGTAAAAAGTACCGGAATATCTGGTTTTAGCGCGGCTCCGGCTAACAGATGAGCAAAGCGCTCTGCCCGCTCAGAACGTTCGCCGACAATGATCCTCGAAGGATAGAGGTTATCGTATAAAGCTTTGCCTTCTCTCAAAAACTCAGGTGAGAATATGATATTGGCCGAGTTGTACTTCTCACGTAATGCTCTGGTGAAACCAACTGGCACAGTTGATTTAATTACAATGCAAGCAGAGGGATTAACGGCGACAATGTCCCGCGTCACCTCGTCGACGGTACTGGTATCGAAGTAGTTAGTCTTAGGGTCGTAATCCGTTGGTGTTGCAATGATGACATAATCTGCACCGCGATAGACTTCTTTGTCCGTTGTGGCAGTTAACTGCAACTTATTGCTCACCAAGTGCTGTTCAATAAGCTCATCGGCGATGGGCGAGTGCCCGGCATTGACCATTGCCACCCTCTTCGAGGAGACATCCAACGCCCACACCTGGTTATGTTGTGCCAACAACACCGCATTTGACAAGCCCACATAACCCGTACCAACAACCACTATCTTCATTTTATTGCCCAATGGTTTATGCTGTACGCAATTTTGGTAAATAAAAAACGAGCACAGCACGCTTAGATAACGTACATTATGTACCCGTTCTTGGTGAAACTCATTTACATCAGCTCACATCACTAGGAAGCGATGATAGGAACTACATTTGAATTTTGTGCTTTGTGCTTACTCAGCCAAACCAAATCACAAATACCGTCTGAAGGGTTAAATCCAGTTGGTGCTTTGAGCAACAAATCTCGAATCGCCTCGTGGTCAAAGTCATGACATGCCTTATCCAATCTATCAAGAATTGGCTTGAGCTCATCCCAGGTTAAAAATACCTCATTGGCAGTCATTATTCGTTCGTGCCCTGTACCTTCAACATTGTCGCCAATGAGGAGTTCTTCGTAGAGCTTTTCCCCTGGTCGAAGACCAGAAAAAAGTATTTCAATGTCACCGCCTGGATTGTGCTCATCTTTAACCTCAAAGCCACTTAAACGAACCATCTTTCTGGCGAGATCAACAATCTTGACGGATTTCCCCATGTCCAATACGAAAACATCACCGCCTTTACCCATAGCGCCAGCTTGGATAACCAATTGAGAGGCTTCCGGTATTGTCATGAAAAAACGTGTTATCTCCGCATGAGTGACGGTAACCGGACCACCATTTGCTATCTGCTTTCGGAATAATGGAACAACCGAGCCACTAGAGCCCAATACATTACCAAAACGCACCATGCAAAAACGTGTCGAGCTATCTTTATGGGATAGGGCTTGCAAAGCCAGTTCAGCCATTCGTTTAGTCGTGCCCATTACATTGGTAGGACGAACCGCCTTATCAGTTGAAATAAGGACAAAAGTTTCTACGCCCGCAGCAATAGCCGCTTGTGCCGTATATAAGGTTCCAAATACATTATTACGCACACCTTCAACCACATTATGTTCGACTAAGGGAACATGTTTGTAGGCTGCAGCGTGATAAACAGTTTGTACTTTAAAGGCTTCCATTACAGCTTGGACCCTATTCAGACGCTGAACAGAACCCAAAACTGGATAGATATCAACTGTCAATCCGAGTTCTTTTTTAGTCGCCAACAGTTCCCTTTCTATAGAATAAAGTCCAAATTCTGAAAGTTCAAAAAGAACCAATTTTGATGGCGACTGCCGTAAAATTTGCCTACAAAGCTCAGAACCAATTGAGCCTCCGGCTCCGGTTACCATCACTACTTTTCCCGATATATTGGCTGCCATTAAGTCTGCTCTGGGAGCAACTGGGTCACGTCCCAAGAGATCTTCAATTTCAACTTCTTTAACATCGGTAAATAACTTATCCCCACTAACCAAATCGGCCATAGCAGGCAAAGTTAAGACTTTAACGCTTAGTTGCTCGAGTGATTGAATAATCTCTTGCCGCCTAGCTCTGCTAGCACTTGGAAGCGCGAGTAAAACTTTTGATGCCTGCTTTTGTTTAATTAACTTTCTAAGAATTGATGGTGAATGAACATATAACCCTTGCATATTAATGCCGTGTAAGGAGGTATCATCGTCAACAAAAGCTACAGGGTGATATTCGTGGCTTTGAGCCAAAGCGATCGCGGTTTGGCGCCCACTGACACCCGCCCCATAAATAATCACCGGCTCACCACGACGATTGAGACCACTACCGACCATGGAGCGCATTAAGGCTCTTGCACCGCCAACAAAGACTAAGGCAAATGAAGCGTAAATAAAAGGCACGGTTCTTGGCAAATCAACACTGAGGAAATAAGCGAGAGTAACCATAGCAAGCGTGCTCAATATCACGCCAGCCACTATTGCCGTCATCGCTTGGCTCCCCAAATATCTAAGCACCGCTCGATAAAGACCGAGTCGAATAAAAGCCAGAATACTTACCGGGCACACCAATGCGATTAACAACCAGTACTGTCCCTTAGATACGATGGCAACAGAGTCCAGTCGAACGAAGAGTGCAAACCAAAATGCCAAGATAAGAAAAACTGAATCAACAGCGACACTCACAATACGCTTATGAGGCCGCTTAAGTGAGAATAAAAACTGAAAAAAGTCCATTTCAACACCTTGGTTTAATGTTAAAAAGGGCCCTATGACCCCATCGATAAGGCAAAAACTTCACTTAGAAGCCAAGGATAATACTTCATCCAACACTTTGCAGGCTTTACTCATCTCATCCTTGGCCAATGTTGGATGAACCAACATCATAATACTGGTTTCGCCGAGAAGTCTGGCGTTTTCAAGTCTTACAGCTGGTCGCCATGGCGTATTATCAAATGCCTTTTCCAGGTAAACCTCTGCGCAGCTACCTTGCATACATGGTACGCCTTTCTCAACCACCGCATTTACAATGCGATCACGATCCCACCCTAGGTTCAACTTTTCAGGGCGAACGAAAAAGTAGTGTTTATATTCTGCATGTTCAATATAATCGGGTACTTCTACCACGCGAATGCAAGCAAAACCTTTAACAACATCATCCAACATTTTACCGTGCGACTGTCTATTAGTTGTCCACTGTTCCATACGAGTAAGTTGAATTCGACCAAGAACAGCTTGTATCTCAGTCATACGCCAGTTAGTACCAAAGCTTTCATGCAACCATCTAAACCCTGGCTGGTGTTGCGCGTTATAAACAGCATCGTAGCTTTTACCATGATCTTTATAACTCCACATTTTGGCCCAAAGCTCTTTTGAGTTTGTGGTGACCATACCACCTTCGCCTCCTGTAGTCATAATCTTGTCTTGGCAAAAGCTCCAAGCACCGATGTGACCAATAGTCCCCACACTGTGACCTTTGTATTTTGCACCATGCGCCTGGGCACAATCTTCAATAACATAAAAGCCATGTTTTTCTGAAAGTGCCATAATGGCATCCATTTCAGCAGGCATGCCCCCCAAGTGCACTACAATCACAGCTTTAGTCTTGGGCGTTAATACCGCTTCGATTGACTCTGCCGTAATGGCTTGACTATTAAGATCCACATCTGCAAACACAGGGTTAGCACCAGCAGTAACAATAGATGATGCCGAAGCAAGAAAGGTTCTAGGCGTCGTAATGACCTCATCCCCCTCCCCAACACTCAATGCTTTAAGCGCCACGTCCAGCGCGAGAGTCCCGTTGCCAAGCGCAACCGCATATTCACACCCAACCCAAGCAGCGAATTCTTTTTCGAATTCACGGCACTCGCAACCCGTCCAGTAGTTCACTTTATTTGAAAGTAGTACACGACTAACTGCATCAGCTTCTTCTTGAGTGAAAGAAGGCCATGGAGAAAATGAAGTATTAAGCACGATATCACCTGAAACTATATTAAAAATTAGCCAGCAATAGGTTTTGCTGGAGAACCAACTACGATTTGAAGCTCTGGAATATTATTAATAACTGTGGAACCAGCACCAACAGTTACATCATCTCCAATTTCAACTCTCTGTTTTACTTGACTTCCAATTCCAATCCAACTTCTTTTGCCGACGAATACCGCTCCCGCGAGATTAGCTCCTGGGCTTATATGAACTCCGTCAGCTAGATTACTATCATGATCAACGGTAGCAGAGGTGTTTATAATGCACGCACAACCTACCGTCGCGAAGGGATTTACCACAGCATTAGCCATTACTACAGTACCTATCCCTAGACTAGCATAACGACTTACACTGGCAGAAGGATGTACTAGCACCCCAAAGCACGCTCCGCTTAAAAGCAATTTATTTTGAATCTTTAATCGAGCACGATTGTCGCCGATAGCGATAACTGTTAATAAGTAATTTTTGGCTGTAGACAAAAGAGAATCATAACAACCTACAACGGGCCAGTGCTCAACAGATTTCAATTTTGGCCAATTATCATCAAAAAAAACGACATTTTGATACCCATTCAATTCAGCCAACTCAGCAACAACTTTACCGTGACCACCTGCACCAAAAATAGCACAACGCTTAATCATCTTTGTTTCCTTTAAATGGCTCGATAGTTACATGTCCTTCTGCAGCAATCCCTTCTTTCACAATTATCTTTTTAACTGTTTTAAATAAAATACAAACATCCAACATTAGACTATGGTTATCAACATACCAAACATCGAGCTTAAATTTTTCTTCCCAACTGATTGCATTACGCCCATTGATTTGAGCCCAGCCAGTGATCCCCGGTCTTGCCTCATGACGCCTTGCTTGTTCTTTACTATAAAGTGGTAAATACTGCATCAATAACGGACGTGGCCCGACTAAGCTCATGTCACCTTTTAACACGTTCCATAACTCCGGAAGCTCATCGAGGCTTGAATTTCTTAACTTGTCTCCAAACGGGGTCATTCGCGCCGAATCAGGAAGTGAATTCCCTTGCTGGTCAACCGCATCCTTCATGGTACGGAACTTAATCATTTCAAACGGTTTACCATTTAAACCAGGACGTATTTGACGAAACAATACGGGTGCACCTAGGTTCTTACGTATTCTCCACGCAACAAACGCGATAATAGGTGAAAGTAAAATGAGGCCGCATAAAGAGGCAAAGATATCAAATAATCTTTTCATCATTCACCTCTGCAGATTTCTCATCTGATTGAACCGTCCCTACTACCCACTGAACCCACTTATCAGCTAACACCTGACGGTCAAATTGACTTTCAGCAAGTTGTCGAGCCGATTCCCCCATCGTAACAAGTGCTTCTCGGTTGTCTGCTGCCAACTCTAGCGCATTCGCAAACGCCTTAGGGCTGTCTGGAACAACGGCAAAACCACACTGCAAGTCTTCAATCATACCAGCAAGCCAACCTGGATAATTATTAATAACAGGCAGTCCTGCGGATATGTAATCAAAGAATTTATTAGGTGATGTCCCGTAATAAAAAGCTGGAATATTTGCTAACACCTGCATACCTACATCTGCACTTGCCATTAAACCCGCTAACTTTTGTTTGTTGACTGGAGGGTGAAAGATCACATTTTTGAGTTTTAACTCTTGTGCTTTAGCCTCCAATAGCGGCTTTAACTTACCTTGTCCGACCAAAACTAGCTTAATATCGTCTCGACCACGGTTTTGTAACTCTGTCGCCGCGTTTAAGACAGCATCCAGACCGTTAGCCATACCATGAGTACCAGTAAAAATAGCCATGAGATCTTCTTCGGCAACCCCGTCTGGTCTCCAGGGTTCGCTAGGCTGAGTAAAGATAGACAAGTCGCAACCATTGGGTACCATTGTGATCTTGTCTTCCGCGACACCTCGCTTCTTAATTCCATCAACAATGCCAGGAGAAAGACCAATACAGCGATGCGCACTCCGATAAGAAACCCACTCTAATAATGACATCAAACCCAAAATTAAGGGGTTCTTAATTACTCCCATTTCTTTTGGTAATTCAGGCCACAAATCTCTCACTTCAAATACAAAAGGTTTCCCACGTAACCAACGTGCAAATACACCAGGAATACCCGCTGTTAATGGTGTTGTTGTTGCAAACAATACATCGTATTTTTCCGTAAAAGCTAAGCCGATACTTTTAAGTGCAAATTTAACAAAAGTCATGCTTCTTTTAAGAAAGCCATCGGAATTAGAATACGCCAAATTAAACTCAACAATGCGGATACCATCGACCACACCCTCACGTTTTCCAGCAATAAACTCTGATTCTAAGCCTGTCGCTCCCCCGCCATATGTACCACATACCATAGTAACACTATGCCCATGATATATAAGACGCCTTGCCATCTCATAGGAACGTATTCCGGTAGAACCTTTAGGTGTTGAAAAGTGTTGGTGAAAATAAAGAATATTCATTAGCTGTAATTATACTCTGTCGTTATCATTCCATCAGACGTAACTTCTATTTCCAGAACGGGAATGGAAGTTTCTTGGTAGTAATAGCGCGACTCTTTTCCTTCAACTAACTCAAGCCGTTTAATGCAGGTATTACTATTTATCGTTATAGAATGAATATGGTTGGTAATTCTCTTGCCTTCTATAGTCCATTCCCCAGGACTCAAGCGCCAACGTAGTATCGCCTTTTTCTGCACACCGTGGATATCATCAACAACTCGCAATGTGCTTTCTGAAAGAGAAACCTCCCTCTTGTGATGGCACCCAAGATAGTCACGGTAACTGGCAGCACAATATTGTCGAGCCTCATCCCAATGGACATCTTCAGCCTTAAGCCAAGCTCCTAAGAGAAACCTGCTCAAACGAGGCATTTGTTCATGATTATCAAACTGAACGGTGTTATGACTTTGCGTCCCACCATAGTATTCAATGTATGCTTGACCAGCATTATAACTAAAGGTACCACCGTCTCTTAACAGGTTTACGCCATCAAGCCAAAAGTCCACATGCAGGGCATCGTTTTGAGCAGGTCGAAAACGGAAGATTGGGTAATTAAATAGTACAAACGCTCCAGTTTTGTTTCTTAACCCAGCGTACCCCCCCTGCGCAAAATGGAATGAACTTGGTTTGTTAAGTACTTGCTGTGGTTTGCTTAACCCCAGAAGTTCAAGTGGTTCATCATAGCTACCGGCTTTTCCCCAAGCCGATGACTTCAAGAACAGGACTGACGCAAGCTGAACCGTTGGGCGAAAATCTCGATAATCAGAGTCACTTAAAGGTAATAACCTTGCACCATCGTTATGTCCTAAATTTGGCGCATCCCCATTAACTTCTTGAGTCAACTGAAATAACCATTGAGTTGCTAAGCCAATTTTTTTATATAGCGACAGACTAAAAGACTTGAGATCGAGTTCCCGCCTCCATAGCTCGGCCATTGAGTACGTATCTAGCATAACTCGGTGATAATTGACTGAATACTGGCTGAATGTTCCATCACCTTCAATCAAACGCTTTGCTCGATTCTCTAACCACTTACGCCCCATTTTTTGCCAACGAATAGCGCTTTTATCGCCATTAGAAACAAGCCAACTTCCACCAATAAATAGTGCGGCTGCTTCGGAAGTTCCATGGTTATTATCTTGAGCAACGGCATAAGAGATCGTCGGAGCAATACGTTTTAGGTGAGCTTTAACAAATGCCAACAGTGCGGGTTCAGACCTTTCCACTTGATTCAGTAATCTAGCTGCCATAGCCAAGTGCATAACTCTTATTGAGGCTTCTTGACCACACTTCCAATTCGGCCCTAAATAAGGAGGATTATGCTCTAGCCAATCATTCGCTATTGTATTCAGCTCGTCAAGTGCCTGCTCTCTCCCAGAAAGATAATCCTTCGCTAAGCCTAATACCCAATCAAATCTAGATGCTTCCCAGATGCCCTTAATATCACCAACATTAGAATCAAAATCAGATAAACAGAACCACGGCTTTTCCATGTTGGAGTAGCTTTGTCCGGTTAGTGTACTTTCCGCCCATCTTAGTTCACCAACTAATCGTTTCGGCTTCCAACCAAAAGGGGATAATTTGTACAGCTGACTAGACTTACATTGAACAGAAGCGGACAAAGGACGAAACAAAAGCCCCGATATCGCGGCTTGGTTAAGACGCTTTACTGGGTTTAATCCAGTACGTACACCTAGTTGGTAAACTGCAACTCTGGCTAAATTAAAAACACCTAAGTTCATTGCAGTCTGTGCTTTTAGTTTGAGACTCATTGTTGTTTACGCAATTGCTCTGCTATTTCAATTGTAATTCTTGCTACCTCAAACAACTCTCGAGCTGGAATCGGCGACTCTTTACCTGATTCAATAGCACTAAGGAAAGCAGCCGCACAATCTGTTTGGCCTTTGTCTTGTTTCCATAAATTCATTTTACTAAAACCAGGCCAACCAAAACCTTTTAGCTTACGGAAGTTGTCCAATTGAAGCACTCTCCCTGCCGCAAAAACTTCTACGCGCTCTTTCGGAAAGTTCGCAGCCCCATTAGCTAAGTAATGAATAGTGCCGAAAGAACCATCAGCAAAACCAAGAATAATCGCAGCTTTATCTTCAGTGATCTCAACACTATCAACGTCACCCATACGACGACACTGTACAGAAACAATCTCTGAATCAGCTAGGTATCTCATTAGATCAATGAAATGGCACGCCTCTCCAATAATACGACCACCGCCGACTTCATTGTCTTGTGTCCAATGATCAGCCGGGATAGCTCCTGCATTCATAGTCATCATGAAGCTTTTTGGCTCTTTAACCGACGAAAGCAATTCTTTCATTTTTTGAACTTGAGGGGAGAAACGGCGATTAAAGCCAACCATTAATTTTGGCGCAGTAGCGGTAGATGCCTTTGAGTAATATGTGGCCTCAACTTTAGCTAGTTCTTCTAGCGTTACAGCTAAAGGCTTTTCGACAAATACGTTTTTGCCTACGCTTAGCGCTTCAGATACAAAGTGAGCATGGCTGTTATGACGCGTAACAATAGCGACAGTATTAATTTCTGGATCAGAAATCATCGCACTCGTATCTGTGGTCGTTTTAGCAAAACCTGCTTTTTCACCATGAGTTACACCGTTAATACCACCAGAAGTGGCGATAGTATGTAATTGAGCGCCTCCCGCTTTAAACGCCGGGATCAACATGCGGGAAGCATAGTTACCGGCGCCGACAAAACCAACGACAGGCTTAGATGCCTCAAATATCACTCCACTGTTGAGCGTAACGGATTTCTCATGGCGAGTACTGGACTCGCTCTGGTATTGAAGCAAAATGCCAAGTGCCGATTTATCAGAAGTCAGGAGCTCATATGCCTGAGCTGCATCTTCAAATTTGAATCGGTGAGTAATAAGAGGCTTAACATCCACTTGGCCCGAAGACATCATATCTAAGATGGCTTCAAAGTTACGCTGCTCGGTCCAACGCACAAACGCGTAAGGGTAGTCATTGCCTTTATCTTCGTAGTCTGCATCGTAGCGGCCAGGACCATAAGAACAAGAAACTTGGAATGTCAATTCCTTTTCATAGAAGTCGGCACGATTGAGCTCTAAGCCTGTCACACCAACAAGAATAATACGGCCGCGTTTACGGCTCATGCGTGCAGCTTGTGTCACTGGATCATTAGATTTTGTTGAGGCTGTAATAATAACCCCGTCAACACCGTTTCCACGGCTGAATGCCATACCAGCGGCGACAGGATCTTCGCCCCTGCCCGGGTTGCAAACTTGGGCGCCAAATTGTTTAGCCAGTTCTAGTTTCGAATCGTCATAATCAATGGCCAGAACACGACAACCTTGAGCACGGAGCAGTTGAACCGTCAGCAAACCAATTAAACCTACTCCGGTCACGACAAACGCTTCACCCAACGTAGGTTCCGCCAAGCGAATACCTTGCAAACCAATGCTCGCTACCACTGTAAACGATGCTTCCTCATCGGATACATTATCGGGAATCAAAGCACATAAGTTTTTTGGTACGCGAACAACATCTGCATGAGGGCCGTTTGATACGACACGATCCCCTTCTTTAAAGTTGTCTATTCCCTTACCAACAGAGTCGATAATTCCAACGTTGCAATAACCCAAAGGAAGTGGCTGTGCTAGTTTTGACTTCACAGCATCAACGGTGGTCATCAAACCATCCGTTTGAACCTTCTCTAGAACCATTTTGACTTTATCCGGCTGCTGTCGTGCTTTTTCCAACATGCTAGCTTTACCAAAGTCAACCAACATACGTTCAGTGCCAGCGGATATAAGTGTTGTAGTGGTATTGATAACCACATGATTTTTTGAAGCTTGTGGCGCTGGTGCTTCGACTATAGCTGAACCACCGGCAGCCATGTCTTGAAGAATTTGTTTCATTTCTTTACCTTTGAAATTACGAATCTTAGTTTGCCAGATTTAGTTCTTTCTATAGATTCAACTTTGTTTAATACAATTTTAATATCTCGTCCTAGCCGTTCTCGGAATTCGCCTTCTAACTCTGGAAAGTGAATGTCATCATCCCAAGCTTGGTTGACAACCAGTTTCACCTCTAAGGAAAAGTCTTCAAGTTGCACTATTTGAGCTTCATCCACATACACTGCATCTTTAAAAATATGGTCTAAACGCCCCACTTTACTGCCATTAGGTAACAGTACATAGTCCTCTTTTCGCCCATCAATATCCCTTACAACCCTTGGAAACGTATTTTCATTTAACCCACTTGCTAAGTCACCGGTATCGTATCTAAACAAAGGGAAGGATTTGTTTGTAAAATTTGTTCCCACTATTCTGCTTAAGCCTTCAGAACCATCAACAGGAATAAACTCGACATAGGCGAAGTCTTCATCAACATGTAACTGTGCATCATTAGATTTCTGCGACAAATTTGCAACAGACTCTGCAAGTCCATAGTGTTGTTTAGGCCGAACACCGAAAAAGCTTTCAATTACTCGAGCTTGATTAGCACTCAAACTCTCCGCACCCAATGTAATACTCTTAACTTTATAATCCAGCCTGTAATTATTCTCCAAAGCCAGGTGCGCAAGCTCAGAAATGACAGATGGGTAACCATGAATCCATTCTATCTTTCGACTATTTAGTTCCTGAATATAAAACTTTATATTCTCATTACTCAAATGGTAACAACTAAACAAAACCTGCTTGCTATAATAATTAACCCGATGGAAATTTTTACCTTTATAGTCTGGCGCTATAATTGAACGACCACCAAATAAAACACACCAGTCACCACGATAGATCCCTAAATCATTTCGATATCTCCACCATGTAGCCCAGCGTTCCGCTTCTGATTGCTGAGTTTCATAAAATATAAGCCCGGCACCTGTTGTACCACTAGTGTGTACTTTTATAGAGTTATTTGTATCTATTCTTATTTGAGAAGCACAATTTCTGACTTCATGCTTCGTCAGAATTGGCAATTTCAGTAATTCAGATATTGGATTTTCGCTACTCGGATCCACCCCAAACTCATTAAATCTTTTAGCCCAATATTTAGAATTTTGAGCATGTTCTAAAGCTTCCTTTAATTTTTTAATTTGATATGCTTTTAGTTCTTTCGGTGAAAATTTACCACGGTTAAAAACTTCTTCTTCAATATGCCTATAACGCCCACCATACCTCCTTTTATCGTTAAAAAAAGCAAAGAAAGTGAGCAGTACGTTTTGTAAAAAGTAAGGCAAAGCAAGATAAATACGGTGAACCACATCACCTCCTAAAAAGAGAAATCATAGCTTTCGCTGAAATCATAAGTGGATGTCGAATTTGAACCCAAAGATCTTTAAACTTGTTAGTAATTACTGAATCGATGGACTTGTAAATTGGGAGAGCTATGCTCTTTTTTCTATTAACCTTAAACCAAGCATAATACTCTTGGCTGTTCATACCTGAAAAAGGGGTTAGCGCTTCAACTCGCTGAGAATTTGCCAAATTTTCTACAAATTCATAGTTTAAATCGTGCATTTCGGGATGATAGTTATACCAATGACATTGGTGATTTCCATCGAGCCTAAATTCAAACGCCAGTTGCTGATAACTCTCTTCTGGATACTTAATTTTCCCGTCAAAAAACACCCCCTGAGGCAACCACCAGTTACCAAGGCTGTATACTATCGGCACATTTTTGTATAACTCGATTCCTCCAACAATATGAGGATGGTGGCCGATAATTAAGTCAGCGCCATTATCAACGGCTAGCATTGCCAATTCTCTGTGTGCGGGCTGAGGGTATAACTCAAGTTCATAATTCCAGTGAAAATTACAAATTATTTTCGCATTTGGATACAGAGATCTAGCCTCACAAACTTTAGTAATAACACTGGATTTATTGAAAGGAACCACGCCTTCTTTCTTATTACCATAGCCTTTACACTGAATAACTTCCCACCCAAAACCTAAAAAGACGTATTCAAAACCGCCATAAGTAACAGGCTTAGGCACAACATCGAGTGCTTTACTAACCACAGCACCAAATCCCAAAATTTCTTTGCTACTTAAGTAGCTCAAAGTTGAATCAACACCACCGGCGATATCGGTGATATGATTATTTGCTAAACAAACAGCAACTACATTGCATTCTTCCAACTCTTCCAATACGGAAGAGTGATTGAACAGAATCCCTTCATGCAGTGCAGGTGTACAGCCTTTTGTTGGGATAGGCCCTTCCAAATTAACTACTACAGGATTACCGACTTTTAACTGTTCCGGCCATTTGGGCTTTTCACTAAACGGATGGGCGACATCGCCAAGAAATAACATAGCTTAATTACCTACCTATTAATGGTTTTTTGTTTACTCGATTAAAAATCAAAGCTAACACTAAGCAATGAATAGCAACAAAATTTGGAGAAAGTAACATTGGGTTAGCCGCACCTGGAATAAGATATGCCATAGCACTTAAAACAAGCACTCCAAAAAGCTTATCACCAGAGAAGAGGTACTGAACTCCTTTCAAAACCGTATAAAACTGAGTCAAAAAGATGAACAAAGCAAAAACACCTAATTTATGAACAAGGTTAATATAAGTCAGCTCAAACCCATAACCGGTCTCATCACGTTTATAACCAGATTCCAAGGTAGCCCCAAGCCCTGAGCCATGTATTGTCAGCTCATTAACAAGATAATGAAATTGCTCATTTCTCAGATTATTACTGGCATTGCTTGACCCAAATGTTGCCTGCAACACTTCAAGGTATTGACTTTGAAAGAAAGAAAATACACACATAAAAATCATAAAAAGTAAAGAGACATTAAAGAGCACCCCGCTAACCCCAACCTTCCTAAAGTAAAACGAAGATAAAAACGCCAAAAGAGCTACCGCATAAAGAAGAATAAACCCTTTAGATAGAGCCGGAACTATAAAGCAGAAGCTAATAATTGAGAAATAAAATACTAGCTTGGTATTGCTACCTTTAATATAAGAATAGCCATACCTAACTTTAAATAAAATTAAAGCTATAGGCACATATAAATACATCATCGTGGATGTCATATAAATTCTTCCCGATGATAAGCTATCACCTTCACCAACAGTAAATCCTTTAGCGAAGAAAAGGTAAACATTGAATAGAATTAATACAACAACAAGAAGGGACAGCCAATTATAAACCTCACTAAGATCTTGTTCTTTATAACTAGCAACCCAAAAAGTGTAAAACAACAAGTAAACAGCCAATCCAAAAAAGTTACTCAATACATAAGCTGGTTCGTTTCCATTGAGAAGACCAACTAGCCCTCCATAAAGCCAACTAAGAAATACTAAAAAAGGCAAAAAGAAAACAAAAACAGCCTCTTTGTTATGAAAGCTTCCCTTCCTCGCTTTAATTAAAACCTTTGGCGCATTAAATAATAGAACAATAAAAACAATAAGGTATGTTAATTTTGTATCTATAATAACTGACAATAAGCATAGGATGAGCAAGTATGGTTTCATATCTAAACTCGTAAAATAAAGCTAAGCCACTTCAATCGCGTCATTAATTTATCACGTAAAGGCCTATTCGAGTTAGTTACGTTCAAACTATGAACCCTTCTCAAAAGAACAGGTCTTTCGATATGGTGAATACACCCAAATCTATTTCCTATAAGGGCTATCATTATGTCATGGCTAATTTCATAAGAGCACTTATTTAAAAAAATTTCCTTAAAATCTTTGGTGAAAGCCATACAGCAGCCAAAATATGGGATTCCACCTTTAAACATAGTAAGAATATTTTTAAGGTAACTCCCATTGCTTTTGGATGAAAGGCTTATATTTGGTTTAAAGATCTCACTATCCAACTGGTTAAAGCAATCATAGTTTCCAACAACAACCATTTTACCACTAACTTCAAGCTCTTTGAGCATTAAAGCCAGCCTTCCTTTTATCCATATATCATCCTGATCGGCAAGAAAAACAACTTCCCCTTTAGCCAAGGTGATAGACTTAATAAAATTTCGTATATAGCCTAGATTTTCTTCATTACTAAAAACCTTAACCCTAGAGTCACCAATTGAATTAATTACATTTATAGTATTATCACTCGAGCAGTCATCACATATAACAACCTCATCAAACTCACCTAACTGTTCTAGAATAGAGTTCAACTGCTCTTCAATATAACTTTCACCATTATAGGTTGCCATACATACACTTATCATAATTAACGTCCTAGTATTGGGAAGTAGCCCAACGTCCTCCTAACATATAAAACAAGAATAAAATTCTGAATGAAAAATAAAAATGAAATTGAAAAGCATAGCCCCATAACACTATACTCTTGAGTAAGAAAATATGACCCTAACAAAATAGGAAAGACTAAGTAGAAATTAATTTGAGAAACAACTTTTGCCCTTCCTATCATTTGGAGTATAACTGTCACTGGACCAAATAAAACAGAGCAAAAAACTCCTACGAGCAAAACCCTAAACTCATAAACATATGAAACAAAACTCGCAGAGAAAAAGCTTAAAACCTCTTTTGCAAAAAAAACAAAGATAAAAAACAAAGGCAAACTGAAATAAAATGAAACTCGAGAGTAAAAAGTCACGACTTCTTTCAACCTATCCAACTTATTCTCACTCCAAAATCTAGCAAAATAAGGAGAAGCGACCATATTTATTACTATTAGCAGAAGTGTTAGAACGCCAATAACTTTCTGCATTGAATACACGGCAGCTACATCTAGGTTGGAAATATGTCGCATATTTATAAATGACACACCTGAAAAAAGAAGGTATTGAGTTATATGTGCATACGTATAATGACTAATTCCTTTAAAATCTACATCTTTATTTTCACCTTCTGGAAGCTCTTTAGTAGCTTTCATTATTATAGCTATCGAACTAATAAGACCTATTAAGATACCTAAAATTAAAAGTGACAATGTAATTTCTGTAGTCAACTCCACACCATAGAAGTAACCAATGGAGCATACGATAATTATAAAAACATAAGGCAGCATATTTTGTACAACTGCGGCTAGATTCGCCCTCCCAAATCCAACTAAAGCACCACTATAAACCTGCAAAAAAGCCCAAACAGCCACACAAACAGCTATATAAATATAAAATTGACTTATAACAGGTTTGTCAAAATATTCAGCTACCTCATCCTTTGCTAGGTAATATAAAAAGAAAAATAACAGTAAAAAGCTAGCGGCTCGATAAAAAACACCTATGCTATATCTCTTAACATCTATTTTTGACTTTGATATTGATATCACTCTAGTTAAAAATGAACCAAAACCTAAAGAGCAAATCATAGTTAAAAAAGTTATAACATTTAGCACTACAAAGTATTCTGATGCGTTTTTTTGATTTGTAGTATTAAGAACGAGATAAATAGCCAAAACACTGAATAACGCCCCAGCCCCTCTAAAAAAGAGCGTATTTAGCAGGCCAAAATATTTACTCATAAAAATTTACATTCAGCCCAAGACTTGGCTTCTATATCTTTCTTAGAAAGTTCTGGGGTTCTTGTGATTGGCCAATCTATGGCCAGCTTACTATCAGCCCAATCCAAACTTTCCTCAAATTCAGGGGCATAATAATCTGTTGTTTTATATAAAAACTCAGCTTTTTCTGACATCACATAAAAACCATGAGCAAACCCCTCAGGAACCCATAACTGCCGCTTATTCTCAGCAGATAAGACAACTCCAACCCATTGACCAAATGTTGGTGAATCTTTGCGAATGTCCACAGCCACATCAAACACTTCACCAGAAACCACTCGCACCAATTTTCCTTGGGTATTTTCTGTTTGGTAATGCAACCCTCTCAATATACCCTGTTTGGACATGGAGTGGTTGTCTTGCACAAACTTTCGTGGGGTTGGTAATCCTAGTTTCTCAAGCTCCTGATGAAATTTATTTTCATTAAAGCTTTCCATAAACCAGCCACGTTCATCTCCGAACACTGTAGGTTCAATAATTACAACATCGGGTACTTTTGTCTGAATTAGTTTCATATTCGTTACTTATATAAGGCAATATTATCGAGAGCTTTTTGCCAATTACTAGGGCTGATTGAAAAATCCCTACCAATTTTTTGCAATGACAAACGAGAGTTCTTTGGTCTTTTAGCTTTTGTTGGAAATTGAGCGGAAGTTAGCTTATTCAAAACTGGTTTTGCCTCTAGCACCTTGTGTTCTAGTGCTTTATTAAAAATTTCTTCGGCAAATTCAAACCAACTAACAAATGGCTGACCACTAAAGTGGTAAATTCCATATAAATCCAGCTCTTTCTTCGAATATAGATGGGCAAGACGCACTAACGCAGCTGCGATATCACCTGCATAAGTAGGACCACCAAACTGATCATTAACGATGCCGAGTTCGTCTCTATTTTCAGCTAGGCGCAGCATAGTTTTTACGAAGTTTTGACCATGCTCACCGAAAACCCAAGCTGTACGTAAAGTAATATGCTTACTCCACACACCTGATATTGCCCTTTCTCCGGCAAGTTTAGAGTCTCCATATACACTGCATGGACTTTCGATATCACTCTCTTTATATTCTCCCTCTGACTCACCATCGAATACATAATCAGTTGATATATGGAGAAGAAGTGCATTAACTTCTTTCGAGACTAGGGCCAAGCATAACGCGCCTTTTTCATTCACCAAAAAAGCTTTTTCGGGCTCATCTTCTGCTTTATCAACTGCGGTATATGCTGTCGCGTTAATGATTATGTCAGGCCGTCTCGCAAGCACTAACTCTCTAACCTTCTGTTCATCAGTTACATCGCATTGCTGGCGGTTAAAAGCATCAAATGTAAACTCTGTCTGCTGTTCTAACAGGGATACAAGAGCGCTGCCAATCTGACCATTAGAGCCAAAAACAAAAATATGCATTAAGTTACCTGTCAGTACTTATCAAGTTATTCAAATACTGCCCATAATCATTTTTCAACATAGGCTTTGCTAGTCGGCTAATATCAGAGTTACTTAACCAACCATTTCTCCAGGCAATTTCTTCTAAGCAAGCAACTTTAAGGCCTTGAACATTTTCAATAGTTTGAACAAAAGAAGAAGCTTCATGTAAGCTCGCGTGAGTACCCGTGTCTAACCAAGCAAACCCCCGCCCCAATAGCTCCACATTTAATTTATCTTCTTCTAAATACATCTGATTTATAGATGTAATTTCAAGCTCACCTCTTTCAGAGGGTTTCACATTTTTAGCATGCTGAATAACGTCATTTGTATAGAAGTAAAGGCCCGTCACTGCATAGTCCGACTTTGGTGACTTCGGTTTTTCTTCAATTGATAACGCTTTTTTATCCTCATTAAATTCCACAACACCAAAGCGTTCTGGATCTTTAACTTGATAGCCAAAAACTACTGCTTCTTTCTTGGTTTTAACTTTATCTACTGCACTTATAAGAGTTTGAGAAAACGACTGACCATAAAAAATGTTGTCACCTAGAACCAAGCAGACGTCGTCATCACCGATAAACCCTTCGCCAATAATAAAAGCTTGAGCCAGGCCATCTGGACTGGGTTGAACAGCGTAATCAAGAGCAATACCAAACTGGGAGCCATCACCAAGCAATCGTTTAAAAGAATCGGTATCTTCAGGTGTAGTAATTATTAAAACTTCGCGAATGCCAGCGAGCATTAATACTGACAAAGGATAGTAAATCATTGGTTTGTCATAGACTGGCAAAAGCTGCTTGGAGACTCCCATGGTAATAGGGTAAAGGCGCGTTCCTGAACCTCCAGCTAATATAATTCCTTTCATTATACTTTCCCACCAATTCGCTCAAGGCTGTAGCTGCCATCTAAAACTCGCTGCCACCAGTTTTTATTATCTAAGTACCATTCAACGGTTTTACGAATACCTGTTTCAAAGCTCTCGTCAGGAGTCCAACCGAGCTCACGTTCTATTTTACTAGCATCGATGGCATAGCGAACATCATGACCTGGCCGATCCTTCACGAAGGTAATGAGATCGGCATACTTTTCAACACCTAGTGGCTTAATAGGCACAAGTTCTTCGAGCAAGTTACATATCGTATGTACAACTTCAATATTGGCTTTCTCATTATGGCCACCAATGTTGTATGTCTCCCCGATTTCCCCCTTTGTCACCACAAGGTGCAGTGCTTTGGCATGATCTTCAACAAAAAGCCAATCTCGGATTTGCTGCCCATCTCCATAAATTGGTAATGGCTTGCCATCCAAGGCATTTAAGATCATATGAGGAATCAATTTTTCAGGAAAATGATATGGCCCATAGTTATTGGAGCAATTGGTTACAAGGGTCGGCATGCCATATGTGCGACTCCAAGCCCGAACTAAGTGATCGCTTGACGCTTTGGATGCTGAGTAAGGAGAGCTAGGTGTATATGGTGTTGTCTCGGTGAACAAATCTTCCGTACCTTCAAGGTCACCATAAACTTCGTCAGTCGAGATATGGTGAAATCTAAATGCTTTTTTATCTATCTCATCAAGCGAAGACCAATATTTGCGGGAAGCTTCCAAGAGGTTATATGTACCAATAATATTGGTTTGCATAAATTCTGAAGGACCATCAATTGAACGATCGACATGAGACTCTGCAGCCAAATGCATCACCGCATCAGGCTTATGTGTCTCAAAGACCCTCTCTAGCTCTTCGGAGTTACAAATATCAACTTTTTCAAAGACATACCGTTCTGACTTATCAATAATGGATAATGACTCCAGGTTTCCTGCATAGGTCAACTTGTCAACATTTATAACCGAGTCTTGTGTAGACTCAATTATGTGCCGAATCACCGCTGAACCAATAAAACCAGCCCCACCTGTTACGAGGATCTTCACTACCAAACTCCCTTTGTATCAACAATAAAGCTTACTTGTGGTTTTTCGATTAATTTGAATTCTTTGTGATCAACCAACAGGACTGCGATATCAGTCTTTCTTTGAGCGTCCTCTAAGTTTACTAATTCAAATGTTTCACTATCGAGGGCATTTATATTAGGTTCTACCGCTATCACTTTACCCTTGTGCATTTGCGCGATTTTTCGCGTAATTGCCATTGCAGGGCTTTCACGCAAATCATCAATATCCGGTTTGAATGCAAGGCCAAAGCAAGCAATTGTTACATCTTCAACGCTTTTTCCAGGATTGGCTTGTAAAAAATCAGCGATCGCAATCTTAACTTTATTAATTACCCACTCTGGCTTTGCATCATTGACTTGGCGGGCGGTGTGAATAATTTTTGCTTCGTCAGGCGTTTTACTGACTATAAACCAAGGGTCAACGGCTATACAGTGCCCACCTACACCAGGGCCTGGCTGGAGGATATTTATACGTGGATGACGGTTGGCAAGAGATATAAGCTCCCAAACATTGATATCCAGCTTATCGCAGATAATAGAAAGTTCATTAGCAAAAGCTATTTGTACGTCGCGACATGAATTTTCTGTTAGCTTTGCCATTTCAGCAGTACGAGCATTAGTAACTACGCACTCACCTTCTACAAAAGTTTTGTACAATTCAATTGCTCGCTCAGAGCATTTAGCCGTCATGCCGCCAATTACACGGTCATTATCAACAAGCTCACGAACCACTTGGCCAGGTAAAACACGTTCGGGGCAATGAGCTATGTTTACGTCAGCTTCATTACCTGCGTTTTGTGGAAAAGATAAATCAGGACGAGCAGTAGCCAACCATTCTGCAACTTGCTCTGTCGCACCAACAGGGGATGTAGATTCTAAAATAACTAAATCACCCTTTTTTAATACTGGTGCAATTCCATTACAAGCAGATTGAATATAACTTAAGTCAGGCTCAGGAACCTCAGCTTCTTTGCACGGTTTAAAAGGCGTAGGAACCGCAATAAGGAACGCATCTGCAGGTTCGGCTGTAGTAACCGCTTTCAGGTATCCATCTGTAACAGCTGAATGCACAATTATATCTAAATCAGGTTCTACGATATGAATTTTTCCCTGATTGATTGTATCTACAGCATGTTGGTTAACATCAACACCAATAACTTTCTTTTTGCGGGAGGCAAACATTGCTGCAGTAGGAAGACCGATATAACCAAGTCCAATGACTGAAATCGTTTCGAATGACATTTTCTTTCCTAAATTCTTATTTAACTAATTCTTCTAAAATTCTTTGGCATGCTTTACCGTCACCATAAGGGTTATGTGCATAGCTCATTTTTTGGTATGCATCTGCATCACACAGAAGCTCATCTAGATTGGATACTATTTGGTTAACATTAGTACCAACTAACTTAACAGTCCCTGCCTCAACAGCTTCTGGGCGTTCTGTAGTATCCCGCATTACTAAAACAGGTTTACCTAGAGATGGTGCTTCTTCTTGAATACCGCCAGAATCCGTAAGAATGATATGCGCCCTATCCATCAGATAAATGAAAGGAAGATATTGCTGAGGTTCAACCAATAAAATGTTATCAACATCACCTAGAATACGATTTACAGGTTCTCTAACATTAGGGTTCAAGTGCATTGGATATAAGATTTGTACTTCAGGATGCGCTCTAGCAACCGTCGAGAGCGCTTCACAAATACGTTCAAATCCACCACCAAAACTTTCTCTACGATGGCCGGTGACTAAGATCAGCTTTTTGTTTTCATCTAAGAAAGGGAACTGTTCCGCTATTGTACTTTTGAGATCTGTATCTGAATCAATTTTATCTTTCACCATCAATAACGCATCAATTACAGTATTACCTGTTACTGTAATATTGCTTGGCTCAAAGTTCTCTTTGAGAAGATTTTTCTTCGAAGTTTCTGTCGGCGCAAAATGGTACGTAGTCAATACTCCCGTCAAACGGCGGTTTGCTTCTTCTGGCCAGGGAGAATATATATTACCAGTACGAAGGCCTGCCTCTACATGCCCAACTGCTATTTGTTCATAGTATGCAGCAAGACTCGCAGCAAACGTCGTTGCTGTATCACCATGCACAAGCACGACATCTGGCTTAAATTCTTGAAGCACAGGTTTTAACTTTTGAATAATACCAGCAGTGACATCATTAAGTGTCTGACCGGCTTTCATCAGATCAAGATCGTAATCCGGTGTTATGTCGAATAATTCAAGTACTTGATCTAGCATTTCCCTGTGTTGGGCAGTTACACAACACTTTGCTTCAAAACGGTCATCGGATGCTAAGGCATGAACTAGAGGGGCCATTTTGATTGCTTCTGGCCGGGTACCAAAAACGGTAAGCACTTTCTTTTTTGTCATTACATCGGACCTTTTTATTACCTTCTACCTAGAATTAAGTTACTAGATTACAATTTTACAACCTCAGCCTTTTAAACCTAGCTGAGATACTTTTTATCCATTTTATGACCATCGAATCTTCGTCATCTCTTGAGGATACTAGGTTTTACCGTTTTTCTGTTTTTTTGTTTAACAGCAGTAGTCCCAATATACCCTTCGCATTTTCTAGCTATATTTCAGAGTCTTTTCTAAAAAAATGTCTGATTAGAACCATCATCACGGCCAACATACCGCCTAACATGGTACCTAGCACACAAATTAACGCTCGCTTTGGCTTAGCCTTTTCTTCGGGGATAAAAGCTGGATCGATTGTTTTGAACACATATTCATCCCGCACCTCGGCGAACATTATAGTTTTAGCCTGTTCTTCTACCAGCTTGTAGAGAATGGCTCGAATATCGGCAACATTGGTTAGTTCAATCTGTTTATTTAGAAATTCAGTACTACGGGTTGCTTCGGCTACGTCCCGCTGTTTCATGGTTAGGTTAATATCTGCAACTAACCAATCTACCCATTGTTTAGCAACAAAGGGCGATTGGTGTTCTATTGAAATAGTTACCATCCCGCTTTCTTTGTCTTTATTCACATTGAAAATTTTTAAGAATTTTTTATGAGCTTCTTGAAGTGAAGGTTTAGGTTGAAATGGAGGATTAACTTTCCGAACCCAAGTTTTACTTTGACTATTGTAAATGTCCGGCTCAAAAGAGAGGGCATTATCTGTCATATTCCACTTATCGACCGCCATTAGCTCAGGCAGTATTTGGTGTTTTTCAATAAAATCACCAATAAATTGCCTTGACTTGAGTACTTCAATAGCCAGTTGCGTCTTATCGGTGCCGCCTTTACCACCTAAGTTGATTCCAGCCATACTGGCAAGACCACCAAACTGAGAAGCAAGCCCGGCTAACCCACCAGCCCCCTGTTCTTCAGATGCTGGCGCCAATAGAGCTTCCGATTTATAGATATTCGGCAGCATAAGTGCGATAGCTACAGAAGCAACGGCAAATACCAGAGTGACTCCGGCAATTAACCATTTCCCTTGCCAGATTACCGAAAAGAGCTCACGGAGATCTATTTCGTCATCTCTCATCGTGTTCACAGCGAACTGTGCATCCGGATGCTGTTGAGGAGTAATTTGTGAGGTCATATTTATGTCTATTTTTATACTGTATTAATTTTGTTCTAGAGCCTGAAATCACGGCTCTAGAACAAGTTTGTTATTAAAAATTACAACCCTGAAATTGTCGCTACTGCCACAGCCGTGTTGTAAATGATCTGGGTGACTTGACTCCAGAGCGTCAGATTATCCTTATACTCAGTGTCCAGCGGAACTATGATGGTATCTCCTGGTTGCAGATTATCTTCACTGCTAAACCACATGGAGCGCTTCGGCATCATCACAGAACCATCTGCTTTAATCACATAAGTTCTATCTTCGTCGGCACGCTTACGGGCTCCGCCAGACATATTCAGATACTGGTCTAACGTGAGACCTTCCTTATATCTGTGGGTCGATGCATGTTGAACTTCTCCCATAACAGCTATGGTCTGTTTGGTTGAAGGCACATAGAGAATATCTTGATCTTCGAGCTGAAGGTCGGCTTGGGTAATGCCCACGGAGATAGCAGGTAAGTCAACAACCAGTCGGCCAACAGCTTTAATGCCTTCAAGATCTTTAAGCATCAACTGAGCATCTGCATAGTTGACCACATTGCCATCTTTGGAAACGCCTCGAGTGGCAATATCACGCCGAAGTTGATCGGCCAGTTTTTTAATTTCCATCTGCTCTTGTTTGCGAACAGACTCACGCACAAACACGGCTGATGGAAGATAAGCGTATTCAGTAAAGCCGCCAGCTCGTTGAATAACATCCTGCAGTGTTTCGCCGCGGCGGATGTTGTATACGCCAGGGAACTTCACTTCACCGCGTATTTCAACAGTTTGATGTTCCTGCCAATCAGGCGTAGTCATCACTGTCAAAATATCCCGCCCTTCGAGAGCCAGATCAGCTGCTTTGTTACCTTGTAGAGCCGAAGTCAGATCTACAGTCTTATGCACTATTGATGAACCAGTAGCATCTGTAATCGTGCGGGTTAACTCAGCTCTGGCTGTGTATGCACCTTCCTTTAGGCCGCCAGCGGCTTCAATTAAAGAGCTGACAGATGCATTGACACTTAAAGGATACATTCCTTCGTGGCGCACTTGGCCGCTGACAGCGACTATCTTAACACTGCTGCCGGCACGAGCCTGGGCGTTAAGTTTGCTGATAACCGGGTACAAGAGTTCACTGCGGTTCATCATGTAGCTGTACTTAACCAGATCTCTATCATCAAAAAGATTGGTAAGCATCTTGCTCACTTCTGCTGTAACAGCTGCCTGTTCAGCCTTTTGTGCTTCTTCTAATTCTGTATCACCGGTCGCTCCATCATTAACTACGACGCCGGCTAGTTCAGTACGCTTGTTGAGGCGCTTGTTTTGCAGGTCGTTGAAACCCGCCTTGAACAGATCAGAACCCAGCAACGAATCGCCGGTAAGCGAAGTGACTTTAGCAACTCTTTCTTTAACCAGCTTGTTCAGCTCATATCTGTTGATGCTGTCATCGCTAAAGTTAAAGATGATCAACTTATCTCTTGGCTGTAGTGCCAGGTTCTCACCGGCGTCCTGATGCACTATTGCTTTACCAGGTGCGAATTGATAGACCTCAATATTGCCATAATCATCTACTTCACGAAGCAGGATGGCGTAATCTAGATCTGCTGAAATTTGTAAATCGGACCAAATAGACTTGAGGATGTCGTTGACTTTTAAGCCTTCATGCCATTGATATTTCCCTGGCCGAACCACAGCACCAACCAAGGTAATTGCATTATCATATTGGCCCGAGGTGCCTTTAACCCGAATAACATCACCGGCCTTGGCAAGCGTTTTTTGCCCTTTAGCAGACGTCAAATCAACCGTGAGCAGCGACTTAAGCCCCTGGTCATTGTAACGTTCAACCACACTGCCTTTAGGATAGGAACCCGGTTTAGCCCCGGCAGCCATATTAACGACATCGCCAAGGGTTTCTCCCCCTTTGAGCTCATAAATTGCCGGACGGCGAACTTCACCGGCCACGCTGACCAGGCCACCTACTGGAGGAATGAAAACCACATCACCAGATTGCAGACGCATATCGCCGGAGGCATCGCCGCGCATCAATAAATCATAGAGGTCAAGAGTACCAACCAGCTTACCGCCACGCTTGAGTTGCACTTTACGTAATGAACCAATTTCGTTGACGCCGCCGGAGACAAACAGCGCCTGTGTCATGGTTGACAGACTGGATACAGTATAAGAGCCTGGTTTATAGGCATCACCGGCCACAAAGATACGGATAGAACGCAACTCTCCCATGGTGATATTGGATTCAATGCCTATCATCTGATGCTTGATGCGCTTTTGCAGCGTGTCTTTGGTTTCCGCAAAGCTCAAACCCGCCACACTAATTGGGCCAAGCTCAGGGAATTGCACTGTACCGTCACGGTTAACAGTAAGAGTAAACTCCCGATTATCTTTACCGAAGAGTTGTACATTCAGAGTGTCTCCAGGCCCCATAAGGTATTCACTGGGAACAGGTACATCTGAAACGGGGGCAAAAGTGCTAGGCTCACCTTCAAACAGGGAATAGCCAAATCGTTCTAGCTCAGCCTTGTCTGCCGCAGCGGTAAAATCCAAGCTGTGCTTATCTTGACCGCGGCGATTATTCGCCTCTCGCCCTTGGCCATTCTGATATTGCCAATTTTCCTGCTCATTACCTTGAAAATTCTGCTGTCCTCTGGGGTAAACCAACTGTGGGTTTTCCAGTTTCTGACTGCCGCTGTTACTGCTACCTCTAAGCATGGCGGGATCAATACCATACTGTTTGGCTAACCTTTCCTGCTCAGCACGAGGCAAATTTTTGAATTGTTCAATCATCTGAGGAGATGGCGTAATTGCCTGAGCTTGCGAGCCAAGCAAAGCCAGTGCTCCTATACTCGCTATGATGAGTTTTTTGGTTTTCTGTAACACCAGTTGTCTCCGTAATGGTGAGTAACACTAAAAATCAAATGAACCTTGCTACAACAATAAAAACCGGTTCGGGTGTAGTAACTCCCCCAACCAGGCCTTCATCTCAGGTCAATGTTCCCCAAAAGTGGATTCTGTATATCAAGCATTGGTAATTAGATAGGACTTGTTGCCAGCTGGAGAGTATGGAAATTGTCCATACTGATAGCTTTCAGACACAACCGTTCCGCGTGGCGCCCAGACGGCTTCGGCGTTCACTAAGAATATGAAATTGTTCATATTCTTGTCTTTCAGACACGCTATCGATCCGCGTGGCGCCCAGAGGGCTTCGGCGTTCACTAAAAATATGAAACTATTCATATTCTTGTCTTTCAGACACGCTACCGATCCGCGTGGCGCCCAGAGGGCTTCGGCGTTCACTAAGAATATGAAACTATTCATATTCTTGTCTTTCAGACACGCTACCGCCCATGGATTTCGGCCTCCAAACTGCCCTTTGCAATGCAAAAATTTATATTTTTTAGTAAGTTAGGAATGCCATTCAAATAAAATAACATTCCTACCCTGTACCGGTTCTTACTTTAACCGGGGATTATACCCCACACCAAGGTGTGACACAGATCGAAAAATGCCCAACTCTCAGAGCGCTGAGTAATTATTCAATTTGTATTCTAAAACAGGAATGGCTTGCTCAACCAGAATCCATAACAAATTGATTTCCATATAAAACGAAATCCGGTTTCAAGATCAACAAACGTTGGATTTGTGTAACAACGGCAAATATCTCACATACCAGATGGCTGATTACGCACATACGGCTCTGATTGCACTTTGTTCAACGGTGATGCTCTTATGCTGGCCAAGGAAGGTGAACAATACCTTGCAGCGGGTATCACCACACTTCTCTGCGAAAATTCCGTCAAAGTCTGCGAATGGCCCTTCGGTGAACTGTATTTTATCACCAGACTGCAGGGGCTTTTCTGTGATCAAAGGCGTAGCCAATTCACGTTGTTTAAGCTGAATGATCAGTTGTTCATCTATTGGCAGTAGTTTCTCGCGGCAGTTGACTAAATCAGCAACACCACGAGTAGATCTGAGCTGACGAACACTGGTCTGCTCAGGATCAAACTTGATGAATATATAGTTGGGGAACAGAGGTTGCTTACGAACGACAGTCTTGTTTTTCTCTTTTTTTTCGCTCCGCACCATCGGCAAATAAGTCTCCAGCTCTTGGAGCGTTAGATTCTGTTGTGCCCTCACTTCGCTGCGAGGTTTACAGTACAAAAGGTACCAGGCCTTCATGGTGTTCTCACTACTTGGTTTCCGTCGGGTGACGTCCTATCACAGCGGGCAATCATATCAGACATGAGTTTGCGATTGAAAGCGAATTTCAGACCGCGCCTTTACCCCACTTTAGTCTAATTGAAATTGTGAACTATTCCAGGACAGCTCCGACCACTACTAGCCTAACAATTGTTCACAAAGCAGCCGCCTCGGGGGCCTAAAATTGACTTTGTTGTTGAATCCAGAGTATATAGGGTGGGCTTTGTTGCTTTTGATGAACAAATTACAATACAGAAAACCAAAGCCTCAATCACAGCGCATTAAAAGATATGCCCATAACACTTTACAAAACAGTGTGATGTTAACGGCAATACAGCTGGGATAAAAACAATCGCTTTCTGTGTCGACTTTTGTCACACGGCCAATTAACAATTTAAGGTGGAAGACTTCATGAGCTTAGCAAAACCCAAGGGGACGATGCTCGGGCATCCCAAGGGATTGTTCCTGCTGTTTACAACAGAGCTTTGGGAACGATTCAGTTATTATGCGATGCGAGCCATTCTGGTACTGTATCTGGTTGATCAAGTAAGGACCCAAGGCGCCGGGGGTTTGGGCTGGAGTCAAGCCGACGCTCTGAAACTCTATGCTTGGTTTACAGGTTTAGTCTATCTGACACCACTTTTAGGCGGATGGTTAGCAGATAACATTCTCGGTCAACGTAAAGCGATTTATATCGGTGGTGCCTTGATGGCCGTAGGCCAGTTCACCTTGGCGGCACCGCACAGCTGGGTACCGGGAATAGAAACCATAGTATTTTATGCTGGTCTTGGCACTCTCATCATAGGTAACGGTCTGTTTAAGCCTAACATTTCAACTATGGTGGGCGATCTGTATGAAGAAGGTGATCATCGTCGCGATGGCGCCTTTACTATCTTCTACATGGGTATCAACTTAGGCGCGGCGCTTTCTGGTTTTGTCGTTGCCTGGGCCTATACCAACTTTGGCCATAAAGAAGTCATCGATGGTGTTGAAATTACTGTCAATAACTGGCAAGCCGGCTTCTTCTGTGCCGGTGTTGGTATGCTGATATCTCTGCTCATCCAGTTCCTTTTTGCTCAGAAGCTTTTAGGTGATATAGGTACAGTACCTGCGGCAAAGATTGAAAAACAACGTGCTGCCGAGCGTGGAGAAGTAAGAAAAGAACCACTAACTAAAGTCGAACGTGACCGCATTAAAGTGATCATGGTGATGGGTCTGTTTACCATCATCTTCTGGGCGGGTTTTGAACAGGCCGGTGGCTTGATGAACCTATTCACCAATGAGTTTACCGACCGCTTTATCGGTGCCTGGGAAGTGCCGACAACCTACTTCCAGTCGCTGAACGCCATTTTCATTGTGGTTTTTGCCCCGGTTATTGCGTCTATCTGGATCCGTCTGGGTAATAAGGAGCCTAACTCACCGGTGAAATTTGCCCTTGGTCTGGTTCTGTTGGCTATCGGCTTCCTGTTTATGATTGGTGCCGTACTGGAAATGGGTGGCGACGCCTCAGCCAAATCCAGCATGTGGTGGCTGGTTGGTGCCTACTTCTTCCACACCATGGGTGAGCTTTGTCTATCCCCTATTGGCCTGTCTATGGTAACCAAGCTGGCCCCTTTGCGTATCATGTCACTATTAATGGGCTTTTGGTTCTGCTTTATTTTTATCGCCAACTTAACAGCAGGTTATGTTGGTTCTTTTATCGGCCACGGTGGCGAGAAAGAAGAACAGCTGGCCAACGCCATGTCTATCTTCTCCGGCATTGCCATCACCGCAGCTATTTCCGGTGTGATCCTTTATTTCATGGCTGACAAGCTGGTTGACTGGATGCACGGCGCTGAAAGCAAAATCCATGATCATTCTGAAGAAGAAGCTCTGGAACAGGAAATGGCTGTAACCGGCGAGCACGAAGCCATTAAACGCTAATTCTGATATATACAAAGAAGGCTGCAAAATCTGCAGCCTTTTTTATTGGAATTTTTCACAGTTTTAAGTTCAAGCCAATTAAGCCTCAGTTTGAAAACCAGAAGGTGCTTTCTCTCACTATGAAAAATGGCACTCTTACAATGTCGAGACAAAACTAAAAGTAGTGAGACAAGCATCGGCTCTCCATTCAAAAACGACTTTAAACGGAGGCCAGAGAAATACCTAGTAGGCATTAAGGCCATTAAAAGGCCAGTTGCAGGAATCCACCTTGAGGTGTTTTAGGGTTAAAAGTCAGCCCCAGGAATTTATCTTGCTGAAGCAGCTGTCTGTGCTCTGCCTCACTGGTAACAATGCAGAGCCTTTCACCTGGCATTAAACTCCGGAACTGAGTCGTCGGCTTGCCCCACTCCAATAACCCCAGCTGCAGTGAATCTGCCAACGCCAGAGGTGTAAGACCATCCTGGTTACGAATGTAGCATCTCAGCCCCCTGCCCGCCTGGGCAATAGCCGCCCGATAACTATCAAGCTCAATCGCGATGTAAATCATATCGCAATAGAGATCCAGCCCCGACTTGACCAAACGATCATTCAAATAGCTGAGCATATTGAAAGGTTCTATCACCACAGAACTGACACCGTTGCGATTCAGTTTCAGCTTTTGATTGACGAAACTGCGCATCAACACGCTGGCAAAGGCGGCCCTGTTGTCTTCCGGGTGAAAGTGGGCCATGTACATGATGAGGTGGTTATTCCCAACCATAGCCGAGTCGATGAAGTAAGGGCTTACCTGCTCATGTTTGAACAAGCTATAGTCCAACCTGGCCTTGGGATATTCAATACGGCTTGCGGGGAATAGCTGTTGCTGTACACACCTGGCCGCTTCAGCGTTTTGCTCCAGCAGTGCCAGGTTTTCGTTCAACTCCATAAAGGAGAGCTCTTCCACATCTCGATTAAGAGTATTTTGTTCCTGCTCAGGAGCCGTAAGACACTGATTAATGGCGTGCTCTATGCTGTAGAGATCCGATACGGGTTTAACCAGATAGTCACTGGCACCAATCCGCAGCGCCTCGACAACATCGGCCATAACCTGGTTTCCGGAAATCACAATGGAAGGAATGGCAGGGTTGATACGCGACATGGCTTTAAGCATTTCCAATCCCCCCATTCTGGGCATGGAGAGATCGGCTACAACCACATCATACTTTTGGCTTTTAAAGCTATGCAGTCCTTGTTCACCATCCTCGGCTTCAACAACATTAGCGCCTCTCCCGGTAAGAAAGGCGGCAACGATATTGCGAAAGACGGGATCATCCTCAACCAGCAGTACATTGAGACTGTTCAGCGCCATGGTCAATTCCCCGCAGGTTTCAATCGCCGGTAACGAGTGACCGTATCAACCACCTGCGGGTAAGCAAACAGATGGTGGGTTACTCCAGTTCCTGCATATATTCATCAAGCAACTCGTCTTCGTCCTCATTCGAAGGCACATTGCCATCGTACACCTTATAGTCCATGTGCTGTATATAAGCGTCTTTAACAAAAGTGTATGGATCGAGCGCGTTGTCTACTAATCTTTCTTGATCTATGGCAACAGAACGGGCGTGGAGATTCTTCAGGCCCCACTTGATAACTGACTGCCACATAGTTAATTCTGACAATGGAAAGTATAGACCATCCACCCAATCTGAAGCGAGTTCACGGGTGACGTAGGGGCCGAAGAATGGCGCCATAAAGTAAGGACCATTGGGCACTCCGTAGTAACCGAGCACTTCGTTGAAGTCATCTTGTTTACGGGGCATCCCCATCATATCGGCGACGTCAATCAAACCAAGCAAACCCACTGTCGAGTTAACGGTAAAACGGCCACCGGCATTCAAGGCCCAACCCCACTTGCCCTGCAATGTGTTGTTGACCAAGCTGTGGGGCTCTTCCAGGTTGAGAACAAAATTGTTGAGACCTGACTTGACCGGCATAGGCACATAGTCGTTGTAACCATGAGCAACCGGACGATAGAGAAATCTATCCAGATACAGATAGTTGAAGTCCCACATGACACGGTTGAACCCTTCTATCGGATCTCGCGGGTCGTTATAACTGATGCGCACATCCTGTGTATTGTTGCTTTCGCCACTCCCTGCAGCCACTGCCGAATGCGCACTCAGGGCAGCCATAACCATCAGAATCCATTTAAACTTCATATTGCTCTCTTTGTAAAAGTACCGCTGTAATCCAACCGAAAAACAGTTAAAGCTTTGATTACCATAGGCCGATAACCTGAGTATACCTATGGCGACAGTCAAATTTCTGTCTAATGTCGATTTGGACGGATAAGGATACTTCGCTGTGGAAATAGATCAAATTTAAATTTACGATTGCCTACAGATAAAGCAACTTGAGGAGTGGGGTTTGCAACAATGGATCCAGTGAATGGTACAATCCCCCCCTCAGGGTCAAGCCCAACTCCTCAAGCAAATGCATCCATCCCTCTGCTTCCGGTAACCACAGTCGATGTGGGTAGCGAGCTCAGACTACAACTGCAAAATGCACAGTATCAATTGCAGCTTGCTAATCAAGAGTCCAACGCTCAAGCCAAAGCCCTGTTGCATCAGGCCAATACTACACTGCTGGAGCTGACTCGCCCCTTACCGGAAATCGTTCAGGGCAAAACAGCCCAATTGCTGTTGCTGGCCGGTGAAGTCCAGATAAAACTGCCGGACGCTTTGATGCAGCTGGCAGCCAAAAATGGCATCAGTCAAACAGCACTGCAGCAGTTGGCAGCCAGGCCACAAGGTTATCCCTTACCCATGTTGACTGTTTCCCAGGGTGAAATGCGTTTTGCCAATGGTACAAGCATAGCCTTCCCACCGCAGTTACAACTACCTGCCGGAGAATACGTTGCCAAAGTTGTCAGCAACAATCATGGGCTACAGCTGCAATTAAGCCCCATCAATGCCAGATTGGAAGTAAAACTGACGCCAGTAGCAAATCTGCAACCCGCTGCCCCAACACAGGAAAGTGAGCAACTGATAACCAAGCCGGAAGTCGCCCAAACCTACGCCAGGTTGATAAAACTCCTTGAGCAGCAACCCCAATCCCAAGCGCAGCAAACCCAAAGTAAAGGGGAATCAGCACCATTGAGGGAAACGGCGGTTGATCTCAAAGCAGGCTTGTCTCAAACAGTTGCCAGCGGCAGCAAGTTGCCAGCTTCTGTCTTATCTCAGTCAACACAAACAGTTGATAATGCCCAGTTGCAGCAACCGAAAAATGCCCCGCTGCCGGGGACAGATAAATTCAGTAGCCAAGTACTTCAGCAGGCGGCTCAAGCCAATGCAGATAAGCCTGTTGGCACAAGTGCATCCAATAAAGTTGCCGGCGAAACGGCCAAAGCGCCCGAGCTGAACTTTCTCCAGCGCGCCTTCAATAAGGCCGGCGCCATGCCAAGGGCTGAGGCTATGACACTGGAGGTCAAACATAACCTGGCCGCTGAACTGCTCAAGCAATTGCCGGCACTGTCGCCTGTGCCCCTGAGCGAGCTGACAGAGCCGTCCCAACTTCGAAGTGAACTGCTTGGGCTCACAGGGTTGCAACTGACCGGTCAGCAAACGCAATCCCAGCCTTCAACTCAAGCCAGTGCCATTACCACCTTGTTTCAGCTGTTGCTTGGCGTTAGGGCTGGTAACCAAAACCTGAGTGTTCCGCAACGCCTGAAGCAATACCTGGAAGGACTTCAGAGCCGGTCTGGCCTGCAAACTCATCAGTTAGCTTCACTGGAGAAGAGCGGCACTCTGGACGCGCTGCAGCAGATGTCCCAGGCTGTCGCCCTATACCAGCAAGCCAATACAGACAATAGTGGCCAATGCTGGTATTTCATGCTGCCCTACTATCTCAACCAAAGAAACGAACAGTTGGAAGGCAAATTCGAACACAACAATCAGGATAAGGACGCAGACAAAGACAAGGCCTGGCAGTTGCAACTCAAGTTTAATCTGGGAATGGGCTCCTTGCTCGTCAAGGCGCAGGTGAAGGATACCAAGGTCGACCTGCAGTTTATCGGCAGCACCCAGGCGCTGATCAGCAGGGTCAGCAACTTCCTGCCCCCCTTGTCACAAAAGCTGGTTCAGTTAGGACTCACTCCCAATGAATTGAACGCCCACGTTGCCCCTGTGCCGGCCACCCTGTTGCCCGGCGATCACTATCTGGTGCAACTGAAAGCCTGAGGAAAGACTATGTCCATGGATTCAAACGACAAGCAAGCCAAACCTCGTCAGGCAGTGGCCCTGAGTTATGATGGCAAAACTGCGCCCAAGATAACGGCCAAGGGCCAGGATCTGCTTGCAGAAGAGATCATTGCGTTAGCACAAGAGGCCGGGGTTCATATACATCAAGACCCTTACCTGAGTGACTTTCTGCAGATGTTGGAACTGGGGGAAGAGATCCCCAAGGAGCTCTATCAACTAATCGCCGAATTGATAGCCTTTGTCTATATGTTGGACGGGAAATTTCCCGAGCAGTGGAATAACCTGCATCAGAGAATTGTCGACAAGGCTTAGGGAAGGTGCGAACAAGTCCCATGCGTGCTCTGCGTCGGCTTACAGGCTTGGATGCAAGGCGTGGTTCGCAGCAAATGGCCCTAGTCCTTTGCAAGAAGCACAACACAGCAGGCAGGCCTATAAGCCACGCCCTTCGGGGCTTTCACAGCAACAGGCTCTCTGCGTTATCCGACTTTGACAGGCCCCGGCATGCCTTCAGTCAGATGCCTTGAACGCCAATTGCTGTGCAAGCCAGAGTACCACGAGGACTTATTCGCATCTTCCTTAGGGAATCCGACTTCGACAGGCCCCGGCATACCTTCAGTCAGATGCCTTGAGCGCCAATTGTTGTGCAAGCAACTTTCTAAACAAGAGAACCCCACGAGGACTTATTTGCTTTGCACCTTCCTTTAGTAACGGATAACACAGACAAGCCGTTACCCTGAGAGCCAAAACGGCTTGAGGTTTCTCGCATTCCTTTCAAATAGAAACAGAAAGAGCGCATCTCAATGCGCTCTTTCTTTACTCAGACAAAATATCAAGCCCGGGCCGTTTTACCGTGCAGACGGATCAAGAGTTCAGCTTCCGCCTTGGGCAACTCGCACTCGCGGATCAGTTCATCGACACCGGCTCCCAACTGCACCATCTTCATGGCCCTGCTGTAAAGCTTGGCCTGAGGGTCCTGCTGCATCGATTCATCGAGACGGGCATTTTGCTGCGCGAGGCGTTTCTCAAGCTCCAACACCCGCCGGCCAACGCCTATGGTGCCACTACGCAGTTCTTGCAACTCCCGCTTGAAGGCATCTCTTTGCCTGTCGCTTTCCTTGACCAGAACAGTTAACGCCTCAACCTTGCTTCTAAGCTTGTTGCTTTGTTTTTGCAGGTACAGCACCAGTCCGAGACAGGCAATGACATATACCAGCGCAGCGATAAAAAAAACATCGCCCATCATCGGTTAAAACTCCTTTTCCCGCAAAAGCCTATCAGATTTGCGCCAACTCGGCCCATTCATCATCTGACAGCAGCTTATCCAAGTCCACCAGGATCAGCAGTTCGTCGCCACGGTTGCTGACACCCTGAATAAACTTGGCACTCTCTTCGGTTCCCACATTCGGGGCGTTATCGATTTCAGAGCGGCGCAGATAAACCACTTCGGCCACACTGTCGACCAGAATACCTATCACCTGCTTTTCCGCTTCAATAATCACGATTCGAGTAGAATCGTCCACTTCAGAGGAGGGCAAACCAAAACGTGAGCGGGTATCAATAACGGTAACCACATTACCGCGCAGATTGATGATCCCCAACACATAATGAGGAGCTCCCGGAACCGGAGCTATTTCGGTATAACGTAATACTTCCTGAACCTGCATCACATTGATGCCATAGGTCTCGTTATCCAGCCTGAAGGTTACCCACTGGAGAACGGCATCGTCCTTGCCTCCGGATACCGCTGCTACATTTCTTGAATCAGTCATATTTACCTCAGTCTATCGGATCCTGACAACCTAACCCGGCATTGAGCATTTCAATCAATGCCTGCACGTGCAAAATGCCACACATTTGTTCTTTCACTACTCCGGCCAACCAGGGGCGCTTACCTTCACTGCCACGCCAGTTGACCTGTGACTTGTCAATCTTGACCGCATTGACCAAAGATTCACAAGCCAAACCCCAATTACTGTTCTCTAATACTACAAGATATTGATAATTTACGGATTGCGCCAGTTTATCATCATATTTTTCCGGCATAACCCAGGCGCAGGTATCAACGATATTCAGCTGAGAGTCCCGATAACCCTGAACCCCCATAAACCATCCTGGCCGCCCAAAGATATGATTGATGCGCTCTATTCTGACTATGCCGCCCAGGCTTATCAGGGGCACGGCCAGCGTGAGTCCCGCCACCTTGAAGAACAATACTTGAAATTCATCTTCCAGTTGTTCCTTGAGCGGTTCTATAGGTGCCGCCGGCGCGCCAACTTGTGTCTCGAGCTTAACCTGTTCCAGAACCTCAGGCTCAGTCACCTCTTGGACTTGAGTCTGCTCGCGCTGAGTCGCATCGGTCTGAGTATCCACCTGTCCGGTTATGGCCTCGCTTTGCAGCGAGGCAGCTGAGATGGTTTCCGACTGAGTTTCTGTCGGCATCTCTGTATGCGTTACCTCGGCAACCTGCTCTTTAAACACCGGCGCCAGTAGCTGTTCCAGCGCATTACGGTCGAGTCTCGGCTTATCTGGCTCTGCCGGGTATTGCTTGGCAGTACCGTCCGGTCGAGAAAGCGGCGCTTTCTTGGGTGCCGTATCAACTGGCACAGCGATATCGTCCCGTAACCTAGACGTTGCCGGCGGAGTCTGCTCAGTTCTTGCCTCAACTACAGCTTGCGCTTTTTGTTCAGGCTTAATCGCAGATTGCGCCTCGGATTTAACCTCGGGTGCCGGCTCAGTCAGCAGAATGCTGAAATAATCAAAAACAGTTTCATCAACCGATTTTGACATGGTCAAACTCCCCCGCCAGCAGATAATCCAGCAAACGCTCGTAGGCCTTCACTCCGCGCGAGCTTGGGGCATAGTGGGACGCCGGCAGATGGGCCAAACTGGCGTCGCGAAACTTGGTATCCACAGGGATCACATCCGGCCAAAGCGTGTCGCCGTAAACCTCACCAAGATGTTGCAGCGCCGCAGGTGAAGCCTTGGTACGTCTGTCATACATGGTTGGCACTATGGAATAACTGTAGCGGGTCTTTTTCGAGCGCCCCATCAGTTCCATGGTTTTAATCATTCTATCCAGGCCTTTAATCGCCAAAAATTCGGTCTGAACCGGGATCACTATGTGTTGGCTGGCCGCCAGAGCATTGACCATCAATACACCCAGCACCGGGGGACAGTCGACCAAGGCAACATCGTAGTCATCCTCAATCGACTTGAGAATATTACGCAGCACCAGCCCCATCCCCTCTTGATGACCAAGGGCACGATCCAAAGTGGCCAACGCCATGGTTGCCGCCAAAAGATCGACTCCCTCAACAGATGTGGGAACCGCGTGTTGCTTTACCAAAGAGGTATCAAGATTCTTATGAGCCAGAAAGAGATCATACAGTGAACCGGGCACCTCTTCCGAATCTATGCCCAGGTAATAACCCAGCGAAGCATGGGGATCTGTGTCTATCATCAGAACCCGCTGACCACGCTTGGCCAGTGTGCCCGCCAAACTGGCAACTGTTGTGGTTTTGCCCACTCCGCCTTTTTGGTTTGCAATGGTCCAGACTTTCACTTTCCGCCCCTTATTCTCGCCTTATCGGCCAACTAGTGTAACGAGCCACTATTATTGTCGTTCTTGTCTTGTACGGCTACTCATTACCCTCTTCACGGGTAGTGACACGGATCCCACCGTGAGGTAAACGTATTACTTTTACGCCATTTTCCAGCTCTGTCACCCTGGTATCTTCAGTCTGAGCAGGCAGTGGCACTGCGGCCCCAGCGTCGCCCGGGGTTCTCTCTGGTGAAATATCACCCGACGGGACTGACAATTTGGCTGAAGTCGGAGCCTCTGGCCCCGTCCCGGATGTCACCTTAGGTCGAATCACATCCAATAAGGATGCGGTCTGTTGTGGGTGACGACTCATCCAATCGGCAATAACCGCGGCCTGTTCATCCGGCACCATCAAGAGGACCTGGGACGATTCAAGCTGGGCGACTTTCTCACTCAGTTGCCGATTTTTTTGTCGTAAGTCCCAGTAAAGCGCCGCCACTACCACCAAGGCGACCAAAAACAAAAACAGCGCCAACCGGTATCCCAGCAGGCGCGTCTCTTTGTCAGCCACGAGCCGATTCTCTCAATATCGCCTCTGCCATATTATCCAGTGAGATAGACTGGCTGGAGATACCGGCCGCCGTCACTGCCTGTGGCATGCCATAAACGACGCAAGAGGCTTCATCCTGGGCCCAGATGGTGGCACCAACACCTTTGAGCATGCGCGCACCTTCTCGGCCATCGGCACCCATCCCCGTCAAAATAACCGCCAGTACATCTCCGCCAAAGGCCTTGGAGGCTGAAGCAAAAGTGATATCGACACAGGGCTTGTAGTTCATCTCTTCATTGCCGGCAAGAATTTTAATCCGGCCTCCGGCGCCGGAGCGCTCGAGCATCATCTGCATACCACCGGGCGCGAGATAGGCGCAGCCTGGTCTGAGCATATCGCCATTGACCGCTTCTTTGACTTCTATCTTGCACAAGCCATTGAGCCTGCTGGCAAAGGCCGGAGTAAAGGCTGCAGGCATGTGCTGTACCAATAAGATGGGATGCGGATAATCTGCCGGAAACTGGGTCAAAATTCGCTGCAATGCCACAGGGCCGCCAGTGGATGTGCCTATAGCCAACAGCTTGTATTGTTTACCACTGGCTCTGGCAGGGGCCGCACCGCCGCTGCGCCTCACCGGCTGGCGACTGGCGGCAGCACTTTCAGCTGTGACGGCTTGACGCTGCAGAGTGCCTGGCGCCGTGGGTCGGCTTGGGGTGGTTGCCGGCGTAGGCGCCACACTCGGACGGACTATAGGGCGGAATATACGCCTGCGTCCCAACGCCTTGACTCTTTGCTGAAGCAGTCGAATCGCCTCGTCCTTGTTGGTAGCAATGTCCTCAAAGCGTTTGGGCAGAAAATCGAGAGCCCCGGCGTCCAGCGCATCCAAGGTCGCCTTGGCTCCATCATGGGTCAAGGAGGAAAACATCAGGATAGGTGTCGGATGAGAGGCCATTATCTGCCGCACGGCGGTAATCCCGTCCATGACAGGCATTTCAATATCCATGGTAATCACCTGAGGCTTGAGCTCGGCGGCCAGTTTAACGGCTTCGGCGCCGTTATTGGCCATACCTATCACCTCAAGCTCAGGATCCTGATTGACTATCTCGCTGACACGTCGTCGAAAGAAGCTCGAATCATCGACAACCAAAACTTTAATGGTCATTTAAATCCTTATACGGCACTTCAACGCTTGGATTTGGCGTAGTGCTTCAATAATCCTGGTACATCGAGGATCAGCGCGATTCCGCCGTCCGACGTAATTGTGGCCCCGGCCATGCCCGGTGTGCCATGCAACATGGAGCCAAGAGGTTTAATTACCACCTCTTCCTGACCTATCAGGGCATCTACCACAAAACCTATCTGCATGGTGCCAAGCTGAACTATGACCACATGGCCATGTTTCTTGTCACCATGCTGGAAACTCATCGGCTTACGGCTGAGCCAACGCTCAAGATAGAAGAGTGGCACAGCTTTGTCCCGAACGATCACTGTCAATTGCCCATCTACAATATTGGTCTTGGTCAGATCCAGATGGAAAATCTCATTCACGCTGGAGAGCGGCAAGGCAAACACCTGCTTGGCAACTTCCACCATCAGAGTGGGCATAATCGCCAAGGTTAAAGGTACCTTGATCTCCAGACGGGTGCCTTTACCCTTGACCGAGTCGATATGCACAGAGCCGTTAAGCTGAGTAATACGGGTCTTGACTACATCCATCCCAACACCTCGGCCGGAGATATCAGAAATCTCCACCTTGGTTGAGAAGCCGGGAGCGAAGATCAGGTTATAGGCTTCCTGATCGGACATTCGGGCGGCGCTGTCTTCATCCAGCACACCACGACTTATGGCAATCTCTTTGAGTTTGGCAGCGTCCATACCGGCGCCGTCATCCTCAATTTTAAGCAGGATATGGTCACCTTCCTGACTGGCCGCCAAAGTAATAACCCCGGTTCTGGGCTTACCATTGGCCTCGCGCACATCAGGCATTTCAATACCGTGATCCACTGAGTTACGCACCAGGTGCACCAGAGGGTCGGCAAGGGCTTCAACCAGGTTCTTATCCAGATCCGTGTCTTCACCTATCATCCGCAGATCTATCTCTTTATTGAGACTGCGGGCCAAGTCGCGAACCACCCGAGGGAAACGACCGAATACTTTCTTAATCGGCTGCATCCGGGTCTTCATCACGGCACCCTGCAGATCGGAGGTCACCAGATCCAGGTTGGCCAGCGCCTTGGACATCTCTTCATCTTCGCGGGATATCCCGAGGCTGACCAAGCGGTTACGTACCAATACCAGCTCACCGACCATATTCATGATCTCATCCAGACGAGCCGTATCTACCCGAACAGTGGTTTCCCCCTGAGGCACACTGGTCGCAGCCTTGGCTGGAGCTGTGTCTTTGGCAACAGCAGGAGCCTTGGCCTGAGGTTTGGCAGCCGCTTTAGGTGCCTCGACTTTGGCAGCTGCTGGAGCCGCCTTCGGCGTAGCAGCGGCATTCGCTGCCGGTGCTTTGGGTGCGGATGCTTGAGATGCAGCAGGCGCTTTGGCACTTGCATTACCCGCAGCAGGCTCTGAACCACTGGTGTTAGCGCCAGGACCGGCGCCTTTACCGTGCAACTCATCGAGCAGCTTTTCAAACTCATCATCGGAAATTTCATCGGCATCGACACTGGCAGCAGGCGCTTCCTCTACGGCACTGTTGGCCGCGGGTGCGGCAGCAAACTGGCCTTTGCCGTGCAGCTCATCAAGCAACTTTTCAAACTCATCGTCTGTAATGTCATCGGAAGAGGTGTTGGCAGGTGCACTATCGCTGGGCTTGGGAGCATCACCACTCGGGGCCGGTGTACTATTGGCAGAAGGTCCCTTGCCTGAACCATGCAGGGCATCCAGCAGGGCTTCAAACTCGGCTTCATCGATTTCATCTATGCTGCCTTCAGCCCCTTGGGCCGAGGCCTTGGGTGCTTCAGGAGTTGGCGCGGCCGGCTCATCAAACAGTTCCACACCGGCGCTGTCGAGCATGCCGTCAAACAGCTCATCAACACTCTCATCGCTGGTTTCTGCTACAACAGGAGTTTCCTCCTGAACCTGCTCGGAGGGCAAAGGCGCCCCTGAACTGAGCAACTTGAGTTTGTCCAGCAAGACTTCATCCGCGGGCTCTTGCTCCTGACCGGACTGAGTTTGGCCGAACATGGTATTTATACTGTCGAGCGCCTGCAGAATGATGTCCATCAATTCAGAGCTGACGCTGCGCTTACCGGTACGCAACAAGTCGAAGGTGTTTTCTGCCTCGTGGCATACATCCACCATGGGGGCCAATCCCAGGAATCCGGCACCGCCTTTGACCGTGTGAAATCCCCTGAAGATGGCGTTGAGCAGATCCGTATCTTCCGGATTGTTTTCCAGAGACACCAACTGTTCCTGCAACAGCTCTAGGATCTCGCCTGCTTCAATTAAAAAATCCTGGAGTATCTCTTCATCAACATCAAAGGCCATTAAATTGACTCCTATTAGAAACCCAGACTCGAAAGCAGATCATCTACTTCATCCTGACCGTTCACCACGTCTTCGCGTTGCTCTGCGTTCAGGATAGGCCCTTCTGCCTCTATGCTCTTCTCTTCCTTGCCGCGAATTTCATCCAGCGGCTGCTCACCGAATACTGTCAGCATAGAAACCAAGCTGTTTTCGACTTCCCGAACCAGTTCTATGACCCGGCGAATCATCTGTCCGGTCAAGTCCTGAAAATCCTGGGCCATCAGAATCTGATTCAGCAATTCCCGCAAGCGACAGGCATCGGCTTCGCTCTGCTGCATAAAGTGCTGTACGTCATGACACAAGCTCTTGAATTCATGCAAGGCCAGATCGCGGCGCATCAACTTGTCCCAGGCGGGCTTAACATTTTGCAGGTTGGTACTCAGAGCATCCGACAGCGGCAGACATTCCTCAACCGCGTCCATGGTCTTGTTGGCGGCTTGCTCTGTCATATCTATGACATAAGTCAGTCGTTCTTTGGCATCGGGAATATCAGTATTGGCAAGCTCAATAAGCCGGCTATCCACTTGAAAATCCACCAAGGCGCTATGCAACTGGCGGGTCAACTTGCCAACTTCATCAAACAGATCCCGTTGCAGGGGAGCCGCCAGTTCCCGAAGTAATTCATCGGCCTTTTCCTGCTCGCCCTGACTGAGCAAGGCCACTAATTCCTGCGCCTGCTCCAGTGTCACCAGCCCGGATGTCTCTGCTTTCATCGCATCACCCCACTCAACCGAGCCGTTCGAAGATCTTATCCAACTTCTCTTTCAGCGTAGCGGCAGTAAAAGGTTTAACGACATAACCATTCACACCGGCCTGAGCAGCCGCGATGATCTGTTCGCGTTTTGCTTCGGCTGTCACCATCAATACAGGGATATGCTTGAGGTGCTCATCGGCTCGAATCGCCTTGAGCAGGTCAATCCCCTGCATACCTGGCATGTTCCAGTCGGTTACGACGAAATCAAAATCGCCCTTTTGCAACATAGGCAGGGCTGTTGAACCGTCGTCTGCTTCCTGGGTGTTGTTGAACCCCAGGTCTCGCAACAAGTTCTTAATGATCCGTCTCATCGTTGAAAAGTCATCAACGATAAGAATCTTCATATTCTTGTCCAAGGTTTCCTCCGGTGAGCTGACATACTTAAAAGTTGCTCAATCATTAATTACGCTTGTGTCCAGTGCTTGAGTTTGGCTTTCAGCCTCAGCATGGCCTGACTATGGATCTGGCTCACCCGGGACTCACTTACCTCAAGAATGGCACCAATCTCTTTTAAATTCAGTGCTTCATCATAATATAGCGACAAAACCAAGGCATCGCGCTCTGGCAAGCGCTTAATTGCATCGGTCAAGGCTGATTGGAATTGGCTTTGGGCCAGATCCTCAAAAGTGTCGTCGGCCGGCATATCTTCCGACACCAGTACATCGGGCGCTACCCCCAGGTCTTCTATCCCTATGATTTTGCCGGTAGAAACATCATTGAGAATATGATGGTATTCATCCAGCGACATATCCAGTCGCTCGGCAATTTCACTATCACGGGCATCCCGGCCCAGCTCCTGTTCGAGCTCATCCATCACCTGAGCTACACGTCGGTTGTTGCGATGAACCGAGCGTGGCACCCAGTCGCCACGGCGTATTTCATCTATCATGGCACCACGTATACGGATCCCGGCAAAGGTTTCAAACTTGGCACCTTTGCTGCCATCAAATTTGGATGAAGCTTCCAGCAGTCCCATCATGCCGGCCTGCAGCAGGTCATCGAGCTGAACCGATGCAGGCAGACGCGCGAGCAGGTGATGGGCTATTCGTTTTACCAACGGTGCATATTGCTCAACGATCTGTGTCTTATCGTTTAAACCTGAGTATGCAGCCGCTTTATTCACTCGCACCTTCCTCCTGGTATTCAGTTCTTTGTACCAAACGTTCGACAAAGAACTCGAGGTGGCCTCCCGGTTGCTGAGGTATAGGCCAGCTCATAATCTTGTTGGCCAGCCCATGGTAGGCGATGCTGGCCGGAGATTTGGGATAAGCTTCCACTATCAGTTTCTGCTTTCGCACCGACTTGCGCAGGTTCTCATCGAACGGAATAGTTGCTACAAGTTCCAGTGCCACATCCAAAAATCTGTCGGTTACTTTACTGAGCTTAGCAAATAACTCCATACCTTCCCGCAAACTACGTACCATATTTGCGACAATTTTGAAGCGGAACACACCATGCTCACGACTGAGTATCTTAATCAGTGCATAAGCATCGGTAATTGAGGTGGGTTCATCACAGACAACCACGAGTACATCCTGTGATGCACGAGAGAAGCTGAGTACCATATCTGAGATCCCGGCGGCCGTATCGACTACCAAAATATCAAACTGGGTTTTCATTTCGCTGAAGGCGCGGATAAGACCGGCGTGTTGGGCCGCAGTCAACTCGACCATGGCCTGGGTGCCAGAGGTGGCGGGAATAATGCCAATTCCTTTTGGGCCACGAACAATAATATCATCGAGTTCAGACTCACCCGAGAGCACATGGGATAAGTTACGTTCGGCGCGCAGCCCGAGCATCACATCCACGTTGGCCAACCCAAGGTCAGCATCCAATACCAGGACGCGTTTGCCTTTCTCTGCCAGAGCAACCGCAGTATTGATGGAGACGCTGGTTTTACCCACCCCACCCTTGCCTCCGGTCACGGCAATCACTTTTACTTTTTCGTTATTTGGTTGATTCATCATTCGTAAACCGCTCGCTTGGTCCCGGGTCATAGCTTTACTCAAATGCATAGGTCATCTCTTCTGACCTGGCTTTATTATTAAAATGGCTTGCTTCTGTCTTGTTCAATACGGCCAATGCCTGCTTGGCCAAGGTCAGGGTATCGGCTACCTGCATATCCTCAGGAACCCTTTGACCGTCAGTAATATAACTTAATGATAACCCACTTTGGATCAACACGCTCAGCGCGGCGCCCAAAGAGACGGACTCATCAAGTTTAGTTAAAACCGCCCCTGCGAGATCAATTCGCTGGAAATGACTTACCGCCTCTTCAAGCACCCGGCGTTGACCGGTTGCCGAGAGCACCAGATAGCTACGAATAGGCAAACGGGTATTGGCGGCAAGGTTATCCAGTTGTTGGTACAGGCGCATATCCCTTTGTCCCATACCTGCGGTATCTATCAAAACCAGTTTCCGGCTACGGAACTGATACAGTATCTGCTCCAACTCATTGAGATCATGAGCTTGCTTCACCGGACATCCCATTATTTTGCCATAAGTTGCCAATTGCTCAAAGGCTCCGATGCGATAATGGTCCATGGTGACCAACAATACAGAATCCGGGCCATGATGGGCAATGAAACGGGCCGCAAGTTTGGCCAATGTTGTGGTTTTACCAACACCGGTAGGACCGACCAACGCGACAATGCCGCCCTGGCGCATTAAATCATCACCTTGATTATCAAGCAGGTTTGCCAGACTTTGCGGCAAGGCGCGGCCAAGTTCAGCGCTTTGATAGTGCTGGCTTAAAGATGCCAGGCGCTCGGCAACATCAGGGGAGAACTCGGCTTCCAGTAATTTACGCTTCAACATGGCACCGACAGGATCTGTACGGCTACGCTGATCCGACATCAAACTGGAAAGCTGATGGGTCAACAAACCACGCAAGGAAGCCAGCTCTTCACGCATGGCTTCCATCTCTTGCTGTTGCTTGGCGCTGTTGCCCTTGCTTGCCCGCTCAGGCGTTTTTTCACGCAGCTGTGGCGCTGGCTTGTGCTCTTCAGCAAGCCCTTTGGCCCAAGCAGGCATATCCAAATCTTTGGCACTGTTTTGCTGCCCCAGTTGTTCATTCAAACGGCTCTGCTGCCGCTCAAGCAAAGCTTGCAGAGAATCGGCAACAGGTTCCGGATTGGTCTTACTATTGCTGCGCACATGACCACTGCCGAGGGAGACTTTGTCCTCACCCAGCTCCATAAAAGGCGATGCGGTTGGCGCCGCAGCAGGCTTGGGAGAGTCGTAATCAACCGCCGCCACTATCTCTATGCCGCCGGTAACCTTCTTGTTGGACATGATTACGGCATCTGCCCCCAGAGTCTCTTTCACCTGAGCCAGCGCAGCACGCATATCTTTGGCAAAAAAACGTTTAATCTTCACTTTCGGTTACCCCTGTTGGCCAACGGCTGACACTATGCGTATCTGTTTCTCATCGGGCACCTCCTGATAGGAGATCACCCGCAGATTGGGAATAGTGTGCTTAACAAAACGTGACAGAGTAGAACGCAGCATGCCGGATGTCAGCAATATGGCGGGCTGACCTACCATTTCCTGCTTCTGGGCCGCTCCGGCCAGTGACTGCTGCATACGCTCTGCCAGTCCCGGCTCGATATTCGGACCTTCGCCCCCTGTCGCCTGCATTGACTGATGCAACATCTGTTCCAACTCTGGCGCCAAAGTTATGACGGGGATTTCCGGTTCAGGACCGGCTATCTCCTGCACTATCATGCGTTTAAGGGCAATACGTACCGCGGCGGTCAACACCTCGGTATCATTGCTCTTGGGACCGTACTCCAGCAGGGTTTGGACTATGGTGCGCAGATCGCGGATCGATACCCCTTCGTTGAGCAGGTTCTGCATCACCTTAACCACATTACCCAGGGTCATCACATCGGGAATAAAGCCATCGACCAACTTGGGCGAATGCTTGGCCAGCATATCCAGCAACTGTTGCACTTCTTCGTAGCCCAGCAGTTTGGAGGCGTTGTTGGTCAGAAGTTGACTGAGATGAGTGGCCACCACTGTGGCGGCATCCACAACCGTGTAGCCCAGAGTCTGGGCGTGCTCTCTGAGCTCGGGGGCAATCCATACCGCATCCAGACCAAAGGCGGGATCTTTGGTTTCTATGCCATCCAGCTTACCGAATACCTGTCCCGGGTTAATCGCCAGTTCGCAATCGTGACGTACTTCGGCTTCACCACTTGCCACCCCCATCAAAGAGATGCGATAGGCATTGGGAGAAAGGTCGAGGTTGTCGCGGATATGTACCGCCGGCACCAGGAAACCCAGTTCCTGAGACAGCTTCTTGCGCACCCCTTTGATACGGCCGAGAAGCTCGCCGCCCTGACCTTTATCCACCAAAGGAATAAGGCGATAACCCACCTCCAAGCCAATGGTGTCCACATGACGTACATCGTCCCAACTGAGTTCTTTGGGTTCGTTGAGGCTCTTCTCGGTGGGCCCTTTCTTGGCGAGCTCCAGCGCTTGCTGTTTGTTCTTTTCATTACGTTTGTAGATAAAGAAGGCGCCCACTGAGGCCAGCAAGGCAAAGGTTAAAAACGCCAGATGAGGCATGCCGGGCACTATACCCATCACAAAGAGTACCGCAGAAGCGATGAGCAATGATTTGGGGTTGTCAAACATCTGCTGCACGACCTGCTGTCCCATATCGCCGGACTCATTTTGACGGGTCACCATCAGCGCGGCAGCGATGGACAACAACAGCCCGGGTATCTGCGCTACCAGGCCATCACCTATGGTCAGCAGGGTGTAAATCTCTACCGCTTGGGAAAAGCTCAGTCCGTGCTGAACTATCCCTATGATGAAACCACCCAAGATGTTGATCACCAAGATCAAAATACCGGCAATCGCATCCCCTTTCACAAACTTGGAGGCACCGTCCATAGAGCCGTAGAAGTCGGCCTCACGGGTGACTTCTTCGCGGCGTACCCTGGCCTGCTCCTGATTGAGGATACCGGCATTGAGGTCGGCATCAATCGCCATCTGTTTGCCCGGCATGGCGTCCAAGGTAAAGCGGGCACTCACTTCCGAAATACGCCCGGCACCTTTGGTTACCACGGCAAAGTTGATGATAATCAGAATGAGGAACACCACCAGACCTACGGCATAGTTACCGCCGATCACCACTGAGCCGAAGGCCTCAATCACTTTACCGGCAGCATCACCGCCGTTATGACCTTCGAGCAATACCACCCGGGTAGAAGCGACGTTAAGTGCCAGTCTGAGCAGAGTGGCTACCAGCAAAACGGTCGGGAAAGCAGCAAAATCCAGTGGCCTTTGGGTGTAAACAGCCACCAGCAGCACCACCAGCGCCAGGGCGATATTGAAGGAAAACAGGATATCCAGCAGAAAGGCCGGCATAGGCAAAACTATCATGGCCAGCGTCGCCAGGACCAGAAGCGGCGTGCCTACGCCCTTGAAGTTTGCCGGTTTTACTTGCCTCAGTTGCCCGAGCGTCGCTTTAACATCCATTCACTATCAGCCTGAAGTTTGACACTTAGACCAAGTTCAGCAAGTTTCGCGCCAAGTTAGCTTCAATACTGCTTGTATTCATCCGGGATGGGTTGATTGAGAGGGATAGGTTTGGGCCGAGTGCCCTTGCCTTTTTGGTATTGCCTGAGCTGGAACACATAGGCGAGCACTTGGGCTACAGCGGTGAACAGGCCTTCGGGGATCTGCTGATTGAGCTTGGTAGTATGGTAAATCGCCCGCGCCAGAGGCGGCGCCGACACTATGGCAACCTGGTGCTCTCTGGCAATTTCACGAATTTTAAAGGCCACATCGTCGACGCCCTTGGCAAGCACAAAGGGCGCAGGTGACTTGTCGACATCGTACTTTATCGCTACCGCGAAGTGCTCGGGGTTAACCACTATCACATCGGCCTTGGGCACTTCACTCATCATTCGCCGCTGGGCCATCTCCCTTTGCAACTGGCGAATACGGCCTTTGACCTCTGGCTTTCCTTCGGTGTCCTTGTACTCGTCTTTGACTTCCTGCTTGGTCATCCGCAATTGCTTGGCGTGGTTCCAAATTTGAAACGGCACGTCAATGACCACTATCACCAGGGTGGACGCACTCAGTAGAATAAACATCCATACCAAGAGATCCAATGCATGGCGTATATTGCCCGGCAGGTGATCCTGCGACAATCTGAGAATATCTTCAAAGTAGAAGCTCAGCAGCAGATAGGCTGACAGTGCCACAACGGAAAACTTGGCGATCCCCTTGGCCAGCTCCACCAGCGCCTGTACCCCGAACATCCTTTTAAAGCCGGTCATAGGGTTCATCTTACTGCCCTTGGGCATAAATGCCTGGGTCGAAAAACTGATACCGCCAAGAACAATATTACCGACAAAGGCCACGAAACCGAGAAACAGAATAAAACCGGCCATAGGCCAACCCAGCTCGGCGGCAACTATACCCCAGACATTGAACATGCTGTTGGTATCGAATATCTGATCCCGTTCCATGGAGAAGATACGGCTCATGACAGAGGCCAGACTGGCGGCCAGACTTGGCCCCAGCATGGCAAAACCCAGGGCTGCGGCCAACAATACCGCCGAGGTGCCCAACTCTTTTGACCTTGCAACCTGCCCCTTCTCTCTGGCCTGTTGCAAGCGCCTGGAGGTTGCCTCCTCGCTTTTTTCCTGCCCGTCTTCGTTCTCTGCCATCAGGGGACTCCATCCAGATTACAGGTCAGCTCCAGCATGTCACACAGCAACAGCTGCGCCGCATGCCAAACCTCATCGAAGTGAGCCATCACAGGCCCCAGTGTCAACCAAAGAATAATCAGGCCACCTATCATGGTAACGGGAAAACCTATGGCAAAAATGTTCAGCTGGGGTGCCGCCCGGGTCATCACCCCGAAAGAGAGGTTAACGGTAAGCAGTGCGATAATGGCCGAGATAGACATGGTCAACGCGGCGCCGAACATATAACTGCCCCACTCAGCCAGGGTGCGATAGTTGGCAATTTTGATCCCTTCGCTGGATACCGGCAAGGTTTCAAAGCTTGCCACCAGCATACGTATCATTACCAGGTGGCCATCGACCGCCAGGAAGATCATGGTGGTCAGCAGCAAAAAGAAGTTACCTATCACAGGCGTTTGCTGCCCTGAGCTGGGATCCACCATGGAAGCAAAGCCCAAACTGGTTTGCATGCCGATTATCTGCCCGGTCAGCACAAAGGTTTGCATAATGAGCAAGGTAACAAACCCCATGGCGGTACCGATAAGAATCTGTTGAGTCGTAATAAATACTGCTGCGAGAGAGAAAAGATCCACTCCGGGCATGGGCGGCAAGACAGGCGCTATTGCCACAGTCAGGGCCAGCGCCAGCAACAAACGGACTCTGGCAGGCGTGGTATTGGCACCGAAAACCGCCATCACCATCAACATGCTGGCCACCCGAAACAATGGCCAGAGGTAGGCGGCCAGAGTTTGTTGAATGCTGTCGAACAGTATCTCCATGGCTCAGCCCACCACTTGCGGGATCCTGTGAACCATCTCGATAAAGAAATCCATCATGGTGCGCACCAGCCAATGACCGATAAACATCAGTGCAAACAGGGTCATCAAGAGCCTGGGCAGAAAACTCAGAGTCTGTTCGTTAATGGAGGTAGCCGCCTGAAACACTGCCACAATCAAGCCTATGATCAACCCGGGCACCACTATGGCCGAAACCATCATCACGATCACCGCCAGGGCTTCGCGGAAAATGTCGATCAGTGACTCGGGGGTCATCTGCGCCTCCTATAAACCGAAGCTGCCGGCGAGAGTGCCCATCACCAGGGTCCAGCCATCAACCAGTACAAACAGCATGATCTTGAACGGCAAGGAAACAATCATGGGGGATAACATCATCATACCCATGGCCATCAGAATACTGGCCACCACCAAATCCAGCACCAGAAAAGGCACAAACAGCATAAAACCTATCTGGAATGCGGTCTTGAGCTCACTGGTGATAAAGGCCGGGATCACCACTGTCATAGGAGCATCTTCAGGGTTGTTGATGTTCTGGTAGCCGGAGATCTCAATAAAGGAGTTGAGATCCGTGGTGCGGGTTTGTGACAACATAAACTTTTTCAGCGGCGATTGTCCGGCATCGAATGCCTGCTGCAAGGTCATGCTGTCATTCATGTACGGCTGCACCGCGTCATCATAGATGCGGTCAAACACAGGCGCCATGATAAAGAAGGTCATAAACAGGCTCATACCGATAAGAACCTGATTGGAAGGGGTTTGTTGCAGGCCTATAGCCTGCCGCAGGATAGACAAGACCACTATGATACGGGTGAAAGAGGTCAGCATGATCACCATGGCCGGCAGGAAACTCATGGCGGTCATCAGCAGCAGGATCTGCATGGTCACCGAATACTGAGTCGAGCCATCCGGCCCGGTAGTCACGGTTACCGCCGGAAACAGTGCATCCTGAGCCTGGGCAAAGCCCGGTAGCAGCATCAGAGGTAATAGCAGCAGTGGCCAATATTTCATGATGGTTTCACCCTGGCCTGCCTGAGCTTGGCGGCGAAGCTCTCATTGTCTATGGTCACCGGCCGCTCCAGCTTATCGACCAAGGAGACTTGCGCCGCGGTGACTCCCAGCAGGTATTGCTGCCCATCCAGTTCTACCAATACCAGCTTCTCTTTCTGCCCGAGCGGGGTAACTGCCAGCGTCTTGATAGCCGATTGGCTGCCCGGCACCAGATTGAGGCGTTTCACCAGATAAGCCAGCACAAAGATCAACGCCAGCACCAGAATAAGCCCGCCCATCATGCTGGCCATGGTCGCCAGGCTGCTGCCACCGTCGTGAGTCAAGGCGGTTGCCGCCTGGGTCGTCGTTTGAGTCATGGCCACCGGCTTATTTGAGTTTCTTGATACGTTCGGTCTGGCTTATCACATCTGTCAGACGAATACCGAACTTGTCGTTGACCACTACCACTTCGCCGTGGGCAATCAAGGTGCCATTGACCATCACATCCAGAGGTTCACCGGCGACTCTATCCAGCTCCACTACCGAGCCCTGGTTGAGCTGCAACAGATTGCGGATACTGATAAAACTGCGCCCCACCTCCATGGAGATAGTCACGGGGATATCCAAAATGGTATCCAGTTTGGCGGCTTCCTCTTCAGACAAGGGTTTGGCATCGCTCTTGAGCTCATCCAAATCAACCGCCTTGGCCTCCTCTTCAGCCTGCTCGGCCATGGCGGCAGCCCAATCGTCCATCTCTTCAGTACTCATTTTCTATCACCTTATATATCCGAGATATCCTTGGATTTACCCTTGCGGGTTACCAGCTGCAGTTCGGTCTTGACCGTTTCCGGACGCGGGATCTTGTCGCAGATCTTCAGCGCCAGATTTTCCCTTACCCGCCCCAGCTTACATCTGTAGGTAGGCAAGTCCTCAATCTTCATCACTATATGCTCAGGCAACTCAACCGGGATCACATCACCGGCCTTGAACTCCATTACTTCCCTGAGAGTCATCTCTTTTTCAAGCAGACGTGCATCCAGCCCCACTTCGACATCCATGATCTCGTCTTTCAGTGCCTGAGACCAGCGCATATCGGTATCTTGCTTGTCGCTTTGAACCCCGGCGTCCAGCAGTTCCCGGATGGGTTCAATCATAGAATAGGGCATGGTAATGTGAAAATCGCCACCGCCGCCGTCCACTTCAATATGGAAAGAATTGACCACCACCACTTCGGTCGGGCTGACAATGTTGGCCATCGCCGGGTTAACTTCTGAGTCCAGATAGTCGAATTCGACATCCATCACAGGCGCCCAGGCATCTTTGTAATCTTCAAAGATAATCTTCAGCAACAGCTGTACTATGCGCCGCTCTGTCGGGGTAAATTCCCGCCCTTCGATCTTGGCATGGAAGCGGCCATCGCCACCAAAGAAGTTATCCACCAGAATAAACACCAATCTGGCTTCCATGGTAATCAGCGCCGTCCCCTTGAGTGGACTGAAGCGCACCATATTCAAACTGGTTGGCACAAACAGAGTGTGCACATACTCACCAAACTTGAGCATTTGCACGCCGTTAATGGAGACTTCGGCTGCCCGGCGCATCATGTTGAACATACTGATCCGCAGGTGACGGGCAAAGCGCTCGTTGACAATTTCCAGGGTCGGCATCCGGCCACGGACGATACGATCCTGGGAAGAAAAGTCATAGGATTGGGCGTCGTGTCCCGACTCCTGGGCATCCTCTTCTTCGACGTCGTCCACGCCATGAAGCAGCGCATCAATTTCGTCTTGGCTTAATAAATCACTCACGATATTGCCTTCGCCTCTTGTCCCTGTTACTGCATCACAAAACCGGTGAACAGCACTTTCTCAACGACTTTACGGCCGGTAACCGGTTGCAGTGTGTTTTGTACATTGAGCAGCGCCAACTGTCTGAGCTCATCCTTGCCTGCCTGGCTGCTGAGCTTTTCAACATCGGCACCGCTGAAAGTGGTCAGCAGTGCATCTTCAATCAAGGGAATATGCTTCTTGAGAGTGACATCGTCATCACTGCCACGCACCATGAGCTGTACCTTTATCTCCACCAGCCTGGAGCGGTTAGCCCCCGGCAGATTGAACAGAAATGGTCTGGGCATGGCCACATAGAAGGCTTCCCTGCTGTTATTGGCCTGAGCTTCTTCGGTTACCTGCTCACCTTCGGCCGCATCGACCGCAGTGTCATCTGAACCGCCCAGGAAAAACCACAAGCCAGCACCGACCAGCAGCAACACCACCAAACCAATGCCGCCGAAGATAAAGAGTTTCTTTTTGCTTTTGGGCGCCGGCGCCTCTTGCAGCTCAAGCTCTTCTTGCTCTGCCATTCTCTACCCTTTCCCTTAATCAACCGCAATGCCCGCGGAAAATACCATCCCTATAGGTTACCTGCTCAGGCGTAATAATCTATACCCGAGCCATAACTTGTTGTGTGATTTGTGCTTTGTGCCGTTTCTTCGGCTGAAATTTCACCATTGGCACCCTCTTGGGCAAAACCACCGCCATTGCCACCTTGCTGCTCGCCTTGCTCCCGACCACCTTGAGAGATGTGGCTATCGGCCAGGTTCATTCCCTGCTCCTGCAGCATTTCTCTCAATCTGGGCATGGCCTGTTCCAGCATATCCCGGGTTTGTGGTTGGGTGACATGGAACTGCACCTGAGTCTGATCACCATGCACCTGAACCCTGACCATCATGGCTCCAAGCTCTGGTGGGTCGAGACGAATCTCAGCCTGCTGCACACCATTACTGACCATGGTAATCAACTGCTGCCGCATCACGGGGGCAAAACGCTGCACCATATCGGCGGTTTGCAGTGATTGCTCCATCCCCTGCCTCAAGGACAGTTGATATTGGGCCATCTCTCCCCTCTGGGGAGGCTGTAATCCCTGTTGATGCAGCTGTTGCTGGAATGGGCTGATATCTGTCTGGGTTGATGCAGCATCGCCCTTGAGCGCCTGATGTATGGCGTCACTCACGGGGCTTCGTACCTCGGCAACAGTCTGAGCACCTTTCACCTCAGCCTTGAGTAAGCTGGCGAGAACATCCTTGGCTGCAGCTTTGTCACTCTTGCCGTCAGCGCCAACAGACGTTGCCGCCGCGGCCACCGCAGCACCCAACTTACCGGCAGTATCTGTCTTGGCCTTATCGGCAATTGCGCTTTGCGCCAAGATCTTGTCACTCTTTTCCTCAGCGGCATTGAGCACAGCTTCACGAACCACAGCAGCCATACCATCCTGAGTCGCCGCCTTACGCGCTGACTTATCAGCATCCGGCCAACCCATTTGTTGCTCGGCTTCCTGAGACTTGGCCTTTTCCGCTGTTGCAGCCGCCTTGTCGAGAGCCAGCAAAGGAGCATCTATAGTTTCATCCTCTGCTTTACTATCGCCTTTGCTTGCCGCTTTATCATCAGTATCGGCCAGTTTGGCACTGTCTTCTTCACTCTCGTCGCCTTCGTCAGCGGCAATCACCTCTGCGCCTTCCAGACTATCTGTCACTACCATGCCAAGCTCGGCACTCCCCTGCTTGAGGTTTTCCAAGAGCTTCATCTGCTCTTCGGGAGACATGGCCTTGATCTCATCTTCTTTGAGCCCGGTGAGAGCGGCAATCTGTTTCAGCAGGCTCACCTCATCCACTTCGGTGACTATGGTGCCGTCTTCAGACGGCAATTTCTTGCCCATGGCTATTTGCCCCAGAATAAGCGAGACATCGACGGCCTGCTCAGCTTGGGCACCTTCTCTGATAAGACTGCCACCGGTAAATCCCGGCTTGGCGCCTTGCGAGTCGAACGAGAACTTAGCCTGCGCCTGTTGATAAGCGGCGAAAAAAGCTTCGTTATCAGTAGATTGTAGTGCATCTGTGGCGGAAACTCCCTTGCCGCCCGCATTGCCGATCAGGATATTGGATAACTGCTGCATGCCTTCCTCCAGCACCTAGGCCCTCAATAGATAAAGATAGGCCGAGTCAGAATTAATGTCTCTGTCTCAAACAAAGCAAAATTCACGCCAATAAAAATATAGAATGGATTCTCAAGGAATTGTCCGGGAATGGATGTCGGAATTAGTGTTTGAGCTTGCGACGGAAAAACTGCTGGGAAGCAAACTCATCGATGAGTTTCTGCTCCTGTTTGGCGGCTTTGGCTTCGGCCTGCAGGGCTTTTTTCTCCAACAACATCTCCACCGCCTTACGCTTTTGCTGCTTCTCCAGCCAATGTTGCTGTCTATAACCCCGCTGCTTATCGGCCTCGGCGACCACGGCAAGTTGTTGCCCTATGGCATCATCTACCTGACGCACAAATCGATGAAACTGCTGGTAATAGGAGGCGCCAATGCTCTGCCCCTGCTGGGCATCGAGTTGCTTCATATAGTCGAGACGGTATTCCTGCAGCGCCTGCAGCTGAGATTTACGCCTCTGGCATTCCATTTGCGCGGCTTTAAGCTGCAGCGCCGCCTGCTCTTCGGCTTCGACCGCCAGTTTCAACACTGTGTGCAAAGGATCGGGTTTCGCCATCTGTAGTATTATTCCTTAAAATTGCCTGCCTTACGGGCCTTAACCCGGCGCTCTATTGAGATCAGGCTCCCCTATTGTCACTGCATTTTTGTCGAGCACGCAAACTCCCGCACTGAATTGCATTACACCTTACATTGGGCAGCAAGCTGCCCCAACATTTGCTGGCAATCGCTGAAACTAATGGCATCGCGCATCCCCTGCCGCAAAAAGGCGTTCATGGCGGGTTGCAGGCGTATGGCGTTGTCGATACGCGGATCCGAGCCTTGGGAATAGGCACCAATGGAGATCAGATCCCGGTTTTGTTGATAGAGCGAATAAACCTGCTTGACGCGCCGCATCGCTTCCAGGTGCGCCTCGCTTATCACCATAGGTGCCACCCGACTGATCGAAGCTTCAATGTCTATCGCCGGATAATGCCCTGAGTCGGCCAAGGCCCGTGACAACACTATGTGACCGTCCAAAATGGCCCGCGAGGCATCGGCAATGGGATCTTGCTGATCGTCCCCTTCGGTAAGCACAGTATAGAAGGCAGTGATCGAGCCCTGACCTTCACCGCCATTACCGGCGCGCTCCACCAAACGGGGCAACTTGGCAAATACTGAAGGCGGATACCCCTTGGTTGCAGGCGGCTCACCGACCGCCAGGGCGATTTCCCGCTGTGCCTGGGCATAACGGGTCAGGCTATCCATCAACAGCAGGACGTCATAGCCGAGATCGCGAAAATACTCGGCTATCCGAGTCGAGGTTTCGCAGGCACGAAGGCGCATCAAAGGGGAGGTATCGGCCGGGGCAGCTATGACCACAGAGCGGGCCCGCCCCTCTGCGCCCAGAATCTCTTCGATAAACTCTTTCACCTCCCGGCCACGCTCCCCCACTAGGCCAACCACAATAATGTCGGCCGTGGTGCCACGGGTCATCATGCCAAGGAGCACACTCTTACCCACGCCGGAGCCGGCAAAGAGCCCCATACGTTGGCCCTTGCCCACGGTAAGCATGGCGTTGATGGCTCTGACGCCTACATCGAGCGGTTCGGTAATCGCCCGTCTGGCCAGGGGATTGATTGCCGGGCTATGGCGCGAGGCTTGTTCGTCTGTGTGCAGGGCGCCCATACCATCGAGTGGCTGGCCATTACCGTCCAGCACCCGACCAAGAAGACTCAAACCGACGCTGAGCCCGGTTTGCTCACCGAGCGGCATCACTTTGGCTCCGGGCAGCACGCCCCTGAGTTCTTCCACCGGCATCAGATACAATAGCTCATCGTCAAAACCTATCACCTCGGCAATAAGCTTACCCGCCATGGTATCTATGGCACAGAGACTGCCGACCGGCGCCCGGCAACCACTGGCTTCCAACGTCAGACCAACCACCCGCACCAACTGGCCGCTGGCAACCGCTTGAAACGGCGCCAGCTTTTCGGCCAAGTGTTTGAGTTCACTCAGCAGTTGGCTTCGGCGCTGCTGCATCATGAGTGTCTCCTTCGCTGGGCTGTTCGCCCTCTTGGCTTGCGGTCTCGGCCTTGTCGCTCACAGCGGCTGTTTGTTCATATGCAAGGGTTTGCTCCTGCTCGCTGTCCTGTGGCGGCGGGCTTGGCCTATCGTCTATTGCGGCCTGCTGCTGGGCGGCCTTTTTCGCCAACATGGATTGTTCGGCTTCAAGATTGGCAAACACCCCTTCCAAACGGGTTTCCAGGCGCATATCCACTTGCGAGCGTTGGCTATCCACCACACAATCACCACGATTGAGGCCGGGATCGGCTTCCAGTGTCCAGCGGTTACGTGTCAGTTGCTCTTCACCGTAGAGCTCGCTGACCAAAGCCATATCTTCCGGGTGCAAACGCAGATTCACTTTCTGCTCTTTGAGTGGCAGGGCATCTATCCCTTGCCTGAGCGCCGCCAGTATATGTTCCGGGTGGGTCTTCAGCTCATGGGCTATGAGGTTGCGCGCCAAAGTGTCGACCAAGGTCAGTAAAGATTCTTCTATCTGGGTATCCAGCAGCGCCAGCGGCGCCTCGAACTGAGCAAGCAAGGCGTCGAAACGCTCTATCATGACGGCGGCCTGTTGCAAGCCTTCTTCCCGGCCTTGCTCAAGTCCCTGGGCAAAACCTTCACTGTGGCCCTGCTCCAAGCCCTGAAGACGGCCTTCCTCCAGGCCTTTGGCCAGCCCTTGTTCCTTGCCTTCGGCAAAACCTTCCTGCTCGGCTTGCTCGCGGATAGATTCGATTTCAGCCAAAGTCGGTGGTGATACAGCCTCTTCGGCGGTCTTGGGCTCTATACGTCCAGGCTTATAGCCAAACAGATTACTCGGCTTAAGCGGCATGGCGTCACCCACATCGGGCAACTGCCAATTAACAAACTCGTCCGCTTCATCCGGCGGCAAAATGTTGTGGGACACCTTTTTGTCTGTCATTCAAACTCGCCTGTCAGAGGAATTCTTCACTGCCGCCGCCACCGAGCATAATCTCTCCGGCATCGGACAAGCGACGGGCGATGGACAATATCTCTTTCTGGGCCACTTCCACTTCGCTGATACGAATTGGCCCCATGGCCTCGAGATCGTCACGCAGCAATTCGGCGGCACGTTTGGACATATTGCCGAGGATCTTTTCCTTCAATGGCTCGTCAGCGCCCTTGAGCGCCTTCATCAGTACATCCTGCTGCACTTCCCGCAGCAGCGTCTGAATGCCACGGTCGTCGACATCGATCAGGTTTTCGAACACGAACATCAAGTCCTGGATCTGCTGCGCCATCTCTTCGTCGGACTCGCGCAGAGTTTCCATCAGTTGGCTCTCCACCCCGGTATCCAGGTAGTTCATAATGTTGGCAGCAGCCTTCAAGCCACCCATCTTGGCCGCCTGGGCGCCACCTTGACCGGCAAACTGTTTCTCCATGATATCGTTCAGCTCCTGCAGTGCTGCAGGTTGCACCTCCTCGAGGTTGGCGATACGCATCATCAAATCGAGACGGGTGTTTTCCGGGAACTGGGCAAAGATTTCCGCCGCCTGATCCGGTTCAAGATAGGACAAAACAATGGTTTGGATCTGCGGGTGTTCGTTCTGGATAATAGTCGCCACCTGTCTGGCGTCCATCCACTTGAGCGAGTCGAGGCCTTTGGCGCCGCTGCCCATGACAATCTGCTCGATAAGGTTACCGGCCTTGTCTTCACCCAATGCGGTAGTCAGTGCCTTACGCACAAACTCTTCGCTGTTAAAGCCTATGGAGGAGTATTTCTGGATATCATCCAGAAACAGCTTATGAACCGCAACCACCTTCTCCTGGCCGAACTCCTGCATGGCCGCCATGGCCATACCCACCTTTTGAACCTGTTTGGGTTCCAAGTGTTTGAGAATAGAGGCCGCATCGGCTTCACTGAGACTCAGCAACAAAATGGCGGTCTTCTCAATCCCGTTGAGATTCTTGACGTCGAAGCCGCTCTCGGCTGGTTTATCCGCTTTTTTTTCAGGCATCTTCTTGCAACCAGTTCTTCACCACTTGGGTGGACAGTTCAGGTTCATTGGCCACCAGAGCACGTATGGCCTTAATCATATCATCATCTTTGTGCAGATCCGGTATCAGAATCGAACCGTCATCGGCATAGCTGTATTCACTTTCAGGGCGGTTGAGCATACCCAGGGTGTCGGCAGCGTACTGATCTTCAATATCTGCCAGCTCGTGCCCCAGCGCAGGTTCGTCCGGCATATTCTGGCCATCGGGATAGATGAGGCGTTTGAGCATGGGACGCACCACGAACAGGATAAGCACCAAAATCACCAAGGCACCTATGCCGAGTTTCATCGCCCGCCAGAACCAGGGCTGCTCCCACAGCGGTGGCTCAGGCAGGTCTTCAACCAGCTGATCCATAAAGGGCACAGTCACCACTTCTATCATATCGCCCCTTTGGCTGTTGAAGCCAACGGCGCCTTCCAGCAAGCGGCGGATATTGGCCATCTCTTCACCTGTGCGAGGCACTCTGGCAACCTGCCCATTTTCACCGGCAGCACCTGCCTTGTAGTCAACCGCCACTGAGACACTGACCCGGCGTACCACACCTATCTGCTGACGGGTATGGCTGATGGTGGTATCCAGCTCAAAATTACGGGTCGCTTCCCTATGGCTGTTGCCTGAAGTAACACTGCTGCTTTCTGCGGCATCGGCAGCGTTTTCAGGAATATTGGACTCCATCGGCGGCTGATTGGAAAGGGCTCCGGGGATGCCGCCACTGCTGCCACCAACGCTGTTGTTTTCCACTGTCATTTCACTGCGAAGTGATGGCAGATCCGGGTTGAAACGCTTGGCAGTTTGCTCGACCGCGGTGAAGTCCATGCTGACATCCACCTGGGAAGTGAAGTTTTCCGGACCGAGGATCGGCATCAGAATCGAGTCAATCTTGGTGCGGTATTCGTTTTCTTTTTGCTGTACCAGCTCAAGCTCGCGTCTGGCACGGGCTGACACCCCATCCTGACTGCCTGAGTTCAGCAAGCGGCCGTTGGAGTCTGTCACTGTAACCCGGCTGGGTTCCATGCCATGAACCGCTGAGGCAACGATATCGACTATCGCATCAACCTCTTCCTGTCCCAAACCGCCCCTACGGGTATTGACCACTACTGTGGCACTGGGTTTGGCGCGATTGCGGGCGAACACATTTTCCTTCGGCAGCGCCAGGATCACCTTGGCACGGCTGACACTATTGAGCTCTTCAATCGCCCGCGCCAGGTTCATCTCCTGACTCTGCTTCAGCCTGGCCTGTTCCATCCGCTGACTGACACCAAAGCCGGAATCCTGGCTCAGATAATCCTTGGCCTCGGCACTGGAATCTATGCCGGCGCGGCTCAGCATCATCTTCACGTCCTGATACTTGTCTTCAGGCACAGTGATCACATCGACTTCAATCTTGTACGGTACCCGGTTCTTATCCAGCACATCGAGTACCTGCACCATCTCCTGGGTATCCATCTTGCCCAGTGGCCGATATTCTGGCTCCTGGGCCCAGATCATCACAAATACCGCCAGAGCCAGACAGATAGCCAATGCCAGGATCATGGTGATCTGCCGCAGCATATCCACTCCACCGAGGGAGCCCAATACACCCGACTTGTTTTCCTGTTGGACCCCTTCCAGCGTTGTTCCACCGGCGGAAACATTGGATCCTGCTACTAATTCTGTGCTCACGGTGCGTTCCTGTTATCCGGGATCTGTGATGCAAGCAGGCCTTAAACAGGCATGCTCATAATCTCTTTGTAGGCTTCGACCAGCTTGTTGCGCACCTGCACTGTGGCCTCGAATGCGACGCTGGCTTTCTCGCGGGCAATGACAGTGTCAGACAGAGACACTGTGGTGTCGCCCATCTCCAGCCGGGTGGCCAGATTGGATGATGTGCTTTGCAACTCACTGACATTGCCTACGGCCTGGGCCAGTAATTGGCCGAAATCAGTTCCTGTGGTATTACCCACCTGGCGTACAGGCGAAGACTGAAATCCCGTTGGGGCAATTTCACCTTTAAGTGATTGCATTTCTTGCAATAAAGAATTGGCACCTATTTGCATCTTCTCACTCCTGTCGTCAGCGAATTGACGAAAAATCTGGGTTACCAGACTCTATGCAATTAGTTTGCCAAAAATGGAATAGTCAAAGTTAAGCTAGGTAAACGCCCTGAATTCACCCAGGGCCTGAGGAAAAACACTGGAATTGGAAAGCGGCCTAACGGCCGCTTTGGAGATGACTCAGGCGGGCACCTCTATGCCCATCTCGCGCATGCGCGCCATCTTGTATCTGAGAGTGCGGGCACTGATCCCCAATTTCTCGGCCACCAGCTTGCGACTGCCCTGACACTGGGCCAGAGTCTCGAGAATAATCACATGCTCCTGAGCCTTGAGCTCATCACCAAGCGCCTCCGGTGTTTCCGGGGCTGTGGTATCTCCCAAAGCAACATCCTGCAAATCGATAATAATATCGCCCGCTTCTATCTGCCCTTGACTCAAGATCAACGCCCGCTGGATCACGTTATCCAGCTCACGGACATTCCCCGGCCAGCGGTGGGCCAACAAACGCCGCACTGCAGCATCACTGAGAGCTGGCACCGGGTTAATCGCCGCGTTTTCAGCGTGACGCGCCAACAGATGTTTGGCCAACGGGATGATATCCGCCGGTCTTTGGTTCAGTGCCGGCCAGGCAAGCGGAAACACATTGATCCTGTAATAAAGGTCTTCGCGAAACTCGCCCTTGGCCACCATCTCTTTCAGCTCCCGGTTGGAGGTTGCCAGCACCCGGACATCGAGCTTGATGGTCTTGCGCCCACCCAAACGTTCAACCTCACGCTCCTGCAGCACCCGCAGCAGCTTGGCCTGCAATGCCAGCTCCATCTCGGAAATTTCATCGAGCAACAGAGTGCCGCCATGAGCCTGTTCAAACTTACCGGGACAAGCCTGATAAGCCCCGGTAAAGGCGCCTTTCTCGTAACCAAACAAGGTGGCTTCCAGCATATTTTCCGGGATGGCGGCGCAGTTAATCGCCACAAAAGGCCCGTCAGGCCTTTGGCTGTGCTGATGAATGTAGCGAGCCAGCACTTCTTTACCCGAACCGCTGGGGCCACTTATCATCACAGAGGCTTCTGAGGCGGCCACCCGCTGCGCCAGTGCCAGCAAGGCCAGGCTCTTTTCATCGGCCACCACTGGGCCGCCGCTAACCACCTTGGGACGTAAATAGCGACTCACCTGATTGAGCAATACCTGAGGGGCAAACGGCTTGGCGAGATAATCCACGGCCCCCAGCTTGATTGCGCTGACGGCATTGTCGATGGTGGCATAGGCTGTCATCAACAGGATCGGCAGCTGCGGATGTTGCTGACGCAGATAATCCAGCAGCCCCATACCGCCGATACCTTCCATCTGCACATCGCTTATCACCATATCAAAACGATTACCTTTCAAAGCGGTTATCGCTTCTTCGGCGCTGGCGACATCGACACACTCATAACTGGCGAGCAGCAAGGTATCGAGCAGTGCTTCCCGAAGCGCGGCATCGTCTTCCACCAACAAAATTTTTGCTTCGCTCATGCCACGCCTCCTTGAGAGTCTGTCGTTAACGGGAATGTCAGCGTGACGGTACAACCTGCACCCAGCTTACAGCTGAGGTCCAATTTGCCGCCGTGGCTGCGCACCACTGACTGCACCACAGCCAGCCCAAGCCCTGTGCCCTGACGCTTGGTGGTGAAAAAAGGCTCCAGCACCTGCTTTTGCATCTTGCTGTCCAGGCCCTTGCCGTTATCTATCACATCGAGGCGCAGAGCCTGATCGCAGCTCAGGCGCAAAATGACTCTTGTGGCGCCGGCTTCCAGGCTATTGATCACCAGATTATTGATGGCAGAACTCAAGCCATGAAGATTGACCTGCATCTCGCTATCGCCTTCAATTTGCAGGCTCAATTCAACATTTTGCCTGGCAGCGATGGGCTCACAGTTGGCCATGACTTTTTCCAGCACCGTCGAGAACGGCACTCTATCGCAGGCTTCCTCTTGCTTACCTTTGGCAATCAACAACATATCATTGACCTGCTGCTCCAGCTCGGAAAGCCGGTCGAGTAATTTGCCCTGAAAACGCTCTCTGGAGCCGGCATCCAGCCTTGGACTGCCCAAGTTGGCGGCATAGAGTAAAGCGGCAGACAGAGGAGTGCGTATTTGATGCGCCAGAGTGGCGACCATTTTCCCGAGCGCAGACAAGCGTTCAAGGTGGGAAAGGTTTTGCTGCAACAGTCGGGTTTCGGTGAGATCGGTCAGCATAATCAGCTGCCCCTGCTCCGGGGTCAGAGGCGTAATCGCCAGCTTCACCCGGCGGCCATTACGCAGGGAGACTTCATGACCATCGTCTTTTTGCGGCGCAAAGGCGCGATTGATGATAGTCAGCCAGCGCTGGCCAACCAGAGGAACACCCAACAAAGATTCGGCAACCGGGTTGGCTTCACTGACCAAGCCGTCACCATTGAGGATAACGACGCCCGAAGGCATGGCCTGCAGAATATGCTCCATACGATTGGACATATTGGCGGCTTCCCTTACCGGGATCCATTCGCGGCCATGATGAGAGATGGTTTCGAGCTGAGCCAGTGGGCTTGCAGACATATTAACCCCGTCAAAAATACGATGCTGACAGGGTTAATGCAGAGTTTATGCCAATTTAAAAATCTAAATTATCAGTAGCTTAGTCTTTACTCATGCCGTATTTGCGCATTTTCTCCACCAAGGTGGTGCGGCGAATACCCAGCATTTCAGCGGCGCGGGCAACGACGTTGTCCTGCTGATCCAGCGCCTGACGTATCATATCGATTTCCAATTCGGCCAAGAGATCCTTGAGATTGACCCCTTCCGGAGGCAGCTCACTGGGGAAACGTGTCTCTGGCAAATCGACCGGCTCTTCGTCATTGAAGATGGATGCCAAGGCATCACGTTCCAGTTGCTCTTCACTGACCTCGACCGAATACTCGGGCACATCGATATGGCGATACTTGACCGGCAGGTCGTTAACATCGACCAGGCCGCCCGGATAGAGGATAGTCAACCTTTCTACCAGATTGGACAGCTCGCGGACATTGCCCAACCAGGCGTGTTCCTTGAGAGAGTCGATGGCGCGTTGGGTAAAGCGCACCCGTCCCTTGCCTTCGTTGAATACCCGACTGACCAACTCCTGCAGCAGCAGCGGAATATCATCCCGACGCTCACACAGAGGTGGCATTTCGATGGGGAACACATTGAGGCGATAGAAGAGATCTTCGCGGAATTCACCGCCTTCAATCATGGTTTCCAGATCTCTGTGGGTCGCAGCTACCACTCGCACATCGGCGGTAATCGCCTTATTGCCACCCACACGTTCAAATACTCTTTCCTGCAACACCCGCAGCAGCTTGACCTGCATCTGCAGCGGCATATCACCTATCTCATCGAGGAACAGGGTGCCGCCTTCGGCCAGCTCAAAACGTCCCTTACGGGCACTGATAGCACCGGTAAAGGAGCCTTTCTCATGGCCAAACAGTTCACTTTCCAACAGCTCTGGTGGAATGGCACCGCAGTTGACCGGAATAAAAGGGCCATCGCGACGCTCTGAAAGATAATGAATATTACGGGCGACCACTTCCTTGCCGGTACCAGAGGGTCCGAGCACCAGCACAGTGGCATCAGATCCCGAAACCTGGTTAATCAGATGGCGCACATTGGCAATGCCATCGCTGCGCCCTACCAGGCTGCGGAACAGCTTGGTCTGGTTGGCACTGGTTGGTACCTGTGGCCGCTTGACCTGACCAAAGACCTGGCAAAAATGCAACAGTTCGGTCAGTTGGGAATAGCTGAGAGGTTCTTCAATCTTGCCGAGTAGATTGGAAGGATTGGCATTGCTGTGCCCCAACAGCAACATAGGCTGCCATGGCAGTTTAAGCATCAGTGACTGCAGCGCCTCGTCCTCTATGCCGTCACTGACCAATATCATGGCCCGACATCGAGTTTCCGGAGATTGCGCGTCGATAGCCTCGGGAGCCACAACTTCCACTTGCTCACCAATAAACTCTAAAACACAAGATAAGCGACTGATGCGCTCAGAGGGGTTTCCGACAAGTAAAATTCGTTGATCTGTATGCATCATTCAGTGGGCCGCTAAGCTTTGGCAATTATGGATTCGCATTAATTATTAGTGTTAGTTGCTCTGGAAAGTCTGGCAATGCTTTCTTCACATACTCAGCTAAATTTGTAGCAATGCTGAATATTGTATTATCGGCACGATATAAGCAAGCCTAGGATGGCTTTTCTGCCTAACCCTTCCTGATTTTAGTCCAAATTCAGCACTTAAGAGCCAATATCGTCAATTAAATGGCGCAAGTCAAAAAGGCGCCAAAGGCGCCTTTATCTCGAATGGTTAATAACTCAACGGTTTTCTTCGTGAGCCGTAAGGTGATGTTTATCAGCGGGAATGGCATCCCAGGCTTCTTTGATGTCCCGCAGCACGGCCGCAACATCATCCAGCGCCTGAACATCATTATTCAGATTGGCCTCAGAGATACGCCGCAGCATAAAGTCGTAAAGGTTGCTGAGATTCTTGGCTATCTCACCACCGGCTTCCATATTCAGGCTATTACTGAGACCTGTGATAATACCAATCGCCTTGTTGATGAAAATTCCCTTGGACGACTGGTCGCCTTGTTCTATGGCGTAACGACTCTGGGCAATACGCTCCAATGCGCCGTTGAACATCAACTGAATGATCCTGTGCGGTGATGCAACTGAGATTTCACTCTCCAATGACACCTTACGATAAGACTGTAGCGACCCTCTCATAAATACCTACCTATTTGCATCTATAGACTTGTAAACATTGACCTGACGTTTGTTCTGACTCCTGAGCGCCAATAGCTCCTGCCTTTGTTGGCGTATCGCTTTGGCATGCTGCTCAAAAGTGGCAGTCAGCTCCAATTGCTCCTCTAGCAACTCAGGACTCTGCACTTCCTCTATCAGGGTCTGGAGCAAAGTTTGACGCCTGCTTACCAGCTCTTGCAAATTAGAGACCAACTCGTCAGTTTTTTCATCCTCGGCGGGAATTGTCAGTAAACAATCCAGAGCCCGGCGCAACAATTCGTTGATCTGATTCAGTTCTTCAGTTACCTGCATCTTTTATCCCAATCAGCTACTCTTCTTGACGACACCCGGCAAGGAGTTCAGGGCACCGATTACGTTCTGTCCCTGTGCTGACAACTGGCCAACCACCAGATCCATGGCGTTGAACTGCTTGGTCAATCTGGCTTCCAGCAACTCCATTTTAAGGGCAAAGGCCTCACGCTGATCCGCAAGACGTTGCTTATCGCCGGTATAGGCCTGATTGCGGGTGTCTATTACACCACCGGCCTTGACGTAGGTCGTGGCCAATTCATCCATGGCGTTGGCTAGGCCGGTATCCTTGGTGGAAAACAGCGCTTCGACCCCGTCCATATTGGTCTTGATGGCCTCATCAAGCTTGGCATCATCAATCGAGAGTTTGCCATATCTGTCGGTTTTAATGCCAATATCATAGAGTGCAATAGTACCGTCGGCCGTCGCCACCCTGTCACTGATCCCGGAGCGTAACTGAGATTCCAGTGAGCGGATCATGGAGTCACCCTGCAGCGCGGCAGCCTCTTTTTTGTCTACATCATAGGCCGAGAGCTTTTCTATCGAGGTGATCAGGCTATTGTAGGCATCAACAAAACCTTTGACGTTTTCTTTAACCGCATCGGTATCCTGAGCTATGGTCAGCTTGGTGGTCTTGTTGACATCAGCATCAGTGAGGTTGAGCGTCACGCCGGGGATGGCGTCTTTCACTTCATTGGATTGGGAAGTCAGCTTCTGGCCGTCAATATAGAGTACGGCGTTGCTGGCAGCCTGGATCTCTTCAAGATTACCGGCACCAAACATATCTGAAAGCCCGGTACCTGAAGTATCAGTTGCGGTTACGCTTATCTGGTTATCCGTGCCTTCTTTGTCGGAGCTGAATACCAAACGGCTGCCGGCATCACTGGTAATGACAGTGGCGGTAACCCCCGAATTATCAGCATTGGCATTCACTTTTTTGGCAATATCTTCGAGCGAATCTGTGGCTTCCACATCGACGCTGAAATTCTCGCCATTGACCGCAAATTGTAGGCTTCCTTCACCGACCGCGGCACTGGCATCGGCGGTGGCAGCACCGGCAACCTTGTGTTGCTGTGCCAAGGCCTCAATCTTGATGTTGTAGGAGCCGGGCAAAGAGTTTTTACCTGCAGTGGCAGTAAAGAAATCTTCGTTGCCCAAGGTGACAGTACGTTGATTCAAGGCGCCGCCGTCCTGGAGCTTTTTCAGCGCATCCTGGAACTTGGACAGCTGGCTCTTGAGGGTTCCTATGGCAGAAACCTTGGCATCTATCGTATCTTCGGTCTTATTGAAAATCGCCTCTTTAGGCACTTTCTCGGCGTCAACCAAGACCTTGACGATCTCGGTAATATTGAGCCCCGACCCCAAACCTGTTGCTGTTAATGCCATATCAACCTCTATCTCACCTTAAGCCTTTTAGGCTTCCGTCTTCATCAGCAGTCCTGCTACTTCTGAAAGTTTAGCAGCCAGCTCCAAAGCTTCCTCGCTGGGGATCTGTCTTATCACATCCCCTGAGTCTACATCCATCACGCTGACAACGTGAGTGCCGGATGTTTCGTCCACTTTGAATGCCAGTCCCTTGCGCATCATAGACATGGTATTGGAGAGTTCTTCCGCCACCTGCTGCAGCTGCTCGGGATCTTGCTGCGCCTCCTTGTTCTGCTCCGCCTCATCGACCGGCTTGAGCAAGGCTGTCGCCTCGGTTTCCGCGTTCTTGGGGGCAGCTTCTTTCAACTGTCCCGGCTTCACTTCTGTCCTCACTGGGACAGCATTGGATAAGGTAGTAACTTCCATCGCCTATTCTCCACTCAGTTGACCTAACTGCCTTCAATATCTTCCTTCCATGAATGCAGCAAAGGGAGATCCGTTGCCGAACCTCCCTTTTACTGACGCGATAGCTAACCTGAAAGATTACAGCAGTGACAGTGCAATCTGTGGCAGCTGGTTAGCTTGGGCCAGCATGGCCGAACCTGTCTGTTGCAGCACCTGGCTCTTGGTCATGGCAGAGGTTTCTTTGGCGAAATCCACGTCCACGATACGGCTCTTGGCGTCGGCAACGTTGGCCTGAGTGTTGGCGCTGTTGCTGATGTTGTGTGCCAGACGGTTCTGGATGGCACCCAACTCGGCGCGTTGTGAGTCGATGTTCTTGATAGCGGCATCGATCTTACCGATAGCTGAGTCACGACCAGCAGAAGTCAGTACAGTCAGAGAGTTAACAGAGAGAGTACCAGCGTTGGTGGTCTTCACTTTAACTGTTACATCTTCGCCATCCTGGTGACCTACCTGGAACTTTTTACCGGCAGAGAAGCTACCTGTCATCAGCTTGGTGTTACCAAAGGCGGTAGTGTTACCGATAGCTGTGATTTCAGTTGCCAGCGCATCCATTTCGTCTTTCAGCGCCTGCAAGTCAGCAGTACTGTTGGCACCGTTTTCAGACTGGATGGCCAGGTCACGCATACGTTGCAGCATGTTGGTCTGCTCCTGCATCGCACCTTCAGAAATCTGGGCGATGGAGATAGCGTCGTTGGCGTTACGCATGCCGACTTCAAGACCTTGCACCTGGCTATTCAGGCGGTTAGAAATCGCCAGACCTGCAGCATCATCTTTAGCACTGTTGATACGCAGACCACTTGACAGACGCTCCATTGAAGTAGCCAGGCTACCGTTGGAGATGTTCAGGTTTTTCTGAGCTTTCAGTGATGTTACGTTGGTGTTTACTGTAATAGCCATAATGATTTCCTCTTTACCTGGCTTGGAAAACTAGCCTGTCTTCGTTTGAGCCAGGCGGGTCTTACTGGTTACAGTATCTTTAACGGCACCCCTGTTTTGATCTTTAGTCATTTTTTTCAAAAAATCATCAATTCTTCTTAACTCAATGATTGTTTGAGAAAAATAATATCGCCAGTGGTGATGAAACCACTGACGATATTGCCCTTTCCTCTCGCTTAGCCAAGCAGGGAAAGCGCGACCTGTGGCAATTGGTTGGCCTGAGCCAGCATGGCGGAACCCGTTTGCTGCAGTACCTGGTTCTTGGTCATGGCCGAAGTTTCCTTGGCAAAGTCCACATCCACGATACGGCTCTTGGCATCGGCAACGTTGGCCTGAGTGTTGGCACTGTTGCTGATATTGTGGGCCAGACGGTTTTGCACCGCACCCAATTCAGCGCGCTGGGTATCTATGTTCTTGATGGCGGCGTCAATCTTGCCAATGGCAGAGTCACGACCGGCAGAAGTCAGCACCGTCAGCGCATTTACCGACATTGATGCGGCATTATTGGTTTTGACCGTCACTGTCACATCTTCACCGTCTTGGTGACCGACCTGGAACAGCTTGCCACCGGAGAATTCACCAGTCATCAGCTTGGTGTTACCAAAGGCTGTGCTGTTACCGATAGCGGTGATCTCATCACGCAGCTGATCCATTTCATCTTTTAGCGCCTGCAAGTCAGCAGTACTGTTGGCACCGTTTTCAGACTGGATGGCCAGGTCACGCATACGTTGCAGCATATTGGTCTGCTCTTGCATCGCGCCTTCGGCAATCTGGGCGATGGAAATCGCGTCGTTGGCGTTACGCATGCCCACTTCCAAGCCGCGAACCTGAGAGTTCAACCGGTTGGAGATAGCCAGACCCGCGGCATCATCCTTGGCGCTGTTGATCCTAAGACCACTGGACAGGCGTTCCATAGAGGTCGCCAGGTTACCACTGGATATGTTCAGGTTCTTCTGTGCCTTCATCGAGGTCACGTTAGTATTAACGGTAATAGCCATGTTGAGTTCCTCTTCCTAGTTTTAGCGCCAAGACTCGGAGCTTGGCTAAATTTGTTAACAATTTATCTGACAGACGGGTAGGTCTTTGCTTTCTGTTAAATAAAGTCAAACAGGGAAACAGAACCCACTCTGCTGAACACATTTGAAACGGCGTTCAACGCCAGCTGCTGTTTTTGAAACTCGGTTATCGCCGAGGCGTAATCGAGATCTTCCAGCAGTGACAATGCCGACTTATTCACCAGCTCTTCCTCTGTATGATTGGAGCTGTAGCTTTCGAGGCTTTTGAGATTATTCCCGGCCACCCCTCTGGCCACACTGAGCTGATTCAAGCCGCTATCAACGTTATTCAATAACTGTGCCAACTCAGCTTTTCCTTCCGGGGTATTGACCCGGTTGGGATCCTCCAGCAGATCGATTGCCTGCTGAATGGTATCGAAAATAGGTACCTCGGCATCGGGCTCCATGGTGAAGGAATCCCCGCCAGCTGGCGTGCCGTCCAGCTTCACCTCAATGCCATTGAAACTCACGGGATTACTGGCATCGAAGTTGGCCACATTAGCCACCGCAGTGCCGCCCGAGTCCAACACTTCCAAATCAACCCCACCGGCACCATTGTCGGTAAAGTTAAAGGTGTAGGTATCGGCCACATGGGCCGCGGGGTTATCTATCTTGGCGCTGAGCACCCTGAAGTCCCCGGTTTGAGAGGCCAAATAATTGACGCCATAGTCACCCAAACCATTGGGCACCTTCATAAAGGCCGAGTCCCCCGGGATGTTGGTGCCCATGGCAACCCCTTGAGCCACCAAGGCGTCACGAACGCCGCTGTCACCGCTGTAAACCATGTTGCCGCTGGCATCGAAGGCAAAGGGTTGATTGTCTGTGCTGAATCCGGAGAACAGATAGTTGCCTGACTCATCCTGGGTATTGGCAATACTCAAGAGTTCATCCAGACTGCCACGCAGCTCGTCGGCAATCATTTGCCGCTCTGACGGTGCCAGGGTGCCATTTACTGCACGCAACATCTGCTCTCGAATGCTGGTAACCAGAGTTTCGGCACTGCCGAGCTTGCTTTCCGCCATCGACAAATGATTCTTGCTGTAGTCCACATTCTTGAGATACTGCTGCACCAGCGCGTTTTGCTGATAGAGATTGTCTATGCCAATAGCCGCCACAGGATCGTCACCGGCAGTGTTGACCTTTTTACCGCTGGAGAGCTGCTCGAGGATCCTGTTGGTATCCGTTTGCTTCTGCAGAATGCTGTTTAAGTTCTGTTGGTACATCTGTGAAGTTGAAATACGCATCTCTCAAGCTCCTATCGAACCGAACTGAACAAAGTGTCGAACAGGGTATTGGCCGTGGTCATGATCCGTGCCGATGCCTGATAGGCCTGCTGGAACTGCATCAAGTTGGCCGCCTCTTCGTCCAGGTTAACCCCGGATTCCGACTGCACCCTGGCATAGGCCTGGTTGTAAATGGCCTCCGCCGAACCGGCCCTCACCTGGGCGGATTTGGTTTGACTGCCAATATCCAGCTTGGTCTTTTCAAACACATCTCCCAGGGTCGACTTACCATTGTTCATTATCTTGCTGTCACTGAGCTTGGCCATGGCCACGGCATTGGTGTTATCCCCCGGCGCAAAGCTGAGATCAAAAGTGAAACTCTCACTGCCGCCACTGCTGCCATCAACTTCGAAGGTAAAGCCAAAGGCACTGATTTGCGGCGGAGTGCCCGCAGCCGTCCCGGTTGCCAAAGAAGCGCCGTTGACATCAAAGACTTCATAGGTAGGCGGATTGACACTGGTATCCAGGGTGAATGTCAGCTCACTGTCAGTCACGGGGAAGTTAGCCGCGCTTCTATCATCTATGCTGACCAACTTCACTGAAGTGCTGCCTGAATTACCTGTCCCGGCGGTGATTTTCGGCGCCGCAGCGGCAATCCCCTTGGGATCTGACATCACTACACCTATGTTGGCTGCCGCATTCGCTGTTGGCCGTATTTCAAACCTGTCACCGGCGGCCATGGCACCGGCGTCGATATTGATACTGAAACCGTTGGCGCCTTCCAAAGTGTTGCCGTTGAGCGTCAAGTTGGTCACGGCTCCTGTCTTCATATCCTTGAGTTCATAAGTACCGGCGCTGGTATAGTTCAGCTCATAACTGCTGCCGGACAGGGCGCCGACATCATCGATATTAACGCTCAAGGAAGCTGTGCCCGGATTACCCGAATAGGCGCCGACACGGCCGGCGGCAATCACAGGGTCATTGATATCGGTAAAAATAGGTTGTCCCAGCTCGCCATTGAGATCGAAGCCCTGGGACTGCATCTCGTTAAAGGCATCGGCAATCCCCAGCGCCAACTGCCCCAGCTCATGGCTGGCGGGCATCAGGGTATTGTCACGAAAATCAAATAAGGCGCCCAGTTGACCACCAAGCTTGGCGGGGTCTGCCTTCAATTCACTGCCACCAAGGCTATAGGTCAGCTCAGGCTCATTAGGGAAGGGGTCGCCTGTGGTCACGCCCATGGTCATGGCCACTTCACCGGATACCAGCATAAAGGAGCTGCCCAGCATGATGGAGCGAGCACCGTTTTCCAGCGGGATCACATTGACTTCGGCATATTGGCTCAATTCCTGGATCAGGGCATCTTGCTTATCCAACAGCTGCGCATCGTTACCCGGCGTCTTCATCAGTTCAAGATTGATCTGCGCCATCTCTTTACTGATCTCATTGATCCTGGTGGTAATGCTTTCAATCTGATCATTGGTTTGCTGCACCTGACCACTCAGATGGCTCTGCATCTGATTGAGATTCTGCGCCAGTTGCGAGGCCGAGTTGAGCACAGAGCCACGGATCCCCAGATCAGAGGGCAAGTCAGCCAAGCTGTTGAGGCCGGAGAAAAAGTCATTCAATGAGGCTGGCACCGCCTTGCCTATCTGGGAAAACAGCTGATCCAGCTCGCTGAGCTTGGTGTAACTGGCCTCGGCGGCACTGAGCCCTGTTTGGCCGATACGCAGCTCTCTGGCGGCATAATCGTTGTAAATACGCTTAACTTCCTGCACATAGGTACCTGTGCCATAGAAGTTATTGCCAAGACGCATTGAGGTGGAGGTGCCCTGAATTGCCACCTGACGGTGATAGCCTTCGGTATTGACGTTGGCAATATTGTTACTGGTCACCCCCAATTGTGATTGGGCGGCCAGGATCCCGCTGCGGGCTATACTGAACAGATCCATAGACATGGGTTATCGCTCCTGCACCTTTACTGGCCCGGCTTTGAGCCGAACTCCTGCAACAATTGGCCAAAATCAGCCTTGATGGTATCCAGCACTTTCATCACCTTGTTGGCATATTGAGGATCCGTGGCGTATCCCGCCTCGGCCAGTGCCTTGATAAATTCGCCGGGATTGGCGGCCATCTTGCGCGCCTGGCTATAACGATCGTTGTCGGAGATAAAGCTGACAAAGTCGTTAAAGCTCTGCTCAAAACTGTCATACACCCGGAAGTCCGCCTTTTGCCGCACAGCTGTGCCCTGCTCATATTCCAGGGTCGACACTGCCGCTTTCTCGCCCTGCCAACGCCTGTCGGCCTTGATGTTGAACAGGTTGTTGCTGGACTCGCCTTTATGGCCACGGACCATTTTCTGGCCCCAACCGGTTTCCAGAGCCGATTGCGCCAGCAGCACTTCGGGTTGAGTCCCTAAAGCATCGGCAGCGGCCTTGGCATGGGGATAAAGCTGTCTGACAAACTCTTCCTGGCTGCCAATTGCCGGCCGCGCCTGCCGCCATGACGGCAATACTTTGCCGCTCAATACCTGCTGCAGGCTGTCATTGCTTGGCAGCGCGGAGGCTTTGGCCGCTGCTGCTTCAACACCGGATATCTTCTCCGTTTGGCCGCCGTTTAAGGCCGCGACACTGCGGTTATCGACATCACCGCGGAGCACTGAGGCCGGGGTAATGTCGGAGTTTTCAGGTGACAACTGCTGCACCATGAGATCCGCCAGCCCCAACATTCCTTTGGAGGACAGCTCCACCGACATCTGCTGATCGTGCATCTGCTCGTAGAACTTGGTGTACTGGCTGTTCATCGGGCTGTCTGATTCAAATATCGCATTGGCATCACGCATGCTTTTCATCAACATCTGCACAAAGATGCCTTCAAACTGCTGCGCGACTTCTTTAAGCGCCGCCTTTTGATCCTGCTGCGCCTGGGCTCTGAGCTTGTCCAGCCCACCGAGATCCAGAAATTGCGAAGCATCAGCCATTTTGTTCATAGTCGATAAACCAATGTGCCATTAATCAGATGATGATGAGTTCACCATGCAAAGCCCCTGCCATCTTTAAGGCTTCGAGGATGGCCAACACATCCGATGGCGCCGCGCCGACCATATTCACCGCCCGCACCAACTCATCGAGGGAAGTGCCCGGGTTGAACATAAACATACGTCTATTGTCCTGAGCCACATCTATGGTGCTGTTGCTGGTCACCGCAGTCTGGCCACCGGCCAGGGCGTTGGGTTGGGAAACCTGAGTCGCTTCGGCAATGGTGACGGTAAGGCCGCCATGGGTCACTGCCGCCGGCAGGAGTTTAACGTCCTTGCCGACCACTATGGTGCCGGTACGGGAGTTGACTATCACCTTGGCCGATTCATCGGCAGGCTCAACCTGAATATTTTCCAGGGTGGCCAGAAACGATACCCGCTGCGACACATCTCTGGGGGCACTGACCTGAATGGAAGAAGCATCGAGCGCCCGTGCCATACCCGGGCCGAGTAAGCCATTAATGGCATCGGCGGTGCGCTTGGCGGTGGAGAAATCGGCTCTGTGCAGGTTAAAAGTCAGGTGATCGCCATTGCCGAAGGGGCTGGCCACTTCACGCTCGACTATGCCGCCGTTGGGAATGCGGCCCACGGTTGGCGTGTTCTGGATCACCTTGGAGCCATCAAGCCCCTCGGCGCTGAAACCGCTGACCACCAGACTGCCCTGGGCGATGGCGTAAACATTGCCATCCACCCCTTTAAGGAAAGTCTGCAGCAAAGTACCGCCGCGCAGGCTCTTGGCTTCACCCAGGCTCGATACCGTCACATCCAGGGTTTGTCCCGGCTTGATAAAGGGTGGCATATCGGCATGCACTGCCACCACGGCAATATTCTTGATCTTGGGCCTGAAGTTATCCGGCAAATTGATGCCGAAATTCTTCAGCATGGTCTTGAAGGTCTGCTCCGTGTAACGGGTCTTCTCCCCGGTGCCCGGCAAACCGACCACCAGACCGTAGCCTATCAACTGGTTATCCCTGACCCCTTGGATATCGGCGATATCCTTGATGCGCTCGGCCTGTCCCGGCAGGGAAACCAGCAAACAGGCAAGTGCCATGATTAATTTGATTTTCATGAGCTTATCCTCAGAAAGGCCACCAGTCAGAGAGGAAGAACTGGCTCAGCCAGCCCACCTTTTGCGAATCGGCAAAGGTGCCGGTTCCGCTGTATTGAATACGGGCATTGGCGACTTTGGGCGAATCTATGGTGTTCTCGGGAGTAATATCCTGCGGCCGAATAATGCCGGTTACCCGGATAAACTCGTCGCCATTATTGATGGTGATCCACTTTTCACCGCGAATAACCAGGTTGCCATTGCCCAGCACCTGCATCACATTGGCCGAGATCTGCCCGGAGAGACTGTTGCTCTGATCAGCATCGGCCTCACGATTGGTATCCATGCTGTCGCCGTAACGGAAATCCAGCGGATTGCCCTTGATGGTGACATTGCTGCCGCCCATATAGAGCGGGTTCACCGACATGTCCGAGCCTTTCTTGATCTTGTTACCGACGCTTTTCTTCGCCTGGGTTGACTCCACCAGCACCACAGTGATGATGTCCCCTACCCTGTGCGCCCGCAGATCTGAGTAAAGCGAAGACGCCTGGCTATCCTGATAAATAGAGCCGGTCGGCGCTATCCGGGTTGGCGGTGCTTCGGGATACACAGGCGCATAATAGGGATCATCGGCTATGGGTTTATTCTGGGTAGCAGTGCAAGCCCCCAGAAACAAAGCCGGAATGATAAGGAACAAGGGTTTCATCACATCACCTCATCACAGATTCTGGTTCACGTAGGCCAGCATCTGGTCTACGGCCGAAATGACTTTGGAGTTCATTTCGTAGATCCGCTGACTCTCAATCAGGTTAACCAGCTCTTCGGTCACGTTAACGTTGGAGGTTTCCAGCGAGCCCTGACGAATGGAGCCCAAACCGTCGAGCGAAGCTGTGCCCTGAATTGGGGTACCGCTGGCGCCCGTCTCCAGATAGAGGTTTTGCCCTATGGGATCCAGGCCGGACGGATTGATGAAATCAGAGATGGTCAGCTGGCCCACCACCTGGTTTTCGGCGGCGCCCGGAGTTTTAACCGATACTTCACCTTCGGCGGAAACGGTAATACTGGTGGCATCGTCCGGAATGGTAATGGCAGGCTGCAGCACATAGCCGGCGCCGGATGTCACTATCTGGCCGGTATCATCCAGAGTGAACTGGCCGTTGCGAGTGTAGGCTGTGGTGCCATCGGGCAGCTGGATTTCAAAGAATCCCGGGCCTTCAATCATCATGTCCAGCGCGTTATCTGTGGTTTGCAGATTACCCTGGGAGAAAATCTTCTGGGTGGCCACCACCTTGGTACCTGCGCCCAGGTTAAGGCCATTGGGCAGCTTGGTGTTGGAAGCACTGATACCACCGGCCTGATTGACCGTCTGGTACAGCAAGTCTTCAAATATCGCCCGGCCCTTTTTGTAGCCTATGGTGCTGGCATTAGCGACGTTATTTGAAATCACCGAGATGTCTGTTTGCTGGGCATCTAGCCCAGTCTTACTTATCCATAACGCGGGATGCATATCAATTACTCCTAGCTAATGCGCATCAATGAAGCGGACGACTTGTCGTTCTCTTCTGCGGTTTTCATCATTTTTACCTGCAGCTCAAACTGACGTTGCAGCTCAATCAGGTTGACCATTTCATCCACGGCATTGACATTGCTGCCTTCCACAGCGCCGCTTTCCACATTCACAAAGGGATCGGCGGCAGCCGGATTGCCGTCCAGAGTGCGGAACAAGCCATCTTCACCGCGCATCAGGTTCTGATTGCCCGGGTTGACCAGCTTGATGCGGCCCACCTCTTCAATCACCTCGGCGGTTGCGCCCTGGGGACGAATGGAGATGGTGCCGTCGGTGGCAATCTGGATTTTGTCTATCGGCAACGGCAGCACTATCGGGCCGTTATCGCCCATTACCGGGTTGCCCCTGTCGTTACGCAGTAAACCTGTGGTGTCAAAACTCAGACTGCCGGAGCGGGTGTAGGCCTCGCTGCCATCGGCTGCCTGCACCGCAATCCAGCCCTGATCTTTGATGGCTATGTCCAGATCCCGCCCGGTCGATTTGATAGGGCCGGACTGAAAGTTGGCCGAGGGCGACTCTGTCATGGCAAACACCCGGGTAGGCAATCCTTCACCGAAGGCTTGCATCGCACGGGCCTGAGCCATGTCTGACTTGAAACCATCTGTGTTGGCATTGGCCAGGTTGTTACCCCGAACCGCCAGCGCATTCATGTTTTGTTTGGCGCCAGTCATGGCGACATAGAGAAGTTTGTCCACCTGCTGCTCCGTCAATCTTTTTACCTATCCAGGTAAAAGCAAACATCGTGCCAATAAAATGAGCAATCGAGCGCAGTGACAACAGAAGAACTTCAGTAACTTGGGAGTATGTACGGGGAGAAGCGGCAAGACATTGCCGTAGCGGCAATGTCTTGCGCAGGAAGCATTAGCGGATCTGCAGTACTGTCTGCTGCAGTGTGTTGTTTACTTCCAGAGTACGGGAGTTGGCCTGGAAGTTACGCTGAGCCGAAATCAGGTCCACCAGTTCAGTGGTCAGGTCGACGTTGGCCTGTTCCAGCGTTGAGGAACGGATACTGCCGAACACGCCACTGTTGGCCTCACCGGCCAGCGCTGCACCTGAATCCAGGCTCGCTTTCCAGGAGGTGTTACCTACCTGGCTCAGACCCTGTTCATTGGAGAATCGCGCCAGAGCCACCCGCGCCAAAGGTACGGTCGAGCCATTGCTGTACTTGGCTGAGATCAACCCGTCTGTACCCACTTCCACATTGGTCAGACGACCCACAGTCACCCCATCCTGCGTCAATTCAGTGGCGTTAAACTTTTCCGAGAACTGGGTCGGGTTGTTGAAGTCTATGGTTATTGTCTGGGTTCCGTCCGCCGCAGGGCCGAGAACATTGGCACCGCCAACACCCAACTGCTCTGTGGTGATCACCGCAGGATCTGAACCTATATAACCGCCGACATCGTTGAACTTGAGCACGGCGCCAGTCCAGCCACCAGCAGTTTGCGCAGTGCCTGTACCATCCGGGTTACCGTCACCATCAGTATCTGTCTGGTAGCTGCCAGCGCCGCCGCCCAGATTGACCGGCTTGTCGTCGATAGCATAATAAGCCACCCAGTTACTCTCGCCCGTGTAGGCACCATTGTTCGGACGCACAAAATAGGTGGTCAAGGTGTGGGAGTTACCCAGGGAGTCATAAATGGTCACTGCGGTTGAGTTGTTGAAAGTGTCTGACTTGGATGGGTCAAACAGCGCCGGATCTTTGGTGGTCTGGGTGGAATCCAGGTTCATGCTGATGCCGACATTATTGGTCTTCTGCGGGCTACCGGCAGTATCCGGGATCTGCACCGGCTTGGTAGTGGTCAAACTCACAGAGGTGGAGTTGCCGTCTTTATCGACAGGGAAGCTCTGCAGGAAGTTACCTGCGGCATCGACCAGGAAACCGTTTTCATCACGCTTGAAGGCACCGGCGCGGGTGAAAGAGTAATCCTGACTGCCCACATTGGGAGAGGTCACGAAGAAACCGCCACCGTTGATCGCCAAATCCAACGCATTGTTGGTGGAGTTCAGGTTACCCTGGTGGAACTGCTGCGCCACCTGAGTGGTGGTCACACCGCCGCCCACTGTAGTTCTGCCGTTGGAGAAAATCGAGCTGGCGTAAACATCGGCAAACTCGGCCCGGGATTCTTTAAAGCCGACGGTATTGACGTTGGCAATATTGTTGGCTGTGGTATTGAGATCTTTCTGCGCCGCAGCAATCCCACTCAGAGCAATGTTAAAAGACATAATTCACCTCATGATTTTCAGATACTGTCCGGCGCAGCCGGGGCAGAAACAGAATTAAACTTCGGAAACAGCCAGCACGTCGGCCAGTCTGATCCCGCCAATACCTCTTAGGTTCAACACGGCACCACTGGCCGAGTTGAGCGATACACTAGTCACGTGGGCATAGGCACTGACAATAAGATCCTGGGACTTGCCATCGACAACCCCGCTGGCCTTCATGGTGTAGATACCGGCCTCAACGGGTTTACCGTCCTTATCCAGGCCGTCCCATTCCACGTCTATGTTGCCGCCGGCACTGCCATCAACATCAAAGGTCTTGATTACCTGGCCGGCTTCATCCTCAACGGTCACCTTGATGGAAGGCATTTTCTCTGGCGATGTGATCACCCCTTTGAGGGTCGGGTCTTCCTCGGAAACATAGCCGGTGCCCGCCGGGATCAACACTTTCTGCCCCACCAGGCCTGATGCCTGCAATGCCTGACTCGAGGTCATTACCGTGTTGAGATTCACTATCTCCTCGTTGAGCTTGGAGATACCATCCACGGTAGAAAACGACGCCATCTGGGCAATCATCTGGTCGTTGTCCACAGGCTTGAAAGGATCCTGCATCGACAACTGCCTACTCAGCAGCGAGAAGAAATCTTCCTGGGTAAGCTGCTGATTGTTGCTCTTCTTGGTCTCCGAATCCCCTTTGACGCTTATGCTGTCGAGGAAGGGGTTAACTGAACTTACACTCATGGGCTATGTCTCCCTTTATTTGCCCATTCTCAGGGTCTGCTGCAGCATGGACTTGGCTGCATCGGCCACCTGGACGTTCATCTGGTAGGAGCGGGAGGCGGAAATCATATCGGCCATCTCTTCCACTACATTGACATTGGGTTTGTAGATAAAACCATCGGCATCGGCCATGGGATGATCCGGCGAATACTCTTTCAACAAGGGTTTATCGCTTTCCACTATGCCCTTGACCTTTACCGCAGCGCCTTGCTGCTGTTGACCATTGGCCTTGGCCAGCTCGGCCTCAAAAATGGGATGCCGCGCCTTGTAGGTCTTATCGATACTGGAAGAGACGGAATCTGCGTTGGCTATGTTACTGGCGGTGGTGTTCAAGCGCACAGACTGCGCCGACATTCCCGACCCCGCAACATTGAAGATATTGTACAAGCTCATGATTAATCTCCTTTCAATGCCTTTTTCATCCCGGCGAACTTACCGTCGAGGAACCCAAGCGACATCTGATATTCAAGCGCATTTTGCATAAAGGCCTGCTGCTCTTTTTGCATATCGACAGTATTGCCGTCACCCGTGTCCGGCTGATCCGGTACCCGATATTGCACATGCTGGGCTGTCAGCGCCTTGAGGTCGAAATGCTTTTCAGAAGTTGCCGCCATGCTCATCCCCTGTTGCCGCCCTTTTGCCGCCTGCAACGCCGAGGAAAAATCAACATCCCGAGCCTTATAATGTGGGGTATCGGCATTGGCTATATTGCTGGCAAGCACTTCGGCACGCTGGGCGCGAATGCCCAGAGTGTATTGATGTATGCCAAGGGCCTTATCGAAACTGATCGCCATAAAACCGCCTCCTCCAATGACTCGACAAAAACAAAGCAAGCTTTGTGCCAGATATAGAGTGGAGGATAACAGATAAGAAGATGATGGCCGTTAGGGTGAAAGGTAAAACAGAAAAGGCCCGTCCAAGTTGACGAGCCTTTCAAACTATCTAATTAAAAATCAAATGATTAGGTGGTTAGTTTTTCTTTTGATAATAGATGCCTGGGTTACAGCGCACCATGTCGAATTCATCGGTCAACCCGGCAATCGATTCACTGGCGCCCAAAAACAGTATCCCCTTGGGATTAAGGGCGGCAGCAAATTGCCGCAGTATTTTTGCCTTTGCCTCCGGCGCAAAATAGATAAGCACGTTGCGGCAAAAGATAATGTCGAACTTGCCGAGCAAGGTGTAGCTTTCAAGCAGGTTGTGAGCCCGAAAACTCACCAAACGGCGCACATTGTCTTTAACCCGCATATTGCCGTTGGGCAGGGCTTCAAAAAACTGACGCTTGCGCTCTTCAGACAGGCCGCGGGCCAACGCCAGCTTATCGTATTCGGCGTTTTTACAACGCTCCAGCATGGACGGTGACAAATCTGTAGCCTGGATCATGGCGCCACCCGGCAAAGCACCCGGCTTACGCTGCTGATATTCAAGCACTGTCATCGCCAGTGAATAGGGTTCCTGGCCGGATGAACAGGCTGCCGACCAAATCTTCAACGGCCGCCCCAGCTTGGCATAACCGGGCAACAATGTATTGCCGAGCAGGTCAAAAGGATACTTGTCCCGAAACCAGAGGGTTTCGTTGGTGGTCATGGCATCGACGACTTCAGCGCGTAACTGACGCTCGGTGGGCCGCATCGACTGCTTAACTACGTCCGACAGGGATGGCAAGCCATATTTCCCCATCAAAGGCGCCAAACGGCTGCGAACCAAATACTGTTTGTTCTCACCCAATACAATGCCACTGTGCTGTTCAAGAAACAGCCTGAATTGATTGTACTCAGTTTCTGCGAGAGATTTATCTGGCACCTTAGTGTCCTAACTATCCGTGAAAACGTCGCTGCAACTCAATGCAGCGCCATTTAAAAACTGGGTCAGCGTTATACCCCAGCCCCATTTGCAACACAAGACATCAAACTCACTATAGTCATAAAAATCCACAGCAGACAGCGACTATAAACTCAGATGCTTGTTAACTGCCGATGCCAATTCATCGGGGTTGAACTTGGCAATAAAATCGTTGGCGCCCACTTTTTGCACCATGGCCTGGTTGAACACCCCACTCAACGAGGTATGCAACACCACCTTGATATGTTTCAGCTTGGGATCATCACGGATCTCGGCGGTCAGGGTGTAGCCATCCATTTCCGGCATCTCAATATCTGAAATAATCAGCGGGATCTCATCGGCGACATTGTCCATCTCCGACGCGATACTTTTCAACTTATCCAGCGCTTCCCGACCATCTTTGGCGGTATCTATCTGCAGGTTCAACGAAGACAGCGCCCGAATGATCTGCTTACGGGCCACCGAAGAGTCGTCAATCACCATAATATGATAGTGCTGCTCTCTGTCGATTGTGAGAGATTCATCGATTTCCTGACTGATGTCTGTCTTAACCGGCGAAATTTCATCGAGAATTTTCTCAACATCGAGAATTTCAACCAACTCACCTTCGATTTCGGTCACCGCGGTCAGGTAGGAGTATCGCCCTGCCCCTTCCGGTGGCGGCATGATGGACTCCCAGTTCATATTGATGATCCGCTCGACAGACTTCACCAGAAAGCCCTGCACGCTGCGGTTGTACTCGGAAATAATGATGAAGCAATCCTTGACATCATCTATGGGTTTGCCGCCGGTCGCCGCACTGAGGTCGATAACCGACACTGTGGTGCCGCGAATATGGGCCACGCCCTTAACGAAGGAGTTCAACTTGGGCAGTGCCGTCAGCGGTGGACACTGCAGAACCTCTTTAACCTTGAACACGTTGATCCCGAACCTTTGCCTGCCGTTGAGTTTGAACAACAGAAGTTCGAGACGGTTTTGTCCGACCAGTTGAGTGCGCTTGTTGACTGATTCAAGAATGCTCGACATAAGGCTGCCTTGTTGTCTTTGTATTGATAAATACCTGCTGTCACGCAGACAGGCATACTATTTGCTTTGTCCAAGACACTGGGTCTCAGTCAAATTTCTGACTAAACCTGTGGTGAAGCCAGCACTGGGATCCGCGAATCATTGAAAGTATAGGTGTAATCTGGCGAGACAAGCTAGCCCGTTCATTATGAAAGTAAATTTTGCGTACATTTTGGCTACAATTTTAATGCCCATCCCAGCGGTGGCGGCAGAGAATAGCTTTGTTCCCAGTATATCGGCCGTAGAAAGCTTGGCTAAAGAGGCAGTTGCCAAAAAAGTGCTGGCGGCCGAGAATGCTCAAATTACCATCACGCCGCAGCGACTGGATTCCAGGCTCACGCCCCCCAGATGCAATTCGCCTTTGACGGCCGAACTTGCCAGCGACAGAGAGATAAGCCGCAACAATACGGTACGCATAGGTTGTAACAGTCCGGAGCTCAGCTACCCGTGGCAAATCTATGTCTCGGTGCGGGTGGATATCAGTTACCCTGTGGTAGTGGCTACCCAGACACTGGCCCCGGGCACTGTGCTTGGGCCGGAAAATCTGGCGCTGCGTTACATAGATGAAACCAGTTTGCGCGGCGCGCAATTTGACGATATAGCCACAGTCACAGGTACCCGCCTCAAGCGGCGCATAGCCAAAGACTATCCGGTATTTGCCGCCAATCTCTGCTTTGTCTGCAAAGGTGACAGAGTCTCCATCTATGCCCGTAACGAGAAGTTTCAAATAAAAACTGTTGGTGAAGCCCTGCATGATGGTAACCTTGGGGAACAGATTCGGGTAAAAAACACTCGCTCAGACAAAGTGTTGGAGGCTACTGTCACCAATGTGGGCGAAGTGGAAGTTCGAATGTAAAAAATGCTAAAGTTCCCCTTGGCGGTGCCGATAAGACAGCAAGGTAATCAGAGAAAAGGCTGGAGCCGAGATGGCTATGGATATTAAACAACTGCAAAATCAACCCAGGGTGAACACAGGTTCAGTCCACAAGAACACAGCTCAGAGCAGCCAAACAGCTCAGCAAGGTGCTGCTCCGCAGAAAGCTGACTCTGTTGTGGTGTCACAACAGGCGCAGCAACTGCAAGGAGTACAGAGTAAAATGGCCTCCCTGCCGGAAATAGATCAAAAGAAGATCACCGAAATTAAATTAGCGATCGCCGAAGGCAGATATAAGGTTGACCCGGAAAAACTGGCAGCCAACATATCTCAATTCGAATCAGAACTGAACGAACTCAATAAAGGGTCCTGATGCCTGATACCCCGGATATCACCAGCCTGATAGCACAGCAGACGACTCAACTCGAGCGTCTGCTGAACTTGATCGAGCAGGAAAAAAACGCCCTGCTGGATCGCAATGCCGATAATCTGCTGCAACTGGCCAAAGACAAGGGCGACCTGCTCAATGAGGTCAAGGCGGTAGATGAAGCGCTCTCCTCTCATCCTGAACAAGCCAAACTCAGTCAGCCACCATTGGCCGAACAGGTCAGTGAAGCTCGCGAACTATTGGCCGCTTGCCAACTACGCAATCAGGAAAATGCCGGCCTGATAGAACTGAGCATGGCCAGTATCAATCGCCTGGCGCAAGCGCTGCAGGTCAGCCGTAACGCCTCCAGCCTGACCTATGATGGAAAGGGCAAAACCTCAACCATCGCCACCCTGGGCAACGATCTCAAGGCTTGATTAAGACCCGACTGCTGTTGCTTATAGCTTATTGTGTAAGCTCAACTCTTTAGTCAGAATCACCGCCTGTGGCCCCCAGCCCTAGTCTGAACTCAAGGTGGTTACTCAGGGGACTCGACCCGGAACGCAAAGCTCAGCCCAGAACGCAAAGCTCAGCCCTCAATTCAGCAACGCATCTTAAGCCATAAAAGGCCACAAAAAAGCAGCCAAACAAGGCTGCTTTTTGCTTATGCCAATTGAAGGTGCGAGCCACTCTCTACAAAATTTACAAAAGTGAACGCCGCGGGGACTTATTCTCACCTTCCTAAAAATAAGTGATCTCTTTGACTCGCTGGGGGCGATTTTGCTGCTGATACAGATCCCACACCCGGGCGAAATCCAGCTCCAGTTCGGTCACATAATGATCTCCGGCCGGATAACTGCGCACTACCTTAGCACCGCGGATCACCCCGGAAACCGAGGCCTGGATATTATCGCCTTTCAGCATCCAGTCACTGACTTTGCTGTCGGCCGACAATCGCTGACCATAGACTTGTTCGGCCAATTCACGATAAGCGGCAATCTTGGATGCCTGCATCGCCATCAGCACCTTTTGCGACTGTTCCTTGGCCGGTTGGCTGGCCAGCGGGGCATAGCCTATTGCCGTCAACTTGGGAAAACTGCTCGGCGCCTCAGTCTCCCACTGCACATATCTGTCCTTATCGGCGCAGCCACCCAGAATTAACGCCAGCGCCAGCGTGGCCAATGACAGTGTTTTGTTCCAATGCTTCATTACTTGTCTCCCACTATCCGGCCCTTATCCTCACCACGGCTTTCGTAGCGATAAAGCAGCCCTTCTTTTGACACCACCTTATTGGAAGGCGCCAAGTAGCCGGGCAGCTCTTGCTCCTGTACCCGCACACCGGCTGCCGAAAGCACCCGGTTGTTGTTGACGTTGACAATTCGGCTGTTGAACAGCATTTCACCTTTCGCCTGACTCATGCTGGTGACCAGTACATGCTCCACCGCAATATCGGTCGGCAGTTGCTGCCAATCACGGGTAAGGATGAAATCCCCCTGTGGCGTTACCCGCACCGCATCGGCCAGGTTCAAATCCACCAGGTTAAAACCGCGCTGATGAAAGGCCGTCATCAGCCCCTGCTGCAGTTGTGAAGCGAGCGCATTGCTGCTCTGCATGTCTTCCACCATCACTGGTGTCATCACCAATAGCGGCTGGGTCGGCTTGAGAGCGTCATTATGAGTTACCAACTCGTCAACCAACTGCTGCGCCAATAGATTGACTGGCGCCGCTTGAGACTTGACCTCGGCCTGCTGTTGCGGCGAAGTCATGCCGCAAGCAGGCAGCAAGAGTAAAGGCAATATACACAGGGCTTTATACATAATATCCATCCCACTGGTACCCTGGCGGGCACTTGCTTTATTGAGGAACCTGGCGACTCTTGGACCTGGCGTGAACCTTGACCTACCTGACTTATGCCGCGCTTTCTCCGAGGTTGTCATTAAGCACCACGGCTAACTCGATTAGCGCCAAGTTCCTTTCACTGGGGTAAAGCTATGCAAATAAAATACCAACCTAAGTTAGGCCTGCAGACCAAGTACAAACAGATGACACCGGCGAACAAACCCGGTTGCCTGGCAGCTTATTACAGGCTTTTACGAAGATGTTTAAGGGGCTTATCTACGCCTTTTCATTTCCCACACCTTCATTTGCCCCTTCAATTTATCCACTGGCGGGCAATGGGAACTTATATTCTCTGTTCCCTTATCGGCAAACTCTTGCCGCGCTTTAGTCATGGTCGCAAACTGCGCTGCATCAGCTGTGAATGGATGGCGCTGGCATAAAATTTGAATAGCAAGCGATACCAGTTTAAGTGGCGGCAAAATTCCGTCACCCTGACTCTTATTTTGAGGAACCGTCTTATGAGATTGCGCCCTTTGCTCTTGCTGCCGCTGCTAGGCATCAGCCTGAACGCCATGGCAGAGTGGACCGAGGCCCGAGGTGAAGCCAAAATAATCAATGGCAATCTGACCCAGGCACGGGAAGCGGCAATGGACAACGCCATCAACATGGCCTTGCTCTCCCGTGGCGGCAGTTTCCAATCAACCCAGAGTGTCAGCCAGGGGCGCTTGACCCAAAACGATTTCAGCCTCTCCAGCCAGGCGCAGATAAGCAGTGTCGAACTGGTCAGCGAAATGCGCCAGGGAGACAAGCTCAAGGTGGTTATGCGGCTCGATATTCTCGACGGCCCGGATAACAAGTGCCAAAGCTCAGCCATCAAGGCCGCTATCCTGGTGCCACAGGCCAGCATTAAGGACAGAAGCCAACTGCGTTATGGTCAGTTGGAAAATTTCCAGCGAAGCCTGTCCGAGCGGATAGCGGCAACGCTGGATAAGCAATCTTCCACCAGTTTTGCCCACCTGCATGCCAAAGAGCGGCTGGATATCAAAGAAGAGCTTATCAATATCCGGGGTTACCGTTTGCCGACCTGGATAAGTGAAATTACCGACAGCCAGTATCTGTTGCTGCCGCAAATCATAGATATCTCCACCGAACCGGCCGAGTCCGGCTTTATGGGCCTGTGGGACAGCGAGCCTCAGCGACTGTTTCAGCTGCAGCTCAGCCTCTATCATGGGATCAGCGGCGAGCAGATCTGGTATCAGAACTACAGCATTTCCGCGCCCTGGGAGTTTGCCAAAAATGAATCCGTCGCCCCCAACAGCGACAGATTCTGGCGTGCCAGTTATGGGCAGGCCATAGATAAGGTGCTGGCCAATGCCAGTAAAGATATCGATATGGCACTGGCCTGCAGACCGCTGCTGGCACAGATAGTCGTGCGTCAACAAGATAGAGTGATACTCAACCTTGGGCGACGCAACGGCATCCGCGTGGGCGATCAGTTCCAAATCGTGCTGCAACAAAACCTGCCCGACCGCATGAACCAGATGCGCGCCGTGGCCGGAGAAACCCGGGCAAAAATCACCATAGATCAAGTCACAGAGGAAAGTGCCATCGCAGTGCTCAGCGGTGAAAATGCCGCCCTCAACATTCAGGTGAATGACATCGCGATTAAGATTTAAGCAATTAAATCCAAAGCCTTTTCATCCGGGTGAAAACCAGTATAATCACTGGCGTCTCCCTATAGCTCAACAGGATAGAGCAGTCGCCTCCTAAGCGACCGATCGGGGTTCGAGTCCCTGTGGGGAGACCACTACTTTCTTCTTGTGCTTGCTAGCACAAATCTCAAGCTTTTTTGGAACCCATCCACTGCCGATTCAGGCACTTCAAATTAATGATTTTGTTCTCTGATAGTTTCCTCTTTGGGAAAACGTTGAGTTGGTGATGTGTTCATCGTGGCTTTAAAGCCCAAAACTGTAGTGGCATAGTGAATTTGGCCATCTAAATAGACAGAACATCCAAACCACTTTCTGAGCTGCAAGGAAGCTCGTTGCAGGGGTCAGTCTCTGATAAATAACGACGGATTTTTGGAAATGAGACTCTCTGAGATGAGTAATCTGCGTGCTTCATACAAAAACTGCGGTTGCTAGGCATGCCTAAGGCAGGCTTAAGCCTGTTTCTGCAACATCACCAACGGATTAAGGTTAATGGGGATGTATTGCTTGGCTTTGTTGCTTACCCCGGCACCACTTACCGCCATATTTGGCCTTCATGGCACACATGGCATCCCATCGGCCACTCATGCCACTGTACTGACGGCGAAACTCCTTGGCGGAAGTTATCCAGGCATCGTCACTGATACCAAGCTCAAGCAGTAGTTTGGGCCTGGAAGAGGCAATAAAGCCACGCTTGTCTTCCCGCACCGCCCGGCCTGTCCAATCAATCAGCTCCAGATAGTCGGCAAAGTGAAACGGGATACCGCTTTGTTCGGCGGTAGTTGCTGCACCGTCAAATTGCAGCAGTGGCTTAAGTGAAGCGTTGGCAGTTGCAGGCTCAGCTACTTCTTCTATGCGCTCCTGAATGGATGTGTAATCAGAAGTTTGCAGCGAATCTGCAATACCGGCGCGAATGGGATTTAAATCCACATACATCATGCAGGCCAGTAGCGCCTGTTCATCGAGCAGCGCCTGCGACTTAAAGCGTCCTTCCCTGAATACGCCCTTGCAACCATCTTCTCGATTGGCCTTGCGAGCGATATCTTCGTTTAAACAGCGCATAAACCTACTAATACTGCCAAGACGTTCCTGCCAATCGCTAATCAGCGTATCCAACAGTATTCGCTCACCTTCTGAGAGACTATCGCCCTTGAGGAACTTTGCCGCCACAGGATTGCCACTAAAGAGCAATGTCCAACGCTCAATGACTTCAAATGGCGACAACGATTGTTGCGCAGCAAGGTCGATTTTGAGCACCAAATGGTAGTGATTATTCATGACCGCATAAGCGCAAACGTCGATGCAGAATATTGACGACAACTGCCTGATTTTATCCACTATCCAGCCACGCCTATGTTCGTAACTGCGCCCCGACAGTGCATCTTCACCACACAAAAATGCCCTTCTCACGCAACGGTTAATCACGTGGTAAAAGGGCGTACTTTCAGTAATGCCGATCAGTTAAGACAGATCGCTTGACGATCTCACTGAAAGGATCAAAATCCGATGACCCCATGTCATCGGATTTTTTTATGCAACTTTCAGAAGCTTTGGCGCGTACTCATATCAACCGTCTTACCGAATTCACCTGTCTGGCCGATGTACTTGAGCCTGAGTTAATTCAGTCGTGCCTTGATTCACATGGTGTTGCCAGTTTAAGACGACGTAAGTTACCTATGGATGCCATGATTTGGGCGGTGATTGGTATGGCTCTGTTCAGAGGCGAGTCCGTCCGTTCACTCATCAATAAGCTTGATATCGTCTTACCGCAAGAGGTGGATTACGTTGCGCGCAGTGCTGTCACGCAAGCGCGTAAGCGATTGGGCTCTGACGTTGTTCAGGATGTGTTTAAGCGAAGTGCCAAGACCTGGCATGAAAGAGCAGAACATTCGCATTGGTGTGGGCTCAACCTCTACGGTGTCGATGGTATCGTATGGCGAACACCTGATAGTGAGCAAAACAATCAGGTGTTCGCCAAAACCGCCAACGCTTCTGGTGATGCTGCCTATCCTCAAATTCGCATGGTTTGCATGATGGAGTTAAGCAGCCACTTGGTATTGAACAGTGCCTTTGATTCTATTGCTGTCAGTGAAATGAATTTAGCCGCTGAACTGATATCAAGTATACCCAATAACAGTCTGACGCTGTTTGACAGAGGCTTTTATTCGTTGGGACTTTTGCACGCCTGGCAGCAGGCTCAACCGAACAGTCACTGGCTGCTGCCATTGAAGAAAGGGACACAATATGAAGTGGTACGCTCTTTAGGAAAACACGACCAACTGGTGCAGTTAGCCACCACGCCTCAAGCCAGAAAGAAGTGGCCTATGCTGCCTGACACTATTGAAGCTCGCTTACTGACGAAGACGATAAAAGGTAAGTCGGTTTCCATTTTGACGTCATTAACAGACCCCCTGCGTTATCCGGGGGCAGAGATAGCGGATTTATATGCCCATCGATGGGAGATAGAAGTGGGCTATCGGGAGATGAAGCAGCATCTTCTGGAGAGTCGCTTTACGTTACGCAGTCAATTGCCAGAGCTGGTTATCCAAGAATTGTGGGGGGTACTATTGGCCTATAACCTCATCAGATACAAGATGGTGTTGATGGCTAAGAGCTTACCGTCGTTACATCCGAACCAATTAAGCTTTAGAGATGCATCGAGTTATATCATTTTTAAACTGACTCAGCTGTCATCTCAAATGCCTGGGAATGTTCCGAGAGAGGTCTTGGACATAGTGCGTAATGCGAGGCAGTTCAAGCTTGATGGGAAACGGGATAGAGCCTATCCACGTGCGTTAAAAATGAGTAAAAACAAGTATCCCATTAAGCCTAAGAAAAATGCCGTTCACACTAAGTGAACGGCATTACGTACTTTCAGCATCTATCAACTGGCGGCGGGCTGTGGTCATAACCAACCTCGACTGAGTTTTGATGGGTATTTCAAAGCCTAGTCAAGGCTGGGCGAAACATCAAAAAGATATGGCTGTCCTGTTTTTTGTCGGGCATGAAGGCTGGCATATGTGCCGCTCCCCAAGCCTTGGGCAATTCTGCAATCAAGGTCAGCTCTCTCAAGGGTTCGACCCCGTTGTCCATCACGGAACTCTGGGTCTCAGCGAATGAAGGAGGGCCGAGTATCCCGGACGTGGACGGCCATGAGAAGGAATACAGTGGTGACGAAGACGTGCGCTCCTGTCTGACCTGCCAGCACCAACTCGACGACCTCGTAGAAAACCTCCGGAACACTTTAAAGCAGCAGGACGATCTCGCCGCCATCGAATCCGAGGTCAACAGAAACAGCATAGAACGCAAGCTGGAGCTGGTCACTATGGAGATTCATCAAATCAATGACGAGGATAGTCGTAGGGTACTTCTGAAACAAGTCACGAACGCGCGGCTACGCTATCCCAAAGCCAAGATCAGAAAATTCTTGCATAAGCAGTTAAGGACAACCGGGGACTTCGACCTGAACACCCTGCCGACCGAATTCATGACGGAGATCGAGGCCGTAATGTTGATACTTCAGCAAACGAGCAAACTTGTCCCTATTGTGCGCAAAAAAGGTCTGCGCCCCCGCCAGCGCTTCAAAAAGTAATAGGCTAAAACAATCCAAGGAAAAGAAAAAATTCACGAAATTTATTTGAAATCCAAGAAAGGCCTATAACAAAAACCAAGCAGCATTCAAATGTATTAGGGAAGGTGCGAATAAGTCCTCGTGGCCTTCTCTTAATGTAGAGAGTGGTTTGCACAGCCATTGGCGTTCAAGGCATCTGACTGAAGGCATGCCTGAGTCGGATAACGCCGAAAGCCGGTTGCAGTGAAAGTCCCGAAAGGCGCGTATGGGACTTGTTCGTATCTTCCTTAGTTCACCCATCCCTGGACAGCGCCAGCTTTTTGGCGTTTACTCTAGCCGGCCACAGCAAGGCGCACAGATAAAATCCCTTCCCCACCGACGCCGAATAACAGCCTTAAAACCCCATACCCAGGGGGATTGCAGCAGGTTGCGGCAAGATGATCCACCTTCCCATTGCAAGCATCCTAGCCACCCAATGGCCACCAAAGTGGAAACTGGAACGCGACTTGCTTAGTCTTTGAACCCAAGTTAATCAGTCGCTGGGCAGCTTGCGGGAGGATTTTTGCAACCCTTGCGGCAGGTTAACGCTATTGTTGTCCGGATGATGGCCCTAGGGGCCAAAAGCTTTTTGAGCTTCAGTGTAAAACTTTAAAATCATGGTCTTAGTCACTAGTCTGGTTAGAGGCGAACCAAACGCTCAGTGGCAATGCCGATACGAGTTACCAAACCCGTTTTTAAAATTGAAACATTTCTTCAACGAGGTATTCTCCATGACAGAGCTGTTTGCAGCCAATCTGCAAATTATCCAGTCCAGATGGCCTATTGTGGCTTCAGCGCTTAAACATGCATCTTTTGAGTATCTGGATGCCTGTCTGGTTACCGCTCAAAACCAGACTATCAGTGTCAATGGCATTCAACTCAGTAGCCGATATGACAGGTTGGCAGAGGCTCGACTCCTTATCACTCAACTCCCCGAGCACTGTAAAGAAGTGACTGTGTATGGTATTGGAATGGGGGATGTTCCCAGTTTACTCATCGACAAACCTCAATTTAGCAAAATTATGGTCTGTCCACTGAATATAGACTTGTTTGTACTGCTGCTCTCCTACACGGATCAGAGTGAATGGTTGCTCGATCAGCGTGTTACCTTGGTACACCGACTTGAACCAAATAAACTGGCGCAAGATTATATCGCTATAACCCCAGATTTACTCTTGATTAAAGATGAGAATGCTAAGTTAAGAGACCTCTTGGTGTTGGAAAACAATCGTAAATATGCCAATAAACATCATGGTATCGACAATCCTGAGATTAGACAGAGATTGGATGAAAACCTCACCTTCATTGAGCAAGATCCAGATGCCGCAGCTTTACGCATGACTCACAGTCAACCTCAAGCACACATCATAGGCGCGGGCCCGAGTCTTGAAGAGCATTACCCATACCTGTTGCAACAGCAGAGCCAGCCTTTAAAGCAACTTCCTTTAATGATCGCCGTTGACACTGCGGTAAGGGCATTATTCGCGCAGGGGATAGTACCGGATATAGTCGTTTCCATCGATAGCAAGATCACATTGGCACATTTCCCTGAAGATCTGCCAAATAACCTCACCTTGGTTTACTTTCCAACCTTGTCGAGCGAGGTCATCACGGCCTGGCCAGGTCCAAGGTTCATGGCTTATTCCCCCAGTCCTATTTATGACGAATTGAACCGTAAACACCCCAAATTGAGGCTATATACCAATGGAAGCGTCATTCATCCCGCTATAGATTTAGCCGTACATTTGGGGATCAGGGAAATAATTCTATTCGGCTGCGACTTCTGCTATCCCAATAACAAGACTCACGCTCATTGGCAAGAGGGTCTGTTAGGACCTTCCACTCAGTTAGATAAAAAACATTGGGTGATCAATGGTCATGGAGAACGGGTGGCTACAGATCTGAATTTTAGGGCTTACCTTCGCAACTTGGAGCACTATATCTGTGCCAACCCTAACGTAAAGTTCTATCAATCAAGTTTAGAGAGTGCCAGAATATCAGGTGCCCAATACAAGGAGGTAAAATGATCGCGCGTAAAGCCTCTGTCACCTTAACGGATCAATTCATCACTGCAGCGCACGCCTTTCGGTTGGGCCATGAGGCGGAAGGCTCCCAACTGCTACGCGAATGTTTAGATCAATTAGAGCCTTTGCTCACCGAACTTCCTCATTCAGAGGCAATAATTCAATTACTTCCCCATATGCTGGCGGCACAGGAACGACATGACTGGCTGGGATTGGCTGACTATCTGGAGTATGAACTGAAAGCCCTTCTAAGCTAATTTAAGATCAATAACCTTACAGACTTTCAATTTTGGCAAAGTCAGGGCAACCGTCCCCCATGACCAGCCAACACCAAACCCAGATAACACCAACTTTGTCCTGTCGCTCGAAAGCCTTTTACTGAGGCTAAGACATAAAGCCAAGGGAATAGAGGCAGAGCTGGTATTCCCCACCTCTCCCATGGAGATGATTAGCTGTTCCGGGCTCAGGCAGAGTTTATCCCCTAGTCGTTTGAGCATCATTTCATTGGCTTGATGCAACACACAGTAATCTATATCTTGGATCTGCCATCCCTTTTCAGCCAAGCAAGCCATTATGGATGAAGGGACTTCCCTCAGAGTAAAGACAAAAACCTGCATGCCATCCATAAAGAGTTCAGGCGCAACACCGGGAGCCAGTGCCCCGCCCTGGGGTTGGATCAGATAAGGGGCACCGGCACCATCAGTGCCAAGCGAAAAAACCATCTCTTCACCGTGAGGATCTTTTTCAATCCCTATGGCACTTACCGCATCACCAAAAAGCGAAGAAACGGCACGATTGTTTTTGCTGTACTGATGACTCGTCGTATCGCCAACGACCAAGAGGGCTCGGCCCTTTGATAACCCGCTCAATAACTGCGATACCTGCCATAAACCATAAACAAAACCGGAACACCCAAGGTTGACGTCAAAGGCGATAGTTTCCTTGCTTAGGCCAAGTTTATGCTGCAGCTGCACCGCATTGCCAGGCAATGGATAATCCGGGGTTTGAGTCACAAAGACGATAAGGCCGATATCCGTAGGCTGCCATCCAATCTCTTCAATTAAAGATGCACAAGCTATGTTGCCTAGGGCCAACGCTGTCTGCTGCATAGATGCAATACGTCTTGAGCGTATCCCTGTTGAAGCAACAATTCGAGCCATTTCCTCTCCGGCGCTTACCGAGGATTCATCGACATTTTCACAACAGGTTTCAGGTAAGACAGAAACAATGCCTGTGATAGACACCTTGTTCACGGTAGTTACAGCCATTTCTTATCCCGGATTTTTCACTATAATAGCAAAAGGTTAGCTTACATTAGACATAAGGATGACACTTTCAAGCTATATTATTCAATGTTATAGTCAAAACCAACATTATTCGTTATTTCAACAGGGTTATTTATGGAAGCTGTGATTAAGTCAGTCAAAATTGCAGGTATGCAAGCCGCTGTCCCTCCCCATAGGCATTCATATGTAGAAACGCCCGATATTTTTACCCAGGAAGAAGCGGATAAAATTTACGCCAGTACCGGCATCCACAGTCGACGCATACTTCCCAAACACCTCTGTGCATCCGACATGTGCATCGCTGCTGCACAAAGATTACTCGAACGACTCAATTGGGCACCGGAATCCGTCGATGTGCTTATTTATGTCTCGCAGGATGCTGATTACGCCCTGCCGGCAACAGCTTGCCTGATGCAACACAGACTAGGACTGCCACAGACAGCAGCCTGCCTGGATGTCAGTTTGGGCTGTTCAGGGTTTGTTTATGCGACCTGGATAGCCAGTCAACTTCTTAATGGTTCCAACGGCCAACGAGCCTTGGTTTTATGCGGCGATACTTCCAGTCGTCACTTACTGCCGGACGATCGCGGCACCCTCCCCCTGTTTGGAGATGCGGGTGTCGCCACCGCACTCCAATACGATGAAAACTGGCCAGATTCTTATGCCGTCTTTGGCACTGACGGTACGGGTGGTCAGCATATTGCAGTCAAAGCAGGGGGGCGCCGGGTACCTACCATGCCCGAATTACAACCTCGTTCAAAAGAAGAGGAAGAGCGACTCTACAAAGAATCCCGGCTATATCTCAATGGTGCTGCGGTATTCTCATTTACCCTAAAAGTTGTTCCCAAACTCATCAAGGAAACCTTAGCCTTGGCTCAGCTCGAAGCTGATCGTTTAGATATGGTAGTGATGCATCAGGCTAACCAATTTATTCTCGAACACCTTCGGAAAAAAGCCAAAATTGCTGAGGATAAATACTTGATTGACATGACCGACTTTGGCAACACCTCAAGCGCGTCGGTTCCTTTGGCCATCTGTCATAAACTCACCCACTTTTTCGTTAATGGTCCCAAGAAGGTGATGCTGGGCGGGTTCGGTGTAGGCTGGTCCTGGGGGGCAATCATAACAGATATAGGTCCTATCATAGTGCCTGAGATCATAGAGATCCCGGACGACTTTGCCCCGCTAACCTTGGTGCAGCAGTGATGAGTGTAGCCAATAAACGCTATCTCATTACCGGCGCCGCTGCAGATTCAGATATAGGTTTGGCAATCTGCAAAAAACTGGATGAATGTGGCGCTAGGCTTATTCTCGTCGGACGTCGGGAACAGGCCTTAAATGAAACGCTTAATCAGCTCAAGGGTTCAGACCATGTGGTAAGCCCTTTTGATCTGAGTCATCTCCAAGATATCGCCGCTTGGGTAAAAGAACTGATAAAACAACACGGTGCCCTAGATGGTTTGGTACACAGTGCCAGCTATCAAGGTTACAGCCCGCTCAGAAGCATTAGCCCCAAACAGATTAATCAATATTTTGATATCAATTTCTCTGCCGCCGTGATGCTGACGGCTGCCGTATCGAAGGCTAAACATGTTAATCCGGGAGCCAGCCTTGTCTTTATTGGTTCGGCGGCAGGACAGAGGGGGCTAAAGGCACGTACTCTTTATGCCGCATCAAAGGCAGCACTATCCTCAATGGTACAATCGGCAGCCTTGGAGCTGGCGGCTAAACAGATTCGGGTTAACTGTGTTGCTCCTGCCGTCGTCAGCGGCAAAAAAGCCGAACAACAGTTTGCCACATTGGGCGAAGAACAGAGCCAGAAACTAAAAGATGCACACCCTCTGGGGCTCAGTAAACCACAAGATGTAGCCAACAGTGTTTACTTCCTTTTGAGTGACTTGAGTCGTAATACAACAGGCATCACGCTCGCCGTAGATGGTGGATTCCTTGCAGGCTAAACCCCAAATTGCTTTCTATGGTAATAACTCGGACAAAATTGGCGCTGGTCATATCATGCGCCTCTATGCCTTGGCTCAGGCGGCTGAGGACAGATTCGAAATCAACTTTCTCTATAAAACTTGCAGCGAAACTTTACTGAACAAGCTTAAGCAAGCAAATTTCAATAGCATTCAAGTCTCAAACACTTTAACGGCGAATGAAATAAAACATCATGATTTTAAAGCAATTATCATCGATGACTATGAATTAACGCCCTGTGAGTGGCACCAGCTTTCTGAACTTAACACCTATCTTGTCAAGCTCGATGATGCCCTTGATGATTCACCGATTATAGCCGATTTAATTGTTAATCCTGCGCCAAATTGTACGTCTGCCGATTACCGCTTGAGGGCTCCCCAGGCCAATTACTGTCTGGGACCGCAATTTACCTATTTGAGAAAAGAGTTTGCATTGCCTCAATTCATTCCGGTACTTCAACGCCCTCAGCTATTGCTCACTTTAGGTGGTACAGATGTAAAATCACTGGCACTACCACTATCCCAAGCACTGCTAAGAGTTCTCCCTCAGTGTCAGATTAAGCTACTTTTGGGTACAACCCACCAAGATCAAGCTTCCTTACAGAGGCTCTCCGGACAATATGGGAATTTCACACTTGTATGTGATCCTCCATCAGTTGCCGAAGTCATGATGCAAACGGGTCTAGCCGTATCCGCAGCCGGAGGAACTCTGGGAGAATTGGCCAGCCAAGGCGTTCCAACATTATCACTGGTAACGGTCGACAATCAGGTACCTGCCATGATCTCACCACTGAATAATACCTGGTACCAAACGCTAGATTGTCGGCATTATGCACCGGCAGAGGGGGATACCCAGAGTAATCAAGATATCATCAACACAATAGCCTTAAAGGCCAAGAGTATTTGGCATAATAAATGCTTAAGAGAACAGATGAGTGACCAGGCACGTCAACTGATTGACAGCCATGGATGCCAGAGAATAATAAAGAGACTTGTCATTGGCCTGAAAGAGAAATCGGAACATCAATGATCGCAAAACAATCCATACATCCGGAGCATTACTACCAAACGGCGATCCTGGACATCGAGCACACCCAGGTATTCGAAAAAAACTGGATATTCGTTGGTTTTAAAGATCAGCTTTCTCAACACCATGATTTTATTACTTTGCAAGTAGGCAACACCCCTGTGGTAGTGCAGAACTTTAATGGTGAACTCAGTGCACTACTCAACGTCTGTAGCCATCGCAAGGCAAAACTGCAGTCAGCATCCAGAGGCAATCGGCCCTTGCTTTGCCCATATCACTGCTGGAGTTACAAGAGTAATGGCGCTCTTAGCGGTGTACCACAAAATCGTACCGACTTTGGTTTAGACGATGAAGCCAAGAAAAAACTGGCCTTAAAACAGTTTCAGTTGGCCCATTGTGGGAACTTGCTATTCGTTCGTATCAAGCATCAAGGACCAACATTAGAGGATTTTTTGGGGCCTTACTTCAATATCCTGGAAGAGATCTCCCAAGCATTTCTGGATCCGGTTCAGCAAGGTAGTTTTCACTGGAATACCAATTGGAAATTAGCCTGCGAAACCGTACTCGAAGTTTACCACGTGGCAGGCACCCACCCGGAAACCTTTGCAAAATTTGCCAAGCCTGAAGTCGAAATGGCACATTTTAATGGCCACACAACAGGCCATACTCCACTGCTGGATACACCAAAAAAATGGTGGGCGGGTGCCAGAAAACACTTAAAAATTGAACAACATAAATCTTTTACTGAGTACAACCATTTCTTTATCTATCCGAATTTGGCCATAGGGTTGACCAATGGTTCCCTTATGTCATTGCAAACTTATGAGCCTAAAGGTGCAACCCAATCCCAATTGAATTTTCAACTGCGAATGATGCAAAGACGCGACGGAAGCAGGATCAGCGATGCCGTCAAAGCAGCCATTCAGGCAAACTTTACTGAATTTAACCACACTATCTTAGAAGAGGATCGCATCGTTGCCGAGTCCTGTCAGGCAAATATGCAATACATTGATGAGCCGGGGGTTTTAGGCAGATGCGAAGAAAGGATCCATCACTTTCACAACGCTTGGCGCAGCGATGTTCAACCCCACTTATCAATAAGGGACTAAGATGTTTACGCCCAGTATTTCAATTAACGGACGGTCAATTGGCCCTCAGCAGAAGCCTTATGTGATTGCTGAATTGTCGGGTAACCACAAGGGGAGCCTTCCCCGGGCGTTGAAGATGATTGATGCTGCAGCGGCCACGGGGGTCGATGCCATCAAGATCCAAACATACAGTGCTGACACTATTACGCTTGACCATGACGGCCCTGAGTTTTTGCTGCAAGGGGGATTATGGGCGGGCAGAACCCTGTACGACCTCTATCAAGAGGCGCATACCCCATGGGAATGGCACGAGGCGTTATTTGAAAGGGCAAGGCAAAATAACATCACTCTATTTTCATCACCATTCGATCTGACTGCGATTGATTTGCTTGAATCCCTTAATTGTCCGGCCTATAAAATTGCCTCTTTCGAGATCAATGATATAGGCCTTATCACTGCGGCTGCCAAAACAGGTAAACCGATAATAATCTCCACAGGACTAGCCACCTTGGCCGAGATTGAAGAGGCGGTAGAGACAGTTGCCAATGCAGGAGGGTATCAACTGGCATTGCTCCACTGTATTAGTGGTTATCCGACCCCTATTGAAGATTGTAACCTGCGCACACTGGCAGACCTTCGCCAACGCTTCGATTTCCCAATTGGTCTGAGTGACCATACTCTGGAGACGACAGCGGCAATTGCCGCCGTTGCATTGGGAGCCAGTATTATTGAAAAACACTTCACACTGGATCGAAATGATGGCTCTGTAGATGCAGCCTTCTCTTTAGAACCGGATGCCTTTAGCAAGCTAAAGCAAGAAGCGGACAAAGCTTACCTGGCCTTGGGTACTGCTGGTTATGAAATCAAACCAAGCGAAGTGGGTGGACGTGATTTTCGCCGCTCCCTTTACGTTAGTCGGGCCATTAAGAAAGGTGAAGTTTTCAGCACCGATAATATTCGCTCCGTCAGACCCGCTCACGGATTACATACCCGTTATCTTCCTCAGGTTCTGGGGCAAAAAGCTTCACAGGATATCGCCTTTGGTGAGCCAATGAGAGAAGCATATCTCTCCACGCCTTTGGTAAAACGGGAGGATTGAATGCGCGTAATCTGTATCACCCAAGCACGAATGAACTCCGGTCGCTTACCGGGCAAAGTACTGACACCTATTGCAGGTAAGCCCATGCTTGAATATCACGTTGAGAGGGTTGCCCAATCGACCCTCATTGATACTCATATCATTGCTACCACAGAACAAGAGAGCGATCAGGCAATTGCGGATTATTGTCGAGCCAAGCAGTTAACCTGTTTTAGAGGGGATGAGCAGGATGTCCTGAAGCGCTTCTACCAAGCCGCAATGTCGGTGGGGGCCAAAGATGATGATCTCATCATCCGCCTCACAGGTGACTGTCCACTCATTTGCCCGGAACTAATCGACCAAGCGGTTCGCAAACATCAGGCAGGGGATGCCGAACAATATACTCACATCAGTTTGGCCTATTACCCAAGGGGCTTCGATGTAGAGGTTTTTAGCATGGCCAACCTGAAACGGGCATATCATCAAGCCCATTGTCAAGCCCAGCGCGAACACGTTACGCTTTATCTGTATAGTCAACCCGGTGCAAAAATAGTTCCAATCGAAACAGGCCAAACGTCTTGGGGGGCATTCAGGCTTTGTGTCGATGAAATAGACGATCTAAGGCTGGTAGAGCAGCTTATTTACCTTTTAGGAGAAGATTGGCTCACTGCCGGGCCTGAAAAAATTTGTAATTTACTGATAGAACAACCGCAATTAGCCAACATCAACAAGCATGTAGCACAACGCATTGCACATTAACGTAAACCATTTTCCCCGACTGCCGATACACTGATAACGGCTGATATCATATTAAAAATACAAGTAACTTGAGGTAACTAAGATGAACAGACAAGAATTTTTAAATGCCCTGGAAGAAATCCTTGAGCTGGATGAAAATACTCTCAAAGGCGATGAAGTATTAATGGACATTGAACAATGGGACTCACTGGCTTTTCTGAGTGTCATAGCAATGGCTGACGAGCATTTTGACATTGTGATCCAAGGCGATAAGTTAGAAGAGATCAATACCGTTGGCGATCTGATCAGCCTGGTCGAAGAACATCTAACGGCATAAACAGGTATCGCTATTGTGATAAATGTTAATCCAATGGATCTCAGTGACAAGCGTGTCCTTGTCACTGGTGCATCAGCAGGCATAGGACGGGCATGTGCTGTACTTCTATCCCAACTCGGGGCCAAGGTTATTCTCAATGGTCGTAACCTCGCAGCACTTGAACAGACGGCTGCAGAACTATCGGGTGACGGACATGTATGCGCACCTTTTGACATGGCAGCAACTGACAAGCTTAGCGAGTGGGTCAAAGCACTGGCTAAAGAGCATGGCTATTTAGATGGCTTCGTACACTGCGCCGGCATACAAGTTACCAAACCCATACGTCTTTTCGATCAAGCCTTCTTTGACGAAACCATGCGCATCAATCTCGCCAGTGCCATGGCCATCAGTAAAGGATTCAGACTTAAACGTGATCGTTCAAAACAAGGTGCGATTGTTTTTGTCTCCTCTATCGCCGGACTAATAGGCCAAACAGGTAATACCCTCTATGGAGCGAGCAAGGCAGGCCTGATGTCCCTGACCAGAGGACTCGCGATGGAACTGCTCAGAGACAATATCAGAGTCAACTGTGTTGCACCGGCATTGGTGGCGACAGAGATGGCCAAGCGTACTCAAGTCAGCATGACTGAAGAACAGTTTCAGCATATGTTGGATCAACATCCCATGGGCTTAGGTCAGCCGGAAGATGTAGCCAATGCAGTAGCCTTTCTGTTGAGTGATGCCGCCAAATGGATAAATGCGGTGACCTTACCAGTAGAAGGTGGATATTTAGCAAACTAAGAAGAGAATATGGCATTAAATTTTAAACGTTTAGACATCAATGATGCCGAACTCCTATTGAAATGGCGTACGACACCCGAGATCACCAAACATATGTTTACCGATCTGGAAACCCCCTCGATCGAAAAACAACGTGCTTGGATTAGATCTTTGGAAACCCGTGATGACTATCGTGCATATATGATACAAGACGACGGTATTTCTATCGGCTTCCTGTGTTTCTCTGATATCGACCGTTTTCATCAGCGTTGCAGCACTGGCTCTTATATCTACGAGCGAAAAGCCAGATTGAAGTATGGCGTTACCATGCACACTTATATCTGCAACTACGTGTTTCACCAACTGAAACTCAATAAGATAGTGAACTATGTGCTCGATGCCAATGAGAAAGTGGTCAAGCTCCAAGCCTTACACAAGACAAGATTCGTTGGTTACCTGAAGCAGCATATCTATAAGAATGGCGAGTTTCTGGATGTCCATATTTTTGAACAACTAAAGCAAGACTGGCTCAACCAAAAGCAACATTTTAGCCTGGAAAAAATATCAGCCGCCTTTAACGATTGGAATAAAGCATGAGTAAAATCGCAGATATCATAATGAATGAAACCAGGCAGCTCATCGAAAATAAAGGAGAAACCTGTCCTGACTTTGATTTGAGTGCCAAATTTCTTTCCGACCTGCCGATGGATTCGCTGGATCTGGCCACCCTGATTGTCAGTCTGGAACTCAATACAGGAATCGATCCATTTCGGGATGGTTTCAAGCAATTTCACAGTGTCGCCGAACTAATTGCCCTATATGAAAGTGCGAGTGTTTAATGTTTACTATCCCCCGTGATTTCACATTAATTGAAAAAGGAACTCGCTTCGACAGTAAGAAGTTTCACTCTCAGCAATGCCCCAAGGCACCTAAATTCATCGAGATCACCGCACAAGCCACCGAAGTTCGGCAGTATCTGGTTAAAGATATGATCCAGGCAATAATAACCGGACAAGCGGCCAATATTCCCGTGATATTCAATCGTACTCAACAAGAGATTGATATTGCAACGCTGCCGGAACATTTTGCAATAGGGCTACTCACCTCAGGCACAACCGGTAAACCCAAACTGGTTTTTCATCGACTCGACAGATTACTCCCCCACAATGTAAAAAGCCGGGCCAGGGAAGTCTCTCGTTGGTTGCTTTGTTATCATCCCATGAGCTTTGCCGGGTTACAGGTAATCTTACAAGCTATAGTTTGCTCAGATATTCTGGTAGCTGATGTCAAGGCAAGTTTACGCGTTAAAGCACAACTTGCAATTGAACTGGATATCAATGCCATCAGCGCAACGCCATCCATGATGCGCGCCATGTTAATGAGCTGGAACGATACGCGGCCACCGCTTGCCATCATTAGCCTTGGGGGCGAAATAGCCGATCAGCAAACCTTGAATGCCATTAAGCAAGCTTTTCCCGAAGCGCAATTAAGGCACATCTATGCAACAACCGAGGCCGGCGTGGTTTTTTCAGTAAAGGATGGTCTGGCGGGCTTTCCACTGAATTGGTTAGACAAGCCCATCAATGGTTGGCAAATATCGGTAAATAACACGCTACACCTGAACAGAGATGATATTGAGATAGATACAGGTGATAGTGTCGAATTGACCCAGGATAGAGTTCTGTTTTCAGGTCGAGAAGATCATTTAGTCAATGTGGGTGGCGTTAAAGTCAATCTTGAAACACTGGAGCAGGAGATCCTGGCCCTTGAAGATATCATGGATGCCAGGGTGTTTGCGAAAGCCAACCCCATAACAGGTACCCTAGTCTGTTTGGAGTGTTGTGCAAAAGATGAAACAAAAGCCAGGCTCGCACTCAAAGCTTGGTCGGCAAATCGAGAACCTGCCGCAACACCACGTATTGTAATCTTCCGCGAACAGATTACGCTGTCAGAAAGTGGCAAAAAAGTGAGAACACGCCAATGAAGCACATCATTGTCACCGGTGGGAGTCGGGGACTGGGTTTGGCTATAGTCAACCACCTTTTGACTCTGGAGTACAAAGTCTCAACCTGTAGCCGGACTCAAACACCGGCATTAAAGGCTCTGGAACGGGACAATCCTCATTTTAAATGGTTTCCCTGCGAAATCGGTAATCCGGAGCATACATCATGGTTTGTCAAAGAGGCCTGCGCTTGGGCTGGTGATTCATCACTTTGGGGCTTGGTCAATAATGCGGGCATTGCAAAAGAGGGAGTATTGGCGACCTTTCCCAACATTGAATCTGACACTCTACTACAAATAAACTTACACGGTGCTCTCTATATGGCCAGAGAAGCACTCCGTGTTTTTCTTAGACAAAACAGTGCCGGCAGAATCATCAACATCAGTTCAATCATAGGAAGCCGCGGCTACACTGGTCTTGCAGCCTATTCAGCGTCCAAGGCCGGGCTGGATGGCTTGACTCGCGCCTTAGCCAGAGAAAATGGCCGTCGTAACATTACCGTTAATTCAATTGCTCCTGGTTATTTGGATACTGAGATGTCATCAACCCTGTCAGATAAGAAGCGTGACCAGATCATACGCCGCACTCCAATGCATCGGCTCGGCAGGGTTGAAGATGTTACACCCGCAATCAGCTTCCTACTCTCGGATGATGCCGCTTTTATTACAGGGCAGACCCTCACCATAGACGGCGGGATAACCACTTAGGGAAGAATTATGGAAAAGGCTTTGTGCCAACTTTGCCGACAACAAGACTGGCTCACATTTTCAACAATCTCCTTTGGTCTCTGGGATAAACAAAGCATGCAGCTTTCCCGGCAAAGTTCTGACTACCCACTTGGGAGGTGTCAAAACTGCGGGCACGTACAGGTCAATGTCGTTTATACGCCGGAGCTATTTGAACAGCTCTACTTTCACTCTACTCAAGAAGCCGTGATGTGGCATGAATCCCTTCTTGGCAGCGAGCTCCCTTACGAGGAGATGATGAACTTTGCCCTCAATGGTGAACAACCACAGACCATAGTCGATTTTGGTTGTGGAGAAGGCAAACTACTGGCGGCAGCAAAAGCTAAAAGCCCAGGCAGTTGCTTGATTGGAATAGATTTCAATAACAGATTCACGCAAGAAGACGTAACCTATCTTACCTTAGATCTCAATCAACTGAGCAGCCTATCCAATGACCATTGGCCAGAGGGGATCGACCTGGCTCTGGCCTCTCATGTGCTTGAACATCTTATTGACCCCGTCAGCTTTTTGAGCCACCTGAAATCCAGACTCAGCGATAACGGCGCAATATTCATTGAAGTGCCTGATTTCACGCATCACCATGATGAAAAATCAATAGGCATGAGTAACTTAGTTAACCTTCAGCACATTCACTACTATACAATCGACACTTTAACCTTTGCCGCCAAACAGGCAAGTCTGGCGGTTGTCAAGCAAGCTCAAGTTACCACAGGATATATTCCCAGGCTGCAGGTGCTGCTAAAACCAGAGAGAGTTTTATCCACCGCCCAAGTCAATTCAACATATGATGCAGCAGCGGTTATTCGTCACTATCAGAGTGGCTGTCGGAGCCTGAGAAGTCAGTTGGCACAGAGAGTCTGCTCCTCACTTAAAGAAAACAATCGGGTCGGACTTTGGGGGCTTGGTGCCGATTTTTATAACCTGCTAAACGAACATCCTCTTTTAGGTGAGTTCATCACGAATGGTAAGTTGGTGTTATTTGACTATGCTCTCAAAGGCAAAGCTTTTCAGCATCAGTCCATTCTATGCAGTGATGAAATACCCCACTTCCCCCATCCGGTCTTTATTGTTCCCCAACTTGCAGAAACCAGGATTAAGATGCGAGCCATCAGTCGTTATTGGTCCAATGTCATAGATCCCTTTTACAACGGAAGTAACTAAATGCCAACTCATCAAACGCAACAACAGACAAGCTGTAAAGTATGCGGAGAATCGTCATGGCAAGAGATAGAAACCTTGATGTCCGGTATATGGGATAAAAGCCAGACAGCGTTATGCAGACAAGTACTTCACTTCCCTATCGGTAGATGTAGATATTGCCACCATGTACAAGTCAGCATAAATTACACCCAGGAAATCTTCGCAGCACTCTACTTTTCCAATCAAGTTGAACCGGACATGTGGTGTGACACCCCTTTAGGTGAGAAATCTCCCTATGAGGAGATGCTTGAATTTATTCGACCCAGTATCAAAGAGGGAGCTCATATTGTTGATTTTGGGGCGGGTGCCGGTATAACACTCAAATACATTGAGGATTCCTGTAAGGCGTACTCACTGACTTTAGCAAGTGTTGATTTTCACAACCATATTCAATCGGAGACAATAAAATACCTAGGCGCCGATCTGAATAAACTTGAAGCCATACAGGGCAAATTTGATGCTAAGCCAATTTCACTGGCAATCAGCACTCATGTGCTGGAACATGTGGTCGAACCGATCCACTTTCTATCACAAATTGCAAAAATGATGGCCGAAAATGGATATATTTTTATTGAAGTCCCGGATTGTAGTCCTGACGCTTACACAGATCATTTAGCATTTACCAATCTGGTTCATGGACAACACATTCACTATTACTCTAAAGAGTCTTTGGCACAAATAGTAAGATTGGCAGGCTTGAGCGTAGTAAAGCAGCAGCAACTTACAACCGGGGATATCCCAAGACTGTTATTGTTGCTTAAGCAATCAAACTCAGCTTCCCCAAGAGCTATATCATCCATAGAGCATGATGCGTCAAAAGCAGTCACTAAACGCTTTAACGACTATCAAAGTTATCAGACATCACTGTTTAAACAGCTCCAGCAGGCACTGATTGATAATAAAAAAATAGGCCTATGGGGAGTGGGTGGAGATTTTTATCAACTGACTCAAAGCTACCCAGAACTTATCCAGTGGATAACATGTAACAGAGTCACTCTCTATGATTATGAGTTAGCTGGACATATTTTTGCCGGTGCGGAGATACTGTCCAGTTCAGAAATCAAATATGTCAAATATCCCGTTATCATACTCCCAATCTATGGCCCTACCAGAGAAAAAATGAAGCGAATATCAATGAACTGGAAAGTAGAGGTTATCGACCCATATTCATACCTATTATGCCAATGAATGAACCAAGACTTTGACAATATAATCCTGCTCTTTCCCTGCTAAAGATGGATACAGCGGCAACGTCAGGATCTGTCCATAAAACTGCTCGGCCTTGGGGAAATCTCCTGTTTTGAAGCCAAGAGACAAGTAATAGGGCTGCAAGTGTACCGGGAAGTAATGCACATGCACCTGCACCCCCTGCTCTCGCATGGCATCGAACACTTCTCGGCGCCGCTCGGCTTGCTTGAGACGTATCATATATAGATGACGGGCGCTGACACTATTGGGTAAGGGTTCAACACTCACTACCGGCTGCTGAGCCAGTTCTTGAGTGTAATAAGCGGCCAACTGATTGCGCTTACAGACAAATTCATCCAATCGCTGGAGTTGCGAAAGCCCAAGCGCTGCCTGCAACTCTGTCATACGGTAATTGAAACCCAGTGCATGCTGCTCGTAGTACCACCCCCCTTCGTCCGGGCGCAGCATTTTGAGTGGATCTTTGGTAATCCCATGGCTTCGGTACAATCCCAGCCTAAGCGCCAATTCGGGATCATTCGTCTGTGCAATGCCCCCCTCGGCACAAGTGATGATCTTGACCGGATGAAAGCTGAAAACCGTGATATCCGAGTAAACGCAGCTCCCAAGTTGATGGCCTTGATAACTGCCACCGATACCATGGGAGGCATCTTCGATGATCTTGAATCCATACGCTTTACCAAGCTCGGCAATAGCAGCCATATCACAGCTGTGACCACAGAGGTGAACCGGAATAACCACCTTGGGCAAGGTTCCCTGAAGTTTGGCCTGCTCAAGTTTGGCCCTCAATGCCCCGGGGCACATGTTACCGGACTCGGGATTAACATCGACAAAGTCTACTCTAGCGCCGCAATACAAAGCACAGTTGGCAGAAGCCACGAAGGTAATGGGGGATGTCCAAACCCTGTCGCCAGGCCCGACATCGAGTGCCAGGCAAGCAATATGCAAAGCCGAGGTGGCACTGTTTACCGCAACGGCGAATTGGGCGCCAGTATAGCCACATATCGCCTGCTCAAACGCCGGTACCTTGGGGCCCTGTGTCAACCAATCAGATTGCAATACTTCAATGACAGCATTGATGTCATCCTGGTTAATATCTTGTTGGCCATAGGGAATCATACTGAAGATTCCATTTTTAAAATCTCATCTGCCGTTAAAAATCTAGGATTGCTGCCCGAGTGATACTCAAATCCAGGCGCAACAACTTGCCCTTTTTCGCCAAGCGCATTGGTACGGAAATCCATATCCATACCAAAAAATTTAATACTTGGAGATATAACAAAATGATCAGTAAATTCAATTGTATGATGGGAGTCATCTGCTGGACACATGATTTCGTGCATTTTCTCCCCCGGACGAATGCCGATAATGTCATGCTCAAGGTTTGGAGCATATGCCTTGGCCAGATCGGTAATACGCACAGAAGGGATTTTAGGCACAAAGATTTCACCGCCCTGCATCCGCTCAAAATTCTTCAGCACGAAATCCACTCCCTGCTGCAGGGTTATCCAAAAACGGGTCATCTCGGGATGGGTTATCGGTAAGGACTCGGCACCATCGGCAATCAACTTCTTGAAAAAAGGCACCACAGAGCCTCTGGAACCCACCACATTGCCATAACGCACCGCCGCAAAGCGGGTCTTGCTGCCACCGACTATGTTGTTGGCGGCAATAAATAACTTATCGGACGCCAATTTGGTGGCACCATAAAGGTTGATAGGACTGGCAGCCTTATCGGTCGACAACGCAATCACTTTTTTCACTTTATTGCTGATCGCTGCCTTAATCACATTCTCGGCGCCATGGATATTGGTCTTGATACACTCCATCGGATTGTATTCAGCGGCCGGGACCTGTTTCATTGCCGCAGCATGGATCACATAATCCACATCCTGCATCGCCTGCATCAAACGGTCACTATCGCGCACATCTCCGATAAAATAGCGCATGCAGGGATCGTTGAACTGCTGCTGCATCTCGAATTGCTTCAGTTCATCACGGGAAAAAATGATCAAACGCTTGGGTTTATAACGAGACAACAGAGTTCTGGTGTACTTCTGCCCGAAAGACCCGGTTCCACCGGTAATGAGTATTGTTTGGTTGTTGAACATATATTATCCAGTCCTCTGTTTTTACACTGACGATAAACCTAAGGAAGGTGCTAATAAGTCCTCGTGGCACTCTGGCTTGCACAGCAATTGGCGTTCAAAGCATCTGACTGAAGGCATGCCGGGGCCTGTCAAAGTCGGATAACACAGAAAGCCGGTTGCTGTGCAAGCCCCAAAGGGCGTGGCTTACAGACCTGTCTGCTGTGTTGTGCTTCTTGCAAAGGACTAGGGCCATTTGCTGCGAACCACGCCTTGCATCCAGGTCCGTAAGCCGACGCAGAGCACACATGGGACTTGTTCGCACCTTTCCCTAAATGGCTTAACGTCATTCTCTTATCCCGGTCAATATACAAAATCTGAGCCAAACCAAGCCATTAACAGATAACTTAAAGTATGCACAGTGCAGGTTTCATTGTATAACAAAAACTTAGCACATAAACTCTAAAAGCGGCTTTCAATACCGAGATCACTTCACCTCTTTGAAAACTGGCACATATCTTGAGACTATGGACTCAAGCACAGTAAAACGTCAGACAATTGACGTTCAAGCCATCAGGAGCCCGGATGCAAAGTACTCCTTCAGCCATGCTCAATACCTTTGCCGTTAGTCGTTTCAACGAAACCTATCTGCCGGCAATCAACCGGCAGATGTTTGAGCAACTCAACTCGGCGAGCCAATATCGCAATAAGTTCGCCAACCTATTAAGCGCCGAAGATACCCTGTACATTTTCACCGGCATGGATTCAGGTCTACTGGCCAACTATGTATTATCCATGGAAATGCCAGCCGGAAGTCGTTTCATTTTCGTCGAACTGCCCGAAATATTAACCCTGCTGAATATTGACCTTCCTGAGTCGCTCGAAGGCAAGCTTTGGGTTATCACTGAAGCTGAGTTGCCGAACATCCTCAAGCAGGCGGGTAACGATATCTGTATCGCCAAAGGCCAATACCGTCATTATCACTCTCAGGCTGCGGCCGCCGAGACGCTTCCCGAGTACTCCTTGCTGAAAAGTGCCATCGCTCAGGCACTGGAGCATGAGTATTTCAATCAAGGCGTCAACTACAACCAGAAAGAGTTTGTCCAGCGCCAATTGGAAAATATCTGCGACAATCACTCACCGGCCAAGGTGCTGAGGGGGCAATTTGAAGGGGAAACCGCCATCATAGTCGCCGGCGGCCCATCAATGGATCAACAGCTCGACTGGCTCAAGGCAAATCAGTCAAAAATGACCATACTGGCGGTTTCCCGCATTGCCGCCAAACTCATATCTCATGGGATAAAACCGGACATAGTCGTGACCGTGGATCCACAGGCATTCAGCTTCGATGTCAGTAAAGAGATGATGCCATATTATCGGGATTTTCTTCTGGTTCATTCCTACCACGCCCACCCGTGGATAGTGGCTCAATGGGCCGGAGAAACCCTTTATCTGGGAGACCGTTTCCCTTGGCAAACCCAGCACAGCAATATCATCACTCAAGGGCCCACTGTGACCAACAGTTCGCTGTTATTGGCAATAGAGATGGGCTTTCGCCGAATTCTGTTTATCGGTATGGATCTGTGCTACTCAAGACAAGGGGTTTCCCACGCAGCCGGTTCTCAGGAAGCCAAGCTGGGACCCAGCTTGGGACATATCTGTGAATGGGTAGAAACCTACAGCGGCTATCTGGCGGAAACTCCCATTCAATTACTCCATGCCAAACAGGCAATTGAAGATGAAGTCGCCGCTCATCCTCAGCTTGAATACATCAACCTGGCTGAGGACGCCGCAAAAATAAAGGGGATTGGCTTTAGTGCCAGTGAAGAGATAAAGCTGCCGCAGGATAAAAAACCCCTGTCGGAGTTACTTTCAAGCCAACAATTAAAGCAAGCAGACAAAAGCACCGACCTGAGTTTGTGCTTCCGGCAACTGCAACAGGCACAGCAAAAACTGACCCGGATTGAAACTATCACCCATAAGGCATTCAAGGCCTGCCAAGTTGAAATCAACTCACCAAATCCGTCAAAAAAACTGCTTAAACAGCTGCAAACAACTGAGGCCCAACTCAACAAAGACTTCAGTGACATGGGGCAACTGATCAAATTCTATGGTTACCGGGAATTTTCAGCATTTTTAACCGCTCGCAGCAGCGACGAATGGACTCAAGCCCAGATGCAACAGATGAACCTGGACTACTATCAGGCTTATTGTGTCATCGCCAGGCACTTGAGAGATCTTGTTGGCAACGCCTTGACCAGAGTGAAATCCCGTCAGGAAGAACTCAACCCGGATGCCAGGCTCGAGTCACTTGCCAAGCAGTGGCAGCAGGACAACACCCCCGGCAGAGTGCGGATTTGGCAAAAAAATCATCCACTATTACCTCAGGAAAAAAAACTGGCAGATGAACTTGAGAAAAGTTTTCGCAGGATGTTGACTGAATCACGTCAGGCCTATCATCAGGTGCTGAATGATGGTAATACTCAGGAAAGAGTATTTGACAAGATAATGCTGTTTAAGAGTCAACGGCATCAACACGGTCTGCAGCAAATGGTGAATAACCTCGAATTCGTACTGCCGGAAAAACCCGAGCTCAAACGCCTCTATTGGCTGGCCAAAGCCAATTTGGAGGTGCTTAAACAAGCCCCTGAACAAGCACTGCATGCGCTGCAACAGATAGATCAGCAACAAATAACCGAAACCGAGCTCAGAATGATTTCAGTGCTGGCGCTGCAGCTCAACATGCTGCCACTGGCCGAAACCACGCTGGCGGAAATCAGCCAGCTGAATGATAGTTTTCTGCCGCAATACGCCCATGTTTTGCGCCTCGCCGGTAAAGGGCAACTGGCACTGGACATCTATCTGGATTACCTCGGTAAATACCCGCAAGACCAACAGGTATGGCTGAAATTGGCACTGTTTATGCGGGCAGTGCAGCAAAATGAGGCGGCGGTCACAGCATTTCGCAAAGTACTGGAACTCGATCCGGACAATCTCGGTGCCAAGCAAGGCTTGAGCGAATTGCAAACCAGTCAGTAGTCTCCAAAGGCCGCTGCAAGCGGCCTTTATTTTCCTCTTTCACCCCCGTTATAATGCCCCGGCAAATAAGCGCAGTCCCGGAGGACAGAACTTGAATCACAGCTATATTCCACTCGAACAGTATCGCCGTAAATGGATCTTCAATCATAAGGACCTGCCAGTGAGTGAGCAGGACAAGACAGCCATATTGCCGCTGGATCAGAAGAGTGCCATGGAAGTGTGGAATCGCTGGATAAGCAATAAAAGCAGCTGTGCCGAGGATTTTACCAAAGGAGACTGGGCCAGCCGTAGTTCCACCTGGCACCAAACGGAATACTGGCAAAGCCATTGGGACAGCGAAGACAACAGCCTACCGGAAACCCTGGCCGAATTTATCAATTGGCCGGCGGATGCCCCTGTGTATTTCTGTTATGAAAAGTATCAGGTGATCCAAACACGCTGGGAAGTCTTCGCCCGTAACTGGAAATGCTTTCTGTTTTTCGACGATGGCCCATTACTGATAAGCCCGAAACACAAGCAAGCCGTCTGGTTCAGTCAGGATGGCAATTTCAAAATGGGCCTGCGGAGCTAACAACCAGCCGTCTATGTTCGAATAAACCGTTGTCGAACCATTGACTTACAAACGACCAATACCAAAGAGAACAAGATGAAAAAAATAACCTTAACCGCCCTGCTGTTGGGATTGTCCCTATCCACCACAATCGATGCCCGTGAAATTGCCGGTGAAAATATCCCGGAAACCCTCAGCATTCAAGCTGCCGCGCCGCTTAAGCTCAATGGTGCCGGGGTACGCAGCAAGTTCTTTATGGATCTCTACATAGGGGGACTCTATCTGCCAACCCAAGCCAAGACCACAGCCGCAGTATTGGAGCAGCCGCAGGCGGCGGTCAGCTTGAAGATAGTCTCGGGTCTCATCACTGCAGATAAGATGCGCTCGGCCATCACCGAAGGTTTTCATGACGCCACAGGCGGTAAAACCGAAGCCATACAGGCCGATATCGACCGCTTTATGAGCCTGTTTCAGGAAGAGATCAAAGAGGGTGACAGCTTCCTCCTGTATACCAGCCAGAAAAACGGCGTCAGCGCCTACAAGAACGGCGAACTGCAAGACACTATCGCCGGAGAGAACTTTCGCCGCGCACTGCTGAATATCTGGCTCGGCGATGAACCGGCCCAGAGCAGCCTGAAAAAGGCGATGTTGGCTAACTGAGCCTCCTGAACGCCTCAAACCAATAAGCTGAGAAATACAACTTGCCCGCCACCGCGGGCAGGTCAATCAAAAACGATAGCTGAGGTGGATCGCCCCGGCCGGATAGTTATCCAGCTCTCGCTTGATCTCAGGCTCACTCAACTCAAGCTCGGGGTTGATGAAGTAGCCCACATAGGCATTGAGATTGAGCCCCTGCCCCAACCGCCAGCCCAAACGGACAAAGCTGCTGATCTGGGTCAGTTCCATTGTCTGCTCATCTTCCCCGACCAAAAATCGCTCGGTGCGTTGGGAGGTACCCAATCCCAACTCCATCTCCGGCGATATCCGATAACTGAACTCTATTCCTGCCGGACCGGTAAATCCGGCCTGGAAGGGGTTACCCACTCGCCATCTGTCACTGAGTTGCCAATCGACAAGCAGGTAAGGAACTGTACGTACCTCATTGATATCATTGAGATAAGCAACCCCAAAACCCAACATGTTACCCGAATCAAACCTGTGAACCGCACCGGCGATGACACCATAGCTCCTGGCGTCTGAAGAGGAGACCTCATCACTGTAGGCGTACTGCAACTGAGGCGCCAGCATCAAACTCCAATGTCGATTCAGGCTGTATCTCAGGCTGACAGAAGCCGAGTAACGCTGGGCCGAATCAAACCGGCTGGCGGCAAAGGCAATATCCGCAGCGCCACTGGTTGGCAAGGCAGAGAAATCCCAGTCCAGTTTGTCATAGCTGAGATTGACACCCAGTCCCCAACGTTGATCCAGTTGCCAGTCTCCCCGCACCCCCAGAAGATAACTGCGGCGCCCCAACTCTCCACCACCGTCAATATCCGAATCGGCATTTTCAATGGCCGCCAGGCTCAGGGTATAGCGGGAGGTTGGTGCTTCTGCCGCCAACAATCCGGTGCTGGCACTGATAGCGCCCAGTATGATAAGTGCGACCGTTTTTTTCATCTCATATCCTTTTGCCGTTGAAGAAAAGTCACCATAACCGTAGGCTATTCCAAGCTGTGCGCTTTGAGAAACAATCTCGCCGTCTCAATGCAATAATCCCTGTGCTGTGCCTCGAGTTGCCCTGTATCCAGCCCCAACTCTTTTCTGAGCCGCAGCTCACCAAACAACATTAGGCTCAGCCTCACCGCGGCCTGACGCTTGTTGCCGAAGTGATACCCGCCATGACGCTCAACCTGGGTAAAGAAATCCACCAACAGACCCAACATGTACTCGGGTCCGGCATCGAAATAAAGCTGCGCCGGTTCTGGATGAGTATCCACCTGGGAAACACAAGCGCGATAAACCGTAATGGCATCCTCACTGACGATCAGCTCGCCGAAATACTCAGCAAACACCGCCAGCGCCTGCTCCGGCCGGGCTGCGTCGGCCAACAGCACTTCAGCAATCTGGCGAACCACGCACTTGGATTCAATGGCCGCCACAAACAGCTCATCCTTACAACCAAAATGAGCGTAAACCGTTTGCTTCGACACCCCGGCGGTTTTAGCCACTTCATCCATGCTGGTATTGGGAAACCCTTGAGCGCAGAAGAGCTCGATTGCGGCTTCCAGTATCTGAGCCCTCTTCTGTTCACTACGACTTAATTGCTGAGTATTCATATCGTTATAACTAGTACCTAATTCGGCAACGCCTTGGCATGCATTAGACCACAAAATAGACTAGACAGTCCAGTTCCACCAAACTAGACTAGTAAGTCCAGTTTAACCTATCAATAACAATTATCAGTCAAAGCAGGGAGAGGACGTTGCAACAGACCATCAAGGACGCCGGAAAACCCAAGGTACCCCGGCCTGAAACCAAATACGTCAGCCACAGGAGCCTGGGCAAAGGTGCGCTGGTTGCCACCCTCACTTTGTTATTATCCCTATCCGCTTGCCAACCACAGCCATCTGAGCACAGTGAAACCAAACCCCCAGTGGTCAACAGTGCCAATCTTGTGTTAAAGCCAGGTTACACCAAGCTGCAGCAATTCAGTGGCAGCGTGCGGGCCGGCAATACCACAGGCATAGGTTTCGAACTCGCAGGCAAGTTGCAAAAACTCCTGGTAGATACAGGTGACAGAGTTAAACCCGGACAATTGTTGGCACAGCTGGATACCAGCTTGCTGGAAGCCGAGCAGACCGAATTACAGGCGGCACTGGATCAGAATCAGGCCGATATCTCGCTGGCCCGGGCAACCTTGAAACGCTCACTGGAGCTCAGTGCTAAACAATATCTTTCCGAGCAGCAACTCGACGAGCTCAAAGGCAAGCTAGCCAGCCTGGAAGCCGGGCACGCCAGGCTGGAAGCCTCACTGAAGGCCAATGAGCTTAAGCGGCAGAAATCGCTTCTCATCGCCCCCTTTGCCGGTGTGATAGCCGCAAGAGAGCATAATCTCGGCGAAGTCATCGCCCTGGGCAGCCCGGTCTTTACCCTGGTGCAGAGCGACAATCTGCAGGCACTGATAGGTGTACCGTTGAATATTGCCGAGCAGTTGCAACCGGGAGCCATTCTCAGTCTCAGAGTCGCCGAACACTACTATCAGGCCAAACTGCAAGGGATCAGCGGCCAAATCAACCCCGTCACCCGCACAGTGCAGCTCAGGTTCAGCATCACCCCCACATCGGAAACGACACCTATCAATGGCGAATTGGCTTATTTGCAGTACCGCCGTGAAGTTCCCCGTGAAGGCTACTGGGTTCCTGTATCGGCGCTCACCGACGGTATTCGCGGTCTGTGGAATCTGTACGTGCTCAAGCAAGATGTCGAAGGGTTTAAACTGCAGCGCCGCGATGTGGAAATTCTCTATACCGAAGGCGACAACGCCTTTATTACCGGTGCCATCAGCCCGGGAGAGCAGTTTGTCACCACAGGCCTGCATAAACTGGTTGCCGGGCAAAGGGTCTCACCGGGAGCGGCATTGACCGCAAGAGGTGGACAATGAACGCTGTTATCAAGGCTTTTGTCGAGAATGGCCGCCTCGCCAGCCTGTTGATAGCCCTGTTGTTGGTTGCCGGACTCGGCGCCATTTCCAGCCTGCCACGCACCGAAGACCCCCATATCACCAACCGCTTTGCCTCTGTGATCACCAGCTATCCGGGCGCTTCCGCCGAACGGGTCGAGGCACTGGTGACTGAAGTACTGGAAAATGAGCTTAGGCGACTTGAGGAACTCAAGCTTATCCAGTCTACCTCAAGACCCGGGGTCTCGGTGATTCAACTCGAGCTCAAAGATAACGTCATAGAAACCGAGCCGGTCTGGTCGAGAGCCAGAGATCTGCTGGCCGATAGCAGCGGCCGCCTGCCACAGAGTGTCAATCCGCCGGTACTGGACGATCAGCTGGGTTACGCCTACACCGCCATCATAGGCCTGGGATGGCACGGCGGCGGTGAAGCGCGCCCCGACATTATCAGCCGTTACGCCAAAGAGTTGCAAAGCAAACTGCGGCTCTTGAGCGGTACAGACTTTGTCAAACTCTATGGCGCGCCGACGGAGGAAATTCTGGTAACGCTGGATGGCGAGCGTATTAATCGTCTCGGACTGACACCGGGAGCCGTTGCCGGAATTCTCAATCAGGCCGATACCAAGGTGTCGGCCGGTGAAATCAACAACCAGAGCTTCCGGGCATTGGTGGAAGTTTCCGGTGAACTGGACTCGCTGGAGCGTATCCGCCAGGTGCCGCTGAAGACCGACAGTTTCGGGCAACTGATCCGCCTTGGCGATATCGCCGTTATCAGCCGCCAGCCCAAGGATCCGCCGGATAATCTGGCGCTGCTGGACGGTGAGCCCGGCATCATGGTGGCCGCCCGCATGCTCAACAACACTCGGGTGGATATCTGGAGTGAACAAGTCCGCCAGGTTGCTGCCGAGCTGGAACAGGGCTTCCCCGCCAATATCCGCATGCAATGGCTGTTTGAGCAAGAGGGGTATACCAATGAGCGTCTGCAGGAGTTGCTCGTCAACCTGCTGCAGGGGTTTGTGCTCATTCTCCTGGTGCTACTGGTGACTGTCGGCATGCGCAATGCGCTTATTGTCGCCTTGTCGCTGCCACTGACAGCACTGTTTACTCTGGCCTGCATGAAGTTTACCGGCCTGCCCATTCATCAGATGTCGGTCACCGGCCTGGTGGTGGCCCTGGGGATCATGGTGGATAACGCCATTGTGATTGTCGATGCCATTGCCCAGCGTCGCCGCGAAGGCATGAGCAAGCTGCAGGCGGTCAATGCCACCATCAGGCACCTGTGGCTGCCGCTCGCCGGCTCTACCATCACCACCATGCTGGCATTCGCACCGATAGTGCTGATGCCGGGCGCCGCCGGCGAGTTTGTCGGTGGCATTGCCATTTCGGTGATCTTTGCCCTGCTCGGCTCCTACCTCATCTCCCACACCCTGATAGCCGGTCTCGCCGGGCGCTTTAGCCGCGCCAGGGACAACAACCGCTGGTACCACCACGGAGTGAATCTGCCAAGGCTTGCCAGAGCCTATCGCCAGACTCTGCAACTGGCGCTTGATTACCCGAAAACTGCCGCGCTGCTGATTGGTATCTTGCCGCTGACAGGCTTTGTGGCCTCCGGGCAGATGACAGAGCAGTTTTTCCCGCCATCGGACAGAAACATGTTCCAGCTGGAGCTCTACCTCTCGCCCCATGCCAGCCTGGCGAGAACAGAGCAGAGAGTCAAACAACTCGATAGTGAGCTGCGCAGTACTGACGGCATAGAAAGCGTCAATTGGGTCATAGGCGGGAACGTGCCCTCCTTCTACTACAACCTGACTCAAAAGCAGCAAGGCGCCAGCCAATACGCCCAGGCAATGGTAAGAACCCGCGACTTTCGCACCGCCAATCGCTTAATCCCCGAGTTGCAACAGCGGCTGGATAAGGACTATCCGGATGCGCAGATCCTGGTGCGTAAACTGGAGCAGGGCCCTCCTTTCAACGCCCCTGTGGAGTTGAGGCTTTATGGCCCCAACCTCGACAGGTTGGCCGAGCTTGGGGATGAGGTGCGGCGAATGTTGGCCGAGACCCGGGATGTGATCCACACCCGGGCAACCCTGAGCCCGGGGGCGCCCAAGGTGTGGCTGCAGCTCGATGAAGATGCCAGCCTGATGGCCGGCCTGAATCTGGGAGAAATCGCCTCGCAGATTCAGATGTCCACCACAGGCATCACAGGCGGTAGCCTGCTGGAGCAAACCGAATCGCTGCCGGTGAGAGTCAAGCTGGGTGCCGGTGTCGGCGAGCAGCAATCCAGGCTGTCACAGATAAGTCTGCTGTCGCCCAATGGTGAGTCGATTCCACTTTCGGCCGTGAGTCAAAGCCATGTCAATGCCAGTCGCGGCGCCATTCCTCACTATAATGGCCAGCGGGTCAATATTCTCGAAGCCTATATCGCCTCTGGCGTGCTGCCGCAAAAAGTGCTGGAGCGAGTCAAACCCAAACTGGCCGAGCTTAAACTGCCCGCCTCCTACCGAATAGAGATAGGCGGTGAGAGTGCCAAGCGTGATGAAGCCGTGGGTAATCTGCTCTCCAATATCGTCTTGGTGATCACCGCATTGCTGACAGTGCTGGTACTCTCTTTCAACTCCTTCAGGCTGACGGGAATCATTCTGCTCAGCGCCCTGCAATCGGCGGGGCTCGGGCTGCTGGCGGTCTGGGCTTTGGGTTATCCCTTTGGCTTTACCGTGATAATAGGTCTGCTGGGCTTGATGGGCCTGGCTATCAATGCCGCGATAGTGATCCTGGCCGAACTCGAGTCCGAGCCTATGGCACGCGCCGGCGACACCGAAGTCATTCTCGCCGGGGTGATGAGTTGCAGTCGTCATATAGGTTCAACCACCATCACTACAGTAGGCGGCTTTCTGCCACTTATTCTGGGCGGCGGCGGTTTTTGGCCCCCCTTTGCCATAGCCATTGCCGGAGGCACGGCACTGACCACCCTCTTGTCTCTGGTTTGGGTACCTGTGGTCTACTCTCTATGGCTGAAACCTCGGCCAGAATGCTCCCGCGATTTGGCAATGGCGAACCAATTTTGATCAAAAAAGGCACACCCAAACGGGTGTGCCTGAAGATCCAACGAGGATCAAGGGAGCGGCGTTAAAACGCCTGACGGAAGCCGGCCCAGTAGGTTCGACCCCGGATATCGTACAGGTTGGAGTTATAGCTGCCGTCGTAGGCCAGCACTGGGCCCTCATCGGTGAGGTTGGTTACCCCCAGCGACAAGCTGTTGTTCCAGGGTAAGGTATAGGTGTAACTGAGGTTGTGATACCAGATACTGTCGAGTTCATAGAGCTTGCCGTCATCAATAGTTTGCCCCGTCGCCGGATCCCAACTGTCATCAAGAACATCCCAGCTGGTTTGACTACCGATAAAATTACTGAAATAGCTGACGGCATGGTCGCCATAGTTCCAGTCCAGCGTCAGATTCAATCTATCCTCCGGGGTGCCCTCTCGCCCGGCGACATCATCCCCCAGCACCTGTTCTCCGGCGCTGGCATAGGTATAGGTATACTTGAAGTAGTGTGACCAGCCGAGGCCCAACTTCCAGTCACCAAACTCTGTTTCCAGGGTGCCACTGAAGCTGAGATCCAGCCCCTCACGCTCACTGCGGCCGAGATTGAGTTTCTGACTCTGCACATAATCGATACGGCCATTACCCAAACGGGAAATCGCAGTGCCAGGATAGATATCGCTGACATCGGGTCTGGGCTGCCCCTGGGCATCTGCCGCCTGCCAGAGTCTTGCCTGGGTGCGGACGATTTCACTGGCCGACAACTCTTCGATCATATTGGTGATCTCCAGCGACCAATAATCTACCGAGACATTGAAATTGTCATTGATATCCCATACCAGCCCCAGGTTGTAGGATTCAGACTCTTCGGCTTTGAGTTCCAGATTGCCGCCTGTCAAGGTCGGTGCATTGTCGGTGCGGCTGCAAGAGTCGATATCTTCCTGATTATCGTAACAACTCAGGTAGTTGGTAATATCGCCATAGCTTTCGCTGGTGCCCTGATAGAGATCCGACAGAGTCGGCGCTCTGAATCCTGTGCCCCAGGATGCCCTCAACATCAAGGACTCCAGCGGCCGATAACGCAGCGACAACTGGGGGTTGAAGGTACCGCCGAAATCCGAGTAATCATCGTAGCGCCCGGCCAGATTCAACTCCAGCGAGTCAAATAATGGCAGCATAAGCTCGAAGTAGGTAGCCCAAACTTCACGCTCACCCTCGCCGCCACTGCCACCGTTGCCGCCGGTTATCATGCCGGCCTCAGCCAAGGCATCCACCTTGGAATCCAGTGATTCTTCACGATAGGAAGCGCCGACATACAAGGCACTGAAGCCACCGGGCAACTCAAACAAATCCATGGAAGCGCCGCCATTGATATCCAGATAGGTAGCCGTCATGCGCTTATCATAGTTGGCGGTAGCGCCACCGGGCATAGGGGAATTCGGGTCTCTGGGGTCCCAGCCGACAAAGTTGTTGCTGTTTGTGTCCCAATGGCCGATAAGATCTGAGCTGGCGCCCTTGAGTTGATAGCCAGTCCCCCAAGTGAAGTTGCTGTATTTATTGTAGTTGAATGCAAGATCCCAACTGATAAAGTAGGCAGTGCCGTTGAGCGCCAGCAGATAGTCAAAGATGTTGTCATGATGCTCGGCGACCCTGTCACCCGCGGTATCGAAGCGAAAGTTCATTCCGGCAGAAGGGTCGGCCATCAGCTCAACCAACTCGAGCCCCTCGGCCGTGGTATAGGCGGGTAAACCATTGGGAATGCTGATCCAGGCCGGGACCGGCGCCGAAATATCCCGGGTCTCATTGGCGGCCCAATAGGCTCTGGCAGTCAGTTGCAGCGAATCACTCAGCTCATAGGTATAGTGCAACAGGGTATTGTTGCGGCTCTGATCCACTGTAGTGGCTGCGGCCTTGGTATAGTCATAGGCGCACAGGGTATCGCCGGGATAATCGCTGTCGTTCAGCACACCGACAAACTTATCACCATAAACATCGGCGCAGTCTCTGTCACTGTTGGCAAAGGGAGCCGAATAAACCCAGTTTCCTGCCGCCCCTTGGGTCAGCACCCTGCCGGTGGGCGAAATATTGACCCAATCCTGATAGTCGGATGCATCGCCACCCGGTACCACAAAGGGTTGGGTAAACCAGCGCTGCGACTGCATGATGGGTTTCTGCTCATAGTGTTCAAAGGTGAACACCAGATGGCCCTTATCGGAATTGAGTCCACCGGTGAACGACAGATTGGAGGAATCACCGCCTTCATTGCTGGGCCTGTCCATACGACCGTCGAGCTGGATACCCTCGAAGTCCTTCTTGAGAATAATATTGACCACACCGGCAATGGCGTCTGTACCGTAAATCGCCGAGGCGCCGTCTGTCAGTATCTCAATTCGCTCGACCGCCGCCATGGGAATAGTATTGATATTGGCCGCACCGCCATCCAGCACAGGGGACTTGGCCATACGTTTGCCATCCAGCAGCGTCAACGTATTGAAGGCCGAAGCCCCTTTGAGTTGTACCGTGGCCTGGGAACCCCAACCATTGTTGGAACCACCGCCCCAGGAACCGAAGGCGTTGAGGTTGGAGGAACGCAAGGCATCGCCGACCGTGGCAAACCCTGACTTGGCCAGCTCATCGGCGGTGATAGTGGTGATCGGGGTCGCGCCTTCCATATCGACACGCTTAATCCTCGACCCTGTGACTTCAATCCGTTCCACCTGTTCTGCCGCGCTCTGTTCGGCCCAAGCCGATGCCGAAGCCCCCAACAGGCAGGAAATGGCGATAGCCAATGGCTGCATTCTCATACTCGTTCTCCCTTCCTCTAATATTAATCAATCAGTTAGCTCTATTTATCTTTCTACTCCCTGGCTTGCCCCACTTTTGTTTTAACCCGTAGCGGTAACAAAACCGCAACTTTTATATCGCATACTTTATTTTGTATACAATATAGAGAGCTAAAAACTTGCCCAAACTGTACTGCTGTAATCAAGCTTCCTCTAAAATAAAGGGGCGAGCCCATAGTTAGATTCAGGTCAAAACTTGTTTAACGTGAATGAGATAAAGTTCAACAAACCGGTCATACAGGAATAACGATAATGAATTACCGCAACTGGCCTATCGCCAAACAGATCGGCACACTGGCTTTTGTGCTGACGATTTTGGTGTTTGGCATCCTGAGTAGCATCTCCTACCTGACAGCCTCATCGACCTTGAAAGAGAAAGCGATAACCGCCATGGAGCAACAGATCCATGGGGTCGATGATCTGCTGGCATTGCAATACGAGAGCCTGTTGTCCCTGGCCCGTCGCAATGCCGATGTATTCAGGGCCATGTATCCAGGCCAATTCCATAAACCGGAAAACAAAACTGTCAGAGTCCTGGGGATAGATACCCCGGCATTGATGCATGAAAAGGAACAGCTCAACTCCTCCCGCAGTAAAGTCGACAGATATGCCAACCTCACAGGCGGGAATGCCACTGTGTTCGTTCGTGACGGCGATGACTTTCTACGTATTGCCACCTCACTGAAAAAGGCCGATGGCAGCCGCGCTCTGGGGACTTATTTGGGAACAAAACACCCGGGCTATCAAAAACTTATTCAGGGCCAGGTCTATGAGGGCTATGCCAAGTTGTTCGGCCGCGACTATATGACGGTTTACCGTCCGGTCAAGGATGTTCAGGGCTCAGTGATAGGTATTCTCTATATAGGCTTCGACATCAGTGACTCTCTGGTGCAGTTGCAGCAGTCGGTCAAACAGCTGCGCCTGGAAGAAAGCGGCAACTACCTGCTGCTGCGCCGCGCCGACAAGGTGGTAGTGGCTCATCCCAGCCTGGCTCAGGGACAAACCGTGACAGAGGCAGAGCTCGATGGCTTGCCACTCGATGAGCTGATGAACAGTGAAGGGGTCAAGAGCTATCACAACAGCAAAGGCGTGGAGATGATTGCCTACAGCGCTACCATTCCCGGCTGGAACTGGGAGCTTATCGGTCAGGTCAAAGCCGCCGAGTTAAATGAGGAAAGCCAGACTCTTTTACTGATCAACGCCCTGGTTGCCGTGATTGGTATTCTGGTGATCACCGCCCTGCTCTCTGTCGTGCTGGTACGCACTGTCAGACCACTGCAAACCTTGCAGCGCCACATGGAAAACCTGGGCAAAGGCGACTTCAGCCATGACCTGCCCAAGCTCGACAGCCGCAGCGAAAACGAAGTGGTACGGATAAGCAACAGCGTCACCGAAATGACCCAGGGACTAAAACAGCTGATCCAGGCATTGCAAGGCTCAGTACAAACTCTGGAATACCAGGCCGAACAGGCCCAGGAAGTTGCCCGTCTCAACGGCGACGAAGCTCAGGCTCTAATGGCTCAAACCGATCAGATAGCGACTGCCATTGAGGAGATGTCCACTTCGATACGCGATGTGGCCAACCACGCCGGTGAAAGCGCCAACCAGAGCCAACAGGTAGATGAAGCCTCCCGCGCCGGACACCAGCAACTGACCCAGGTGGTGCAAGGGCTGGAAACCCTCAGCAGACAGTTGAGCGAGAGCCATACCGCCGTCGAAGGGGTGGCCAAAGAGAGTGAAGCCATCAACACCATCACTGAAGTTATCAATGGCATCGCCGAGCAAACCAACCTGCTGGCACTGAACGCCGCCATCGAAGCCGCCCGCGCCGGCGAACAAGGGCGCGGTTTTGCCGTGGTGGCCGATGAAGTGCGCACTCTGGCAAGCCGCACTCAGGCATCGATTTCGGAAATCGGCCAGACCATCACCTCACTGCAGGCCAAGGTCAAGGACACGGCTACACGCATGGATCAGAGTCATCAGTTGGGTAATCGCTCCGCCGAGCAGGGAGAGGAAGCCAACAATCAGTTGACCGCCATTGCCCAGCGGATTGCCGATCTGGCGGTATCTGTCAGCAGTATTGCCAGTGCCACAGAGCAGCAAAGCGCGGTGGCCGATGAAGTCACCCGTAATCTGCACCAGATAACAGATCTGGCCCGCGAAGGCGATATCCGCGCCACAGAAACCGTCAACTCCGCCAGAGAGTTGACCGAGCTGGCCGCCGCCTTGAAGAAACAGATAAGTATTTTCAGAGTGTAACAAGTAAAAAGGCGCCCAAGTGGCGCCTTTTCATATCCTGCGGCAACGCTTAACGCTGATCCAATTGCGGTAAAGGCACCGCCTTCATCAGCACTTCGGTGGTAAATTTGTCATTGTTGATCACAGGGTATCTGTCATAGGTCTGGAATATCACTCGCCCCTGATACTGGATCATGGCCACCACACCATAGTTGACATTGGACTCAACGGTTTCCGCCGGCAAAATGAATTTGAACGGCACCGGCGCCCTGGCAATATCAAAGCTCTTTTGTGCCACGATTACCCCTGGGGTATCCAAATCTATGATGGCAATTGTGATACTTGAACCTTGAGGCAAGGCCACTCTTTCCAGGTAGCCCGCCGCCCCGTTGACGATAACCGGTGCCTTGGGGTCAACCGTAACACAGGCACCGAGAAAGACTATCCCGGCGGCAACGACCAGCCCTTTTACATATTTAATCATCTTTCATTCCCTTATTTGGCAGTCATACGTATCAGGCCTTCCTGAGTGGCCGAAGCCACCAGTTCTCCCTGTTGGTTGAAGAACTGCCCTCTCACATAACCCCGGCCACCACTGGCATTGGGGCTCTCTATGGCATACAGCAACCACTCGCCCATATTGACCGGACGATGGAACCAGAGTGAATGATCTATGGTGGCCATCCGCATCCCTGGGGTCAGAAATGACACCCCATGAGGCTGAGCTGCCGTCACCAAAAAGTTGAAATCCGAAGCGTACGCCAGCAGGTAATCGTGCATTTCATGCTCAGGCGGCAAGGCGCCATTGGCCCGCAGCCAAACATGGCGTACAGGTTCAGTCGCCGCAGGTGCCACAGGGTTGAGCGGATTGACCAGGCGCATCTCGATGGGGGCATCGGCCATAAACTTCTCCAGCATTCTGGCGGGCACCTTGTCCCTCATGGTCATCGCCAATTCCTGCTGATTGAGTATCCCTTCAGGGCCGGGAACCTCCGGCATTTCTGCCTGGTGGCTGAAACCCTCCTCCGGCTCCTGGAAGGAACAGGTCATGTAGAAAATCGGCCGCCCTTTCTGAATCGCCTTCACCTGACGGGCACTGAAACTGCCGCCATCACGCATGTTTTCGACTTCGTAGACTATCGGCAACTTTTCATCGCCTGCCCGTAAAAAATAGGAATGCAGTGAATGCACCTGGCGCTCTTGCGGCACAGTGCGACGGGCAGCGCTGAGGGCTTGGCCCATGACCTGACCGCCAAACACATGACCAAAACCCAGATCCTGGCTCTGGCCCCGATAAAGTCCAATTTCTATCTGTTCAAGCGCGAGCAGTGACAAGAGATCATCTAAAACCTGGCTCATAAAATTCTGTTAACTGGCTGACATATACCGCAAAGATTAACCCAGAACCGCCCTTCGTGACCAGAAGCCTTTATTCTATCTCTATATCATGCTCGGCAGCGGCCTGCCTGGCCCATTTGACGATTTGTGCCTCTCCGCTGTCGCTGAATCCCAGCGGAGTGGCCACACTCAGCTCCGGCCATGCTCTGGCCAAAAGCTCAGGCGTACAGGCGCCGGCATGGAAATAACCCGGCTCGGTTTCAGCCATTCTCACTCGGCTGATACTGCCGGCCGCCGCCAAAAGATGCTGGCCATTAGGCGCCTGCTCACTGAGCAGAAACAACCCGGCCGCCAAAGGTGCATTCACCCCAAACAGGGGTTGCACCGGCAGTGCCAGATGTTTTTCCGTCATGGGTGTAGTGACCATGGGGCAGAGGCTGTTCACGCGGATATTGTGAATACTGCCTTCACGACTGAGACTATTGGTTAATCCAAGCAAAGCCATCTTGGCACTGGCCCAGGCACTTTCGAATAGATCGCCGAAAACACCGCTGACACCGCCGAGCAGCAGGATCCGGCCATACTCCTGTGCCTTCATTCGCGACCAGAGGCCGTGACAAAGGAAGAAACTGCCATCGAGATCCACCTGCAACTGCCGTCGCCACTGTTTGGCAGTCATCTTTTCAAATGAGCAGGGATGGTGGATCCCGGCGCAGGCCACCAGCAGCTCTATCGTGCCAAAGTGGTCGCAGGCTTCCTGCAACACCTTGGCTACCCGCTGTTCGTCGGCAACATCACATTGCCAGGCTTTGGCATCGGCCCCCAAAGCAGAAAGCGCATTCAAGGTATCTTTACAGCTGTCGATATCCAGCAGCGCCAGGCTGGCGCCCCTTTGTGCCAATCCTATGGCAAAAGCCCGCCCCAAGCCCGAGGCGGCACCGCTGATAAGGGCTGTCCTGCCCCCAAACCCCATCATATTAACCTCTGCATTAGCATTAAGCCCATGAAATACCGGGTATTCTTTAACAATAAGAACACATAAAACCCAAGGGTAATTTGATTATGGCTGCATTTTTTTAATCCGCACGGGTACAAATGTGCGCTGACTCAAACTCTGTTAAATGCATTTATCCGATTGTGCTAACTTTCAAGTGGAAAATTGGTATCCTTAGCTTGTTTTTCCGTCTTTAACTCTGAAGAAAGGACAAGATGAACCCCTGGATTTTAGCCTCACGGCCGCGCACCTTGCCTGCGGCGATAGGACCCTTGCTGATAGGCAACATACTGGCTCTGCAACTGGAGAGCTTCAGTTGGGCCATTGCAGTGGCGTCCATGGTCTGTGCCCTGTTACTGCAGATTGCAGTTAATCTGGCCAATGACTATTTTGATTTTAAAAACGGTATAGATACCGAGGAGCGACTGGGGCCGATAAGGGTCACCCAGAGTGGTTTGCTCGATCCGCAGAAAGTACGCAACGCGATGATTTTTTGCCTCTTGCTGGCATTGGTAGTGGGGTCTTTCCTCATTTGGCACGGAGGCTGGCCAATCGCCATTCTGGCGGCGGCTTCCATTATGGGCGCCCTGGGTTACAGCGGCGGCCCATACCCGCTGGCCTCACACGGCCTTGGCGAAGTGGCGGCCTTTATCTTCTTTGGCTTGGTAGCCGTTGTCGGCAGCTACTACCTGCAGGCCGGTGATACCAGCACCGCAGCCTGGATTTTGGGTAGCGCCGTGGGCCTGCTCAATGCCGCCATCTGCCTGGTTAACAACACCCGTGATATCTATACCGACGAGAAAGCCGGCAAGCGCACTTTGGCGGTACGCATAGGTGAGGCCCAGTCCAAGGTGCTGTATCAGGCGTTGGTTTACTTACCCTTCGGCCTGATTATCGCAGGCTTCCTGCTGGGTTTGCTGCCTGGGCTGCCTGTGCTGCTGACCGGCCTCGCGCTGCTGATGGCCCGCAGGCTGTCCAGCGATTTCACGCAAGTATCGGGCGCGGCGCTGAATCCCCTGCTGGGACGTACAGCCAAACTGACCATGATGTTCAGTGCCCTGTTCAGCTTAGGCTTGGTGTTTACCATTTAACCCAGGGAAGCAATAACAAAGGCTTCCACTGTCATACAGTTGGAAGCCTTTTTGTTGTTCGGCGATTATGTTCTGCCCGACTCGGTTTTACCTCAATCCAGCTTAATCAGCGGCCGCTTGGGGTCACTCCAATCCAGGTGATAACGCTCGTTGGCAGCTTGGTCTATGCGCTCAAAACTATGCGATCCGAAAAAGTCCCGTTGCCCCTGCAACAGATTGGCTGGCAGCGTTTCACTGCGATAACTGTCGTAGTAAGAAAGCGCCGATGAGATGCAGGGCACAGGCACACCTGCAAGCACCGCCTTGGCAACCGTTTGCCGCCATGCCTGCTGGCGCGCCGAAAGCGTTGAAGCAAAGCCATCGGCCAACAGCAAATTGGCCAATTCCGGCTCGCTGTCGTAGGCTGCGGCTATGGATTGCAGGAATCTGGCGCGAATAATACAGCCGGCGCGCCAAATCCTGGCGATGGCGGCAAAATCCAGCTGCCATCCCTGCTCCTGAGCCTGCATCGCCATCAACTGGAACCCCTGGGCATAACAGCTCACCTTGGCGCAATAGAGTGCACTCTCCAGGCCATCAATAAAGCTTTGTTGCTCCTCCGAGGCCGCCGATTGAGTGTCTCGCGCTTCGGGACCGACCAACTTGCTGGCCAAACTCTGGCGCAGAACCTTTTGAGTGCTGATGGCGCGGGCATAAACCGCTTCCGCCATAGTGGGCGCCGGGCAACCTATCTGCAGGCTGCTGACAGCCGTCCACAGGCCAGTACCCTTCTGCCCCGCCTTATCGAGGATCATCTCTACCAGAGGCTTGTCGCTCAATGGGTCCTGTTGCCGCAAGACCTCGGCGCTGATTTCCATCAGATAACTGGAGAGCACACCTGTATTCCAGCGCTCGAACACCCGGGCAATGGCGTAGGCATCAAAGCCCAGCACTTGGCTTAGCAAATGATAAGCCTCGCAAATCAACTGCATGTCGGCATATTCAATGCCGTTGTGCACCATCTTCACATAGTGACCGCTACCGGCCGGGCCTATGTAAGCCGTGCAGGGCTCCCCTTGGGTAACCGGGTTGCCGGGCTCGAATCTCTCCAGCGGCAATCCGGTGTCACCATCCACCTTGGCAGCTATCGCCCGCCAAATGGGAGCAACCCGCTCCCAGGCCTTGATATCACCGCTTGGCATCAGTGAGGGCCCGAATCTGGCCCCCACCTCACCGCCGGATACGGCTGAGCTGAAGAAGATAAACTGATCGCGATAGCGCTGCTCCCGCGCTATGGTGTCTGTCCACAGGCTATTGCCCGTGTCTATGACTATATCCTCGTGCTCAATTCCGGCATCGAGCAGGGATTGGCATACGGCATCGACTGCCGTACCGGCCGGGATGGACAACAGCAGGATGCGCGGTGTTGCTAAATTTGCCATCAAATCAGTAAGATTATTACAGCCAAACAGCAATTGTTCCCTCTCGGTCACTTCCGCCTTGGCCTGGTTTTCGGCAGCTGTCACTTTGCGACTGTCCAGATCGAACGCCGCGACCCGATAGCCGTTATCTATGATATTGAGAGCGAGATTCTTGCCCATAACACCCAGGCCTATGACCCCGATGTCAGAAAGATGCTTGTGGGTTTGCATTGTTATTAATTCCACGGGTAGCAGAGGAGCCGGCCGTTTTGCGAGCAAACAGCCGGCCTTGAGTGGATTAATTATACTGATTAACGAAAGTTAATTACCAGTCACCCTTGGCGATAACCTTGTTTGAAAAACACGATTAACAGGCAAACCTCTGGGTTCAGCTGGCCAGTTTCAGCCCCAAGACACCGATAAAAATCAACAGTAAACTGCCGATTTTCATCAGGCTGGCGCTCTCGCCGAACAGCCAGATACCCACCAATGCCGTGCCCATGGCACCTATGCCAACCCAAACACCGTAAGCCGTGCCTATGGGCAATGACTTGGTCGCCAGCCCAAGCAAACCGACACTGATGGCCATGGCGCCCAAGGTCAACAGACTCGGAGTTAACTTGGTAAAGCCCTGGGTATATTTAAGGCCTATGGCCCAACCGATTTCGAACAAACCAGCGAGGATTAAGAGTATCCAGTTCATGGACCCTTCCCTTTTTAAAAAGGGGTCGTCCCCGGTAATAGATAAGGCGCTTGCAGGGTCGTCCCTGCGGCCTGAATGATAAGGCTACATAGTGTAGCTTAAGTTGCAAGCCTGAATGTAAAACTTGGATGCAACTACTTTGAATGTAACTACTTGCCCCGAACGGAGCAGCGGCATCTTAGCAAAGGCCGACTAAAAGGGCAAAGTGTAAGAGGCGCGCCTTTGCAACATGAAAAACAGCTAAAAAAACGCCTGCCGACGGCAGGCGCAAAAGGAGAAAGTCAACCTCAGGCGTGCTCTTTCACCAGAGAATCGGCATAGCCCATGCGGGTCAGCGCGGTGCGTACCAGATCCAGAGTAGCGGGATCCTCTATGGTTGCCGGCGCCTTGAACTCCTGGTTGTCGGCAATTTTACGCATGGTGCCACGCAGTATCTTGCCGGAGCGGGTCTTGGGCAACTTGGGCACGGCGCTTACCAAACGAAACGCCGCCACCGGGCCTATTTCCTTGCGCACCAGGGCCACCAGCTCCTTGTGTAGCTGCTCCTCGCTCAGGGTATTGCCCATCTTGAGCACCACCAATCCCAGCGGCACCTGGCCCTTGAGCTTATCTTCCACACCGATAACCGCTGCTTCAGCCACTGCCGGATGCTGACAAAGCACCTCTTCAAAACGTCCGGTCGATAATCTGTGACCGGCCACATTAATGATGTCATCGATGCGACTCATGATGTAAAGATAGCCCTCTTCATCCATATAGCCGGCATCTCCGGTGAGATAATAGCCGGGATACATGGCCAGATAGCTGTCATGGTAGCGCTTATTGTTTTGCCACAGCGTGGTCAGGGTTCCGGGCGGCAGAGGCAGTTTGATCACCACATTGCCCGACTGCCCGGGAGCCACCTGCTCACCCATTTCGTCCAATACTTCCACCTGATAACCGGGCACGGCTCTGGCCGGTGACCCGGCTTTGACCCGAATAGGGGCTACACCCATCAGGTTGGCGGCAATCGCCCATCCTGTTTCGGTTTGCCACCAGTGATCTATTACTGGCTTGGCCAGCTTCTCGGCCGCCCAGTTGAGGGTATCCGGATCACAACGTTCGCCGGCCAGAAACACATTTTTCAGGCAAGAGAGATCGCTTTGAGCTACATAGCTTGCCTCCGGGTCCTCACGTTTGATGGCACGAATCGCAGTCGGTGCGGTGAAGAAACTCTTGACCTTGTACTTGGATATGGTGCGCCAGAAAGTGCCGGGATCCGGGGTGCCCACAGGTTTGCCTTCAAACAGCAAGGTGGTGGCGCCTACCAGCAGCGGTGCGTAGACAATATAGGAGTGACCCACTACCCACCCCACATCCGAGGCTGCCCAGAAGACATCGCCTGCGTCTATGTCGTAAATAGCCTTCATCGACCAGGCCAGAGCCACGGCGTGGCCGCCATTGTCGCGCACCACACCTTTTGGCTGCCCTGTGGTGCCGGAGGTGTAGAGAATGTACAGGGGATGAGTGGCTTCGACCGCCACACAATCGGCCGGGCTCGCCTGACAGATGGCATTCTGCCAGTCATGATCCCGCCCGGGCTGTAACTCGGCCTGATACTGGCTGCGGCCGAGAATAAGGCAATTTTCCACCTTGTGCTCAGACTGTTCCAGCGCCTTGTCCAGTAATGGCTTATAAGGCACAACGCCTGAGGGTTCTATACCGCAGGAGGCAGACAACACCAGTCTGGGTTTGGCATCGTTGATCCGGGTTGCCAACTCATTGGCGGCAAAACCGCCGAACACCACTGAATGTATCGCCCCTATGCGGGCACAGGCCAGCATGGCAAACACGGTTTCCGGCACCATGGGCATATAGATAACGACTCTATCGCCCTTATTGATACCGACAGATTGCATCCAGCCCGCCAGGCGGCTCACCTGCTGCTGCAATTCGTTATAGCTGATGCCGTACTCGGTATCTGTTACCGGGCTGACATATTGAATGGCGGTCTGTTCGCCACGCCCTGCGGCCACATGCCTATCCACCGCGTTATAGCAGGTGTTGAGCATGCCACCACTAAACCAGCGGTAAAATGGCGCCTCACTCTCATCCAGCACCTGCTCCCAGGGCTGTTGCCAATCTATGGCACGGGCACACTCGCCCCAAAACTGTGTCTTGTCCTCGAGTGACGCCTTATACAGGGCTAAACCCGGATCTATCATTATCTGTCCTCCCAAAGGACGCCGTTCTGCGACGGCACTGCGTTCCCTTCCTTCCTGGGACAATTAATAGTCTTTTTTGGCCCCGTCCCCAATTAGACGTTAGCCTAAAACCCTGCTCTAACTGCGCCTTTTGGCTTGCGGGCATTTTGCTGTTTATCCGCTCCTGCCTTCAAAATGATTGGAATGCAAACATAGGCATAGCGAAGGGCGACATGCATTGCTATCTGCTGCTGTGAGATAAATGAACAGCCAACTGAAACGAGTGTTTCAATACGGGCAAAGGCCGATGGCAGCAGGGATTGACACCTCACAGTTCGCAAAATGCCACAACAAACTTTACCTTTACGTAAACTTCATATATCTTGCCAAACAAGTTCCATTTTATGGTGTTATCGATGAGCGCAAACCACAATCCACAAACCACTTACTCCATCAGTGATCTGTCAAAGGAATTTGATATCACCACCCGCAGCATCCGCTTCTATGAAGATCAGGGGCTGCTCAAACCCAGGCGTCGTGGTCAGACCCGTATCTACAGTCTCAAGGACAGAGTCAGACTGAAACTTATTCTGCGCGGCAAGCGTCTGGGCTTTTCCCTAGCGGAAACCCGCCGACTGTTTGAACTCTACGATGCCGACAAGAGCAGCCATGCACAGCTCAATACCATGTTGGCCCTGATCGAAGAGAAGAAAACCTCACTGCAACAGCAGATGGACGATATCAAGGTGGTGTTGATGGAACTCAATTCTGCCGAACTTCAGTGCCGTCAGGCGCTGGATGACATGGAGCAGGAAAAAGCCTGAGCCATTGACCAAACACCATAATAATAAAATAAAAATATTAACTTACAGGACATCAAGCCAATGAACTCTCTCTACTCAAGCCTCAACTTTGGACTCGGTGAAGAAATCGATATGCTGCGGGATGCAGTCAACGGTTTCGCCGCCAATGAAATCGCCCCCATTGCCGCCAAGGTGGATCAGGACAACGCCTTCCCCAACGAGCTTTGGCCTCAGTTCGGCGACATGGGGCTGCTTGGGATAACAGTCCCAGAAGAGTTCGGCGGTGCCAACATGGGTTATCTGGCGCACGTAGTGGCCATGGAAGAGATATCCCGCGCTTCGGCGTCCATAGGTTTATCCTACGGCGCCCACTCCAACCTGTGCGTCAACCAGATCAACCGCAACGGCAATCAGGCCCAGAAGGAAAAATACCTGCCCAAACTGGTCAACGGCGAGCATATAGGCGCACTGGCGATGAGTGAACCCAACGCAGGTTCGGACGTGGTTTCCATGAAGCTGCATGCCCGCAAGGAAGGCGACCGTTACATTCTCAACGGCAATAAAATGTGGATCACCAATGGCCCGGATGCCCACACCTATGTGATTTACGCCAAAACCGACTTGGACAAGGGCCCGCACGGGATTACCGCCTTTATCGTCGAGCGCGGCTTCAAAGGCTTCTCCCAGGCGCAGAAGCTCGACAAGCTGGGAATGCGCGGCTCCAACACCTGTGAACTGGTATTCGAAGACTGCGAAGTCCCGGAAGAAAATATTCTCGGCGGCCTCAACCAGGGGGTGAAGGTACTGATGAGCGGCCTCGACTACGAGCGGGTGGTGCTCAGCGGCGGCCCTCTTGGGATAATGACCGCCTGCATGGACATAGTGATGCCCTATATGCACGAGCGGGTGCAGTTCGGCAAATCCATCGGCGAATTCCAACTGGTGCAGGGCAAACTGGCCGACATGTATACAGGCATGAATGCCGCCAAGTCCTATATCTATAACGTCGCCAAGTCCTGCGATCGCGGCGAAACCACACGTAAAGATGCCGCCGGTGCCATTCTCTACAGCGCCGAGCTCGCCACCAAGATGGCACTGGACGCCATTCAGTTGCTGGGCGGCAACGGCTATATCAACGAATACGCTACAGGTCGCCTGCTGCGCGATGCCAAGCTCTATGAAATCGGCGCCGGTACTTCGGAAATCCGCCGCATGCTCATCGGCCGCGAGCTGTTCAACGAAACCAAGTAATGGCGAATGCCGGGGCCGTTCAAGCGGCCCTTCACGCTCCCCCATTCAGTCGAAAAGGATGACAAGCCGTGCCTCAAATCAGCAGTAGAATCAACGCCCGCAGCGATGAATTCAGGGAAAAACAAGCCGCCATGTCCCACCTGGTGGCCGATGTCCAACAAAAGCTCAACAAGATAGTCGAAGGCGGTGGCCCTGTGGCCATGGAGCGCCATCTGTCTCGCGGTAAACTGGCGCCGCGCACCCGGGTAGAGAAACTTCTGGATCCCGGCTCGCCATTTCTGGAACTGAGCCAGTTCGCTGCCTTCGAAGTCTATGACGAAGAAGTGCCCGCCGCCGGCATCATAGCCGGGATCGGCCGGGTCAGCGGAGTCGAGTGCATGATTATCGCCAACGACGCCACAGTCAAAGGCGGCACTTATTATCCGCTGACGGTGAAAAAACACCTGCGGGCTCAGGAGATAGCCGAGCGCTGTCACCTGCCCTGCATCTATCTGGTGGACTCGGGCGGTGCCAACCTGCCGCGCCAGGATGAAGTGTTTCCGGACAGGGATCACTTCGGCCGTATCTTCTTCAATCAGGCCCGCATGTCCTCCAAAGGGATCCCGCAAATCGCCGTGGTCATGGGCCTGTGTACCGCAGGTGGCGCCTATGTGCCGGCGATGGCCGATGAATCGATTATTGTCCGTGAACAGGGCACCATCTTTTTGGCCGGTCCGCCGCTGGTGAAAGCCGCCACAGGTGAAGAGGTCAGTGCCGAAGAGCTCGGCGGCGCCGAGGTACACACCAAGATAAGCGGTGTGGCCGATCATCTGGCGCAAAATGACGACCACGCGCTGGAGTTGGCCCGCAATGCCGTCTCCCGCCTCAATCACCAAAAACAGATTGCCCAGACTCTGAGCCAGGTAAAGCCACCCAAGTACGATATTCATGAGCTCTACGGCATAGTCGGCACCGACTTGAAAAAGCCCTTCGATGTCAAAGAAGTGATTGCCCGCATCGTCGATGACTCGGACTTCGACGAGTTCAAGGCCGGTTACGGTGCCACTCTGGTGTGCGGTTTTGCCCGTATTCATGGCTACCCGGTAGGCATAGTGGCCAACAACGGCATTCTGTTTTCCGAGTCGGCACAAAAAGGCGCTCACTTCATCGAGCTTTGCTGCCAGCGCAAGATCCCGCTGCTGTTTTTGCAAAACATCACCGGCTTTATGGTCGGCAAGAAATATGAGCATGAAGGTATAGCCAAACACGGCGCCAAGATGGTGACCGCAGTATCCTGCGCCACTGTGCCCAAGTTTACCGTGATCATCGGCGGCTCCTACGGCGCCGGTAACTACGGCATGTGCGGTCGCGCCTTTGAACCCACCATGATGTGGATGTGGCCCAACGCCCGCATCTCAGTCATGGGGGGCGAACAGGCCGCCGGAGTACTGGCCACAGTGCGTAAAGACGGCCTGGCCCGCAAGGGGCAGACCATGAGCGCCGAGGAAGAAGCCGCCTTCAAGGCTCCGGTGATAGCCCAGTACGATAAAGAGGGTCACCCCTACCATGCCAGCGCCCGTTTGTGGGACGACGGCATTATCGACCCGGCCCAGACCCGGGATGTAGTCGGCCTGGCATTGTCGGCGGCGCTGAATGCGCCCATAGAGGACACACGTTTCGGCGTGTTCCGCATGTAATGGAGGCCGGTATGGATTATCAATATCTGACCTTAACCACCGACTCCCGCGGCGTTTCATCCCTGGTGATGAATCGCCCTCAGCTGGCCAACGCCTTCGATGAAGTGATGATTGCCGAGCTCATTCATGCGCTGGAGTCCCTGGCCCGGGATCCCGCCTGCCGGGTGCTGCTGCTGAAAGCCAACGGCAAACATTTCAGCGCCGGCGCCGACCTGAACTGGATGCGCAAACAGGCGGCGATGGACTTTGACGACAACCTCAAAGACGCCGCCGAGTTGGCCCGGTTGATGGCCACTCTGGATCAATTCCCCAAGCCGTCATTGGCACTGGTACAAGGCGCGGCCTTTGGCGGGGCGCTTGGGCTGGTGTGTTGCTGCGATATCGCCATAGCGACGCCCAAGGCCAGCTTTTGCCTGTCAGAGGTGAAGCTTGGCCTGATCCCGGCGGTCATCAGCCCCTATGTGCGCCGCGCCATGGGCGAACGTCAGGCAAGACGTTATATGTTGACCGCAGAGCGTTTCGATGCCGAAGCCGCCAAGACTTTGCAACTGGTGCATCAGGTAGCAGACGATCTCGAGGCCGCCGCAGCGCCCCTTATCGAGTCGCTGCTGGGCAACAGTCCGCAGGCGCTCAACTGGTGCAAACAGCTGATAAGCGATATCCGCCACGGACTGATAGATGAACAGACGCTGGCGCTCACCGGCGAGGCCATCGCCCGGATCCGGGTGTCTGCTGAAGGCCAGGAAGGGCTGAACGCCTTTTTCGAAAAACGCCCGCCGAACTGGCAAGGCACAAGTAACAATACGGGCAGCAACTCCAGTTGCAATCCAGGCAATAGCTCGAACCCGCCACAGCGCCGTGACTAAGGAAGGATGTAAGATGTTCAACAAGATTCTGATTGCCAACCGCGGCGAAATTGCCTGTCGCATCATACGTACCGCCAGGTCATTGGGTGTACGCACTGTCGCACTGTTCTCGGATGCCGATCGCCATGCCGCCCACGTGGCCATGGCCGATGAAGCCTTTTATCTGGGGGGCTCGGCGCCGGCCGACTCCTACCTCAAGGGCGATGCCATTATCGATATCGCCAAGGCCTGTGGCGCCGAGGCGATCCACCCTGGTTATGGTTTTCTGTCGGAAAACGCCGGTTTTGCCGCTGCCTGTGAACGGGCCAATATCGCCTTTATCGGTCCCAAGGCCGATTCCATAGAAGCCATGGGCAGCAAGAGCGCCGCCAAACTCATCATGGGCCGCGCCGGAGTGCCGCTGGTGCCCGGCTATCACGGTGATGACCAGAGCGATGAAGTTCTGCTCAGTGAAGCCGAGAAAATCGGTTTCCCGCTGCTGATCAAGGCCGCCTTCGGTGGCGGCGGCAAGGGAATGCGGATTGTCCGCAGCCTGACGGAAGTCAAGTCGGCCATCGACTCGGCCCGCCGTGAAGCCGCCTCCAGTTTTGGCAATGACAAGCTGTTGATGGAGCGTTACCTGGAGCAGCCGCGCCATGTAGAAGTGCAGGTATTTGCCGACACCCAGGGCAATGCCATCTATCTGTCAGACAGGGACTGCTCGATTCAGCGCCGCCACCAGAAAGTGGTGGAAGAAGCGCCGGCCCCCGGCCTCAGCGACGCCCTGCGCCGCCGCATGGGTGAAGCCGCCGTAGCCGCCGCCCGCGCCATCGACTATGTGGGTGCAGGCACGGTCGAGTTTCTGCTGGACACCCATGCCACAGAGGAAGACGGCAGCTTCTTCTTTATGGAGATGAATACCCGTTTGCAGGTAGAGCATCCTGTTACCGAGCTGGTGACAGAGACAGATCTGGTGCACTGGCAACTGCTGGTCGCCGCCGGAGAGCCTCTGCCCCTCACTCAGGAGCAAGTTGCCATTAATGGCCATGCCTTTGAAGTGCGAATTTATGCCGAAGATCCGGATAACGACTTCCTGCCCGCCAGCGGCAAGCTCAACTTCCTGCGCGAGCCCAAACCATCGCGCCATGTGCGTATCGACTCAGGGGTCCGTGAAGGCGATGAAATCTCCAACTTCTACGATCCCATGATAGCCAAGCTGATTGTTTGGGATGAGTCACGCCCAAGAGCGCTGCAGCGCCTGCAAAGGGCTCTGGATGAGTTCCAGCTCACCGGCCTGAAACACAATATCGGTTTCCTGGGTAAAATCGCCGCTCACCCGGCCTTTGCCGGCGCCGACTTCAGCACAGATTTTATTGAGCGTTATCAAGCACAGCTGCTGCCTCAAGCGAAAGACAGTGCCCTGCCCTTGCCACTGCTGGCCAAAGCCGCCCTGTATGAAATGCTGTGGCGCAAACGCGACTCCCGGGCCAAACAGGCAAACAGTCAGGACCCTTCCTCGCCCTGGGGCAGCGCCAGTGGCTTTAGACTCAACAGCGCCAAGCGCCACGATATTGCCCTGATGGACGATGAACACCATATTCATCACCTGCAGCTGACTGAGCTGGCCAAGGCCGATAGCTGGCAACTGACACTGGATGGCCAAACCCTGGTTATCGAAGGCGAGCTGAGCACAGATGAAGCCGGTGGTGACACGCTTCGCTGTGTGGTCGATGGGCATATCAGCAGCCAGCGAATCAGCCGCCAGGGCATGGACTTTACCCTACTTGGCCGCTCCGGCGAGCTTAGCGCCTGTCATTTTCGCGCCATTCAGAATGAGCTGGAAGAGGAGCAGGCCAACCACGCCGATCTGCTCAAGGCGCCGATGAATGGCACCATAGTCACCCATCTGGTGGCTGTGGGCGACAGCGTTAAGGCCGGCCAAGGGCTGATGGTGATGGAAGCGATGAAGATGGAATACACCATAGCCGCGCCTTTCGATGGCACTGTGAGTGAGTTTTTCTTCCAGCCCGGCGAACTAGTCAGCGATGGCGCCCAGTTGCTGGAGCTCAGCGAACAACTCAAGGAGGCTTAAAAATGCTGCCTCCCAAGGTAAGCCTGTTTGAAGTGGGCCCAAGAGACGGCCTGCAAAATGAAACCTCGGTCAGCACTCAGGCCAAGATAGCCCTGATTGAAGCCTTGGCCGATGCCGGGGTGAAGCGCATCGAAGCCGCCAGCTTTGTGTCACCCAAGTGGGTGCCGCAAATGGCAGACTCGGGCGAGGTGCTACGCGGCATTTCACGCCGCGCTGGCGTCTGCTACAGCGCCCTGACTCCCAATCTCAAGGGCCTGGAGTTGGCGCTGGATGCCGGCGCCGATGAAGTGGCGGTATTTGCCGCCGCCTCCGAAGGCTTCAGCCAGAAGAACATCAACTGCTCCATCGAAGAGTCCATCGCCCGCTTCGAGCCCCTGCTGAGCCGGGCCAAGGAGCAAGGCATTCGGGTTCGTGGCTATGTTTCCTGCGTACTGGGTTGCCCCTATGATGGTGAAATCGCCCCGGCAGAAGTGGCTCGGGTCGCCGACATTCTGCATCAATTGGGCTGCTATGAGATATCCCTCGGCGACACTATAGGCGTAGGTACACCGCTCAAGGCCCGCAAAATGTTGGAAACCGTGGCCGAGCGCGTGCCGGTAGAGCGCTTGGCGCTACACTTCCATGATACCTACGGTCAGGCGCTGGCCAACATTCTCGCCTGCCTGGAAACCGGCGTCAGTGTAATAGATACCTCGGTCGCCGGACTCGGTGGCTGCCCCTATGCCAAAGGCGCATCCGGTAATCTGGCCAGTGAAGATCTTGTCTACATGCTGCATGGTATGGGTATAGACACAGGCATAGATCTCAACAAACTGGCCCAGGCCGGACGGCAGATAAGCCAGCAGCTTGGACGGCAAACCGGTTCAAAAGTAGCCAGAGCCCTGGGAGCTTAAGGCCTCCAGGTGGCACAACAGATAAGCAGTATAACGACAGATAATAAACAGCAAGGACATCACTATGGCAGGACTCAATAAAGTCGTCGGCAGCTACGACGAAGCGCTCGCAGGTCTCACCAATGATATGACAGTCATGGTGGGCGGTTTTGGCCTTTGCGGCATTCCCGAAGGCCTTATCAATCAAATGGTCAAACTGAGCGTTAGCGGCCTGACCGCCATCTCCAATAACGCCGGGGTGGACGACTTCGGGCTGGGGCTGCTGCTGCAACATAAGCAGATAAGCACAATGATCGCCTCCTATGTGGGTGAAAACGCCACCTTTGAGCGGCAGATGCTCAGCGGCGAGCTCAATGTGATCCTTACCCCGCAAGGCACTCTGGCGGAGAAGATCCGCGCCGGCGGCGCCGGGATCCCCGCCTTCTTTACCGCCACCGGCTACGGCACCCCGGTGGCCGATGGCAAAGAGACCCGCGAAATCAATGGCCGCCACTATGTGCTGGAAGAGGCACTGACCGCCGACTTCGCGCTGATCCGCGCCTGGAAGGCCGATACCATGGGTAACCTGGTATTTCGCAAGACAGCCGCCAACTTCAACCCCATGATGGCCACCGCCGGCAAGATAACAGTGGTGGAAGTGGAAGAGATAGTCGAGCCGGGTGAGCTGGACCCGGATCATATCCACACCCCGGGCATCTATGTGGATCGCGTCATCAAGGGTGTGTTCGAGAAGCGTATCGAACAGCGCACAGTCAAACAGGCATAAGGGCAGGAGAGCAAAATGGCACTTTCAAGAGAACAACTGGCCCAACGCGTCGCCAAGGAACTCAAAGACGGTTACTACGTCAACCTGGGGATAGGTATCCCGACTCTGGTGGCCAACTATATCCCCGAGGGCATGCAGGTGATGCTGCAATCGGAAAACGGCCTCTTGGGCATGGGTGAATTCCCCACCGAAGACACTATAGATCCGGATCTGATCAACGCCGGCAAGCAAACCGTTACCGCCGTCAAGGGCGCGTCTTTCTTCTCCAGCGCCGAGAGCTTCGCCATGATCCGTGGCGGGCATGTGGATCTCACGGTACTGGGCGCGTTCGAGGTGGATGTCGAAGGCTCTATCGCCTCATGGATGATCCCCGGCAAGCTGGTTAAAGGCATGGGCGGCGCCATGGACTTGGTGGCCGGCGCCGACAATATCATAGTCACCATGATGCACGCCGACAAACACGGCAACTCCAAACTGCTGAGCAAATGTGAGTTACCGCTCACAGGTTACGGCTGCATCAAGCGGGTACTGACAGACCTGGCCTTTATCGAAATCAAGGACGGCGCCTTCCACCTGCTGGAGCGGGCACCAGGTGTGAGTGTCGAGGAGATAGTTGCCAAAACCGCCGGCAAGCTTATCGTCCCGGAACATGTGCCAGAGATGGCACTGTAAATCAGACCCTTTGCCCCCGCAGAGATGTGATATCCCAAACACCCGCCGTTGCGGGTGTTTTTGTATTCAGTCAACAGGGACAATTCCCCCCCACCAACACTTGCAGGGCTTACAGCGGCGGATTTTCCTATTACCTGCCGCAAATTTTCGCACAGGCACATCTGTGACGCGGCGCGAGTTGCATAGCTAGTTGCGTAGCTAGTTGCGTAGCTAGTTACATAGCTAGTTGCATAGCAAGGTGCTTCGAGCACAAACCAAGGAGGGTGAGCTGGCTCATTATCCCTCGAGGCTATGTCTCGGCCATACACTTCCCCGGGTATGAGCCAGCTCGGCGTCCATGCATCTCGTTCGTAGCCAACGCGATGCGTTACTCTCCATGCCTCGGAGGGGCAAAGTTCCACCTGCGCTTAGAAAATAAATGCACTAACTGAGTCTTATAGCTTCACTGTTCTGTCCCACCAGCATCCACAGTTTTTATATCCTCTTGTATTCCCCCTCTTGTATCCCCTCTTGTATACACAGTGGCTATCCATTAACCTGAAACGGCATTGGCAATGGATGGCTTGACGCGAATCTGACGCCAGTCAAGAGCGGCTAACGCTTTTATACTTTAGAGCTTGGATGCTACGACTAAGGCTCGATTCTCTGCCTGTTACATCAGGCAGCTGCATGCGACAGGGAAAGTCGGGCTCTCTCCCCTCTTAGTGAAACCCCAAAATACTGCCCAGCCGATGTTGCAAAGCCCCTTAGTCCGATGCCGGTCGTATCCAACACGGATATAGGGTAAAAAAAACAATCATAATTTGGAGACTCAATTTGGCCACCAAAGTACTGCTTCTTCTTGCCTGCCTGGCGGCATCGAGTATTGCCCAAGTTCATGCAACCGCCACAGAAGCTGCCGCTTTAGGCACAGAGAGTACAAAGAGTGCACTGCAACAACTCAGTGCCAAGAGTAAGCTGCAAACCCAGGTGATGGTGCTTGGCAGCCTGCACCTGAGCAATATCAAACAGCAATTGGACAGCTGCTCTCTATCCTCGATCCTTGAGCCACTCTCCCGTTACCAGCCTACGGCCATAGCTGTAGAGTCACTGCGGCCACAGGATATCGCCACCATGATCAACGGCTCAGGCGAGTATCAAACTGTGTTGGATCATTTTGTGGGACAAAGATTTCTGGCGCTGGCGATAAAGGAGCAGCAGGAGTTGCGGCTCTCGGCGCAAAAGGCGCTTGAGAGTCTGGAGCCCTTATTGGACGAGACAAGCCTTGAACCTGTGCAGCGAGCAAGGCTCATCAAGTTGGCCGTTGCCGCCTATCACAAAGAGATAGCCCTGCTGCACTGGCATTATTTGGACAAAACCGCGGCAAGCCAGACTATTTCCACCGAGTTGCAGCACTATCTGGAGCAACTTGCCGCGAGCAATAACGAGAAAAACACCCTTGGCAATAACCTGGCCATGGCCCTGAAGCTCAAGCGCATTTATCCGATAGATGATCATCTGGATAAAGATCTCTACCGCTCCATCGAAGCGCGGCTGCTGGAGTCTTACAATCAGTCGCCTCATGCCGCCGCTCTGGCCAAAAGCGACTATATCAACAAGCCACAAAGGCTAAAGACAGAGGCGCTTGAGACAGGCAACTGGTTGCCGCTCTTTTCCTGGCTAAACAGCCAGGAGTACCAGAGGGCCGTCATTGACCAGGAGTGGAGCCTGTTTATCGATAAAGATTTAACCCAGGATGCGGCGCTCTCCCGGGTTGCCCTTTGGGAGATACGCAATCTCAACATGAGCTCCCACATCATGCGCGTGGTGGCAGCTAACCCTGGAGCCCGGGTGCTGGTGATAGTCGGTGCCAGTCACAAGGTGTTCCTGGAGCAATATTTGGCCAATATGTTGGGGGTTAAACTGATCCAACCGCAGCAGTATTTTACTGCCCCAAAGACACCAAAGGGGCAATCACCACAGCACTTGCTCTCAGATAAAGAGCATGAACTGTCCATAACACACGGTCAATAAAGCATCGCCCATGAAACATAGCTCACGAAATAGAAACAGCGGCAAAGGGTCATCAACTGCGCGCAGCAAGACCAACTCCGGTTGGCTTGTTGGCCTGCTCATGGGGCAACTGGCCGCTCTGGTGTTTGCCGTGCCGACCGCGGCGCTGCTTTGGTTGGCAACCAATAAACATCTGGCCCTGTGGAGCAACGGCCAAGCCTTTATCGGCAGCCAGGGTTGGTGGCTGACACTGGCAGTATTTGCCCTGACGGCGCTGTTACTGCCGCGACTCTTCCCGAGTCTGCTGGGGAAAGTCTGGCAGTTATTGATTTGGTTTTAGTTGTAAACTTAGTTGTAAACAAGGAACCCCATGAAACAATTGCAAAGTGTAGCCTGGCTATATGAAAAAGACGGTAAAGTCTTGTGTGTCAAATCCAAGGGCAAAGATAAGTACTTTATTCCCGGCGGCAAACCTGAACCGGGTGAAACCCTTGAACAAGCCCTGACTCGGGAGTTGAAGGAAGAGCTCAGCATAAATCTGCAGCAAGACACCATTTGCCACAGGTTCAGCATTACGGATAAGGCCTTCGGCTTCGAGAACACTGAGCTGACCATGCATTGTTTCAGCGCGGGCTTTAGTGGCGACATCATTACCGCCGCCGAGATAGAAAGCCTGGACTGGATAGACATGGTGGGTATCATCAAGTGTGCACCGGCGGCGCAGCAGGCGATTGCAAGACTGTTGGGCAGTGACCATTGAATCGACGTTCGCTGGAGCAGCGTTATCCATCTTGGTCTATCCTGCTGTCAAATAACACAGAGTCAGGCTCGCACTCGCAAGCGAGCCAGGGAGAACACAAATGGACAAAAAATTGCAGCAAACCGACGGTAGTGTTTCTATCGACCACAAGATTGCCGCCCTGGGCGGCTGGCGCGCCGAGATGCTTGGCCATATCCGCGAACTTATCAAGGCAGCTATTCCCGAGGCAGTTGAAGAATGCAAATGGGTAAAGCCAACGAACCCGTCCGGCGTACCTGTATGGTCAAGCCAAGGCATACTCTGTACCGGCGAGTCATACAAAGCCAAATTGAAACTGACATTTGCCAATGGCGCTTCGCTGCCGGATCCCCACAAGCTGTTTAATGCAGGTCTTGAGGGCAAACAGCGTAGAGCCATAGATATTACCGAGGGCCAATCCTTGGATGAAACGGCTTTCAAGGCACTGATACGTGCCGCTGCCGACTTCAACCACAACAAGGCTCTGAAACAGTAAAAAAGGCTGCCAGAGCGGCAGCAAAGATGCACCAAGCTATAGATATACAAATCTAAGGAAGGTCAATGAATAACCCGTTTATTCGCCGTTTGGCACTATTGTTTTCCCTCTGCCTGGCGCCTGCGGCATTTGCCGAAGTAGATGAGCTTTTTAAGCAGTATCTGCAGGGCAATTATCAGCTGGTTGGCAAAGCCATTGACTCAGATGCCAGCTACACGGGCAAGATGAGCATTTATGAGCAGGGCGGCGAACTTAAGGTGCGCCGGGAGATAGAAGGCTTAAGCATTCAAGGAACAGCAGCCATAGAGCCGGTGCTGAACGGCGATGCCAAGGTGCTTAGGATCCGTTTTCAGCAACAAGAGCGGGATATTGAAGCCAGCTGCCTGTGGCGCGGCGATCTGGATAACTATGCCCGCATCAGCTGCTACCTGTATCATCCGGGGGAAGACACAGAAAACCCAGGTTTGGAGGCGCTGTTTCACTTGAGATAATTGCCAGGATTAACAACCCGGCTTGCCATTACGCGTTCAACACCTTTAACTCTCTTTAGCAATCAAACAGGGAAGTCACTATGAATCGGAAACTCATCACCTTAATCAGCAGCGCCTTAATGCTGGTTATCGGCACTACGGCGCAGGCCTGCACCCGCGCCGTCTATCACGGCGAAGAGCAGTTGGTGATCACCGCCCGCTCCATGGACTGGCGCGACGAAATCCCGGCGAGCCTGTGGCTGTTTCCCCGCGGCATGCAGCGCCATGGGGCAGTCGGCGACAACTCAGTCGCCTGGACTTCACGCTACGGCAGCCTGGTCACCAGCGCCTTTGATATCTCCAGCACCGACGGCATGAACGAGAAGGGCCTGGTGGCCAATCTGTTATGGCTGGCAGAGTCGAGCTATCCCGAGTACCAGGGTAAACGAAAAGGCCTGTCGGTCGCCGCCTGGGTGCAATATGTGCTGGATAACTTTGCCACTGTCGCCGAAGCCGTCGATGCTTTGAGAGCCGAGCCTTTTGTAGTGGTTTCCGCCAATATTCCCGGTACCCAACGCTTTGCCACCCTGCATCTGTCGATTTCCGATGCCGTAGGTGACAGTGCCATATTCGAGTACATAGACGGCAAGCTGGTGATCCATCACGACCAAAAGTACCGGGTTATGACCAACTCCCCCATCTTCGAGCAGCAGCTGGCACTGAACCAGTATTGGCAGCAGATTGGCGGCTTTACCATGTTGCCGGGAACCAACCGCGCCGCCGACAGGTTTGTCAGGGCCTCTTTCTATATGGATGCCATTCCCAAGACAGCCAATACCCGGGTGGCGGTTGCCGGCGCCTTCAGCGTCATTCGTAACGCCTCTGTGCCTTTCGGCATAGCTTCCGAGACTGAGCCGAATATCTCTTCGACCCGGTGGCGCTCGGTCTCGGATCATAAAAATCGGGTGTATTACTTTGAAACCGCCTTAACCCCCAACACCTTCTGGGTCGATATGAAGGGCATCGACTTCAATAAACAGCAAGATGTGAAAAAGCTGACCATCAACAACAACAGCATTTACTCAGGTAACGCGCTGTCGGACTTTGTCACGGCCAAGCCCTTTACGTTCGCCGGGCTTTAATCTTTAAGGCAGGGAGCCAAGGCTCCCCGTCTATCTTTTTGACCTCACTGCCAAGCCTGCGTTCGCGCAAACCGTATCAAGGACTCAAAGCTGTTCAGCCCGGCTTAAGGCTGATGGCGGATACTGTGAACTCTGAGAATCTTTTCAGGAGTCCTGTGGATGAAGCTAGCCAACACCTTAGGCAAGTATTTCCCTAACCCCAAAACCGCTCTCTGGATGCTTTCGGCCCTGGCCCTTGGCACACTCTCCGGCTGCGGCTGGTTTGCCGCAGATGAAAAGGCGCAACTGGAGCAGCAGTGGCTCGCCAAAGATCAAGAGTTGCAACAAGCCATTGAGCAGATCCGCTCTCAAGGTCTGGATGCCATCAATCGCAGCGCCGAGGTCAGCTCGGTAACCGCCTGCGTCGCTGAAAAGCTCAGCCGCGATCCGCTTGGTGAGCTGATCCAGGTCGATGGCGTATTGGCCGAGCCCGCCAGGGTCAGCGAGCTGCTCGGCCAAATTCAGCAATTACTGGAGCAGGGCTTCAGTTTTGAAAACGCAGCCGCACTGCTGAATAAGGGAGCGGATCTCGCCGCCTATGTCAGCACACTTATCGAATCCCAGGGAATAGACAAGGCTTTGGCAGATGTCGAACAGCTACTGAAAAACGGCACTGATATCAAGGATCAGCAGCTCGGTGGCCACTTGCAAACCCTGCTGAACCAATGCCGTCAATCCCCTCCTAAAGGAAATGGATAGCGGCCGAACGTCATTCCTGCAAAAGACGGTGGCTGCAACCAACTTGCCGCCGCTCTCCCCTTGCCCGCCAAGGACTTGACCACTGGCGCCACAGACTCACCAGATAAAAGAAAAATCCCAGTTATTCAATTAGCCATTCAAACCAAAAGCCAGTTTTTATTGCCACCAACACAACAAAAACCAGACAGTTGCGCCATAGCTTTAAATCTTGGCTGTGATAGAGTCTCTTTGAACAAGGATCCGAGTCTGAATGTAATGGAGGCCATATGAGCACAGCAGTTCCACGTACCGTCACATCTCCCAAAAAGTTCATTATTGGCAAAGGCTTATTGTCGCAAATGCACGAATATGTGCATGACTTCGGCGACAATGCTTTTATTATTGCCGATGAGTTTATTCTCGGCAGGCTTGAGGATGAAGCCCTGGCGGGTCTTGAGCAAAATGACATCAGTAACCAACTGGAAAAATTCAACTACGAGTGCAGTGAAGCCGAGATCCAGCGGCTTGCCGCCCTGGCTGAGCAGGCTCATGCCAACGTAATAGTGGGTGTCGGCGGCGGTAAGACACTGGATGCCGCCAAGGCCGTTGCCTTTCACCTTAAGCACCCCGTCGTTCTCTACCCCACCATAGCGTCAACCGATGCGCCCTGTACGGCTCTGTCAGTGATTTATACCGAAGCGGGTGAGTTTGAACGCTATCTATTCCTGCCACAGAATCCGGATGCCGTGATTGCCGACACCAGCATCATCGCCGCAGCACCGGCGCGTTTCTTTGCCGCGGGTATAGGCGATGCCCTGGCCACCTACTTTGAAGCCAGGGCCTGTTATCAGGCCGATGGCGTTAACCTGGTGTTGAAAAAGCCCTCGCGTACCGGCCTTGGACTGGCGCAGCTGTGCTATCAATTGCTGAGTGAAAACGTTGCCGCCGCAATGGATGCGGTAAACAACAAGATAGTCACCCCGGCGCTTGAGCAAACCATAGAGGCAACCATCTATTTAAGCGGTGTCGGCGCCGAAGCCGGTGGCCTTGCGGCAGCGCATGCGGTCAACAATGGTATGTCAGCGGTTGCCGAGCTGCATGGCGCCCAACATGGCGAGAAGGTGGTCTTTGGCCTCTTGACCCAACTGGTGCTGGAAAACGCTCCACAGAGTGAAATAGACAATGTTGTCCGCATCATTAAAACCGCGGGATTGCCGCTGACTCTGGCAGATATGGGGCTGAAGCACTTTTGCGAAGAAGAGTGGCGCAAGGTCGCCGAAATCGCCTGCGCCGAAGGCGATACCATGGGCAATATGCCTATGGCTATCAGCGCCGATGATGTCTATCAGGCGATGATAGCCGCCAACGCCATGGCCGAGCGCTATCGCCGCCAGGACTGACAACAGCCAGAGCTGCAAACCCTCCGCGAGTTGGTTTGCAGCCTTCTTTAAATAACAGCAAGGCCCAAGGTTACATTTTTGTTAGTCAAAGATGTTTTTAAGTTTTTTAAAAACAAAGACCTAACAAAAAAGGATTAAAAATCACCGGCCGGCGGAACCCCGGGGATTTGCGTGACACTCATCACACAACTATCGCCATTTAAGGAGTAGAAAGGTTTGAGCTTTATTTCCAGCCACTCGCCTCTGAGGGCCGGAATCCACGATAAATCCAAACATTTTCACCCGATGCCAGGAGTTGGCATCAATACCCTATTACTTGCAACGCTGGGAGGAACACATGGCATATGCAACGATCAATCCCTTCTCGGGAGAGCTCATCAAAGAATTCCCCAACGCCACTGACGTCCAAGTCACCGAGGCGATTGAATCGGCCCACCAGGCCTTCTTGAGCTGGCGCAATACGCCCTTCGCCACCAAGGCTGAAATACTCAATCGGGCTGCAGCCCTGCTCAGAGACAGCAAGCGCCGCTATGCAGAGCTGCTGACTCTGGAGATGGGTAAAGTCATTGGAGAGGCGGAGGCCGAAGTAGAATTGTCGGCACAAATCCTCGAATACTATGCAGAGCATGCCGAGAGACTGCTGGCACCGCAGAAACTGCCGGTGGCCGATCCCGCCGAAGGGGAAGCCCTTTTAGTCAATGAACCTCTGGGGGTATTGTTGGCCATTGAGCCATGGAACTTCCCCTACTACCAGATTGCCAGGATCCTGGCACCACAGCTTTCAGCCGGTAATACCCTGCTGCTGAAACACGCCTCCAATGTGCCTCAGTGCGCCGCCGCCTTTGAGAGCCTGATGCGTGATGCCGGGCTGCCGCAGGGCGCCTTCCAAAACCTGTATGCCACCCGGGATCAAATCGAACAGATCATTAACTCACCCAAGGTGCATGGCGTGGCCCTGACCGGCTCTGAAGGTGCCGGCGCCGTTATCGCATCCCAGGCCGGCAAGGCGCTGAAAAAATCCACCCTGGAGCTGGGCGGCTCTGATGCCTTTATCGTGCTGGAAGATGCCGAACTCGAGAAAACCATAGATTGGGCGGTGTTCGGCCGTCACTGGAATGCGGGTCAGGTTTGTGTTTCATCCAAGCGAATGATCCTGGTGGAAGCCATCTATGACAAGTTTATGGAAGGCTATACCCAAGGTGTGGCCAAGCTTAAAGCCGGCGACCCCATGGATCCGAATACTACCCTGGCCCCACTGTCATCCCAGGGCGCAGCAGATGAAGTGAAGCAGAAAATTCGTGAAGCGGTTGAGCATGGTGCCACGGCTACCGAAGTCGGCCCCAAAGTGCCGGAGCAAGGCGCCTTTGTGCAGCCGACCATACTCACCAATGTCAACCCGGACAACCCGGCTTACTACTGGGAGTTCTTTGGCCCTGTCTCCATGATCCTCAAGGCCAAAGATGAACAGGAAGCGATTGCCATTGCCAACGACTCTCCCTTCGGCCTCGGTGGTTCGGTATTCACCGCCGACAAACAACGCGGTCTGGCGGTAGCCAAACAAGTCTCTACCGGGATGATGTTTGTCAACCACCCCACCATGGTCAAGGCCGATCTGCCCTTTGGCGGTATCCGCCGCTCCGGCTATGGCCGCGAATTGATCGACTTAGGCCTGAAAGAGTTCGTCAACCACAAGCTGATCAATGTGGTGGATATCGACGCCCCCTTCTGATCTCACTTGACTCACGCAGCTATCAATGACAGACCCGGCCATTTGGCCGGGTCTTTTTGTGTAAGTCCATGAACTGACACAGATACTGACAAGCAAGGCTTACAGGCTGGACCAGATTGCTTAAATGGACAGCATCGACTATAGATTTGTGACCCGGCATATCCCCGGCAACCGACAGCACCACAAGGACAAGGAAGCCCAAGGTTATCGCCACTTCAGCCATGTCATGGAGGACACCCTATGAACTCACAAATAAGCCAAGGTTTTGAAATCGCTACCTGGTACGATACCTGGAATCCTGTTGGCCTGAATAATCTGGTCAACAACCTGGTCCCACTGCACCTTGCCAGTCGCTACAGCCTGGCATTCGGCCAGTTGTCGGCAATTCACTCTGGTGGTTACTGTATTGAAATGAGTGGCAAATATGCCGATGCCATCAAAGATCAGCTGCTCTCTCAAGCGCCGGGTATCGAGCTTTATGCCGGAATTGGCAGTGAAGGCATACAGGCAAGCGTTGCCAGTAACAAGAGTGACAACAATCTCTCGACCCGCAATATTGTCTCCTGGCTCAAGGACAATCACTACACAGGGATAAACATAGACGCCGAAGAAAGAGAGGCGATGAAGCAAGTGGCCGAATTCGTCACTCAGTTGGGGCCTGAGTTTCGTGCCGCCGGTGTCGGAATTGCCGTTTCAGTCCCCTGGCCCGGGGAAGGGCCGAGTTACCTCTACGGAGAGGGAGCGATCCAGGCCTTTAACGATAATGTCGATGCGGTGGAAATGCAGGACTACTCCTCCATCAATACCGCCCGCGATGCTGCGGTTTGGCTCGATGCCGGTTTAAAAGCCGAGATATTGATGGGTGGAGTCTGCAGTGAAAACTCCCGGGTACAAACTCCGCTCGAACAAGTTGAGCAGTGGACTGAGTTCGCCATTCACAATGGCTTGCGGGGCATGTTCAGTTGGCGTCTGGATAACGATCACGGCTCAGACGGCACCCGGGAAGACGTAGGCCCCAACTTTGCCTGCACCAAGCGCCTCTACGATACCCCGATGAAAAACAGATAGGCAGCACCTATCCCGGCAGGCTCACCAAGCCAATGCTTGCCAGCATTGTTGCCTGAACGGTTTCAGAGCCGCTGCCGGGAAATCTATGTCACGCGGCCCGGCCGCTGCTGGCACTCTGGCATGTAAATTTAGGCAAATCCCTTATCCTTGAGAGCTCCCTGACAGTTAAAGTGTTTATTCGCAGCGCTTTTGCAATGCTGTCCCGGTTCATATCCACGCCGCTGCCGCGCGGCGGCTTCTAGTCAATGGAGTCCTCAATGAAACAACACAAATACAGTATCAGTGTCGAGCATCTCGAAGATCAAAACGGTATGCCATCAAGCTATCAACAGGCGCTCAAATTCGAAGTCGGCAATCACGACGATATCTTTGCCATAGTGGACAAAATCAAACAGCGACAGGACTTCGATGAAGATCAGGCTGCCGCCTTTGCCGTTGGCCTTAAACTCTTCAGTGAAGTGATGCTGGAGCAACGTAAAAATCCACTCTTCGATGAGTTTCGGCCTCACTTTATGCAGTTTATGAAACAGCTCAAGCAAGGAAACCGCAGCGCCTAAATAGCTTCATAGCAAGGAATGCAGTGTTATCACCCTGGCAAGAGCCCCAGGCGTTAACAACTTGTATTTAGTGCTTGTATTCACAGCTTGGGCCGTGTCATCTTAAGCGGCACCTGATACTCACAGCTGCATCATTCATGTCTGGACTGGAAAAGAAACTGCCGCCCCTGGCTCTCTTGTTGCTGTTTGCTCTTTTGCTGCAACTGACGTCCTATTGGCTGCCCTCTTCCGGCCTGCATTCCACCCTCAGCCTGAGCCTTGCTTTTTCTCTGTTGGCGGCCGGGCTGATTATCCCATTGGCGGGAGTGCTCAGTTTCAAACGCCATGGGACGACACCGGATCCCAGGGTGCCGGAGCAAAGTTCAACGCTGGTAACCTCGGGGATTTATCGCTGCTCACGCAATCCCATGTATCTGGGATTTGTGTTCTTGCTGCTGGCGCAGACATTTTTCCTCAACTCACTCTGGCTGCTGATCTTGGTCGCCCTGTTTATTGCCTATTTACAGCGCTTTCAGATCCTTCCCGAAGAGCGGGCGATGCAGCAGCTCTTTGGTGAACCCTACCGCACCTATTGCCAGAGAGTCAGACGCTGGATTTAACCCGGGCCTCCTCTTGTAAACCTGCCCCAGGCAAAAAACCACATTCGAATGATGCCACCAGGGGACAAGCTGTGATCCAGCGCATAAAGGCTTTGCCGTCAAGCAATTGTGGCTCCCAGTTTGCACCTTTCGCGGCCACCGCCGACTCCATCGCGATTCATCTCTGTCATAATTGCCCTTGACGGTCAACCCATACGCTTTTTGAGACACTGCCATGCCCCTGTTTGCCAGAGCCTCCGCCTTCGCCGATTTCATCTATCGCCATTCCCGCGCCGTACACACGGTAAAACTGGCCTTGGCGCTGTTTATTGCCGCCGCCATCAACGCCATCTGGTCTTTGCCTCACTTTGTCTGGAGCATGGTCACCATAGTGATCATCATGATGGGCCTGCCACAAGTGGGCGGCGCTATCGAAAAATCGCTGCAGCGGGCCATAGGCACCTGCTTGGGCTCGGCCTATGGGGTCTTGTTGGTGATCACCATGGGCGGCTATTGGGACTTGATGGGCTTACTGATCCTCGGGGTCAGCATAGTCTGTTATATCAATGCCGGCCGCTACAGCTATGCCTACCTGGTGGCTGGGTTCACCATGATCATAGTGATAGGTGACGCCAACCACGACACCTCGGAAGCCTTATGGCGCACCGCCAATATTCTCATCGGCTGCGTGATTGCCGTGCTGGTATCCCTGTTTGTGCTGCCAATCAAGGCCAAACAGGACTGGCGGGCCCAGCTGGCAAGCTCACTGAAAATCATGACCCAAGTGCTGGAGCAGCATCTCAATGCCGGCCAGGAAGAGCCGGAAAATGCCCGTAAGTCTCTGGAAACAGCGATGAAGGCGGTGCTGGCGCAGAAAAAACTGCTGTTTTCGCTGGAATGGGAAAGCCAAACCTTGAAGAAAGAGGCTGCTACTCTGACCGAGCTGGCCAACAAACAGATAAGGGTGATCACGCTTTTGGAGCTACTGCTGCTCACCCGCTGGAAGGCCGAAGAAGATGAGGCCTATGCCAGAGTCAAACTGGTGGCCAGCGGGCTGCAGCGAGAGTTTGCCTATCTGGCGGACTATGTGGCCGGCAACACACCCGACTGCCCCAAACTCCCCCTGGGACTCGGCTATCAATTGCAGCAACAGCTACTTAAGCAACTGCCATCTGAGCCGAGCGACGACTCGCCGGAATCGGCCCATCAAGGTTTCGCACTCAGCGGTTACAGTTGGCTTATCTATCAACTGGCCCAGGCGCTGTTGGCCATTCATGGCGAGCTGGCCAGCCTGGATCTGGCTTATAAGCGCAAAGCATCTTCCCAGCGCCAGTTGAATATTCCCGAGTAACTGGCCGCCGGCGTTACAGCCGCAACAGGTCCTGCTGATGAAAGTGGATCACCACTTCAGGGTCAAGCTCGAGTGCCAGATCCAGTATATGGCTGATGCTGATGGGTCCCTCTCCCATCTGGCTTAAGCTGTTGTAATAGCCCAGTAAGGGTAAGGCCCAGCCGCGGCGCCTTTCAATCAGCTGCTGGTACAACAGGGCGGCCTCTTGGTATTGTTTCTGCTCATAGCTCAGCATGGCTTTGAGATAGACAAGCTGAAAATACGCACGGCCCTGACGCTTTAATCCCTTATCGAGCTGCGCCAGAGCCTCATCGGATCGTCCCAACGCCCGCAAGCTGACGGCCTGATAAAACTGCAGCTTATCCAGATAGTCATACTGTCTCGCGGCTCGTTTATAACTCTTGAGCGCCGCCTCATGCTGGCCCATTTGTGCCAGGATATTGCCTTTGAGCATCTGGCCATCGGCCCAAAGCTGAGGCTTGTTATTGAGATAGCGGTTTATCTGCTCCAGCGCTGCCGGATAGTCCCGGGTTTCATAGAGTGTCCTGGCAATATCCAACCTGAGATCACGCTCCGATCCCAAAGCCTCGGCTTTGCGGTAATCGGCCAGTGCGCCGCTATAGTCCGGACGCAGGCGTTGGGAATAAGCGGACAGCACCTGAGCCTTGGCCGCGGCGCGGAAAAAATACAGTTCAGAGTCCTTGGACAGCGCGGACTCGGCCTTGTCATAGGCCGCCACCGCCTTGGGATAATTGGGGATATTGCTGAAGTAATAAAGCTGCCCAAGCAAAAATGCCAGCCGCCCGGAGTCCGGGTAATTTTCTATGGCCGCATCCAGTCTGGGCGCCGCCTCTGCCATCTTCCTTTCAAAAATAAGCTTTTGAATCACTTTAATTTCTGAGGCGGGAACGGCTTTATCTGCAACGGCCTGCAATGGCAAAACTGAGCCCAGCAACAACAGCAACAAACCCGGCAACCGCTTTCTGGATATACGGCTTCCAGCAGGGGAAATAGACGACATAAGCTTCCTTTCTTTATCTCTTTATTTATATCTTTGGCTGTTCGCCTGGGCTTTTACTATTGAACTTGTCACTTTGGGCTTGCAAACGCGATGCCTCGCATCAGTCCCAAATCAATTCGCGGTAGTGCTTACGACAGACAGACTCATAACTCTCATTGCCGCCTATCGCCACCTGCTCACCCTCGCGCACCGGGTTACCCGCCCCATCACGACGGATCACCATATTGGCCTTGCGACCACAGTGACAGATGGTTTTCAGTTCTACCAGCTTGTCGGCCCAGGCCAACAGGTACTGACTGCCAACAAACAGCTCGCCCTGGAAGTCGGTACGCAAACCGTAACAAAGTACAGGAATATCCAGGATGTCGACCACATAGGCCAGCTGTTTGACCTGCTCTTTACTGAGAAACTGGGATTCATCAAACAGCACACAATTCAGGTGCTGACGCTCATGTTCGGCGCGGATCATCTCGAGCAGATTGTCATCATGGGCAAAAATACGTGCATCACATTCAATACCGATCCTGGAAGCGACCTTTCCCACTCCAAAACGGTCATCTATCGCCGGGGTCATCACCAGGGTATGCATGCCGCGCTCGCGATAGTTATAGGATGACTGCAGTAAAGAGGTGGATTTCCCGGCATTCATCGCCGAATAGTAGAAATAAAGTTGCGCCAAAACGGCTCTCCCCTGAGAAAAATTCCGGCCGCAATTTTACACTTTTTACCACATAAATACAGGATGCATGCCCCATGCAGCCAAACTTGAGCATTGATTCAGCATTCGCTGAATCTACCCATTAAAATCAATTTGTTACACTTCTTTATCAATAAGCTGCTGGCCTGCAAACGTCGCGATTATGTAGGCTATAAACATTAAATTCAGCCACTTTTAAGCAACAAGTGCTAAGTTGCGCTAAAAAACTCATAACTAAAGATGGAAGTCATAATAATGCGAAAATCTCTTCTGGCGCTGGCCGTTGGCGCCACACTGGCTATTTCTGGCTGCAGCGCCCACAATCCTCAGGACACAAATCTGGCAAGTGCGGAAGCCACTCAAAGCAATCCACTTTTTGCCAAGAGCACCTTGCAATATCAGGCCCCGGATTTTCGCCTGATCAAAGATGAACACTTCAAGCCTGCACTCGAAGCCGGTATTGCCGAGCACTACCAGGAAGTGTTGGCCATTGCCAACAACCCAGAGAAACCCACTTTTGCCAACACCATAGTCGCCCTGGAAAAATCCGGTGAACTGCTAAGCCGCGCCTCAAGCGTTTTCTATAATCTGACCGGCTCCAACTCCAACCCTGAACTGCGTAAAATTCAGGGTGAAATGGCGCCCAAGATGGCGGCCCACTCAGACAACGTCAACCTCAACCCGGAGCTGTTTGTCCGCATCGACAGCCTCTACTCTCAACGGCAGCAATTGGGCCTGAGCAGCGAAGAAGTGCGCCTTATTGAGGTGTACCACCAACGCTTTGTGCTCGCCGGCGCCAAGCTGACCGAGAACGAAAAAGCCCAGATCCGCGCCTTGAACGAAGAGCAGTCCAAGCTGGTGAACGAATTCCAGCAACGACTGATGCGGATGAACAAAGAAATCGCCGTAACTGTTACTGACGTTGCTCAATTGGAAGGTCTGTCCGACTCGGCCATTCGCAATGCCGCGGCCGATGCCAAGGCCGCTGGGCTCGATGGTCAATACCTGATCAGCATCACCAACACCACTCGCCAGCCTGTGCTGGCTCAGCTGAAAAACCGAGAGCTGAGAAAACAGATTTGGGAAGCCTCGGCCTATCGCGGCCTTGAAGGTGAAAACGAAACCGCCTCTCTGGTGGCCCGCCTGGCGCAACTGCGCGCCGAACGCGCCGCCCTGCTGGGATTTGATAACTGGGCCAGTTACCGCCTGAGCCCACAGATGGCCAAGACACCCGAGGCCGTCTATGAGATGTTCGGCTCCATGGTGCCGGCCGTTGTCGCCAACACCCAGAAAGAAGCCGCCGATATCCAGGCGATGATCGACAAGACTGGTGGCAAGTTCCAGCTCAAGCCTTGGGACTGGGCCTTCTATGCCGAACTGGTGCGCCAGGAGAAATATGATCTGGATGAAGCCAGCCTCAAGCCTTACTTCGAATTCAATCGAGTGTTGGAAGACGGCGTCTTCTTTACCCTCAACCAACTCTATGGGGTAACCTTCAAGCCACGGCCGGATCTGCCGGTTTATCACCCGGACGTCAAAGCCTGGGAAATGTTCGATGCCGATGGCAGCAGCATGGCCATCTTCTACGGCGACTATTTCGCCCGTGAAGGCAAGCGCGGCGGTGCCTGGATGAGCTCTTTCGTCAACCAGAACCTGCTCAAGGGTGAAAAGCCTGTGGTGGTCAATGTGATGAACATCAAGAAGGCACCGGAAGGCGAAGCCACCTTCGTCAGCTATGACGAAGTAACCACCATGTTCCACGAGTTGGGCCACGGCACGCATGGCATGTTCTCCAAAGTAACCTACCCCAGCCTGTCCGGTACTGCGGTATCCCGTGACTTTGTCGAGTTCCCATCCACCTTCGAAGAGGACTGGGCCGGTCATCCACAAGTGTTGGCCAACTATGCCAAGCACTACCAAACCGGCGAGCCTTTACCCAAGGCGATGCTGGACAAGTTGCTGAAGTCCCGCAGCTTCAACCAGGGCTTCGACACCCTGGAGTATATGGCTGCTGCATTGGTCGACATGGAATGGCATTCGCTGGACAAAAACGCACCGCTGCAGAATGTCGCCGAGTTTGAAGCCAAGGCGCTTGAAAAGCACGGCCTGAACATTGAAGCCGTGCCACCACGTTACAAGTCGACCTACTTTGCCCACGCCTTCCCGGGTGGCTACAGTGCCAGCTACTACGCCTATATGTGGAGCGAAATTCTCGCGGCCGATGCCTTTGCCTATGTACAGACCCAAGGCGGCCTGAAGCGGGATATCGGCATGAAGTATCGCAAGACCATCCGCGAAGTGGGTAACAGCGTGCCCCCTATGGAAGCTTACAAAAACTTCCGTGGCCAGGAGCCGACAACCGATGCCCTGCTCAAGCGTCGTGGTCTGCTCTGATAAGTGAGCGCTGAAAACCGTTTAAGTCCGAGGTGCGAGATTACACCTCGGACTTAAGCATAAAAAACACCTGAGTCTTCCGGCTCAGGTGTTTTTTTATGACAAGCTATTCGACTTCCAACACCGGCACTCATTCTCCCCGTAATCAGGGCCGGGTCTATTTTGCAACCCCTTGAAAATGGACACGTGATACCTAAGGAAGGTGCAAACAAGTCCCATGTGTGCTCTGCGTCGGCTTCCAGGCCTGAATGCAAGGCGTGATTTGCAGCAAATGGCCAAGTCCTTTGCAAGAAGCACAACACAGCAGGCAGGTCTGTAAGCCACGCCCTTCGGGGCTTTCACAGCAGCCGGCTTTCTGCGTTATCCGACTTCGACAGGCCCCGGCATGCCTTCAGTCCGATGCCTTGAATGCCAATTGCTGTGTAAGCCAGAGTGCCACGAGGACTTATTCGCACCTTCCCTAATTGAGAGTGGCAGGCATTTATCCCCAAGTACTGGTGGGATCCCGATTTCCATCACTGCGAGACTGAATCGTTAATGTTTCTTTAAAGAATTTTTAGTGACTTGTTCCTGTGAGTGGAGAAAATATTGAAATACACACTACCCACTATTTAAGGCTTGCCAGGTTCCAAGAGATAGGTTTATAAGGGATCCACGCAGGGAGGAGCCTCCTCCCGTATTTTCTGTCAACCTGGATTTTGTATGTCATTGGTCGCTTCCACAATTTGTTTGCAGCCTAGTCGCCAACAAGTGACCGTCGCCAATCTCCTCCTGCTCTCTCTGGAACTCAACCGGGGCTGACAGGCTATTATCTTTTATTTTCTGTCAGTGAGAGTCGCTGGCAGAGTCATCAAAACGCTCACTTGCTGGTTACTTCAAAGCTGACATACTTGAGGAAGACTATGTTAAGTGCACGCAATATCGCCGCTTTGGGTTTTATGACCTTTGCAATGTACTTGGGCGCCGGCAACCTTATTTTCCCATCATTTTTGGGTTATCAGGCAGGCGAAAACCTGTTTCAGGGCATGGCAGGCTTTCTACTGGCCGGTGTGGGCTTACCCGCCTTTGCTTTGGTCATTGTGGCCCTGGTGGGGGGCTCCGATAACCTGACTTCAGTACTTCCCCGCCCTCTGGCTACCACGTTCTGGATTATGGTATTTATCGTGATTGGCCCGGCATTTGTCATTCCTCGCGCCATCACAGTCGCTTACCAATTCGGTTTTAGCCCGTTTTTCGGTGACAACGCACTGGGTCCTTTTTCAATTATCTTCTGCGTTATCGCTGTGCTGTTTTCCCTGTATCCGGGCAAACTGGTCGACAACCTGGGGAAGTGGTTGACGCCGGCGCTAATGGCTATCCTACTGGCAATGGCTATCGCCGCACTGTTGTTTCCGAGTCAAGGCATTTCCCAGGCGACCGGCGCCTATGTAAGCAGCGCATTTGCCGAAGGTGTGACTCAAGGATATATGACCATGGACGCCTTGGGCTCTATCGGTTTTGGATGGGTTATCTTCCGCGCGATTAAAAGTATGGGTGTCACTCAGCCAAAGGCGATTACCAGGTACACCCTGATTGCCGCCTTGATGTACGCTGTGGCTATGGCACTGGTATATATATCCCTGGCTTATATCGGCGCCAGCAGCGTCGGTGAATACAGTAACGGCGGGGATATTCTGACCACCTTTACCACAACACATTTTGGTATTTTAGGTACCTTGCTGTTGGGGGCTGTGATGATATTGGCTTGCCTGACGACGATAATCGGCGTGACGACTGCCGGCAGTGAGTTTTATAGCCGCACATTCAGTAAAGTGTCTTACCGTAACAGTGTGCTGGTCACCATGATAATTGGAGCGATGGTTGCCAATATTGGTCTGGAGCAACTTTTACAGATCACCCAACCCGTCGTGGTAGCCCTGCATCCGATTGCGATTGCCTTGTTGTTGATTGCGCCGCTACGGCGCCTTGTCTCCATGTCTGGCGTACTTGCAACCTTAGCGGCAGCGTTGATTTTTGGCGCTCTGGACGCCTTGCATATTCTCGGCAGTATGCCTGCCAGCCTGGATGCAATTTTGAACCAGTATCTACCCTTATACGCTTGCTATGCAGCTTGGATTGTCCCAACGGTTATTGTTCTGGCCATAGCGACGAGTTTGACTCTGTTTGCCCGCTCGGCATCGGCTCGCGTCATCACGGAAAACTCAATAGAGCTGTCACAAAAATAATTGGCAAGGCCGGTTTGAATCAATAGATATTTAGCCTGAATATCCAAGACGAGAGTACGCCTCCAACTCCAATGGCCCTGAAATATAGGTAACAAAAAACGCTGCCAAGGCAGCGTTTTTTAATTGGCCGGTTAGGCAGCACTGTTTTTGGGCTGCTGCCACTTGAGCCACACCAGCCCCAGCATGAACAGCACACAACTGCTGGCAAGCCCAAGCCATACCGACTCGGTAAAGCCGAGTACTATATAGCCACCGAGGGAAATAACTGCGACCAAGACCGCATAGGGCAACTGAGTCAACACATGGTCGATATGATGGCAGCTGGCACCTGTGGATGACAGAATCGTGGTGTCCGATATCGGCGAGCAGTGATCGCCAAACACAGCCCCGGAAAGCACGGCGGCCAGCATAGGCAACATCATGCCACTGTGGCTGCCCATGGCCATATCGGCGGCAATCGGCAACATGATACCAAAGGTGCCCCAGCTGGTGCCGGTAGAAAAGGCGGTAAGCCCAGCCAAAATAAATAGCACGGCCGGCAACAAGGCAAAGGGAATATTGCCACTGGCGAGGCTGGCCATAAACTTGCCGGTTTCCAGTGAGCCTATGATCCCGGCTATGGTCCAGGCAAACATCAGAATATAGATGGCCGGCAACATGGAACGGGCACCCGAGGTGAGTGCCTTGAGGATCATCTTGGCTTCAATCTTCTGGATAAAGGCCAGCAGCAGCGTCACCACCAGACCGATGGAAGCACCAAAGAACAGAGATGAGCCCACATCGGTTTTCTCGAAGGCACCTATGATACTGAAAGGCAGGCTTTCTGCCGCCAGGGCATCGGCACCACTGGAAACCATAAAATAGAAGGTTGCCACCACCAAGACACCTATGGGCAGGAACAGGCCGTGCACCTGGCCGGTTTCCGCCTCGGGCAGATCGGCATTGGCACCGGGGGGCAACCCCTTGGACTCATCATAGAGATTGCCCTTGCGGGCGTTGAGCTCGTGTTTGCGCATGGCGCCAATATCCAGCTCCATAAAGGTGACGCACAGCAAGAGCGCCAGGGCAAACAGGGCATAGAAGTTCATCGGGATCATCTGCACGAAAGCGCTCAGATGTCCTACTTCAGTAAAACCGTGGGCGGTGAGAATGCCGCCGATAAGGGCGATAATATAGGCGCCCCAACTGGATACCGGCGAGATAACGCACACGGGCGCGGCGGTAGAATCCAAAAGATACGCCAGTTTGGAGCGGGAGATATAATATCTGTCGGTCAGAGGCCTAGCGATACTGCCCACCACCAGGCTGTTGAAGTAGTCATCGATAAACACCGCACAGCCGAGAAACATGGTCAGCAGCTTGGCATCACGGCGATTACGGATATGCTGTCTGGCCCAGTTGGCAAAGGCTCTGGCCGAGCCACTGACGGTGATCAGCGCAGTGATCATCCCCAGCAGCACCAGGAACCCCAGAATATACAGGTTCCAGGCATTGAAAGCACCATCGTCCCATACCAGGGAAAGCACCCTTTGCCCCAGATAAACCCCGGTGTCCAATACCGACCATTGATTGAGCAACAAGGCTCCAATCAATATCCCTAGCCCCAGCGATAACAACACCCGACGGGTGAGGATCGCCAATAAAATTGCCACAACCGGCGGCAACAAAGAGAGTGCCGAATCGGCATAACTTGTTAGTGTCATTGAGTCTTGTTCTTCGTTAAATACGAATGGAGGGCAACTGAACTGGTGGGAAAAGGCAATGGCATACCGAGTAGCACCTGTCCTTTCAGTAGCGCTCCATAGTAACGTCAATCTGTCATCCCGACAGAATATACTATGGCAGTGCTGCCCCTATTTGGTAACAGCCCCAGCGGTGGACCTTGATAAGTCGCAACCACTTCGGCACCAAATCCTTTCGCGATACATAAACGGAATCACCCTGCTTACCGCTACTGATATTTAGTGCGCCTCTACTTCTCAGGACGCCTGATGTCAGGCGTGAGGCACATAAAAACATAGGCGGCTTTGAGGATGCTACCCCAAAGCCGCCTATCGTGACCTAGATCACAGATTAAATCAACTCGTTCAATTTAGGCACAACATCAAACAGGTCAGCTTCCAAGCCATAATCGGCAACCTGGAAGATAGGCGCTTCAGGATCTTTGTTGATGGCCACAATGACTTTTGAATCCTTCATACCGGCCAGATGTTGAATCGCCCCGGAGATACCCACAGCGATATAAAGCTCTGGCGCCACGATTTTACCCGTCTGGCCAACCTGCAGGTCGTTGGGAACAAAGCCGGCATCCACTGCTGCCCGCGATGCACCTACGGCGGCGCCCAGCTTATCGGCCAAGGCTTCCAGCATGGCAAAGTTTTCGCCACTACCCATACCGCGACCACCGGAAACAATGACTCTGGCGCTGCCAAGCTCCGGACGAGCCGACTCGGTCAGGCTCTGGGATACAAAGCTGCTCTTGGCGTCAAAGACACTATCGAGCTGATTGATTTCAGCTGAGCCTGTCTCGGCAACGGCGTCGAAGGCGCTGGCACGCACTGTAGCCACTTTCTTATCGTCCAGACTCTTAACGGTTGCCATGGCGTTACCGGCATAAACGGGACGGACAAAAGTATCGGCGTCAATCACCTTGGTGATCTCAGAAAGTTGAGCCACATCCAGCAAAGCCGCCACTCGTGGCAGTATGTCCTTACCCTGGCTTGAAGCTGCAGCCAGAATGTGGCTGTAGTCACCACTCAGAGACAAGATGAGTTCACCAATATTGTCGGCAAGATGAGCACCATAGGCAGGGTTATCGGCCAGCAGTACTTTACTGACGCCTTCAAGCTTGGCGGCAGCATCGGCGGCGGCCTTACAATCCTGACCGGCAACCAAGAGGTGAATATCTCCCCCTATGGCTTTGGCTGCGGCGACAACTTTGGCTGTGTCCTGTTTCAGGCTGGCATTATCGTGTTCTGCTATTACTAATACGGCCATTTAGATCACCTTCGCTTCGTTTTTCAACTTGTCCACCAGCTCCTCAACGGAAGCCACCATCACACCCGCCTGACGGCTGGCCGGTGCAGCTACCTCCAACACCTGTACGTGCTGCTTGAGCGCCACTCCCAGGTCATCAATGCTCATGGTCTCCAGCGGCTTGCGCTTGGCTTTCATGATATTGGGCAAAGAAGCATAGCGAGGCTCATTCAGACGCAGATCTGCGGTGACCACGGCAGGCAGAGGCATGGACAGAGTCTGTAAGCCGCCATCCACTTCCCGGGTGACCAGCAGAGTTTCGCCTTCCAGCTTCACTTCAGATGCAAAGGTTGCCTGAGGCATACCGGCGAGCGCCGCCAGCATCTGTCCTGTCTGATTGTTATCGCCGTCGATGGACTGCTTACCGAGCAGAATAAGTTGCGCCTGTTCCTTGTCCTGCACCGCCTTGAGCAGTTTGGCAATAGAAAGGGGCACCAGCTCTTCATCGGTTTCGATGTGAATGGCACGGTCGGCACCCAGAGCAAGTGCGGTACGCAGCTGCTCCTGTGCCGCCTTGGGACCTATGCTGACAACGACAACTTCAGAAGCACTGCCGGCTTCTTTCAGACGCACGGCTTCTTCTACCGCAATCTCACAAAATGGATTCAACGCCATTTTCAGGTTGGCTGTTTCAACGCCTGTGTTGTCGGCCTTGACCCTGACCTTCACATTGGCATCGACCACACGTTTTACTGGCACCAATACTTTCATAGGGTTTCCTTCCTACACCTTGTATCTAATGTGGGTTGCGTACCGATGATACCAGGGCCATCAGTACAGGATGGCTCAACTTTACGTGCTGTTGACGTTAACGTCAACAGCAACTTAAACGCTCGTTTGTCACTTCTGTCACACTTTAAGGCCAGTTTTTTGAACACTTGGCAACTTTCATGGTCATAGAATTGAGTTAAATAAAGAAATTAATGTCAATTGGCGTAAAAATATTTGATCCAGACTCTTATAGTTTCTATTATTTATAGCGATGTTCACCATAACCCAATTTATAAATTAGCGTGGGACCAAAATACTTATGAGCGATTTTCTTGATATATTGACTCACGGTCGTCGTTTTAAGGCCGCAGTAAAAGAGTTGAGCGTTGCAGATCTGCGCGATCTGGCTGCCAAATTGGATAAGATCATTATTGATCGTGAAGAGGAAGCCAAGGAAGAAGAAAAGGCACAAGCTGAACGTCTTTCTAAAATAGAAGATATCCGTAAGCAGATGGAAGCCGTTGGCCTGTCTGTTGAAGATCTGGGTAATGTTGCTGCCGCCAAGGCTGCTCCCAAGAAGCGTGCTCCTCGCCCACCAAAATACAAAATCGTTGTAGATGGTGAAACTATTACTTGGACCGGTCAAGGCCGTATGCCAACTGTATTCAAGAACGAAGTAGACAAAGGTCGTTCAATGGATGATTTCCTGATCTAATCAGGCATCTATTTACTTAAGCCTCGACAGTGTCGGGGCTTTTTTATGTCTGATAGACGTCTGGCATCTGTTAAAAAGCCTTACAATTACGCCTTGGCATTTACATTTTGACTGGGTTAACTTTTATGGACATCAGCACAGCCATGTATCCCGTCGGCCTCAGATACCTTTTTGTATTATGGATATCTGTAACTCTTTGGTAAAAAAGTAGTGAATATATACTGATGTTCATATCTTTTTACTGATAGCTGTGACTTTTCCCCAAAAGAATAATGACAAGGTAGCCACAACAGATGAAACCCTCTTTCCCCGCCGCAAAACTGCTGTTTATCAGCCTTGTGGCCTGCAGCGCCTACGCCGATGAAACGCAACTGACAGACAATACTCCGAGATTGACCGCCTTAACCCACGCCAAACTCATGCTCTCCCCGGGTAAGCAATTGGATAACGCTACCCTGCTTATTGAAAATAACCGGATAAAGCAAGTTATTTCCAATAATGAAATTCCACAAAATGCTTATAAGATAGATCTCAATGGTTACACCATCTATCCGGGGTTTATCGATCCCTTTGCCGAATATGGCTTGGAGTATTCAGAATCGCCGGCAACTATTGAAGGCCCTGTCTATCGGATAAACCCCAAAGGGGCTGTGGCTGCAAATGGGGCTATTCACGCAGAGAAAGAATGGTTTTCCTATGTATTGGCAGATAAAGAAGCCGCGTCAAATTGGATAAGCAATGGCTTTACCAGCGTTCAGAGTGCTCATCTTAACGGAATATTCAGGGGAATTGGTGTTTCACTGTCTTTGGCGGACAAGAATAGCAATCAACTGATATATAATCCCCAAAGTCGACATTTTATGGCTTTTGATAAAGGCAATTCACCACAGGACTACCCCAACTCCCTGATGGGAAGCATAGCGTTAATAAGACAGACTCTCAGTGATGCCAACTGGTATAACCAGAATAAAATGAAAGCAGCCGGCCGCGAGGATTTATTGTCACCGGAATTTAATATCGCCCTTGAGCGCTTGCACGATATAAAAAATCGTGGTGCGATATTTGACACCCGAAACCTCAATAACCAGTTGCGTGCAGCCAAACTCTTGAGCCAAGAAGATATCCAGCCAATCTTACTGGGAAATGGCCAGGAATATGCAAGAGTGAGAGAACTGCAAGAATATCGACCCGTGTTGATATTGCCGTTGAACTTCCCCGCTGCCCCTCAGGTCAGTGATGAAGACAATGCCAGGGAAGTACCACTCAGAACCTTGAGACACTGGGAGCGGGCACCGAGCAATCCTGCTGTGATGGCCGCCAACAATATCCCCTTCTCCTTCACCCAATACGGCATGGACGGTAAAGCCTTTTGGCCCAGGTTGAGAATGGCGCTGCAAGCCGGTCTCGACGAAGAAACCGCATTGGCAGCGCTGACCACAGAAGCCGCTGCGGCCGCCGGCATAGATAATTTGGTCGGTAAACTGGCGCCCGGCTATATGGCCGATCTGGTGATAGCCAAAGGCAATCTGTTTCAGGACGGCGAAATAGTCAGCGTATGGTTGCAGGGCGAAGAGCAAAAACAGCTGGCTCCGGAATTCCAGTGGCAAGGCAGTTATCGCCTGCATTTGGCTGAACTGGAATTGGATCTTGAGCTGCAACTGACCCAGCAAACGCCCCGAAAACTCAGGGGCAACCTCAGCAGTGGCGATCAACAGATAGCGCTTGCTCACCTGAAAGCCGACAGCAAACGCCTGAGTTTCAGCGTCAATTTGCAGGGTGCCGGCATAAATGGCATCAGTAGATTGACTCTATGGCAAGATGATGAAGGATTGAGAGGAAGACTCTTGAGTGCCGATGGCACCGTGACTCAACTGGCCGGCTCAAGATTGCCACAAGCGCTTTTAATGCAAGAGACAGAAGAGGATACGCGGACAAATACTCAGGCAACAAGCCCCAAAACTGTGTCAAAGACCGGGCCAAAGACTGAACCCGAGTATCTCAGTCGTTTGACGAGTCCACTGCAAGCCTATGGCCGCAGTGAGCTGCCAGGTACGGAAAAACTGCATATCCGCAATGTCACCCTCTGGACTTCAAGTGAGGCAGGCATTATTGGCAACAGCGACCTGCTTATGGCCAACGGCAAGATTGAAAAGATTGGCACAGATCTCAGCACTCCGGCAGGTTATCAGGTCATAGAGGGAGCAGACATGCACCTGACTGCCGGGATCATAGATGAGCATTCCCACATTGCCGTGAACGGCGGCCTCAATGAGATGTCCGATGCCATCACCTCAGAAGTACAAATAGCCGATGTGCTTAACCCGGATGATATTGCCATCTATCGCTCCTTGGCCGGTGGCGTCACTACCGCCAATCTGCTGCATGGCAGTGCCAACCCTATAGGTGGCCAGTCGCAGGTTATTCAACTGCGCTGGGGAGAGTCGGCCGAGGGACTCAAGTTCACCCGGGCCCATCAGGGGATTAAGTTTGCTTTGGGGGAAAACGTCAAACAGAGCAACTGGGGCGAGCGTTATACCCGCAGATTCCCGCAAAGCCGCATGGGAGTGAAGGCCCTGATGAGTGATGCTTTCAATGCCGCCAGAGACTATAAAGACGCCCAGGCCCAATATGCCGAGCTGCGCTCACGGGAGAAACGTAAGCAGCTCTCCCCTCGCCCCGATTATCGTTTACAGGCGATTGCCCAAGTGCTGAATGGCGAGCGCGATGTGCATATTCACTCCTATGTCCAGTCTGAAATCCTGATGTTCTTGCGCCTCGCCGAGGCCTACGATTTCAAGGTCACCGCCTTCACCCATGTACTGGAAGGCTACAAGCTGGCCCCCGAGTTGGCGGCTCATGGTGCCGGTGCTTCCACCTTTGCCGACTGGTGGGCCTATAAATTTGAGGTCTATGATGCCATTCCGCAAAACGCCTGTTTGATGATGAATGCCGGCGTGCTCACCTCGATTAACTCAGATGACTTTGAGATGCAGCGGCGCCTGAATCAGGAAGCCGCCAAGTCGGTGAAATACTGCGACATGTCCCAGGAAGATGCCTGGAAGATGGTAACCATCAACCCCGCCAAACAGCTCGGAATAGACGCCATAACAGGTTCAATTGAAGAGGGAAAACAGGCAGATTTGGTGCTCTGGGATGCCAACCCCCTATCGGTTTATGCCAAGAGCCAGGCAGTGTGGATTGGCGGCAAACGCTACTTCGACCGCGCTGAGGATAAGCAAATGACCCAGGCTATCGCCAGCGAGCGCCAGGCGCTGATCCAGAAAATTCTTGGCAGTGATCCGGCGCGGCTTCAAGGCGAAACGACGTCAGAAATCATAGAGCCCTTGTGGCAATGCGATACCCAATTCAACGCCTGGGGCCAGAATAAGGAGAGCCGCCTGTGACCAAGTTTCCTCTATTGCCACGCATGGCATCTATGCTGGCACATCTGCTGCTGGGTGGTTTGCTATTGATGTTCGCACCGGCAAAGGCCCATAACCTGATCCCGGCCGAGCGCCAGCAGCAAGCCATATTATTGAAAAACGCCACGGTTCACACCGTCAGCCAAGGCACACTCGAAAATACCGATGTGCTGCTCGAGCAAGGTGTTATCAGCGCCGTAGGCCCAGGATTAACGGCTGAAAATGCCCGGGAATTTGATCTCAGTGGCAAACACCTTTATCCCGGCCTCATAGCACTGGATACCACCCTGGGCTTGGTAGAGATAGCCATGGCCAGACCAACAGTCGACAGCCGCGATGTCGGCAGTGCCAATCCGCAGCTTGAAGCCGCCAGCGCCTTCAACCCGGATTCGGAATTGCTGCCCAGTGTGCGGGCCAACGGTATCACCCACGCGCAAATAGTGCCAAGAGGCACAGGCATTGCCGGGCAATCGGCGCTGGTCTCACTGGATGCCTGGACCATAGAAGATGCCCAGGTTCCATCCAAACCACAGTTCCACCTCTATTGGCCAACTGCGCCGCAAAAACAAGGTACCAGCGAGGCAAATAAGCAGGCACAAAAGGCCTATCACGGCGCTCTGTCACAGATACACAAACACTTTGAAGCGGGTAAACGCTACGCCTTGAGTCAGCAAGGCAGTGAAGGCGCGCTTGAAGACAGCCGCTGGCAAGCGCTCTTGCCTCTGTATCGCCAGGAGGCGCGGCTATTTGTTCATGCCGACAGGCAGCAGCAGATAGAGGCTGCCATTGCCCTGGCCCGTCAGTATGGATTCAAGTTAACCCTGGTCGGTGGCTATGATGCCTGGCGCCTGGGCGCAGCGCTCAATGAAATAGAGGCAAGTGTCATCTATACCCATACGCTTGACTTGCCGCTACGAGAAGATGAGCCCATAGGTCAGGCATTTAGAGTACCGGCATTGCTCAAGCGCGCTGGTATTCCCTTCGCCCTCGGCTTCAGCTCCGATTGGGACAGCCGTAACCTGCCGCTGGCCGCGGGCCAAACCGTGGCTTGGGGGCTCAGTAAAGAGCAGGCGCTCAAGGCCATTACACAAGATGCCGCCAAGATACTGGGGGTAGACAACCTGGGGGCGGTAGCGCCCGGGTTTCAGGCCAATATTGTGGTCAGCAGCGGCGATATTCTCGACCCCATGAGCAGCCGGATAGAGCTGATGTTTATCAACGGCAGACAGGTGGATCTCAACAATCGTCATCGGCAGCTTTATCAAAAGTATTTGAAGCGATAGAATTTCCCATACAGCTCCCGGGATGGCCGGGAGCATGGACGAATAACTATAAGGCCAGGCCATGAAACCGATTTTCCTCTCCACTCTGGTACTGCTGCTTGGCGGCTGCGCCGGGGAATACAGCTTCAATTCCAACCTGGACAGCCAGGCTATCCAGGAGTATTTCAAACCCTCGGAAGTACAGCTGTTCGATGGCAGCCGGCCAACAGGCCAATATGAAGTGCTGGGATTGGTTGAAGGCAATGCCTGTCAGTCTGAGCTCGATGGTGTACCGGCTTCCATGGCCGATGCCCGCACTGAGGCGCGCCGGGCGGCCGCCGACATGAAGGCCAATGGTCTTATCATTAAAAACTGTGTCGAAACCCAGGAAGCCGCAGCCGGTTGCTACACCAGCGCCATGTGTGTCGGCCAGGCTATTCGCCTGGCAACCCCGAAGGAGTAAGCCTGACGTTATGGGGTTTTCGACTCAGATAGAAGCGGTTGCCTATTGCCGGACACCATATAAACAGAAGTTTGGTATTCCTCGTCAGCCGGGCTTGGTGGATTTTATTCGCGGTTTTGTCGAACTGACAGCGCCCTACAATCATATTGATGCGGTGCGTGGGCTGGAGCAGTATTCCCACCTCTGGTTACTGTTCTGCTTTCATGAAAATCTGGCCCAGGGCTGGAAAACCACGGTGCGCCCTCCCCGGCTCGGCGGCAATGAAAAGCTCGGGGTGTTTGCCACCCGCTCCACCTTCAGACCCAATGGCATTGGCCAATCTGTGGTGAAGCTGCATCAGATCCACCAAGGCAAAGGCAAGGTGGCCCTGGAGATCTCCGGCATGGACCTGCTCGATGGCACTCCGATAATCGACATCAAGCCCTACATCCCCTTCTCGGATGCGATACCCGAGGCGATAGGCGGCATAGCGCAGCAAGCTCCCGAGCAGGTTGAGGTCAGCTTCAGCCATCTCGCAGTAGAACAACTGATCCGACTCGAGAAACGCTATCCCGGGCTGGATAAGCTCATTCAGGCGGTGCTGGCCCAGGATCCGAGACCCGCCTACAAGAAAGGCAAGCCGGACCCCAAACGCTATCAAGTAGCTCTGTATGATCTGGATATCTTCTGGCATGCCCAAGAGCAAGGCATTGAGGTCGAAACCATACAGCCCTTTTGTGCCAAAGCGTCCGGCGCCGGTGCATGAGTGATTTTACCCCCTCAGCTGATGACTATCAGACGCAACACAAGAGGCGCCTCTCCTGGATGCCCTGGCTCTGGTATCGCCTCAAACCCAAACATCTCGAGTGGGCCCTTCCCTGGCAACAGGCGATTCAGGCCAGGCTCCAAGCCCTTGAAACCATCAGCATAGGGCAAAACTGCTTTATCGCCCCCGAGGCAGAGCTGTTTGCCGAACCCGGCAGGCCGATAACCCTGGGCGATGAGTCCATGATAGCCGCCAACTGCTTTCTGCATGGGCCGATACAGATAGGCCGGGAGGTCAGTATCAACCACGGCTGCTCGCTGGATGGCGGCAGTCGCGGCATAGTGATAGGTGACAAGACCCGTATTGCCAACAATGTCACCATCTACGCCTTCAATCATGGTATGGCGCCGGATATGCCCATCTATCGTCAGAGCAGCCAATCCAAGGGGATTGTGATTGGTGAGGATGTCTGGATTGGCGCCCAGGCCGGTATCGTCGATGGTGTTACCATAGGCGACTGCGCCGTCATTGCCATGGGCGCCATTGTCACAAAGTCGGTACCCGCGTTTGCCATAATGGCGGGAAATCCTGCTAGAGTAGTGGGAGATAGACGCGATAAGCCACTGACGGGCAGTGAAAAAAATCAATAAGAGGAAGTTGAGCGCCATGGATTGCCAAACCCGCCCAAACACACAAACACCAAGAAGCATGTCACTTGGCTTACCGGGGATCCGCAGCCGGTTACTGCTGAGTTTTTTTCTGCTTGCGGGGCTGATAGTGTTTTTTGGCGGAGCCAGCCTCTGGGTGATGGAGCGTACAGGCAAGGCCCATATCGCCGAGCTCCAGGATCAGAAACTGCTGCTGCAAACCATCAAAGCCAACCAGATGCAGCATCTGGCACTGCTGAAACTCAAAAACAACTGGCCTACCTATCCCTCCAACGAGCGGGAGGCGATCCTCGACGAAACCAGGCAGAGACAACAACAGATAATAACCACCCTGAGTCAGTTTACCCTGGCGGCCAAAGAATATGACGAGGCCCTGGCTCTTGGACAACAGCTGTCAGTGGTGAGTGGTCAGCCTTTGAGAGCACCACATATGACCGGCATGATAAGTGCCATAGATAATCTTTCTCTGCGCCTGTCCGGCATAGGGCTGACCCACCTGGATGCCCAGGCACAAAAGAACAGCAAATCGCTGATGCAAACCTTGCTATGGCTGGTGCTCGGATCACTGGCGCTGATAGTTCTGAGTCAAACTGTGGCCTGGGCTGTACTTGGCCGCCACCTGCTCAAACCCTTGTTGCAGACCAGCCACAAGCTCAGCGAATTGGCGGAACAAAACTTCGGTGGCAACTCCCCAAATGCCGTGAATCGGGAAACACTCAAGATAAACCATGCGCTGTTGTCCCTTGAGGCCCAAATGAGTGCCTTGACCAGCGAGCAACAACAGGACGAACTCACAGGGCTCTATAACCGCCGCAGCTTCAACCAACTGTTGAAGCAGGCCTGGCACAAAGCGGTAGTGAAACAGCACAGGATAGGCCTGTTGCTCATTCAGAGCGATCAGGCCATTGCCAGCGAAACCCTGTTGCATTTGGCCCAAAGGCTGCTGGACTTTGAAATTAGCGGTGAACATTTTCTGGCGCGATTACAACAATCTCAATTGGCACTGTTACTGCCAGACCGGGATCCGGAAGCCTGTATCCGCATTGCCCAGAGCCTCAATCAATTTGTGCTGGCGGCCAATCTGAGAGCCAAGGCCCAAAGCCCAAGACTGACAGTCTCTATCGGTGTGGCCAACATCCAACCGGCCAGGCAACTCGGTTGGGACACCCTGGTATTTCAGGCTGAAGAAGCCCTGCTCAGCGCCCAAAACCGCGGCGGCAATTGCAGCGCCGGCGCCAATCAGTAGCCGACAGGCTAAATTCGAGCAAGGAAAGGGGAATTTATCCGCCCTGGCCGCGTGACATCATCAAAGCAAGTGATAAAATGGCGGCCATTCAATTCATTTCGGACCCAAGGTAATGCGAGTCAGTCAATACCTGTTATCAACACAGAAAGAAAACCCTGCCAATGCAGAGATAGTCAGTCATCAGCTTATGCTGCGCGCCGGTATGATACGTCGCAACGCCTCAGGCCTCTATAGCTGGCTGCCGTCCGGCCTGCGCGTACTGCGCAAGGTCGAAGCCATTGTGCGTGAAGAGATGAACAAGGCCGGTGCCATCGAAATTCTGATGCCCATGGTACAGCCGGGGGATCTCTGGGTGGAAACAGGTCGCTGGGACAAGTTTGGCCCGGAACTGCTGCGCTTTGTAGACCGTCACAATCGTGACTTCGTTCTGGGCCCGACCCATGAAGAAGTGATTACCGATTTGGTGCGCAAAGAAGTCAGCTCCTACAAGCAACTGCCGCTGACCCTGTATCAAATCCAGACCAAATTCCGTGATGAAGTCCGCCCACGCTTCGGTGTCATGCGCTCACGTGAGTTCCTGATGAAAGATGCCTACTCTTTCCATCTGGATCAGCAAACCATGGATGATACCTATCAGGCCATGTACACGGCTTACAGCAACATCTTGTCGCGCATGGGCCTGGCCTTCCGCCCTGTACTGGCAGATACCGGCTCTATCGGTGGCAGCATGTCACACGAGTTCCATGTTCTGGCCAACAGCGGTGAAGATCTGATTGCCTACTCCAATGGCAGCGACTATGCCGCCAATATCGAGAAAGCCGAAGCGCCGCTGCCAACCACAGAGCGCGCCGCGCCCACTCAGGAAATGACCTTGGTAGACACACCCAATGCCAAGACCATAGACGAACTGGTTGAGCAGTTTGGCCTGGATATCACCAAGACGGTTAAGACTCTGATAGTCAAAGGCGCCACCGAAGAGGCCCCGCTGGTAGCCCTGATTGTCCGTGGCGACCATGAGCTGAACGAAGTCAAAGCCGACAAACTGGAACTGGTTGCCGCGCCGCTGGAATTTGCCTCTGAAGCGGAAATTCGTGACGCGCTGGGAGCCGGGCCAGGTTCTCTCGGCCCAGTCGGTCTGACTATTCCTGTGGTCATAGATCACAGTGTTGCCGTGATGAGCGACTTTGCCGCCGGTGCCAACCTAGACGACAAACACTATTTCGGTATCAACTGGGAGCGGGATCTGCCACTGGCAAGCGCCGCCGATATCCGTAACGTAGTGGAAGGCGAAACCACCCCTGACGGCAAAGGCACTTATGCCTTCGCCCGCGGTATTGAAGTTGGCCATATCTTCCAGCTGGGCACCAACTACTCTGCCGCCATGAACGCCACTGTGCTGGACGAGAATGGCAAGTCTCAGACCCTGCTGATGGGCTGTTATGGTGTCGGCGTCAGCCGCATCGTTGCCGCAGCTATCGAGCAGAATCACGATGACCGCGGTATCATTTGGCCGGAAGCGATTGCCCCATTCACAGTGGGTATTCTGCCGATGAACATGCACAAGTCACACAGAGTGACTGATACTGCCGAGCAGCTTTACAAAGAGCTGACCGATGCAGGTATCGAAGTGCTGTTTGACGACCGTAAAGAGCGCCCTGGCGTGATGTTTGCCGATATGGAGCTCCTGGGTCTGCCTCACACCATAGTGATTGGCGATCGCAATCTGGATGCCGGTGTTTATGAATATAAGAACCGCCGCACCGGAGAAAAGCAGGAAGTGCCTATGGCGGAGATAGTGGACTTTATCAAAAAGGCCGCTGGCCAGAAGTAAGCTCCTGAATTCAAGAGCCCCCAGGCTCCAGAAAACCCAGGAACAAGAAAGCCGAGCTTAGCTCGGCTTTTTCATGGCTGGAAACCTGCTTGCAAATAAAAAACCGCAGATAAGTCTGCGGTTTTTTAGTCTCGCCGCTATGGGCGTTTTAGTGCGCTATCAGGCTTGGGTATCGACACCTTCACCGCCCTTGGACACCATTACCATGGCAGGCCGCAGCAGACGCTCATTGAGCTGATAGCCCTTTTGCATAACCAGCATCACAGTATTGGCCGGGAACTCGGCGCTTGGCTGCATGCCAATGGCTTGATGCTGCTCAGGGTTAAAGGCTTCACCCATAGGATCTATCTGCTTGACCCCGAACTTCTCCACCGCGGACAGGAAGCTTTTCAGTGTCAGTTCAACACCTTCAAACAAAGGCTTGGTGGCTTCATCGGCCTTATCTGCACCCACCAGAGCACGCTCCATGTTATCGATCACCGGCAGCAGCTCATTGCTGAACTTTTCCAAGGCAAACTTATGCGCCTTCTCCACATCCTGCGCCGCCCGGCGACGGATGTTATCAACTTCAGCTGCGGCACGGATGACAGAATCTTTCTGCTCCTCAACTGTCGCCTGTGCGTCAGATAAAGCCTGCTCCAGCTCCTCAATACGGAAGTTCGCCTGAGTCAGCTCGTCGATAATGCCGCCTTCCTCAGCTATGCCCTCAGTGGTTTCAACCTGGTCAACCACTTCTTCGACCTGTTCCTGCTCTGCTTTAAATGACTCTTTGTTCATTTCTACTCCAGCTAAAAATGCTTTGTTTCTGCATACTCTGGGCATATTATGGGGATCAAATTGACCGTTTCAACCCCCAGAGTTCCCAAAATCTATGTCCACTGAGTTTCATACTATAGGCCTGATAGGAAAACCCCACCATCAGGGGACCAACCTGACCCTCAAGCGCCTGCATCATTGGCTGAAAATGCAGGGCTATGATGTGCTGGTGGAAGAGAGAGTCGCGGCCGAACTCGGGAAAGATGTGCGCGCGGTAGACCTACTGGATATCGGCGAACACTGTGATCTGGCGATAGTCGTCGGGGGGGATGGCAATATGCTGGGCGCGGCCCGGGTTCTGGCACGCTTCGATCTCGGCGTTATCGGTGTCAACCGCGGCAATCTGGGGTTTTTAACCGATCTGCCGCCGGATGCCTTTGAAGAATCTCTGGCCAAGGTGCTGGATGGTGAATATGCCACAGAACACAGGTTCCTGCTGGAAGCCGAGGTTTATCGCCACGGCGAAGTCAAAGCCAGCAATACCGCCGTCAATGAGGCCGTACTGCATCCGGGCAAGATAGCCCATATGATCGAGTTTGAGGTCTATATCGACAACCAGTTCATGTACAGCCAACGGGCCGATGGCATGATAGTGTCTACACCGACCGGCTCAACCGCCTATTCGCTGTCGGCCGGCGGCGCAATATTGACCCCCAATCTCGAGGCGCTGATCCTGGTGCCCATGTTTCCCCATACCCTCTCCTGCCGCCCTATAGTGGTCGACGCTTCCAGCACCATCAAACTGGTGGTGTCACCGGAAAACGGCGAAAACCTGGAAGTGAGCTGTGACGGCCATGTCACCTTATCTGTAATGCCGGGCGATGAAATTATCCTGAAGCGCAGCAAGGAACGGCTCAAACTCATCCACCCAAAGGGGCACAACTACTTTCACGTCTTGCGCAACAAGTTGGGCTGGGGCAGTAAACTCTTTTGAAGCCGGCGCTTGTGCGATGTCAGCTTGCCACTCAATCCAACTTAGTTAAAGCACCTGAGAATAAAGGTGCTTTTTGTTATTTATTTTCAAAAAATGTAAAACATCATTCACGTGACCAAGATCACAATTTACTGCGCTCGATAAAACAGTGATCTGCATCACTCATAAACAAAAGTCAGAACAATCACAACCTGTTGATTATTAACGATATAAGCAACATCACATAAAATCCAACTTCACCAAACACTCAATTAGTGTGACATGAATCACATTCAAATTTTACGATATAAGCCTGCGTTTCCATCATAAATGAAATAACAGGATCACTTTATTACCGTTTTGAGCAAAACAAAGCCATAATTCCAAGGGTTTTGGGTCATTTCCAAGATTTCTATTCCCCAAAGTTATATAAGAGCCCTATCAAAGGTGATCTTGATCACATTTATCTATTTTGTGGCGGAGATACTGCTCCCATAACCAAAAACTTAAGCCGCATACGAAAGGCAAGATGATCCAGATCATTTTGGTTCCGGGTAAATTAACCATGATAAGCACGCACAACAACAAAAGGGAAAGGCGATAGCACTTTCTCAACACCACAATAAGCACAAGCAACATATGAAATGATGAGGCAACCATGACATTTCTACAGTTACTCGCAAGCCTGACACCCGTGATCAGCGTCATGCTGTTCCTGGTGTTGCTCCGGATGCCCGCATCCAGAGCTATGCCAATCTCCATGGTGATCACCGCCCTGGCCGCCGTTTTTATCTGGCAGATGGACACTACCCTGCTGGCCGCCTCCGTGGTTGAAGGCCTGCTGTCGGCGATTACTCCTTTGACCATCATCTTCGGTGCGGTCTTCCTGCTCAACACCCTGAAATATTCAGGCGCCATGGATACCATTCGTGCCGGTTTTACCAATATCAGCGCAGATGCCAGGGTCCAGGTGATCATCATCTGTTGGCTGTTCGGCTCCTTTATTGAAGGCTCAGCCGGTTTTGGTACACCTGCCGCTATCGGCGCCCCTCTGTTGGTACTCTTGGGTATCCCACCGGTTGCGGCCGCCGTGGTAGCCCTGATTGCCGACTCAACTTCAGTGTCTTTCGGCGCTATCGGTCTGCCGGTACTCTTTGGTATGGAGCAGGGTCTGCTCGAAGGCGGTACCAGCATGGCTGCGGCACAAATTGCCGAACATGGCGGTCACTTCAGCGATTATGCCCAGTTCATTGCCATGCATATGATCACCATAGATCTGATAACAGGTACGCTGATCCCCTTGGTAATGGTGTCTGTGCTGACAGGCTTCTTTGGTCGCAATAAGTCCTTCAAGGAAGGCTTTGCCATCTGGAAATTTGCCCTGTTCGCCGGTTTGGCCTTTACCATTCCTGCCTGGTTGATCAACTTCTTCGCCGGCCCAGAGTTCCCTTCCGTGATTGGTGCCCTGGTCGGTATGGCACTGGTTATCCCGGTTGCCCGCAAAGGCTGGTTACTGCCGAAAACCCCTTGGAATGACTTTGCCGAAAACGACAAGGAAGCAGAAACAGCCAAAGTGGAAACCAAGGCACGCTTCTCTCAGTTGGCCGCCTGGACTCCGTACCTGATCATGGCCGCTCTCTTGGTGCTTTCACGTGTGGTACAGCCACTGAAAGCCTGGCTGAACGGTTTCAACATCAGTTGGACCGGCCTGTTGGGCACTGAGCTCAAGGCCAGCTTCGCCACCTTCTTTGCACCGGGCGCCTTCTTTGTTGCCGTGTGTATTCTGGGCTTCTTCCTGTTCAGAATGAACTCCAAGGCCATTAAAGAATCGGTCACGGTTTCCTGCAAGTCCATGGTGCCAACCATTATCTCTCTGGGTGCCTCTGTGCCCATGGTGAAAATCTTCCTTAACTCAGGCACTAACAGTGCCGGTCTGCAGTCAATGCCGGTAGCACTGGCGGATATGCTGGCCGGAAGCCTCGGCAGTGTCTGGGCCTGGATTTCACCTATAGTCGGTATTTTCGGTGCCTTCCTGTCGGGTTCGGCTACCTTCTCCAACATGATGTTCTCCGGCCTGCAATACAGCGTGGCCGATAATATAGGAGCCAACCACGCGCTGATCCTGGCACTGCAAGGTATTGGCGCCAACGCCGGTAACATGATGTGCGTGATGAACGTGGTCGCGGCGGCAACTGTGGTCGGTATGGCCGGTCGCGAATCTGAAATCATCCGCAAGACTATGCCCGTGGCGCTTGGCTATGCTTTACTGGCCGGTACCCTGGCGGTGATCTGGGGCGGATTCTAAAAACGATAATAATCCTTCGATAAGGCAGCCGCCTTTAGCGCTGCCTTTATTATCAAATTTAATGTGTAGAGAAATGTCTTATGTCTATCAACTATGAAGCCGTGATCCGCGACCTGCGTAAACAGTTGGGAGAAGCCGCCGTCAGTGATGATCCTGTGCGCCGCTTTGCCTGGTCAACCGATGCCAGCTATTTCCGAATAGTGCCCGAGGTGGTGGTACATGCCGAAGAGCTGGAGCAGGTAAAACGTACTCTGGCGGTGGCCAGAAGCTACGGCGCTCCGGTAACTTTCCGCGCCGCTGGTACCAGTCTGTCGGGTCAGGCCATAGGTGAAGGCATCTTGCTTATCCTGGGGTTCGACGGTTTCCGCACTCTGGATATCAGTGAAGACAGCAACAAGGTCACCCTGGGTGCTGCTGTTATTGGCGCCGACGCCAACGCCGCCCTCAAACCTTTGAATAAGAAAATAGGCCCGGATCCGGCAACTCTGGCTTCGGCCATGGTGGGCGGTATCGTCTCCAACAACGCTTCCGGTATGTGCTGCGGCACGGCCCAAAACAGCTACCAAACCATCTCCTCAGTAAAACTGCTGCTGGCCGATGGCACAGAGCTTGATACCGGCAGCGAAGAGTCCAAGGACGCCTTCCGTCAGTCACACCCCGAACTGCTCAAGGCACTGGCAGATTTGGGTGCCATGGCTCGCGGTAATGAGACCCTGGCAGCGCGAATTCGTAAAAAGTTCGCCATTAAAAACACTACAGGTTACAGCCTCAACGCCCTGGTGGATTTTGAAGATCCCTTCGATATCATCAACCACATCATAGTTGGCGCCGAAGGCACCCTGGCGTTTGTTAACGAAGTCACCTATCACACAGTGGACGAAGCTAAATTCAAGGCCTCGGCCATGGCGGTATTCTTCAATATGGAAGATGCAGCCCGGGCAATCCCCCCTATTCAGGGCGAAAGCGTGGCTGCGGCCGAGCTGCTGGACTGGGCCTCCATCAAGGCGGTAACAGGCAAAAAGGGTATGCCGGATTGGCTGGCCGAACTGCCGGAAGGCGCTGCGATTTTGCTGATAGAATCCCGCGCCAATGATGATGAAACTTTGGAACGCTATACCCAGGACGTTATCGCCAAGCTGGCGCATATTGAGACCGAGCGCCCCATCAGCTTCAGCCGTGACCCGGCCGTTTACGGTAAATATTGGGCCATGCGCTCCGGCCTATTCCCCATTATCGGTGGTGAGCGTCCCAAGGGCACTTCGGTAATCATCGAAGACGTGGCCTTCCGGGTTGAAAACCTGGCCAGTGCCGCTCACGATCTGACCGAGCTGTTCCATAAGCACGGCTATCCTGAAGGGGTGATCTACGGCCACGCGCTGGCCGGTAACTTCCACTTTATCATTACCCCTAAGTTCGGCTCCCAGGCCGATATCGAACAGTTCCATCAATTTATGGAAGCGGTCGCCGATATGGTGATCAACAAGTACGACGGTTCGATGAAGGCCGAGCACGGCACAGGCCGCGCCGTGGCACCTTTTGTAGAAATGGAATGGGGTAGTGACGCCTACACCCTGATGAAAAACATCAAGCAGATCTTCGATCCCGAAGGACTGCTGAACCCTGGGGTGATCCTCAACGACGACAAGCAGGTGCACATCAAGAATATCAAGCCCTGTCCCGAAGTGGACGACCTGGTAGATAAGTGTATCGAGTGCGGTTTCTGTGAAAAGACCTGCCCCACCTCGGCGCTGAACCTGTCACCCAGACAGCGGATAGCCACCTTGCGTGAAATCGAGGGTCTGGAACAGAGCGGCGACAAGGAAGCAGCCGAGAAAATGCGTGCCGCCGCCAAGTATGATGTGGTGGATACCTGCGCCGCCTGTCAGCTCTGTACCATTGCCTGCCCGGTAGACAACAGCATGGGCCAACTGGTCCGCAAGCTGCGTACTCCCTACATCACCACCACAGAGCAGAAGGTTCTGGACTTCCAGGCCAAGCACTGGGGCGCCGTCAACCAGGTGCTGAGCACAGGCTTTGATGCCCTGGGCACAATACACAAACTCACGGGCACGGGTATCACCTCAGGGCTGATGAACATGGGCCGGGCGATTTCCAAAGAAGTGCCTTACTGGAACCCTGACTTCCCCAAAGGCGGTAAGCTGCCCAAGCCTTCGGCGCCCAAAGCCAACCAGGAAACCGTGGTCTACTTCGCCGCTTGCGGCGGCCGCACCTTCGGCCCAACACCGCTGGATCCCGATGACCGCACCCTACCTGAAGTGGTAGTGACCTTGCTGGAGCGTGCCGGCTATAACGTGATTACGCCGGCCAAGACCCGCAATCTGTGCTGCGGCCAGATGTGGGAATCCAAAGGGGATTTCAAAAATGCCGACATGAAGCGTGATGAGCTTATCGATACACTTAGTGCCATGACAGAAGGCGGCAAGCTGCCCGTGGTTGTCGATGCCCTCTCCTGTACCTACCGTGCCCTTTCCGGTAATCCCAAGGTTGAACTACTGGATCTGGTCGAATTCCTGCACGACAAGGTATTGCCGAAACTCACCCTCACCAAGAAAGTCAATGTGGCACTGCACCTGGGGTGCTCGGCGCGCAAAATGAAGCTGGAACCCAAGATGCAAGCCATTGCCGATGCCTGCTCCGACAAGGTACTGCGCCCTGCCGGCGTCGATTGTTGTGGTTATGCCGGTGAGAAAGGTCTCTACAAACCTGAGATCAACGCTTCGGCACTGCGGAACATCAAGAAACTCATCCCCACAGACTTCAAGGAAGGCTACTATGCCAACCGTATGTGTGAGGTGGGCCTGAGCCACCACAGTGGCATCTCATACCGCCACCTGGCCTATCTGCTGGAGGAATGCAGCCGCTGATAACCGAGAGAGGGAGCACTAAGCTCCCTCTTTTTTCATCTGTGTCAAATAATGGATTTCCGTTCGGATTACGAAACAAAAAACAAGATATTTAATCAATAAAAATCAGCTATTTACAATATTCTCATTTTTGCAAAAAAGATTTTACTCATTTACTGAATTAGCACTATTTATTGTGTGGTTATAGGCTTATATTCAAGCATATTTACCCTATGTCAGGTGATGTTCAAATACAGAGTCAGAAAGCATCTGACCACACCGGACATAGATGATGTCGGTTAACGCAAGCAACATCCAATTAGGAAACACCAAATGAAGATAGCCTTGTTTATTCCCTGTCTGGTCAACCAGATGCTGCCGGATGTGGCCATCGCCACCTTGGAACTGCTGGAGAAACTGGGGCACCAGGTGATCCTGCCTGAAGGCCAAACCTGTTGTGGTCAGCCCATGACCAACTCGGGTTGTTTTAACGAAGCCCGCAACACCACTTTGAAGCTGCTCAACGCCTTCAAGGGAGTCGAATGCGACGCTATCGTCTGTCCTGCCGCCTCTTGCCTGGTGGCAGCCAAGGAAAACTTCCATGAATTTGACGACAGCCCGGAAGCCGCAGCCGTTATCGCCAAGCTGTACGAACTGACCGAGTTCCTTCACGATGTCGCCCCGGTAGAGAGCTTCCCCAAGGCCTTCCCCCACAAAGTGAGCCTGCAGCTGAGCTGTCACGGTATCCGTATGCTGGATCTCGCCAGCCCCAGCGAATATATGGGCCCACGTTACAACAAGATGGAAGCCCTGCTGGAACGCATTCCCGGCATAGAGATCACCTATCCGGATCGCCGCGACGAATGCTGTGGCTTCGGCGGTACCTTTGCGGTGGATGAAGGTGCAGTGTCGGCCAAGATGGGTAAAGACAAGGCTCAGGCCCATGCGGCCACGGGAGCAGACTTTGCCGTCGGTTTCGACCCATCCTGTCTGATGCATCTGGATGGCATGATCCGCCGCCAGAAGCTGCCGATTGAAACCCGCCATCTGGCGCAGATCCTCAACGCTGCCATTTAGGGAGATAGCCATGTCACAGACACAAGGGGCCAACGCCCACGCCAGCCAGGCAGAGATCTTCTGCCGTGATGAGTCCAGAGTCGATTGGCATTCCAAAGCCCTGTGGGTGTTGCGGGAAAAACGCGACCGCGCCGCCGGCAGCCTGCCCGAGTGGGAACAGCTGAGGGATCTGGGTTCGGCTATCAAGTTGCATACCCTGACCAATCTGGCCAAGTATCTGGAAGAGTTCGAAGCCAACTGTATCCAGAACGGCATTCAAGTGCATTGGGCCAAAGACGGCGCCGAGCATAACCGTATAGTGCATGAGATTCTGGCCCGCCATCAGGTGAAGAAACTGGTGAAGTCCAAGTCCATGCTCACCGAAGAGTGCCACCTCAACCCCTTTCTCGAGAGCAAGGGCATAGAGGTTATAGACACTGACCTGGGTGAACGTATCATTCAGCTGAAAAAGCAGCCACCTTCACATATTGTGGTTCCCGCCATTCACCTCAAGAAAGAGGAAGTGGGCGAGTTGTTCCATGAAAAACTGGGCACAGAAGCCGGCGCCAGCGACCCAACTTACCTGACCCGTGCCGCCCGAGCCCATCTGCGTGAGCAATTCCTCAGTGCCGATGCAGCCATGACTGGGGTGAACATGGCTATCGCCGACAAAGGTGCGGTAGTGGTCTGCACCAACGAAGGCAACGCCGATATGGGCTGTAACCTTCCCAAACTGCAACTCCACTCCATGGGGATAGACAAGCTGGTACCTTCAGTGGAAAGTGCCTCGGTTTATCTGCGCACCCTGGCCCGTAACGCCACGGGCCAACCGGTAACCACCTACTCCAGCTTCTACCGCGGCCCACAAGCCGGTGGCGAGATGCATGTCATCATAGTGGACAACGGCCGCACCGAGATGCTCAAGGACAAGATCCTTGCCGAGTCGCTCAAGTGTATTCGCTGCGGTGGCTGTCTGAACACCTGCCCTGTATATCGTCGCAGTGGTGGCTACAGCTACAACTACACCATCCCGGGCCCAATTGGCATCGCCGTAGGCGCCCAGCACGATGACACCAACTCCATCGCCTGGGCTTGTACCCTGTGCGGCTCTTGCTCCTATGTGTGCCCCACCAAGGTGCCATTGGACAAGATCATCTTCCGTCAGCGTCGCCTCAAGGCCGAGTCGGGTCAACTGCCATATGGCAAAGGCAGTTATATGCCTTTGGTCGGTAAGTTTATGGCCAGCACCACTATGCTGAACTGCTCCATGAGTATGGCAAGACTGGGCTTGAGAATACTGCCCGGCAGCCTGCTCAAGCCGTTCTCCGGCGCCTGGGGTAAGTACCGTGAACTGCCCAAGGCACCCGCCTCCAGTTTCGAGGCCTGGTTCAAGAAAAACAGGAGCTAATCAGATGTCCAGCAAATCTCTTATTTTGGATGCCCTCAAGTCCTGTGCACTTGAAGGACACAATATGCCGGCCATAGATGTGGCCCCCCGACTGGATGACCTGATTGGTCAGTTTGAAACCAATCTGGGAACCGTTGCCGGCAAGCTGCATAAGCGTGGTGGTTTTACCGAGCTGCAGCAGCAGGTCGATGCCTTGATTGCCGAAGGCAAGCAAGTGATTTCTCAGGTGGAAGGGGTAACAGGTAACCGTGAAGTGCCCGCTGACAGCCATGATCTGCGTGATATCGATTATGCCGTGATCAAGGGTCAAGTGGGTGTTGCCGAAAATGGTGCCATCTGGGTCAGTCAGAAATCTCTGTCCCACAGGATCACGCCCTTTATCTGTGAGAACCTGTTCCTGGTACTGGAAGCCGATGCCATTGTCGCCAACATGCATGAAGCGGCCGACAAGATAATCTTGGACTCGGGTGAGTTTGGGGTGTTTATCGCCGGCCCATCCAAGACGGCTGACATTGAGCAGGCCCTGGTGGTTGGTGCCCACGGCGCCTGTAGCCTGAATGTCTTCCTTATCTAACTCAGGATGAGGAAGACAAAAACGCCGGCAACTGCCGGCGTTTTTATTGGGCTACAATCAGCTCTGCGGCCTTAAAGCGTGAAGGAAATCTTTGACCACGTCTTGGCACTAACGGGCTTACCATCGACAAACTTGGGTGCATAACGCCACTTTGACACGGCTTTGACGGTTTCGGTTTCAAACTGCTTGCCACCCTTGGAATCCAGCACTTCCACATGGCTGACAAAGCCCTGTTCGTTTACAGTCACTTCCACGTTGACCCAACCTTCTCGGCTCATCCTGGCGTACTGAATTGGATAACCGGGCACGGCACGAAACAAGGGCCGCTGCTCCTGATCCACACTCCAGGGGCGCATATTGCCTATCGCCTGACAGTGTTGAGTCGCTTTGTCTTCTTCTCCATTGCGGGAATAGAGTTCGACCAGATAGGCATGAGCCGACAGCGCGACAGGCGCATCAAAGGGTAATACCTTGAGCTGCTCTATCACTTCCAGCAACAGAGGTTCGGCCTTGGCGTACTTTTGCTCCGCCAGATAGATGGCGGCTACAGCTGTATCGGCATTGACCCTCTGCAATGAATCCTTTGGTGCAAGTTCGTGGTAAATCTTCTGGGCATCAAGGGCATAGGCACGAGCCTCGCGGTCATAAACCTCAGTCACAACGAGATCGTTAAAAGCTTCGAGACGCACTGCGGCGGACAGCAGCCGGTCATTTTTGCCATCAGCCAAGGCTATGGCCTGCTGGTAAAGCTTAGCCGCCTCTTTGGGATTGCTGCTGTGCGCAAGCCCCATCATAGGGTCGAGCACTTCCAAAGCCTGTTCGCCATACAGCGCTTGATAGCTTTGCAACGCTTGCTGATATAAGACTTTGCTCCTTTGCTGATTGGCAATTCCCTGCTCATCCAACATTAGATTACGCGGCTGTTGCAGCGCCTTGGCCAGATTCATCGACAACGCCAAAGTCGTCCTATCGGTTGCACCCAATTTGGCTTTACCGTCGGCATAGGCCTGCTCGGCAGCACTAATTATCTGAGCCTTGTCACCCTTTTCCAACGCTTGTTGATAGGCCTGATAACTTTCATCCAACCCGGCTTGGGCAATACCGAATATAAGAGGCAGCAGTAACAGCGACAGTTTGGATACTGAAACAGGGATAGATTTAGTAGATTGCGAGAAGTTGAACATGGCGCGTCTTCCTTAACACTGAGTATCTAGCACTTTTATGGATAATCGGCGCTTGGTGACTTCAAGTCACTGACTCGGCGGGCCTACTGCCGAGCAAATCACAAACGCCAATAACTGCTCAAAGTAACAATATATAAACTTATTGTAAATAGCTGGTATTTTAAACAGCTCTCGGGCTAGTTTTTTGATTTTTCGGTTAAATCTTTAAATGCACCATTTAATTTGCTCAGTAACTCAAGCGGCAACGGAAACAGGATAGTCGAATTGTTTTCTGCCGCCACTTCCGTCAGGGTATGCAGATAGCGCAGCATGATGGCATTGGGTTCTTTCCCCAGCGTCTGCGCCGCTTCCACCAGTTTTTCCGAGGCTTCCATCTCCCCCAGAGCATGGATCACCTTTGCCCGCCGCTCCCGCTCCGCCTCGGCCTGACGGGCGATGGCGCGGATCATACTCTCATTGAGATCCACGTGCTTGATTTCCACATTGGCCACCTTGATGCCCCAGGCATCTGTGTGGGAGTCGAGGATCCTTTGAATATCGGCATTGAGCATCTCCCTGTTGGCCAACATCTCGTCCAGCTCATGCTGACCGAGCACGGATCTCAGGGTGGTCTGTGCCAGTTGACTGGTGGCTGCGAGGAAGTTCTCCACATTGATAATCGCCTTTTGCGGGTCGACTACCCGAAAATAGAGCACGGCATTGACCCGCACCGAGACATTATCACGGCTGATCACATCCTGAGAGGGCACATCCATCACTATGGTTCGAAGATCCACCCGCACCATCTGCTGCACCACAGGGATCAGTATGATAAGCCCAGGCCCCTTGACCCGGTAAAAACGCCCGAGAAAGAAAATCACCCCACGTTCATACTCCCTGAGGATGCGGAACATGCTGATAAGCAAGGCCGCAAACAGCACCAATAACACCCCAAAGGAAATATTCAAACTACCGCTGATAGCTTCGCCCATGTCAGTCTCCTCTGCGTTGATTTTCAGTCGGCTCGATATCACCACTTTTCACCTCGGCCAGCTTGAGTACCAGCCCCTTAAGGCCCAAAACCCGCACCCGTTGCCCGGGGCTCAAGGCCTGTTCGCTGTCACCTTGCCAATCTTCTCCCATAAAATGCACCCGGCCGCGCCCGGGAAAACCCTCTATCACCCTGGCATATTCCCCTACCATCCCCTCGGCGCCGGCCACTCCGGACAATTTGCGAGTTTTGAACACAAAGCTGATCAGTAGCAGGAAAAACAGCAGGCTCACGACGCTGACCAGGGCTATCACAGGCCAGGCGATACGAAAGGCTTCAACTTCACTGTCCACCAAAAATACCGACCCCAGCACAAAGGCGGCCAGGCCGCCGAAGCCTAAAATCCCAAAGCTCGGCAGCATGGCCTCGGCGAGCAGAAGAATAATTCCCAAGAGCAATAAACCACCACCGGCATAGCTGATGGGGAGCAGTTGGAAGGCATACAAGGCCAACAGCAGACAGATCCCCCCTATTACGCCGGGCAACATGGCGCCAGGACTGTAAAACTCCAGCAGCAAACCGTAGATCCCCAATAACATCAGTATGTAAGCGATATTGGGGTTGGTGAGCAGATTGATGAAACGGGCACGCCAATCCGGGCTGCGATCCAGCACTATGGCGTTTTCGGTTTTGAGTATCCTAATGCCGCCTTGCATGGCTACCGACTTGCCATCAAGTATGGCCAGGAGTTGCTGCGGCGTATCGGCGATATAGTCGATAACATTGGCCTCCAGCGCTTCCGAGGCCGTCAGGGTCGCCGCATCACGTACCGCCTTCTCGGCCCACTCGACATTACGCTGACGCAGCTCCGCCAGTGCCCGAATATAAGCAATGGCATCATTGAGCTGCTTGCGCTCAAGTTTTTGACTGTTGCTGTCGCCCACTGGTTTTTTGGCTTCATTCTCTGACGGCTTGGGCTCCGGTGGCTCATTTCCCATGGGACCAAGTTGCACAGGGGTTGCCGCCCCAAGACTGGTGGCACTCGCCATGGCGGTGATATGACAGGCATATAAGATGTAAGTCCCGGCGCTGGCTGCGCGGGCACCGGATGGATAGACCAGGCAGGCAACCGGCACCCTGGAGCCGAGAATCGCTTGATTGATATCCCGCAGGCTGGATACCAGGCCTCCGGGGGTATCCAGAGTGATCAACACCAACTGACTGCCTGGGGTTGCAGCTGCACTCTCTATCCCCCGGATCAGATAGTCGCTGACACCGGGCCCTATGGCTCCTTTGACACTGAGCAGGGTAATGGTCGGCGCTGCGGCCGGGGAGTAAGGCTTTGGCCGGACGTGGTCTGCACCTAAGCCAGGCAAGATCCACAACAGAGCCAAGAGTCCTACACAGCCGCAGCGCCGGAACAAAGTATTGGCCGGCCAGCCTTTCATAACGCCCCCGGGTGGGTTTCCCCATACCTTAAGGATAGTCGGCTTTGGGGATTAGGCATAAAGCACTCATGTGACGGCCTTAAACCGAGCCGGTAAAAATGAGCAGAAGGAGAGACCAATGAAAAAGGCGCCGAATCAACGGCGCCTGGTATTCAATGAGGGTTAGCGGACTATGCTGAGTCAACGGCAGGAATCAAGAGATTGAAACCTGCCACAAGGCTTATATATTTCAGCTCAAGGCTTATATATTTCAGCTCAAGGCTGTTTCAGCCTACCGCCCAAACAATCGCCTGCAGTGACAACATTGAGAAGATGCCGGCCAGAATATCATCGGCCATGATGCCAAGGCCGCCATGCACCTTGGCATCCAGCACCCGAATGGGCCAGGGCTTGAAGATATCGAAAATGCGGAACAACACAAAGCCCTGCAGCAACCAGAGTACACCGGCGGGCGCTGCAATCATGGTGATCAGTAACCCTGCTACTTCATCCCAAACTATGGCGCCGTGATCGTGCACCCCCATATCTTTGGAAGTCTTGCCGCACAGATAGATGCCACCAATACAGGCCAGCAGTGTCACGGCAATATACACCCCCAAACTGAACTGGGACAGCAACAGATATACAGGCACGGCAGCCAAGGTTCCAAAGGTCCCCGGCGCCTTGGCCGCGAGGCCGGAGCCAAAACCGAGTGCCAGAAAATGCACCGGGTTCTTGAGGCTGACCCTTGCGAGCGCCTCGTCATGAGCAAACCACTTCATCTAAAAATGCTCAAATCCTGTCTGTTGCGGCTCGAATACCTCGCCATGATATTGCAGCCTGAGTTGATTACCGGCGAGTATCTGGCCGACTTGATAGAACTTGACTCCGGCATGGCCCAAGGCGGTTTCCAGCGCGCCGCGCTGCGCTTCCGGCACAGTGAACAGCAACTCATAGTCTTCACCGCCACAGAGGGCATAGTCGAGTGCCGCATCCGCTGTGACAGTATCTTTCATCGCCTGGGACAGCGGCAGCTTATCCACTTCAATAACCGCACCGACGGCCGATGCCTTGAGGATATGCTTGATATCCGACAGCAAGCCATCAGAGAGATCTATGGCGCTCGATGCCAAGCCTCTGAGCGATTGACCGGCCAGAACTCTGGGGGAGGGATGATAATGGCGGTTAACCAGATATTCCTTGTGCTCTGCCCTCGCCTTCAATTCACCGCGGATGATATCCAGCCCCAGGGCAGAATCCCCCAGGGAACCTGTGACATAAATCCAATCACCGGCGCGGGCACCGCTACGGGTGAGCGCCTTGCCTTCCGGCACTTGGCCATGAACCGTGATATTGATGGCTCTCGGGCCGCGGGTGGTATCGCCTCCGACCAGAGAAATACCATAGTAATCAGCCGCTTCAAATAAACCTGCACTGAATTGCTCCAGCCAGGTTTCATCGACACTGGGCATGGTCAGTGCCAGGGTCATCCATGCGGGCTCGGCCCCCATGGCAGCAAGATCGGATAGGTTAACCGCCAACGCCTTGTAGCCCAATGCCTGGGCCGGCATGTCCGGCAAGAAATGAACATTTTCCACCAAGGTATCGCAGGAGATGGCAATGGATTTGTGTTCGGCGGGGTGCACCAGGGCACAATCGTCACCTATGCCGAGGCGGACATCTTTGCGCGCTTGGCCACGACCATGAAAATAGCGCTCGATAAGTTGAAATTCTTTCACTGTTGACTTGGCCACAAGTTCGCAGCCTCCCGGTTTTCCAATGAAAAAACGGTATCTTACGATACCGTTTGTCTAATTTCTTTCTGGTTCAGCGACGAGCTACCAGCTTGTCCAATATGCCATTGACAAACTTGTGGCTGTCCTCGGCGCCGAACGCCTTGGCCAACTCGATAGCCTCGTTGATCACCACTTTGTAAGGCGTATCCTTGCGGAAAGTCAGCTCGTAAGCCGCCAAACGCAAAATAGCCTTCTCCACAGGATCCACCTCCTCCATGGGACGCTGATCCAGATGGGGGGCAATTAACTCGTCCAGTTGAGCCTTTTTGGTTGCCGCTCCGGTGAACAGTTCACGGAAGTAGGCGACATCCACGCCGTCTATGTTTTGCTCGGTCAGAAACTCGTGCTCCACATCGGCAATATTGTTCCCGCTCAGTTGCCATGAATAGATGGCTTGAACCGCTAAACGGCGGGCTCTGCGGCGCTCTGAAGGCTTCATGCTTTTTCCTGTATTACAGCTGTTGCTCAAGTTGTTGCAGCACGTTCACCATTTCCAGCAGACCCAGGGCAGCTTCGCCGCCTTTGTTGCCAGCCTTGGTGCCGGAACGCTCAATGGCCTGTTCGATAGTGTCTGTGGTCAGTACCCCGAAAGAGACCGGGATATCGAATTCCAGACCCACTTGAGCCAGACCCTTGTTGCATTCACCTGCAACGAAATCAAAGTGTGGTGTACCACCACGGATCACTGCCCCCAGGGCGATGATACCGTCGAACTTGCCACTGGCGGCAACACGACGGGCGGCCAAAGGCAGCTCGAAAGCACCAGGTACGCGTACCACAGTGATGTTGTCTTCACTTACCTGACCGAAACGCTTAAGAGTGTCTACGGCACCCTCCAGCAGACTTTCAACCACAAAGCTGTTGAAACGGGATACAACGATCGCGACTTTGGCGTTTTTTGCTTCGATATTACCTTGAACTATGTTCATTATCTTACCTAACTTAGCTAAAGCACCCGGCCGGGGGCAAAAAGTGGCGCTATGATAGCACGCAATTTACCCCTTCGCCCTATGCAATTATTCGGAAATGGTTAATTAATTTGGTCGGCTCATTCGCCGGGAATATACTCAGTGACTTCCAGACCAAAGCCCCCCAAAGAGTGATAACGCTTGGGCGAGCTGAGCAGGCGCATTTTGTTGACACCAAGCGTCGCCAGAATCTGTGAGCCTACGCCAACCCTTTGGGAGGTTCCCTGCCATTTGGCGGTCACCGGCACTTCACCCTTGTCTTCGGCTTCGAAAGCCTTGACCTTGGCGATAATGCTCTCGTTAGGCTCCTGGTTACCCAGCAGCAACAGCACGCCACCATCGGCGGCAATCCGCGCCATGGCTTGCTCAAGCGGCCAGCTGCGCACTTCATCGCGCTCAGAGAACAGCAGGTCATTAATGGTGTTTTGCAGGTGTACCCGCACCAGAATATTGTCAACAATCTCGCCCTTGACCATGGCAAAGTGCAGTTGATTATCTATGGTGTCGCGAAAGGTGTGTAGCTCAAACTCACCGAAACGGGTAGGCAGCTTGCACCTGGCCTCACGCACCACTGTGGTTTCTGTGTTATTGCGGTAATTGATCAGATCGGCAATGGTGCCCATCTTAACGCCGTGCTCCTTGGCGAACACTTCCAGATCCGGACGGCGCGCCATGGTGCCATCCTCGTTAAGGATCTCCACGATCACAGCCGAAGGTTCCAAACCGGCCAAACGCGCCAGATCGCAACCGGCTTCGGTATGACCGGCGCGCACCAGCACTCCGCCATCCTGCGCCATCAAAGGGAAGATATGCCCGGGCTGAACTATGTCGGACGGCGTGGCATTTTTAGCCACAGCCGCCTGTACTGTCACGGCGCGGTCATGGGCGCTAATACCTGTGGTCACCCCTTCAGCGGCCTCGATGGAGACGGTGAAGTTGGTCGAAAACTGGGCGTTGTTATTGCTGACCATCAGCGGCAGATTCAGCTGCTGGCAGCGAGCCTTGGTCATGGTTTGGCAGATAAGACCACGGCCGAAGCGAGCCATGAAGTTGATCGCTTCCGGGGTAACTTTCTCCGCCGCCATGATGAGGTCGCCCTCATTTTCTCTGTCCTCATCGTCCATCAGGATAACCATTTTGCCCTGACGAATATCCTCGATGATCTCTTCGATACTGTGTAGCGCCATTGTAAGACCTTTATCTCTTGTTCTGTGTAATCAATGAATTCTAACCTGTTAGCGCGCGATAACCAGTGGGCTGGCGCACATCTAGCGCATGAAGCCGGCCTTGGCGAGCATAGCCAGGGTGACACCTTCGCTCGGCTGCGCTTCCTCTTTGTGCTGCATCAGACGCTCAAGATAGCGGGCTATCTGATCCACCTCCAGATTGACCTTATCGCCGGGGCGCAGCTCAAGCAGAGTGGTTTCACTGGCGGTATGCGGCACTATGGTGAGACGGAAATTGCGGCCATCCACTTCGTTAACCGTGAGGCTGACGCCATCGACGGTAATGGAGCCTTTATGGGCAATGTAACGGGCCAGCTCAGCGGGTGCCTCGAGCCAAAACTCCAGCGCCTTGCCCCTTGGAGTCACACTGATGACCCGCGCCATACCATCCACATGGCCACTGACCAAGTGCCCACCCAAGCGGGTGTTTGGCGTGACCGCCTTTTCCAGGTTGACTTTGGTGCCGACGCTGTAGCGGTCAAAGCCGGTGAGACTGACAGTTTCGGCCGAAACATCGGCCACATAACCCTCCGCCAGGCGTTCAACCACGGTCAGACACACGCCGTTGGTGGCAATGCTGTCGCCCAGACGCACATCACTGAGATCCAACTTGCCGCTGGCCACAGTCAGACGAATATCATCACCACGGCGCTCCAGCGTCCGCACTGTACCGACAGCTTCAATTATTCCGGTAAACATTCAATCACCTATCTTGAGAGTAAGCCGGGTATCATTGCCCAGCTTACGTTGATCAGTTACCCGTATCGCCGGGGTATCGGCTATCTGCTGATAGTTTGGCAAGGCCAGCAGGTTTCGGCCAGCGGCGCCAAGCAGTTTCGGGGCTTGATAAAGCAGCATCTCATCGGCCAACCCCGCGGTAATAAAGGCGCCGCAAAGCGTTGCCCCGGCTTCGACCAACACCGCATTGCAGCTCTGGTTCAGGTGTTGCAGCAGCGCCGCGATATCGACTCTGTTGTCTTCACCGGCCAGCACCAAAGTAGTGACATAAGGCGGCAAAGCGGCTAGGAATTCATCCTCATAGGGACGGCAGCTGACCAAGAGCACCGGGCTGGCAATTTGCAACAGCCTGGCATCGAGCGGCATACGGCAGTTGCTGTCTAGTATCACTCGCAGCGGTTGAATAAGCTGTTGCTCGCTGAGGGTTTCACCCAGGCTGCCAAGCTCAGCGTGCCGGACATTCAGGGAGGGGTCATCGGCCAATACGGTTTCAATGCCGGTGAGCAGAGCGCAGCTGCGGGCCCTGAGCCTTTGCACATCGCGGCGCGCCTCGGGGCCGGTTATCCACTTGGACTCGCCGTTGGCCAGTGCCGTCTTGCCATCGAGACTCGCCGCCAGTTTGAGGGTGACCCAAGGGCGATTTCGCTCCATCCGCGATAAAAAGCCCGGATTCAACTCTCTGGCCTGCTCGGCCAAGAGACCGCTCTGCACCTGGATCCCGGCCTCCTGCAGCATACCGATACCTCGGCCGGCCACCTGAGGGTTGGGATCTGTCATAGCCACCACCACCCGCTTGAGGCCATGTTTAATTAAGGCTTCGGCACAGGGCGGCGTGCGACCATAGTGACTGCAGGGTTCGAGGGTGACATAGGCAGTAGCGCCGCGGGCCTTGTCAGCGGCCATTTTCAGGGCATGAACTTCGGCATGGGGCTCGCCGGCACGCTGGTGCCAGCCTTCGCCGACAATCTTGCCATCGGCATCTATGATAACGCAGCCGACATTGGGGTTGGGGCGGGTTGTATAACGGCCACGGCGAGCCAGCATTATGGCGCGGCTCATCATGGCGATATCAGTATTGGACCACATGGGGGTTTCCGTTACTTAACAGTTGGCTGTGACTGACAGCCTATTTTTTCTCCAGCTTGGCAATCGCTTCACCAAACTCTGACACATCTTCAAAGGCACGATACACAGAGGCAAAGCGAATATAGGCCACCTTATCCAGCTCAATAAGATGATCCATCATCAGATTGCCGATCATTTCCGAGGTCACTTCCCGCTCGCCTGTGGCTCTGAGGGTAGACTTAATCTTGCTGATCGCCTCTTCAATCTTATCCATGGAAACCGGACGTTTCTCGGCGGCGCGCAGCATACCGCCGCGCAGCTTGTCCTCATCGAACGGTTGCCTGCTGCCATCGCGCTTGATCACTCTGGGCATGACAAGCTCGGCACCTTCAAAGGTGGTAAAGCGTTCATGACACAGAGTACATTCCCGGCGACGGCGCACCTGATGACCGTCTGCCACCAGCCTGGAATCTATCACCTTGGTATCCGTCGCACTGCAAAATGGACAATGCATTATGCCTCCTGGTGCTCAGTTGCCGGCAGCGGATGCTGCTAAATGGCAGAAACAAAAATGGCCGCTGAATTCAGCGGCCATCGAAGTTTATCCTATTCCCTTGAAAAGGTTAACCGTAAACAGGGAAGCGAGCGCACAGTTCCAGCACCTGGCCCTTAACACGCTCGATAACGGCGTCATCGTGAGCATTGTCGAGCACATCACAGATCCAGCCGGTCAGTTCACGGGCTTCGGCTTCCTTGAAACCGCGGCGAGTGATGGCCGGAGTACCGATACGCACCCCGGAGGTCACAAAGGGTGAGCGGGGATCGTTAGGCACAGAGTTCTTGTTGACTGTGATATTGGCACGGCCCAGAGCGGCGTCGGCTTCTTTACCGGTCAGCTCACGGCCAATCAGGTCCACCAGCATCAGATGGTTGCTGGTACCGCCGGAAACTATCTTGTAACCGCGTTCGAGGAATACCTCAACCATGGCCTTGGCGTTATTGACCACCTGCTGCTGATAGGTTTTGAACTCCGGCTCCAGTGCTTCTTTGAAGGCCACGGCTTTACCGGCGATAACGTGCATCAGAGGACCACCCTGACCGCCCGGGAATACCGCGGAATTCAGCTTCTTGTACAGATCTTCATCGTCGGCAGCCGACAGAATCACACCACCGCGGGGACCGGCCAGTGTCTTGTGAGTGGTCGAAGTCACCACGTGGGCGTGCGGCACAGGGTTAGGATAAACACCGGCAGCGATAAGACCGGCCACGTGTGCCATATCGACAAACAGGTAAGCGCCAATCTTGTCGGCGATTTCGCGCAGCTTGGCCCAGTCAACTATGCCTGAGTAGGCCGAGAAGCCGCCGATGATCATCTTGGGCTTGTGTTCCAGCGCCAGCGTTTCGAGTTCGCTGTAGTCAATCTTGCCGGACTCGTCGATACCGTAAGGGATGATGTTGTACAGCTTGCCGGAAAAGTTAACCGGAGAGCCGTGGGTCAGGTGACCACCGTGAGCCAGGTTCATCCCCAGTACGGTATCGCCGGGTTGCAGCAACGCCATATAAACCGCGCTGTTGGCCTGTGAACCTGAGTGTGGCTGAACGTTGGCGTAAGTAGCGCCAAACAGCTGCTTGGCACGCTCAATTGCCAGAGTCTCCACCACATCGACATACTCACAACCACCGTAGTAACGCTTGCCGGGATAACCTTCGGCATACTTGTTGGTCAGTTGTGAGCCCTGGGCTTCCATGACTCTGGGGCTGGTGTAGTTTTCGGAGGCGATCAGCTCAATGTGCTCTTCCTGGCGACGGGTTTCATCCTCAATCGCCTTGAACAGCTCAGGATCATAGTCGGCAATGTTCATACTTTTCTTCAGCATCTGTCACTCCAGCTGGCAAATCTTATTGGTAGGGTTGCGCGGTATTCTACTCTGAGTGTGACAAATATCCCAGTCGCTGGATGATGAAAATCCTTGTGTCAGCAGATGACTATGTTTCATTTGCTGAACAATGGTGCCGCTATCCGGCCGCATCTGGCAGGAGCTCTGGCAAATTGGTAAACTGCCGCCAGTTTAGGAAAACTCAGTTCAGGACAACAGAGAAACAATATGGCTCAGTTTGTATACAGCATGCTGAGGGTCGGCAAAATAGTGCCGCCCAAAAAGCAGATCCTCAAAGATATTTCATTGAGTTTCTTCCCCGGCGCCAAAATTGGTGTCCTGGGTCTCAACGGCTCGGGTAAATCCACCCTGTTGAAAATCATGGCAGGGCTGGACACAGAAATTGAAGGTGAAGCCCGTCCCATGCCGGGACTCAAGATAGGTTACCTACCCCAGGAGCCCCAGCTTGATCCCAACAAGACAGTACGGGAAACCATAGAAGAAGCCGTCAGCGAAGCCAAAAACGCCCTCAAGCGTCTGGATGAAGTCTATGCGGCCTATGCCGAGCCGGATGCCGACTTCGACGCCCTGGCCAAGGAGCAAGGCGAACTGGAAGCCATCATTCAGGCCCAGGATGCCCACAATCTGGACAATATTCTCGAGCGCGCCGCCAACGCCCTGCGTCTGCCGGAATGGGACGCCAAGGTGGAGGTGCTCTCCGGGGGTGAACGTCGCCGGGTGGCCATCTGTCGTCTGCTGCTGGAAAAGCCGGAGATGCTGCTGCTGGACGAACCGACCAACCACCTGGATGCCGAATCCGTTGCCTGGCTGGAGCATTTCCTGCAGGAATACTCAGGTACTGTGGTTGCCATTACCCACGACCGTTACTTCCTCGACAATGCCGCCGGCTGGATCCTGGAACTGGACCGGGGTGAAGGTATCCCATGGCAGGGCAACTACTCCTCCTGGCTGGAGCAGAAAGATGCCCGTCTGAAGCAGGAAGCCGCCAGCGAAAGCGCCCGCCAGAAGACGATTGCCAAGGAATTGGAGTGGGTGCGTCAGGGTGCCAAGGGACGTCAGTCCAAGGGCAAAGCCCGTATGGCCCGCTTCGAAGAGCTGAACAGCTCAGATTATCAGCGCCGCAACGAGACCAATGAGCTGTTTATTCCGCCCGGTCCTCGCCTGGGTGACAAGGTGATTGAGGTGCGCAATCTCACCAAGAGCTATGGTGACCGGATTCTGATAGACAACTTAAGCTTCAGCGTTCCCAAGGGCGCCATCGTCGGTATTATCGGTGCCAACGGTGCCGGTAAGTCGACCCTGTTCAGAATGCTCAGCGGCGCCGAGCAGCCGGACAGCGGTGAAATCGAGATAGGTGATACAGTCCAAATCGCCTCTGTGGAACAGTTCCGTGACTCGATGAACGACAAGAACACGGTTTGGGAAGAGATCTCCGGCGGTCAGGACATAATGCGGATCAACAATCTGGAGATCCCGAGCCGCGCCTATGTCGGTCGCTTCAACTTCCGTGGTGGCGATCAGCAGAAAATCATCGGTTCACTTTCCGGTGGTGAACGTAACCGGGTGCATCTGGCCAAGCTGCTGCAGGCTGGCGGCAACGTGTTGCTGCTCGACGAACCGACCAACGATCTGGACGTGGAAACTCTGCGGGCACTGGAAGAAGCGCTGTTGGAATTCCCAGGCTGCGCCATGGTGATCTCGCACGACCGTTGGTTCCTCGACCGTATCTGTACTCACATCCTCGACTACCGAGACGAGGGTCAGGTTAACTTCTACGAAGGTAACTACACAGAATACTCGGCCTGGCTGAAAAACCAATTCGGTGCCGATGTGATTGAGCCACACAGACTCAAGTACAAGCGGATGACCAAGTAATAGAAAAACCGTACAAAAACGGAGGCAAACGCCTCCGTTTTTTATTTCCTTTAACCCAGGCCCGCTTCAGAATCGTCCAACTGCCTGCCACTGTCCGAGCGAAACGCCTGCTCTCTGGGCACACACTCAAATACTTCACGCACATAATGGCGTTTGCCGCGGTTACCTATCCGCTCCAGCTTCATTCCCGGCATCTGCCGCTGGTAGAGCTCGGCCTTGGCAGGATCCCAAGAGACCCGAATAATCTCCTGCGCCGCTCTTGTTGTTTCCACCAGGCACTTATAGTCCTGACGTTGCCCCTTGGGCTGTGCGGCAGCCAGGGGCAGACTCAAGAGTATGGCCAAAGACAATATCAGCTTGTGCATCATCCGCTCCTCAGTTGGCCTGATAGTAATAAATCTTGTTGGTAGACGGGCCGCCGCCGACACACTTGTGATCGCCGGATGGGCAGCCTGGATCCGGCTTCACCTTCTCCATATCTTCGCCGGCATTGCCAATGCCTATCAAATACATATAGCTATCGGCCACAGTGCCATCACTCCTGATATTGGGCGGCACAACCAACTGCGGTGTATCCGGGACACTCTCTCCCATCTCCAGATAGGTTTTTGTGTAACTGCGGGTGCCCTTGTGCAGATCAAAGCCATAGAGGTAGCCCTGCCCGGCAACCAAACACTGGTTGGTGGAGGTCTGCGAGCCGGGCACATAGGAGGTAAAGAAAACCCGCCCTTTGATGATACTGGCATCGGAAAGGCTTTTTTCACCATTGCGGGTAAAGTCGTAATACCAACCGCGCTTGCGGCCAAAAGCAATATGTTCTTTCTCTGAAGTCGGCGCCTTGGCAGTCACATCGTAAAGATCCGCCAACGTCAGTGCCTGAGGCACTGCCTTGCCCTTGAAACTCTGACTGAGGGTATTTCTGTCCTGCAGAACAAAGAACATGTCCGAGCGACTGGTATTCGATGGAGATGGCCTGAGTCCGGAGCCGACCACCACGGCATCGTAAGGGATCTGCTGCGCCGAAATCACCGTCTTTGACTGGCCGTTGACCGTGACACGGTTCTCGCTCAGATTGCCAAACATGGTTTGCGCCACCACAGGGGCGGCAAAGAAGCGCCTGTCGGTATTCTCTGTGCTGCCGCCAAGAGAAGCAAACTTGAAGGCACTCCATTGTTTGGTGTCGGCACCAGCCATATCCAGCCGCCAAACATTGGCCCCGGTATCTGTGGCATAGATACGGTCAGTAACGCCATCACCATTGCTGTCAAGAATCGCGACCGAATTAGGAATGCTGTCCCTCAGCCCCGGCATTGGAGTATCACCGCCGGGGCCAAATCTGTGCAGTAACTTGCCGGTTTCGGCATCCAGAATGAACACCCCTCGGCCCTGGCTATCGGCGCCACCGACCTCCAGAGTATCCTTGGCCGGAGAGTACCCTGCCCCAAAGATGAGCACCGGCTTATCACCCTGACCTGGAATGGTGGTCACCACAGGCTTGGCCCAGCTTTGCCCCAACTCACTCATGCCGGCCGAGTCTGCGCTGATATGCCACATCAGGCTAGGCTTATCCGGATTGGTCACATTCATGGCGTAGTAACCACGGCCACCACGACGCAGCCCCATAAATACCCAAGCCTTCTCCATCTTGTTGCCGCTGCGCTTGATATAAGCCACGGGTGAGCCATCAAAACCATAAACCGAATGCACGCCGGAAGGTACGTTGGCTCTGAGCGTTGCCAGATTGGGCAAAAATTCCCAAGGCATAAAGGCCCAGCTCTCATTGACCGAGTCCCCTTTGTCCTGAAACATATGCAGCATGCCGTGGTTACTGCCCACCAGAATACGGATATCCGGGTTCTTTGCGGACGAACCGAAATCTATGGCCAAAGGTTTGGAATGCAAGGGGTCGCCCAGAAGGTCATGGCGCTTATCGCTGCGGCTGTTGTTTTGGTTGTCATCGTCAATATCCTTGCCGATAACCCAGTCGAACAGATCCTGCAGTTGGCTTTTGTCTACTCCCATATGCTGCGCCAGCTTGGCCTCGCCACCGGCGTAACTGCTGGCCGCGGCCTTGGTCAGGGGCGACAAACCGCCTTTGGAAGCAAAATTGCCGTAGAAAGTGCGCTGCTTTTGGTTATAGAGGGCCTCGGCCACCCCACCTTTGGTGACATCGTCGCCATCACCACCGGCGTTGCAAGCCGCCTGAGAGCTCCAGAAGGAGCAGGCCGAGGTATTGATATTGCCATTGTCGGCAATGGCCGGATTGCCGTTTTTGTCTACCACATCCCCTGTGCCTGTCACCCTGAATTTCTTGATATTGCCACGCCAACGGGGGCCCTTGTTGGGCAGAAACATGGAGTAGTACACAGAGTCAAAGGTCTGCACCTTGTTAAAGTTGTTGCTGGCCACTGAGGGCGAGGTGAAACTGGCATTCTTCTCCAGAATTTGATTGACCACCAACTGGATTGCCGACTGCAGCTTGCTGGCATTTTGGGCATCAAAGTAACGGCCGCCGCCTTTTTCAGCAGTCTTTCTCAGCAAGGCTTCCGCCCTGGCCGCCCCCTCACTGAAACCTATGGTAAAAGTATTGACCGTCTGTTTGCCGGCCATATTGGGGTTGACATCATTGCTGGCCATCCAGCTGCTCAGGGCACTGAGATAACTGTTGCCATTACGGCTCACATAGGCATCCTTGCCCCCGGTCATCCCCTGCACCAAGCCGTCAGCGGCGCTATCCAGCGTCGGCTCACCGTCTGTGATATAGATTACATAGGCTTGGTTCTGACATTTTTTAAACGGTGAATCATAGATGCCATTCTTGATAATGCTCGGATCCGCTTGCGGCGTATTTTCCGTAAGGTAGGTGCGGGTGACTATGGGGCGGCCCCAACGATCAGTGACAACCCGCCCCCAATAGTCCCTCTTGTAGAAAGTGTAATCGCTGTCATCGTCTCCAAAATACACCCCTTGACCACTAAAGTAACGATAGGCCTCGTAGAGGGTTTCACACAAGGGTGTATTCTGGGCGTAAGCGATTTCCTTGACACTCTCGATAAGTGCTATCTTACTGGCAGCACTCTGCTGTTTTATCCCGGAGATGATCCGCCCGCCGTCACGCACTCCTTCCCTGTCATGGTTGAGGTTGAATATGGCCAGTCCCAAATCCACCCCGGGAGTCGTCACAATCACGTTCTGAATCGCTTCCTGGGCGAGTTGCAGGCGAGTCTTGGTGACCTTTTTCTTGTCGCTGTGGTACCAGCGTAGATAATCTTCTGTGTAGAGGGTCACCACACGACCTGTGCCAAAACCTGTGCGCTCGGCCGAGTCCTTAGCCGCCTTCTTCTGCGCCTCGGTCGAGCCATTGCTGACCTGGGTGTAGCTGATCACTTGATTGCGGTTACCGGCACTATCCAGCGGCAAACCATCGGGTATCCCTTCGGCATTGCCATAACGCTCATCCTGAATATCCTCGAAACAATCTACCAGGGTAACATTGGCACCATTGTTTTCGGGCAACTCTTTCCAGGTGCCATTTTGTCCGGAGAAACTGTATTCACGGACAAAACCGGTATAAATCCCATACTTGTTCAGATATTCCCAGGACGTTTGGCAGCCGTTATTGCTGCGCAAAAAACGCCAGGTCTTATCCTGCTTGCCCGGAACCGGCATATTGTCTGAATCAGGAGCACCTTTGGTGAAGTAAATAAATTCTTTCTTGGGCTCAAGAGCGCCACCACCTGCGCCGGGAGAATAACTCTCATCCACATCGTATACATAATTACCCATACTGGCCGAGTTATCGAAAATGATCAGCATTTGCGGCCGGGCACCGCTGCGCGATGAGGACTCATAAACATAGAGTTCAGTGTCATCGGCCAATAATGGGCTGGCCAATATAAAACTGCCAATACAGGAGAGCAACAAGGCCAGGAATCGCCTGCTGATTTGCCGCCAACAAGGGCCGATACATCCGTGATTTGTCATGGTAGTTACGTCGTGTTTTACCGGTGTTTATTCCACTGTTCTGATAGATAGAGATAAACAAAACACCGGACTGTAAAATAAGGCTTTTATCTCTTCGAGCCTCTATTTACCACGACAGGAACACCCAAACAACAAATTAATCAAATTATTTACATTAATATCAAAATGTGTCGATTTGGCCTCAGGTTAATCAAACAGATTTGACCTTAGCCAAATATCTGACTCGACTTCAACATTTAACCGAACACCCGCACAATATCAGCCAGTTCATTTTAGAAGATCCGGTATTCACTACTATTATGGTGTTTTTAAAATGACCTTTATTCAAAACAGGAGTGGCACACCTCTTGGCTGCGCCGAATCAAATGTAAAATATATGTATCAAAACCTCAATTGTAATTAACATGGCATTTGCTGATATCCTAAAAATTCGGAATAAGGCACCGAAGAAGAAAGTTATCAATAGGAGAGACTTGGCCACGAAAGAAACCTCTTGTTCGGGCATTTACCTATTTGATGCAAACAGAGCGATGAAGCCAACCCTGGGTCTCTCAGTCCAGATTTTTGCCGGCCTGGTCGATTTTTCTTCCTGTGGCAGAGTAAAATTCCTCATTCCTTGATACGCACTCAAACACTTCGCGTATGTAATGGCGCTGCCCACGATTGCCAATCCGCTCCAGCACCATTCCCGGCATCTGTCGCTGATAGAGTTCCGCCTTGGACGGATCCCAGGAGACCCGGATGATCTCCTGCGCCGCTCTTGTTGTTTCCACCAGGCACTTATAATCCTGTCGCGTTTGCCCCTCACTCGCCATCAGGGGGAAACATACGCTCAAAGACAAGCTAAGGATCACCTTGTTCACTGTACACCTCTGCGCTTCAATCGGCCTGGAAGTAATAGAGTTTGTGAGTCGCCGGGCCTTCACCGACACACTGTTCGTCCCCAGCAGGGCAGCCTTTATCATCAACCAGCTTGTCCATGAGTGCCGCAGCATTCCCAATACCAATCAGATAGAGATAGCTGTCCCCGGCAGTTCCGTCGGCATTGGTGCCTGGCTGCACCACCAACTGCGGGGTGTCGGGGAGACTTTCCCCCGTCTCCAGATAAGTCTGGGTATAGCTGCGCGCCCCCTTATGCAGATCAAAGCCGTAGAGATACCCCTTGCCCGAGACCAGACATTGCTCCGCCGAGGCTTTACTGCCCGGGACATAGGAAGTGAAAAACACCCGCCCTTTGATAATACTGGCATCGGACAGACTCTTTTCACCACTGCGGGTAAAGTCATAATACCAGCCGAGTTTGCGGCCAAAATCGATATGTTCCTGGGCGGAATTCGGCGCCTTGGCCGTCACATCGTAGAGTTCGGCCAGGGTCAGTGGTTGTGGGGGATCTATTTCATTGAAATTTTGGCTGGCAGTGTTTCTGTCCTGCAACACAAAGAACATGTCCGAACGACTGGTATCCGAAGGCGATGGCCTGAGTCCAGAGCCCACCACTACGGCATCATAGGGGATCTCCATGGATGAATTGACTGTCTTTGACTCGCCGTTGGTCGTGACCCGGTTCTCGGTCTGATTACTTAACATGGTTTGCGCCACTACAGGCGCGGCAAAGAAGCGCCTGTCCGTACTCTCAGTGCTGCCGCCAAGAGAAGCAAACTTGAAGGCGCTCCAATTATTACGGTCGGCATCAGGCAGGTCCAGACGCCAGATATTGGCCCCAGTGTCTGTAGCATAGATGCGGTCGCTGACACCATCACTATTGTCATCAAGCACGGCCACCGTATTGGGGATACTGTCTCTGAGTTCAGGCATTTCGGTATCACCGCCGGGGCCGAACCTGTGCAGCAACTTACCGGTTTCAGCATCCAGGATAAATACCCCGCGCCCCTGGCTGTCGGCGCTGCCCACCCTCAGAGTATCCTTGGCCGGAGAGTACCCTGCCCCAAAGATGAGTACCGGCTTATCCCCATAACCAGGAATACTGGTCACCACAGGTTTGGCCCAGCTTTGCCCCAACTCGCTCATCCCGGCCGTATCGGCATTAACATGCCACATCAGCTTGGGATTATCCGGGTTGGTAACATCCAGAGCATAGTAACCACGGCCGCCGCGCCGCAGCCCCATAAACACCCAGGCTTTCTCAAGCCTGTTGCCCACACGTTTGGTAAAGGCCACAGGTGAACCATCGAAACCATAAACCGAATGCACGCCCGACGGTGCATTGGCTTTAAGTTCAGCCAGATTGGGCAGAAATTCCCAGGGCATAAAGGCCCAACTCTCACTGACCGAAGCCCCCTTGTCCTGAAACATATGCAGCATGCCATGATTGCTGCCCACCAGGATACGGATATCCGGGTCGGTTGCGGACGAACCAAAATCTATCGCCAGAGGCTTGGAATGCAGGGGGTCACCCAAAAGATCGCGACGCTTATCGCTGCGATTGCCGTTGCGGTTGTCGTCATCGACATCCTCGCCGCGTGCCCAATCAAACAGCCCCTGCAACTGGCTGCTGTCTACCCCCATATGCTGCGCCAGCTTGGCTTCACCTCCGGCATAACCGCTGGCGGCATCTAAGGTCAGCGGTGACAAGTCGCCCCCGGCGGCAAAATTGCCATACAAAGTGCGCTGCTTTTGGTTATAGAGGGCTTCGGCCACCCCACCCTTGGTCACATCATCGCCGTCGCCTCCTTGACTGCAAGCCCCGCTGGAACTCCAAAAAGAACAGCTCTTGGCACTGATATTGCCATTCTCGGCAATGGCCGGCTCACCTTTGCTGTCGACCACTTTGCCTTTATCCGTCACTTGGAACTTCTTGATATTGCCACGCCAGCGAGGTCCCTTGTTGGGCAAAAACATCGAGTAATACACTGAATCCAAGGTTTGTAGCTTGTTGAAATTATTGCTGGCCACCGAAGGCGAGGTGAAACTGGCGTTCTTCTCCAGAATTTGATTAACCACAGATTGAATTGCCGACTGCAACTTGCTGGCATCCTGGGCATCGAAGTAGCGGCCGCCCCCCTTTTCGGCGGTTTTTCTCAGTAAGACTTCGGCCTTGGCCGCCCCCTCGCTGAAGCCTATGGTAAAAGTGGTCACTGTCTGTTTGCCTGCCAGATTGGAGTTAAGGTCATTCCGACTCATCCAACTGCTCAGGGCACTGAGATAACTCCGGCTTCTTTGGGTGATATAGGCATCCTCATCCCCCGTCATCTCTTGGATCAGATCATCGGCAGAGGCATCCTGAGTGGGTTCACCGTCGGTAATATAAACAACATAAACCTGGCTCTGGCATGGCTTGAACGGCGAAACATAGCTGCCACCCTTGATAATGCTCATATCCCTTTGCGGGGTATCTTTAACCAGATACTGATCGACAACCTTGCCATCGCTGTTTGTAAAAAAATAATCACTGTCTTTATCGGCGAAGTGCACTCCCTTGCCGCTAAAATAGCGAAAAGCCTCATAAAAGGTCTCACACAGTGGCGTGGCCTGGGCGTAGGAAATATCATTAATCCTGTTAATGAGCTCTATCTTGCTGGCAGCGGTCATGGACTTGATCCCCGAGATGATCCGTCCACCATCACGCTCCCCTTCCAGCTTGAAGTTCAAGTTGAAGATTGCCAGCCCCAAATCAACCCCAGGAGTGGTCACTATCACATTTTGAATCGCGTCCTTGGCGACCTGCAACCGGGTCTTGGTTACTTTCTTTTTGTCGCTGTGATACCAGCGCAGATAATCTTCCGTGTAGAAAGTAACCGGCCGACCCGTGCCGAAACCGGTTCGCTCTGCGGCTTCCTTGGCGGCTTTTTTCTGCTCAGCGCTGGAGCCGTCATTCACCTCTGTGTAACCAACCACTTCTTTACGATTGCCGGTGCCATCGAGCGGCAAGCCATCTACAATTCCTGAGGCGTTACCATAGCGTTCATCCTGAATATCTTCGAAACAATCAATCAAGGTAAGATTGGCACCGGCATTCTCAGGTAATTCTTTCCAGGTACCATTCTGCCCCGAGAAGCTATATTCCCGAATAAACCCGGTATAAGTTCCATACTTATTTAAATACTCCCAGGAAGTTTGACAACCGTTATTCTCCCTCTTGAACCGCCGGCTTCCTTTCTGTTCATCCAACACAGGAATATTAACTGAATCTGGAGTGCCCTTGGTAAAATACAGGAACCCGCTTTCGGTATTTTGACTGCCGGAGCCCTCTACTCCCGAGTAACTTTCATCGACATCATAGACGTACTCTTCCATGCTGCGGGAATTATCAAAAATGATCAGGATTTGCGGCCTATCGCCGGTTCGCGAGGAGGATTCGTAAACATAAAGCTCAGTATCATCGGCTGGTACCGGCCGCGCCATCATAAAGAAAATAGCCAGCAGAATTAAATTACGAGCTTGCTTTCCGCCATAACAATAACGTGAAAACTTTATATTCCTGTAAATATTCATTGTGTTTCACCATATTTATACAGGCACCAATACAGTATTCCATGAATAAACAGAACACCAAACCAAATAACAACACCAATATAAACAACTCAGTTAGCACATATAAAAACAGGCGCACAAGCGCCAAAGGAAATAATTTAATATGACTTATGAATATGATGACCAAGTCTCATTAAAACCAAGGTAAAATGACTCCTGACAAATATCTGACTCGGCAAAAATTTACAACTACACATCTTACAACTCATTTTATTAAAAACTGTTGCAGGCAAGGAACAGTTTGAGAGAACAGATTCAGACATTCGCCATCGGTCACATTTTCACACTGGAATTTGCGCTTTTTTACACTCATTTACCAGCTTTATGCTTGAGGCTCCCGTAAAATAGGCAACCTTCAGATCCTAGCGGATCTCTACCGGCATCAGATGGGACACAATGAAAAAACCTTATATCGGACTCCTGGTTCTTGGCCTTTGTGTGGCCGCCTATCTCCTCTTGACTCCGACGGCAGATAAAGCCGGCAACAAACCTGGCTCAGGCATGGGGATGGGCAAAGCCGCCGTTCCCGTAATTACCGCCACAGTCACAGAGCAATCCCTGGCACAATCCCTGACTCTGATAGGCAAGCTGGAAGCAGAACGCTCGGTCACTATAGCGCCTCAAGTCGCCGGCAAGATAGACGCTATCGCAGTGCGCTCCAACCAGGAGGTGAAGGCGGGGGAACTCTTGCTGGTTTTGGAAGAGTCCAAGGCCAAAGCGGCGGTGATGGAAGCTGAATCTTATCTGGCCGATGAGCGGCGTAAGTTGGGCGAGTATGAAAAACTCATAGGCCGCAACGCCATTACCCAGACAGAAATTGATGCCCAACGCGCCAGCGTCAGTATCGCCGAAGCCAGGCTGGCCTCGGCCAGGGCCGAACTTTCCTACCATCATCTGCGGGCTCCCTTTTCCGGTACAGTGGGCCTGGTGGATTTCAGCAAGGGTAAGCTGGTGAGCCAGGGAACCGAACTCTTGAGTCTCGATGATCTGAGCTTATTGCGGCTCGATCTGCAGGTGCCCGAATCTTATCTGTCGCAACTGAGTGTCGGCATGCAGGTACAAGGCAGCAGCAGTGCCTGGAACGGCCAACTGTTTCAGGGCAAGGTGGTTGCCATAGATCCCAGAGTCAACCCGGATACTCTCAACGTCAGGGCGCGGGTAGAATTCAAAAATAAAAACAAATACTTGAGACCTGGCATGATGTTATCGGCCACCCTGACCTTCCCACCAATTCATCAGGCGGTAGTACCTGTACAGGCGTTGGAGTATTCCGGCACCAAGCGTTATGTCTATCGCATCGATGAAAACAGCATAGCCCACCGCACCGAAGTGCATTTGGGCGCCCGGGTCGACAATCTGGTGCTTATCACAGATGGCGTCAGCCTGGGGGATCGCATTGTGGTTCAGGGGCTGGTGAATATTCGTGATGGCGCCAGCGTCAAGCCCTTGACCGCCGAAGCAGTACAGCAGACCGGGGAGCTTCACTGATGTTGTTATCCGATGCCTCGGTCAAACGGCCGATCAGCGCCATAGTGCTGAGCCTGCTTTTGTGTGTCTTTGGTCTGGTGTCTTTCAGCAAGCTGTCGGTGCGGGAAATGCCGGATGTGGAGAGCCCGGTCGTCACTGTGATGACCACCTATGAAGGGGCCAGCGCCTCTATCATGGAGAGTCAGGTCACCAAAAACCTTGAGGATGAGCTGACAGGCATCAGCGGTATCGATGAAATCACCTCGGTGAGCCGCAACGGCATGTCGCGGATCACTGTGACCTTCAAATTGGGCTGGAACCTCACCGAAGGGGTGAGCGATGTCCGTGATGCCGTGGCCCGGGCGCAGCGCAGGCTGCCGGAAGAAGCCAACGACCCGATAGTCTCCAAAGACAACGGCTCGGGCGAGCCCTCCATCTATGTCAACTTGAGCTCCAGCGAGATGGATCGTACCCAGCTCACTGACTATTCCCGCCGAGTACTGGAAGATAAGTTCAACCTGATCACAGGGGTCAGCTCGGTGGATATCTCAGGAGGCCTCTACAAGGTGATGTATGTGCGCCTCAAGCCTGAGCAGATGGCCGGTCGCAATGTCACTGTGCAGGATATCCTTACAGCCCTGAAGGCGGAGAATATGGAATCCCCCGGTGGTGAGCTGCGTAACGACACCACAGTGATGACAGTGCGCACCGCCCGCCTCTATCTGAGCCCTGAGCAGTTCGACTATCTGCAGGTCAGCAGCGCAAACGGCTCGCCGGTTTATCTCAAGGATGTGGCCGAGGTATTTGTCGGCGCCGAGAATGAGAACTCCACCTTCAAGAGCAACGGCATAGTCAACCTCAGCCTGGGGATAGTACCGCAATCGGATGCCAACCCGCTGGATGTCGCCAAAGATGTCTACAAGCAGGTGGACGCACTGCAAAAGTTTCTGCCGGCCGGTACCCAGCTATATGTGGACTACGACTCGACCGTGTTTATCGATCAGGCCATAGACGAGGTATATTACACCCTCTATATCACGGCGGCGTTGGTACTGCTGGTGCTGTATATTTTCATCGGCCAGCTGCGGGCAACGCTTATTCCTGCTGTGACTGTGCCGGTATCGCTGATCTCGGCCTTTATGGCCGCCTACTTCTTGGGCTTTTCCATCAACCTGCTGACCCTGATGGCACTGATCCTGGCCATAGGCCTGGTGGTGGATGACGCCATTGTGGTGGTAGAGAATATCTTTCACCACATAGAGCGCGGGGAAGACCCGCTGCTGGCCGCCTACAAGGGCACCCGCGAAGTGGGCTTTGCCGTTATTGCCACCACGGCGGTATTGGTGATGGTATTTCTGCCCATCTCCTTTATGGAAGGCATGGTCGGCTTGCTGTTCACCGAGTTTTCCGTGCTGCTGGCGGTGTCTGTACTGTTCTCATCCCTAGTGGCGCTGACACTGACACCTGTGCTCAGCAGCCAGTTGCTCAAGGCCAATGTCAAACCCAACGCCTTCAACCGCGCCTTGAATCGCTTCTTTGCGGCGCTCGAGCTTAAGTATCGCGCCATGGTGGCCATTGCCATACGTCACAAGGTTGCGGCACCCTTGGTTATCCTCGCCTGTATCGGCGGCAGCGCCTTGCTGGTAAACCATATTCCCGCACAGCTGGCACCGCAGGAAGACCGCGGGGTGATCTTCGCCTTTATCAAGGGCGCCGAAGGAACCAGCTACAACCGCATGACAGCCAACATGGACATAGTACAGGACAGACTGATGCCGCTGCTGGGCCAGGGCGTGCTCAAGTCCTTCAGTGTGCAGGCGCCGGCCTTTGGTGGCCGCGCCGGTGATCAGACAGGTTTTGTGATCATGCAGCTCGAGGATTGGGAGGACAGGGATATCAACGCCGATCAGGCGCTGGTGATGATAGCCCAGGTATTGAAAGATATTCCCGATGTGATGGTGCGGCCCATGTTACCCGGCTTCCGTGGCCGCTCCAGTGAGCCGGTGCAGTTTGTTATCGGCGGATCCGACTATAAAGAGCTGTTCAAATGGGCACAGCTGCTGCAACAGGAGGCCAACAGCAGTGGCCTGATGCGCGGCGCCGATCTGGATTATGCCGAAACCACCCCTGAGCTTCTGGTCACGGTTGACAGACAAAGGGCGGCAGAGCTTGGTGTCAGTGTTGCCGATGTTTCGGAAACCCTGGAAGTGATGCTCGGCGGCCGCAAACAAACCACCTATGTGGACAGGGGTGAAGAGTATGATGTCTATGTGCGCGGGGATGAAAAACAGTTCAGCAGCATGAGCGACCTTAGCCAGATCTATATGCGTACCACCAAGGGCGAGCTGGTTACCCTCGACAGCCTGGCGCATATCGAAGAAGTGGCCTCGCCGCAGCGACTGAGCCATACCAACAAACAAAAGTCCATCACCATCAAGGCTAACCTCATGGATGGCGCCACTCTGGGAGAAGCGCTGGATTTCCTCGACGCCAAGGCGATTGAATCCCTGCCCGGTGATATCAGTATCAGCTATACAGGTGAGTCGAAAGACTTCAAGGAAAACCAGAGCAGCATGCTGCTGGTATTCGGTTTGGCCCTCTTGGTGGTTTATCTGGTGCTGGCGGCTCAGTTCGAAAGCTTTATCAACCCACTGGTGGTGATGTTGACCGTCCCCATGGGGGTATTCGGCGGCTTCCTTGGCCTGTGGCTGACACAACAAGGGCTCAACCTCTACAGCCAGATAGGGATGATCATGTTGATAGGCATGGTGACCAAGAACGGTATTCTGATAGTCGAATTTGCCAACCAACTGCGAGACAAGGGGCTGGCCTTCGAACAGGCGGTTATCGATGCCTCGGCGCGGCGTTTGCGGCCTATCCTGATGACCTCCTTCACCGCGATTGTCGGCGCGATTCCGCTGATCTTCTCCACCGGTGCCGGCTCTGAGAGCCGTATTGCCGTGGGAACCGTAGTGTTCTTCGGTATGGCGTTTGCGACCTTTGTCACCCTGTTGGTGATCCCGGCCATGTATCGACTCTTGTCCTATAACACCAAGTCGCCCGGCCATGTCAAAGACAGGCTCAATGCCGCTATCGCCCGGCAGCAGGCGCAGATAAACATAGGCTCAGGTTCAGATTGATTCTGCCTGGCTCAATAGAAAGCCTCAATAAAACACGGGATGCCAAGCGGCATCCCGTGTTTTATTGAGGAGTCAAAGAAAGGCTACTCCTTGAGCAGCATCTCAAAGCCGCCCCAGATCATCCTCTTGCCATCGAACGGCATATCGCCGAGAGTCTCGGGAACAGAAGGATCTGTCATGATAAACTGCATACCTTTATCGCGCGTGGCCTTGTCCGGCCAAACGATCCAGGAAACCACCACAGTCTCGTCGTCCTGGCGCTTTATCGCCATAGGCATGGAAGTAAGCTTACCTTCCGGGACATCATCCCCCCAGCATTCTACCAGCTCCAAAGCCCCCTGAGACTTGAACAGACCCGCCGCCCGGCGTGCATGCTCAAGATACTGCTGTTTCTTGGCGCTGGGAACCGGAGCGACCATCACATCGATATAACTCATTCTCGCCTCCTTTGCTATGTTATCCCTGAACTTGCATCTTCCCTTGCAAGTGTAGGAGGCGAAACGGCATTTTGCCGTCTGATCCAATGGTTATCTGTCAGCCTGTCAGTATTCACAGCAGCAGGCCTGGTTCAGCGCTTTACTTTATTTAGCCCAGGTTTGGCAAGGACTGACAGCGCTCAAGCCAAGAGCATTTGAAGCTTCAGGCATCAGACGCTTTGATGCTCTACTCTGGAGGCGCTCAACAGGTTGTCATGCACGGGACAACGATGGCAGACAGTATCGAGAAACTGCTGCTTTTGTTCTGCAGTCATGTCGGCGTCAATATCGGCATCCAGGGTAATACGGCGAAACCCGACAGGATCCTCGCTGGCTTTCCCCAGCAAACCGTCGGAATTCATCTCGCCACGCACCTTGATGTTCATCCCCCGGAGATCGATTTTCTGCTCTCTGGCTACCATTCTGGCAATGGCAGAAATACAGCCCCCCAGAGAAAACAGGAAGGTCTCAAGCGGATTGGCTCCTTCGTTACCGGCCGTCGGTTGGTCAATGACCAAGGTATGCTCACGCACCTGCGCTGTCACTTTCCAGCCTTTACCCATTTTGGTTTCAAGTTCAATAATCTTTTCTGGCATGGTACACCCCTATCCATTAGAAAAATTTCATTGAGAATAATCTAATGATATATAGAATGCAAACCACCACAATAATAAACGCCAACTGGTTCACAATCTAAAACCCGGGCTTTTCGGCACTCGCTATGAGGGGATGCAATTTAAGCAAAACACACACCCTTTGCGAAAGGTGTGGCCCGGGTATTTGCTGATTTCAGTGGCCTGTGATTCGACTCAGGGCACAGATGGGACTTGCTCGCATCTTCCCTAAGACTCAGGTACTATTTTTAACCTTTCCAAACCAGGCGACTCAATCAAAGGATGAGAATGAGATCTGGAATAATAGCTGTATTAACTTGTTTTATTTACATGTTTTCTTCAACATTGGCTTGGGCCGAAGCAGAGACAAAAGTCTTACTCGCCGCCGAAGACAGCTGGCCACCTTTTGCCGACAGAACCGGGCAAGGCTTATCCCACCAACTGATAACCGCCGCTTTCTCTATTGAGCATATTCAAGTGGAAAGCTTGGTAGTGCCCTATTCCAGAGCCTTGATGATGGCCCGTAAGGGACAGGTGCAAGGGGTGTTCAATGTGACCCGTGAGCGCAGTACCGAGCCGGATTTTCTGTTTGGTGAAGAGCCGCTGTTTGTTGCCAATGCCTCCTTCTACTACAACAGAAATCGGCCACTGAATGCCCAAAACAAATGGCAGCTACCCAAGGGCAGCGTCGTTGGGATAATCAAGGGTTACGAATACGGCGATGAATTTGCCAAACTGAGCCAACAGTTACAGTTGGTACCGGTAGCCAGCCAGGAGCAATTACTCAACCTCTTACTGCTCAACCGCATAGATGCAGCCATTATGTTCGACAAGGTGGCCGAAGGTTTTATCAAACGTATGGGTGTTGAAGAGGAGATCCTACCGGCATTTTCCAATCACCAGAGCCGAATATTTCTGGCATTTTCGCTGCAAAATGCCTCTTCTCCAAAGCTGGCCAAGGCACTGGATGAAGGACTGAGACAGATGAAACAAAGTGGTCAATACCAGCAGATCATCAGTAGCAGCCGCCTCTGAGCTGACCTTTGCCGGCGCGAGTGCTAAACTGCCGGGCGCGACTCAATTACAGGTATTTGCATGCAACTCAGCTTCAGCCCTTGGTTTCATTTTCAATTGCAGATCTACTACGAAGATACGGACTTTTCCGGCGTGGTGTATCACCCCAATTTTCTGAAGTACTTCGAGCGCGCCCGTGAACTGGTTATAGGGGCCAACGAACTGAAACGCCTGTGGCATTCGGATGGAATAGGTTTTGCTGTCTATCGCTCCGAGCTCACCTGTCAGGAAGGGGTCGAGTTTGCCGATATCCTGGATGTCCGTACCCGTTTTGCCTTCGAAAGCAAATACCGCACAGTGTGGGAACAGGAGATCTGGCGCGAAAACGCCGCCAGGGCGGCAGTCAGTGGCCGAGTTGAAATGGTGTGCATGAATAGTCAGCGCCAGCTTTGCCCTATGCCGGCGACACTACTCGAACAGTTGGGGACACAGTTAAGGGCATAGCAGCAAGATTAGACCTATAGCCAATAGTTCAACTCACCGTCTTGGTTTGCATGCTGTGCTTGGCGTACCAGTATTCAAGCTCAGGCGCCGTCTTGGGTTTGGCGACAATATCACCCTGCAGCTGATCGGCCCCCAGGGAGATCAGCATCTGTTTCAGCGCCATAGATTCTACCCCCTCGACAGTGACCTCAAAACCCAGTGACTTGGCCATCTGGATGCTGGCACGCATAATATGCTTGGCATTGCTGTTGCTGAGCAACTCTTCATTGAACGCCTTATCGATTTTGACTTCATCTACCGGCAGATTTTTCAAATAGGCCAGCGACGAGTGCCCGGTACCAAAATCATCTATCGCCAAACGAATGTCCAGTTGCCGCAGCCGCTCCAGGATTTTTATCGCCTGCTCAAGATCGGCCATCAGGCTGCTCTCGGTGATCTCTATCGCCAGTACCTCACCCGGCAACTGATACTCCTGCAGTTGGCGTTCAATCTCCTGCAGCATGCAGCCGTTGTTGAGATCCTGCGCCGAAAGGTTAAGCGCTATCCGCACCTTGAAGCCACCGCTGCGCCACTTGCGCTGCTGCATCATCACCTGCTCCAGTGCCCACTGACTCACCAGGCCTATCATGCCGGAATACTCGGCCAGTGGAATAAACTCGGCCGGAGAAATGGTGCCGAATTTGGGATGTTCCCAACGGATGAGCGCTTCAACCTGGCGACAAAGGCCGCTGCTCACCTCTTCTTTGGCCTGATAAACCAGATACAACTGCCCTGTCTTCAACGCCTTGGGCAGGCTGTTGATGATCTCCAGCTCGCGCATTTGGATACTGTCTTCACCCGTCTGATAACCGGCCAGCAGATCACGGCTATTGCGGGCTTTTTTCAGCGCCAGATCCAGGCGGCGCAACATCAGGCTGAGATCGGTATGATGGGCATGCAAATCCAGATAGCCCATCTGAATGCGGATACTTACAGGCGTACTTTCAATATCAAAAGGCACCTGTAACCTGCCCCGCAGCCGATGCAGATCTTCTTCTGTCTGTTGCTGCTCAAAGTACAGCAGAAACTCATCTTCATTCATCCGCGCCAGTAATCTGGGCACCTGCTGCAATCCCAGCAGGCGGTCTGCCATCTGCTTGAGCAGCTGATCGCCAAAGGCAAAGCCAAACAGGTCATTGACGTAACGGAAACGGTAGATGTCCAGCAGCACCATGGTGCCCTGTTGCAGCGGCATCAAGGCGGTAACGCTGCGCTTGAGCCCTACCCGATTGGCAAGACCTGTGAGTTTATCTTTCCCCACAGGTGGCGGAAGGGCCTGCAGCAGCTTCTCCAGGCTATTGACCAGCTCATAGAAGGCGACCGGCACCCAAGGCAGTTCAAGTGGTGCGCGCGCTTTTATCTGATTGTCGAGTTGTTTGCCGAGCAGCTTGATAAAACGCCGCTCTTTTTGACGCTGGCGGCGCCACAAAAGGAGAATAAACACTGTGATTAACGCGATAGAAAGCAACCATGGGCCTATCATCAAAGCGGTATTCTCCCGTGAACGACAAAGATGGGTTAATTCAATACTTACTCATAGCTTTGCTTGATTGAATGGTACTTGTCCAGAAACTCATCACTGCCTAGCAGTTCGGCACTGACGGGCAAGCCCCTATCGACAAACACTTCCAGACGCTGTTCAAGCTCGGCGCCGGCTCGCAACTCCCCGGCATAGAAGGCCGCCGAGCGAATGAAGTCCAGGTAAGTCACATGATCCGGCAGATAGGGTAAATCAGCCCAGCGCTCGACCACTTCCATCACATCCGGGGCAAAGTCCCAGCTCTTGAGTACCGCCCGCCCTATGGGCCCTTGCATCTTGCGCACCAAGGCTCTTAGTTGATCTATGCTGCCAAAGAGCTCAGGGTGAGCCTCGGCCTCGGTCAGTACCGGCAAGGCACCGATATTATGCACCAGCCCCGCCAGGGTTAAAGTATCATAATTCAGGCCGCTGCCCGGGTGGGTCTTGTTATAGATAAGCAGCATGGCGCCGGCCGCGGCGGTTACATCTATGGAAGTGCGCCACACTTCATCCATGACTTCCCACACCATCTCGTTGGTGGAGATGAACAACTGCTCCATGGCAATAGAGGTGGCGATGGATTTGATCTGCGCCAAGCCTATACGGGTTACGGCGCTGTTGATGTTTTCCGCAGGAATACCCCGGCTGTAGAAAGCACTGTTGGCTACCTTGATCAAACGCGCCGATATGGCGGCATCCTGACCTATGATATCGGCAACTTCCCTCAGGCTTGAGTCGGGACGACTGACCACCTCCTGCACCCGCATGGCCACTTCCGGCAAGGTTGGCAGCACCAGGGTATCGTTCTTGAGTTTCCGCAACAAACCAACCAAGAGTTGATGTTCGGTAGACATGCACTCTCCAATGTAAAAAAACTGTTCAGATACTGTGACTCAGTATATCAGCAACCCCGGCAGCCGTGAGCGTAAAAAAACGCCAAGTGATATCAAGTTGCCGTAGTTGGCTACTGAAATCGACTGCCGGTCACTGTTTAATCGCCACCTTGTCCCAAATGGTACCAGAAGTCGCACCTTCCTTTGATAAGGCAAGGTTTCTTGTTGTTATGCCCGTTGTGATTGACGGCCAATGTTTGGGATATTTGCATACCCCTACTTTAATTAAGTAAAATGCCGCCCCTGCTGCCAAGTCGTGCAACCGCCGGACTGCCGTTAATTGAGAGTAAATTATGTTTAAACCAGAGCTTCTGTCTCCCGCCGGGACCCTGAAAAATATGCGTTATGCCTTTGCCTATGGTGCAGATGCCGTATATGCGGGCCAACCCAGATACAGCTTAAGGGTACGTAACAACGACTTTAAGATGGAAAACCTGGCTACGGGGATTCAGGAAGCCCATGCTCTGGGCAAGAAACTCTATGTGGTCAGCAATATCGCTCCCCACAATGCCAAGCTCAAGACCTATATCAAGGACATGGAGCCTGTGGTCGCCATGCAGCCGGATGCCCTTATCATGTCAGATCCCGGTCTTATCATGATGGTTCGTGAAGCCTTTCCCGAGCAGGTTGTGCACCTGTCGGTACAGGCCAACGCCATCAACTGGGCCTCGGTCAAATTCTGGCAGTCCCAGGGGATCAAGCGCGTAATCCTCTCCCGCGAGCTGTCACTGGATGAAATCGAAGAGATACGCCAGCGTTGTCCGGACATAGAGCTGGAGGTGTTTGTTCACGGCGCACTGTGCATGGCCTATTCCGGCCGTTGCCTGTTGTCCGGCTATATCAATAAACGCGATCCCAACCAAGGCACCTGCACCAACGCCTGCCGCTGGAAGTATGATGCTCACGAGGCCAAGGAAAATGAAACCGGCGACATAGTCGCAGTCAATCCGGTACAGATAGAGCAGCCGACTTTGGGCCAGGGCCCAAGCAGCGATCAGATTTTCCTGCTGCAGGAAGCCAACCGTCCCGGCGAATATATGCCGGCCTTCGAAGACGAGCACGGCACCTACATAATGAATTCCAAAGATCTGCGCGCCATTCAGCACGTAGAGCGCCTGAGCCGTATCGGCGTGGATTCATTGAAGATTGAAGGCCGCACCAAGTCATTCTACTACGTGGCCCGCACGGCGCAGCTTTACCGTCAGGCCATAGATGATGCCGCAGCCGGAAAAGACTTCGACCGTAGCCTGATGAACCGCCTGGAAGGCTTGGCCCACAGAGGTTACACCGAAGGCTTCCTGCGCCGTCATGTTCACGATGAGTACCAGAACTATGAATACGGCCACTCTATCAGTGACAACCAGCAGTTTGTCGGTGAATTTACCGGTCAGCGTAACGCCGAAGGCCTGGCCGAAATCGAAGTGAAGAACAAGTTTTTGCTGGGCGACAGCCTGGAGATGATGACGCCGCAGGGCAACATCAACCTGACATTGGAAAGCCTGCAAAACCGTAAGGGTGAAGCCATTGAGGCCGGTTTAGGTTCGGGCCATACCGTCTATATGCCGGTACCGGCCGATTTGGAACTGGACTCAGCCATCTTGCTGCGTAACTTGCCGGAGGGGACGGACACCCGTAATCCCCACGCCGAAACCAAAGCCGAAACAAAAGCCGAAACCAAAGCCGCAACAAAATAAACCAGGCTTGATTGAAAACAGAGAAAGGCTGCCTTGGCAGCCTTTTTTGTATGCTTTTTGCACACATTCACATTGCCGAATACCACTGTGTTCTATATCGAATAGTCTCCTGCTACGGGGCGAGGCTTATCAGGAGATCTCGGCAGCCGGTATACGGGCATTTTCACGGCGATTGGTCGCTGTGATAAACAGCAGGCCAATCACGGGAACCAGAATGGCAGCGAATGGGATCATATCGGCACCCACTTGGCTATCGAGCACCATGCCGCCGAGAAATCCGCCAAAGGCATTGGCCAAATTAAATGCCGAGATATTGGCGGTCGCCGCAAGCTCCTGACCATCGCCACCGTGATTCATGACCCTTAGCTGCATGGCGGGCACGTTGGCAAAAGAGGCGATACCGAAGATGAAAGTCGTCACGATAAACATCAGTTTGCTCTCAACCGTCAGGCCAACCAGCAGCAGAGAAACTATCATCGCCAAGGTCCAGAACACAGATGCCTTCTGCAGATCCTTGTCAGAGGAGCGCCCACCCAAGGTATTGCCCACAATCAAGCCGACACCCACCACAACCAAGATCCAGGTCACCGCGCTTTCACCAAAACCGGTAACATGCATGGCAATGGGAGCCAGATAGCCGTAGAGGGTCATGAATCCGGACCAGGCAAAGACGGTTATCGCCAGGCTGAGCAGCAGCATGGGATTTTTAAAAGCCGCCAGTTGCGCCCTGACATCTTTGGCCTGACTGCTGCCTGTGGACTGGATCACTGTCAGGATGAAAAACAAGGCAACCAGACCCAATGCGGCAACGGTCAGGAAAGTGGTATGCCAACCAAATTGCAAACCAATCCAGGTTCCTCCTGGGACGCCAAGCACATTGGCCAGAGTCAGGCCGGCGAACATTTGCCCCACGGCTCGGCCAGCCATTTTTTCGGATACCAGATTGGTGGCCACCACGGCCCCTATGCCGTAAAAAGGACCTTGCACCAGGCCGCTGACAATGCGGCTTATCATCAAGACTTGATAGTCAGGGGCAAACGCCGACAACAAGTTGCCGGCAATGAACAACACCATCAAACCGGCCAGAACTTTCTTTTTGTTGAAACGTGCCAGGTAGATGGTGAGTATCGGCCCACCAAATACTATGGCCAGGGCATAAGCACTGATGAGATAGCCCGCCTGCCCTTCGGTAATTGACAATGAGGCGGCCACTTGGGGAAGTATACCGGCGATAACAAACTCGGCTGTGCCTATGGCAAATGCTGCAAGTGTCAAGATCCAGACCTGCAGCGGCATTTTTTGCTTGTTCATAATGAAATTTCCTGAGCTTTGAACGATGTCGGCTTGGCGCAGACACCGCACTATTGTTGTTGGGAATCGCTTTGGTAAAAGACGCTTAGTTGAGCAGCGCCCCGCCGTCGACATCGATAACCACGCCCGTCATATAGGGGTTTTGCAGCAATAACAGGTAGGCCATGGCGATATCAGCAGTCTGGCCAATCCTCCTTACCGGCAAGGCCGCTTCGGCGCGCTGATACATGGTGTTTCTGGCTTCGTCTGACATGCCATGGTGCGCTTGTGTATCAGTTAACCCGGGACTGACGGCATTGACACGAATCGGAGCCAACTCCTTGGCAAGCACTCGGGTTACGGCTTCTAAAGCGGCATTGATTGCCGTTTTCACATAAGTCGCGGCAACCACTTTGCGTGCCAACATTCCGGAAGTCAGAGTGATGGATCCACCGTGTTTGATGTAACGTGCAGCCTGTTTGGCAGCATTTATTGCGCCCCAAAACTTGGTATCGAAGGCGGCTTTGGCCTGAGCCAGCTCAACATCAACCACTCTGCCTGCCGGAGCGAAGGAACCTGCGGTAATGATCAGGTGATCGAAGGCACCTACTGATTCAAAGAAGTGATAAACAGATTGCTCATCGCTGATATCCAGCCCGGTTCTACGACTCGCAACATGAACCTGTGCTCCTTCGGCCTTCAATAGCCCTGCGAGTTCGGCGCCTATACCGGATGTTCCGCCTATAACCACATAAATTTGGTTGTCTGTTTGCATTGTGTCTGTCTCCAATTACTAAGATGGAGCCAGTATATTTATTGGATAAATTTTGATAATTGGTTAGCATTTGAATTGATTATTCAGCTCAACCAAATAATAAGCGGGACAAGTGGACAAATTTGCAGACATGACCTTGTTTGTCAGTATCGTCAAGAATCAGGGCCTGGCCGCCGCCGGTCGGGAATTGGGCCTGTCGCCGGCGACAGTCACCGCCAGATTGCAATCCCTTGAGGAGCGCTATGGTGTCAAGCTGCTGAATCGCAGCACTCGTCATATCTCCCTCACAGATTCCGGCGCCCTCTATCACCAGGCCAGCCTTGAAATAATCAACAGTGTCAAAGAGACGGAAAACCTGTTGCAAACCGGTACCAAAGAAGTACGGGGACCATTGAAAATCTCGGCGCCGCGGGACATAGGCAAACAATATGTGTCGCCGATACTGACGGCCTTTACTGAGCTTTACCCGGATGTCATCCCCTACCTCTATCTGAACGACAATCTCACCAACCTGGCAGAATCCGGATTGGATATAGTGATACGTTATGGTGAACTGGCCGACAGCAATCTGATTTCCCGCAAGCTGGCTTCCAGCAGAAGGGTTTTGTGCGCCTCGCCCGACTATCTGGCCAAAAAAGGGACACCCATTACGCCGCAGGATTTGGTCAGCCATGATTGCCTGGCCATGATCCGCAGTAATGAAGAGCTGAAAACCTGGCATTTTCAGGATGATGAAGGCTACAAGGCCATCACGGTTGTGCCCAAACGCTTCTCGGACGATGGTGAAGTGATCCGCCAGTGGGCGCTGCAAGGTGCCGGCATTGCCCTGAAATCAATTCTCGATGTACAGCAAGACATCAAGCAGCAACGTCTGGTTACTGTGCTGAATGGCTATATGAAAAACTTCAGCGCTTCCTCCTCGGCAACTGGGGCTGATTTGAATGTTATTTACTTGAGTCGACAATACCAACCCAAGCGCATTCGCCTGTTTGTGGATTTTTTGATTGAAAGATTTCGCACCCAAACCCAAGAAAGTTCGCTGTCGAATTGAGACTTCAGGCAGGCAAAGCCTAACACCAATCTTTGCTGTGCCGCCCGGCTCACACTAATAGTGTTGCTCACAGGCACAGGCCCTGTGATAAAATCTGTGCTATGACTTAGTTTGGGCTGCACCTGCTACTGTTTTGTGCGCCAAGCGTTGACCGAAAACCTGCAAGACAGGATAAGTAATTCCGAGGTAATACAAGGCAATGGCCTTAATCATTGATGACAGCTGCATTAACTGCGACATGTGTGAGCCCGAGTGTCCCAACCAAGCCATCACTATGGGTGAAGAGATCTATGAAATAGATCCGACGCGCTGCACCGAATGTGTTGGCCACTACGACAACCCAACCTGTGTTTCTGTCTGCCCTATAGACTGTATCGACAAGGATCCCGAACATCAGGAAACCCAAGACGAATTGCTGGTTAAATACGCTCAACTGACCGGCAAGCTATAAGGATAAAATGATGAAAACATTACTGCTTCTTGCTGCATTACTCAGTCTTGGCGCCTGTGCCGAGCTCAAGGAAACCGGCCGTACCATAGGCCATACCACCAGAGACGTGACCAAGGAGATAGGCCACACCACCCGGGATGTGACCCGTGAAATCGGCCACGCCTCCCGTGATGCCGCCAAATCGGTCAAGGAAGAATTGAAAGACTGAGCGCGCCAGCCAACCGGGCAAAGCTCAGCCTGGTTGGCAAGCGCATTCAAACATCAGAGTTATCAGGCGGCATTGGCCCGCATACCGTGAGGCACGGGCAAGCCGGCTTCATTCACATTGACGAAGACCATCTTGTCAATGCTGACAATAGGCGCCAAATTCAGTTTATTGCGCACTTCGCAGCGAATGGTGATGGAAGTATGCCCCAGGCTGATAAGCTCAAGGCCAAATTCAATCACATCCCCAAGCTTGGCCGGGGTCATAAAGTTGATTTCCGAGATAAGCTTGGTCACATGGCTGACACTCTTCATCTGGCATGCGGCGAAGATGGCCGCTTCCTCATCGATCCAGCTCATCAACTGTCCACCGAACAAGGCTCCCGCCGGGTTGAGATGTTCGTGTTTAACCAAACGCCGACTGTAGTATTTCATGTTTGCGTCCTCGCATTCGCCTGTGATTGGAATTCTCACTTGAACTAAAGCAAATTGGACGCCAAACATTCAATCAATATAATTCAATAAGTTACACCACACTTGTGTTCATAAATGCCATTGCGATGCACCAGGATCACTCCTGCTGCACCGTAATGGACCGTGCTCAAACCTAGCTGAGCACCCGCTTGAAGGCCTGCAGAGTCTTATCGATATCGGCAGCGCTGATATCTTTGTGAGTCACCAGGCGTAGTTGCCGAGCGCCGCTGATACGCACTCCTTCCTGCAACAAGCCTTTGACCAGAGCTTCAATATCCACTTCATCGGCCAAAGTGGCAAACACCATATTGGTTTGTACCTGGCTCATATCCAGTGCCAGCTCATCCAACTGACTCAAACCTTCGGCCAAAGCCTTGGCATTGGCGTGATCTTCCGCCAAACGCGCCACCTGCTCAGTCAAGGCCAACTCAGCTGCAGCTGCCAGGATCCCGGCCTGGCGCATCCCGCCACCCAGCATCTTCCGCCAGCGACGCGCCTTATGAATAAGCCGTTCATCCCCGAGTAATAAAGAGCCAACCGGCGCCGCCAACCCCTTGGAGAGACAGATGGATACCGAGTCGAAATATTGGGTTATATCGGCTATCTCCAGTCCTTGCGCCACGGCGGCATTGGCCACCCGGGCACCATCGAGATGGATTTTCAAACCGTGATTGAAGGCCAGCTGCTGCGCCCTGGCCAGATATTCCTGCGGCAATATCTTTCCACCTATGGTGTTTTCCAGGCTTAATAGACGAGTGCGGGCAAAGTGAAAATCATCGGGTTTGATGGCAGCACGAATATTTTCGAGCGCTATGCTACCGTCGGCCTGATTATTCAGTGGTTGAGGCTGAATACTGCCTAACACGGCCGCGCCACCGCCTTCAAACTTGTAATTGTGGGCTTGTTGGCCACACAGGTATTCATCGCCCCGCTCGCAGTGGGACATGAGTGCCAACAGGTTGGCCTGAGTGCCCGAGCTGGTAAACAAGGCACTGTCAAAGCCGAACATCTCGGCGGCCATGGCTTCCAGGCGGTTAACCGTCGGGTCATCTCCGTAGACGTCATCGCCTACCTGCGCGGCCGCCATGGCCTGGCGCATCGCGGCAGTAGGTTGGGTCACGGTATCGCTTCTGAAATCTATCATCTCTCCCCCATATCACATCCAGTTGCCCCGCATTAAGATACATGGGGCCAAAACACTCTAGCGCCGCTCGGCTTGACTGTACAGCACCAGGAGAGCAAAGCTAAATAACTGGACTTTTTACCAAATTGACACCCCCAAACAGCCCAAACAAAACGAGAGAAAGACAAGTGTACACATTAATCAGTAATCCTCATACCAGATAAAAAATAAAACCATTTAAAATCATAAAAATACACAAACAATGAACAACAAACAATAATCAACCATAAATAAAACTAATCCAAAAATTTAAATAAAATCACTGTTAAACTGCGGTATTTTCCGGCAGGATTCTGATCCTTTGTTATTTTGATGCGAATATTATGCAAGAAGCTCAGTTTATCGCCATACTTTGGCTGATTGGTGTACTGGCCGAAGCAATGACCGGCGCATTGGCGGCGGGTAAAAAACAGATGGATCTCTTTGGCGTGGTAATTGTGGGGTGCGCTACCGCCATAGGCGGCGGCACGCTCAGAGACATGCTATTGGGTAACTACCCGCTGATCTGGGTAGAAAACTGGCATTATCTGGTGGCTATCGGCTTTGCTTCACTGTTGACTGTGATAATTGCCCCTGTAATGCGTTACCTGTCAAAGCTGTTTCTGGCAATCGATGCCCTTGGCCTGGCTGTGTTTTCCATTGTCGGAGCCCAAAAGACCCTGCTGCTGGGTTTCAGTCCCGTAGTGGCTGTGGTAATGGGGGTGGTTACCGGGGTTTTCGGCGGTATTATTCGCGACATTCTCTGTAATCAGATGCCGCTGATCTTTCGCAAGGAGCTGTACGCAGTGATCTCCATCATCACTGCAGGGCTCTATGTATTTTTGTCGCAGTGGCAACTGGCCGAATGGATCAATCTTAGCCTGTGTCTCACTCTGGGTTTCAGTTTGCGGATGCTGGCCATCAAGTATCACTGGGCCATGCCAACCTTCGACTACCAAACCGGCTCAGATCCACATCTGGACTAAGTGAGCAGGTAGCCCTCTAAAACTGAAAACGCCGGCACACAAGCAGGCGTTTTCACATTCAGCCCTTGCTGATTTCGCTCAAGGCCTTGAGCGCCGCGTCGTAATCAGGATGGTGAGACACATCTGCCACCAGCTCACGGTACTTGAGCTGGCCATTGGCATCTATAATAAATATCGCTCTGGCCAGCAAGCCTCGGTTAGGGATCAACAAACCATATTTATTACCAAAATCACGCCAGACTGAGTCTGATAATACCTTGATTTTATCGACATTCTCCACCTTGCAGAAACGTTTCTGGGCAAAGGGTAAGTCCTCACTGACGGTCAACATGATCACTGAATCATCAAACTTGCTGAACTCCTTATTGAATCTCTTGGTCTGCAGGGCACAGACGCCGGTATCCAGACTGGGAACCGCGCTGATAAGTACAGTCTTACCCTTGAAGTCACTTAAAGTCACTGGGGCAAACTTGTCATCCACCACCTTAAACCCTGGTGCAAGCTGGTTAAGCTCGGGCAACCTACCCATCAAGGTGACACTCTGGCCGCCCATTTTGACTTCGGCTGCCACTTTCCCTTCTGTCGCCATAGCCGAGGCGCTCGCCAAGGCCAATACACACACGGCGCTCCACTTTGTCAGTTTCAACATAGTTTTCTCCATCAATTCTGGTTCAAATTCATCCTGGCTAATATAACCCATTGTCAGAATACAGGTAAAAAAAGACCGGCATCTGCCGGTCTTTGTCCAAAGCTGAACTTACTTGGAAGGCAGCTCTTTGACATGCAGATCCATCTGAGGATATGGAATGCCAATGCCGTTTTCGTCCAGAGACTGTTTAATCTGCTCCATCAGTTCGAAGTAGACCCCCCAGTAATCAGCGGACTTCACCCAAGGGCGAACCACATAGTTAACCGAAGAGTCAGCCAGTGTGTGCAGACCCACAGTATAGCCAGGCTCTTTCAGCACTTTCTCGTGGTTATCGAGAATGCTTGTCAGTATTTGCTTGGTATGACGGATATCGGCATCGTAAGAAACCCCAATCACCAGATCGATACGGCGCTTGTCCATAGCAGAATAGTTGGTGATGCTACCATTCATGATAGTGGAGTTGGGCACTATGATGACCTTGTTGTCCGGCGTTTTCAGACGGGTAGAGAAGATGGTGATTTCATCTACAGTACCGGCAACACCTGCGGCTTCAACATAGTCACCCACACGACAAGGGCGGAACAGTACCATCAAGACACCGGCGGCAAAGTTGGACAGTGAGCCCTGCAGCGCCAAGCCCACAGCCAAACCAGCGGCACCGAGAACTGCAACCAGAGAGGCAGTCTGAATGCCTAGCTGCCCCAAGGTAGCGATAACGGTAAATACAAACACCACGGCCCAAGCCATGTTGGCGACGAAGGAAACCACTGTCTGATCTATCTTGCGCTTGCCCAACATTTTAGCCGTGACTTTCTTGGCCACATTGGACAGATACTTACCGACAAAGAAAATGACAATGGCAAGCAGTATCTTGATGCCATAGGCCGCGATTAACTCGGGCGCTTGTTTGAACAGCCCTTCGAGATTTTCCATTGAAATACTCCCTTAAAAACCTTATTTAACTTACTTTTTTAAATCGACCACAAACTCAACCCTACGGTTAAGGCTGCGACCCGAGACACTGGTATTATCGGCGGCAGGCTGCTTACTGCCATATCCGCGGGTACTGAATTGCGCCCCCGGAAAACCATAATCTTCAATCAGTACCATTTTGGCACTTTCGGCCCTGGCTTCAGACAAAGGTTGATTTATGGCATCTGAACCGCTGATGTCGGCATGTCCTTCAATGCACAAGTTTACCTTATATTGATGAAGAAAAGCTTTCATTCTGGCAAGTTGCGGCCACTGAGCCAGGGGGATCTGCGCCGAACCCAAGTCAAAATACAGCCTTACTGGGTTGGCTGTACCGCATTTTGGGGGATAGACACCACCTGACGTTGTCGGTAAACAGATATCTGTCAGGGAGACGGCCTTGTCCAAGACACAACCATTGGCGCTCACAGCTACCTGTGCCGGGGTATCGGGACAGGCATCTTTAGCGTCAGGGACACCATCACCGTCTGAATCTTCCCAGGCAAGTACAGCGCTGCTCAGCAACAGCAGAGGAATAAACCCCGCCAAGCCCAAATAACGGTTCACTCAGGCCTCCCTAACTATCAATCCTTCATCTGTATAGATGAGTTCCAGGCAGAACACAATCCGCCGCCGGTTCACTTGGCTTTAGTGCGCCAAGTCACAGGTCACCGGCTAACGCATTGTATAATCGTCTGTAATTTTAGCCAAGATAAACCAGTATCTGCGGTAAAGAGTCGCTACTACAGCAGAAACCTCCTACATATAGTTGCCTTTTTATTAAACACCTTGCTGATATGGGCCGACATACTTGAGCCGTAAACTGTCATAGAACCAGTTAAACAAAGGGTTGTAGCAAAAGAAGAACACCAGAATACCGGCCTCGATAAAGAAAGCGTTGAGCAAGCTGGTTTCCAGCGCCCAAGCAATAGCGGGAACCGTCACCAGAATGAGTCCGCCTTCAAACCCCAGGGTATGCAATAACCTGAGCCCAATACCACGGGCATCACGGTTATTGCCATAAAGCCGGTCAAACCCCAGGTTGTACAAGTAGTTCCACACAATGGCACACAAACTTAAGAAAACACTCACGCCTGCCATGGTGCCCACTGCGCTGCCTGTGGCCCAGGAGGCAACCGGGATTAATAGAATAAGGGCTATGGCTTCGAATAGCAGCGCCTGAAAAATACGTTCTTGAATAGTCATGCTTATTTCCATTCTGATTAACAGGCCGCGGATTATCATCTATCATCAAGATACCTAAAAGTTAGATACCATCACCAATAGTGATATGTTAACCACAGAACAATTAGAAGCTTTTGTCGCCAGTGTCGAGACGGGCTCCTTTTCAGCCGCCGCCAGACAACTGGGTAAAGTGCAATCCGGTATTAGCCAGCAGATAATGAATCTGGAGCTGGATACCGGGCTACAACTCTTTGACCGCAGCGGTCGTTATCCCCAACTGACCGCGGCTGGGCATCACCTGTTGCCCTACGCCAAAGCCGTGTTGGCTCAGCACCGCAGATTGGCTCAACAGGTATCCGGTTTAGGCAGTGACACATCAATGGAAGTGATTCTGGCGGTTGATGAAGGGATCCCCTACAACCGCCTCGGCGATCTGCTCAGACAACTGGAACAGGAGTTTCCGCAAATTTGCCTGAGTTTGCTGTGCGCCTCGAGCAAAGATGTGATTGCTCTGGTCAAGGAAGGCAAAGCCACTTTGGGCCTGCTGTTCAGTGAACCGGTTTACCCCGAAACTCTGGACTTTGAAACCATAGGCACTGTGACTTTTGAGTTACTGGTCAGCCCCAAACACCCCTTGGCCGAGATACGTGCCATGCATACGGATATTCTCAAACTGCACAGACAACTGGTCATAGGCAGCAAATACTCGAGTAATTTCTGGTTCGATCAGGTGCACTCGCCGGATGTTTGGTTTGCCGACAACTATTACGTCCTGTTGGAGCTGGCCAAACAAGGGTTTGGTTGGGCACTGCTGCCAAAGCCTTTGGCTCAGGAAGCAATGAGTAAGGGGGAATTACAGGCCGTAAAGCTGGATTTTGAAGTAGGTGGCTGGCAAGCCAATGTGGATGTACTCCAGTCATCGGCCAGTCAGGTCTCCAGAGTCAATGTCAGAATGCGGCAACTACTGCGTGAACTGCTTAAAAAACAATAAAGCGGCTTTATGCCGCTTTATTCCAATGTTGAATTCCCACATTGTGCCCGTGTGGATCAGAGGTTATTTTTCCACCTTGGGCGGGAAGTTGCTCATTACACTGGCTACCGCCTCGTTAACCTTGGCAATTCGCTTTTGCGGAGTATCGCTATCGCGAATAGTGTCAGCCACTGAGCCACGCCAGATGAGCTTGCCGGACTTGGCGTCGACCAGATCCACAATCAAGGTACCGACTTCATATTCGCGTACTGTGGTTTGGGTCTGCATATTGCCGCCCCAGCCCCAGCCCGGCCCCCAATATGGGTTGTAACCATAGTTGGTGTTGAAAGTGTCGACATTGATTTTCTTGTCTACCTTGGTCAGATAATTAACCAGGATATCGGCGTTTTCCTTGGTAGCAATCTGCAGGCCCTTTTGTGCCAACTGCCGATCCAAGGCATCACGTACTCGCTGATCCATCAAACCATCCAGATGATAGCTGGTGTCTTCGGATTGCTTTTCCACCCAGGCATAACTCTTGTACTGGCTGAAGTTCACACCCGGGTCATAATCCCAGCCAGTATTCAGTGTACTGCAAGCACTTAGCATCAGTGCCATTGCGGCTGTTATCAGATACTTCATCGAAATTTCCTCGTTTACCCAGGCCAGGAAACGGCCATAAAAACCCATGAAATCAGCTTACATTTCAATCTTCTGCTCTACAACCGAATTTAACAAAATTTAGTTTACCGATTCAGCTTGACTTCAGTATAGCACCAAATGATAATGATTATCATGTAGATTAAATGGTGAATGACTCATGCTTTGGTATCTCGCATTCTTTATTATTGCCAGTGGCGTTTTGCTGACTCGAAATTCTCTGCTGCAACAGGCGCAGGAACTGGCCGGAATAGGCAGCATCAATCAAGCCAGGCGTTTGCTTATCCTGCCGCTGCTCATTCTCGGTTGGCTCGGTGCCAGATTGGTCGAGCAACAGATTTCACCTTTTGATCTGGCCGCTTTCGGCTTCGTCCTGACGACACTGACACTACTGGTGCCCAAGCTAAGAATACTGATGCTGCCCTGCGCCTTTTTATCTGTGGTGGCAGTGCTTGGCGGAATACTGCTTTCCTGACATCTTCTTGTGATTGCCGGCGTCCAAGCCGGTGGCTGATATTGTTCCCTGCACAATTTCAGTTTTTTACCAGCCACCTTAATGGTGGCTTTTTTTTGATTTCAGCGGCTTGGAGCAAGCCATTGGGCGCTTAGGTTAAATCTGCTAGACTGCGCCCATAAGCCATAGATCAGCATCAACAATGAAAACAGATCCCAATGTCAGTTTGGTATACAGTACCGACAAAGGCCGTATTAGCCAGCCCAAGGAACAAGCCACAGTCCCGACATCCGATGGTATAGTCCGGATCCACAAGGACAGCAAAGGCCGCAAAGGCAAAGGTGTTTCAGTAATCAAGGGGCTGGGACTGGACGCCAAGGCGCTGAAAGAACTGGCACAAAAACTCAAGAAGCAATGCGGTTGCGGCGGCACGGTAAAAGCGTTCGACATCGAGATCCAGACCGACAATCGTGAGCAAATCCAGGGCCTGCTGGAGAAGCTGGGCTACAAGGTGAAGCTGGCCGGCGGCTGACAGGCAACAAGTACCAGGAGCAGTATGATGGACAGTTTGCAAAATCATTTTCTTATCGCCATGCCTTCGCTCGATGATACTTTCTTCGAGCGTTCGCTCATCTATGTGTGCGAGCACGACAGCAAGGGTGCCATGGGACTCATGGTCAATCGTCCCATAGGCATTGAGGTTGATGAGTTACTGCTGCAGATGGAGCTGGCAGAAGAGGTATCTCTCAAGCCTTCAATAGACAACAGCGTACTGGTAGGCGGTCCGGTGAACCCGGAGCGGGGCTTTGTACTGCACAGCAGTCAACCCTATTGGGCCAACAGCACTGCCATCAATGACGAGATTATGCTGACCAGCTCACGGGATATTCTCACCTCTCTTGGCACCTCAAAGGCGCCGGAGCATTTTCTGGTGGCGCTGGGATACGCTGGTTGGAGCCGCCACCAGCTGGAGCAGGAACTGGCGGAAAACAGCTGGCTGACCATTCCCGCCACACCCGAGATACTGTTCAATACTCCCCATGAGCATCGCTGGCTCAAGGCCACCCAATCACTGGGATTCGATATCTGGCAAATGTCCAGCCAGATGGGACACGCTTGATTACAGAGGCAAAATGACTGCAAAAACCGTACTGGGCTTCGATTTCGGCACTAAGAGCATAGGCATAGCCATAGGTCAGCAGTTGACCGGCAGTGCCAGCCCACTGACATCCATCAAGGCAGTGGATGGTATTCCCGATTGGCAGCAGATAGCGGCTTTAATCGAAGAGTGGCAACCGGATCTCGTGGTGGTGGGACTGCCACTCAATATGGATGGCACAGAGCAGGAGATGACCCAGAGAGCCCGTAAGTTTGCCAACCGTATTGCCGGGCGTTTCGGTGTCAAGGTGGCCACCCAGGATGAACGCCTGACCACGGCCGATGCCAAGGCCAGATTATTTGAACTCGGTGGCTTCAAGGCGCTGACCAAGGGCCAGATCGATGCCGTCTCTGCTGTGCTGATCATCGAAAGCTATTTCGAGAACCAGTACTGAAACTTCAGCGGCTTAAAGACTCCCGGGGAGTTCAAGCCGCAGCTGGTCCAATCTTATTTCGGCTTCCTCAGGAATGAGTCCCATCTGGATCGGCCCTAGACCCTGCCCCCAAGCGATCAGGGCCTTTTGCCAGCCAACTGTCTGAGCCCCTGCAGCAAAACCTCCATATCCTCACCATCGGTATAGATATGCGGCGAAAAGCGAAAGCCAAATCTTGGGCGCAAGTCTGTCTTGATCCCCAATCTGTTGAACACTTGCTGCGCCGCCTGCCTATCGGCGAAATCGAGTACCACAGTGCCACTGCGCTCGCCGCTGATATTGGGCGTTACCACCTTGAGTTCATGACTCAGGGCACAATCCAGGATCCCCTGCCCCAGGCGCTGATTGTGTTGATAAATTTGACTATCGCCGAAAGCGCGCAGCTGCTGCAGTGACGCCGCTGCCAGCATGTAAGGCAATACGGAAGGCGTGCCCCCCCAAAACCTTTTTGCTCCCTTGGCATAGCGAAAATCATGGATATCGAACTCAAACGGCGCCTCATGGGAGAACCATCCCAGATCCACAGGCTCCAGCGTCTGGGCCAACCTATCGCTGAGCCATAAAAAGGCCGCCCCCGGGCCAGCACAACACCATTTAACGCAGGAACCCAAGACAGCATCAGCCTGCCACTGCCCCAAATCTATCGGTATGACTCCGAGAGACTGGGCAATGTCCACCACAGTCATTACTCCTAAGCTTCGGGCCAGAGCGCAAATTTCACTCACAGACTGCAACTGACCGGTTTCGGAAATGGCATGGGTGATAAAGGCCAGCGCCACATCCTCTCCCAAGGCCTGTTGCCACTGACTCAAAGACACCAGCCCGGCTTGCGGCTCAAGCAGCTGCAGGCGGTAGCCCTTCTTCTCGGCCTGTTGCAGTACAAACCCCATGGAGGGGAAATCCAGTTCAGTGGCCAAGATCCGCTGACCGGGCTTGGCATTCGGCAGGGCGCCGACCAGCTTGGATAAAGCCGAAGAGAGATTCAGCTGCGGGCAAAAGCCACTGGTGGGAACTCGGGTCAAAGCCGCAAGTTGCTGCAAAAACTGCTCAACCCCCTCGAGCCACACAGGCCAGGCGTCACCGCCTTGATGCTTCCAGGCGCCGAGAAACTCGCTGGCCGCAGCTTCGCAGCCCTTTGGCATGGCGCCCACTGAGTGGGACAAAAAATAGTGCCCTTCGGGCAGATGAAAACGCGATTTCAACGACATTCCAGGCTCCTCAGTCGGCAATCGAGTCGCGTTTGACACCGTAAACACCGCCCCAGATATCTGTCATCTGACCGCGAATTTGCCACAGTTTAGGGAAAAACTGCATCTTCATACCTGAGTTAAGGATTTCAGTGCTGCGCCCCTTCAGCGACATGCTGTCTATGCCTATGCTTCTGTGGATGAGTTTGATGTGATGGTAACGGAAGTGCTGAAACAGCTGGTCGTACTCTATCATGGCCTCGGCCACCATATAGCTTTCATCATGACGGTATTCACTGTTGTATATCTGCTCGACCGTCAGCCCCTTTTGCTCAAGGTAGACTCGCTCAAAGGTGAGCCACAGCGGCTTATAAAGCTGCAACAGGGTTCTGAATCCCGGTGATTCCTGACCGCTGCCGTTGCCCAGTTGCAGTCGAATGGCCTGATAATCCTTGATAGACATAGTGTCGAGAATACTCAGTTGCTCGATAAGAAACCCCATCGCCTTATGTACCCTGGCAAACAGGGTCAACACCTTGAAGGTCTCCCCTGCGGCCATACGCTCATCAATCTCCAGCAGGGTGTAGCAGATGAGCTTCATCCACAACTCCTCCGACTGATGCACTATTTGAAACTGCAACTCATCGGCGTTACACAGTTGCTCATAGGGCTTCTGGCAGCTGAGCAATTTGGGAGTATTGAGGTACTTTTCATAATCCAGTCGACCCTCTCCGGCCATGCTGGCATATATCTGCTCGCGATCCATGATGCCTTATCCTTATTCTTGTATTGTTAACCATAAATTAACATTCAACTTGCCAAGCTAAGGCATAGCGTGGCAGGCAACAAGGGCAGCGAAGCGATCCGCAAAGAACAGCAGTGTCAAATATTGTTGGCAGGGCTGCCGGACTGCAGCCCTGATTAGGGGGGAGGAAGAATGCTTACAGATAGGGACGAACCAACTCCGCCATCATCTCTATATGGCGCGGTCTGTCGTTGAGCGCCGCTATATAGCGGAATGACTTACCACCGGCCTGTTCGAAAAACTCACGGTTCTGCCCGGCAATCTCCTCCAGAGTTTCCAGGCAGTCGGCGCTGAATGCAGGACAGGCAACGGCTACATCTGTGATCCCCTGCTTTGGCAGAGCCATCATGGTTTCATCCGTGTAAGGGCCCAGCCATTTGGCCTTGCCGAAACGGGACTGGAAGCTACTGATCACATCATCCTCTGCCAGCCCAAGACGCTCGACCAACAATCTTGAGGTCTTGATACAGAAGCAGTAGTAAGGGTCGCCCAGCTTGAGATTCCGCTCCGGCATACCATGGTACGACAGCACCAATTTCTGCGGTTTGCCGTGTTGGGCAAAGTCTACTTCGATGGACTCGGCCAGCGCCTCGATAAACAGCGGATTATCGTGGTAGGTATGGATAAAGTGCAGCGACGGCAGGTAACGCCATTGAGTCAACTCTTTGGCTATGGCATCAAATGCAGAGCCCGTGGTAGGGCCGGCATATTGAGGATAGAGCGGCAGCACAACCAGTTTATCGACCCCTTGATTGTGCAGGCGTTTGAGCACATCGCCCACCGCCGGGTTGCCGTAACGCATCGCCAAGGCAACTTCGGCTTCAACGCCTTCGGCCTTGAGTTTTTCTGCCAAGGCCTGGGTCTGGCGCTCACTGATATCCATCAGTGGCGAGCCCTTATCAGTCCACACCTCACGGTAAAGGGCCGCCGATTTGGCCGGCCTGACCCTGAGAATAATGCCATGGAGAATAAGCTTCCACAGCGCCTTGGGGATCTCCACCACCCTGGGATCGGAGAGAAATTCGGCCAGATAACGCCGCACCGCCGCGGGTGTCGGTGCGTCCGGCGTCCCCAGATTCAACAGCAATATCCCGGTTTTACCACGCCCGGCGTGGCCCTTGTCTTTATCAAGACCGATAAACTTAGCCAAAATCACCTCAGATAGAAAACGAATAAGTCAGATATTAAAGCACAGATTCAATCGCTTTGATCAATTCATCACTATCGGGTTTGACTCTGGAGTTAAAGCTCTGCACCTGTTTACCGTCGCCACTGACTAGGTACTTGTAGAAGTTCCACTTGGGCGCGCCGGCCTGCTGCCCCAGATAGGCAAATACCGGGTTCACATCACTGCCACGAACCGCAGAGGTAGCCACCATGGTAAAGGTCACGCCATAGTTGATGTAGCACACCTTGGCGGTATCCTTCTCTTGGTTTTCTTCCTGGAAGAAGTCATCGGATGGGAAACCTATCACCACCAGCCCGCGCTCGCGGTAGTCCTTATGCAGGGCTTCAAGCGCTTTGAATTGAGGCGTAAAACCACAATTGCTGGCGGTATTGACCAGAAGCACAGGTTTACCTTGGGTGAGTTCACATAGGTCGACAGACTCCTGGGAATGGAGCTTTCTCAACTTGATATTGAGGTAATCGGGGCACTGACCGGCAAAAGCCGCCGTGGGCGCTAAAGCCAATGCTGTAAAAGCCAGCCTCTTCAATGCAGGCCCGGTTAAATTCAATCTTGCCAAGGGCTTGAACACCTTCACCATAACACCTCCATTTGTTTTTATTCTTACCAGCTTCAGCCGTTAAAAGTAGAAGCCAACATTGATATTCAGCCTTGAATGCCAGCTGCTGTCGCCTTCGGCAATACCTATGCCGGGGCCGTTGACAAACCACATGTTTTTACCGGCGATCCAGTCCACGTAGGAGTAAAACTTACCGGCGCTGATGGCGCATCCTGTGACATTCTGCACCGAATCATCCAACCCGGTACCCGAGGCAAATACCTGGCTGTAGTCGTTATAACAGTTGAGCTGAGTGATAGGGCCCCAATCAACATCTATGGTGCGCGAAAGGTTAAATGTGAGCACATCGGCCTCGGCCGCTATCTCAAACGGGTAGGCAAAGGCCGACAGTGCCAAACGCTCGCCTGGCATGTCATAGTCATAATGCAGATACTGCACCTGAGTCTGCCAGGCGTGCCAATCCATTTGCCAATGGGCTGCTACCGCCAAGCCATCTGTGTCTTCACCGGCAACGGCGCCGGCCATTGGCTTGTAGTCCAAACGGCTATATTGCACAGAAGCGCCCAGTTTATGGGCAAACTCGCCATACTTCAGGCTGCGCTCGACTCTGGCGTTAAACTGCCCTGCCTCTTCATAGGGGGCGTTTTCTGTGGTGGCGACATCGAAGGAATAGCGCTTGAAGCGGCTACCGTCGCCATATTCATCATTGGCAAACCAGGCGAGATCGTAGCGCCAGCCGTCCTTGTTGTACTGCCAGTGAACACCGGCATCATAGTCGTCTTCAAAGCCGAGATAATAAGTCGCGCCGAACCAGAAGGAATGAGCCGCATAGGGCAGCAAACCGAAAGGCACCTGGGTGACCCCGAGGCGAATGTCCGAGTTTTCTGAAAAGCGATAGCCAAAGAAGGCATGCTGGATCACATCCTGATCCTGATACCAGCGGTACTGAGCCGACGCGAACAGTTCTCCGTTATCGTATTTGACATCGGCGCGAAACAGCTCGAACTCCAACTTGGCATCGTCATCATAGTCTTTCCAGCCATAGTTGACTCGTACCGCCCCGCCGATATCCAGCTCGTCGGAAACCGGCACGGCCGCGGCCGGCAGAGTGAAACAACCGGCCAGAGCCAGACCCAAAGCTGAAAATAAAGTGGTTTGCTGCAATTGCATTCCCCTTCCATCCTTTTCACAAAACAGGCGCAACACAATAACAAAAAGATAGCTCTTTTTCGAACAATCCACTCAATACAAACAAAAAAGGCGTCATTCCGACGCCTTTTGCAGTGCTTTCCCACTAATCCATATCCAGGGTAACTCCCTCCATGAAACCTGAATTGCCGGTGTCATTGCTGTGGAGTTTAATCATGAGTCGCAGGTCGTTAGGTGAGTCGGCATGATGCAGTGCATCGGCGTAGCTGATCTCTCCTTCACAGTAGAGCTTGAACAGCGCCTGGTCGAAGGTTTGCATCCCCTGCTCGTTGGACTTGGCCATGGTGTCCTTGAGCACGTGCAGCTCGTTCTTTTGAATAAGACTGGCCACCCTGGGGGTGTTGATAAGCACTTCGATGGCGGCGCGCCGGCCGCTGCCGTCCACCTTGGGCACCAACTGCTGGGCCACAATACCGCGCAAGTTAAGCGACAGGTCAAATAGCAGTTGTTGGTGCTTACTCTCTGGCACCAGGTGCATGATGCGATCCAGCGCCTGGTTGGCGTTGTTGGCGTGCAGGGTTGCCATACACAAGTGGCCGGTTTCGGCGAACGACAGGGCAAACTCCATGGTTTCCTGGGTACGGATTTCACCGATAAGGATAACGTCCGGCGCCTGGCGCAATGAGCTCTTGAGCGCCGCATCAAACGACTCGGTATCTATACCCACTTCCCGCTGGGTGATAATGCTCTTGCCGTGTTGGTGAACAAATTCCACCGGATCTTCGATGGTGAGTATGTGTCCCCTGGCATTGGCATTACGGTAACCGATAAGTGCCGCCAGCGAGGTGGACTTACCCGTACCGGTTCCCCCTACCATGATCACCAATCCGCGCTTGCTCATTACTAAGTCTTTGAGAATGGGCGGCAGGTACAGCTGCTCCACAGTAGGGATCTTGGTTTCGATACGCCGCATCACGCAGCCCGCCGACTCCCGTTGCCAGAAGGCACTGACCCGGAAACGCCCCAACTCCTTGGCGCCCACGGCAAAGTTACATTCGCGGGTCTCGTGAAACTCCTTTTTCTGCTCCGGCGTCATCAAAGACTCAACAAACTCCAGCGACTGCGCCGGGGTAAAGGCGTTTTCCGCCAGCGGCCTGAGCTCACCGTCCACCTTGGCACTGGGAGGAAAGGCGGCGGTAATAAAGAGATCCGAGGCCTTACGATCCACCATAGCCTTGAGAAAAGGTCTGACTTCCATGGGAACTCCTTAGAAATTCGCTTGTTTGTTGGAGCTCTTGGCCATGGCATCTTCCCGACTGATCAAGCCTCGATTCACCAGGTTCTGCAGGCTCTGCTCCAAAGTTTGCATGCCATGGGCCATACCGGTTTGGATAGCAGAATACATCTGTGCCACCTTGTCCTCACGGATAAGGTTTCGGATAGCCGGGGTTCCCATCATGATCTCATGGGCCGCCACCCGGCCGCCGCCAACTTTCTTGATCAGGGTCTGGGAGATAACCGCCTGCAACGACTCAGACAACATGGTACGCACCATGTCTTTCTCGCCTGCGGGGAATACGTCAACCACACGGTCAATGGTCTTGGCCGCCGAGGTGGTGTGCAAGGTACCGAACACCAAGTGGCCGGTTTCTGCCGCGGTCATCGCCAGGCGTATGGTTTCCAAATCCCGCATCTCACCGACCAAGATGACATCCGGGTCTTCACGCAGGGCACTTCTGAGGGCAGCGTTAAAGCTGTGGGTATGGCGGTGCACTTCCCGCTGGTTGATAAGACATTGCTTGTTTTGGTGCACAAATTCGATAGGGTCTTCAATGGTGAGAATATGATCGTGGCGGTTCTCATTGACGTAATCTATCATCGCCGCCAGGGTGGTACTCTTACCCGAACCTGTGGGGCCGGTTACCAACACCAGGCCGCGAGGATATGAAGCAATTTTCTTGAAGATTTCCGGCGCGCCCAGTTGTTCCAAAGTCAAAATGTCGCTGGGAATAGTACGAAAAACCGCGGCGGCGCCGCGGGACTGATTGAAGGCATTGACACGAAAACGCGCCAGATTGGGAACTTCAAAGGAAAAGTCGATTTCCAGAAACTCTTCATAATCCTTACGCTGCTTGTCATTCATTATGTCGTAGACAAGTCTGTGAACCCCTTGGTGATCAAGCGCAGGGACATTAATCTTTCTGACCTCGCCGTCGACGCGTATCATGGGAGGCACACCGGCCGACAGGTGCAGATCCGAAGCGTTATGCTTTACACTAAAGGCCAATAATTCAGTGATTTCCATAGTTTGGGATATCCGTTCAACCAAAAAGTTTACATCATGACAACAATAGCAGACAGACTGGCACTAGCCCAGCGCAGGATAGCTCAAGCGGCGCAAATTTCGTCCCGAAATGCAAGCGAGATCAAGCTGCTGGCTGTCAGCAAGACCAAGCCGGTCGCCGACATTGAACAAGCTTATGCCGCCGGGCAACGTTGCTTTGGCGAAAACTATGTCCAGGAGGGGCAACAGAAAGCCATGGAACTGGCGCAGCGCTGTCCCGATATAGAATGGCACTTTATCGGCCCGCTGCAATCCAATAAATCAAGAATTGTCGCCGAGCACTTCCATTGGATGCACACCCTGGAGCGGGAAAAAATTGCCCGCCGCCTGTCGGAGCAGCGCCCAGAAGGCATGCCACCACTGGAAATCTGCATCCAAATCAATGTTTCGGGTGAAGATTCCAAAGCAGGAATAGCAACACAGAGCGAGATGTTTCAGTTGGCAAGCCTGGTGGACTCATTGCCCAACCTCAAACTCAGGGGACTGATGACAATTCCCAGTGCCGGTGAAGGCCCAAGGCTTGAGGCGGAGCTGTCGCACATGCAGCAACTGTTTGCCGAGCTGAAGCTCAAGTTTCCACAGGTGGATACCCTGTCCATGGGTATGAGTCAGGATCTTGAGCTCGCCATAGCCAAGGGCTCTACCATGGTCAGAGTCGGTAGCGCTATTTTCGGCGAGCGGAACTACGGCTGATAAACCAGTCAATAAGATCTGAGATTGGCCGCTGAGACCTTGTTTTTGATAGTATTGGCCCAAATACTAATATCTCCCGCACGGTCAAACCCGATGCGGGATACACTCCAATCACAAGTGACAGGGGACAGCATGGCTCAAAAGAAAATCTGTTTTATCGGCGCCGGCAATATGAGCCGCAGTATCATCAGCGGGCTGGTGGGCAGCGGTTATCCGGCTGAATTGATCCAGGCCAGCAACCCAAGCACAGGTAAACTCGATGCCCTCAAGCGCGATTTCGGCATCCTCACCACCACAGACAACCAAGCCGCCTGTGACTGGGCCGATATCATAGTGCTGTCGGTCAAACCGCAACTGATGCAGCAGGTGTGTGAGCAACTGGCAACACTGCCGCTGGCCGACAAACTGTTTATTACCATAGCGGCAGGGATCCCGGCCGCCAGATACAATGACTACTTCGGCCAGCAGATTAAGCTTATCCGCACCATGCCCAACACCCCAACCCAACTTGGCTATGGCATGACAGGCCTTTATGCCGCAAGTGGGGTTGAGCAGGCGGATAAAGATCTTTGCCAGCAGATTATGGCCAGTGGCGGCGAGACCCTGTGGGTAGACAAAGAAGCGGAACTCAATTTGGTGATCGCCTTGGCGGGCAGCTCTCCGGCCTATTTTTTCCTGTTTATGGAAGGCATGATGGATGCGGCCAAAGAGCTGGGGCTGGATGAATCCAAGGCCAGGTTACTGGTGCAGCAGGCGGCGCTGGGTGCCTCACAGATGGTGATTCAAAATCCTCAGCTGAGCGCCGGCCAACTGCGGCAGAATGTCACCTCCAAGGGCGGTACCACCCATGAGGCGGTGGAAACCTTCCAGCGAAGTGATCTCAAGGGACTGATCAAGCAAGCAATGAATAACTGTATTGCCAGGGCTGAAGCCATGGCCAAAGAATTCTAAACGACCCAAGGGCGAAACTTTTCATGAATGAAGCATTGATTTACCTGATTACAGTCGTATTCGACCTCTATTTTATGGTAGTCATACTGAGGATCTGGCTGCAGCTGGTGCGGGCAGATTTTTATAACCCCTTCAGCCAGTTTATCGTCAAAGCCACCCATCCTATTGTGGCGCCCATGCGGCGGATACTGCCCTCCATAGGTAGTCTGGATACGGCCTCTGTGGTGCTGGCACTGCTGGTGGTAGTCGCCAAAATACTCTTGCTGACTCTGATGGCGGGCGAGGATTTCAACCTGGTTGCAACCTTGATTTTTGCCCTGGTGTCCTTGTTCAAAAAGGCCGGGGTATTGCTGTTCTGGATCCTGATCATCCGCGCTATCCTCAGTTGGGTCAGCCAGGGGCGCAACCCGATTGAATATGTGATGATGCAGTTGACCGAGCCACTGCTGGCGCCCATTCGCCGCTTCCTGCCGCCCATGGGCGGGCTGGACTTGTCGCTGCTAGTGCTGATGGTATTGATGAATTTCGTCAACATACTGTTGGCCAAGACGATTCCTTTCTGGGCCATCGCTTGATGAAAGCTGTTAGCTGGGAGCAGCAGGATCTGCTGCTCAATCTCTATATCCAGCCCAAGGCCAGCCGGGATCAACTGGTTGGCCTGCATGGTGAAGAGTTCAAGGTGGCCATTACCGCGCCACCTGTGGACGGCAAGGCCAACGCCCACCTGACCAAGTATCTGTCCAAGGCCTTCAAGGTGCCCAAGGGGCAGATAGCCATAGTCAAGGGAGAACTGGGCCGCCACAAGCAGGTGCGTATTGAGTCGCCCAAGATATTGCCCGCAGAAATCGAGGCCTTGCTCTGATGCCATGGCAGCAGACAAGGGACTATAATCAATTCAACACACTTAACCTCAGGTAAAGCATTATGTTGCGCAAATTTTTGACCCTGCTTTTGTGTTTCGGCTCTCTGGCCGGTGTCGCCCAAGCCGAACAGAAGCAGACCGTCGGCCAGTTCGATATTCACTATATGGCGCTGGGCAGCACCTTTTTGACGCCATCCATCGCCAAGAGCTACGGCATAGAACGCAGCCGTTACACGGGTATCATCAATATCGCCGTATTGGATACCAGTGAAGAGGGCAATCCGGCAGTACCGGTCGAGATATCCGGCCTGGCCAACAATCTTATCGATGCCAGAATGCAGTTGAAATTCCGCGAAATTCGCGAGGGTGATGCCATCTACTATATTGCCGAGGTGCCCTATCGCGACGATCAGGAGATCAACTTTCAAATCCTGATAAAACACGGCAACGAGCTCAACACCACTCTGGCGTTCAAACAGAAATTCTACGTCGATTGAGCAGCACATTCCGTCAATAGAGCGCCGCCGAATGAGCGGCGTTTTTATGGCCGCCCGAGTGGGTATTGACCGCCGACTTAGAGAAACGACAACAGCCATTAGGGCTCAAACCAGATTGGCGCAGGCCAATGTCGATTTACCCCGATAAACCTTCCACTACTCTGCTTGCTTTCGCACCTTTTCATTGTCGCTGAGTGAGTAAACTCTTCTGCAAAATGGTACTATTGCCGGCATTGCGAAATAAGGAAAATCCAAGATGAAACAGATAGTGCTTGCCAGTGGCAACAAGGGAAAACTCAAAGAATTCGCCGAGATGTTCAACGCCTTCAATATTGAGGTGTTGCCACAAAACCAATTCGATGTGCCTGAAGTGGCGGAAACCGGCACCACTTTTGTTGAAAATGCCATTATCAAGGCGCGCCATGCCGCCGAAATCACCGGCCTGCCCGCTATTGCCGATGACTCAGGCCTCGAAGTTGATGCTCTGGACGGCGCTCCCGGCATCTACTCCGCCCGTTACAGTGGTGCCAACGCCACGGCCGAAGGCAACTACAACAAGCTGCTTGGCGCCATAGAGGCAACGCCTGCCCCCCGAACTGCCCGTTTCCAGTGTGTACTTGTGTATATGCGTCATGCCAAGGATCCGACTCCCATCATCTGCCAGGCCGCCTGGGAAGGGGAAATAGGTTTTGAACCCAAGGGCGACAATGGCCATGGTTATGATCCCGTATTCATTCCCTGTGGTTACCAGCAAACTGCCGCCGAGCTCAGCAGTGATGAAAAGAACCATCTCAGCCACAGAGGCAAGGCGCTGAAATTGCTGCTTGAAGCCTTCAAACAACAGGGGATCCTCGGCTGATGCTGACGCTGCCACCGCTGAGTCTCTATATTCATATTCCCTGGTGTGTGCAGAAATGCCCTTACTGTGATTTCAACTCTCACGGAAAACAGGGTGAGCTGCCGCAGCAGGAATATGTCGATGCCCTGCTTGGCGATCTCAACGCCGACCTGCACTATGTTCAAGGCCGGCAACTGCACAGCATCTTTATCGGTGGCGGCACCCCCTCCCTGTTCGATGCTGCCCAGATAGGCAGGCTGCTGCAAGGCGTGAACCGGCGCATTGCCTTTGCCGATGACATAGAGATCACCATGGAGGCCAACCCAGGCACCCTGGAACATGATGACTTCAGCGCTTACCGCGCCGCAGGTGTCACTCGCCTCTCCATCGGTGTGCAGAGCTTTGCCAAAGACAAGCTCAACCTGCTGGGGCGAATTCACGGCAAGGATGAAGCCGTCAACGCCGCCAAAGGCGTTGCCGCAGCCGGATACCAGAGCTTTAACCTGGATCTGATGCACGGTCTGCCGAACCAGAGCTTTGAAGAGGCCATGGCCGATATCGACACGGCGGCGGCGCTCAATCCTCCGCACCTGTCCTGGTATCAGCTCACCATAGAGCCAAACACCCTGTTTCATTCGCGCCCGCCGCAGCTGCCGGACGATGAAGCGCTTTGGCACATCTATGAACAGGGCCAGCAAAGACTTGCGGCCCTTGGCTACCAGCAGTATGAAATATCCGCCTACGCCAAACCCGGTTTTCAGTGCCGCCATAACCTCAACTATTGGGAATTCGGTGATTATCTGGGAATTGGTTGCGGCGCCCACGGCAAGCTGACGCTACCGGAGCAGGACCGCATAGTACGCACGGTAAAGATAAAACATCCAAAGGGTTATTTGGCCACAGAGGATTATCTATTTGAGGTAAGTGACGTGCTGCCGGAAGACAGGGCGCTGGAGTACCTGATGAACAGGCTGCGACTGATGAGCCCCATCCCCTGGAGCGAATTTGAAGCGCGCACCGGCGTTGCGGCCAACACCCTGGATAAAGGCATGCAGCAGGCCGCCGAGCGCGGGCTGGTGGAGATCACTCCCGGTTACTGGAAGCTCACCAACAAGGGGCATATGTTCGTCAACGATCTGCTGTCGCAGTTCTGTTAACTCCATCTCTTATTAGCCTCCTCTTGCTGCTGCCAAAGCGAAAGCAGCAAGAGGAAATATTTTCTAACATTTACGCCAAAGGAAGGTGTATATAAGCCCTCGTGGCACTCTGGCTTCCACAGCAATTGGCATTCAAGGCATCTGACTGAAGGCATGCCGGGGCCTGCCAAAGTCGGATAACGCCGAAAGCCTGTTGCTGTGGAAGCCCCAAAGGGCGTGTCTTACAGACCTGTCTGCTGCGTTGTGACTCTTGCAAAGGGCTTGCCATTCGCTGCGAATCACGCCTTGCATCCAAGCCTGTAAGCCAACGCAGAGCACACATGGGGCTTGTACACACCTTCCTTACGTTACCGTATTCCATTAGGATAAACTTCTTTAGACGCAAATGAGCCATAGCAGTCGCGGTTTCTGTGCGTCTTTCCTAACTCGGGCCATCGTCATCCGGCCTGCCATTGCCAAGCAAAAAGGAAGTTGTCCATGCCTATAACCATAAGAAAAAGTCTGTTGACGCTGGCCCTTGGCGCCGTTTTAAGCAGCAGTTATCCCCTTCTCGCCCAAGCCTCTGTCTCCGGGCAGAGTAACCAAGCATCAAACCTGGCTCCAGAGGTCATCAAGGCCGAATCCGCCAAAGCCAACGCCCTGTTTGAAGCCATCTTCAACGAAGATGTCGCCGCCAGCCCGGTGCGGCAGACCTTTCTTGGTATCAAGACAGATTACGGCAAATGGGACTCACTGGGAGATGCGGCCGATGATGCCGCGCTTGCTCGCGCCAAGCAGCAGCTTGAGCGCTTGTCGCTACTGGATCCGACAAAGTTGGACTCACAGAGCAAGTTGAGCCTGGAGCTGTTGACCGCCAAGCTGCAACGCCAGATCCGCGATGATAAGTTTCGCCACTACAACTACCCGGTCAACCAGATGTACGGCATTCACTCGCTGGTACCTTCATTGTTGATAAACCAACACTCGATAGCCGACGAAGCCGATGCCCGCGCCTATATCAGCCGTATAGCCGGGGTTCCTGAGCTGTTTGAGCAGCTGATCACCGCCCTCGAGGTTCGCGCCGAGGAAGGCATAATCGCCCCCAAGTTCGTATTCCCCCACGTGCTTTCAGACAGTCGCAATATTATTCATGGCGCGCCGTTTGATGGTGAGCCGGACAGCGCCATCTGGGCCGACTTCAAGGGCAAGTTGGCAAAACTCAAGCTGGATGAAGACACCCGAGACAAACTGCTGGATCAAGCCACCATCGCCCTCAAAGAACAATTGAGGCCAGCTTACCAAAAGCTGATTGCCTATCTCGAAACCCTGGAAAAACGGGCCGACAGCAGAGATGGTGTCTGGAAATTCCCGAGCGGCAGCGCCTTCTACAACAATGCCCTGGCCAATACCACCACCACAGAGATGAGCGCCGATAGCATTCATCAATTAGGGCTGGACGAAGTCGCCAGGATCCACGGCGAAATGCGCGCCATCATGGACAAAGTTGGCTTCAAGGGCGATCTCAAAGCCTTCTTCGAGTTTATGCGCCAGAATGAGGGCTTCTACTTCCCGGACAATGACGCCGGCCGCCGGGCCTACCTGAGAGAGGCCACCGCCCTTATCGATAACATGAACTCGCGCCTGGATGAAGTGTTCAAGGTAAAGCCCAAAGCGCCTTTGATAGTCAAACAGGTGGAAGCCTTCAGGGAGAAGTCTGCCGGCAAGGCTTTCTACAACCAGCCCTCGGCCGATGGCAGTCGCCCGGGAACTTACTATGCCAACCTCTATGACATAATGGCTATGCCCAAATACCAGATGGAGGCACTGGCCTACCATGAAGGGATCCCCGGGCATCACATGCAGATAGCCATAGCCCAGGAACTGGAAGGACTTCCCAGCTTCCGTCGCTTCGGCTCTTACACGGCTTATATCGAGGGCTGGGGCCTTTACAGTGAGTACTTCCCCAAGGAGATGGGGCTTTACAGCGATCCTTACTCAGATTTTGGCAGATTGGCGATGGAGCTATGGCGCTCCTGCCGTTTGGTGGTGGATACCGGGATCCATGCCAAGAAATGGACTCGAGAGCAAGCCATAGCCTATTACATGGATAACACTCCCAATGCCGAATCTGACGCAGTAAAAATGGTTGAGCGGCACATAGTTATGCCCTCGCAGGCAACCGCTTACAAGGTGGGGATGAACAAGATACTTGCGCTTAGAGCCTACGCCAAGGAGGCGCTGGGTGAGCATTTCGACATTCGCGCCTTCCACACCCTGGTATTGCAAAACGGCCCCTTGCCGCTGGATGTACTGGAGCAGGAAGTAAAAAACTGGGTGGCCGCGCAAAGCCAGGCTTGAAATTGAATCAACTGCCGCTCCCGTGAGCGGCTTTTTTATGCGCTTGATTCCGTCCTGAAAACAGGCATAAAAATACCCCGGCCACCTGGGCCGGGGTAAACCAAAATCAGGATGATGGTTTTAAGGCCGACATTGTTTTAGTTCGAAAACCTGGGTCGGCATTGATAAGGGCTTAACACTCTGTGTTGAACCAAGCAGTCTACAGCAGGAGGGGTCTGTCCCGCGGCACACCCGTATGTTGGTTCCACCCGAATCAACTGCAACCATTGTATTGATTTCAGAACAGACTGCAACAAGATTATTAAAAACCTTTAGGATTCACTAAACAATAAAGCGATAAAAAAACCAACAAAATATCAATATCCATATGATATAAAAACAAAAAACACCCAAGCGGAACTTGAGTGTTTTTCATTGTTCTATTATAAGAACGATATTTCTTTATTTTTCCTGGCGCAGGGCAAACAGATCTGCGTATTTTTTGTCCCAATAGGGTGGTGTACCTATGTGATCCTTAATGAACTCGATAAAGGCACTCACCTTGGGAGCCAAGTGTTTACGTCTTGGATAAACCGCCTGCAGCGGCAGATGATGGGTCAATTGCCAATCGGGAAGTAGAGGAACCAGAGTGCCTTTTTCTATTTCATCTTCCAGCAGATAACTGGCGAGATAAACCACCCCAAGCCCACTGACAGCGGCAGACTTGAGCGCCGGCGCATTGTCGACTCTGAAATTACCCGAAACCCCTATCTCACAGTAGTCATCGCCCTTCTTGAATTGCCAGACGCTGTGCTCATGCCATTCACCGTGGTAAACCAAACAGTTGTGCTCCACCAGCTGCTCCGGACGGGCCGGCATACCGTGGGCCGCAACATACCCGGGGGATGCCACCAGCAGGAACTGACACTTCATCAGCGGGCGGGCCACCATACCCAGAGGCAGTTGCTCTGACATGGTCAGCAGCAGATCCAGGCCTTCACTGACCACATCAACCTTATGGTCCAACAGGCTCACCTGCAGCTCGAGATCCGGGTGACGAGTCATAAACTCGGGCAGTGCCGGAATAATATGCATGGTGCCGAACGACTGGGAGATCCCTACCTTGAGCACGCCTCGGGTGGCATCATTGAGGTTGTGCACACTGGCCACCGCCTGATCCGCATTCCGGAGCAGTTCTTCCCCCTGCACATACAGCAGATTACCGGCTTCGGTGAGGCTTAAGCTACGGGTTGTTCGCTGGATCAACTGGATCCCGAGTTTATGTTCAAGATCGGCAACCTGGGTACTGACCTTGGATTTGGATATTCCAAGCCTGCGCGCCGCGGCACTGAAGCTGCCGGCACGGGCGACATGAGTGAAAATAGCGATAGGTTCTAACAGTTCTAACATGAAAGTCGCCTTAAGCCGTTTACAACACTGGTAAAAGCTTTCCTGGAAAAGCGACGGGCCTCACCGTCAAGACCCCAAATTGGGGTGTGGGCTGCCGGGTTTTGGAAAGCGCACTGGGTAGAGTCACTGAGTCCTGACTTGGGTGTCAGTTTTATTATTTTTGCGAAGTATACCAATTCTTTCTTATTGACTCTAACCCAAGGATAGCCTTGAGCCAAAAAAACCGCCGCATTGATGGCATAATCAACAGACAACCAATAAAAAACCCCTGTATCAAGGGAGGGGAAGATACAGGGGGAATCACCAGCTTAAATCTTATTGCTGCAGTTCAACCTTGCCGGACAGTACCTGGAATTCGCCCAGCTCAGGGATCTGTTTGCGTAACTTGTCTTCAAACACCACCAAACGTTGGAAGTTGTCGCAAAGCGCGTCGGCTCTCTGCTCCATCTCCTGGGCGCGGGACTCCATTTGCACTTCAATATCCTTGCCCATCTTTTCCATCTTTTGGCTGAAGGCATTGATCTTCTCATCAAAGGTTTCGCCCTCACCTGACATCATCGCGCTACCCATGGCCATCATCAAACTGCCTAGCGACTGCTGTACCAGTTGCTCTATCTCTTTGGAAAACTCATCACCAAAAGCGTTTTCCAGCGACTCTTCAGTGGCCCCGAGGAAGTACTGGTCACCATTGCGATGAGCCACTTCATAGACTCTCAGTTGCAGACTGTCCATGGTTTCATCCAACTTGGCACCGGCGGCATCACCCAAGAGTGGTGTCAGAGCCATGCTCACGGCCTCGCTCGCCATGGTGACGGCATCTTCCACCAAAGAGATAACTTCGGGTAACTGCTGAGCCATGGCATCCGAGTACTCGTTGACAAGTTTGCTCTGCTCGGCATTCAAGGCCACTTCTTCACCTTCCACGTAGAGGCGGCCCGGCTCAATTCGATAGTATTCTTTCCCTTGATTACTGACACTCAGCTTCTTGGGTTCCAGTGAGATGTCGTAGTTGAGTGACATCTCGCATTGCTCATCTCTTGGCTCAAAGTTGATCGCCATAGCAGGCGCCGCCGCAAACAGTGCACACACCAAAGATATTCCACCAATCGCTTGTTTCATTCTGTCTTCCCTCTCGTTTTAATCTGCCGAGTAAACTTGGTTACCGCTTATGGCTCAGAATAAAGCAGACTTTGTGCCAAAGTTATAATCAACTGATACTAAAAGAATTAATATCAAGTAAGGCAGCAGAATATGAAAATCCACCATCTAGGAGTGGCAAATTTTACCAACTTGTAGCCGTTATGATGAATAAGACACAAGAAACCAAAGAAAGGTTTAACAGGGAACACTCTGGATGGCCAAGACAGTTCCTTTTCTTCACTGCATTCGGGATTAAAAGCCATAATAGCCGCTGCGCCAGCAGCCTAAAGTCGTGGTGTTCCACACCACACCGAGCAAGAGGCTTTGCTTGTCCAAAGCCCCTTGCATCCCCAAGGACACCCCGACGTAGCCGAAATCCCCGCTGGCTTATGAAACAAATTGGCTACACTCAGGACTCGCATCCTTGCTCGACCTTCGAGCCTCGACATCCCTGTCTCGGCTACGCCAATTTGCAACAACGCCAGCGGCGGCTCCGAAGGGGAGTCGGTGCAATTCTGTAAGAGCTAACTTGTTTGAAGCGACCTATATGCCCGCAGACATACACCTCATTTTCAGGCACAGGCGGAACTGTGACCTTCCGAGCCAGGGATGGCGAGGCAGAGCTTACAGGGATGTACTTGCAGCGAGTCACAGGATCGCCTGTGCATAAGCCTGCGGCAGGCAATGAGAAACATCCGTCGCCGGAGGCCCTGCCAATACTAATTAGTAACTTTTAGCTAAAAGCTATGATAGCCGCTGTGCCAGCAGCCTAAAGTCGTGGAGCTTCGCCCCACACCCGACCAAGAAGGGATCAACAGCAATCCCCTCTTGGATCTCCCTTGCCGCCCCACACGGTGTCGAAAGCCCCTCGGCCTAATGGCGCAAATAACTACCGCTTCAGACGCTCATCCCTGATTCGACTGGCGCTGCTTCGGCATCCATGCCTCAGCTATGTTATTTGCGCCAACGGCTTTCGGCGACACCGAGGGGGAGTCGGTGCAATTCCTCAGCCCAAAGTGTCGTATTCAGCTGCAGATATACGCCTAATTCCAGGCACAGGCGGAACTGTGACCGTCGAAAACAGGGCCGAATTTTGTTCCAGACAAATTCGGCATTTCCTACGTCCCTGTAGGTCAGATGTTTTCGTCGAGGCTACAAGGACGTATTAACGCCGAGTCACAGGATCGCCTGTGCATAAGCCTGCGGCAGGCAATAAGAAACATCCGTCGCCGGAGGCCCTGCCAATACTAATTAGTAACTTTTAGCTAAAAGCTATGATAGCCGCTGTGCCAGCAGCCTAAAGTCGTGGAGCTTCGCCCCACACCCGACCAAGAAGGGATCAACAGCAATCCCCTCTTGGATCTCCCTTGCCGCCCCACACGGTGTCGAAAGCCCCTCGGCCTAATGGCGCAAATAACTACCGCTTCAGACGCTCATCCCTGATTCGACTGGCGCTGCTTCGGCATCCATGCCTCAGCCACGTTATTTGCGCCAACGGCTTTCGGCGACACCGAGGGGAATTTGGTGCAACTCTGCAATCATAGCGTTGCTTGAAATTGCTTATATACCCACAGATATACGCCTATTTCCCAGGCACAGGTGGAACTGTCACCTTCCGAGCCAGGGATGGCGAGGCCGAGGCCGTTCTCGGACGTCCTGTCCTTCACTGCATTCAGGCTTCCTGCCTATCCGCACCGCAGGTGATGGGCTACATAGTGGCCGGAAACCCGGCAAGCGCCTAATGTGCAACTTTAGGCTGAAAACTATGGTATGGCGTAAAAAACAAAGGCAGCGGAATGCTGCCTTTGGGATCAGAAGATTGAGCGGCCAACGGCCAGCCTGAGTTGCTCCAGCGCTGCCGTACCAGCGAGTGAGTTGCCGCTGCGGTCAAGCTCTGGCGACCAGACACAGATGGACATGTCACCGGGGATCACAGCGATTATGCCACCACCGACACCACTCTTGCCCGGCATGCCGACCCGGTAGGCAAACTCACCGGCGCCATCATAAAGCCCGGATGTGGCCAGGAGCGCATTGAGTCTGCGGCTCTGCAGCCGTGATATCAGCTCTTTGCCATCCAATGCCTTACCGCCTTGGACCAGATACATCATGGCCCGGGAAAGATCGGCGCAGCTCATTTTCAAGGCGCAGTAATGGAAATAGCTTCGCAGCACAGTATCCACATCATTGTTGAAGTTACCGAAGGACTTCATCAGATAGGCAATAGCGGCGTTGCGGGCACTGTGCTGATACTCGGAATCGGCCACCACCTTGTCGTAACAGATATGTGGATTACCCGCCAAACGGCGAACCACTTCCAGCATTCTGTGCTTGGGCGCTCCGAGGCGGCTCTGCAGCAAGTCGGCTATGACCAGCGCACCGGCATTGATAAAGGGATTACGGGGAATGCCGCGCTCCAACTCCACCTGCACCAGAGAATTAAATGAGTGACCCGACGGCTCTTTGCCTACCCGGCTCCAGATTTCGCTTTCTTCATAGAGTGTCAGCGCCAGTGTCAGGCTGAACACTTTGGAAATACTTTGAATGGAAAAAGGCTCTAAATAATCCCCTGCCCCCACTGTGGTGCCGTCGGCCATGGTGACGGCAATCCCCAGCTTGTTGGCATTGACCTGGGCAAGGGCCGGAATATAATCCGCCACCTTACCCTGGCCAATCAGAGGGCGAACCCTGTCGAGCACCTGCTCAAGCAAGGCCTCGTCCGGGATTAACTCCACCAAATGTCGTACAGCTCAGTGATTTCCAACTCGCTGATTGGCTGAGCTTCCCAGAATGCCTTGACTGCGCTTCTGTCATCTTCGGTGCACTTGCCAATTCTTTGGGTGGCAATAATGCCTTCCCACTCTCTGTGACCGCCACCGTGGAAGCCCAAGCCTCTAGGTTCTATGACTTCATCAATAAAACGGTCGACCAGGGGATCTATCTGTTCCTCCAACACAGAGTCGGCAAAACGCCAACTAACGTCAAATCCCAACTCCTGGAATTCATCAACACGCAATTTCTTGCGCAAACGACGACTGCGAATAGCCATACTGCTTCTCCCTCAGGTGTAATTACTCTGTACGTTCGAACATCAGATCCCAAACACCGTGACCCAGGCGCTGGCCGCGGGCCTCGAACTTGGTCAACGGACGATAATCCGGGCGTGGCACTACAGTGCCATCGCTGGAAAGGTTACGATAGCCGGGGGCGGCATTCATCACTTCCAGCATATGTTCGCTGTAGTTTTCCCAATCGGTAGCCATGTGGAACACACCGCCAATTTTCAGTTTACGGCGCACCAACTTGGCAAAGGCCGGCTGCACTATGCGGCGCTTGTGGTGGCGTTTCTTGTGCCATGGGTCGGGGAAAAACAGCTGCAGCCGCGCCAGAGAATTATCGGCAATGGCGTGCTCCAGCACTTCCATGGCATCGTGATGGAATACTCTCAGATTGGTGACTCCGGCTTCGCCGGCATCGGCAAGACAGGCGCCCACACCTGGCTTGTGCACTTCGATACCGATAAAGTTAAGCTCGGGGGCTTCCTTGGCCATGGTCACCAGTGAGGCACCCATACCAAAACCTATCTCCAGCACTGTGTCTGCCTCACGGGCAAAAACGGCGTTCAGATCCAGCGGCTCGGGGGAATAATCCAGCCCCATGCTGCCCCAATGCGCTTCTATGGCCTGGGCCTGGCCCTTGGTGAGGCGACCCTCACGCAGCACAAAGCTTCTTACTTTGCGCAGATACTTGCCTTCTTCGTTAAACTCGGCCGTTGTGACTTCGCTCATTTTTGCCCCTAGAGAGGTTTGAAAAAAGAAGGGCATTATCCAAAGTTCACCATACAGTGCAAGCCCTGATGCTGAAAAAGTATACCAACAATCCACAAGAACGAAATAAGTCAATCATTTGGGGGGATCAATCTCCTTGTTTCGCCCCTTGGCTGCGGCTACACTGCGCCGATGAACAAAACAGCCTCTTTCGCAGAACGTATCATAAAATGGTACGACTTGAATGGTCGCAAGACTCTGCCATGGCAACAGCAAAAGACCCCATACAAAGTATGGATTTCTGAAATCATGTTGCAGCAGACCCAGGTCGCGACTGTTATCCCCTACTTCCAAAAATTCATTGCCCGTTTCCCCGATGTCGTCAGCTTGGCCAATGCCGACACGGACGAAGTGCTGCATCTGTGGACAGGTTTGGGCTATTACGCCCGCGCCCGTAACCTGCACAAGGCCGCCATCAAGGTGCGTGATGAGTTCCAAGGCGAGTTTCCAACCGACTTTGACTCGGTACTGGCACTGCCGGGCATTGGCCGCTCAACCGCAGGGGCGGTACTGTCGCTGTCTTTGGGGCAACATCACCCCATATTGGATGGCAACGTCAAACGGGTACTCGCCCGCCACGGCGCCATAGAAGGTTGGCCCGGGCAAAAGGATGTGGAAAACCAACTCTGGCAGCTGACTGAAGCACTCACGCCCAAGGCCGAGATCCAAAAATACAACCAGGCGATGATGGATATAGGTGCCACCATATGCACCCGCTCCCGCCCCGCCTGTGACCAGTGCCCGGTCGCCCGCGACTGCAAGGCGCAGCTAATGGGGCGCCAGGGCGAATTCCCCGGCAAGAAACCGAAGAAGGCGATTCCGGCCAAAGAAGCCTGGCTACTGGTGCTGGAACACAATGGCGAGATCTTGCTGCAGCAAAGGCCACCCGCCGGGATCTGGGGCGGCCTCTGGTGTTTCCCCGAGTTCAGCAACAGACAAAACCTGCTGCAAGCCGCCAAAGCCTTGGGGCTTGCAGAGCACAGCATCACAGAGCTACCCGGTTTTCGTCACACCTTCAGCCACTTTCACCTGGACGCCCAGCCTATGCTGCTGCGGCTAAAGAGCAAAGTAGCCACAGACATGCTGCTGGACCAAGGTCACAGCGCCCAGAGTAAAGACAGGGTAATGGAACCCAAACCCTGTCTCTGGTATAACTTAAACCAACCTTCCCGGGTGGGACTGGCCGCTGCAACAGAGCGGGTATTGGCCAGCCTGGAACCGAGTCTGACCAAGGAGTAAACATGGCACGCACAGTTAACTGCGTCTATCTCAAGAAAGAAGCCGATGGCCTGGATTTCCAACTGTATCCCGGCGAACTCGGCAAGCGCATTTTCGACAACATCAGCAAAGAGGCCTGGGGCCTGTGGCAGAAAAAACAGACCATGCTGATCAACGAAAAGAAACTGAACATGATGAATGTCGATGATCGCAAACTGCTGGAAGAGCAGATGGTCGCCTTCCTGTTCGAAGGTCAGGAAGTACAGATTGAAGGCTATGTGCCACCGGCAGAAGATGAATAAGCCGCTATAGCTGTAGTAAGTGTAGCGCGCCGACCGAAATGAGAAACGGATTCGTCTAAATGAGAAAAATATAAAGGCCCTTAATGGGCCTTTAAACTATCTGTTGCTCGTGATTTAAACTTCTATCTCGCTGTATGGCAAATTAGCGGCGGCACCCTGCACTTGTCCATCAACTATATATACTTGGCCACTGGTGACACTATCGCCGAGCACAGACTGATAACTGCCGTCGGCATGCCTAACTGTCGTCATGCCATTGGCGACAGATACCACAGTGGCAACGGCTCTTTGTGGACGAGGATTAAGTTGGTTTAAACGCTCATAGATATTACTCATAGTGCATTCCTCAGTAGCGTTAAACTCTGATTAACGACCGTTTGACCTTGGTTATTCGTCTGGGCGTTTAATTGCCAAGCATCACATGTAGCCTTATACGTTTTTCCATCAACGGTAACTCCAACCAACATACCAGGTGTAATCGGTGGTAAATCGACCATCAGTTTAGTTCGCAACTGGGTTTGCTTTTTATCGCCCACCTCTGCCAGTTCGTGACTGCCACGCATACGAGCAGCTTGAGGATCAGTAATGAGCTTTTCGAGTACATCGCTTGCAAACTCATCACCCGCACTGCCGGTACGCTTAACTTTAACCGCTACGCCTATCTGTTCACCGCGTACCAGCACCGCATTGGCCATCGTTCTCATCTCATGCCGTTCGCTATGTTCCAAAATCACCCCGTCATGCAATGCCACATCTGGCGTGCTTGACGCTGTATTCCAAGGAGAAACTGGCCACTTAGGCACAAAGTTAATAGTTCGGCTTTCCGCATCAACTCTTAGCATGGCTCCGATCGCCACAGCCATAGTATTGAGCGCTTCCGCTGGCGTTTTCGCTGAATAGCTCCATGCCATGGCTGGCACGGTAAAATCGGTCATTGAAGTGGCAACCGTCCAGCCTGTATTTGCGACAATATCTGAGGCCAAACCCATAAAGCTACGGTCTGTTTGGTTAACGTAGTTGATAGATTTTTTATATGGTGCCGCCAGTTCAGCCAATAAACCGCGACCGGAGGCACCGTAACTGGTATTGCCAAAAGAACGACTTGAACTAAGCGCTTCCACAATGAAATAGAAGTCATAGCCATTAATGCTGACTTTGATAGTCTCACCTTCGGCACGTTCGGCATCCCCTCTGGATGAAAAGACCAAGGTGCAACTCGGTGCCCATTGATTGCGAGAATGCTGCATTGAGATTGAGCGCAGAACAATCGAACTGTTGTCACTAAGTCGCACACAGGCTATTTGTGGGGTCATGAGATAACTCCTGCGAATTTGTGGTTCAATCGGCACGTTGAAATCAAGCGGTGGTAATGTTGGGTGGGCATCGATCAGCCCCCCGCCATCATCCCAATAGCAATAGTTAGGGTTTTGCTTGAAATTTAAACTAACGGGGGATTGGTTATTCTGCCAAGGTTTATTGAAGCTGATGACAATCGGCCCCGGCTCAGGTGGTTGGTAAGCATCTGAGCAAATCCAGCGAGGTGCAGGAAAACCCCACTTAACATGATGCCGGTTACAAGTTGCTTGTCCCTGCCATGAGAAACGATGATTTTGCTGTCGTGGGCTGCCTTGTGAGAATGGTTGCAACGCACTGGCACGCATGACTTTGCGATTACGCCAGCTAACACCAGCTTGCTCGCGCAGAGTCGCTCCAGTAAACCAAGCGGGTACTATGTCACGGCGATGCAAATGCGGTAGTGACCAACGCACTGATGAGCAACGCATGACTGTAGTTTTAACCACCCACTGTTGATTAACACACCTTTGCACGGCTGGCCCTGTATGACCTGAAACAGTAACATTATCCCGATGAACCTCACCGTGCCAAAGGCTGGCTTCATGAGTACCGATGTTAGTTGCATGCTCATTAAGCGTCATTTGCTGAGCAATAAACTGCGCCGCCGACCAGTTCACACTCAACTCCATTCCCAACAACATAGGCTTGGGCTGAGGCTTAATATCGACACCAAATTGAATCTGAATCGGAGAAACAACATTCTGCCATGGTCGGCTGAATACGATGGTTACCCCGCCATTATCGAATTTTGGAGATACCGGCGATTGAAGCTCGATCCATGCTTTGCTGAATCTCATCGGTCATCCTTACACTACTGGAATATTAGCGTCAGTAGCCTCCAGCTTTATGCCGTCAATAACCTCGGCAGCATATTGCTTGTCATCATCCAGTATCATCAATATCACAGAGTTTGTGTGCTGGTATCTTGGAGCAAATATCAGCGTTCTGTCATGGGAACTGCCAAACACCCCTACCCGCAATACCTTGCATGTATCACGGTCAATAACCATGTATCTCTCTGCCGCGGCATCGGCGTTAACAATGGTCAGTTTCGACATGTTGCGGGGGAGAGTCTTATCTGGTGACGCTACAAGCACTTTACTCATACCATGACTCCGCATTAATCCAGTATTGGCAAGCTCCGTTATGTGGGTTCGGAACCAAATAGTGCTCAGCCCCATTAATCACTTTGGTGACCGGGAAAATAGCATCAGAATATGCAGCCGATGAACTCACCAATATCCCGGGGAACTGCCCCCTTACTTGAGGCTGCAACAAACTATCTTTGAATAATACTCCCTCTGAGTCCTTGTATGTTTCGCTGGTACTTGATGCACTATATGCGTCAATGACTATGGCCATTTTCGAGTATATTGGGTTTGGCGAACCCTCACCATTGTGCGTTGTATTAAGAGATTGTGTACCAGGAAAAAACAGGGCTGCCTCATGATCTTTTCTGGTATCTTCACCTGTTACCTGGCCAAATCTTCCAATAATTGAAGTATTGTTGGTGTAACCAAGCCCAAACTGCCATGAAGAAGTAAGGTTGTCTGAATTCTGATGATAAGTAAGAACCCCGAATCCGTTAACATCATTGACGTAAAAGCTGTCAATACTCCCTATGCCGAATGCTGGATGCTCATAGGTGCCCTGCGCCATTATCGGCTTAAAGTCTGAGCTGGTCAGGATGTAAAACGAAACGGCAGTGGCAATAACGATCCACTTTGTAGCATAAGACCCACCCCAAGAAAAAAGGTAACTGACACCCGGAACAGAAGCCCAATCAGGATTGGACGATGATATTGCCGGAGCTGTTCTTACCTGCATATTTTCACTATTGCGGCCATCCTTGTACCTTGACGACAACCACATGCAACCACCAGGATAACCAGGCGCATTATCAGCAGTTTTGAAAATCATGTAATTATTTGCGGCATCGTCCAAAATAACGCTCCACCCTGCAGGCTGCTTGGTGCCATATCCATCAACCAAGCACTTGCGAAGGATCTCAAGCCATTCAGCATAAGTTCTATTTTGCAGCTGAGGTGCTCCGGGATCGTCCCAGCGGTAAACCGTTACTGGTAAACTCATATTGTATTCCTCTTATGATTCATTACCCCGGAAGGCAATCACTGCCCGGTCGGTAGATATTTGGCTGTGGCCGCTGGCGACTGAACGTAGCAACATAACGGGTTTTGAAGCCGCATAAGTCGCGAAGCGGATAGCTTCGCCAACATTCCAGCCACCGCCAAAAGCCCCTGAGCGAATAGCAAAATAGGGTTGCTGTGTACGCGGGTTGATAGGTAAAAAATCGTTGAGAGTGTCGCCGGTAGCTATTTGCCCCACCCTGCGACCAACACACCTAAAGGTCGTGGCACTGGAAAAAATCAGCACCCAGTCTTCGTTGGTAGCATCGGCATTGTTCACTTCGATTGGGTAATCCACTACATTCAAACTACCCGTGGCATTCGTGCCGTCTTGCTCCCAATTATTGGTCCAAGCAGTCATGTCTCGTACAGGCCCAACCCTCGCTTGAAGGTTGCCAAGGCTTTGGACGCTGGCCACAATTGCCCCAACGGGATAAGTACCTTCTAGTTCTGAGGCCAACTGCAGCGTGTTATCACCAACATCAGTGACCAATGCCTCTTCACCGATGCTGTCAGTTAACACAAACGGGGCTGTAAAACCGTTAAAATCGCTGTTAATTGTGACAACACCTGTTGTTGTGTCGTGGCTGTAATGGGCATTGTCTATCGTCCACAAGCTGGCTCCTGTTGCATCGGTGATATCAACAAAACGAGCATTACTGCGTGTATTGAACGTTTGCCCTGGTGCCGGGCTACTTATGCCCTGTATTTGAGTGTGTTCAATAGTGATCGGCGTCCAAGCATTGAAAATATCGACAATGCCACCGTTTTTGAGTCTCAACGGATTGAGGCCATAAAGCTCGGGAGGCGGGTTGAGCGTGACCGTTTCGCTAATGTCATAGCGCAGTGATGTCAGATCCACTGCTTGGGTAAATGACAAACTAACCTCACCAGCATCAATACTGCCACTGATCCCCGTCCCGCTAATATTGCCATTACTGTCGGCACTGGCACTAAACAGGGTGTTGCCATCAGCTGAGGGTACAGTGACATAGAAAGTATCTAGGATTGGTGTGGTTTGCGGCAGCGGGAATGTCACACTGTTATCGCTAACGGCGGCATCTTCAATAATCGCATCATAACTAATGCTAAAATCACCACGGGCATCGGTAAATTTAATGACTTCACCGGTGAGGTAGTCCACCTTGGCCAGCACTTGACCGTTGCTTTCACGCAGTTCTCCCCCTTCAAATTCAGAGAGTGTCGATGTGCCATAGTTACTGTCAGTAAACGTCGCTGTAGCAAACACCGATCCTTTAGTGAGTTTCTTGCCTACTGGCAATGCAGTGTCATTGCGATAAATGCCGTACCGCAGCGATGAATACCAACTAATACCAATGGTCTGGCCGCTAGTTCCACCATGCGGATAAACCACCGTAACGGTTGAGCCAGTTACATCCAGTGTCCCCAAATAATAGTAACGACCGATCACCTTGATGTTTTGCACACCATGATTTTCAAAATATGGGGCAACCAACAGATCCGGCACGCTGTAGAGATAAGTCGTTTTATCACTTTGGCTGGGAATGGTGATGCTTTTATAAATCAACCCACTGGCTACATCCGCATTATCATCGCTGGTAATGGTATTGCCTGCACTTACCGCCTTTTGTTTCACTTTAGGCAACAGCTCTGAACGCGTATTTTTTACCCGTAGCAGGGTACTGTTGTTTTGCTCAGTGAGCATAGTCACACCATGATATTTAATGTCGGCATTCTGCGAGGTCAGCCGCAGTTTAGTGCAGCCTTTTTCGCCGTTTATCGACAAATCAGCATCTGGTGTGTCATAAGGGATCGGTGGTGAAAACTCCACTTGCCCTTGTTGTCCCCCCGTCACAGTTTGTTTTATTTCACAGAAGTGTTCAAAGCGCGGATAACGGGCATCTTCATTACCTTCATACTCCACCGAAATACAAACAACCTGTCCTTGCATAAAGGTGACATTGGCCCAGTAATCACGATCGTTATAGCGATACATAGACTGAAGATAAGCTCGTGGAAATGAGTCTTGCCCCGCGAGTAGGCCAATCAAACCGCCTCGGATCAGTTGACCGGCACGCACGCTGGACTCAAGAATATCGACCATATCAGTCATGCGCGATTCATCATCAAGTGAATCAGACTCAGCAATCAACCAACTGACTAGCGGATCACTCGGTGGCTGCGAAATAAAGATGTGTCCATCCAAAAGAGTTTCAGCCCCTTGCGTATCGAGCGCAGGAAAGCACTTAACGATATCCACGGCACTCACAGCGTGGTCAATATCTGAAATTGCTTTGAATAACTCGTTTAACTCACCACTGACAACCGGGTTTTTAGTACGTTGACCACCGGCATCGGCACTATCGCCCAGCAATTCGGGTTTAAAAATTTTCAGGTTTTCACGAGTGATTGCCATTATTTGCATCCCTTTAAACTGGGGTTAAACCGTTATCAAACGCAGATTAACGGTGTCGTATATTTCTGGTTCCTGGTCGCTGTAATTAAATAGTGGAGAGCCAGTAACAGGCTGGTCTTGGTAGTCCCACATCACAGTTAATTCATCGCTATGCACTTGCAACGCAAAACTGTTGGCTCCAGCATTTACAGCATGAGCTTCCAAGGCATCAAAGATCTCAGCTGTCACGCTATCGCAATACAACACTATGGCGCGCCCAGCCTGCACGGCTGCCACTTCGATATGCTGGCTTCCATCCAAGGCGTATTCATGGCTAACACGCCAAGGGGTATAGCCCGTGCGGTTTAGCCAAATAAACTCAGGCAGATTGATGCCATCCAATATGATCATGATGTCCCCTTGATTCGCTCCAGTTCGTCCAGCAGTTGCTCGGCGGCGGAGCCATACACTGCCGCATCTATCTGGTTGCCGGATGGCAACACCAACTCCAGGCGTACTGTTTGTGCTGCTGAGCCACCCACAGCAGAGGTTATGCTCGGTGATGGCTGATTCTGTATTGGAGAATTATTGCTGGTATTGGTTGTCGGGCGTTCTGCAGGAGATTGCTGCTGGCGCTCTGCCAAATCTTGCTCAACCTGTTTTTGTTTAAGGTTGTAAACCTGTTCAGCTAACTGCAGTGCTTGCCTGGCAGCACTAACTGACGCTTGGTCTTCTGCGGCTTCGGCCTCTTTGAGCTTGGCTTGTAGTTCTTGCCGCTGTTGCTGATAACGGCGTTTTTCAATGGCAGCTTGGTTGTTATTAAGCTTGTCCAGTTCATCTTGCAAGCTACCCACTGTGGCATTGATGTCATCGCGCAGATCGATAATTTGCTGGCGCGCATCAGCAATAGCACCGCGCAGCTTTTCCATGGTCTGGTCATCAAGATCACGAAAAGCAATATCGGCATCTTTGGCGGCTTTATTAAGTTGCCCAAGGGTCATTGCACCTGTGTTTACTGCGGCCATTAACTGCCGATAGCGCAGTGTTTGGCTGATCACCGAACGCTCATTCTCAAAGCCAGCGATACTCATTTGCGAGAGCAGTTGCCACCACCCGGCTCCTACCTGCATGTTCTGCGCAATATTGTCACCTAACTCCTTGTAGCGCTCTTTAAGCTCCTCGGTACTGGTACTGCTAAAGTTAAAGGTTTGGTCTAGTGCGGCCTGAGCCTCTGCAAAGTAGCTGGCATACTCGGTAGCTCGGCCTGTTTGCTCTTGCAACCGCTCCAACTCTTCGCGTTGTTCTGCCAGTGTCTTGGTGGCTTTTTGAGTCTGCTCGCTGGCGGCTTTTTCGGCATCAGCATAACCACCCATCAGACGCTGCAGCACAGTAAGCACATTGCCCAGGCGCTCTTTCTGTTGCAGATACTCAGTAGCGGTAAGACCGTTATCCTGATAAGCCTTTTCAAGCCGCAATAACTCGTCTGATACGGCTTCATACTTAGCCTTCAACTGAGAGTAATTAGCTGCTTCGAGAGCCTGAATTTCGGTAAGCTCGCGAGTCTGCTGTCCAAGCTGAGTTTGTAGCCTTGTCAGTTCAGCAGAAGCTTTGGCCTTTTCTAGGGAGCTGGCAGTGCTTGAATCCAACACTTCTTTACAACGCTGTAGCCGCTGCTCAGTCGTTTGTAACTCACGGCTCAGCTTTATTTGTTCTGGTGACGTCGCAGCTGTCGCATCAGCAAAGCCAAGTTGCTTGGTAATTAACTCATCTAACGATTTTGACAGCCCCAGATTGGCCGCTTCGGTTTTCAGTATCTGGGGAACAGGTTTACCAATAGCCTCCGCCGCCTCCAAAGCAGCTTTAGCCCATGCCTGAAATGCTTCTTTTTGTTGAGCCAATGGCTCTCTGGCATCACGGATCAACTCAAAAGCCGCGCGAGACTTATCTGCGGTCTTTTGCAAGGCATTCGCGCTGGTCACACCCAGATCTTTATAGGCTTGCTCCAGTGCTTTTGAGCCTTTAGCCATAGCATCAAGGTAAGTTTGGTGATCTTGAAACTTAACTTTCAACTGCTCCAGCAGGGTAATGTGAGCAGCATATTCATCGCCTTGGGATTTGAGCGAGTCAATGGCCAAATCGACGGTATTGATAAAGCCACCGATCCCGCCTTTCACGTTCTCCAAGCTACCCGCTTGACGATTGAGCACATCGGTTAACCGCAGGGCTTCGTCTACGGTCACCAAAATAGGCTGCTCCAGCTTGGCCAGTTCTTTTCTAATAGCATCACTGGCATCGGCTACTTCTTTCATGGCACTGGCGGCAGAACGCCATTTACCACTGGCGTTGTCATATACCAGGGCACCACCTTCTACCGCCTTGTTGAACTCTTCCATGTTCTCAAAGGCCACGCCAGTTTGTTCGCTCAGTGCTTTTAGCTCAGCGGCTAACTGTTGGGAGCTGCTGGCAGCCTCACGCTCAGCCTTGGCTTGAGCTTCACGGGCATCAAGTAAAGCCTTATAGGCCACGCCAACAGCGATCAACTCTTCGATCAGCCACAGATACATGCCCGCACGACCTACGGCAGCAAGGGCCTTTTTCCATTTCCCGGCAGCAATAGTGGCGGCATCGGTGGCAGCAGAAGTGGTAGCAACAATGGCCGCATAACTACGCATGGCAGCCATTGCCGCCCTAGCCCCCACGACAACATCACTGAAATAACTGCCAACTTTAAGAGCTAACCAGGCTTTAGCGACAAAACCTATCTCTTCGCGATAGTCATACAACAAACTCATGGCCGATTTAATGGCCGCACCGGCACTAATGATAGAGTCGCTAAAGGTTTGCGCCCATTCTCTGAGCCGCCCATCGGCAGCCATAGCGGCAAATTCGGCATTGAGGCCACTGATTTCATTTTTGAGCCATTCCAGCGCGCCAGACTGTGCTACCAGGTCATAAAACTGGCTGACATTATCCTTCAGGTTGGATACTTGCCCACTGAGCAACGCCATCTGTGCAGCAGCACTGCCTGTGCTGGAACGGCCCATTTCATCAATCAGGCTCTTGATAACATCGCGACCAAGTTTGCCCTGTTCGCTCATCTTCTGCAGTTCGGCAGTGTTCTTGCCGGTGACCGTCGCCAGCATGTCCCACACTGGCACGCCGCGCTCAACGAGCTGTAAGATCTCTTCGCCCTGGAGTTTTTGTTTGGCCCAGGCTTGGCCGAGCGCCAAGCTGATGCCTTCCACTTCTTGGAAGCCGCCGCCCAACTTTAGCGCTTGATCGGTGACAGCCTGCATCGCGCCCGACATTGGGTCGATACCGAAGGCTTTCAGCTTGACGAATACCTGGCTGACCTCATCGAGCTGCAACGGGGTGTTTTTAGCGAAGTCTTTTACCCAGGCAGTGGCTTTCTCACCGCCAGAGATTGATCCCATCAAGGCATTGAACTGCACGCCAAGACGTTCAAACTTATCGCCTGTGGTAAACACCTCCTTAACCACTTGCGCTACGCGATCAAATCCCACATAAGCAGTGGCCAAAGCAGCAACCTGAGCAACCACTCCGCGTAAGCTATCAGCGTGATTACGCGCCTGGGCATTGCCTTGGCTAAGCTCCCTGCTGAAATTATCGACCTTACGACCTGTGGTGTCGAAATCGGCCCCCAGCTTGCGCTGTGACACGCTCAGATTGTTGTAGTCGATACCGGATTTCGACAATGCCTGTTGTAGCTTGGTGTGGCTGGCAGACTGCTCTGCCAGCTCACGTTGCATCTGTTCCAGCTCTTTCTCGGCACTATCAATAGTACGTGCCAACTGGACAAAAGGTTCATCGGTGCGCTCTGCCTGGCGGCGTAAATCATCAAGGGAAAGTGCTGCAGCGGTTAACGCCAACTCCTGTTCTTCGAGGGCGTTACGACTGGCTTTAAAACTGTTGATTAAATCCTGCTGGCTGCCTAAATCATCCAGCTCACGGGCAAGTTCCGCAGCCTTGGGATTAACACTGTCAGAAGCATCACCAATGCGCTTGAGTTCTTCAACCAGCGCCTCGATGCTTTGCTTGCCCGTGGCTTCCGCCACAATGCGCAGTGCCAATTCCAAGGTTTTATTGCTCATGGGGTACTCTTTAAACGTGGTTTAAACGGTGCATTAATCGGCGTTAAAGGCCACCAGAGCATGGCTTTGATGGCCTCGTGTGGTTAAGCGTCCAACTCCAGATATTCGTAGGGTGAATCTTTGCCCGTTACCAGTTGTGCCTTACCCGCCAAGGTTGCGCTGACAAACTCCGTAGCGGCAAAGTCGATAGCATTAGTGGACGACAAAGACGCATCGAAGATCTCCAGTTGGATCGGCTTACCGGTTTCCAGGTTGGTGCCTTCGCCAAAAATGCGCGCACGGGTTTGCGCATTAATGCCCCCTTTGATCAAGGTGCCACTAATGGCGTTGTATTGCGCCGTCACGGTAACCGCACCACCGGCCTCCACTACCCCACCTTTCACGGCGCGAATAAGCCCCAAGGCATAGTTGACTTCGTAGTCGGTACCCAGCGCGATATCCGTCGCATCCTTTTTCACTACAAAGCCGGTTTCAGCAAAGTTCTTCTGCCCCAGCGATATCCAACGCTGATTATCCGGCAAGGTAATCGCCTCATCAGCCAGGCGGCCGGAGCCAGAATTAACAACGCTGGCATCACCCATCAGTGCCATTGCCAGCATTTCGGCTGGCACATCGTCAAAGCTCCACTCGACTTCGCAGGGTTTAGCTATTTTGACCACAGATGCTGCTTGCCCATAGGTGGCTTTCTTCCGGCTCTGACGCACCTTTTCATCGGCGTCATTTTTGATGGCCAACTTGGTGGTATTAATCGGGCCGATGATGCCGGTGCTCACGCCCATGGCGTTTAATCGGTCAACAAAGAAGTTGCCCGCGACCAATAATCCAGACATAACTATGTTCTCCTAAGGGTTATTTGGGTTGAATTTAAGCTGGACACTGAAAGCCAACGGGAAGTAGGCGTGACTTACTGTGTACTTGGGTTTTACAGGGGTTACCACACGCACAAATGGCCCGATTAGCTGGCCATCAATGCTGTAGGTTTTGCCGCTTAAGCGGCGCAGCACTTTGGCAATCAATATGCCGGGCGTTTCGTGGATGGATAAACGACAAGCAATCACTACCAGCCAGATCTGTTTTACCTGCTGACTGTTGCCACCTTGCGCTGTTTCGGGCAGCGTGTCGCCCTGATACAACACATGCAGGGCTGGGGTTACTTGGGCACGTTCGTCCACATCCCCCAACTCGTTCTGGGCGTAAACCGCCCTTATCCCGGGCACATCGTTAAGCAACACTTTCAGCGCCTCGCCGGCGATCAGGTAGTCCTCACCGAGCTGGTACATCAGATAAACCCCTTACTAATGGCTCGACCAAAAACACTACCCGCACTTTCAATCACTGCCACCGTACCGCCAGGCTCAACCGCTGCACCGTCTGCCAGCCCCAATTGAATATCGCCTTTGCTCACCAGGGTGAGCCACTTCACCACCGCCAAATAACGCTTCTCAACCTGCTCAGGGGCGCGATCGCCAAGCAGCAAATAGCGGGCGATATCACAGCAACTACGCTCCAACACATCGGGTGCGTTAGTCAGTGGCAGTTGATAGCGCCCCGCTAGGTAGCTATCAATCTCAGCACTGGCATCTGTCAGGGCTTGCTCCAACACCGGCAGGTTAATTTCACCAGGGGTGCTGTCTTCGCGTTCGGTGAGCAGCTGTAAATCGCGTTGACCAAAGCGACTGATCATGGCGGCAGTGGTGGCGTACATTACTCAGCGCCTCCCTCGTTTTGAGCGTCTTGATAGCTTTGCCATAAGGCATCGCGTTCGGCAGCAGAGATAGGCTTACCCATTAACTGGGTGAGTGCTGCCGTCTGCGGCTTGTTGCCCGAGGTAAAGTGTTCTTTGTTGTCAGGCGCCAGCTTGGCAATCGCTTCAGCAAAGGTCAGTGGCGTATTACCGTCCGTTGTGTCCATACTCCCTTGCGTTGAAACCAGTGCAGGCTCTGATATCCCTTCGGCCGTTTGCACACGAATGCGCGGGTCAGCCTTAATGGCGGCCAGTTGTTCATCTGATAAGTCGCCAGACAACAAATTCTCACCGCGAACAAAGGCCACACCAGCACGGCGATAACCGTCATGGGCCAAACAGATCGCCACCAAGACGGCAGTAGAAACATCAAGCGTTGGATTATCCATTTCATGGTTCTCTCTCTGGGTTTGCTTTGACCCACGTCCCTGTGAGCCAAAGACATGGGTTACAGGCCAGGTACCACCAGCAGCTCAAGCTTGCCTTTCAGCTCGTTCTCCACCGAGGTGCCATTCTCATCAACCAGCTCTCGGGTCAGCAGCTTGGTAGCCACTTTCTCAAGGCTTGCCGGAACCACCAGCAGACTGGGGCGAATTTTGAGTTTCTTGCCACCGTCACGGGTGAAGCCCTTCATCTTCTCGATGGTGTCCCAAAGGTTGTCAGCGTTCAGAGCACGCTTATTACCAAAGGCCATCTGCCAGAAACCAAAGCCTGCTTCGCAGCGCATGTCAGCGCCAAACTGGAACTCGTTCTTAGTCCACACTGCGGGGTCGGTAGGATTAAATAGGGTGTTCAAATCCAGTTTGCGGCGCTCCTGGAAGATGAGTGGCAGCAAGGGTCGAGTGGTATCCAACACAAACCAGGGTTCGCCGGTGTAAGCACCATCCAGCACCATGTTGGCCACCGAGGTATCGGCGCCAGTGCCATCATGCTTGGAATTCACCGGATGGTCGGTGTCAAAGAAGTTCTGGCCGTCATAACACAGCGAGGTGAAGCCCGCCGCCAACAGGTCAAACACCAGCTCGTCAGGGAATTCCATCCCTTCCTGGGCGAGCATGGCCACCATGGGTTTGTAGGTGCCTACGGTATCGTCTTCGACATCATCGCGGCTGATGCCAATGGTGTTTTCGAAGGTGCGGTTGGTGATGGTGTAGCCATGCTCCTTAATGGAGTTGATTACCCGGTCACCAATCCACTCACGGAATGAGGGCATAGAACCCAGCCAGCCATAGGTGTTGGACTTGGTATTGCTCGGCACCACGCTCGCCACTTTCTTGTAAAGCGGCTCTACGTTCAGCAGCGCGTTTTGAAACTCAGCCCGCACCATGGTGCGCAGGGTTTGCAAGCTTGCAGCATTAATCGCAGCCATCAGTGTTACTCCTTATCAGCGGCTTTGGCCTTGGCAAAGTCTTCTTCAGACATACCCCAGGCGTTGGCCATTTGTTTTTCTTCAGCAGACAGCGCCGCCAGCTTGGTGCCCTGCTCTTTGGGATCGGGCACAGTGGTAGTCTGTTTTGCCGTTAATGCTGCCAGCGGTTTACGGGCATCGAGGTTTGCCGTGAGGGCCGCCATCGACTGCTTTCCCAGGGACTCCAGGTAGTCCTTCTCACAAGCAAAGGCACGGCCATCATCAATGGCGGCTTTCACGGTTTGCTCAACCGTTAACGCGCCGTTCTCGGCGGTCATTGCAGCAAGCTGCTCACGCAGGGCGTTGACCGTGGCAATGGGCACGTACTGAGTCAGATCTACTTCGGTGCCGCGCTTGGCATTCTCAGCAGTCAACGCGGCCAACTGAGTTTGTAAGCCGTCCGTTTGTTCTGCCTTAGTAACTAACGCAGTGAGAGCGGTTAAGGCTTCGGTGGCCTGTTCTTCTGGCATGGCGTTGAGGTCTTCAACGGTAATGCCAAGCTTGGCCAGCATTTTTTTCAGCAGTTCTTCCACGGTGTTATCCTCCGCGATGGGTTGGTTATAGTTGGATACTTGGGTATTGAGCTGCGCTGACAGCTCGGCGAGTGGTAACATGCCATCAACGCCGGGGCGATTGGTCAGGGCGCCGGAATGGATAAATTGAGGGCGGCCTGTGGCAGTGTCATAGCCAAATACCAGAGAGAAATAGCGGTATTCCTTGGCCGCAAGAAACGCCAGGGCTTTGTCGGTGAAGCGAGGCTTAATGAACAACCCTTCACCGGGACGGTAGTCCACCTCCTTGATACTGAACCAACCGGCAGCGGGCGCAGGTTCGCCGTTCTTTTCTTTGTTCAGCGTCTGGTGCTCGTAATCCACCACCAGATCACCGGCTTGATGTGGGGTGTTGGCTTGCAGCGCGGCAAAGGCGGTGCTATCCATCAGCCACTTACCACCAGCGACATCGTGAGGACGGCCATCAACCGCTGCAAACTGGCCATCAGGCAAGGCTTGCACCCAAGCCTCTTCGTCGCCGATAGCACCAGCGCCGCCTATCTCAAAGGCGATGGCGGAACTTAATGCTGCAAGCTGCAACTGCTGCGCGTGGTGTTTTTGGGTGGACATAAAAATGGGCACTCGTTGGTGTTCGAGTGCCCATTGTGGAAGTCATGACTAACTCAGTGGATTGGAAAGGTTTCGGGGATGCCGTGCAACTACATCATCTGTTATCGGATGGTGGTTTAGTTGGTGGCGCAGGCCTACTCTCGCTCCTTGGTGGTCTGTAGCCATTATTATAGTGTTCTTGGCTTGGCGTTGGTTTATATCCACGGTCCTGTGTTGGCTGTTTTTCACTCACTGGTCTTTTTCCTCTCATTGTCTGTCAACATAAACTCGATAAACTCGACTTCTTCTTTATTCACCAAAACTCCATGCGAGCAGGTTTCGAGATAGTCATTTTGATCACTAATCCATGCCGCATCATATATATACAAGTAACCTTCATCGGGCGTATTAGAGTAATACATTGGCCAACCAGCGAGTCGCTTACCATTTTTAAAATGAACAGTGACAAAGCGATCCAAACTTGTGAACACATCATCCCAAGCAGTTTCCCTGGATGTTCTGTTGGTTAATCTCATTTTTCTAAGCGACCTCATATGTAGGTCATGGTGAACGATGGCACCGACGATGAGGGGCAACACAACGGATGTGATTATTGTCAATACAATAGCGATGTAATCAGAGCTTGCAACATAAGTTAGTGAGTCATCCTTATTTTTGATGACGGAAATAATTGGCTGCCAAGAGTAAATTGCATCAACGATGATAAAAGTTAAGAACGAAAAGATAAGTACATCAAAGAGCATGTCCACATGGTCATGAGATTGACGCCTACGAAAAACCTGCATGATACGGCTACTCAACAAACCAGGGAACAATAATAATAATAAGTTGAGGGTTTCAAATGTTACTTTCATGCTGTCCTTCAATACTGTAAATCCTAGCTATACAGCATATCCCAGTTTAAACCCCGTTTAAATCGCTCTAAAATCCATTATCCCCTGTTGCGACGTGCCACGGCTCACCTTTTTCACCTTAGGCCGTCAAAAGAGCTCTAACAGCATCAGCCTTTAAACTGGAAATACGAAGCCACAATCTCAAGCACAGCTTGCTCATCGTCAGAACTGAGGCCAATAAACTCACGAGCGGGGATATCCTTACCAGGGATCATGCTCTTGGGTGAAGTAGTGCCACCGAATTGTTGCATGGCGGCGTAGACCATATTGGAACCTAGCTCCAAACCATTGTCGTCTGCCTGGTATAGCAACTGCTGCAGCAAGATATCGTTAAGCCGCAGAGGTGAATTTTTATGGTGCGGTTTTAATGCTTGGGTGGCAGTACTCAATGGCGCCCACGGCGTACCATCTGGCTCAATGCTCTGAGCATTGCGTTGGTTATGGCTGAACAGCAGCATTTCACCTATGTCGTTCATCAATGGGCCTAACTGCTCACCCTTGGTAATCAACCGCTGCAGTTGCTGGATAACGCCAGTGTCACCATCCAACGCAACTTCAATACGTGCACCAACCATTACAACAACCCTACTTGCATCGCTTCTTCAAATAGTTGCTCATCTGCTGAGGCGGCAACAAACAGCGCCTCAAACAGATCATTAATGCGCTCAGCTTCCTCGCCGATGGCGCTGTCAGCCAATTGATTAAACTCTCTAATCGCCTCAATGGTGAGCGGCTGGGCGAGAATAGCTTGAGCACGCTGCAGTTTACTGGTGTCGGTCATGACTTGGGTTTTCTCCTATTTAATCTTGGCAGCGGCGCTGGAGGCTGCTTGTTTAATAGTAGCCACAATCGCCTGATACAAAGCGGGGTTGTGTGCCCTTACCTTATCGGGTGCAAACAACCAGCAGGCAAACCACTCGGCGAAGGTTTCGTAATTGGTGCTCATGCCATACTGCGACACATAACCAAACTGTGCCAGCGCCGTTTCACCACCCCAAAAATGAATTTGATGGCCAAGCTCGTGAGCCCAGGTTACCAACACCCGAGCGCTATCACCGCCAAGCACTTTAGCGCGGGTCGACACACTCCAGTAGTGTTTATTCTCAACCGCAGCTGCCAATACTTCACTGGCAGCTTGCGCCACACTGGCCATCTCCACCTTATTCAAGTTAGCACTGGCAGGCACTTTAACTACTATATGCTGCCAGCTTTTGGCGGTGAAGCCATTGGTGCGGCTGGGATGGCGCGAGTAATACTGATAGCGGGCAATATGACTATCTACCTGTAAATATGCTGCCACCTCATCACGGATTTTATCAGCGGCTTTACCACGCCCCAGTTCGGTTTGTTTAACGAACAGGGTTTTAGCGCCACGCTGGCCCACATACTCCTGCAGCAAATTTTTACTGTCAGCGGGCAGTTGCTCCAACAACTGCGATAACCCTTTGGCCTCTGCCCCGCGCACGCTGGAAAACACGCTATCAATCATCCGTGGCGCTTCGATGGTGGCGTTCTCTGTTGTTGTAGTCTTAGGCTTAGTTTTGGTGGGTGCCTTGGGCTTTTGTTGCAATGTTTGCTGTAGCGTTTTGTTGGCACTGGCAAGATTGCGGGGGCGATATTCAAAGCCAAGGTCTATTCCCTTTGGGAGTTGCTTTACTTCGCCCGTGGTTTTGTCGATGTAATCGCGCAGCTCAACCTGGGGCGAAGGGGAAACAGTAAGGCCATAGCGTTTAAGGTCGGCCTCACTGGCACTCATCTTTTTGCACTTACAGCCGTAGCCATTGGATGGGCTGTGTGTCTCCCACCAGGGGTCGTCCAGTGGCAGTACCATTTTGTGCCATTTCAGATGCAGCTCACGCGGATTGAGTGAATCACCGTGCAGATAGATACCATAAGGGCGGCGCGCCTTGGCCGCCTCCATCTGTGCTTCACGGCCTGCATTATAGCTCTGGCGCATGTTGGTATCGTAAATCACTCTGGCACGCCAAGGCTCTGCCCCTGTGAAGTCCCAACCATGTTTGGCGGCAATGTTGGCAAACTGTTCTTGAAACTTGCCCATACTCATGCCTCGGGCGATGGCATCATCTACTGCGCCGCGCAGATCACTGAGCAGATCATCACTCATAGCACCGGCTACTATAAAGGCGCGGTTATGAGCCTCGGCCCACACATCACGCCACGTTGCAGTGGGAACGTTGAGCTTTTGCCGGTAGAAGGCTATCGCCTCTGTAAATGGCACTCCGCCATATTTGAGTTGATTGGGGGCAACGCTGTCAGCCTTAGCCATCAGTTGACATCCTGTTCAATATCAAACTGTCCCAGGAGATAGGCAGCGGCTATGGCGCGTTGCAGTTGCTTTTTAAAATCATCATCATCCAATTGCAGCTCGGTGATACTGTCGCGCAGCTCTTCCAGACTGGTCGCTGACAATACGGCATCGGCCACCGGTGCCATCAGTTTGGCCATAAGCTTACCAGGATCAAGCTGCGTGCTGAGTTGTTCAAGGGTATCGGCTTGCTCTGCTGGTCCGTCCTTTGCTGCCAGAGCCGCTAACGCTGATGCGGAACCTTCAGTAATGGATTCCTGAGGCATGGTCAACACTGCTTCACCGTCCACAGGTTTGGGAATGCGCGTCTTATCGTGTAACCACTGCTGCGGGATCTGCATTCCCATACTGACAAAGGCGCGCAGTGGATAGGCAAGCTGCTTGAAGTCCTCCGCTTCTGTGGTATCAAACACCAGGCGCGGGTAGCGGCGAGGGCTTTGGAAACTGCTGCAGTTGAGGGCATACAGCGGCATAACCAGATCGCGGCTTAAGGTCTCGGCAATCAGCATCAGGTCTGAGTCGCGCAGTTCTTGGCGCACCTCGTTGTGTACGTTACCCAGGGCGTTGGTTGATGACTTGCCATCGGCCTGACTGGTTAAGGTGCCGCCCAGGACAACCTTGCTCATGGTCTTTTCGGCCCAACTGAACATAAGTTCAAACGGGTCAGCCTGGCCACTGGCGGCACTGTGAAAATCCATCACCATGCCCTTGGGCATTATGCCACCGGCGTTGTGGCCTATGCTCATTACCGCCTGCAACAGCGCCGATTTCTCGTCAGCACTGGCACCGGACGGATACTGACCAATGCGCAGGGGCAAGCCATAGATCTCCAAAAACTCCGCCAGGTCTCGAATAGAGTAGTTTTTAAAGATGAATGGCCACACCAACTGACGCACCAAGCCTGAGCGACTGAGATAACCACTCTTGGCGGGATGCAAATGGCTTATCCAGCCAAAGGGCCACAGCTCTACGCCCTCAACGGTAGCATCACGCAGCCTCAGCTCATTGCGCCGTTCTGGGTGCGGCATAAACCAGGATGGGTCGCGGTACTCAGGTGCATCCACAAACCACTCGCCAAGTTCCCGATGCCAACTCAGCTCCAACATGGCAAAGCCCTTGTGTATGCCATCGGCCATGTCTTTGATGAGCTTGGCCATGTAGTTGCCTTCACTGAGCAGCTCTGACAAATAATCGGCATCATCACGCTCTTGCTGGCTGGGGTTGCGGGGCGGCTGGATTTGCCAGTCTACGCCCACCAGGGCGCGCTTGCGCTTGTCCAGCTCTGCGTACAGGTGGCCATCTTTTTCTTCCATGTCTTCAGCCAGCTCGCACTGGGCGATGATGTCGCCTTGTTCGGCAGCAATCAGGATCTCGGCGGCCCTGGCTGGCGTAAGCCCGCTGGATGGGTGTTCTGAGAAGGTACGGTGCAGTGATGCCAGGCGCACATCATCGGTTTGATACGCCTGAGCCTCCTTGGTTTTAAAGGGGCGGCCCTGGCTGTCCACTATTTTGGATGCTCTTTCTTGCATTACCAGCAACCTCGCTGCTTGATGTCATCATTAATGTCCGCGCCAGCCAGCTGGTTGCGGTGGTCACTTTTGGGGATGGGCGTAAATTCGATGGGCGCGCCATCCAGGGTCGAGGCGTACACCATCAAAAACAAACTGATGGCCGCATCGCCGTGGCGTTCTTTCTCTTTGCCGGTTCGCACATCACCCAGGCACGGAGTTCCCCGGCGATTAACCGAGAGCGCCTGCAAATCGGTGCGGGTGTCATCATCTCGTGGAATGGTGATTAAGGCGTCTTCGAAGTGAGACTTAAAGCGCGGCATCTGTTCACGGTAAAAAGCCTCTGACAGCATCACGCACTCGATCACTTCCGAGCCATAGCGATCTTTGGCATACTCGGCCAAGGCTTGACCGTTGCCACGGGCATCCATAGCACCACCACGAAGCCGAGGCAGGCGGTCAACGATATAAAACAGAATGTGCTCTTGCTGACGGAACGGGATGTTTTTCAGCTCCACCTGTAGCTTTGTCGTGATGTGTAAGTCCTGAGCAATTTCGCCCACATCGACCACAGTCAAGTCACCGCTACGGGCAAAGTCTTCACCAAATATGTGCGGGCGTGATGGATCCAAAGTCATCAATACCGGCAGCAGCACCTGGTTGCACCAATCGCTGATCTCGGCGGCGCGCAGCTGCTCTGGCCACTCGCCAAAATCGGCCCCCTTTTCCAGCCGGAGAATGGGACCAGTCTCATCGACGCTGCTCATCCGCGCCTCAATCAAGGCGCGGGAAAGATAGGCTCCGCCGCCCGATTTAGGCACACAGTAATACTCTTCCAGGGCATCTTCTTCGGTGGCGGTGGCTTTGAGCAGTTTGGCTTTCCACTCGTCCTCGGCAGCTTGACTCCAATCGATGCCACGGATTTGACAGATACGCCGATACAAACCATCTGCGCAGGCATCGTCCAGCGTAATCCGGTGCACGCTGTAATCTTTCTTGCCTGCGCGGGAGTCGTTAATCAGCTCGTTAAACAGGTTTTCCACCCCGTTGTGGGTGGAGATAAGGCGCACCTTGGCACCCCACATGGTCAAAGCCAGCGCCGCCTTGAGCACCTCGGCCAGCCTCTCATGGAAGGCGGCCTCATCGATGGTGACATTGCCCTGCATGCCGCGCAGGTTGGAAGGATTGGAACTGAGCGCCTGGATTTTAAAACCCGAGGCAAAGTAAATGGCGAAAGTCAGGATCTCCTTGCCATCCTGACCATCGTCCACAAAGACTTCTTCCTGGATTTCACCGGCAGCCTTGTCGAACACCTTGGCCCACATGGCAGCGGCATCGATAAACTCCCGCGCCATCTCCTTATTGGAGCCCACATAAAAGTGGTTGGTACCGCCCTGCCCCCTGGCTGCACCTGCTGTGAGTGACGCATCGGCTGCTTCGGCCCAGGTCAGGCCGGTACGGCGTGACTTCTCGGCAATCTTGAGTGGCGACTCATCGGCAATCCAAGCCTTTTGATATCCGAGCAGCACCTCCTTGGGGTCAAAGCGGCTCAGGCAGCTGGCCTCATATGCCGGGTCGAATGTGCTGGCCGCTGAAACACTGATTGCCACTGCAGTGGCAGCGGTAAGTGCCGCCTTTTTCATGTTCATCAGGCGATCCCCAGGATTTCATTCTTAAGCTGAGCCACGGCCTCGCGGGTTAAGCCTGCTGACTTGGCGACCTTCTCGGCGGCATTGGCTGCCTCAGCCGCAAACGCCTGGCGGATCTCTTTCTCGCGCTTATGGCTGGCCATGGCGGCACTTTCCAAACGCTGCACAGCCAGCATGGCATCTTTAATCATGCCAACGTCTGCAGCTTCACCGGTTTCAGACTCGTTTAACAGGGCTTTAAACAGCTGTGAACGGGCCATTTCAAGAATGAGTTTGGTCACTTCTCCGGTGGGTCTATCACCGAGTTCTGCCGTCCACACCTTAGTAATTTCGCGCATTTCCCGCAGGCTTTTACCAACCGTTTCCATCTTGGTGGCATAACGATTGATACCGGCGCGTGATAGCTGGCTATCTTCGGGCAATCCTGCATCTTGAATGAGGTGGTTAATCTCGGTCAGCAGCTCGGCTTGAGTAATGGAGCCATCACGTAAACCGGCATCAAGACGCTTACGGATATTGGCTGGCAGCAAGTCTACTTTGGAGCGTCGGCCACGGGTATCTTGTGCCATATCAGTCTCCTGCCCGAGGGCGTTTTATGCCTGGCACTGTCGCACGACCTCTGGCCACATCCTCACCGCGCGCGGTGAGCGTGGCTGTCATGGTTTTACCAATATTGTTGATAGTGACCAGCCCTTGCTCATGGAGCCATGTCAGTTGAGTACGCAGTGCATCACGGCTGATATCAAGGCCATAAGCATCGAGGCCATCCTGGATAACTGACTCATTCAGGTCAAAGCCGGGTACTTCGGCCAGCAGTCGCAGGATCACCAAACGTTGGTGCCATGACATAATTTCAGATAACGCCATTTATCTATCTCCTCTGCGTTCCTGGCTGATTTCGTTTTCAATCAACATATCCACGTTGGTACGGATATGATTGATACCTTGCTCCATGGCACCAAAGCGCGCGCCAAGCCCGGTAAGAGTTTTATCCAGTTGATGCAGCTCTTCGCGAGTAGGCATTGCCTCCATGTGCTGTTCCACTTTAGTTAGCCGCTTTTCGTGGGCATTGACCCGCTGCACCAGCTTCTGGTGGTCGGTCATGGGTACAAACTTGCGATAAAGCCACGCCAACACCAAGGTACCAATTAGCGAGCCAACAGCAGCCACGATGGGCCACACCTTAAACAGCACCTCAAGCACGATGGCCTCCTGTCATCATTTGATAGCGTTTGTCTTGATCCCGCTGACAACTGATACAGCGCACAGCATAGGGCGCCACTGATAAGCGCTCCGGCTCTACCGGTTCCAAGCAGTCCAGACAAACTCCTGTCCCCATAAATGCCGAACGAGTGGCATTGACCACGTTGGCAATAGCGTTTTCCCTGTCCTGATTTTCTTTGTCACTGGCGTGGTCAAATACGTCCATCATTCATCCTTTTGTAACGCTTGTTGTTTCTGTTGATGCCATGTCTTAACTGCGGCGTTATCCAGGTTGCAGCGGCCAAGGTCGCCATATAGTGAGATCACCAGTTGCAGTACCTGTGGGTTACTCATACAGCTTGCTGGCATGGGCTGTTGATTCAGGCACTTTGCCACCGCTGGTGGTAGTGCTGTTATCTGACACCACGACAGCAACGCTTCCGGCATCAGTACATACTGGGTCTTGGTTACCGGCACATAACGCACTGGTGGCGGCGCGCTGGAGCAACTGCACAGCATCGACAGGCACATAATCAGTGCGCCAATTTTGAGTGTGTTCATCTGTGGCCTCCGTCAACTGCTGATCAAGTTGAGTGTTCAATGCAGAAAGTGCTGCGGTCAGCGTCAGCTTTTCCTGGTTAGTTTTCTTCAATTGGGTTACCAGTTGATTGTTATCCTGCAGTAACAATGTGTTTTCTCTGGTCAAGTCGATGATGGCAGCCTTGCTCCTGACTGCATCGGTGCTGGCCACTTGGAAGGCGGCATCGGCAGAGGTCAGTGCCTGCTGGGCTTGATCGTATCGGTAATTGAGTGCCAGTAGCGTTAACAGCAGGTACAAGATGATGACGCCCGCCAAGCCGCCACCAATAAGCAATGCATAGCGCTTTACTGTATCCATGGTGATGCTCTTCTATCTGTTGCAGGTGGAAACACTGAGGCAGGTAATTCACTGATACACATTGCATGTTCTTCATTGCGGCGTGTGACCAGTCCCGGCCATTTGACGTCATAGCTATACACCCAGCCATTGCAACCGTACTGGCCACAGGCCTTAATGAGTTCATCACAGGCACCCAATGCGTCACCTGCCAGTAGTTTTTTACGTAGGGTGGAGCCAGCAAAAGCGCCTTGACCGACATTGAAAATGAAAGATAGATAGGCGGCATGCTCGCCGTTAGTGAGTTTTACTGGATTAGTCAAACGCAGCAGCGCATCGTCAGCAGCTTTTATATCCTGGGCGAAAAGCTGATCACACTCGGCTCGGGTGTAAACCTTATTCTGAATAATGTCGCTGCCTGTGTGGCCCCGGCAGACGGTCAGTTTTTGCGCCACATCATAGTAAGCGGTGGCACTGTAGCCTTCAGTATCAGCCACATAAACTGCGCCCGTAACAGCGCCTACGCTGAGACCAATGCCTGCCAGCCAATTACGCAGCTTATTCATGCTTGCCTCCAGCCATTCGGGTGCGTTCATTTTCTTTGGCTCTGGCCTTTACGATGTGCAGCTGAGTAACGGCGTGCCAGCCTTGGCTGTAATAGCTCTGGCGGGTAGCGTGGTGGCTGTAAAGGGGGACTGTGCAGGTGCTCAGGCCATACAATTCATGCCGGATACGGGCACGAAAGCCATCCTGGGCGCACTGGCGATATACCCGATTCGCAATGGCCTTGGGGCCTTGCAGTTTCGGGGCGCTATTGGCCGCACTCCTGGCGCGGTGGTGAGATATGAAGGCCATAAAAAAACCGGGACAATGAACTTGCTGTCATTGTCCCGGTTTCGTTAGTTCACCCGGATTGGAAAGGTTTCAGGGTTATTCTTTGTAGCTTTGTGGCTCATTCTCTAGAATGAAACAACCGAGCACACCTGCAGCTAACTCGGTTCCAAATGTAAGGTGTATTTCCATCTCAGCGTATTCTGCTGAACCAATATACTCACCTACCTCACGACCATTTTCAGCAACTTTATAGAGATTGCACGATGTATCAATAATAAGCTTGTATACAACAGTGTTAACACCTTTTTTCTTCAGGCTAAACTCAATCAAGCCATAAATCTGAGAAGTTTCATCAACGACTGTCGGTTGGTAGCTCACCGCCAAATCGACACCCAGTAAGTTCAGACACAGATTGTTGGCACTATCCCTGACGGCCAGAATTTTAATTTGATTTGCCGTACTCCCCGAAAAATAACTATGTGCTTTACGATCAAAAGCCTCAAAAGCACTTTGCAAACTCTCAAATTGCAGTAGGAAGTTTTTAACCAAATCTTGGGGGACCTTAGAATCACTCATATATATTCCTTTTTTATCATTAACTTAGACTAATAAAACTTTTCAGTCCTAGAGATTGATACTCCGGATATCTTCTTCGATTACTTGATTCTGATTGTTAAGAGCGATCTCTTCTTTAAAGCCTGCTCCAGGCTTCAACGCTTGTAACCAAAGGTAAGATTCTTTTGAAAGCGGCAGTTGCCGCTCTGCACTGGCTACCAAAACCACATCTTCAAGGCGTGACAGCGAAAAAGAGAACTCCCCCTTCTTCCCCGTTTGGATCGTGGTTAGCGGCTCCAACGTGATATCTACGATCAAGTTGGATATGCTACAAGCCTGGCTCTGCTCGTAGGCTTCTTTTGCTCTGGGGCCTTGTTCCAATAGCGCCTGCGCTGCTTCAGTTTCAGATACGGCACCGATACATTCAGCACTCACAAATGATTGCTTGGCATAGATTGCATCGCGAAAGCGATCAAGGGGATAGACCTTTATCTCGATCAGGGGGAGCGGCACTACGGCTGCCGAATTGGTCAGTATGTAGATGGAGCCCGAAACTTGCACGGGGATGAGGATGTACGCTCCAATCAGGGCGGCTAACAACACTAGCACAATACGCATAAGAAGTTCCTTCTTCGTGATGAAAACGCCATTCCTGGCATTAATCGTTTAAGCTTTAGCTCTCGCTCGGCGAGCATCTCGTCTAGTTTTAGTAGCTTCTATTCGTGCTGGTTCAGTAAAGATCTTCTCCAGCAGCATAGAGGTAAAATCCATCAAGTCTTCAGCTTCATCCTGACCTAAAGTACCATCATGAGCGCCATCATTCCCGTCTTGACGTATACACACAACCAACTCTCTGAGTGACTCCGGCCAATGCTGCTTCTCAAATAACCACTTCAATCTATCTGCTAAATTAGTTCTTTGACGAGAATTAATATCAGCGCTGCCCTCTGGTGGTAGGAGACCTTTCGAGGCTAGGTCAAGTGCTAACCTAAACATGGCTCCAGATGCATTATAACAACCAACTGCATAACACTTAGCACCTTCTACAAATGCCTTTTCAATTTCCGGGGGTAAATGTTTGGGAGGGGTATCGGCTTCAACATCAGCAAGGGTTAAAAACTTATGAACATCAAAGAATCCCGATAGTTCAACCATAGTTTCAATATTTATTCGTCCGCTATTGCTGTGATCGACCTTATCAGTAGTACACTGGAGAATTGAAATCCTTCCACATCCTCTGCACTGTGCACTCGCTTCCAAAAGGTCGTAGTTATTTGTCAAGCGTCTCACGAATACATAGTGATTTACGTTAAATGTCATTTTTTGAGCTTTACATCGAGGACAATCATCAACCCATATAGCCATACTAACCTCCGTTAAGTAGGCTGCTATTATTCTGCAGAATTTGCCATTAAAACAACCCCCTCTGCTTCCTCGCGACAAAGGCAGTGCGTTGTTCCGCAACTATTTGGCTGACACGGCGCTCGCTGAGGCCATACAGGCGACTAAGCTGTTCCAGGTTATTCCCTTTGAATTCGCGCCAGATACGGATATCCCTCAAAGCTACTTTGAGACGTTCGCCGCTTGGGATATACATATCGCGCCCACCAAGGTAGCTACCAATCAAAGTGGCCAAGTGTTCTGCCAATGCGTCGGACTCATTCACGCCACGACTGCGTAAGGCTGTGCGGATCAACTCGCACAGACTCTGCAAATTAGCAGGCCAGCGGCGCATAAACTCGCTGCGCTCATCTTCATTAAGACTGGCAAGGGTTAGCAGGGCTTGCTCAAGTTCTCGGCTGTCACTGCCCAACAACTCAAGCTGCTCTTCACTATCATGTTGTAGCGCTTTACTCTTGCATTCTTCTGTCATTCGCAAGCCCCTGATAGTTCGTTGGCCACCACACCATGCCCCTCGTAAGCCGCAACAATCTGCTCATAGCTGGCTGGATTGCCATGACGGTTAACGGGTAACGGTTGACCTCGGGCAACTATGCGCTCAATAAGCTCGCGCCGATGCCAACGCTTGAGGCTTTCCAGCACTTTGTAGGCGCCCTCATTGTCAAGCCAGCGTACTGAATCAATGCCATTACCTGCTGAGCGTTTAGTCATCCGGCGCACGTAAGCATCCAGTGCTGACTCACTGGGCTCCGTAACAACCAGGTGGTGGCCCATGGTGATCCACACCGCGACAATCTTGTCGATAACAGGATGTTTGGCTTGACCTGTAGGCTGGCTTAAGCGGCGTTTAACACCTTGTTTATTGGTCTTTGAAGTTGGTTTGAAACCCTTGGATTTTAGCAAATGACTAATTTGCTCCAGCTCCCCCAGGGTCATCTGCCGCAGTGAGTCTTTGTGCACCGCGTCTGTGAGCATGGCACGATAAGTTGGCTCATCCAACTGCAGGGTATTTCTGCCCACGTTGATTAATTTAATCAGCTGCTTTTTACGGGCGGACACTTCTGGTGTCATGATTGTTCATCCTCATCTTCTTCTGTACTAACCAGCAAGTTCCGACGCTTGATTGTAGGTAGTTTCGAATCTCGCCAGTTGGGCAAATAGCCATCCAGCCACGCTTCAGCATGCTGACGACGTAGTGCTGGATCACGACTGCTGATAGCTAAATGACACATCACATAAGCCAGCAACTTTTTTCCGTGTTGAGTCATGACTTATTCCTTTGGCTGCTCATCAGTACCAAGTCACCACGCTTGGCAGACCAACCGGCATGAATGCCGGTGGTTTCGCTTAAAACGCATTACTTACTGCGGTCCTGTCTTTAGAAACAATCTCTGTACCTGCCAGCGCCAGGGCGCTACAAATCACCTCCCTGCACTGAATGGTTTTTTCGGTAGTGACTCCCTGCAGCGATTGAAGCATGTTGCCACTGGCGGCCACGCAGACTTCCGGTCTGAATACCGCCAACGCCAACAATTTCTCCCTCAATTCATTCACAGGAAGCTCAAACAGTTCGAGCACCAGCAATTGCAGCTTCACTCGGTCAAGCTGCTCTTCATTGCCATCCAGCAGTGAACGGATACGAGTGGATGAGGGCTGCCCAAGCTTCGAGTCGTGATGAGTGGGTGTTGGCATCACGCAGCCCTCCTTGCCTGTTTGTTGGCCAATTCAATCCGGCGACCAAAGACCCGACAAAAAGCTGCTCGGCGAGCAGTCCACTCTTGGTTGACTTGGGTACGCGCGGCATAATTGGCCATTTGCCAGTATTGTGCTGCGTCGCTATAACGGTGAAGACGCTCCATGCACACCGCTGTTTCAGCTGCGGCGCCATAGCCTGTACTGAGTTTGTGTTTCATCGCATTCTCCTTGCTTGACGGTGTGTTATAAGCTGCTGATATCCATCGGCAGCTGTTTGTATTTGCCATTGGGTTGGCGCTCGTAAAGGCGCAGATACTCACTGGTACCGGTGATTTGAATGGCATCAGCAATTGCGTCCATCGCTTGTTGCCACAAAAGATCGTCAATGCTTAACTGGCGCAGGCTCAGCACTTGGTTAACGTCGATACGACCTTGTTGGTTTACCCGAAAGGCGTGCTCAACCATGGCCATGAGGCGGGTGTCTGCGCCACCGCTCCAGTTGTGAATGCACTGGTCAATAAGCGCTTTGGCGGCCTGGATCCTTTCATCAAAATTGCGGTGTTCACCAATGGCGCGAACAATACGGTAGCGGCCATCAAAGCTGGTGAGAGTAATGTTGCCCTTTTTACCGCCATAGCTGACACCATACTCGGCGGCAGAAAGGTCAACAAAGTCACCAAGCTGGGACATAGCAGCGAGTTTGAACTCGGTCATTTGGGTTCGTACTGCTTTAGCTTGCGTCACTACACCAAGCACCACTTCATCGCGTAGCTTGTCGATGGCTTTGATGCGTTCTTCCGGCACTAAATCGCCCTTGGCGTTTTGGCGGTACCCGACGGGAATCGTGATTGCATCCATGTTTTTCTCCTTAAAGTGGGTTGTTCCAGCGCACGGTAAAACCGTTGAACTGCACGGTGTAAAAAGTTTCGCGTTGGCCAAATAGGCTTTCAGTGATTTCCACCGCCGTGTGCTTAAAGTCACTGCTGGGGTAGTCAATGGTGATCACTTTTTGGCCTTGCTTGATGACTTTCATGCCGCGCAGGCGCAGCGCGGCGACTACGTCAAAAACAGGTTTATGGTGTTTCATCAATCACGCTCCTTCGTCATACGATTCAACTTGGCACCTAGGTGCTTAAGTTCGGTTTTCAACAGTTGAATTAGCTCGTTTTTATCGTCCCCTGCTTGCAGAGTTAAACGGCGGATGGTGCCATCGGCATCGTATTCATTGCGGCGACTGCTAAAGCTGGACTGCACGCTGAACACTTGCGAGGCATCAAGGCTGGAAAAAGGGCATCCACCACGGCAAGAGCGATACAGCTTGATGCGGATCGGGCTACCTGTGGTCTTAGTGTTTTTCTGGTTGGCCAAGCATTCATTCAGTGGAATTTCACCGAGCACAGGACACATAACGGTGTGGTTCATGTAGGCCCCTTCCACCAGTTTTTGCATGCGTTCCATATCTCCAGGGTACTTACCGCTGAGTACCTGGCTAACAGTGGTACGCGATATATGCAGCTTCTCGGCTACCGCTTTTTGACCGTTCAACTGAGCCTGCTCGGCTATCACGTCAAGCCACGTCATGCTGGATCTCCTTGTTTAAGTTGGCGTCAAATAAGCCGCCCTTTTGTCTCTTCGGTGCTATAGGGCCGGTGTCTTTCACCAAACGAAAACTGGTGTATTCACCAACCCGCTGAGAGTTAGGCAAGTGATTAGGTCGCCCACGCACCTGGCGTACATAGCCAAATTGCGCCAGCAGATTGCAGTAGACTCTGGCGGTACTCATGCTGACTTCTGCCGTTGCGACCAAGTCGGGATAAGTAAAAGTGCGCATGATCCGCATTGACTGCCACACGCACTGTTGTGCGGTACCTCGCCGGTGTTTTGGCGCCGTACTTTTGCCGCGCCCGCTATACTCAGCCCGGTTGACTGACTTGTAGCGTTTTGGGGTAAAGCCACCGATAAAACGCTCCCTTGTAGGTAACGCGGTATCTTTGATAAAACCGCGTTTTTTCAGCGCCGAGATAATGGATGAGCACCGCTTTGGCGCTAAGCCTGTAGCTTTGGCCAGTTCTGCTCTGGTGAAACTGTATTGGCTGTGGATCCATGCCCAAGCCCGTTCTGTGTCATTAGCCATGTTCAATCCCTAAAAATGGTCTTAACCCTTATTGCGGCTCTGACGGCCGGGTTAAGGCGGTGCTAGCGCCTGAACTCCAAAAACAATGGCTGATCGCCCCAGTTGTCCAGGGTGACTACATCCATATCGTTGGCGATGGCGGAGCGCTCAATTTTCTCCAGAGCGGTGAGAATACGGCGCACTTCACCGCCACTGCGTTTACGGATGTGCTCCAGCATGTCGTCACTCACGGTGATACGTTCATCCAGCAGCTGCTCGGCAAAACTGTGAACATCTGATAAGTCTGCAGGCTGAAATTCCACCCACTCACTAACACGGTTAAACAACTGTTTTCGGTGACTGATGCGGCGGGCGATCTCTTCCATACCGACCAGCACCACGGGTTGCTCGGTGGCATCGTAAAGGTCACGAATGGTTTCCATGATTTTGGATTGGCCGACGATATGATCGGCTTCGTCGATAAACAGGGGTAACTGGCGCTCGTTCATGCGATCAACAATGAAATCCACGCTTTTGCGCAGTGGATAGACCATGTCTGCACCCAGCTCTTCCATCACCCGAGCTAGAAAAGAAGACGGCGTATCAGTGGCATAGCAACGCACATAAATGGCATTCATTGCTCCTAGCTGGTTTATGAGCCAGCAGATGGTAGTAGTTTTACCAAAGCCAGATGGGCCATGGATTAGACCAATGCCGGGAGTGATAGAGGAACGGCCCTGCAGGTTCTCCATGAGTTCCAAGCAGGACAGTACGTTTTTAACCTCGACAACACGATGTTTCATAACTAAGATCTCCATTGACTAGATATGGACGTTTGCAGCGTCCTCTCCCAAGCCGCCAGCTCAATTGGCGGCTTTTTTTGTATCCTCTTTCAGCTTGTCTAACCGTTTGGCAAACAAGCGGTACTTGAGGCGATAATCGTTAAGCCATTGCAATTCACGTTCACTGAGGTCACGGCTGAGACTTTCCAGCGTTAATTCCTCCGCCTTTTCATGCTCTGAACGCATCACAGTGGCGTGGTTTTGGTTGACTCTACTGGCTGCTTCACCCAAGGCGTTTGATTCGCGACTGAGGCTGATTAACTGTTGTTCTGACTGACTGGCTATTCGGGAAATTGGTTGGCTTAACGCCGCCAGTGCTGGGTTATGAGTGGTATCTGATTTGGGTACAAAACTGGTGAGACAGCCACGCTCCGCTGCGGCTTTGGCTAACCCCTCTGCAGCCAAGGTGTCGATGCCAAATTTGTCCTGTAGCTCTCGTGCTGCACGGCGAAAACCTGCCAATACTTTTTTGTCGTCTTTACGGGCCTGACGGAATGCAGTTGGATCGATATCACGGCCAATAAGGTCGAGGTTTACGGCCTCCACACATTGCTGCCAATCATCCAATAAATAGAGGGTGGCGCGGCCAACATCTGAAGGGTCAAGGAATACCCGCACGCGCTTTCTGTCCCATACGCTTTCCTGTAGCTCTGGCGCGGTATATTTAACGCCGCCAGCACTGACACTGCCGCGAACAACTGTGGCATCGCCAATATGGTTAAGCAGTAAATCGAGCGAATGAGGATTAGCAATGAACTGCGGTTTGTAGCCGCTTTCGCTGTAAACCTGAAACGGAGTTTTACCCTTTAATGAGCCTTTAAAGCCGTCATGTTCCTGATGCAGGTAGTCATAGTTGATCCAATCGTCGATCATCTGCTGCAGCGCTGCTGGCGTCATAGCCAGTTCAAGCGCTTCAGCTTGATTAGCGGCCTTATTCTTGCCACCAATACGCTGCGCAAAGGCTTTGGCTGATTCGATTTTTTGGCGATCACTAACACTGTGACCTATGTAGGCAGGCAGCAATTCGAACAGTGCTCGCGACAAGGTGCCAAAGAAACGTTCAATAAAAGGTTTTTCCCAACCGCTAAATGGGCGGGTACGTTCTTGGTTGTAATCGAGCAGATCAAAGATGCCGGTTACCCGTTGGCTGACATAATCTGAGCCGTTATCAGTGCGGGCTACGCCGTCCTTTTCAAGCATGCCCCAGTTGAGCATGCAGCGACGTAGTAATAGGCAGATCCCCTCACTGTTTGAACTTGGTGTCACCATTACCATGGGGCGGCGAGTGTAAACATCAATAGCTGCAATCACAGCATAACGCCGCAGCTTGCCATGGGAATTGAGCATCACATCAGTTGGCGTGCTGTCGAACTCCCAAACTTGATTGGGACCGCTCAGCCATGGGTACATAGTTCCGTATAATGGACGATGCGAATTATTGTACGCATCAGGATTAGTCAGCGCGGTAAATGCTGCGATATTGTCTTGATGCCAACGGAGCATCCAGCGGCGAATGGCGCCGATGGATGGCACTGCCCAACCATATTCAGCAGCTTTCTTTTCGGCTTCAGTTCGCAGAGTTTTGTACTTTTCAAGCAAGTGCGGTTTGCCCGTAACTAAGGCAATAAAAAATTGCTGCAGCTGTGGCTGGGTTTCCATGACGTTGATTTGGACGCCGCCGCGTGTATCAACCAACCCCATCAAGCCTTTGGATTTATAGGCTTTTTTCCAGCGATAAAGCGTAGATACTTTTAAGTCGTGTTGCAAAGCCCAAGCATTGACCGCTTCTGTTTTACGACCTTGAGCTTCGAACGGAGCAACGAATGTAGCCAGTTCTTCGAGCAATGCTCTACGTTCTAAAGCCGTTTGCTGTTTAGCAGTTGGTAGCGTGAGAAAGCGTTGCTGCTGCTCGGTTTTAAAAGCTGTTGTACTAGCGATTGAAGCGGCAAGTACTTGGCGAGCGGCAGCCACTTCTCTATTGGGTTCAGTTTTGGTTATCTGTTGTTGCAGATGTGCCTGTGTGATTGCCGGTAAGCTACTGAGGTGATATTCGAAGCCTTTGCCCTTAGCCAGTTTCTGCTTCGCCCATGACTCCACTTTGGCTTTATATCTAATACCCTGCACAGTAGATGGCATGCCTGGCATATCTAAAAGCTGTTGCGGGGTATACCAACTATTCACCATGATTGACCCCCAACAAGTCGTAACCTATCGTTTTACTGAGTTCATCAATGATCTTTGTTGATAGTGGTCTTTTAGGAACACGCTTTTGACTTGGGGCAAACATCTGAATGCAGTCTTGAACAGTCCTTGGATTAAAACCATTTGAGACAGCCCAAGAGCGACTAGTTAGGCCTTGTGCCCTTAGCGCTGCATGAATGTGATTGGCGTTCTCTATTTTCATGATGTTTTTCCGTGTTAGCATATCAACTCGCGCACTACGCAACATGCCAAGTGCGCGATATAAGAACGATACGATCTTAAAAGACGAATTACAACGTCTTTTAGTATCTTTCTATGGTTTTATTTATGGCCCATTGGCCAAACGCGGCAAGCCGTTGATTTAAAACAGGCTTATAAAAGAAGAAAGTGAATATGAAAAAAGAAAGCGCTCTTTCCTTTCCAACTGAAGGCGTGGAAAGCTTTGCTGAACGTCTTAAAGAGCTTATTGGGGATGAGAGCTTAAGATCTTTCGCTATCGCTATTGAGACATCTGAAGGTGGTGTTAGGAAGTGGTTCACCCAAGGAACCAAGCCATCTTTTGACAAAATGGTGCGTATTTCTCGCCTCTATAATGTAAATCTAGAGTGGCTTTGTACTGGAGAAGGTACAAAACAGATTGAGACTGAGATGGCCATTTGCCCTGGCAATGAATTCGATGAAGAGTATGCACTGATTAACGGTTTTCATGCCCCAGTCAGCACTGGCCATGGTGCAGTGTGGGATGATGAGAAAGTTAGACGAAAGCTGGCATTCCGCACCAAGTGGTTACGCTTTCGTGGCCTACAACCTGAAAACTTGCGTGTGGTGTTTGCTAAGGGCGACTCAATGGAGCCAACTATTCACACTGGTGATTCGATACTAGTAGATATCACTCAAACCACACTGACTGATGGCAGTATATTCGTGCTACGTCTAGGCGACGAACTTTACGCTAAGCGCCTCCAGAAACACATTGATGGCAGCGTGACCATTATCAGCGATAACAAGGAGTATAAGGAACAGGTTGTCACTGCTGCAGATCTTCCTATGCTCAATATCGTTGGTAAAGTGGTATGGATTGGGAAGGACGTTAAGTAATTCTCATATAGGCAGCACAAGCCTTTTGTCGAGCTGCCTTTTCTCATTTAGCACAGACTTTTCAACTCTTCGTTAAATCCGATTTAAATACTTCTCAAACCCGCATAAAACCTGAGTTTAGCTCGCCAGATTTCACCAACTCTCGGCTAATCTCGGTTTCTCATATTGATAGAACGGTTACAGTAAGCGAAATGAGAAAAGGCCCTTATGGGCCTTTACGTTTAATCGTCTTTCATCATTATGGATGCGTGTTTAGCTCTGTGGATAGGAGATTAATTGATACCTTGCTCGTACTGAGCGACCATATCATTTATAGAGCCCAAACACTGAAATAGCTCTTCACTATGCTCTTTCAGCTTTGTGTAATCTCGGCAATTTAAATATTTATATGTTTTGCTTGATAATTTTTTAACAAGCTCACTCAACATCTGAGGAGATTTTGTTTCAGAGTTATCAGCCGCACATAACTTATCCAGAATTCGAGCATCACCAGCCAAACTTTTAATAATGGATTTAAACTGGCTCTCTTTACGTCTTATTGCGTCTTCAGTGCTCTCAGCAAGAGTTTTCTTTTTACCCAAATAAACCTGTAGCAAAGGTATGTGAAGTAAATTAGCAGCTGATTCAAGTTTACTTTCGTAAGTAAGCAGCAAATTATTAAACTCGGTTACTTTTGTAAATCTGGCTGCACTGTGTAGTTGTCTTCGCCAACTATCAACACCTCGTAATGCGGCATAGGCGCCAATAAAAGCTGCAAGTGCGGTCAATACCTGCCCTAGCTCAACTAATGTTTTTAAAAACGGCTGCAAAGATTTTATAAAATGAAAGAAGCAAGCCACTAAAACAAACACAACGACAAAAAGCACTACTTTTTTCCATGCACTGTTGTACAACTTTTCTATGCGTATCACTTTGCTTCCTCACAGAATCTACAAGTTTCATCATTTTACCATGAAACATGTTTAAACCCGTTTAAATCCACCATTAAATAATTAAATGGGTCTAAACCTCCGTGTTCATGACAGCTCCGCTCAGGCGTTTTGACCGGATTGTTCAACTTACCCTATGATATTGCCAACATGATGCACTCATTACTCAGCCATTAAAGGAAGGCCCATGCCAAACGATGCCCCAACGTTCCCACAACGAATACTCTCCGTGTTCGCCACCACAGCGTCCTATCTTATTGCCGTTTCAATGTTATTGGCATTGAGCTTGTTCATCCTCAATTTGTATTTCACACAGTTTGGTTGGCCATTGGGTAATAAAGAAGACTTTGGCGCCTTTGGTGACTATATCGGCGGCACGCTGAACCCGATCCTAGGTTTTATCACGGTCGTCTTACTTATCTGGTCACTGCGAACCCAACAAAAGGAACTCGCATTGACCCGCCAAGAGCTGGCAGATACCAAGCGAGAGACAGAGCTGAGCCGCAAGGCGATGCAAGCACAGGTCAAGCATTTAGAGCGAGAAGCGAAACTGAATGAACTGATGCGGATGCTGGACGGTGTTCGCTCAGATAATAGATTACTGCTTTCCAAACGTCCCCAGTTTCAAAGCTATACTTGTCAAGTAGGCTTTGACGTCGAGGTAAATCCAAATAGTTATGAAGAACTGTTAATAATCAAAGCCTATGAAATCCAGGATGATGACCGTATATATGTAACTAGCGACTTGTATAATTCCAGTGAAGATACCCGAACTTTAGTGAGTATTTACAATAAGACTGTTCTCCAACTCAGGCTAGTTAATAAATATATTGAGCTATCACCAAGCAAGGAGCTTGCTGACATGCATTACAGGGAACTCGAATTTCTTTTATCTGGTTTCCAAATCCTTTGCCCTGACATAATCGAGCAATATGTAAAACACATGTTGGACCGACTAAAATTAGCCCGCAGATAGCCACTCACTCAAAATCGCCATCACCTCTCCCTCATCCTCACCACTCAGGCCCAGGAACGGGCGGGAAGCTCCCCGGGGATCATGCTATTGGGTGAAGTAGTGCCACCGAATTGCTGTATGGCGGCATAGACCAGCTCCAAACCATTGTCGCCTGCCTGGCATAGCAACTGCTGCTGCAAGATATCGTTAAGCCGTAGAGGCGTAGCTTTATTGCACGGCTTTAATGGTGATAGCGTTGAGAGGCGCGCTGCGAACCGTTAACGCTATCCTACTCATGAACAGCGAAGGCCACACCTGAACAAGCTCAAGTGTGGCCTGCAAGCTTATAAGAAGCTATTTACTCTGCCGCCGCCCCAGCAGGATAAAGCCCGCAGCTAACAGGGAAGAGATAAAGATATACACGGCTATGGTGGCCGAGGTTCCGGGCGGGATCAGCTTTATCAGCACACTGACCATCAGGCTTAAGTACAGGCTTTCCAGCGCATAATAAAGCGCCGTTGCCAAACCCGCCGAAGCGGAGAAGGCGTGCAGCGCGCCGTTGGCCGAGACTGCACAAGTCAAGGCAATATTGACTCCAATCAGGTACATGGGAAGCATAAAGCCCAGCAGGGTAACGCCAAAGAGCCACTCGCACAGATAGAGGATAAGCCCACTGACAAATAGCCCCGCCAGCCCTCGAAACACTGTGCCGCTGATTCCCCAACGCCCAACCAAAGGCTTGACGAACCTGGTGGTCAGTACCATCACAATCGCCACCGAGCCGAACCAGAGGCTGAACTCGAGTTTACTCAGGCTCAAGGTATCCATCAGCACCGAGGGCGAGGTGGAAAAGTAGGCGAAGAAGGTTCCCATTGCCGTTGCATAAGCCAAGGTATAACCGATAAAAGTCTTGGACCCCAGGATGGTGAACAAGCTATTGAAACGAAACGGCTGGGTTTTGGCCGGCCGGGTTTCTGGCCATTTAAACACTGTGTGCACGGCAACCACGGCAGCGAATATTCCCAGGAAGTAAAATATGCCCTGCCAATGCCACTGCTTTTCTATCAAGGCGCCCAGAAACGGAGCCACTGCCGGTACACAAGCCAACACTGAACCCATGATGGCGTAAACGACTACGCCTTCTTCCCTTTCGGCAAATACATCTCTGACCGTGGCAAACGCCGCAACCAATAGTGCAGACGCGCTCAGCGACTGTAACAATCTCAGTCCCAGAAAGTAATCGAAGTTCGGACTTAAGGGAATAGCCAGGCTGGACAATGAGTACAAGACAGCGCCAATAACGACTATCGGCCTTCTGCCAAACTTGTCCGAGAGGGGGCCAAACAGCAATTGCCCAAGGCCTAGGAGTCCCATATACATGGTCAGCGTCAGCTGAACCTGCTCCCTTCCTACCTTGAAACTTGTGCCGATGTCATTCACTGCCGGAAGGTATAAGTCCATCCCCAGTGAAGCAAGCAGATCAAAAGGTACCAGAAGTACCAAAGAGTATAAGAATGAGTAATTCCAGATATTGTTTCTATTCATTTTTGTGTCCAATTATTGCTAAGAATCTATTCAAGCGATAATTGGACTGCCTTCACTGCTCTCTTCATAATCTAACCTCTATTTTGCGGCGCCTTCGCGCCCGCATGACTATAGCGCCATGTTTGAACTCTGCCAAAGAGCAGCAAACCGGCCGGCGCATATTGGCACAAATAATCTTGGTCTGCCACAGCCAAATAGCGAACGCCATGTCCGCTGTTTTCAGGCCGGGCGCACCTCTATCGATAGCGCTTCCTCGGCCGTTGGCACCTCAAAATAGGCACTCACCTGCCGAAAGACGGTTTCATTGTCGAACGCTGCCCGCTCCGGGCATTGAACTCTTCTGAGTGCCAGACGCTCGAGACACAACTCATCATCTGCCTCTAAATAGACCAGCAGATGCTGCGCTCCAGCCGCCTCGGCCAGGGCCTTGAATCCATGACGCTGCACTGCGGTATTGGCCGGGAAGTCCAGCACCACATCGACACCGCAACCGAGTAATGCCTGAATATGTGCGCTCATAACAGGTTTGAGCCGGGCCGAAAACTTGAGATAGTCGCCAAAGTTTTGGATCTCTTGCGGGAAAAGAGCGGCAAGCCACTGATCTTCACTAATACAGACGGCGCGCCGCTCTGAAGCCAACTCTTGCGACAGAGTCGACTTGCCCGCGCCCATCTTGCCGCAGAAAAAGATTAAGGTACCCACTTGATTCATGCCTGTGTCTCCCTTTGAAACTGATAACGATTCTTTACCAATTGCCCCAACAGCAACTGTGATGACACCAGCTTCAAGTTCACAGAACCAGGCAAGGTATCAAATAGCCGAATCCCGCCCCCCAGCAACACAGGCACTGTAGTAATGGTCAGCTCATCGACCAGAGCGGCGGCAATAAAGGAGCGAATAAGAGCGCCGCCATCAAGATAGATGTTGTGGTACCCCTTTGCATGCAAGGCGCTGAGCATTTCAGTTGCCGAGCCGCAAATTAACTCAGCTTTGCCGGCAAAACCCTCCGGTAATTGCTTGAGACTATTGCTGGCAACAAATACAGGTTTATCGTAGGGCCAGGCATCGAAGGCGGCCACCACTTCAAAAGTGTTGCGCCCCATGAGCAGAGCATCGACCGAAGCCATAAACTCGGCAAATCCCAGATCGCTGCCCTCCGGGTTATCTATTGCCGCCAACCAATCAAGCTCACCATTGGGTCCGGCAATAAAACCATCCAGACTCTGGGCCATATACACCCTATTTTTCATCTAACTACTCCTTCAGGGAAGGTGCGAACAAGTCCCATGTGTGCTCTGCGTCGGCTTACAGGCCTGGATGCAAGGCGTGGTTCGCCGCAAATGGCTTAGTCCTTTACAAGAAGCACAACACAGCAGACAGGTCTGTAAGCCACGCCCTTTGGGGCTTTCACAGCAACCGGCTCTCTGCGTTATCCGACTTTGACAGGCCCCGGCATGCCTTCAGTCAGATGCCTTGAACGCCAATTGCTGTGCAAGCCACTCTCTACAAAAGAGAAGGCCACGAGGACTTATTCACACCTTCCTTAGCTCCGAACTCAATAAGAGAAAGCCCTGTCGATTATTTTCCCTAAGACTCAAAACTGAGCCGATAGGGCCTGTCGATTGCCTCTCGCAGATCCGCCAGAGAAAATACCCGCTGCAACTCGGCAAACTTTTCGCCGTCAAAATAGACCTGCACCACGGGTAGACTGAAGATACTCATCTGGGCGGATAGCTGCTGGCCAGGGCCCTGACAATCGATATAGGCCGCCTGCAATAGTGGATACTCGTCGGCCAACATGGCGCTTATTCTGGGCTTCAACGCCTGACACACGCCGCAATGCTCGCCGCCGAACAACAGTAATACCGCGGGTTGGCTTTCGAGCAGTTGTTTAAGCAGCTCAAGGGTTTCGATATTCAACATGGTTTCAGCTCACAACGATGCGGCGGCCCAAGTACCCGGGCTCTATTGTTTGTATTGGCGCTCATTGTGCCATATCGGCCGCTGACTTTCGGTGGTTTTCACTGCCCGTTTGCGGGCCAAAGAAAAAGGCGCCGACGGCGCCTTCTGTAAAAACTATTGTGGGTTACTGCTTAACCCCTTCAACCACCAGGTCGAGTTTGACGTGAGTGGAAGCCGGGCCCAGATCGGTAGTAATCTTGTAATCCTTGAGGGCAAACTCGGTAGAGCCGACAAACCCGGCGCGATACCCGCCCCAAGGGTCCTGCCCTTCACCGATAGCCTTGGCATCTATGGTCAGCGGCTTGGTGACCCCATTGAGGGTAAAGTCACCGGTGATCGCCAATTCGCCATTCCCTTTGTCCTCCACCTTGGTGGACTTGAAGCTGGCCTTGGGATACTTGCCGGCATTGATGAAGTCGGCTGAACGTAGGTGCTTGTCCCGCTCGGCATGGTTTGAATCCAGGCTTTGGGTGTTGATGGTCACATTCACCTTGGCATCAGCCGGGTTGGCCTTGTCAAAACTGAAGCTGCCTTCAAATTCGTTAAAACGCCCGACCACAAAGCTGTAGCCAAGATGGTTGACTCTAAAGTTGATAGAGGCATGGGCGCCCTGGGTATCAATCACATAGTCGTCGGCATTCACGGCGCAAGGCAATAACAGGGCGCTGCCAAGCAAACCGGCAAACAGGGTCTTTTTCATTTTGCTATCCTCTCTTGAGTTTAATCATCCTGACGAGTGTCTGATCTTTATCGATAAAATGGTGTTTCAGCGCCGCCAAGGCATGCAGCACCACCAAGGCTATCAAGCTATAGGCGGCGTATTTATGTATCGCCCCGGCGATATCGGCCTGATTGTTAAACAGCTCACCGACACCCGGCAGCTCAAACCAGTCAAATACCGCGATACCCCGGCCATCGGCGGTGGAGATCAATATGCCGCTCAACATAATCAGCAGCAGCAACAGGTAGAGTCCCCAATGCGTCAAACGGGCCGCCTTCTGCAGTAAAGGCTTGTCCGGTATTGCCTGTGGCGACGGGCTCAGCAGTTTCCACAACAATCTGACCAGGGTAAGCGCCAACAGCAAAATACCGATACTCTTGTGCAGATGCGGCCCCTTCTGATACCAGGCACTGTAATAGGTCAAATCAACCATCCAGTAGCCGAGCCCAAACAGGCCTATCACGGCAATGGCCGATAACCAGTGGCTCAAAATGCTGACAAGGCCGTAGCCCTGACGAGTGTTGGCAAGCATTTTCTATCCTTAAGCTATGTCTTAAGCTCATCATATGGAGGCTAAATGAAAACTAAAATCATTAAATATTGGCCATTTCTTTCGAAATTTTAGAAAGTAGGACAAAAGGTGGGCTTAAAGAGCCACAGTGATGCGGGTAACACGGCAGATTGCGGCAAAGATAGTTTGATGCAATAGGCGGCCTGCTGGCTTTTCAAGCGATATCAGTTTGATTTCAGCTCAAAAAGCCCAATTCTGAGCATTAACTGAGCGAACACAGGATTTATGCGGAAAAAGCACTTGCAGGAAAAAATTCAGAACTATATTATACGCGCACTCCGAACGACACGGGCCTTAACTCCCGGTTCGAAGTAGATGACTGACACTCAGTTCAGTTGCCCGAATAGCTCAGTTGGTAGAGCAGCGGATTGAAAATCCGCGTGTCCCTGGTTCGATTCCGGGTTCGGGCACCACAATTTAGCCGGCATAGCTCAGTTGGTAGAGCAACTGACTTGTAATCAGTAGGTCCCGAGTTCGACTCTTGGTGCCGGCACCATGAAACAACAAAAACGCCACTCACTGAGTGGCGTTTTTGTTTATATCATTCCCGCTGACTTCAGCCACGGTTTTACCCGATTTCTGCGGCAGACCGCCCTTTCCCTCTCCCTTTGCGCTAACTCGTGGCTTAACCTAAAGCTGCTTTGCTTAAGCATAAAAAGCCTGAATATAAAAAATACCTCAAGCTGTAACCGGGTTAACCCCAATCCCTATTTCGCGACCTCGATATTGATAGTGGTCAACGCCTTTCGACTGCGGTGAAAAAGCCATTCGGGTTTGAGCCAGCCGTCATTGACTTCTTTATGACACAAGAGCTGTTTTGGGTTCAATGTGACTGAGACATCAGCTAAAACGAGATCCCCGAGCCAAAAGGCTCGGGAGCTTGAAGCAAATGGCCATTGCCGACCAGATCAGTTAAGTCACCAAGGAGGGCTAAACTCTCGCTGTTACCAACTGCGCATCTTATGGCCTTTCAGCGCATAGAAGAGGATAAACAGATAACAGGGCAAGCCTATCCAGTAACCCAACTGCACATTGTCGCTGAAGTGGGCAATCTTGCCGAATATCAGCGGCAGTATGGCGCCACCTGAAATACCCATGATCAGCAGCGCCGAGCCCTGGGCCGTGTACTTGCCCAGCCCTTCCAGCGCCAGCGGCCACACAGAGGGCCAAACCAGAGCGTGAGCCAAGCCCATCATGGCGACGAAGGTGACTGTATCCGGAATAGTTGGAATACCGCTCCACCCCCACAGCAGCGACGAGATAGCATGGCTCTCGGCCGATGAGAAGATGATGCCAAAGATGCAAGCAATACCCGCCAAGGCCGAGGCGAGCAAAGCCTTTTCCTGGCTGATAAAACGTGGAATACAGCTAACCCCCAAGAGGTAGCCGATAACCATAAACACCATGGTGTAGGAGGTCAGGGATGCGAAATTGTTGACGTCGAGGCTGGCACCATAGAGACCTATGGTATCGCCGGCAATCACTTCAACCCCCACATAGGCAAAGATGGCTATGGCGCCAAGGATCACCTGAGGGAAATGCACTATACCGCTCTTGTCGGCGTGCTCTCCCTCTTCTCCCTCGAAGGCGATTTCAGGCAAAGCAGAAAACTTCACCAGTGCAATCAACACCACAAGCGCCAGCGTCATATAGATATAGGGCATCACCAGACGCGCAGACAGTTCGCTTATTTGGGCTTCTCGCTCGGCCGGGGCCATGGCAGCCAGATGCCCGGCGGTGAACCCTTCCAGATCAGCCAATACCAAAGCGGTAAACAGAATAGGCACTATCACCCCGGCGCCCTTGTTAATCAGCCCCATGATGGAGATCCGCATGGCGGCGCTCTCCTTCGGACCAATATGCACCACATAGGGGTTGGATGCCGTCTGCAAAATGGTCAGGCCGGTTCCCAGTACAAAAAGCGCCAGCAGAAACATTAAAAAGTTGGCGCTGAAGGCGGCGGGAATAAACAGCACAGAGCCGACTGCCATGATCCCCAGCCCCACCGCCATGCCATTGCGATAGCCGGTGCGGCGCAGGATCGACGACATGGGCAGCGCCATCACGGTATAGGCGATGTAGAAGGCAAAGGTGACAAACAGTGCCTGAAACTCATTGAGCTCACAGATGATTTGCAGAAAAGGGATCAATGAACCATTCAACCAGGTCACAAATCCAAAGATGAAAAACAGCGCACCTACGATAGTCATAGGCAGAAAACTGCTTCTTGAGGCTGCGTCAGCCGGGGTAGCAACTGTCATGTTCATAAACCTGCTTCTTATAGTAATTTATTGTTTGGCAACCAAATTTATCGGCGCCCCATCCATCTTGAGTGGTGTTTAACGCTTGAAACCTTGATGCCGCGGCAGCTTTATACACGGCTTTGTTTCAATAAAGTTACGTCATAATAACAAAAAAGACAACGCTGTCATTAATTTTAAACCAGGCATATGGCTAATGCCGTTCACTTAGTGTGAACGGCATTTTTCTTAGGCTTAATGGGATACTTGTTTTTACTCATTTTTAACGCACGTGGATAGGCTCTATCCCGTTTCCCATCAAGCTTGAACTGCCTCGCATTACGCACTATGTCCAAGACCTCTCTCGGGACATTTCCAGGCGTTTGAGATGACAGTTGAGTCAGTTTAAAAATGATATAACTCGATGCATCTCTAAAGCTTAATTGGTTCGGATGTAACGACGGTAAGCTCTTAGCCATCAACATCATCTTGTATCTGATGAGGTTATAGGCCAATAGTACCCCCCACAATTCTTGGATAACCAACTCTGGCAATTGACTACGCAACGTAAAGCGACTCTCCAGAAGATGCTGCTTCATCTCCCGATAGCCCACTTCTATCTCCCATCGATGGGCATATAAATCCGCTATCTCTGCCCCCGGATAACGCAAGGGGTCTGTTAATGAGGTCAAAATGGAAACCGACTTACCTTTTATCGTCTTTGTCAGTAAGCGAGCTTCAATATTGTCAGGTAGCATAGGCCACTTCTTTCTGGCTTGAGGCGTGGTGGCTAACTGCACCAGTTGGTCGTGTTTTCCTAAAGAGCGTACCACTTCATATTGTGTCCCTTTCTTCAACGGCAGCAGCCAGTGACTGTTCGGTTGAGCCTGTTGCCAGGCGTGCAAAAGCCCCAACGAATAAAAGCCTCTGTCAAACAGCGTCAGGCTGTTATTGGGTATGCTTGATATCAGTTCGGCGGCTAAATTCATTTCACTGACAGCAACAGAATCAAAGGCACTGTTCAATACCAGGTGGCTGCTTAACTCCATCATGCAAACCATGCGAATTTGAGGATAGGCAGCATCACCAGAAGCGTTGGCGGTTTTGGCGAACACCTGATTGTTTTGCTCACTATCAGGTGTTCGCCACACGACACCATCGACACCGTAGAGGTTGAGCCCACACCAATGAGGATGCTCTGCTCTTTCATGCCAGGTCTTGGCACTTCGCTTAAACACATCCTGAACAACGTCAGAGCCCAATCGCTTACGCGCTTGCGTGACAGCACTGCGCGCAACGTAATCCACCTCTTGCGGTAAGACGATATCAAGCTTATTGATGAGTGAACGGACGGACTCGCCTCTGAACAGAGCCATACCAATCACCGCCCAAATCATGGCATCCATAGGTAACTTACGTCGTCTTAAACTGGCAACACCATGTGAATCAAGGCACGACTGAATTAACTCAGGCTCAAGTACATCGGCCAGACAGGTGAATTCGGTAAGACGATTGATATGAGTACGCGCCAAAGCTTCTGAAAGTTGCATAAAAAAATCCGATGACATGGGGTCATCGGATTTTGATCCTTTCAGTGAGATCGTCAAGCGATCTGTCTTAACTGATCGGCATTAGGCATATGGCCGCTTGTTCGCCTCACTTAGGCAAGCTAAGGAAGGTGCGAATAAGTCCTCGTGGCACTCTGGCTTGCACAGCAATTGGCGTTCAAGGCATCTGACTGAAGGCATGCCGGGGCATGTCGAGGTCGGATAACGCAGAGAGCCGGTTGCTGTGAAAGCCCCGAAGGGCGTGGTTTACAGGCCTGCCTGCTGTGTTGTGCTTCTTGCAAAGGACTAGGGCCATTTGCGGCGAACCACGCCTTGCATCCAAGCCCGTAAGCCGACGCAGAGCACACATGGGGCTTGTTCGAACCTTCCCTAAGCCTCAAACCCGAATAAACAACTGCCTGCGATACATCCACCAGAGCAGCAACCATTGCACCCCGAGCATGGCCAATACCCCAAGCAGTGGCAGCCAGTTCTCAGGGGCGCTATTGATAAAACCGCCAAACAGACTTTCGCTGCTATAGCGCCACTGAACCAGACTGGAAGCGAGATAGATGATGATGGCGTTGCAACCAATCACCACAAAGGGGAAACCCAACCAACGCAGCCCAAGCACATCGATAACGGCGTAGAACAGCGCCAGCAGCAACAGGCTCCAGCCACTGCTCACCAGCACAAAACTGCTGGTCCAGAGATCTTTATTAACCGGGATCAGAGGATTAAGCAGCCAGCCAAGCCCCAAACAAACAAGCCCGGCCAGACAAAGCAAACCCACCCTGCCCCAGGCTGAAAAACTTTGCTGCTGCAAAAAGCGGCCCACAAACACACCGGCCAAAGCATTGACCACTGCGGGAAGGGTCGATAACAGGCCTTCCGGATCATAAGGCTTATGTTGGTAACTGATCCCGGGCAGGAAATGACTGTCTACCCAGGCGTTGATGGAACCGGCGGCGCTAAAGTCCCCGGCACTGCCGCCCGGGACCGGTAGCCACAGCTGCACCATGGCGTATCCCAGCAAGATAGCGACTGCAACATAGATCTGGGTTCTGAGCCCTGTGTGCCACACCAGCATGGCGGCAAAAAACCAGGCGAAGGCGATACGCCCCAAGACGCTGGCATAGCGTATCTCATCCAGGGCCGCCGGCATGCCCGTCCCCCAGCCGTGATTGTAGAGCACGCCAAAAAACAGCAGTAAAGCCAAACGCTTAACTGCGTGCTTATATTTTGGAAGTCGCTCGGCAAACGCCAACTTGTCCAGACGCTTGGGAGACAAACCCAGGGCAACGCCGGAGAGGAAGATAAACAGCGGGAAGATAAGATCGTAGAAGGTAAAACCATGCCAGCTGCTGTGGTGCATCTGGCCATCGAACCAACGCCAGCCACTCCAAGTAGTCAGCAGCAAGAGGGCGGCAAACAGCGCTTCACCGCCGAGGATCCAGAACATGTCAAAACCCCGTAGCGCATCGAGCGACATCAGCCTGGGCTTGTTGGCGGTCTCAGTTGCCGCCGCTATCTTTTCAGTCATAGGGCTTCCCTGTTGTTATTATCTTTATCCGGGTAAAAGCTGCACTGCTTATGTGAAGAGGGTTAATCGCGTTCTTGGCGCAACGGCTTATTTCAGCACACTCTTTCCTCGGCGGTGTAAACCAATTGACCGCCGATATAGGTGCTTTGCACCTTGAGTTCATTATCGAGCACCAGAAAATCGGCACGTTTGCCCGCAGCCAAGTGGCCCAGCTGCTCGAGTCCAAGAAATGCCGCCGGATACTCGCTCGCCATCCGTATGGATTCTTCAACACTGAGCCCCAGCAGAGAGACAGCGTTTCGCACCGCGGTATTCATATCCAGCACACATCCGGCCAGCTCTCCTGTGATGGCGTTGAGTCTATCGCCCTGGCGCAGCACCTGCTGGCCAAAGAGCTCAAAACTGGCATCTTGATCCAACCCCACAGGTGGCATGGCGTCCGTCACCAAGAGCATCTTGCCTTTGGCCTTGGCGCGGATGGCCACCTTGGCTGCAGCCGGATGCACATGGTGACCATCGACGATAAGGCCACACCAACTGGCCTCGTCCTCTATGGCGGCGCCCACCATACCCGGTGCTCTGGAGCCCAAGGGCGACATGGCGTTGTAGAGGTGAGTAAAACCGCTGGCACCGGCCGCCAGAGCCAAACGCACGGTATCATAATCGGCATTGGAGTGACCAAGACAAACACGGACACCGGCCTCGACCAAGGCACTGATAACCTCTGGCGCCACATTTTCCGGCGCCAGGGTCACCAAGCGAACCCCCAAGTCCTGACGGCTGAATAATACCAGCTCGGCATCGGAAATTCGGCGGATATACTGCTGTGGATGCACGCCTTTCTTCGGCACAGACAAGTGCGGCCCCTCAAAATGTATCCCCAACACCCCTGTGCTTTGCCTGGCTATCGCCTCGGCCACCGCATCGGCCGCGCGGTTCATCACTTCGATCCTGTCGGTGATCAGGGTCGGCAAAAAGCCTGTGGTGCCGAACCTGGCGTGGGCCCGGCCTATGGTTGCGATACACTCGAGTGTAGGCTCGCCGTTAAACAGCGCGCCGCCACCGCCATTGACCTGCACATCAATAAACCCGGGTACAACCAAGCCTTGCAGGCGGATAGCATCTGAACCTGCCGCAGAGCCCAAGGCCTGCAGATGGTCGTTCTCCACGGCAAAGCTCAGATTGTGATGATATTGCCTGCCATCGAACAAGCGCTCGGCGATAAAGGTTTGCGTCATTCTCTGCTCTCCACTGCGTTGTCCCGTTTAGGCACGCCGGCCACTTTAATCAAAGGGTTTGGGTGACTTTCTTAAGCCCGGCCGGTTGATCCGGATCTATGCCTCTGGCTATGGCCACAGCGGCCACATCGATATAAAAACGCTGCAGCAATGCCAGAGGCGCCACTCTGGGGTGAACCTCATTGGCAGTTTGCTTGAGGTGAACCAACTCAGCGCCGCGGCGCCCGACTTCGGCTATCTGCTCAAGATGGCTGGCATAGGATTCATCGGCCACACAGACATCGACTATTTTGAGGTGGTTCTCCACCAGAGTCACAGGGCCATGGAGAAATTCGGCGCTGGAGAAGGCCTCGGCATGGATAGAACAGACTTCCTTGAGTTTGAGCGCTATCTCTTTACTGATGGCATAACCCAGTCCACGTCCCAGCACTACCAGATTGTTGCTGCCCTGCAAAGATTCGGCAGTCAGTTGAGGTTCTGCATCCACAGCCGCCTGCAGCGCCTGGGGCAATTCATCTAAGGCGCGGGCCAACTCAGGGCTCTGGGTCCAGGCTGCAGCCAGTTGCAGCAGCGCCGACAGGGTAGCCAAATAGCTCTTGGTGGCAGCTACCGCCTGCTCCTCTCCGGCGCGAAGCGGCAATACAAGATCGACTATGTCCTTAATGGGGGCGGTTTCATCATTGACCAGCGCCACGCAAAAGGCACCGGCTTCGCGGGCCATCTTGGCCTGGGCCAGAATATCCGGGCTGCGTCCCGACTGAGAGATGACTATCACCAGGCCACCGGCCAACTGCAAGCGCTTGCCATAGACACTGGCCACCGAAGGCGCGGCGGCAAAGGTAGGCACACCGGCTTCTATTTCAAACAGATACTTGGCAAATACCCCGGCGTGATCGGAAGAGCCGCGACCCACAATCATCACAAACTTGGGAGCAAACTCGCGCAGCCGCTGCCCCAGTTCTCGGGCTAACCGGTCATTGGCCTGCAACTGGTTGGCAATCTTTTCGGGAGCACTGCGAGCCTCGCGCTCCATTATGGTATGGGTCATGGTTTCACCTTTGCTAAGTCGTATGCGCCGGCATCGGCCGGACGGGCTGAAAATTGCGAGTCTTGATGTTGGTGCATGGCAAAGTGCACGGCACCGATTTCCGGTGGCGCCAACACGGGGGCGATTCGTTCGACCACATCGTCGGCCAGCCAGGGCCTGAGCGGCTCGGCCAGGCCGCCTATCATGGCAAATCGCGGCGGATTGAGTTCAAACAGGCGCCGTGCCAACCGGCTGATATAGTCGGCACCTTCGCTAACTATAGCGGTAGCGGTATCATCGCCCTCGGCCGCACAGGACAGCACTATTCTCGCCAGGGCGGCATAACAACTGGAGGAGCGTCCGGCGAGGTTTTCCACTATCCCCAGGGCATCTGTCACCCCGAAATGGGCCAGCAGTTTGGCGCCAAGGGCTGTTTGCGGCGCAAAACCATCGAGCGATAACAACACCTGCTCCGCGGCTTTCAAGCCCATCCAGGCGCCGCTGCCCTTATCGCCCAGAGCAAAGCCATGACCACCGAGAGACAATTGCCGTTCACCCACATGGGCATAACCACAGGAACCAGTACCTGTGATGATGACGGCACCCTCTTCCCCATGGTGGGCGCCAATGCAGGCGGTATGCAGATCTGTGGTCAGGTACATGGCGGCAAAGGGATGCCTCCAATCGAGGATCTCCTGATAAAGCCTGGGAATATTGACACCGGCAAGCCCGAGACCGGCCACCATATTGGCGCAATCGGCTTGCCGCAGACCGGCATCGGCCAGGGCCAAACCTGTAGCACTTATGATGGAGTCGAAAGTTTGGCTCAGACCGTGCAAAGGATTGGCCCGACCGGCAACTCCGGTTCCCAGCACACCCTTTTGCCGGCAGTAGACGGTTGCCCGGCACTTACTGCCGCCGCCGTCTATCCCTATATACACTTGTGCATCCGGTGTCGGGTTTTCCCCCATGGCAGACCTCTTTCTGTTTCTTTTATGGTCACGGCGCAATCTGGCGCGGCGGAACACTGACAAATCGCTGCAGTAAGGCGCCTTTCAGGATTTACCCGATGACATTCCACTGAGCGGACTCAAGTTAAAGCAATCGTTAACCATGTGGTTAAACTAATGTTACACCAAAAATGACAGCGTTGTCATTTATTTTTAATCAGCAGAAATCAATAGACTCATGGCTAGGACTTTGACTTGATTAATATATTGAAAATTAACCAATAAATACTCATTAAGCCACTATCTTTGAGCGACTCAGACTTCCTTAACCACTTTTAAACGCCACTCAAGTATTAAAACCAGGCATTAAAATAAGTCAGGCAGCGTGGCTGGCGTTATCTGTTAACGCCAGCCCACATCAGTACCTGCTTAAAGACTAATTCAGTGGCTGAACCCGGCTATAGCGGCGGCCATCGGGTGAGACAGTGCGAAGCTCAAGCGGCGCTGCAATTGCCACAGGGCCGCGATACTCCTGCCACTCAGCTCCTGGTAGGCGATATTGGATCTTGAGCCCGGGAAAGATGATATTGGCCTCAAGCTTGCCATCCTTGATTCTGCCGCCCGGCAGCGGCAAACGGTAATGCACCCCGGCCTTATCCAGCTTGGCCAGCTCCTTATGCCCCAGGATGTTGGCCAGTCGATGCCAATCCTCTGCCTGCGCCTTTCGCTGCTCGGCAACGAAGTAACCGGAATCCTGGCTGTAACTTGCCCCCTGATGCCGGTAAGCCAGTTCCCAGTCCGGCTTATGCCAGGCCTTTTCCGCCAAAACCAAGAGGCGAGGGAAAATCATATAGGCTGCGGTCGTGTCGCTGCGAATCGTCTCGCTCCAGAGTTGCCCCTGCAGGCCAATAAAGCCCCTGCCCGGCGCCATTGGGCCGCTGAGACGCTTTCCTTGTGGGCTGAGTTGCTCTGTGTCATCGGCAATAAAAGGCCTGGCCTCAATATCGCCCCACTGCTCGGCATTGGCCGGCAGGTTATCCGGCATAAAGCTGTGCAACTTGCGACTGTTGCTGCTGCGGCTGGCCCAGTAATAGCCGGGCTCTTTCGGATCGGCCGCCGGCGGCATATCGAAATAGAGTACTTCCGGGTTGGACAGCACAGTATCCCAGCCGAGATTGGCCTGGGCATGCGCCCGTTTGAAGCCGCCGTGGGCGACTATGTCCCAGATATTACTTTGCACCGGGCTCGGCATATTGGCCGGGTTGACGTGACTCATGCCATCGCTCCAACCGGCCGCCTCTATGCCGCGCTCGGCCAGCATCTGCGATACCCGCTCAATAAAGTAGGCGCCGAGGGCAGATTTGTCGGCCACCCGCTGCGAATTGGCCGCAATAAAGCGTTCACAGGCCGGCGAGTCGAGCCAGGCACCGGCGGTCTCATCGGCACCTATGTGGTAGCGCTTAAGCGGTACTCCGGCGGCCTGATGCAGCTTGGCAATTTCATCTATCACCTTGGCGACAAAAGTGTAACTGGACTCCATACAGACATTGAGCGTGTTGTCGTTGTAATACTGAATAGAGCTGTAAACAGTGGCATCCTCGGGATCCGCCAGCAGGTATTGGCTGGCGGCCTGACTGTCGCCCTGAGCCAATAGCTTGCGGCTACGTGCCTGCATCGATTTGATGGCGGCGCGGGAGTGCCCCGGCATATCCATCGACGGGATCACCTGGATCTGTCTTGCGGCGGCAAACTTGAGAATATCTATATAGTCCTGGGTCGTGTAGTACCCGTTGACCTGAGTCTCAGGATTGGGGCCACTGCCCAGTTGCGGCAGCAAACAGCGGTTTTCATCGAGATCGTGGCAGCGTTTGCTGCCAATCTCGGTCAGCTCCGGCAGACCGGGGATCTGCAGGCGCCAGCCTTCATCGTCGGCCATGTGCAAATGCAATACGTTGAGCTTATAGGCCGCCATCTGCTCCAGCAGGCTCAGCACAAACGCCTTGGAGTGGAAGTTGCGGCCAACATCCAGATGCATGCCGCGAAACGGGTATCTGGGGCCATCTTGAATGCGCAGCTGTGGCAGTGCTATTGATTGGGTCTCATCGGCAGGCAACTGCAGCAAGGCTGCAAGACTCGCCAAGCCATAGGAGTAACCCGCGGCGTCTGCGGCGGCCAGGTTAATTCCGCCGGCCTCAATCTCGAGTCGATAGTGCTCGCTTTGCCCTCCCTCAAGTGGCAGTAAGTTAAGCGCCAATCCTTGTTCGCTCTGGCTGACACCCAACCTTTGCAGGCGCAAGAGCGCCGCCTCAAGTGATTGCAGCTCGACTCCGTTAGCTATGTGGCTCGGGTTAAGCTTAATCCCGGCATTGAGGGTGACAGGGGTTTGTTCAAGCCAAGTCACTGAATCCGGCTTAGGAATAAGGCTTGCCACCGCAAGGCCGGCATCATCGGGAGTATCGGCATTTTGGCCGAAGACGACACTGGCGGTATCCCAGGGCAGCCTATCCTGTGAGCTGCGGCGATATTGTTTCTCGGCATCCGTGTAAGGCTGCACATAGGGAAGCAACTCAAGCCTGGTATCCGGGTCTTGCTTAACTTCAGTGCTGGCGATGACCTCCGGCTTGAGCCCCTCAACCACCATGTAATAGTTGGGCATGGCATCAATTTCCGACAGCTGCCACAGCTCACCGCGAAAATTGATGATTTCGCTGACACCCTTTTTGAAACCGCCGAAAGCGGCTGTTGGCGTCAGACGATGCAGATCGCCCTGAATATGCTCTATATGAAACTCAGGCGAGGCAACCGAGAGTACCGGACGCATCTGGCTAAAATAGATGGCCCAGTCAGAAGCGCTGAGATCTTCGCTCGGAGTCAGGCGAATTTGCGCCTGGAAACAGCGGCCTTCGGCACGGCTCGGGTCGCAGTTGTCATCCGGCACATTGGACAGCACGGCATATTTCAACTGCAAACTCTGGGCAAAGCTATGCAACTTATTCTGAGTCAGATCTTCGTTCGAGGCTTTTGACGAAGAACCGGCTTGGCTCTGCCCTGGTTCAGTCCCGGTTGCCGGCGGCTTGTCAGAACAAGCCGTCAGCCCCAAGCTCAAGGCAATGGCTAACGCCGCGATAGTTAACTTCATTCCGTTACTCTCCTGTCCTTATTATTGTTTTCACCATGATGCCATATTCCCTGTCGACTCAAGCAGTGGCTGTCACCTCAGCAAGCTACGTTGAGTGACAACCGGGATAAAAAAATGGCCAGGTACTGAAATCAGCACCCAGCCCACTCTAGTTTCCGGGGAGAGACTACAGTATTGAAAACACAGTTGCGCAGCCGCCCGACAGATACTCAACTGTGGAAGGCATGTAAAGGAGACCTCATCCTCGACATGCAGACCTTACAAGACAACATGGCCATAGAAACAATAGTCACACAAGCAATGACAACGCTGTCATTGCTAAACATACACAAGTGCAAACCTTATTTCTACATTTTTTTGACAATTTTTATTTTCCCAAGCCCCCTTGAAAACAGCGCTTGCGAACATATTTTTAACAATGACATCCAGTTTGACCACTGTTAACATCCGCAGCATGCTTGGGGTCACAAGCCAATAAGTCTCAAGCTGAACTTTTTACTGGTTTGCGGTACTAATACAACCGAAGAAGCGGTTCTGGCCCCGATATTTCAGTGACGATTTATTTTCCGGTGCGTCAGTTGATTGGCTGACGGAACCTCAAATAACAAGGATAAAAAGACAATGACAGCACAATACGTCCCGCTCAACAACGGCGCACACAAGGCTCTGAAAGTCACTCCAGGCATAGATTTCAGCGAATTTGAGAAGCACCATATGTTGCCTTTGCTGGTGCAGGAATTTTTGCCTGCCGCCACCAGTTTCCCGATCATTTTCGCCAAGAACAGCCAAAGTGGAGAATTCCAGCCGGTTGCCATCACCTCTCTGAAGCCTGAGAGTAACTGCTTTATCAAGGACAACACCTGGACCCGACGTTACCTGCCTATGCAGTGCCGGATGCAACCTTTTGCCGCCGGTGACTCCAGCCAGGAAAATGTACTTATCGGTATCGATGTCAACAGCAAGCATGTCAGCGAAGACAAGGGCGAAGCCCTGTTTACCGAAACCGGTGAGCAGACCGAATTCCTGAAAAACCGCATCGAATTTATCGGCAACCTGATTGAGTACCGTGAAATCACCAAGCAGTTCGTCAAGACCCTGACCAGCCATGAATTACTGCAACCCAAGACTCTGACAGTAACCAACAAACAGGGTGAAAAGAGCAATATAGATGGCCTCTATATCGTCGATGAGCAAAAGCTCAACGCCCTGAGCGATGAGGTTAAACTGGAATTTGCCAAGCGCGGCGTCTACTCACCGGTTTATGCTCACCTGTGTTCACTGAACCAAATCGACTTGCTGCTGGATTAATCCCAGTACAGAGATCAGAAGGCTGCCTTGGCAGCCTTTTTATTGGCTCACTGTCTTACCTGTGCAAGGGGCCGCACTAGAAAGGGGAGTAGGTACAATTCTTCCCAAACAGAGTCATTGGAAGCTACAGATATACACATATATTTCTGGCACAGACGGAACTGTGACAGTCGAAAACAGGGCCGAATTTTGTTCCAGACAAATTCGGCATACACTCCATCCATGGAGATAAGGGACGTATTCACGCCGAGTCACAGGATCGCCTGTGCGAGAGGCCGTTCTCAGGCGTCCTGTCCTTCACGGCATTTGGGCTTCCTGCCCATCCGCACCGCAGGTGATTGGCAGCTGCTTAGCCAGAAGCTAAGACCTAGTTTATTGGTGAGTTTTGGCTTAAAGCCATGATAGCCGCTGTGCCAGCGGCCTAAAGTCGTGGTGTTCCACACCACACCGGCCAAGAGGCTTTGCTTGTCCAAAGCCCCTTGCATCCCCAAGGACACCCCGACGTAGCCGAAATCCCCGCGGGCTTATGAAACAAATTGACTACACTCAGGACTCGCATCCTTGCTCGACCTTCGAGCCTCGACATCCCTGTCTCGGCTACGCCAATTTGCAACAACGCCAGCGGCGGCTCCAAAGGGGGGAATTGGTGCAATTCTGTGAGAACTAACTTGTTTGAAGCTACCTATATGCCCACAGGCATACACCTCATTTTCAGGCACAGGCGGAGCTGTGACCGTCGAAAACAGGGACGTTTTCGTCGAGGCTACAGGGACGTATTCACGCCGTGTCACAGTATCGCCTGTGCATAAGCCTGCGGCAGGCAATGAGAAACATCCATCGCCGGAGACCCAACCAATGCTATTTGGCTATTTTGAGCTGAAAGCTATGCTAGCCGCTGTACCAGCGGCCTAACATCGTGGAGCTGGTGCAATTCTGCAAGAATCACGTTACTTGAAGTTTCTGAAATGTCAGCAAACATACACTTAATTCCCTGGCACTGACGAAACTGTGACTTGCCGAGGAAGATTTTTATAAAGATACAGGGAAAGCGCTCAGGGAGCTGATGCAAAAAGCCGACCCTGGGGTCGGCTTTGGTATTGAAGATAAAGACCTGTACTTAGAAGCGCAGGGCTACACCTACTTTATATCTGGCTTCGCCTTCAAAGCTCCACACTGGGTAATCGGCCTTGAACTCGCTGATCACATCCTCTGCACTAATTGGGGAAACACCCGTCTGTATGCTGTCTTCTTCGGTGATGTTGACCGCTTCAAAAGTGATATCCAAATAGTCGGTTACCGAGTAGCTGGCACTGAGATCCAAGGTCCCGTAAGACTCGTGCTGACGGTTACCGTAGAAACCAGGCAGCTCGCGCATCATATACTCGGAGCGCCAGTTATAGGCCAGACGAGCGCTAAAGTCGTCCATCTCATAGTAACCTACCAGGTTGACGGTATGCTTGGATGAGTCAGAGAACACGCCCACACGATCAGGATAGTTTTCTGCCGGAGAGGATGCATCGGCAAAAGTATAGTTCACTGAGTAACCTAAACCATTGTCGAAGGAGTCCTGCAGCTGCAGCTCGATACCATCTATGCTACCGCCGTCGGCATTGTACTTCTCGCTCACAGTCCAGCAGTCATAGATACCTACGCCACAAGAACTTTCACCTTCGGTTACCAGGTTGGGATCTTCAATACCTATCTGCTGATTCAGCTTCTGTTTGGTGGTGATAAAGGAGCTGACATCCTTGATAAAGTAAGTGGCGGCAAACAGGCCAGAATCACTGAAGTACCACTCCAGACTCAAGTCGGCCTGGGTCGCCTTGAATGGTTCCAGCGCCACACTGCCACGCACCAGTTTTTCATTAAAAGGTGTACCGTCGTTGTAACCCGGCAGGGTCGAGGTAGCAAACAGCTCGGCGTAGTTGGGGCGAGAGATCACCTGAGCGGCTGATGCGCGCAGTATCACATCCTCGCTCAAGTCGAAGGCGATGTTAACGCTCGGCAGTACATCGTTATAGCTGGACTTGTCTGTGCTCAGATCATCGGCGAACTGGCCCTGATCGTTCAGCGCGTAATAGTCAGACTCAATGTCGGTAGAGATGTAACGGAAACCGAAGTTACCGCGGAATCCTTCCCCGGCAAAAGTAGCCATGGCGTACAGAGCCAGGTTCTCTTCCTGGATAGTGCCGTAACCAGACTTGTCAACGGTAAAGCCATCGATGGCGGCATAGGCATCGGCAATCATGGCATCAAATATCGGCTCAGGCAGAGTGAAACCGGCGCCGGATGACATGGTGCCATTGTAGTAGGCAGAAGCGTCCTTGGTCAGTACCTTGGCGTCATTGACTATCGCCGCATCTGTCATCTGGGTGACTTCATGATCGGCATAGCTCACACCTGTCTTGATGGCACTGATAGCGCCCCAGGCTACCGGGAAGTTGAAGTCCAACTGAGCGAAGGTTTCTTCATCCGTGTTGGGCTGCTTCTTCAGCGCCCAGCCGGCAGTGGCCAATGGGTCGTTAAAGTCACCGGCCTCAAAATACTTGTTGGCGATGTCGATGTTGATCTTGTCGCCGGTGGCGTCATAGATACCGGCAAAGTCAGCCGGGACACCGATTGAGTTGCCATAGTTGGCAGTCAAGTCGGTACCGCCCTCTGCTTCGGTGCGGCCTATGCGGCCTTCAACGGTGAAGTTATCCGCTTCATAGTTGAAGTTGAAATCCACTGTATCCGAGCTCATGCTCGCCTTACGGGCCCAGGTTTGTGCCCAGGCAAAACCGCCCTGATCGCTGTGATTTATCTTGGTACAAACGCCGGCGGCATTGACCTGTTCACAGGTGTAGTCGCCTCGCTGAGTGGGAAACAGGAAGATGGAGGTGTTGGCGTTGTTGGCGTCCAGCTCCAGATTCATGTAGTTGAGCCCCAATTCCAGTCTGTCGGTGGGACGATACTGCAACACCAGATTGATTGCGGTGCGCTCACGATCCTGTTGGAAGGTGGTTGGCACTATCTCACCCCAGCCAAGCAGGGTTTCAATGCCATTGCGCTGATAGTCCGTCTGGCTCCAGGAACCTGCCAGCAATACACCGAAGTTTTCATCTTCGTTTTTCCAGCTGTAGAGACCGGAGGCTTCAGGATCTATCTCTTCCGAGACGCTACCATAGTCCCCTTTGGCGCTCAGGAAAACTGAGTTGGCATCCAAATCCAGCGGTTTGCGGGTGTTGATGATGACAGTACCGCCTATGCCCCCTTCGGCAATATCGGCCTGGGAAGATTTGTAGACTTCAATCGAGCCCACCATCTCTGGCGGCAGCAAGGTGTAGTTGAAACTGCGGTCGATGGCCTGCTGATCGAACCAACCGGTAGAAGCTACCGAGTGGCCATTAAGCTGGGTACTGGTCAGCTGCGCCGAGGCGCCGCGGATAGAGACCTGTTGCCCCTGACCGAACTGGCGGTTAACGGCGACACCAGGAATACGTCCCAGAGACTCCCCCACATCACTGTCGGGGAATTTACCTATATCTTCTGAAGTTACCGCATCGACCACGGCATCTGAAAAACGCTTGGTATTGACCGAAGCCTTCATCGAGGCACGCATGCCGCGGACTTCAATTTTTTCAATATTGGCAGTTTCGTTGCTGTTGTTATCTGCTGCCTCGACAGCCAGCGCGCCAACAGATACCGCTCCCCCAAGGAGGATAGCGATATTTGCAGCGAGGGCAGTTTTCTTAAAGGTAGATGTTCGCATCTCGTTTCCCTTCCATCACTTTATTATCTTTTTTGTTGCCATAACCATTCCCTTCAAGAGAATGACAACGCTGTCATGTCTGGAGATAAACATTACACAATAATTAACAGTCTTGCCACAACAAAATAACGCCAGAGTGAATAAAAACTGTCATATTGCTGTGTTAATGGGAGAAAACAGATTTTTATTCTGGTCAAAAACTGTCCAGGCAGAAGTTTGTGTAACCAAGCGCGTTAACAATAGCGGGAAACGAATTTATATAATGGCCTAATCACTAAGGAAGTCGGATAACGCCGAAAGCTAATTGCTGTGCAAGCCACTCTCTGCAAAAGAGAAGGCCATGAGGACTTATTCGCACCTTCCCTAAATTCTGCGTTGCCAAACTGGCTAAAAGTCAGCAGTATAAGATGCTCGACAAGCGGCCATGCCGCTTCCGGCCCCCGCTGGCTGTGAGTATTCGCCTGACATCTCGGACTAAGTTGAATGAAAGTAACCATCAATGACGTGGCTAAATATGCCGGCGTTTCCATCAAGACAGTATCCCGGGTCACCAATAATGAGCCTTCGGTTAAACAGGCCACTATCGACAAGGTCAATGCTGCAATCAAGGCGTTGAATTACCAGCCGAATTTAGCTGCCCGCAACCTGGCTGCCACCAGTTCTTATGTCATAGGCTTCGTCTATGACAACCCCAATGCCTACTACATTATCGATATGCAGAACGGTATTCTTTCCGCCTGTCGGGACAAGGGCTATGAGCTGCTGATCCACCCCTGTGATGCCAAGGCCGATGGTATTTGTGAACAACTGACCACTATGGTGAAACATGCCCGCCTGGCCGGACTGGTACTGACGCCGCCGCTGTCGGAAGATCCCAAGGTACTCTCCGCCCTGGATGCCATAGGCGCCAACTATGTTCGTATCATGGCCGGTGACAGAGTGCTGGCCGATACCGGGCTGGCGGTATTGGTTAACGACAGATCCGGCGCCGTGGCCATTACCCAACATCTTATCGATCTCGGGCATCGGCAGATCGCCTTTCTCAGCGGCGACTATCATCACCAATCCACCAAGGAGCGTCTCGAAGGTTATCGTCAGGCCTTGAGGGATAACGACCTGGACGAGTCTCCCGAGCTGATTGTCGAGGGTGAATACTCGTTTGAATCCGGAGTTGAAGGTGCCAAGAAGCTGCTCAAAGGGGCTAACCGGCCCAGCGCCATAGTGGCCTGTAACGACGAAATCGCCGCCGGAGCCCTGTTTGCCGCCAGGCTGGAAGGGGTGGATATTCCCACCGAGCTCTCGATTGTCGGCTTTGAGGACAGTCCCTTCTCACGCCAAACCTGGCCCAAGTTGACCACAGTGCATCAGCCCAACGGCAAGATTGCCGAGATAGCTACCGAGCTGTTGATCGCCAATCGCCGAGAGCAGAGCGCTCGCAGCGAGATCTTCACCCCAGAGCCGGTTATCAGAGACTCGAGCGCCAGGGTGCAAGCAAGCTGAAATTCCAGCCACTAAAAAGGCGCTCTACAGAGCGCCTTTGCGATAAGATTCAAAATCACTTTATCAGTGCAGCTTGAGTTTGGGCCTGTGCCATTTCAGCAGCCGCTGTGCCAGACGATACACCAGCGCCGAAAACCAACCGTACAAACTCGCCAGATGGCGTTGATACAGGGACATATACATCATCCGCGCCACGTAACCCTCAATAAACAGGGAGCCGGATCTCAGGTTGCCCATCAGATTGCCCACCGCCGAGAAACGGCTCAGTGACACCAATGAACCATAGTCGCGGTAGACAAAAGGATTTTCTGCCTTGCCCTTCAAGCGGTTGAGAATATTCTTATACAGGGTTTCCGCCATCTGCGATGCGGCTTGTGCCCGGGGAGGCACAGGCTTGCCGTTGTCCTGCACCAAAAAGGCGCAGTCGCCCAAGGCGTAGATATCCTTATGGCCCTTGACCCGCATACAGGCATCGACCTCGATAAGGTTACGGTTATTGACCGGCAACTTATCAAACTGCTGCAGTACATCCGGCCCCTTGACGCCGGCAGCCCAAACCTTAAGCCCGGCAGGGATCAGCACATCTTCCTGGGTAATAAAGCCTTGCTTGGTCACTTCTTTGACCTGCACCCCTATGTGCAAGCGTACTCCGATATGATCCAGTACAGACTGGGCTCTGGAGCTCACCTTGTCCGGCAGAGCCGGCAATATCTTGGGCGCCGCCTCAATCAGGTGAATTTCCAGATGATGCTTGTCGACATTGAGGTAACCGTATTCTTTGACCGAGTCCAGCACATGATGCAACTCGGCGGCCAGCTCAACCCCGGTCGCGCCAGCGCCCACTATGCCGATACTGAGCTTTTCGCTGGTTTCATCCAGCAGTAACAGGTTGTCCAGCAACTTGTGGTGAAATTGATTGGCGCTGTCGAGGCTGTCGAGGAAGATACAGTGCTCTTTGGCACCCGGGGTGTTAAAGCTGTTGGCCACCCCGCCGATGGCAATCACCAGATAGTCATAGGGCAACTCACGCTCGGCGATAATCTGCTCGCCGTCATCATTACTGACCCCGGCCAGGGTGATGGTCTTGGCCTCGGGATCGCATTGCAGCATTTCACCGCGCAGGAAGCGATAGCCATTTTTCAGGCCATGGTCGCGATACAGCAAGCCTTCTACCGATTGATCTATCACCCCAACGGCCACTTCGTGCAGTTTGGGCTTCCAGATATGTACCGGACTCTTGTCTATCAGGGTTATTTCAGCCTCTTCCTTCAGGCCCAATTTGCGTCCCAGCTTGGAAGCCAGCGCCAATCCTCCGGCGCCGCCGCCCACAATTAAAATCCGCTTACCGGTCACAAATTCCCCCAAGAGTATGAACTAATGCAAGATAGTCTTTTATAACATGATCCTGCTCAAAAATAACCTGAGTTCTAAATTAATATTTCTTTATATATCACTGATGCAGGTGAATATTTGCCATCATTTCCTGTCGCTCAAGGCTGGTGTAATGCCACCTTGGTGCGCTTCAAACTGTAGAACATCCACAGGCACAATAGGCTGCTGCAGGATGCCAAGGAGATCCACACGCCCGGCACGCCAAAGGCCCAGGCAAACACCCAGAGGAACAGGCCTATCAGCAACAACTTGCTGCCCGTGAGTATCGAGGCCTCGGCCGGACGATTGATGGCCTGGAAGAAACTGGCTCCCACCAAAATCAAGCCTTCCATCGGCAAACCCCAGAAATAGAGATACATGCCCTCAATGGCAACCGGGGCCAGAGTCGGGTTGTCACCGGCAAACAGATACACCATCCATTCCGGACGGCTATAGATAAGCACCAATCCCAGCAAGGCGCAGATTAAGGTGACGGAAAACGCCATTTTGGCGGTCTGCTTGACCCTGTCATATCGACCGGCACCGGCATTGAAGCTGAGAATGGGTTGTGTGCCGAGGGCTATGCCTTCAAACACAAAATAAAACAGGGCTTCGGTATAACTCACCACGCCATAGGCGGCCACATGCAGCGAAGTGCCGGTCCAGAGCAGCGCCATGTTATGCATGGTCAATACAATCGACAGGTAGAGATTCATCAGGAAACTGGGCATCCCCAGCTTGACGATTTCCCAAACCAGCTCCAGGCTCAGTTTCATCTGCTGCCAGTCGATATTGAGCCGGGTGCGCTTGCCAAAGAAATGTTGCAGACACAGGCCGCCGGTGACCGCCTGGGACAACATGGTAGCAATGGCGGCACCGGTAAGGCCAAAGGGAAAGACCACAATAAACAGCCAATCCAGCAGGGTGTTAAGCACGCCCCCCAATACCAGGATCCAGGTGACGAAACTGGGGCGACCGTCATTACGCAAAAGCGCCGAGAAGGCCATGGAGATGATGGGGAAAATGCCCAAGGCAAAGTACCAGAACAGGTATTGGTAGGCGCCTTCATAGACCTCACCTTCGGCTTTCAGCCAGCGCAGAATGTCGTCGGTCAGCATGGTACCGGCAAGCGACACCACCAATGCACTCAACAGACAAAGACTGAAGGTATTGCCGAGAATTTTTCTGGCCCTGGCAACATCACCGCGGCCAAGATTGATGGAGATAAGCGCGGCGCCGCCCATGCCCAAAAGCGCACCGAGCGCATAGAGAATGGCGCCCACAGGGTAAGCCAGCATAATACCCGCAAGACCCGTTTCCCCCAGGTAGTGGCCGATAAACATCCCGTCTATGGTGACGTAAATTCCGGTCACCAACATGGACATCACAGTGGGGACTGTGTAACGCCAAAAGAGTTTACTGACAGGTTGCTGCAGTAAGGCGAGATCCTGCTCAGTCTGGGGGACGCTGTTTGGGGTCATGACGCTTTCTCAACATCAAAGGTGTTAAACCATAAGTTCGATATCAGAGGCCATATTAGGAGGCGCCAGCTCGGCCTCCATTCAAATTGGCACTCCGAAATCAATCACCTCGGAAAAAGTGGATGGCGGATTGTACCCGAGTTATCAGCCTGGATGCCACAGCCTTGAATAGGGCGTTATTCGGCGACTTTGATGGCGAGCAGTTGCTGCTCCAAAGATTCAGGCTGCAAAGGGGCGCGACTGATGATCTCCAGCCTGGAGTCCATGGCATCATCGAGCTCTTCAACGCTCAATTCACCGTCGAGCATATTGAGCGCCGCTATGCCGTCTTTGGTGATCATCACAGCTTTTAGTCGCACCACATCGAGTGCCTTGGCCCAGCGATAGAGGCGCTCGAGATCGAACAGCCAATCCGGAGTAAAGATCCAGCCATAGCTGTAACAGCCCTCGCCTTTATTACTCTTGAACACTATGCCGCGAGCGTCCCACTCGGGCGTTTTGGAGCTCTGCGGCTCGACGCCGAGTGGCTTGATGGCAAACACACCGGCATTTTGCCGCAGTAGCCCGGTGCCTAAGGGAGTGGCTTTAGTGTTCAAATTGGCCTTTGCCGGACGAGCCAGCGCCCGCAACAATTCATCATTGAGCTTCTGCTCTTTGGACCAGTAAAACAGCTCCCCTTCCAGTTGCTGAGCGGCAATAAAGGCGGCTATTTGTTCCCTCAAGTGTGCAGCTAGCCGCTTACTCTCCAGCTCACTTTCCGGCTCATCCCCTTTTGCACTTAGCGGCTCATCCCCAGGCAGAACCATTGGCTCCTGGTGTTGCCAGAGGTCCTGCTTGCCGGCCAGCAGGATATCGGCTATCTGCAGCTGGGAGAGAAAATTCTCATGTTCGGTATAGCGCTTGTCACTGAGTTTGCGCGGGTCAAACAGACAGATACTGGCCTTGAGGCTGAGCACTTCGGCAAACTGTTTCGAGCTTAGGGTTTTCAAAATCTCTTTGGGATGACCAAGGCCTGTTGGCTCTATCAGTAATCTGTCGGGTTTGGCCCGGGCAAGCAGCTGAGTCACCGCCACTTGAGTCGGCACCCCGGCAGCGCAGCACAAACAGCCGCCGGGCACTTCTCGTATGACAACGCCGGAGTCACTCTGCCCCATCAGACCGGCATCTATTCCTATTTCACCGAACTCATTGACCAATACCGCCCAAGTCTCGCCCGCAGGCTTATTGGCCAGCAGCGCTTTAATAAAGGTGGTTTTGCCTGAGCCGAGAAAGCCGGTGATCAGATTGGTGGCAACGGGTTTGAGGATCATCTGTGACTCCATTCCTTACAGCATTGAGGCAGCAGAGTGTAACCCAAGCAGGGAAAGAGTTAGCTCGAAATTGTAAACAGATGCAAAATGGGCGCGGATAGCGCCCATTTCTGTGAACCTGACCGGTTAGGGCTTGAGTTCGTGATCCACTATCGGTGTCAGCCCCTTGGCACGGTTTTTCATGGCATCCTCCAAGTCAAAGCCACCGGCGCGCCAACTCTTGGCCTCAACCGGGGTGAAGTTTTGCTTGCTCCAGGCCTTGGCATCATCGAGTTTAAAGCCTGCATCCTGCCAGGCGCCTGCGCTTGAGGCGTCAAATCCGGCAACATGCCACTGCTGGGCGCTTCGGGAATCAAAACCTGCCTCTTTCCAGGAGGCTATCTCGGTTGAACTCATACCGGACCAGTCTTTGGGAATGGAAGTGCAAGCCACAAGCAAACTCAGCCCAAGTAAGATCACAGATTTTCGCCACATACTCATCTCCTTTAACGCTCGAGTTAACAGGTTGCGCTGCTGACGGCATACCGAGGCAACGCATTGAGTATAGCAGGCTTTTTTAATCTACCTGCGCCTTGGCCCTTTGGGCTGCTGGCCCTTACGACCGGGTTTATGGCCCCTGTGAGTCTTGGTATGTCGGGGCTTCTCGATAGACTGTAAATAGCGCTCCGGCAACGGCGCGCCCTTCTCGTAACCCAGCAGAACTTCTCTTGGCAGCTTGTAACCGAGCAGGGCTTCTATTTCAGCCAGTTTTTGCTCTTCAGCCGGGCTCACCAAAGAGATAGCTTCGCCGCTGCGCCCGGCTCTGCCGGTACGGCCGATGCGATGAATATAGTCATCAGCCTGGGATGGCAGCTCGAGGTTGATAACCCTTGGCAAAGCGGGAATATCCAGGCCTCGGGCCGCGACATCGGTTGCCACCAATACCCGAATCTCTCCATCGATGAACTGCGCCAGAGCGCGGCTACGGGCCCCCTGAGTCTTGTCGCCGTGAAAACAGGCGCTCTTGATGCCGTCGAGTTTCAGCTCTTGTTGCAACTGCTCGGCGCTCTCCTTGGTACTGACAAAGGCCAACACCTGTTGCCAGTTGTTGCGACCAATAAGCTCGGCAAGCAACTCGGCTTTACGGCGATAGTCCACCGGATACACCTTTTGCTGGATCTGCGCCTGAGTGCGGCTCTCTTTATCTACTTCAAACCATTCTGGCTTATCGAGCAGCTTGTGCCCGAGGCGCTTGACCGTCTCGGGGAAGGTCGCCGAAAACAGCATGGTCTGATGCCCATCTGGCAGATAGCGCCCCAGACGCTCAATATCCGGCAAGAATCCCAGGTCCAACATGCGGTCGGCCTCATCCAGCACCAGGGCCTTAACCTTATCCAGCCTGAGATGATCTTGGCTCAGGTGATCGAACAGCCGCCCCGGCGTCGCCACCAGCACCTCAATACCGGCCGCTATCGCCTTGCGTTGAGGGTTGAAGTTGGCGCCGCCGAAAATGGCCAAAATGCGAAATGGAGTATGGGCGGCGTATTTACCCAACTGAGTCGCCACTTGCTGCGCCAGCTCGCGGGTTGGTGTCAGGATAAGCACTCTGGGAGCGGCGCCATACTCAGGCTCAGCGAGCCCCTGTTGCTGCCACTCGTCAATCAATGTGGCCAAAAGCGGCAAGCCAAAGGCCGCGGTTTTACCTGTGCCTGTATGAGCCGAAGCCATAATATCCCGTCCGGCCAGCGCCGCCGGCAATACCTGCTGCTGCACCGCCGTCAACTCACGATAGCCGCACTGGGCAACGGCTTCGAGCAGCGCTCCCGGCAGCTGGGTTTCAGAAAACTGCATCTTCAACACCTGAAACATAAAAAGGCCGGCGAGTATACCGCAAACACAAGTTATCAGTTGGCATTTCCACCACCTATGACCTGATGCTTGCCAAGATACTTTTGCTCAAAGCCTTCGATATCCAACGCCTGGGAGTAGAGGTAACCCTGGGCATAGTCGCAGCCTATGCGGGTCAAGATCTCGGCCTGACCGGCTGTCTCCACCCCTTCGGCTATCACCTTCATCCCCAACTTGTGTGCCATGACTATGATGGCTTCACAGAGGGTCAAGTCACTCTCATCCGTTTCCAAATTACGGGTAAAGGATTGATCTATCTTGAGATAGTCGATATCAAACCGTTTCAGATAAGCCAGGGAGGAATAGCCGGTGCCAAAGTCATCCAGAGACACCTGAATGCCGGCATCCCTATAGGCCAACAGCTTTTCGGTCACTCCCATATTGGCATCCAGCAACAGGCCTTCAGTTATCTCTATACAGATCCCCGAGCCAGAGACACCCAGACTTGTCAGCAGCTCAAGCCACTCGGCAAAGCGGTTGCCTTCGTCGCGAAACTGGATTGGCGACTTGTTGATACTGATCTGCACCTCGCTCCCATAAGCCTCGCGCCAGGCGGCACTCTGACGCGCCGCCTGCTCAAACACCCAGTTACCGATTTCAAAGATAAGCCCTGTGTCTTCTGCCACAGGAATAAACTCAGCCGGCGAGACATTGCCGCGCTCACTGTGATTCCAGCGCAGCAAGGCTTCGGCCTTGAACACCTTACCGCTGCCCAGCTCGACTATGGGTTGGAACCTGAGTTCGAATTCGCGCCGCTCCAATGCCTGACGCAAATCCTGAATAAGCCGCATCCTGTATTTGGCGTATTCCTGCATAGAGGCGGTGAAATAGTTGAAACGGTTGCGGCCCTGATCTTTGGCGGCATACATGGCCTGATCCGCATGTTTAAGCAACAACTCCACTGTCTGGCCATCATCGGGATACAGGGTAATGCCGATACTGGCGCTGATAAAGGCGGTTTCATCGCCCAACTTGAAGGGCTCGGCCAGACTGCTGAGAATATGGTTGGCAACCCGCTCGACCCCGTTATGATCCTGCACATCCGAGAGCAGCAAGGTGAACTCATCGCCGCCGAGTCTGGCCACCACGTCGGACTCACGCACACAGGCCTGCAGCCGCTCCGAGGTTTCCACCAGCAGTAAATCCCCCATGTCATGACCCAGGGTATCATTAACCTCTTTGAAGAAATCCAGATCCAGAAACAGCAGCGCAAAACCATGGCCATGGCGCTTGGCCTTACGGATTTCATTGCCAAGATGCTCGGTGAACATGCGCCGGTTCGGCAAACCTGTCAGGGCATCATAGTTGGCCTGACGCCAGATAAGACGTTCATTCTGCTTCTTGTCGGTGATATCGGAAAACAGCGCCACCCTTCTCAGAGGGGTATCATCCGTGCTGTGAATGGTATTGATGCTGAGCCAAATCATTATCTTGCGGCCATCACTGCAGCGCAGCCACATCTCTCCCTGCCAGCGCCCCTTGTGGCTGAGATCATGATTCAGCTCACGGTAAAACCTCTCATCGTGGTCGTCGCACTTGAGCATATCTATGTTACTGCCCAGCACATCTTGTGGCTGATACCCTGTGATGGCGCTGAACGCCGAATTGACCGTCATTATGGTGCCGACATCATCCAGCACACTCATCGCCTCGCTGGAATTTTCATAGACGGAAGCCGCCAGCTTGAGTGAGGCTTCCAGCTGTTTTTGCTCGGTAATATCCACATGCACGCCGCAAACCCTGAGAGGCCTGCCCTTCTCGTCACGACTGACCACCTTGCCGGTATCCTGCACCCAGCGCAGTTCGCCGTCCGGACGGATCAGCCGGTACTGCACCTTGTGTTGCTCGGTTTTGCCCGCCAGGTGCTCATCCAAAGAGCGCAGTACCCAGGCCCTGTCCTTGGGATGAATACCATCTAACCACAGGCGTTTGTTGTCGTTGAGATTGTTAAGGGAGCAGCCGAGAATTTCGGCACTGCGTTTGTTGCGCACTACGGTATCCTTGACTGGGTCCCAGTCCCAGAAGCCGAGTTGACCGCTTTGCAGCACCAGCTCCAACTGATCGCGACTGGCGGCAATCGCCTGCTCGGCCAACTTGGCCGAGGTAATATCGATATAGCCGGCTATCACCAACTGTACCTGCTGATGATGGCGCTGACAGGCCACAGTCATATGGGTATAGACATACTGCCCCTGCTTGGAGACGAAGCGTTTTTCCATCTCATACTCGTCGATTTCACCATCCAGCATCCGCCTGAATTGCGCCATATCGGCGGGCAGATCATCCGGGTGGGTCAGCTCAGACCAGGTCAGCTGCGACAACTCCTGCTCTGTATAACCTAACATTTGGCACATGTGGGGGTTTATCTTGAGCCAGCGTTGATCCGGCGAGGTGATGGAAATCCCTATGTTGCCCACATGGAACTGGGAGCGAAACAGAAAGTCATCCTGCAGCCGAATGCGGTTGTCACGCTCAAATTCCAGCCGCCGCGACAGCAAGCGCCCCAGCAACACATTGGTGAGTGGGAACAAGGTCAACAGAGGCAAACTGATACTGGCAAGCACCCCTTTGGCGGTTTCCCAGGGCAGCAGTAACATCCAGGCCAGCATAACCAGATGCACCAACAGGGAAAAGCCGGCCAGCTCCGGGTAGCCTATATCGGCGAGGGATTGCTTGCGCCGTTTGCGCCACAACAGGCCTATCAAGCCGCTGGAGAAGATCACTCCAACACCAATCCAAACAGCACCGCCACCGAGATAGATGCGAAAAGCGGCGGTAATCACGCAGGCGATTATGGTCGGCAGGCCGCCGAAAAACAGGCCTGAGATACTTAAAAGTACGGAGCGACTATCGAAGAATATCCCCGGCTCATAGCTCCAGGGGGTAAGCATCACCGCAATACAGATGCCACCGATAATGACGCCAATCAACAAACGCCACAGCAGGAAGTACTCCCGCTGCTGCTGTCTGGGAATAGCATCATACATAAACACCAATGCCAGCAAAAATGCGGCATTTTGTGCCAAAGGAAGGAAAATGCTCTGCTCCATCTGCCCCCTAGCCTGTGAATAACAAAGAAGAAATCTACAGGTCTAGTGTAGCAGAGCACCTTCGGAAACCTGACTAATTTATGGCGCTTTCCACTAGGCGCCGCTCATCCTTGCTGCAACTTTCCACCTGGTAGAGTTGGGTCATATAAAGCCTTGCGCTGTCTTGCCATGAAAAGCGACTGGCGGAGGCTCTTTTTCTAAGAGCATTCCAGTTGGCTGTGGAATAGAGCTCCAAGGCCCGGGACAGGGCGTCGAGCAGCGCCTTGGCCTGTTCATCCAGCCCGACCCCTGCGAATACCAAGCCATTGTCACCGTCGCTGATGGTATCGGCCAGCCCACCGGTGGCATGCACCAAGCAGGGTTGGCCTGCTCTCAAAGCCAGCATCTGGCTGATACCGCAAGGCTCGAAGGAGCTTGGCATCACAAACAGATCGCCGCATTGATAGAGGGCATCGGCCAGCTCCTGATGATAACCATTGATAAAGCGAAAATTGCTGTTGCTCGCGGCGATGCGGCCAAAGAGTGCCGCTATCTGCTCATCGCCGCTGCCGAGCAGCCAAAAACAGGCGCTGTCGCTGAACTGCGCCAGCCTTAGCAGCAGCTCTTCCAGCACTGTCTTGCCCTGCCAGGGATGACACAGCAAGAGCAACTTCTGTTCAGTGAGCCTGCCAACCGAGGTCAGCAGCATTCCCGGTGACTCAGATATCTGGCCCAAGCGGATTTGAGCAATCATATCTGCCGGCGTCACTGCATCGCTGCGCCCGAGTTTACTCAATAATGCCTCTGTGGCTATCTTGGGCAGTTGCAACTTGAGTTGCCGCCGCTTGCCGGCAGCGAGCGGTAGTCCTTTTTGATAGTCACAGCCGTTGAGAATGCCGAACACCTGGCCAAGCTTGGCTTTGGCCTGCAGGTCAACCTCCAATCCTTCGCCGCCAAAGAAACCCAGCTCTGGCTGTGACGGACGCAGCACTTCCTTGGCGTAAGTCGCCGAGACCAGATGGATGACATCGCTGAACTGAATCGCCGCCCGCAGCGGATTGATGCACCCGGGGTAGCGGGTATCCAGCGCCAGTTGCAGTTTGGAGTTTACCCCTTCGGCCAACAGCCAGGGATACCAGGCCGCCAGGGAAGATGCCTCGCCGGCAAGCGGCCGCACACCCTGCATCGCCAGGTTGTGAATACTGAGGACACAGGGCACTTTTGATAGGCCGCGATAGGCGGGATCCAGTGCTCTTAACATGGCAAAACCGCCGCAGTGCCAGTCGTGCAGGTGAAACCTGTCCGGCAGCGGCAGTAATCCTTGTTTCAGCGCTGCCGCCACTGCAGCGCCGAAGAGGGCAAACTTGCCTGCATCTGTGGCAAAGGGGCGCTCAGGGCCATCAAGGCTGTAGACTTCACGCTTAACGCCGCAAAAACCTTCATGAGCCAGAAGATAGATCCACACCCCCTGGGAGCCTGGCTGAACCGCCGGATTGGCGATACGATACAGCCGCGCCCGGGTGGTGCCTGCGCCGAAAGCAAATTCAAACTCGCACAGAAAATCAGCCCCCTGCTCCTTGGCCAAAAAGCCATAGTCCGGCATTATGATATGCGCCGCCACGCCTTGGCTTTGCAGCGCCGGAGGCAACTCGGCCAGCACATCGGCCATACCGCCGACTTTGGCGCCGGCCAGGGCAGCGTTTTCCGCTGCCAACATCAACACCTGCAGTTTTGCTTTCGCCACCATTATTCGTACCCCACAGGCAGTCCCAACATGTCGCGGGTTACCAGCACTACGCCGTTTTCCGAGACCCGAAAACCCTTGGCCCTGTCGTGGTCATGGTTAAAGCCTATCTCCATCCCCTCGGGGATAATGCAGCCCCGATCTATGATAGCCTTGCGAATGCGGCAATGACGCAACACCACCACATCGGGCAGGATCACCGAGTCTTCCACCTCTGAGTAAGAACAAACCCTGACCTCATTGAAGAGGACACAGTGGCGCACAGTGGCACCTGAGATAATGCAACCGCTGGAAACCACAGAGTCCAGCGCCATACCGCGCCTGTCATCATCGTCAAATACAAACTTGGCCGGCGGCAGTTGTTCCTGATAGGTCCAGATGGGCCATTTGGCATCATAGAGATTGAGCGCCGGCGTCGGCGACAGCAGTTCCATATTGGCTTGCCAGAAAGAATCCAGAGTTCCCACATCGCGCCAGTAGGCCTGCTCGTTGGGAAAGGCGCTGCGAAACGGATAGGCATAGACCCGGTGCTTTTCTATGATGGCCGGGATAATGTCCTTACCGAAATCCCGGTTGGAATCGGCGTTCTGGGCATCTTTTTTCAGCTGTTCAAACAGAAACTCTGTGTTGAACACATAGTTGCCCATGGATGCCAGGCAGGATTCGGGGTTATCCGGCAAGGGCTTGGGTTCGACAGGTTTCTCTTCAAACCCCAGAATACGGTTGCTGCTGTCCACCTCCATCACCCCAAAGGCGTTGGCCGCTTCGGCCACCGGCACCTCCATACAGGAAACCGTCATATCGGCGCCGGACTCGGCATGAGCGGCCAGCAGACCGGCGTAATCCATGCGGTAGATATGATCGCCCGAAAGCACCATCACATAGCGCGGCAGCTCGTGACGTATGATGTCTATGTTCTGAAACACTGCATCGGCCGTGCCCTGATACCAGTTGTCCGAATAACGTTGGGACGCCGGCAATATCTCCACCGACTCCCCCAACTCCTTTTTGAAATGCCCCCAGCCGCGGGTCACGTGGCGGATAAGCGAATGGGACTTGTACTGGGTCACCACCCCTACCCGGCGGATCCCCGAGTTGATGCAGTTGGACAGCGGAAAGTCGATGATCCTGAACTTGCCGCCGAAATAGAGCGCCGGCTTGGCCCGCCAATCGGTCAGCTCATGGAGGCGAGAACCCCGGCCTCCGGCCAGGATCAGGGCATAGGTTTCACGGGTAAGGTTACTGATATAACGCGGACTCGGATTCGGCATAAAAGCGTGCTCCCAATTAACAGAAAAAGGCGCTCACTGCGCGCCCCAGATATGGTCGCGATAACCGGCTATGGTGACATCGCTGGAGAAGCGGCCACTGACCGCGGTGTTGCGAATACTCATGGCGGTCCAGCGCAGAGGGTCCTGATAAGCCTTGGCGGCTTGCAGCTGGGCCAGACGGTAGGTTTCAAAGTCGGCCGCCAGCATCCAGGGATCTTGGGGCGATTCAATGGCGGCTATGATGGGGTCGAAGATCCCCGGTTCCTGCAGATTAAAGTGACCACTTTTGAGCAGCGCCATTACGCCGCCGAGCGCCGCCGAAGACGCTATATATTGCGCCGGGCAGTAGTGCGCCTTGAGTTCCTCCACCGCCAGGGCATTGAGGCCAAACAGAAAGAAGTTGTCTTCACCTACCTCTTCGAGCATCTCGATATTGGCACCATCCAGAGTGCCTATGGTCAGGGCGCCATTCATCATGAACTTCATATTGCCTGTGCCCGAGGCTTCCTTGCCGGCGGTGGATATCTGCTCTGACAAATCCGTACCCGGGCAGATCACCTCCATGGCGCTGACGTTATAGTCGGGCAAAAAGGCAAACCTTAACCAGGGACTGACTCTGGGATCCTCATTGACCATATGAGCCACATTGTTGGCCAATTTGATCACCAGTTTCGCCATGGCATAACCGGGCGCCGCCTTGCCGCCAATCAGCACGCAGCGTGGTTGCATCCCCTGGGTATCGCCACTGACAATCCGCTGATAGAGATGGATCACATGCATGATATTCAGCAGTTGCCGCTTGTATTCATGGATCCTCTTAACCTGCACATCAAACATCATGGAGGGGTCGAAGTTCACCTGGCAGCGCTGCGCCACCAGCTCGGCCAGCGCCTGTTTATTGGCCTGCTTCACCTCGCGCCAGGCAGCAATAAATGGCTTGTCCGAGGTAAAGGCGTTGAGGGCAGTCAGGCATCTTAGGTCGCTCAGCCAATCCTGTCCCAGGCGGCTGCTGATGAGCGCGGCCAAACGGGGGTTACAGTGAGCCAGCCAGCGCCTGGGCGTCACGCCATTGGTACGGTTGTTGAACTTATGCGGCCAGAGCTCGTAAAAATCCCGAAACAGCCCTGTGGTCAACAGCCTTGAGTGCAGCGCCGCCACACCATTGACCGAAAAGCTGGCCACTATCGCCAGATAGGCCATACGGATATGGGGCTCATCCCCCTCTTCTATGATGGACATCTGCCGCAGACGTGACACGTCGCCGGGCCAGTGATGTGCCACCAACTCCAGGTATCTGGCGTTGATTTCATAGATGATCTCCAAAATACGCGGCAGCATCTGGGCGAACATGCGCACCGGCCAGCGCTCCAGCGCCTCCGGCAACAAGGTATGGTTGGTGTAGGCCATGCAATGGCTGACTATGTCCCAGGCAGCTTGCCACTCCAACTGATATTCGTCGATAAGCAGGCGCATCAACTCGGGAACCGCAATCGCCGGATGGGTATCATTGAGCTGCAGCACATGAAACTTGGCAAACTCACTGAAGTCCCGGCCTTTGTTGGCAACCCAGGTCGTCAACAGATCCTGCAAACTGGCAGAGGACAGGAAATACTGCTGCCGCAGCCGCAACTCTTTGCCGTTTTCACTGCTGTCATTGGGGTACAACACCATGGTTATCTGCTCGGCCAGATTCTTGGCCGCCACGGCTTCGGTGTAATCCCCCTGGTTGAACTCAGCAAGGTCAAACTCATCCGTGGCCTCGGCCTTCCAAAGCCTCAGGGTGTTGACCCGGCCGTTGCGATAACCCGGCACCGGCATATCATAGGCAACCGCCAGTACATCCTGGGTATCCATCCAGGCCCTGTGCCGGCGGCCATCGCGGTCGACATGGCTCTGCACATGACCGAAGAAAGGCACGGTCACATTGTGCTGTGAGGCCCGCACTTCCCAGGGGTTGCCATCCCTGAGCCAGCGGTCCGGCTGCTCCTGCTGGTAACCATCGACTACCTGCTGAGCAAACATGCCGTACTCATAACGAATGCCATAGCCAGTGACCGCCAGCCCGAGACTGGCGCAGCTGTCCATAAAGCAAGCCGCCAGCCGCCCGAGACCGCCGTTCCCCAGACCGGCGTCATGCTCTTGCTGTTGCAGGGTTTCAAGCGCTACCGCATAGCCTTGCAGCATCTCCCTGCACTCGTCGGTCAGGTCCAGATTGAGCAAGGCGTTGCCCAGGCTTCGGCCCATCAGAAACTCCAGCGACAGATAAGCCACCTGTTTGCGCTGGTACAAAGCGTCCTGGCTGCGACTGGCACACCAATCGTCCAACAGCTGCTCTTTGACGCTCAGGGCCAATGCCTGATAAAGCTCCTGCGGCCTGCGCTCATTGCGGTTAAGATCGTATCTCAGCTGTCTGGCAAAGGCCGCCGGCAGTGAATCACAGGGCTCGCAGTCTTGGTGCGCCAGATGGCCTGGGGCTTGTTGACTAGCGGGCGCTATTGGCGATGCGGCTTTTGATGCTGTTGTCGATTGGCTCTTACTGCGGCTCTTGACTCTATTCCTTGAAGTATCAGTCATGGCTGGCTCCTTTGGCTGAGGACGACAGATAACGGCCACCTGCGGCCAGCAGCTGAAAACTGCAGGCGGCAAGGGCGAAAGATGAAGCTGTGGGATAGCAGGATTGCAGTTCATCCCGTCCGGCTTCGCTGGAAAGCAGCAGCTGCCACTGCTCACCGGCTCCGGGCGGCGGAGCTGGCAGACAAAAATGGCTGTTGCTGTCACCGGCATGCAGCAGGATCAGCAGGGCTTCGGTCTGAAGTTTGTTTTCTCCTTGAGGGCTCATATTGGGCTGACGGCTCTGCATCAACTGCAAGCTGCGGCACTGGACTTCGCCCCAATGGCCGGGTGTCATGGCCTCGCCGGAGGCGGCAAACCAAGCCAGCGCTCTGGAAGCCTGGAGGGCATCGGTGTGAACATAGTCATCGCTGTCATAAAAACCGCAATCCCGGCGGATATGGATAAGCCGGCGAACAAAGGCGCCCAGCGCAGTATCTTCCCTGTGCCAATCGAGCCAGCCCAATGGGTTGTCCTGACAATAGGCGTTGTTGTTGCCGCTCTGGGAGTTGCCGAACTCATCGCCGGCCAGCAACATGGGCGTGCCCTGGGAGAGCAGTAAACTCGCCAGCAGATTACGGCTCTGGCGCGCCCTCAGGGCCTTTATGGCGGCATCTTTACTCTCGCCTTCCACGCCATGGTTGGCACTGAAGTTTTCATGGTGACCATCGCGGTTGTTTTCACCGTTGGCCTGATTGTGCCGCTCGCGATAGCTCACCAGGTCCCTCAGGGTGAAACCATCATGGCTGCAGATAAAGTTGATTGAACTTTGTGGGCCGCGCCCCGAGTGTTCAAACAGATCGCCGGAGCCGGAAAGGCGCCTGGCAAGCTCTGGCAAGAGCCCGGCATCACCGCGCCAGAAACGCCGCAGGGTATCGCGATATCTGTCGTTCCATTCGGCAAAGCGATTGGGGAACTGCCCCAACTGATAACCGCCCGGGCCTATGTCCCAGGGCTCGGCTATCAGCACACATTGCTGCAGTTCAGGGTCTTGCAGCAAGGCATCGAACAATCCGGCGCGATTGCTGAACCCCCGCGTCTCACGGCCAAGGCTGGTGGCCAGATCGAAACGAAAGCCATCCACCCCCATGATATCGACCCAGTAACGCAGCGAGTCCATCAGCAGCTGTACGACTCTTGGATGGCTGATATCCAGGCAGTTGCCACAGCCAGAGTCATTGATATAAAAACGCTTATCTGCCGGATGCAAACGGTAGTAGCTGAGATTGTCCAAGCCGCGAAAACTGACGGTCGGCCCCTGACGATTACCCTCGGCGCTGTGGTTAAAGACCACATCCAGCACGAGTTTGATACCGGCATCATGCAGGGCAGAGACCATCTGCTTGAATTCGCCAATGGCATCGTCAGAGGCCGAATATGCCCCATGGGGAGCGAAGAAACCTATGCTGTTATAACCCCAGTAATTGCTGAGCCCGCTATCCAGCAGAAAAGGCTCGGACAGAAAGGCGTGCACCGGCAGCAGTTCGACACAGGTGATCCCGAGCGACTTGAGATAAGCTATCGCCACCGGGTGCGCCAAACCGGCAAAGGTGCCGCGAAGCTCAGGGGGGATCCCGGCCATGGCGGCGGTGAAGCCCTTGAGGTGCATCTCGTAGATCACTTCATTACGCCATTGGCCGCCCGGTAAGCGCTTGCCGGTAAAGCGGGTATCGGCTACCACTTGGCATTTGGGCATGGCCCAGGCGTTGTCACAGGGATCGGCCCATAAGTCATCACCTATTCCGGCACTGCCGGACTCCCGCTCCGGGGACCCTGGTACTGGGGATTCAGCATCCCCCGGATGGCAAACAGCGGCCAATGGCCGGCCCTGCTCATCGACTCTGGCATAGCCAAGTTGCCAGGGCCCATACTGCCAGCGACCACAAAAGGCTCTGGCGTAAGGGTCCAGCAGCAGCTTGGCCGGATTGAATCTGTGCCCTTCCTGAGGCTGATAAGGGCCATGCACCCGATAGCCATAGCAGAGTCCTTCACCGGCCCCCTGCAGCAAACCATGGAACACCTGTTGCGAGGACGGCATAAGCTCGAAACGGCCCGACTCCTGCCATTGGCCATTTTTGTATTCAAACAGGCACAGCTCAACCCGGGTTGCATGAGCCGAAAACAGCGCAAAATTCACCCCTTCCGGCTCGCCATTGACTGCATGCACCAGAGTCGAGCCCAGAGGCCAGGGTTTGCCTGCAAGCATCTGCATCAGCCACGCTCCAAGGCGAAATAGACGCTCGCCAGTGGCGGCACCCGGATCAGCGCGCTATATGGCATGCCCTGCCAGGGGATCTCCTCGGCTTCCATGCCTCCGGCGTTGCCTTGATTACTGCCGCCGTAGAATGCGCTGTCGCTGTTGAGCAGCTCGCGGTAACGTCCGGGCTCTGGCAATCCCAGTCGATAGCCTTCCCTGACACAAGGGGTGAAGTTACAGATAACCAGCACCATGTTGCCGTCGGAATCGATACGCGTAAACGCCAGCAGGCTGTGCTGACTGTCGTTGCAGTCGAGCCAGCGAAACCCTTGCGGCTCGCTGTCACACTGCCACAATGACGGCTGCCGGCGGTAACAGAGGTTAAGATCCCGCACCCAATCGCTGAGTCCTTGGTGAGATGGATACTGCAGCAGATGCCAGTCGAGGCTGAAGTCATGTTGCCATTCGCGCCGCTGGCCAAACTCGCCGCCCATAAACAGCAGCTTTTTCCCCGGGTGAGCCCACATAAAACCGTAAAAAGCCCGCAGTGTGGCAAACTTCTGCCAGTCATCGCCGGGGATCTTCTCCAACAAGGCGCGCTTGCCATGCACCACTTCATCGTGACTCAGCGACAAAATAAACTGCTCGGTATAGGCATAGATGAGGGAAAAAGTCAGTTGCCCATGGTGATAGCTGCGATGTACCGGCTCCTTGGTGAGATAATCCAAGGTGTCGTGCATCCAGCCCATATTCCATTTGAAGCCGAATCCCAAGCCGCCGGCAGCGACATCCCGGCTGACGCCATCCCAGGCGGTGGACTCTTCGGCTATCATGATGATCCCCGGGTACTCATGGTAGAGACGCGTGTTGAGCTGCTGCAAAAAGGCTATCGCTTCCAAATTTTCACGGCCGCCATATTCGTTGGCCTGCCACTGGCCCTCTTCGCGGCTGTAATCCAGATAGAGCATGGAGGACACGGCATCGAGGCGCAGGCCATCGAAATGAAACTCCTCCAGCCAATAGCAGGCATTGCTGAGCAGAAAACTCTGCACCTCTTTGCGGCCATAGTTGTAGATCAAGGTGTCCCAGTCGGGATGACGGCCACGGCGGGGATCTTCATGTTCATACAGGCAAGTGCCATCAAAATGCGCCAGGCCGTGGGGGTCGGAAGGAAAGTGCGCCGCCACCCAGTCGAGCAGCACACCGATACCCGCCCTGTGGCAGGCATCCACCAGCAGTTTAAGCCCCTCGGGATCGCCAAACCTATGACTGGGAGCAAACAGCCCCACGGGTTGATAGCCCCAGGAACCGTCGAAGGGGTATTCACTCAACGGCATAAATTCCACATGGGTAAAACCGTGAGATTGCAGGTAAGGCACCAAGAGTTCGGCCACCTCTGCGTAGCTGAGAAAACCGCCTTCACCGTTACGCCGCCAGGATCCCAGATGCAGCTCATAGATACTGACCGCCTGTCGGTGCCAGGCTCTTTGCGCCCTGGCGGCCATCCAATCACTGTCCTGCCATTGCCAATCACTGTCCGCCATCGGCACTATCGAGGCGTTGTGGGGCGCACCTTGCATCTGTCTGGCGCAGGGGTCGGCCTTTTCCAGCCAGCTGCCATCCTGGGTTTGCAGCAAAAACTTATAGTGCTCACCGCCCTGGACTTGCGGCAAAAACAGCTCCCAAAGGCCTGAGGCCGGGTGGCGGCGCATGCTGTGGCGACGCCTGTCCCAATGGTTGAAATCCCCCAGCAAAGACACACTTTTGGCATTGGGAGCCCAAACACAAAAACGCACACCTTTTACGCCCTGGCACTCGAGCCAATTGGCACCGAGCAACTGCCAGCCCTTCAGCAGACTGCCTTCATTGAAGAGAAAACATGCCTGTTCATCGAGCGAAGCATCAAAGCGGTAAGGGTCGTCCAGCACCAGCTCGGCCTGGGGATAGCTGATGCGGAGCCTATAGTCGAAGGGTTTGACCCTGCGCCCCATAAAGCCACTGAACAGGGGCTCGGCGCCAACGACAGGGGTAAGCTCGGCCACCTTACGGCCGGTTTTCGCGTCCAGCACCTCGACGATGGCGGCGCCGGGCAACACGGCGCGCAGTAACAAGCGGCTGCGGCCATTTTGCTCGACCAGATGCATTCCGAGCCAGGCGAAGGGATCGCCATGGCGCCCTTCGGCCAAAGCGCAGGCGGCGGCAAAGTCCAGTTCCGGGACCAGCCTTTCCTGCATTGGCTCACTAAAGTGCGGCGCGGGTTCATTGGCGACGATTTGCTGTTTCATCTGCATCTCCTGTTGATTGAGCTCGCAGCCGCTCCGGCTCAGCGCTGCATCTTTGCTCGCGCACCCGGCGGATATCCCTGAGCAGGTTTTGCAGCAGCTCGGAATCATTGAGCCTTTCCACGGCCAACGAATAACGTCGGCGCCAGTTGGGATACTCAGTGCTGGTGCCCGGGATATTGACCGCCACCTTATCGCCGAGCAGATCTGTCAGCGGCAGGCTGAAAAGCGCACTGCACCCCGAGGCGACTGTGACGGCGAGGTTATGGATCAAGTTTTGGGTATAGGTGACAGAGTCCGGCGCAAGTGCAGCTTTTATCTTGTTATCAAAGGGATAAAATTGCGACAGCCAAACTTCAAGAGCCTGAATATCCCTGCGGCGGTCATCGCTTTCCCTTGCGTATTGTTCAGCACCCAGCAGGCCAAGTTCCCGCCTGAGCCTGAGATCTTCATCTTCCAGCCAGGCTTTTAGTGGCGGTACATCATGGTTGCTCAGCATCATGATGGCGTTTGGCTTGTAGTCATTTGGCGGCCGAAATCCACCAAAGTCAGGGAAATCCTGCTGCTCACGGCAAAAATAGAACAGCTCATTGGAGTACAGCCCGCCAAGCTTAAGCGGCGCTACGATTTGCGGCGGCACCAGCCCAAGGTCTTCGCCAATCACCAGGCAGCGGGCACGCTGGCTCTCCAGCAATAAAATCGCCAGCAGGGTATCGAAGGGGTAATAGACATAGGCGCCTTCAGGCTCGCCAGACTCAGTTTCGACTGCAGTTTCAATCTGGTTTTCGGCCTCGGCCGGCCACCACCAGAGACGAAACAGCGACATCACGTGATCTATCCGAATGGCACCACAGTGACGCATGTTGGTGCGCAGCAACTCAATAAAGTGGCTAAAATCCGCCTGCTTGAGACCGACGGGGTCCAGAGGCGTCAGCCCCCAGTTCTGCCCCTGGGGCGCAAAGGCATCCGGCGGCGCCCCTATGCTGGCACCTTGGCAAAACTGACTCTGATGCTGACTCACCTCAGTGCCGCAGCCAACTGTGCCGACAGCCAGATCCCGGATAAGGCCGATACTCATGCCGGCTTCTATGGCGCGGGATTGACACAAGGCCAACTGCTCTTCGGCAACAAACTGCAGATAGAGATAAAAGCCGGCATCTGAGGGCCAGTCTCCGGTGGCGAAACTTGCCTGCTCCCGGGCATAGTGCTGCAGCGCCAGTCCCTCCCGGCGCACAAAGCCTTCGTAGCCCTGGCGCCTGGGAGCATCCTTGGGCAAAGCGTTGAAACGCTGCCACATTGCTTTGAGGCGGGCACACTTATCACGGCTGACAGCGGCATAGTCCAGCCAGGGGCTGAAGGCCGTTTGCTCGGCAAAAGATTCAGCATCACAGATTGGTGCCGGCCCTTCGGCGCAGAGCGGCGGCGAGATATACAAGGGGTGCAGGCGGCGTCTGTCTATTGGGCTGTAGGGACTTGGGGAGGCATCCTCAGTGAGCGCCAGCGCATGCAGGGGGTTGAGCAGGATAAAGTCCAGCCCCTTGGGGGCCAGTTGGGTTATCAGCTTCAGCAGGGCTCCAAAGTCGCCCATTGCCTCAGGGCCGGGAGTATCCTCCTGCCAGAGCGAAAACAGCTGCACGCTGACGCCCCAGGGCCTGCGATGAGGCTCGTTTTGCCGCGCCGTATTTTTTTGCAGTACGCCTTGGAAGGCCTGCCTTGGCGCCACCATCAAGTTGCCCATAGCAAGCAGCCTCTCATCGCCCTCACGCTCAATGATAGATAAAGACACCCTGTGGTAGCCAAGTCCGGGGGCGATGCCACAGTTGCCGGAAACCTCGTCCAGTTTAAGCTCGTGCTCAAGATAGCAGCGCTCACCGATACGATAATCGCCGCGCACCGGGCAGTCTGCCGCTGAAAAGCTGACAACAAACTCCTCACCCAGTTCACTCGTCAGCGTCAGCTGCAGCGCCTTGGATGGCAAAGACTGCGCCTCGAGTCTGAACCTCAGACCGAGACTGTCGAGATAGCACCACTGAAATGAAGGCAACAGCTGCTGCCAGGGTTCGGCATCGAGCTGATGAACCCGCCGCTCAATCCAAAGCTCGCTCGCCTCTTCGGGTATAGGGCCACACATGGCGCTGAGGATCTGTTTGCGTGTGCCGGCCGATGTAGGGCAAAAACGCCCATAGCTGTCGCTGAAGCCGTCCCCTATCCCTTGCAGATACAGCAACTTCTCCAGTCCCATCTCAGCACTCCACGCCAATCACCTTAAGTTCCCTGTGAGCAGATAGCATGCCAGGGCAAAATAACAGCAATAAGACAGAGGTGTGTCAGCCAAGTGACAAGTATTTAATATTTTAATTCAGTAGCTTGTGAAAATTCGCCCTGATGTTGGGCGAGCGTCTCGCAAAAGGCACCAAAGGTAAATGAGTTGCACCAATGACTCAAGACTGTGCAATCTTTCACCAATTGAGTGCAAGACATCGCCGACAAAAGCCGGGATTGGCAACCAGGGATTGAAAACGGGGTTCTGACAGAAATCAATCTTGGGGCCGCTGACGGCGACCCGCTTGTAAAGAGGAAAACTCAGCTCTTGGTTTGCTTTGGGGTCACAGCTTCCGGCTCATCGCTCGGCTGAATTTGTCCCACCAGCAGCATGGGGGCGGCATCCAGCTCTTCGGCATCCATCATGGTGGCAATCCGCTCCACGGCCGACAAGAGCTGGCTCTGCTCCCAGGCCTCCAGCGCCTGATAGCGCTTAATAAAGTGCTCCTGCAGCGGTTTGGGCGCCTGTGCCAGCAAGGCAGCACCGGACTCACTCAGCAATAGGTGTACCTTGCGCTTATCGGTTTGGCTGCGCTGACGTATAACCAAGCCCTTGGCTTCAAGACGGTCGATGATAGTGGTGACTGTGGCAGGACTCAGATTGATCTCGGTCGCCACCTGTTTGGCGAGCGGCGATCCCATGGAAGCGATTTTCTGCATCACCATAAGCTGCGGTCCGGTGAGGCCCGAATGCTTACTGAGCTGCCTGGAATGCAGGTCGATGGCGCGGATCACTTTGCGCAGCGAGATTAATAACTGCTCATACTTTTCCATGAATACTTCCCACTCACACTGGTTCGAAAAGGGCTACTGAAATCACCAATAGCCGAAAGGCGCCAGCTTATCAGAAAAGCTCTGCAAACTCATAGCCCATCGACTCAATAGCTGAGTTTTCAAAAATATCACCGCCGACAAATGCAACTTCAGATCAACAAATTGCTCATCTTTTGTTGATACAAAAACCTCATAGTGCAATCATTAGATAACTAACGATTAGAGCTCAAATTAATTGTTGAGTGTTAATTATCAGAAAAGGACTATCCCCATGTCGGCCACCAGCCTGAAGTACAAGAGCGAAGAAAATCCTATTCCACTGAAAGTCATCACAGAGAAGCGGCCATTTTCCAGCCATCAGGCACTGATGCAGTTTGATGTTGCCAATCACTCCTGGCGGGAAACCTTGTCACTGAGCTTTAAGAATGACAAACAACTATCCCAGGTATTCAACAATATTCGCACGGTCGATGACCAAGTTTATGAAGTGATTGCCGCCAGGATCACCCCCTATATAGCCCAGCTGATGGACAAAGATGATCCCAACTGCCCGATTCGGTTGCAGTATGTTCCTGAGCAGGATGAGTTGGAGGTCGCCCCCCATGAAATGGGCGATCAATTGGCGGAAGATGACATGATGCCAGAAGGCACCTCGATAGTGCACAGGTATCCCAATCGGGTGTTGTTCCTGGTGCATAACATCTGTGGCTCCTATTGCCGTCACTGCACCCGCAAACGCATGGTGTCCGATCCGCTCAACGTGATCTCCATGGACAGGATCCGTCGCTCGGTGGAGTATCTGCGCCAACATACAGAGGTGCAGGACGTGCTTCTGTCGGGCGGCGATCCTTTGCTGCTCACAGATGACAAGCTGGATGAAATTCTGTCGATGATCCGAGAGGCCAGACCGGATCTGAAAATACTGCGTATCGGCAGCCGTTTATTGGCGCAGCTTCCTACCCGGGTCACGCCCGAGTTGTGCCGGGTACTGAAGCGTAACCGAGTCACACTGATCAACACCCAAGTGAACCACCCCAGAGAAATCACCCCCTTATTCAGCAAACATATCGCCATGCTCAGGGAAACCGGCATCATGCTCGGCAACCAGAGCGTGCTGATCAAAGGCGTCAACGACAGCATAGACACTATGCAGGAACTGGTGATGGAGTTGGTATCCATAGGCATACGTCCCTATTACGTCTATGCCATGGATCCGGCGCCGGGCAACAGCAAGTTTCAGGTCAGTTATCAGCGAATGCTGCAAATCTATCATGGCATCCGCGGCTGGGTATCCGGCCCGGCAATTCCCACCTTTATCGTCGATGGCGTCGGCGGCCTGGGCAAAATGCCGGTGCAGCCGGAATATGTCAGCAGGCAAACCGGCCCGGAAGGCGAGCGTCTGATAGCCACCAACTTTGAAGGGCGCAGCGCCGACGTATCATTCCTGCTACAGGAGTGATCCATGCACCCTTTGGATTATGGGATTTTCCTGGCGTACCTCGTAGGTTTACTGGGGTTTGGTTACTTCCACTTCAAACGCCACAGTGACGGCGATGACTACTATCTCGGTGGCCGCAATATCAAAGCCAGGCACGTAGGCTTTTCCATTGCCGCCACGGATGTGGGCGGCGGATTTTCCATAGGTCTTGCCGGTCTCGGCTTCAGTATGGGGCTGGCGGGCAGTTGGCTGCTGTTTACCGGTTTGCTGGGGGCCTGGTTATCTGCTGTGTTTGTTATTCCCAGGGTCAAACGTCTGGAGCAGGGCGAGCGCTTTTATACCTATCCGGATCTGCTCAAGCACAGATTCGGGGCCAGAGTCGCCATGTTGGCCGCCTTGATCTCCTGTATCGGGTATCTGGGGTTTACCGGCGCGCAGATCCTCGCCGGTGCCAAACTGGCGGCCGCGACCCTGCTGCCCAAGGGCTTCGATGCCTTGCCGCCGCTGCAGTTGGCGCTCTGGGTCATAGGCGGAACCACCATACTTTACACTGTATTTGGGGGTCTCAAGGCGGTTATCTATACCGACAGCGTCCAGTGGCTCATTTTATTGCTGGGCTTGATTGGCTTTACCCTGCCCTACGCCCTGGTCGAGGTCGGTGGCTGGCAGGGGTTGAGCCGCAATCTGCCGCCATCCCATATGTCACTGACCGCTATAGATCCCATCACGGCCATCAATTGGCTACTCACCATCACACCCGTGTGGCTGATTGCCATGACTCTCTATCAGCGAATGTTTGCCTGTAAAGATAGCGCCACCGCCAAGCGCGCCTGGTATCTGGCCGGGGTGCTTGAATATCCCCTGATGGCGATATCCGGCGTTTTACTGGGGATGTGCGCCAGAGTCATGTTGCCACATATGGACAGTGAAATGGCGGTGCCGGCGATGATCCGCGATCTCTTGCCAATGGGCTTTACCGGGCTGATTATCGCGGCATATTTTTCCGCGATCATGTCCACCGCAGACAGTTGCCTGATGGCAGCATCCGGCAACCTGACCCAAGATCTGCTCGGGCTGGATCCCAGAGGGAACAACACCCTGAGACTGTCGATGATTGCCACTCTATTGCTGGGGCTGGTAGCCATCTATCTCGCCAGTCAGGCCAGGCAGGTATTGGATGCCATTCTCTATGCTTATGCCTTTATGGTTTCCGGGCTGTTTGTCCCGACTCTGGCGGCGCTGTTTTGGCCCAGAGTCAGCTCCACTGCGGCACTTTGCGCCATGTTAGGGGGTGGCCTCACGGCGCTGGCGCTACTGACAGAGTTGCTCAAGCTGCCGGATGGCTTGGCTAAACTCGGTCTGGATCCCAGTATCTATGGCATTTTGGTCTCCGCCGGATTGTTGCTACTGGTCAACATCATTCACCAGCCAGATCCCAAGCCCAGGCTCACCTCGCATCAGGACAGTTCACACTCATGACCCAAGCTCAATTTGATCAACAACTCAACTTACTCGGCGCCCACATCCAGCATGGCCCAGCCAATGATCGTATCTATCTGATCTCCCTTGGTAATGCCGAACCCGGGCCTTTACTGGATGTACTGAGTGCCCTGGCGCTGCAACATGGCTACGGTAAAATCATCGCCAAGCTACCTGAGCACAAGGCCGGTCTGTTTTTGGCATATGGTTTCAGCGAAGAGGCCAGGATCCCCAATTTTTATCAAGGCCAGGACGCCGTATTTCTCGCCCGCTACCAGGACAAAACCAGGCAGTTTCGCACCATGCCGGAGTTGGATACCCTGCTGGAGCGCGCCAGGGCGGATATCAAGCCTGAATTCCATTCAGCGGCCGAGGTCAGTCGCTGCCACGAAGAGGATCTGCCGCAGATGGCCAGGCTCTATAGCGAGGTGTTTCCCAGCTACCCCTTCCCCATTGAAGATCCGGAATTTTTACGGCAGAACATGGCCAGTGATGTCGACTACTTTGGGATCCGCCGGCAAGGGCAACTGATAGCCCTGGCTTCTGCCGAAAAGGATCCCAAGAGTCTCAGTGCAGAGATGACAGACTTTGCCACTCTGCCACAGGCCCGCGGACAAGGCTGCGCCAGAGCCTTGCTGGCACATATGGAACAAGCAATATTCCACCAGGGCTACCGAACCGCCTATACCATAGCCAGAGCCGTTTCCGTTGGTATGAACCGCACCTTTGCCGCGGCAGATTACCGCTATGGCGGCCGTCTGCATCTCAATACCCAAATAGGCGGTCAGATAGAGAGCATGAACCTATGGCACAAATCAATCGCTTAAATTTTGTTCAACCCAAAATGTAAACCTGACTTCCCAATATCCCGATATTACTGGCAAGCATAAGGTGCAATTCCCCGCCCCATCCGCGAGAATTCCATGCTTTCGGCTAATGGCCCTACAAGTATTAAGGGGTAATATGGTGGCCGTGGGAGCCGCTGCCATCATGGAAAGAAAGGCGTTATCTGCATCTGTGTCATAAAAACAGCTTTTATGTCACTTAGTTTCAACTTTCTCTTAATTTTCCTTCTTTTCGGCGCAGTTCTTGGCGCTGTCTCACACTTTTTGGTCGGATGAGTTGGTAATTTGACATCAAGAGAGAGATACAGATTTCATTTTCAACAGCATATATAGGTGAACTTATGGCTGCTAAATTCTTTATCCCTTCAGTAAACGTCCTGGGTCAGGGCGCTGTAGACGATGCTATCGGTGATATCCAAACTCTGGGATTCAAACGGGCATTGATAGTGACAGACAAACCTCTGGTCAGCATAGGTCTGGTGGGACAGATCGCCGAAAAGCTGGGTCAGGCAGGCATTACCGCCACTGTATTCGATGGCGTTCAACCCAACCCAACCGTTGGTAACGTGGAAGCCGGTCTTGAGTTGTTGCGCGCCAACGACTGTGACTTCGTGATCTCCCTGGGCGGCGGTTCACCACACGATTGCGCCAAGGGTATTGCCCTGGTTGCAGCCAATGGTGGCTCCATCAAAGATTACGAAGGCCTGGATCAGTCCGCCAAGCCCCAGTTGCCGCTGGTGGCTATCAACACAACCGCCGGCACCGCCAGTGAAATGACTCGCTTCTGCATCATCACAGATGAAAGCCGTCATATAAAGATGGCCATTGTCGACAAGCACACTACCCCCATCATCTCGGTCAACGACCCTGAGCTGATGCTGAAAAAACCTGCCAGCCTGACAGCGGCAACCGGTATGGATGCTCTGACTCACGCGGTAGAAGCCTATGTTTCCATCGCCGCCAATCCAATCACCGATGCCTGCGCCATCAAGGCTATTGAGCTTATTCATGCCAACCTGATCAATGCGGTAGAGCATGGTGACAATATCCAGGCCCGTGAGCAGATGGCATACGCCCAGTTCCTCGCCGGTATGGCATTCAACAACGCCAGCCTGGGTTACGTACATGCCATGGCGCACCAGCTGGGTGGTTTCTACGATCTGCCCCATGGCGTTTGTAACGCACTCTTACTGCCTTATGTGCAGGAATACAATGCTCAGGTTGCGGCTCCAAGACTGAAAGATGTTGCCAAAGCCATGGGTGTTGATGTCAGTGCCATGAGCGATGAACAGGGTGCTGCGGCAGCAATCAAGGCGATTAAAGAATTGGCTGCGGCAGTAAAAATCCCTGAAAACCTGACAAAAATTGGAGTAAAAGCCGAAGATATTCCTGTACTTGCAGAGAATGCTCTGAAAGACGCCTGCGGCTTTACCAACCCCAAACAGGCGACTCACGAGGAAATTTGCCAAATTTTCACTAACGCACTTTGATACATGTGTAATATAATTTCACAGTCTGCTTTTTCCCTGCAATGAGAAAGCTGTACAAGAGGCCCGCTCACCGAGCGGGCCTCTTCTCTTTCAGTTACCACTCGCTTCAAGCTTCCAAGCCCATCAGCTCAGCATTTCAACGGTTATTCGGCAACAGCTAAATTTTGAGATCTGTCCCCGGTTTATTTCTGTCGAATACAGGCTAAATGAGATTAAGAGCAACAAGCAATAAGGAGTACACCCCGCGTTTGTAACCCTTGTCACTGTGGCCGATTGTTAGTTCAGCCCCTATGATAAATTCAGGAATCAACCAGGCAGGATACCTTATGACAGCCATTACCCAGATAATCAATTACACAGTTCGTTGCCCCCATTATCAGGATCAGAGCGCCGAAGCGACATGGCGCAATCACATCGAAATCAATCACTCGGCAGAAATCGCCCTCGACCGACTCAGTAAGTGGCATGCTCACTCTGGTAACAGGGTATTTTGTTTTCAGAACATAGTGGTGCGTAAGGCTGAAAAGGAGGAGGCTTACTTCGCCATGATCAGCGAGAGATTAAAACCCAGCGGCCATGCCCTGGTCACGCTCAAAGTTTTTATGGACAAGTGCACCAAAGACACCTCTGTCGAAGAGATAGTGGAGCACATCTATCAAGACTGTCAAGCTCGCCTGGAAAGCCTTGGTTGAACCGCCCTGGAGCCGATTTCCCCTGAGTCAATCAAGCTTCCATAGGCAATGCTCTCAATTGGCCGTATCCTTGTCATCTACTGGTAAAGATACGGCCAAACAAGCGCCAGTTCACAGATTTACTACGGACAACGGCGATAGATCACAGTTATTCAATTCATTCCGGCACAAATCCGATAGATAATATCATTTCTGAGAAAATCATTTCCTTATTTTTCAAAAGCTAATAAAAGAAAACTCGAATTTACCCTAGATATAAACCATTTTTAGGCCAATTGTTGGCAAACCCTGCCACTGCTAGACTTTCCACCGCGGGCCAAAGTCTAAAGATCTCAATCATTCAGGCCTTGCGGGGTTGATGCAAATCAGGGCGACCGAGTTCGCCTGCCGGAATAACAGAATTTGTTTTTAAATCTGCAACAGGAAAGCCATTAAATGCACGAGTTAGCCAATATCGTCATCGTCGGCGGCGGCGCCGGTGGTATGGAGATCGCCACCAAACTGGGCCATAAACTGGGCCGCAAAGCCAAGGCCAGAGTCACGCTTATCGATGTCGCCGACAGCCATGTCTGGAAACCCCTGCTCCATGAGGTCGCCACAGGCGCATTGGATGTCGGGGTTGATGCCATCAGTTACCGCAGTCACGCAGCCGCTCACGGCTATCACTTTCAGCAAGGCGCCATGACGGACATAGACCGCAAAGCCAAGCAAGTGATACTGGCGCCCATTTGTGATGACAAAGGTGAAGAACTGTTGCCATCACGGCGCATCGACTATGACTATCTGGTGGTTGCCATCGGCAGTATCGCCAACGACTTCAATATTCCCGGGGTGCGGGAACACTGTGTCTTCCTCGACAACACAGAGCAGGCCATGGCCATCCGCCAGCGCTTGTTGAACAAGTTTATGCGTTATGCCAGCCATCAACAGTTGGATGAGAAGATCAAAATCGCCGTCGTCGGCGCCGGTGCCACCGGGGTGGAGATGTCGGCCGAAATGCATCACGCAGTGGATCAGCTCAAGGGCTTTGGCTACAAGATAGATACCAGCCTGTTGGAAGTCACCCTGATTGAGGCCGACAAACGAATACTGCCCAAGGTGGAAAAGGAAGAGATCTCGGCCGCAGTCGCCAGAGAGCTGAGCACTCTGGGAGTCCGGGTGATGACCAATACCCGTATTACCCAGGTGACGGCCAAGGCGCTGACTACCAGTGAAGGCGAAGAGATCCCGAGCGATATGGTGATCTGGTCCACCGGGGTCAAGGCGCCTGAGTTTCTCCACGGCATTGGCGGACTGGAAAGCAATCATATCCATCAGCTGCTGGTCAAACCCAATGCCCAAACCACGCTGGATGAGCATATCTTTGCCATTGGAGACTGTGCAGCTTGTCCGCAGCCGGACGGCAGCTGGGTGCCGCCAAGGGGCCAGGCCGCCAGGCAGATGGCCTTGATGACAGCGGATAACATCATAGCCATGCTCAGCGGCAAGACTCCCTCGAAAGAGTACCTTTACAAGGATCTCGGTTCACTGGTGAACCTGTCACGCTTCCACACGGTCGGCAACCTGATGTCTTTCATTGGCGGAGGCGTCATGGTCGAAGGCAAGATAGCCAGATTTGTTTATACCTCTCTCTATCGCCGCCATTTGATAGAGCTGCACGGCGTGGTCAAGGGCACCCTGCTGATGTTTGCCAAGGGGATAACCCGGATAATCCATCCCCACCTCAAGCTGCATTGATAAAGGGGGCGCCAGGCGCCCCTCTTTTATTTGCCACGCCGGCAAGGCTATAATCGCTGCAGACTTACTTACCCGTAACAGACGAATTCAGATACTGCCTATGACAGCTCAATCCGCCGACTTTTCCAATATCAACCAAAGCAGCGCCCAGTCCTTCAAGGCGCAGAAGAATCTGATCAAACAACTGCTGGCCGGTAAAAAAGTGCCCTGCCCTAAATGCCAACAAGCCTTGAGTGCCACCTTGCCATCGGCAAAATCCACCTCAGAGCTTGCCAGCATCCGCTGCCCCAAAGGCTGCACTGATATTGAGCTGGAAACCGAACTGCCGGGCAAGTGAGTAAGCCCAATAAAAAAGGACCGCAACAGACGGTGGAAATCATCTGCTGCGGCTGCAAGGCAAAACTGTTCAAATATCGAAAGGGCGGCAAAGGCGCCTTGGTTAAATGTTTTGTCGAACGGATCCTGACAGATCATACGCAAACGCCCTGTACCTGCCCCGGCTGCGGCCAGGTCTTCGCCCGTCAGGCATTGATCCGCGGCGTGCCTGCATTCAAGATTATCGGTGGCAAGGCGCGCATGAATTAGCCCCCTTGTACGGGCGCCGAGCCTTTGCGGCGCAGATAGAAACGGTAGTATCCCAACAGATTGCTGCCGATAAACACAGACTCCATCAATACCGCCATCGGCGAACCCAACAGGATGTTATTCAGCAGCCAGCAACCGCTGCCGATGAACATCAGTTCCCTTAATCGTTTGTCATCACGGCAAAAGGCCGCCTTGGTCTGCAACAAACTGCCGGCCAGACTCAAAAGATCGAGCCATTTATTGAAACTCAGGGCCACGGCCGTGACCGAAGCGGCCATAAACAGCCACATCAGACGTCTGTCAACGGTGAAGATACTGACAAAGAATCTGACACTGGCAACCAACATTAAAATGGCCGGGCTCCAGTGGTTGAGCAAGATAAAATGCGCCGAGATCAGTAGGCCCGACACCACCAGACAAGCGAGCACGGCGCGCCTGTGCCTGAACTGGAATGACAAAAGATCGCTAAACAGCGCCAGAGTGACCAACAGCTGTGAAATAACAAAAATGGACAACACAGTATCCCGGAAGATTGAAACCGGCCGCTATTGTGCTGTGCCATTGAGGCGATGGCATTAACTTAGGTTAAGACGCCGGCGAATACGGCTGAGGCTCTCAGGGGTGATGCCGATATAGTTGGCCAACTGCACCTGGCTCAGGGCGCTTATCCAGTGTGGCCAATGATTTTTTAACCACAGGTAGCGCTGCTCTGGCGACTTGAGCAATAGAAAAGCTTCTTTCTGCTCCTTGTAGCGCAGTTGGGCACGCAGCAATGAAAGCTCGGCGCGCTGAAACCCGCCAAGCTCAAACAGGCTAAGGGGCACGACCACCAGAGTGCTGTTTTCCAGTGCCTCAAGTTGATAACGGGCAGGCTCAGCACTGAGAAAACTGCTGTAAAGCAGACAAAATTCGCCAGGGAAATAGAACTCTTTGCAGCGCTGCTGACCATCACTCAGATAGTGGCAGGCCCGCAACAGCCCATTGAGCAATAAAAAGCCCGACTGCTGTTTGCCACCTTGTGCCAGCAGCACCTCACCTGCCTGACAACTTTTCAGCTGAGCCTTATCCAAGAGTGGCGCCAAAGCACTGGGTTCAAGCCCCAACTCGAGGAAAAAGTCTGTCAGCGCCTGGAAAGCGGCCTGATGAGACATAGATTCATGGCTCATTCAGTCGGGCGCCTATTGGGAAGAAGACGGCAGAATCGAGTTAAGGGTCACAAAGAAAGTGCGTTCCACATACTCGCCCGGCGCTTCGGCCATGGATTGCTCCTGAGTGCGGGTCTTCAGCGCCAGAGTCACGCTGTAAGGCGGGTCGAACGGCTCTTTGGGGGTAATGGCTTCAATCTCAATTCGGTCGCCGAGAAACTGGCTGGCCAGATGCGCGATGGCGCCGGTTTGATAGTCGAATCTGAACATGCCCAGGTACCAGAACACACCAGAGCCTTGAGTAGTCACCGCGAAGGGAACAACAAACTGCATGGATTCGGCATTGCCGGGCAAGTTTAAGGGGGTCAGCTTACGGTAATCGAGCAACACCTCCCCACGAACCACTTCATCCTGATATTCGCCAAACGCCAGATGCTGCTCTTCCTTAAAGCCGGTAAGAGTGACTGACTTGTTGCTGTCCGGCAAACGGATCCTGAACTGTTCACGGGTATCCAGACTGAACAGCCGCTTCATCACCCCCTTGGCCCCGCCATCGAATTCAGCCAGTGGACGCACCATATCGTTTTCCCTGACATAGAGGTCATCCTCGGTGAAGTTGAACCTGTAGATCCCAAGAGCGATCACCGCCAGAAACACCAGCCCCAACACTACAGCCACACGAATAAACAGCTTCATAATCCATCCCGTTAACACACAAACCCGGCCATATCGGCACACAGACTTACCTTAACCCCAAAGCCTAATGGCCGCAGCCGGGATCTGAATTCCTGTCAGCCCGGGTTCAGTCAAAACCGCCTTTTTCAAAAAATTTTTGAAACTAAAGCCAACGGCTGCCTGCTTATCCCAGGATAAGCTTTTCTCTATGATAACGCCAATCAACCAAATTCACGTTAATTTAAAGGATATTACACCATGAAATACGGTATCGGATACCTTTTGGGGCTTGGTGCTCTGGCATTACAACCCTTGGCCCATGGCGCAGATTTACAACTGAAAAGCTCATTAACGGCCAATCAAGTCATACCGGCAGACTACTACTGGAACCAATTCGGTTGCAGCGGTGCCAACCTGGCGCCCAGGCTGGACTGGCAAAATGCGCCGGCAGGAACCAAGAGTTTTGCCATCACCTTTTACGATCAGGATGCTCCCACTGGTTCAGGCTTCTGGCACAGGGTGGTATATGACATTCCCGCCAATGTCCACAGCCTGCCAGGCGGCAAAGATGGCGGCCCCTTACCGGAAGGCGCCATTGAGTCAAACACAGATCTGGGAAAACCCGGTTTCTTCGGCCCTTGCCCGCCCGAGGGACGTCAGCACAGATACAAGTGGACAGTCCATGCGCTGGATGTGGCCAAACTGCCGGTAAAACCCGACTATTCAGCGGCGCTGACCGGCTTCTTCCTCTGGCAACACACCCTGGCCAAGAGTGAACTCGTGCTGCTGGCCGGCCCAAGAAAGGAGTCAACCCGATGAAACTCCTGACTCTGTCTACCCTGCTGGCCGGCACAATGGTCTCCTTTGGTATCTCAGCCGCCGAAGCATCCGCTTCGCAATTCTCTGAAAGCCAAGTTCAGGTCTACCGCACTACAGAGCAGGCTGTCGGTGGTATCAGCTTCACGCCTAGCGGGCGTATGTTGGTGAGTTTTCACCCCTTTTACGAGCCTGAAACCAAGGTGGCGGAAATCCTCGCCGATGGCAGCAGCAAACCATTTCCAAACCGCGACTGGCAAGGCTGTGTTCGCGCCGACGGCAGCCAGAAAGATCCCGATACCTGCCTCAACTGGGTTCTTGGTCTGCGTACCGATGCCAACGGCATTGTCTGGTTGCTGGACTCGGGCCAGGCCAGCCCCAGAGTCACCCCTAAACTGGTGGCCTGGAACAGCAATACCGACAAGCTGGAGCGGATTATCCACTTGCCTTCGCCGGTATCCTTGCCGGAGTCGCAGCACAATGACTTACTGATATCCCCCAAGCATCAGTTGATTGTTATCGCCGATGAAGGCATTGCCACCGGGCCTTTGGGCGACAAGGCTGCTCTGGTGGTGGTAGATCTCAAAACAGGCCAGAGCCGCCGGGTACTGCAGGGCCACCCGAGCGTGATGCCCGACACCAAGCGCCCGATAGTGATAGATGCCGGCACAGCCGGGCAGAAATCGATTCCCGTTTATGTGGGCGTCGATGGTATTGCCATGGATAAAGATGAAAAGTGGCTCTACTTTGCCCCGCTCAACAAGGGGGAACTGTACCGGATCCCCATGTTGGCGTTGGCCAATCCTTCCCTGCCGGCAAGCGTGCTGGCCAATCAGGTGCAGTTTTGGGCCCACAAACCCAATAACGGCGGCCTGAGCATAGATGTCGACGGCAATCTCTATCTCACCGAAGTCGGCGAGCGCCGTATCGGCATTATTCCGGCAAGCAGTCGTGAGTATCGCCCCTTTGCCACAGATCCGAGAATGATCTGGCCAGACGGTGTCAGCCTGGGTGCCGATGGCTTCCTCTACAGCGCCGCCGCACAGCTGCCGCTGTCTGCGCCACTGAACGATGGCAAGGCCGAAAACCAACCCCCTTACTACATCTTCCGCTTCAAACCTTTGAGCGCCGGTGTAGCAGGAAACTGAAACCAAGGAGTCCATCATGAATATTCAGGGATTGGATCACTACACACTGCGCAGCAGTAAGCTGCAGCAGACCCGAGATTTCTACTGCCGGGTTGTCGGCTTGAGCGAGGGCTACCGCCCTGCGTTCGCCTTTCCGGGCCATTGGTTGTATGCCGCAGACAAACCTGTGCTGCATCTGGTGGCCGCCGAGCAAAACCCGGCACTCGAGGCCTACCTGGGACAAAGGCGCAGCACCAATGGCTCCGGCGTCGTGGATCATCTGGCCTTTCGCGGCGCAGACCTAAGTGCCATGCAGCACAAACTGCTTGCACTTGAGCTGCATTTTCGCGAGCGGCAGGTCCCTGAAATTCTTGAACATCAACTGTTTCTGGAAGACCCCAACGGCATTACCGTCGAGATGATTTTTCCCTTCTCACCGGACAATAAGGTCCTGGGAGAAGCCATGCCCAAGCTGAGATTTCGCTGATCCTAACGGCCATACCATTAACAGGAGAAACCCCATGCCAAACCCGATACCAAACCAAGCAGTCACTTCAGCATCACGGGAAACGCCGCTGCGGCTGGGAGTCACCAATCTCAGCTTTCACCGGGCCACTGCCGCCATTGTTGTCCATGTGCTGGATATCATGGGTAAATCGGTGCAATTGAGTTTTGCCGATCATCAGGCCAACTTCGACGCACTTGGCCGGGGCGAGCTTGATCTGCTCTGCTCCGCCTGGTTACCCCACAGCCACGGCATCTATCTGGATAAGGTCAGGCAAAATCTAGAGGTGCGGGAACTGGGGCTGCATTATGAACCCTATGCCCTCTGGGGCGTACCAGAATATGTGCCGCAAGAGCAGGTGGATTCGGTGACGGATCTACTGCGCCCAGACGTGTTGGAGAAAATGCGCCGCCACATTCAAGGCATTGGCCCGGGTGCCGGCATCAGCCGTTTCTCAAAACAGATGATGCAGGATTATGGTCTGCAACAGGCCGGCTATGAGTTCCATACCGGCACTGAGCAGCAATGTTTCGACGCCTTTGAGGATGCGCTGCAACACAAGGTCTGGGCCGTGGTGCCCCTGTGGCAACCCCAGTTTTTGCATCATAAATACAAGATACGGGAACTCAAGGATCCCAAAGGTCTGCTGGGTGGCAAAGATCGCGCCGTACTCTTGCTGGCAGAAAATGCCGCCGGTCACTTTACTCAGGCTCAGCTGCGGGTGCTGGATAATATTCGGATGCTCAATAGGGACATTGCCGAGCTGGACTATGCCATCAACCGCGAAGGCCTTAGCGCAGAAGAAGCTGCCGGACGTTGGCTGAGTGCCCATCCGGTTATCCTGTCCCAATGGCTGTCTCCCCTTTGGCGTCGTCAAACCTGTGAGGAATCTAACCATGATGCATGACACACCTGAGCAGCGGCTCAACGCCCTGGGGATGAGTCTGCCCCGGGTCGCTTCGGCGCTCGGCAACTACGAGCCTGTAGTGATTAGCGGCCATCAACTACTGACCTCAGGCCAGTTTCCCTTCGAAGATGGCAAGATAAAGTATCAGGGTCGGCTAGGGGTAGATCTGGAATTGTCGGATGGCTATGCCGCCTGTCAGTTAGCGGCGCTCAACGCCATAGCCCAATTGCAACAGGCGTTGGGAAACCTCTCACGAATAAAACAGATTATCCGCCTCGAGGGAGTGCTCAATGTGGCCGACGGCTTTTTCGACCACCCCAGAGCCTTGGATGGCGCCTCGGATCTGCTGCTGGCGGTATTCGGTGAAGCCGGACGCCACACCCGGATGATCTGGAGTAACCCAGTAATGCCACTGAACAGCTTGTGTTTGGTCTATCTGGTGGCGGTTCTGCACCCATCACCAAAATAATACAGCTCTTACGCTCAGATATTCCTCTCCTGACATAGTTCATGCTAATGTCAGGAACTCTTTACTTTCTTAGTAACTGACCTTCCCTAACAGATTGTCATAAATGGTGTTTTATGAAACGACTTGCATGCCTAGTAACCTGCTTGATTTTGATAAATGGATGCTCTTCAGCATCCAGTATTCAAAGAGCTGACAAGAGCCGCTCAAGTTTTGAGAACGCTGCTTATGAAGGGGAAGAAACTGTGCTACGCAGCGATATTCCAGACTCCAACGCATACCGTATATTTCACCAAGGAGCGACAGGTTTTGTATCGGTACAATCAGTAAGAGCTAGTGCGGAAAGCAGAGCTATAGCCTTTTGCAATAACAAAAATCGTCGTTTCGAGTTACTTCGGGAACGAATATCAACGGGAATGCATATAGCAGGAAACTTCCCTCGTGCCGAATTAGTATTTGCCTGTCTTGAGAATGACGAAAACAACGCATTGGGTACGCAAATGAATAAATTTGACGAACTTCGAGAGTTAAAGTCCCTATTTGATGAAGGTGTTTTAACAGAAACCGAATACGAACAAGAGAAAGCCAAGATACTTGCCCACTGACTAGTCAATCGCACAGAGTGTTTCTATATACTCTGAGCTATGTTGACTATCAGATGGCCAACTATCCGTCAGCTAAAACTAGCCAATAACAACAGGTAAGGGTCAATTCTGTAGCAACCTAAATCAGGACTCAAGTTCACCCAGCCAGCCCTTAAGCAGCGCAGCCAGTTTTTGCCTGTCTTTGACCGAGATCCCTTTAAGCAACTGCTGCTGAGCCGCCATATGGGCCGGCAGTGCGGCCTCTACCTTGGCCTTGCCTTCGGCAGTAAGCTGTACATTCACCGCCCGACGGTCTTCGGTGCAGTGGCTGCGGCAGATGAGCCCTTTCTGCTCCAGCTTATCCAAACGGCTGGTCATGGCGCCTGAGGTCAGCATCATGCTCTGGTGCAATTGCCCTGGGGTCAGAGTGTAAGGCTCACCGCTGCGACGCAAGGTTGCCAGTACATCAAACTCCCCCTGACGCAGACCGAACTCGCCATGGCAGCGAAGGATTTCGGTTTCTATATGCTTATGTATTCTGGCCAGGCGACCAAAGACTTCCATCGGTTGCAGATCATCAGTAACACCGGCGGCCAGCCACTGACTGACTATGGTGTCTACGCCATCCTTGATATCTTTGGCTTGTGGCTTGTGGGTTTGTGTTTTTAGCTCTTCCTGCGACATAATTATCTCGATAGCAAGATTCTTAACAAGGCATCATATTCCAGCGTGCGACAAATCCCAAGCCCTGAAATAAAAAACGCCGCAGAAATCGATTTCTGCGGCGTTTTTTAACTGAATTAATCAGCGAAGAGGCGAACAGCTCCGCTTAAGATTTCTTCACATAGCAGCTCAGGATAACGATGCGGGTACCATTGACCCGGCCTTCGATATGCTCAGGGTTGTTGGTCAGAGCTATGTTACGCACGGCGGTGCCGCGCTTGGCCACAAAGCTGGTGCCCTTCACGTTGAGATCTTTAATAATCACTACGGTATCACCGGCGGCCAACTGAGTGCCATTGCTGTCCAGTGTCGGCGCCGAATCATCGCTGTCGGCCGCCAGAGACTCGGCATCGCCCCAGGCTTTGAGATCCTCTTCCAGATAAAGCATATCCAGCAGATCCTGAGCCCAACCTTCGCCACTGAGGCGCTTGAGCATGCGGTAAGCCATTACCTGTACGGCAGGAACCTGACTCCACATACTGTCGTTCAGGCAACGCCAGTGGTTAACATCCATGGTGTCCGGAGCGGCAATCTGACCTTCACAGGTAGCGCAGATCATGATGTCACCGTCGGTGCGATCACCCGAGTGAGGCAGATCGTAGACAGACAGAGCGCCTTCGGCTCCACAGAGTTCACATTTCCCGCCACAGCGGCTTTGCAGTTCAGTTTCTGAAGTCATTACTAATATTCTTCGGTCAGGCAAAACGCACATTATGCCGCAAAATCAGAGCTTGATCAGGTTTGCAGCTCACAAAAGCACAAAATAACTGGGGTTTTATCAGAACTGGTACGCCAGACTGAGGCGAATGTCCCGTCCCTGAGCCGCAATGCCATCGGCCAGATGCGGACTGTAATACTGGTTGGTCAGGTTACGCAGCGCCAGCCTCAGCTCAAGCCCCTGCAACATATCTTCCGGCTGGAAGGCAAGATACAAGTCTTGCAGAAAATAGGCCTGGCTGGGTCTGTCGCTGACAAACAGGCCCTCATCCGGCACCTTCTGCTGCGCATCATACCAACTGCCACGCCAGGAGAGTGACAGCTCGGGAGTCAGGTAATACCCCAGGTGCAGACGCATATTAAGCGGAGGAATGTCCGCCAGGTTTTCATCCCTGCCACTGCTGTCACGCAGGCTGCCGCTGTGCTTGCCTCGGGTATAGGAAGCCGTATAGTCGGCAAACCAATCGTGCCAACGGTATTGAGCCTCGAAGTCGCCACCGTAGATATCGTAGCCGTCGAGATTCACATAGCCGCTCTCAAATGGCTGACTCTTGTCGACCCAGAGCCCTTTGCGCTGGGCGATATCCTGTTTTCCCTGATTCCAATACAGAGTCAGTTGGGTCGAGAGCCTGTCATCGCCGGCGAAGACCCCATCAAAGGCGCTGCTCAGCCCAAGCTTGTAGGCGTGCAGCCGCTCGACATCTACCCCGCGACTGGTCGCCTGAGCACTACTGGCCTTGGCATATTGCACTGCATAAATCTCATCTACCACAGGTGCTTGCAGGCTGTAGGCATAGTCCAGGGTCAGGAAACTGACATCACCGAGACGGTATTCCAGCCCAAGTCTTGGCGACCAACCGCTGTGGCGGGTAGAGGAAAAATCATGGCCGACACTGGGGTCGTTGTAATCCGGCGCCAGATTGCCATGGCCTATGCTGTAAATACTGTCGAAACGCAGCGATGGTTTTAGAATGAGGTTATCCGTCAGGGCAATGCTGTCGCTGATATAAAAGGCGTAGGTATCCTGGCGACCTCCAGGCTGATAGTAAGGCGTGTACAGGCCGAAGTTTTTCTCCGCCTTGTTCTGATAACTCTTGTTTAATACCAGTGAGCGGCGATCGAGCGAGCGGTACTGCAGCCCCACAGTCAACAAGTGGTCACCCAACTGGCTGGTGTTGTTGATATCGATAAAGTCCCTGTCGTATTCGAGCCAGGACTCGTGGCCAAAGTTACCTACAGAAACAAACATCTTATCGAAGGCTATCTGGGGCCTTACCCAGTGCCTGTCGTTACTGCTGCTGGACAGCGCCAATTGCAGATCCCACAGCGGACTGGCCGGTGTATAACGGTAGTTGAGTGAAACTGTGCTGTCTTTGTAACTGTTGAGGGCGGTATTGGCGTATTCTGCCGCCTCAAAAGAGCCGTACTTTTTGATATTGAACTCAGATACAGTGGGCATTTCGCCGCGGCGGTTGGCCCAGGGTTTACGGCCTTCATCATCATAGGAGGTATAGCTCAAAGACAACTTGTGCGCCCCCAGCTCATAATCCAGCTTGGCCAGGAGGTTATTTTGCCGATAGCCAGAGAAACGAAACACCTGGCCGTTGCCCAGCTCAAGATCACCGGCATCTTTATAGCTGTAGTTAACAAGTGCCGACAGCCCTGAGTTCAAGCGGCCATAAAGCGTACCTGTGTAAGTCTCCAAGCCGTTGTTATCGGCATAGCTAGCCTTGACTCTGGCGCCCAAGTTTTTGCCGTAATCCAGAAAATCATCGGCACTCTTGGTCACCACATACATGGAGCCACCGAAACCACCATTGCCGGAGCGGGGATCGTGGGCGCCCTTGATCACCTCAATTCGCTTGACCATATCCGGGTCGATAAAGAAAGAGCCGTAGCGATACTGTTCAAACCCGACCGGGGCGTTGTCAACATAGACATTGAGATCTTCTGTCTCACCAAAGCCCCAAACATTGACTTTCTCACCGCCGCTACGAGGGCCGCCATCAAGAGTGATGCCGGGCACTGTGTCCAGCACTTCGGCAAAGTTTCCCGCCTGTTGCTCCTCTATGTCCTCCAATGTCACCAAGGCTTCGCCCGGACGGGTCAGCGTCAGTTCCCGACGAAAAGGCTGGCCACGCACCTCTATGATCTCTATCGCTTCCACCTTAGGTTCACCCAGCACGCTGGTACCACTCTTGGGCGGCTGAGAAGTGGCGGCCAGCAAGGGCCAGGGCGCCAAGGCACACAGCAGTAATGGCAGCTTGCCGCTCGGCGCCATTCGCCGGGATTGTTCGCTTGTCATCTATCATCTCCCCTTAAAAATAAGGCGGCATTATAAGAATCAAGCTGACAAATGAGAATTATTCTCACCGATATTTACACAGGATCCAATTTGGTTATCTTTGTTTTAAAAATGTAAAACCACTTGACTCACAACAGGCTTTCACCTGAGATATCGCCGTGAAGAAAATGGAGAACAAAGATGAGCTTCAGCAAACAAGGTTTTGCCTTTCTGACCCGGCTGGAAAACAACAACGACAGGGCCTGGTTCAAGCAACATCAGGACGAATATGAAACCCTGCTCAGGGGGCCGGCACTGACATTTATTGAACAGATGCAGCAGCCTATTCAGGCCTTGTCTCCCAGATTGACGGCGGTCGCCAAGAAGGTCGGAGGCAGTTTGATGCGGCCACAACGGGACACTCGCTTTGGTCACGACAAGTCGCCCTACAAGCTCAATGTCGGGATCCAGTTTCGCCATTTTCAGGGCAAGGATGTTCACGCTCCCGGGTTGTATCTGCATCTGGCCAACGATGGCTGCTTTATCGCTGCCGGGATCTGGCGCCCCGAATCCAAGGTGCTCGGCGCCATCAGACAATGTATCGACGACAACCCACGCGCCTACAGCAAGGCGTTGGAGGAATTACAGCGCCATGGGTTTACGATGGACGGTGACAGCCTAGTGAGGCCACCCAAGGGGTTCGATAAAAGCCACCCATTGATAAACGAGTTGAAACGCAAAGACTTTGTGGCGCTTAAGATGCTGACAAAAGAGCAGGTTTGTCGCAGCGATTTTGTCGACTTCTGTGCCAGTGAGTTCCAACACACCCAGGCGTTGATGCGCTATCTGTGCTTTGCGCTGGACTTGGATTATTGATGTCTGTTCCTGGATTATTGATTGCCGTACCCGGGCTTAAACTGCCCAGGGACAATCTGGCTCAACGTCCAAGCTGAGCGCGCATCACACTCAGCGCCTGCTGCAACTCCTGATGCAAACCGGCCTTGCCGAGCACCCGAATCCCCTGCAGTTGCAGCAGTAACCAGGCCGCGAGAGCCTCGGTATTGTCGCTGTTAAGCTCGCCGCGCTCTCTGGCGTGGGTCAGCGCCTTGGCAAACGCCTCCTTGATGGAGTCAAACAAGTGCCGACTCTCTTGCTGTACGACAGCATCCTCCAGGCTCATCTCCAGCAGCGCATTTTGCAGGAAACAGCCGTATTTTTGCTCTCGCTGCAGGGCCACAAACTGTTCAAGATAATCAATTACCTGTTGCAACCCTGCGCCTTCGGCGCGCAGGCTGTCGAGCGCTGGCAACGAGTTTTGCTGCAGATACAGACGCAGCGCCTGCCGGTACAGGTTCAGCTTGTCGCCATAAGTGTTATAGAGACTGAATCTGTTGATCCCCAGATGCTCGACCAGATCCGCCACTGAAGTGGCGGCATAACCCTTTTGCCAAAAGAGTTCCATTGCCAATTTCAGCTTATCTTCCCGGTCAAAATTGCAACTTCTTGCCATACTGCTCCCAAGCGTTTCCAGCGAATGATGTGCTGTATATTTAGTCAAATTAATTCTTGACTGATCGTTCTGATATCCCCTAAAGTCTAACCTAAACGATCGTTCCGAAAAAGATTTGAATACATTTTCCTGACAGCCAAGCCAGGAAAAATAACTAAACGGCCCAAGACAGATGGAGAAAGATAGATGAAGCTGTATGAACTCGGACCTACCCCAAGTGCCCGCAGAGTCAGTATTTTCATGGCGGAGAAAGGCATAGATATCGAGCGGGTAAACGTCGATCTTCGCGGCGGAGAAAATCTCTCGGCCGAATTCAAGGCCAAGAGTCTCAATGGCCGCATTCCGCTGCTGGAGCTGGATGATGGCAGTTATCTGTGCGAGTCTGTAGCCATCTGTCGTTATCTCGACGAGTTGTTCCCTACCGAGCTCAAGCTCTTTGGTAGCACGCCGCTGGAGCGAGCAAAGGTGGAGATGTGGCAGCGCATCGTTGAACTGCAGGGATTGTTACCTGCCTTTCAGGCATTTCGCAATATCAGCGGCATCTACAGCGACCGGGAAACCTGCATTCAAGCCTGGGGCGAAGAATCCCGCAAGCGTCTGGAATCTTTCCTGCCTCTGCTGGAGCAGCGCCTGAGTGAATCCCCTTATCTGGCCGGTGAAAACTACTCCATTGCCGATATCACCACCTATATCTTATTGGGATTCATCAAAAATCTGCAGATTTCACTGCAGCCTTTCCCTGTGCTGCAGAGCTGGTATGAGCAAACCGGACAACGCCCGGCAATGAGCCAGCCAAAACAAGGATAAAAGCAAGGATAAATCAAGGAGACACACATGATTGAACTCTATACCGCCGCAACCCCCAACGGCTTTAAAATCAGTATTGCCCTGGAAGAGATGGGCTTACCCTACCGGGTACACCATCTGGATCTCAGTGCCAATGAACAGAAACAACCCGAGTTTTTAGCCATCAATCCCAACGGCCGGATCCCGGCCATCATAGACAGGGATAACGATGATTTCGTGGTGTTTGAATCCGGTGCCATCCTGCTTTACTTGGCTGAAAAAACGGCGAAATTCTTACCTGTTGATGCCAAGAAGCGCTCCAAGGTCATCCAATGGCTGATGTTCCAGATGGGCGGCGTAGGCCCCATGATGGGACAAGCCAATGTGTTCTATCGCTATTTTCCGGAGAAGATCCCGGCCGCGATAGAACGTTATCAAAAAGAGGGCCGGCGCCTGTTTGAGGTGATGGATAATCAGTTGGCCAAACATGCCTATCTGGCCGGTGATGAGTACAGCATAGCCGATATGGCCACCTGGCCCTGGGTGCGGATCTACGACTGGAGCGGCATAGATATTCAAGGCCTGCCTCATCTGCAACGTTGGCTCGATACGCTGGCTCTGCGCCCGGCCTGTCAAAAAGGTATAGTCACCCCAGAGTCCAGAGACCAGTTAAGCGATGAAGACAGGGCCAAACAGATAGCGCAAATGGTTACCCGCTAAGTCTGAGCAGTGTGATAAGCATTGGTAAACAGTAGCAAACAAGGTGCCGGGGACAGGCCGCGGCACTTCTGTTAATATTGGCGCCATTGCTATCCACACTTGATGCAGAGAAACCTTTGACCGCGCCAAGCCCTTCACTGACTCCGGCCCAAAAACGTGCCGCCAGTTATGCCAACACCATCAACACACTGTTCACCGAAATCCTCGACAGTCGCCAGAGTGCCGATCGGGTGCTGGCGAACTATTTCCGCAGCAACAAGAAACACGGCTCCAAAGACAGAAGAGTCATTCGAGAGACCCTGTTTGCCCTGTTTCGTTGGTGGGGTTGGTTGCGACAACTTGAAGCTACCGATGAGCAAAGCCTGTGGTTCCAGCGCCTGGCATTGGCGGCGGCGATAGAAGCCCACCCTTGGACGGACAATATCAGTGCCTGGCAGCAACAAGCCGGCAAGTCATTCGCCCTGCCTGAGCAGGCTCTGGCCCCCAAAGCCGCCGCCGCATTGGTATTCAAGGTCTCTGGCCGACATGTCTTGGCAAGAGACCTGGCGCCGGACTGGTTCTGGCAGACCTTGGCGCCGCTGCCAGAGGCCCAGGAAGAGCTGCTGATAGACGCGCTTTGCAGCCGCCCGCCTATCTGGGCCAGGGTGCAAAATATGCCGCTGTCCAAGGCCCTGGCCGAGCTCAGAAGCGCCGGAGTCGATGCAAGCGCCGCTCCCGTATTTAGTGACGCCATCAGCCTTGGCAGCAAGAGTATCAACCTCAATGAAATCAGACTCTATAAAGAAGGTTTTATTGAAGTGCAGGATCTGGCTTCCCAGGTCATAGGCCAGGTTTGCGCCCCAAGAGCCGGCGAAAACTGGTGGGACGCCTGCTCCGGTGCCGGTGGCAAGAGCCTGCAACTCAGCTCGCTGATGCAACAAGATGGCGCCGCCAAAGGCGTTTTTGGCACTATTACCGCCTCGGATATCCGCCCGGCAGCACTCAATGAACTGGAAAAACGCGCCAAACGCGCCGGTTTCGACATCAAGGTTGCGCCTTGGCGCAGCGATGCCCTGCCGGTTGCCAGAGAAGCCTTTGACGGCGTGCTGGTCGATGCCCCCTGCAGCTGCACCGGCACCTGGCGCCGAAATCCGGACATGCGCTGGCTGGATGACAGCCAGGCCATCAGCGATAAACCCGCGCTGCAGCTCGACATACTCAGCCGTGCCTGCGATGCGGTCAAGCCAGGTGGCACCTTGGTTTACGCCACCTGCTCACTGGCGGACAGCGAAAACCGCCAGGTGGTCGATGCCTTTCTGGCCAAGCGGCCCGAGTTTACTCTGGAAACGCTCAGCCACCCATTCAGCGGTGAACAGACACAGTATTTGACGATTTGGCCCTTTGAAGCCAATGCCGATGGGATGTTTGTTGTTCGTTTTCGTAAACAAGGCTAGCAAGAGTCAGGTTAATGCCTGAAGGAAACCGGGGACAGACATGCAATAATTTTTACCTTGAGACGCTAAATTTCTCACTTTAGCTTGACCGGCGCTTTAGGTAAAAAGGAGCGGTGCAACCTATATGCACTGTGTTATTGGAAATGGATCATGTCAAACCACTATGATTTCGACGACGATGATGCTCCATGGGGAGATCATGTCAGGGGTAAGCAAAAGAACAAACGGGTAAAACAGCGCCGCCGGGACAGCAAGAGACGTTATCCTGACGAATATATGGAGCCTGAGTTCCTCAGAGATAAATGGAAATAATCTTGGCTTAATCTCAAGAAAACCAATCAAAAACAAAGGGGCTGAAGGTGCGAATAAGGAAAGTGCGAATAAGCCCCATTTGTGTTCTGCGTCGACTCACAGGCCTGGATCCAAGGCGTATGTACTAACTCAGACTTGAGTATATCTTGGCCTAGGCATGGCACCCTTCCTTTTTAAGCCTGCGGCAGGCAATGAGAAACATCCATCGCCTGATGGCCCAACCAATGTTATTTGGCTATTTTGAGCTGAAAGCTATGCTAGCCGCTGTGCTAGCGGCCTAAAGTCGTGGAGCTTCGCCCCATACCCGACCAAGAAGGGATCAGCAGCAATCCCCTCTTGGATCTCCCGTGCCGCCCCGCACGGTGTCGAAAGCCCCTCGGCCTAATGGCACAAATAACTACCGCTTCAGACGCTCATCCCTGATTCGACTGGCGCTGCTTCGGCATCCATGCCTCAGCCACGTTATTTGCGCCAACGGCTTTCGGCGACACCGAGGGGGAATTGGTGCAATTCTGTTGACCCTGAGTAGCTTGAACTATTTGAAAGATCTGCAGGCATACACCTCATTTTCAGGCACAGGCGAAACTGTGACCTTCCGAGCCAGGGATGGCGAGGCAGAGCTTACAGGGACGTACTCGCAGCGAGTCACAGGAGCGCCTGTGCGAAAGGCGCACCGCAGGTGATTGGCTACACCGTGGCCGGAAGCTCTGCCAGTACTAGGTGGGACTGTGACCGTTGAAAACAGGGAAGAATGCAAACACCCAGTCAATTCTGCTTCAAAAACAAACTAAATCAGGGTTTTGTTGCCTTTGTCAAAAACTTGACCTTTGGCTAATTGTTTTCAAATTCAGTACTGGGTATTGTATAACCAATTCAAACATTTAGCTTTAGTACTTCCTTAAGCTTAAGGCTGGAAGCAGCAACACTTTTTCGTTTTCAACGGAATGCAGGGACGAACAGAGTTTGCACCCGTGCGGTAGCCATGGCTTTACTTAACGCTTTTTGTAGGGCTTGGGTTGTAGCGTTTGCGGCGCTCATGACAAGCACCTCAGAACTGATTTTTATACAGTATTATTGGCCGTTCCGGACAAAATGCCAGGAATTTGCAGCTAAGTTTGCGCGTTATTTCTGTAATATTTAGAAAATAGTATCAAATTCATAAAGTTAAAAGATATAGCTGGTAGATAATGGCTTTGGAAACCGCGCATGCGCGTTTAGCTGCAAGGGATATTTGGACTAAACTCTATTATATCCAGCTAATACAAACAGATAGCGATGCGCGTTTACACTCCTCCGAGGACTAAAACGCGCATGCGCACTATACAGCTGTTATACAAAATGTAGTCACTCAAATGGATCATAAATGGCTAAGAATATAAATTCAGCTTATCGAATAAAAAGCATTCTCGATAAGGTTAAGGGTAAGGCAGATAAAACTCCGGCTCATGAAGTTTGGTCTGAGGTTTTTGGCTTGAATGAATCGGATCAACACAAGAGAAATTTTGCAATCTCAAGGTGTTTAGCTGATCTTCATGATGAAGTTGAAGTGATACGAGGCGAAATGTTAAAAGCTGGATATACATCGAGCCTATATGAGCCAAGCCTAAACAAGTGTAATGCCACTTTTGCAGTTCAGCTTATTCCAGGGCATTGGGCGCAATCAAAACAGCAGATAACTCCTGAAGTCTTAACCGTCTTGGGGTTTTGTTCTGAGATCTTGCCAAACGAAGAGGAATTGATTGATCAATCTAGCTTGGACGAGCTAAGAAAAATGGCAGTCGAGCTTCGCGAAGCTTTACGTGGTTCTACTTTGCCACCGTACACACAAAACATCATAGAGAAACACCTTTCAAAAATAGAAGAGGCTATATCCTCTTACAAGGCTGTTGGGGCAAAGGCCCTAGAGGAAGTGGTGCAATCCGCCTATGGTGAGGTCATTTTAAATGAGGGTGTATTCAAAGAAGCTAAAGGTAGCGAGGAACTTAATAAATTATCAAGCATATGGCAAAAAACTAAAAACTTGTTAGATGGCGTGGTTTCCGCCAACAAACGTATAGCTGGTGTGCAAGGCATGGCTGAAAAAGGCCAAAGCCTTCTAGAGTTTATCCAAGGTTTATAAAGTGTATAACAAAGCCAAGCACAATCGCACGGCAAAAGACCGCCGTGCTGGACTCGCTACACTACGTTCCGCTCGCCTGTGTTGGCAGCGTTAGGCATCAATATGAGTAAACCCGTAAACAACAAAGACACCCAATGTTAGCTGAGTGAAGACTCTAGTTGCCTGGATTACAGAAACATTGATGTTTTCACTGGGAGAAAATCATCTTTCAAGCCTTTTGAGGGCCATTCAGTTATTGAAATGAGCGAAAAAGTCGAATTTCAGACACGATGTCGGTCGAACAAAGTTCGATTGGAGATAAATATCTTGGAGCCTCGGGGATTCAGCTAAACAACTTCTGACAATTAGCGGCCCCTTGTCTTCGTCGTCGTTGTAGGTGAATACAGTAGTCTGTAAGAGATTCCAGTGTCCCAACCGGCCCTTTGAATAGACGGCTAAAATCAGTCGTCAACTTGAGCCAGTTGTCGATGGGGATGTTTAAACGATTCAAAATGGTTGTTGTGGCGGCAGTAATGTGGCCGCGCTTGTCGTGGCGGATAATACGTCCGGTATCATCGACCAGTTGCAGATAATCCTTGGCTTCAAAGTGCAATCCTTGTGGCATGTTCAGCCGTTCATTGCCGACCATTACAGTTCGCCGCAGGAGCCTTGTAGTGGTCAATTAACTTGACCACTACACTGTCAAGCTAGTGCTGGTAATATTCGACATCGACAACGGTTGGAGTGGGTCATTGTTTTTATTTGGCGACTAAACAATAACTCTCCAACCGTTTTCATTTCCAGTCCACGCTAACCTGCAATGAACCTCATTTTTTACGTTCGTTTTTATACCGCTTCTTCGTTTTCTTCACCGGTACGGATACGAATAATGCGTTCGATATCGGTCACAAAGATCTTGCCGTCGCCGATTTTACCGGTACGGGCGGTTTCGACAATCACATCCAGTGCCTGTTCCAGCAGATCATCCTGAATCACCAGTTCTATCTTCACCTTGGGCAGAAAGTCGACCATATACTCGGCACCACGGTACAACTCTGTATGTCCCTTCTGACGGCCAAAACCTTTGACTTCCAGAACCGTCATACCGGTTATTCCTATCTCAGCCAACGCCTCACGGACATCGTCCAGTTTAAACGGCTTGATTATGGCTTCCACTTTCTTCATCAGGCACTCCTTTAGGGCTTGGAATTCTTCTGCAACTCTTGACCATTCCCACGGCAATTTGACCAGAGAAATAGCTCGCGATTTTGCTTGTTCGCATACAATCGCAATAGCTTATCACGACATACTGCGGGCAAGAAGTGATTGTCCGCTCAGATGAAAAAACCAGGCCTATTCCTTCGTAGTAGCCATGATCAACTCGGTGTACTTATTCATCCCTTAGGTAAGCAAGTGCAATATTTAGTGCAAACTCATCTAAAAGGAAACCAGAACCAAGCCACTGCCTGGACTAAACTAAGACAACACTCAGGTTCGCCGGATGCGGGCCGCCCACCACTCAAGGATGAGATTATGCGTCATTTACAGCTTGGTTTTTCGCTGCTGGAGGTCATGGTCACCATGGCTCTGCTGGCGGTACTGGCCTCGGTCGGGGCCCCCTCACTCAAGTCGCTCTACGAAGGTTATCGCGCTCAAACCGGCATCAAACAAGTACAACAACTACTGCAATTTGCTCGCAATCAGGCCATTAGTTATGGTGTCAGAGTCAGTGTCTGCGCTCTCAAGGATGGCCGCTGTGAAGCCGATGCCTGGCAACAAGGAGTAACGGTTTTCAGTGACCGCAACGGTAATCTGGCCCTGGATGATGACGACAAGCTACTGTTTCAAAGCAGCGCTTTTGATAGCCAAGACATACTCAGGTACAACCGGGATGCAATACGCTTTCTGCCGGACGGATTGGCAACAGGAACCAATGGTACCTTCAAATATTGCCCGGGTCAGGCCAACAGTCCCCATTCCGAGGCCTTGGTCATCAATCAGGCGGGGCGAATCCGTCACTCTCAGGATGAAAATATCAATTGCCAGGATGGTGATGGCGGCTGAATTGACGACCACTGCACAGGATTTGCAAAGACAGCTGTAATTAACAACTCATTCACTTATACTTAAGCCTATCTATTCGTGTGAAGAGTTGACTATGGCTGTACCACATTTTTCCAGTTCCATAATCCGCGGCTTTACTCTGGTCGAACTCATGGTCACCATTGCTGTAGCCGCCATACTGCTGTCTGTGGGGGTTCCCTCTCTCACCTCCTTGTATGAGGGCTACCGTAGTCAGTCGGAAATAAGCCGCATAGAACAAGCCTTGTCCTTCGCCCGCAACCAAGCCATCAGCTACGGCATGACAGTAGAAGTTTGTGGCTATCAGAGTGCTGTCGGCTGCGCCGCCAATTTCAACAATGGCCTCAAGGTCTATACCACTGCCAGCGGCAGTGAAAAAGTGCTGCGGGTAGTGGAAGGCATCGACAGTAAAGACGCCATCAAAGGCAGTAATGTGGGTTTTCGTCCCGATGGCCTCAGCAACACCACAGGTGAAGTGACCTTTATCTATTGCCCGGCCAAACAGGCCAGCGGCTCAAGAAGTGTGACCGTTTCCAGCTCAGGGATGATCAAATACGGCGCCGACGGGCTTGCCTGCAGCTAACAGGCGGTATCGGACAAGTTATCAAGGACGGCTTAGCCATTATCCTCAAAGTATGCCCCGGGAGTGAAAGACTCTGCGCTCACAACAAAGACCCCAGCCTAGGCTGGGGTCTTTGTTTAAGTCGATTAAGCTTACTCTAGCGGGGGATAGTTTCCGCCACCAGCCATAAGGGTCTAAGGGCCTAAGGGTTAAATGGCCCAGCCGCCCATATAGAACACCACCAGGCCTATGGTGATAACCAACACACCTGGCTTGAGCTTACGCCACTCACCGCTGCAGATACGGCCGATAACCAGGGTCGCAAACCCCAGCATAATGCCTGTGACTATGTTGCAGGAGAGTATGATGAAGACGGCGCAGGTCAGTCCCGCCATGGCATCCACCTTATCATCGAAGTCCAACTTGGTGACATTGGACAACATCAGCAGTCCCACATACATGAGCGCCGGCGCCGTGGCGTAGGCAGGTACCAAATAAGACAGGGGTGCCAGGAAGATCATCAGCAGGAACAACACACCCACCACAGTGGCGGTCAGGCCTGTCTTTCCGCCTGCGGCAGTACCGGCGGCCGATTCAATGTAAACAGCGGCAGGTGCGCCGCCCACCAGACCGGCGAAGATAGAGCTGACAGAATCCGAGGTCAGCGCCTTGCCGCCCCCTATGATGTTGTCATTCTTGTCCAGCAAATTGGCTTGTCCGGCCACGGCTCTTATGGTGCCTGTGGCATCGAAGATGGCGGTCATCACCAGCGCCAGCACTATCGGCAGCACCACAGGGTTAAGGGCACCCATGATATCCAACTGGCCAATCAAAGAGCCTTCTGCGCCCAAGTCGGGTACCGCAAACACGCCTTTGAACTCCACATTGGGGTCAAACAGCAAACCAAACACTGACAGAGCGATGATCACCAATAAAATGCCGCCAGGTACCCGGCGCCGCTCTAGTCCGATAGTGGCAGCCAACCCCACGACAGTGGCGATCACCGGCAGGCTGTGGATATCGCCCAGCTTGACCGGCAAACCGGCATCATTGGCCACAATCAGTTGCACACTGTTAGTGGCAATCAGCAGCAGAAACAGGCCGATACCTATCCCTGTACCATGGGCAATCCCTTTGGGCAGGTTAGCAAGCACCCACTGGCGAATGCCGGTAACGCTCACCAGGGTAAAGACGATACCCATAAGGAAAATCGCCCCCAGGGTGACAGGCAGGCTCATGCCCTGCCCCAGCACCAGACTGAAGGCGGTAAACGCAGTCAGTGAGATAGCGCAGCCTATTGCCATCGGCAGATTGGCCCACAGGCCCATCAGCAGTGAGCCGAAGGCGGCAATCAGACAGGTGGCAATAAACACAGAGCCGGGATCAAACCCGGCCTTTCCCAGCATGGAGGGGACAACGATAACTGAGTAAACCATGGCAAGAAACGTGGTCAAACCGGCGATCACTTCCTGGCGGACAGTGCTGCCACGAGCGCTGATATTGAAGAAGCGTTCCAGCCATGATGATGTAGTAGGTACAGCGGTATTTGTCTTTGAAGACATCATAATTATTCTACCTTTTTGATCTCTTTGTTCGGGTCAGATGACGCCGGCTACGGCAGGTGAGAGCCCCGCTGGGCGGGTGAGAGATCCACAATAAAACGTGACCTGCAGGTGGTGGGCACCAAGGAATATCGTCAACCGATGTCCAACGCAGCCTTTGTTGGTCGCGGATAATACTGCAAATTGGCGCCCCCGGCTAAAAAGATTTCGGGATCTGTGGCTCATCCTGAATATGCAGTTGTTCATAACTTTTCATATTTACTCAAATCCCATTCATTGGCAGCGCAATCGCCATTCACATCCTTTCCCTATAGTGGCCCCATCAAGCAAACCCTGCTGCGTTGGAGCAATCACTATGTCTGAGTCCACATCAAGCAAAAAACAGGAACTTATGGCCCACGGCCTGATTATTTTCATGCTGTTTCCGGCCCTGACCATCACAGGTATCAGCCTCTATGGCCTGATCATCTGGATCATGCTGGCCCTCGGCGGCGTCGCCAGTCACTGATACAAGAGAGGATTGAATAGATGAAACGGTTAATAGCAATCTGGCGTACTCTCAACCGCCCAACCAAGTACCTGAGCCTGGGCGCCATCAGCCTGTCGGCCTTTATCATGGGCATTGTTTTCTGGGGCGGCTTCAACACGGCGCTGGAAGCCACCAATACTGAGGCCTTCTGTATCAGCTGCCACTCGATGGAGAGCAATCCCTATCAAGAGCTGCAGCAAACTGTGCATTGGTCAAATCACTCCGGCGTGCGGGCAACCTGCCCTGATTGCCACGTGCCCCACGACTGGAGCCGCAAGATAGCCCGTAAGATGGAAGCATCTCACGATGTCTGGGGCTGGCTGTTCCAAACGGTCAACACTCCGGAAAAATTTGAAGCCAAGCGTCTGGAAATGGCCAGCCGTGAATGGAAACGCTTTGCCCGTGACAACTCCCAGGCCTGTAAAAACTGCCATGACTACAAGTCAATGAAATGGGACGAGATGTCAGCCCTGGCGCAAAAACAGATGAAACAGGCGGCCGAGAAAGATCAGTCCTGCATCGATTGCCACAAGGGCATAGCTCACAAGCTGCCCGATATGGGCACAGCCAGAGCCCCGGAACTGATTGCCGAAGTGGGTTCGGGTGAAACCTCACTGCAACAGGGCGGCAAATATTTCAGCGCCTTGACCAAGCCTCTGTACCTGGATGACAAGAGCGCGGAAGAAGCCGGTACTCTGAACGTGGCCACCGAAATCAAGGTGCTGGAGCTCAAGGGCAAACGGGTCAAAATCGCCATCGATGGCTGGCGTAAGAAGATAGGTGCCGGCCGGGTGATCTACATGGACTTCGGTATCAATATCCTCTCGGCTCAGTTGACCAAGGCCGCTGCCGAAACCGACGGGGTGATCAAGACCTTTGAAGAGAAAGAAGATCCCATGACTGGCCTCAAGTGGCAGCGTGTGGAAGCCGAGATCTGGACCGACAGCGATTATCTGCTGACCGAACTTGCACCGCTCTGGGGTTATGCCCGCAGCACTTATGCCTCTAGCTGCAGTGTCTGCCACACCCAGCCCGATGAGCATCACTTCGATGCCAACACCTGGCCGGGCATGTTCCAGGGGATGTTGGCCTTCGTCAACATGGATCAGGACACCCAGGCACTGGTGCAGAAATACCTGCAACAACATTCTTCCACCTTCAGCAAAGAAGAGCACTAAGAGGTTGGCGTTATGAACAGAAGAGACTTTTTAAAAGGCCTGGCCTCCACTTCCGTTGTGGTTGCCGGAAGCAGTTCGGTACTCGCTCCCCTGTCGGCGCTGGCCAAGGGGATGGATGACGGTGACGCCTGGCTGACCACAGGCTCCCACTTCGGCGCATTTCGTATCAAGCGCCGCAACGGGGTTATCGCCGACGTCAAACCACTGGAATACGACAAGTATCCCACCGACATGATCCGCGGCATCCGTGGCCTGGTCTATAACCCATCGCGGATCCGTTATCCCATGGTGCGGCTCGACTTCCTGCTCAAGGGACACAAGAGCAATACCCATGAACGCGGCGACTTCCGTTTCGTTCGTGTCACCTGGGACAAGGCGTTGACTCTGTTCAAAGAGTCGCTGGATATCATTCAAACCCAGTACGGGCCATCTGGCCTGCACGCCGGACAAACCGGTTGGCGTGCCACCGGACAGCTGCACTCAAGCACCAGCCATATGCAGCGCGCCATCGCCATGCACGGCAACTTCGTCAAGAAAGTGGGCGACTACTCCACTGGCGCCGGGCAAACGATTATGCCTTATGTGCTGGGCTCTACCGAAGTGTACGCTCAGGGCACCTCCTGGCCGCTGATCCTCGAGCACAGCGATACCATAGTGCTCTGGTCCAACGATCCTTACAAAAACCTGCAGGTGGGCTGGAACGCCGAAACCCACGAGTCCTTCGCCTATCTGGCGCAGCTCAAGGAAAAGGTCAAAGCCGGTAAGATCCGGGTGATCAGCATAGATCCGGTCGAAACCAAGACTCAGGCGTACCTGGGTTGTGAGCAGCTGTATGTCAACCCACAAACAGACGTGGCCTTGATGTTGGGTATCGCCCATGAGATGTACACAGCCAAGCTGCACGATGCCAAGTTTATCGAAGGCTATAGCCTGGGCTTTGAAGAGTTCCTGCCCTACCTCCTGGGTGACAAAGACGGCATCGCCAAGACTCCGGAATGGGCCGAAGCCATCTGTGGCGTGAAGGCTGAAGTCATCCGCGATCTGGCCCGTACCCTGACCAAGGGCCGTACCCAGATCATGATGGGCTGGTGTATTCAGCGTCAGCAACACGGTGAGCAGCCTTACTGGATGGCGGCGGTACTGGCTACCATGATAGGCCAGATAGGCCTGCCTGGCGGTGGTATCAGCTATGGTCACCACTACTCAGGTATCGGGGTACCCGCCACAGGTGCCGCTGCGCCGGGCGCCTTCCCGCGCAACCTGGACGAAGGCCAAAAGCCGCTGTTCGACAACAACGACTTCAAGGGCGCCAGCAGCACCATTCCTGTCGCCCGCTGGATAGATGCCATTCTGGAACCCGGCAAGACTATTGATGCCAACGGCAGCAAGGTCACCTATCCGGATATCCGCATGATGGTATTCTCGGGCAACAACCCCTGGAACCACCATCAGGACAGAAACCGTATGAAGCAGGCGTTCCGCAAGCTGGAATGCGTGGTCTCCATAGATGTGAACTGGACCGCCACCTGCCGCTTCTCAGACATAGTCTTGCCCGCCTGTACCACAATGGAGCGCAACGATATTGATGTCTACGGTGCCTACGCCGGCCGCGGTATTCTGGCGATGCACAAGATGGTTGAGCCGCTGTTTGAAAGTCTGTCAGACTTTGAGATATTCACCCGCTTTGCCAAAATACTCGGCAAAGAGAAGGAATACACCCGCGGGCTAACCGAAATGGAATGGCTGGAAAAACTCTACAACGAGTGTAAGGCCGCCAACCAGGGCAAGTTTGCCATGCCGGACTTCAACGAGTTCTGGAAGCAGGGTTATGTGCACTTCGGTGAAGGGCAAAACTGGGTCAGACACGCCGACTTCCGTGAAGATCCTGAGATTAACCCCCTGGGTACTCCTTCAGGCCTGATTGAAATCTTCAGCCGTAAGATTGCCCAGTTCGGTTATGATGACTGCCCTGGCCACCCAGTGTGGATGGAAAAATCCGAGCGCAGCCATGGCGGTCCAGGCAGCGATAAGTACCCGGTTTGGCTGCAGTCCTGCCACCCGGACAAGCGCCTGCACTCACAGATGTGTGAGTCCAAGGAATATCGCGAAACCTATACAGTGCAAGGGCGTGAGCCGGTTTACATTAACCCTGAAGATGCCAGTGCCCGCGGTATCAAAGACGGCGATCTGGTGCGGGTGTTCAACGACCGTGGCCAACTGCTGGCCGGTGCCGTTGTCTCCGGCCGTTTCCCTAAAGGGGTTATCCGGATCCATGAAGGCGCCTGGTATGGCCCGGTCGGTAAGGATGGCAGCGTCGAAGGCGGCGCCGAAATCGGTGCCCTGTGCAGCTATGGTGACCCCAATACCCTGACTCAGGATATAGGTACCTCCAAGCTGGCGCAGGCCTGCTCGGCCTACACTTGCCAGGTGGAATTTGAAAAGTTCACCGGCAAGGCGCCCAAGGTATCCTCCTTCGATGGGCCGATTGAGATAAAAATCTAACCTAAGGTTCGCAGATAACTGAGGTAAGCCAATGGAACAGTTAAATCAAGGCAGAGCCATGCTGTATAACTTCCTCTCGGGTCTGTTCGCCCGCGAGTTGAACGCCGAGCGCCTGAGCCAACTGACGGCGCCGGAGAGCAAGGCCTTCTGGCAACAGCTGAGCAGCGATCCCGCCCTCAAGCAAGAAGCCAAGCTGATGGAGCAAAAACTGCAATCCATCGCCTGGATGCAGGACAGAGACAAGGCGCTGCTGGAGCTGGCGGCAGACTTTTGCGGGCTGTTTCTGGTGGGCAGTAAACAGAGTGCTTCGCCCTATGCCGGCCTCTATCTGCAAGCGGATGAAGATGTCACCCTGTTCGGTGAGCAGCATCAACAGATGCTGGCCTTTTTGCAGCGAAGTCAGCTGCAGCTGAGCGGTGACTTCCCCGAGCCAGCCGACCACCTGGCGGTGATTCTGGCATACCAGGCTCATCTGTGTCTGAGCGCCTCGGCATCAACGCAACAGGAGTTTCTGCAAGAGTGCCTGCTCAGTTGGTTGGAGCCATTTTGTCAGCGGGTGACCGAATGCGATCGCGGCGGTTTTTATGCCGCGCTCGCGCGCCTGACCCTGGCCTTTGTTCAAAGCGATGCCGAGTGGCTGAAAGGCGCCGCAGCACATTGAGCGAGGCGATTTAGACAAGAGCAAACAAGTACTTGCCTGAATCAAACGTAACACAGCCCCCCCTAATCAAAGAGGCAAAGGGTCAAAGGGTCAAAGGGTCAAAGGGTCAAAGGGCGCCAACTCGAGTATCGAGCGGTGCCCTTTCTATATCTTCAGCAGCCGGTAAATGCTGCGCTTCCTGTCTTCAGTGGTTAAGCTCCAGATAAAAAAGCGTCTTAGTCTGATTGCTGCTCAAGCCAGTTATCGAGCGCCTGCAATGATGCCGCTACGCAATCTGTCAGCTCGGTAAGTTCCTCGTCACGCAAAGGTTTGCCAGTCTTGATGGCCTGCTCCAGTGCGGCGCAGCGCAAGTGCAGCGCTTCAAGCCCCATATTACCGCTGCTGCCCTTGAGTGCATGCAGCTTGGCAGCCTGGATATCCAGTTGCCCATCTGCCGCCTGTAAAGCTTGCAGCTGCGCATCACTGCTGTCCACAAACTGCTGCCGCATCTCCAGCAAAGTGGCCTTGCCGAGCACTTGCAGGTCCTGCTCAAGTTGCTCCAGCGCCAGCCATTGGGTGTTGTCCGTATTCCGGAGTGATACCTTATTGCCAGGCGCTTGGATATCCTCTTCCTTATGGCGCTCATCACTCTGATTCGAGCCGGAGACAACCCCTAGCCAGTTGGCCAGTGCCTGCAATCCCAAGGGCTTACCCAGCACTATATCAAAGCCCATGGCCTGGTAATCGGCCATATCCTGAGTCTGCAACTGGGCAGTAAAGGCGGCAATCGGCACCTTGGTGCCCAGCTGTTGCCTGAGCTCAGGTAACAGCTCGCTGCCGGAGCCGTCACTCAGCTGTAAATCCAGCATCACGGCATCGAATGGGCCTGACGTGTTATCAAGCAACACATTCCGTGCCTCTGCCAAACTGACACACAAGAGTGACTCATGCCCAAGATGCGCCAAAAAGCCCTGAGCCACCAAGGCATTAACCCTGTTATCTTCCACCAGCAGCACCCGCTTGGCGATTTCACTCTGTGGCAAGCTACTCGATTGTTGCTCCCCCTGCTCACAGGGCTGAAGCGGCACACTGAAACTGAAACGGCTGCCCTGCCCAGGCGTACTGATAACTTCTATGGCGAGATCATCCCCGCTCTCACTGCCATTCATCAACTGCACCAGGTCGCGGCTGATACTCAGCCCAAGTCCGGTTCCCCTGGCACTGGCATGGGTTGCCTCTGTGGCATAGGGAGTAAACAGATGCGCCATGGCCTCGGGGCGGATGCCGATACCTGTGTCGGTTACGCTGAAGCACAGGCGCGCATCTTCAATACTGACCTCCAGGGTCACACTACCCTTGGCGGTAAACTTGATGGCATTGCCCAGAAGGTTAAACAGCACCTGTCTGAGCTTGGGCCCATCGAGCCAGACCCATTCGGGCAATTCCGGCTTTAACAGCCTGAGCTCGAGCCCGGCAAGATTGGCCCCGGCCAACATGATGGCGGTCACTTCGTTGAGCAGCGCCGGCAACTCCACGGCCCTTGGCTCATTGAGCAGCCTGCCCTGCTCCAGACGCGAGAAGTCGAGAATGTCATTGAGCACGGTTTGCAGTTGAGTACCACTGTACTGGGACAGCGCCAGCATCTGCCGCGCCTTGGCGGGTAACTCCGCCTGCCCCAGCAAACTCAGCGTACCGAGCAAGCCGTTAAGGGGCGTGCGTATTTCGTGGCTCATTGTAGCCAAAAACAACGACTTGGCCTGACTGGCTTCTTCCAGCTGGGCATTGGTCTGGGCGAGTTCTCGGGTTCGCTCGGCCACTTTCAGCTCCAGCGCCAGCTTATGCTCGGTCAACTCGGCTGCGGTGCGCTTCAGATCCTGCTGCAACTTTTGATTGTGGGCCGTTTTCTGTTTGAAGGCTTCCAGCGCCGAGGCCATGGCGGTAAGTTCATCATCGCCGTAGGAGCGTATGCTGACATTGGTATCACCAAGACTCAAGCGACTCAGCGCCTGGGTGGCATCGCTCAAGCGCCGGGCGATACCCTTATAGATAACCTGCCAACTGACAAACAAGATCAGCAGCAACATCAAGGCGCCCGTCCCCCAGAGCCCGGCACTGGCCCAATTGAGCTGCCCCAGATAGTCGCGTCGGGCCAAATTCAGCTGTTGCTGCTGGCCCTCAAGGGCGGCATCCACGGTTTGCTCCATCGACTTGAGGTTGTCTGAAATCACCAGTTGCCTTTGCTCCAGTTGCTGCTGCAACTGCCATATAGATTCGGCCAATTGTTGGCCGGCAGTCACCTGATCAAGACAGGCAAATTCGGCCTCGAGCGCCTCGGCTCTACCGGGATCCCGAACCAAATCGGCCACGGGAATGCGCTTGAGCAATCCCGGGGACAGGGCATCATCGGTCAACGGCGCCTGATTGATGGCACCGACCAAGTCTTGCGGCGCATCGGCCGCTGCAAATATCTGCCCGAGCAAGGCTATCTTATGAGTCAGTTTCAGGGCGCGGTTGAGCTGCTCGGCGCTGCTGAGATCCAGCTCTATAATGTCATCCACTGCCGCCGCCCCCGGGATCTGGCTCAGCTTGGCAATAATGACTGAGTCCAACACCGCCAGCTCTGAGCGCAGCAGATTATCGGCCTGCTTGGAGGCCTGTACCAGTAAAAGCCCTTTCTGTTTCAGCGCTTGGGTACGCTCAAGTCGCTCCCCCGTCTGCTCGCCGAGTAAGGTCAGCTCGGCGATAATAGTGGCCGCGGCCTGTTTCAGATTGGCCGAATCCGGCACCGCCAACTGCTCCAGGGTCGCAATCGCCGCCAACATGCGATTGCTCTCAAGAGACAGGCGGCGCCCCAAATATTGACGCTGCTTTTCATCGGCAACCGTGCCCAGGCGCTGGGCATTCTCTGCCAGCGAGGTGGCCGATTGCGATAGCTGCCGCGCGGCTTCTGATGCGGGTAAGGCCTTCTCGTAAAGAAAGCTGTCTGCGCCCTTGACCCAGTAAAGGCTCAAGTTGCCCAGAGTCACCAGTAATAACAGCAGCAGCGCCAGCAAACAGAACGCCAGCATCAGACGGCCGGTCAGGCTGCTCAGCCATGAAGATAAAGGTCTCACTTGTTATCCTTGTTGATACCGGTCCGCATAGGCATTGACCCACTCAAACATTCAGCAGGAATGCTATGGTAGAATACTGGCATCATATATCAGGACCTTCCTCATGAGCCAATTTGCCGCCAAGTTCGAGTCTTTGTTGCCGACAACCAAAAGACCTCTGCAGCTGTGGTTATTGGCTCTGCTGATGTTTACCCCTGCCGCGCTGGCCAATGAAACCTGGGAACTTGAGCGGCGCAGTCCTTACAACGAAGCAATCCAGCAGGCCAGCCCTCTGACCCACACTCCGCTCACCAAGGCCAACAAGCCCTGGAAGCTGTGCGCTTTGGTGCCACATCTTAAAGACGCCTATTGGATAGGGATTGATTATGGCTTGGCCAAACAGAGCCAAGCCTTGGGCCTGGGGCTGGAACTCCATGAAGCCGGTGGCTATGGCAACAACCAGACCCAGTTGGCACAACTCAAATCCTGCCTTGATGGCGATGCCGATGCGATTTTGCTTGGCGCCGTCAGCCCACACCTGCTCGAGGGCCAGGCGCTGGAGCTGACCAAGCCTGTGTTGGCGCTGGTGAACCAGTTGGCAGACAACCGGGTACAAACCCATATTGGAGTCAACTGGTATCAAATGGGTTATCTGACCGGTGAATTTCTCGCATCTACCCCGCACAAACGCCTGGCGATGCTGGCGGGCCCTGAAGGCCGTGGCGGAACCGATCTGGTGGAAAAAGGTGTCAGACAAGCACTGCAAGACAGCCAGGTGGAGATAGTGGCCGTGATGCATGCCGACAACAACCGTAATCTCTACCGGGATCAGCTCAATCTGTTGCTCAATCAAAATGAGCAGCCGCTGCCGCAAGCCTTGCTCGGCAGTGCCGTCGCCATTGAAGCCGCCATGGGCACTCTCAGGCAGAGAAACCTGACCAACAAAATGGCGCTGGTGAGCAGCTATCTATCACCGGATGTACTGCGCGCCCTCAAGCGCAACAAGGTTGCTTATGCCAATGATGACAGAGTGGTACTGCAGGGGCGGCTGGCGGTCGATCTCGCCGTCAGGCTGTTGCAAGGGGAAAAGGCGTTTGGTGATATAGGTCCGGCAATTTTGCAGTTGCGCCCGGATAACCTCAAAAGCATGCAACTGGATGACAGTTTAGCACCGGCAGACTTCTACCCCATATACAGGGTGGAAGCCAAGGGCTCAGAGCTCAGTCGCTGACATCGGCGGCAAACAGATAGCCCTCGCCATGCACAGTGACAAACAACTCTGGGCTCAGTTTGCTGCGCAGGCGCCGAATAATCACATCTATGGTGCGGTCGTTGACATCCTGATCCCTGTGGCTGGTTTGCTGCATCAAGCGCTCTCTCGAGAGTACCTGCTGCGGATGCAGGGCAAAGGCCACCAAGAGTTCAAACTCGGCCTTGGTCAACTTGATAGCCTGCCCATCCAAGCTCAAACGGCGACTGTTGAGCTGCAGATGATAGCCCTCGAAATAGAGATTATCGTCCGAGCGCGACAGTTGTTCGGCCGTTTGCTGCTGGGCCTTTTTCACCAGAGAGATGCGCCAGAGCAGGTTTTTGACCCTGACCCTGAGCTCGCGAAACTCAAACGGCTTGGTGACATAATCATCGGCGCCCATCTCCAGGCCCACTATCTTATCTATCGCCTCATCCCGGCCGGTTACTAGAATAATGCCCACATCTGAGCGGCCGCGCAGCTCACGGGTCAGCATCAGGCCATCGTCCCCCGGCATATTGATATCCAGCATCACCAGATCCACATGCTGTTGCTGCAGTTGCTGCCACATCTGCTCACCGTCGGCGGCTTCCATTACCTGGTAACCATCTTTTTCAAAATAGCCTTTCAAACGAGTCCGAATGATAGCCTCATCGTCCACTATCAATATGCGGTATGCCATGCTTGTATTCCAACCGGCTGGGGTAGACGCCATTATTCACAATTTTTCATATTTTGTCTGTAGCGGATAGATATTTGACCTGAGTTCGGTGCCAAGCGCTTCTTATGTGGCTACAATAAGGACAGACCAAGAATTAAAGGACTGAATATGGACGAAAAGCGCAAGTTTTCACGGATCCTGTTTACCATAGATGCCCAGTTGAGCTGCGGTGACAAGATATGGGGCACCCACTTGCTGGATCTCTGTTTCAACGGCGCCATGGTAGAAGAACCTGCCGATTTCGCTCCCAAAGGCGTGCTGGAGCTGAGTTTTCGCCTGCCTCAGTCCGAGGTGCAACTCTGTATGGAGGCCGAAGTTGTGCATCGCCGCAACGGCCTTCTGGGTCTCAAGTGTGCCCTCATCGATGTCGAGAGCATCAGTCACTTAAGAAGGCTGTTGGAGTTGAATCTTGGCGATGCCTCACTGCTGCACCGGGAGTTGGAGCAGTTTATCGCCGAACATGAACAGAGCCGCTGAGGCGGCTCCTGCTTCGCAGTTTACAGGGCCGCAATAGCCCTGTTTGCCGGGCTACTCACATAGCTCTCACATAGCGCTCATATAGCAATCATAAAGCCCCAAGCGCCTCGCTGAGTTTGCTCACCCCTATCACCTGCATCCCCTGAGGCGGTTTTTTCGGCATATTGGCCTTGGGCACTATTGCCCGAGTAAAGCCGTGCTTGGCAGCTTCCACCAAACGCTCCTGGCCATTGGGCACGGGACGTATCTCGCCGGAAAGGCCCACTTCGCCGAACACCACCAGATCTCTGGGCAGAATATCACCGCGGAAACTGGAAACCATGGCCAGCAGCAGAGTCAAATCGGCGCTGGTTTCTGTCACCTTGACACCACCGACCACGTTGACAAACACGTCCTGATCCGACATCTGTAAGCCGCCATGACGATGCATTACCGCCAGCAACATAGCCAAACGGTTGGCATCCATTCCCACGGCGACCCGCCGCGGATGCGACAGTGCCGAGCTGTCTACCAACACCTGCAGTTCCACCAACAGCGGCCGGGTGCCCTCCCAAACCACCATCACCAAGGAGCCGGAGGCGGCTTCATCGGCGCGTGACAGAAATATCGCCGACGGATTGGCCACTTCCTTGAGCCCCCGCTCCGTCATGGCGAACACCCCCAGTTCATTGATGGCGCCAAAGCGGTTCTTGTGCGAGCGCAGGGTGCGGTAGCGGCTATCGCTGTCCCCTTCAAACATCACAGAGCAATCTATGCAGTGCTCCAACACCTTGGGGCCGGCCAGAGAGCCGTCTTTGGTAACATGGCCGACCATGATGATGGCGATACCGTTTTGCTTGGCAAAACGGGTCAGAAAGGCTGCCGACTCACGAACCTGGGCCACACTGCCGGGGGAGGACTGCACATCGCTGATATGCATCACCTGAATCGAATCTATCACTATGACCTTGGGCTTCTCCCGCAGTGCCACAGTGCAGATGGTCTCGACACTGGTTTCGGACAACATCTTCAAACGCCCGGTGGGCAGGCCCAAACGATGGGCTCGCATCGCCACTTGCTGCAAAGATTCCTCGCCGGTCACATAGAGAGCCGGCATGGTCTCGGCCAACTGACACAAAGTCTGCAGCAACAAGGTACTCTTGCCGGCGCCCGGATGCCCGCCAATCAGGATGGCACTGCCGGCGACTATGCCGCCACCGAGCACTCGGTCAAATTCGATAAAGCTGCTGGGGATCCTTGGCACTTCGTTGAGATCTATCTGATCCAGCGTCTGGATCTCACTGGCACCGGCACCGGCATAACCGCTGAACTGACCGCCCCGGGATGGCGTGGCCGCCCCCAGTCTGACTTCGGTAATGGTATTCCATTCATGACAGGCACTGCACTGCCCCTGCCAGCGGGGAAAGTCCTGGCCACATTCGTTGCACACGTATGCTGTTTTATTCTTCGCCATCTGGGTTCAAACTTGTGTAAAATCTGTAATAGTTAATTAAAATAATTGCACTTTCAAAGTGATACTTTCAGCGTGATAATCCCGAATTGGGTTCAAGCTTCCCAAAGCCGGGCCGACATAAGACTAACAGTCAGCACAAGAATAAGCACCCTTTAAAGAGCGAGTCCATGAGCCCAGATCACCACAGCGCCCTGATTGAACAACTCAAGCCCCTGATGATGGAGCCGGACTTCAGTGAGATCTTCTTGCAGCTCACCGCCGAAGAGTCAAACTCGACCCGCTTTCTGTTAAAGATGGAAATCCAGCGCCTGGCTTCCCCCTGTCTGAGGATCATTGACCTCAGAGACAAGTCGGAACTGCCCTGCCAGGAGTATCGCTTCGCCGACCAACGCCACTTCCTCGATGACCCGGCCAAAGAGGCCTTTGATGCCGCACTGGCACTGTACCGCAACCAGTACACCATGGGAGTGTACGAGCAGGTGATGGAGGCGCATCGCCAGCGTCGCCAAAAGCTGCAGCAAACGCCCCGCAATCAGGAAGGACAGGGGAATCCCTATCTGGTACCCGGGATTGTGCTGGGGCGCTACCTCAACCGCAGTGAAGAGCGGATGAACTACAGCATCAAGATAGCTGTTTCCCAACCCGGCAGAGAGGAGGTGCGCGGCAATACCGCGGATCTCTCCGTCGGTGGTGCCAGAGTGCGCCTGCCCGCCAGACACAACTTCGATCTCAACCGGCCGCTGCGGGTCAAGCTGCTGGATCTCAGCGATGAATACTATTACCGGGATCTGCAACTCGGGGTCGACTACCAGATAGTCGATGCCCAGACAGAGCAGGACACCTGCTGGATGCGGCTCAAGCGCATCGGCGGCAGCGAACAGTTGGCCGAAATGCTCGCCAGCCTCATTCGCGGTTATAAGTTCCGCTATAAGGTGGATGTCAACGATGTGCTGGTAACCGCCACGGGGATGGGGTTCGAGCGCCATTACCTGGCTCATCTGCCGCACCTGCCGCTGTTTATCGAACAGGACAGCCAAGGCAAGCCTGCTATAGGTGCTCTGCTGCTTAGCCGGGACAATCAGGCACTGCTGCACGATTTCCTCGATGAAGCCGATATCAACCAATTGCCGGGACTGCTGAGTAAGCAGAGACTGGCGGCCATGCTCGCCGAGCCGGACAACGCCGACCACAGATTACTGTTCAGCTTTACCTATAATGCCCGTGGTCAACTCTACTTCTACTCTGCCAGCCTCAGCGAGCTGAAAAAAAGCCGCCTGCAACCTCTGTTTCTCGGCTTTGGTGCCACCAAGGGCAGTTGGAAGGTTATCCAGGTGAGCCTGGATGCCATAGACCACCGGGGTTCCTACAAGGCCTCCATGCTCCCGGGCGATGACAGCAACTACTCGGCACTGACTGAACAGCAGCTGAGCAAATACAGCCACATATTACAGTTGATGGATGTGACCGACGAACAGGCCGCCGAAGAGTATCGTCGCTGGCCATTCAAGATGGACGCCAATGAGCTCAAGCGTTTCGGCCAAGCCAAAATCACCACCAACAGTATCCGATTGGTGTCCATGTATTTCAGCGAGCGGCGCCAGGAAGCCAGATTCTCCTTCAAGACCCTGGTCAACATCAGTCAGGGAAAACAGCAATACACAGGGATCACCCATGATATTTCCAGTCGTGGCCTGCAGCTGAACCTGGATGAGAACGCGACTCTCAATCCCAAGGAGCCGCTGCTGCTGAGCTTTCCCAAACTGCAGGAGCTGGCGCCCAAGGCAAAACTTCAGGCGCTGCCCTATCGATTGGTGCGCAGCCGTAAAAACGGTGTCACCCTGCATCTGGCGGCAGTTATGGGCCACACGCCTCATCCGGGCGTGGAGTTTTTACATCGCCTGATAGAGCAAAACCGCGAGAAATTGCAGCAACTGACAGAGGATAACTCTGAGGTCAAAGAACTGGCCGAAGCGATGAAAAACCTCTTGATGCGCAAACTGCATTCAGTGCCTTTTCTTGTGGAAAAAACCGTCAAGTCTTTCCGTTTGTCGGCGCTGGGGGTCGGCGTAGAGCCGGATGCCGTCAGCGACTTGTTCGCCAACAGTAGCGCTGAGCAGTTGCAGTTCAATCTCGAACCTTTACTGCAAGACGGCCGGCTGAAGCGCGACTTTATCGGCCCGATACGGGCGATGAAGCCGCAGATGACCATGGACAGCTTCGAAGTCTTTGTGCAGTTGGTACGCCAATCCAGCGGCCAGTTGCGGCTGCGTTGCACTGCCCGCCATGAACTGGCGGAGCGTCAGGCCCAAGTGGATTTTATCCGTCAGGCACAGTCGCTCGGCAGCTTTATGGCCTTGAAAGTCTATCGCGGCGCCGCCGGTAAACCGGATCTGGGCTATATCCGTCGCGAGCTGGAATATATAGGTGTCCATGCCAAGCACAAGGCCAAGAAGCTCGAAGAGATGCTGTGGCGGGTGGTGGGCGTTGGCGAGTTTTTGGAGATCACCAGCGAGGTCTTGCTGCGCTACCCGGAATTAAATCCAGAAGCTCAGTCACTGACGCTGGAAAGCTCAAACCCCTGATACCAGGCGAGCACCTTGTTGAAATGATCGTTTGGTGCATCCACATGGGTCAGCATATCCGCATGACCATAGTCGTGGCGATTGCCGTTTTCCCGTGACAGTAAGGTAAAGCGGCTATTCTGCAAGCCGCATTCGGCCATCATATCCAGCACATCTTCCGGGTTGCCGAGCACAGTGTCATTCTGTCCGGCGATAAACCAACTCTTGGGCCAAGTGGCTTTGGCGGCAGCCAGGCCATAGTCGAAACCATCGTCATGATCTATCCAATCACCGCGCACCCAATCTATGCTCTGCTGTAGCGAAGCCCGGCTCTCGTTATCCATGCCCATGCGCCACTTGTCGGCCGCGAGATAGCCGTGACCAGCGGCAATGCCGGGAGCCAGGCGGTTCCAAACCAGATCCACCATCAGCCACTTTTTCAATGACCTGACTCTTATGGTGCGCTTGCTGCCAAAGGTAAGCAGTGATGCCACCGAGGCTTGCAGTTCAGGAAACCGTGCCAGGGCGCTGGCCATCAGCACCCCGCCCCAGGAATGGGCACACCAATGCAGTTTGTCCAGGGATTCGGCCTCGAGCAGATACTGCTGCACCAGGGGCAGTTGTTCACGGATGACCTCGCCTTGTCCAAGCTCAAACCCTCGCGCCAACTTAGGCGTGCTGAGGCCGCGACCTGCACTGTCCATTACATAGACGGTAAAGCCCGCCTGGGCCAGAAACGGTGCCAGACCTCGACCTCTGCTGCTGTAAAACACCCGGCCGTTGGACATGGCGCCATGCAACATCAAAATCGGGATCTGATGCCGAAAACCGGCTGCGGGAGAAATTTTGCGAAGATGCAGTTCGCCATCTCGATAAGGCAGAAAGATTGATTGCTGTACAGTTTCCATGGAGTGTGTCGTCACCGGGTTCTATAGCAAAAGCTAATGAATCCCGGTCACAAAAACAAGAGCAATCACTCTAATTCTAACGGTTGACGCTTCAGCGCCCTTGCAGCAAGAAAGGTAATACCTGCAGGTCCAGCTTATTGATCCTGGCCGCAGCCGCCGCAGCCAGCTTAGGTTTGGCATGATAGGCAATACCAAAATCGGCCGCCTGCACCATGGGGATATCGTTGGCGCCATCGCCTATGGCCAGCCTTTGCCCGGCAGCTATCTGCCACTGCTCGGCGCATTTTTTCACCACATCAGCCTTGAAGGCGGCATCCACTACCTGGCCGCTAACCTCGCCGAGCAACTTGCCATCGCTTATTACCAGTTCATTGGCAAAAGCGGCATCCAACCCAAGCAACTGCTGCAGATGGCCAACAAAGGGGGTAAAACCACCTGAGGCCACCACAGTGCGCCAGCCATAGGACTTGAGCTCGGCTATCATGCTCTCAAGCCCGGGGCTCAAGGGCAAGCGGGCACAGAGGTCATCAATAATACTTTGATTCGCGCCCTTGAGCTTGGCCACCCTCTGGCGCAGGCTCTGTTCGAAGTCCAGCTCCCCCTGCATAGCCCGCTCGGTCACTTGTGCCACCTCGGCGCCCACGCCGGCAGCGGCCGCCAATTCATCGATACACTCAATGGTAATGGCGGTCGAGTCCATATCCATCACCAACAGGCCTGGAGTCGAAAGCTGCGGCAAACTCGTTGTCGCCGCAATGGGCAGGTAGTCCAGCTCGCAAATTGACTCAAGACGATTCTGCATGGATTGACAGATACCCGCCTCGAGTAGTAATTCAAGCCCATACAGGGATTGCTCGCGCTGCAAAATCGCCACCGCCCTCGGTGCCAACTCGGGAAGCAAATCGGCAACAGCAGCCGCGGCCTTTTCACTGAAGATCAGCCGTAATCGCTCACCCTGAGCATGTTGCCCTTCCTTAAATGCTGGCCAAGTATGCTGTTGCAGACTCAAGACATAGACACCATCCTGACGTTGACTGGCCAACAGGGGAAAAGGTAAGACTGACTCCATGGTCACTGCTCTCCGGCTATCGGGCATACCCATAATCCATTATGATTAGGGAAACACCGAATTTGATTAAGGGACAAAGTATTGTTGTTCAAGGGCCTTAAAAAAAGCCAGAAGATCAGCAGACTGCTGCAGATCGCCATAGCCGTCACTCTGCTGGTCGGCCTGGTCCAGCTGTGGCAGACAAGCCTACTACAAGGGCAGCGGCTTCTGAAGACCCAAACCCAAAAGATGGCCAGATTATTGGTGCAACAAACAGCCTATGGTGCCGCACCGGCGTTGCAACTGCAAAATGATGAGCAGTTGCAATGGCTGGCCAGCGCCCTGGTGGAAGATCCCAAGGTGATGGCGGCGACTATCTACAGCGAGGATGGCCAGCGGCTATCCTTTGCCCAGGATGTCAGCCCAGAGTTACTGGAGCCGGACTCCCCGGAGCTGGATGATCTGCTGGCGCCCTATCCCCCTTATGTCGAGCCGGTGATCCAGCAAGGTAAAAACCTGGGCTTCGTCGAAGTCAGGCTGGATCCCAAGCTGTTTTTCAATGAGATCAAAGAAGCCCACGAGCTGAATATGGAGCAGCAGCAACTGATGCTGATAGTCGCGGGCTTTATCGGCCTGTTGCTGTCGCGGGCCTTGTCGTTCAAACGCGCCGACTTTGACCGCCGCCGCACCCGGGTCAAGCGCAGGCGTAAAAAGCTTAAACAGCAGGGAAAAGCAACCGCCAAGGAAGCCGCGGATACTGAACCTACTGTCACCGAAAGCCAAGATTCAGCCCCGGATACCGGCGAATCCCAGACCGAGCTTGAAGCTGAATCCAACACCAATATGTCACCCAAACAGGCTGAACAGCCCGCCCAAGCATCGGCCAGAAAGGCTGCCAGGCCAAAGCACTCGGAGGTAAACACTGAGCCTGGGATTGACAATAAAACAGGGGAAAAGGTCCAAACAGAAACAGGCGCTGAAACTTCAGCGCCCCCAATTGACCCAAGTAACCAAAGAGACCAAAGCGAAGCCAAGCAAACCAACGATAGCCTGATCCCGGATCCTGTCGATGCGGACGATCCCCGCGGTAAACGTCCCTGGCCGGGAGTGGTCTCCAAACGGGAGCCACAAACTGCAGAAGCAAACAAAAAGAACGAGTAGCCCAAGAGCCAGCTTCAGCTGCAGAGCCGCGCTCCAGGAATGAACGGAAAGGCTTAAACAATAAGGGCTCCCGAGGGAGCCCTTATGATGTCAGTTGGTTACCGGATTACAGGGTAATCGCAGCATCCAGCGTCATGACGATCATATCGTTGAAAGTGGTTTGACGCTCATCAGAGCTGGTCTTCTCACCGGTACGGATATGGTCGGAAACAGTTACCACGCAAAGAGCGCGGGCACCGAATTCATGGGCAACACCGTAGAGACCGGCAGCTTCCATTTCCACACCCAGTACTCCCATCTTTTCCATCACGTCGAACATTTCAGGATCCGGAGTGTAGAAGAGATCGGCAGAGAACACATTACCTACACGAATTTTGGTACCGTGAGTCTTGGCTGAGTCGACTACAGCACTCATCAGCTCATAGTTGGCGATGGCAGCAAAGTCCTGACCTTTGAAACGCAGACGGTTCACCTGAGAATCGGTGCAGGCGCCCATGCCGATGATCACATCGCGCACTTTAACGTCTGTACTGATTGCACCACAGGTGCCTACGCGGATCAGGTTCTTGACACCATAGTCCTTGATAAGCTCAGTGGCATAAATGGAGCAGGAAGGGATACCCATGCCTGAACCCATCACAGAGATACGCTTGCCTTTGTAGGTACCTGTGAAACCGAGCATGTTACGTACGTCGGTAACCTGTTCTACGTTTTCCAGGAAGGTTTCGGCAATGTACTTGGCCCGCAATGGATCGCCAGGGAAAAGTACGGTTTCAGCGAATGCGCCGTCAACTGCATTGATATGTGGTGTTGCCATCGAAATAACCCCGTTAGTTTTATAAAGACTCAAGTCTGTTTATTAAAGACGGCTCCGGCGAGGGAGCCATATCTTGTCAGCGAATAAATGATTCGCCGTATTCCATTGGTTCCAGCTTGAAGTAGCTGGCAATGGATTGGCCGATATCGGCAAAGCTCTTGCGACGCCCCAATGAACCAGCACTCAAACCTGCGCCATAGGCCAGAACCGGCACATGTTCGCGGGTATGATCTGTGCCTTCCCAAGTAGGGTCGCAACCATGGTCTGCAGTCAGGATAAGCAAGTCATCCTTATTCAGCAGTGCCAGGATTTCAGGCAATCTTGCATCGAAGTATTCCAATCCCCGGGCATAACCTGCCACATCTCGGCGGTGGCCATAGTGGGAATCGAAATCCACGAAGTTGGTGAAGACTATGGTGTTGTCACCGGCAGCCTTGACCTGCTCCAGTGTAGCATCGAATAGAGCCTCCAGGCCCGAGGCCTTAACCTTGCTGGTGATACCGCAGTGGGCATAAATATCGGAAATTTTACCGACACTGACCACTTGGCCGCCGGCGGCTTTCAGCTTATCCAGCACAGTTTTCGCCGGTGGCTCTACCGCGTAGTCACGGCGATTGCCGGTGCGGGCAAAATCGGCGGCGCCGCTGCCAACAAAGGGTCGCGCTATGACTCGGCCGATATTATATGGCTCAAGCTCTTCACGGGCGATTTCACACAAACGGTAGAGGTTTTCCAGGCCGAAGCTTTCTTCATGGCAGGCAATCTGGAACACGGAGTCGGCCGAAGTGTAGAAGATAGGCAGGCCGGAACGCATATGTTCTTCACCCAATTCTTCCAGAATCGCAGTACCGGATGCGTGACAATTGCCAAGGAAACCGCCAAGGCCAGCGCGTGCCAGGATCTTATCGGTCAACTCTTTGGGGAAAGAGTTTTGCTTGTCGCTGAAATAGCCCCAATCAAACAGCACGGGAACGCCGGCCATTTCCCAGTGACCACTGGGGGTATCCTTGCCTGAGCTCAGCTCTTCGGCATGACCATAAGCGCCTATCAACTCGACATCGGCGTCAAACCCGGGGGCAAACTGACCAGTGCTTTCCATGGCGGCATGTGCCAGCCCCAGACGGCTAAGGTTGGGTAACTTCAGCGGCCCTTCACGGCCATCATTGGCACGCCCTTCGGCACACTCCTTGGCGATATGACCAAAGGTATCTGAACCCAGGTCACCAAACTTGGCCGCATCACCGGCTGCGCCGACGCCGAAGGAATCCAGCATTAAAATAATGGTACGTTTCATACTACTTCTCCTGGAGATCGGCGGCGCGGATGGCGCGATAGATCTCCGGTGTTTTCTCAGGGGCGCTGTCGCCAATGACTATGGCTCTGCGCACCGCGGCAGCGGCTTCTTCGAAGGCGCTTTCTGACTGGGCATGCACCATTGCCAGCGGCTTGTCGGCATTGATTTCATGTCCCAGGGCACAAACCTGTGTCAGGCCGACGCTGTAATCCAGGGCATCACCTGGCTTACGACGACCACCACCCAGAGTGACCACAGCCAAGCCGAGTTCACGGGTATCCATGCTGTAAGCAAAGCCGGAACGCTCGGCATATACAGGACGAATAATCTTGGCTTGGGGCAAGTATTTTTCAGGATGTTCGACAAAATCGACCGGGCCGCCCAGTCCGGAAACCATACGGGCGAAGATCTCGGCGGCCTTGCCATTATCCAGCACGGCGTTGAGCTTACTGCGGGCCTCGGCCTCATTGGCGGCAAGACCACCGAGCAGCAACATCTCACTACAAAGTCCCATAGTGACTTCGTAGAGGCGCGGATTACGATATTTGCCGGTAAGGAAGTCCACCGCCTCGAGCACTTCGACCGCGTTCCCGGCGCAGGAGGCCAACACCTGGTTCATATCTGTCAGCAGAGCCGTGGTCTTGGTACCTGCACCATTGGCAACCGCAACAATAGAACGAGCCAGTTCCTCGGATGCCTGATAAGTCGGCATAAAGGCACCGCTGCCCACTTTGACGTCCATCGCCAGCGCATCCAGGCTACAAGCCAGTTTCTTCGACAGAATAGAGGCCGTGATAAGCGGGATGGATTCGACAGTGGCCGTGTTGTCACGAATGGAATAGAAACGCTTGTCGGCAGGGACCAGATCGCCGGTTTGACCGATAATGGCCACACCGACCTCTTTAACCACCTTACGGAATAGTTCGCTGTCGGGCTCAGTCTGATAGCCGGGGATGGCGTCAAACTTATCCAGAGTGCCACCTGTGTGGCCCAGACCACGACCTGAAATCATGGGAACATAACCGCCGCAGGCTGCCGCCATGGGGCCAAGCATCAGGCTGATAACATCGCCTACGCCGCCTGTGCTGTGTTTGTCTATGACAGGGCCGTCGAGCTGCAGGCTATCCCAATTGAGCACAGTGCCGGAATCACGCATAGCCGTAGTCAGTGCAATGCGCTCATCCATGCTCATGTCGTTAAAATACACCGCCATCCCGAATGCAGCTATCTGACCTTCAGACACGCTGTTATCGGTAATGCCTTTGACAAAGAACTGGATCTCCTCCTTGGAAAGCGCCATTTTTTCGCGTTTTTTACGAATTATCTCTTGTGCCAGAAACATAATACTGCCTCCTTTCTACTGCAACCTTGTCTATAAAAGCCGTTACAGCATTGGGGTTGGACGTCAAATATGTAGTAACTTTATTACAGATACTAGCTAAGTTTTGACGTCACCAAATAGACTTGGATCACAATCAGCGGGGATTAGTAACCTTGAGTCGGTGCTGGAGCGTCAGCCAATTCCAGCGTGTGCAGCAGACTGGCCAGCAGGCTGGATGCACCGAAACGGAAAGTACGGGGTGAAACCCAGTCATTGCCCAGAATACGCTCGGCTGTACCGAGGAATTCAGCGGCTTGGGCGGCATCACGTACACCACCGGCAGGCTTGAAGCCTACTGCGGGGTTCTTTTCACTGATAACGGTCAGCATGATTTCAGCCGCTTCAAGAGTGGCATTGACAGGTACCTTACCGGTAGAGGTCTTGATGAAGTCAGCGCCGGCATCGATAGACAACTCGGAAGCCTTGCGAATAAGCGCCGGGTCTTTCAGTTCACCGGATTCGATGATCACTTTCAAAAGCACATTGTCACCACAGGCTTCTTTGCAGGCTTTGACCAACTCAAAACCAACTGTTTCGTTGCCTTCCATCAGCGCACGATAAGGGAATACCACATCCACTTCGTCGGCACCGTAAGCGACTGCTGCACGGGTTTCCAGCACGGCGATAGCGATGTCATCATTGCCGTGAGGGAAGTTGGTGACTGTGGCAATACGGATATCATCGGCGCCCATGGCATCCAGAGTCTTGCGCGCGATAGGAATAAAGCGTGGATAGATACAGATAGCAGCAGTATGACCGGCCGGAGTGTTGGCCTTATGACACAATTCGATCACCTTCTGATCGGTATCATCATCATTCAGGGTGGTCAGATCCATCAGTTGGATGGCGCGCTGTGCTGCTTGTTTTAAATCGCTCATAATTGCTCTCCGAGACATAAAATTAAAGGATTAAAAATCTGTCTTGGCAGCGCCAGAGGGGCTTTTTGTGGTTATTGTTATGGCCGGGCCTTCGGGCGACGCCTGCATTTGACTGCAAATCATCTTTGTAGGGTATTCAACCTTGATAACGAGTATCACGACTTGAATCCTTGAAGACCGGGAAGGGGGAACTCGAGTTCCTTGCCTTGCCGCGAAAAATCCCTTTTAACGCGAGAAATCTGTCAACCTTTACATAAACAAGCTGAACCAGCTTCCGGCTAATATTGCGGGTTCATTGAACCCAACTCACTATAGCTCAGGCTTAGGTAAAGATTAAGTCAGAGCAAAATAAAAACGGGGGTCACCCTAGAGGATAACCCCCATCTACCATTAGAACTTGTAGGTAGCGCTCAGGTAGTGAGACCAACCTGTAGATTCCAGAGCCAGGGCACCGGCACCGTCTTCAAGCAGGTATACGTCTTTAAAGCCTTTCAGGCCATAGCCCAGAGCGTAACGATCTGAGTGCCAGTACAGGCCGAAGAAGATGTTACCACCGTTAGAAGTCTTAGGAACGAAAGCTGTCTTGTCTTCGTCAGCACCGAACTGGTAGTCGATGTAACCCTGGAACGACAGGAAGCTCTTGTTGTCGAAGAAGTAGAAAGGCTTGAACCAGTTCATGGAGAACTGATAACCGTTCCACTCTTTCTCATTCAGGTCGTAGAAAGCGTACAGGTTCATGCCGGTTTTACCCAGCCATGGCACCATCACGTCAGCACCCACACCCCAGAATGAGCTGTTAACGCCGTCACCATTCAGGCCGTCCCAGTTGAACAGAGTAGAGAAGTAAACTTCTTGAACTGGGCCGAAAGACAGGTCTTTATTGAATACTGCATCCATGGAGATACGTGGTGCAAACTTCATGAATATCTTGCTGGTGCCTGAACCTGGGTTCTTGTCACCGTCAGTGGTGTACTGGTTACCCAGGTTGAACACATCAACATAACCGTACAGATCGAAGATACCTGAACGACCACCGAATTCCATTTCCAGGTAGTTGTGCTGATCACCTGAAGCTGGGTTATCTGGCTTCTCACCGATAGAGTACATCAGGTTGAACTGCATCCATTTGTAATCACTGGCGTGCAGGTCAGAACGATCGGCGGCGTAGGCATTGCCTGACATGGCAGCGACCGCTGTAGCGGCTAAAGCTAAAGTTTTAACGTTTTTCATCATCAACCCCATTCATCTTTGGTTCTCGCTACCCTCTTGGAGCAGCATTCTTTTAATTGGCGCCCGCATTCTACCTTCTCCATCCAAAACTACAAGAAAGACAAAATAAAATACGAACACTAAATTTTATATTTGAACAAAAGTACCCATTTCACTCACTAGTCAGAAATATCTGCACTCTTGTTCTGCTCATGTTGCCTACCTAAGTGGGCACAGGAGCCAAGCAAAGCTAATTTGGAAATCGATTGGGTTAACAAGAGGCCTGCGAATTCAGGCCTCTGTTCACTACCGTCTTACAGTGCCAGGAATAAACCGGCCAGAGTCGCACTCATCAGGTTAGCCAGAGAACCGGCAACCACAGCGCGCAGACCCAGTTTAGCCAGATCGTGACGACGATTTGGTGCCATGGCACCCAAGCCGCCCAGCAGAATAGCGATGGAAGACAAGTTAGCGAAGCCACACAGAGCGAAAGAGATAATCGCCTGAGTACGGACTGTCATTGGCGCCTGAGTTTCAGCCACACACATAGGCAACTCTTTAGTGACCTCAGCGGCAACGGCAGTACAACTCATGGCAGCATCATGGATGTAGGGTGCGAAGTTCATGTAAGCCACAAACTCGTTGACCACTATCTTCTGACCGATGAAAGAACCGGCAACCATGGCTTCATTCCAAGGCACACCGATGAGGTAAGCCAGAGGCATAAAGATATAGCCGAGGATCAGTTCCAGGGTCAGGTTTTCCATGCCGAACCAACCGCCGATACCACCTATGATGCCGTTGATCATGGCAATCAAACCGATGAAGGCCAGCAGCATAGCACCAACGTTCAGCGCCAGGTGCATACCGGAAGAAGCACCGGCAGCGGCAGCATCCAGTACGTTGGCTGGCTTGTCTGGATCTTCAGGCAGCTCATCCATGTCGTTCTTGGCAGTTTCAGTTTCAGGATGCATCAGCTTGGCCATCAACAGACCCGCTGGTGCCGCCATGAAAGAAGCCGCAACCAGATACTGGATAGGTACACCCATCTGTGCATAACCGGCCAGAACAGAACCTGCGATAGATGCAAGACCACCCACCATAATGGCGAACAGCTCAGATTGAGTCATGGTTGGAATAAAGGGACGAACCACCAGAGGCGCTTCGGTCTGACCCACGAAGATGTTGGCTGTGGCAGACATGGACTCGGTACGGCTGGTGCCCAGGGCCTTCTGCAGCGCCCCACCCAAAATACGAATGATCCACTGCATGATGCCCAGATAGTAGAGCACAGCGATCAGAGAGGAGAAGAACACGATAACCGGCAGCACGTTCACTGCGAAGATAAAGCCGACTTTGAAGTTAGCCAAATCACCAAACAGGAAGCTGATACCATTTTGTGCATAACCGATAACACTGGAAACAGCATCGGATACGTTCTTGAGAACGTCCTTACCGAACGGCACGTACAAGACAAAACCGCCCAATGCAGCCTGAATTGCCAGTGCACCACCGACAGTTCTAAGATTGATTGCCTTCTTGTTGTTGGACAACAAGAAACCAATCGCGAGTAGGGTGACCACCCCTACCAAGCTCATAAGTATATTCATTAACCATCACCCTATTGTTAACGCTTTTTAATTATGTTGTTAACCAACCTTTTTCCGAGCAAGATTATACCCGACCTCCGGGGCAAAATCGTCGTTTTGATCAAATTTTTGAAGTTAATTTTCAAAAGTTTAGTCACATCACAGAATGCGAGTTACACCTGTTTAATTAAAAGAAACTAAAGCTCAAACAGTTGCATCAAGTTCTGTTGGAGGTGTTCTGATATTAGAACATTGGTTTTTTTCTGCAAATCCGCCAATTCGGCTATTATTTGTACCAATGTCAGGGGGGTATTGCGTTTTTCCGGCAGGAAACTCGGCGTCATTGAGGGCGAATCAGTCTCAACCAACAAGGCATCGAGCGGTAATTTGCCAACTGCATCACGCAGCTTTTTTGCATTTTTATTCAGCAATAAGCCGCCAATCCCCAACTTGAAGCCAAGCTCCAAATAAGCGATCGCCGTCTCATAAGAGCCATTAAAGGCATGAACCACCCCGCCCCGCGGCAGTGAATGCTGTTTCAACATGCCCAAGAGTTCATTATGGGTCTTCACCGAATGCAGTATCAGCGGCAGCTTCAACTCCGCCGACAAGGCCAACTGCCCTTCCAGCACCCTGTATTGCAGGTTCCAGGGGACATGCGCCGGGTTATCTTGCGCCAGCTCAGCCTTGGGTTTGTCCAAACCACACTCGCCGATTCCTACCATCAGAGGGTCATTTACAGAAGTGAGCTCACTTTTGAGCGCTGTCAGCGCCAGGTCACTCTCTGCAATTGATTTAGGACAATACCAAGGATGTATCCCTAAGGTGAAAGGCAGTTGCAGCTGGTGAGCAATCGCTTTCTGCTTTGACCAATGCCGAGGACTGACACCGGGAATGATAGCACCGCCAATACCGGCGGCTTTCATCGCGGCCATGAGGGCTAGTCTGTCATGATCAAAGTCGCTGAAATCCAGATGAGCGTGAGAATCAAAGATCATGCTGTTCTCCTTCTTTTTGCCTGTCTTTAACGTCAGCCTCTTGCCCACCTTTTTGCAAAGGAGGATCGCTGAGTCTTGGCATACAGCAGCGCCGATTTTCTTCGGTTAACCCCATTCGATCACAAAAACGGATGTAACTTTGCCAGCACTTTTGAATAAAAAACATCAGAAGATCTCTCAACAACATCCCAATAAAAAAGGTGGAGCAAGCTCCACCTTTATGATTCAGTGTTCCCGGGTCTTGGCAAACTCAATGTCCGGATAGCGCTCCATGGACAAATTGAGGTTAACCATGGTCGGGGCAATATAAGTCAGGTTGTCGCCACCATCCAGCGCCAGGTTGGTGGAGCACTTGCGTCTGAACTCCTCCAACTTGCGGGCATCGTCACAGTAGACCCAACGCGCGGTTGCCACGTTGATGGCCTCATAGATGGCTTCCACGTTATATTCCGACTTGAGTCTGGCTACCACTACCTCAAACTGCAGCACCCCAACAGCGCCAACGATAAGGTCATTGGTGTCCAGAGGGCGGAAAACCTGCACGGCCCCCTCTTCCGAGAGCTGCACCAGGCCTTTAAGCAGCTGTTTCTGCTTCAATGGATCTTTAAGGCGAATACGGCGGAACATTTCCGGCGCAAAGTTGGGGATCCCGGAGAACTTCAACTCTTCCCCTTGGGTAAAGGTATCACCTATCTGAATGGTGCCATGGTTGTGCAGGCCTATGATATCACCGGCATAGGCTTCGGCGGCACGCTCACGGTCACCGGCCATAAAGGTTACCGCATCGGAAATACTGACGGTTTTCCCTATACGGACATGCTTCATCTTCATGCCTTGGGTGTATTTGCCGGAAACGATACGCATAAAGGCGATACGGTCTCTGTGCTTGGGATCCATGTTCGCCTGGATCTTGAAAACGAAACCGGAAAACTTGTCTTCACCGGCTTCGACCAAACGCTCAGTGGTCTGTCTTGGCATTGGCTTGGGGGCCCAGGCAGTCAGGCCATCCAGCATATGGTCAACCCCGAAGTTCCCCAGGGCGGTACCGAAGAACACAGGTGTCAGCTCACCACTTAAGAACAGCTCGAGATCAAATTCATTGGAGGCGCCGGTTACCAACTCCATCTCTTCACGCAGCTGCGCGGCCAGATCGCTGCCAACGGCTTGGTCCAACTCAGGGTTATCCAATCCTTTGAGTATCTTCACTTCCTGAATGGTGTGACCGTGACCGGTTTGATACAGGATGGTTTCATCGCGGTGGATATGATAAACGCCTTTGAAAGACTTACCACAGCCTATAGGCCAGCTGACCGGAGCACAGAGAATATCGAGCTCGTTTTCCACTTCATCGAGCAATTCCATCGGATCGCGGATATCCCGGTCGAGCTTGTTCATAAAGGTGACGATAGGGGTATCACGCAGCCGCGTCACTTCCATCAGCTTACGGGTTCTATCCTCAACCCCTTTGGCAGCATCAATAACCATAAGGCAGGAGTCCACCGCTGTCAGGGTACGGTAGGTATCCTCAGAGAAGTCTTCGTGGCCTGGGGTATCCAGCAGGTTAACCAGGCAGTCGTTGTAGGGGAACTGCATCACAGAAGTCGTGACCGAGATCCCCCGCTCCTTTTCCATCTCCATCCAGTCAGATTTTGCATGCTGAGACGAGCCACGGCCTTTCACTGTACCGGCAGATTGAATGGCGCGGCCATGGAGCAAGACTTTTTCTGTAATGGTGGTTTTACCCGCATCCGGGTGAGAAATGATGGCGAAGGTGCGGCGCTTGTCCACTTCGACTTTAATACCTGACATGTTCTTCCGTACACTTATGACGCTTGAAAAAGGCGCAAATTATAGCGCCTCACTCAGGCCTTGGCTAGGCAAGGCCTTTGATTGTCAGATAAAGGCAGATCAGTTAGCTGTCTGTTGTACCGGTTGCGGCGTTTGCTCCAGCAATGCCAGTTCCATTCTGGCATATCTGTGTTCGACAAAATCATAGATATTGGTAGCCAGCGCCAGGCGCAGATAATCGGCCGCCTTATCCTTATGGCCTTGCTCGGTCGCCACCTTGGCCAAATAGAAATAGGCTTCACACAAGCGCTCGGCATATTCTTTGGGGTGAGTCAGGCCACTCTTGGCCATGGCAAACACCTGGGACTCATCAACCGCGCCCAGATAATAGTCGACCAGCACAGTCGCCCAGGCATTGTCATCCAGACGGGTGCGGTTGAACTGCAGCCTTGCCAGCGCTTCCTGGGGTGAGAGTTCATACTCGGTCAGATATAGCCACAGCGCCCGGTAACCATCGCTTTCATCCTTGAGGTAAAAGCTTTCCATGTCTTTGGCAGCAAGCTCTTTGCGATCGCCATAGTAAAGGGCAATTCCGCGATTGAGAAAGGCATAATCATATTCAGGCGATAACTCAAGAACCGCATCAAACGCCTCGTAGGCACTTTCAAACTCACCTTCCTGGGTGTAATAGATACCGAGGAAGTTATAGGCATCGGCCAAATCCGGTTGCAATTTCAGCGCCTGATGGAAATCGATACGTCCGAGGATCCTCAAGCCTACGCTGTCGTATATAACGCCGCGATCATAATGAAAACGGGCGCGCTGCTCTGTGGTCAGCTCTGCTCTGGCCAGGATTTCGTTGAGTTTTGCCAGAGTAACTTCCAACTTATAGTCCGGCAAGACAGGGGCGACCAACAATTCACTGTTGGCTTCAGACGCCGGCAGGGAAGCGCATCCCGAAGTCAGCAAACTGGCTCCGGCCAGTACAGAAAACACAGCGGCGCGCAGATTAAAACTCATCCAATCCTTCCTTTGTCATATCCCAATGCAGGCTCAATCATAGCAATACAGCAGTACCTACGCTATCAAGCCGCAGTGGCAAATCCAAGATAATTTAAGTGATGGCAATAAAAAAGGAGACCCCAAGGTCTCCTTTTCTCATGCTATGAAAGCTTACTCGGCAGCTTCTGGAGCAGCTTGTTGTGCTTCCTTGATAGACAGACGCACACGGCCCTGACGATCCACTTCCATTACCTTAACGGTAACTTCCTGGTTCAATTGCAGGTAGTCGGATACGTTGGCCACACGCTCTTCAGCGATTTGAGAGATGTGTACCAGGCCATCTTTACCAGGCAGTATGTTAACGAAGGCACCGAAGTCAACGATGCGGATAACTTTACCCTTGTAGATACGACCCACTTCCACTTCAGAGGTGATCTCTTCGATGCGGCGGATAGCTTCCTTGGTGGCATCGGCATTGTTTGAAGCAATCTTCACAGTGCCGTCGTCTTCCAACTCGATAGTGGTACCTGTCTCTTCGGTCAGTGCACGGATAGTTGCACCACCCTTACCTATCACTTCACGGATCTTCTCAGGGTTGATCTTGATGGTAGTGATACGTGGAGCATGGTCAGAGATATCGTCACGGGCAGAGCCAATGGCCTGATCCATTACATTGAGGATATGCACACGGGCACCATAGGCTTGCTGCAGCGCAATTTCCATGATCTCCTTGGTGATACCTTCAATCTTGATATCCATCTGCAGTGCGGTTACACCATCACGGGTACCGGCCACTTTAAAGTCCATATCACCCAGGTGATCTTCATCACCCAGAATGTCAGACAGTACGACGAAGTCATCACCTTCTTTCACCAGACCCATGGCGATACCGGCAACAGAAGTCTTGATAGGTACACCGGCATCCATCAGCGCCAGAGAAGTACCACATACAGACGCCATAGAGCTGGAGCCGTTGGATTCAGTGATTTCAGATACTACGCGCACGCTGTATGGGAATTCTTCGGCAGAAGGCATTACTGCGTTGATACCACGCCATGCCAGCTTACCGTGACCGATTTCACGACGCTTGGGTGAACCCACCATGCCGGTTTCACCGACAGAGTATGGAGGGAAGTTATAGTGCAGCATGAAGCGGTTGGTACGCTCGCCCATGATAGAGTCAATCTTCTGCGCATCACGCTCGGTACCCAGAGTACAGGTCACCAGAGCCTGAGTTTCACCACGGGTAAACAGGGCGCTACCGTGAGTACGTGGCAGCACGCCGGCCATCACAGACAGGGCACGCACCATATCAGGCTCACGACCATCGATACGAGGCATACCTTTGATGATGCGGCTACGAACCACTTTCTTCTCCAGGCTACCCAGCAGGCCGTCCAGCTCACGCTGATCCAGCTCAGGGTTTTCCTCGAGCAGCTTTTCGATAGCGGCTTTCTTGACTTCAACTACCGCATCGCGACGCTCATGCTTGGCGATGATCTGGTAAGCGGCGGTAAGACCTTCTTCGGCCAGCGCCTTAACCTTGGCAACCAGCTCTTCGTTGGCAACAGGAGCTGTCCAGTCCCAAGCAGGCTTACCGGCTTCGGCCTTGAGTTCATTGATGGCATTAACCACCACCTGCTGCTGCTCGTGACCGTATACCACGGCGCCCAGCATCACTTCTTCAGGCAGGGCCTTGGCTTCAGACTCCACCATGAGCACGGCGCTCTGAGTACCGGCAACAACCAGATCCAGCTGGCTGTTTTCACGCAGCTCTGCACCAGGATTCAGCACGTACTCGCCATTGATGTAACCGACACGTGCCGCACCCAGAGGACCATTGAATGGAATACCGGAAATAGCCAAAGCAGCAGAGGTACCTATCATGGCCACAATGTCTGGCTCGATCTGTGGATCAACAGAAACCACAGTGATGATCACTTGGACTTCGTTGGTGAAGCCGTCAGGGAACAGTGGACGGATAGGACGGTCAATCAGGCGGGCGATCAGTGTTTCATCTTCAGATGGTCGACCTTCACGCTTGAAGAAACCACCAGGGATCTTACCGGCTGCGTAAGTCTTTTCCTGATAGTTAACAGTCAGCGGGAAGAAGTCACGGCTTGGGTCTGCTTCTTTCTTGCCAACCACAGTCACCAGAACTGTAGTATCGCCCATGCTGGCCAGAACGGCTGCATCGGCTTGGCGTGCAATAACCCCTGTTTCCAGAGTGACTGTGTGTTGACCATACTCAAAACTTTTTACAATAGGATTCACTTGACCCATTCCTTAATTTAATAACCTTGAATTTCGCGCGTAAGTATACTGCAAACATCTTGAATAGATAAAGAGTGCCAGATGATGACAAAGGCGCTTCTTTTTTCTAAAGTGGACTATATCAACCACAAGTTGCTACATTGCTACCAATTTGGACTAGCCTTGAATATAGAATTCGACTACAAAGCAGGAAGAGGCAGATGAATACTGCCAGGTTCAAATCACTCACCTGGAAGCAGACCAATCTGGTGGTTTTCACTGCGCTATTCTTTGCCGTTGCCATTTTTATCATCGAAATTTTGATTGTGGTGACTACAGAAAGGCAGTCCTTGATCAGCAGCCAGCAGGAGTTGCTCGATTCTGTGGAGCAGCCTGCCGCCAATGCGGTCTGGGCGCTGGATGATAATCTGGCCCGGCAAACCCTTGAAGGGGTGATGAAGGTAGACCATGTCGGTTCAGCCAAGATCACTCTGGACGACAACTCTCTATTCGTGAATCTCGGCAGCAGCCGCCCGGAGCCCTCAGATACTTTCGGGGATATCAGTCTCAAACTGTTTGGCGATCTCAAGCAGATATCAAGGCCACTGCAACGGCCCTTTTATTTTGAAGGTGCGCAAAAAGAGCAACTGATAGGCACGCTCACTATCAATTATGATACCCGAGAGCTGACCCAAAGCCTTATAAGCCAGTTGCAGTTCGGTTTTGCCGCCACCCTGGCCAGGGCGTTGTTTCTGACTCTGGTGCTGTCCATAGTATTCCACCGCTTCTTGACCCAACCCATCGCCCGTATCAGCGAGGCGATAGACAAAATTGACCCGGAATCACCGGATGAAAACATGCTGCCGGTATCGGCCAACCACAAAGATGACGAATTGGGGCTGGTTACCTCCAAGTTCAACCAGATCCTCAAACAGTTCAGCCAGACCCAAAGCAAGCTGCGTAAAATGGCGACCCGGGATCCACTCACCGGCCTGCCCAACCGTACCTTGCTACTTGAAACCATAGCCGTCACCATTCAACGCGCCAGGGTGCACAGACGTAACTTCAGCCTACTGTTTATCGACCTCGATAGGTTCAAAAACGTCAACGATTCCCTGGGTCATGCGGTGGGTGATCAGTTTCTGGCAAGAATCGCCCGTATTTTGGAACGGGTGGTCGGTGACAAGGGCACAGTGGCCCGTCTAGGCGGCGATGAGTTTGTGATCCTGGCCGATGAAATCCAATCACCGACCCAGGCCGCCGACTTTGTCGACAAGTTGCTGGTCCAGCTCAATACCCCGGTGCAGCTCAACGAACATGCCATTCACCCGGCCGCTTCCATAGGTATCTCCATCTACCCCGAAGATGGTCTGAGCGCCGAAGACCTTATTCGTCATGCCGATATCGCCATGTACAGTGCCAAGGCCGCCGGTTCCAACCAATGGGCTTTCTTCAAGCAACAGATGACAGAGCGAGCGGCGGTGAGACTGCGCACCGAAGCCTCCCTGCACGATGCCATCCGTAACAACGAATTCCTGTTGCACTTTCAGCCTAAGGTCAATATAGAGACCGGCGAGTTGATGGGATGTGAGGCGCTGATCCGCTGGCAAAAAGACGGCCGCCTGATAAGCCCCATGTCGTTTATTCCCGTGGCGGAAGAAACCGGGATCATCATCCCTATCGGCCGCTGGGTCATAGAGCAAAGCTGCCGGGTGCTGCGCCGCTGGCAAAAACGCTATAACTTCAGCACCCCTATCGCCGTCAACGTTGCCTCACAGCAGTTTGCTGACGCCAGCCTGGTACCGGATATCAAACAGATGGCGCTGCGCTATCAGATAAAGCCTGAATTGCTGGAAGTGGAGATCACCGAGACCTCGCTGATGAATGATATTGAGTTGGCAATCAGCAAGCTGGAGCAACTTAAATCCGCAGGGTTCGGTATTGCCGTTGATGACTTCGGTACAGGTTACTCATCCCTTTCCTATCTGAGACACTTGCCAATCACCACCATGAAGATTGACCGCTGTTTCGTGACCGACCTGCCCCATGAGAGCGCAATAGCTTCCACTATTTTGATGTTGGGACGGCAACTGGATCTGAAAATTGTCGCCGAAGGCATAGAGAACGAGCAGCAACTTGAGTGGCTGAAGCAAAATCACTGCGCCATAGGTCAAGGCTTCTATTTCAGTCAGCCGCTGTCACTGGAAGAGTTTGAGGCCAAGTACATCATCCCGAATAACGCCAGGATCCTGGAGCTGGATGGCCAACTAAGCTGAGCTTGAGCCAATAAGCTTCGCTGCATTCACTCACTCTGAAAAGCCCGTGCTCAAAGAGAGTGCCTGGGCAGAATTTTTAAAGACAGGTTAGGACGAAAGCGCACAGAAAAGGGCTTGATTTCAATAAGTTTGCCCCCAATTGCAGATACAAAAAAAGGAGGCCTTGGCCTCCTCTTCTTTTGGTACAGTTCGCGATTAGCGACGCAGCCCCAGCTTCTGGATCAGAGCGGTATAACGAGCAACGTCGGTACGCTTCAGGTAAGCCAGCAGCTTACGACGAGAGCTAACCATACGCAGCAGACCACGACGTGAGTGGTGATCGTGAGTGTGCTCTTTGAAGTGGTCTTGCAGGTGGTTGATCTGAGCAGTCAACAGTGCAACCTGAACTTCAGTAGAACCAGTGTCGTTTTCGCCACGGCCGAATTCAGCCAGGATTTTCGCTTTCGCTTCAGTACTTAGTGACATGTGTCTCTCCAAAATAGTCTTGATAGTTTCCCCAGCCGATCACTAACTCAGCCAAGGGCGCGACATAATAACCTCAAGGGCCGTAGATCGCAAGTCAAGCTCAGCTTTTTGCCTCAGGCAACACTACCAAACGCTTGGGAGCCAACAAACCATCGTCGTTCATCATACCAACACCGATAAAGCGCTTGCTGTCACCCAGGGTGATCCGCACCAGGGTATCGGCTTCCAGCTTGGCGACCCGCACCGGGTTACCGTTGAGCAGATATCCGGCCATGGCATCGGGAACATTGCACTCGGGAAGGTCGGCAACCGCAGTGTCCATGGGAAGCAGCAAAGGATCCAACCGCTCGGAAGGCACCTGCTCTTCGGTCATGGCCTGTTCCAGCAAGGCTTCAAGCTGTGCCAGACTAACCATGCGCTCATAGGGATAACCCGCCACCTGAGTGCGACGCAACATGATCACATGGGCACCGCAGCCAAGCATTTCGCCCAAGTCGTCTACGATAGTGCGAATGTACGTGCCCTTGGAGCAGTGAATATCCAGCGTCAGCTCGTCATTCTCCAAAGAGATGAACTTGAGATCATAGACATGAATAGGCCTGGCTTCGCGAGGCACTTCCTTGCCTTCCCGGGCGTACTTGTACAAGGGCTGCCCCTGATACTTGAGCGCCGAGTACATGGAAGGCACCTGCATGCTATCGCCGCGAAAATGCTCCAGCGCCTCTTCCAGTTGAGTCACGGAAAACTCAACCGGCCGGGTTTGTACCACTTCACCGTCAGAATCGCTGGTATCAGTGCGCTCTCCAAGCTTGGCTGTCACCAGATAGCGTTTATCGGCATCCAACAGATGCTGGGAAAACTTGGTGGCTTCGCCAAGACAGATGGGCAGCATACCTGTCGCCAGAGGATCCAACGCGCCGGTATGGCCGGCCTTGGCGGCGTTGTAGATCCGCTTAACCCTTTGCAGGGCAAAGTTGGAACTCATACCAGTGTCTTTATCCAACAGGACGATACCATCGACCAAACGGCCTTTGGGACGACGCGCCATCAGTTGTTTTCCTCATCCTTGTCTTGAGACTCGGTGCCAAAGGTCTGCTGTTTGGCCTTGTCCTGATTGATGACCTCGGTCACCAGGTTGGACATTCTCATCCCCTCGACCAGAGACTTGTCATAGACAAATCTCAGCTCAGGCATCACCCTGAGTTTCATTCTGCCGGCAACCAAGGTGCGGGCATAAGGCGCTGCCTTGTTGAGTGCAGCCAGCTTTTCGTCGACCTTGACAGGGTCTTCTTCAAAGAAGGTGACAAACACCTTTGCATAACTCAGATCCCGTGAGACTTCCACGTCATTGACAGTGACCATGCCTACACGAGGATCTTTCATATCACGCTGCAGTACCTGCGCCAGCTCCTGTTGCAGTTGCTGTGCGATACGCCGGGTACGACTAAATTCTTTTGCCATAGTATTCTTCCCCAAAATCAACAAGGGCGGCCTCAGCCGCCCTTTTCGATGTTGTCGTTACAGGGTACGGGCAACCTCGACGGTTTCGAACACCTCAATCTGGTCGCCTACGCGAACATCATTGTAGTTCTTCACGCCGATACCACATTCCATGCCATTGCGAACTTCGCTAACGTCATCTTTAAAGCGACGCAGAGACTCAAGCTCACCTTCATAGATAACCACGTTCTCACGCAGAACCCGGATAGGTGCACTGCGCTTAACGATACCTTCGGTCACCATACAACCGGCGATTGCACCCAGTTTAGGCGACTTGAACACATCGCGCACTTCAGCCAGACCAATGATCTCCTGCTTGAATTCAGGAGAAAGCATACCGCTCATGGCCGACTTGACTTCGTCGATGAGGTCATAGATTACGCTGTAGTAGCGCAAATCCACACTCTCACTTTCGATGGTCTTACGGGCCTGAGCGTCAGCACGGACGTTGAAGCCCACCATGATGGCGTTGGACGCCGCTGCCAGAGTCGCATCTGTCTCGGTCAGTGCACCCACGCCACTGGCGATGATGTTCACTTTCACTTCTTCGGTAGACAGACGGGTCAGCGAGTCGACGATGGCTTCCAAAGAACCCTGTACGTCGGACTTGAGCACGATATTCAGCTCTTTCACTTCGCCTTCGGTCATGTTGGCAAACATGTTTTCCAGCTTGGACTTCTGCTGACGCGCCAGCTTGATATCGCGGAACTTACCCTGACGATACAGGGCAACTTCACGGGCCTTACGCTCGTCACGAACAACTGTCGCTTCGTCACCGGCAGAAGGCACCCCGGACAGACCCAGGATTTCAACCGGAATCGACGGACCGGCTTCAGTGATGTTCTTGCCGTTTTCATCCTTCATGGCACGGATCTTACCGTACTCCAGACCACACAGAACGATATCGCCCTGACGCAGAGTACCTTCCTGAACCAGGATGGTAGCAACAGGACCACGGCCCTTGTCCAGCTGAGACTCAACAACCACACCGGCGGCCATGCCGTCACGTACTGCCTTGAGCTCGAGGATTTCAGCTTGCAGCAAGATACCTTCCAGCAGCTCGTCTACGCCCATACCTGTCTTGGCAGATACGAACACAAACATGTTGTCGCCGCCCCACTCTTCCGACATCACGCCGTGCTGAGACAGTTCACTCTTGACGCGATCAACATCGGCTTCAGGCTTATCCATCTTGTTCACCGCCACGATCAGCGGTACACCACCGGCCTTGGCATGCTGGATAGCTTCAATGGTCTGAGGCATTACGCCGTCATCGGCAGCCACTACCAGAACCACGATATCAGTAGCCTTGGCACCACGGGCACGCATGGCGGTAAACGCGGCGTGGCCAGGAGTATCCAAGAAGGTGATCATGCCGTTGTCGGTTTCTACATGGTAGGCACCGATATGCTGGGTAATACCACCTGCCTCACCGGCCGCAACCTTGGTGCGACGGATATAGTCAAGCAGCGAAGTCTTACCGTGGTCAACGTGACCCATGATGGTCACAACCGGCGCACGAGGCTCCAGTTTGACATCTTCACCGTCACGGTCGGCCAGAACTTGATGCTCCAGCTCGTTTTCACGGATAAGCACAACCTTGTGGCCCATCTCCTCGGCAACCAGTTGGGCAGTTTCCTGATCCAGTACCTGGTTAATGGTCACCATAGAGCCCATCTTCATCATGGTCTTGATGATTTCAGTGGCTTTGATGGCCATCTTCTGGGCCAGTTCGGCCACAGTAATGGTTTCACCTATGCGTACATCGCGGTTGACTGCGGCAACCGGCTTGTTGAAGCCATGGTTCATGGCTTGAGGCGCACGGTTACGGATATTGCGCTCGCGACCGTCACGGGAGTCCTTGGTACGCTTCTTACCAGCACTCTTGTGACGTGAACGACGACCACGCTTCTCCTCATCCATATCGCTGGTGTCTTCGGCGGCGCGAGCCACTTTAGAGGTGGTAATATGGTGATCGCTGCGCTTCTCGGCCTCAAGACGCTGACGCTCTTCTTCGGCCCAGCGCTTTTCATTCTCTTCAGCCAAGCGACGGGCTTCGGCTGCCGCACGGGCGGCTTCTTCATCGGCCTTGCGCTTAACAGCTTCAGCTTGAGCCGCTTTCAAACGCTCGGCTTCAACACGAGCGGCTTCCTGCTCGGCGCTGGTCTTGGGATCGGCCTTAACCTCTTCCTTGGCTTTGCCTGCATCCTGAGCCACTTTAGCCTTGGCCTTGGCTTCAGCTTCCGCCTTGGCTTTCGCTTCGGCTTCTACCTTGGCCTTGGCTTCAGCTTCGGCCTTGGCTTTCGCTTCAGCTTCCGCCTGAGCTTTGGCTTCGGCTTCTGCGCGGGCCTGCTCTTCCGCCTGACGGGCCAATTCGGCCGGGTCACGCTTCACAAAGGTGCGCTTCTTGCGAACTTCGACTTTGACGTCTTTGGACTGGCCACCGCTGCCGGCGACACTCAGAGTCGATACGGTTTTACGCTGTAATGTCATCTTGGTGGGCGCACTGTCCGCACCATGTTGCTTTTTCAGGTAGTCCAGCAGTTGCTGTTTCTCGGCCTCGGTGACGCTGTCATTCTTGCCTTTCTTGATACCGGCCTTGGAAAACTGCTCGATCAATCGCTCTACGCTTTTTCCCACTTCAGTGGACAGTTTCTCTACTGTTGTCTCTGCCATCAGTTAAATCCCCCTGTTGATCGACTATGCTTCTTCGCCAAACCAACAGATGTTGCGGGCTGCCATGATGAGCTCACCTGCTTTTTCTTCTGTCAATTCTTCAATTTCGATCAAATCGTCAATGCCTTGCTCGGCTAAATCTTCCAGAGTTATCACACCCATACTTGCCAGAACGTAGGCCAGGTGGCGCTCCATTCCAGGCATGGACAACAACTCTTCACTCGGTTCGGCACCATCCAGTGCTTCTTCGGATGCCAGTGCACGGGTAGACAAGGCAGCCTTGGCGCGCTCACGCAATGCGGCAACTATGTCTTCATCAAATCCTTCGATGGCCAACAGCTCGGAAACAGGAACATAAGCCACCTCTTCCAGAGAGGTGAATCCTTCGTCGGCCAGCACCTGGGCGAAATCTTCGTCCACATCCAACGCACCCATGAACAGCTCCATCACTTTGGCGCTTTCGGCCTGATGTTTCTTGTTCATGTCTTCCACTGTCATCACGTTCAGTACCCAGCCGGTCAGCTGTGTCGCCAAACGAACGTTTTGACCATTGCGGCCGATAGCTTGTGCCAGACTATCGGCTTCGACGGCGATATCCATTGAGTGGTTATCTTCGTCAACAATAATTGAGGCCACATCGGCCGGTGCCATGGCGTTGATAACAAATTGTGCAGGGTTATCGTCCCAAAGCACTATGTCAACACGCTCACCACCGAGCTCATTGGATACGGCCTGTACCCGGGCTCCACGCATACCTACGCAGGCACCGATAGGGTCGATACGACGATCATTTGATTTCACGGCGATCTTGGCCCGTGAACCTGGGTCACGGGCAGCGCCCATCACTTCGATCATCTCATCGGCAATTTCCGGTACTTCAACACGGAACAGTTCGATCAGCATCTCTGGCTTGGTGCGAGTCAGGAACAACTGAGCACCACGGGCCTCGGGACGCACTGCATACAACAGAGAACGTACACGGTCACCCGGACGGAAAGTCTCACGGGAGATCAGATCTTCTTTGAACAGCACGCCATCGGCGTTGTTGCCGAGGTCAACCACTACGCTGTCGCGGTTGCTCTTTTTGACCACACCGGTAACCAAATCACCTTCTTTGTCGATAAACTGCTCGACGATTTGGGCGCGCTCGGCTTCACGGACTTTCTGTACTATCACCTGCTTGGCGGTTTGAGTGGTGATACGGTCAAATTGTACCGAATCAATTTCATCCTCAATGAACTCGCCAGGCTGGATCTCCGGGTTCTCATAACGAGCCGCTTCCAGAGTGATTTCACGGTAAGGGTTTTCCAACGCTTCACCGTTATCATCAACCACCAACCAGCGGCGAAAAGTCTCGTAGTCGCCGGTTTTGCGATCTATGGCAACACGAACATCGATATCGCCTTCATACTTTTTCTTGGTTGCGGTAGCCAGCGCAATTTCGAGCGCCTCGAAAATCTTTTCGCGCGGTACAGCCTTTTCGTTGGAAACCGCTTCAGCGACCAGCAAAATATCTTTATTCATCGTCTTGCCTCGTTCACCTTGAAACCATCAAAACTTAGCGATCAGGTTGCCTTTACGGATGTTATCCAAGGCAATAATCAAGTCTTTTCCATCCACTGTCAGAGTGAGCATCTGCCCTTCCACCTTAGTGATGGTACCTTTTAAGTTACGACTACCCGCTACCGGCATAGTCAGTTGAATCTTTGCTTCCTCTCCAAGGTACATACCATATTGCTCAGAGGTGAACAGCGGCCTGTCGAGACCGGGAGAGGAGACTTCCAGAGTGTATTCGGAAGTGATAGGGTCCTCGACATCCAGAATGGCGCTCGCCTGACGACTGGCATTGGCACAGTCTTCAATATTAATGCCGTTCTCACTGTCAATAAATAGCCGCAAGGTTGAATGCTTGCCGGCCTTAACAAATTCAATACCCCAGAGCTGGTAGCCTAAGCCTTCCACTGCTGGAGTAAGCATTTCTGTGAGTCTGGATTCTAATGTTGCCAAGGTAACCCCCGAAAAACAAAAAAGGGCTATTAATAGCCCCAGTATTGAGCTGCCGTAAAAGGCAGCAAATTTAAAAGTCCCAGATAACAAAAAACCCCGTAATCACGAGGTCATTATCTTCAAGAACCTGTAAACAGGATGAATTGTAGAGTAGCGCAATTCATCACTGGGAGCTGGTTGCGGGGGCCGGATTTGAACCGACGACCTTCGGGTTATGAGCCCGACGAGCTACCAAGCTGCTCCACCCCGCGTCAACTGCTGCAAGTTTACTGATTTCAGCTTTTACTTGCAATAACTGAGGAAAATTTCACATCCATTTCTCAGTTAAATATTGGTGCCGAGAGCGGGACTTGAACCCGCACGACCGTTAGGTCACAGCCACCTCAAGGCTGCGCGTCTACCAATTTCACCACCTCGGCATATTCGGTATTAGTCTGGAATTTTGGTCTCAGACTGTTGGGGCTGTTCTACGTCAGGCCCCATAATGTTGGTTTCCTGCTTCACGTGATGTGCACTCATGTTGCCGATAACCAGGCTGAGAGTGAAAAACGCGATAGCGAGAATCGCCGTTGTTCGGGTCAGAAAGTTACCTGAACCTGCTGAACCGAACAGGGTTCCTGAAGCACCGGCACCAAAAGATGCGCCCATGTCAGCCCCTTTGCCTTGCTGGATAAGGATGAGTCCAACCAGACCCAAAGCTACCAACAAGTATATAACCATCAGTACTTCTTTCATATTAAGCGCTCATTGCTATCGTACATAAACTCAAGAATTCGGTAGAGTTTAAGCTAGCACCGCCTATCAGTCCACCATCCACATCAGGTTGGGCGAATAAATCTGCAGCATTACTCGGTGTGACACTGCCGCCGTACAAGATCCTGATGTTTTCCCCGATATAAGGGGACACTTCAGAGAGGCGATTGCGTATAAACGCGTGAACTTCTTGTGCCTGCTCCGGTGTTGCGCTCTTTCCTGTCCCTACAGCCCAAAGGGGTTCATAGGCGATGATCGCATTATCAAAAGCCATGGTACCGTTTTTTTCGATTACCACATCCAACTCCTCGGCAAGCACCTCGAAGGTACGTCTTGCTTCACGAGCCGGGCCCGATTCACCGACACAAAGTATCGGGGTCAAACCGTGCTTTTGAGCTGCGGCAAATTTCTCTGCCACTATATTACTCGTCTCACCGTACATACGGCGGCGTTCCGAGTGACCGATTATCACATAACGACAGCCGGCATCTTTCAGCATCCGCCCTGAGGTTTCACCTGTATAGGCACCAAAATCGTGCTGACTCAGGTTTTGAGCCCCCATTCTAACCAGAGAACCGTTCAGGGTTTCCCTGTTAGTTTCGAGCAGTTGCCTTACGCTTTCCAGGTAAATTGCTGGTGGGCATAAAACCACTTCAACAGAATCATTATGTAGCTTGGTGGCAAACTTCTTGAACAACTCTTGCGCCAACTGCGCGCTGCCATTCATTTTCCAGTTGCCTGCTACCATTGGACGTCTGAGTGCCATCACCATCTCCTCTGAAAGCGGCGTGAATAATAGCGAACCACTTATTAACTTACAATACCTGATTACGGAATTTTTGCGATTTACTGTGTGTTCGGCTACTTTTTGCGCTCGCACTCAGTAAATCGCTCACAATTCCAGCTTAAGTCATTAATTTTACTTTGATTAAGCTAAAAAAGGCCAGTTTAGACCGCTTGTTTGACTGCGGTGGCTATGGTTTCGGCATGGGCGCGCACCTGGGCTTCATCGTCCCCTTCCACCATCACCCGGATCAAAGGCTCAGTACCGGATTTACGCAGCAGTACCCTGCCGCGCTCACCAAGTTGCGACTCAACCTGAGCCTGGGCGTCTTTCACCAGTTGTGATGCCAGCGGATCTGAGTTGCCTTCAAAGCGAACATTAATAAGGACCTGAGGCAACATCTTCATAGATTCAGTCAACTCTTCCAGCGAGGCGTTGTGACGGCGCATTGCCGCCAGCACCAGAATACCTGCCACTATACCATCACCCGTAGTGCCATGATCCAGATTGAGGATATGGCCTGAGTTCTCCCCCCCTATACGCCAATCTTTCTCTTTCAGCAGTTCCATTACATAGCGGTCGCCGACTTTGGAACGGGCAAAGGGGATATTGAGCTGTTTGAGCGCCAATTCGAGTCCAAGATTGGACATCAAGGTACCGACAACCCCGCCTTTGAGAATGCCGCGCTTTTGGGCGTCGCAGGCAAGAATATAGAGGATCTGATCGCCGTCTATCACTTCACCTTGTCGATTGACCATCATGATACGGTCGCCGTCGCCATCGAGCGCGATACCCAGATCGGCGCCTTCGCTGACCACGGTCTCACAAATCTTGGCCATGGAGGTCGCACCAACCTGATCATTGATGTTGATGCCATTGGGCTTATCCCCTATGGTCACTACCTCTGCGCCCAGTTCGCGGAACACATTGGGGGCGATGTGATAGGTAGCGCCATGAGCACAATCCACCACTATCTTGAGCCCGGCGAGGGTTTGATCCGCCGGGAAGTTACCTTTGCAATATTCGATATAACGACCGGCGGCATCATCGATACGGGAGACTTTCCCCAGCAGGTGCGACTCGACACAAACCAGAGGTTTTTCTAGCTCGGCTTCTATCTCCAGTTCCAGTTCGTCATCCAGCTTGCTGCCATCTGTGGAGAAAAACTTAATACCGTTGTCATAGTAGGGATTGTGAGATGCACTGATAACGACCCCCGCCTCGGCGCGGAATGTTCGGGTCAGGTAGGCGACGGCCGGCGTCGGCATGGGCCCCATTAACATCACATTGAGTCCGGCGGCAGACAAGCCGGCTTCCAACGCCGACTCGAACAGATAACCTGAGATCCGGGTATCTTTGCCTATAATCACTTTACGGGTACCACTGCGGGACAAGACCCTACCAGCAGCCCAGCCAAGCTTAAGTGCCAGCTCCGGAGTCATCTTGCCCGCTCCAACCTTGCCGCGGATCCCGTCCGTACCAAAAAACTTTCTCACGCTCACTCCTATTGAGAACCATCTTTGAATGGTTATTCTATATACTGTAAACCTAATACCGGCTGACCCACCGGCCTGAAACCTATGAAGTCACGGCGCTGTCTTTATCCAAACTGCTTGGTTGCTGCCATGACCTTGAGTACATCGCTGGTCTCTGCGACATCATGTACCCGAATAATATGTGCGCCCCGCTGAGCTGCCAACATGGCGCCTGCCAGGCTACCTGCCAATCTGTTGTCGACACTGCGCTCAAGCAGATTTCCTATCATACTCTTTCGCGACAGTCCGATAAGTAAAGGCAGATCAAATTTTGCCAGCTCCTGCAAATGAGCCAGCAGATGATAATTGTGTTCCAGCGTCTTGCCAAATCCAAAACCCGGATCCAGCAATATTGCCTCTCTGGCGATCCCCGCATCAATACAGGCCTCAATGCGCTTGGCAAAGAAGTCATTCACCTCGGCAAGCAGATCCTCATAGTGGGGCGCATTCTGCATGGTTCTGGGTTGCCCCTGCATATGCATCAGGCACACAGGCACCTGCAGTTCAGCAGCGGCTTGCAGGGCGCCGGGCTCCTGCAAGGCCCGCACATCATTGATAAGGTGAGCGCCGGCATTGATACCGGCGCGCATCACTTCGGCTTTACTGGTATCCAAAGAGATCCAGATCTGGGGATACTTGGCGACAATATACTCCACCAGGGGAACAACCCGGGAACGCTCCTCATCGACGCTGACATCGGCAGCCCCGGGCCGGGTGGACTCGCCGCCGATATCAATAAACACGGCGCCATCGGCCACCATTTGGTCGGCGTGACGGCAGGCCAGTTCAAAGGAAGAAAAACGGCCGCCATCGGAAAACGAATCCGGGGTTACATTGAGGATCCCCATTACCTTGGGCTCATCGAGTAATAGTTGGTGAGCACCGGACTTCAATTCAAACACTCTTTACTCCCTTACGCGTCAAGCGCGAGAACATCTTTATTGGATTTATTATTGTGCCTTTAGGCAGAAACAAGAAAACCCCTTACGGGGTTTTCTTTTACCTCAGAGTAGGCTTATTTCAGCGGGCTCTCGCCGGGTTTGCCCAAATCTGCAGTAGTATCACTCGGCTCATGCTCTTCAACTTCAGCCTCTTCTGGCTTGGCACCTTTACTGCCATTATTGCCATTGGAAGAGCCATTGTCGTCCAGCTGCCAATCGACCGGAGGACGCACTTCGCGGCGCTCCATCAGGTCCTCTATCTGGCGCGAGTCTATGGTCTCATACTTCATCAACGCATCTTTCATCGCGTGCAGAACGTCCATATTCTCATCCAGCAGTTGCTTGGCACGCTGGTAGTTGCGGTCAATGATGGCCTTGATTTCAGAGTCTATGATGGCCGCAGTCTCATCAGACATATGCTTGGACTTGGCCATGGAGCGGCCCAGGAATACTTCACCCTCTTCCTCTGCATACAGCAGCGGACCGAGTTTCTCGGAGAAGCCCCACTGGGTCACCATGTTACGGGCAATGGCCGTAGCATATTTAATGTCCTGAGATGCACCGGTAGAGACTTTTTCAGTGCCAAAGATAATCTCTTCGGCCAGTCGACCACCGTAGGCCACAGAGATCTTACTCTCCAGCTTCTGGCGGCTCTCACTGATGGCATCGGCTTCCGGCAGGAAGAAGGTCACACCCAAGGCCCGGCCTCGAGGGATAATGGTTACCTTATGCACAGGGTCGTGCTCAGGCACCAGATAGCCCACAATCGCGTGACCGGCTTCGTGGTAAGCCGTCATCTCTTTCTCGGACTCAGACATCACCATGGAGCGGCGCTCGGCACCCATCATGATCTTGTCTTTGGCACTCTCAAACTCTTCCATGGTCACCACACGGCGATTACCGCGGGCGGCAAACAGTGCAGCCTCGTTAACCAGGTTGGCAAGATCCGCACCTGAGAACCCAGGCGTACCACGGGCAATCACACTGGCTTTAACATCGTCACCCAAAGGCACTTTACGCATGTGCACTTTAAGAATTTGCTCACGGCCACGAACATCCGGCAGCCCCACTACAACCTGGCGGTCGAAACGGCCGGGACGCAGCAGCGCCGCATCCAACACGTCTGGGCGGTTGGTTGCGGCAATAACGATAATACCTTCATTACCTTCAAAGCCATCCATTTCCACCAGCATCTGGTTCAATGTTTGCTCACGCTCGTCGTGACCACCACCGAGCCCGGCACCGCGCTGACGGCCCACGGCATCGATTTCATCGATAAAGATGATGCATGGAGCCGACTTTTTGGCCTGCTCGAACATGTCACGTACCCGGGAGGCACCGACACCGACAAACATTTCCACAAAGTCAGAACCTGAGATGGTAAAGAAAGGCACCTTTGCTTCACCGGCAATCGCCTTGGCAAGCAAGGTTTTACCTGTACCTGGAGGACCAACCATCAAGACACCGGTAGGAATACGGCCACCGAGTTTCTGGAATTTGGTGGGATCACGCAGATAATCCACCATCTCCTTCACCTCTTCCTTGGCCTCGTCACAACCGGCCACATCGGCAAAGGTGGTCTTAATCTGATCTTCGCTCATCAGCTTGGCTTTACTCTTGCCAAAGGACATGGCGCCTTTACCGCCACCGCCCTGCATCTGTCGCATAAAGAAGATCCACACCCCAATAAGCAGCAACATGGGGAACCAGGAGATAAAGATCTGTGTCAGGAAACCTGACTCTTCGGCTTCCTGCCCTTTCATGCGGATGCCTTTACGATCCAGGTCATTGATCAGATCCTGGTCATACAAGGGCATAATGGTGGTGAACTTTTCACCGGACTTTTTGACGCCTTCAATCGTACGTTGGTCGCTTTTCACTTCAACGTTACTGACTTGGCCGCTACGAACATCGTCCAGGAAAGTCGAATAATCCATCTTCTGCGCTGACGAAGAAGAGGGGGAGTAACCCTGGAACACGGACATCAGCACCACGGCGATGACCACCCAGAGAATCAAATTTTTTGCCATGTCACTCAATTACTGAACCTCACAAAGTCTTGAGATTTACTTCAATCAGGGTACTACAACTTGTACCCTGTCGCTACCAGATAGACCTCGCGAGAACGTGGCCTGGAGGAATCCGGCTTACGGGTTTTTACAGTCTTGAACGCTTGTCTGACTGCTTTCATATACTCGTCAAAGCCCTCCCCCTGAAAGACTTTAACAGCAAAACTACCATTGGCTGCCAACACCTGATGACACATATCCAACGCCAACTCCACTAAATACATGGCTCTGGGCTGATCCACACCATCTGAACCACTCATATTGGGCGCCATATCCGAGAGCACCAAGTCAACCTTATCTTCCCCAACCCGGGTCAGCAAGGCCTCAAGGACTTTTTCCTCACGGAAGTCTCCTTGAAGGAAATCGACACCAACGATTGGGTCCATCGGTAAAATATCACAGGCAACCACTTTACCTCTTTCACCGACCAACTTGGCCGCCACCTGAGACCAACCTCCGGGAGCCGCCCCCAGGTCGACCACTGTCATCCCGGGTTTAATCAGCTGATCTTTTTGTTGCAGCTCCTCTAACTTGAACGCGGCCCGCGAACGCAGCCCCCGTTTTTGTGCCAATTTGACATAGTGATCATCAAAGTGTTCCTGCATCCAACGGGTGGAACTGGCCGTACGTTTCTTACCTGACATTCAAAATCCGCAACAAATGAGAGTTACACAAGGGCTATATGAGGGTAGAATAGCGGCTTTTCAACAGTAACTCAGCAAAAGTTGGTAGAAATGAACTTAACAACCAAACAGAAACAGCATCTCAAGGGCCTGGCACACAGCCTCAAGCCGGTAGTGCTGCTTGGTGCCAATGGCCTGACTGAAGGGGTACTGGCTGAAATTGATAATGCGCTCTCTCACCATGAGCTGATTAAAGTTAAAGTCGCCTCTGAAGACAGAGAACTGAAAGCCGCTATCGTTGATGCCATTGTCCGTGAAACCCAGGCAACCAAGGTGCAGCTGATCGGCCATGTTTTGGTGCTCTTCCGTCAATCCGAAGAGATGAAAATCGCTCTGCCCAAGGCCAGATAAGCCCTTTCCCCACAAAAAAGCCACCTTAACCGGTGGCTTTTTTGTTGCCATAATCCCATCGGCGCACACATTGTGGCGCCGGCGGATTAAATCAGTATTAATTGACGAGTTTCAATCAGGGTGTCTGGGTCACAGGCGTCACCCGATAATGCTCACTGGACAGTCCCAGCCATTCCGGCAGTGAAGTACCAACCGATATAGATGAGAAAGTACCGGTCAACACCCCGATAAACATGGCGATGGAAAATCCTTCCAAGGGGCCTCCGCCCATGATCCACAGTGCTGAAATAGTCATCAGGGTAGTACCGGATGTCACCATGGTTCGGGCAAAAGTGGCCGCAATCGCCTGGTTATTGATGTCTTTTACCGCCAACTTGGGTTTGGCAGCCAGCAATTCGCGGATCCTGTCGGCAATAATGATGGAATCGTTGAGCGAATATCCCAAAATGGCCAACACAGCCGCCAGCACCGTCAGGTTGAACTCCATCTGAGTGGCGGCGAAAAAAGCCAGCACAAAGATAACATCATGCACCAGAGCAAATACCGCACCGGATGCCAGACGCCACTCAAAGCGGTAAGAGAGATACCCCAGAATACACAGCATTGCCACCAGCAAAGCCAAGCCGCCCTGCTCGGCCAACTCCTGGCCGACCTGAGGCCCGACTATGCTGGTATTGAGCACTTCAACATGAGTGTTCATACCCGCCAGTACCTCCGGCAGTTCGGGCATGGTTTGCCCGGCACTTGGCGCGGCATAACGCAGCACCCAGCGTCCCGGCTCACCGGCAGCAATCAGGCTGACTTCCTGGCCATAGGCCTGCTGCAACACAGGTTGCAGCGATTTGGAGCTGATTGAGCTGTCGATACGGATTTCACTGACCACGCCGCCGGTAAAATCCAGCCCCCAGTTGAGCCCCTTGACGGCAATCACACTGATGGACACTATCATCAAAAACACGGAAATCGCGCTGCTGAAATAACGCCACTTGGTTGCATTTTTCATATTAATCATAATATTAAACCCTCACATCGCGGCTGAAGTTCTTACCATAAACCAGATTGATAATCGCCCTTGAGGCAAAAATCCCGGTGAACATACTGGTCAACAACCCCAGCCCCAGCGTCAGCGCAAACCCCTGAATAGGACCATTACCTATGGCGTAGAGCACTACAGCAGTGATCATAGTGGTGAAGTTGGCATCGAAAATGGTGGAGAAGGCGCTGTCAAAGCCCTTGTCAATGGCGTGCGCCAATGCCCTCCCCTCACGAAGCTTGTCGCGGATCCGCTCGAAAATCAGCACATTGGTATCCACCGCCATTCCCACTGTCAGCACCAAACCGGCAATCCCGGGGAGAGTCAGTACCGCACCTGGGATCAAAGCCAGCAAGCCAAACAGCAACACCATGTTAGCCAGCAACGCCAGGTTGGCGACCCAGCCAAGCCTGCGATACCAAAGCGCCATAAACACCAGGGTGATCCCCATGCCGAGCGCCAGGGCGGCAAAGCCATTGTGAATATTCTCTGCTCCCAGCGTCGGGCCTATGGTGCGCTCTTCAACTATGGTGACAGGCGCAGTCATAGAACCGGCCCGCAGCAAAAGAGCCAGTTGCTGCGCATCCTGATAACTACCGGCGCCGGTTATCCGAAAACGCTCCGGCAGCACAGACTGAATGGTGGCGACACTGATAATTTCATTGCTTTGTACTGCCTTGCCGTTGGCATCGCGGCTGTACTCACTGTATGCCGTGGCCATAGGTTTGCCGATATGGCCTCGGGAGAAGTCGGTCATACGGCGGCCGCCTTCACTGTCCAGGGTAATATTGACCTCGGCAGTACCCATTTCACCTATGCCGGCACGGGCATCGACAATATGCTCGCCGGTCAGCACAGGTTTGCGCGCCACGGGTACAGGATTGCCGGACTTGTCCTTAATCAACATGGCGCCGGTGGCACTGTCCTTGACTTCATAGAAGGCCAGAGTCGCAGTTGCCCCTATCACGCTCTTGGCGGCAGCCGGGTCTTGAACACCGGGCAGCTCGATACGGATGCGACTCTCGCCCTGACGCTGCACCAGCGCTTCGGTGATCCCCAACTCTTCGATACGGGTACGCATGATCTGCAGGTTTTGCTGCACTGTCAGGTTACGCAGGTTGATTTTCTCAGCCTCAGTCAGCGCCGCCTTGAGCTGACTGTTATTGCCGCTCACCTGCCAGAGTGGGTATTGCCTGGCCATAAACTGCCGCACCTCGGCGCGAGCCGCCTCTGGCATAACCACTGTCAGTTGCTCTTCAGCGCCCTGACGCACACTCAAGCCTCGGATCCCTTGCTCTCTGGCAAAGGCACGCAGGGCATCGGCCAGTGAACTTCCCTGGGTTTGATACACAGGGGTAATATCCACATCCAACAAGAATTGCACCCCGCCACGAAGGTCCAGCCCCAACTTAATGGGTTCAAACCCCATGCCGAGCAACCACTCGGGCGCCGCCGGGCTCAAAGCCAGAGTGAGTTCAGCGGGATCTTTGGCACGACCGGCCAGCAAGGATTTGGCCAAAGTCTGTTGGCCTTCGTCATTGAGAATAATCAGGGTTTGCTGATCTTTGCTGTCCAGGCGCTTGACTTGAATATCGGCCTTGGCCAGTTCAGAAACTATCTGGGTCGGAGATAAGTCCAGTCCAGCCTTGGGGGATATTTGCACCGCGGCATCTTCACCATACCAAGTCGGCAAGGCGCTCAGCGCCATCACCACCAGGGTGACTACCAGTACCAGATATTTCCAGGCGCTGTAGTGATTAAGCAGTTTTTTAGGCTGGCGCCCGCGGCCATTACTCTTTAATAATGAGTCAGTTATCATATTTATGCTCTCTTTTCGACTCGTGGCTTAAGCCACATATCACAGTCGCAGCCATCCAATGAGGGAGTGACTGACAACAGATGAAGTGAAACCCGGACAGAAAAGCCCGGTAGAGAGCGTCAGGCGGCTTGCTGACTGAAGCGATAGCGGAGGTTGGCGTCTTTCCAGCCCCCAAGGCGCAAACCGGCTCCAGGGTGCTTTAAGGTCCAATACTGCTCAATAGGCAATTGCTCGGCAAAACCTATGCTGAGCACAGGCGCCGGTGGCATAGCGATTTCAAACGCCAATTCATAGGGTGGCTCGGCCACATCATGCGGAGCGGCCGTGCTGAGGCAGCGCTGGCTGGCTCCGGGTGCCGAATAGAGTTGGTCGCCCTGCTCGGAGCGCAGCAACTTGGATAAGTGAGACAGGGAAACTTTGCCATCCACCTTTTCTCTGTCGGCAGCATCATGCTTGCCAAGCTTATGATGCAGGGACTCCTGGGATTGGGGTTCTTGACCAAGAGACGCTGACAACACTGCAGAAGACGGCTCTTTGCCTGCATCTTGCTGACTGAGCTCGGGTAAGGCTTGCTCAAACGCCTTCCAGGTTGCATCAGAGGCAATCCCGGAATACACATTGCCCAGCAGACCTATGGCGATCAGCAGGGTAAAGAGGCGCATGATTCTCAGCAAGGTGTTATCCATAAACAGGGTTATTTGGGCGGATGCTAGTCTTTCAAGCCCTGACGGGCAAATTAAACTTTGTCCATCTTGCACAAAAAAGCCGCCCGGAGGCGGCTTGATAACGCAATCAGATATATTCGACGGCGACCACTTCATACTCTGCCAGGCCACCGGGGGTTTGAATATTGACTTCATCCCCCAGATTTTTGCCGATAAGGCCACGGGCAATGGGTGAGTTCACCGAGATCAGGTTCTCTTTGATATTGGCCTCATCGTCACCGACAATGCGGTAAGTCACTTCGGCATCTGTGTCCAGATTCAGTATGGTCACAGTGGCGCCAAAGATGATCCGGCCATTGTTGGGCATCTTGGTCACATCAATGATCTGGGCATTGGACAGTTTGCCTTCGATATCGCGGATACGGGCTTCGCAAATGCCCTGCTCTTCACGGGCTGCATGGTATTCCGCGTTTTCTTTCAAATCTCCCAGTTCACGCGCCGCGGCAATTGCCTCGGTGATCTTGGGACGGCGATCAAACTTGAGTATATCCAGTTCTTTGCGCAACTGTTCTGCCCCAACCAGGGTCATGGGAACCTTGTTCATAATCTCTTTCGTCTCCTGTCAAACAAAAGCAGCCTCCGTCGGCCTAAGGCCAACAGAGACTCATTTTCCGGGTGAATGGGCGCCATTTTGTCAGCGGCGCCAGGGATGCATAGCGGAATACCGGGGAATACACCGGCTAAAACTCAATTCATCTTGGCTACAAGCTTACCTAAGCCATGGCTGGCTTGCCAGCCATGGCGACAAAAATCTCTATTTCTGTGGCACCGACGATGGGAAATTCATCTCAGTTAAGACTCGAAAGCACAGAGGGATAACCCCAACCATTGTTTCCTACCTCGACCTGCTCACCGGTAAGGTACTGATACAAGGTCGGTGCCAGTGAGCCGTTATCCAGCGGCCCCAATCTCTGGCCGGGTTTGACCGTCTCGCCCCAGAAACCTATGAAGGCATCTTTTTCCAGATAATGCTCGCCCGCATGACGACCCGGTACCAGAGTGTTGTAGCCAAAGCCCTCTTTGGGGAAGAGATTGATGGTGCCGGCCCTGTCTTCATCATAGAGATGTGCCAGCTGCACCACAGCATCGGGTCTGGGACTCATGGCCGCCAGACTGCGCCACTGCTCGGCGCTGCAGCCTTTGGTACTCCCCAGGCATAGTTCGAGCAGTTGTTGCTTGGCGGACAGCTGAACATCAGACAGCGGCGTCAGATAAGGGTTGCTCTGAGCCAGTGCCAGCAGCTCAGGCGCGCCTTTAGCATCCAGCGCCTGATAACGGATAACGCCCGACTCGCGACTGATCATTTCATCGCGGCGCTGCCCGTTTCTGTATCCCACCAAACGCACAGAGCAGCTATCAAGCGTACAATCGCTTTGGCGCACCACAAGATAATCCAGCGATTCCTGCAACTCATCGGCAAGCAGGCTGACCATATCCAGCGCCTTGCCTTCTCTGACCTTAAAACGGGTCAACTCTTGATACAGGGGTTGCACCTGCCAACCTCGGTCCGAGTTAAAGAAGTCCAGCATATAGTTGCCACCGGCAGTGGAGGCTATCACCAAATCTACCCCATGCAGTGAAGGCGGATTGAGGTTGTTGGTTATCTTGGGGCCTTCCCCTTCATCAGAGGAGATTTTGCTTATCTTGAGCTCGACCCCGCGTTGCTTGAGCGCATCTTGCAGCACCAGTTCGGGGTTAAGGGTGTGATACACAGGTGCCAAACCATGATCGCCGGCCATGCCCCACAGCGTCTGCGGATAGATACCCGCGTCCCGATACACCTTGTCCAGACGGCCGAGCCAGTAATCGAGCCGGTTAAGCTCACCGGTCGGCGCTATGATTTCATCGCTGAACGGCCCCTTGAAATGGGCGAAGTGATCCGGCCAGGGGTTATAAATAAGCAGATAGTCCGGCATTGCCTGCTCACTCAGCAAGGCCAGCTCATTGAGCTGCTCATTGAGCTTGGCCCGCAAGCTCATGCGGGAAAACAGCCGCCAGGCGCCCATCTTGTCGTAGGCCTCGAGTTGCTCTCGAACCGCCGCCACGCTATGTTGCAAGCCCTTCTCGGCTTCGGCGCGCAGCGACAACTCATTGAGACAGCGCTGCTCGCCAAAATCACGGATCACTTCCCCCAGCCCCAGATTGACCAGGGCATCGAAGCTGGTCTGGGCGTTCCAGTCATATTGGGCGTTACAGTTTAAGGTCTTGAGATAGTTCAGTCGGTCGAACATGGTGCGCATGCCGCGGCTCTCCGCCAGATTTTCGAGCTGCAGAGCATCATTGCCGAAGAAGTAATAGGCCCGGTCACGGGTGCGATCGACAAAGTGAAAATTGGGGATCCCTGTGCCACCCTGGCCGGACACTGCGGCGCCTGTCTTGATAATCGGCAGATTGCGCACACTGATGGTAGGCGTGGAAGAGATACCTCCTGTGGCTATGCCATTTTCACTCCGGCGATAGAGTGACTTGAAAAACGGCAGATAGTACTGGTCGGTGGCGCCATGTTTCACCAACTGACGCAAAAAGTCCTGCTTGGGAGTATGCTGCGGCCGCCCCATGGCTGACGCGGGCGAGAGTTGCGACAAAGCCGCATCCCTAGCAAGTACTTCTTTGAGATAAGGGCCGGAATTGGGCGCGACCAACGCCTGCATCAGTCCCTGGCTCAAGCCATCTACTGTTATCTGCACCGCTCTTGGGCGTTGACTCCAACTTGCCAGAAAGTCACTCAGCCCCTTGGGATCTTCCTTGAGACTGGCCTGCATCCAGGCAGAAAAGGCCTTGGCCCGCTGCGCCGGTAATGCATATTGGCGATAGGCCTTGAGCACATTAAGACGGACAAAGTCGATAAGGGTAACAGTTATCGCCTGCGCCTTGTTGTTTACCTTGGCGGCATTTTCCGCCTTGCCATCTTCAATAATCAGCTCGAGGGCGCTGCGCATATCCCCCTCGGGCAGACTGCCGACATACTTGCCAATCTCAGTGATGATCAGCGGCTGAATGTCGGCAATCAACGCCAGATCTTCAGGGCTATCGCCAAGATAGCGGTAATGTTCCGGCAGTTTCTTGCCAAGGGCCCAGTCATCATTGTTGAACAGGCGATCATAGACAGTCACCAACATGGCAACCAACTGGCGATTGAGCGTCATGCCCTCGCGTCTGTCATTGGCTTCGACGGTCGGTTCGGTGTTGTCTTTGACCTGCTCCTCCAAGCTGAACAGCGAATGCTGCCAAGGTGCGATTTGCTCCTTGCTGTATTGGCTCAGCAGATAATCCCGGAACTGATCCCGGTTCTCGGCGCGGCTGTATCTGTCGTAAAAAAGGTAGAGAAAATGCCCAAGGGGGATGCTGTAGAAAGGATCCGACAGCCGGGCTATGACCCTGGCCTTGGTCGGCGCATCGAGCGGCAACGTTAAAATGTAGGCATCCAGGCTCATACCGGCAACGGAAAATATCGCCAGATCGCGCCCTGTGGTAACACTGAGCTCCAACCCTTTAAACAGCTGCTTTTGCAGCAGATCGCCGCCGTGATACAAGGGCGCCACCAAAGGCACAGTGTTGATATCGGCCCGCACGCCGTTGCTGCCAAGACTCAAAGCCAAGCCAAAACTCAAGGCAAGAGCCTGTGCTTTGCTCCGCCGGTTAAACAGCCCTTTGACTCGCCCCGCAACGTTTTCCCGGCCCTTGGGCTCCTTTGAGACAGACTCGAGTATCATCACTTTCTTTCCCTGAAACATCTTGATTACAGCATCTTAAATGAAACGCCTTGATAATGGGCGAGTTTAGCAAGAGCTGCCAAGATCCCAAAGCCAAGGAATTTGACCCAAATCATCCGGCCTACAAAAAAACAGGCCACCCTAATGGGTGGCCTGGTCACTTTCAGTCACTGACTGACAGCGTTTACTTGTTGACTCTGGCGTGCAGTTCCTGCACCGAGGCAACATTGCTTCTGTCGTCGGCATCATGGGCCATACAGGTTGCAAAAGCCGCGTTCATGGTGGTGGTGTAATTCACCTTGTGCTGCAGCGCGCCGCGGCGCAGCTGTCTGGAATCCTCGATGGCCTGACGACCCTCTGTGGTATTCACTATATAGGTGTATTCACCGTTCTTGATCCGGTCAAGAATGTGTGGGCGACCTTCATGCACCTTGTTCACCAGGCGGGGATTGATACCCGCTTCACCCAACACCACAGCCGTGCCGTGGGTGGCATCCAGCTCATAGCCGAGTTCAATCAGCTTGGCCGCCAGATCCGAAACCCGCTTCTTGTCGCTGTGACGAACAGACAACAGGGCGCGGCCTGACTTAGGCACATCCTTCACTGAGCCCAGTTGCGCCTTGGCGTAGGCTTCGGCGAAGGTATCACCCACACCCATCACCTCACCGGTAGAGCGCATTTCAGGGCCGAGCAGAGGGTCAACACCCGGGAACTTGTTGAACGGCAGAACCACTTCTTTCACTGAGTAGTAAGGCGGAATCACTTCCTGAGTATGTTGCTGTTCGGCCAGTGAAGTGCCGGCCATTACCCGGGCGGCAATCTTGGCCAGAGGCACACCTGTGGCCTTGGAAACGAAAGGCACTGTGCGGGCGGCGCGCGGGTTTACCTCAATCAGGTAAATCACGTCGCTCTTGACCGCAAACTGCACATTCATCAGACCAACAACGCCCAGCTCCAGCGCCAGCTTGCGTACCTGCTCGCGCATCTCGTCCTGAATCGCCTTGGAGAGAGTGTAAGGAGGCAGTGAACAACCTGAGTCACCTGAGTGAACACCGGCCTGCTCGATATGCTCCATGATGCCGCCGATAACCACATCTTTGCCATCGCAAACGGCATCCACGTCTACTTCGGTGGCGTCATCCAGGAAGCGATCCAGCAGTACCGGCGACTCGTTGGATACACTGACGGCTTCGTTGAAGTAACGGCGCAGATCCTGCTCGTCGTAGACGATTTCCATCGCCCGTCCACCCAAAACATAGGAGGGACGAACCACCAGAGGATAACCTATACGCTCGGCATCCAGTACCGCCTGCTCCAGGTTGGTCACTGTGCTGTTTTCAGGCTGTTTCAGCCCCAAACGCTCAACCGCTTGTTGGAAGCGCTCACGGTCTTCGGCGCGGTCGATGGCATCCGGGCTGGTCCCTATGATGGGTACACCTGCGGCTTCCAGGGCGCGGGCCAGTTTCAGTGGCGTTTGGCCACCATACTGCACGATAACCCCTTTGGGCTGCTCAACCCGCACGATTTCCAGTACGTCTTCCAGGGTAACAGGTTCAAAGTAGAGTCTGTCAGAGGTGTCATAGTCGGTGGAAACGGTTTCAGGGTTACAGTTGACCATGATGGTTTCATAGCCGTCTTCACGCATCGCCAGCGCTGCGTGCACACAGCAGTAGTCGAACTCGATACCCTGACCGATACGGTTGGGGCCGCCACCTATCACCATGATCTTGTCTTTATCGGACGGATTGGCCTCACACTCTTCCTCGTAGGTGGAGTACATGTAGGCGGTATCCGTGGCGAACTCGGCGGCGCAGGTATCTACACGCTTGTAGACAGGGAAAAGCTCATACTTGTGACGCAGTTTGCGCACTTCACTTTCAGAAACCCCCAGCAGTGACGCCAGGCGCGCATCGGAGAAACCTTTGCGCTTCAGCTTGCGCAGGAATTCCTGGGAAAGACCGCTCCAGCCGCCTTCCTTGACCTTCTCTTCCTGCAGTACCAGATCTTCAATCTGCACAAGGAACCAAGGGTCTATGTTGGTGATGCGGCGAATACCTTCCATGGACATACCGGCGCGGAAAGCATCGGCGATATACCAAGGACGCTCAGGGCCCACATCCTGCAACTCGTAACGTATCTTGGCCAGAGCTTCCGGCTCGTTGATATCCACGATAGGATCAAAACCTGTCATCCCGGTTTCCAGGCCGCGCAGAGCTTTTTGCATCGACTCCTGGAAGGTACGACCGATGGCCATTACTTCACCGACAGACTTCATCTGAGTGGTCAGGCGGTCGTTGGAACCGGCAAACTTCTCGAAGTTGAAGCGAGGGATTTTGGTAACCACATAGTCGATAGAGGGCTCGAACGAAGCCGGGGTCAGACCGCCGGTAATGTCGTTCATCAGCTCATCCAGGGTAAAGCCCACCGCCAGCTTGGCCGCAACCTTGGCAATCGGGAAACCGGTCGCCTTGGAGGCCAGCGCAGATGAGCGCGATACCCTTGGGTTCATCTCGATGATCACCATGCGACCATCTTTGGGGTTAATACCAAACTGCACGTTGGAGCCACCGGTTTCAACGCCGATTTCCCGAAGCACCGCCATGGAGGCGTTACGCATCAGTTGATATTCTTTGTCAGTCAGGGTCTGGGCCGGTGCCACTGTAATGGAGTCACCTGTGTGTACGCCCATGGGGTCAAAGTTTTCGATGGCGCAGACTATGATGCAGTTGTCGTTGCGATCGCGCACCACTTCCATCTCGTACTCTTTCCAGCCTATCAGCGACTCGTCAATCAGCAGCTCATTGGTCGGCGACAAGTCCAGGCCCCGGGTACAGATCTCTTCAAACTCTTCGACGTTGTAAGCGATACCGCCGCCGCTGCCGCCCATGGTGAAAGAGGGGCGAATGATGCAGGGGAAGCCCACTTGATCCAGTACCTTGTGTGCATCTTCCATGCTGTGGGCAATACCGGCACGGGGACACTCGAGGCCGATACTCTTCATCGCCTTGTCAAAACGGGCACGATCTTCGGCCTTGTCGATGGCATCGGCAGTGGCACCGATCATCTCGACGTCAAACTCTTTCAATACGCCTTTGGCTTCCAGCTCCAGGGCGCAGTTCAGCGCCGTCTGGCCGCCCATGGTTGGCAGAATCGCATCGGGGCGTTCCTTGGCGATAATGTTGCGCACCACTTCCCAGTGGATAGGCTCGATGTATGTGGCATCGGCCATTTCCGGGTCTGTCATAATGGTTGCAGGGTTGGAGTTAACCAGAATGACCCGGTAACCCTCTTCTCTCAGCGCCTTACAGGCCTGGGCTCCCGAATAGTCAAACTCACAGGCCTGACCGATAACGATTGGGCCGGCACCCAGGATAAGAATACTTTGGATATCAGTACGTTTTGGCATTTTCTTCTATCTTCTCCCGGCGATTACAGCTTGACTTGGTGACGGTATTGCTCAATCAGTTCGATAAAGTGATCGAACAGTGGCGCACAATCGTGCGGCCCTGGACTCGCTTCAGGGTGCCCCTGGAAGCTGAAGGCCGGCTTGTCTGTCAGGTGGATCCCCTGCAGTGAGCCATCAAACAGCGACTTGTGAGTCACCCTGATGTTGGCAGGCAGTGTGGCTTCGTCGGCAGCAAAACCATGGTTCTGACTGGTGATCATCACAGTGCCTTTGTCAATATCGCTTACCGGGTGGTTGGCACCGTGGTGACCAAACTTCATCTTCAGCGTCTTGGCACCATTGGCCAGCGCCAGCAGTTGGTGGCCAAGGCAGATGCCGAATACCGGGATATCGGTTTCGAGAATTTGCTGAATCGCCTTGATGGCGTAGTCACATGGCTCCGGGTCACCGGGGCCGTTGGAGAGGAATACCCCATCGGGTGCCATCGCCAGCACTTCACTGGCAGGCGTTTGTGCAGGAACCACGGTCACATCACAGCCTCTGTCTACCAGCATTCGCAGTATGTTCTGCTTCACGCCATAGTCATAAGCCACTACCTTGTACTTGAGTTCTGACTCGGGAGTATCGACCGGCAGGCCGCTCTCCAAACGCCAGGTTCCCTTGCGCCAGGTGTAAGACTTGTCGGTCGTCACTTCCTTGGCCAAGTCCATGCCTTTCAGCCCAGGGAAGGCCTTGGCGGCGGCCAGCGCCTTGTCTACGTCCTGTTCACCCACCAGAATGCAACCGGCCTGAGCGCCCTTCTCCCGTAGAATACGGGTCAGCTTACGGGTGTCGATATCGGCGATACCGACTACCTTGTTGGCTTTGAGGTAATCACTGAGGGATTGTTGGTTACGGAAGTTACTGGCGAGGAGGGGAAGATCACGAATAATAAGACCACAGGCATGAACTGCATCGGATTCTGTGTCTTCATCGTTGGTACCGGTATTACCGATATGTGGGTAGGTTAGAGTTACTATCTGGCGAGAATAAGATGGATCGGTGAGGATTTCTTGATATCCGGTCATCGAAGTGTTAAAAACAACTTCTCCAACTGCAATACCATCGGCACCTATTGCTGTGCCGGAAAATACGCTTCCATCTTCGAGTACGAGTAAGGCAGACTTTGTCAACGCGACCTCCGAGAAAAGAGCCAAGCCACTGAAATATAATATTTTTATCTTTGTTTAAAGTACCAATTTCCGCTAAAATACGAAATTTTGACAAATTCCGAGCATCCTACACGAGAAATGGCAATCCGTCTATAGCTTGGCGGACGAATTCGAAAAAAAACCGCCGATTGGCGGTTTTTTAAATAATGTCACAGGGGTTTCAACCCCAATACCTGTTGCATGTCGTAGAGCCCGGCATCCTGTTCCTGTAGCCAAAGTGCCGCACGCATGGCACCGTTGGCAAAGGTCATTCGGCTGGAAGCCTTGTGGGTGATCTCCAAACGCTCGCCCATATCGGCAAACATGGCAGTATGCTCACCCACCAAGTCGCCCGCCCTGATAGTGGCAAAACCTATGGTGTCGCGCTCACGCTCGCCGGTGATCCCTTCGCGGCCATAAACGGCCACTTTTTCCAGATCCCGCCCCAGCGTGTTGGCAATCACTTCCCCCATCTTCAAGGCGGTACCTGAAGGAGCATCCTTCTTGTGTCTGTGATGACCTTCGATGATCTCTATGTCGGTATAATCACCCATGACTTCCGCCGCCAGTTCCAGCAGCTTCCACATTAGGTTAACCCCAACCGACATATTGGGTGCCAAGACCACAGGCATCTGCTCGGCAAAGGCCTCAATCTGCGCCTTTTGCGCCGAGTTGAAACCTGTAGTGCCTATCACTATCGCCTTATGATGGCGGGCACACCAATCCAGATTGCTGAGGGTGCCTTCCGGGCTGGTGAAATCCACCAACACATCGAAGTCATCGGCAACCTGATCCAGGCTATCGCTGACCCGGACATGGAGACAACCGACTCCGGCCAACTCTCCGGCATCGACTCCCACCAGAGTCGAGCCTGCTCGCTCGATGGCCGCGCCCAGAATGATCCGGCTGGAATGCGCGGCCGCTTCTATCAGGGTACGTCCCATACGGCCGCTGCTTCCGGCAACCGCAACTCTGACATGTCCACTCATAACTTTCTCCACATACAGGCTAAAAAAATCGCCTGAGTCAAACTCAAGCGATTTTGGTATTACAGAATGTCCAGCAATTCCACTTCAAAAACCAGAGTGGAATAAGGCGGGATAGCCGCCCCGGCACCACGCTCGCCGTAGGCCAGGTGATGCGGTACATACAGCTTGTACTTGGCGCCAACCGGCATCAATTGCAGCGCTTCGGTCCAACCGGCAATCACGCCGGAAACCGGAAATTCGGCAGGCTGACCACGGGTCACTGAACTGTCGAATACTTTACCGTCGATAAAGGTACCGTGATAGTGAGTACGAACATTGGAATCATAGCTTGGCTTCGCGCCTGAGCCTTCGTTGATGATTTCGTACTGCAGACCTGATTCGGTAGTCACCACACCTTCACGCTTGGCGTTTTCAGCCAGGAAAGCATTGCCTTCGGCAGAAGCGGCTTCGGCAGCCTCTTCCTGAGCCTTTTGCAGACGCTGGCTGATTTCAGAGAAAGCAACCTGCAGATCTTCCAGGGAAACAACACTCTCTTTGCCGTCAAATGCATCGGCCAGACCGGCTTGAACGGCTGGAATATCCAGACCTTCAAAAGAGTTGGCGGCCAGTTGCTCACCCAACTGGCGACCTACGCCGTAGCTGGCTTGTTGTTCAACACTGGTGAACTTATCAGACATAATCAGTTTACTCTCAGTTTATCTGTGAATTTTTCGCGGCACAGTGTAACACTTATCCGGGTCCAAGTGTTGCGCTTATTCGTATCCTTGGGGTTTGTTCATTCGCCTGGCCTCAGCCGAAATAAACTGAGGGCCAAACAAGCCGACTTTCATACACCTCATCTTTGGCAAGAGCGAAACTTACCCTTGCTCGCCTGATAGAGCGGCATCATCTGCGCTTGTAAATCATGCAACTGGGCAATTCGGTTCTCATTGGATGGATGAGTCGATAAGAGCTCCGGCCCCTGACCGCCCCCCGCCTTGGCCATGTTTTGCCATAAGGTCACCCCGGCTCTGGGATCGAAGCCGGCCCTGGCCATCAGCTCCAGCCCCATCACATCGGCCTCGGATTCCTGCGCCCGGCCATAGGGTAAGATATAACCCACCTGCACCCCGAGCCCCAAGGCCGCCATGTAGAGATCGGCGTTGGCTATCTGGCCCATCCCCAATGCTGCTCCGGCCAACTGCATACCGGTATTGCTGAGTTGGGCCCGCGAGGCCTGCTCATTGCCGTGCTGCGCCAGTACATGGGCTATCTCATGACCAATAACAGTCGCCAGTTGATCTTCATTATTGGCCACCTTGAGCAGCCCGGTATAGACACCGATATGGCCACCGGGCAGGGCAAAGGCGTTGACCTGATCCGAGTCAAACAGCACCCATTGCCAATGTTGCTGCGGCAACAAAGAGGTAATACGCTGCGCCACGCAGGCAACATAGGCACTGGCCGCTTTGTCCTGGCTCTGCTTCTCCTTTGCTTTTATCTGCTCGAAAGAGGCGGTGCCCATCTGGTTTATCTGCTCGGGCGAAAACAGTAGCATCTGCGAGCGCCCAGTGGGCGACTGGGTAGTGGAGCAGCCCGAGAGCAAGCCCATAAAGAGTATGGCCAGCAGGCCGAGAATTCGGTTATTCATCTTTTATCTTCCGGTGATAAAGTTTCCCGGGATTTTACCTCAGTGTTACAAGCAAGCACAGCTTGCCGTATCGCCAAAGGATTGACCGATTCAAAAGTCATTTCCGCTCACAGCCAAGGCGTGAAAAAAGTTGACCTCAAGCCTGTCTGGCACGAAACTGGTTAGCAGACAGGGATACGGAAAAACGCCGTTACCCGCTTATAAGTCACTCATTATTATTGGCCTTTTTATAGGATCCAACTCATACAATGCTTGAAGAATTAGCCTTGGGAGGATTGCTGTTCAGTCCTTTGGTTCTCTTCGCACCTCTTGCGCTCGTACTCTGGTTTCTGACCAGACTGGTCCTTCACTGGACCGGGCTGTATGCAAAAATCTGGCGAGTGGCCTGGTTCGAAGTCGCCCTGTTCGTGTGCTATCTGGCACTGATTATCTACCTGTTTGAGAATTGACACTTACCATGGCAAAAGTACTGCGCATCTCCATTACCCTGCTTCTCGTGCTGGCCGCCATAGTGGCCGGATACTGGATTTGGAATCACTACCTCTATTCACCCTGGACCCGTGACGGCCGGGTGCGGGCCGAAGTGATTACTCTCTCGGCCGATGTCTCCGGCTGGGTAACCCAACTGAATGTTAGGGATAACCAGCAAGTCAAAGCCGGCGATCTGCTGTTTCAGGTGGACGATACCCGTTATCAGGCCACCAGTACCGAATTGGCCGCCGAACTGGAAAACAAACTCTATGCCTGGGAACTGGCCAAACACAAATATGAGCGGCGCAAGAATCTCACCGGCCGCGAGGTGATCAGCGAAGAAGATTTGGAAACGGCACGGATCAACACAGAGTTGGCCAAAGCCAGCTACAACCTGGCAAAGGCCAGACTCGACAGCAGCAAAATAGATCTGCAGCGCACCCAGGTCCACTCCCCCGCCGATGGCACCATAATCAACCTCAGCCTGCGTCAGGGCAACTATGTCAACCAGGGCAAGGCGGTACTATCCCTGGTTAAACAAGGCTCTTTCTATGTCACAGGTTACTTTGAAGAAACCAAGCTGCCGCTGATAAAGATAGGCCAAAAGGCCAAAATCAGCCTGATGAGTGGTGGCGAGCCGCTCAGTGGCGAAGTAGTCAGCATAGGCAAGGCGATTGCCGACACCAATACCAATGCCAATGGCCAACTGCTGCCGCAAATTCAACAGAGCTTCAACTGGGTCAGGCTGGCACAGAGGATCCCTGTAGATATCAAGCTGGACCCGGCTTCAGAAGAACGTGAACTCAGCGCCGGAATGACGGTTTCCATCCAACTGCAAGCCGAAGAATAACATGGCCCTGTCTCCCACGCTGGCAGTATTCCTGACCCCGGACAAGCGCACGCTGATCTTCGCCACCAAAGGGGTGATAGCCATGGCGCTGGCGCTGACGGCGGCGCTCTACCTGGACTTGGAGCGCCCCTACTGGGCGCTGGTGTCGGCGGTATTCCTGCAGATGCGCCCCGAAAGTGGCCTGGTGCTTGAAAAAGGCCTTTGTCAGATAATAGGCACATTGGTAGGCGGGGTTGTCGGCATAGCGATTCTCAGCGGCTTTTACAACGCTCCCGAACTGGCCATCCTCACCCTGACGCTGTGGCTGGGTCTGAACTCGGCGCTGTCGGCCATGGTGCGCCATATCAACTTTGTCTACGCCTTCGCTATGGCGGGGATCACCCCCTGTCTTATTGTGCTCTTGGTAATGGTCAACCCTGCCACCGCCAACAGTGAAACCATCTTCGCCGTCGCCCATTCCAGGGTCAGTGAAATCATAGTCGGCGCCATCTGTGCCACTCTGGTGAGCCAGTTGCTGTGGCCTGTCAGAGTCACCGAAGGGCTGCAGAAACAAACCCGTAAAATAGTCAACCAGACGTTGGAATACCTCACGCTGGAGCTGGATCTCAACGGCTCCCATGAAAACCGCCATCAACAGATAGATGCGATTCTCGAATCACTGGCAGAAGCCAGTGACGATGCCAACGCCCTCAGCTACGAGGGGCCGGAAGGCCCTGGACGCAGTCGCGCGGCCAATCTGTTATTCAACAAGGTGTTGTCATTGCTGGCCGTGATCCAGATATTCGGCCGTTTGCAGCGTAACCATGAAGAGTTGATGACAGGCACCCTCTCAGGGCTAATCCGTACCCTGAAAAGCAACTTCAAGGCGATGTCCGAATCGGACGATTTCCATTTCTGTTATGAACTGGCACACAGGCAGAGGCGCGAAATCATTCACTATCGCAACACTCATGCCTGTATCAGCCCACTGGAGTCGCGGTTGCTGAAAACCGCCTCAGAGCTGGCCAGCGATTTGGTACTGGTGCTGCGGGCCTTCAAGGCGTTGGAGTCACCGGACAAAACGCTGCTCAATGCTCCCGCGATGCAGACCCACAGAGATCCCCTGCTCGGGCTGATCACGGGTGTCAGAACCATGCTGATTTTCCTGATTGGCGCCGGTATCTGGATTGGCACCGCCTCCAGCGCAGCACTGATGATAATGACCATGCCGGTGATCTTCTCCATCATGATGGCCAGGCTACCCTTACCCCTTTTGAGTATGATCCTGCGGCGGCTGCTGATAGGGGTGATGATTGCCATTCCGGTCGCGATATTTTACGCCCTCGAACTACTGGCCCAGAGCAGCGGCGATATTGAGATCATGTTGTTGGTATTGGCCGGTCCCTTCTTTATTGGCCTGATGGCGCTGGCCAATCGTGCCACCCTGCCCTACGGCCTGGGATTTTGCATCCCATTTGCCATTTTGGTCAGCCCCAGCAAAGACATGACCCAGGCCTTTGCCATAGACAGCACCCTGAGCAAAGCGATGGCCATCTTTGTCGGCGTCAGCATCCTCTATTGGCTGTTTAAGCTGGTGACAGAGCCAGGAGTCAAAATGATGCAGCAACGCCTGCTCAACGCCACTCGCAAAGATCTGATTGATATGGTTAAACAGGACAAGCCTGAGGACTGGTTCAATGCCCGCATGGCAGATCGCCTGCTGCGCTTGGCCAATTATGAACGCAGCAGCCAGAGCAGCAACAGAACCCTGACCGACTTAGGCCTTACCGGCCTAAACCTGGGCCATGTTTCGGTGCGCCTGCGCCGCCTGCTGGCAAGCATCAGCGACAGCCAACTCGACGAACTGCTGCAAGACTGGCAGTTGGCACTCGCCAACGCCTTTATCCTCTGTTCCCGCGGCGAAAACCCACCCGAGTTCCGTGCCAGCTGCGAACGCCTCTTGGCCCGGCTGCAAACCGATGGTTTGGCACAGGAGCAATTGGAGATGGTTCAGGGGATGTTTGAGCGCCTGATAATGACCTTTGAACGCAGTGCCGCCATGATAAGCAATGCCAATGCACCCGCGACCCAAGCTGAGTCTGCGCCACCGCAAGAGCAAGAGTCTACCTCCGAACAAAAGCCTTAGGTAAAGACCAGAAGCTCAGCGCCAGGAGTCATCAAACCAAGTAAAAAAAAACTTGCAAACTACTTGACCGCTCAAGCAAACAAACCAATACTTGCGCAATCAAGTATCAATAAAGCATTGGTCAAGTTAGTTTCATTCTAAAGAGGTTTCAGATGACACAACCCATTACGGCAAGTATTGCGCTTGCCATAACCGAGATACACAGCCAACTGCAACGCAGTCTGGCAGGCAGGCTGTCGCTGCACGGCATCAGCTTCAGCGAGTTTTTGGTACTGAGGCAATTGGCAAAGGCCGAGGGCAATAAGCTCAGAAGGATTGACCTGGCCCAGGGCGCGGGACTCAGCGCTTCGGGGATCACCCGCCTGCTTAACCCAATGGAAAAAATTGGTCTGGTAGAAAAGGAAGCCGCCAGCCGGGATGCCAGAGTCAGCCTGGTGGCCCTGACACAGGCGGGCGCTAAGATTTTTGCAGAGGCCGAGGTATCGTTTCAGCAAGTCGCCGATGAGTTTATGTCACGCTTGAGTGAGCAAGAGCAACAACTGTGGCTAAGCCTACTCCATAAGCTGGGTGCCTGAGTGCCAGGGCTCTGATTACAGGACAGGAGCCCCGAGCACTGCAATTCTAAAAGTGCAAAATAAGCCGCCGGAAAGCCCAAACAGAAGAAACCGCATAAGCATCGGAACCTACAGTTAACGCTTCTCCGGGAATAGCCTAAAAAAAACCGATGCCTTGAGCATCGGTTTTTTGTTTCGGCCGAGAGCAAGTTAGCTATTCAGATCCTGAAAGAACTTTTTCACCCCGTCGAAGAAACCTTCGGCCTTGGGGCTATGCTTCTTGGATTCGCCGGTGACTGAGGCTTCGAATTCCCGCAGCAACTCTTTCTGGCGCTCGGACAGATTCACCGGCGTTTCCATCACCACTTTGCAAAGCAGATCGCCAACCGCGTGACTGCGTACCGACTTAACCCCTTTGCCGCGCATGCGGAACATACGTCCGGTCTGGGTTTCCGCCGGGATCTTCAGGCTTACCTTGCCATCCAGTGTCGGTACTTCCACTTCACCGCCGAGGGCGGCCTTGGCAAAGGAGATGGGCACTTCGCAATAGAGGTTATTGCCGTCACGGACAAATATCGGATGCTCACGCACTGTGACCTGAACATAAAGATCACCCGCCGGAGCGCCAAATTCACCGGCTTCACCTTCACCGGCCAGACGGATACGGTCACCGGTATCGACACCGGCCGGAATTTTCACCGACAGTGTCTTGCTCTTCTCTATGCGGCCATCGCCATGACACTTGCTGCAAGGCTCTTTGATGATCTTGCCGCGGCCATGACAGGTAGGACAAGGCTGCTGCACGGCGAAAAAGCCCTGACGCATCTGTACCTGACCGGCACCATGACAGGTACCACAAGTCGTAGCCGAGGTACCCTTCTTGGCCCCTGAGCCATCACACACATCACAGCTTGCCAGGGTTGGGATACGCAGCTCTTTGGTCAAGCCACGAACCGCTTCTTCCAGCGACAGTTCCAGGTTGTAACGCAGATCTGAACCACGGGCAGCTTGACGATGCCCGCCACGACGACCACCACCGAAGATATCCCCGAACACATCGCCAAAGATATCACCGAAATCGGCGCCGCCGCCAAAGCCACCGCCGCCACGGTTGGGGTCAACCCCGGCATGACCAAACTGGTCATAGGCAGCTTTTTTGTCTTCGTCGGTCAGGATCTCATAGGCTTCTTTGACTTCTTTAAAGCTGGCCTCGGCCGCCTTATCGCCCGGGTTGCGGTCAGGGTGATACTTCATCGCCAGGCGCTTATAGGCCTTCTTTATCTCCCGCTCGCTGGCGTCGCGACCGACGCCCAATACTTCGTAATAATCTCGCTTTGACATAATCTCACGCTTTCCAAGCTGGATTCACACAAGCGGGCGTTAGGGTTGCCCCGTAACGCCCGCCGGAATTAATCGAGTGTTACCACCCAATTACTTCTTGTCGTCTTTAACCTCTTCGAACTCGGCATCGACAACGTCATCGGCCTGGGCATTGCTGCTCTGGGCTTCGCCTTGACCTTGGGCCTGTTGTGCCTTGGCCTGAGCGATTTCCATCAGCTTGGCAGAAGCTTCGATCAGCTCTTGAGTCGTCTTATCGATGGCTTCTTTGTCGTTACCCTTGGCGGCGGTTTCTACAGCGGCCATAGCGGCTTCGATCTTGGCCTTGTCATCGGCGGCCAGAGCGTCACCGGCTTCTTCCACCTGTTTCTTGGTGGCGTGTACCAGACCGTCGGCCTGGTTGCGGGCACTGACCAGCTCTTCAAACTTCTTGTCTTCCTCGGCATGAGCCTCGGCGTCGCGGACCATTTTCTCGACTTCATCATCAGACAGACCGGAAGAGGCCTTGATGGTGATGTTCTGCTCTTTGCCTGTCTTCTTGTCTTTGGCAGACACGTGCAGAATACCGTCGGCGTCGATGTCGAAAGTCACTTCAATCTGTGGCATGCCGCGTGGAGCAGGCTCAATACCTTCCAGGTTGAACTGACCCAGTGACTTGTTGGCGCTGGCTTGCTTACGCTCACCCTGCAGCACGTGAATGGTCACTGCGCTCTGGTTGTCGTCTGCTGTAGAGAAGGTCTGCTGTGCCTTGGTAGGAATAGTGGTGTTCTTCTCAATCAGCTTGGTCATTACGCTGCCCATGGTTTCAATACCCAGAGACAGAGGCGTTACGTCCAGCAGCAGTACGTCTTTCACGTCACCGGCCAGTACACCACCTTGAATCGCAGCACCTACGGCTACCGCTTCATCAGGGTTCACGTCTTTACGTGGTTCCTTGCCGAAGAAGTTGGTTACCGCTTCCTGAACCTTAGGCATACGGGTTTGACCGCCCACCAGGATCACTTCATTGATGTCAGACACTGACAGGTCGGCATCGGCCAGAGCCACTTTCAGAGGCTCCAGTGAGCGCTGGATCAGGTCTTCAACCAGAGATTCCAGTTTGGCACGGGTGATCTTAACCACCAAGTGCTTGGGACCTGTCGCATCAGCAGTGATGTAAGGCAGGTTCACCTCAGTCTGAGTGGTGCTGGACAGCTCAATCTTGGCCTTCTCGGCAGCTTCTTTCAGACGCTGCATAGCCAGAGGGTCGTTACGCAGATCCAGACCTTGCTCTTTCTTGAATTCGTCAGCCAGGTAGTTGATCAGACGGTTGTCGAAGTCTTCACCACCCAGGTGAGTATCACCGTTGGTTGCCAGTACTTCGAAAGTCTGGTCGCCGTCGTTGCTGTCGATTTCGATGATGGAGATATCGAAGGTACCACCACCCAGGTCATATACAGCAACAATGTTGTCGCCCTGCTTCTTGTCGATACCATAGGCCAGTGCCGCAGCAGTTGGCTCGTTGATGATACGTTTTACTTCCAGACCCGCGATACGGCCGGCATCTTTGGTGGCCTGACGCTGAGAGTCGTTGAAGTAAGCAGGTACTGTGATTACCGCTTCAGTCACTGGCTCACCCAGGAAATCTTCAGCAGTTTTCTTCATTTTTTTCAGTACTTCGGCAGACACCTGAGGTGGTGCCATCTTCTTGCCATGGCTTTCAACCCAAGCGTCGCCGTTGTCGGCCTTGATGATCTTGAAAGGCATGATGCTGACGTCGCGCTGAACTTCATCGTCAGTGAAGCGACGGCCAATCAAACGCTTGATGGCAAAGAAAGTGTTGGCTGGGTTGGTCACGGCCTGACGTTTTGCAGGTGAACCAACCAGTGTCTCGTCTTCAGTGAAGGCGATGATAGAAGGTGTAGTACGATCGCCTTCGGCATTCTCCAATACGCGAGCCTTGTCACCATCGAGGACAGCTACACAAGAGTTTGTTGTGCCTAAGTCGATACCAATAATTTTACCCATGAGGTCCTCCGAAAAATCTTTTCTTTCGAACTGAATATGTTTATCTGATTTCAGATATGGGGGTAAACTCGCTGTTTTCAAGCCCGTTGTAGATGGCCCCCAATCTTGCCTTACCCCCTATATAGGGGCGTAAAATTGCTTTACAAGGGCCAGGAAGAAAAAAATGGATCTTTTGCTCAATCTTTTTACACATCGCCGCACCGGGATCTTTTTTTATTCACCGACGCTGAATAAAATGATGTCTATTCCGGAGGTGGCCAGCCTGGCCGCCAAATAGCTGTACTGGCAGAGAAGTCTAGAGTGAAAAAATCCCAGCTGGCCCTGATCTACGGGATGGCCGCCGTATTCCTATGGTCCACAGTGGCGACCGCCTTTAAAATCGCCCTTGGCTTCTTCTCGCCATTGCAACTAGTGTTTGTTGCCGTCATCACTTCGTCCGTCTGCCTGGGGCTTATTCTTGCCTGGCAGGGAAAACTCAAATTATTAAAGCAACAGTTTTGCGCCCGCCCCTGGTTTTACCTGCAAACAGGGTTGCTGAACCCCTTTCTTTATTATCTGGTGCTGTTCAAGGCCTATGATCTGCTGCCGGCGCAGCAGGCGCTGTCGCTGAACTACACCTGGGCGGTACTGCTGCCGCTGTTGGCAGCCCCCATGTTGCAGCAAAAACTACAGGGCAGTGACATGCTGGCGGCCGTCACAGGTTACTTTGGAGTATTGGTGATAGCCACCGGTGGCAATCTGTTGTCAATGGACTTTGCAAACCCCTTTGGCATACTGCTGGCACTCTCCAGCACCCTGCTATGGTGCCTATATTGGATCATTAATACCAAAGACAAGGGCGATGCCATTGTCAGCCTGATGCTGAGTTTTTTGGTGAGTCTGCCGCTGATAACCATCACCCTGCTGACGACCGAAAGCCTACCCTCTTTGCATTGGCAAGCCCTCGGTGCCGGTGTCTATGTCGGCCTGTTTGAAATGGGAGTCACCTTTGTGCTCTGGCTGATGGCACTGAGAACCACAGAACGAGCCGCCAGCATCACCAATCTGGTGTTTCTGACGCCACTCCTGTCCATGGTGTTTATTGCGCTGATATTGAAAGAAACCATCACACTGGCGACTCTGGTAGGCATGGGGCTTATCCTGTCAGCCCTCTTGATACAAAAAGTACTGAAACCCAAGGCGCCGAAAGTGAACATTGTTTGATGGGGAACGGGCTTTGATAACAAGCCACATTTGATTAAATACAGTTGTTGAAGCGGTTGTTGAAGCAGCGTTTAATAAAAACAAAACCTTGGCCTTTTTGCTGGCAGGCGATGCGGGAAATTGTGTCGCTTGAATCTATCTCCAGCTCATCCTTATCTAGCTAAGCCCTACAAAAAGCCACGGGCAAAAGAGGAAAAGATAGTTCAGTCATCAGGGCTATCTGCCTGAAACTATTTCTATGCTGCCCTAAGCTGTACACCCTAAGCTGTACTAGCTCAGACCTGATCTGACAGTTACCCGATTTTGGGTGCCGTTGTCAGATTAGATTTGGGCTAAATTCTTTTCCGCTAATACAGGTGAATAGGGGTGTATTGCTTGGCTTTGTTGCTTACCCCGGCACCATTTACCGCCATATTTGGCCTTCATGGCACACATCGCATCCCATCGGCCACTCATGCTACTGTACTGACGGCGAAACTCCTTGGCGGAAGTTATCCAGGCATCGTCACTGATACCAAGCTCAAGCAATAGTTTGGGCCTGGAACAGGCAATAAAGCCACGCTTGTCTTCCCGCACCGCCCGGCCTGTCCAATCAATCAGCTCCAGATAGTCGGCAAAGTGAAACGGGATACCGCTTTGTTCGGCGGTAGTTGCTGCACCGTCAAATTTCAGCAGTGGCTTAATTGAAGCGTTGGCAGATGCAGGCTCAGCAACTTCCTCTATGCGCTCCTGAATGGATGTGTAATCAGAAGCTTGCAGCGAATCTGCAATACCGGCGCGAATGGGATTTAAATCCACATACATCATGCAGGCCAGCAGCGCCTGTTCATCGAGCAGCGCCTGCGACTTAAAGCGTCCTTCCCAAAATACGCCCTTGCAGCCATCTTCTCGATTGGCCTTGCGGGCGATATCTTCGTTTAAACAGCGCATAAACCAACTGATACTGCCAAGGCGTTCCTGCCAATCACCAATCAGCGTATCCAACAGTATTCGCTCACCGTCTGAGAGACTATCGCCCTTGAGGAACTTTGCCGCCACAGGATTGCCACTAAAGAGCATTGTCCAACGCTCAATGACTTCAAATGGCGACAACGCTTGTTGTGCAGCAAGGTCGATTTTGAGCACCAAATGGTAGTGATTACTCATGACCGCATAAGCGCAAACGTCGATGCAGAATACTGACGACAACTGCCTGATTTTATCCACTATCCAGCCACGTCTATGTTCGTAACTGCGCCCCGACAGAGCGTCTTCACCACACAAAAATGCCCTTCTGACGCAACGGTTAATCACGTGGTAGAAAGGTGTACTTTCAGCATCTATCAACTGACGACGGGCAGTGGTCATAACCAACCTCGACTGAGCTTTGATGGGTATTTCAAAGCCTAGTCAAGCCTGGGCGAAACATCAAAAAGATATGGCTGTCCTGTTTTCCTTCTGAGAGACTATCGCCCTTGAGGAACTTTGCCGCCACAGGATTGCCACTAAAGAGCCCTGTCCAACGCTCAATGACTTCAAATGGCGACAACGATTGTTGCGTAGCAAGGTCGATTTTGAGCACCAAATGGTAGTGATTACTCATGACCGCATAAGCGCAAACGTCGATGCAGAATATTGACGACAACTGCCTGATTTTATCCACTATCCAGCCACGCCTATGTTCGTAACTGCGCCCCGACAGTGCATCTTCACCACACAAAAACGCCCTTCGGACGCAACGGTTAATCACGTGGTAAAAGGGCGTACTTTCAGCATCTATCAACTGGCGACGGGCTGTGGTCATAACCAACCTTGACTGAGCTTTGATGGGTATTTCAAAGCCTAGTCAAGGCTGTGCGAAACATCAAAAAGATCTGGCTGTCCTGTTTTCACTTATTAAAATGCACAAAAATGTTCCCAGCACTCTGCCATTAGAATAAGCATATCAAATTCAGCTAAAATAAGCCTCCTGCCCTAACTAACATACATGCTATTCAGCGATCATTTACTACATCGACCTTTCTTTGCCATGTCAAGCTTAGTTACAACTTCCTTCCCTTTTTTATCTTCAACATGCTCTAGACCAGCACCACCAACAAAAACCCCGAGTTTTATATACTGTTTTATGAAATAGTTTCTGCCAGTCTCTGTCTCTAGTACTAAGTCGTTAGGAGAAAATTCAGACTCCGTGGATATTGTGTGCTTCTGCCCTCCCTTAACTTCATGATAGAAGAAAATGTTAGGGGCTGTTTCGCCAATACAGTCACCGTCAACAAAAACATCTTTCTTCAGCGCTCCACCTAGATTGCCATGCCGATATATATACAGACCGGCATGCCCATCAGAAGGAGTAGTAAACTGTTTAGCTTTATTTGTAACTTCAGTACTTTCAGTAGGTACAGAAGCACATCCAGCAAACAGCATAGACACACAAAAAATCAATAACAGCTTAAATTTCATTCTACACCTCAAAAGACAACTAATTACCTAAAACTAAATCATAATGGTTTACTTCATAGTGTATCGTATTCCCACCGGATAAAAATACACCGTATACTCCTTTCTCCCTGAATCATCTATAAATGGCAGATTAATAGTGAAGTATCCATCATCTCCGACAAAATTGATATTCATAGCAACTAATTCACCACAGAGTATATCAGGGTCTACTATTAGCACTCCGACTTTGACCAGACTTAAGCCAGTCTCTCGATAGGGCAACTCGATACGCTCCCCTTGATAAAAATCAGAGAAAGCCTCTTCGGTATCAGAATATCTACAAACCAATACCCCTTCCTTCCCTTTCTCCAAACTTGGGTAACGTTTCTTCTCTAGGAATCGAAGGGGAGTCTTTCTGCCGGTTCGATACTGGTCCAACACCATATTTTGTACATCCAGAGAAATCCCTGCTTTTCGTGATGTTATAAAAATCTCTATGTTAATATCATCCAGATAGTCAATACCCGTTTTCTTTCGTGGATGATTATATATACCAGGGATCATGAACTTAACTTGCACACCATTATCAAAACTAAGTACCGGGCTGGTGATCGGAGAGTCGTAGCCGGTATCTATTGGCCCTAAGTACTCCTCCGTATCAACCCTGTTCAGGCCATAAGCGGTATGAGTATCATAGACATAATAGGCACATCCTTGTAACCAATAGCCCATAAGAAAACACATAGTCAGAAATATATTTCGCATTACGGCCCTCATTCCTGATTAGTCAAATAATAACGGTGATTCTCTAGCCCCAAAGCATAATACTGAGCGGCTATAGCGGGAGGAATTGTTGTCGCCAAGATAAGATTATTTTGTATATTCCATTTAGCCATCCATTTATCGTGGAATACGGAAAAGGCTCTAAAACCACCGACGTTTTCTGAAGACCATAGTAGTACAGGTGAATATTCCGACATCCAGTAATTCACATTAGAAGTGTCAAATATCACCCTGTTTTCCGCTGGTGACCAGTCAAAAAAGTCCATTCGAGGTTTAGCCAGTGAGCTTTTCAATACCTCAAGGTCTTTTGCATTGAGTGTTGACACATCCCGTCCCACAAGCCCACGCCTCACAGCATCAGATCCTACCTTGACTTCTACCGACGTTCCAGTGTTGCTAACATTGGCATTTTCAACACCTGTACCCTCGAGCTTAATAACAGCGTTCTCCTTTGAGGTATTCCATGATGATTCATATCCTGAGTACTTATCCATAGCAATTTTCAAGCCTTGAGCTATAACCGCCAATTTAGCACCTTGACTACAATTCCCACCTGATGCGGCTCCTGCAGCACATCCTCCCAAAGCAACAACACCGATACGGTTGAATGCATCGCCAAAGCCACCAACACTCCCAAAGTTGGCGTATCCTCCTGCTGCTCCGGCTATCGCTCCGGAAAAAGCCCCCTTTAGTGCCCCTCTCAAACTACCGGTTGCAAGCGCTCCTCCAGCAAACCCTCCGGCTGCTCCCGCTATCGCACCGGTTGCGACGGCTCCGGCTGTTGTCAAAGATGCGGCACTGGTTGTAGTTGCTGCTGTCCCCCAAGTAGCCCCCCAACCAGCAACCCAACCCGATGCTGCGCCATATGTAACAACAGTCACAATAACGGCAACAATCGGTTTCCAGAATTTTTTGAAGAATTCTCCTATCTTCTTAAAGAAGAACCCACTCGGATCGGAATAACTCATCGGGTTATTCAAAACATAACTATAACGGTTATAGCTTTGTGTATTGGTTGGCGCTTGGATATGCGGATCGGCCTGCAAGAAACGTCCTATGGTGGGGTCATAGATACGCCCATTCATATGGATAAGATTCAGGTTATCTATACCTTCATGCCCGGTATAACCTTTGGATGCAGCTGGCGCGATATAATCATTCAACAGTGAATGGCTATAGGCGGCGGTTTGTTTACCCCAAGGGTCATAGGTAAACTGCTGCACCACATTACCGGACTTATTGGTAATCGTCGTGGTTGAGCCTTGATGATCTTTGTGCAGGTAAAACTCGTCAACAGTGTTATTACTACGCTTGGTTATCACCAAATTGCCGACATACAATTTTTGCTCGGTGAGTGCCGGTTTGTTGCCGCCGCTACGGGTGACTTTCTCATACCCCCCGACATATAAGGTGGTGAGATAGCTTGTCACTCCCGCTTCAACTTTAACGTCGTAACGCTCGAAGCGTTGCCGGTTGGCATCATACTTAAAGCGGGTTGATTCCCCACCTTGAGTAATGTTGGTGACCAAATCGTAAGAACTGTAAGTGAAACGGCGACTGCCATCCTGGGTGATATTGCCATTATTGTCATAGGTCATGGTATGTGATGGCCCATCGGATATCAGGCAACTTGAACCATTGAGCACACCATTGGCCGGACAGGAATAGATCACTGCGGCACTGAGCTGACGGCGACAACTGCTACCGGAAACCGACCAACCACTTGGGCAACTCCAACTACTGGGGCTGTCTGGGTACCTGTGCAGTTGGTTCCTGACAGCGCAGTTCCAGCAGGACAGGACCAGCTAGGCGCTGCAGTATAATTCTTGTTACAGACACTACCCGATAAGGTACTGCCGGCCGGGCATGACCAAGTGTTGTTTTGGGTCACTACTTTGTTGCAGCTACTGCCGGACAGGGTACTGCCTGCGGGACATGACCAGCCATTACTCTGGGTTTGCAATTTGGTGCAGCTGGAGCCTGAAAGCGTACTTCCTGTTGGACAGGTATAGGTATAATTCGCCAGCTCTGTTTTCTTACACTGCTCTCCACCAGGCCACACATTGTTATAACCCGAAGGGCATTTCCAATCACAGACTTGGGCACGGGTACTGAACTCAGGGATAGTACTCTTGGGGTCTCTACCTCCTCCACCACTTCCCGTACATACCCATTTAGCCCAGGTAGTACTGGTTTGAGTACACTTATCTTGTGCACTGGAATAGCTATAACCAGCCGGACAAGTCTTGGCAGCACTGGAAACCACCTTCTTCTCACAGCGTTTAGCAGTGCTGTTGTAGGTGTATCCGGCTGAGCAGGTTGCGGTTGCCTGTGATGTCACAGTCTTCTGGCAGGTACTGCCATTCCAGTTGTAACCCGCAGCACAAACGGCGGTTGCCGGACTGGATACTGTTTTAAGGCATTGACTACCACTCCAGGAATAACCTGCCTGACAAACAGGAGTCGCAGGCGATGAGATGGCTTTCTGGCAGTTGCTGCCATTCCAGCTATAGCCGACAGGGCATACCGCAGTGGCCGCTCTTGTCTCCGTTTTGAGGCAACTGGTTTTGCTGCTGTTGAAAGCATAACCTGCCGGGCAGGATTTGCTGGCCGCAATTGTACTTGTGTTGGCAATGGAGGCCAGACGATAGGGGTTGGCGCTATCGTAGCGGTAATCACCAACACCGGTTTTAAAGGTGATATTGCCCAAATCGTCATATTGCATCTCATGGGTGGCTTTAAAGTCTGATGGCAGACTCGTACCACCGGAGTGGATGCTGACGGTACGTTCATACAAGCGATACAAATCATCATAGTGATAGTTTTCGCTGAATGTGGCCGGAGCCGAAGACAGGCTGTGCTGCCGGTACTCCAGGTTACCCACGGTATCAAAACGATAGTCAAGCTGATGGGCTGTTACTCCAGCAGTGGTCAAATTGATACCGCTAACCCAGCCAGTGGTTGCATCAAAAACGGTTGATTCCTGGGCACCATTACCATAACGCACCTGCTCCACCTGACCTCGGGCATTCATTTCGGTGATAGTTTGATATGCCTTACCTGTTTGTTGGTCGGTACGCTTGAAAAGGTATCCCTGAGCGTTGTAGTGGTTGACAACCGTCAGCAAGTTATTGGGGTATGTCTGAGTCGCCGCTCTGCCATGGCTGTCATAGCTAAAGCGATGCTCATAGCTACTACCTGCTATGCTTGTCTTGCTGCTGGCCAACCGGCCGGCACTGTCATACCCGCTCTGCTTGCTGTGTACCCAGCCGGTTTGAGAGCAATTGGACACAACGGTGTCGAAACGGGTTTCCGTAATAAGTAAACCGGCAGTTTTGCTGCCTTTGTTACCATAGGTCCAGCAAGAGGTGCCATCTGGCTCAGTTTGCCTGACTTTACGCCCTAGAATGTCATAGTAGATAAAGCTGGATTGGGATTTACCATTGGTCTGTGACAGCATTTCGCCAAAGGCGTTATAAGTGTAGCGCCACTGTCCCTTATCAATGTCCTTGGTGCTGATTTTGCGGCCGTAGGCATCATAGCTTGCCTCGGTGCGCAGCAGCTCTTGTCCCGAGGCTGAGGTGATAAAACTTTTCACCAGCTTGCCACTGGCATCATAGACAAACTCCAGTTCGTTGCCGATATCATCAACAACTTTAAATTGCTCACCCATGGCATTGGAGATAGCACGCTTTTGCTTGCCATTGGGGTCTATCGTCAGCGTCTCAAATCCCAGATATTGAATACTGGAAACGCCGCCGTTGGGATTGGTTTGGTTGATGACCCGACCAAAGTGGTCGTACTCTATTTCGGTGTAATAGGCACTGATACCGGCAAAAGCGGGTTCATATTGTCTGACAGGCCTTCCCTGCGCATCGTAGCTAGTTGCAGTAACAATCCATTGCCCATCAAAACCCTGCTTCTGCTTACCGACTTCACGGCCATATTTATCTGTGATGACTTTGGATTGAGGCGCACCGGCCTTGGTCTTGGTGGTAACCAAATGGCCATGACTGAGAGGTGAACACCCGGCATCACAGGTGGCATACTGATAGCTTGTTGGAACACCATCCGGAGTGACTTCCCGCACCAGCCTTCCCCACTTGTCATGGTCTTTGGTCAGTTTGCGACCATTGGCATCAGTCACGGTAATTTGAGTGATTTTACCCGTTACCTGGTCTGCCGACTGACCATTGTAGGTATAGGTGCTGCTGTCGCCTGCCGCGTTGGTCACTGTCTTGAGCAGACGCCCTCTGGCATCGAATAAATAGCTCATCTGTCTCGACTGCTGGGTGTTGCCGGCGGCATCTACGCCTCCGGTGACCCGCTCGGTCAGGGTGTTGCCGTAAATGTCATAGGTTTTGCCGGTAGTCAATTTGTAGCGATTGTCATTTGGCGATACCGTTGAGTTCATCAGCAAACCGTTATCGTAATAGCTGAATGCGCTCCCGGTCACTATCGCCTGAACCTGCTCTCGCTGATTAAAGCGTGATTTAGTCACCCTGGTATGACTCAGTCGCCCCTTGGCTTCGCCGCCACCATGACCGTCATACTGGTTAACCGTCTCGCCCCTTGAAACCAATTGATTGGCTTCAAGGTCAGTTACATCCGCTTTAATGGCAATGGCATTTCCCCAGTCGTCGAACTGAGTCTGGGTGTTTGTCTGCGTTAACTCCCTTACCACCCCATCGCTGCCATATTGCGAGGTGCGCTCCACTACGTTTTCTTCAACCCGGCGATAAATGCCGTCATTGCCTCGCTGAAAGCTGTATTCATTGATTGCCGAGTACAAGGTTTTTCCCTGATAGGTTTGTTTGGTTGCCAGGGGCAAACCTATTTGCGGGAACAACTGATGATAGATAGTCTCGGTCACCACCTGAGTCTGATTGTCTATGGTGCGTAATAACTCAAACCCGGCCGGGCCACGCCCCAAACGGTTTATCAGCAAGCCGCCATACTCATAGTTAACGGAAACCTGGCTGCCATCCCCGGTTTCAGTGGCAACTTGCTTAACAACTTTTTGCGGCGGAATAAGGGAGAAGTTACGACTGTTGTCCAGATAACTGGATACCTGAGTCTTATAGACACTGTATTCGCCAGCAGACTTTTCCGTCAGCGGCGCGTCACCCTGGTCTTGACTCCAAATCCGTCGGTAATCCCCTTGATGGTATTGTGATATGCATGGCTCTTATGGGTTAACCTTTGCCATTGACCGTTACTGAGAGAGACAATATCCAGCTTTCCACGACCATCAATATCCGCGAAATTCAATGGTTGATCGGACAGGTCATTGATTGCGCCATAAGTGGTCCATGAAGTTAACTCGGGGTTGGAGTGATACACCAACGCCTGAGATGAGGTATGCTGAACCACTATTTCAGCTCTACCATCACCCACGATATCGATAAAATAGGTTTTGTACTTCTGAGTATCGGAAGTGGTAACGCCCGTATCGATTCGAGGCAAAAAACCATTGCCATCTGACAGTTGAATAAACCATTTATTATTATGGACATAGGCAATATCCGACAAGCCATCACCATTGAAATCGGCACTGCGTAAGGTATTGGCGATATTGAGATTATTGTGCTGCCCACGATAAATTTTTTGATGCCGGCGATAACTGGAGCCAGTAGAGACATAAAGGTTCCAATACTCGTAATCACTGACAGACCAAGTACCTCTGATGTCCATCTGGCATTCGTTTTCGGTCACACCAGAAATCACTTTGCCGCTACCGGAGATACACACAGCTTCCCGCTCTCTAACCTCCAACATAAAGTCGGTGAGTCCATCACCGTTGATATCCATAAAGGAGCTGCCAAAACCTCGACTGGAATGCCACTGGTGAACGCTGGTGTTGTGCCCAACTTCAGTACTGGGGAAGCTATAAAGACTTTGCGCCGCAGCAAAACTTCCATTTCCCAAGTTGCGATACCACTTGATGGCGCCACCATCAATGAAGATGATGTCCTCCAATGCATCACCATTGACATCGGCAACCAGCGCCTTGCCTTCAAGCCCGATAGCCTTAAGCCCCAAATCCTTGAGCGTGTAATTCACCACACGCTCAATATCCTCACATAGTTGAGTACCGCCGCCATTAGGCTCACACACTGTGTGCTGATAGGTGGAGGGTTTAAAGGACAGAATTTGCCAATTGGCGGTTTCACTGTTGGCCACCAGCAAGTCTCGCTGGCCATCACCATCATAGTCTATGGTTTGGGCATAAGCCGCCTTACCGGCACCGGTTGAGGCCATCGCCTGTTCAATACCCGACTGAATACCACGCTTGTACCAACGCCCGTCCCGTACATAAACGATATCTGATAAACCGTCGCCGTCCATATCAAAAAACTTGGCAGTGTCGTTGTTACCGGACGGAATACTCAACGCCCGTCTGCCGGAAAAGGGCTGATAAGCAGGGCCGGCAGATGCACTCGCCTGTCTGTCCCACTCAAAGGTTATCGGTGTACTGCAGTCGGTTTGGGTTTGACCAATACAGGCTTTAACCTGCTCAAGGTAATCATGCTTATCACTGGAAGTCGCCTTGTGATACGTCAGGTAATAGGTTTTGTCGACTTCGTCATCCAGCCTCACCTCAATCTTTTGCAGTTGCTGCTTTATCGCAACAGAGGTGCCATAGGAATAACCATACTTAGGATAACTGAGGGGGGTGTAGATAAATCTGACCTGATTATAGGGAGCCTCACCATTGCTGTGCCCGGCATAATCGATGCTTTTCAGGTATTGCTCACCGGCGGTGTTTTCATAGTGATAACTAATGTAGTTACCTACGGAGTCCTCAATGGCCTTCAGACTCCAATGATAAATCACATCACTGTTGTTTTGAGATACGGACCGATAACCATCTCCGGATGATGAGGTGCCATTCACATCCAGAAACTGCTTCCCGGAAACCTCATCCACATCGCCATAGAAATAGGTGTCTCCCGATTTGGTTTCAACCTTGAAGGCCGCTGGACCGCCGCCAGGCGCCTGGCCAATCACAGTCACCACAGAGGCATCATCCAGCTCCTTACGGTACTCGGCGCCATTTAGACTATGGGTTCCGGCGGTTAAAACCAGACGAGCACCGTCAAGGCAGTAACTGTCCTTGTTGGTAAGCTCTACACCTTGTAAATAGCCATCCTGTTCAATGGTTTTTGGGCAGCGGCTGATGGCGGAAAGCCCTTGAAGCCCCCACCCCAATCCCATAATGGTTTCTCCGCCACCTGATGAATAACTCAGCTCTACGGCGGGCTTTAACTTGCCTCTGGCTGCGGGAGTATCTATGGGAATGGTATATGTTGCCGCACCTTGCTCACTAACCCGAAAAGAGCCACTTAAAGGGACGCTGGATGAAGCAAATACATTGTTTTGGGTAGCAATAGAGAGCAAAAAAAGGGAAATGGGGAGCCCGTACTTCATATAAAACACTCCATGTTTTAATTATTATCAATAGTCCCAAAAAAAACGGGTTAAGCCAACTTAAAGCAAACTTTTTGTTATCCAAACAACCTACCACAAAAAACCAAACATTAAAATAATTAACTTTTACACTACCAATTTTCAGGTATTACTCAGAAAGCTCAACGAGTTAAGAAGGATACAAACAGAAACACTCACCAAGAAAACGCGAAAATTCAAAGAATATTTCCCATCAAGCAAGTTAAATGCTTCTTATAAAACCATCACCACATCAAATCGATTTAAAATTTATTACAAAAATCTCAAAACGTAACTAAGTAGAGCCCATTCACTCTAATATAGAAATCTATTAAAAATAGATTTTGGTTTTTTTAGAATTTGAAATTCGCAGGGGTTCAACAGAAAGCTTGTATCGAGCTTATAATTACGTATATACAGTAAGACTTACACTGCGACAGTGGCAAGGTATCGCCAGCTATGCTTGTGAGTCGGAATACGCAGAAAACCTGCTATAGAGAGCCCATATGGAACAGAAATGGAGCTTGTTTATCCCCTCGCTGAGTGCAAACCGTCAATTGGGGATTAGAAAGCCAGGTCCAACTGCAGCAGAGCTTCCTCTGCCGGTGAGAGGCTGTCATCTTGGCTGACCAGCCCGGCAGCCACCCCCAGCAGACGGATGCCTCGGCCGTTGGCTCTTTGCAATGCCTGGGTCAGCAAGTCATCCAGCAGGCGTACAGATAACTCACTCGAGCGGGTTTCTATAGTGGTCTGTTTAAAGTCACTGAACTTGAGTTTGACCACCAGCTTATGAATTTGCCTGTCTTTGGCTCCGCGCTCCAGACGGCGGGCCAACTCCTGCACCAACTGTGGCATTACCTGGCGACACTGGGCCAGGGTATGAATATCCTCTGCCAGCGTGGTTTCTACCCCAACAGACTTGCGCTCTCGGTTGATGGTCAGTTCACGCTCGTCTATCCCCTGAGCCCTTTCATAAAGCAAGGTACCAAACTTTCCAAACCGCTGTTGCAACTTGGCCAGCGGCACCTTTTGTACATCCGCGCAGGTATGCAGCCCCATATCGGCCAGCTTCTGAGCGGTGACCTTACCGACGCCGGGGATCTTGATAAGCGGCAGGTTTTTTACAAACTCGGGCAGTGCCTGTGGCGTGACCACATACTGGCCGTTGGGCTTGTTGAGATCCGATGCCACCTTGGCGAGAAACTTCACCGGGGCGATACCTGCCGAGGCCGTCAGGCCGGTTTCCGCCAGGATATCAGCGCGAATAGCCTCGGCAATGAGGGTGGCCGAGCCTTGGTATAGTGAGCTATCGGATACATCCAGGTAGGCTTCATCCAGCGACAGAGGTTCAATCAGTGAGGTATAGCGGGCGAAGATGGCCCGTATCTCTGCCGAGACTTCCTTATAGACAGGCATGCGCCCGGGGATCAGCAGCAGATCCGGGCAAAGCTTTAACGCATAGGCCGAAGCCATGGCAGAGCGAACGCCAAATTTACGCGCCTCATAATTGCAGGTGCTTATCACCCCGCGTCTGTCACTGCTGCCGCCGACGGCCAGAGGTCGGCCACGATATTCTGGAAAATCACGCATCTCCACCGCGGCAAAATAGCAGTCCATGTCGATATGTATGATCTTTCTCAAGCTTGCTTTCCGGATCTCAAAGGGCTCGGTCGAGCCGGACACAAACAGAGTACTGTATAAAAACACAGTTAACAAGCCAGGATAACGAAAAAGCAGATCAATCGAGAGCAAAAAAGGAGAGCCAAGGCTCTCCTTAATGGATTTAAAGCTCGTCTTAATCGATGCGGAACTGACCTATGTTGCGCCCCAGAGCCGTGGCCAACTGTTGGAATGCCAGCATCTGATGTGACAGCTCTTCGCTGGCGCTCAGGGATTCATCGGAGCGGCCACGAACATTTTCAATGTTGCAGGCCACTTCTTCGGCCACCACAGCCTGCTGGCCTATCGCCGCAGTGATCTCCATGGCTTGCAGCTGGATGGCATCCACTGCCGCGGTTATTTCTGTCAGTGCCCGCTCAACTTCCAGAGTCAGGCTTTGGCCCTGGTTGGCCTCCCTGACTCCGGCTTCCATCACCTGTTCGGCTTGTTGTGCCTGTTGCTGCAAAGTCTGGATAATACCCTGAATATTGGTCGTGGAGTCCTGAGTGCGGGATGCCAGGGTACGCACCTCATCGGCCACAACCGCAAAGCCCCTTCCCTGCTCGCCGGCGCGAGCCGCTTCAATGGCGGCGTTGAGTGCCAGCAGATTGGTTTGCTCGGCAATGGCGCGGATCACACTGAGCACCTCGCCTATCTCCTCTGAGCTGCTTCTGAGCGCTCGAATAACCCCGGCGGCTTGGTTGACCTGAGTAGAAAGTGAGTGCATTCCCTGACTGGCCTGCTGCACCACATCTGCGCCGTTTCTTGACTGCAACAACGCCGTCTCGGCAAACTCGGCGGCTCGTTGGGCGCTGGTCGCCATCTCCTGGCTTGTGTGGGCCATTTCGGTAGCGGCTGTGGCCACTGAGGCAATTTCCTGTTTCTGGGCGCTGACAGAGGCCAGTGCGTTGTCACACACTTCAGCCGCGGCGGCAACACCATTATCCACCCGACCACTGAGCTCACGGGTTTCCAGCAACAGACTCTGCACCTTGGCGGCAAAAAGGTTGAATGCCGCGCCGAGACGCCCAAGTTCATCGACACGGTTGATTTCAATGCGGCGTGACAAGTCGCCCTCACCCTCGGCGATATCTTCCATGGTGTGCAGCAGGCTATTGAGATTACGCCGAAACGGCAACATCATCAGGAAAACGGTTAACGCCACCAGTAAAATAATCCCCACTGAGACCAGGCTGGTTTGCCAAAGGCTTTGCTTCACAGGTGCCTGAAACACTTCATTGGGCAACATGAACCCCAAATACCAGCGCACTTTGGGATAGTCACCGCGAATGGCAATGTAGCTCACCCGCTGCAACTCTCCCTGATAAGTGACTTCGGCAATACCGGCATCCCGGGTTTGCATTTCACGTTTCAGTTCACTAAAACCCTGATTGTCGCCGCTGAGATTGTCAATAACGGCTGCATCAGAGCCGGCGGGAAACCCCTGGTTAAAACCCGGGAAGTACACCAGCTTTCCCTGCTCCGTCATCAAAAATGCCTGGCCTTCGCCCCGGTATTTGATTGGCGCCAGCAGGTTTTTACCTATGGTATCGATGAGAATATCCATACCGCCTATGCCTATCAGGCGACCATTGGCATCCTTGACTACTGTCTTGACCGTGGCCGAGATTGAGCCGTCGTTGGCATCCACGGCCGGGTCGCCGACAAACAAACCATTTTTGTCTATCGCCTCCTGCCACCAGGGACGTTTGTTGGTGTAGTAGTCGGGATCGCCATCGTAACGGCCATTGAGATCAAAGTACTCGAAGGTATTGGCCGAGCCGAAGAACACCGACTTGATCTCCTTGTCCTGCTCGGAGAAAAATTGGAAGTAATCCACCAGCTGTTGATAGCCGGGATCGAGGCTGAGATCCGAGCCACGGCTATGGTATTTGGCAAACCAGTTATTGATGGCAGGGTTAGCAAAGACAGAGTGAATAATCTGCCCCTTGGCGTAGAAGTAATTGCCGATTTCATTGGCCTTGAGGGTGATCAACGCCGATATGTCCTGATCTATGCGGGCACGGGTATCGTCGCTGCTGCTCTTGACCATCACGGCGGCCACTATAGACAACAACAGCGCCAGGGCACCGACGATAGCCAATACAAGTTGCAAACTGAGAGAACGTCTTATCTGCTCCATTGCGAGTCCTATTTGTTATATTTTTATTTAAGGAAACCGGCAATGTATCAGAATCTGTTAACAATTTTGAATACTAAATGACAAGAAACAATATAATTTTCTATGTAAACAATCCCCTGCACCAAACCGAAGCAATTCAGTGCCTTATTGCCCAACTCAAGTGCATTCAAATTTAATTCAGGCTCAATGCAACACCAGATAGCAAAAGAGCCGCAATAGCGGCTCCTGTCGTGACGGCTTTGATACCGTTACATCTTGGACTGGATGTAATTCTGTAACCCAACCTTGTCGATAAGGCCCAGCTGTTTCTCCAGCCAATACATGTGATCGTCTTCGGTTTCTTCCAGCAATAGCTCCAACAACTCCCGGCTCTGATAGTCCTTGAGTTGCTCACACAGGGTGATGGCTTCTCTCAAGTTGGCGGCAACCTTATATTCATATTGCAAGTCGTTGTGCAGCATCTCCTGCACATTCTTGCCTATGGTGAGGGCGTCGCGACTGGCAACATCCGGAGTGCCTTCCAGAAACAGGATCCGTGCAATCAACTTGGCGGCATGCTCTCTTTCATCGTCCGACTCATGCTTGATCCGCTCATAGAGCTCATTCAGCCCCCAGTCTTCATACATATGAGCATGCACAAAGTACTGATCCATTGCCGACAGCTCCCCGGTCAGCAGCTTGTTGAGCACATCTATGACTTGCTGATGGCCTTTCATACCTGTCTCCTTATTCTTTCTCAATCTGTGGCTGCAGATAGTTAGCCAGTCCGGTCAGGCTTATCAGCTCAAACTGAGCTTCCAGCCAATCCAGGTGTTCCTCTTCATCTTCCAGCAGATCCTCGAGGATATCGCGACTGACATAATCACGCTCAGTCTCACACAGGGCAATGGCATCTCGCAGCACTGTCAGTTGCTCTTCCAGCATCTGTTTGTCACAGGCCAGCATCTCTTCGCTGTGTTCACCTATGCGTAATTTGTCCAACTGTTGCAAGTTGGGCAGGCCTTCGAGAAACAACACCCGCTCGATAAGCTTGTCGGCGTGCTTCATATCCTGAATCGATTTCTTGTAGGCTTTGTGGTTGAGTCCTTCCAGGCCCCAGTTCTTGAACATGCGGGCATGAAGGAAGTACTGATTGATGGCTGTCAGCTCACAGGTCAACACCTTGTTGAGCTGGGACACCACTTTGGGATGACCTTTCATTATCTCGTCCTTTAGCTTTGATTAAACTTGATCCAAGTCAATGTTTCCAGCCTAGCCCAAAGCGGGACGCATTACAAATTAACCTTTAATTTCACAAGCTTACAAAAGATAACCATTATCATTTTAACTAAGGTTAGCAAGCTGCTTTTAAGCACAAGTGATTAAAAAAGCTCGATATCATCTTCTATCTGTGGCCCCTGAAGCTTGCCTTCTTCCAACAGTTGCCCATAAAACGCCACTTGGTTGCGACCATTGCCTTTGACAAAATACAGTGCGTTGTCGGCCTGATTGAGCAAGGTTCCGGGCTCAACCCGGGGATCTATCCCCACAATGCCCATAGAGATGCGGATCCCGCCCAACCGCTCCTGCTGCAATTTGGCCAACCTGTGGGTAAACTCCTGACACAACTTAAGCAAGGCACTGCGGGTACGCGGCGCCGGCAGGATAACAAACTCATCACCGCCAAAACGGAACATGAGATCCTGAGGGTTAAACACCTGCTTCATCAGCGCCGAAACCTGCAACAGGACTTCATCGCCATAGAGGTGGCCGAAGGTATCGTTGATTTTCTTGAAGTAGTCTATATCGAAGATGCAAATCCACAGCTTGAGCTCCTCTTCGGCGTCCATACTCGCCTGTTCCTGCTTGAGTTCACAGGCAATTTCCACCGAACTGTATAACTGTGGCAAAAAGGCTTTGCGGTTCAATAGATTGGTAAGACTGTCGGTTTCACTCTCCACCACTATGTGGAAATAGTTCTCATAGACTTTGGCAAAACCTCTGAGCAAAACCATATCTTGCTCAGTCAATAAAGGCGCGCTGACCAAGAGCACCTTGGTGAGTTTATCGTTGATGATGATGGGAACGGCCAACTCCTGGTGCAGACCGTTGGAGAAACAGATCTCCCTTTGCTGTTCGATACAGAGTTTGACCGATACAGCCAAGGTGGCGCCGTTAACATTGCGCTGGCCATCCAGGCCCCCTTTACGCTTGGTGAGCTTATCCACATCCAGGATACACACCTCATCTATGTTGAGCATTTGCGATACTGTGGACACCAGGCTCTCGGCAAGAGAATCCAACTGCCGCTGCTCGGTCAACTGTACCACTGAATCGAGAATAGCTTCCGGCTCTCTGCTCATCGGCATATCTCCTCTACAGAGCGCTTGTCCATGCCACAGAGTGTAGTACAGCAGGAATTAACGGGCGGAGCGGGCGAAAAAAAGGCCTCCGAAGAGGCCCTTTTTCAAATAATTCTATCTTTGGTTAAACGCTCGCGCCGGGCTTCTTCAGCCGCTTCACGGGCCTTGCGTTTATCGCAGGGCTCATCACAGTCGCAGGCCTTTTCTATGCCCAAGACCCCGAGGCCACCACAGCTGCCCTGTACCGCCTTGCGCTTGATTAAATAACCCACAGACATCAGCAGGAAAAACGCCAGCAGAATCACAAAGGCCGCAATAAAAGTACTCATAAAGGCTCCAATTACTCTAGTGGACGAAGGCTTTAAACGCAGAGCTATAGTATACCTTAAACCCTTCGTCCTGTTTTTCAATCAGCATGATGGCCAGCTTTTCCTTTTCGGCCAGGGCCAGCGAGGCTTCTGTGCCCATCACCATCATGGCAGTGGCAAAACCATCGGCCGTCATACACTCAGGGTGCAAAACAGTGACAGAGGCCAGTCTGTGCTCTACCGGAAAGCCACTGCGAGGGTCGATAATATGAGTGAAGCGCTGTCCGTCCTCCTCATAGTAGTTACGATAGTCGCCCGAGGTAGCCATGGCCATGGTGCCCGGCTCTATCACCTGTTGCACCGCCCGGCCATTATCCGCCGGCTGCTCTATCGCCACCCGCCAGGGTTTGCCATCGCCTTTGCTTCCCTTGACACTGATCTCACCGCCAATCTCCACCAGATAACCTTTGGGCTGATACTTATCCAGCAAACGAGCCACTTTATCGACCCCGAATCCTTTGGCTATGGATGACAAGTCCACATAGACGCTGGACTGACTCTTGCTGAGCAGGTCCCCTTCTATCTGAATGGCATCTATCCCCATTCGCGTCTTGGCCTCGGCTATCTGCTCGGCAGAAGGCACTTCCAGAGGCCGTTTGTCCGGGCCAAAGCCCCACAGGTTGACCAAGGGCCCCAGGGTGATATCGAGCGCGCCGTCAGTGAGCTGATATAACCTGATACCTTCACGAATATTGGTAATGGTATCGGCTGAAACTGTCAGGCTCTGGCCTTGCTTGAGCTGATTGAAACGCGAAAGCTCGGAGTCGGGCCTGTAGGTCGACATCTGGTCGTTCACCTGCTCTAGTGCCATATCGATTTCAGCCTGCAACAACTGGGCATCCGGCAAACCTTTGCTGTTAACCACCTTAATATGATAAGTGGTGCCCATGGTGCTGCCGGAGAGCGCAATCACTTCATCCTGACTGCTGCAACCAGAAACAAAAAAGGCCAATCCCATAAGGACCAGCCAATTTGCCAGCGTTGTAAACTTAGCGGTCTTGAACTGCATACTATGAATTTCCCTTACAAACTGGCACTGCCAAAAGGCAGTGCCAGGGAATGAACTAATGCTTAGCCACCGAAGTCATCCAGGAGGATGTTTTCATCTTCAACGCCAAGATCTTTCAGCATAGCAATTACCGCTGCGTTCATCATTGGAGGTCCACACATGTAGAACTCACAATCTTCAGGGGCGTCGTGCGACTTGAGGTAGTTCTCATAAAGCACGTTGTGAATGAAGCCTGTGTAGCCATCCCAGTTATCCTCAGGCTGAGGATCGGACAGGGCCACATGCCAGACAAAGTTATCATTCTCAGCTGCCAGGCCATCGAAATCTTCAACATAGAACATTTCGCGCTTGGAACGGGCACCGTACCAGAAGCTCATCTTACGCTTGGACTTAAGACGCTTGAGCTGGTCAAAGATATGAGAACGCATAGGCGCCATACCTGCACCACCACCGATAAAGACCATTTCAGCATCGGTATCTTTGGCAAAGAACTCACCGAATGGCCCGGAGATAGTGACTTTATCACCTGGCTTGAGACTCCAGATGTAAGACGACATCTTACCACAAGGCAGACTCAGATTCCGTGGTGGAGGTGTGGCAATCCGCACGTTCAGCATGATAATGCCAAACTCTTCCGGATAGTTGGCCATAGAGTATGCACGAATGGTTTCTTCATCAACCTTGGATTCCAGGTTGAAGAAGCCAAAGTGCTCCCAGTCACCACGATACTCTGCTGGAATATCGAAGTCTTTGTACTTCACATGGTGAGCAGGGGCTTCAATCTGAATATAACCACCGGCACGGAAAGGTACAGACTCGCCATCAGGGATCTGCAGCTTGAGCTCTTTAATGAAGGTCGCCTTGTTATCGTTGGAGATAACAGTACATTCCCACTTCTTGATGCCGAAGATCTCTTCGTCCAGCTCAATTTCCATATCTGACTTGACGTTAACCTGACAAGACAGTCGGCACCCCTTACGGGCATCACCCTTGCTGATATGATCCAGTTCGGTTGGCAGAATATCGCCGCCACCGGACTTAACGTTGACACGACACTGACCACAAGAGCCACCGCCACCACAGGCAGATGACACGAAAATACCGTTGTTGGCCAAAACGCCCAGCAACTTGCCACCGGCAGCAGTGGTAATCGCCTTCTCTGGGTCACCGTTGATGCCAATAGTAATATCACCGCTGGAGACCAACTTGGATTTGGCGAACAGGATCACCAATACCAGGATCAGAACTATCGCGGTAAACATACTCACACCGAGGTAAACCTCGAGTGGAGTAGACTTAAAAATACCAAGAATATCCATTAACTTATCCTTAGAGGTTCAATTTCGGAAGCCGCTTGGTGTCCCTTAAAGGGACACACCAGAGAACGACATGAAACCTAAGGCCATCAGACCCGCAGTGATAAAGGTAATACCCAGACCACGCAGACCATTAGGCACATCAGCATACTTCAGCTTCTCACGGATACCGGCCAACAGGACGATAGCTAATGCCCAGCCCAAACCGGAACCGAAACCGAACACCAGGCTCTCACCCAGGTTGTAGTCACGTTCAACCATGAAGGATACCGCACCGAAAATCGCACAGTTTACTGTGATCAGCGGCAGGAAGATCCCCAGGGCGTTGTACAGTGGCGGGAAGTACTTATCCAGCGCCATTTCCAGGATCTGAACCAAGGCTGCGATAACACCGATAAAGGTAATGAACTTAAGGAAGCTCAGATCGGCATCCGGTACACCGGCCCAAGCCAATGCACCAGGAGCCAGGATACCCTGATAGATCATCTGGTTAACTGGTACTGAAATAGTCAGTACCACGATAACCGCAACCCCGAGACCCATGGCCGTCTTCACTTTCTTGGAAACGGCCAGGAAGGTACACATCCCCAGGAAGAAGGCCAGTGCCATGTTTTCGATGAAAACAGAGCGAATTAACAAACTGATATAATGTTCCATCGCGCTTACCCTTTTGCTTCTACTTGCTCTGGCTTATAAGTGCGGATTATCCAAATCAGAATACCGATCAGGAAGAAGGCACTTGGCGGCAGCAGTAACAGGCCGTTGGGCTGATACCAGCCACCGTCTGAGATTTTGGAGAGTATCTCAACACCAAACAGCGAACCGTTACCAAAGAGTTCACGGACGAAACCTACGCTCATCAGCACCAGACCATAACCCAGGCCGTTACCTATACCATCCATAAAGCTCATCAGTGGTGGCGTCTTCATCGCATAGGCCTCGGCACGGCCCATCACGATACAGTTGGTAATAATCAAACCAACGAATACCGACAGCTGTTTGGAGATGTCGTAGGCGTATGCCTGCAGCACCTGATCCACCACGATTACCAGCGAGGCAATAATGGTCATCTGCACAATAATCCGCACGCTGGCAGGAATATGGTTACGTATGATGGAGATAAACAGGTTGGAAAACGCTGTTACCGCCGTCAGTGCTATGGTCATCACCAATGCGGTTTCCAGCTTACTGGTTACCGCCAGGGCACTACATACCCCGAGGATCTGCAGCGCAATAGGGTTATTGCTGACTATAGGTCCGGTGAGAACCTGTTTGAGTTCTTTACTGTCGGCCATTAGCTCAATCCTCCATTGCGTGCTTTTTCAATAAAGCGAGCAAAACCTTCATCGCCCAGCCAGAATGTCAGCGAGTGCTGAACACCATTACTGGTCAGGGTCGCGCCGGACAAGGCATCAACACCATGATCTGTCTCGGCTACGGCTGGGTTTTTAGTCACTGTGATAGCTATGTTGCCCTGCTCATCAAACAGCTTCTTGCCCTGCCATTTGGCTTTCCAGCTTGGGTTTTCAACTTCGCCGCCCAGTCCAGGGGTTTCACCTTGGTTGTAATAAACCAGGTTCTGGATGGTGTTCATGTCCGGTTCCAGCGCCAGGAAGGCGTACATGGTTGACCACAGGCCATAGCCATGAACCGGCAAGATCACGCTGGTCACTTTACCTGCATCATCACGCACCAGATAAACCACAGCATTTTTGGCAATCCGCTTAACCGAAGCAATGTCATGCTCAGGCACCACAGAGGTGGCTGGATCACGAGAGGCTTTCTGTTGATCATAGGTATCGCCGTTGATATCGGTCACTTCGTCACCGGTTTTCAGCTCGATAACCTTGGCTTCAACATACTTTTTGTAAGTTTCCAGAACCACATCTTTGCTGACCTTGCCGGATTTGGTGTCGATCAGGTTGGCGGCTTCCAGAATAAACTTCTGCTTATCCAGCAGTTTGTTTTCCTGCTGGGTTGGCTTGAGCAGTACTGCTGCGGTCGATACGAAAATCGAGCAGATAAGACACAGGCCAACGACGACAAATAGCGTTCTTCCGAACGAATCCTTATTACTAGCCACGAGCAATCCTCCGCTTGATGTTTGCCTGAACTACAAAATGGTCAAACAGTGGCGCAAACAGGTTGGCAAACAGAATCGCCAGCATCATGCCCTCTGGGAATGCAGGGTTGATGACACGGATAAACACTGCCATGGCACCTATCAGGATACCGTAAGCCCATTTGGCCTGGTTGGTGAAGGAAGCCGACACAGGGTCAGTGGCCATAAACATCATACCGAAGGCAAATCCACCCAGAACCAGGTGCCAGTACCAAGGCATAGCGAACATGGGGTTGGTTTCAGAACCGACCTGGTTCAGCAGCAGTGACACGGCAATCATACCAACCATCACGCCGCCGACGATGCGCCAGGAAGCGATACGGGTATAGATGATAACCAGACCACCGAGCAGGATAGCCAGAGTGGAAACTTCACCGACAGAACCAGGAATAAAGCCGAAGAAGGCATCCCACCAGTTCTGGTTGAAGGCGTAGTCCAGAGTACCTGAAGCCGCTTGGCTCAGCGCAGTGGCTCCGGAGAAACCGTCGGCAACCACCCAGGAGTTGTCACCGGACATGTTCAGCGGATAGGCAAAGAACAGGAAGGCACGACCGGCCAGTGCGGGGTTGAGGAAGTTACGCCCGGTACCACCGAACACCTCCTTGGCGACAACCACACCGAAGCTGATACCCAGTGCCACCATCCACAATGGGATCGTCGCAGGCAGTGTCAGGGCAAACAGCACTGAGGTCACGAAAAAGCCTTCGTTAACTTCATGGCCACGAACCGAGGCGAACAGCACTTCCCAGATACCACCGACCGCAAAGGTCACGGCATATATAGGCAGGAAGAAACAGGCGCCATACCACATCAAGGTGGCCCAGCCGGAATCGGCAGTCAGCTGAGTACCGAAGAGTTCAAACAGACCCACCTGCCAAACATCGGGAGTACCGAAGCCGGCGGCCAGGGCGATTTGCGCCTGCAGACCCACGTTGTACATCCCGACAAACATGGCGGGGAAAGTACAGGCCCAGACGGTAATCATCATACGTTTCAGATCCAGGTTATCGCGCACATGGGTCTTGCCCTTGTTCACTTTACCCGGGGTGTAAAAAATGGTCGCTGCGGCTTCATAGAGCGCATACCACTTCTCGTATTTACCGCCTTTTTCAAATTGCGGTTCAATACGCTCAAGAAAATCTTTCAAGCTCATAAGCCTTCCCTCTCGACGGTCTCCAAGCAGTCACGCAGGTATGAACCATAGTCATACTTACCGGGACATACGAAAGTACACAGTGCCAGGTCTTCTTCATCCAGCTCCAGCGCACCCAATGCAACAGCACCATCGGTATCACCGGAAATCAGATCACGCAGCAACATAGTGGGCAGAATATCCAGAGGCATCACCCGCTCATAGTTGCCGATAGGCACCATGGCCCGCTCGGAACCACCGGTACTGCTGGTCATATTGAACAGACGGGAAGGACTCAAGTGCCCCAGGAAAGCACGGGTAATGGAGAATTTATCGGCTCCAGGCATTACCCAACCGAAGAACTCTTTCTCTGTGCCTTCTTCAATCAGGGTCAACTGCTGGAAGTAGCGTCCCATATAAGCATGGGGACCTGTTGCAGTACGGCCGTTGAGCACAGAACCTGAGATAACCCGAACTTGGCCATCGGCTTCGTCTTGGGTCAGGGCCTGAGTGCTGGCACCCAACAGAGTGCGTACCAAGCGAGGGTTCTTGGCTTTAGGGCCAGTGATGGCCACAACGCGCTGGTTGTTCAGTTCACCTGTGGTAAACAGCTGACCTATCGCGATGACGTCCTGGTAACCCAGGTACCATACGCTGCGACGGGCAGAGGCAGGCATCAAGAAGTGGATATGAGTTCCAGGCAGACCCGCTGGATGGGGACCGGCAAACTCTTCCACTTGGGCATTACCCGCTGGAATGTCTGCTCCTGGTGCTTTACAGACGAAGACTTTGTCTGTCAGTCGGGCCAGTACTTTCAGGCCGTTGACAAAATCGTCTTTATGCTCAGCGATAACAACTTGAGGGTCACCAGCCAGTGGCTGGGTGTCCATGGCTGTCACGAAGATAGCCGCTGCTGTCGCATCCACTGCCGGCACCTTACTGAAAGGACGGGTGCGCAATGCGGTCCACATACCTGATTCAATCAGATTGTCGCGAACCTGCTGCGGTTCCAGAGTATCCAGAGCCTGGACATCATACTTGGCAAAAGAGACGGCTTCGTCCCCTTCGATCTCTATGACGACTGACTGCAGAACACGTTTGGCGCCGCGGTTGATTTCTAATATTGTGCCACTGGCCAAAGCCGTATATTTGACGCCAGGATTCTTTTTATCTTCAAAAATCACCTGACCTTTTTGCACTTTATCGCCCACTTTGATCTTCATCGTTGGACGTAAGCCAATATACTCTTCACCCAAAGTAGCTACGTGTTTAATGGCTGGGCCATCATGGATAACTTGCTTTGGTCCGCCTGCTAGAGGCAAATCCAATCCTTTCTTAATTGTAATCATATCCACATGCACTACGTTTTGAAGGAAAGACAATGCGCCGCGTTCCTGCTAACCCCCGACTCTCACACAAAAAATCGAGCGTTGAGCTAGCGCAGATTTATCACAGAAATGCGATCGCAATCACGCTGGTCGCGCGCATTTTACCCCAATTGCAACGCTATCGCCACGAAAATTGTAGTGTTTTAACCTGCTTTCAAAGCGACCAAGAGAGAATCGAGCGGAGTTGAACAAGCGGAGATAGCGGCAAGCGGGCGAAAGGCAGGATTTTGTCCTGACTCATAAAGTTATACTTTTCATTTTTAAAGAATTAATCAACCAAATAGTCGAAAATACTTATTTCACCTCCCCGGCCTTACCGGGGAGGCTCTGCTTCAAAATTTCATCCGGTAGCCCAGCTGTAAACGTCTGCCAACACTTGCCAACAAGCCGGTGTCATCTTCGCGTAACGGGCCCGCATCATCGAGCAGATCCTCGGCGCGAAAATAGAGCTGATGTTTTGAGTTGAAGTCATAACTCAGCAGCAGATCCAGTTGCATGCTGTCCTTTGCCGTCACCTGAGGGGTAAGGCTTGCCACTTCTGAACGATATATGCCCAGAGCCCTGGCCTTAAAGCCGTCCCACTCCAACCCAACATGAAGACTCAAGGCATGTTCTGGCAACCAGGGCAACTGCTTATCGGCCATCAGGCAAGGTCCGCTCAGCATAAGACAACCCGAGTGCTGCGCCTTGGCTTGGGTGTAATGGTACTTGAGCCCCATGGGCCAATTGACAGTGCCTGAGTCCAGGCTGTAGTCGAGCGCCAGTTCGGCGCCTTTGACATCCATTTCCCCAAGATTGTATTGATTGAGGCGCAGCGCTGGGTCGCAGAAGCTATTTGCCGTGCAATCAAAATGCAGATTGTCGAAGTCTCGCTGGTACAGGCTCAGTGCACTTTTGAAGTTACCTGACTCAAAGCGGCCACCGAGTTCATATTGCCAGGCTTGTTGGGAGCGTTGCCCCTGGTTGCCGGGGCTCGCCGCCGCCCAGGCCCTGCCGGCACTGATGAACAGGCTCAGAGCCTCCCCGCGCCAACTGAGCTTGGCCGTGGGTAACCATTCACTTTCGGAGAAGTCCGCGGCTGAAAGCGTCACTGTTTCGCTACTGCGCTCCAAGCTGACATCTTCATAGCCGACGCCGAGCTCCAGAGCCACGGCCGACCAGTTGAGCTCAGCCGTCACCGCCGAGCTCCAGACACTGGCCTTGTCATCAATCCTGACACTCAGACTCTGCGCAGTATCACTCAGTCGTCCATCCTGCCATAACCAACTCCCCAGGCCGGGTGCCAGCTCAGCCTTGTCTCTGTGCCAGCGGGCACTGTAACTCACCTTGTGGCGACCATATTGAGTAATGGCCTGAGTCTGGATCCCCATAGCCTCGAAGTCATCATCACGGCGAAAGTCGACCAATGAAACCGCGCCGATAGCAGCGGCATCCAAGGCCGCCAGTTGCTCAAGCACGTCACCTTGAATAAAGGCGCCATTGGCAAAACTCATCTGCAACTGCGAGCTGTGATGGCTATGGTAGTAAAGCTCGGTAAACACCCGGGAGCCGGCGGTAGGCTCAACGCGGTGTGACAGCTGATATCTGTGACTGCGGCTCTTGAGTCTATCCTGTGTGGCAGCGCCATATACCAACTCAGGGTTCAGTTGCCAATCGGCAGCCGTCAGCCCCATTCCCGGCAAAAACTGCCGCTGCTGTGAATACTGATACTTGAATTCAGTATGTTGCCGACTGCGAGCACCCGGCAAGCTGTTGGCCGCTATCTTGAAAAGGACCTTGGTCTGGCTGTCGTCTTGCCCCTGCTCGGCGCTTCTCGGCTCCTGCCAGGGTTGCTGGCGCCTGTGGCTCGCCTGCAGCAATACCTTATAGTCATCGGCATCAATCAAACCGCGGCCCTCGGCGCCCCAACCTTTATCCTCATTGCCCTGAAGCCGCACACTCTTGCCCGGAGATTCGTGCAACCCCAGGCTTTGCGTTTCCAAAACACCAAAACTGCCGCTACCGCCATAGAGCAAGCTACCGGCGGCATTGGCCGAGCTGGCAACCAGGGTATCGGGATCCGGCAGTTGCCACAGATAAGGTGCAGAATAAGGTGCCGGCGCCAGATTGACCCTGTCTTCGATAATCGCCATTCCGGAATGGCCGCTGCCACCGGCGCCGCGGATACTGAAACTGCCAGGCAAGGTTGGGATAAGCTCGCCACCGGCGGTCAATTGCCGCTCGGCCGAGTCATAGTACATGGCATTGATTGCTGCGGGCTCAAAAACCGGATGGTCAGCAGCCAAAGGCTCAGAAGCATGCGCCCACGGCCCGGCCAAACTCCAGCTCACCAAACCGGCCACTGCACTCACCTTAAGCAAGCCACGCCTCTGACTCATATCCCAATCCCCTATCAGCAGTTACCGCATATTTGATGTTATATTTTTGTAAACTAACTGATTTGCGGACAAAAAAAAAAGCGACTTGAGTAAATATCAAGCCGCTTGATTGAGCGAGGTAAGCCGGGTGGGATTAGAGCTGCTTCAGCAGTTCCTCACTCAACTTGAGATCGTCGTTGCGATTAACGCTGACACCGGCGGCAATAATATTGCGGGCAATATCCTGCGCCTGCTCCAGAGAATGCATCTGATAGGTACCGCACTGGTATTCGTTCAGCTCAGGAATAGCCTTTTGATCCTGTACCTTGAGCACATCTTCCATGGCTGCCAACCAGGCATCGGCAACCCGGCCTTCTGCCGGTGTCCCGATAAGGCTCATATAAAAGCCGGTGCGGCACCCCATGGGCGAAATATCTATGATCTCCACTCCGTCACCATTGAGGTGATCGCGCATAAAGCCGGCAAACAGGTGTTCCAGTGTATGAATGCCACGCTCGCTGAGAATATCCTTGTTGGGCGCGCAAAAACGCAGGTCAAATACCGTAATGGTATCGCCCTTTGGTGTGCTCATGGTCTTGGCCACCCGCACTGCCGGTGCCTCCATCTTGGTATGGTCCACGGTAAAGCTGTCTAACAATGGCATGGGTATTCTCCCTTGGATGGCAAGCTGGCTTGCACTGTTAAATGGTTTCGTGTCTCAAAGCGCTATTATTACAGCGCCAAAACACAAATGCAGCCCCTGGAGGCGGTTTATCAAGCCAAGACTTTTAACCACGGCACTTGGGCGACTCAGGCACGGCGCTTTGAGCATCCCATTCGGCCTGAGTATAAGTATGCATGGACAGAGCATGCACGCCATTGGCCAGTTCTTCCGCCAATGCCTGGTTCACTTCTCTATGGCGAGCCAGCAGACGCTTGCCATTAAAGGCTTCACTGACAATGATCACCTTGAAGTGCGTCTCTGAATTAGGCGGCACATGGTGATTGTGGCTCTCGTTGATGACTTCTATATGACTCGGCGTCAGGGCAAGGCGCAACTTCTGCTCTATGGTCTGGGCAACGGACATGGTAAAACCTGATATAAGCTGTTGGGATTGGCGGCAGGTTACTGCGTCGGCGAACAAAGATCAATCCGACAATTTTCAACCACCAGGAGGATGAAAACCCGGTTTGAGCCGCCGATAGGTGAGATTGAGCCTGGGCTCTGTGAGTTTCAGCCTTCTTGGCAAAGCATGTTGCCACTCCTGCTGCATCGGCCAGCGCATCAACAAGAGATCGCCCGAGTTAAGCCTGAGCCGCAGCTTCTCGCCGCTTTGCTTGTGTCTCAAATCAAAATCGCGCCCGGCGCCCAGACTGATTGAAGCGATATCAGCCCCCTCTGCCAGCTCAGGTTCATCGTCGCTGTGCCAACCCATGGCGTCGCGGCCATCGGCATAACGGTTTACCAGCACGCCGTTGCTGCCAAGCTGCCAGTCCCGATCCAGCTTTTGCCTTAGCCGTAACAGATATTTGGGCCAGGGAAGCGCCCGGACCAATAACCCTGAGTAGCGATAATCACAGCCGGGATCGCCAAACCACACCTGAGTACGGGGAATGGCGTGACGCTTACCGAATATCTCAAGCTCTGGGCGAGTCAGGGGATAATGCTCCGCCTCGCGCCAAATGGCATCCTGCTGGGCTGGATTGAGATAACCGCGCACCAGCAACATAGGCGGCTGCTCAAACCGCTGCACGCCTGTAGTCGACTCAGCAGATGGCCCAGGCTCAAGCGCAAACAGCGACTGCTGTATCTCTTTTGAACTCATATTTGAACTCACCTTTGAACTCATGGCATTGTTTCTCTGTGGCTTATTGCCCGGCTTAAGCCTTCTCTATTACATAATGACCAAGGCAGATTTTCGCAAATATCGCCTTGAGCGCCAGTATTTGCGATAATCCGCGCAAATTCGTCCTTTAAGCCCAAGTATATGACCAGCCAGTTCTCAGCCGCTGATATTCAGCTCACTCTGCACCGCTATCCCGAAGAGCAGGAATCCAACCTCCAGGCCTGGGATGCCGCCGATGAACACCTGCTCAAACAGCTCGCCGAGGAAGAGGCGCCTCAATCTGTGCTTATTATCAACGACAGCTTTGGAGCCCTGCTGTGCGCCATTCGCCAAGGTTACCCCGATGCAAAGGTTCACTGGAGCTCGGATGCCCGCACCTCCCACCTTGGTGCTCGACAAAATCTTGAGAAAAACCATCTCAGCACTGCCGACATTCACTGGCTAAACAGTCGGGAAATGCCAGCTTGTGTACCCGATACCATATTGCTGAAGCTACCCAAGAACCTCAACTTTTTTGCCTGGCAGCTGACCATGCTGACCAATATGCTTCCCGCCGGTACCCGGGTATTGATTGGCGCCAAGGCCAAATCGATCAATCAAGCCTTGTTGGCCCTGATTGGCAAACATCTGGGCCAGGCCAGCGCCAGTCTGGCATGGAAAAAGACCCGGGTGATAACCGCCTTCGCCGATGGCCAGGCACGCGAATTGCCTGCCCCCAGCGAGTGGCCCCTTGGCGAATTCGGCCTCAATATCTGTAATCTCAGCAATGTATTTGCCGCCGGCAAACTGGATATCGGCGCCCGTTTGATGTTGGCCAACCTCCTCGAAGGTGAGTTTAGCTCTGTGGTGGACCTGGGCTGCGGCAATGGCGTTTTGGGGCTGGCGGCGGCTAAGCGTTATCCCGAGGCGAGCATTCACTTTATCGATGACTCAGAGATGGCCGTGGAAAGTGCCAGGCTCAACTGGCAGGGCAATGGCTTTGAAGCCGAACGCGGCCACTTCTATTGGGACGACTGTCTGAGTCATTTGAGCGCCGGCGTCGCACCGGATCTGGTGCTCTGTAACCCGCCGTTTCATCAGGGAGAGGCCATCACAGATCATATTGCCTGGCAGATGTTCCTCGATGCCAGACGGCGTCTGGTGAACGGCGGCATCCTGCATGTGGTCGGCAACCGCCACCTGGGCTACCACATCAAGCTCAAGCGCCTGTTCGGCAACTGCAAGACCATAGCCTCCAATGGTAAGTTTGTGATCCTGCAAGCCTCCAAATAAAAGGCCAACAAGAGTAAACCTTGTTGGCCCATTCCGGCCCCCATTGGGAACCCGGAAAGAAACAGGCCGGGAGAGACCCCGGCCTGTGTAGTTAAATTTTGTAATTTCAGGCGGCAACTTGGCCGCGTCTGTAACGCAAGCCGCCAAGCAGTACCAGACTCACGAGCGCCACCACTGACAGGCTGCCACCGGCATCGACTATCACGGTCGCGCCATCATCTCTGTCCCATTCGCGACTCTCCAGCGGCAAGGCATATAGGCTATTGCTTTCATAAGAACTTATGCTCGCCACTATGTCACTGTAGCCGGGTTCATAGAGATCGATCAGCACATCATAGTGATCGCTGGGATAGCCGCTCTCTAACGTGGTGAGCACTTCAAAGTCATCCTGGGTACTGTCTCCCTGAATGTAGAACACCTCAGTACTGTAGTAATGCTCCCAGTCACCGCCGTTGCGGCTTAGATAAAGCTCGGCATAAACGGGCACAGACTCGGCCGGATCATTGCCGTAAACATCGGCATCAAAGCGCACCGCAAAGCTGCGATAAAAGCCATCAGAGTCATAATCGTCATAAAGGTAGCTGGCCGCCTCATAAAAGCTGAACTCATGGTAATAGCTGTGGGCCGCCATGGAGACCATCCGCTGCGGCGCGGCTTGGCTCTCGGGCAGTTTCTGTTTCTTGGCAATTATCTGCTCGCGGGTCATGCGCTCACCGGAAACCTGAGCTTCGGCAGATTGCCACTCCTGCTGCAGTTGCTTGAGCAACTGCCTGTGTTGTGCCGCCCTTAGCTCGGCGCCTGAGCTATCCTGTTCATCGCTTGGTTGCTGCGCTTTTTGGCCGATGGAGACTTGTCCACCGACAGGCTCCTTGGCATAGGCTACAGGCGCACCCCAAAACAGGGCCAAAAACAGCGACAGGCTAAATACAGTGTAAGATAATAATTTCATAGTACTTCTCCACAGGGCGCTTCTCGCGCTTATCCGGGTTATTTGACTTAGCATTATTAAAAGTCAGCCTGGGTGAACATGAGATGAACGGTTTCTGTCAGCCGATGTTCATCTTGGAAGGAGTACAACTGACCGGGCCTGAGCGAAAATCGGGGGGGAAGGACAGATAAAGAGTGAAGACCCGGCTGGCTATTTCATCCACCGTGGGGATCTTTTACACTGGGCCAAGCGTTTCCAAAAGGGCAAAACCATGAAAAGGGGCAGTAAAATCAAGCATCAAGCTTATCACTCAAGCGGAATTATCGCGGCAAGCATGCTATTGCTGTCGCTGGCTTTCGCTCAGCCCCTGCATGCTGGCCCCTTTGCCAAGCCGGAACGAACGACTCAGGCCCAGGAGGCCAAGCTGAAAGTTCGCAGCGGCGATGAAGCCGCCAGACTGGTGAAGCAGGCTTATGGCGGTAAGGTACTCAGGGTGCAGTCTGTTAAGGTCAACGGCAACCCGGGGTATCGAGTCAAACTGCTGCAGGACAGCGGCCGAATTGTCTATGTCTCTGTAGATGCCCGCAGCGGCCGCCTGCAGGCAAACTGACAGGAAATAGCTTATGCGACTGTTATTGGTAGAAGATGATGCCGCCTTACAGGCTAACTTAAAACAGCATCTGCAAGAGGCAGGTTTCAATCTGGATACGGCGTCAGACGGCGAAGAAGGCCTGTTTCTGGCGGCGGAATATCCCTATGATGCCGCCATTATCGATATCGGTCTGCCCAAACTCAGCGGCATAGCACTGATTGAACAGATGCGTGCCAAGGGACTGGATTACCCTGTGCTGATCCTCACCGCCAGAGATGGTTGGCAAGACAAGGTGGAAGGCTTGGATGCCGGCGGTGATGACTACCTCACCAAACCCTTTCACCCCATGGAACTCACCGCCAGGATCAAGGCTTTAATCCGCCGCAGCGCCGGTAAGGCCAGCCCCTTGCTGCAAAGTGGCCCTGTCACCCTGAATACCAGCAGCGGTGAAGTGCGACTCGGCAAACACAACGTCAGCCTCAGCGCCTCCGAATACAAATTGCTCGAGTATCTGATGCTGCATCAGGGAGAAGTCACTTCCAAGAGTCTGCTTATCGAGCACATCTATGATCAGGACTTTGATCTGGACTCCAATGTGATTGAGGTATTTATTCGCCGTTTGCGCAAGAAGCTGGATCCCGAGGGCACGCTTGGGCTTATTGAAACCCTGCGTGGTCAGGGTTATCGCCTCAACGCGCTTCCTGTCAGAGAAAACCCCTGATGAAGCCCTTGCCTGCCAGGCTTTTGCCCGGTTCACTCAAGGGCCGGCTGGTGATCAGCGCCCTGCTGTTGAATCTGGTACTCTTGCCGCTTATCGGCGTGACCCTGAGCGATGCCTTTCGTGCCCAATTGACCCACGCGGTAAAAGATGAACTCAGCGCCGCCCTTTATGGAGTATTGGCATTGGCAGAAGTGGAACAGGGCGAACTGGTTCTGCCGGATCAATTACAGGACAAACAGTTCAACATAGATCAATCCGGGCTCTACGCCCTGGTCAGCAGCCAAGGCAAACTGGTATGGCATTCGCCTTCCTTTATCGGTATGCCGCCTCCGGGCAAGCTTCCAAGCCCACCACTCGGAGAAGGCCGCTTTGGCGAAATGCTTCTCCTGGGCAAGCCTCACTTCAGTTACAGCTTCAGCGCCAGCTTTGCCTCGGCCTCGAATAATGGCCGGGATATTCCCTTTACCGTACACATCATCAAAGATCAGACCGGCTTTGAGCAAACCCAGGGCGCCTTCAGCCGCCAGCTCTGGCAATACCTGGGTCTATTGATGCTGTTCCTGTTACTGGTACAAGGTGGCTGGCTCTGGTGGACACTCAAACCACTGGCGCGCTTTCGCGCCGAGCTCGAAGCGGTTGAGCAAGGCAAACGACAACATCTCGGCAGCGACTATCCCAAGGAGCTGCAACAGGTCGCGACCCAGCTCAATGCCCTGATAAGCAACGAGCAGCGCCAACGCCAACGTTATCGCAACGCCCTGTCGGATCTGGCCCATAGCCTGAAAACGCCGCTGGCGGTACTGCAAAGCCTCAAGTCTTTGCCGAGCGATGCCCAAGAGCCCATCAGCCAAATTAACGCCAGCATAGGGCACCAGTTGAAGCGAGCCCAAAGTGCCGGCAGCGGCGCTTGGCACCAAGGGGTGAACAGCAAAATCGTGGCCGACAAACTGCTGCGAACCCTTGGCAAGATTTATGCGGACAAGGTACTGGAGTTTGAGGCTGACCTGGCAACAAATGCCCTGTTTTACGGCGATGAAGCCGACCTGGCCGAACTCCTCGGCAATCTATTGGATAACGCCTGCAAGGCGGCAAACAGCCAGGTCGTACTCAAAACCTGGGTAAGCGAAAAAGGTCTGAACATCTGCATCGAAGACGATGGCCCGGGCATTACAGAGCAGCAGAAAACCCAGCTGTTCGAGCGAGGTGTCAGAGCCGATAACTACCAACAAGGTCATGGTATAGGACTGGCGATAGTCAAAGATCTGCTGCAGAGCTACCAAGGCCAGTGGCAAATAGATCAATCTCCCCTGGGCGGCGCCCGTTTCACTCTGTTTTTACCCAGAAGTTGAGATTGGGGAATGGTACATTCATTCCCCATCCTTGGGCGCTCGACGAAAACGTCTGACCTACAAGGACGTAGGAAATGCCTAATTTGTCTGGAACAAAATTCGGCCCTGTTTTCGACAGTCACAGTTCCGCCTGTGCCTAGAAATGAGGTGCATGTCTGCGAACACTTCAGATATTTCAAGCTACTCAGGACTAACAGTATTGCACTAATCCCCCCCTCGGTGTCGCCGACAGCCGTTGGCGCAGATAACGTGGTTAAGCAGCGGCCAATCACCTGCGGTGCGCTTTTCGCACAGGCGATCCTGTGACACGCTGCGAGTACGTCCCTGTAAGCTCTGCCTCGCCATCCCTGGCTCGGAAGGTCACAGTTCCGCCTGCGCCTTGAAAATAGGTGTATGTCTGCGGGAATATAAGCAACTTCAAGCAACACTATTCTTGCAGAATTGTACCAATCCCTCCTCGGGAAATAACCGCTGCCCTAAGTAGCGTTGATAGCCTATATGCGAAAGTTGTTGGTTATGCTCAATACCATGATGAAAAATCGAACCCAAATGAGACGAAAGCTATCACAATTAGCGAAATACTTATTGACGGAATACCACAGTCGCTTGTTATGTTTCAATGCCTCGTTCCTTAAGCATATTTTTAAAAACTATTTGAGCCCATTTAATCACTATTTCAGAACTCCCAAGTTCATCCTTATCCAGGTAAGAGATGAGGACAGGATATCCTCCGCTGGGACAATACTTTGAATGTTCGAATCCATCCCATTCCAAACCCAACCCACGAACAGGTATGCTGGGGTCTCCGTTAACCCAGTAACTTACTTTTTCAAAATATCCCGCAGATATCAGGGATTCCCCCATGTTTATGGCTTGTTCTACGGATTGAAAACAAACAGGTTGATACGTAGTTTTATTGGTCGAAGAGCAACCTAAATAGCTATATGGACACCTCTCCGATGCAAGCACCGGCAGGTCTCTTTCTGACAAAGTAGCCACACACATATATCCGGCTTCGTGAGCCCTGATGAACATCCGTACTCTCTGTCCTCATTAGTGCCATGGCTTTTAGCAGCCCAGCTATTTGTCAGGTTCACAGAGAGTCGGTTCTACCTGTCAGCACATCAACTCTTTGGACTTATTAAAATCAGTTAGTTACTTAACGATATACTCTGTTTTTTGGTTTATTAGCGCCCACGCTATTCGGGCATTTTTGTTAGCCAGCGCCACTACAGCTTTGTTTACGCCACTTCGGGCAATAATACCTTTCAGCCACCGCTGGAGACCTCCACATCGTTCTTCCGGAAGGTTGATGACCCGGTAAACCACTGAGCGGGCGCCATGAATAAGCAGTCCTCGCAGATAACCATCTCCGCGTTTTGTTATCCCGAGTAGTCTGACTTTACCACCACTGCTGTGCTCCTTCGGAACCAGCCCCAGATAGCTGGCAAAATGCCGGCCATTCTGAAAATCAGCGCTGTCGCCTAGAGCTACCGTCAAGGCTGAAGCCCCTAATGGCCCGATACCAGGTATGCTTTTCAGTCTGAGGGTATCCTCATTTTGCTGGCTGATAAGCGCAAGGCGCAGATCCAGAGTTTTAATCCGCTGCTGATTGTCCTGAAGTTCCTGCAACATCTCATGGAACAGCTCCCGGCTGAGCGTGGTGAGCTCATTTTCTGCATCCTCCAGGTGCTCAGGCAGGTGGGCCATAATTTTATGAGCCCCTTCCGGTATGGCGATACCGTATTCCAGGCCTAGCCCCCGTATCTGGTTAATCAGCGCGGTTTTGTTTTTCATCAGCCGCTGGCGAACCCGGTGCAGACACTGAATATCCTGCTGTTCAATAGACTTCTCCGGCACATAGCGCATACCCGGGCGACTGTCAGCTTCGACAATTGCAGCTGCATCATTTTTGTCATTTTTACTGCCCATTCTGAAGGGGGCAACATACTGTGGACTGATTTGTTTAACTTCATGTCCGTATTGTCTGAACTGGCGTGACCAGTAATTTGCACTACCGCACGCTTCCATCACAATACGGGACGGAGGCTGCTGAACAATAAACGCCGTCAATTTTTCACGGGTGATCATTTTATTCGCTTTCTTCTCACCCTGCGCAGATACAATATTCACCTGAAAAACTCGCTTTGCCAGATCAATTCCGATAATTTGTTCCATGGGACACCTCTTCATATTGCTGTTGGTTTGCACTTACAGCATGGCTCACTGAAGTCTTTGTGGGGAGGTGTCCATTTCATTAGATCCGAATACTGCTACATTTTCGCGATGCCATGTCCGTTGCCGGGAAAAGGCGAAACGGTTTCCATAAAATGCCATACCTTGCCAAGAAGTTCCCGCATGTTTCGGCAACTGTGATTACGGGTTACCGTTTCATGTAGTGCCAACCATAAGCGCTCTATCTTGTTGACCCAAGGTGAGTATACCGGTTGAAACAACAACCTGAACTTGGGGTTACTCTTGAGCCAAGCCAGTGTTTTACGGCTCTTGTGAATGATGTAATTATCCAGAATTAGCGTGATAGTTTTGGCTTTGCGGTAATGTCGTTTGAGCTTTTCCAGCACCGCAATAAACAGCTCCGATGCCTTGCTGGCGCTGCTCACATAAAGCACTTTTCCTGTCTTGGTATGTAGCGCTCCTGCCAAGTAGTGCTTGCGGTTGTTACCCGGGGTGACAACACGTTTTTGCTGCCCTTTTGGCATCCAGTCCGCCCCGATTTTGGGGTTGAGGTCGATATCTACTTCATCTTCATAGAATACCGGGTGCTCAGCACTGCACTGTTCAAGAGCCTGATTTATAGCGGCCATTTTCTCCGCTTTGTATGGGTCTTTAATGCGCAACGTCGGGGCTGAGCGGCGCCAGACTATGCCTGCTTCAGGTAACAGGCGGCGAATGGTTGATGCAGCGACGCATAGCTTAAGCTGTGCATTAATCACCTTGGCAAGCAGCTCACTGCTCCAGCGGCTACGCTGGTAACCAAAGTCTTCCGGACAAAGCTGGATAAGCAGTGACAGGCAGAGCAATATCGGGTTAATAGGTAAGACGGTTGGCCGCCCCGGCTTCTCTGATTTCAGTCCATCGATGCCACATTGGGTGTACCAGCCCAACCATCGGCCTATGCTGGAGCGGGCTGCGCCGGTGATGTGCTGAACTTGGGTAACCGGCAGCCCTTGATGCAACATCAACATCGCAATAAGACGCCTGGCAAAGTGCTTATCGTTGGTTTTTTGAATCAATTTTTGCATGCGCTTGCGCTCAGCGCGGCATAGTGGTGCTAAGATAGCCATTCTCAGTCCTTGGGCGAGTGGTGGGTTTGTTTGGCGATAGATCTGATCGCTCAAACAGGACTGAGTTCCCTTCCTGTGATCTACTATTTGGAACTAATGAAATGGACACCTCCCCACAAAGACTTCAGTGAGCCATGCTGTAAGTGCAAACCAACAGCAATATGAAGAGGTGTCCCATGGAACAAATTATCGGAATTGATCTGGCAAAGCGAGTTTTTCAGGTGAATATTGTATCTGCGCAGGGTGAGAAGAAAGCGAATAAAATGATCACCCGTGAAAAATTGACGGCGTTTATTGTTCAGCAGCCTCCGTCCCGTATTGTGATGGAAGCGTGCGGTAGTGCAAATTACTGGTCACGCCAGTTCAGACAATACGGACATGAAGTTAAACAAATCAGTCCACAGTATGTTGCCCCCTTCAGAATGGGCAGTAAAAATGACAAAAATGATGCAGCTGCAATTGTCGAAGCTGACAGTCGCCCGGGTATGCGCTATGTGCCGGAGAAGTCTATTGAACAGCAGGATATTCAGTGTCTGCACCGGGTTCGCCAGCGGCTGATGAAAAACAAAACCGCGCTGATTAACCAGATACGGGGGCTAGGCCTGGAATACGGTATCGCCATACCGGAAGGGGCTCATAAAATTATGGCCCACCTGCCTGAGCACCTGGAGGATGCAGAAAATGAGCTCACCACGCTCAGCCGGGAGCTGTTCCATGAGATGTTGCAGGAACTTCAGGACAATCAGCAGCGGATTAAAACTCTGGATCTGCGCCTTGCGCTTATCAGCCAGCAAAATGAGGATACCCTCAGACTGAAAAGCATACCTGGTATCGGGCCATTAGGGGCTTCAGCCTTGACGGTAGCTCTAGGCGACAGCGCTGATTTTCAGAATGGCCGGCATTTTGCCAGCTATCTGGGGCTGGTTCCGAAGGAGCACAGCAGTGGTGGTAAAGTCAGACTACTCGGGATAACAAAACGCGGAGATGGTTATCTGCGAGGACTGCTTATTCATGGCGCCCGCTCAGTGGTTTACCGGGTCATCAACCTTCCGGAAGAACGATGTGGAGGTCTCCAGCGGTGGCTGAAAGGTATTATTGCCCGAAGTGGCGTAAACAAAGCTGTAGTGGCGCTGGCTAACAAAAATGCCCGAATAGCGTGGGCGCTAATAAACCAAAAAACAGAGTATATCGTTAAGTAACTAACTGATTTTAATAAGTCCAAAGAGTTGATGTGCTGACAGGTAGAACCGACTCTCTGTGAACCTGACAAATAGCTGGGCTGCTAAAAGCCATGGCACTAATGAGGACAGAGAGTACGGATGTTCATCAGGGCTCACGAAGCCGGATATATGTGTGTGGCTACTTTGTCAGAAAGAGACCTGCCGGTGCTTGCATCGGAGAGGTGTCCATATAAGCTATTTAGTGACAGGAGGCTTAAAAAAGCGACATGCCAAACTCTCATAATATCTTCCTTGAAAAATAACGCCGGTAGCAATGGCGAGCGAAACGCAGTGTAGCGAGTCCAGGCCACGCTTTTTGTGGCCGATGTTGCCTACCCTTGTTAGCCTTACTTGGCACGATGAAATACGGCACCGTTTATGCCTGCCCTCTGTCCACAGCTAATTTTTTTGCATTGATGAGATTCGTCAATAAGAACCACAGAATTGCCAAGAACAATTATAGATAAAGAGCAATGCGTGTTTTGTTCAAATTGACCATATTTATAAGTTTCATTATCCCTGGACTTCGCAACTCCAGTCATGTGGCACTGATGGTAATTACCCCCTACAGTTCTGAACCAAAACTTTAATTTTCCAGGTGTTCTTTCACCAAGGATAAACTCACCACCAAAGCAGGGCGGGATCCCACTTTAAATTGAACTTTTACGGTTGGTCATGATCTGATCTGCCTTGCCCTTAATCCACAGATGACCATGACCCTTTTGAAACAACTAGAACAGATTACCGATCCCCGTAAGGACATCAATCTAAAGCATAATTTAGTGGATGTGGTGTTCCTGACACTCAGTGCTATCCTCAGCGGTGCGACTGGGTGGAAGTCTATTCAGGAATTCGGAGAAGAACAGCTAGATTGGCTCCGTCTGTACCGAAAATTCGAAAATGGCATCCCTAAAAGGCATTGTATCAGTAATATAATCAAAGCATTGGACAGCGAACTGCTCCTTCAAGCCATATTTGGCTGGATCAATGAGCAACGGCAAACGGAAGGGAAAACCGTTATCGCGCTGGATGGAAAAACCCTGCGCGGGGCGTGGAGTGAGGATGCTAAGAATGCACTCCATGTTGTCAGCGCATTTGATGTCGGCAACGGCATTACACTTTACCAAGACAGTTCACATTCTAAAGGGAAAGAAGCTGAAGTCGCCCGCAACATGATTGATGCTATGGCACTGGATAATGCCGTTCTGACGCTGGATGCACTGCATTGTCAGGTGTCTACCATGAACAAAATTAAACAGGGGAACGGTGATTTCATTATTCAGCTCAAGTCGAACCAGCCGGGATTATTTGAAGCAGTCAAAACCAGCTTCAGTAAAGCGTATGAGCAGCCAGAACTGGCTATATTTGAGCAGTTCAACATGGGTCATGGCCGCAGGGAGCGCCGAACAGTCATGCAGATAGAAGCAGAATTATCAGCGGAACTTAAGAAAAAGTGGCCGCACATCACCTCATTTATCGAAGTTGCCAGTGAACGGACAGTCGATGGAATAACATCATGTTCTTCACGCTGGTATGTCAGTTCCTTACCGCTCAATGCCGAAGAGGCCGCGAGGACTATTCGAGAGCATTGGGGGGTAGAAAATCAGCTCCATTGGGTGCTGGATGTGGTCTTCCGCGAAGATGCGCTGAAGGTAACGGATCCTGATGGCGCAAAGCATCTCGCCCTATTTAACCGAGCGGCTCTGAGTGCGATAAGGCAGCACCAAGGCAAAAAAGACAGTCTGGCAGGTAAGCGCCGCCGTGCTGGTTGGAGTCCTACATTTCGCTCAGAGTTGTTATTTGGTTAAGATATAAACAAAGTGGAATCCCGCCCTGCCACCAAAGGGATTATCAAATTTAATTGTCTCTCCCGAAAACTCAGGGATAGGTATTTCATCTGCATGAACGAAGCTTATCAGTGTAAGTACATATGAAAATAGTATTTTTCTTAAAATCACGAAACCTCCTTGTAAGGCTAAAAAAATCAAGCCACCAAAAATCAAGCCACCCATTATAAAACAATAACCTAATCTTCTTTCTGTCTACAAAAATCAAGACACCCATTATAAAACAATAACCTAATCTTCTTTCTGTCTACGTTCAAGCACCGCTAGGTGATTTCAGCACACTGAGGCCGAAAGATATCCGTGAGTTACAGAGCTTTGATGAAATCGAACCGATTTCACGCAAAAATGCGAGATTTGAGCCGTGCTAGCCCTAACCTGGGTTCAGGGGATTTCAATGACTGCGGTTGATAAATAATGTGGGGCTCAGGCCATTTGAAAGTACTGACAGCTGGTTGCAAAATGCCGTCGTCGCTTCTCCAAGTGTTCGCAGTAACAGCTGAGTTCTTGCAAGGTGCCTACCGGTCCACGAAATAGTTTTCCAAATTCAGTGGTAAGCTTGAGCCAGTTCTCATGAGGGATATTCAACCGCGTCAGTAGCTTGGTACTCTTTTCACTTATCACGCCACGTTTATCATCGCGAATACAGCGCCCGGTATCATCCACCAATTCAAGATAATCCTTGAGCCCAAACGCAATACCGCTGCGCTGGTTATCGCATTCATTGCCAATAAAGGGCAGTAGCTTGGCGGGTTGTTCGCATTTCAATGCTGCCTGAATACGTAGTCGAATGCTGGTATGCGCCGACTGCTCAGGCGTATCGGCCATCTTGGCTCTGATGGGATTGAGGTCAACGTAAGCCATGCAGGTTAACACCGCGGCTTCATCCAGTAAGGCTTGCGACTTAAATCTTCCTTCCCAGAATCGGCCTGTACAGTTATCTTCCTGATTGGCTTGACGCGCTATCGGTTCGTTGAGACAACGCATGAACCAACTGATGTCACATAACCTGCTGCGAAAAATCGCGATAGTATGCCTCAGCCTGGGCACTTCATGCGCTTCAATCAGCTCTCCCTGGGTGAATTTGCGGGTTAACTCGTCACCTTTAAACAACTTATGCCATTGCTCAAGCACTTCTCTGTCTGTCCATCGGTTTGCTGTCTCTATATCAATATGCAACACCAGATGCAGATGATTACTCATGATGGCAAATGCCGCCACATCAATGGCAAAAACGGCTTCCAATTCAAACAGTAAAGATTCTACCCAAGCACGGCGGTGGTCATAATTCTTACCCGAGTAGGCATCATCACCACACAAGAAGGCACGCCGTACCACGCGGCTGCAACAATGGTAGTAAGGCGTATCTTCAAGGCTAATTTGAGTTCGGCGAGGGCGCGGCATAATAACCTCCTTGTTAAATGCTTAAACAAAGCATAGTCGGAGGCTAACTTCCTTGCCATTCATGCTGGGTGTCCATATTCTCCTATATTCTCCTCGTTTCATAAGCCAGCGGGGATTTCGGCTACGTCGGGGTGTCCTTGGGGATGCAAGGGGCTTTGGACAAGCAAAGCCCCTTGCCCGGTGTGGTTTGTCGAGTGTCGCGTAGCGACTGGCTACGAGCGAGAGCCAGGGATGGCGAACTGGCCGTTGTGCATGGATGCACTTGCTCCACGACTTTAGGCCGCTGGCACAGCGACTATCATGGCTTTAAGCCAAAACTCACCAATAAACTTGCGCTTAGCTGCCAGCTAAACTGTAGCCCATCACCTGCAGTGCACCTTTGCACAGACGAGCCTGTGACCCAACATAAACAAGTCCCTGTTTCGACAACCACAGTTCCGCCATTTCAAAAGACTCAGTTCCATTACCCACTTCCCCCAGGCAGAGGCTTGGAGATCATTTAACCATCCAAAAGCCTTCAGCTTATGTTCATCAAAGGCCACTTATTCTGAAGCCACTGATGGGGAATTGCATCGCAAGGCCTCAGTTAGCTCACTTGCCAGGCTGGTAACCATACCGGCCTAAAGGAGGCAACCATGAACAAGCTGAAAATCTGGCTGCAGCACAGTGTGCTTATCCTGTGTCTGTTTGGCCTGCCAACTACGGCGCTGCAGGCCGCCGAATCCGGCAGTGATATCCGGGAGCCCGAGCTGATGCAGCTGCTCTCCCCTATCGCTCTCTATCCGGACACCTTGTTGACCCATATGCTGATCGCCTCAACCTATCCACTGGAACTGGTGCAGGCACAGCGATGGCGCAAACAGCGCAGCCATTGGAGCAATGAACGCCTGATGGCCGAAGCCGAGAACCAGGATTGGGATCCCAGTGTGATGGCGCTTATCGCCTTTCCGGAAGTGTTGAACAAGATGAGCACAGATCTGGACTGGACCGCCCGTTTGGGCGAAGCCTTTATCGCCGATGAAGGCCGGGTGATGGATGGGATTCAAACCCTGAGACAAGCTGCCTGGGATGCCGACTCATTAAATGACCTGGGTAACCTCAACGCCAGACGCGACGAACGTCAAATAGTGATAGCACCGACCCGCACCGAGGTGATCTATGTCCCTTACTACGACAGTCGCCGTGTCTATGGTCACTGGCACTGGAGCAGCTATCCGCCTATCTATTGGGACCCTTTCCCCGGATATGTACGCTACCACTCCAGTCCGTTTTACTGGCGCAGTGCCGGGGTCAGCATTTCATTTAACTTCTTCTTCAGCGCCTTTCATTGGCATGACAGAGTGATCTGGGTCGATTATCGCCACAAACACTATAATCACTACCGTCCGCGACTGGCCTATAGCCAGGGAGCCCAGCGCTGGAGCCATAACCCGCACCACAGACGTGGCGCCCATTATCGCCATCCAGGGCTGCAACAACGCTACAATAAGGCGGTATACAACAAGCCTCACAAGCGTTATGAATCCCAGGCACGCAGCTTCAACCACAGCCAAAGGCTGCATCAGGACAGAAACGAGCAACAAAAGCAGTTGCAGCGAGAGTTAAAGCAGCGCAGAGAGCACAATAGCCGTGAATGGCGCGCCGCTGACAAGAGGGAGAAGATGCATAGGGGCGAGCCCCAAAAAGTTCGCCAGCTGTCACAGCAGCCGTCATATAGGAGTGCCAATAACAGTGCCAACGCCGCCGACAAAACGATGCGGGTTAAACATCAGGCCAGAGACAGACAGTTGCAACAGGCCTCAAACCAGCACACTAACACTACTCATAGACAAGCTGAAAAGCGCCGGCAACAGGCAGATAAACAACAACAGCCACAGAGACACTATCAGCCTCAGAGTCAATCGAAGGTGCAGCATCAGCAGCGAGCTCAGCCACAGCGCCATCAGGCAGAGCGACGCCAGCCCAGCCGCGCTCAGGAGCACAGACAACGAGCAGTGCATCAACAAAGAGAGCGTTGAACAAAGAGAGTGTTGAAAAAGCTGAGTTGAAAATGCCGGGTTAAAGTAGCACTTGCCCTAAAGTGAAAACGAATGAAAAAGACAGGTCCAGCACTGGCCTGTCTTTTTGGATGTAGTTGTATGACTCAGATAAAGCCGCTCAGACGACTCTGTCGTCGTACAAGTCGATTTGAGTCAGCGCTGCCACTTCTTCGATATAGGCACGCACTCTGGCCGGGAATACCAGCCCCTTGACCATGGTCAGGTTTCTCAGGCCGGGGAACAGGTTGATATCATCAATAGTCAACTTATTGCCCCGCTCCGACGGCAATTGCAGCCAGTCGAGCCGCGGCCAACACTTAGCCAGGCCCTCAAGATAATCGGCCGTTTGCGCAAGCGCTTTTTCGAAAGACATCTCTATCATGGCGCTCTTGTTTTGGGTAAACCAGGCAATCGCCTCTTGGCTGCCAAATTCGGGCAGACCGAGCAACACACTGCGGGGATAGAGCAAGCGACTGCTGAAATAACCGGATGCCTCCTGCCATTGGCTGACAGCATCGGCCTGGCTGGCAACGGCAATGACCGGCTTACCATCCAGATTATCCAGATAGCTGACGATATCCAGGCTCTCGGCCATGAAGCTGCCATCGGCTTTTTGTAAAATGGGCACCATATTGGCACCGACCATAGCTATTCTGGACTCCACATCATGGTTTTGCAGATAGACCCGCTCCACCGGCAACGCCTTAAGCCCCACCAGCATCATAACCTTGACACAATAGGGACAATGGTCAAACACAAAAAGCTTCATCAGTACTCCTTAGCTTCCTTGGAACTGTCAGGGCCATCAGCATATCCTCCGAGGCCGGAGCTGGGCAACTCCTGACTGGCCGGCGGTGCAAACAGCAAACGCCAACGCTGCCTGAAACTAAGGCCTGGGCGACTCACTTCCGCCAACATATCGCGCCATTCGGCAAAAGTGACTGTCACAGGATTAAAGCTGTTCACCGGCTTGGTAATACCATAGCGCACGGTTTCCCGCTCCGGCTCAAAGCTGCCGAATAATCTATCCCAAATGATCAACACCCCGGCGTAGTTCTTATCTATGTACTGAGGATTACGGCCATGGTGCACCCTGTGATGAGACGGCGTGTTGAATACCCACTCCAAGGGCCCAAGACGTTTGATGGCCTGGGTATGGACAAAAAATTGCAGGCCCAGATTAAGCAGCACCACAAATACCACCCAGTTGGGGTCGAAGCCTATGATCACTAAAGGCAGCCAAAACAGCCACATGCCCGCCAATGGGTACATCAGGCTCTGACGAAAGGCGGTGGAAAAATTCATATTTTCCGAGCTGTGGTGCACTACATGGGCGGCCCACATCCAGCGGCATCTGTGGCTGGCCCGGTGGAACCAGTAATAGCAAAAGTCCTGCCCCAGCATCAGCAGTACAAAGGTCCAGCCATTCATCTCAATGTCGAACAAACGCCAGCCGAATAACCACAAATACAGTTTGGCCAGCAGTAACCCTGTGAGAATATCGGCGCCCTGGTGCATGCCTGCCAGCACAAAGTTACAGAAAACCTCCGCCGGCCGATAGCGGGCATTCTCAGGCAAACGTCTGAGGCGGTCACCGAAAAACCACTCCAATGCCATGCAGATGAAGAACAGCGGCGCCAATACCAGCAGCAGCCATTCAGGGTGGGAAATAAGTAAATTGAAATCCATTTTTATTCCTTTTATTCCAGCTCACCACTTGGCAAAGTGATCTTCTGTCAGGCCGCTCTGCTGCACCAGCTCATGGCGCTTGCCCAGGGAGTCTTTGACCCAACCGGAAAACAGCCCGGTATACTGGCGAAAATTGCTTTTAAGCAGCCCCAGGTTGAGCCTTTCGCTGCGGCACCCCAAGGGCGAAAATACCAACTCCAGATCGCCGCGCTCAGACCAAACTCGCCATTGGCCGCCGGATGCAGCCATGCGGTCAAACTCAAAATGCACCGGCGACAGCAAATGCCTGGCACCATCAACCCAGAGCACGTTTTCACAAGAGCCGGTCTCGTTGACTCCGGCCGCCAGATTTAGCCCCACCCCCTTGCCATCAATATCGGCATTGATAGAGGCCCAGCGCCAACTGGTTTCCCGGCGCATAAAGCCTGCGGAAAAGTCATAACCTGCTCTGGCATGCAGCAACGGCTGAGGTTCATGATTGAAGGACAACTGGCCGGAAACCTTGAGGGCATTGTGTTTCTGGGTATAGGTCCAACCGCTGTAACCGGTTGGACTGCAAAGCGCCATCGGCAAGCTGAGCGGTTCGGGAACCAAGGTCAGCTCCCCCTCAAGTGGCATTCCCTGTAGTTTAAGATCCAGACTCAGTTGCCATTGTCCCTGCTCACGCCGAAAGTGAATGCCGCCCATACGGCTCTCCCCCTGCCATGGCGAACGGCTCAGGCTAAAACCAGCGGGTGGCCGCAGCAGATTCTGCTGATACATGCGACGACTCTGCAAATCAAACAGATAACAGAAACCACTGCCAAGATAGGCGATATCCGCCAAGGCAACGCCCAGCATCCATCTAGGACTGTTAAGACCAATAAACTCAAACTGCTTATAACTGCAACGCTGTTTCAGGCGTGAAACCCTGCGGTCCATCTCATTGAACAGCTGAAAGTCTGCCAATCCCAGGCTTTTCGGCGGCCCGTCGAAATGACCAAACAGAGGCTGGCCGTGAACATCTATCAAAGAGTCAGGTGCCGCCTGGGTTGCAACCCCGGATTGAGTCGTCGGCAAAGGCCCGGATTTCAATTCCAACATATTCCCAACAGGTGTTTTTAGAGCAATAACTTGACTCTACCCTGTCGCCGTCGGAGATTGAAGTCTTGAATGTTACAAAAATGAAAAAACCCCGCTATACGGGGCCTTATCCGGTTTACTGTGTCATTCAGAAACGGTAACTGAGGCCGACGAATACCCCTTGATAGTCGAAGTTATCCGTCTTCAGATACACGTATTCTGTATTGATGCCCAGGTTGTTGCGGAAACGATATTCCCAACCCGCTGCCGCATGCAAGCCGTTTTCAGTGTCATTGAAGCCGGCGCCGTCTTTGGTATATTGATATTCGAGTTTAACCCTGGCAGCACCCAGTTTGGCATAGAAGCTGTTGCGCTCGGTAAAGCCCCAGCGGCCATAAAGAGACACTCTCGCCGCCTCGAAGCTATCCATCTGCAACTCGGTAATGGCGGAGGTAAAGGCATGGACTATCCCGGCGTCGGACCAAAGGTAACCCGCTTCAACACCCCAGTTTGGCGTGAAATGATAGCGATAATAAAGCTCTGTGCCCCAGCTGTCTGAGCTGTCGTTGTCTTCGGCGTTACCGGCATCGGGATTGAAGCGGCTGATGTCATCATCATTTTGCACTCCAAGGCCTATACTGCCCCCGATAACATGTTTGCCTTCTGCGGCGCTGGCGGCCGGTACCATCAAGGTCGGCATCACCAGTGCAGCTGCCAATATAACGTACTTCATACGATTCCCCCATGATTTATAAGTGTTTTACGCGCGGATATTGCGCTTCGCTGTCTGAACCCTGACTGAACCAAAGTCGGTTATCTGCCATTGCCAGATGCTGGAAGCCAAACTCAAATCTGGTTATCCTGATGCCACCTTTTTTTACAGCTTCGGATTTTTATGAAACGGCTTGCTACCTTGATACTGGGGTCGGCGCTGCTCTTTGGCTGCGCCAGTCATACCCCCAACTTTATTGCCCTGAGCCCTGAACTGCCTGCGGTCACGCCACAGACTTCGCTTGAGCCTGCTCTGGCGCTGCAAACCCTGGATACCCGCACCGCCAACTTTATTGTGCGATTCAATGAAGATGGCAAAGCCGCACGCCTGGTCAGCCCGGCCGAGCCCCCCAGGGCCCAACTGGATCAACTGTTCCGTCAAGGTTTTGCCAAGGCCGGATACCGAATCGATCCCGCCAGTGGGAAAGAGGTGCAGTTGCAGCTGATTGAACTGCTCACTGATGTGGATGAATCCAGCTTCGGCTTCGAAGCCAAAACCAATGTCAGCATCAATCTGCTGGCGAAAAACAGCAGCCATACCCTGACCAAGCGTTATAAGGCCAAGGGACTGCTCAAGGGGCCTTTCGGCGCCGACTTCGCCTCACTGGAACTGGACATGAACAAGCTGATCACCCAGTTGAGCGGCGAAATACTCAACGACCCCGAGCTGCACAGCTTTTTGCAGCAGTAATTTATTGGACTGGTCTGTGACTCACAGGCAGACCCGTCTGCAACACTATGATAAGGAATCTGGTCATGAGCCGATGGATACTCGCAGCCGTATTGATGCTGACCAGTCAGCTGGCGCTGGCGTTGGATATACAAAAAGACAATCTCTACCCCCAAGTGGAATTTGATACCAGCATGGGCAAAATTGTGGTCGAGCTGGATCGCACCCGGGCGCCCATCACTGTGGACAACTTTCTCACCTATGTGGTGCGCGGCGACTACAACAACACATTGTTTCACCGCATTATTGCCGATTTCGTGGTTCAGGGCGGCGGCCTCAGCCCCAAGTATGAAGAACTGCCTTCAGACAAGCCGATAGTCAATGAGTCGGGCAACGGCCTGTCCAATAGCCTAGGCACTATAGCCATGGCCAGAGAGAATGCCCCCCATTCGGCCACCCGCCAGTTTTACTTCAATGTGGCCGACAACAAAAAGCTCGACCCATCCTCCAGGCGCTGGGGCTATGCCGTATTCGGTGAAGTCAGCCAAGGGCTTGAAGTTCTGCAGAATATGGCGCTGGTAGAGACAGGCACCAACAGCACCTTGGGTTGGCCCGATGTGCCGGTTACCCAGGTTTTGTTGAAGAAAGCCACACTTCTGCCCAGAAATTAACCCCAGGCACGGCTCAGCATCAAAAAGCTGTCTATACTGAACCTGGCAAACATAAGGAGGCGATCTGATGACCCCGGAAGAGTTCATCGATGTGAAAGCGCCCCAACTGGCTCATTACGGCAAAGCATTCTTGAGCGACAAGCTGGAATTTAATGAAGTCAGATTGTATCTGTGGGATACCCTGGAAGAATGGCATCAGCTGAACTTGCAGGGGGAAGCGCAAACGGATGTCGAACGCGTATTTTGGCACTTGTTGTACGCCTTCGATAAATGGCCCGATTGGGTATTGCGCGGTAACCAGTTTTTGCGCCAGCAACTGGACGACTGCTGTGAATACCTGTTCGGTGGTGGCCCCATACCCGAAGGCTGTATCGGCGTCAGGCCCTGAGACAGACGTTAATCTACCCCGCCCGGGTGACACTTTAATGACACGGGCGACCAATCCCCGGCTTTGCCGGGGATTTTTTATTGGGCAAACACCTAAGCACGCCTTGAAGTCGCAGGCGCGGGCTTTTACTCTAAGGCCTTTGACTCTCACCAAGCCGTGCCATGCCTCAATCTTTTTTTGCCAGCACCCGAGACGCCCTGAGTATCTATTTCCACAAACGGGTACTCATCTTATTGCTGCTCGGTTTTTCCGCCGGCCTGCCGCTGATGCTGGTATTTTCCACCCTGTCTTTCTGGCTCAGGGAAGCCGGGGTAGACAGGGCCGCCATCGGCTATTTCAGCTGGGTGGCCTTGATCTATGCCTTCAAGTGGGCCTGGTCCCCCCTGGTCGATCGCATGCCCCTGCCTTTGTTCAGCCAACTCTTTGGCCGCCGCCGCGGCTGGATGCTGTTCTCCCAGCTATTACTGATAGCCGCCATTTTGGGAATGTCCGGCAGTGACCCCATGGAAGATCTCACCCATCTGGCACTCTTTGCGCTGATGGTGGCCTTTTCCTCCGCCACCCAGGACATAGTGGTCGATGCCTTTCGTATCGAGTCGGCGCCGGAAAAAATGCAGGCGGCACTGGCCGCCGCCTATCAGGTGGGCTATCGCAGCGCGATGATCATAGCCACGGCAGGCTCACTGACTATCGCCGCCTGGGTTTCTCCCACGCCGGAAAGCTATGATCTCCAGAGCTGGCAAACCGCCTATCTGATAATGGCAGGTTTGATGAGCATAGGCATACTGGCGACACTTTTTGCCAAAGAGCCGGCGGTGGATATCAGCTTTATCGGGGAAGAGGAAGCGAGCCTCAGAGACAGACTCAGGGCCAACCTGGCACCCAGACTCTCGGTCTGGGCCGCGCCGGCCAACCTGTTTATCCTGCGCCATGGCAAGTTGCTACTCCTGCTGCTGGGGCTTTATTTCTGTTTTAGCCTGGCTGAACCCTTCACCCAGGTACTGCAATCCTACTTTCCGAGTCAGGCCTTGAATACAGATGCAGTCACGCTGGCCTCTATGGGGCTCATTCTGCTGCTCTGGTTGCTGATCTTCGGCGTCAAAAGTAAAGACAGGGCTATTCAAGAGCAGGAAGCCAAGCAGTTGACCCAGGCCGGCACAGATAGGATGGCCGCCTTTATCTCCTGGCTCTACAGCGCCGTGGCCCTGCCCTTTATCGATTTCTTTCGCCGCTACGGCAAGAGCGCGATTCTGATCCTTATGCTGATCTCCTGCTACCGGATCTCGGATATCGTCATGGGGATCATGGCCAATGTTTTCTATGTGGATATGGGCTTCAGCAAGGAAGAGATCGCCACCTTGAGCAAGGTCTATGGTCTGATCATGACCCTGGTGGGCTCGGCATTCGGCGGGGTGTTGTTGGCACGCTTCGGCACCATAAAAATCCTCTATGTCGGCGCCTTCCTGGTGGCCACCACCAATTTGTTGTTCGCCCTGCAGGCCATGGTGGGCTACAACGTGCCGCTGCTGACCCTGGCAATTTCGGTGGACAACTTCAGCGGCGGTATCGCCACAGCGGCCTTTATCGCCTACCTCTCCAGCCTCACCAGCAGTGGCTACAGTGCCACTCAGTATGCACTGCTGTCTTCGGTGATGTTACTGTTTCCCAAGTTTATTGCCGGCTTCTCCGGCGCCTGGGTCAACGCCTTTGGCTATGTGAATTTCTTTGTCAGCGCCAGCATCATAGGCTTGCCCGTGCTGCTGCTGATTTGGCTGGTGCAAAAAAACAGCCCGCCGAAGCGGGCCGATACTGCTCAAGATGCGCTCAAGTCGCAGATTAACGACTAGTCGCGGAAGTTATTGAACTGGAACGGCTGGCCCAGCTCGGCATTACGGGCCAGCGCCATCACGGCCTGCAAGTCGTCACGCTTCTTGCCTGTGACCCGTACCGAGTCGCCCTGGATTTGCGCCTGCACCTTTACCTTGCTGTCTTTGATCTGTTTTACCAGCTTCTTGGCCACATCGGCTTCGATGCCTTGTTTGAACTTGACCTTCAAAGAAAACATCTTGCCACTGTGAATCGCTTTCTCATCCACTTCCATCGCCTTGGGATCCACATTACGACGGCTCAGTTGGGTTCTTAAAATATCCACCATCTGATTACACTGAAAGTCAGACTCTGCCGACAGGGTCACTACAAAGTCTTTATACTCCACCGCAAATTCCACCCCGCGGAAATCGAAGCGGGTATCCAATTCACGTTTGCTGTTATCCACTGCGTTACGCAGTTCAACGGCATCTACTTCTGACACTATATCGAATGAGGGCATTTCGTCGCCTTTTACTTATCAGTCAAACCAATAGCGCCAGTCTACCCTAAGTTGAAGCAGAGCTGAATAAATCCACGTCTGCTGATGACAGCCAGGCTTTATTTTGACTATGATGTTCGCCAAGCTTTCCAACCCTGCGTGATTTGTGATTAACCGACAGTTGCTGTTTAAAATGGCTTTGTTGATTGCCCTGGCGGTGATCAGCTACCTGGTTTTTTCCAAGCCTAACTATCCACAGAGCATCCCTAATCTGGATAAAGTGGGTCATATAGGTAGTTTCTTTGCCCTCGCCTGGCTGACCTACCTGGCGTTCCGCCCCCGCTGGTACTTGATGTTTGCTACCCTGGCCGGCTACGGCATTCTGATAGAGATGGTGCAATCCCGTCTGCCCTACCGCAGCGCAGATGTGGCCGACTTTGTCGCCGATATGGCCGGAGTCGTACTCTTCTACTTCTCACTCTGGGGCTATCGCAGATATTTTCGCGCCGCCATGTTGAGGGAGTAACCCGGATGCAGACGGGGATCCTCGGCATTGGGGCAATAGGACAACTGCTGGCACAGCAACTGGCCGCAGCCGGGCTTGAACCTTGGTTATTACCAAGAGCCAACACCCCATCATTGGCTGAGCAGGGCGAAGAGCAAGTCTATACCCTGGAGCTTGGCGACCAGAGTCTGCAAACATCCTTTCTGTGTCTGGCGCAGGACTCGAGCAAGCTCAAGCAGCTCGAGCTCTTGCTGGTCACAGTCAAAGCCTATCAGGTTGAAGCGGCGCTGGAGCCTTTGCTGCCAAGACTTCACCCGAATTGCCGCATCCTGCTGCTGCACAATGGGCTTGGTCCCCATCAAAGCCTGGCCGCCAAGCTGAATGGCCGGCCGCTGAGCCTGGGCACCACCAGCCAGGGAGCGCTGAAACTCAGCAGCAATCATATTCGCCAAACCGGCAGCGGCCTGACCCAGATAGGTGACCTAATCGGCGCCCCCATGCCAGAGGCGATGAAAACCGTTTTGCTCAATGCCATTCCCGGCAGTCAGTGGAGTGATGCCATTCTCGAAGCCCTGTGGCAAAAGCTGGCGGTCAATGCCGTTATCAATCCGCTGACTGCCATTCACAGAGTCAACAACGGTGCCCTGGCCGCCCCCGAGTTTGAGGGAACAATCTGCGCCATTCTCGATGAGCTGTTACAGGTAGCCAAGCAGGAAGGCATAGCGCTGACGTTCGATACGCTGCACACCAGAGTCAAGGAAGTGATACGGCTAACCGCCGCCAACTACTCCTCCATGTATCAGGACCTCAAGCACGGCCGCAAGACGGAAATTGACTATATCAACGGTTACCTGCAGCAGTGCGCCGAGCAATATGGGCTCACACTGCCAATCAACAGCGAACTGGTAGCCCAGATAAAGGCGCTTGAATCAAATCTGCTTTAACCACTGGCCGCAGGCCCAGGCAATAAAGTTGGCCCAGGCGTAGCCAAATACCGCGATCAGAACCGCAAGAGGCACCAATGCCTGGCGATAGGCGCTTGTGACCACAGGCGCCGAAGCCGCCCCGCCAAGATTGCACTGACTGGCAATGGCGAGATAACCGAATGGAAGTCTCAACGCTCTCGCCGCCAGCAGCAACAAGAAGACATGCACCAACAACCAGATAGCCCCGATAACAAAGAACCAGGGCAAAGACCAGAGCATACCGATATCCATCTTCAGCCCCATGATAGCCAACATCAGATATAGACAGGCATTACCGACTCTGTCGGCACCATAGGCCGCCAGCCGCCGCGCCGGTGTCAGCGACAGGAGCACGCTGGCCGTCGTTAACCAGACCACCAGCCAGATAAAGGGAGTATGCAGGTGATAAGCTCTGGCCATAGGCCAGTGGCGGACAATCAGCTCCGCCGTCCAATCGGCGCCCCAGTGTGCCAAGCCGCCCAGCATCAGCGGCAGGCAAAAGATCAATAACCAGTGATGGCTCTGTGCCAGACGTCGTTCCGGCAAGGGCGTATCCAGCATAGTCGCCTGCGGCTCGCGGCTTCGAAGCCAGCGATTGATTTTGGCCTCGTGGGGCGCCAGCGCCAGCAATATTGCCATCCAGATCCCTGAAAGCACCACATTCACAGTAACAAAAACCGCAAAGATACTGTCACCGGCACCGAACAGTTCTTTCATCGCCATCTGATTGGCTGTACCACCGACCCAATTACCTGCCAGGGTCGCCATGCCGCGCCAGAGGCTATCCTCCCCCTGCGGCAGCAAGAGCTCAGGCTGTATGTATCCCACCAACCACAGCGCCAGCGGCCCCCCGACAAAGACCCCCAGGCTGCCGATAAAAAACAGTAGCAGCAACTTACCGCCACAGCGCCAAATACTGCCGATATCCAGCCCCAGCAGCATCAACACCAGACACATGGGCATAAGGTAATCGACGGCAAACTTGGGTAACTGAGAGTCTTTTACCGCAATCAGCCCCATGGTGTTGAGCAGTGATGGCACGAAATAACAGGCCACCATCACGGGCAAGATCCGATAACAGCGACGCCAGAAAGGGCTGTTGAGACCGCTGGTGTAGAATATGCCTCCCAAGATCAGGCAAAGAATGCCAAACAGCTGAAAATCGGTTTGGATCATGCCGGCCGTTGCTCGTCGAACTCGCGTTGATCCAACATAAATTCCAGAAAATTGGCCGGTAAAGGGGCAAGCACTTCCTCGGCCCGGCGGATCACCCAATAGTTACGTTCAAAGTCCCAGCCGGGCAGTTCCAACTCCACCAGATCGCCACGCTCCAATTCGGCATCTATCGCCATAAAGGGCAAGATACTGACCCCATAGCCAGTGGCCGTGGCGCGCTTGATGGCCCCCAGAGTTCCCATGGTGATGGTTTGCGATGGCACAATGCCGACGCTGTGCAGTAACTGCATAGCCCTGACGCGGGCAACCGTCGCGCTTTCATCCAGATACCAGACTTCACGCGACAGGCGTTCGGTATCGACAACCTCTTTAGCCAGAGGATTATCGGCGCCGCAAACAATGCAGATCCTGTCTCTGAGCCAAGGCTCACAGCAGAGATTGGCCAGCGACGGCTTGGCGTCAACAAAGGCCAGGTCCAGTTCCCGTTCAGAGACCATCCTCTCTATGTGGCTTGAATCTTTGATCATCAAGCGAATTCCTGTGGCCGGAAAACATTGATGGAACACAGGCAAGCGCCGCGATAACACATAGTTTCCCGCAGTTTTACTGGCACCGACCGTCAGTGTGCCACATACGCCACTGGCACTGGCGTGAAATAACTGCTGTACCTGCTGCTCTGAAGCCAACATCCCGTTGGCGTAAGGCAGCAACAACTCCCCCTGCGGGTTGAGCAGCAAACCTGTCGCACTGCGTTCAAACAGGCGGCACCCCAGCGCTGACTCCAACTCTTTCAGCGCCATACTGACGGCCGGAACCGACATATGCAGCTTCCTGGCAGCACGGGAGATCTGCCCTTCGGCATGTATGCACTTGAATACCAGCAGTTGTTTGAGAGTTATCTTCATCAGGGGAATCGCCGCGGTTTGGGTTGGCGTATTTTAGCAATCCCGTTACCGGGAAAAGTTGATCCAGCCGAGCCTGCGATAAGGCTCGGAAACCAGCTACAAATACTGTGACTCAGAACATGTGTTTCATCGCCAGAGTCACCAGCTTGTCGTCATACTCCGTATAACCTCCTGCGTCGGTAAAATCGCCATCCAGATAGGTGGTTATCAAGCTGAACGTGGTGCTTTTGGAAGCTCGATAGTCCAACCCCAAAGACGCCTGCCAACTGGAGGCTTCTGTCACACTGGCTTTATCAGCCAGGCTGGATACCACCTTGCCATTGCCTGAGTTGTCATACAGATATTGCGCCTTGAAACTGTATTGCTGCCAAGGGATCTCCATGCTGGCAAGCAAACTGTTGCCACTGAGATTTTGATATTTCTGCGACTCGGAATGCTGATACATAAACCCCAACTTGGCACCGGCCAAGCGAGCACCGGCAACGGCTCGCACCGCATCCAAGGCATTGAGACTATCGGCATAGGCCAGCGCCAGATACCAAGCCTGTTGTTTCAATTTGGCATCACCCGCTGTCAGGCTCAGTGCATAATTGCCGTTTGAGCCATTTTGCTCCGGCAAGTTATCGGCAAATTGGTAGCTCACGCCCAACTGCACTCCATACCATTTGGGTGAGTAATAAGTAGCTGAATCTCCCAGGCGGTCATTCCCGGCGATAATTTTTGCCATATCACTGGAAGTGATATTGAATAAATCCACCTTACCTTCCGTCTTTTTAAACACAGTATCATTACGACCAAATACCAGTGTACCTAATTGGCTTTCGACACCCAGATATGTATTGCGGGATTTAAACAGCGAAGAAGTATCAAAGTAGCCTCCGTTATTACCAAACTCCATCACATAAACAATATTGATATTGTCGTTGAGTTTTTCTTTACCCTTGACACCGATAAAGGAGGCATAGTTTTCCAGATAAGCACCGTTTTCCTTTCTATCTGACAGCAAACCGCTGTCCGAGTGACTCAGCCCAAGCCAAGCCCGGCCATAAAAGTCAGGTGCAGCCTGGCTGACCAGCGGCAACAGCGAGCAGGTAATTCCAGCAACAATCGTTTTTCTTAGGTTCATCATTTTGTCTCTTTATATTTATGAGTTGAGATATGAGTTAGCGCCGGAATATAGTAAAAACTTTTATGCCCATTTGAGCATTGACTGGATCACACACTCATAACAGAGGCATCACTTTCAATTTTATTGAAAATGAATTAAGCGAATTCAAAACCATGAATTAAGAAAACTTGAAACCTATTTCAACAATTAATAACTCAACATCAAACTTGAGCCGCCTCACCTTTTTTTACATTTTATTTGCTCATGCTAATAACGAATCCAATAACAAATATTTTAGGGAGCAATATGAAACTCACTTATCTCAGCGGTCTGCTGGCCTGTTGCCTTTTCGGTGCAGCCGGAGTGCAGGCGGCACCTCAGGATCTGGGCAAATTTCACAGCGACAGCCAGCAAGGCTGCAAAACCTGCCATGTTTCGCCTAACAAGATTGACGACAGCGAGGCCCATGAAAATCAACAGTGCCGCAGCTGTCACGGAGACTACAGCGACCTGAAGAACCCTGCCCTGGAGATAGATCCCCACGGCTCTCACCTGGGTGATATCGCCTGTACCAGTTGCCACAAGGGGCACGAAGCACCCAAATTTTACTGCAATGAATGCCACTCTTTTGAACATAAACCCATGCCCTTTGCCAATGTCAAAGCCAAACCGGCCTGGGACAAAGAATGGGATCAGCAAAAAATTCAGCAGGCTATCGCCGCGGGACCAAAACAAAGCACAGATGTGGTGGTAATAGGTGCCGGCAGTGCCGGCTATAACGCTGCCATCAGCGCCAAACAGGCCGGGGCCAAGGTAGTTTTGCTGGAAAAAGCCCCCTTCTCCGGCGGCAACTCCATGCTGGCGGCCGGTGGCTATAACGCCGTGGGTACCAAACAACAAGCCGCCCGCAAGGTGGACGACCAAGTGGCCTGGTATGTGGAAGATACGATGAAAGGCGGTCGCTACGCCAACGATCCCAAGTTGGTGCAAATTCTGGCGCAGCAGTCAGCCGACGGTATCAAATGGCTTGAATCCCTCGGCGCCAATATGGATGATCTCAAACGCTCCGGCGGCGCCCGGGTGGACAGGACACACAGACCATCGGGCGGGCTCAGCGTCGGGCCACATATCATAGATGTACTGCGTAAGGCCGCAGACAAAAATCAGGTGGAAACCCGCCTCAATTCACGGGCAGTGAAACTGGTAGTGAATGACGAGCAGCAGATACTCGGGGTAGTGATCCACGGTAAACACTCTGGCTATTACATGTTGGGCGCCAAATCCGTGGTGCTGGCAACCGGTGGCTATGGCATGAACAAAGAGATGATCGCCTACTATCGCCCAACCTTTAAAGGCATGACCAGTTCCAACAATATTACCGCAACCGGCGATGGCATAGAAATGGCCAAGTCCATAGGCGCCAGCATGACAGATATCGACTGGATCCAGGCACACCCAACCATAGGCAAAGACAGCCGCATCTTAATCTCTGAAACCGTGCGCGGTGTCGGGGCTATCATGGTCAACAAGGCTGGCAAACGTTTTATCAACGAGTTGACCACCCGCGACCGGGCATCGGATGCCATTCTCAAGCAACCCGAACAGTTTGCCTGGTTGGTGTTCGACAACCAACTGTACAAAAAAGCCAAAATGGTACGCGGCTATGATCACCTTAAGATGTTGAAAAAAGCCGATAATGTAGCCGAGTTGGCCAAACTCACCGGCATGCAACCTAAGGCACTGGAGCAAACAGTGAGTAGTTACAACCACTCTTTCAAAGTCGGCAAAGACAGCGAATTCAACCGTGAAAATATGCCGCTTGATCTGACTCAGGCTCCCTTCTATGCGGTGAAAGTTGCTCCAGGCATTCATCACACCATGGGTGGGGTCGCCATAGATGAGAAAGCCGAGGTACTGAACCTGCAAAGCTGGCCCATCAAAGGCCTGTATGCCGCCGGAGAGGTGACGGGTGGGGTACATGGCTACAACCGTCTGGGCGGGAATGCGGTGGCCGATACGGTTATCTTCGGTCGTATCGCGGGTAAGAATGCTGCCGACAACGCGTTGGCCAAATAGGCTCCCTGCAAAGAGTGCCCTCGGCACTCAGAGCCGGCTCGCTCCCGGGCCAGCTCACTCCCCAACACACTAAGGACACACAGATATGAAGCATAAGTTCAAGAGCAAGTTACTGCTGTTGGCCCTGGGCTGTACCCTGAGCTTCGGCAGTTGGGCAGAGACATTGAAAGTGATCACTTCCGGCGGTTTTGCCGGCACCCTGACCGCGATGGAGAAGCAGATAGAACAGGATACCGGGCTGGATTTGATCATCTCCTATGGCTCGTCATCCGGTGGTGCCCATGACTCCATTCCGGAGCGGCTCAAACGCAACGAAGCGTTCGATGTGTTGATCCTGTCCCAAAGCTCACTCAACAAGCTGACAGAAAAGGGCTATGTGCGCAGTGACAGCCACAGGGATCTGGTGCGTTCCCGCATAGGCATGTGCGTTAAAGCGGGCACAGCCAAGCCGGACATCAGCACAGAGGAAGCTTTTATCAAGGTGCTGCAACAAGCCGATTCGATAGGTTACTCGGCCAGCGCCAGTGGCACTTATCTGGCCAGCAAACTCTGGCCAGAGATGGGGCTGTGGCAAATGATAGAACCCAAGAGCAAAAGGGTTTTGAGTGAAAGGGTCGCCACCGTGGTCGCCAGAGGAGAATTACAGATAGGTTTTCAGCAGATAAGTGAAATACTGCCTATCGCAGGCGCCGAATTTGTCGGGCCGATCCCGGACAAATTCCAGAAGGTAACCACCTTCTCGAGTGGTATCACCCAAAGCAGCCTGCAACCTGAAGCAGCCAAACGTCTTATTGACTACCTGGCCTCGGATAAACCTTATGTACTCAGCAGCATACGCCACTCAGGGCTGGATCCTGTGGCAGCAGAGTAAATCATCCCCAAAGCACCAATACCGCGGCCAGGGCAATCAGTACCAGGCCGCCCATATCCTTGACCTTGACCCGCTGCTTGAGCCAAAGGCTGGAGATCAGCATCATAAAGAAGACTTCCACCTGCCCGAGCGTTTTCACATAAGGCACGGCCGTGAGCGACATGGCACTGAACCAACCTATTGAACCCAGACAACTGCTGATACTGATGGCCAGGGTCAACCTGGGCCTTTGCCAGAGTTTTTAAGGGTCTCTTTATCTTTGATAAGAAGCCAGGCGAGCAGCAACAAGGTCTGCAGCAAAATAACCAACAAGAGTACCCAGGCGGCGCGGTGAGGAAATGGCAAGCCCAGCACCAGGCTTGCTTCCCTAACCCAGAGCGAAGTCAGCGCAAAGGCGCTGCCGCATCCCAACCCCAGCAACAGCGTCTTGAAGGACAAGCCTTTGAGCCCGCCGTGGGTACTGAGCAGAAAGACCGCCACTGTACCGACAAGTACCCCCAGCCAGCCGGTGACAGTCAACGCAGTGCCGAAGAACAGACTGCCGAGCACGGCCGCGACCAAGGCTTCACTCTTGGCCAGCCCGGCGCCGACAGCGAAATTCTGCAATTGGAACAGTTTTACCATCAGGGCGGTCGCGAGGATCTGCGCCAAGGCCGCCCCTATGATGTACTGCAGCGCGCCATGCCCAAGCTGCGGCAATCCTGCGTCCTGCCAGGCATAAAGTGACAACAGATACACAGCAGCCAACGGCCCGGCATAGCTAATACCATTCCGCATAGGAGTTTACTCACTCAGCGAGAATGAAAAAACGGGGAGGCAAGTAGAGCGATGGAAGATTTATTGGGATAAATCGACATTGGCCTGCCCCGCATACGCGCTTTTTCAACTCGCCCTGCGGGAGCTTGTCAGCCACCCGATTACTGCGCCAACTTGCCTCGCCGTAGAATCACTATGTCATCGCCAATCTGGCTTGAACTCGAATGGCTGACACAGCTCTGAGTAGCCCAAACTTCTATAAGGAATGGTATGAACGCGCCAGCGTCACCCCGGCAACATTGACATCGCGACTGAGACGGCTCTGAAACGCGTTGCGCCACGCCTGCATAAAGGCAGCCATCAGGGTAAAGAAGATCCACATGGGTGGCTTGTCCTTAAAATTTGCGCCCGAGAATGTTTGCCCGATGAACCGCAAGCCATGACTGAAACGAAAAACGCCCGCGATTGCGGGCGTTTGAGGCTAACACGCTAGCCAGGTGATTCGCTATTCAACCAAAGGCGCAGCTTTCAGCAGCTTATGCGCTGTTAACCAAGCGCTTGGCTCAGCGACTGGTATCCAGCGCCGGGAAAGACTTCACCAGATCATCAACGGCCTTCATCTGGCTCAGATATCCTTCCAGTTGCTGCAGTGGCAAGGCACAAGGGCCATCACACTTGGCATTATCCGGGTCCGGGTGCGCCTCAATAAACAGCCCGGCCAGTCCCAGCGCCATACCGCTGCGGGCCAGTTCGGTTGCCTGGGCACGACGACCACCGGCAGAATCTTCACGGCCGCCAGGGCGCTGCAGCGCATGGGTGGCATCGAAGATCACCGGGTAGCCGGATTGCTTCATCTCATCCATGCCCAGCATGTCTACCACCAGGTTGTTATAACCAAAGCAGCTGCCACGCTCACAGAGAATGATCTCATCATTACCCGCTTCGTTGAATTTCTTGATGATATGCCGCATCTCATGGGGCGCCAGGAACTGAGGCTTTTTGACATTGATGATAGCCCCTGTCTTGGCCATGGCCACCACCAGATCTGTCTGACGTGCCAGGAAGGCCGGCAACTGGATGATATCCACGACTTCGGCCACAGGCGCACACTGGTAAGGCTCATGCACATCGGTAATCAATGGCAGCTTGAAGGTATCCTTTATTTCCTGGAAGATTTTCAAACCTTCATCCATGCCGGGGCCACGATAGGAGTTGACGGATGAGCGGTTGGCCTTGTCGAAGGAGGCCTTGAACACATAAGGGATCCCCAGCTTCTGAGTGACTTCCGCGTAGGTTTCGGCAATGGTCATCGCCAAGTCCCGCGACTCGAGTACATTCATGCCACCGAACAGCACAAAGGGCTTGTCATTGGCTATCTCGATAGCCCCCAGATGTATGGTTTTATTACTCATCGCAACTTCTCTCTTGAATGCCGCTCATGCGGCGTTAACTTAAATCAGCCGGCCACGGCCTGCAGCAACTGGCCACAGAGCCAAGCCATATAAGTGCCTAAAGCATAGCCGAATACCGCTAGCAGTACACCTACGGGTGCCAGTGCCGGATGGAAGGCCGCAGCCACTACTGGCGCAGACGCCGCGCCGCCAACGTTGGCCTGACTGCCCACCGCCATGTAAAACAGCGGTGCACGGATAAGCTTGGCCACCAGCAGCATCAATCCCGAATGCACCAGCATCCAGATAATGCCCACCAGGAAGTAAATCGGCGTATCCAGAATTTGGGATACATCCATATGCAAACCGATTGTAGCCACCAGTATGTAGAGGTAGGCCGAGGCTATCTTGGAGGCGCCGGCCGCTTCCAAATGACGAGCCGGGCTGAATGACAACAGCAAACCTATGGTGGTCACTATCACCACCAGCCAGAAGAATTCTGAGGTCAGACTGTATTGCTCGGTCCAGGGATAGTTGGTTGCAAACCAGGGAGCCAGCAGGTCGGCGCCGACATGGGCCAGACCGGTAATACCAAAGCCCACAGCCACTATCAGCATAATGTCGCGCAGGCTGGGAATGCGGGCGTTTTCGGCATGATATTGCTCCACCTTGGCCTTGAGGCTTTCAATGGCGCTGGTATCTGCACCTGTCTTGGCATCTATCTCCTTGGCCCTGGATGCCATAAACAGCAGCACGGCCATCCAGATGTTGGCGACTATCACATCGACAGTCACCATCACGGAGAAAATATTGCCGCCCACTTCATAAATCTCTTTCATCGCCGCCTGGTTGGCACCGCCGCCAATCCAGCTGCCGGCGAGTGTGGTCATGCCGCGCCAGACCGCGTCCGGGCCATGGCCAGCGGTCAATGTCGGGTCGATTGCCGACATGATAAGCAGGGCAATCGGGCCACCTATGACAATGCCCATGGTGCCGGTCAAAAACATCACTACCGCCTTGGGACCCAATCCCAGAATGGCTTTGAGGTCGACGCTGAGGATCAACAATACCAAACAGGCAGGCAGCAGATAACGGGACGCCACATAGTAAAGTTTGGAGGTACTGCCATCGACAATCCCAAAGGTATTGAGCAAGGATGGCAGGAAGTAACACAGCAACAAGGCCGGGATGAAACGGTAAAACTTTTGCCAGAAAGGATGGCTGCTGCTGTTGGTGTAAAAAACGAAGCCGAGAATGGCGGCCAGAATGCCGAGCGCGGTGGCGTCATTGGTCACCAACGCAGTCATTTCAGTGGCCGCCTGTGAGGTACTGCTCATAGGTCCTATCTCCCTTGCGATTGCAATTTATTGTTTTATTTTAATATTTATATTTTTCCCACTGCCCTCACGGGCAGGTTCAATGGAAGGTTTGAGGGTCGTCTCCCAATTCTCTGAGTTGCATCTTCACCAGCTCGACCACAGGGTCGTGCGGGCTGTTGTCGACAAAATACTGTAGATCGGCGCTGGCGACATGAATCGCCCCCAGTTGTTGGGCAATAAAGGCGCGCTCCCGATGCAGGCTGAGATCGTCGGCATGCCATTCAAGCAGCAAATTGCAGCACTCCATCGCGACTTCAAATTCATGGGCGACAATGGCACCAGCCTTGAGTTCATGCAGCATGCGGGTCATCAGCCTCTGGGTGCCAACCGGCTTGAGGTAAGACGCCTTCAGCGGCGCACTGTTCCCAAGCTCGCCGCGAACCAGAGCATGCAAGCGCTCTTTGCTGAGGCGCTCACCCCGAAGCGGGTCGAGATAGATGAGTTCACCGGCCACGTGGCAGGCCAGCACTGTGGTGCCCGGCAACAGTACAGGGTCGAATTTCAAGTCCAGCTGTTTGCCAAGCAACATAAGCACAGTTGCCAATGTGGTGCTGTTCCCCTGGCGGCTGAGAATACACTGGCCGAGATCGGCCGCCTGCCGGGAAAAATAATCTTCTCTGGGGGCAAACCCCAGATCCTTGTAAAACCAATTCAGCAGCGCCTGAAAGCGCCGCTGCTGATCGACCAGATAATGGCTGAGCACTGAGCCGGACAGTTCCAGCCAGGCCCAGTTGGCCTGTTTGGCCAGGCCAAAGCCCAGATGTTGGCAAAGCTCAAATGCCGACTCGGGCAGAGAGAGTTCGTCTTGCTTAAGAGAATATTGTTGCATTACCCCAGAATTACCGCTTGTTTGAAGTGTGCCAGTTTTGCCGCATAAACCACCCAGCCCAGAGCACCGAGGAAGGCGAAGATCCGGAAGATCAGATTACGGTTGGACTTGAGCGCCATCACGCCCAGCAGTATGTAAGCGACCACTGCGCCTATCTTCTCCGTCATCCAGGGATCGACGAAGGGATACTGCTTGATCATAAAACACAGAGTCAATCCGGACAGCAGCAGGAAAGTATCGATCACATGCGGACCTACCTTCAGCAGTTTCTTGTCCATAATGGCTGACTGACGCAGCTTAAGCACGAAACGCACAATGAACAGCAATACGCTGACGGCGATCAGGGTCATGTGCAGGTGTTTAACTGCCGGATACAGGCTGTAAAAAGTTTCCATCGGATAGCTATCTGTAGGTGAACAAAGGCGACAGTGTACCCTATCGCAGTGCTCAGCACCAAGGCCAAGCCGCTATCGAAAAGGCGGAATTATGACAGGAAATGGGGACGATATCGGCAGTTTTCAAGCCCGGGAGATAACCCCGGGCACAGACACTCAACCGGGCCAAAGTCCCAGGGTGCATCTTTCATTGGAGCCAAAGTCGCGCACTGTGGCCACCTGCTGATAACCTAGCTCGGCAAGTTTTTCCCTGAGGTTCACGGCCTGGGCATAACCATGCTCCAGCAGCAGATAACCGCCCGGCAGCAGGTGCTCCCTGGCATGGGCTGCGATATGGAACAGGTCGGCAAAGCCCTGATCGGCGGCGGTCAAGGCGCTGCGGGGTTCGAAGCGCACATCGCCCATATCAAGATGCTCATCATCCTCCTCGATATAGGGAGGGTTGGAAACAATCAGCTGGAACTTACGCCCCTGAACCGCCGAAAACCAGTCGCTCTGAAGGATCTCCACCTGCGGCAGTTTCAAATTATCCCGGTTGGCACAGGCCAGTTCCACCGCGGCCTCGACCTTATCGACAGCAGTCACTCGCCAGCCTTGCCGTTCATGGGCCAGTGCCAGCGCGATAGCACCGGTACCTGTGCCGAGATCCAGCACGGCGATATCATCTGAAAGCGGCAGGTTGAGCGCGGTTTCCACCAGAATTTCGGTGTCCGGGCGCGGAATAAGGGTGGATTCGTTGACGATAAAAGGCAGTGACCAGAACTCGCGCTCACCGACAATATGGGCCACGGGCACGCCTTGGCTGCGGCGCTGCACCATCTGAATAAACTGCTTGTGCTGCTCGGCAGACAAGTTTCTTTCGGGCCAGGTATAGAGAAAGCTGCGGCTCTTGCTCAAACAATGCAGCAACAGGGCTTCGGCATCTGCATGGGCAGACTCGGACGATGCAGCCAACATAGAAGAGGCCCACTGCAGGGCCTCGGCAATATTGAGTTTAGTCACAGACAGTCCTTTTATTCGTCGGACAGAGCCGCCAACATGTCGGCCTGATGCTCTTGCATCAAGGGCTCGAGCAGCTGCTCCAAGTCTCCTTCTATCACCTCGTTGAGACGATACAGTGTCAGGTTGATCCTGTGGTCGCTCACCCTTCCCTGAGGGAAATTATAGGTGCGGATCCGCTCTGAGCGGTCACCGCTGCCCACCAGAGAGCGACGGGTAGATTCTTCGGCGCTGCGGCGCTTTTCATCTTCGGCCGCCTGCAAACGGGCCGCCAGTACGCTCAAGGCCTGAGCCTTGTTCTTGTGCTGCGAGCGCTGATCCTGGCATTCCACCACCAAGCCTGTGGGCAAGTGGGTAATACGAATCGCCGAGTCGGTTTTGTTAACGTGCTGACCACCGGCACCGGAAGAGCGGAAGGTATCGATACGCAGCTCGGCCGGGTTGATTTCCACCGCCTGGGCCTCGGGCACTTCGTGCATAACGGCCACGGTACAGGCCGAGGTGTGCACCCGCCCCTGAGATTCGGTTTCCGGCACCCTTTGTACCCTGTGACCACCGGACTCAAACTTGAGTTTGCCGTAGACACCGTCACCGCTGACCTTGGCAATCACCTCTTTGAAACCGCCATGCTCGCCCTCGCTGGCGCTCATGACCTCGACCTGCCAACGCTGGCTCTCGGCATAACGGCTGTACATACGGAATAGATCACCGGCAAAAATAGCGGCTTCATCACCGCCGGCACCGGCACGGATTTCCAGAAAGGCGTTGCTGGCATCATTGGGATCTTTGGGCAACAGCAGAATTTGCAATTCGCCTTCCAGTTGCTCCAGTTGAGCACGGGCCGCCTTGATCTCTTCCTGAGCCATCTCTTTCAGCTCAGGATCTTCCTCGGCCAGCATCTCCTGTGCGGTTTGCAGATCCGCCTGCGCCTGCTGGTAGGCCTTAAAGCCTTTGACTACATCTTCAAGCTGAGCATATTCCCGAGACAGGGCTCTGAACCTGTCCTGATCCGCTATGACATCTGCGTCACTGAGCAGGGCCAATACTTCTTCATTACGCTCAAGCAAGCCTTCCAGCTTGCGGATAACGGATTCCTTCATTTAGCTCGCTAACCTTAGTGTTTATCCAAGCCGAGCGCGGTTCTCAATTGACCCAAAGCATTGAGATCACCCTGACGACTGGCTGCAGTCAGGGCCTGGGTCGGAGCATGGATCAGTCTGTTGGTCAGACGGTTGGCCAGTTCCAGCAGCACCTGCTCTGTGTCTGCTCCCTGCGCCAACTTGTTCATTGCCCGTTCAACCAGCTCATCTTTAATCGCCATGCTCTGGGTACGATATTCGCGAATGCTGTCGACCGATTCCAGTGAGCGAACCCACTCCATAAACTGGTGTGAATGCTCTTCAGCAATGACTTCCGCTTGCTCGGCGGCCTCTCTACGGGAGGCCATATTCTGTTCGATTATGCTTTGCAGATCATCGACCGTGTATAGGAAAGCATCGTCCAAATCACCGACTTCTGCCTCAATATCACGGGGAACCGCTATATCAACCAATAACATAGGTTGATGGCGGCGCTGCTTAAGCGCTTTTTCAACCATGCCCTTGCCCAGGATGGGCAGCGGACTGGCGGTAGAGGATATCACGATATCGGCCTTGGGGAGAAAATCTGGTATCTGCTCTAGGGTAATCGCCTGGGCATTGAACTCTTCACACATGGCTTCGGCGCGGGAAATGGTGCGGTTGGCCACCACCATGCTGGTGACGCCGTTTTCCTTCAGGTGGCGGGCAACCAGTTCTATGGTTTCACCGGCGCCAATGAGCAGCACCTTGGTCGCAGCCAGAGAAGAGAAGATGTGTTTGGCCATGCTGACGGCGGCAAAGGCAACCGAAACGGCCGCTGTACCGATTTCCGTTTCGGTGCGCACCTTCTTGGCCACGGCAAAAGTATTTTGAAACAGACGATCCAGTGTCAGTGCCACTGTGCCGGATTCCTTGGCCTTGGCAAACGCTTGTTTGACCTGACCGAGGATCTGCGGTTCGCCCAGCACCAGAGAGTCGAGCCCGGATGCAACCCGCATCAGGTGTTGCACCGCGGGTTGACCACAGTGTTGGTACAGGCAAGGGGCCACCTCTTCATGGCTCAGGCCATGATAATCTTCCAACCAACGCACAACCTGCTCGGCATTTTCCGTGTTGCAGTAAAGCTCGGTGCGGTTACAGGTGGAAACGATGACAGCTTCCCCGCTCTGAGTCTCCTTGGCCAGGCTGCGCATGGCTTCATGGATCTTGTCCGGGGCAAAGGCAACTTTCTCACGCAGGTCAACAGTGGCGGTTTTATGGTTTATACCAATTGCTACAAGGCTCATCTGAACTCGTTCTGGACTCTTGGCGTCGCTGTAGGATGCGGCCATTCTACTGAATTGGCCACCTTAAAAACAGAATACGCTTAACAAAACCGAATAAAGGTCTAACTTCTCAACCAATTTATCAATTAAGCTGAACAGGCGCTGGCAAAAGCCACAAGGGCGACACCACAGGGGTCGGCGCTTATTGGTATTCTGCCAAAGCCCTCGTATCATAGGCGGCCAACACAGTGAACAACAGATGATTATTTTGAAGTACTTCACAAAAACCTGTTTTACACCTCTGTCGGCCCTGCGTCTGCTGTTGCCCCTGTTGCTCCTTGGCCTGCTCAGCGCCTGTAGCAGCCTGCCCGATGCCCGCTGGCAGGCGACTCAAGTCAAGCACGCAGAGCAAGCCAAGGCCTGGGAGCTGAAAGGCAAGCTGGCGGTAAAAACTCCCGAGGAAAAATTCAGCACCAATCTTTATTGGCTGCACACCCCAACGACAGAAGAGCTGAGACTCACCACCATGTTGGGCACCAGTGTGATGCTGCTGAAAAGTGGCCCGGACGGCGCCTTACTGGAGTTGGATGGTGAAATCTATCGCGACCGAGACCCACAGCGTTTACTCGATGGCCTCAGCAGTTGGAGCATACCCCTTAACGCCCTGCCCCGCTGGGTGCTTGGCCTCAGCGCCGCCGACACTGAACTCGTGCTCACAGACAATGACGGCAAACCCCAGAGCCTGGAAGATGGCAGCGTCAGCCCTCCGTGGCAGGTGAAGTATCTCAACTGGCAGCAACAAAGCGGTGCCGATATTCCGCGCCTTCTTAAACTCAATCGCGGCGCGCTCGAACTCAAGATCCAGTTAACCGAGTGGCAGGCACTCGAAGCCCAGAGCACACTCACCACCAAGGAAAGCCAGCAGCCATGAGTCCTCTAGACCAAACATCCAAACCCAATAGTCTTTCGCTTGGCTGGCCGGCCCCGGCCAAGCTTAATCTGTTTTTGCATATCAATGGTCGCCGGGAAGATGGCTACCATGAACTGCAGACCCTGTTTCAGTTTCTCGACCATGGTGACCTGTTGGACTTTAAAATCACCGTCAATGGCGAGCTCAAACTTCACTCCAATCTCGGCGCTGCTGTCCCGGATAGCGATAACTTAATTCTCAAGGCCGCAAAATCATTGCAGCAAGCCAGCGGTTGTGAACTGGGGGCCGAGATCTGGCTCGACAAGAAACTGCCCATGGGCGGCGGTCTGGGGGGCGGCTCGTCGGACGCGGCCACCACTCTGGTAGCCCTCAACGCCCTATGGCAAACCGGCCTGAGTGAAACCGAACTTGAGCAAATTGGTTTAAAACTCGGCGCTGATGTTCCTGTTTTCATTAAGGGTTTGGCGGCCTTTGCCGAAGGGGTCGGCGAAAAACTTCAGCCGGTGGAACCGGCCGAACCTTGGTATCTGGTGCTGGTTCCCGAGGCCCATGTCTCCACTGAAAAAGTGTTCCATGATCCTGATTTACCAAGAGATACTCCCAAGCTCTCTCTGGAGCAACTGCTGAGCGCCCCTTGGCAAAACGACTGTCAGGCGCTGGTATGTCGCCATTACCCTCAAGTTGCCAAGGCCTTGGGCTGGCTGCTAGAATATGCGCCGTCCAGAATGACCGGAACCGGTGCCTGCGTGTTCGGGGAGTTCGAAAAACAGCAACAAGCTCTCGATTGTCTGGCACAGCTGCCACCATCTTTCAAAGGCTTTGTTGCCAAAGGGATAAATAGATCGCCGCTTCAGAGTCGACTGGCTCGCCTCTGAACAGTTTCTTCCGGGATGAAGCGGTCCGCCGTTTTTTGTCCCAGCCACTAAAATAAAGCAAACGCCTGAGGTTCTTACAGTGCCCGACATCAAGCTCTTTGCTGGGAACGCTACCCCCAGTCTCGCCAAAAAGATAGCCGACCGTCTTTTTTGTAAACTCGGAGACGCAGAGGTAGGCCGTTTCAGCGATGGTGAAATCAGTGTCCAGATAAACGAAAATGTACGTGGTGCTGATGTGTTTATCATTCAGTCCACCTGCGCACCAACCAACGACAACCTGATGGAGTTGATCGTAATGGTTGATGCCCTGCGCCGCGCTTCAGCCGGCCGTATCACAGCCGTTATCCCTTACTTTGGTTATGCCCGTCAGGACCGTCGTGTCCGCAGTGCCCGTGTACCCATTACCGCCAAAGTGGTTGCCGATTTCCTCTCCAGCGTGGGTGTCGACAGAGTACTGACCTGTGACCTGCACGCCGAGCAGATCCAGGGCTTCTTCGATGTACCGGTAGACAACGTCTTCGGTAGCCCAGTGCTGCTGGAAGATATGCTGGCCAAGAAACTGGACAACCCGGTTGTTGTTTCCCCCGATATCGGTGGTGTTGTTCGCGCCCGCGCCGTAGCCAAGCTGCTCGACGACTCAGATCTGGCGATCATCGATAAGCGTCGCCCACAGGCCAACGTGGCTCAGGTAATGCACATCATAGGTGACGTTCAAGGCCGTGACTGCATCATAGTTGATGACATGATCGACACAGGTGGCACTCTGTGTAAGGCTGCTGAAGCCCTGAAAGAACACGGCGCCAACCGCGTCTTTGCTTATGCGACCCACCCGGTATTCTCCGGCAATGCCGCCAGCAACATAGTGAATTCAGTGATTGACGAAGTCATAGTGACTGACACTGTGCCTTTGAGCCCAGAAATGCTCAAGACAGGCAAAGTGAGCCAGCTGACCATGTCAGCCGTACTGGCCGAGGCTATCCGCCGCGTCAGCAATGAAGAATCTATCTCTGCCATGTTCCAGCACTAAGCTAACATGTTAAACAAGAAACGCACCTTAGGGTGCGTTTTTTTATGCTTGATATCTGGGTTGCCATTATATGGCCCATCAGCTGCAGTGTGGATTGGCTGGAAGCCTGAATGCCGTGAAGAGCAGGATATTCGAGAACGGCCATCTCGCACAGGCGGAACTGTGACACGGCGAGAGTTGCGCAGCAACATGCTTTCGAGCGCGAGCCAGGGACGGTGAGCTGGCCGTTGATATGTTTCAATTCCGAGAGACGACGTCCGGAATACTCAATCAAAGAATCGCATTTTTGCTGGGCTTGGGGTGAATTTCTTAAACTGGTTAACACCTTTGGGAGGCCAGAATTATGAGGGGATCATCCAGCGCTTTGCTAAGGGGCAACCGAAACGCAGTGTAGGCTGTCCCGCGGAGGCCGCGCTTTTTGCGGCCGGAGTGTACTTGAGCAACTTGTTATAAGGCGACATTTTTACGCACATAGCTCCACGCTGACACGGAACAAACAAGACCTAACCCGCCATAAATACTAAGAAAGGTAATGGACTTAAAACTAAACTCTGTGCCCGAAATACCAAAAATAACGACCGGAGTAAAAAAGCCCAAAACAAAGCCTGCCAGAATATAAACGACGAAGCTAACCCAGTTTGACCATGAGTAAAATAGCCACAAGCGAATTAATGGATACGCCAACAATAGACAAATAACGAAAGCTATAGGGAAAGCAATGAGACCAAAAATAGTTGCTGCCCCGCCATACAAAGGCAAGCTAACGATTATTAGAAGCAAAGCTCCTACGAAAGCTGATTGGATGCTAGATGCTATTATGTGCCTCCACATACCCAAGCCCTATAACGCCTCAATAACCGACAGCGGAAGCGTAGCGTAGGCTGTCCGGCGCCGATAGGCGCGAAGTTGATTGACTTGTTATGAGATACTTTGCCACCGACGGGATAATAAACCTACGGCTCTCAAGCTCATGTCCAGGCGGACAGAAGTAATCTAACCAAACACTCATATTCGTATTCTTTTGAGTAAAGTACCCAAATGCTATTGGCCCTGAATCGCCAGCTTCTAAATTGGTCTGATAGACTATTAGTTCATCGCCAAGTGCGCCCGTCAGAGCGTTGCCGCTACGTGCGGGTGTGCAGTTGCTCTTAATGCTTTTTGGGCCAACTAATTTGATAGACGTTGCTTCAGAGGAAACTTCGATAGTTACTGAGAAACCCAGCCCCTTAGCATTCTCAGGTGTGATTTCCTGTTCAGTAATACCCGGCGATGCAAATGAGGGCAGCGCGATAGGGAGTAAAAATATGGCAAGTAATCGATTCATGGTTTTATCATAACGCCAAAAGCAGCGGCGCGCATTAGCGCGTCCAGCCCGCAGGGCAATGCTGCCTTTTCTTGTTAGCTGATTATTCATGGAACTGCATGTGTTCCATGATTAAACTCCTGCAATCTTGAGTCCTCTTCATACCACTCTATATCAGCAATTTCTGGATCAGATTGCAGACACTCGTCTAATAAAATAAGAAAATTTCTATGTATATCGGTAGGCAAGGAGCGCTTTAGCAGCCGATCAATAAATGACGGTTTTAAATGCATTAAAACCTGCCAAACATTACTCTCAACGTAACCGCAAGCACCTTCTAACTTAACCTCAACAGGATCTCCTACAAATAGTATGCAATAACGATCTTCATCAAGATAATCAAGATTAAACTCTTCGTGGAACCTTCCAACAAGCCAGTCCGCCAATTCAGTTGAGGAGAAAGGCTCCCCCTCATTTTGAGGAAGCTTAAATTTTTCTGTTCGGAATCTTACGTTTGTTCGCACGTGAACCTTTCCTTGATACAGCTAGACATAATGATTCCCTGTGCAGGTGTCGGCCTCCGTGTTTTCTCGTGGATTAGTTAAACCAGAGCCACACTGTTTGTTGATCCAATAGGCAAACAATCACAGGAGGCCGACATGTCTAAAGCTAACACACTTTTTATCGGGTTGGACGTACACAAGGAGACCACTGACGTGGCCTGGGTTTCTGATAAGTCTGCTGAGACTGTGCATTACCATGGCACAATCCCAACCAACCTGCGTTTATTTGATAAACTCATTAAAAATCAGCAAGGCTCATGTGGCGAACACAAGTAATGCGAATAACCAAACTCGCGCGGTTCTATTCAAAAGAGTGCAAGGTCAACCGCCGACACTTACTCGCCAAAGTCCGACTGTCAGAGTGTCCTTACCGAAGATTTTTTGGGTCTCCGGTAAGGACTCTTTTACCTATTTGACAAAGGGAATCATATCAACGCCCCAAGCAGCGGCGCGCGTTAGCGCGTCCAGCCCGCAGGGCGATGCTGCCTTTGTTTGTTATGTTTTTGAACATGCCAAGTCCTGCGCAACCGCCAACCTAACTTGATTCATTCTACTTAGCCTAAGCAGATAAGACTTTAGCTCGTGTCTCTGTGCTATTGTGCTCTTAGAGCCATCGTACTTATCGATTTCTACGTCAACTACGTAAGTCCCACCTACCAACACTGTGTATAGGTCTTCGAGCTGCTCAGGGACGTAATGCAGAACATAAGAATTTATGTAGTCATGACCTTCAGACTCTAGTGCCATTCTTAACTTGGAATCACGGGCTTGAAGCGCCTCGTTGGATCGGATCAACTCTTCACGGAAGTCACTTTCCATTTTACTTCCAATAAGCTTCATTTACTCGATCCCTGTCGAAACATAACGCCCCGCGCATGCGCGCGAGCTTGTGAGCGTCGCAGGGGCCGCAGGCCCCGAATGACGCGGTTTGTTAGCTTTGTTTATTTTGTGGTAATTAATGTTGATGTTGGCCACAAGTAAACACCGTTATTTATGTAATATGACTTTAAAACGGTCATTTTACGCATTTTGAAAATAGCCGGTACGCCGCCAAATCGTTTCTCGAAAACTGCAACGGCTTTGAGTCTGCGCACACGCCAAACATAAAACTCAGAGCTGCCTTGCTTTAACTTTGCAGCTTCTTTGGTAGCAAACCTGTGAATCAAAGTTCTAAGTTGCCTCTGTGGTAAATTTTGCCACACAAACACACGAAGCAATGGGCTGCCTTTTTCCAATTTCCATATGCGATGCAGGTCGAATTACTCCGTAAAGCTAACAGCTGTATAGTGCGCATGCGCGTTTTAGTCCTCGGAGGAGTGTAAACGCGTATCGCTATCTGTTTGTATTAGCTGGATATAATAGAGTTTAATCCAAATATCCCTTGCAGCCCAACGCGCATGCGCGGTTTCTAAACCTATTATCTACCAGCTGTATTTTTAACTTTATGAATTTAATAAAATTTTCTAAAATGTTACAGAAATAACGCGCAAATTTCCGACATGTTGTCCAGAACGTCAATAATACTGTATAAAAATCAGTTATGAGGTGCTTGTCATGAGCACTTCAAGCCGAACAACCAAGGGCCCTACAAAAAGCGTTAAGTAAAGCCATGGCTACCGCACGGGTCCAAACTCTGTTCGTCCCTGCATTCCGCTGAAAAAGGAAAAATGCTACTACCTCCAACCTTAAGCTTAAGGAAGTGCTAAAGCTAAGCGATTGAATTGGTTATACAATAGCCAGTACTGAATTTGAAAACAATTAGCCAAAGGTCAAGTTTTGACAAAGGCAACAAAACCCTGATTTAGTTTGTTTTTACAACAGAATTGACTGGGTTGGAAACCCAAAACGACACGACTTTAAGCCGCTGGAACAGCGGCTATCATAGCTTCCAGCTAAAAGCTCCTAAGTTAGTACTGGCCGAGCTTCCGGCCACGGTGTAGCCAATCACCTGCGGTGCGCCTTTCGCACAGGCGATACTGTGACACGGCGTGAATACGTCCATGTAGCCTCGACGAAAACGTCCCTGTTTTCGACGGTCACAGTTCCGCCTGTGCCTGGAAATAGGTGTATGTCTGCAGACATTTCAGATGTTTCAGGCTACTCAGTGCTAACAGAATTGCACCAATTCCCCCTTCGGAGCCGCCGCTGGCATTGTTGCAAATTGGCGTAGCCGAGACAGGGATGTCGAGGCTCGAAGGTCGAGCAAGGCGAATGTTGCGAAGCAACAAGCTTATGAGCACGAGCCAAGGAAGGCGAGCTGGCCCTTATGCATGGATGCATTTGGCGAGTCCTGAGTGTAGCCAATTTGCTTCATAAGGCAGCGGGGATTTCGGCTACGTCGGTTTGTCCTTGGGGATGCAAGGGGCTTTGGACATGCAAAGCCCCTTGCCCGGTGTGGTGTGGAACACCACGACTTTAAGCCGCTGACACAGCGGCTATTTATGGCTTTAAGCCAAAACTTACCAATGAACTTGCTCCTAGCGGCTAGCTAAGTTGTAACCCATCACCTGCGGTGCGCCTTTCGCACAGGCGATTCTGTGACACGCTGCGAGTACGTCCCTGTAAGCTCTGCCTCGCCATCCCTGGCTCGGAAGGTCACAGTTCCACCTGTGCCTGGAAAATAGGTGTATGTCTGTAAACTCTTCAGATGTTTCAAGCTACTCGGTACTAACAGAATTGCACCAATTCCCCCTTCGGAGCCGCCGCTGGCGTTGTTGTAAATTGGCGTAGCCGAGACAGGGATGTCGAGGCTTGAAGGTCGAGCAAGGCGAATGTTGCGAAGCAACAAGTGCATGAGCGCGAGCCAAGGAAGGCGAGCTGGCCGTTATGCATGGAAGCATTTGGCGAGTCCTGAGTGTAGCCAATTTGCTTCATAAGCCAGCGGGGATTTCGGCTACGTCGGGGGTGTCCTTGGGGATGCAAGGGGCTTTGGACAAGCAAAGCCCCTTGCCCGGTGTGGTGTGGAACACCACGACTTTACGCCGCTGGCACAGCGGCTATTTATGGCTTGAAGCCAAAACTTACCAATGAACTGCTCCTAGCGGCTAGCTAAGTTGTAACCCATCACCTGCGGTGCGCCTTTCGCACAGGCGATCCTGTGACTCGCTGCGAGTACGTCCCTGTAAGCTCTGCCTCACCTTCCCTGGCTCGAAAGGTCACAGTCCCACATGTGCCTGGAAAATAGGTGTATGTCTGCAAACTCTTCAGATGTTTCAAGCTACTCGGTACTAACAGAATTGCACCAATTCCCCCTTCGGAGCCGCCGCTGGCGTTGTTGTAAATTGGCGTAGCCGAGACAGGGATGTCGAGGCTTGAAGGTCGAGCAAGGCGAATGTTGCGAAGCAACAAGTGCATGAGCGCGAGCCAAGGAAGGCGAGCTGGCCGTTATGCATGGAAGCATTTGGCGAGTCCTGAGTGTAGCCAATTTGCTTCATAAGCCAGCGGGGATTTCGGCTACGTCGGGGTGTCCTTGGGGATGCAAGGGGCTTTGGACAAGCAAAGCCCCTTGCCCGGTGTGGTGTGGAACACCACGACTTTACGCCGCTGGCACAGCGGCTATTTATGGCTTTAAGCCAAAACTTACCAATGAACTTGGTCCTAGCAACTAAAACCCAAAGAATAACAAGCTTCAAATAATGAATAAAAATTCATTTATTTTCTCTCCTCCTCTGGGTAGACTGAGCGCCCTCTTATCCAGAACATCATAATAAACATGCAATTAAGTCGTAGGCATTTTATTCAGGCCGGTTTAGCCGGTACCGCACTGGGGCTCAGTGGCTGCAGTAATTTTTCTTTATCTTCCCAAGAGCAGGCCCAAGCTACTGCCTCCAAGGGGCCCCTGGCGCTGAACTTCAATGAAAACCCGCTGGGGATGCCAAGCAGCGCCCGGGAAGCCATTATGCAGCATATGGGCGAGGCGCACCTGTACCCCGACAGTGCCCGTCAGGCCTTGCTCAAGCGCCTGGCAAGCTATCACGGTATCAGTCAGGAACAGCTCATCTACGGCAATGGCTCTTCCGAAGTACTCAAGTTCGCCATAGATGCCTTGGCCAGCGCTCACTGCCAGTTGGTGATGCCCAAACCTACCTTTGACATAGTGGCCGACTATGCCAAGGCCCGGGGGCTCAAGGTAACAGAAGTGCCGCTGACCGCCGAGCTGCAAACCGATATCGCCGCCATGCAAGCCGCCGTGGCCGCACATCCTGGCCCTTCCATTGTCTATCTGTGTAACCCCAACAACCCAACCGGCCTCTTGCTGCCCAAGGCGCCGGTTGCACAGTGGCTGGCCAAGGCCAGTCCCGAGCTGCAGTTTATTATTGATGAGGCCTACGGCGAGTATGCCGGTAGCGATTTCCAATCCGCGCTGCCATTCATCCAAAATGGCCAGAAACACACAGTGCTGACCAAGACGTTCTCCAAAGCATGGGGAATGGCGGGACTGAGGGCTGGCTATGCCATTGCCGCTCCGGAAATGATAGCCGCCATGCAGGCCCAGGCGAGTTTTGACAACGCCAACCTGTTTGCCCTCTATGGGGCGGCAGCAGTGTTGAATGACAGCGCCTGGCTGGCGCAGACCCGCAGCAACAACTTGGAGGCCGGTGCCATTATCATTGCCACGCTCAAACAGTTGGGGCTCGACTATCTGCCACTCAACGCCAGTTTTATTTTCCACCGCATCAAGGGCAATAATGAAGACTATCGCAAGCGGATGCAGCAGGCCGGCATTCTGGTAGGCCGTACCTTCTCTGGGCTTGAAGGCTGGAATCGCTTGACCTTGGGCACACCAATGCAGATGCAACAAGTTGCCAAAGAGATGCAACGTCTGCGTTTGGAAGGTTTGCTCTAATTTCTCTTTCAAATGCTGTTTCAAGCGCTCTTTCAAGTGCCTTGGCTTTTCGCTAGACTCGGACTTTCGCAGCCTTTTTCAGAAGGATTCTGATATGCAAGTCCAATCCATTCTGGGGGCGTTATTCGCCCTCGGTTTCTCCCTGTCGTTGCAAGCCGCCCCCGGCGAGCTGGTCATCAACAAAAATGCCAAGCCCAAATCCTCAAACCGCTATATCGAAGCCGTTCATCAAGAGATCCCGGTAGCGGGAGCCAGTGAGGCCCAGGTTCGTTATGCCATTCTCGAAGGTATGCTCAGCACCAAGGGCTTTGCCTGGGTATACGAGGGCGAAGGTGAGGGCTATATCCTGGCCCGTTTCGACTATCGCGGCGACACTAATGTGATGCGTATTGAATACGACGCCAACTATATTCAGCTTAAATACCACGCCGCCCTGGGGGATTTTGTCTGCAAGAAGCTGATTGATGATATCTGCTACAAGAATGGCCGCGGCTATTACAACTACATCAAGAATCTGCGTCTCTCCATCGCCCAGGAGCTGAAAAAATCATGAAACGAATACTACTGCCGCTGCTGCTGAATCTGTTGTGGCTGAACCCGGCTTCCGCCGAGACTGAATATCAATTGCAACGCTGGCAAAACTCAGTACCCACAGGTGGCTATGTGCAGGATATCCCCGCCATGTTGCAGCGGGCCGTTACCCGGGATAGCTGGGAACTGGAAACTGCCGCAGATGGCACCTGGCTCGCCCGGCTCAATAACTACAAGGGATACACGGTCGAAGTAGAAGTAGCACGGCAGCAACAGGAACTGCAGCTTAGCCTGCTCTCCAGCCGCTGCGATTGCAAAATGGACCAAGCCAAAATCGACAGTTGGTTAATTCGCCTCAGGCGCAATATCGCTCTCGAAGTCACCAAGGCCGCCAGAGATGAGAGTCTGCGACAGAAGCTGAAAGTCGAGTAGAAGCTTGATAGCTCAAGGCAGGTATGACTCTGGATCGGTGAAATCTTGGCACTAGTTTACAGGCACAGGCGGAACTGTATCCATATATGGACCCATCCCGTTTGCAAGACATTTGATTTCAATTTGAGAAGAGTTCATTGCACCCATATATTCGGCCTGTTACTGAGTTAAATCTCTGGCCCTGATGGATATGTGCTTCTACTTTCCTCATCATCCTTGCGGCTTCACGATGAGCCTATGGATTCAACAGGTTTTAAGTAGAACAGTCTGACTGTCTCATCATCAAATCAATTGTCACCGCAACTTGGTGATAGGTTGGCATTATCTTACTTCACAACCTGATTTATAAGCTTCATGTCGCCGGCCGATACGTTTCTTCTTTGGCCGCTATGACCCAGGCAATTCTGGCAAGCTTGTTGGCTACTGCAACGCAGGCGCGATTAAAGCCTCGACGCTCCACGAGGGCCTTCGCCCACAGGCTGAGCTTATCGGTTTTGTGCTCGCAGTGACGCAAAATGGACCTGGCACCATGAATGAACAAGGTTCGTAGATAGGCATTGCCTCGCTTACTGATCCCCAGCAGATTATCCTTGCCGCCACTGCTGTGCTGCCTGGGCACCAGACCGCACCAAGCTGAAAAATGGCGGCCATTGTGAAATGCCTTCCCCTCCCCAACAGCGGCATAAAATGCCGTCGCAGTGACAGGACCAACCCCCAAGACGGTGCCTAATCGTTGGCAGATAGGATTATCAGCATTTTCCTGCAATACCTGCTTTTCACACCCTTTCAGCCTGTTCTCAAGTTCGACAAACTCATTATACAGTCCATGGAAAATCGCTCGACCTTTGGCTGTGAGTGCATTCTCACCGTCTTCCAAAATGTCGGGCAATTGACTGCGAAAGGCCGTTTTTCCCTTTGCCAGCACGATGCCATATTCGGCCAACATGCCTCGAACCTGATTCACCAAGGCGGTGGTTTGCTGTGTGAGTCGCTCACGAACCCTGTGCAACATCTGCACATCTTGTTGTTCGATAGATTTGGCGGGCACGAAGCGCATGTTTGGTCGCTGAGCCGCCTCCGCTATGGCAAGGGCATCGTTGTAGTCATTTTTATTTCCCTGCCGATAGGGAATGACATATTGAGGAGGGATCAACTTAACCTGATGACCAAGGGCAGTAATTTCCCTGTTCCAATAGTGAGCGCCACCACAGGCTTCAATCGCGACCAGGCAAGGTTCCAACTTAGCGAAAAAACCGAGTACTTCTTTTCGTTTAAGCATTTTCTTGCGCACCAGCTTACCTGCTTTGTTGACCGCAACAGCGTGGAACACCAACTTTGCGATATCCAAACCGATGGTTGTAATCTTCATAGTGGACCCATCCTCTTTCCAGATGACTTTCAACAAACTTCATCGTGGCCCATTGCGAGGCCGGTTAAAAGGGGATGGGTCCATTCCATTATCCTTGGCTGGCGTTCGGAAGAGCGCTGCTACGTAACTCTCGCCGGCAACTCTCGCCATGTCGCAGGATCGCCGGTGCGAAATAGCCGGGATCCCGGCCGATGCGCCAATAGCCCAATAGCCCAATAGCAGACAAGTTCAAGCGATGAAAAACAGATACAAAAGAGCCCGTCTATGACGGGCTCTTTTGTTGAATATGGCTGGGGTACCAGGATTCGAACCTGGGAATGCCGGGATCAAAACCCGGTGCCTTACCGCTTGGCGATACCCCATCAGGGTCGGTGTTTACCGATACGAATCTTAAGACTCGTGAAGACCAAGTATGCTGCTAAAGAAACATGGTAGCTATGGCGGGACTTGAACCTGCGACCCCAGCATTATGAGTGCTGTGCTCTAACCAGCTGAGCTACATAGCCACTGTATTTTTCTCTTTAGCGTTTATGGCTGGGGTACCAGGATTCGAACCTGGGAATGCCGGGATCAAAACCCGGTGCCTTACCGCTTGGCGATACCCCAATATATAAACTTGGTAAAGATGGCTGGGGTACCAGGATTCGAACCTGGGAATGCCGGGATCAAAACCCGGTGCCTTACCGCTTGGCGATACCCCACCAATAATCAAAGTTAGTTCAATAAGAGACAAATATGGTACGGGAGGAGAGACTTGAACTCTCACACCTTGCGGCACCAGAACCTAAATCTGGCGTGTCTACCAATTTCACCACTCCCGCAGTGTCTCTTGTTTTTGACATCCCAAGAAGGATGGTAGCTATGGCGGGACTTGAACCTGCGACCCCAGCATTATGAGTGCTGTGCTCTAACCAGCTGAGCTACATAGCCACGATAACTTTGTTGTTCCCCGTGCCGAGGAACGGGGCGTATTATGCTTATTCAGGTTATTCAGGTCAACAGCTTTTTTAGGCTAAATCCCGCCGCCCCAGCTGTTTGCCTATAAACCCATCAAACTGGGCAACAGATACGCAAATCCGTGTTCTATCGCCCATTTAGAGTCGCTTTATACGTTAAACAGGAAGTGCATCACGTCGCCGTCTTTGACGATATAGGTTTTTCCTTCCACCCGCAGCTTACCCGCTTCCTTACAACCGGCTTCGCCCTTGAACTGAACAAAGTCATCATAGGCCATAACCTGAGCCCGAATAAAGCCGCGCTCAAAGTCGGTGTGAATTTTACCGGCCGCCTGCGGTGCGGTAGAACCGACAGTCACAGTCCAGGCACGGACTTCTTTCACCCCGGCAGTAAAGTAGGTTTGCAGTGTCAGCAGTTCGTAACCGGCGCGGATCACCCGATCAAGCCCTGGCTCTTCCAGGCCCAGCTCTTCGAGGAACTCGCTACGCTCTTCCTCATCCATTTCCGCCAGATCTGACTCAATAGCGGCGCACACAGGCACCACCACGGCATTTTCTTTTTCGGCAATGGCGCGCACTGTATCCAGATGCGGGTTATTGTCGAAGCCATCTTCAGAAACGTTGGCAATATACATGGTTGGCTTGAGCGTCAGCAGGTTCAGGTAAGCCACGGCTTCCAGCTCCTCTTTGCTCAAATCCAGGGTGCGCAGCATATGGCCTTCGTCCAGTACCGGCTTGAGTTTTTCCAGTACTTCGACTTCAAATTTGGCGTCTTTATCACCACCCTTGGCGCGCTTTTGCTGACGCAGTATGGCACGCTCAACACTGTCGAGATCCGCCAGTGCCAGTTCGGTATTGATCACTTCAATATCACCGGCCGGGTCAACCTTGTTGGCCACGTGAACAATATTGTCGTTCTCGAAGCAACGTACCACATGGCCGATAGCATCGGTTTCACGGATGTTGGCCAGGAACTTGTTACCCAGACCTTCGCCCTTGGATGCCCCGGCAACCAGACCGGCAATGTCCACAAACTCCATGGTGGTAGGCAGTACCCGCTCAGGCTTAACGATTTCAGCCAGGGCGTCCAGACGAGCATCCGGCACTGGCACCACACCTGTGTTGGGTTCTATGGTACAGAAGGGAAAGTTTGCCGCTTCGATGCCAGCCTTGGTTAACGCATTGAACAGAGTTGACTTACCGACGTTTGGCAGACCAACGATGCCGCATTTAAAACCCATGATGTTTACCTTTCTCTCTAATTTGAGTCCGGCGCACTCGGCCCCGGACAGGATAATGAAACAGGCGTCAGACGCCTGGATAATCTTAGACCGCTTTAAAGGAGTGCAGCCTGTGCATCGCCTTGGTCATATCCTCGGCAAAGAGGATATCAGTGGCGCGCACCGCTTCATCTACCGCGGCATCTATCAGCGACTGCTCAGTACTCGGCGCCTTGCCAAGCACATAGCCGCTGACTTTGTTCTTGTCCCCGGGGTGACCTATGCCAATCCGCAGACGATAAAAATTCTTGTTGTTGCCCAGCTTGGCAATAATATCCTTAAGGCCGTTATGGCCGCCATGACCACCGCCAAGCTTGAACTTGGCCACGCCCGGCGGCATGTCCAGCTCATCGTGGGCCACCAAAATCTCCTCCGGTTGAATACGGAAGAAGTTCGCCAATGCCGCCACCGACTTGCCACTCAGGTTCATATAAGTGGAAGGGATCAGCAGGCGCACATCGCGGCCCTTGAGCGTAACTCTGGCAGTCAGGCCAAAATACTTGCTGTCGGCACTGAGCTGGGCACCGCAACCTCTGGCCAGCTCCTGCACATACCAGGCGCCGGCATTATGGCGGGTCTGGGCATACTCGGCGCCGGGATTGGCCAGCCCGACGATAAGTTTAATCTCTGTCATCAGTCTCTATCAGTCTGTTTATTCAACGAGAAGTTCTGCGAAGGCCGGACAAGGCCAGGCACATATTCACCGCTCTTGAAGCTTGGCCGTTACAGGCCCAAACACTGCGTGAAAGCCAATGAAAAATGCCGCATTCTTGTAAAAACGCGGCATTTTAGCACTCTCTTGCGACAATCAACAAATCGACCGGGGTTATCTCAGCCCCAGCGCATACTTGAGCACTTGCTGCTTGACCGGGGTATTGATATCCGCCAGCTTGAGCCCGGCGTTACGCAACAGTTTAAGTGGCAGCAGATCGTTACTGAAACCGGCATAGAAGAGATCCATACCGGTCATCATCAACTGATTGTCAAACCAACGCTGCTTTTGGAACCCTTCAAGCACTGTGGCCTTTGACCAGTCTTCGCCCTTCTCCAGCGCCTGGGTTATTGTCGCTATCAAGGCTTCGACGTCTTTAAAGCCCAGGTTAACCCCCTGCCCCGCCAGCGGGTTAATGGTGTGAGCCGCATCCCCCAGGATCACCAGATTGTCGCGGTAGTATTGCTGCGCATGGCGCCGGGTCAGCGGGAAACTGCCCTTGGCCAACACTTCGAAATGGGGATCCAGCCTATCCGGGAAGTGATTGATGATCGCCTGCTTCAGTTGGCTGTCGCTGAGCTGCATCAAACTGCGAACTTGTTTGGCATCGTCATACCAAACCAAGGACGCATTTTTGCCCGGCAATGGCAGCAAGGAGCGCGGCCCTTGCGGAGTAAACTGTTGCCAGGTCACATCCTGCTCATCGCACTCGGTGGCGATATTGATCAACATACAGGACTGGGAATAATCCCAACCACTGATACCAATTCCGGCCCATTGACGCACTCTGGAGTTGGCACCATCGGCCCCCACCAGCAAACGGGCATCAAACACCCGGCCATCGTCCAGACTCACCTCTATCCCCACGCTGGAGCGCACCATGCGCCCGACCCGGGCCGGGCAGCAGAGGGTCAGATTGGGGTAGTTGTCGAATTCCTGCCACAGTGCCAGCTGCACCAAACGGTTTTCCACTATGTGGCCGAGACGCTCGGCCTTGATCTGACTGGCATGGAAACGGGTAATGCAGCCTTCCATTTCCCAGGTTTCCAGGCCACGATAAGCCACATGGCGCATTCCGAGCAGAGTATCGAATGCTCCCAGGCGCTCGAGTAGCGCCTCCGATGCCGCACTGATGGCCGAGACCCTGACATCCAGAGGTTGCGAGGCATCGAAGGCCTCGGGTTCAAAGGCCTCCACCAGCGCCACTTCCAGCCCGAGTTTGGCCAACCCCAGCGCCGTCGCCGCGCCCACCATACCGCCACCTATGATGACGATATCCTTGGTCTCATGTTGTTCTGTCACTATGCCTTTCCTGCTGTCTCTCTTCTCTGCCGCCTCGGCCACAGAGTTGTGTTCAATGGTAACTGTTTTGGCTTCAATCATGAGCAAATGTTGCTGCCGGCTCTCCTGAAACACCTGCTTACAAGCCGACACACGAGCCTTGGCAACCTTAGGCTAGCCTCTGAGTGTCCAAGCAGTATCTGTCATGGCAAACACCGCATATGCGGTTATCGACATCAACAAGTGAGGATACCATGCGCAAACTTACCAGCAGCCTGATAGCCGCAGCCCTTATCGTTCCGGCTGCCTTTACTTCTGGTCATGTTCTGGCCGCCACCACGGCAGACCAGATGGAAGTGATAACTGTAACCTATCGCTCGTCGCTGAATTATGCCCTATATCAACAAATCACGGAAACCATGGCCGGCTTTCATTTGGATGTGTTGGAGGACATCTATGCCCAGGCCCGTGGCAGCAACCTGGAGATGGCCGAGCAGTTCTACCAGCAGCAAAATATTCAGGTGGCCGCCAACCGTTTACCCGCACAGCTTGAAAGGGTATTGCAGCAACCAGAGTAATTCTCAGCCCTGGCGTTCAAAAGCTGGTCAGCGGACTTAACAGCAGGTAAAATGGCGCGCTATTTTTTAAGTGGTTCCGAAGAGCGACGCAAAACTGATGAGTAAAAAACTCCATATTAAAACCTGGGGCTGTCAGATGAATGAGTACGACTCATCCAAGATGGCCGATCTGTTAAACGAATTTCAGGGCTACACCCTGACTGAAGAGGCTGATGAGGCAGATATTCTGCTGCTCAATACCTGTTCTATTCGTGAAAAAGCGCAGGAAAAGGTATTCCATCAGCTGGGCCGCTGGAAAACACTCAAAGACAAGAATCCTGAGCTGATCATTGGCGTGGGTGGTTGTGTGGCTTCGCAGGAAGGCAAGGCGATAAAAGAACGCGCCCAGTGCGTGGATATTATCTTCGGCCCCCAAACCCTGCACCGTCTGCCAGAGATGATCAACCAGGTTCGCAGCGGCGACCAGGCGGTGATTGACGTCAGCTTCCCGGAAATCGAGAAGTTCGACCGTCTGCCCGAGCCCCGCGCCGAAGGCCCCACCGCCTTTGTCTCCATCATGGAAGGCTGCAGCAAGTACTGCTCTTTCTGCGTGGTGCCCTATACCCGCGGCGAGGAAGTCAGCCGACCACTGGATGACATCATCCTGGAAATCGCTCAACTGGCCGAGCAAGGGGTGCGTGAAGTCAACCTGCTGGGGCAAAACGTTAACGCCTATCGCGGCCTGACCCATGATGACGAAATTTGCAGCTTTGCCGAGCTGCTGCGTTATGTGGCCGCCATCGACGGTATCGACCGCATCCGCTTTACCACCAGCCACCCGATAGAGTTCACCCAGGACATTATCGATGTCTATGAAGACACTCCTGAGCTGGTCAGCTTCCTGCACCTGCCGGTGCAATCGGGTTCAGACCGCATACTGACCCAGATGAAGCGCGGCCATATGGCAATTGAGTACAAGTCTATCATTCGCCGTCTGCGCAAGGCGCGGCCGGATATTCAGATAAGCTCCGACTTTATCATCGGCTTCCCCGGCGAAAGCAAAGAAGATTTTGCCGACACCATGAAGCTGATTGAAGAAGTGGGCTTCGACCACAGCTTCAGCTTTATCTACAGTGCCCGTCCCGGCACCCCGGCGGCCGACTTGCCGGATGATGTGGATATGGAAGAGAAAAAGCAGCGTCTGGCAATTCTGCAGGACAGGATCACCCAACAAGCGCAGCGCTACAGCCGCCAGATGCTGGGCACAGTGCAGCGTATTCTGGTGGAAGGCCCATCGGTCAAGAACCCCATGGAGCTGCGCGGCCGCACCGAAAACAACCGGGTGGTCAACTTCGAAGGCCAGCCCAAGCACATAGGCAGCTTCGTGGACGTGGAAATCGTCGATGTCTACACCAACTCGCTGCGCGGCAAGTTTGTTCGCGGTGAAGATGAGATGGACTTGCGCAAGAGCCTGCGCCCCAGTGATATTCTGGCCAAGCATAATCAGGAAGATACCCTGGGCGTGACTCAGTTCACCCCGTAAGCGCCGAGACTTCCACGGCGGCCCGGCTCTTCGGACCCGGGCCGTTTTATTTTAGGCTCGATTTTCCGTTAGCATTTATGCCTTCACGCTCGTAAACTGATCAAAGATGACATCAACAGGAGTTTTTGTTTGTCTCACAAATTAACCACCATGAATCTGTATCTCGAACCGGCCGACAGCCGCCGTCTGGCGTCTCTGTGTGGTCCGTTCGATGACAATATCAAGCAGCTCGAGCGCCGGGTGGGCGTCGAGATAAGCTACCGCAACAACCATTTTCAGATTGTCGGCCAGCCGCGTAACTGCCTCACGGCCAACAACCTGCTGAAACAGCTCTATGTCGAAACCGCGCCGGTAAAAGGCTCGACCCCGGATCTGGAGCCCGAGCAGGTGCATATCGCCATTCAGGAAGCCATTGCCCTGGAAGCTGACGACAGCGGTGCAGAACCCAAAGAGCACTATATCAAGACCCGCAAAGGGGTGATTAAGCCGCGCAATCCCAACCAGACCCAATATGTGGCCAACATAGTGCGCCATGACATCACCTTCGGCATAGGCCCCGCCGGTACCGGCAAGACCTATCTGGCCGTTGCCGCCGCCGTGGATGCGCTGGAGCGTCAGGAGATCCGCCGCATTCTGCTGACCCGCCCTGCGGTGGAAGCCGGTGAGAAGCTGGGGTTCCTGCCCGGCGATCTGAGCCAGAAGGTAGACCCTTACCTCAGGCCTCTGTATGACGCCCTGTTTGAGATGCTCGGGTTTGAGAAGGTCGAGCGACTGATAGAACGCAATGTTATCGAGGTCGCGCCGCTGGCCTATATGCGTGGCCGCACCCTCAACGATGCCTTTATCATTCTCGATGAGAGCCAAAATACCACGGTGGAACAGATGAAGATGTTCCTCACCCGTATCGGCTTCAACTCCAAGGCGGTGATCACCGGTGACATTACCCAGATAGATCTGCCGCGCAACGCCAAGTCAGGCCTGCGCCACGCCATTGAAGTACTGAGCGAAGTGGAAGAGATCAGCTTCAACTTCTTCCAGGCCCAGGATGTGGTGCGCCACCCGGTAGTGGCCCGCATAGTGGAAGCTTATGAAGCACACGATCAGCGCCAGCAGGCGGCCAAGGCCCAACGCGACAGCCAATATCAACTGACAGAGGCCGGCGCCCATGAGTCTTGATCTGCAGCTGGACCTGCAACTGGCCACAGAAGCGCAAAACCTGCCATCCCAGAGCGATTTCGAGCTCTGGGCCCGTACTGCCATAGGCAATAGTATGGAGCAGGCCGAGCTGACCATACGCCTGGTGAACAGTGAAGAGAGCCAGCAGTTGAACCGGGACTATCGCGGCAAAGACAAGCCCACCAATGTGCTGTCATTTCCGTTTGAAGCGCCACCTGGAATAACCCTGCCATTACTCGGGGATCTTGTCATTTGCGTTTCAGTCGTTGAAAATGAAGCCCGTGAACAGCATAAACCGCTACAGGCGCACTGGGCACATATGGTTGTGCACGGTTGCCTGCATCTGCTAGGTTATGATCACATCGAAGATGCCGAAGCCGAAGAAATGGAGTCGCTAGAGACCCAACTTATTGAAAGCTTAGGTTTTACTGACCCATACAAGGAGCAATAATTGCCAGGGTTCGCCCTGTCATGAAGAACACTATGAGTGACGATATCCCCCCGAGTACCAGCGCCCATAAGAAAGGCTGGTTTGACCGAGTAAGCCAGTTATTCCAGGGCGAACCTCAAAATCGCGAAGATCTGGTTGAGGTGATCCACGATGCCGAGCAGCGTGAGCTCATCACAGAAGATACCCGCGAGATGATAAAAGGTGTTTTAGAGGTATCTGATTTGCGTGTAAGGGACATAATGATCCCCAGAGCGCAGATTGTCGCCATCCAATTCAATGACTCTGTTGAGGAACTGCTCAACACTGTCATCAACTCTGCTCATTCCCGCTTTCCTGTGGTCAATGAAGACAAAGACCATATCGAAGGCATACTGCTGGCCAAAGATCTGCTGAAGTACGGCTTCAACAACAGTGAAGAACCCTTCTCACTGGAAAAAGTGATCCGCCCGGCCGTTGTGGTGCCCGAGAGCAAGAGAGTGGATGTGCTGCTCAAAGAGTTCCGTTCCCAACGCTACCATATGGCGATAGTGGTCGATGAATACGGTGGTGTTTCCGGCCTGGTCACCATTGAAGATATTCTCGAAGAGATTGTCGGTGATATCGAAGATGAGTTCGATCACGACAACAGCGACGAGTCTGAGATCCGTAAAGCCGGTAACCGGGTTTACATGGTCAAGGCTCTGACCGAGATTGAAGATTTCAACGAAACCTTCAACACCCATTTCAGTGATGAAGAGTTCGATACAGTCGGCGGCTTGGTGTCCCACGCCTTCGGCCACCTGCCGGAGCGCAACGAGAAGATCGTCATCGACGGCATTGAATTTAAAGTCATCAGTGCCGATACCCGCCGTTTATTGCAACTCAGGGTGAAACTGCCCGATCCCAACGATACTGAAGACAGTAACGACCAGTGAAGTCCACATTAGCGGCGCTACAACGCCACCCCAAGCTGCGTCTGGTACTGGCCTTTTTGGCCGGTGCCAGTACGGCACTTTCCTTTGCCCCCTACGATCTCTGGCCCATCTACCCGCTGGCGCTGGCCTTTGGCCTTTGGCACACTGACAAGCTTTCCCCCAAGGCCAGTTTTGGCTATTGGCTCAGCTTTGGCTTTGGCGCCTTCGCCTTCGGGATCAGCTGGGTGCATGTCAGCATGGACAGATTCGGTGGCTTGCCGCTGATTGCTTCCATAGGCCTGATGGCCCTGTTGGCCCTCTATCTGGCCTTGTATCCGGCGCTGGCCGGTGCCCTGCTGGCCCGACTGGCGCCCAAGCGTCATAACTGGCAACTGCTGGGGCTGTTTCCGGCGCTCTGGACTCTGTGTGAATGGTTGCGGGGCTGGGTGCTCACCGGCTTTCCCTGGCTCTGGGGCGGCTATAGCCAAACCTCGGGCCCCTTGAAGCCGCTGGCCTCAATGATAGGCACTTTGGGGCTCAGTTTTACGGTGGCGCTGCTGGCAGCAAGCCTGGTACTGCTGCTCAAACGCCGCTGGCTCAGCCTGGTGGTGAGCTCGGCGCTACTTGCCCTGTTTGTATGGCAGGCGCCGCGATTTTCAACGGTTGAGCGTACCGGTGAGACCCTCAGCGTGGCGCTGGTGCAGGGCAATATCCCCCAGAGCATGAAGTGGGATCCGGACGCGCTCTGGCCGACTATGCTCAAATATATGGATCTCTCCCGCCCGCATCTGGACAGAGACCTGGTGATCTGGCCCGAGGCAGCGATACCGGCCCCGGAAAGCATGGTGGCCGAGTTTCTCGACAACGCCAACAAAGTTGCCAATCTGCGGGATGCCGCCATCATCACAGGTATCATCAGCCAGCGAAATGGCGACTTCTACAACTCGCTGATCGTGCTGGGGAATCATCATCAGAAACAGCAGGACAGCGCCGACTATAGCGCAGCTGGCAACAACCAGTTCCGCAAACATCACCTGCTGCCCATAGGCGAGTTTGTGCCCATGGAGTCGCTGCTGCGGCCCCTGGCGCCCTTTTTCAACCTGCCCATGTCCTCGTTTGCCAGAGGCAGTTATCAGCAAAACAATTTGACGGCGCTGGGTCATACCCTGGCACCGGCTATCTGTTATGAAATAGCTTTCCCCGAGCAACTCAGGGCCAACGTCGCCGAGGATACCCAGGTGTTGCTGACCGTCTCCAACGATGCCTGGTTCGGTGAGTCCAATGGCCCACTGCAACACATGGAGATAGCCCAGATGCGCTCGGCCGAGTTGGGCCGGCCTCTGCTGCGGGCCACCAACAATGGTGTCACCGCCGTAGTGGATGAATTTGGCAATATCAGTGCCAAACTGCCGCAGTTTGTCGAGGGCGTACTCACGGCTGAAGTGCCGCTGGTCGAGGGCCAGACCCTGTTCAGCCGGGTCGGTCAATGGCCGGTACTGGGGCTGAGTGGCTTGCTGCTGCTTTTGGGGCTGTTGTATTGCCCCAAACGGCGAAAGAACGATAAAAGCTAAGAGCAACCAATTGATTTTTATCTAATTGATAAAAAATTAATGAACACATAAGTAATTCTTAAGACTGCTTTTCTAGGCTCTGGATACTGGTTAACAGATCCGGAGTATCTCTATGGTCAAGCAGTTTCCCCTGTCTGCCCTGGAAAAGGACGTCCCAAGCTCTGCCAACCCACCTCATTCGCTTCCCGAGTGTCACCTGTTCCATGAACAGGCAGAGGGCCGCACTGAGGTCGAAGACTATATCGCCGCCAAGTACTTTCAGGTGCATGGTGCCAAGCTCAAGGAATTTTTGCCTTTCTTACTGCAGCTGAGCATGAAGGGGCAGCCTCAGGGTGCCTTCGGCCTCAGAGCCGGTTGTTACTACCCCTTGTTTCTGGAGCAATATCTCAAGGATCCTATAGAGCAGCAAGTGGCGCTGCTGACCAAACGCCCGGTGGACAGGGCTTCCTTGGTAGAGGTGGGCAATCTGGCACTGACCAATAAGAGTTCAGGGCCACTGCTGCTGGTACTGCTTGCAGCTACTCTGGCCAGAGCCGGTTTTGAGTATATGGTCTTTACCGTCACAGAGCAGGTGGAGGCGCTGATGAGACTACTGGGCTTTTCGCCCATGCTGCTGTGCAGCGCCGATCCTGAGCGACTGGAAGGTGACAGCGCCATCTGGGGCAATTACTACCGCAACAACCCCAGAGTCATGATTGGCGATCTGCGCCTCGCCCAAGAGGTGATAGAAACCAGTCCCCGCTTGAGACGACTGGCACAAAGGCACGAATCGGATATCAGCACCATGGCGGCCGAATTGGCTTATGCAAGAACCCGGGAGCCAAGCCTATGACTCCATCGCCTCAGTTAAACCAAGTCAATACCTCTGAGTCAGGCGCCGGAACAAACCTTGATTGGGATGTCCTGGGCAAACTCAACGGCGAAGATCAGGCCATTGCCCTTAGCGATGCTGGGCGGCAACTCAGCTACCTTGAACTGAAAGCAGAAATCCGCCGCTATAGTGATTTCCTCAAACGCCTGAATATCCGCAGCCTGGCACTGCATGCCGGCAACAGTGCGCAGTGGGCGATACTGGATCTCGCCTGTCAGCAGGCGGGAGTTCTTTGCCTGCCCTTGCCGCTGTTTTTCTCCCAAGAGCAGTTGGCAAACTGCCTTGAACAAACCTCGGTTGAGCTGGTACTGAGCGAAAGCCCACAAATTCAACCTTGTTTGCCAAAGGGTTTCGCGCCTTACCAAGGTCTCAGTGAACTGGGCTGCAATCTATACGGCTGGCATTTATACGGCAGGCAGTTATACGACGAACAGCTATCTGACGAACACCTCTGCAACGGACATCCGGGCCAACAGAGCACTTGCGCCGAGAAAACGGCGGCTTTTCCACAAGTCCCACAGGGCACAGCCAAAATTACCTTTACCTCAGGCTCTACCGGTAACCCCAAGGGGGTGTGTCTCAGCAGCGAGCATCAATGGCGGGTGGCCGAATCGCTTGCCACAGTCACGGCCCTGCCCAGCCCCAGGCATCTTTGTCTGTTGCCCTTGAGCACCTTGCTGGAAAACATCGCCGGTATCTACAGCCCCTTGCTGTGCGGCGGCACTGTGCTGCTGCCCTCGGATAAAGCGCGCGGCATGCATGGCAGCTCGAGACTCGACAGCCGGGCGCTGCTGCAAACCATAAGCCAAGCGCAGCCGAGCAGCATGATCCTCATTCCTCAGTTATTGACACTGCTGGTCGGTGCCTGTGAACAAGGTTGGCAAGCGCCAAACTCACTGCGCTTTGTCGCCGTTGGTGGCGGCAAGGTCGCCCCCGAGTTGCTGCTGCGGGCCAGGGAGCTTGGATTGCCGGTTTATGAAGGTTACGGCCTGTCGGAATGCGGCTCTGTCGTGGCGCTCAACACCCCGGATAAAGACACTCCCGGCTTTGCCGGCACTGTGTTGCCTCACTGCAAAGTGACCATTCGCGGCGGCGAAATCCATGTCGGCGGCGCCAGTCACCTGGGGTATCTCGGCCAACCCGAGACTTGGGGTCAGGGAGAAATCGCCACCGGCGACCTTGGCCAACTCGATAAAGGTGTGCTCACCATTAACGGGCGCCGCAAGCATCTGCTTATCAGCTCCTTTGGCCGCAATATCAGCCCTGAGTGGGTGGAGTCGGCGCTGATGGCCAGACCGCTGCTGAGTCAGTGTATGGTGCTTGGCGACGCCAAACCCTGGCTCAGCGCGCTGCTGTGCGCTCCGCACCAAGTCAGCAATGAGCAGCTCCAGGTCTGGCTGGATGCGGTCAATGCCACACTGCCCGACTACGCCAGGATCAAACGCTGGATAAGACTGAATGAAACCGAGCTCAAGCCTCACACCACAGCCAATGGCAGGGTCAAGCGTGCCTCACTGCTGAGCGCCCTGGCCGCTCAGATAGAACAGCTCTATCTATCTGAAACCCCATATCTTGAGGAAGCCCTATAATGAATTTCTACGACCAATTACAACAAGCAACCCAGAGCGGACGCGAGTATCTGCTGGCCAGTCCCATCATAGGCAAATGTCTGCAAGGAGAGATAAGCCTGGAGGAATATGTCGCCTTCCTGCACCAGGCCTATCACCATGTGAAGCACACTTCGCCGCTGCTCATGGCCACAGGCGCCAGACTGCCGGAAAGCAAGGAATGGCTCAGGGTGGCGGTAGCCGAGTATATCGAAGAGGAGCAAGGCCACCAGGAGTGGATCCTCAATGACATAGCCGCCTGCGGTTTTGACAAGGAAAAGGCCAGACGCAGCACGCCGCTGTTTGCCACAGAGGTCATGGTGGCTTACGCCTACGACATGGTGAATCGGGTAAGTCCGCTGGGCTTTTTCGGCATGGTCAATGTTCTGGAAGGCACCAGCATTAATCTGGCGCTGCTGGCAGCCGAGAAAGTGCAATCGCGCCTGGGGTTGCCGGATTCAGCCTTCAGTTATCTCAAGTCTCACGGCGAGCTGGACAAGCAACATATCCATTTCTTTGAGGGGCTGATGAACCGGATTGAGGATCCCGAAGAACAGGCCTTGATCATTCACGCCGCCAACAACTTCTACCGCCTCTACGGCAATATATTCCGCGAGCTGGCGCCGGCCCAGGCCTTCGCGCTGGCCTCCTGAAAACGGTGACCAATATGGAACTCAAGCATCTGAATGTCATCATCACGGGCGCCAGTGGCGGCATCGGTAGCGCCATCGCCAGGGCGCTGGCGGCCAAAGGCGCCAGACTGCTGCTCTGCGGCCGGGATCAAGCCAAGCTCGATGCCCTGAAACAGAGCCTTGCCGGGGAGCATCACACCTTAAGTGCCGATCTGACCAGCAGTGGCGGTCAGTGTCAGCTGCGTCAGGCCGCCGGGGTATTCAGCCCCAAGGTGTTGATCAACTGCCTTGGGGTCAATCAACTCAGCATGTTGGAAGCCAGCGACACCTGTGATACCCGCGCCATGATGGCGGTGAACCTGGAGGCGCCCATCAACTGTTGCCGCACCCTGCTGCCCTTGCTCAAACGCCAGTCCGAGGCCGCCATCATCAATGTCGGTTCCATTCTCGGCAGCATAGGCTACCCGGGTTCCAGTCTTTACTGCGCCAGCAAGTTTGGCCTCAGAGGCTTTACCGAAGCACTGGAGCGGGAGTTGGCCGACAGCAAGATTAAGGTGCTCTATTTCGCCCCCAGAGCCACGGATACCGAACTCAACACAGAATCGATGCGCCAGCTCAATTCGGCGCTCGGCAACCGTCAGGACAGCCCTGAATGGGTGGCCGACATCCTCTGCCGGGATCTGGCCGATAATCGCCGGGGCCGCCGCTTTATCGGTTGGCCGGAAAAGCTGTTTGTGCGGATAAACGCCCTGCTGCCCGGCCTGGTTAACAATGATACCCGCAAGAAACTGCCACTTATCCGCCAGTTTTGCCAAAGGGCCATCCCAATACAAGACACGGCCAACCCCATCACCGAAGGAGATAAACATGAAGCCATTTAAACTCTTGTGCCTGAGCGCAGCGCTGCTGGTGAGTCCTTCGCTCTGGGCCGATGACGCCAGCGATCTGGCCGTCAAACAGTTGCAACATGACTGGGCCATCAACAACTATCAACTCAGCGGCGACGAGCAGGAAAAAGCCTTCGTTAAACTGCTGAAGCTGGCGGATGAGTCGGTGCAATCCCACCCTAAAAGTACGGGCGTGCGCATCTGGCACGGGATTATCAACTCTACCTATGCCGGGGTCAGCGGCGGCCTCGGTGCCCTCAAGTATACCAAGCGGGCTCGCAGTGACTTTGAGCAGGCGCTTAAGCAAGATCCCACCGCGCTCAAGGGCTCGGCCTATACCAGTCTCGGGGTGCTTTACTACAAGGTGCCCGGCTGGCCGCTGGGCTTTGGGGACGATGACAAGGCCGAGGAGTTGTTGAAGCAGGCGTTGGAACTCAACCCCGATGGTATAGACAGCAACTACTTCTACGGCGACTTCCTGCTGGAAGAGGACAGGTATGACGAAGCCCAGCCTTTCCTGCAAAAGGCGCTCGAAGCCGCCCCAAGGCCAGGGCGCGAGCTGGCAGATGCGGGTCGCAAGCAGGAAATCAAGGCAGCACTTGCCAAAATCGCCGCCTATCGCGATAACAGTTGATCACAACCTGTGTTGAGAAGCAGCACATCTGCAGCCAAAACCTGCCAGTCTCAAACGGTATAAACAGCATAGAAAACGCAGGCCGGAGCCTGCGTTTTTATGTCTGTGGGTTTGAGGGTTTTCCCTTGAGCTCCAAGCCATTGAAAGCCTGAACATCTATGATTCAGGGCGCCAGCGCTTCACGGGTAAATTCCGAGTGGTCACACTCGGGGCAATCGGGAATGATGCCTGGGAACTCGAAGTCCATCTCATGGCCGCAGTTACTGCAGACCATCTTGCCCTGACTGACGATATCGCCGCTCTGATAATAACCATGGTGTTTGAACTCATGGGCCAGTTCGTGCCACTCCACCTGGCTGCGGTCACTGATTTCGCCCAGCCAATGCCAGAGGGTATTTTCCAGTGTCAGCATAGTGGGGCTGTAACTGATGTCATCTTCCGTTTGGCTCTGGATATAACTGGCGATATCCCGCTTGAGGAACTCCTCGACCAGAGACAGCTCGGCCTCACCGGCCTGCTGCTTGATGGCCAAATACTCTTTCCCTTCCTTGATAGAGTTAAATAAGCTCTTAACTGTCAATGAGTTATCTTGGTTATACTGTTGTTTGACTCTGTCAATCAAGGCCTGATACAGCGCCAGTAACTCCGTACTTCTCTCACTCATGGCCAATACTCCTTTAAGACGAACCTTTCTTAATGACTCACTTCTGGTTTATTCTATGCAGATCTAAACGGCGCAGTATAGCGCGCATGTCAAAATAATGGGCGGCATTGCCGAAAAACCTGATGCAAGAGCAATATAATCCCTCAGAAATCGAAGCCAAAGTGCAAACGCACTGGGCAGAAAAGAAAACTTTTGAAGTCACCGAAGATCCGAGTAAAGAGAAGTTCTACTGCCTCTCTATGTTCCCCTATCCTTCAGGTCGGCTGCATATGGGACACGTGCGTAACTACACCATAGGTGACGTAGTTTCCCGTTTCCAGCGTCTGCAGGGTAAAAATGTGCTTCAGCCCATCGGCTGGGATGCCTTCGGTCTACCGGCAGAAAATGCCGCGATCAAGAACGCCACTGCGCCGGCGCCTTGGACCTATGAAAACATAGATTACATGAAGAACCAGCTGAAAATGCTGGGTTTTGGCTACGACTGGAGCCGTGAAATTGCCACCTGTACCCCGGAATACTATCGCTGGGAACAGTGGTTCTTCACCAAACTGTATGAAAAAGGCTTGGTGTACAAGAAAACAGCTTCAGTCAACTGGTGCCCCAATGACCAGACTGTACTGGCCAACGAGCAGGTTATCGATGGTTGCTGCTGGCGCTGCGACACTGTGGTTGAGCAGAAAGAGATCCCTCAGTGGTTTATCAAGATCACTCAGTACGCCGAAGAGCTGCTGAACGATATCGATACCCTTGAAGGTTGGCCTGAGCAGGTCAAGACCATGCAGCGTAACTGGATTGGTCGCTCCGAAGGGGTCGAGATGACCTTCAAGGTGGCCGGTTCCGACGATAGCTTCGACATCTACACTACACGCCCGGATACCGTGATGGGCGTGACCTATGTGGCCATTGCCGCCGGTCACCCACTGGCCGAGAAAGCCGCCGCCAACAACCCGGCGCTGGCAGCCTTTGTTGAAGAGTGCAAGCAGAGCACCGCCTCCGAGGCCGAGCTGGCCACCATGGAGAAAAAAGGTGTCGATACCGGCCTCAAGGCGATCCACCCGCTGACAGGCGAAGAAGTCCCGGTTTGGGCCGCCAACTTTGTCCTGATGAACTATGGTACCGGCGCCGTGATGTCGGTTCCCGGCCACGACCAGCGTGACTATGAATTCGCCACCAAGTATGGCCTGGCGATCAAGGGCGTGATTAAGCCTGCCGATGGCGAGCTGGATATCTCTGAAGCCGCTTACACTGAAAAAGGCATACTGTTCAACTCAGGCGAGTTCGATGGTCTGGACTTTGAAGCCGCCTTCAACGCCATCGCCGACAAGCTGAGTGCCGAAGGCAAAGGCAAGCGCCAGGTTAATTTCCGCCTGCGCGACTGGGGCGTCAGCCGCCAGCGCTACTGGGGCGCACCTATCCCTATGGTGACTCTGGAAGACGGCACTGTGATGCCTACGCCTGAAGAACAACTGCCGGTCATTCTGCCGGAAGACGTGGTCATGGATGGGGTCCAGAGCCCAATCAAGGCCGACAAAGAGTGGGCCAAGACCACAGTCAACGGCCAAAATGCCCTGCGCGAAACCGACACCTTCGACACCTTTATGGAGTCCAGCTGGTACTATGCCCGCTACTGCTCACCCAAGGCAGATCAGATGCTGGATCCAGCCAAGGCCGACTACTGGCTGCCGGTAGATCAATACATAGGCGGTATCGAACACGCCTGTATGCACCTGTTGTACTTCCGCTTCTTCCACAAACTGTTGCGTGATGCCGGTTTGGTTAACTCCAACGAACCTGCCAAGCGTCTGTTGACTCAAGGCATGGTACTGGCCGATGCCTTCTACTACAGCAACGAGAAAGGCGCCCGCGTTTGGGTATCGCCATTGGAAGTGACCGTGGTTGAGAAAGACGACAAGGGTCGGATCCTCAAGGCCGTGGACAATGAAGGCCATGAGCTGACTTACACCGGCATGAGCAAGATGTCCAAGTCGAAGAACAACGGCATCGATCCGCAAGTGATGGTAGAGAAGTACGGCGCCGATACTGTGCGACTGTTCATGATGTTTGCCTCACCACCGGAGCTGACATTGGAATGGCAGGAGTCAGGCGTGGAAGGTGCCCACCGCTTTATCAAGCGTCTGTGGAAACTGGCCCACGACCATATCGCCAAAAGCGCGGCTCCAGCGCTGGATATCGCGGCTCTGACCGGCGAGCAGAAAGCACTGCGCCGCGAGCTGCACAAGACCATCGCCAAGGTGACTGACGATATCGGCCGCCGCCAGATGTTCAACACCGCCATTGCCGCCGTGATGGAGCTGATGAACGCGCTGCAGAAGGCTCCGCAGGAAACCGAGCAGGACAGAGCCCTGATGGCCGAAGCCCTGTCTGCCGTGGTGCGTCTCTTGTACCCCATCACCCCACACCTGAGCTTCAACCTGTGGCAGGAGCTGGGCATGGAAGGCGATATCGAGTCAGCCAGCTGGCCCGAAACCGACGAATCTGCACTGGTCGAAGACAGCAAGCTGATCGTGGTGCAGGTCAACGGTAAGCTCAGAGCCAAGATCACTGTGGAGGCCGATGCCGCCAAGGAAGAGGTCGAAGCCTTGGGTCTGGCCGATGAACAGGTGATAAAGCACACCGAAGGCAAGACCATCCGCAAGGTGATCTATGTTCCCGGTAAACTGCTGAACATAGTCGCCAACTGAGAAAAAACAGGACATCCATGCTGAAACTATCTTTAAGCGTGAAGCAGTTGATGTTCGCCCTGCTGGCACTGGTCGTTATGACCAGTGCCGGTTGCGGCTTTCAACTTCAGGGAAGTTATTCCATTCCGCCCGAGCTCAGCAAGCTGAGCCTGGAGAGCAGCGACAAATACAGCGAGCTGAGCCGCCTGGTGCGTGAACGCCTGCGTCTCAACAATGTCGGCATAGGGGAACCCGCCAAGGGCATTCCCCGGCTGGTGCTGCTGAGCGACACTCTGGAGCGCTCAACCTTGTCGCTCTACCCCACAGGCAACGTCGCCGAATATGAACTCATCTACCATGTGCGTTTTGCCGTGTCTTTGCCGGGCAAGGAAGCACAGCCTTTCGATGTGGAAATCCGCCGCGATTATCTCGACGACCCTCGCACCGCCTTGGCCAAGAGCCGCGAGATGGAGTTGCTGGTCAAAGAGATGCGCATTCAGGCCGCCGATAACATCATCCAGACTCTGGCCGCCATCGAGGTGAACTGATGCGGGTCTATCCGGATCAGTTACACCGGCAGTTGTCGCCGCTGAAATCCTGCTATCTGCTGCTGGGCGACGATCCCTATCTGCTGGACAGCAGCAAGCGGCAAATCCTGGCTACCGCCCGCAGCCAAGGCTTTGAAGAAAGGTTACAGCTGACTCAGGAAGCCAACTTCAACTGGCAAGATCTCGCCAACGAATGGCACGCCATGAGCCTGTTTGCCAGTCGCAGAATCATAGAGCTCAACCTGCCCCAGGCCAAGCCGGGTGCAGATGGCGGCGCCATGCTGCAAAGCCTTATTGCTGAACAAAACCCGGATATCTTGCTTATCATCGACGGCCCCAAGCTTGGCCGCGATCAGCAAAACAGCAAGTGGTTCAAAGCCCTGGACAGCCAAGGTCTTTATGTTCCTTGCGCCACACCCGAAGGGGCCCAGTTCCAGCGCTGGCTCGACGGCCGTATTCAATACTATCGGCTCAATCTCAAAAACGATGCCAGAGCCATGCTGTATGCCCTCTACGAAGGCAATCTGCTGGCGGCCGATCAGGCGATGCAACTGCTGCAACTGCTGGCCGGAGCCCGTCCTGTGGACAGCGAAGAGCTGAGCCGCTACTTCGAAGATCAATCCCGCTTCAGCGTGTTCCAATTGACCGATGCCCTGCTGGCCAACCAACAGGATAAGGCCCAGCATATCCTTGCCCAGCTCAAGGCCGAAGAAACCGCCATGCCCATTATCCATTGGGCGCTGCAAAAGGAGCTGACCTTGCTGCTGACGCTGCAATCGGCCCGCAGTCAGGGCGAGAGCCTCAATAGCCTGTTCGGCAAACATAGAATTTGGGACAAGCGCAAGCCGCTCTATCAGGGCGCCCTCACCCGGCTGAGCCTGGAAGCCATAGAGTCCATGCTGGCTATCGCCTCCAAACTGGAGCTGGCACTGAAACAGCAAGGCCAGGAAAACTGGACCGGCCTTTCCCATCTGTGTTTGCTGTTCGATCCCAAGGCGGCGCGCCATCTTGGCCATATTGAGTTCGACTGAGGAGACAGGATGCGTATCGGGCTGATGGGCGGTACTTTCGACCCAGTTCACTATGGTCACCTCAAACCCGCAGCCGAAGTCAAAGCCCGGCTAGAGCTGGATAAGCTCTGGTTGCTGCCGAACCATATTCCGCCGCACAAGGCCAAGGCCACCGCCAGCAGCGAGCAGCGCCTGGCCATGCTTAAACTGGCCTGCGACGAGTTCCCCGATATGGACATTTGCGATATCGAGCTCAAACGCAATGCCCCCTCCTATAGCGTCGCGACGCTGGAAGCACTGCAGCAAGCTTTCCCAGGCGCCGAATTTCAATTCATCATGGGTACAGATTCCTTGCTGTCACTGCCGAGCTGGCATCAATGGCAGCGGCTGTTTTCCCTGTGTAACCTGGTGGTTTGCAAGCGCCCGGACTGGAACCTACCAAAGGACGCCGAAATCCAAACCGAACTGGCCCAAAGAGGCTGCTCGGTCACCCAGGCCTTGGCGGCAAGAGTCTGTGACGATGCAAATGGCAATAGCAGTAGCGGTGGCATTGAAAAAGCACAATACGGCAAAATCATCAGCCTCTCGGTCAAGCCGCAGCCCTTCTCCTCCACGGCCATTCGCCGCGCCATCGCTGCCGGTGACATTAATGCCTGCCGCGCCGCCATGCCCAAAGCCGTGCTCGAGTATATAGTCGCAAACCGCCTCTATCTTGGCGGTTAACTGCGGTGGATGGACGATAAATGCTATGGGACTTGCCCGCCTGCGCTGATATACTACTGCGCTTGATCAAAAACATGAGAGGATCTTCAGCGTGCAAGGCACAGAACTGAAACAATTTGTTGTCGACAAGGTCGATGATCTCAAGGCTCGGGACATAGTCGTGCTGGATGTCAGCAAAAAGTCCAACGTGACCGACTTTATGGTTATCTGCTCAGGCACATCCAAGACCCATGTTCGCGCCATTGCTGAAAATGTGGTTGCCGAAGCCAAGCAAGCCGGCATGCAACCTCAGGGCGTAGAAGGCCGCGACAGCAGCGACTGGGTTCTGGTGGATCTGGGTGATGTGATTCTGCATGTGATGCAGGAGCAAACCCGCGAACATTACCAGTTGGAAAAACTCTGGTCTGACGCCAACGCCTGATGAAACTGCAACTCGTTGCCGTAGGCACCAAAATGCCGGACTGGGTCAGCAAGGGTTTCGCCGAGTACCAGCGCCGCTTCCCCAGGGACATGGCGCTGGAGCTGGTTGAAATCCCCGCCGGCAAGCGGGGCAAGAATGCCGATATCGCCCGTATTCTGCAAAAAGAGGGCGAAGCCATGTTGGCCGCGATTCCCAAGGGCAACCATATCGTCACTCTGGATCTGCCGGGCAGGAACTGGACTACTCCGGAACTCGCCTCTGCCATGGAAAAATGGCAGCTCGATGGCCGGGATGTCAGCCTGCTGATAGGCGGCCCGGAAGGCTTGGCTCCCGCCTGTAAACAAGCCGCCAGCCAAAGCTGGTGTCTGTCGGCCCTGACCCTGCCCCACCCCTTGGTGAGAGTCGTGGTGGCCGAGAGTCTTTACCGGGCCTGGAGCATCAACAACAATCATCCCTACCACAGGGAATAAGGCACCCAAGAGCCACTTGCATTAGCTGACTTTGCATTAACTGTTTGAGCCGGAGAGAATCCATTGCCGCGTAGAAAGCGAATAACCATGCATGATCACGCCGCCGAGGCGGCACTGTTCAAACGCCGGGCGCTGTTTACCTTTGTCTGCGTGGTCGCTTTGCTCAGCCTGTTGCTCGGCAACCTCTACTATCTGCAGGTGGTGTCTTTCAAAGACTACGAAACCCGCTCCAATGATAACCGTATCCGAGTGGTACCGCTGGCGCCCAGCCGCGGCCTGATCTATGACCGTAACGGCAAGCTGCTGGCAGAGAACCTGCCCTTCTACACCCTGGAAGTGATCCCGGAGAAGGTGAAGAACATGCAGCAGACGCTGGATGAACTCTCAACCGTTATCGACCTCAGTCAGGATGAGCGCGACAGCTTCACCGAGTCACTGAAATATCACCGCCGCTTCAAGCCCTTGCCGCTCAAGACCCGGCTGACGGAAGACGAGGTGGCCCTGTTCAGTGTTAACCAACACAGGTTCGATGGTTTCTATGTCGATGCCGGTCTTAAACGCCACTATCCCTACAGCAGCCTGCTGACCCATGTGCTGGGCTATGTCGGCAAAATTAACTCCAGGGACAGAGACGCGCTGGAACGCTCCGGCAGTTGGAAAAACTATGCCGCCACCAAAGACATTGGCAAACAGGGGATAGAAAAGTTCTATGAGAGCCTGCTCCACGGCCTGCCCGGGCATCTGGAGGAAGAGGTCAATAACCTGGGACGCAGTGTTCGCACCCTCAAGGTGACCCAGCCCGAGCCAGGACAGGATATCTACCTGACACTGGATCTGCAGCTGCAGCAAAAGGCCACCGAGCTGCTGGATGGCCGCCGCGGCTCAATCGTGGCAATAGACCCAAGAGACGGCGGGATTCTGGCCATGGTCTCCAGCCCCAGCTATGACCCGAACCAGTTTGTGCACGGGATCAGTTCCAAGGCCTACAGCGAGCTGCTCAACAGCCGCTCGCGCCCCTTGATTAACCGCGCAACCCAAGGGCAATATGCCCCGGCCTCCACGGTCAAACCACATCTGGCGCTCCTGGGGCTGGAAGATCAAACCATTAGCGAGAAGACCCGCATCTGGGATCCGGGCTTTTGGCAGATCCCTGGGGTCGACCGTAAATATCGCGACTGGAAACGCTGGGGCCACGGCTGGGTGGATGTCTATGACTCCATAGTTCACTCCTGCGATACCTTCTACTACGACATGGCCTACAAGGTGGGCATCGACAAGATCTCCGGCTTTATGGATCAGTTCGGCTTCGGTCAGAATACCGGGGTGGATATCTTCGAAGAGTCTGCCGGGGTAATGCCATCGAGGGACTGGAAACGCCTCAAGTACAACCAACCTTGGTACATAGGCGACACCATCTCGGTCGGGATTGGCCAGGGTTACTGGACCACCACGCCGTTGCAGCTGGCCAATGCCACAGCCATTTTGGCCAACCGCGGCAAACGTTTTACCCCGCACCTGCTCAAGGCCATCAAGGACAACACAGCCCGCATTGAGACGCCGGTGGATGAAAGGCCGCCGATAGTGCTGAAAAACAAAAATAACTGGGAGATCATCAACGAGGCCATGCGCCGCACCGCGCAGAAGAGTCGCTTCACTGATGCCAGTTATACCGCGGCGATGAAGACAGGTACCGCCCAGGTCTTCAGCGTTGCCGAAGATGAGAAGTATGATGCGGACTCCATTGACGAGCATCTGCGCGACAACGCGCTGATCATCGCCTATGCCCCCTACGAAAATCCGAAAATAGTGCTGGCGGTGGTACTGGAAAACGCCGGTTGGGGCGGCGCCAACGCCGGGCCGGTTGCCCGGGCCATGCTGGATGAATATCTGCTGCGGGATACCTGGGAGTTGAAACATGAGCCACAGCCGTAAACCCAATATCTGGCAGAAGATGCATATCGATCTGCCGCTGCTGCTCGGCATCCTGGGCCTGATGGGCTTTGGCCTGTTCGTCATCTATTCTGCCAGCGGTGAAGACCTGGCCATGATGGAGCGGCAGCTATTCCGTATGGGGCTGTCCCTTGGGCTGATGCTGTTTATCGCCCAGATTAACCCCGAGGTGTTTCGCCGTTGGGCTCTGCCCATCTATATTGCCGGGGTCGCGCTGCTGCTGGGGGTGCATTTCTTCGGTGAGATCAACAAGGGCGCCCAACGCTGGCTCAACCTGGGCTTCATGGAGTTTCAGCCGTCTGAGCTGATGAAACTGGCCTTCCCTATCACCATGGCCTGGTTTATCTCCAAGTTTCCCTTGCCGCCGAAGAAGCGTTATCTGGCCGGTGCAGGGGTGATTTTGCTGATCCCCACTCTGCTTATCGCCAAACAGCCGGATCTCGGCACCTCAATTCTGGTGGCCGCCTCGGGGATCTTTGTACTGTTTCTCTCCGGCATGAGCTGGGCCATTGTCGGCGGTTTTATCGCCGCCGTGCTGGCGCTGCTACCGATTCTGTGGTTCTTTTTGATGCACGACTACCAGCGCAATCGAGTGATGACCTTGCTGGATCCCGAGGCCGATCCGCTCGGTACCGGCTACCACATCATTCAGTCCAAGATTGCCATAGGTTCAGGCGGACTCTGGGGCAAGGGCTGGCTCGATGGTACTCAGTCGCAGCTGGAGTTTTTGCCGGAGCGCCACACCGACTTTATATTCGCCGTGATCGGTGAGGAGTTTGGCCTTATCGGCAGTCTGCTGCTGCTGGCACTCTATCTCTATGTGATCGGCCGCGGCCTGGTGATCGCCTCCAGGGCTCAAACCAGCTTTGCCCGCTTGCTGGCCGGCTCGCTGACCCTCACCTTCTTCGTTTATGTGTTTGTGAATATCGGCATGGTGTCCGGTATTTTGCCCGTAGTGGGAGTCCCACTGCCGCTGATAAGTTATGGCGGCACCTCTATGCTGACATTGATGGCCGCTTTTGGCATTCTAATGAGTATTCACACCCATAGACGCTTCATCGACAGATAGGAACGCCTTACATGCCGACATTCAAAAAGCTGCTCGCACCTCTGGGCCTGCTGCTGAGTCTCAACCTCAGCGCCTGTGCCACCGCCGAGGTGCCCTCTCCCGAGCAGCTCAAGCAGGATTTTATCAAACAGCAACAGAGCCAGGGCTTTAGCCAGCAAGAAGTCGAAAGCTTCCTCGCCTCGGCCCAGAAAAACCAGGCGGTATTGGATGCCATCTCCAGCCCTTGGGAGGCCAAACCCTGGCATCAGTACTACCCCATTTTTCTGACCGAAAAGCGCCTCGAAGCCGGGCTGAATTTCTGGCAGCAGCACGAACAGACCATAGCGCGCGCCGCCAAGACCTATGGCGTGGATCCGCAAATCATAGTGGCCATTATCGGTATTGAAACCTTCTACGGCGGTTACATGGGCAAGTACCCGGTGATCGATGCCCTCTATACCCTGGGGTTCTACTACCCGCCACGGGCGACTTTCTTTCGCGGCGAATTTGCCAAGCTGATGACGCTGCTTAAAGAGGAGCAACTCAATAAGGAAACGCTCCTGGGCTCCTACGCCGGCGCCATGGGCTATGGCCAGTTTATTCCTTCAAGCTATCTGGCCTACGCGGTCGACTTTGACGGTGACGGCAAGCGGGATCTGCTGGGCAGTGTCGACGATGCCATAGGTTCAGTAGCCAACTATTTTCACCGTCACGGCTGGAAAGCCGGTGAGCCGGTGGCGCTGGAGCTGAGCACCACAGCCACACCCAAGGCCAAGGTCTGGAAGGGAGAAAAGCTCAATTACCAAGTGGCCGATATCCTCTCTCCCGAGGTGGCACTGAAGGAAAACCGGGATCTGGATGCCAGCCAAAAAGCGCTGCTTATCGAGCTGGAACAGGCCGATGCCAACGACTATTGGCTGGGGCTGAACAACTTCTATGTGATCACCCGTTACAATCGCAGCCCGCTGTATGCCATGGCGGTTTATCAATTCAGTGAACAACTCAAAGCCCACCATGACAAGACTTAAACTATTGCTGCCACTGACCGCTTCGATTCTGCTGGCCGCCTGTGCCGGCAACTCGGGCCGTTACACCATGAAAGATGATAGGCCTCCGGCCGATGCCCCGGATGTCTCCAAGGTGGAAGATGCCCATCCCAGGTTCGAACCCTACAGCAAACAGGGCAATAAGGATTACCAGGTCAGAGGCAAGTCCTACCAGGTGATGCCGTCCGGCAAGGGGTACAAGGTTGAGGGGCTGGCATCCTGGTATGGCGCCAAGTTTCACGGCCATCTGACCTCCAACGGTGAAACCTATGACATGTACTCCATGTCGGCGGCGCACAAGACATTGCCACTGCCCAGTTATGTCAGGGTCACCAACCTGGCCAACAACAAGAGCGTGGTTGTCAGGGTCAATGACCGTGGCCCCTTTCACCCAGACAGGGTGATAGATCTGTCCTACGCCGCGGCTTACCGGCTGGACATGCTGAAGACAGGCACCGCCAAGGTGAGGCTGGAAGTCCTGTTTGAGGACAGTGAAGAGAGCCAGACCATGGCCGAGCTTCGCAGCGACAATTTGCACTATGTGCAGGTGATGGCATCCGGCTCGCGCGAACGTCTGCTTGAGTTGGCTTCAGAGCTTGAAAACAAGTATCAGGTCAAGAGCCGAATTACCGATGCCAAGCCGGTATACAGGCTGCAACTCGGCCCGGTCAGCCATGAAGGTATTGCCGCCAAATTGCTGGAAAAGCTGAAGCAGGAAGGCTTCCCGAGCAGCTATATGGTGACTGAACCAAAATCATAAGCGTTCAAAATTCCACCATATTTTTAACTAATTAAGGAACCTTAACTGAAATCTCCGGTCGACTAATGTTATACTCGCTGCGAATTTCAGCATATTTTCCGACTCCAACCAGAAGACGTATTCAGGTAATGATGAATTTTGTAAAAAGTCCCGCGAAAGCCTTTCTGTTGTTCGCCTGTGCCTCAGTTTCCGCCGCACAGGCCAACAATGCCCCGATAGTCGTCCCAGATGCACCGGATGTTGCCGCCAAGGCCTATGTCTTGATGGATTACAACTCAGGGCGCTTACTGGCGGAAAATAACGCCTACGAAAGCCTCAACCCTGCCAGCCTGACCAAAATGATGACCAGCTATGTCATAGGTCAGGAGATCAAGGCGGGTAATGTCTCTCCCGATGACGATGTGACCATCAGCAAGAACGCCTGGTCGAAGAACTTCCCCGACTCCTCCAAGATGTTTATCGAAGTCGGCAAGACGGTTAAAGTCTCGGATCTGAACCGGGGTATAATCATCCAATCCGGTAACGATGCCTGTGTTGCCATGGCCGAGCACATTGCCGGAACCGAAGGCGCCTTCGTCGATCTGATGAACTCCTGGGCCAAACAGCTGGGCATGCGTGACAGCTACTTTGAAAACTCCCACGGCCTGGATTCGGACAACCACAAATCCACCGCCTATGATATGGCGCTGCTGGGTGCAGCCCTCATCCGTGATGTACCCAACGAGTACGATATCTACAAGGAAAAATCTTTTACCTACAACGGTATCAAGCAGTACAACCGTAACGGCCTCTTGTGGGATAACAGCCTCAATGTCGACGGCATCAAGACAGGCCACACCTCGGGTGCCGGCTATAACCTGGTATCCTCAGCCACCAAAGACGGCATGCGCCTGATTGCCGTGGTCATGGGCACCAAGAGTGAAGCCGCCCGTAAGGCCGAGAGCAAGAAACTGCTCAACTATGGCTTCCGTTTCTTTGAAACCATCACCCCTTACAAGGCCGGTGACAGCTTTGTCACCCAGAAGATCTGGTACGGCGACCGTGACACAGTGGACTTGGGTGTAACCACTGACACTCCTGTCACCATCAACCGGGGTCAGGCTAAAAACCTGCAGGCCAACTTCGAACTGACCAAAGAACTGACCGCACCGCTGGCCAAGGGTGAAGTCGTCGGCCGGGTATACTTCCAGCTTGATGGTAAAGACATTGCCCAGTTCCCACTGGTAACATTGGAAGAAGTCAACGAAGGCAGCTGGTTCAGCAAGCTGATGGACTACTTCAAGCAGATGTTTGCCGGCTGGTTCAGCTAAGCCAATAAATCGTGAGAGAATGCCGCCTGCGGGCGGCATTCTTGTATCTGCAAGAGACAGTGATATCCGCAGCGCCTCAGGGCATTTATCCTTGCAGTGCAAGAATAAAGCAGAAATGAGCAGGCCTTGGTGGATTTTTTTGCTATACTCCGCGCCCGCCCGGGTTATCCCGGCACTTGGCGTTTACTCAGGCCTGAGCTTCCGGCATTTGGGCCGCCGACACCCGAAATAGCTAAGACACACGCCAAGCGGTTGAATACAGGAATATCGAGATGAAGTTTGAATCATACAGTTTTGCCCCCGAAATACTCCGCGCGCTCAATGAGTGCGGTTATGAGAGCATGACACCGATTCAGAGACAGGCCATCCCTGCGGTTCGCCGCGGTCAGGACGTGCTGGCCAGCGCCCAGACGGGCACAGGTAAGACAGCCGCCTTTGTGCTGCCTATTTTGCAGCGCCTGCAGGATAACCCGCTCGAACTCAAACCCGGCAATATCCGGGCCCTGATCCTGGCACCGACCCGTGAGCTGGTGTCCCAGGTTGCCGACAATGCCCGCCAATACGGCAAATACCTGCAGTTGTCGGTGGCCACCCTGTTTGGCGGTGTCAAGTCGGCATCTCAGGTCAACAAACTCAAACAAGGCGCCGACATAGTGGTAGCCACTCCGGGGCGTTTACTGGAACAACTGCTGGCCGGTAACCTGAGCCTGGGCTCGCTGGAAGTACTGGTACTGGATGAAGCCGACCGTATGCTGGATATGGGCTTTATCAACGATATCAACAAAATACTTCAGAGCGCCGCCAAGCAGCGGCAAAATCTGATGTTCTCGGCCACCTTCTCTGGCGCGGTAAGGCGCCTGGCCGATGAGATAATGAACAAGCCCAAGGTCATCACCGCCGACCGTCAAAACACCACAGCGGTGACCGTTAGCCAGGTGGTCTACCCGGTAGAGCAGCGCCGCAAGCGTGAACTCCTGTCTGAGCTTATCGGGCGCAAGAACTGGCAGCAGGTGCTGGTGTTTACCGCCACCCGTGAAGATGCGGATCATCTGGTCAAGGAGCTGAATCTCGACGGTATTGCCAGTGCCGTGGTGCACAGTGAAAAAGCCCAGGGCAGCCGTCGCCGGGCGCTCAGAGAATTCAAGGAAGGCAAGGTACGAGTGTTGGTATCCACCGAAGTGGCCGCCCGCGGCCTGGATATTCCGGATCTCGAGTATGTGGTCAATTACGATCTGCCCTTCCTGGCAGAGGACTATGTGCACCGTATCGGTCGCACCGGCCGCGCCGGCAAGACGGGGGTCGCCATCTCTTTTGTCAGCCGCGAAGAAGAGCGCACTCTGGCCGACATCGAAAAACTGATCGGCCAAAAACTCAAGCGCATCATGATGCCAGGCTATGAAGTGAGTAATCGCGATCTCCTGCTCAAGCAACTGCAAAAGCGCCGCAGCTTCGCCAAGAAAAAGCCGGGCGCCAGCAGCGCATCGGAGCAGGTCGCAGCGGAAAAGAGCATGTCCGGCCGCAGAGTTAAGGTTAAAGTCGGCTCCAGCGGCATCAAGCCCAAGAAGCTCAAGTGAGCCGCCCCGCATGACGGGCTTTTGCTCCGATGTTGAATCATTAAAAAGCCGCGCACTGCGCGGCTTTTGGCTAGTTGGGTTTTAGCTGGATTTATCACTAGCTGGAAACACTTGCATTCTCGGCGGCAAAGCTTGCTCCCCTAAGGGACAAGCGCTCACCGCGATTGAGATAGGTGGTGCAAGCCACCCGCAGCAAGGATGCAAAATTGCTGACTCGCCCTTCCTTGCAGCAGGCCTCTTGATGGATACGGCTGAGGCACTCACCGAGACTCAACCCCGCCTCGGCAGCGATATCCTCCAGCAACTGCCAAAAAATCGCTTCCAGGCGAATACTGGTGACGACGCCTAATACCGTTCCACATAGGCGTTGGCTCGCTCAGCGAGAATGAAAAGGTGCGGAGGCAAGCGGGACAATGGAAGATTTATCGGGATAAGTCGACTTTGTTCTGCGATGTATACGTACCTTTTCAACTCGCCCCTTTGGGAGCTTGTCAGCCACCCGATTACTGCGCCAACTTGTCTCGCCATAGCACCACTATGCCATCGACAATCCGACTTGTACTCAGTTGGCTGACACAGCTCTGAGCAGATTAAATGCCTATAAGGAACGGTATATACGCACCGAGCGGGTTTTCAACTCAAACAAGGCGGGAGCCGCCCCGGAATAGATTTCACACATAGCATCTCCGGCCAAGTGAAAGACCCGTTTAGATGACCTTTTCCGTCAGAGCGGACAAGGCCCTGGGCAGTGGAATTCAGAGCAAGGCATGGAACTGCGCCAACCACTGAGGATGGGCAGGCCAAGCCGGCGCTGTAACCAACTTGCCGTCAGTAATCGCTTCTGTCACCTCGATATCGGCATATTCACCACCGGCTTGGCGCACTTCGGGGGCACAGGCAGGATAAGCCGACACCTTCTTGCCCTGCACCACTCCGGCGGCGGTCAGCAGTTGCGCCCCATGACAGACTGCGGCAATCGGCTTATCCGCCTTGGCAAAGGCTCGAACCAGCTCAAGCACTTCATCATAGAGACGCAGATACTCGGGTGCTCGGCCGCCGGGGATCAACAGCGCATCAAAATCATCGGCACTTATCTGTTCAAAGTCACCGTTGAGGACGAAGTTGTGCCCAGGTTTTTCACTGTAGGTTTGATCGCCTTCAAAATCATGAATAGCCGTCCTGACAGTATCACCGGCCTCTTTTTCAGGGCACACAGCAGTAACCTTGTGGCCCACCATCTGCAGCGCCTGAAACGGCACCATGATTTCATAGTCTTCCACATAATCACCGGCAAGGATCAATACGTTAGCCATTGTCTTCTCCTGTTATTCCATCGACTCACCATCAGACTCATCTTAACCAAGCCCATAGAGGCAGAGGTAACAACCGGCTACTACCTCATTCTGTTCATTAAACAACCCGGTTGCCCGGCAGACAAGTGATATCCTTGAGATTGAAAAATTTACAGTAAGATAGCTGCGAAGACAGATCGGATAACTGTCTTACTGATAACCATTGTGGTGGTTTTTCTTTGTCTGCCTGATATAGAAAACTGCAGCTTAGGGTATACTCAGCGCCCCATCCATATCTCTTACACGCGGAAAAACAATGACAGAACAAAGCTACAATCAGGCCTTGCTGGCATTAACCCAGGCCGGCCTCGCTGCTTTGGCGGAACGTAACCATGCCGCCGGCAGCATCAAGACCCCGGCGGCGGAAAGTCATTTCCTCTGCAACTGGATGGTGCAGTCACTAAAAGAGAAACGTTTCTCAAAGTTAGTAGCAGAAGATCTCACTCGCTGGATAAGAGAGGGCCGAAGCCTGGGGGCCGGTGCCAAGTTACCCGAGGTACTTCAACGTATCCAGGCGCAATATCTGCCAGCCATCAATAATGCCGCAGTGGGGCAATCGCTCCAGAACCTGATTGCCGAGCTCCAGGCCGAAGGCTGGCTCGTCATCCTCGACTTTGAAGTAAGCGGTAAACTCAAATTAGACAGCCAGGGGCAAAACAGCTTGGTGATCTCCACAGAGCAGTATCAGCAGCATCTGCTCGATGGCAAATTGATCAAACCCATCACCCTTTACATCCGCGCCGACGAGCAGTTGATTGCCCAGTTTTCTGTCAAACATGCGCTTCTGCTCAGCCAGGGGGATAAGAAAGCCAGTTGCATCAAGCACCATAAGGCTTATCGACTCTATCCTGATAACCAACAGCCCGCATTGGCATTGCTCAAGGCTTAACTTTCAGCATTGGACATGACCTTGGAAGTAGCACTGGTGAACACTCTCACCGCAAGAGCCATGTCCGGGTTTCTCAGTCCCCCGGCCAAGTTCGCTGAATCCACCTTGTGTTCAATAATGGGGTTGTTAGCCAATAGAAGGGTTGCGGCTTTCGGCCGCTGCCACAGCGGCTAGCATAGCTTTCAGCTAAAAGTTCCTAAGTTAGTATTGGCGAGCTTCCGGCCACTATGTAGTCCATCACCTGCGGTGCGGATGGGCGAAATATACAGGACATCCTAAACACTTTCTGAGCCGCGAGGAGCACGTTGCAGGGGTCAGTCTCTGATAAATAACGACGGATTTTTGGAAATGAGACTCTCTGAGATGAGTAATCTGCGTGCTTCATACAAAAACTGCGATTGCCAGGCAGGCCAACGGCAGGCTTAAGCCTGCTTATGCAAAATTACGAACGGTTTAAAGTTAATGGGGATGTATTGCTTGGCTTTGTTGCTTACCCCGGCACCACTTACCGCCATATTTGGCCTTCATGGCACACATCGCATCCCATCGGCCACTCATGCCACTGTACTGGTGGCGAAACTCCTTGGCAGAAGTTATCCAGGCATCGTCGCTGATACCAAGCTCAAGCAGTAGTTTGGGCCTGGAACAGGTAATAAAGCCACGCTTGTCTTCCCGCACCGCCCGACCTGTCCAATCAATCAGCTCCAGATAGTCGGCAAAGTGAAACGGAATGCCGCTTTGTTCGGTGGCAGTGGCTGCACCATCAAATTGCAGCAGTGGCTTAATTGAAGCGTTGGCAGATGCAGGCTCAGCAACTTCTTCTATGCGCTCCTGAATGGATGTGTAATCAGAAGTTTGTAGTGAATCAGCAATACCTGCGCGAATGGGATTTAAATCCACGTACATCATGCAGGCCAGCAGCGCCTGTTCATCGAGCAGCGCCTGCGACTTAAAGCGTCCTTCCCAGAATACGCCCTTGCAACCATCTTCTCGATTGGCCTTGCGGGCGATATCTTCGTTTAAACAGCGCATAAACCAACTGATACTGCCAAGGCGTTCCTGCCAATCACCAATCAGCGTATCCAAAAGTATTCGCTCACCGTCTGAGAGACTATCGCCCTTGAGGAACTTTGCCGCTACAGGATTGCCACTAAAGAGCATTGTCCAACGTTCAATGACTTCAAATGGTGACAACGCTTGTTGCGTAGCAAGGTCGATTTTGAGCACCAAATGGTAGTGATTACTCATGACCGCATAAGCGCAAACGTCGATGCAGAATACTGACGACAACTGCCTGATTTTATCCACTATCCAGCCACGTCTATGTTCGTAACTGCGCCCCGACAGTGCATCTTCACCACACAAAAATGCCCTTCTCACGCAACGGTTAATCACGTGGTAAAAGGGCGTACTTTCAGCATCTATCAACTGGCGACGGGCGGTGGTCATAACCAATCTCGACTGAGCTTTGATGGGTATTTCAAAGCCTAGTCAAGCCTGGGCGAAACATCAAAAAGATATGGCTGTCCTATCTTTTCTAAACATCCCCATCGACAACTGGCTCAAGTTGACGACCAACTTTAGCCGTCTATTCAAGGGGCCGGTTGGTACACTGGAATCTCTTACGGACTACTGTACTCACCTGCAACGACGACGAAGGCAGGGGGCCGCTCATTGTCAGCAGCTGTTTAGCTGAATCCCCGAGGCTCCAAGATATTTTTCTTCAATCGAACTTTGTTCGACCGACATCGTGTCTGAAATTTGACTTTTGCGCTCATTTCAATAACTGAATGGCCCTCAAAAGGCTTGAAAGATGATTTTCTCCCAGTGAAAACATCAGTTTTTCTGTGAACCAGGCAACTAGAGTCTTCACTCAGCTAATAATGGGTGTCTTTGTTATTTTTTTGTCCACGCCGTTATGATGTGTTGTTGCTGATAGCTTTATTGGCAGAAATCCTGCTTTGGTGCATCGGTCTGGCAGCCAGGCATCTGGGGTGGCAGCGGAGGTTTCAAGCCAATACGATACGTGACAGAAACGTGCTATCTGTGCTCCGGCTCGGCAAAGAAGTGAGACGACGTCCGGAATACTCAATCAAAGAATCGCATTTTCGCTGGGCTTGGGGTGAATTTCTTAAACTGGTTAACACCTCTGGGAGGCCAGAGTTATGAGGGGATCCTCCAGCGCTGCGTTAAAGGGCCGAGCGTAGCGAGGTCCCAGTGAGCGCAGCGAACGCTTTTGAACGCCTGGTTATGCATTTGGCTCACCCCAGCCTGATCCAGCAAAGTATTCAGAGTCTTTTAGAATTAGATTTTGTTTTGTTGTATATTTTTTACCGCTCAAAGTTCTGTAGGTAATTCTAATCGGAAGTTTTACTCCATAATTTAAGGGAGAATTCTCACTCCCTGAAGTGTGGCCAAATCCATTACTTACGGTTTCTCCACTATGAAGTAATGCAATTTCTCCTGCGCCCGAAAAAATACTTTGTATTTCTTTCGCTACTGCAGGATTTGAACTCTCAGCAAGTAACCTTTTTATGCTCTCTTCATCAGTGGTAAGTAGTACGTCAGCGGCAGGACGATTTCCTGTGTTGTGCACTAATATGTTGTAGGTAATTGCCATGTTTCCAGCTGAGTGCGTTTTTATCTCGGCAGTGATGATTGGGCGATTATTTTCAAACCAAGACCTTCTCGTGAATAAGTATGAAAAAACTGATAAAAATAGTGCTAATACAGCCACACCAGTGTTTATAACATTTGCATCTAATAGCACAGGGACTCGCCTCCTAGCTTGGAATTGCATAACAGCTGTATAGTGCGCATGCGCGTTTTAGTCCTCGGAGGAGTGTAAACACGCATCGCTATCTATTTGTATTGGCTGGATATAATACCATTTAGTCCTAATATCCCTTGCAGCTAAACGCGCATGCGCGGTTCCTAAACCTATTATCTACCAGCTGTATTTTTAACTTTATGAATTTAATGTTATTTTCTAAAATGTTACAGAAATAACGCGCAAAATTATCTACAAATTCCCGGCATTTTCCCTGGAACGGCAATAATACTGTATAAAAATCAGTTCTGAGGTGCTTGTCATGAACGCGCCAAGCCGTACAACCAAGAACCCTACACCCCAGGCCTACAAAAAACGTTAAGTGAAGCCATGGCTACCGCACGGGTCCAAACTCTGTTTGTCCCTGCATTCCGCTTAATGCAGAAAAGTGTTGTTGCTTTCGGCCTTAAGCTTAAGAAAGTGCTAAAGCTAAGCGTTTGAATTGGTTATACAATACCCAGTACTGAATTTGAAAACAATTAGCCAAAGGTCAAGTTCTGACAAAGGCAACAAAACCCTGATTTGGTTTGTTTTTGAAGCAGAATTGACTGGGTTTGAAACCCAAAGCAACATGACTTTAAGCCGCTGGCACAGCGGCTATCATAGCTTCCAGCTAAAAGTTCCTAAGTTAGTACTGGCCGAGCTTCCGGCCACGGTGTAACCCATCACCTGCGGTGCGCCTTTTGCACAGGCGATCCTGTGACTCGCTGCAAGTACGTCCTTGTAAGCTCTACCTCGCCATCCCTGGCTCGGAAGGTCACAGTTCCGCCTGTGCCTAGAATTAGGCGTATATCTGCAGATCTCTCAAATATTTCAAGCTACTCCATTGTCACAGAATTGCACCGAATCCCCCTTCGGAGCCGCCGCTGGCGTTGTTGCAAATTGGCGTAGCCGAGACAGGGATGTCGAGGCTCGAAGGTCGAGCAAGGAGGCGAGTCCTGAGTGTAGCCAATTTGCTTCATAAGCCAGCGGGGTTTTCGGCTACGTCGGGGGTGTCCTTGGGGATGCAAGGGGCTTTGGACAAGCAAAGCCCCTTGCCCGGTGTGGTGTGGAACACCACGACTTTACGCCGCTGGCACAGCGGCTAGCATGGCTTTCAGCCCCAAATAGCCAAATAACGTTGATTGAGCTTCCAGCGACGGACGTCTCCCATTGCCTGCCGCAGGCTTATGCACAGGCGATCCTGTGATTCGGCGAGAGTTGCACAGCAACATGCTTTCGAGCGCGAGCCAGGGACGGTGAGCTGGCCGTTAAACAGGAAAGTGTGAATACGTCCATGTAGCCTCGACGAAAACATCTGACCTACAGGGACGTAGGAAATGCCGAATTTGTCTGGAACAAAATTCGGCCCTGTTTTCGACGGTCACAGTTCCGCCTTTGCCTGGAAATTAGGTGTATGTCTGCAGACACTTCAGATGTTCCAAGCTACTCAGCGCTAACAGAATTACACCGATTCCCCTTCGAAGCCGCCGCTAGGCTTTGTTTGCATATTGGCGTAGCCGAGGCCGGCTTGGAAAATTGAAAACGAATTTTCCGAAGCAATGCCTGATATGAAGAAACAATGCTTGATAAGAAAATGCCCTCCTATTGGAGGGCATTCATTGATGAGTACAACCTAGCTTAAGCGTTTCTCGGTTGCTCAGGCTTATCTATATCCAAAGTCACTTCATAGGCCACATTGTTTTGGCTGACAGGCTTTACCGTCTCCACTTTGGGCTCGACACTAGCCTTGGTATCCCGGGCGATTTGCAGCGCTTCATGGGTGAGCATATTGTTGCCGCTCAGCAGATCATTCAGCCCGCCCTTTTCGACATCTACCAGCCCCAACTCTCTGAGCATGGCGTCGACCACAGGCGCGTTGGCACGGTAGTTGAGCGCCGCACTGGTAACCTGCTCGGCAATGCCGCCCTTGACACCGGCGCCATCGGAAGCTGTCCCCAATTGGCCGGTTACGCCGCTGCCATAGCCTTGAAGGATCTTGATGCCTTCGATGTTTTCCAGTGGTTTAACCGCATTGGCGACGATTTCCGGCAGAACTTTGAGGATCGCCAGTGAGCGCTGCAGGGCAACTTGCTCGTCACGCAACACGTTCTCGGCTTCGTGCAGTGCCTGTTTACCGGCCGCTTCCACCGCATACACCTTCTCATCGGCCTCGGCCTTGAGCATCTTGGCATCGGCACTGGCGCGGGCTTCGGTCAGTATCGCTATGGATCTGTCTTCGGCGGCGCGTTTCTCGGCTTCAGCCTGAACTGTGACCCCAACGGCTTCCCGCTCCGCCTCTTTACGGGCGTCAATAACTTCAATCTCTTTGCGACGATTAGCCTCAGCCACCTGACGCACTGTGATTACCGCTTCCTCTTTTTCAACCTTGAGCTTTTCGGCCTCGGCGGCGCGGGCCCTGGCGGCAGATTCTTCTTCCGACTTGGCGGCAACCGCAATCTGTTTCTCCTGTTCGGAGACTTCGATATCTCGCAGCTGCTGAATTCTGGCCTGCTCAATTTGCTTACGCTTTTCAATTTCGCGGGTTTCTATGTCTTTGGTCTTTTCAATTTCCGCCGACTCGATGGCGCGTTCCTTGGCGATTTCCGCCTCCCGCTCCTCACGCTGCTTTTGCTCTTTCTGCTTGATGATCTCGGCCTTTTGTTCGGCGCGCTTGAATTCCAGTGCCTGCTGCTGGATCAGACGTGCTTCCTCTTCGGCCTTTTCGATGTTCAGCGACTCTTTTTCGGCTTCCAGGTTACGCAGCTCAATCTGGATCCTGTTATCCTGCTGAATATCGTTGGTTTCTTTGCGCTTTTCTTCGATGATCTTGGCGAGTCTGGCACGACCTTCGGCGTCAAAGGCGTTGTTCTCATTGAAGAACTCCAACTCTGTCTGGTCAAAACCTGTCAGAGAAACCGACTCCAGTTCCAGACCGTTTTTCTCGAGATCGTTGGCAACGTTGTTCTGCACCCGCTGTACAAAGTCGGCCCGCTGCTCGTGCATCTCTGTCATGTTCATTTCGGCAGCCACGGCGCGCAGCACGTCAACAAACTTGGACTCCATCAGCTTCTTGAGCTCTTCCACCCTATTGGTGCGACCGCCCAATGTCTGGGCCGCCATGGAGATACCTTCGGCATTGGGAGCCACCCTCAAGTAAAAGTCGGCCTTGACGTCCACCCGCATTCTGTCTTTGGTGATCAGGGCATCTTTTTGGGTCTTGCCCACTTCGATGCGCAGGGTGTTCATATTGACATGAATAATTTCATGCAGTACCGGCAGGACAATGGCACCGCCATCTTTGACTACCTTTTCACCACCGAAACCCGTGCGCACAAAGGCCATCTCTTTGGTGGCGCGGCAATAGAGCTTGGCAAAAATAAACCCTATCACCAACAGACAGAGCACTACTGCGCCTGCGGTAAACAGCAACATACTGGTGCCACTGGTATTCAAACCCGGGATGGTTTCCATTCCTGTTGTTTCCTTCTTTGGTTAGATTATTGTTCAAAACGGGTGGCAGACCACACGCGGCCGCTGCGTCTGAGCAGCACCACTTGCACCCCTGCCGGGAATTCGGTGTCTTCGTCTTCGGGCTCGACCAAGACATAGTGTTTCTGACGGTACTGATCCTGAACCACTGCCTCGCTGGGATTACCCTTGATGGCGCAGCCGAGTGTTACTGTGCCGACGCTGCCGCTGAGATCTTCGATTGAGACGGCGCTGGATTCATTTTTGGGAAGAACTCTAGCCAACTGCCCACCGAGGAAATGGCAGGCAACCGCCGCCAACGGCAAAGCCAGCAGCAAAGAAAACACTTGCGGCAACAGGGCAGAGGTGAGCAGCCAGGAAAAATAGTTAAGCAGGTAGCCAGCAATACTGAAACATCCCAGCGCCAGCACAAACCAGATGAGCACAGGCAGCCTATCCAGGCAGAGCCAACCGGCCAGTGCTGTCAGTCCGCCCTGAGGCAAGTCAGTATCAAGATCGGCATCGGGAAGCCAGTCATCCATGGCGGCCATCAGGCTGATACCCGCGATTAATGTGAGTCCCTCTATCACTCCAAGCAGTGCCACTATTGCCAAGGCTACAGCATAGGGCAGATTGGACTGGGCCAGAAAAAAGTCCAGCACAGGATTCCTCCTTGTGGGCGACGACCGCTCCCGGTCGCCAACATTCCATATATGCCTGTTAAATTCAGGTAATTCCTGAGTTTACCTCCAGGCAAGCTTGGACTCCAATAGCTTTTATCTGCATTTGACGTCAGAAATCGGAAGCAGTTCACACTAAGGCTCAAATCCAGAAGGCTTTATGCTGCCATAGCAACGCTTGAGGCTTAACCAGGCTCAGTTAACCTTAAGTCGCAAACTGCCGGCTCAATATCGGCAACAGGGAATACCCCAATTAGTGCCACACCTTTATTTTTTGTTACAAAACATTATCTTAATAAATCTATGCATGAGTAAAGCCTACTGAAAACTGCTTGAGTATCGTCCCTTGGCTTGGTTAGCATAGGGGCAGTTATTCTTTGATGAATGCCAAACATTCCAGAGCACACCATGACAGCCAAAACCGAATATCAGCAACTTTGCCAGCACTTTCGTACCATCAGCCACTTTGAGCATTTCAGTGCCCTGGGGGACTGGGACCAAGCCACCATGATGCCCATGGGAGGCAGCGAGGCCCGCTCCGAGGCGATGGCCGAGTTGGCATTACACATTCACAGTTTAAAAACCTCGCCCCGGCTTGCCGAATGGCTGGATAGCGCCGAAGCCAAGGCCGCCGAACTCAGTATCGAGCAGCAAGCCAACCTCAGAGAGATGCGCTGGCACTATGCCCAAGCTATAGCCGTACCGGGGGACTTGGTGCAGGCCAAGACGCTGGCGGGTTATCGCTGTGAAAACCAATGGCGTGAACAGCGACAAAACAACGATTGGCAAGGGTTTCGCCCCAATCTTGAGGCGGTAATCGCCTTGGTGCGAGAAGAAGCCCAGGCTCGCTCGGCGCACACTGGCAAGGCCGGTTACGATGCCCTGCTGGACAGATTTGAACCCGGCATGACATGTGAGCGGCTGGAGACCACTCTCGGAGCGGTGCGGGACTGGTTGCCCGAGCTTATCCAAAAAGTGAAGCACAAGCAGCTGCACCAGAGTTACAAGAGCAGCGCCGGCGACTACCCGATAGCAGACCAAAAGCTGCTGGGACGGGAGGTAATGTAATACCTGGGATTTGATTTCAATCAAGGACGCTTGGATGTCAGCTCGCACCCATTTTGCGGTGGCGTGCCCGGTGATATCCGCCTCACCAGTCGCTACACGGAAGATGACTTTATCGCTGCCCTCACCTCCACTATTCACGAAACGGGTCATGCCCGTTACGAGCAGGCGCTGCCAAAGGATTGGCGAGGACAACCCGCCGGAATGTCTCGCTCCATGGGGATCCACGAGAGTCAGAGCCTGTTTTTTGAGATGCAACTCGGCGGCAGCCGCGCCTTTATCAGCAAGCTCTATCCGAGAATTCGCCGACATCTCGACTGCCCGGTATCGGCCCATGAACTGGTCGACAATATCACCCGGGTCAAGCCGGGTCTTATCCGGGTCGATGCCGATGAAGTCACCTATCCGGCGCACATACTGCTGCGATTTGAAGCCGAGCAGGCCTTTATCGACGGCAGCCTGGAAGTGAAAGACCTACCCGATTTCTGGGATCAAAAGATGCAGCAATATCTGGGGCTGAGTACTGCCGGCAATTATAAAGATGGCTGCATGCAGGATATTCACTGGACCTTGGGCGAACTGGGATATTTCCCCAGCTATACCTTGGGCGCCATGTATGCCGCCCAGCTGAGATTTGCCATGGAAGCCGAGTTGGGCCCCATTGAAGCCCTGCTGAGCCAGGATAAGCTGGGGCAGATTTGCGACTGGCTGGATGAAAAGATCTGGTCCAAGGGGTGCCTGCTGGAAACCGATGAACTGATCCGCAGCGCCACAGGGCAGAGTCTGGATCCCAACTTCCTGCAGCGCCATCTGCAGCAGCGCTATCTGGATTAATTTATCTGCAAAAATGGTATAATGGCGCGTTTCTACGAAGTAACTGAAAAGAGAAAGTGAATTCAGATGTTGATACGCGCCATTAGCCAGGATGACTGGCAAGCCATAGGCGAAATTCAAGCAGAGTGCTACCACGCTCTGGCCCCCGAACCTTTACATGTGCTCAAGAGCAAGTGGCAGGCATCACCGCAAACCTGCTATGTCCTTGAAAAGAGTGACCAGGTGGTAGGCTATTGTCTGGCTCATCCCTGGACCGAAGACACCCCTCCGCCACTGTACAAGGCGATTACCACACTGCCCAAGGCCGACACCCTTTATCTGCATGATATTGCCATCAGCAACAGAGCTCAGGGATTCGGCGCCGGACGCAAACTGTTTGATACCCTCAAGCTTCAGGCGGAAAAACTGCGCCTGGGTTCCTTGTCACTGGTGGCAGTACAGGGCGCCTGTGGTTACTGGGAAAAGCTCGGCTTTAACCACAAGCGTATCGAAAAATCGCTGGCCACCTATACAGATGACGCCAGTTATATGGTCTATCCGGTAGCCCGCTGACAGATGCAACCCACACTCATCACCATAGGCTTGTTGTGCCTGAGCAATATCTTTATGACCTTTGCCTGGTACGGCCACCTCAAGTCCCTTTCAGGTAAACCCTGGATCATTGCCGCTTTGGTCAGTTGGGGCATAGCCCTGTTCGAATATCTTTTGCAGGTACCGGCCAACCGTATTGGTTATAGTGTGATGAATGTGGGCCAACTCAAGATACTTCAGGAAGTCATCACCCTGAGTCTGTTTGTTCCTTTTTCATTCTATTACCTTAAAGAACCACTGAAACTGGACTATCTCTGGGCCGGGTTATGTATGCTCGGCGCCGTTTATTTTATATTTCGCAGTAAGTTCGCTTGAGCCCACTGCTTTAATGAGGACACAAGATGGCACGTCAGGTCGCCTATGAATACAAGGGGGTCGCGAAAGTGATCAACTTTGCCTATGACAAATACCACGACATGTACGAGGCTGTTGCCGCCGCCGAGGGAATAGATCTAAGCCGCTTTCTGGCGATGGAGCAGCAAGTCGCCATGACAGCCAAAGGCGGTGGCGCCCTGAAGAGCTATCGCACCAGTGAATTCGCCCGTATGGGGTTTCGTCATATCCACTTTGTTAAAGAAGAAGAGCAGGGTTAATACCTGCCCAAAAGAGGGTTAAGCCATGATAAATCCAGAGCACGCCAATTTTCCCCGAGCCGGCTTTTTCAAGCGCCTCGGAGCTGCCGTTTATGATCTGCTGCTGGCGGTAGCCGTCTACATGTTTGCCGGTGCCATAGGGTTTGGGATCTTTACCGGCCTGACCGCCTCCGGCCTCATTCCCATGGGGAACTATGAACATGTTTCGGATCTGCTCAATGGCAACAGCCTCTATCACGGCCTCTATCAGCTGTGGCTGGCCTGCTGTGTGGCCGGTTTTTACGCCCTGTTCTGGTCCAAGGGCGGCCAGACTCTGGGCATGCGTGCCTGGCGCCTCAAGGTGCAGCATCCCAACGGCCAAAACCTGAGTTTTATTACCGCGCTGGCACGGGTAGTTTGGTCCTTGTTGGGGATAGGCAACCTGTGGATCCTGTTCAATGGTGACAAACTGGCACTGCAGGACAGCATGACCCGCTCAGAAGTGGTGCTTCTCAGTAAAGAAGCCAACTCACTGCGTAACTGGCACGGAGCCTGAGACACGGATTCTGAGATAATAGCCTGAAATACCCAGGTAGCGATGGCATTAAAATAAAGCGTTCTAGATGCCTCCAATACGCAAACCACAGCAAAAAGCCCTGTCAGTGACAGGGCTTTTTAATAACGTTAATCAACAAGGGAGGCTTTTAAAGCTGCAGCGGCATTACTCTCAAGCCTTCAATCCTCAGCGTCCTCAGCGGCGGATATAGTAGATAGCCGCGCCGGTAAACAGCACACTCGGCATCATGGCACCCATCAAGGCCGGCAGCTCATAGACTATGCTCATGGGACCAAAGATCTCATTACAGATATAGAAGGTAAAGCCGGCTATCACCCCGAGTAATACCCTGGCCCCCATGGTGACGGTTCGCAGCGGCCCGAACACAAAAGAGAGCGCCACCAGCATCATCACAGCCACCGTGATGGGCTGCATCACCTTACGCCACAGTGCCAACTCATAGCGACTGGCGTCCTGATTGTTGTTCTTCAGGTAGTCGAGATAACCGACCAAACCACGGATAGACAGGGCATCGGGTTTAACCGACACCACGCTCAGCTTGTCCGGTGTCAGACTGGAGGGCCATCTGTCTTCCTTGAGGTTATCCAGCACCACTTGCTCATTTTTGAACACTGTGCGGCGAACCTCCAACAAACGCCAATATTCCTTGGTATAGATAGCCTGCTCGGCGTGCACCACACTGGCCAACTTCTGCTCTGAGTCAAACTCATAAAGGGTAATATTGCCAAGACGGGTCACATCTTCAATCTCGCCGATGTTGACGAACAGATTTCCGTCTCTGGCCCAAATCCCGCGGTGGGACTTAATCAGGTTGCCGCCGGAGATCTTGTTGGTCTTAAGCTCATAGGCCTTCTGCTCCGCCACCGGCGCGCCCCATTCACCCAGTACCATCACCATCAGCATCAAAGGAACCGCCGTCTTCATCGCCGACAGGGTGATCTGCAGCCGCGACATGCCGGAGGCCTGCATCACTATCAGTTCAGAGTTTGAGGCCAGCATACCCATGCCGATGAGTGCCCCGAGCAGCACGGCCATGGGGAAGAACATCTCCACATCTCTTGGGATCAAAAACAGCACATAGACGGCGGCGTCCATCATGGTGTAGCTGCCCCGGCCCACCAGACGCAGCTGATCGACCCACTTGATGATCCCGGAAAGTCCGGTCAAAATAAGCAGACACAGGGCCGAGGTGCTGAGCAGTACTCTGGCAATATACCAGTCCAGTATCTTCATGCTGCGGCCCCCCGGCGTTTGAACAGGCCGGTCAGGCGAGTGCCCAAAGGTCTGCCCTTGCCTATCAGCAAGATGCCCATCACCAATGCCGAGGCGTGGATCCACCACATCCCCAGCCAGGCCGGGATCACCTCATCCTGCAGCGCCTTGCGCCCGGCGACCATCAAGCCGAAATAACTAAGATAGAGTAATACCGCCGGGAACACCTTGGCAAACTTGCCCTGGCGCACATTGACCCGCGCCAGCGGCACAGCAATCAGCGTCATCAAAGGGATAGCCAGCGGAATGGCCAGTCGCCAGTGGAATTCGGCCACGGCTTCCGGCCCCGGCGTATTGAGCAGTTCCTTGAAAGGCACGGCAGATAACTTACGATCCCTTTCATCCACTTCCTGCTCTTTGAGCTGCATCTGATAGCCACCGAACTCAATCACCTGGTAATCCACCCGGTTCGGGGCTCCCTGATAACGCACGCCATCATCGAGCTTGAGCCGCTGACCACCGGTTGCGTCTTCCACCACCCGGCCACCATGGGCCACGACCAGGTTGGTAACGCCACTTTCGTCTTCCGCATCGGGAAGCTGGGCCACAAAGACTTTTTCCAGTTCGTTGTCTTTACTGATTTTTTCAACAAAGAGCACAGCCCGGCCATTGGCACTGGTTTGAAAACGTCCCTGAACCAGGGCGGCAAGCCCGGCCTCTGACTGAGCCTTTTCCAAAACCGTGTGCTGTTTGTCCTGCGCCCAAGGCGCGACATAGAGCGCCAGATAACCGGTAAACAGGCTGTTGAGCAACGCCAGGATCAGAGTTACCCGGGTGACATACCATTCGCTGATGCCGACCCCGTGAAAGACCACCATCTCGTTTTCTGCATACATGCGGCCATGGGCGAGCAAGATCCCCAGAAACAGACTCAGGGGCAGGATAAGCACCGCCAGTTCGGGCAGATTGAGGCCTATCAGTGTCATCACCAGGGAAGCGGGAAATTCGCCATCGGAGGCATCGGCCAGGATGCGGACAAATTGCTGGCTGATAAAAATAGCTAACAAGACTGAAAGCACCGCTATTTGTGCCTTCAAAACTTCGCGGATCAAGTATCTAAATACAATCACAGGCTGAATCCGGTATCCAAACTTATCTTTTTGCTGGTGTCAGTGTTACTTTCATGTAGACTGTCTACTTTTGATAGTTTTCTGACCATAACAGGCGGCATTTTGGTTGTTTCAGGCGTATGATTCTTGTCAGCCAAACCAGCCCCCTGCTGCAGGAAATTTTCCGCCTTTGGGCGGCACAAGCAGACATTATCCAATAAATAAAAAAGTTTGTCTTTAAAAGAATCTAGGAGAGCTCATGGAGTTTAGCGTAAAGAGCGGCAGCCCCGAAAAACAGCGCTCGGCCTGCATAGTTGTAGGCGTTTACGAACCCCGTCGCCTGTCCGGCATCGCCGAACAACTGGACAAAATCAGTGAAGGTTACATCAGCAACCTATTGCGTCGCGGCGATCTGGAAGGTAAGCCCGGGCAGATGTTGCTCCTGCATCATGTACCCAATGTACTGAGTGAGCGGGTTCTGCTGGTAGGTTGCGGAAAAGAACGAGAACTAGACGAGCGCCAATACAAGCAGATCATCACCAAGACGATCAACACCCTCAATGATACCGGCTCAATGGAAGCCGTTTGCTTCCTGACCGAACTGCACGTTAAAGGCCGCGACACTTATTGGAAAGTGCGCCAGGCCGTGGAAACCACCAGCTCTACCCTCTACAGCTTCGATGGACTCAAGACCCGCAAGGGCGAGACTCGCCGACCGCTGCGCAAACTGGTATTCAATGTCCCCACCCGCCGTGAGCTGACGGTCGGCGAGCGCGCCATTGAGCACGGTGTCGGCGTTTCCGCCGGTATGCAGTTGTGCCGCGACGTGGCCAATATGCCACCCAACATCTGTAACCCGGCTTATCTGGCCTCGCAGGCCCGGCAACTGGCCGAAGTGCACGAGAACCTGAAGGTCAGCACTGTCGGTGAAGAGCAAATGGCCAAGCTCGGCATGAACGCCTACCTGGCCGTGGGCCGTGGCAGCGCCAACGAGTCCATCATGACAGTGATGGAATATCAAGGCGCCGTCGACACGACCGCCAAGCCGATAGTGCTTGTAGGTAAGGGGCTGACCTTTGACTCAGGTGGTATCTCGCTCAAGCCTGGCGAAGCCATGGATGAAATGAAATACGACATGGGCGGCGCTGCCGGGGTACTGGGTACCATGAAGGCCATCTGTGAAATGAAGCTGCCTATCAATGTGGTTGGGGTACTGGCCGGCTGTGAAAACATGCCTTCCGGCAACGCATACCGCCCAGGTGATATTCTCACCACCATGAGCGGCCAAACCGTGGAAGTGCTCAACACAGACGCCGAAGGCCGTCTGGTGCTTTGTGATGTACTCACCTATGTGGAGCGCTTCGACCCTGAACTGGTGGTAGATACCGCCACTCTGACAGGTGCCTGTGTTATCGCGCTGGGTAAACACGCCTCAGGTCTGTTCTCGGCCCATAACCCACTGGCGAGCGAGCTGCTCAATGCCGGTGAGCAGAGCGGTGACCGCGCCTGGCGCCTGCCGATATGGGATGAGTACCAGGAGATGCTGGACAGCCCATTTGCCGATATGACCAATCTGGGCGGACGCCCTGCCGGGTCTATCACAGCGGCCTGTTTCCTGTCGCGCTTTACCAAGAAGTACCACTGGGCTCACCTGGATGTAGCAGGTACAGCCTGGAACAGCGGCGCCAACAAGGGCTCGACCGGTCGTCCGGTTCCTATGCTGGCGCAGTTCCTGCTGAACCGCGCCGGAGTCGAGCAAGGCGAATAAGCGTCTGACTCCCGGTTAATAAAAAGCGAAGCCCAGTGCTTCGCTTTTTATTTTTGTGGGGTCATGCCATTGGCTATTTTATAAAGCCAATCTTCCCTTTGTCCTGCTCCTTCCCCGTCTTTTGATTATCGCCCCCGCCTTTTGATTATCGCCATAGAGCCGGCGCTTGAGCAAAATGGTATTCATCCACGGCTCAAACCACAGAGCGAAGCCGCATTAAACCGACCTTTTGAATGGCCGTGGCTCAATACGGCCCCATAAAACTCGGCTTCAGACTAAGTTTGCACAGCTGAGTTTGCAAATAAAGCTCCGACCGACATGACTCCGTTCACTTTAACTCTGAACGCTTTAATTTATTGTTTTTCATCAACTGACACTCTATCAAGTTTCCTTTGTCACTTGCTACTGCCGCTGAAGCTCCGAGCCAAACAAGCGTTGTACAAATAAACCACTAGACGACTGGTCTAGTGGTAATTATACTGGCCGCCATGAACACACAGACACAAAGCACACGCCAACACATACTGGACACGGGTTACCAGCTCGTCGTAACCAAAGGCTTTTCCAATGTTGGCCTGTCACAACTGCTGCAACATGCAGAAGTCCCCAAGGGCTCCTTCTACCACTACTTCAAATCCAAGGAGCAGTTCGGTGAAGCCCTGATAAAGGACTATTTCAACGATTATCAAGTTAAACTGCAGGCACTGCTGGGCCATGAGCGCACTCCGGCGCTGCAGCGGCTGCAAAGCTACTGGCAACTCTGGCTGGACTGCGACGCCGATGTCTGTGGCGCGCAAAAGTGTTTGGTGGTGAAGCTGAGTGCCGAAGTGGCCGATCTCTCTGAGCCGATGCGTATGGCGCTGCTGCAAGGCGCCAAGCGGATCATTGCCACCATTGCCGAATGTATCGAAGCCGGTAACCGGGATGGCTCTGTCAAGATCAGCAACAGTGACCAGACGGCGCAGCTGCTCTACAACCTCTGGCTGGGGGCCAGCCTGATGAGCAAGCTGACTCAGGATAAAAACGCCCTCAACCTGGCAATGCAAACCACTGACAACATACTCGCAGGCAGGCTGGACAACAGCGGCCAATAACAGATACTCCCCGCCACACAGGTGGCGGGATTTTTTTAACCAAGCACTAGACGACCGGTCTAATTAAGTAATAAAAGCCAATGGAGCCTATTATGACTGCCAATCAAAACCCACATCAGCGCATTGTGCTGGCCTCTCGCCCGAGCGGCGCTCCCAATGCAGACAACTTCCGTCTGGAAAGCAGCAGTAAGCCAGTGGCAGGCGACGGCCAGGTGTTGCTGCGCACCATCTATCTGTCGCTGGATCCATACATGCGCGGCCGCATGAGTGATGCAAAATCCTATGCCGAGCCGGTAGCCGTGAACGATATCATGGTCGGCGGCACGGTTTGCCAGGTGGAAGAGTCCCGTCACCCGAACTTTGAAGTCGGTGAGTGGGTGCTCGCTTACACCGGCTGGCAAAACTATGCCCTTTCGGACGGTGAAGGGTTGTTGAAACTCGGCAAAGCGCCGGCAGCCCCCTCATATGCCCTTGGAGTCATGGGCATGCCGGGTTTCACCGCCTATATGGGACTGCTGGATATTGGCCAGCCCAAAGCGGGAGAAACCCTGGTGGTTGCCGCCGCCACCGGACCGGTTGGCGCTACCGTAGGTCAGATAGGTAAACTCAAGGGCTGCCGGGTCATAGGTATTGCCGGCGGCGCTGAGAAATGTCGCCACGCCAAAGAAGTACTGGGTTTCGATGAGTGTCTGGATCACAAGGCCGAGGACTTCGCCGAGCAGTTGGCCCGAGTCTGCGACCAGGGAATAGACATCTATTTCGAGAATGTCGGCGGCAAAGTGTTTGATGCGGTATTGCCCCTGCTAAATACCAGCGCCAGAGTCCCCGTATGTGGTTTGGTGTCTCAATATAACGCCACTGAGTTACCGGCCGGTCCGGATCGCCTGTCACTGCTGATGAGCACCATTCTGGTGAAGCGGATAAAGATGCAGGGCTTTATCATTTTTGACGACTATGGTCACAGATATGAAGAGTTTGCCAAGGATATGGGTGACTGGCTGTCTCAAGGCAAAATTCAATATAAGGAGCAACTGGTCGAAGGGCTGGAGCAGGCCCCACAAGCCTTTATCGGCCTGCTTGAAGGTAAAAACTTCGGCAAGCTGGTGATCAAGGTAGCCGAGCCGCTGTGATAAAAACTGATAGCTGCACCAAGTTGAGTCCTGCGGCCATTCGGTAACCAGCAAAGCAAGACTTGCGGCCCGCTTAAGCATAAACGCCAAGAGGGCCGCCAATTTTGACGGCTTAATTCAAGCTATTCACGCCGTCTTTAACAAAGCCTTGGATCAGGCCTCCAGCTTAAGCCTGGTTTCAAAGACAATCCGGGCACGCCCTTTAATTTGAACTTTGTGAACAGTCTCTTTATCGGCAAAGACCCGCACCTGCATATATCCCTTGCGGCCCATCTGTTCGCCCTGAGCGATGGAAAACTCCGAGCCCTGCATGCTGGCAGGCAAGCTGCCGTAGTGAGTCAAATAAGCGCCCAAAGGCCCATTGGCATTACCCGTTACAGGATCCTCTGTTATCCCTATGGCAGGTGCAAACATACGCCCTGCAGCCAGCACGCCCTCCTCTTCAGACTCCAGTGTAAACAGGTAAAAACCATTGCAACCAATTTCCCGACTCAACGCCACCAGCTTGGACTCATCCAAGGCAACCTGCTCGAGCAGCGCTTTACTCTTGAGTGGTACCATCACTTTGGAGTGGCCGGTAGAAACTATCTGTACCGGCAAATCCGTCACCAAGGCCCCTTCAGACAAGCCGGTACCCAGCAACAATGACTCAACCTGGGCAGCACTCAAGATGGCGCCAAACTCTACCTTTCCCTGAGTCATCAGCACTGAAATATCGCCCTCTTCCGGTGCTATGGTAACCGGTAGCTTTCCTGCTCCCGTCTTTTGAATCACGGTTCCATCTGTGACACCGCGATTTTTGGCATAAACATAGTGGGCCGACACCGTGGCATGGCCACAGATAGGGACCTCTTGAGTGGGAGTAAAAAACCTGACTTCGATATCGTAATCGGCCCCTGGAGTATTAAAAATAAAGGCCGTTTCCGAATTATTTAGCTCTCTGGCGATATTTTGCATCTGCCGCTCATTCAAGCCATCGGCATTGAGCACTACACCGGCGGGATTACCGGCAAACAGCTCAGTGGTAAAGGCATCCACTTGAAAGAGTTGTAACTCCATAATTGACTCCGGAACAAAAGCGTCAAACGAGTATCGACACTTTCCCAACCCTTGGCAATATAGGCGTAGCTTGTCACCCGATAGCTCAAGAGCCTTATCGGGATGGCGCTGACCATTTCAACCTTTGGCCAAAAGGTGTAAAATCCTCCTCTTATGTCAAATGGCTACCAGTGTTCTGTGCAGGGGTGAGATGCAGGCGATGAGCAAGGCAACTTTTTATCTGCTGCCGAATGCAGCACAGCAACCAAGCGCCGAGCAGTTGCAACTGCTTGCCTGTCAGTTGGCCGGGCAACATTATGCCAAGGGTGAATGGCTGTATATTCACTGTGAGGATCAGGCTCAGGCCCATGGGATTGACGAGCTGCTGTGGCAGTTTGAGCCCAGTGCTTTTGTGCCTCACAACCTCAAAGGGGAAGGCCCTGCCGCCGGTGCACCGGTTGAAATCGGCTTTGACAGGCTGGGGCCCAATCAACGCCGCCCGATACTGATCAATCTGGCCAATGAAGCCCCGGCGTTTGCGGTAAACTTTGGCAGGATCATAGATTTTGTTGCCGGTGATGAGCAACACAAGGCCCTGGCCAGGGACAGATACCGCCAGTATCGTAATCTGGGAGTCACGCTCAGCACCCAGGATTTGGCAACACAACCACTTAATTTTGTTTGAGAAACGACAGTTCCCATGGAAAAAACATACAATCCGCAGTCTATTGAACAAGCGCTCTACCGTGTATGGGAAGAGAAAGGTTACTTCAAGCCCCACGGTGACGAGTCCCAGGGCAACTATTGCATCATGATCCCGCCGCCGAATGTCACCGGCAGCCTGCATATGGGACACGCCTTCCAGGATACCATTATGGACACCCTGATCCGTTACCAGCGGATGAAAGGCAAGAACACCCTCTGGCAAGTGGGTACCGACCATGCCGGTATCGCCACCCAGATGTTGGTGGAGCGCAAAGTCGCCGCCGAAGAAGGCAAGAGCCGCCACGACCTGGGCCGTGAAGCCTTTATGGACAAAGTATGGGAATGGAAGAACCAGTCCGGTGGCACCATTACCCGCCAGATGCGTCGCCTGGGCGCCTCAGTAGACTGGGACCGCGAGCGTTTCACCATGGACGAAGGTCTGTCGGAAGCCGTGCAGGAAGTGTTTGTTCGCCTCTATGAAGATGATCTCATCTATCGCGGTAAACGCCTGGTTAACTGGGATCCCAAGCTGCACACTGCGATCTCCGATCTGGAAGTGGAAAACAAGGAAAAGCAGGGCCACATGTGGCATTTCCGCTATCCACTCGCCGATGGCGCCCTGACCGCCGACGGTAAAGACTATCTGATTGTCGCCACCACACGTCCGGAAACCATGCTGGGTGACAGCGCCGTTGCCGTGCACCCTGACGATGAACGTTATCAATCCCTGATAGGCAAAGAGATCATTCTGCCAATCGTCAACCGCCGTATTCCTGTGGTGGCCGATGACTATGTGGATATGGAGTTCGGTACCGGTTGTGTGAAGATCACCCCGGCCCACGACTTCAACGACTATGAAGTCGGCAAGCGTCATAATCTGCCTATGTTCAACATACTCACCCAGGATGCCGCCATCCGCACTGTGGCCGAAGTGGTGAATGTCGACGGTAGCCTCAACACCGAATTGGACGCCTCTTTGCCAAGCCGTTATGCCGGTATGGACAGATTCAAGGCCCGCGATGCAGTTGTCGCCGAATTCGAGACCCTGGGTCTTTTGGAAAAAATCGAGCCCCACGGCCTGAAAGTGCCTTATGGCGACCGCAGCGGCGTGGTGATTGAGCCGCTGCTGACAGACCAATGGTATGTGTCTGTCAAACCACTGGCCAAGACAGCCATAGAAGCGGTGGAAAACGGCAATATCAAGTTTGTGCCTCAGCAATACGAGAACATGTACTTCTCCTGGATGCGTGACATTCAGGACTGGTGTATTTCACGTCAGCTGTGGTGGGGTCATCGCATTCCGGCCTGGTATGACGACAGCGGCAAGGTCTATGTCGGCCGTAACGAAGCCGAAGTCCGTGCCAAGCACAACTTGGCAAGCGATATTGCTCTGCGTCAGGATGATGATGTACTGGATACCTGGTTCTCCTCTGCCCTGTGGACCTTCTCAACCCTGGGCTGGCCACAGCAAACTCCTGAGCTGAAAACCTTCCACCCCACAGACGTGCTGGTGACAGGTTTCGACATCATCTTCTTCTGGGTAGCCCGGATGATCATGATGACCATGCACTTCATCAAGGATGAAGACGGCACACCTCAGGTGCCTTTCAAGACTGTCTATGTGACCGGGCTTATCCGTGATGAGCAAGGCAACAAGATGTCCAAGTCCAAGGGGAATGTGCTGGATCCTCTGGATATGATCGATGGCATAGATCTCGAATCTCTGGTTGGCAAGCGCACCGGTAACATGATGCAACCGCAGCTGGCCGCCAAGATAGAAAAGAGCACCCGCAAGGAGTTTGCCGACGGCATCGAAGCCCACGGTACCGACGCGCTGCGCTTTACCCTGGCTGCCATGGCGTCCACCGGCCGTGACATCAACTGGGACATGAAGCGCCTGGACGGTTACCGCAGTTTCTGTAACAAGCTGTGGAATGCTTCCCGCTATGTACTGATGAATACAGAAGATCAAGATTGCGGCCCCAACTCACCCAACGGCAAGGCCGGCGGTGAGATGCAGCTGTCGCTGGCGGATCGCTGGATCACAGGTCTGTTCAACCAAACGGTCAAGACCTTCGAAGAGCATATGGGCGCCTATCGTTTCGACCTGGCCGCCAATACCCTGTACGAATTCACCTGGAACCAGTTCTGTGACTGGTATCTTGAGCTGACCAAGCCTGTGCTGCAAAACGGCTCTGAAGCCGAGCAGCGTGGCACCCGTCATACTCTGGTGACTGTACTCGAGCAGCTGTTGCGCCTGATGCACCCATTGATGCCATATATCACTGAAACCATCTGGCACCGTGTCAAACCACTTGCCGGTGTGGAAGGGGAAACCCTGATGCTGGCCGCCTTCCCTGAGTATCAGGCCGACAAGGTCGATACCGAGGCCATGGCCGACTTGGAATGGGTCAAGCAAGTGATTGTTGCCGTGCGTAACATCCGCGCCGAGCTGAACATAGCTCCGTCCAAGCCGCTCAACGCCTTGCTGCGCAGTGTCAGTGCCCGCGACAAGGCCCGTGTCGAAGCCAACCAAACCTTCTTCACTAGCTTGGCCAAGCTGGAAAGCATGACGATTCTGGCCGATGGCGACAACGCGCCCATGTCCACCACCCAACTGGTGGGTGAGATGGAACTGTTGATCCCTATGGCGGGGCTTATCGACGTAGCGGCCGAAATGGCTCGTATCGACAAACAACTGGATAAGCTGAGTGGCGAAGTCGCCCGCATTGAAGGCAAGCTGTCCAATGAAGGCTTTGTTGCCAAAGCGCCGGCCGCCGTTATCGACAAAGAGCGCAGCAAGATGGCTGATCTCAAGCGCGATATGGACAAGCTCAAAGAGCAGCAAGCCGAGCTGGCCAAACTGGAAGCCTAACGATTAGCTCAAGAGCGATAAACGTAAGGGCAGTCAATTGACTGCCCTTTTTTCATTCCGTTTGCGCCCAGGGCAGAGGGTTGGCAAGATTAAGATAATTTCATCTGCCAGTGCTGGCTATCGGGACAACATATTGTTAAATTGGGGAATATTCCAAGGGGAGTAACTTCTCGCCGGTTTGTCGTCATTACGGTGTTTGCGCACCCGGCAACCGGGCAAAGCCACTGAGCTGTGCTTTGTAAGTGAGACCTTGCCGACAGGCAAGATCCGTGCTCCTTCAGCTGGCCTGCCGTCGGTGGCAGGCTTTGTTGTATTTGGAGATAACGAAATGGGTACCTGGTGGTTGTGGAGCGGATTTCTGGTAATAGTACTGGGGATCCTTTGGATAGATCTTAAGTTTGTCGGCGGTGGTCACAGCCATAAAGTCTCGGTCAAAGAGGCGGGGATCTGGACCCTGGTGTGGATAAGCGTCGCCATGCTGTTCAACTTAGGAGTCTGGTTCTATCTGAAACAGACCGCAGGTCTCGAAGTCGCCAATCAGCAAGGGCTGGAGTTTCTCACCGCCTATCTCATCGAAAAAGCCCTGGCAGTGGACAATGTATTTGTCTGGCTGATGTTGTTTAGCTATTTCGCCATCCCCGCCGAGCTGCAAAGGCGGGTGCTGCTCTACGGAGTGCTGGGCGCCATAGTCATGCGCGCCGCCATGGTATTTGGCGGCACCTGGCTGATTAATCAGTTCCACTGGGTGTTGTATCTATTCGGGGCCTTTTTGCTGTTTACCGGTGCCAAGATGCTGTTTGCCAAGGAAGAGAATGAAACCGATCTCTCCAACAGCAAACTGCTTGGCTGGCTCAGAAAACACCTGAGGGTGGTGAAAAAGCTTCAGGGTGAGCGCTTTGTGGTGCGTCGCCGCGGCATGTTATTTGCCACGCCCCTGTTGCTGGCGCTGATTTTGGTAGAGATCAGCGACATCATCTTCGCGGTGGACAGTATTCCGGCCATCTTCGCGGTCACGACAGATCCCTTTATCGTACTGACCTCCAACATCTTTGCCATCATGGGACTTAGGGCCATGTACTTTCTGTTGGCGGGCGCCGCCGAACGTTTTGTGCTGCTCAAATATGGCCTGGCGCTGATCCTGATGTTTATCGGTACCAAGATGCTTCTGCTGGATATCTATCATCTGCCTATCATGCTGGCACTGGCGGTCATCGCCGCTATCCTGCTGATCAGTGTATTGGGCAGCTTGTGGCTGACCCGGGATAAGGGTAAACAACCACAGGCATAATATCTGTCACTTGTCAGTCGCTCGAAGGGCTTATAAGACAACAAAAAATTAACAAACGTTATTCTTATGACCCAGAGAGCGACCTTGGTCAACGGCACTTTGCTGCCACTCAACAACCTGTTGGCAGACGGCGTTTATACCGCTCCTTTCAAACTCGGCAGTGAAGAGTGTGAGGTTAACCTCATCATAGATAGCGGCAGTTCCACTATGGCTGTGCTGCACAGGCGCTATCAGCCTGAACAGGATATGTCACTCAAGCCAACGGCCTTGGCACAGGAGATTTGTTATGGTCAGGGAGGCTGGCTGGGCTCTGTCATTCACACTCAGGTTCAGGCGGCGCAGCTGAAGTTAACAGATACGCCACTGGCCTTGGTACACAAGGAAACCCGGCACACATTCCTTGAGGCTGACGGTATCTGGGGACTGGCCTATCACCCCCTCAATCGCAGCTATGATCTGAGCCATTATCTCGCTCTGCAACATCAGCGGCAGAAATACACCTTTCCCTGGCCCTTTGGTGATCAAGCACAAGTGCTTGATCAAAGGCAGCTGCAGCACTTCAAGACCTTAATCTCGCAGGCACCAGAGCAGGATATTCCCAGTTGCTTTACCCTGATGGAACAACATGGTCTGTGCGCCAACAGGTTTGCCCTACTCTGTCATAGATCCAGTATTCACCATGCCTGTGCCGAAACAAGGCAGGCAAGCTTAAAAGACGACAGTCTCAATCAAGGAATACTGATACTCGGCGGCGGCGAAGAGCAGACCCATCTCTACGATGGCCAATTTATCGATATCAAGGTCGTCCATGACCGCTACTATAACCTCAATCTCAAAGCCGTCGGCTGGCACGGTGAGGATGCCATTCCTCTTCCTCCCACCGACAGCAAGCTGGAACAGAGAGGGTCGAGTAACGCCATTCTGGACTCGGGCGCTTCCCTCATCTGCCTGCCCGAGAGTCTGTTCAAGCGCTTGCTGCAGAGTCTTTACCGTCTTCACCCTGACGCTGCCTCTGTGCTGGAGCCCTTTATCCATGAGCTTTCCAAGGTGCAGCAAATGCTGGCAGAAGGTATCCCCTGCAACCAACTCAAGCTTGAGCAATGGCCGGAGCTGTTGTTTTACCTCGAAGGAGAAAAAGGGGAAACCTGCATACTCACCTGCCCGGCTGACTGTTATTGGCAAACAAATGCCCCCAAGCATGGCCATGCCGTATTCAAACTCATGGGACAACTGCCCCATTGGCCGGCCCAGAGCATTCTGGGGCTTCCGCTGTTCAATCCCTACTATGTAGTGTTCCGTCGCGATCTGGGAGCGAGCGGCACGGTTCGCTTTGCCCGTAAGAAAAATGTTTCCAAGCCGGCAGTCCCCTAAGGAGAGTCATGAACAGATTGACCAGTCCAAGACTGCTGTTAACGCCTCTGAAAGCAGAGGATAAAGGCTTGTTCACCGGCCTTTATCGCGATCCTCAAGTCATGTCTTTTATCGCAACTGAGCTCAGTGAAACAGAGGCCGAAAGACGATTTACCCATACCCTGACAGCCAACAACAAGTTGCTGCCCCGAACATATTGTTGGTGTATCAAAACCCGCAGGCAGCTCCCGATAGGCATACTGGGCCTCAGCCGATACGGACGAGTGGGCGAAATAGGCATTTTGTTGCGCCCACAGGCTCAGGGACAAGGTTATGCCAAGGAGCTACTGCACCTGATGCAGCAGCGACTCTCAAGCGAAGCGACCCTCGATGAGCTACTGCTTCGTACTCATAAAAAGAACGAACCGATGAAAAAAGTCGCCTTGGCTATGGGGTTTAAGCCAGTCATGGCCGAGCCTGAGCACTCCCGCTTGATGTCATTTCTGTGGCAGACCAGCAATAGCGCTTTAAAAAATAATAAACATTGATAACATTAGAAAAACAACTAAAGAGGCCAAATCAATGCAAGGCTCTATCACCTGTGTCGGCGTCGGTATGATGCTGGGGGCTCACCTGAGTCCAGTCAGCCTTAGTCATATTGAGCAGGCCGATATAGTGTTTTGTGGAGTATCCGACCCTCTGGTCGAACTCTGGCTTAAGGAACTCAATGCCAATGTCCGCTCGCTACAGCCTTGCTATGCTCACGGAAAATCCCGCCATCTCAGCTATCGGGAGATGGTCGATACCATGCTAAGTGAAGTTCGTTTGGGTAAAAAAGTGGTCGGTGCCTTCTATGGACATCCCGGCGTGTTTGCCAAAGCGCCTCACCAGGCAGTGACCATTGCCAGGAATGAAGGCTTTGAGGCGCAGATGCTGCCAGGCATATCCGCTGCCGATTGCCTCTATGCCGACCTTGGCATAGATCCCGGTCAAAATGGTTGCCAGCACTTTGAAGCAACCCAATTCATGCTCTACCACAGGCGAGTCGATCCAACTGCCACTCTGATCCTGTGGCAGATAGGCCTGGCAGGCGATCTCGACATGGGGCTGACAATCACAGACGCCAAGAATCGGCAACTCTTGTTGGAAGAACTCTATCGGCTCTACAGTCCAGAGCACTCCTGCTGGCTTTATGAAGCCGCCACCACGGCGCTGGCCTCACCCAGAAGAGAAGCCATAAAACTGCGCGAGCTTGTAGAGGCCACTTTGGCGCTCCATACCACTTTGGTGATCCCTCCTGCTGCAAAACCCGAACCTAACTTAGAAATGCGAGCACGCCTTGCGGCATTGGGTAGCAAGGCGCCCTTGTATCATCAACCCGAGGAGAGTGTATGAGTAAAGTGATTAACCTGCTAGCCCGACTGGGCGCCGACCCGAGCCTGCAAGCCCCGGAGGCGCTGGATAAAGCTCTGACTGAAGCCGGGGTATCCGCCGAAATAGCCACGGCCATCAAAGATAAAGATCTGCTGCAGTTGAAGGCCGAGCTGGATCTTTGCCCGGACGTATTCTGTATATTTTTCCCGGCCGAAGATGAACCGGAAAAAGACGAGCAGGAAGATGACGAAGAGAATCAAGCTTCACAGCTACAAGCTGTGGCCAGCTAGACGGCACCTGAGGCTCAGCGGCAGGCGGCTCATTTGCGCCCTGCTGTGCCTGATAGCAAGCACTGCGGCCCAAGGCTCGGACGAACTCGGAGAAGCGCTGCAACGCAGCGACGAAATCCGCTCGAGTTCGCCCGGGCAGTTCAGCGCCATGCTCAGAAAGCTGGAGCTGCGCCGTACCGATATGTCTGCTGCCGAGCAGGACTACCTGTCTTACCTGCTCGCCTACGAGCACTCCTTCAACGGCCGCTTGGAAAAAGCCCGCAGTATCTATCAGGAGCTGGTGCAATCTAGCGCTGTGCTCGAAATCCGCTTTCGGGCGCTGACCTCTTTGGTCAATACCAATGCCATCAAGCGCGAGTGGAGCCAAGGTGCCGAAAACCTGCGACAAACCCTGCAACTCTTGCCACAAATCAAGGACGACGGCTTCTATGTTCATGGTCTGGCGGTAGCTGCGGTTTTCTACAACCTTCTGGGGCAGTATCAACAAGGGCTGCACTTTGCCACCAGGCTCAGGGAAAAGGGCCACAATGATGGTCGCAGCCTCTGTTTTGCCGACCAACTCAGCCTGCAGGCGCTGTTTGGCTTGAAGCGTATTGAAGCCACTGACAGAGCTTTTGCCCAAGCCTTGAATATCTGCCGGGAAGCCAATGAACCCGTGGGCGCCAGCGCTATACTCAGTTACCAGGCAGAGCTGTATATCAATGAGGGCAAACCACAGCAGGCGCTGGAGCTTTTGTTACATCAGCTTCCCCAAATGGAGTCGACTCGCTATGCCCCTATGATTGCCAGCTATTATTCGCTGCTTGCCGAAGCTTATTGGCGCACAGATGAACCAGAACTCGCCAAAGAGTTTGCCATCCAAGCCGTGGCAGGCGGTGCCGAAGCCGGCAAGGGCGACCCCAGTATCCGAGCCTTTCGGGTGCTGTATCAGTATTACTGGCAAAGCGGCGACCTTGATGCGGCGTTGGATGCCTATATACAGTATTCCGAAGCCGATAAAGCCTTTCTCGACGAGATCAGAGCCAAGACCCTGGCATTCCAGTTGGCGGAACACCAAAGCGTGGAGCAAAAAAACCGTATCGCACTGCTGGATGAACAGAACAAGCTGCTCAAGGTCAAACAACAGTTGGCCGAGACAGAGTCCCACAACCACAAGCTGCTGATAGCGGCACTTTTCTGTGTCATCACTTTGCTGCTTACATGGGGATACCAATCCTGGAAAACCCAGAAACGGTTACGGGAGCTGGCCGAGTTTGATTGCCTCACCGGGATTTTCAGCCGCGGGCATTTCACTCAGGTCGGGCTCAGCGCGCTGGAATACTGCAAGCTGCAGCAACTGCCGGTGAGTTGCATCATGCTGGATTTGGATAATTTCAAACGTATCAACGACACCAAAGGTCACAAGACCGGAGACTGGGCGCTGAGGGAAGTGGCCCGTATCGCCCGAAACCTATGTAACGGCAAGGAAATACTAGGGCGCATTGGTGGCGAAGAGTTTTGCTTGTTGATGCCTGAGACCCGTATCGACAAGGCGATAGCCTTTGCCGAAATTCTGCGGGAATTATTGGAGCAGGTCGATACCTCGGATTCGGGCCACAGCTTTACCTTGACCGCCAGCTTTGGGGTCTCTGAAGCTGCAATTTCGGGCTATCAGTTGGAGGCGCTCTTGGCAGATACCGACAAGGCCATGTACCAGGCCAAGAAAAATGGTCGCAACCAGGTGTGCAGTGCTGCCGATATCCCCTGAATTCGGGTGGAAAAAACAGGGCAAAACAGCATATTGGTGTTTTTTTTGACACCAATGCCAAAGTATAATGCGGCTTTATAGCGACGATGGAAACCTGCCATGCTGGCTTTTATCAAAGAAGAAATATCACTGCTTATCGCCTTGATTACCTTGTTATTCTTTAAGACAGGTGGCGCTGAGTATCTGGCGGACGGAACTCCGCTCGCCGTTTATATCCCGCTGTCGATATTGCTGCTTGTGGTAGTGATCTGGACCATTTTCGGAGTCGTGCGCCATTCAGATATTCTGGCTATTCGACTGGGCGATCCCTATGGCACCCTGATCCTCACCCTGTCGGTGATCTCATTGGAAGTGGTGATGATCTCCTCTGTGATGCTGACAGGTGACTCCAACCCAACCCTGGCCCGGGACACCATGTTTGCCGTGGTGATGATCATCTCTACCGGCCTGGTGGGGCTGACGCTGCTGCTGGGCGGTTGGCGCTATCATACCCAGCAATTCAATCTCGATGGGGTAAAATCCTACCTGGTCGCCATTATCCCGCTGGCCTTGGTGTGTCTGGTGCTGCCCAACTTTACCGAAGGCGGCAGCATAGGCGGCTTATCGGTTTCCATGTCCTGGATGCTTGGCTTGGTGTCGATTATGCTCTACGGCATCTTCCTGATGATCCAAACCAAGAGCCATAGCCACTTTTTTGTTGATGCCGACCACCTGGATGATGAGCACCATCATCATGCCTCCAGCCACTCCAACCTCTACCACGGAGTGCTGTTGCTCATCTGCCTGGTAACCGTAATGCTGCTGGCCAAGACCCTGGCCATGCCCATCAACTACAGCATTACCACTCTGGGCGCGCCGGCGAGCCTGGGTGGCTTCCTGGTAGCCTGTATTATTCTCGCGCCGGAAGCTGTGGGTGCCATAAAAGCCGCGCTCAATAATCAGTTGCAAAGAGCGATGAATCTCTATTTTGGTTCTGTGCTGGCCACCATAGCCCTGACCGTACCTGCGGTACTTCTGGTGGGCAGTATTGCCGGTGAAGAGGTCAGGCTGGGGCTCAGTCCCGCAGATATGGTACTGCTGGTGACCACGCTGATGGTTTGTAAGGTGAGTTTCAGCAGTGGCCGCACCCATGCACTGCACGGGGCGACTCACTTGGTGTTGTTTGTGGTCTATCTGTTCTTGATGTTTGAGTAATCATTCGCGGATGTTGGCCATGAAAAACACATCCACATATTCGCCATCACGGAAGGCATAGTCCCTCGCCTCGCCCTCAATCACAAAGCCATGGCGTTTGTAGAGCGCTATGGCGGCGTGATTGTCGGTATAAACCGTCAGCTCAAGGCGTCTCACCGCCAACCAGTTATGGGCCAAATCCACAGCGGCTGCCAACAGCGTAGAACCCACGCCGATACCGCGGCACTCTTCACTCACCGCCATCCCCAGATCGGCCACATGCTTACGTCTGGGGTTGGTTTGTACCTGTAAGGAGAGCTGACCGGCCACCTCCCCTTGCCACTCTGCGACCAGTGAATAATAACCATCCGGCAGTTCGCCCAGACGCTTATACCACTTTTCGAGTGACGGAAAGGGCTGCTGCAAGGTGCCGGCATAACAGCTTGGCTGAGTAAATAGCGCCCGTATTGCCGGAATATCCGTGTGCTCGCTGTGGCGCACCACTACCTCTTGTTGTGACTGACTCACCTTGGGTTCAAACTCTGTTACCTGCACTCTGTTGTTCTCCTTAACTAAAAGCCGCCAAGCCTGTCTGGGCCCGTCCCAGGATCAAGGCATGAATATCATGGGTCCCCTCATAGGTATTGACCGCTTCCAGGTTCATCAGATGCCGGATAACATGAAACTCGTCACTGATACCATTACCACCGTGAATGTCCCTGGCCTGGCGAGCGACTTCGAGCGCCTTGCCGCAGGAGTTACGCTTGATTAGCGAGATGGCCTCGATAGCCAAACTGTCCTGATCCAGCAAGCGACCGGCCTGCAAGCAGGCAAACAGCGCCGTGGTGATCTCTGTCTGCATGTCCACCAGCTTTTTCTGGATCAGCTGATTGGCCGCCAGCGGCCTGCCAAACTGGACTCGGTCCAGACTGTATTGCCGCGCGGCATGCCAGCAAAACTCGGCCGCGCCCAAGGCGCCCCAGGCGATGCCGTATCTGGCCTTGTTGAGACAACCAAAGGGCCCCTTGAGCCCCTCGACGTTGGGCAGCAAAGCATCGACACCCACTTCAACCCCGTCCAGCACAATTTCGCCGGTTATCGAGGCCCTGAGAGAGAACTTGCCCTCTATCTTGGGCGCCGACAGCCCAGGGGTGCCCTTTTCCACTAAAAAGCCACGAATGACCCCATCCAGCTTGGCCCAAACCAGGAAGAGATCGGCAATCGGTGAATTGGTGATCCACATCTTGTTGCCATGGAGCCGATACCCTCCCGGGATGGCTTCGGCGCGAGTCTTCATGCCGCCGGGATCTGAACCTACATCCGGCTCGGTCAGGCCAAAACAGCCAATCAGCTCACCCCGTGCCAGCCTTGGCAGGTATTTCTGTTTCTGCTCTTCACTGCCGTAGGCAAAAATCGGATGCATCACCAAAGAGGACTGCACACTCATGGCCGAGCGATAACCACTGTCGACCCGCTCTATCTCCCGGGCAATTAGGCCATAGCTGACATAGTTGACCCCGGCGCCGCCATATTCAGTCGGCAGAGTCGCCCCGAGTAACCCCAGAGCACCAAGCTCTGTCATGATCTCTGGATCAAAGTATTGCTCGCGATTTGCCTGCAGGATCCTGGGTTGCAACTTGCTTTGGGCATATTCATGCACAGTGTCACGGATCATCCTTTCTTCCGGCTGCAACAGACTGTCAAACTGCAAGGGATCTTGCCAATCGAAGGGATTACGGGCCATAGCTTTGTCCTTTTTTTCAGCTGATTTTCATCATGCTACCTCAGTCCCGGATGTCTGCCCAGAGCTGAAACCTCTGCCAAACAAAGATTACGCCTGTATCAAATTGCAACCTTTATGAAAGAAATCTCTGAATTTGCGCCGGACAAATGCTAATCTTCTGCACAATCTTGGTCATAGTTATTACTGATATTTCCGGTATTCATGTCTGTACGGCTCTGTTTATTCATTATCAGCCTCTTTTCTCTCAGCGCCTGGGCCCATCCCTATTGCGAGGAGAGAGAGTGCATACCTGTTGGTGAATGGGATCTTGGACTGGCTTTGGGTTACGGCCAAAAGAGCAACCCCTTGCGCCATCAGGACGATATTCCCCTCTATGTGATCCCCAGTATTGCCTACTATGGTGAGAACTGGTTTTTTGACAACGGTAATCTGGGACTGACCCTGGCGGAGTCGGAAAACTACACCATCAACCTGGTGACGGCTTACAGCAGAGAGCGGGCTTTTTTCTACCGCTGGGATCCCAGCAATGTGTTTACCTTCAGTGGCGGATCTCAAGTCTCCATTACCCCTGAGAGCCGCGCCGCGCCGGTTATGTTAATGCAAAGCAATGAACCACCAAAAGTTTTTAACGAATTAGAGGACAGGCACTTTACATTTCTTGGCGGAGCCGAGGCTTTTATTTACACTCGATACGGTATACTGAATCTTTCGCTTACACATGATATGTTCAATGTTCACCGGGGCACTGAAGCCAAAGCCAGGTGGTTATATCATCTGACATTGGAACGCTGGAAACTGGAGTTTGCCCTGAACATAGAATGGAAGAGTAAAGAAATAGTCGACTTTTACTTTGGCGTAAGACCAAGCGAGAATGCCTATTGGAGTCAGGCGTACCAGGGGAGTTCAGGCTTTAACCGCGGACTGGAGTTTACCGGTCGCTATAGCCTCAACGAGGACTGGGATCTTGTATTAGGACTGCGTTATACCCAACTTGCCGATGAAATAGCCAAGAGCCCTCTGCTGGATGAAGATGATGTCAGAGCTTTTTTCATTGGTGCTGCCTATAGGTTTTAAAACAAGGTGCGCTTAGCAAAAGGCTGGTGTTGGCTGTTCCCGCTGCTGATGTTGTCAATGATATTTGCAGCCAAGGTACAGGCCGAACCAGATAATAATAATCAAGAAGCCAAGCTGGCTATCACTCCACAGCTCTGTATTCTCAAGAGTGAAGAGGACACCTGTTCGCTTGACGTCAGTTTAAGCTGGAGTAATACAAACGGTGCGGTTTGTATCCTTTCTGATTACGAAGGGTTACAACGTTGGTGCAGTGAAACTGAAGATGTGCACAGCCTCACATTCCGACTCACAACCAGTGAGGACATTCACTTTGTCATGGTAGATAAAGACACATGGCAAACCTTAGCCGGCGTTTACTTTAGAACTACGCCCGTGTCTGACACCAGCGTCAGGCGAAGATATCGTAACCCTTGGAGTTTATTCTGATGACCTCAGCGCAATCGACTCACCGAGTTTTATTGGTGGAAGACGACATTCGTCTTGCCAACCTTATTGTGGATTATCTCAAGTCCCATGGCATGCATGTAGAAGTTGAGCGCCGCGGTGACACAGTACTGACCAGACTGCTTAACTACAAACCGGACATTATCCTGTTGGACATCATGCTGCCGGGGATGGATGGACTGACATTATGTGAAAAGCTGCCGGATTACTTTGCCGGCCCTATCCTGCTGATGAGCGCACTTGGCTCCAATGAAGATCAAATCAAGGGCCTGGAACTGGGCGCCGATGACTATGTGGTTAAACCGGTTGACCCGGCACTCTTGGTCGCGCGGATCAACAATCTGCTGAGACGTCATACCAAGCCACCTATGGCAGAATCCCACTGCCTGAGCTTTGGCAAGCTGAGCATAGATCCTCACACCCAGGCGATTCGTTTGGGCGAGAAAGAGGTGGATCTCACCAGTCACGAATTTGAACTCCTGTGGCTGCTGGCATCCCAGGCCGGCCAGGTGCTGAGCCGCCAGTATATCTACCAATGCTTGCTGAATATCGATTTCGACGGCAAGGATCGCAAGATAGACGTGCGCATTTCCCGCCTGCGCAAGAAGCTGGGCGATAACATAGAAACACCGTTCAGGATCAAGACGGTCTGGGGCCAGGGATATCTATTTGCTCCCGAGGCCTGGAACAGCTAATCCTCTTTTAGGTTACCGCGTGAAACGCCTCTTCATCAGTTTGTACCTGCTGATCAGCCTGAGTTTTCTCGGGCTGGGATGGACCCTCGACGCCCTCTGGCAGCAACACGATGACGAGGCGGAACTGTTGGCCGATGCGCCTTTGATGGCGATGGCGGCCATGCTGAAGCCCATGCCCCCAGAGCAGCGGCAACAGGCGATTGCCGCCGCCAATGTCAATGCCACTTACCCGCTGCGTCTGTTCAGTGCCGACAAGATCACCCTGGCAGACGATGGCGAGTTGGCTCCCGGTGAAGTCTTCACCACCCTGACCAACTCTGGCAAGCAGATGCAGTTTATCCGTCTGGATCAACAGGTGCTGATGACAGGCCCAATAGATACAGACCCCAGAGCCAGTCTGCGCGGCCTGTTCACCCTGTTCTTCTATCTATCTCTGGCCGGGGTTGCCCTGGTTTGGGTCTGGCCGCTATCACGGGATCTCAAAGTGCTGAAACAAGCCACCCAGGCACTTGGTCAGGCCAAATGGGATACCCGTATCAAGCTGTCACCCCGTTCTCAGGTAAAACCCCTGGCGCACACCTTCAATGAGATGGCGCGGCACATCGGGGCTCTTATCGACAACCAGCGCCACCTGGCCAATGCTGTCTCCCACGAGATCCGCACTCCGCTGGCCAGGCTCAAGTTTGCCCTGGCGCTGATCCCCAACTATTGCCGTGAAGGCGCCGATGAAGCGGCCAGAGCCGACTTTATTGCCGGCATGACAGAAGATGTCAAAGAGATGGAATCCTTGCTGCAGGAGATGCTCACCTACGCCAGCCTGGAGTCGGCCCAAACAGGGCTGAGACAGGAGAGCTGCGATCTCACCGCCCTCTGCCGCCAAGTGATAGACAGACTGCAGAGCCTGAGCCCGATTCCGATAACCCTGGATAGCTCAGTCGCCAAACTGCCCTTCACCTGTGAACCGGCCTTGATTGAAAGAGCACTGCAAAACCTGCTCACCAACGCCCAGCGCTTTGCCGAAAGCCAAATCCTGGTGACTCTGAATGAAGAAAAAGACAGGGTAACTATCGAGGTTAAAGACGATGGTGAAGGGATCCCAGAAGAGGAACAGCACAAGATTTTCGAGCCTTTTGTCCGCAGCGATACCTCACGTAACAGCAATAAAGGCTTTGGGCTGGGGCTGGCAATTATCAAGCGCATAGTCGAGCGCCATCACGGCGAAATCCTGCTGTTCAGCTGCCCCGGGGAAACCCGTTTTTGCATCAGCCTGCCCAAGCGGGAATTCAATCGAGACTGAAATCACTGAAGTCCAGAGGTTCGTCTTCGTCGCCTTTGGCATCAAAGTCCAGGCTGTGATTCAACTGCAACTCTTCCTCCTTGAGCTGTTCCCTGCGCGCCTTTATCTGCGCCAGTTGCCAGCGCCTTTTGCGCGCCTTGCACAGGCGAATGACATCCAACTTACGAGCATCGGAAAAGTTGAGCCAATCGAACCTCTCTTCGCGGTTCCGAAAACAACCTTTGCAATAGCCCTTAGCATCTGTCTGGCAGACACCGATACAGGGGCTGGGGATATCAAAAAAGACCAGTTGTTCCATAGGGGCGTAAATGCAGGCTCTCTGACGGCTGAACCTTAGGTATATCATCTCATTCTTAAAAAGGCGATTTTTTATCCACTTCTTGCACTGACGGCCGCTTTGGCACAAAGTCACAGGGTAAGGTATATCCCTTCACGGAGGACAAGCGATGAAATTCAGGACACTCTTGCTGCTGTTACCCCTGCTGCTGACAGCCTGCGCCCAGCAGCCGAAACAAGACTACGACCCAGGATACAGCTTCGCCAAGCTACAAAAGTTCACCCCCCTGCCGATTTCCAGCAGTGATGATCCCCTGAGCGCCGAGCGGATCAATCAGGCGATTGTCGACACACTAAAAAGCAAACAATTTATCGAAGTCACCGAGTCAGCGGACTTCAAGGTTTCCTTTGCCTTTCGCACTACAGATAAGCCGAAAGACAAGGGCCTCTCCATCGGTCTTGGCAGCGGCACCTGGGGATCTGGCGGTGGCATAGGCGTGGGCACCAGTGTGGGTGTGCCTCTGGGAGCCGATGCCAAACTCCAGACCATACAAATCGATATCATAGAGGCCACCAGCAACCGCCTCATCTGGCGCGGCAGCGATCAGTTCAGCTTCAGCGATGGCGGCGAAGGTAAGGCTCAGGCAACCCGGGAAACCGTGATGCGGATCCTGAGCCAGTTTCCGCCTCAACCGTGAGCCATCACAGTGCGGCCGTTGGCCCATTGACGCAGGGCATTGAGCTTTTCGGCCATCACCACAGATAAGGGGCGGGTCCGACTCAGGGCATCGAGCAGCCAGGCCTGATTGGCCTCCTGCCCAGCTGCCCTCGCGGCATAACGGGCAGAAATAACCGCCTGCTCTATCTCGGCGCCGGAGAAACCTTCACTGGCGCTTGCCAGACTCGCCAATTCCAGCGCGGCCGGATCGATATTGCGCTTACGGCAGTGGATGCGGAAGATCTCCTCCCGGGTGGAGCTGTCCGGCAGGTCGACAAAAAATATCTCATCCAGGCGTCCCTTACGCAGCAGCTCGGGGGGCAGCGCGCTGATATCGTTGGCGGTTGCCACCATAAAGACTTCTGACTTGCGCTCTGCCATCCAGGTCAGCAGGGTGCCGAGGATCCGCTTCGAGGTGCCTTCATCGCAGTTACTGCTGCCCAGCCCCTTTTCAATTTCATCTATCCAGAGTACGCAGGGCGCCATCAATTCCGCCATCTCCAGCGCTTTCTTGAGGTTGCGCTCCGTCTCGCCTATGTACTTATTGTAGAGTCCGGCCATATCCAGGCGCAGTAAAGGCCGCTGCCAGATCCCGGCCACCGCCTTGGCCGCCAGGCTCTTGCCGCTACCCTGCACCCCGAGCAGCATCACGCCCTTGGGCGTATCGAATGATTGCGCATCGCTGCCAAGGCGTCTGTGGTTCAGCCACTCCTTGAGTCTGGACAGCCCGGCAACATCGGCAAAGTCACAGGTGTCGTACTCAAATTGCAGCACACCTTCCATATCCAAAAGCTCAAACTTGGCCTTGTTGACCACAGGAATATCCGAGTGACACAAGGCACCATCATCCCAGATGGCCTTACGGGCAAGACGTCGTGCATCGGCATGGCTCAGACCACGAAGATTACCGGCAAGCAGTGGGATCACGGCTTCATCGAGACGATTCAATACCCCTTTGGCTCGGGCCAGGCGCGCTTCCTCTATAATGAGGTTTTCCAACTGGGCCTGCCCTGGCATGGAGAGGGAGAAATGAGCGCAGTATCGGCTCAGTTCAGGGGGCACATCAAAGGCGTGGCTGACCATCACCAGGGTGTGCTGCAAGGTTTCGTGCTCAAGGGCAATCTCCTTGATCATTCTCACGTTACGCGGCGCATCGACCACATAGGGGTGAAAGTCACAGAGCACATAGATCCCCTGTTGCTGGCTGGCCTTGATGTGCGCCAGAATATCGGTCGGTTCGGCATTGAATTTCTGCACCCCGACTTCCCTGTCCAGCCGCTTGAGCCCCTGGGTAACACTCCAGCCATACAGGGGCCGCATCAGCACACCGGCCACTCGTTTGAGCAGCTCCAGTACCCTGGGCTCCTCATACGTTTCAATTATCACCAAGGGCGTACCGCCCCTGAGCACCCCGGTTAAGTCTTTGACATCCTGCATTCTGGCTTCCCGCACGATAATAGCGGACTTAAGAATAACAAAGTTTCAACATCCGCCACAGCAGCGCAAGCAGTGATCCAGCGCACAATTTATCAAGCCTTCCGCCCAAGCCGATTGCCAAAGGGTAAACTAGCAAAAAAATCCGCTGCCACAGGCAGCTACAATAACCAAAGGTACCCACACTATGTTAGGCACTCCCCTTAGCCAAGGCGCCGTGCGCGCCATGCTGCTCGGCTGCGGCGAACTGGGCAAAGAAGTTGCGATTGAACTGCAGCGCCTGGGCGTCGAAGTCATCGGCGTCGACCGCTACCCCAATGCCCCTGCCATGCAGGTCAGCCATCGTTTTCATGTGGTGAACATGCTCGATCCCGAGGCGCTGCGCGCCGTCATAGAGCTGGAGAAACCCCATCTGGTCATTCCGGAAATCGAAGCCATAGCCACAGCAACGCTGGCAAAGATGGAGGCCGAAGGCCTGAAGGTAGTACCCACTGCCAGAGCCACCCAGTTGACCATGGACAGAGAAGACATTCGCCGTCTGGCAGCAGAGACGCTGGGGATCCCCACGTCGCCCTACGTCTTTTGCGACACTGAGACAGAATTCAATCAGGCGGTGGCCCAAATAGGTTTGCCCTGCGTGGTCAAGCCTGTGATGAGCTCATCGGGCAAGGGCCAGAGCGTGATCCGCGAGCAAGCCCAGATAGCCGCGGCCTGGGAGTATGCCCAGCAAGGTGGCCGCGCCGGTCAAGGCCGGGTGATAGTCGAAGGTTTTGTGCCTTTCGACTACGAAATCACCCTGCTCACCATAAGTGCAGTTAACGGCATTCATTTCTGTGCGCCTATAGGCCACAGGCAGGAAGACGGTGACTACCGCGAATCCTGGCAGCCACAGGCCATGAGCCAAGCGGCCCTGGAAAAGGCACAACAGATAGGCGCCAAAGTGGTTGAGGCGCTCGGCGGCTATGGTTTGTTTGGGGTAGAACTCTTTATCAAGGGCGATGAAGTCTACTTCTCTGAAGTCTCGCCCCGGCCCCACGACACCGGCATAGTAACCCTGATAAGCCAGGATCTGTCCGAGTTTGCCCTGCACGTGCGTGCCATTCTCGGATTGCCGATCGCCAATATCCGCCAGCACGGCCCCAGCGCTTCGGCTGTGGTGCTCAAAGAAGGCGACTCAGACAACCTGCGTTACACAGGCCTTGCAGCAGCGCTGAGCGAAGCCGACACCCAGCTACGACTGTTCGGCAAGCCGGAGATCCATGGTCGCCGCCGTCTGGGTGTTGCCCTGGCAAGGGATCTGGATATTCAAAGCGCCATAGACAAGGCGCTACGCAGCGCCGCCAAAGTAGAAGTGATTTTTTAAAAGAGACCGCCATGAGCCAGCATTTTCAGGGTAAGTATGAAGTGGAACTCAAGTTCCGTCTGAATGAGTCTTGCAGCAAACAACAACTGCTTGAGCGCATCAATGCCATGGAGCATGAGTGCATGTTTGCCGATAATCAGGAGGACGACTGCTACTTCGATACCCCGGATGGTCAACTGGCCGCGGCGGACAAGTCACTGTGCATCCGGGAGATGCAGCCATCCAACAATCTGCTGTGGATCCTCAAGGGCCCGGGAGCAGATTGCTGTGAAGCGGTCAATATCTCGGATGCTGCCAGGGCCCGCAGCATGCTCAGCGCCATGGGCTATGTGCCGGTGCAGCGGCTGCAAAAACGCCGCAGCATCTACTTTATCGGCAAGTGGCATATGACGCTGGACAGCCTGGCGGGGCTCGGCGATTTTGCCGAGCTGGCGATCATGACCGACGATAGCGATAAGCTGGAGCAGCTTCGCAGCGAGCTTTGGCAACTGGCGGCCCGGTTCGGGCTGACCCAAGCCATGTTGGAGTCCCGCTCCTATCGGCAACTGTGCAACAGTTAAACTCGGTTAATAGCGTCTAAACCTGGTTAACAGAGTCTCCGCCAATAAAGGCGCGCAGATTGTCCACGGCAATATCCAACAGCTTCTGCCTGGCCTCTAGCGTCGCCCAGGCATTGTGCGGACTTATGCTGACGCCTTTGGCATTGAGTAAGGGGTTATCCGGCATAGGGGGTTCACTGGAGAGCACATCCACTCCGGCCCGCAACTTGCCCTGATTGAGTGCTGTGGCAAGCGCAGTTTCATCCACCAGCCCGCCACGGGCGGTATTGATCAAAATCACCCCGGGCTTTAACAGCTGCAGCGAGTCTTGATTGATCATCTTCTCGGTCGCCGCTGTCAGCGGGCAGTGCAGCGAGATCACATCGGCTTCACGATACAGCTGCTCCAGTGGCGCCCAGCTGATGCCTTCGGCCAGGTCATGGCGCTCAGTTCGGGTATGCAGCAGCACCCGCATCCCCAGTGACCTGGCTATATTCGCCACTCGCGAGCCTATATCACCATAACCGACAATTCCCATCACCTTGCCCGAGAGTGACATCAGCGGTGACAGAGTAAAACAGAAGTCGGTGCACTGGCTCCAGGCCCCCGCCACCACCGCCTGGTGGTGCTGCGCCACTTGTTGGGTGTGATACAAGAGATGGGCAAAGACCATCTGCGCCACCGCATCCGGACCATAGCCAGGCACATTGGTGACTGTGATGCCAAGGTCGCCGGCGGCCTGTAAGTCAACCACATTGGTGCCCGTGGCAAGAATGCCTACGTACTTGAGCCCAGGCAGCGCCGCCAGTTGCTGCGCCCCGAGCACTGTCTTGTTGGTGAGCAAAACATCGGCGCCTTGGGCGCGCTGCAGCACAAGCTCCGCCGGGGTTCTGTCATAGACGCTAAGCTCCCCAAGTGCCTTGAGTGGCGACCAATCGAGATCACCAGGATTGAGACAAAAGCCATCCAGAACCACTATTTTTAAGCTCATACTCACCTCTTTGTTACCCCACTCAGAAACGGTATCTTAACCCCAGATTGGCCTGCCCCTGCCACAGGGTATCGCCCCTGATATGCCATAAGCACTGATTGGCATCGCAAAACAGGCTGCTGTCGCTGTTTATCAGGGTCGCATAGCCGCGCACATCGGCAAACAGGGATAGCTGCTCCAGCAGTTGATAATCCAACCCCAGCCCTAGCCCCATGGAAAAACGGGTTTCGTTGCTGCCATGCTCGGGACGCAATTGCGTCAAACCGGCACTGGCGGTGACATAGGGCCGCAGCTTGTCTTTGGGAAAATAGAGGGTGCCCCCCAGATGCAGATAATCGACGCTGAGGTCCATCAGCTTGTCAGTGCCCGGGAAACCGCTGCCACTGAGCTCTGTGCCCTGATGGGAGTAAAGCAGATACATGTCACCCGGCTCTGACGTCGTCAGCCCCAACATAAAGCCAAAATGACCGGCCTCGGTAATATCCGCACTACTGTTGTTATTAACCGTGCTTTCGCTGGACCTATAGTCCAGATCATTGCCGCCAAAGCTGTAGCCGCCGAACGGCGCAACAAACACTTCGGCCTGAGCCTGACCGCTCAGGGCCAATAACAAGGGAATTGAATAAGCAAGTTTCATGGCGCTCTCCTTGGGTGAACCCTCTTTAACAGCATGAGCCAACACCCAAGGGCGAGGCTCAGCGCATTCCTCTACTGCTCTTGACCCTGTCGTAAGCCGCCTGAATATCCTGAGCCTTACGCTTGGCCAACTCCATCATCTCTTCCGGTAAGCCCTTGGCTACCAACTTATCCGGATGGTGTTCATTCATCAATTTGCGATAGGCGCGTTTGATGTCCTGATCGCTGGCGGATTCTGACAGCCCCAAGACTTCATAGGCATCGGCAACCGATGGTCTATGATCGCCGGGAGCTTGTTGAAAACGCAGCTCCGCTTGCCAACGCTTGAGCAGTTCATCGAGCTGAAAGCTGCTGAATCCCAGCTCTCTGGCAATCACCTGCAGTATTGCATATTCCTTGTCCTGCAGCTCACCGTCAGATAGGGCAGTCTGGATTTGAATTTCCAGAAACATCTGCTGTACTTCCCGGCGACCAAAGGTGATGCGCCGAAAGCGGCGCAGGCTGGCTTCCAGTTCAAAGTCCGGCTCCTTGCCCTCGCGAAACGCCTGCTGGGCGTCTTTTCGTGCCGTGCCGCTGAGGCGCAGCATATCCATCAGACTGGTGGCCATACGGATATCATTTTCGGTCACCCGCCCCGAGGCCTTGGCGATATGCCCCATAACGGCAAAAGTGGTATTGAAAAACTGTGCCTGCCGACTGCCCCCCGGTAGGCCCTGAGAGGCCGCCATCCGCTTGTCATATAGATGCCCAAGCCAGATCCCCAGCAAGGCGCCGAAGAAACGCCCGAACATAAAGCCAATGACACCGCCGAAAAATTTACCCCAAATACGCATCTGTTATCCCATAGTGCGCCCGTGCTTGGCCGGGCCAATACTCAATCTTGAACTGTCTTGTCTTATCCGCTTGCGGGCTCGTGGTTAAACAGTCCCTTTAGCCTGCCTCAGCTCCAGCTGTTGCAACCTGTCCAGGGTGCCGACATCACACCAGTAACCCGTGAAATGACTGCCACTGATAAGCCCCTGCGCCATCTTTTGCCGCAGCAGCGGCGCCAAGGCAAAATGTGTCTCTGCTACCCCATCGAATAACTCGGGGCGATATATTCCCACCCCGGAGAAAGTGTATCTGGGCGCGCCCCTGTCACTGGCCCGCGAATAGCCGAATGTTTGCGGCAGCAAGGCGAAGTCTCCCTCGGGATGCTGCGCCGGGTTATCCACCAGAAACAGGTGCGCCAGAGTATCTGCAGCCAAATTGGGCAGCTCAGGCATGGCATCGATAAACACATCGCCGTTAATCACCAAAAAAGGCGCGTTGCCAAGTAGCGGCAGGGCTTTTTTGATCCCGCCGCCGGTTTCCAGCGCCTCAATCTCACGGCTGTAATGAATCGTCACGCCAAAACGGCTGCCGTCTCCCAGGCGTTCAATCAGTTTGTCTGCCTGCCAGGCGCAGTTGATCACCAACTCAGTCACGCCCATGGCGGCCAAACGTTCAATGTGATACTCAATCAAGGGCTTACCGGCCACTGTCACCAGAGGTTTAGGCAGCTTGTCGGTCAAGGGACGCAGACGCTCCCCTCTGCCGGCTGCCAGAATCATCGCCTTCATTTGTGCTCCTGTGCCTCTGCTTGTGATCGGGACTGTGGTTGAGATTCTGGTTGAGCCGGCTGCTGAGTCAGTGGTAATAACCTCTGCCTGACCCAGGAGGAAAGCGCCTGCAACTGAGGATAACGCTCGCAGATATCGGCCACATAGCCGAGTGTAAGCGGTATATCCTTGAGATAACCTGACTTGCCATCTCTGTGGTGCAAACGGGCAAAGATACCCGCCGCCTTCAGGTGTCGCTGCACTCCCATGAGATCGAACCAGCGACTGAAGGTGGCATAATCAACATCTTTGCCAACCAACCCCAGCTCGCGACACTGTTCAAAGAAGGCTTTGAGCAGCGGCTCGACTATCGCATCCGGCCAACGTATATAGCAATCTCTCAGCAGCGAGACTGCATCATAGGTCACAGGCCCCAACACGGCATCCTGAAAATCTATTACCCAAAGCTTACCCTCTTTAAGCATCAGATTACGGCTGTGAAAATCCCTGTGCATGCCGACCTGGGGTTGCGCAAGCGCGCTGGCCGTCAAAATAGCAAAGCTTTCAGCCAACATAGTATGCTCAGCATCTGTCAGGGAGACTTGCCAGTGTTTATCCAGCAGCCACTCGCTGAAAATCGCCAGCTCGCGTTCGACAAAGGCCGCATCATAGTCCGGCAAGGGGCCAAGTTCACTTTCCCGCACCGCCGCGATATCCGGCAAAATCGCCAGCGCCTTGAGATACCAGTCACTCACATTGGTTTCGGTCAACTCGGGCAACAACAAGTTATCGTCAAGGTCCTGCTGCAGAATAAAACCCGCTTCCTCATTGAACTCAAGCACCTTGGGCACCCGAATGCCCGCTTGGTGATACGCCCGCGCCAAGGCAATAAAGGGCTTGTTATCCAATAAGTTGGGAGGTGAGTCCGTGACTATGTAATCACAACCATCGACATTGAGACGAAAATAACGCCGAAAGCTGGCATCACCGGAAATCAGCTTGGCTTGCAAGGGCTTACCGAAAAGTTGCTGCAACCAGCACGACATGGAAAGAAATCTGGGATCAGACAAGGTCATCTCATGGCTCTTGACGAAAAATTGCTTTATTATACCGAGGTAAAAAACAGGAAACAGCCAATAAATACAGAGTTTTTTATGGCTGCGTTGCCCGAGGCAGGATGCAACTTTTCCCTCCGAAACTTGTCCAGACAAAGAAATCTAAATAATTGACCTAAGATGCAGATCCGATATTTTCTGGCATTGAGCCTTTTACCTCCCCTGACGCTGGCTGAAACCCTTCCTCAGGAGGGCGGCAACAACGCTCAATGTGTTATCTTGCCTCCGGTTCCCTATCATCAGGATGGGGAAAGCAGCGGCCCTTTGGCCGATCAAAAAATACAGATCCATTCTGACGCCTCTTCGGCGCAATTGGGACGCGAGGCGACCTTCGAAGGCAATGTGACCTTTTCTCAGGCCGGGCGCAAAATTTCCGCCGAAAGAGCCACGGTCAACCAGCAGGAGCAGCAGTTAACCGCTCAGGGCAACCTGGTGTTTCAAGACCCGCTGTTTACCGTGACCGCCGACTCGCTGATGGCGCAGATGCGTTCCAACAACGCCACCCTGGAAGGCGCTCAGTACTGGCTCCACGGCCAGCAAGTTCACGGTGACGCCCAGAAACTGGAAATTACCCAGAACAACAACCTGGTATTGAACAACACCAACTTCACCACTTGCCCACCGGATAATGTCTCCTGGCTGCTGGAAGCCGAGAAGATCAAAATCGACAGCAAGGAAGAGTGGGGGGAGATCTGGGATGCCAAACTCAGAATAGGTGGCGTGCCGGTATTCTATATTCCCTATATGACAGTGCCGGTTTCGGAGAAACGCAAGACAGGTTTCCTGTTCCCCAGCTTTAGTTCCAGCACCACCAACGGGATCGAAATCGCCACCCCGTTTTATTGGAACATAGCGCCTGAGTACGATCTGACCTTTACCCCGCACTATATGTCGTCGCGGGGCTTGTTTACCAAGACAGAATTCCGCTATCTGCTGGGCGATCCCGGCGACCGGCAAACGCCTACCGGCCAGTTTAACCTCGAATATCTGGGCAGCGATAACATGCTCGATGGCAGTCCTAACCGCTATATGTATCACTGGGAGCACAGCGATGCCCTGGATGAAAACTGGCGAGTACTGGCCAACTATACCGATGTCTCGGACAACAACTACTTCAACGATCTCAAGTCCGATGTCAATCGCGCCACGGACAACCAGTTATCCCGGGTTGGCGAAATCGCCTACTTCACCGACAACTGGGACTTCAGTGCCAGAGTGCAGGACATCAAGGTACTGGGCAAGGAAGAGCGTCCTTATCAGGTGATGCCACAGCTGAACTTCAACTACCGAACCCCTGGGGTGTGGGAAGGCCTGGATTTCAGCTTCGCCTCCGAGATAACCAACTTCCGTCATAAAGAAGATATTTACACCACCGCCAGCCGGGTACATATGGAGCCCAGCATTCGTCTGCCAATCCATGGCCCGGCGGGGTCGCTGACCAGTGAAGTCAAGCTGATGCAGACCAACTACTGGCAGCACAATATCCAGCAGCCCGAGTTGGATGACAGTGTCAGCCGCACCTTACCTCAGGTGAGGGTTCACGGTCAGATAAACTTCGAGCGTTATACCGAATACTTCAACCAGAACTACCGCCAGACGCTGGAGCCTCAGTTCCAATACCTGTATGTCGGCTATGAAGATCAGTCCAATATCGGTCTCTACGACACAGGTGAACTGCAGCAGGACTATTTTGGCCTGTTCCGCGACCGCCGCTTCTCGGGTCTGGACCGTATCGCCGATGCCAACCAATTGACTCTGGGTTTGACCACCCGACTGTTTGATGAGCGTAACCTGGAACAGCTGAAATTCAGCCTGGGCCAGATCATCTACTTCGACGACAGTAAGGTCAGCCTCTATGAGAATGAACTCACTGAGCAGCCGTCCACTTCGGTACTGGCCGCCGAGCTGGATGCCAGAATCTACAAAGACTGGTTTGTCAGTGGTGCTATTCAATACGACACCCGTTATAGCTCCAACAAGAAGAGTGAAGCAACCCTGGACTACCGCCCCGGCCCCAACAAGCTGCTGCAATTCAGCTACCGTTACGTGCCGGATCTGCTCAACAGCAACACCAATGACAGAGTGGATATCTCTCAGGCCGGTGTCCGTACCACCTGGCCAATTACCGACAGCCTCTATTTTGTCGGCAACTGGTATTACGATCTCAAAGAGGAACGTTCGGTGGAAACCTATACCGGCTTCCAGTACGAGTCATGCTGTTGGGCAGTGCGTCTGAGCTACCACTACCGTATCAAGACCAATTACGAGGACGACCTCAAGAATGCAGTGCTCAACGAGCGTGAGATGTTCGAAACCGGCGTCTACCTCAACTTTGTGATCAAAGGCCTCGGCGGCTCAGGCCCACTGGGGGTCAGCGACATGCTGGATGAAGGTCTGTTCAACTACCGCAAACCACTTTATCTGAGGAATTAATCAAGATTTGTGGTAGATTGCTGAACCTCGGACGGGACAGAGAGTCCAATCTGGACAACCCAGGCCGCTGCCATCGGCGGCCAACGAAACGAAAATGTGGCAAGGATTTTGTGGATGAAACCCTGTAAGAAACTGATTTTTGGATTTTTTGCTCTAGTCATGAGCCAGGCTGCCCTGGCAGCACCACAGCTGCTGGATCGCGTTGCAGTGCAGATCAACGACGGCATAGTGCTGGAAAGCGAAGTCCAGAACATGGTCGACACTGTTAAGGCCAACGCCAAGGCCGCCGGCCAGAGTCTGCCTTCGGATCAGGCGCTGCGCACTCAGGTTATTGAGCGTTTGATCCTCACCCGTCTGCAACTGCAGATGGCCGACCGTATCGGCCTGCATATCGGGGATCTGCAGCTGGACCAAACCATAGAAAACATTGCCAAGCAACAGAACATGACTGTCGCCCAGATGCGCGCCGAAATTGAAGCCGATGGCAGCAGCTTCAGCCAATACCGCGAGCAACTGCGTGAAGAAGTAACCATAGGCGAGATCCAGCGTATTCAAGTACAGCGCCGAATTCAGGTTTCACCCCAGGAAATCAATAACCTGGTGAAGCTGATCAAGGAACAGGGCCTGAAAGACGTGGAATACCAGGTTGGCCACATTCTGATTGAAGTGCCTTCCAACCCCACTTCAGAGCAACTGGAAGGAGCCAGCAAGCGTGCCAATGCCGTGCTGGAGCGCCTGAAATCCGGTGCCGACTTCCGTGAAACCGCCATTGCTTCTTCCGCCGGCCCCAAGGCACTGGAAGGCGGTATCTGGGATTACATGAACATCAATGAGATGCCTACCCTGTTTGCCGAAGTGATCACAGATGCCAAGAAAGGCGACATCATAGGCCCTATCAAGAGTGGTGCCGGTTTCCATATCATCAAGATCATGGACGCCCGCGGCCTGCAGACCAAAGAAGTCGAGGAAGTCAGAGCCCGCCATATCCTGCTCAAGCCGTCACCGATCCTGTCTGAAGACAGAGCCAAGGCGATGCTGCAGCAGTTCCTCAAACAGATCCGCAGCGGCGAAGCCAAGTTTGAAGATCTAGCGCGTCAGTACTCGGAAGATCCCGGTAGTGCCACCAAAGGCGGTGAGCTGGGTTGGGCCGATCCCGGCATTTATGTGCCCGAGTTCGCGCAGACACTCAACAGCCTGAAGCAGGGTGAAATCAGTGAGCCGTTCCGTTCAACTCATGGCTGGCACATCACTCAGCTGGAAGAGAGACGCAAAACAGATGCCACAGATCAGTTCAACACCAACCGTGCGCATCAGTTGATCTTCCGCCGCAAATTCAACGAAGAGTTACAAAACTGGCTGGACGAAATGCGGGCCGACGCATACATTGAACTCTTCGACCCAGAAACTGACAGAGGTTAAGTCGCTTGGACATTAAACGTATTGCCATTACTCCCGGAGAGCCTGCCGGCATAGGCCCGGATCTGGTAGTACAGCTGGCGCAGCGCGACTGGCCGGCCGAGCTGGTCGTGTGCGCGGATCCTGCCTTGTTGCAGGCGCGCGCCAAGATGTTGGGGCTCAGTCTCCAGCTCAAGCCTTATCAGCCAAGCCAAGCGGCCAAGCCACAGCAAGCCGGTAGTTTGACCATAGTGCCCTTCCCCATGGCCTGTGAACCTCGCTGCGGCGTGCTCAATGAGCAAAACAGCGCCTATGTGGTCGACACCCTGCGTTATGCGGGTGAGAAGAATATGAACGGCGAGTTTGATGCCGTGGTGACAGGTCCGGTACACAAGGGCATTATCAATCAGGCCGGGATCCCCTTCTCCGGCCATACCGAGTTCTTTGCCCATCAGGCCGGTTGTCAGGATGTGGTGATGATGCTCGCCTGCCCCGGCCTGCAGGTAGCCCTGGTAACCACTCACATTCCACTGGCTTACGTTTCCAAAGCGATCACTCGTGAACGCCTGCATCAGATCATCAGGATACTGCACCAGGATCTGGTGAATAAGTTTGCCCTGGACAACCCCAAGATTTATGTCTGTGGCCTTAACCCCCATGCCGGTGAAGATGGCCATCTGGGACGGGAAGAGCTTGATGTAATCATCCCGGCGCTGAACGAGCTCAGAGAGCAAGAACAGATGCGTATCATAGGCCCTCTGCCTGCCGATACCCTGTTCCAACCCAAGTATCTGCAAGACGCCGATGTGGTGCTGGCCATGTACCACGACCAGGGCCTGCCTGTGCTCAAGTCACAGGGCTTTGGCAAGTCGGTAAACATCACTCTGGGCCTGCCCTATATCCGCACTTCGGTGGATCACGGCACGGCGCTGGAACTCGCAGGCACAGGCAAGGCCGATATCGGCAGCTTCGTCTGTGCACTCAACAAGGCCATAGAACTGGCCGGCAAAAACTGATCCAACTGAGTATCAATGAGCAATAAAGTACACTTAGGCCATACCGCCAGAAAACGTTTCGGACAAAACTTCCTGACCGATGACAATGTGATCAACCGTATTGTGGCGGCTATCGCCCCGGATAATGAGCATGTCATGGTCGAAATCGGCCCGGGTCTGGCGGCCCTGACCGAACCTGTGGCCAGTGCCATAGACAAGCTGACCGTGGTCGAACTGGACAGAGATCTGGTAGAACGCCTGAAGCAGCATCCTGTGCTGAAAGACAAGCTGGAAATTCATCAGGGCGATGCCCTGCAGTTTGACTTCAACAAACTCATGGTCGAGGGCAAGAAGCTCAAGGTCTTTGGGAACCTGCCATACAATATCTCCACACCACTGATGTTCCATCTGTTCGAATATGCCGAGCAGATCACCAACATGCACTTTATGTTGCAAAAAGAGGTGGTGTTGCGGCTTTCAGCCAGTCCGGGCAGCAAGGCCTATGGCCGCCTCACAGTCATGGCCCAATACTATTGCCAGGTAGTACCGGTACTGGAAGTGCCTCCGGGCAGCTTCACGCCGCCACCTAAGGTCGATTCCGCCGTGGTGCGTCTGGTACCCTATGAAACCAAACCCTGGCCGGCCAAAGACGTTGCCATGCTCGGCAAGGTAACCAGCACCGCCTTCAACATGCGCCGCAAGACCCTGAGAAATAACCTCAAGGGGCTGCTTGATGATGCCGATTATGAGACCCTGGGAATCGATCCTGGCCTCAGACCCGAGCAGATTAGTGTCGAGCAGTATGTTGCCATCGCCAACTTGCTGAGCGACCGCCAGGCGTAACATCCGGACGCCGGGCGGCGTCCTTCCTTTCCATCAGAGATTTTGGCCAGGAACTTAAGATGAATCCCCAGAAAAGCCGTATCAGAGTCGAGGTACAGACCCAGTACATAGAACACCAGTCTGCGCCGGATGAAGACAAGTATCTTTTCAGTTACACCATCACCATTATCAATCTGGGTGATGAGGCGGCGACCCTCAAGAGTCGTCACTGGGTGATCACTGATGGCAATGGCCAACAGAGCGAGGTTCAGGGCGCCGGTGTCGTCGGTGAAACCCCGAGGATCAAGCCCAATACTGCCTACCAATACAGCAGCGGCACAGTGCTGGAAACGCCGCTGGGCTTTATGGAAGGCCGTTACCTGATGGAAACCGATGCGGGCGAGAGTTTCTACGCCCAGATCCCTCCTTTCCGCCTGGCCGTACCCGGCCAGGTACACTGATGGGCAGATAACAGTGGCTCACTATTTTGTCGGCGATATTCAGGGCTGTTTCAACGAGTTGCAACGCCTGCTGGAGAAAGTCGATTTCAATCCCTCCAAGGACGAACTTTGGGCGGTCGGCGATCTGGTCGCCCGCGGTCCGGATTCTCTCTCGACCTTGAGATTCTTCCGCGATCTCGGCGATTCGGCCAAGTCGGTACTGGGTAACCATGATCTGCATCTGCTGGCGGTCAAGGCCGGGCTCAAACGGGTCAAACCCAGCGACAAGCTGCAACCACTGTTGGAAGCCGCTGATATCGACAGCCTCATCGACTGGGTTAGAACCCAGCCCCTGATGCGCGAACTGCCCGAGCACAAACTCATCATGACCCATGCGGGCGTGCCGCCCCAGTGGGATATCCAAACCTTACGCCAGGAAGCAGGCGCCGTCAGCCAGGCATTGCAAAGAGCCGACTATTTAGACAGTCTCATCGCCAGGATGTACACAGAAGAGCCGGAAGATTGGTCCGGTGAGCTCAGCGGCCTGCCCAGACTCAGGTACTGTATCAACGCCCTGACCCGGATGCGTTACCTCTATCTCGACGGCACGCTGGATTTCAGCTGCAAGGTGCCGCCGGCCAAATGTGAAGACCCCAATCTCAAACCCTGGTTTTTATTCCCATCCAGCACCGCTGACTACACCCGGGTCTTTGGCCATTGGGCCGCCCTGATGGGCAAGGTCGAAGGCGAAAGACTGCAGGCGCTGGACACCGGCTGTTGCTGGGGAGAATACCTGACACTCTGGCACCTGGAATCAGATCAAAAAATTACCCAACCTAGGTTAAAAAAAGGTTAAACTTAGCGGACGTCGGCCGATAACCATCTGGTAACGTGCCCATGAAAACTAAAAGATTTTTCCCAAGAGAAAAACCATAACCTTTTCCGGAGTAGCCTATGAAGTTGAATGTAGCGACCCGAGTCATAGCAGGGTTTGCCGTAGTCACCCTGCTATTGATCCTGCTTGGTGCTGTTTCCTGGTTCACCAACAATGAGCTGAAAAACACCACCGAAGTTCTACAGCAACTGAGTATCCCGGCACTCAAATCAACCGGCGAGCTGGGCGAAACCCTCAGCGAGCAGCAAAGGTTGGTTCTGGTGGGTTACCATGTCACCAAGGCCAATAAACTCCCGCCTATCCAACAGCAGTTTGCCAGTCAAAAGCAAAACTTCAAGGCGCAATTTGCCAGTCTGTCAAAGCTGGTACAGCACGAGCCCGGGCTCAAAGAGATCCTGCCCCAGGTAGAGCGTAATTATCAGGCCTTTATCAACACCAGCGAACGCATGATGGCCGACCACCTCAGCGCCCTGGAGCAACAGGAAAACCTCAATAAACAGCGGGATCAGCTGGAAACAACCGCTGATGATGCTGCCAGTCTGCTGCTGGATCTGATGGATCTGGAGCAGAGCCAGGACACAACTGAGCGGGAGATTGCCGCTTCCGCCGCCGCTCTGGACAGCAATGTCACCAATGTGATCAGTACTGTTTACGATCTGGTCGCCACCGAAGAGCGCAGCAAGTACGAAATCATAGTCAAAGAACTTAGCTATATCATCAATGAAGCCGAGGCCAAGCTGGAGTACATCAGTCGCCATGGCGCCGGTGTCATCGATGCCGACGTGCTCAACGAAATGAACAGCGAGCTTGGCAAACTCAGCCAACATCTTAAGGGCAAAAACTCGATTCAGGCCCAGAAAGCGACCCAACTTGAGCTCAAAGCCAGTACTCAAGTGGCGCTGAATCAAGTGGAAACCGACAAGAAGAACGTCAATCAGGCAATGGGGGCTCTTTCCGGTGCCATCGAAACCCTGACCAACGAGATTAACGCCAAAACCCTGGCCAGTATCGACTCGGCCAGTATGCAGACCCTATTGGTGGTGCTTGTGGCGATAGTGGTTGCCATAGCCGTGAGTATTGCCGTGGTGAAACCACTGACCGCCTCACTCAACCGTATCAATCAGGCATTGAACATCCTAGCTTCCGGTGACTTGACCCATAAGCTAGATGACTCTGGTCAGGATGAGTTTGCCGAGCTTTCCCGCAACTGCAACCGCCTTATCGACAGTCTCAGAGGTCTTATTCGCGGCATTTTGGATAGATCCAACCAATTGGCAGCCGCTGCCGAACAAACCTCGGCGGTTACCTCACAAACCACTATCGGGATCCAGGAGCAGAAGAGCCAGGTGGATCAAGTGGCCACGGCTACCACAGAGCTGAGCTCCAGTGCCCAGCAGGTATCCCACAGCGCCGACCACGCGCTGAACCAGATTAAACAGGCCGATGAAGAAGCCCAGCATATGCGGATGATTGCCGAAGAAAACCGCCGCACCATAGAAGCGCTGGCCGAAGAAGTCGCCAAGGCAGGGCAAGTGATCAACAAGGTGCATTCCGACAGTGATGCCATAGGCTCGATTCTGGATGTGATTCGCGGCATTGCCGAGCAGACTAATCTACTGGCACTCAATGCCGCCATCGAGGCCGCCAGGGCCGGTGAACAGGGACGCGGCTTTGCCGTTGTGGCCGATGAGGTACGCAACCTCGCATCCCGCACCCAGGAGTCGACCCAGGAGATCCAGCAGATGATCCAGGTGCTGCAAACAGGCACCCAAGAGGCGGTCGCTGTCATGGAACAAGGCCGCGCCCAGGCCAACTCCTGCGTCGCCAAGACAGAGCAAGCCAATCAAGCTCTGGAAGCCATCAGCGAATCTGTTCATCAGGCTTTCGATGCCGGAACCCAAATCGCCAACGCCGCTCAGGAACAGAACCTGGTCAGCCAGCAGGTTTCAGAAAAACTGGAACATATTGCACTGATATCGGAAGAAACCGCCTCAGGCGCCGATCAGACCGCCCAATCCAGCCATCAGGTAGCACAACTCGCCGAAGAGTTGCAGGCTTCGGTTGGCGAGTTCAAAGTCTAACCTTAAAACCATCGGCCACCCTCCCCAGGACGTTTTGTCGCGGGGACGACGGCCGACATAACTTTCAGCTCAAAATAGCCAAATAAAATTGATTGGGCTTCCGGTGACGGATGTTTCATTGCCTGCAGCGGGGATGGGCTGGGAGCCCGAATGCGGTGAATAACGCCGCGCTCTGCGGCAAAATTGGAGCGTAGCGGAAAATTTGTCCGACAGCAGCGCCTTGTTATACGTCACTTTAACTCCCCCTCTAACTATCTGATGCAACCAAAAACGGACGTTCACTAGAGCCTACTTTCAAGCAATACAGCAGACTCTCTAATTTCATCGTTGGCATCTTTCATTGCGACTTCCAGCCACTTCCTTAACATCTCGCTTGAAACGTGATTCGTATGTAAGATATTAAAAGCTGCATACCTTACCTTTGAATTTTCATGGTTGATCATCTCACATATAGAGTCGATTTGCAGGGAACTGAAAGCAGTATTTTTTTTTATGGCTTTAGACAGATAAATTGGATCTATAATTTCCTCCCTGGTAGCGCTAATAAGTTTTTCGCGCAGTGACGTATCTGCCTCCATACGAGAGATTAGGTGATTTTCAGCGATATCCCTTACATCTCTCCGTGGGTCCGATAGATAGCCCATGAGATCATTATTAGAAGGCTTTTTCATTTTGAGAAGAGTCGTGAGCAGCTCTTCCCGAGGACTGTCAGGTACTACTCCCCCTTCAGTAGGGTATGGTTCCTCATTCTCGATCCAAAACGTGTAAGCTTCTATTAAAGTTTTGTACAAGTGATCATTTTCAGAGGCAGAAAACTTTCCAGCTAGCTTTGCTGCTTCTATTGCAGTTATTGGTCCGGAATTAAAAAATCCTTTAGATACTGCATCCATTACATCTTGGTCTAAGGTGATGATAACTTTTGCTAATGGAGCATATAAAAACTGGCATCCGGGGATCAACTTATCCTTTAGACGGTTCAGGATAGTTGATCTAACCTCATCATTGTTATCTAAATATGGGATCATATAAGACGTAATCAAGAGGGTAGTATATTCGCCATTTTTAAGCAGCCTTTTAATAAGGCGACTTAAGCCCTCATTATTATGAAGTTTCAGTAATAGGTTGCCTGCAAGCCATGCTATCCATCTCCTGCCGCAGTACATAGCTTTCTCTATTTTTTCACTATCCAAATCAGAGTACTGTATTGAGTCCCAATCTGGCTCGATATCAATGTGAACCGTTCTATTAAACATTGCCAGTTGAGAATCAAAGCTATCACTTGATGATATTGTTTCTAATAATGCAGTAGCGTCAAGATGTAATCCTGTTCGTGAGATACCGCTAGCTAGTGATACACCTTTAAATACCTCTCTTATGGGATCATCGAATGATTTCTCTGGCCAGTGAAGAACATCGGACAGTACGGTATTCCCATAATTTGATGCAGACAAGAATGCACTCAGATCTAATAATAGCTCATTGTTACTTGAATTCGCTTCCCCAGTAAAAGAGGGAATGATTAACGTCTCACATAGGCCTTTAGTTGCTTTAATATCTCTCTTTCTGAATTCTGGATTGTTAAATCCATCTAGTAGCGCATTGTGGTCAAATCTATAAAGTTCCTTGGAAATCTCTACATGCCCAACACTCTTAAAAAAGTGATAGAGTTCCTGGATAAGGCCCATGCTCTGATGGCCATTGTTTAATATGGTAGAGGAGAAAATGTCCTTAGCCTTTTCTAGGCTGCAGTTATTAAATATATGTTTAACAGCACTTTTGACAAACGCATTTTTAACCAATGTTGAGCTGTTACTACCTAAAACCAATGCCCCTGAGAGTGACGATGAAAGACTGCTGCCACGGGTTCGTTTGTAAAAGTCAATCAAAAACTCTATCAGAGCCTCTGTCTCGGAATAGGTTTCAGCTATAAGGGAAAACGTTATACACGACAACTTTGTCCAATACTGATTACTGTTAATATGCTGGTCAGTATACTTTGTTATTTCCAAAGGGAAGTTATCGCAAGCAATTACTAGCTTTGATGCGTATTCATAAGCATCATTTTTGTCCAATGAAATAACTTTATTGACAGCTTCTTGGAAGGCCGCCTCTCTTATTTTTTCACTGGGTGGATGTTCCGCTGACACAGTAATCTCAAGAAGCATATCGAGAGACTTCTTTCTATTCTCGTAGTGATTATTGAGAAGGATATTTGCTATGGAATCTGTTATTCCTAATGATCCTGCAAAAATCAAAACTTCCTCGACAGAAGGCCTGTAGTCCAAGCTGGAGATTTCTTGGAGTAATAAATCTTCTGAGAGGCTTGCAAGGTATCTTCCAGCAGCATACTCCATAAAAGTTTTATGAATGAAGGTATATAGAGAGTCTTTTGAGTGGTGTATCTTTTCAATTACCCCTCTTTCTTCCCAATAATTTGCGCATTTATCACAGATGGAGCGTGCTTTAAGCTGGGGGCAGTCGAGTTCACTTTTAATCTGGTTTGATACATTCTTAAGTATCACAGCTAAACTGGCTGTTGGATGCTTGATTAGTTGCCAACCCAGATAACTAATGAAATAGTCTTGCACTGCGGTAGGGATATCTGTGTCAATCTGCCTATTGGATGGGGAGCCTTCAATGAGCTCAAACAAGTTCTTGTATAGCTCTGTTTTCGTTTTTCCTAAGGATATTTTTTTGGTGGCTAAACTAACTGTTAATCCCATCAGCAGAGGGCTTCGAATAATTGCCTTACTATATTTGCTTTTCTCTAATTCAGATTTAAGGAATTTTATTGTCTTATCGAGTTTTTCCTGTTCATTTTCATATAAGTTGCATATAAGTAATTCAATATTATTTTGTGCCTGCTGCTCTTCTAAAGGAAGCATTTCGTAATGACGCCACTTTTTAAGTAGCGTTGTTTGGTAGCCAACTGGCCTAGTGGTTATTATTACTCTGATTGATGGAAAATTAGACGTGTAATTTACGATAGATTGGCTAATAGATTCCTGGTGGTGGCCACACTCATCTAATCCATCAAATAGTAGAACCCAGTCTTTAAAATTAGAATCTATAGCTTCTTTGGCAGTAATCCCAGCCGTGTCCAAGCCAAGACTAAATATACTTTCCTCGAAACCAGCTCCGGTTTGATTCATTCTTGCCACTAGTAGCGGAAGCCGAACAATAATTGAAGGGCGATTTTGGCTATTGTAAGTTCGAAATAGCTTTTTAAGTAATGTTGTTTTACCCATACCGGGGCCAGCAACAATTACACAGAGACGAAAATATAAACCTATTGTTGTAGGGTTGACATCAACAGCATCACGAGACGACGATTTTTTCTCCCATTCATGATAACTATTTAATGCTCCTTCTATATCTTCAATTACTGCAGGGTTATTCTCTTGAACAATTGTTTTAATGGGAATCCAAGACTCGTCAATTAACAGTGGTTGATCAATGCCAAATATCGAGAATTGACTGTATGCTGATTTAGACCAAACTACAATTTTGTTGATAAATGGAATCGGCGAGTGATTAGAGATGTGACTCGATAGAGATACTCTATTACTCGTTAGTATTTGGAGAAGGTCTGAGCAATCTCGTCTTCCCCTCAGCTCAATAATTCTAGTAGCATCTTCATAAAGCTTGGACCAGGCGTTTTCAGCTTCTTCACTACTTGAACATATTGTAGCCAGTTTGGTTTTAGCTAACTCGATAGATGAGCTGTCAGATAGCAATGCATTTGATACCACTATCCGTATTCTTTTGCACACATTTTCATGTGGTAGCTGGTATGCATCTAATCTCGATAAAAAATCGACAGTAATATCTTTTAGGTTATCTGTCCGACCTTGACCAACCCTAATAATGTCTTTGGATAGCTCCGATTTAATGCTATTACTGCTCTCAGGACAGACAACTAAAACCCCATAATCCAACTTTTTTTCATTTATGGCTGTTGCGAGCTCTATCAATGGCTCCCATAGCCGTTTAGATTTGTTTAAGCCTTTTTTAACTTGAGCCTCTGCCCTCATGCCATTGGAGAATTCCAGAGCTATGTCATCTCCAGCTTGTCCAGTCTCGGCTGCTAAGGCGATGGGAGTATCATTAATGAGCCCGTTAAGCCAACTCAGTGGTGATCCATCAAGTATATGAGAATAAACAATTGCTGACGTTGCAGCCTGAAAATTTATGCCTCCAGCTGTCGCACTTCCGCCGGATAAGTTTTTCTTAGCTTGTTCTGACAATGATCTTCCTTACGATTATTTATTCTTTCCATTAATTACAGCATTAGCATTATCTACGCCCGTCGGCTTACCGTAAAATCTGCAAAGTTGTATTAGCACTAATACGATTCAATTAATGGTTCGCTTTGAGTCGATCGCACACACTGGAATGGTGCCGTATAACAGCTGTATAGTGCGCATGCGCGTTTTAGTCCTCGGAGGAGTGTAAACGCGCATCGCTATCTGTTTGTATTCGCTGGATATAATTGAGTTTAGTCCTAATATCCCTTGCAGCTAACCGCGCATGCGCGGTTTCCAAACCTATTATCTACCAGCTGTATTTTTAAGTTTATGAATTTAATGCTATTTTCTAAAATGTTACAGAAATAACGCGCAAACTTAGCTGTAAATTTCCGGCATTTTTCCTGGAACGGCAATAATACTGTATAGAAAATCAGTTATTAGGCGCTTGTCATAAGCGCTCCAAGCCCTGCAACTAAGGGCCTTAAAACCAAGGGCCCTACAACTCAGGCCCGACAAAAAACGTTAAGTAACGCCATGGCTACCGCACGGGTCCAAACTCTGTTCGTCCCTGCATTCCGCTGAAAACGGAAAAGCGCTGCTGCTCTCGGCCTTAAGCTTAAGGAAGTGCTAAAACTAAGCGTTTGAATTGGTTATACAATAGCTAGCATTGAATGTTAAAACAATTAGCCAAAGGTCAAGTTTTGACAAAGGCAACAAAACCCTGATTTGGGTTGTTTTTGCAACAGAATTGACTGGGTGTTTGCATTATTCTCTGTTTTTGACAGTCATAGTCCCACCTAAGTACAGGCCGAGCTTCCGGCCACGGTGTAGCTAATCACCTGCGGTGCGCCTTTCGCACAGGCGATCCTGTGACACGGCGTGAATACGTCCATGTAGCCTCGACGAAAACGTCCCTGTTTTCGACGGTCACAGTTTCGCCTATGCCTGAAAATGAGGTGTATGCCTGTAGAAATATAGGCAATTTTAAGCAACGTTATTTTTGCAGAATTGCACCAGCTCCCCTTCGGAGCCGCCGCTGGCGTTGTTGCAAATTGGCGTAGCCGAGACAGGGATGTCGAGGCTCGAAGGTCGAGCAAGGATGCGAGTCCTGAGTGTAGCCAATTTGCTTCATAAGCCAGTGGGGATTTCGGCTACGTCGGGGGTCGCTGGGGGTTTGGAAAGGGGGCGAGTCGATACAGCCCCCTTTCCTCGGGTGTGGGGCGAAGCTCCACGACTTTACGCCGCTGGCACAGCGGCTAATATAGCGTTCAACTAAAAGTTCTTAAGTTAGTACTGGCTGAACTTCCGGCCACGGTGTAGCCCATCACCTGCGGTGCGCCTTTCGCACAGGCGATCCTGTAACTCGCTGCGAATACCTCCTTGTAAGCTCTGCCTCGCCATCCCTGGCTCGGAAGGTCACAGTTCCGCCTATGCCTGGAATATGGGCGTATTTCTGTGAGCATATAGGTAGCTTCAAACAAGTTAGTTCTCACAGAATTGCACCAGTCCCCCCTCGGTGTCGCCGAAAGCCGTTGGCGCAAATAACGTGGTTAAGCAGCAGCCAATCACCTGCGATGCGCTTCTCGCACAGGCGATCCTGTGACACGGCGTGAATACGTCCATGTAGCCTCGACGAAAACGTCCCTGTTTTCGACGGTCACAGTTTCGCCTGTGCCTGAAAATGAGGTGTATGCCTGCAGATCTTTCAAATGGTTCAAGCTACTCAGGGCTAACAGAATTGCACTAATTCCCCCCTCGGTGTCGCCGAAAGTCGTTGGCGCAAATAACGTGGCTGAGGCATGGATGCCGAAGCAGCGCCAGTCGAATCAGGGATGAGCGTCTGAAGCGGTAGTTATTTGCGCCATTAGGCCGAGGGGCTTTCGACACCGTGTGGGGGCGGCAAGGGAGATCCAAGAGGGGATTGCTGCAGATCCTCTCTTGGTCGGGTGTGGGGCGAAGCTCCACGATTTTAGGCCGCTGGCACAGCGGCTATCATAGCTCCCAGCTAAAAGTTCCTAAGTTAGTACTGGCCGAGCTTCCGGCCACGGTGTAGCCCATCACCTGCGGTGCGCCTTTCGCACAGGCGATCCTGTGACACGCTGCGAGTACGTCCCTGTAAGCTCTGCCTCGCCATCCCTGGCTCGGAAGGTCACAGTTCCACCTGCGCCTGGAAAAAGGGTGTATGTCTGTAGGTATATAAGCAATTTCAAGCAACGCTATGATTGCAGAATTGCACCTATTCCCCCTCGGTGTCGCCGAAAGCCGTTGGCGCAAATAACGTGGCTGAGGCATGGATGCCGAAGCAGCGCCAGTCGAATCAGGGATGAGCGTCTGAAGCGGTAGTTATTTGCGCCATTGGGCCGAGGGGCTTTCGACACCGTGTGGGGCGGCAAGGGAGATCCAAGAGGGGATTGCTGCAGATCCTCTCTTGGTCGGGTGTGGGGCGGCGAGTGTCGCGTAGCGACTGGCTACGAGCGAGAGCCAGGGATGGCGAACTGGCCCTTGTGCATGGATGCATTTGCTCCACGACTTTAGGCCGCTGGCACAGCGGCTATCATAGCTCCAAGCTAAAAGTTCTAAGTTAGTACTGGCCGAGCTTCCAGCCACGGTGTAGCCCATCACCTGCGGTGCGCCTTTCGCACAGGCGATCCTGTGACTCGCTGCGAGTACGTCCTTGTAAGCTCTGCCTCGCCATCCCTGGCTCGGAAGGTCACAGTTTCGCCTATGCCTGGAAATGAGGTGTATGTCTGCAGCTCTTTCAAATAGTTCAAGCTACTCAGTACTAAAAGAATTGCACCAATTCCCCCTTCGGAGCCGCCGCTGGCGTTGTTGCAAATTGGCGTAGCCGAGACAGGGATGTCGAGGCTCGAAGGTCGAGCAAGGATGCGAGTCCTGAGTGTAGCCAATTTGCTTCATAAGCCAGTGGGGATTTCGGCTACGTCGGGGGTCGCTGGGGGTTTGGAAAGGGGGCGAGTCGATTCAGCCCCCTTTCCTCGGGTGTGGGCGAAGCTCCACGACTTTAGGCCGCTGGCACAGCGGCTAACATAGCTTTAAGCCAAGACTCACCAATAAACTAGGTCTTAGCTTCTGGCTAAGCAGTTGCCCATCACCTGCGGTGCGCTTTTCGCACAGGCAATCCTGTGACTCGGCGAGAGTTGCGCAGCACCATGTTTTCGAGAGCGAGCCAAGGATGGAAAGCTGACCATTGTGCATGGAGGCATTTACACCACGACTTCAGGGCGTTCAACAACGGTTCTCGCACACCTGCTGTTCGGAGCAAGAAAACAATGGGTTTCCAAAACCCGAGTGTTATAGCGTTAGATAGCAAAAGCCGGGATTAAACCCGGCTTTTATATCGAGCAAAGAAAGATACTAGCCTCAGCTACCGAGGCGCTCTTTGATAGCTTGGGTGATAATACTGGCACCAAAACCATTGGCTTCGGCCCAGTCGACTATGCTCTTGCCATCGGCTTCCGCTACTTCCAGTTCGGTCTTTGACAAGCGCTTGGCAATAAACTCGCCGGTATCTTCGGCGTTGCTGTGATAGGCGGTGCGCAGCAGGCTTTCGCCATCACAGGAGATCCCGGAATAGATGTTACGTAACTTCATCCGGTTCTCTTTCAGCTTCTTACGCAGGCGGTTTTTGTCGTTGGATTTGACGTAATCACAGATACTGGCAGCCAGCAGATCTTCGGCTTTAGCAGTTGAGGGGACTGACACTGAGGATACAGCAATCAGCGCAGCAATGGCCACGGGCAACAGACGCATCTGACACTCCTTTTTGTAATTGTTATTAATGCCAAGAGTCCTCAGCAAACGCATCTGCTGAGGACTCTTGGCATAAGGATCGGCTCGTGGCTGGCGCCACTCACGTTTCAGGGTTCAAAAGTCCGTCACAATTTAACATTTTCTCACCATATTGATAAAGCGAAAATCCAACCCATTTACACTATGGCCACTTTCCTCGTGAATTTGCTGCCAACTGCCATCGTCCCATTCGGGAAAGCGGGTGTCCCCTTCCACTTGCAAGTCTATCTCTGTCAGATACAGCGTATCGGCTTGAGGCAGAATTTCCCGGTAGAGCTGGCCGCCGCCTATCACCACCAGCTCTTCGCAGTTTCCGGCCGCTTCCACAGCCTCTTTGAAGGAAGAAACCCGGGTAACACCTTCCGGGGCATAGTCGCTCTGGCGGCTGATCACTATGTTGTGGCGCCCGGGCAGGGGACGACCTATGGATTCGAAAGTCTTACGTCCCATCACCACCGGCTTTCCCAGAGTCATCTGCTTAAAATGACGCAGATCTTCCGGCAAATGCCAGGGCATTTGGTTGTCTTTACCTATGACTCTGTCATGGGCCATGGCGGCAATCATGGCGATGCGCATATACGCTCCTTGTTATTATTGGATTAAATCACCGGGCGGGTACGGAAATACAACAGGCTGGGCATGGCCAGACCGACAGACAAAGCCCCGAGAATAAACACGGTTTTCAGGCCATTGGTGACCACCTGTTCCCACAGCTCGGTACTAAGCTGTGACTGGGCGGTCAATTGCACCAGGGCAATCACAGTGTTGTAGGCATAGGAGCCTGGGATCATAGGGATAATCGCCGCCACGGCATACAGCAGCGGCGGTGCCAGATGACGCTTGGCAAAGGCAATAGTCACCATGCCTATGATGGCGGCAGCGGCAAAGGTGGCCCACTCTATCGGCAAGCCAAACTGCAACATCAAGGTCCGTGAGCTGTGGCCTATGGCCCCGGCCAGGGCACAGTAAAGCAGATAACGCCTGGGAACATTGAACAGCATGGCAAAACCCATGGCGGGTATAGCCGAGAAAAAGGCATCATTCAGCAGTAACAACAGAGTGTCCATCACAGGAAAATCCCCCCAAGCTGCATGGCAATGGTAATGCCTATCACTGAGGAAACTGTCATCAAGGTCGCCTGCCCCCAGCGGGAGATCCCCACATTCATATGGCCTTTAACCATATCCGATATCGAGTTGATCATCGGAAAGCCGGGAACCAGCATCAGCACAGAGGCCGCCATCGCCAGCTCAGGGGTTTGGGTCACAGGATAGAGATACCCCAACTGGGCGGCCAAGCTAGTGACAAAGGCAGTCACGGCAAAATTCACCAACACATTGAAGTGACGTTGCGCCATGGCCAGGCGCACAAACATACCGATGACAGAAGCAAAGAAGGTGAAAAGGCATGCCGCCAGGTCGCCACCGAACAGGTGACAAAAACTGCCGCAGGAGAGGCCTATCATGGGGATAAGCAGCCACTTGGGGTAGGTTTTGGGTTGCAGTCTGGCGAGGCGTTTGCGGACTTCATTGGGGCCATAGAGGCCTTTTTCGGCCAGCAGGCAAATGCGTTGCAGCTCGCACACCACTGTCATATTGATGCCGTGCTCGCGAATGCGCCGGGTAGTGGTAATACAACGGCCGGAAACCAAGCTGGTGAGCACCAGCGAATTGGAGGAGATGGATAGCTCGACACTGGCCAAGCCAAGTGCCCGGCCAAGACGCTGACTGATCTCTTCAACCAGTTCAGATTCAGCGCCGTAGGCCAGCAATAGCTGAGCAACCCGGACGACCTGCCGGGTGATATCGTTTTGGGTATCAGCGTACACAGGTGTTCAGGCTCGCTCAGATATTATCTTTGGTAAATAACCTCAACATCATAATCATCGTCGTCGAAGTCATCGTCGAACTCATCATCATAGTCTTCGTTGAGATCTTCCAGGCTATCCTGATGGTAGTTGTCCCATTTGAACTCAACATCGGCGTCAGGATCTTGCTGTTGCTCTTCCGCCGGCAGACTGCTGATAAAGTCATAGAGCTTTTCTGCCAGTTCCTTGGTGCCTTCACGGGTATAAGCCGAAATGGTATAAACATCCCCTTCCCAGCCCATCTCCTTGACTATGCTGTCGACTCTTTCCTGCAGCTCTTCTTCCAGCAGCAGATCTGTCTTGTTGAACACCAGCCAACGTGGCTTGGAAGCCAGCTTGGGCGAGTATTTTTCAAGCTCAGTGACAATCGCCTTGGCCGCTTCGGCCGGGCTGGTACCATCGATAGGCTCGATATCCAGGATATGCAGCAATACACGGCAACGCTCAAGGTGCTTGAGGAAGCGAATACCCAGACCGGCACCTTCGGCGGCACCTTCGATCAACCCTGGGATATCTGCCACTACAAAGCTCTGCCCTGGACGTGGGTTTACTACCCCCAGGTTAGGAACCAAGGTGGTAAAGGGATAATCGGCCACTTTTGGTGTCGCGCGGGAAACCGCCCGAATAAAGGTCGATTTACCTGCATTTGGCATACCAAGCAGGCCCACATCGGCCAACAGCATCAGCTCAAGACGCAAGCTACGCACTTCACCGGGGGTGCCCAGCGTTTTTTGTCTGGGGGCACGGTTAACACTGCTCTTGAAGCGGGTATTGCCAAGACCGTGGAAACCACCTTTGGCCACCAACAGCTTCTGACCATGCTTGGTCAGGTCTCCGAGCACTTCGTCGGTTTCTTCATCAACCGCCCGGGTACCCACAGGTACCTTGAGTACCAAGTCCTGGCCACCTTTACCGGTACAGTCACGGCCGCGGCCGTTTTCACCGCGCTCGGCCATATGGAAACGCTCAAAACGATAGTCAATCAGGGTGTTGAGGTTTTCGTCGGCTTGCAGATAAACACTGCCACCGTCGCCACCATCGCCACCGTCTGGACCACCATCCGGCACGTACTTTTCACGTCTGAAGCTGACGCAGCCACTGCCACCATCTCCAGCTTCAACTCTGATCACTGCCTCATCGACAAACTTCATACATACTCCTGGCACCACGGAATGGGGCAATTATACTGCCTAACCCTGCAAGGCGCCAAAAAACAGAAACTATGGCTTTCGCCCAAAACAAAAGCCCCACCAATGGCGGGGCTCAAGCAATTCTGGTTTGAAGATTAGTCTTCGATGCTAACGAACTTACGGTTGTTAGGACCTTTAACTTCAAACTTAACTTTGCCGTCAGTCAGGGCAAACAGAGTATGGTCACGACCGATACCTACGTTAACACCTGCGTGGAATTTAGTACCACGTTGACGAACAATGATGTTACCAGCCAGAACTGATTCGCCGCCGAAGCGCTTTACACCAAGACGTTTGCTTTCTGAATCGCGGCCGTTACGAGTAGAACCGCCAGCTTTTTTGTGTGCCATGAGTCAGACTCCTATTAAGCGTTGATAGCAGTGATTTTAACTTCAGTGAACCACTGACGGTGGCCCATTTTCTTCTCGTGGTGCTTACGACGGTTGAACTTTTGGATAGTTACCTTTTCACCACGGCCATGGCTAACAACAGTAGCCACAACTTTACCACCTGCTACCAGAGGGGTACCCACTTGGACGTTTTCACCATCAGCGATCAGCAGAACTTGATCGAACTCGATAGTCTCACCAGTGGCAACTTCAATTTTTTCCAAACGAACAGTATGGCCTTCAGCAACACGGTGTTGCTTACCACCACTTTGAAAAACAGCGTACATAGCTATTTTACTCCGAAATTCTTAACACGCCGGCTCATCTCTATGAGGCTGGGTGCTACAAAAACTTTAATGACAATGGGCGCGGAGTTTACGCGAAGAATCCTTTACTGGCAAGCCCTAATTGACGAAGAAGAAAAAAAGACCGGATTAACTCGCACATTGATCTCTCTGCTACTGTCTTGTTCATTAATTTTAGGTAAACTTCGGTCTATTAAAATATTTAAGCTTATCGGGAGCTGCCGATTCGGCGTTCCTTCATACCTAGAGTCTACTATGGATTTAACTGCTATCCGTCAGCTGGCTGACGCCGACATGCAAGCCGTCAATCAACTGATCTACAAACAACTCGAATCTGATGTTGCCCTGATCAATCAATTGGGGTTCTACATCATCAACGGTGGCGGCAAGCGTATGCGGCCGTTACTGTCGATTCTGGCGGCCAGATCACTCGACTATAGTGGTGAAGCACACCTGAAGCTGGCTGCTATTATAGAGTTTATTCATACGGCTTCGCTGCTTCACGACGATGTGGTGGATGAATCTACTCTGCGCCGTGGACGGGAAACCGCAAACGCCCTGTTTGGCAACAGTGCCAGCGTGCTGGTTGGCGACTTCCTTTATACCCGCTCTTTCCAGATGATGACAGAGCTGGAGTCGATGAAGGTACTGCAGGTACTGGCCAACACTACTAACGTACTGGCCGAGGGTGAAGTGCTGCAGTTAATGAACTGCAACGATCCGGATACCACAGAAGCCAGCTATATGCGGGTTATTTACTGCAAGACTGCCAAGTTGTTTGAAGCAGCAACCCGTCTTGCCGGTGTGCTGGCCGGCTGCGACAGCGAAATGGAAACGGCGCTGGCCGACTATGGCAAATACCTGGGCACCGCCTTCCAGTTAACCGATGACCTGCTGGACTACACTGCCGACGCCGAAGAGCTGGGCAAGAACATAGGTGATGACCTAGCCGAAGGTAAACCCACACTGCCACTCATCTACGCCATCGCCCATGGTACAGAGCCACAGCGGCAGATGATCCGCCAGGCGATTGAACAAGGTGACGGCACCGAGCATATCGAGGCGATAATAGATGCGCTCAACACCTGCGGCGCATTGGAATATACCCAACAAAGGGCCTATGAAGAGTCTAACAAGGCCATAGAAGCCCTTTCGGTGCTGCCTGAGTCCGACTACAAGCAGGCGCTGATAAGCCTAGCCAAAATCGCCGTAGCCCGCAGTCACTGATAGGCTTAAGACGACGGATTAAAACCCATCAGTTGAATTTGTTGTTTAACCCAAGCAAAAAAAGAGCGCTCAAAGCGCTCCTTTTTGTTTTTGGTTTGTTGTTTATGGTGTGATTACTGCTCAAACACCAAGTTGTCGTCGCGATAGTCCACCTTGATCGGCTGCCCTGGCAGTAACTCGCCTCTAAGCAGCTTTTGCGCCAGTGGGTTTTCCACCTCTTGCTGCAGTGCCCGCTTCAGCGGCCTTGCACCATACACAGGGTCGAAGCCGGCTCTGGCGATAAAGCTCAGAGCCGCATCTGTGATCTCCAGCTCGAACTCTTTTTCTGCCAGACGTTGGCGCAGCGACTCGACCTGAATCGCGGTAATACTCTTGATATGCTCGCTCTCCAGCGGGTGGAACACCACTGTTTCGTCGATCCGGTTGAGGAACTCGGGGCGGAAGTGGTGCTGCACCACATTCATCACCTGAGCCTTCATCTCATCGTAACTTTGGTGACTGAACTGCTCCTGGATAATGTCGGAACCCAGGTTCGAGGTCATAATTACCACGGCGTTACGGAAGTCAACAGTACGACCCTGACCATCGGTCAGGCGGCCATCATCCAGTACCTGCAGCAGTATGTTGAACACATCCGGGTGTGCCTTTTCCACCTCATCGAGCAGGATCACCGAGTAGGGACGACGGCGCACCGCTTCGGTGAGGTAACCCCCTTCCTCATAACCCACATAGCCCGGAGGCGCCCCGACCAACCTGGAGACTGAGTGTTTCTCCATAAATTCGGACATATCTATCCGCACCATGGCGCTCTCTGTGTCAAACAGGAACTTGGCCAGCGACTTACACAGCTCTGTCTTACCTACCCCGGTGGGGCCGAGGAACAGGAAGGAGCCTATGGGCCGGTTAGGATCGGCCAGACCCGCGCGGCTACGACGAATGGCGTTGGCCACTGCATCGACCGCCTCATCCTGACCTATCACCCGCTCATGCAGCGCCTCTTCCATATGCAACAGTTTTTCCCGCTCGCCTTCGAGCATCTTGGAAACCGGGATCCCGGTCGCCTTGGAAAGTACCTCGGCAATTTCAACATCCGTGACCTTGTTACGCAGCAAGGTCATATCCTGCATCTCGGCCTGAGACGCCAGATCCAGCTGTTTCTCCAGCTCTGGGATGCGGCCGTATTGCAGCTCCGACATCCGGGTCAAATCACCGGCGCGGCGTGCCACATCGAGATCCAGTCTGGCTTGCTCCAGATCCGCCTTGATATGTTGAGTACCCGCCAGCGCTGCTTTTTCTGTGTGCCAAATCTCGTTGAGTTCGGCCGCCTTCTGCTCCACTTCCACCAGCTCGCTGCGCAGGTGTTCGAGACGCTTACGACTGGCCTCATCGTTTTCCTTCGCCAACGCCTGCTCTTCCAGCTTGAGCTGAATGATACGGCGCTCGAGGCGATCCAGCGGCTCCGGCTTGGAGTCTATCTGCATTCGGATGCTGGAAGCGGCTTCGTCGATAAGGTCGATGGCCTTGTCCGGCAGTTTACGATCTGACACATAACGGTGGGACATGGTCGCCGCCGCCACAATCGCCGGGTCGGTGATCTCCACATGGTGATGCAGCTCGTAGCGCTCTTTCAGACCACGCAGAATAGCGATGGTATCCTCGACACTGGGCTCATCCACCAGAACTTTCTGGAAGCGCCGCTCCAGCGCCGCATCCTTCTCAATATACTGACGATATTCATCCAGAGTAGTGGCACCGACACAGTGCAGCTCACCGCGGGCCAGTGCCGGCTTGAGCATATTACCCGCATCCATGGCGCCATCGGATTTACCCGCGCCCACCATAGTATGCAGCTCGTCAATAAAGAGGATCACCTGGCCCTCTTCCTGAGCCAGCTCGTTGAGCACAGCCTTGAGTCTTTCTTCAAACTCACCACGGTATTTGGCACCGGCCACCAAAGCACCGAGATCCAGCGACAATACCCGTTTGTTCTTGATGCCTTCGGGCACCTCGCCGTTGACGATACGCTGCGCCAGCCCTTCAACAATGGCGGTCTTACCCACACCTGGCTCACCGATAAGCACAGGGTTGTTCTTGCTGCGGCGCTGCAATACCTGCACTGTGCGGCGAATTTCATCGTCACGGCCAATAACAGGATCCAGCTTGCCCTGCTCGGCACGCTCGGTCAGATCTATGGTGTATTTCTTCAGCGCCTGGCGCTGATCCTCAGCATTGGGGTCATCCACCTTCTGGCCGCCACGCACGGCTTCGATGGTTTTCTCCATCAGCTCTTTGGTGGCACCGGCCTGCTTGAGGCACTGTGCCAGGGTGTCGTTACCTTCCAGTGCTGCCAGAATAAACAGCTCACTGGAGATATATTTGTCTTTGCGCTTCTGTGCCAGCTTGTCGCACAGATTCAGCAAACGTATCAGCGCTTGGGATAGCTGGACATCACCGCCAGTGCCTTCCACCTGTGGCAAGCGCTCCAGTTCCTGGCTTACCAGGGAACGCAGAGTGCTGACCTGAATACCGGCTTGGGTCAACAACGGATGAATTGAACCGCCATCCTGATTCAACAAAGCCATCATCAGGTGGACGGGTTCTATGAACTGATGGTCACGGCCAAGAGCCAGAGATTGGGCATCCGAGATAGCAAGCTGAAATTTATTGGTCATACGATCGAGTCGCATACAGCCTCCTGAAACTCTCAAAATAAGGTATTACTTTGTTAGCTTAAAGATGGGGATGCTTTGAATAATTTCAAGTCAGACGAATGAAATAACCACTCAATCAGTGAGCCAAATAAGCGAGGCCATACGGCCGGTACGACCGTCTCGGCGGTAGGAAAAATAGTCTTTGTTGTTATAGGTGCAGACATCCAAGGCATATACCTGCCGAACACCCGCCTGCTGCAATCTGAGCCTGGCAAGCCCCTGCAGATCGCCGAGAAACTTGTCCCCCTTGGCCACAAAGCAGTCGTCGGCCCTGGGGTCTTTATCGCAAAAAGCGGCACGCACTTCTCCGCCGACTTCGAAGGCAGTTTTGCCTATGGCCGGTCCGAGGCAGGCGATAAGCTCGGAGCCGGGACGAAAACGGGCTATTCCCGCTTCGATGACGCCATCACACAGGCCGCGCCAGCCGGCGTGCAGCGCCGCCACCTGGGTGCCTGCACTGTCACACAGAAGTACGGGCAGGCAATCGGCGGTCATCACCACGGCCACATGCGCCTTGCTGTCGCTATAGCTGCCATCGGCAATCCTTAGGGGGTCACGCGCCAGGTCGACCACCTCTGTGCCATGTACCTGCTCCAGCCATGCCGGCTCGCAGGGCAGAGCCAGCCGCTTTGCCAATAGAGCACGGTTGGCCTGCACAGATGCGGGATCATCACCCACATGCAGCCCCAGATTCAGGCTGTCAAACGGCGGCTGGCTGACACCGCCATGACGCTGGGTCATGGCGATTCTGACATTGGCCGGCAGCGGCCAGTGGCAGCCGTACATGTTACAGATACTCCGGCGGATGCTCTTCGGTGTCTTTACGCAGCGCCTTGGTCAGCTCGACCATATCCTCGGGGATAGGTGCCTGCCAGCTCATCAGCTCACAGGTAATGGGGTGCACCAACTCCAGTCGCACCGCATGCAGCGCCTGGCGCTTGAAGTTTTTCAGCACTTCGAAGAAGGCTTCACTGGCGGCCTTGGGGGGTTTTGGACGACCACCATAGACGGGATCGCCCACCAATACATGACCTATATAAGCCATATGCACCCGGATCTGGTGAGTCCGGCCACTTTCCAGCCTCAAGCGCAAGCGGGTATGGGCGCGGAATTTTTCCGCCACACGATAGTGAGTCACAGCCGGCTTACCGCTGTGGTGCACCGCCATATGAGTACGCTTGGTGGGGTGACGCCCGATAGGCTCATCCACTGTACCACCGGCTGTCATGGTGCCCAGCACTATGGCTTCATACTCACGGGTAATGTCGCGCGCCTGCAGCGCCGCCACCAGATGAGTCTGGGCCTCAACAGTCTTGGCTACCACCATCAGGCCTGTGGTGTCCTTATCGAGACGATGGACAATACCGGCTCTGGGCACATGTTCTATCTCAGGGCAATGATGCAGCAGGGCGTTCATCAAGGTGCCATCACTGTTACCGGCACCGGGATGCACCACTAAACCCGCCTGCTTGTTGATCACCAATATATGGTCATCTTCATAGACGATATTCAGATCGATAGCCTGAGCCTCGGCGTGCACCTCTTCTTCCAGAGTGGCTTGAACCTCTATCTCCTGAGATTCCAACACCTTCTCTCTGGGCTTGTTTACCACAGTACCATCAACGGACACTTTGCCATCGAGGATCCATTCCTTGATCCTGGTACGGGAGTAATCGGGGAACAACTCGGCCAAAGCCTGATCCAATCTCAGACCGGTTTGGGTTGCTGATATCTCGCTTTTTAGATTAATCTCTTGCGTCATAGGAACCGTCCCCAGTTAATGGGGTCAAAAACTGTGTACTTTCTGGTACACTCGGAATCGGCCATTTTATCGTGAAATGGAAAAATTCTTAACTACAACTTACTCAAGAATCGAATTCAAGTATGCATAATATTGCCAAAGGCGCTGCCATAGCCTTTTTTTCGCTGGCCATTGTGGCCTGTAGCAGCAAACCGGAAGACGACTTAATTACCAGCAAGCTGTCTCCGGACGTTCTCTACTCCCAGGCCCGCACCTCTATGGAGCTGGGTAACTATACCAAGGCTGTGCGTTCACTGGAGGCATTGGATTCCCGCTTCCCCTTTGGCCCACACAAGACTCAGGTTCAGTTGGATCTGATTTATGCCTACTATAAGTTGGATGATACCCCGTCGGCAGTCGCCAACATCGACAGATTTATCCGCCTCAACCCCACCCACCCGGATATAGACTATGTCTACTATATGCGTGGACTGGTGAATATGCAGGCCGACAACTATCTGTTCCATGACATGCTCAATATAGACAGAAGCGACAGGGATCCTCAGTTTGCCCTCGATGCCTTCAAGGACTTCGAGCGTCTGATCAAGACTTATCCCAACAGCAAGTATGCGGCCGACGCCCAGAAGAGAATGCAGCACCTGAAGAATCGTCTGGCGCTGTATTCGGTTAAAGTGGCCGAATACTACCTGAAAATGAATGCCTGGAGCGCAGCCGCCATCAGAGCCCAGTCTGTAATGGAAACCTATCCAGGCACCCCATCGATAGAGCGCGCCCTTGAGATCATGGCCACCGCTTACGATGAACTGGGTCAGGAGCAGTTAAAGCAGCACGTACTCACTGTCATGCGTGCCAACTATCCGGGGAATGACCTCCTCAAGGATTAATCCCTTAACGCCCCACTTTAACGTGGGGCGTTTTGTTTTCAGGGCAAGACCAAGCCCAGCCCCCTTAAGCCTCAGGATCCGGCTTTACAGGTCGAGTTTTCGATTTGGCTAATTCACCCCTAGCCCAGTAATGGCGCGGCTTTCGCTCAAAAGCTAAGCAATATGCGCCTTTTCGAGTAAAACTTGCTCAAACACGCGATATTTTGAAATATTTCTCAGAAAAGAGTTGACTCAAAACCGTAAAAGTCTTTTAATGCACGCCGTTGCCCGAATAGCTCAGTTGGTAGAGCAGCGGATTGAAAATCCGCGTGTCCCTGGTTCGATTCCGGGTTCGGGCACCACCTTCAACTTTAAGGTGCTCAGGCGACTGAGGAAATTGCAAGGCAGTACAGTGCAGGTGTGGTGGAATTGGTAGACACGCCAGCTTCAGGTGCTGGTGCCCTCACGGGCGTGGAAGTTCAAGTCTTCTCACCTGTACCACTTTGCAATAATAGTTAGCTGTACGTTAGACTCTAAGTGTGCAGGTGTGGTGGAATTGGTAGACACGCCAGCTTCAGGTGCTGGTGCCCTCACGGGCGTGGAAGTTCAAGTCTTCTCACCTGTACCAATTAACACATAAAGAGTCGAAATGAAAACAGTGCAGGTGTGGTGGAATTGGTAGACACGCCAGCTTCAGGTGCTGGTGCCCTCACGGGCGTGGAAGTTCAAGTCTTCTCACCTGTACCAATCATTTAAACCTCGCGATGCGAGGTTTTTTTGTATCCAAAATTTGCCCCTCTCTCGTCTCACGCGCTTCATACTTTTTTGCTATACCTTTTGTATGGCTCAACAAATTGGAATGACAGAGCCTGATCCAAGGATGTATTACCCTCTGGACTAAGGTTCTCAAGCATGAAGTTACAACTGAAACACAAGATGTTGCTCGGTATGGCCGTGCCTCTTCTCTTGATGCTGCTACTCTGTGGTATCGCCATCAATATCATGAACAAAATCGACTCAGGGGTAGAAAATATCTACAGCGACCGGGTTGTACCACTCAAAGATCTCAAAAGCATTGGCGATGATTATGCCGTCTTTGTCATAGATGCCATCAATAAGGCCAATGCCGGAGATTTCAGTGCCGAACAAGCCAGAACCGCACTGGATGAAGCAGACAAGAGCATCAAACAGAGATGGCAGGACTACACAGCTACTCAGTTAACCGCCAGAGAGTCACAACTGGTCAATGAGACCAAGCGGCTGTTTATTCCCGCCGATGAGCAAATAAAACGTCTGCAACATAAATTGGCCACCATGAGCGGTAATATTCAGGGCCAGCTCAGCCAGGAAATTATTCCTCTCTATCAGGTGATAGACCCCATCAGTGGCAAGATTGCCGAGTTGGTGACCCTGCAATTGGATGTCGCCAGGCAGGAAAGAGATCAGGCTCAGAACCTTTACTCCTCTTCCGTTGTGCTGTTTATCTCTCTGGTCAGTGTGGCAATTATCGCCAGCTTGCTGCTCAGTGTTTGGGTCAATCGCAGCGTCATGTTACCCATAGGCGATATTCTCACCCAGCTGAAGAAAATTCGCAGCGACTCAGACTTAACCGTGCAGTTCAAAACCTTCAACGCCGACGAGCTGGGGCAGATATCCGATAACTTAAGAGATGTGATATCTCACCTCAGGGGGATACTCAACAACATTGCCAATTCCGCCAATACGGTCAGCGACTCGGCGACCGAGCTCTCAAGCTTCACCCAACAAACCAACGAGCGCATGCACAGACAACAGGCCGAGACAGAGCAGACGGCTACCGCCATGAATGAAATGACCGCCACAGTCTCCGAAGTAGCCCAAAGTACCACGGCCGCTGCCGACTCGGCCCACAGCGCCGATGCCAGTGCCGCCAATGGCGACTCAATAGTGCAGGAGTCGATTGCCAGCATGGTGGCACTCTCAGCGCAAATTCAGGGTACGGCGCAGGTGATCACCCATCTGGCCAATGAAAGCCAAAACATAGGCAGGGTACTGGATGTGATTAAGGGAATTGCCGAGCAGACCAATCTGCTGGCACTGAACGCTGCCATTGAAGCGGCCAGGGCCGGCGAGCAGGGCCGGGGTTTTGCCGTGGTGGCCGATGAGGTAAGAACCCTTGCCAGTCGCACCCACAGCTCAACCCAGGAGATTGAGTCCATGATAGCCACCCTGCAGACAGGTGTGCAGGAGGCGGTGACAGCCATGGAGCAAGGCATCACTCAGGTCGAGCAGGCCAACAGCAAGGCCAATATGGCCGGCGAGGCCTTGAAAGAGATAGTGGTGTCAGTCGACTCCATCGCCCAGCTCAATACTCATATCGCCACCGCAGCCGAAGAGCAAAGCAGTGTGGCGGAGGATATCAATCGCAGCATTATAGCAATAAGCGACATCACCCAACAATCGGCCCAGGCAGCCAACGAGTTGACCGAGTCGGTCAGCAACTTAAGCCATCTGGCGGAAAACATGCGCGCCGAAGTGGCCCGCTTCCGTCTCTAACTCGCTGAGGGCCCTTCGGGGCCTATTTTTTATTCCCTGCCAGCTCCAAGCCTTTTGTAAACCAAAAACCTTTGCCGCCATTCCTGACAGATTCCTCGAAAAAAGCCGTCTGCACAGCAGAGCAAAAAAGAGCCACAACCGCTAAAGACTACGACTGCAACTAAAACAAAACCGCGGACATGCCGCGGTTTTCGCCTGTGCCTGGAAAGCTAGATTTTGAATTGGCTCACCGCCTGATGCAGGTAATCGGCGCGGTGGCGAACCTCATCGGATGCAGTGGCATTCTCTTCTGCCGCCTGAGCCGATTCCTCGGCAATATCGCGGATCACCACCACGTTCTTGTTCACCTCGGCGGCCACCATACTCTGCTCTTCAATGGCGGCGGCTATCTGAGTGCTCATGTCCATGATATTGGTGACATCGGCATTGATCTGCGCCAACAAGGTGCCGGCACTGGCCGCCTGTTGGGCACTCTCACCGCCCTGCTTCTGACTCTGCTCCATGATATCCACAATCGAATGGGTACGGCTCTGCAGGGTTTGAATGATGCTGGCAATCTCTTCGGTCGACTCCTGAGTTCGCATCGCCAGACTGCGCACCTCATCGGCCACCACAGCAAAACCCCGGCCTTGCTCACCGGCCCTGGCCGCCTCAATGGCAGCGTTCAGTGCCAACAGATTGGTTTGTTCGGCGATACCGCGGATCACATCCAGTACGCTGCCTATGGTTTGACTGTCTTTTTCAAGCTCGGCCACCACATTGGCCGAGTCATCCAACTGCTGTGCCAAAGACTGGATCTTGCTGATGGTATCCTCAACGCCAATCTGGCCTTCCTGGGCATTGTGGTAGGTCTGCCCCGCCTTACTGGCGGCCAGTTCGGTATTCTTGGCAATCTCGTCTATGGTGGCGCCCATCTCGGTGATCGCTGTGGCAACCATATCGGTTTCATTCAGCTGCTTGGACACACCTTCCGAGGCGCTGATGGCATTGCGGGACAGCTCTTCACAGGACTGGCGCATGGCATCAACAGATTCGATAACCTGCTCGATCAGCTTCTGGAAACTCTCCACCATGCTGTTGAAATGACGTCCTATCATGCCCAGTTCATCGTTGGAGCCCACATCGCAGCGTAGTGACAGATCTTTTTGCTGCTCAATGCGGGAAATAATGCCTGTGATACGCTCGACCGGCCCCATGATGCTGCGGATAATCACCACAGTGCTAATCACCAGCACCAAGGCGATCAGGCCAAACAGCGCCAATCCCAGCATGAAGCTGTTCTGCTGCTCGTTTTCCACCTTGGCTATCGCCAACTCTCTCAGCTTGGTGGATGAGCTTTCCGTGGCAAAGATCGCCTCTCGCAGCTGCCCCATCATGCCCTTGGACTCGTCGAGTCCCAGCTGCTGTTCCTTGGCCACCAAACTCTTGAAGCTTTGCTGGTACTTGCTCATCAGTTGCTCAATATTGCTACGAACACTGTAGTCCAGCAAACTGGCGCTCAAGGCTTCATTGAAGCGTTCAATATTGCTATCAAACTTATTGAGGTAGCTGAGATCCCGCAGCAACATAAAGTCTTTCTCGTTACGCCTCAGTTGCAGCATCAACACCATAAGCTCTGGCACGTTATGTTCTGCCACCAAGCTTTCGACATTGTGCACCGCAGAGCGTAACTCACCGTAGAGGCCACTCTTGGTATCCAGGCCTATCTCCTGTTGCAATTTCACCACACCGGCAAACAACTGTCGGTAGCTGACCAAATCACGGTTAAAGCTGTTTATCGGTGCCTCGGGGAGATCATACTCCTTGAAGATGACCGCCAACTCTTGCATCAACTGCGCCGTGGCCTGTGCTTCCTGCTGATGTATCTCGACATACTTGAGATCCTGGCGGTCAAAAAAATCCTTTTCATTCTTGCGCATGCTTAATACTTCTTTGTCCAGCTCAACCACTTTCTGGATGGCGATGGACAGTTCAGTCTGCACCGAGCTGGAATATTGCTGCAGTGCAAACATCAATACCAAGGCGCCTATCGAAACAGCGGCACTCAGTAACAACTTGTGGCGAATAAGCATGGTGTTACCTCAATAAAAAACAGTCACTCTAAAAAAATAGTCGCAATTCTGTTGCCGTGTTAGCCGAGTCAATCCGGTAACAAAAATATCACCTTATATTATCAATGATTAACCTATTGAAAAACAGTCCCTAGCCTTGTCACAGTGCAAAAAAAACTAAAAAAAATTCTATTAACTGAGTCAAAAAACCCGAAAGCGCCAAGCATCTGTCTTTCATGAGGGTTTTTGCCTTTCAAATAATAATTGCATACAGTATTCAAAATTTTAAAATGCACACAAGGAAGCGCAACTCCATGAAAATCATTCCAGCAGAGCAAATCCAGCAGGTGTTGGATTTCCCATCCCTGATAACCGCCCTCAAACATAGCTTTGCCAACGCCCCCAACCTTCCCAAGCGAAACCTTTACCCGCTGGACAACAGCAGCAAGGATGCCTTCGCCGTACTACCGGCTTGGGATGATTCGGCAATTGCCGTCAAGGCATTCAGTTACTTTCCGGAAAACCCCAGTCGCAACGCCGAGCTCAAGAGCCTCTACTCGCAGATACTGTTATTCAGCCGGGAAACAGGTGAACCCTTGGCTTTACTCGATGGCACTAGCATTACCTACTGGCGTACAGCGGCCGTCTCAGCCTTGGCCGCTGCCTCACTGGCACGGGAAGATGCCAATCACCTGCTGCTGTTCGGCACTGGTAATCTGGCAAGCTATATGGCACTGGCTCATGCCGCCGTCAGACCGATAACCGAAATCGCTATCCGGGGCCGCAGCCGGGATAAGGCTGCCAAGGTAATGGAACAGATAGGCGCTAAACGCCCGGATATCCGACTCAGTTTTTGCGAGGAGATAGAGCGGGATGTTGCCAACGCCGATATCATCAGCTGCGCCACCGGCAGCCCCGTGCCTCTGTTTGATGGCAACTGGGTAACACCCGGCACCCATGTCGATCTGGTAGGCAATCATCATCAGGATGCGCGGGAGTGCGATACCGAGCTGATGCTCAGATCTCAGGTCTTTGTCGATAACCGCAGCAATGTGTTTGCCGAGGCCGGAGAACTGCTGCTCCCCAAGGCCGAAGGCGTATTCCACCTGGAGCAGGTTAGCGCCGAGCTGGCCGAGCTTTGCCGCGCAGAACACAGCGGCAGACAAAACCGCGAGGAAATCACCCTGTTCAAGAGTGTTGGCAGCGCCTTGGGAGATTTATCGGCCGCCAATCTGGTGTATCGCACCCTGTATCCAGGCGGTAACACTTGAACCTGCCCGTTCCCGGTCATTGGGTTCGGCCAAATAACTGCAACAGAATAAAGTGTAGAAAACAGCCAATAATTGACAGTTAACAATAAAACCTAATAGATTGATTAACAATGATTTTTAAATAGAATCCTTCAGTAAGCAAAATACTGGAGGATTTTTTTAATTCTTTTTTTAAACCTTTTAAGCGGGTCAAACTATCCAATTACCATGACTCGCCCAAACCATTAAGGACAGCCCAGTGAATGCCAGCCCGCAGCTGACAGAAACCAGATACCAGCAAGAAGTGGACTTCCCGCTGGTGCAGCGTGCCCGTTTGGGGGACAAGCTTGCCTTCGCCGAGCTCTACCGTCTGCACCATGGCAGAGTCTATGCACTGTGTTTGCACCTGGCTGGCCAGGTGCCACTGGCAGAAGAGATGACCCAGGACTGCTTTATCCGTGCCTGGGAGAAGCTGGACCAATTCCGCGGTGAAAGCAAATTCAGTACCTGGCTGCACAGCCTGAGCGTCAATCAGGCACTGAGTAGTTTGAAAAAACAGCGCAGCTTCTGGGCCAGATTTCTACCTGTGACCACAGAGGCAGACACAGAAGAGTCGACCACAACCCACACGGAGGAAACCTCTGTGTTGGAGCGCAAGATCCTCAAGTTACCCGAGCGGGCCAGAGTCGTGTTTGTGCTGTTTGCCATTGAGGGCTACAGCCATGAAGAGATAGCCGCCATGATGGGCACAAGTACCGGCACCAGCAAGGCGCAGTACCACAGGGCAAGAAACTTGCTTCAGGAGATGTTGTCATGAACAAGCAGCCAACATTGGAACAACTGATAGAACAACTGCCACGGGAAAAAACACCCGAGCGCGACCTCTGGCCTGAAATCGCCGCAAGGCTGGAACAATCTCAGCCACCCAAGGCCGCAAAATCCAGCAACGGCTGGCGCAATCTGGCTATCGCCTGCAGCCTGCTGTTGGTGTCCCTGCTCGGCTATCAGGGATTGCAGCAAACCCAAAGCCACGTCGACCCACAGATGCTGGCCATGCTGGAGCAGTTGCAGTATCAACACCAACAACAGGTGAAACAACTGGAAGCCAGTGTCAATTTCGGCCAATGGCAAAAGGTCAGCATGACCACGCCGCTCAGTCGCGGCATAGATGAACTCAGGGAAGCCGCAACGCAGATATTCCAGGCACTAAAACAAGACCCGACCGATCAACAACTTTGGCAACTCTGGCTTTGGGTACAGCAAAGGGAGATAGAGCTGCTCACCCGGGGTGAACAACTGCCCACTCAACTCGACCAACAAGGAATCAGCATATGAACAAGATATCACTAACCCTACTCTCCTCAGCCCTGCTGCTGAACCCGGTATTGCAGGCGGCCGAGAAGGTCGATCAAAGCGCGGCGCTGGAGTCCGGAGCTAAATTGAATATCAAGATCCAGCGGGGAGAGGTGAAGATCCGCAGTTGGGACAAGGCTGAAGTCGCCATCAAGGGCAAGCTGGATGAGCTCAGTGAAGGCCTGGTGTTTGGTCAGCAGGGCGGCAGCTTTGTTATCGAAGACAAGCTGCCCAAGAGCTATAACAGCCGGGACAAAGACGGCTCAAAGCTGGAGATCTTTCTGCCCGCCACAGTCAATATGAAGCTCAAAGGCGTTTCCGCCGATTATGACCTTCAAGGATTGGAGGGTGAGATCTACTCAGCCAATGTCAGTGGCGATATCAAGGGCCAGGATCTCAAAGGCAATCTGCAACTGACCACGGTTTCCGGCAGTATCCACACCCAGAGCAACCAGGGTGAACTGTATCTGGAAACCGTTTCCGGCGACATTGAGGATAAACAGAGTCTGGGCAAGGTAAGTTATCGCCTGGTGAGCGGCGAACTAAACGCCGAGAGTGATGCCATAGAAGTGGAGCTGGATCAGGTCTCGGGCAAGAGTCAGTTGACCCTGAAGGCTCCCGAGTCACTCAAGGCCAGAACCGTCAGTGGCGACTTGAGTATTGCCATGCAAAGCCTGGCCGGCAATGCCAATGTCGATAGCGTCAGTGGCGATATTGAATTCAAGTTTGCCAAACTGCCGAATGCCGCCTTTGATATCAGCGGTGGCCCAGGTGGCAAGATTGACAACCAACTGACTCAGGACTCACCGAAAAAAGCCAAGTACACCAAGGCTGAATCGCTGCAATTCCAAAGCGGTTCCGGCCAAGCCGATGTCAGTATCAACACCATCAGTGGCCGGATTAAACTGCAGCAATAATCAGCTGTATCGCACCAAGGCCTCTGGCTGGCCTTGGTGCCTTTTCTTCAGCCTACCGAGGCTATCTCGGCTTCGGTCAGATAACGCCACTCACCAGGTTCCAGTTCACTATCCAGCTCTATGGCGCCGATTGACTCACGATGCAAGGCTTCCACTTTATTGCCCACAGCGGCAAACATACGTTTCACCTGATGATATTTACCTTCGGTAATGGTTAACAAGACTTCGGTTGGGCTAATCAGCTGCAGCTGTGCTGGCCGGGTCAGCCCCTCTTCCCGGTGCAGCGCCAGGCCGGCGGCAAATTGTGGGATCAAGTCTTCAGTAACTGGGCTGGCCAGCCACACCCGGTAGCGTTTGCCGCATTCCTTCTTGGGAGAGGTTAGCTTGTGCGACCACTGGCCATCATCGGTAATCAACACCAAGCCCGTGGTATCGGCATCCAGGCGCCCGGCAATGTGCAGATTCTCGGGCTTTTCTATCTCCAGTAGACTGATGACCGAAGGATAGACCTCATCCACGGTTGAGCAGATGGTATCGACCGGTTTATGCAACATCAGATATCTGTTGCCTATCAAGCTGATAGGTTCACCATCGAAACACACTCTCATGCCATCACACACCTTGAAGCTGGAGTCCTTGACGATTTCACCATCGACACTGATTTCACCGCGGTGCAGCGCCTTCTTGGCCATGGAACGGGTCAGCTCTGTAGACTCACAGATAAATTTATCTAAACGCACTTGGCTATCCAACCTCTTGAGTTTATGCCGTGTCAATTGCGCGCCATTATGGAGCCTGACGGGCTAAAGGGCAAAGACTGTCAAACGCTCACTCAAATAAGCGCCTGTAACCTTTGCTTACAACTCCCGCGGCGCCGAGGCTCGCTGTCATCGCTGCGGGACTTGTTTACATTCCCACACAGGCCTTAACATAGGCATCACTGCTGTTTTTCCCGAACAAACGGGTGTGCAGCCAATCTGATAAAAATGTCCCCTCGCGGGACACCAAAGAACAAAGAAAAGGAAACAGCATGAGAAAAGTACTCATTGGGGGATTGTGTGCCTCACTCATCGCAGGCCTATCTGCCTGTAATGACAAAACGGCTGAGACCCAGGCTGAAACAGCCAAACAGCCGGAAGTCGCCAAAACCGCAACTGCCGCCGCCGTCAGCCAAGCCCTGGGCTCGGGGATTGAATTTGCCAACTTTGACAAGTCTGTTCGCCCTCAGGATGACTTCTATACCTATGTCAACGGCGGCTGGATCAAGAACACAGAGATCCCGGCAGATCGCACCAGCACAGGCGCATTCTATGACCTCAGGGAAAAATCCCGTGACGATGTCAAAGCCATTATTGAAGAAGTGGCGCAAAGCAAAGATCTCAAGCCCGGCAGCGACGAGCAAAAAGTGGCCGATCTTTACCGCTCCTTTATGGACAGCGATACGCTCAACCAGTTGGGGATCAAGCCACTGGAGAGCGAGCTGGCAATCATAGATGCCATCAAAGACAAGCAAGCACTGGCGGCCTACTTCGGCAAGAGTCAAATTCTCGGTGGCGGCACGCCCATGGCCTTCTATATCGATGTTGATGCCAAGGACTCCAGCCGCTATGCCACCCATATCTGGCAATACGGCCTGAGCCTGCCGGAGAAAGACTATTACTTCAACGGAGGTGAGCGTTTCGTCAACATTCGCAAGGCCTTTGTTGAGCATATCGCCAAGATGTTCACCCTGGCCGGTTTCGCCGAGCCACAACAAAGCGCCGAAGCCATCATGAAGCTGGAAACCGCCATCGCCGCCAAGCATTGGGATGTGGTTGAAAGCCGTGACAGCACCAAGACCTACAACAAGTTTGAGGTCAAAGAACTGTCAACACTGGCGCCGGACATCGACTGGAACGCCTACCTGACAGCGCTTGGCGCCGACAAGCAAGCCGATATCATCATTAATCAGCCCAGCTTTATCGAAGGTCTGAACCAGATAGTCAAAGACACAGATCTGGCGACCTGGAAGACATATATGCGCTGGCAGCTGTTGACCCACTTCGCCTCAGATCTGAGCGAGCTGCTGGATCAGGAAAACTTCGAGTTCTTCGCCAAGACACTCAACGGTCAGCAAGAACAGGAACCTCGTTGGAAGCGCGGTGTAGCCAAGGTCAACAGCCTGCTGGGTGAAGTCGTGGGTAAAGTATACGTCAAGCGCCACTTCGCCCCTGAAGCGAAGGAGCGGATGGAGCATCTGGTGGAAAACCTGCGCGGTGCCTACGCCGACAGCATAGATGAACTGGAGTGGATGGGCGCAGACACCAAAGTCGCCGCCAAGGAAAAACTGGCCAAGTTCAACCCGAAAATCGGCTATCCCGACAAGTGGGAAGACTACAGCAAGCTGACTATCAAGGCTGACGACCTGGTCGGTAACGAGATCCGCGCCGGTGAAGTGGAACATCAGAAGCAACTGGCCAAGTTGGGCAGCCCCATAGACAAGGGCGAATGGCACATGACGCCACAAACCGTCAACGCCTACTACAACCCGACCATGAACGAAATCGTGTTCCCGGCCGCCATCTTGCAGCCACCTTTCTTTAATATGGCTGCCGACGATGCCGTCAACTATGGTGGTATAGGTGCGGTTATCGGCCATGAGATGGGTCACGGCTTTGACGATCAGGGTGCCAAGTTCGACGGCGAAGGCAATATGCGCGACTGGTGGACCGAGCAGGATCTGAAAGAGTTTGCCGCCCGCGGTAAGGCGCTAATCGCCCAGTATGACGGCTACTATGTGTTTGACGACCTGCACGTTAACGGCAGTCTGACCCTGGGTGAAAACATCGGCGATCTCTCTGGTGTCACCATAGCCTACAAGGCCTACAAAAAATCCTTGGCGGGCAAAGAGGCTCCGGTAATCGATGGTCTGAGCGGTGATGAACGCTTCTTCCTCGGCTTCGCTCAAATCTGGCGCGCCAAGATCAAAGAGGAAGCCATGCGCAACCGAGTGGCCACAGATCCTCATTCACCGGCCAAGTTCCGCGCCATAGGTTCACTGTCCAATATGCCGCAGTTCTACAGCACATTTGACGTGAAGCCAGGTGACGGCATGTATATTGAACCGGCCCAGCGCGTGAAAATCTGGTAATTTTACGCTTGCTCAGAAAGGCGCCTCAAGGCGCCTTTCTTTTTAGATGAATAAAGTTTCATTTGAGGTTCAGCAAGGGTTCAGAGCCAAGTGCTACATTGGAGTCAAAGCCACTTAGAAGTCATTCTGGATGCGAGGCCCCATGACCCGATTATTCCGCACTTTCCTGGTTTTCCTGTTACTGCTTTCGGCGCGCACCGCCTACGCTCAGCCTTCAGAATATGAAGCTGAACTGAGAGAAGACAGCAGTTACAGCCTGCGCCAAAACTCGGCCATCCCATTCAATGCCCTCAAGAAACAAAGCTTCAGCGCCCCAAGGCAGCCCGTTTCCAGCCTCAATGCCCTCTATCAGCAGGCTCCTTTGGCACAAAATGAATTGCACAGTCTCCTGTCACAGGTAGCCAATCAGAGCGAGACCGAGCTGCAACTGGCCAAGGTGAAAGAGCGTCAGCGGGCCGAAGCCAAGGTGGCGCACAAGCTGAATAACAACCCCGCCGCCCTGACAGATCTGGTGCGAGCCACCCTGATAGCCGACAACCTTGATGACCTGCAGCTGGCCTTTGACACCCTGAATCATCAGGCCAATGTACTGCAGGTCAAAGACAGGTTTGCCCAGCCCAAGGCCTCCGGTTATCGGGATATCAACCTGCTGCTGCAGCTGCCGAAAAGTGGCCTGATTGCCGAAGTCCAGTTGCACTTAAGGGAGATTGCCGCCATCAAAAACGGCGCCGAGCACCAAGTCTATGAAGAGGTGCAGGCGATGGAACGCAAGGCTGCCCGCGAGCAAAGGCCGCTGAGCGAGCTGGAACTGGCCCGGATCCAGAAGCTGCGCCAGGAATCACACAAGCTGTACCACAAGGCCTGGTTGGGTTATAAACGCCAACAAACCCAGACTCTTGGCATAGAAAATACCATAGTCGCCTGACAAAGCTTGTCAGCGGCCAACAAGCCGCTATACTCCAGCGCATTGACCCTCGGCCAAAGCGTAAAATCATGCATGAAATCATAGAGCAACTGCAGGAACTGTCAGAGCAGGTTCCCGTACCGCTGGATCTGCCCGGCTTTGACGATCTGGTGGATATCGAAGAGCAGATACTCATCCCTCTGCCTTCGGAGCTGAAAGAATATCTGCTGCATGCCAGTGATGTTATCTATGGCAGCCTGGAGCCGGTGACCGCTGCCGATCCCCACTCCCACACCTATCTGCCAGAAGTGACCTCCTATGCCTGGTCGCTGGGAATGCCCAGAGATCTGATTGCCATTTGCCAAACCGGTGATGACTTTTACTGCATAGATCAGGAAGGTGTGGTCTACTTCTGGAACCAGGACGGCCTGGATGAAGAAGATTGCTGGGAGTCATTCTGGCAATGGGTCGAAGACGTCTGGCTGCAAAGCTGACACAGGCCGGCATGCCCAGGGCGCCCCGCCATCAGACACATAGAAAAAACAGGAAGCATTATGTCCAAACAATATCCGCTCAACGCCATCGAGTTTCAGTGCCTGCGCCAATCTCTTGGCTTGGGTACCGCCCAGGCCGCCGAGTTGCTGAAAGTCGATGAAGCCGAGTTGCTCTCCTGGGAAACGGGCGAGGCGCAGGTAAGCGAACTGGCCCAGAAAAAACTGCTGGAAATCGATGATATTATCGAGATGCAGGTGCTGAACACCTGTGACGGTATCGAGGCCATGTTCAAGAAAGAACCCAAGCGCCGTTTGGCCTTTGTGGTTTATCCCACCCAGGCGATTTACACCCAGTACAACCCTGAGTTTTTAAGCTCGTTGCCACTCACTGAGCTGTACAACACCGCTGCCTGGCGGATCAAGAAAGAGTGCAAACTGGTGCTGGAAGTGGATATCAGCCTGGTGCCATTGGATGTGGAATCCTACAAGGCCTTTAGAGAGCAGCAAGGCGGGTTGGGTGAGAGCCGCGAAAGCCGCGCCAAGTGGGCGGCCGCGCAGCTCTGAAATATCACGGCCCTGAAATACCGCGGCTTTGAAACCAGAGTTTGAATTAATCAGTTAAATTGGCGCTGGCTTTGTCCAGCGCCTTTTTCATTGCCGGACGCAGGTTAAGCCTGTCTCGGTAAGCCGCCAGTTTTGGCGGGATCTGCTGCTCAAAAATGGTGGCCCAGTTCAGGGTATGGGCCAGCAGTATATCGGCCACAGTCAATTCATCACCGAGCAAAAATGGGCTATCTGGCAGCCACTGCTCGGCAATGGCCGCGGCCTTGTTGAACTCCCATACGGCAGTGGCTTGAATCGCCGCCACCCGATGCTCCTCCGGCAAGGCAAACCTGTGCTTGCCCATGGTCCATAACGGCTGCTCCAACTCGGTTATCACAAAGCTCAACCATTGATGATGATGCCCGGAGGCTGCCGTGCCTGGCTTGGGCAACAGACGCCCCTCACCGTAACGCTCGGCCAGATAGAGCATAATGGCCGCCGATTCGGTCAATACCAGACCGTCATCCTCGAGCACAGGGATTTTGCCGCAGGGATTAAGCGCCAGGAACTCAGGAGTGCGGTTCTGCTGCTTGGCCATATCAACAAAGTGAAACTCCCAGGGCAGTTCCAGCTCTTCCAACAACCAGGAAACCCGCAGCGCCCTGCTTCGCGGCGTGCCATAGAGTCGAATCATATTACTTTCCTTAAATTGCCCTGTCGCCATAAGCAATGGCTAACGCAGGTATGGTGGCAGAAAAGGCGCCCGCAGGCGCCGTGATGATAAGGTCAACAACAACAAGATACTCCCACTGCCTCAAGCTTGTCACTCTGTCCTTATTTCTCGGCTCTTATGTCTCACCTCTTATCTCAACTCTCCAGCATCCGGCCCTTGTCAGTTTGCCATCAAGGGCCGGGTGCCTGCCTCAGAAGTTAAGACTGACTTTGGTGTAGATGAAACGGCCTCTGGGGTTATGCACAGACATCACATAGCCATAGAGATCCGCATCGCCATCGCCTATGGCAAACGGCGGCTCTTCATCCAACAGGTTATTGACCCCGAGCGTCCACTTGAACATCTCGTTGAAACGGTAGGAAGCCTGCAAGTCCACCAGGAACTGGGCATCCACCATACGTGACTTGTTCTCGGTAAAGTCGAGGGCGCCGTCGAAGTTGATGTCCGGCGTATCCTCAAATTCGCCTATGTAGCTGACATTGAGGTTGGCGGCAAAGTCGCCCATGGTCCAGTTAGTGCTGGCCAGCCAGCGGTACTGGGGATACTCATACTCGCCGGTATAATCCAGGCCGTCCTTTTCAAACTTGTCCAGATAGCTCCACTCAAGACCAAACTTGAGATCGCCATAGCTGTCCAGTTCCAGGCCGTAGTGAGCCGAGATATCCAGGCCCTGAGCCTCCTGGGAGCTTAAGTTAACAAAGCTTGAGTGAATCACATCAAGCACCCCGAGCGGCTCGCCACCGGCGGGGGGCAGACGCACACAGATAGCACTGTTTTGATCATTACAGTTGGCGGCATAGATATCGCCCAGAGGCTGCTCGTCTATCTTGTTGTCCTGGGTGATGTTCCAGATATCGAAGCCGATATCGAACTTCTGGCTCGGCGCCCAGATCATGCCTATGTTCCAGGTTTCCGACTCCTCGGCGTCCAGATCCGGGTTACCGGCAAATACCGTGTTGTAATCCAGCACCTCACAGTCGGCCTCTGAGATACCCTGAGCGGCGCAGGCATAGGTATCTTTAAAGAAGTTACTCTTTTCCGAAGGGCCCAGGCCTATCTGGGCCAGCGATGGTGCCCGGAACCCCTGGGCCCAGGAGGCGCGCATGCTCAAGTCTTCCGTCATGCCCCAATGGAACGCCACCTTGGGATTGGTGGTGGAGCCAAAGTCGCTGTAATGATCGTAGCGCCCCGCCAGTTGCAGCTCGAAGCTGTCGGTCACCGGAATGGAAAACTCCAGGTAGGCGGCATACTGATCGCGCTCGGCCGCGGCGGAAACCGCTTCAGTCCCGAAGATAAGCCCGCGCTGGAACTGCTCATCGGGCACATCGCTAACATCCTCTTCTCGATATTCCATCCCGGCGGCCAGCATGATATCCCTGTCTGCCAGGGTAAAGGCATGCCCCGAAATGCTGGCATCATAGGCGGTAATATGTGACTTGCCCTGACGCACCAGACTGGTGGTAATGGCATCTATCACTTCGGGTGAGTTGATGGTGCCGCCAAAGGGGTTGTAGTTGCCGAGATTGATTTGCTCCTGCAGATAGTCCACCCGCACCCAGCCCTGGCTGCGATCCCCTGTCTGGGTCGACTCACTGCGCCCCTTTTGGGCCGAGACTTCCCAGTCCCATTCCTTGAAGCTGCCGCGCAGACCGGCCACCAATCTCAAGCTGTCGGACTCGATATCCCAGCGGCGGGGACCGGCATCCACTGTGCGGAAGCGGCCTATGTCAATGTCCTGACCAAAAGGATTGTTGGGATGTGAACCGGGAACCGTCAAACCTGCGGTTTCATCCAGCGGTGTGGCGGCGCCACCGGCCTTGGAGGTATTGTGCTGAGCCGCCAGCTCCAAAAAGGCGGTCAGGGAGTCACTAAGGTGATACTCAAACTGACCTATGGCGCCTATGCGCTCGGCCTCGGGGATCACCAAGTTATAGGGGCCATAATCGAACAGGCAGCTGCCGCTCGATGTGGCGGAATCGGCCGGACAAGCCGGATCTATGGTCTTGACACCATTGACATAGAAATACCCCGGAAAACCCCGGGAAGAACGGAAATCCTCCCCGCCCCAGGGCGACTGATTGGCAGTACCAAACTGCCCCATCTCATCGGCGCTCAGGGTCGAGTTGCTGAAATAATCCAGGATCACAGACGCGCTGCCCTTGTCACTCATGGTGCCCCACACCAGACTGGCGGTCTTTTCGTTGTAATTGGGGCCATCTGTGGCGCCATAGCCGAGATTGACTTCAATGCCTTCAATGTTTTTCCTCAGCACTATGTTGACCACCCCGGCGATGGCATCCGAGCCATAGATGGCCGAGGCGCCGTCCTTGAGTATATCTATCCGCTCAATGGCTGATACGGGAATGCTGTTGATATCGACAAAAGAATTGCTGACCCCTTCGGCAAAGGCACTGATGGAAACCCGGCGACCATTGATCAGCACCAGGGTCGCATCCGGCCCCATACCACGCAGGCTGATAGCGGCGGCACCGTTGGCGGTAGAGTCCTGGCTGTTACCGCGGGTGGAGAAAGTGCCGGCCCCGGCCGCCGGCATCCTTTCCAGTAACTGTTGCAGGTTGTCATAGCCCATGTTGGCAATATCTTCTTTGCCTATGGATTGAATGGGCGATGGGCCTTCCATGTCGGTACGTTTGATCCGCGAGCCTGTGACTTCGATGCGCTCCACAGACTCCTCGGCCGCGAAGGATTCACCGGCAGAGGTCAAGGCAAGTGCCACGGCGCAGGCACTCAGAGTGAGGTGAGGTCTGTTCATAATCATCCCTAATTTCTTCAGTTGTTTTTTGGAAAAACAACCACGACTACAAACTTCCGTGTTGTCATATTTTTATAACATTTACCAATTCAACTTAACTCTTTAATATCTAAAGTCAATGCCTCTAACTGGGGGTAAATTTGATTTTACTGATATAGGAAGTCGTCATGTCCACAGCCGCCGCGCCACTGCTTCAGGCCCGCTTTGCCGATAATCTCGCCAACATGAGCGCCGAGCTGACCAAACGTAAGCTAGTAGTGCGCCGCGGCCTGCTGACTCGCACCGAAAATACTGTGCCCTTGGATAAAATCACCGACATAGCGCTTATTCAGGGACCATTGATGCGCCTGTTCGGTCTGAAGAAACTCAAGGTGGAAACCGCCGGACAATCCGGCAATGACGCCCTGATAAGCCTGGTTGGCATAGTCGATGCCGACGGATTTCGCGCCGCTGTGCTGGCACAAAAAGAGCATTTGGATCACAAGGAGCCAAGCTCAAATGGACATGACAGCAACCATGAGCAGCTGATGTTACTCAGGGAGATCCGCTCCTCGCTGGTCAATATCGAATCCTTACTGGCCCGGGAAAAGAGCGCGCCATGAATGACACCATGCTGAATCGAAAAGGTTTTTCTTTCACTCACCTTAGGCACTTAATGGCCGCCATGGGCCCGGGCGTTCTGGTGGCCGCAGCGGCCATAGGCGCCTCTCATCTGGTGGCTTCAACCCGCGCAGGCGCCGAATTTGGCTGGCAGTTGGCCTGGCTGGTGGTGCTGGTCAATCTGCTCAAATATCCCTTCTTTGCCGCCGGAGCCAGATACACGGCGGCGACCGGCGAGAGTCTGCTTGAGGGCTATCTCAGGCAAGGAAAAGGCTATCTGTGGCTGTTCAGCCTGCTCAATCTTGTTGCCGCCATAGCCAGCACCGCCGGGGTCAGCATGCTGAGTGCCGCCATGCTGACTCAGTTTGTACCGCTCGGCATAGATATTCTGTCTTTTATCGTGCTCTGCGCCAGTTTGCTGCTGTTGCTGCTTGGGCGCTATAGCCTGCTTGATCGCATGACCAAAGTTGTGATGGCGCTGTTGACCCTGGGCACTCTGACCGCCGCTGCCATGATGCTGGGGGTGGAGTCTGTGCTGGACAAAGACTTCGTCTCCCCCTCTCCCTGGCAATGGGCCTATCTTGGGTTTTTGATCGCCATGATGGGCTGGATGCCGGCACCGATTGAAGTCAGCGCCTGGAACTCACTGTGGCTGCTGGAGAAACAGCGCATCAATCAACAGCAAGCCGCTCTGAGCGCTGCCCAGGCCAGATTAGATTTCGATATCGGCTATTGGCTCACCGCCCTGCTGGCACTGGTGTTTCTCAGCCTGGGTGCCGGTGTCATGCATGGCTCGGGAGCCTCCTTTGCCGACTCGGGAGCCCAGTTTGCCGGGCAGTTGATCTCCCTCTACGCCAGCGTGCTCGGGGAGTGGAGCCGTATGCTTATCGCCTTGGTGGCGTTGCTGTGTATTTTCTCCACCACTGTCACTGTGCTCGATGGTTACAGCCGCACCCTGGATGCCGGTTGGCGCCTGCTGCTTGAGCGCCGCCCCAGCGGTAAACGCCTGGCTGGGATCATGCTGGTTATGTCGCTGCTGGCCTTGCTGCTAATCCTGTTCTTCAAGGGTGCCTTGCTATCACTGTTGGAATTGGTGATGATCCAGGCCTTTATGACCACCTGCATCTTTGCCTGGTTGAATCTACGGCTGATGAGTTCCAAAACCCTGCCGACTGAGGCCCGTTACGGCAGGGGCATGCAACTTTGGGGCTGGCTGGGACTCGGTTACCTGTTTGGCTTTGCGTTGCTGTTTATCTATTGGTATTGCTACATCAAATAAGGAAGTTGCATGAACTCCTCACCGCTGGCGCAGCCGCGCTTTTTAGGGCTAAAGCTCTCATCGACAGTCAAAGGCATGAGCATGGCCTGCCTACTGGGATTCACTCTTAGCCTAAGCGCTGCGCCGAGATCCGAACAAGAGCCGGCACCGGGCAAGGGTTCGGCGCCATCTGTCTGCCACAGCCAAGAGCTGACACGACAGCTGCAGCTGATAATCAAGCAAAACCCCCTGCCCTTCAGCGGCGTAATCGAGTTGAGGCAAGGTAAAAAGACACTGCTGAGCCATGCGGCCGGAGAAAGCCAGGGCAAACCCATCACCTCTGATAGCCAATTTGTGCTGGGTTCACTGTCAAAGCAAGTGTTTGCCGTCTTGGTGATGCGGGCGATAGAAAGAGGCGATTTCAAGCTCAATGACAGCGCCGCTGCCCTGCTTGGCAAAGAGGCCGAACTGGATCCGGCCATCACAGTTGCCATGTTGCTGAGCCACACATCCGGCATAGGCATCCAAGGACAAGCCTTGCTGTTCACCCCTGGCAGCGATTTTAAATACAGCAATGACAATTATTGGCTGCTGGCCGAGATCCTCAAGCGTGAAGGCAGCAGCAGTACCCAATTGCTGCAGCGCTTCTTTGATGCCGAGGGGCTTGAGCTCAAGGCCCGCACCGGCAGTATTGAAAGTATCCAGGAACAGTTACCCAATCTGGCGATAGGAAGAACCGAGACTGACAGCGGCTTTGAAAGTGTGGCCGAGCAGTTGACCCTCACAGATAAGCTGCTGGCCAGCGGCGCCCTTATTGGCTCCGCCTCCGCCTTTGCCGATTTTCAGCAGGCCCTGCATCAGGGGCAACTGCTTAGCCGTGGCGGCTATTTGCAGTTGCTGGCGCCGAGAGGCAAACGCCCCCATCGTTGGGGCGAGCTGAATTATGCCGCCGGAATACAACTGAGCCCTGAATTGCCCCTGGAGTTCAGCCACAGTGGTTACATAGCGGGTTATATCAGCACTGCGATTTATTATCCGGACTCGGGCTTCAATCTGGTGGTACTGGAAAACACCTCTTGGTCACTCAAAGATATAGGCCGGGTGTTCGCCCTTCACGACAAGCTGCGACAGGCGGTGCGCGAAACGGCCGCGAACTGTCCACTGGAAAAAGCGGCAAATCTGCCCGGCTTTTAGGTATAATGCCGCAATATTGCGGAGCCTCCGCGCCTAACGCACCTAAGTCAATCGCCAGACAGTGTTAAAACTAAGCCGGGAGTCAAACCGGCCCAGGGACATTCATGACCAACAACGATATTCTGCGCCGCTTGCGCTTTGTCTTTAATTTCAACGACTCCAAGGTATTGCGTCTCTACGCTAAAATGAAGCGTGAAATGAGTGAAGCTGAGCTGGCCGGCCTGCTCAAGAAAGAAGATGAAGAAGGGTTCCGTCCCTGTGACGATCGCACCCTGTGCCAATTTCTCGATGCCGTGATCATCGACAAACGCGGCTTGCGTCCCGGCAGTGGCATTCCGCAGCCGCAGCCCAGCCTGAACAACAACATCATCTTCAAGAAACTCAGAATCGCCTTGGAACTGAAAGAAGAAGATATTATTGCCATTCTTGAACTGGCCAACTTCCGCATCGGCAAGGCTGAGCTGAGCGCCCTGTTCCGCAATCCTGAGCACAAGCATTACCGCTACTGTGGTGATCAGTTGATGCGTAACTTTATCAAAGGCTTGTCACTTAAATACCGCGGTAAGTAAGCCAACAAGCAACAGCTGATATCTCCTTTGGAACCAGGCATCCGCCTGGTTCTTTGTTTTGTGTCGTTCCCCTCTTAGGCTCAGGCCAACCCGGTTTGCCGCGTTTTAAACAAAATTTTTGCTCAAGCCCTCGCCTACAGGCAACAAAGATCACATTTCGTGGTAACCTATGCGGATTTAGATCACAGCCCGTCATCCACAAGCAAAGAACATAAAAGGTTAGCCATGGACGATAATAAACGCCCCTTATATCTGCCTTTTGCCGGTCCGGCTATTCTCGAAGCGCCGTTGATCAACAAAGGTAGTGCATTTACCGAGGAAGAGCGTATTTTCTTCAACCTCGAAGGCCTGGTGCCCTACGTGATTGAAACGATCGAAGAGCAGGCCTCACGTGCCTACGATCAGTTCAAGAACTTCAGCAATGATCTGGACAAGCATATCTATCTGCGCAACATCCAGGACACCAACGAGACCCTCTTCTATCGTCTGGTTCAGAACCACATCACAGAGATGATGCCTATCATCTACACCCCAACTGTCGGGTTGGCCTGTGAACGCTTCTCCAAAGACTACCGCCGTAACCGCGGCCTGTTTATTTCCTATCCGAATAAGGATCGCATCGACGACATCCTCAACAACTCCACCCGTCACAAGGTGAAGGTAATAGTGGTTACCGACGGTGAGCGTATTTTGGGGCTGGGCGATCAGGGGATCGGCGGCATGGGTATCCCGATTGGAAAGCTGTCGCTCTACACCAGCTGCGGCGGCATCAGCCCGGCTTACACTCTGCCCATTACCCTGGATGTGGGAACAGATAACCCGCATCTGCTGGAAGATCCCATGTATATGGGTTGGCGCCACCAGCGCATAGGCGGCGAAGAATATCTGGAATTTATTGAAGCCTTTATGCAGGCAGTTCATCGCCGTTGGCCCGAGGCCTTGATCCAGTTCGAAGACTTCGCCCAGAAAAACGCCATGCCGCTGCTGGAGCGTTACAAAGATAAATACTGCTGTTTCAATGATGACATTCAGGGAACCGCCGCCATCACAGTTGGCTCACTGCTCGCTGCCTGTAAGGCCGCAGGCACTCACTTGAGCCAGCAAAGGGTTGCCTTCCTCGGCGCCGGTAGCGCGGGCTGCGGCATCGCCGAAGCGATTATTGCGCAGATGGTTTCCGAAGGGATCAGTGATGAGCAGGCCAGACGTCAGGTATTTATGGTCGATCGCTGGGGACTGTTGCAGGACAATATGCCCAACCTGTTGCCATTCCAACAGAAACTGGCGCAAAAGCGCGAAGAGCTGCAGCAATGGAGCAATTTCGGTGACAACATCTCATTACTGGATGTGGTCAACAACGGCAAGCCGACTGTGCTTATCGGGGTTTCCGGCGCCCCAGGGCTGTTCAGCGAGGAGATCATCCGCGCCATGCACAGCCACTGCCCAAGACCGATAGTGTTCCCGCTGTCCAACCCCACCAGCCGAGTTGAAGCTACGCCCAAGGATATTCTGCATTGGACCAATGGCCAGGCGCTGGTTGCCACCGGCAGCCCCTTTGAGCCTGTGGTCATAGACAACCAAACCTATGAAATCGCCCAGTGCAACAACAGCTATATCTTCCCCGGCATAGGCCTTGGAGTATTGGCCAGTGGTGCCAAGCGGGTCTCTGATGAGATGCTGATGGCCTCCAGCCGCGCTCTGGCAGAATGCTCGCCGCTGGCACTCAACGGCAGTGGTTCCCTGCTGCCTAAACTGGAAGAGATCCAGAAGGTCAGCAAGCACATCGCCTTTGCTGTCGGCAAGGTCGCCATCGAGCAAGGCCACGCATTGCCGACTTCCGATGAAATGTTACAACAGGCTATCGAGAGTAATTTCTGGCAGCCTGAGTATCGCCGCTACAAGCGTACTTCCTTCTAAGAGCGTCCGCCCATAAAAAACCGGCATTAAAAATAATGCCGGTTTTTTATTCAGCCATTGGCTATCACATCTCGAATACTGTTGAGTAAACGCCTATCGGTACGGGCCTTTTTCAACTTACGAACACTCTCTTTGAGCGCCGATTGTGAAATACGATCATATATGCCGCTATATTCCTGCTCGGCAATGGCCTCGTCGGTATCCGCCAACTGGGCGATATCCTGGGCCATCAAACTCAGTTGCAACCAGGCTGATGCGATAAAAAAGCCGTGAAAATCGGCTCTGGGTAGCAACTTGGCAGCACTTGGCGGCAACTTGTCCCAAGCCTGTTTGAACTCAGACTCCTTATCGTCCAGCAGTTGTTCAAACAGATTGTCATAGGCTTCTTTCAGCGCCGTCGGCAACTTATCCATAGGTAATACCTGAGAGCAGATATTGATGGCGGCGCTTCGCGCCTGCTGCCGGTACTGAGCATCAACTTGAGTCATTGTTTCTTCCGTCTAAAAGCGATTGGCGGCGAGTATAGCACCGGCATTAAACAGCAATCCATCTCCAATTGGCACCCTGGAAATACAAAAAGTCAGCCAAAGAACGGGGCCAACCGCGCTCAAAACCGGGAAACAGGCATAGGATGAAACCCGGCTTGCTAAGCAAATTTAACGATTTATTGCTGGTCAGCCTATGCCCTGGTGCGTATGCTTAGTAACATAATGTAAACATATCTCTATCGGTAAGCGTGAAGTCATACTTTTTGAAATCAGCCTTCGCTCTGCTACTTTTGTCCGGCATGGTTCCGCTCGCTCTGGCATTGGATAACCCCGAGGCAGATAAGTTATTCAAACTGCTTGAAAATGGGCAGGTCAATAATGTTGCCAAGGTGGAGCAAACTCTGGAGCAAATAGCCCAATTGTTGGCCGATAAAGATCTGGATCGCCAAGTAAGGCTCAGGCGCGCCCGCTGTTGGAGCTATGACACCAATAATAATGCCAAGGTTGATGCGGCAATAGATTACGCCAATACCCAAGTACAGATGGCTGAAAATCAAGCTTATCCGGAAGCCCTGACCGACTTTCGCCTATGCCATGGTTGGTACTCTCAACTCAAAGGCAATATGGAGCAGGCCAAAGCCGACTATGACCAAGCCTTACAACAAGCCTACCAACTCGAAGACCGTCGGTTAATCGCGGATGCCCGCAGTATGCGTGGCGCCATGTATTCTTTTCAGGGCAATTTTGCACTGGCATTGGAAGATCTTCTCACCGCCCAACAGCTCTATGAACAACTCAAACTGGATTATTGGAGCCGCTACAACTTGGTTGATCTTGCTACCAGCTTCCGTCGTTTCGGCGATCCGCAGAGCGCACTCAACTATTACCGCCAATTGGAACAGGCTTATCGCCAAGGTGGCCATGAAGAGCAGGCCTATATTGTCAATGGTGAGATGGCCATAGCGCTCGAGGAATTGGGGGACTTTGAAGCGGCTGTGACCAAATTCCAGCAGTCTTACAACTATCTCAAACGACAAGGAATGACTATCGAAGCTGCAGGAGTTTCGGTCAATATGGCAGGTTCACTGTTGAAACTCGACAGAATAGAAGATGCCAAACAGGCGCTGGAGCGTGCCAAACCATTTGTGACCGAGCAACAGGGTGGCTTCTACAGTTTTATGCAACTCTACAGCGCCGATGTGTTGCTGCGCCAAGGTCAGGCGGAACAAGCTATGGTCCCCTTGGCCAAGGCAGAACAAAGTTTTCGGGATATCAGTAATGACAGGGGATTGGCCGAACTCTACCTGCTCAAAAGCGAAATATTTGCCGCACAGGGGCTTTGGCAAGAATCAACAAACGTGCTCAAATCATATATCTCCCTGCATTCTGAACTGGATAATAAGCTTCAGTCATACCGCACCACAGAGATGCGTACCCGCTTCAATGCCGACCGCATGGCAAAAGAAAATCAACGTCTGCTGGAAAGCGAGCGCCTCAAAGAACAGGAGGTGCAGATACTTCAGCAAAACCGCCTGTTGCAGCTGGCGGTGCTGATCCTTGCCAGCATCATTATTTTCATTATGGCGATTCTGGCCTATAAACAAACCGGAAAGTCACGTCAATTTCAGAAGATAGCCCAAACGGATCATCTCACTCAGTTGGCCAACCGACGCTATACCTATCAGAGGGGAGAAGCGTTATTCAATCAGGCCAAACATTCAGGCATACCTATGTCTGTTATTCTGTTTGACGCCGATAACTTCAAGGATATCAACGACCAGTTTGGTCATGATGGCGGAGATAAGGTACTGCAGCACCTGGCGAGCGTAAGCCAAACGCTTATTCGTGAGCAAGATCTACTGGGGCGGATCGGTGGTGAAGAGTTTCTGCTGCTGTTGCCGGAAACCAGTCGAGAAGAATGCCTGAAAATTGCTGAGCGTTTACGTCAAACCTTGGCAGAATCAAGCCCAGAGGCGCTTGCCGGCGAGTCCAGAGTCACTATCAGTGCCGGGGTGGCGACTCTCAATACCGAGTTACAGTTTTCAGAGCTGCTTAAACAGGCTGATAACGCTCTATACCGCGCCAAAAATAAGGGGCGTAATAGGGTAGAAAGCGCCTGAACCTCCCTCACCAATCAGTAATTCAGTGGCTATGCCATAACACTTCAGCCTCAGGCAGTGAGGGCTTTGCTCCAAACCATTCAAAATACAGTGCATCAAATTCGCCACTTAGCTGTAATGCCACCAGCGCCTTGTGCCAGGCTTTAACTCGCGCAGGATCTGTGCCACTGGAGAACGCCAGATACAACCGCAAGTGTGCCAATTCCAGCACAGGCCGCACTGCAGTCAACGGTTGATCCAATTGCCGCAAGACGCCCTTAACCGCGATCTCCGCCTGACACCAATAACGCACCCGCTTATGCAACAACTGTCTGGCCGAATACTGAGGAAAACCTGAGATTAGCAGCCTCTCATCCGCAATATCCCTCAACAATCTTTGCGCCGGAGAGTGACGATAAATAGCAATATTACCCGCCGCAGCCGCCTGTGACAGATCTGCCGGAGTGAAATCATCATCCATGCGGGCATAGAGCTGGATACGGGTTTCGGCAATCGGTCCAACAAAATCAAATTGCTGCCGTCGCTGTTCATCAATAGAAGTGGCAAATAACAGGATATTGGCATGATGAGTTGCCATATTAATGGCGCGGGCCCAAGGCAAGATCTCTATGACTGGCTCGTCATCGGCGGCGGTGACTTTGTAATTCAACGCCTTAACCAGGGCAACGGCATAACCATCAGTTCGTCCTTGGTATTCATAACTCATGGGGGGCCAAGCTTCTGTCAAAAGCCTCAGAGGCGCAAGTCTGGACTCGGGAGGCTCATTCCCGGCCTGGACGAAACCAGCAAGAATGCAGCCACACACAATCAAGCAGGCCCAAAACAGAGGCTTAATTGTCGACATATGTTTATTCCCCCTCGGTTCCAGCATAGCATCGACAAAAACCAAAATCGCCGTTTGCGGCAACTGTGAGCGATTCAGCTTTACTGATATAATCAGGTTTTTTCCCGGTCAGCCTCTGTTCATGTCTGTTCCTCAACCACCACAATTTGATCCCTGTATGCTTGGTAAGCTTGCCCGCGACATAAAGGCTTGGGGCAAAGAGCTGGGTTTTGCTCAAGTTGGGATCACGGATACAGATCTTCGCCGCGAAGAGCCCAGGCTACAGACCTGGCTCGATAAGGGCTATCACGGTGAAATGGGCTATATGGCCAGCCACGGCATGATGCGGGCCCGCCCGGCCGAACTGCATTCCGGCACTTTAAGAGTTATCTCAGTACGGATGGACTACTTACCGCCACAAGCCGGGTTTGCCCTCAATCTCAAAGACCCTAACCTTGGCTATATCTCCCGTTATGCCGGCGGCCGCGACTATCACAAGCTGATGCGTAATCGCTTGAAAAAGTTGGGCGAGCGCATAGATGAAGCGCTCAAAGCCCTGCAACTTGAAGGCTGTGGCTTTCGGCCCTTCGTCGACTCGGCTCCCATTCTGGAACGGCCGCTGGCAGAAAAGGCCGGGATCGGCTGGACAGGTAAACACTCACTGATCCTCAACCATGAGGCCGGCAGTTGGTTTTTCCTCGGAGAGCTGCTGGTGAACCTGCCGCTGCCCATGGATGTCGCCATAGCCGAAGGCTGCAACACCTGCGTTGCCTGCATCACAAGTTGCCCAACTGGCGCTATAGTCGAGCCCTATGTAGTCGATGGACGTCGCTGCATCTCTTACCTCACCATAGAACTGGCCGGCAGCATCCCGCTGGAGTTTCGGCCACTGCTAGGCAATCGCATCTACGGCTGCGATGACTGCCAGCTGGTATGCCCCATCAACCGCGCCGCGCCTTTGACCGCAGAGACTGACTTTCATCTAAGGCCACAATTGAAGCAACCCAAACTGCTGGAGCTGTTTGCCTGGAGCGAGGCCGAGTTTTTGAAAAACACCGAAGGCAGTGCCATTCGTCGCATAGGCCATCAACGCTGGCTGCGCAATATTGCGGTGGCACTGGGCAATGCCCCCGGCAGTGAAACCATAGTTGCCGCCTTGCAGGAGCGACTGACAGATGCCTCAGAACTGGTCGCAGAACACATAGAGTGGGCACTGGCGCAGCAGGCAGAAAAACTCAGCGCCAACGACACAGCGCCTATTCCCGCCCGCAAGACGGGGCGCCTGATCCGGATAGTGGAAAAGGGTTTGCCAAGAGACGCCTGAATTCAAGCCTAATCCAGGGTAAAACCCACCTTGATGGTGACCTGCCAATGAGCAATAACACCGGCCTCCAGATGTCCGCGGGTATCTATCACTTCAAACCAACGCAAATTATGCAGCGACTGGCTGGCCGCCGCGATGGCATTCTTGACCACTTCGTCCGAGCTGATGGGGGATGAACCTGTCAGTTCTATTATCTTGTACACATGGCTCATAAGGCTTCTCCTGATAGTTATCTGCGTCCAGCACAGGTTCGTGACCTGAGTATAGACAGAAATGGCCGATGGCATATTTCCCTTGGTTTCTGTATATTTCTCAGTTGGATAACCATAGGAAGAAATCAAGGGATTGCTATGTAATTAAAACATTCAGGTCTGGGGATCGCCTCGTTTGCCACCAGCATATTTAGTGGGATAGCCCTGTTTATCACTTTTATTGTTGCAGGAGCCCTGGAGGCGACAACACCGGGCGGCCTGGATGAAAATTCGATGGAAGCCATTCTTGTGGGGCTGATGATCATCTTTATGATGCTGGTCTGCCTGGTGTCTTTGGGATTGGGCATTGGCGGCCTGGTACAAAAAGACCGCCAGAAAATCTTCGCCATTTTGGGCACCACTTTTTCAGGCTTGATCATTCTGGGTACGGTTGGCCTGATAGCGCTAGGCATGAGCATGGGCTGAATCTTTCCCGCGTTAAAGTCAATCAACATCAGGGGCGCAATGCGCCCCTGACTGTTATTAACCACAGAATTTTATCACCCGAGTCGACGTCGCAACTCCCTGGTGGCATCAACCATGTTCTTCAAAGCCGGTTCGACTTCTTCCCAGTTACGGGTCTTCAAGCCGCAATCCGGGTTGACCCAGAGCTGACGCACAGGAATTTTCTGCGCCGCCTTTTCAATCAGGCTTACCATGGCTTCCACTGTTGGAATATTGGGGGAGTGAATATCATAAACCCCAGGGCCGATTTCATTGGGATAGTCAAAGTCTTCGAAGGCATTCAACAACTCCATCCGTGAGCGCGATGTTTCTATGGTGATCACATCGGCATCCATGGCGGCAATGGCCGCAATAGTGTCGTTGAATTCGCTGTAGCACATATGGGTGTGAATTTGGGTCTCGTCTCTGACACCGGCGGCGCTGAGCTTGAAGGCGGCCACCGCCCAATCGAGATAATGGGCCCAATCGCTGCATTTGAGCGGCAAGCCTTCCCGAAAAGCCGGCTCATCAATCTGAATAATACCTATACCCGCCCGCTCCAATGCCACCACTTCATCACGTATCGCCAGGGCCAACTGAGTCGCTATCTGCTCGCGGCTGATATCCTCGCGGGCAAAGGACCAATGCAATATGGTCACGGGCCCGGTCAGCATGCCTTTCACCGGTCTGTCGGTGAGACTCTGGGCATATTCGGCCCAGTCGACTGTCATCGCCTTGGGACGGGTCACATCGGCGTAGATCAGCGGCGGCTTGACACAGCGGGAACCATAGCTCTGCACCCAGCCCTGTTTGGTAAAACCTACGCCATCGAGCTGTTCACCAAAGTATTCCACCATGTCGTTGCGCTCGGCTTCACCGTGTACCAACACATCTATGCCCAGCTTGAGCTGACGTTCTATGGTATCCCGGGTCACCTGTTGCAGCTGCTCTGTGTACACAGCATCGTCCAACTCACCCTTGCGCCAGCGGCTACGCAGGTTACGAATGGCTGCCGTCTGCGGGAATGAACCTATGGTAGTCGTCGGCAACAAAGGCAGCTTGAACCTGGCCTGCTGGGCTTGTCTGCGCACCTCAAACTCATGGTTTCGGTTGTAATCGGTTGCGCTCAGGGCATCGATTCTGGCACTGAGCTGTTGATTACGCCCCTGCGCCCTGGCCGCGCGCCGATCCCGGCAACGGGCGACCACGGCTTTGGCATTTTCAGTCTCAGGCGCCTCCAAAAGCGCCTTGAGCTCCTGCAACTCGGTAAGTTTTTGCCTGGCGAAAGCCAGCAGGCTTTTAAGCTCGGGCGCCAGCGCGGTCTCCACCTCGAGATCCACCGGGGTATGCAACAGGGAGCAGGAAGTGGCGAGCCAGAGCCTGTCTCCCAGATCCCGCGCCAGTGGCGCCAACTGCTCGGCCACAAGATCCAGATCGGCGGCCCAGACGTTACGGCCGTTGATCACCCCAACCGACAACACCTGTTCGGGCGCCAATGCACCGACAAAGGCCTGCAACTGCTCGGGCGCGGTGACCAGATCCAGGTGAATACCCGCCACCGGCAGTGCCGACAACAGATTTTGATGGTGGGCTACAGTGCCGTAATAGGTTGCCAGCAACAGCTTGAGCGGCGCCGACTTGAGTACGCCGTAGGCCTGATTGAAGGCCTGTTGCCAGTTGTCATCCAGCTCAAGTGCCAGCGCAGGTTCATCCAATTGCACCCATTCAACACCCTGGGCGGCAAATCGGGCCAGAATGGCTTGATAACATTCCAGCAGCGCCGGCAGCAGTGTCAAACGGTCGAACTCTGAGCCCACTGTCTTGGACAGATACAGGAAAGTGACCGGCCCCAAGAGTACCGGCTTGGCAGTGTGGCCCAGCGCCTGAGCCTCGGTCACCTCTTCAAACAACTGTTCCCAGGCGATATCGAAGCGTTGATCTTCGCTGAGCTCAGGCACCAGATAATGGTAGTTGGTGTTGAAGTACTTGGTCATTTCAGACGCCGGCGCATGCTTGCCGCTGGGCGCTCGGCCACGGGCAATCCGGAACAGGGTATCGAGATTGACAGCGCCGCCGTCACGGTGACGCTCGGGGATTACCCCCAGAGTCGCACTCAGGGTCAGCACCTGATCATAGTAAGCAAAGTCACCGACCGGCAGCTGCGCCACCCCGGCATCGGCCTGCCACTGCCAGTGGGTACGCCTAAGCTCCCTGGCAACACTCTCTAATTCGGCCACGCTGGACTCACCGCGCCAATATTTCTCCAAAGCAAACTTGAGTTCACGTCGACGTCCGATACGGGGAAAGCCAAGACTATTTAATTGCATAATGTATACCATCCTTTATAAACTGTGCAGCAAGTGACTGGCGACGCCGAAACACAACAAATCAAACCGGGCGTCTGGACGTCTAGAAGTTTATTGTGCTAGTCTCAGCACAGGCAACCGAATTGAATTCAAGGGCAACATGAGCGGCATTCATGTGGAGAGGAAATGATAGAACTGAGACACCTTCGTACTCTGATAGCACTGAAAGAAAGTGGCAGTCTGGCCGGCGCGGCGAAGAAACGTTTTGTCACCCAGTCGGCGCTGTCGCACCAGATTAAAGAGTTGGAGACCCGGATTAACTCCCAGGTATTTGTTCGCAAAAGCAAACCTCTTACCTTCACGCTTGAGGGCAGTCGCCTGCTGACCCTGGCAGAAGAGATACTGCCCCGGGTACAGGAAACCGAATTTGTGCTCAAACGCGGTCTATCTGGAAGCAGCGGTCCCTTGAAGGTGGGTATTGAGTGTCACAGCTGTTTTCGCTGGCTGATGCCTGTAATGGAAGCCTTTCATCAGTCTTATCCGGATGCCAATCTGGATCTCTCCAGCCGCCATCTGTTCGACTCTCTCAATGCGCTGGAAACCGGTGAGCTGGATATAGTGCTGACCTCAGATCCTGTGCCCGGCCATGCCCTTGCCTATCAGCATCTGTTTGATTTTGAAGTGAGACTGGTGATGGCCAAAGATCACCCTCTGGCAGGCAACAGCTATATTTTGCCGCAACAACTGGCCAGGGAACCTATTATCAGTTATCCGGTACCGCTGGAAAGGCTGGATATTTTCCGTCACTTCCTCGAGCCGGCCGGAGTGGTGCCCGGCCCACAAAAACGCTGTGATCTCACCAATGTGTTGCTGCAACGCATCGCCTGTAAAGAAGGGGTTGCGGCCTTGCCCAACTGGTCACTGACCGAAGCCCAGGGCTTGAGCCTGACCTCGGTGAAACTGGGGCAGGAAGGCCTGAAACGGCCGCTGTTCGGTGCCTACCGCCGCGACAGCAGCAATAGAGTGCAGCTGCAAAGGCTGCTGGAATTGATTGCCAAAGAGGGATTACAGCGTCAAGACAGACACTGACTGAGCGGCTGCCACCGCGCCTGAAAGTCGGCGGCAGTCACAAAGCATCTAGAGAGGATTCAGCAGCAGACCGCGCTGGGACAATACCCTTCTCAGTACCAGTCCGGGTGAATTGAGATCCCGGGTCTGTCTCAGGTTATGGGCGACCATAAACTCGCTTTGCAGCTCATCATCCAACCCCAGAGATTCAAAAGCTTCCACCGTCAGCGTCTGCTGCTGGGTCTCTATCAGGGTCTTGATAATGCCCAGCGGGAAGCACTGCTCGGCTTCGGCGTTGAGATAGGCAAACGCCGTCAGGGCAATAATCTGACCAAAGACGCTGAACAGTGCCAAAGTCTGCACTTCATCCGCGTCTATCTGTACCCCTTGCATCTGATGCAAGCTGTCCACCGACTCGGTCGCCACAGACTCAGTCAGGCGCCAATAGCCAAGTACCAGTTTACGGTATGGCTGCGGCAATTCATCGAGCCGCTCTTTGAGATAAAAGCTAAAGGCATAACGGTAGATATTGACCTGTCCCAGACGCACCAATGCATCCTTGAGGCTGCGGTTTGGCTGAACGGAAGGAGAGAGCGCGTTATTGCTGCGCCACAGCAGATGAGCTGCCAGAGCGGGATCGGTCGCGACAATATCGATCACATTGCGAATATCGCCATCAGCAATAATGGCCTTCTTAAGCGGGATCAGGATGCCGCGGCGCCCTATCACCTGCTCTTCGTTGGCAATAATGGCACGCACTTGAGTAAAAACCTGCTGCTCAAGATCTGTCATGTGATTCTTTAAACCTGTTGTTATTTATTATGGAGGCACTATTGCCATTTATTATGGCAGAGAATTTACCCATAAAACGCCCACCAGGGTCAAGTTGAATCGATAATTAGCCCGGTTTTTGCCAAATAGAATCAAAAAGTAGCATCAAAAAGCGCCCGTCTCCTGTAGCCTGGTAAAGATGACTTGTGCCAAACGCGAATACCCCTGTTGATTGAGATGCACAGTATCGGACTTGAGCTCGTTTGAACGCAGCAGCTCAGACAGAGTCTGTTCCAGCAAGATGGCGCCGTGCTTGTCGGCCAGTTCGGCATATAAAGGCAGGGGGGACAGCAGCAGGCTCTTTTGCGGCACAGCCAGCAGCACTACCGGAATTTGCCGGGCTTTGGCCTCAAGTAACATGGCCTCAATGTTTTGCGCCAATTGCGCCTGGCTGCGGCTGCGGAGAATATCGTTACCGCCTTCGAGCAAAATAAGCAGATCCGGCTTGGTTTCATCCAGCAGTGCCGGCAAACGCTCAAGCCCGGCAGCAGATTGCTCACCGGAAATCCCGGCGTTGATCACCTCACAACGGCACAACTCAGCCAGACGACTGGGATAATCCTGCCCGGCCTTGGCACCAACGCCTTGGGTCAGGCTGTCACCGAAGGCCAGCAGTTTGCCATTACTGCCGATATATGCCAGCTTGGGCTCGGAGCAAGCCAGCAAAAGCAGCGACAACAGGGCTATGGCCACGCCTCTCAAACCATACCTAAAATCAGCTTTCATATTTCGACTCTTGCCTCCTTGTCGGTGAGTAGTTTCCAGCTAAAACAGATAGAAATACGGGCAGAAAAAAGCCGGGAAACCCCGGCTTTCTATGCTATCAGAAGCGATAGCTGACGCTGAATCTCAGCGCCCGGCCGCTACCCGAGTAATAACCATCGCCCCAGGTACTGAAATAACCTGAGCTGGCGTATTGCTTGTCAAACAGGTTGTCGACCCTCAGGCTGGCAAGCCAGGCATCTCGGCTGTAGTTGAGGGCGATATTCCCCAGCCAATAGCTGTCCAGCTTATCGTGCTGATTGCCATTGTCACCTTCCATATATCTGTCGCCCAGATACTGGCCCTCGACAAACAGCTGCCAGTGCTGGCCAAAGTCCACACTGGTGTAGACACGCCCGGAATGCTCGGCCACCCAGGAGAGAGATTTGCCTTTGTTGGCGCCTTCAGTAAATTCGGCATCGATATAGTTGTACTCAAGTCCCAACTGCAGCATTTCATTGAGCTGCCAGTCCCAGTCGAGGCTGGCGCCATAACGGCGGGAAGCATCGGCGTTGACGTTGGCGCCGGGGAAAGCGCCGCCGATAGGCATATCGGCACTGGGGTCAAAGACAATTTCATCTTCCAGCGACAGCCGGTACAGGTTCAGACGCAGACTCTGGTTGCTCAAGGTCCAATCCCAGCCGGCTTCAATGGAACGGCCGGTCTGCGGCTTGAGGCCGACGACTGTTGGCGGCGTATAAGCTTGCTCATCGACCTTGGCGAAACGGAAACTCTCATCACCGCGAAGATAGAATCTGTGGCCTTCCAGCGGCCGATAGTTGAGCCCCAACTCGAGCGCGTGAGCGTCTTCATCCAAATCTATGCCATTGGGGTAAATCTGACCGTCCTTGAGTTCATCCTTGACCTTGGCATAGCGTCCGCCCACCACATAGCTCAGGCTGTTGGTCAGCGGCACATTGGCCTGCAGATAGGTGCTGGTCATGGTTTGGGTGTTACTGCGCTGCATATAACTGAGATCGAACTCGGTTTCACCCCGTTGAATATCGGCACCTATGACTATGCTCAGTTCACCATTGCGGGTCTGATAACGCCCCAGTGCCTTGGGATTGAATTCCAACAGCGAGCGCTCGTTCCGACCTGGGCTGCCATAGCTGACACTGGACACCAAAGTATCACTGTAGTTGAGGTCCGCAGCCAGGGCCCAGTTGGCGTGCACCTGGCGCTGGAGATGAGCACGCCAGGCAGAAGTCATCTCATGGTTGTAATCACCCGGCGTCGATGTCGCCTGGCGTGGGTCGGCTTCAAACTGAGCCAGGGTCAGTGAGCCTGGAGTCTGGCGCTTGTTATCGTAGTAACTGCCTTCGACAAAGAAGTTGGTCAACTCTGAATCATATTGCAGACGCCCCAGCACAGAACCGGTTTCGTTGGCATTGTTTCTACGGTAGTTGTCGCTCTCGTTGTAAGCAGCAGCCAAATAGTAGCGCCAGTTTTCATTGATGGCGCCGGACAGATCCCCACGGCCTTCGTAGGTGTCAAAACTGCCACCGGAGAGGGTCAGGTTGCCACCGCTGGCACTGGGCGCCTTGGTGATAATATTGATCACTCCGCCGACTGCCTGATCACCATAGAGCACCCCGGCGCTGCCGGAAAGGATCTCTACCCTTTCAATCTGATTGACCGCAATGGCACTCAGGCTGGGGGCGGCAATATCGATATTGTTGAGTCGGCGACCATCTATCAGTATCAGGGTGTTATTCACCGCTTGGCTGGAAGAGAAACCGCGCATCGCCAGCACAGGCCCTGAGTTATTGTCCGATATTTGAATGCCACTGCGGCCACGCAGCAACTCGCTCAGATTACTGGCACCGCTTTGCTGAATATCGGCGGCATCTATGACCACCACATTGGCGGCAATATTGAGCGGCGTGTCATCCTGACGGCCAATGACCACCAGCTGTTCATCCACGGCCTGGGTTGTAGCACTCGCCATGACGGGAACCGAGGTAAATGCACCGCAGAGCAGCGCGAGATGATTTAGTTTGAAACCCATTTTCCTTTGACTCCTGAAAGGGAAACGGGGCAAGAGTGCCACGGCAGGGAGCGCCCCTTGGCTGCCGCATTTCGAGATCTGCCCACCGAAATCATCGAAATACCTCCAGGGCCGGTCTCCGGACTTTGGCTATGCGGTTGACCGCGCAAGACCCGGCTTTTATGACGCCACTTGGGCGCGCCTGTCTCTCACCATTTACCGTTGCGGGGGCAGTGCCGGATTTTCACCGGCTTCCCGATTATCCCCGGTCTTTCATTCCGGGGCACCACGAGAGGTTGACTGAAATACTGTGCTGTCATTCCCGGCCTGACCGAGAGCGGGCATTATAGACGTCTATATGGATGAATGTCTAATTTTGACGACGACTGACCGCCGCAGATTTACCCTGAAAACAAAAAGGGAGCCGAGGCTCCCTTTCCATTATCTTAACCCAGCTCTTTGGGGTTACTGCCAAAGCGGTTGTCACCCACTTCGCTGTCCTGGCAGTAGAAGACCAGCAACACTATCCAACCTATGATAGGGATAAATGCCAACAACTGCCACCAACCACTGCGGTCAGTGTCGTGCAGACGACGCGCGGCAACCGCAATAGAGGGCAACAACAGGCCCAAAGAATAAATCAGCCCCAGCACTGTGGTACCCAGCGCATAGTCAATAGCACTGACAACCAGGCTGAAAATGATATAGAACAGAGTGAACATCCAGTATTCTGTCCGACGGGCCCGACCGGTAAAGTCGGCGTATTTTTTGATGGCTCCGATGAAATGTTCCATGTTTTCTCCCAATAACAGATCCAAGATCCGATAACGCCGCACCAATTATTGAATGGCTTAAGGCGACCAAAGTTTCATCAGAGTTTCTTACTCCCTGAAACAGCAAACAATTTTAACATACCTGAATGAACTGCAAAGTGACAGAAAAGAGATTTACCTTCCATCCGCCACAAAATCAGAGATATCTCACCCTGTCAGTCGTCATTGGTTTACAAATATCGCCATATTCATAGCCATAAATAGCCATGAACAGCCAGCCGGCGCTTTTTCATCTTATCTGCTCAGCGTAAAACCACGGCTGGCGGCCAGCACCTGGATATCGGTTTCAATCTGTGCCAGCTGTGTCTGACGCTTTCGACCGATTGCCCCTGAGTTAAACTTGGATGCCAGGCTGCCAAGAATATAGCGCCAATGCAGCGCTTGTTTTTTACGCTGTTTACGGCTCAAAGGATTCAGTGGCCGCTGCGCTGCGAGCGCCTTGAGCAAGGCTGCAGCAGCGCTGAACCAAACATCGGGCAGCGATTCCAGGTTGTTAAAAAGCCATTCCAGGCAAACCAAGCGGCTCAATTCGGTGTGGGCAAATCCTTTGTTGCTCAAAGGCATTTGCCGTTCCAGCAACAAGGCGTTGAATTGCTTTTGAATTTCAGCACTCCAGGGTTTGCGTTGCAGCTTGGTCAGATGCTGGGAGAAGACCATCTTCGCCAGCTCATGCTCAGTAAACAGGCTACGAATGCCATCGAGCAGTGCCAGGGTAAACTCAGGGTAGCGGCGGCCGAGCGCCAATTGCAGTGAAAGTTCGAGGCCAGAGACGCCCTCGCCTTTACTTGGCGGCTCCCACTTGAGGCACACAGGGACAAACCAGGCAAGAAAACGCACCTGCCATTCAGGCCTGGTGGCGATATAGCCAAGGGCCTGCCGTCCCAAATAGCTACTGGCCGGACTGGCCCGGTTGGCTTCAAGCCGTGCCAGTAACTCGGCGGGGTTATCGGCCTCCAGTAACTGCTCAACTATTGGCGACAACCGCTCCCGAGCCCGAAGAAAGCGCAAACACAGGACCGTTTTACCCACAAACTTTCCGCCAATGGCCAGCGGCAATAGCGCGATTAGAATCCCCCACAGCTCGAGCCAGGTATTTTGCTGTTCTCGATAGTACTGGATATCGGTGCGCACTATGCCGGGCTCCTCAGGCAAATGCCAAAGGATCACGGCTTCACCGACGCTTCTCGAATCGCAAAGCAGGCCTGGGGGATCCCAGATCTGATACTCACTGCCGTTCGGCAACTGATAATACAGCAGACAATCCCACTCATAACGGCCAAAACCCCAGCGCCCAGGGGACACGTAGTGTTGCTCACGCCGGGCAATATAACCTTGGGTCTCGACGCCTCGTTCGAGCAGGATATTCACTTCATACCAGGATTGGACACTCTCTTTGACAAAATAGAGCCCTAGAGCCGAGAACAGCCCGCCGGCAAGCGCAAAAAGGCCGATAATTATCAGATCTTCCCAGATTGCCCGTATCTTTCCCACCGGGTCCCCTTTGATTCAATCTTTTAAGGCCGCGGATCGTAGCAGATTTCAGCAATCAGTTGAGGAACACTTCACAGTTTGCCATCCGGTTCTGCGCGCGCCAAAGAGTCATGCTATGCTCGGGCAAATTGCTAAAGGAGTAACAGCATGAAACGCCCTATCATTCTCGACTGCGATCCCGGCCATGATGATGCCATCGCCTTGATCCTGGCCCTGGCCAACCCTGAGCTGGATCTGCTGGCCGTGACCACCAGCGCCGGTAACCAAACCCAGGAAAAAACACTCAACAACGCCATGCGAGTGCTTACTCTGCTGGGCAGAACCGATATTCCTGTGGCCAGCGGCGCCCCCAAGCCATTGGCAAGAGAGCTGATCATTGCCGACAGTGTTCACGGTGAATCCGGGCTCGATGGCCCAGAACTGCCGGATCCCGCCTTTGAACCTCAGCCGATGATGGCCTGGGAACTGATGGCAGAGAAAATCCGCCAAAGCAGCCAGCCGGTGACTCTGGTGCCCACGGGCCCCTTGACCAATATCGCTATTTTCCTGAGCGCCTATCCCGAACTCAAGTCCCGTATCGAGCAGATAGTGCTGATGGGTGGCGCCGCCGGTGTCGGTAACTGGACCCCTGCCGCCGAATTCAACATTTTTGTTGATCCTGAAGCGGCCGACATGGTGTTCAAGTCAGGGATCCCCATCGTCATGGCCGGTCTGGACGTGACCCATGAGGCGCAGATCATGGAAGAGGATGTAGCCCGTTTCCGCGTGATTCCCAACAAGGTTGCCAAGTGTGTTGCCGATCTGCTGGAATTCTTTGTTATCTACCACAAGGATCCCAAGTGGGGCTTTGATGGCGCGCCGCTGCATGACCCCTGCACCATAGCCTGGCTGCTCAAGCCTGAGTTATTCATCGGCTTGGACTGCCATGTGGCCATCGAAACCCAGAGCGAGCTGACTGTAGGGATGACGGTTGTCGACCGCTATCACCTAACAGGCAAGCCCGCCAACGCCAAGGTGCTGATGCATCTGGATCGTGAAGGCTTTGTGGATCTGCTGGTTGAAAGCCTCTACGCCTATCAGGATTAATACATGAGTAGACTAGTGATAATCGGCAGTGCCAATGCCGATCATGTGATGGAATTCAGTCACTTGCCCGAGCCAGGGCAAACACTGATGAGCCGCAGCTACCGTTTGGAACACGGTGGCAAAGGCGCCAATCAGGCAGTTGCTGTAGCCAGACTGGTGCAGCCTGGCACCCGAGTGGACTTTATCTGCCATCTTGGGGACGACGCCATTGCCGATACCATGATCAAGAGTTGGTTGGACGATGGCATTCATCCTCAGGGCTTGAAGAAAGTGCCGGAAATGGCAACCGGCAGCGCAATGATTTTCATCGGCGATGGCGGTGAAAACTGTATTGGGGTGGCCGCCGGCGCCAACGCCAGCCTGGAGCCAGCCGATGTTCACTGTCATCAAGAGCTGTTCAAAGGCGCCAGTTACCTGCTGGCACAGCTGGAAACGCCGTTGGAATCGGTCAAAGCCGCGCTGCAACTGGCCAAGCAACAAGACACAGTGACTATTCTCAACCCGGCCCCCGCCAGCACGCTGGCTGACGATGTGCTGGCCTTGGTGGATATCATCACTCCCAACGAAACCGAGGCAGAAGCCCTTACCGGTATCAAGGTGGAAGATGAAGCCGGCGCAGCCAAAGCCGCAGCCGCTCTGCAAGCCAAAGGGGTTGGCGCCGTGGTGATCACCCTCGGCAGCCGCGGCGCCTATGTGCGTCACCCAGAGTTTGAGGGCCTGGTGCCTAGCTATCCGGTCAAGGTACTTGATACTGTGGCCGCAGGAGACACCTTCAACGGTGCCCTGATGGTGGCTTTAAGTGAAGGGCTGGCGATGGAACAAGCGGTGGATTTTGCCAATAAGGCCGCTTCCATAGCCGTGACCCGTCATGGCGCCCAGCGCGGAATTCCCTACCGCCGCGAGCTGTAATCACGCCTTTACCGCCACAAAAACGGGAGTCATAGACTCCCGTTTTTTATGCTGGCTGCCAGTCAAATTATTCGCCTGGATTGGCCTCTCTGTGGGCCTGAAGCTTGGTGGCAAACTCCTGCTGCAGCAGCTCCATCTTAGGCAGCAGCCCCTGGCTCAGTGATTGAGTCACCATCATGGATTCCTGCATCACGGCCGGCATCTTGGCGACCATGGAGCGCCCAGTATCACTGGCATAAAACGCCAGCATATCGGCAATTTCCTTGTCGCTGTAATGCTTGACATAAATATCGGTCAACGGCTGCTTCAGCTTGTCCCAGCCCAGCTCCTGCTTGAAGATCTGCGTACTCTTGCTGGCAAACTCTTCAAATAAAGGCTTTTCACTCTCCTTGATATTGAACTGTTGTTGCATGCCCAAAATCATCATTTCCATCTGGGTATAAGCCGTGTCCATCATGGAGTCCATCTGCATTTCCAGCAGTAACTGCTCCACCTGAGCCCGGCGAGCGCTGTCATCGGCCAACGCCAAAGGGCTGCTGAGCAATATGCCGCCCAGAACAAGAGATGACAAAAAACCAGGACCTTTCATGAGTGCCTCCGTGGCAAGTATTGATTCGGCTGTCAGTCTATCACAGCCCAAGCGACTGTCAGCTGCTCCAACCTCGGCTGACAGTTAAAATTCTGAGATTAATTCTCATTTAAGGGAAATGCCGTTATGATTGACCCAGGCGGGAGCCTGCGGGGCTCTCGTGCTGTCGAGAGAAATATCGACCCTAAAATCAGAAAAGGAATTGAAAATGAATAAGTTAACCAAGAGACTCGCGGGTATTGCCCTGTTGGGAGCCGGCGCCGTTATCAGCAGCACTGCCAGCGCCGACGAATGCAGCCTGACCATCACAGCCAACGATGCGATGCAATTTGATACCAAGGAATTAAGCGTTCCCGCCAGTTGCAAGACGGTAGAACTGACATTGACTCATTCCGGCACCCTGCCAGTGACAGCCATGGGCCATAACTGGGTTCTGAGCAAGAGCGCCGACATGCAGGGCATTGCTACTGATGGTATGGCAGCCGGCGCCGATGCCGCCTATGTCAAAGCCGGTGACGAGCGGGTGATTGCCCACACTCCTCTGGTTGGTGGCGGCGAATCTGTCAGCATCAGCTTCAGCACCGAAGGCATGACACCGGAAGAAAGCTACAACTTCTTCTGCTCCTTCCCCGGCCACTGGGCCGTGATGCAAGGCAGCTTCAGCATCAAAGGCTAAGCCTGCGCGCTTTGGGCCCGAATGAGGGCCCAAAGAAACATCTCCATTCCTCCTTCGCAAGACCCAATAGCCGCCTTTTCGCCAAATGAGTCCGGGAACCCGGTGACGACTTGCCTGTCTTGGCCTTATGGATGAAATCACCTATCAATATCGGCTTGCTTTCCAGCCATGCTTTGACCCATCACCTGCGGTGAGCTTTCGCATAGGCAGCCCTGCGACTAGGACAAATGTTGCGAAGCGACAAGTTCATTAGCACGAACCAGGGATGGTGAGCTGGCCGTTAATTGCTCACTTGCCACTAAACAGGATTATGGTTACTTGTCGACTTTCTGCGGATGACAGACAAAGCGCCGCTGGGTAGAGTAGGAATCAAGGCTTGAGCCTGTTTCGGCCAGGCACTATTTGAAGGAGAGAGCTTATGTTGGGCGAAAACCATGCGCTGATCCTGGAGTTTCCGGAGCACAAACAGAAAATCCATCAACTCAAGGAAAACGATCCTCACTTTCGCGAGCTGGCAGCCGAGTATCACGACCTCGACCATGAGATCCGTGGATTGGAAGAAAACTGTGTCCCCACGGCAGAAGAACGTTTCAACCAGTTGAAACTGCGCCGCGCCGAACTCAAGTCCTGGCTCTATCAGCAGTTACTGCGCTGATAACCCCAAATACAGAGGCCCTTGCAGCTTAAACCGCAGGGGCCCATGATCAAATCCTGATTAGCTCGATTCCGAGCCGGATCTTAAAGCCTATCCAGATGCAGGGCGTTGGCAAACTCCTGCAATTCACTGGCTTTAACCCCTTCCCCCGAGAGAGTGAACATGGCATTGCCATTGACTATCACAGTCAGCTCTGCCTCACCGGATTCAGTATTCAGCATGGCGTTATGCCCCTGAACCTTGACCAGCTTGCCGCCGCTCATGGCTATCATAGATGGATTGGTCAGCATGGCCATAACAGACTGCAATAGGGGGGAGTCGAGCACCAGCTCTATCTCCAGTTGCGCACTGTCTTCTTTGTAGTAGTGGCGGCTGGCATTTATGCCCCCGCCCAACATCATGCCACCTGTATCGCTTGAAGGGTCATCGGCTTGCCAACCCGGCAATGGCTCGGGAAATACCCCTACGACTTCTCCGGCCCGCTGCTGCCGGATAAGGGTTGAGGCATAATCCAGTTGTGAACTGGCCTGGCTCAATTCACCCTTGCGGTAATGTTGTAACCCGGCCTCAATGGCTTCGGCTACGGCAGGCTCTTCGGCAGCCTGCAGCGGCGCTGCCAATGCCAATGAGGCAACAAGTAATAGATTTGAAGGTTTCATTATCTTTCCCTGATAAAAAAGTCCGCGAATAGCATAGCCGCAAGCTGAGTTCTACGCCAGCTATCCGTTACCTGGCTCTTGCTGTAGCTCGGCGGCAAGCTTCCGAAGCAGTGTAACATCTGGCTCAAACGTCAGTACCTGTTCAGCTCTGGCCAGCGCCAGCTCGGAGTGTTTGCGACACACCTCGCTAAACTCTGCCCGGTTGGACAAGGCTTGAAAGGCTTTTTGCAGCCGAATGTGAATCTCCACCAGCGCCGCGCCATCCCGGGCTATCGGCATAAAGAAGTCATCGAACAGTTCTTCAAGACGTATCGGCAGCATCCAAACTCTGGGATAGGGAATAGCCTCCGGCGCCGGCAGATTCTGCTCATCGGTCACCTGCCATTTGGCTATCAATCTGACTCCGCGACCAATCACATCTATCGCTGTGCCAGGATCATTCACCGCCGCCGACAAGGCCCTCGATGCCACTTCGGCCAATACCGACAACCCAAAGCGAGGGTCCTGATCGAAAGAACGTTCATTGGCCACGGTAAAAGCCTTGTGCAGTGGCTGCAACTGAGCGTCATCGACACCGCCATCCTCGGCCTGAAAACTCAGCCACAGCAGTGGCCGTCCCTGATGGACAAAGGCACCTGGCAATGACGTGATATAGGCTTCGGCGCCGTAATCTTCGGCCCATTGATTGATGCTGCCGAGATCCACATGCTGCACATAGCCTGTGTCGGCCGGATAGAGAGCTAAAGCCCCTTTGGGAATATCCTCCTCTGATGCCAGGCGCCGCCCGTCCAGCCAGGGATGCTCACAGCGCCGCTGGATAGCCGCTCCGGCCGCCTTTTCAATCCTGTCTGTGGTTTCCCCTACCCGGCCTAGCTTGGACAAATGATTGATCCACACCAGAATGGTGGCCACTATCAATACCACCACGGCCACAGTCACCAGAAACAGTACCACCCGCCCCTCTTCGCCATAGACACCGGTACTGAGGGCGATAATGCCCACTATGCTGAAAACAAAGGAGCCGACAAAGGTAGCCAGCGCCTGCTGGGCAGTGGAGTCTTCCATCAACAGCTTGGTAGCTCTGGGGGAAATATTGCTGGTGGCTGCGCCATAGGCGGAAATCATCACACTCAGGGAAAAGGTGGTCACGGCCAACATGCTGGAGGCGAGGATATTGAGCAGCTTGTCCACCGCATCCGCACCTATCATGCCCGACAGCGAAGGGGGAATAACTCCCTGCACCACTATCGCCAGCAATGCGGTAACCACCGCCAGAATCGCAAACAGCACAGTGCGCATCCAGAGTTTTCGGCTCAATTGCAACAGCCGCCAGCCCCATTTACTCAGCATAATCCCACTCCTTTGATGACTCTCTCCCTGGCCAGAATAGCAGCCTTTTGTTCTTTGGACAGGCAGATCAAGCTGTTAGACTTGGGAAGGCGCCAACAAGTCCTATAGTGCAAGCCAGAGCGTCACCAGGACCTATTAGCACCTTCCCTTAAGCTTCTACCCTGCGGCCAGGATAATAATGAAAGTCGATCTCAACCTGCTTCCGGTATTGGAAGTCCTGCTGGAAGAACAAAGCGTTACCGGCGCGGCCAGGCGGTTGCACCTGAGTCAATCGGCCGTCAGCAAGCAGCTTAATCGCCTGCGGGAGTTGTTCAATGACCCGCTGTTTGAACGCAGCGCCTTCGGCCTCAAGCCCACTCCCAGAGCGCTGGCTCTGGGGCCAGAGCTGCAGCAATGGCTCAGGTTGGCCGAGCGGCTGACGCTACCGGACGAGTTTGACCCCACCGCCAGTGAACGTCAGTTTCGTATGCACTTGGTGGAAACCGCCTACTCCCTCACTCTGCCGCATTTTATGCCTTCCTTGCTGCGCCAGGCTCCCGGGCTGGATATCAACTGCAAGACCTGGTACCCGGGCACCATGGAGCAGCTACTGCGCTGCGAGCTGGACTTTGCCATAGGCTGCCGCGAGTGGGATCCGCGCTCGCTGATGCATATCAACAGCCTGCCGGATGAACTCGAGTATCTGGAGCTGACCCGCGACAAGCCCATCTGCCTGCTGCCGCCGGATCATCCTGCGTTCGAGGGCGACTGGAACCTGGAGCGTTTTCTCAGCTTCGAGCATCTGCAGGTAGCCTTTGGCGGAATCGAACATTGGTTGCTGGACGATGTGTTGGCGCTGAAGCACAAGACCCGGCGGATCCGCGCCAATATCACCGACTTTCCCACTGCGCTGGAGTTGTGTCGCCACAGCGAGTTAATCCTCTGCGCGCCGGCCAAATATGCGGCCCAGGCGCTGCAACATGTTGAGTTGGCGACGCTGGAAGTGCCGATAGATCTGGTGCCCGGTGCGTACGTGTTGTTGTGGCACAAGCACTTCAATCAAGACCCTGCCCACAAATGGCTGAGGCAGATGATTGCCGACACAGTAATCCCGGCCAATCAGCAATGAGGCGTCGCCAGAATTCGCCTTATACAACAACGCTCTGGTTTACAAGTCAATACAGTAACGGTTCAATTAAGCGCCTGAATACTTGAGCGCATCAATCAGTAATCTAAAGGCGGCCGAGTGCTGACGCCCACTCGGAAAATAGAGGTGATAACCGGCAAACCGCGGGCACCAATCTTCCAACACCGGGAGCAGTTCACCGGCCGCTATCGCCGGTGCCAACGCATCCTCAGGTTGAAAACAGAGCCCGGCACCGGCAATGGCCGCCTTGGTCACCAAATCCGGTTCATTGCAGATAAGCTGCCCGCTTACCCGCACATTCAGCTCGCGGCCCTCTTTGGCAAACTCCCACACATATAAGCCGCCCGAAGTGGGAAGACGCAGATTAATGCAGTTATGCCCGGTCAAGTCCTGGGGGATGGTCGGCTTTGCATGGCGGGAAAAGTAATCCGGCGAACCCGCCACCAGCATACGCAGATCCGGGCTGATACGCACGGCAACCATGTCTTTGGCCACCTGCTCGCCCAATCGTACCCCGGCATCAAAACCTTGAGCGGCCAAATCAAGCAGCTGTTGATCCACAGAAACCTCGATTTGCAGCTGTGGATGCTGCGCCAGTAAGCGATTAACCACCGGCAGCAATATCGACTCGGCGGCAAACTTGGTGGCGGTAAGCCGAATGTGGCCGCTGATCTCCTGCCTGAAACTGTTGAGTCGCTCCAACTGCTCGGCTATCTGACCAAAGGCAGGCCTTAGGGTCTGCAGCAACTGCTGCCCAGCCTCAGTGGCAGCCACGCTGCGGGTGGTTCGATTCAACAGTTGTACATTGAGGCGCTGCTCCAGGCGCCTTATGGTATGGCTGACAGAGGATTGTGATGTCCCCAACCTGGCCGCGGCGCGAGTAAAGCTGCCCTCTTCAACTACCGCCTGAAACACCCATAAATCCCCCAGCTCTTCCCGTCTCATATATGAATCTCAAATATAAAGCCAATACTGACATATCATTTAAATTACATAATCTGCGCGACTAAGATCGAATGCAAGTCCTCATCTACACAGGAACAGATCATGAAAATCATCAAAAATGCCGCCAGCCAATCCCTTCAGGGCCCGGAAGCCACCTTCTCCGGTCGGGTAAGAATCGATAATCACTTTGAACCCGGCAGCCCATCGCGTATCGGTGCCGCACTGGTCACCTTCGAGCCTGGTGCCCGCACCGCCTGGCATGCCCACGGCGCCGGGCAACTCTTGTATGTCACGGAGGGAAGGGGTTGGATCCAAAAAGCCGGTGAGTCGAAAAAAATGATTGAAGCCGGTGATACCGTATGGATTGCAGCCAACGAAAAACACTGGCACGGGGCCAGCCAAGACAGGGCCATGAGCCATGTGGCCGTAGCCGAAGCATCGGAGACAGCACCGGCTGCCATCTGGATGGAAAAAGTCACTGACGATGAATATCAGGCTTGATGCCGATCAGCCCAGAGCGGTTTTCGACCCGGTTGAAGCGATATCCGGACAATGGCGCTCACCTGAATAATACCCTTCACACGGGTAATAGGCTTGATATAGGGTGCAGCCAAGGCAGGTGCCGGCGCTTCAGTTGAGGCGCTCGGCATTGTCCAGCATTTTCACCGGCAATTGGTTATCCAGCAAAAAATAGTAGAGTTGCAAATCGGCTATCAGTGACGGCTCGGATAGCTCAAAGTCCTGATAGGTGCGATCCTTGAAACGAAACCTCAGTTGGTGTTCAAAGCGCTTGCTCTGGCAGTAAAGTACCTGTTCTATCTGGGCTATCTCTATGGTGACCCCAAGCAAGACTAACTTACCTTCAACCAGTTTGACCTCCAATGCGCCTTTGCTTCTGGCTGTTAAATAGTCCATCAGCAGCGACAACAGGACGCACACGGCGATATAGGCCAACTGATGCTCAAAAGGCTCATTGGCGAGATACACCAGATAGTAGGCGAACATAGCGCCCACCAAAGTACGAACAACAAAGCTTTGCAACAGCCTGAAGTCCGGCCGTTTGTTTTCCCTGACAAGTTCTTTCATGGATTCCCTTCTAAACGTTTCCAGCCAACAGCCGAGCGGCAATGATAGAGATATTTTGCATTAAGAACAAATCATTACCAAAATGCGCAGCACCGAAACTCAGGGAAGCACAAGAAAACTGCAAGGCATAAAATCATGCCAGGCGATGGCTTTATGGCGCAAATTGGAAGAGGCCAATCAGGAGGTTTGCCGGGGAGGCTCTCCTTCCCCGGCGCGGGTTTAACGCTAACTGGATGGAATATAGAGCATGTTAATTAGGGCCGCCGCTATGGTGGTAGCCGGATCTTTGCCATCCACCGCCGGTGCCAGGTTGGTCCAAACCACCAGAGTCACCTTGTTGACAGGATCATGCCCCATAAAGGAGTTATAGCCGGGCAGCTCACCAGTATGACCATAGAGGCTGCCAAACTTGGCGATCCCCAGCCCATAATAGGCAGTGTTGGGATTATCGGGATCTATCGGCCTGACACTATCCAGACGCCTTCGCTGCCAATCGGCATCCAGCAGTTCTCCGGCAACCAAAGCTTCTACCCAGGTTGCCAACTCATTGGCACTGGAGATCCCGGCGCCGGCCGCCCAGCCCCAGGAAGGATTGGCCTCGGTTTGATCTATGGGTGCCAGAATGCCCTCTCTGGCTTCTCGCTGCATCTTTTCGGGCAGCTTAAAGGGCGGATCCATAGTCAACACATTGGTGCCATACATATAACCCCGCGCCAAGGGCGCGGGAAGAGTATTAGAATGGATATCGGGAAACAGAGTCCGCTCAAGACCCAAGGGGGCAAACAACCTCTGCTGCATCACAGCCGCCAGCGGCTTGCCATCGATTTGCTCGGCGATCAGTCCCAGCAAGACGGTATTGGTATTGGAGTATTCAAATGCGCTGCCGGAGGCAAAACCTGGCTTATGGGCAAAACTCATTGCCAGCAGCTCAGCCTGAGTCCACACCTTGGTTGGCTGCTCATCAAGTGTCTGATTCAACTCGAGCGTGGTGCTGTAATTGAACAGGCCGCTACGCATAGTAAGCAAATGCTCTATGGTGATCGACTCACCGTTTGGCACATTGTCGAGATACATGGAGACAGTGTCACTCAGTTGCAGTCGCCCTTGCTGCGCCATCTGCAAAATCACGGTACCGACCCAGGTCTTGGTATTGGAGCCCACCCTGACATGCTGATCAAAGTCGGTCGCTTCACTGCCGCCATAACGGGTTACCCCATAGGCGGTTTTAAAGTCGCCCCTAGGCGTTCGCAGAATCACCACGGCGCCGGGAACCAGCATCTCCTTGGCCAGTTGTTCCACCGTCTGCTGCATCTTGGCCGTGTCGACAGGATTGAGCACCACTTCTTGTGAATCCGAATTGCAGGCGCTCAGCAAACTCACAGAGACCAAGATAGACGCATGGATAGGCAGATAAGCCCAAAACCCCTTGGCACTGACGGCCACCTTATCGCCAAAGGGTCCGGCTCCCAAGCACACCCGACTCAACACTCGATTGAACATAAACAGCCTCTCCCTATCTGTTATCGCATACCGGCGAGCTAGACTATCCCGCCTTCCATTGCACCACACTAACCTAATGGGCTTTGGCAGTGGGTTCAAGTTGTTGTGAGAGAAATATGGCGAGTATTGCCGGGAGCAAAAGGTCCCGCTGCCAGGCTGTTTAACAAACTCAGCTACAGCGACTAATCAACTTTGACGTAGAAGCAGTTGCATTTACAACTGAACAAGCCGATTTGCGGCTCCTTGGGCTTCTTGCCACTGCGCTTGGCCTGTGAATTGGCCACCTCGACAGCATGCTTGATCTCGCTGATTTCCTTGCGGGATAAGCGCCTGGTATGCCCATGTACTGGGCAACGCTCTCTTTCACCATCATGGGTGATACGTTCACCTGACATGCTCCATTCTCCTTTTTATTTTTCGCCCGCCTGGCTGCTAGCCTCCACGGTAGTTCAGCTGCTTATGCTAATTTGCCAACACAGCTCATTTTGCTGTTCAGCCCTAATATTGATATCCATAAACTGCTTGATGACCTCAATATTGGTGCTTGTGTGCAGGCTCGGTTTACTGGTCGTGTAACTGCCCTTTCCAGCCAAGGCCATGGGAATGAGTAACTGATCCGCCAGTTGCTCTTCCACTGCTGCTTCGGCGCTAACAAACTTATTTACCCGCCCCGCACATCGCTTGGCCACGCGCTCTGCCGAGAGGCCCTGCTCACCAACCACTTCAAACAGGTTGGTATGTGTCTTACCCTGGATTGTTAACTGAAAGCTATTACCTGGCCCTATGGAGTCCACATCCGTGATTATGCCTGACGATGCGCTCCACCCCAGAACCGTTTTTGCTGCAGCCACTTCTCTTTGCCCAATAGATACAGGTAACTGGCTGACAAGTGCATGAAGCCCGCAGTTTTCCGGTTTTTTTGCAGACTCACTTCCAGACTCCATGAGCCTAATTGGGCTCAAGACTTTTGCCGGCTTTATCTCTATCTGCCACTTGCCACCACCTACCGGATAAAACCCAAGCGAAGACTTCACAATTTGGCAGTCGATGCCCATCAGCTTTAACAGCGGCAAATAGGACTGCTCCAGAAAACACAGCGAGGGCGACATTCCATTGTGTGTGCCACCTTCAAACTCGACCATGGAGCCTGCCTTCGCCAGCGCTAAAACCGGCAAAATGGTTTGGCACACCAACACTGTGCTTCCTGCTGTGCCAATGGCGAAGCGATAATCGCCGGGCAAAACCTCACCGGGCGAAAACCGTATCCGGCTGGAGCCCAGTTCCACCCCTTCTGTGCTCGCCTCACATATCGCTTGTGCCGCCAATACCGAGGTCAGGTGTTGGCGCAGCAATCCGGGTTTCTTACGCTTGGCTCGAATATTGACTATTTCGATTGGCCGCTGAGTCAAAATAGACAGGGTCAATGCTGTCCTTAACACCTGACCACCGCCTTCTCCCTGCGCCCCATCTATCACTAAATACGGCATGATTTACCCCTTAACGCACACAACTTGCTTCAAGGTGTAAACCACTTCAACCAAATCTTTCTGCGCTTCCATGACCTTATCTATATCCTTGTAGGCATGAGGTATCTCATCAATGACTGCCGCATCTTTACGGCACTCCACCCCTTGAGTGGCTTCAATTTGATCTTTGACCTTATATACCTTTTTCGCCTGGGTTCTGGACATTACCCGCCCGGCACCGTGACTGCAGCTATTGAAACTTTCGGGGTTTCCCAAGCCCCTGACAATGAAGGAACGAGCCCCCATACTTCCTGGAATAATCCCCATTTCGCCCTTTTCAGCTCGAACGGCACCTTTACGGGTGACATAGCAGTCTTTACCGAAATGCCGCTCCCGGGAGATATAGTTGTGATGGCAATTCACCGCCAATTCCGCTGTCGAAAACCCTGTCGGGATCAGCTTTCTTAAGGCTGCAATCGCATTGAACATCATGATTTCACGGTTTTTCGCCGCATAATCCTGCGCCCACTCCACAGCCTCGACATAGTCATCAAAATACTCACTCCCCTCTTCCAGATAAGCCAAATCCATATCGGGCAGGTTAATCTGATGGCGCTGCATCTCTTTCCTGGCCAGTTCGATAAAATAGGTACCTATCCGGTTGCCCACACCGCGACTACCTGAATGCAACATAATCCACACGGCATTATTTTCGTCCAAACAGAGCTCAAGAAAGTGATTGCCTGTACCCATAGTGCCTAAGTGGTTCAGGTTATTACTCTTCTTTATTGCCGGGTGCTTTTCACAAATTCGCTCGAACCTGGTTGCCAGTTTTTTCCATTCCTCGGCCACCAGCTCAGGAACATTGTGCCAGGCACCTCTGTCCCTTGCCCCTCTGGCTCTTCCGGTTCGGCCATGGGGGATAGCGGCCTCAAAGGCACTTCTTATTCCAGCCAAATTATCCGGAAGCTGACTGGCGGATAAGGTCGTTTTGACGGCTACCATGCCGCAGCCAATATCGACACCAACGGCAGCGGGAATAACGGCATCCACCGATGGTATTACGCTGCCAATGGTTGCCCCCTTGCCCATATGGACATCCGGCATAACCGCTATGTGTGAATGTACCAAAGGCATAGCAGCAATGTTGTTCAACTGCTCCAGAGCCTTGTCTTCAAAAGGAACTCCCTTGGTCCACGCTTTAATCGTTGCCCGTCCCTTGCTTTCTATAACGTTGTAATTACTACACATTACTGATTCCTTTACTTCCAATCCATTTCTCAGCGGGCTACGGCATCCTCTTCGCCGCAGCCCTTCCCGTCAGGCAATTTTCACTATGCCATTCATAAGCCCTTCCAGGCCGCCGTAAACCGTCAGGTTGCCTATCTTGTCCGACACTTTCTCGAGTGCTTCAAGCTCCTTCAACCGCATCAAGGTAGGATTGTTTTCCATCACCTTGGCAGTGTTGTGCAAACTTCTGGTGGCCGATGTTTCTTCGCGGCGCTTGATCACATTGGCTTCCGCCGCTTTTTGTGCTTCCACCACCTGATTCAATATCGCCTTCATCTCTCCCGGCAGAATAATGTCCTTCACGCCCACATTGACCAGTGAGATACCTATCGCAGTAAGCTGATCTGAAACCAGTTCCTTAACTGTTTCATTGACATACAACTTATCCAACAGAATATCGTCCAGGGACTTAGTGCCAACCGCTTCCCGTAACGCCAGTTGCAATGTTTTGTAGACAAAGTCATCCACCTTATCCACGCTGCGGGCAGCAAGTTCGGCATCCTGCAATCTAATGCTCGCGCTAAGATTAATCCGCAGGCTCACCCTGTCTTTACTCAAGATTTCCTGGCCTGAAATCTCCAGCATCTGCGTCCGGCAATCAAAGGGCTTCACTTCAATCGTGTGATTGAACTGCCAAAATGCGTGCTGCCCCGGCTCTAACCTGCGTATGAATCGACCATTTACATACAACAAGCCGATATGGTCTTTGGCGACAGAGATATCCGCAATCGGCTTAATCGCCACTGTACGGTTGCTTCTGATCAATCTTGTAGCGGTATTGGCTCCCGCACGATTGATCAAGAAGAGCAGCTTTTCATCAACTTGCAGATTTTCCTCAATTGAGAGGGTATCCAACCTCAATTCCCCCGCGTCTTTCCACAGGTAAAGGTGCTCACCCGGTGCAACAATGCCTTGCAACAGATCGTCCACATAGAGCAATCCCACTTCATTGCTCGACAGTTTCCAATGCGAGATGTGTTTACGCAGAGCATCGCTGCTTCGGTAAAGTCTGTCGGCATTTTTTTCAGCAAAGTAGAGCGTATTGATATCAAAGGTAATGAATTCCAGATCATCTTTAATATCCCAAATTTTGTGCTTCCCGGGCATAAGTACATCCGCCAGCATTTGATTTTTAAACATCAATACCCTTTGATTTTCAGCGACTGTAACCGTTTTTCTTATTGAGAGTTTTTTAAACATAGTTAATTTCCTTTTATCCTTTCACTTACCCGGAAGTAAGTGGAGTTAGCAAGAGTTCATTGCTTAACTGAGAAAGGCACCTGATTTCTAAATGGCAGGGAGCATCCTGCTGGCTACCATTGGTCCATCTTTAGCGTTTATCAGTCATTGGCAAAAACGACTCGCTAACCTTGATTCTTGCAATTTGAATTTAGGGCGGGATTTGAACCCACAACAATCGAATTAACACTTCGATGCTCTACCAATTTGAGCTACCTGTATTTAAGGAAGGATTCGAACCTTCGACTACGACATTACGCCGCTGCTCTATCCTCTGAGCTACTTAAATCCTATTAAGATGGGAATCGAACCCATGACCGACGAATCCACTTCGCTGCTCTTCCAACTGAGCTACTTAATAGTGCATTTGATTAGGCATACGCAGTCACAGTGTTCAGCGCACCGGTGTGACCTTTGAATCACAACCACTTAATCAGACAAGTTATCTATATCAATCAATGTGCCAACTTAGGCATTAACTAAAAATAAAACACATAACACCTTGATTATTAAGCACAAATAATTCTTGCAACTCATAAACCCTGTTTTATTACCAGGTTGACCGCAAACAGAAAAAGTAATTAAATGGATACGAACATATCAATATGGATATCACAAATAATGAAACGCACTGTGGTCGTAAGTTTGGTTGGCACTCAATTGGATTACACAGGGAAAGGAAGTGATAGATGGGCCAAGTGGCGCCCCAATGTCAGCTTATGCAGCCAAGAAGATTTGATTGTCAGCCAACTGCACATGCTTCATGACAACCACAGTAAAAGGTTGGCCAGCAGTGTTGCGGCCGATATTGGCAGCATTTCACCGGAAACAGAAGTCGAATTACACAATGTGAACTTCAATGATCCCTGGGATTTTGAAGAGGCTTACTCAAAACTCTATGATTGGTGCCACCAACAGGTATTCGATACCGACCGGAACGACTATCTATTCCACATCACCACAGGTACCCATGTTCTGCAGATATGTATTTTCCTGCTGACAGAGAGCGGCCACTTTCCCGGCCGCTTGATACAAACCTCACCGGATAGAGGCAATAAAAATAAGGCTATAGGAAAAACCCAGATCATTGATTTGGACCTTTCCAAGTACGACCAACTGGCGACACGCTTCGACAAGGAACACCTCGAAGGAAAAGAGTTTCTTAAGAGTGGTATAGAGACGAAAAATGCGGCATTTAACCGACTGATTACGCAAATCGAAAAGGTCGCGATCCGCTCCAGCGATCCTATGTTGCTCACAGGCCCAACCGGTGCCGGCAAGAGTCAACTTGCTACCCGTATTTTTCAGCTGAAGAAAAAGCGCTCAATGTTGGAAGGAGAGCTGGTATCGGTAAACTGTGCAACGCTGAGAGGCGAAAATGCCATGGCGGCATTGTTTGGTCACACCAAAGGAGCCTTTACCGGGGCGCAAAAAGAACGCCGTGGATACCTTCTGACAGCAAATAAAGGCATGTTATTTCTAGATGAAATAGGTGAGCTCGGGCTGGAAGAACAAGCCATGCTGCTGCACGCAATTGAAAACAAGACTTTTCATCCTGTGGGCAGTGATCAACCGGTTTCCAGCGACTTTCAGTTGATAGCCGGAACAAATAGAAATCTGAAGTCACAAGTCCATCAGGGCCTTTTTCGGGAAGATCTGCTGGCCAGGATCAACTTGTGGACCTATGAACTCCCCGCATTAAAAGATCGCAAAGAAGACATCCCAGCCAATATTGACTACGAAGTCAAACTCTACGAACAAAAAACCGGACAGCGAATTCAATTCAATAAAGAGGCTAGGGTTGCATTCGAAAACTTTGCCACTTCCAACATGGCTATTTGGTCGGGTAATTTCCGCGATCTAAGTTCAGCCATCACAAGATTGTGTACATTGGCAGACTCATCAAGGATCTCTGTGGATGATGTGAAAGAAGAAATCGCGCGACTAGAGCAGTTCTGGCAATCTTCTCCACACGATACTCAGGTAGAAACGCTGAAGCAGTATCTTGCAGATGAAGAAATTGCCCAGTTGGACCAGTTTGATGCCAATCAGCTCAACTATGTTTTAAATATCTGCAAGCAACACGGCAGCATGGCATCGGCCGGCAGAGAGTTATTCGATGTCAGTAGAACCAAGAAAGCCCAAACCAACGATTCGACAAGATTGCAAAAGTATCTCCAAAAATTCGGCTTAACTTGGTCGAAGATACAATCCAAGGGGAAAGAATTAGCCTGATATCATAGGATGCAAGAGGTTTGAACAAACTCACCGACACGCCAATAGAATAAGTAGATAGATAAGCTGTACTAGCTCACCCACCTCCTAACCCTGGAACTCTGGGTCTGCCACACGAATCTGGCCCAGTTTCCGTTTTATCAGCGCCCTGACGCTATCATCTCCCAGCCCCAGATTATTGGCTATGCACCAACTGAGTATTCCTGTCTAACACATTTAACACGGCTTGACGGGCAAATTTTCTGATGGGCTACCACCTGGACTGATAAACAACATGCTCAGTTCCCAGCTCGATATGTTTATCCAAAGCATTAATGAGGTATGTTTAGTCTCGAACGACCTCCCATACCCCTTCTCTCCTGAAAAAGCATACAGCACTAAAAACCTAATGCTGTACGCCGATTTCAACAGCCCTGTCCGCTTCACATCCAGGCTTTAATCACACCTATTTATGATAGCTGGAGCCAAATAATCAAAGAGTATCGCAAAACATTTCCCTAACACCTTGACCACTCTTGAACGCACAATCAATGGCTAATTGTCTATCGGCACTGAGGTTACCCATCTCCTGGTCAATGAGTTCAGCCCCCTGTTCCAGGGTATTGGCTTCTATCACGGTTTGGAAAAGCTGCAAATACCAGTTTTGGTTCGGCCTTAACGCTACTCCTTGTCTTTCAAAGTACTGGCATGTTCGAATGATCACAGAGCATTGCATCATCACATAGGTGGACTTCGCTTCTGTATTGCTCCATAACTGTTCTATGCTCATTAACGCAAATAAGCCAGACAAAGTTTGAGCAAGCAAATATTGCCCCACCAATTCAGCTGTATCCTGATTTCGATACTTTAAGTGGGAGTCAACAATGAAAAAGATACTAAAACAACATTCCGCCATCGAAGTAACCAACTGCTTATTTTCAGGGAATCCCTTATCCCTCAAGCCGGAAACAACATCATCCAATACAACTTCGTATATGTTGGACAACAAAGTATCCAAAGCAGCAGGTAATTGAAGCTGCTCGTCAGCAGCCGATACAGAGTCGGACTTACGCAATGCGACCACTAGCTCTTCGAGCATATTCGTCAGTATCAAAACTTCGTTTTCAGAGAACTGATCCAAGTACTGGAAGTCATAGTCATTAATAAAGAGAGTTTTTTTATCACAGCGAATACTACGAATTTCACTTAAGGAAAAACTCTCTACCTTTCTCAGCGTACCTTTAGCCCAAATAGCATGAGGAGTCACAACCAAAAAATCTTTGGTTGTTTGCATAAAGGTGTTATCCACAATCATCAGGATATCGTAAGGTTCGATTTTACCCTCTGATATTTCGATTACTTTTCTGACTTTGTGGACTTTGATAGCCGGCGCGATTTGGATTTGTTGGGATAGACGATGCCTCTTGGCCACGGCGTTAACTATATCCAAGTAGACCCGCTGATAGCTACCTTCAAAAGCGGGCTTGGGACAGGATTCCTGCTCCGGCTTTTCAGGCTTAAGGCTTTCGGGGGCAGCGCTTTCAGCTTTGTCGCTCGCCGGTGCTGTATTACTGGCCGGAGCTGTATTGGTGAGAGATACGCCACCATTTGCATCTGCTGCCGGAATAACACTCTCGGTTGTAACGCCTTCAGGGGGAAGATTTTCAGCAGTAACGCAGGCTTGTTCCACATTCGAAACTTCAGCAGTTTCTGCCGCCCCTGTATTGCCTTGTATCTTTTGGGCCAGTTTTTCCAATAGTTTCAATAAAACCGCGGGCTTCATACCGGAACCCGCCATACCAAAAGCACAGCCTTGCCCCAACAACAGATCTGAACCGTCAACAGCATGCTCTTGACTGGTGTTTATCAACTCTTCCCACGACATGTGGTTTTTTGCAGAAGTTGTGGTCCAGTCATTTTTCCAAAACAATCCTTCAGATGTAAATGCCAGACCATTTTTTGCAGAACCAAACACCGTAGAATCGACTATGGCATAAATATCGACCGATGATGACATGCCATAACATGCACTTGCATTTTTAGCTTTCTTGCTGGGTATGTTGGGCGCAACAAAAAGCCCATCAGAGTGGAAGTTCTGCAAAATCTCCAGCACATCTGTTTCCATTTATCCTGTTCCTTGTATAAAACCTTGCTCAATACATAGCTATGTAACGTATTGATATAATTTGAGTAAGAACAAGGATAAGTGCAGCAAGCAGCCCCCTGCAATGCTTTCTTAACAAAAGTATGAACTCAAACGACATCATCAATCCTGCCTCTGTGTCCTACAGGTTCTACCGGGTGTCTGCCATGACAACAGCAGCCATATTGAACTGCTTACCCATCGATAACAGGCTCAAGCTGACGACCGACTTTAGCCATGTATTCAAAGGGCCGAATGGTACGCAGGAGCCACTTACAGCGCTTTGTAAAGCCAGAGCTGTGGATCTGCAACGACGGCGAAGGCATTGTCGGAAGCTTTTTAGCTGAATCTCCGAGGCTCCCTGGTACTAATCTCGGTGAAAGGTCAAAATTTTTCAGTTCTTTAAGCTAAGCAATTACCGTAAAGGGATGGAATTTGAATAGGTTGCACGTGTAACGGAGGGATGCCAAGATACCCTAACATCTGTTGGAAAAATAGCGGCCCCAAAGTAGGAGTTTATGAATAATTACGAAGAACAATACTACAAAGTTTTTGAAGTACCATTTCGAGAAACTTACCTTCATTTGAAGGCATCACTGGATACTGGCCGCCGTCGCTACAGCTTCACTAAATTAGATGCTATTGATGGACCAATATTTTTTACGAATGCAGATAAAGGCGAAATGCCGTTCATAGTAAGTGATTTTTTACTCCATAGTTTTTTCCCTGTGGTTTCTAAGAAAATTGCCGACATAATCATGCCTTATAGCATTAATGGCTTTCAGTTGTTTCCTACTGTGTTAATTGATGATAATGAGAAGTGGCATGAAGATTTTTTCTTTTTTAATGCTTATGACAAACTCGACTGTATAGACTTTGACAGCAGTGACATATATGATTATTCATCAGAAGACAGTATACACGAAGTCATTCGGTATAAATTAAAAAACGAAGTGTTAGATACGATTCCATTAGAAAACCGTTTGATCATACGCCCGAGTAAAGTTGCTGGTGGCGGTTTATTCATTCATGAAACTCTTGTGACTCAAATTATTAAGCATGTCGACCCTAGTGCCTTTAAGTTCTTTCGACTGAGTGAATACACATTAGGGGATAAATATGTATAGCATTGTATTTTTTACAGGTTGGTGACTGCTTTTTGAAACCATAGCTATACAGAAAAGCTTTTGAAGACACCTAAATAAGTGATCCTAATTGTGCTCCACCTTCATGAGACCATGCCCACCACCAGGGAATGGTGAAGCCTGGTCCATAAAGTACTTAACTCGCTCCATCTGCTTAAGCATACCCATCAACAACTAGCTCAAGCTGACCAGGGACTTTAGCCGTTTATCCAAGGGCTGGATGGTATACCGAAGGCACTTACGGACGGCTCTACTCACCTGCAACGACAACGAAAGCAAAGGTTGCATGGCCAGCAGTTGTTTAGCTGAATCCCCGAGGCTCCAAGTATTTCTCTCCATCGAACTTTGTTCGATTTCAATAATCTCTTAAATTCGACTTTTGTCTTCACTTTAAGCCGAATGGGCTACAAAAGGTTAAAGAATGATGTTCTTTCTGAAAACATCATTCTGACAGCAACACAGGTAACTAGAGTCTTTAATCAGCTAACGATGGATGTCTTTATTTTTTTAGTTTTTTGATTTCTTCGTATTCATAACTAGTAATTTCATACGGATTACCATATGGATCGCTAAAATAAATAGACCATGACAGAGCATGATCACTTTCTTTGAAATCAACACCATGATTACCAAGCTGCGCTTTCCATTCTTCGTAGTTTGTAGAATCCACAGAAAACGCCACGGTCGTATTTACTAAAGTGTCTGATTCAAAGAGTGCAATGTGAACACCACCATTTTCAATCGTTAATGGCCCACCTTCTAAAAACCCAGGGCGGGATCCCACTTTAAATTGAACTTTTACGGTTGGTCATGATCTGATCTGCCTTGCCCTTAATCCACAGATGACCATGACCCTTTTGAAACAACTAGAACAGATTACCGATCCCCGTAAGGACATCAATCTAAAGCATAATTTAGTGGATGTGGTGTTCCTGACACTCAGTGCTATCCTCAGCGGTGCGACTGGGTGGAAGTCTATTCAGGAATTCGGAGAAGAACAGCTAGATTGGCTCCGTCTGTACCGAAAATTCGAAAATGGCATCCCTAAAAGGCATTGTATCAGTAATATAATCAAAGCATTGGACAGCGAACTGCTCCTTCAAGCCATATTTGGCTGGATCAATGAGCAACGGCAAACGGAAGGGAAAACCGTTATCGCGCTGGATGGAAAAACCCTGCGCGGGGCGTGGAGTGAGGATGCTAAGAATGCACTCCATGTTGTCAGCGCATTTGATGTCGGCAACGGCATTACACTTTACCAAGACAGTTCACATTCTAAAGGGAAAGAAGCTGAAGTCGCCCGCAACATGATTGATGCTATGGCACTGGATAATGCCGTTCTGACGCTGGATGCACTGCATTGTCAGGTGTCTACCATGAACAAAATTAAACAGGGGAACGGTGATTTCATTATTCAGCTCAAGTCGAACCAGCCGGGATTATTTGAAGCAGTCAAAACCAGCTTCAGTAAAGCGTATGAGCAGCCAGAACTGGCTATATTTGAGCAGTTCAACATGGGTCATGGCCGCAGGGAGCGCCGAACAGTCATGCAGATAGAAGCAGAATTATCAGCGGAACTTAAGAAAAAGTGGCCGCACATCACCTCATTTATCGAAGTTGCCAGTGAACGGACAGTCGATGGAATAACATCATGTTCTTCACGCTGGTATGTCAGTTCCTTACCGCTCAATGCCGAAGAGGCCGCGAGGACTATTCGAGAGCATTGGGGGGTAGAAAATCAGCTCCATTGGGTGCTGGATGTGGTCTTCCGCGAAGATGCGCTGAAGGTAACGGATCCTGATGGCGCAAAGCATCTCGCCCTATTTAACCGAGCGGCTCTGAGTGCGATAAGGCAGCACCAAGGCAAAAAAGACAGTCTGGCAGGTAAGCGCCGCCGTGCTGGTTGGAGTCCTACATTTCGCTCAGAGTTGTTATTTGGTTAAGATATAAACAAAGTGGAATCCCGCCCTGCTAAAAACCAACGTTCAAGTGACTCAACTCGATTGAACCCTAATACTTCTTTGTACCATTGCTCCGCACTCAAACGATCTGGCGCATAAATATGGATGTGATCTATTTTCTCTAGCTTTGGCATAATTTTATCTCCATATACTTATATCTTAGAAAGGCATAACGACGTGTAATGAGGCCGTACCAGCGTAGGGCCAAGTGACGTATGGTACTTTATTACGTAAGTTGTACCGAGCGTACTGGTACCCACCCTATTTCGCCCGTTGGCCTCGAGACTCGATACCACGAATTGAGTTCAAACAGCACTGACAGTTTTTCACCTATGGCAGTATTGAGCTCAACATTGTCATAATCTTGAAGCATGATACCCACGGAGCTGCCATCAACCTTTTCTATATATTGAACTGGAGCCCAACCCTGCTCACCTGCATCATTGGTTATAAAAATCCAATTGGGAAATTCGCCATCTATTTCACCCTGTTCGACTTTATCGCCTTGCTTCAAATAAAACGGATTTGGATATTCTGAGACATGCTGTTCAATAGCAACTACTTCCATATTTTCTCCAAAGTACATAACACCTTTGGCTAGGGAATCCCCAGGTAATTCCGTAACTAGAGATGTTGCAGTGTGGTCAATGCATCGTATTTTTGCAGGATTAGAGGGAAAATTTCAGATACGGCTCAACGCCGCAGTAGCGAGTCCAAGCAGCAATAATGGCGTCACTGCCGAAGAGAAGACAATGAAGCCGATCATTTTCGCCGCGCAGTTTACTTGAGTAAATGAGCAGCGAAAATGATTGGATGAAGCCCTAACTAATGTGCTCCACTAAACCATAATTGCGTTGCTGACGAAGCACTCTTTGTGTAAGCCCAAACCGGGGGCAAATCGATGGCGCCAGCGCGCAGTTGACTGATGTCAATGAGCACTGGCGCCAAGATTTAACGCCGCAGTAGCGAGTCCAAGCAGCAATTACTCGTACTCAGACATGGGCACACAGGCACAAAACAAATTCCTATCCCCATACACATCATCAATACGATTCACGGTCGGCCAGAACTTGTTGGCCTTGACTGTGGCATTAGGGAATACCGCTAGTTCGCGATCGTATGGACGGCTGTCGAAGGCGGGATCCATGATGTCGGCTAACGTGTGTGGTGCATTGTGCAGCGGGTTATTGTCCGCAGGCCACTCACCGGCTTCGACCCGGGCGATTTCACCGCGGATGGCCACCATGGCTTCGATAAATCTGTCCAGCTCGGCCTTGGACTCAGACTCGGTCGGCTCGATCATCAGGGTTCCGGCAACCGGGAAGCTCATGGTAGGAGCGTGGAAGCCGTAGTCGTTGAGGCGTTTGGCCACATCCATTTCAGTCACACCGGAGGCTTCTTTCAGCGGACGCAGATCGATAATGCACTCGTGAGCCACACGGTCGTTACGGCCGCGGTAGAGCACAGGATAGTGCTCTGACAGCTTCTTCATCACATAGTTGGCGTTGAGCATGGCGTTCTGGGTTGATTCACGCAAGCCCTTGGCGCCCAACAGCTTGATGTACATCCAGCTGATTGGCAGTATGCTGGCGCTGCCGTAAGGCGCGGCAGAAACGGCGCCGTTGTTGTCGCTTTCGCGGCCCGGCTTAACCAGAGTATGACCGGCAACGAAAGGAGCCAAATGCGCTTTTACGCCGATGGGACCCATGCCTGGACCACCGCCGCCATGAGGGATGGCGAAGGTCTTGTGCAGGTTGAGGTGGGAAACGTCCGCGCCGATAAAGCCGGGAGTGGTCACGCCCACCTGGGCATTCATGTTGGCACCGTCCAGATACACCTGGCCGCCGTGTTGATGGATCACCTCACAGATCTCCGAGACGGTTTCTTCATACACGCCGTGGGTAGAAGGATAAGTGATCATGATGCAGGACAGGTTGTCGGCCACTTCGGCTGCCTTGGCGCGCAGATCTTCCATGTCCACGTTGCCGCGCTTGTCACAGGCCACAACCACTATCTTCATACCGGCCATCTGCGCCGAAGCCGGGTTGGTACCGTGAGCCGACTGAGGGATCAGACAGACATTGCGGTGCCCCTCGCCTCGGGATTCATGGTACTTCTTGATGGCCAACAGACCGGCGTATTCGCCGGATGCACCCGAGTTGGGCTGCAGGCACATGGCGTCATAGCCGGTGATTTCCACCAGATAGTCAGACAGCTCATTGAGCAGCTTTTCATAACCCTTGGCTTGATCCAGCGGGCAGAATGGATGCAGGTTGGCAAATTCCGGCCAGCTGATAGGCAGCATCTCGGCGGTGGCATTCAGCTTCATGGTGCATGAACCCAGAGAGATCATCGAGTGGTTCAGCGCCAGGTCTTTGTTTTCAAGACGCTTGATGTAGCGCAGCATCTCGGTTTCGCTGTGGAAGCTGTTGAAGGTTGGATGCGTCAGGATGGCCTCATCACGCAGCAGCGCCGCAGGGATGGAGTCACTGCCCTTGGCAAGGATTTCAGCGTCCAGTGCCGCCACATCCAGGCCATGACCGGCGCCCAGGATGATATCGAACAGGGCAGCCAGATCGTCAGCAGTCGTGGTTTCATCCAGGCTGACACCCAGAGTGCCTTCGACATCGATACGCAGGTTGCTCTCGGCGGCAATGGCGCGGGCCAGCACGGCGTCTTTGTCGGCCACTTTGAAGGTCAGAGTGTCGAACCAGCTAGCGTTGACCAACTCAACGCCCTTGGTCTTGAGGCCGGCGGCGAGAATGTCGGTCAGGCGGTGAATACGCTCAGCTATGGTCTTCAGCCCTTGTGGGCCATGGTATACGGCGTAGAAAGAGGCCATGTTGGCCAGCAGGATCTGCGCGGTACAGATATTGGAGTTGGCCTTTTCGCGGCGGATATGCTGCTCACGGGTTTGCATCGCCATCCGCAGCGCTGTGTTGCCGCGGCTGTCTTTGGAAACGCCTATGATACGGCCAGGCATGGAACGCTTGTGCTCGTCTCGGGTCACGAAGAAAGCGGCGTGCGGGCCACCATACCCCATAGGCACACCGAAGCGCTGCGCGCTGCCAAAGACTACGTCGGCGCCCAGGCTACCGGGAGACTTGAGCAATACCAGCGACATGATATCGGCGGCAACAGCCACAATCGCCTTCTGCTCACGCAGCTTGGCGAAGAGTTCACGCTGATCGTTCAGCTCGCCTGTCTTGCCGCTGTACTGGAACAGGGCACCAAAGAGTTCATGATTGAGCGCTTCCTCGGCGGGGCCTACGACGACTTCAAAACCAAAGCATTCGGCGCGGGTCTTGACCACATCCAGCGTCTGCGGGAACACGTCATCGGCAACGAAAAAGATATTGGCTTTCTTGGCCTTGGATACCCGTTTGGCCAGCGCCATGGCTTCGGCGGCGGCTGTGGCTTCGTCCAGCAGCGAGGCGGAGGCCAGATCCAGGCCGGAGAGGTCCATGGACATCTGCTGGAAGTTCAGTACCGCTTCCAGACGGCCCTGGGCGATTTCCGGCTGGTAAGGGGTATAAGCCGTGTACCAACCCGGGTTTTCCAGCACATTGCGCAAAATAACGTTAGGCACTTCAGTGCCGTAGTAGCCCATGCCTATGTAGCTCTTGAAGACCTTGTTCTGCTTGGCCAGGCCCTTGATATAGGCCAGACCTTCGGCTTCGCCACAGGCTTCGCCCACGGCCAGATCCCGGTTCAGACGAATCGACTCCGGTACTATCTGCGCCGTCAGATCTTCCAGTGACTCGGCGCCTACATAGTTCAGCATCTCTTGCTGCTGCAGGGCGTCGGAGCCGATATGACGACGGATAAAGAGTTCGTGCTGCTCTAACTGAGTGAGGGTTTGCTTGGTCATGATTAACCTTGTTCCATGTTCGCCGGTATCCAGCCGTAGGGAGGCGGTGTACCAGTCTCTTTATTTAGTGGTAAAACAAACGAAGCCCCGGAGGGCTTCGTTTTTCAGCAACGCTTATTCTTCGTCGATGACAGCCTGATATCCTTCGGCATCCAGCAGGTTGTCCAGCTCAGACAGGTCAGAAGGCATGATACGGAAGAACCAGCCATCACCGAATGCATCGCTGTTGACCAGCTCAGGGCTGTCTTCCAGCGCTTCGTTGATGGCAATCACTTCACCGGACAGAGGGGCATAGATATCTGAAGCGGCCTTAACAGACTCGGCCACAGCGCAATCCTCAGAGGCGCTGACAGTGTCGCCTACTTCCGGCAATTCAACGAAAACCATATCACCCAGCAGCTCCTGCGCATGTTCAGTGATACCGACTGTGTAGCTGCCGTCTTCTTCCTTGCGGATCCATTCGTGAGAAGAAGCGTACTTCAGTTCGCTTGGAATATTGCTCATTATTCTTGTTCCTTTCCCGTGTTTTAGAATGCTTGTTTACCGTTACGCACAAAGCCTGGCGCCACTACTTTAACAGCGACGCGCTTCTTGCGCATTTCGACTTCGGCCGTATCCCCAATGGAGTTCGGTACCCGGGCCATCGCAATAGAATAGCCCAATGTCGGTGAGAATGTACCGCTGGTGATCACGCCTTCCTGCTCTTGGCCGTTGGCGTCGGTAAAGAATACCGGCATGCCGTGGCGCAGCACGCCTTTTTGCTCCATCACCAGGCCAATAAATTTGTCGGCTCCGGCCTCTTTGATGGCGGTCAGGGCTTCGCGACCGATAAAGTCACGATCGCTCGGTTCCCAGGCAATGGTCCAGCCCATGTTGGCGGCCAATGGGTTAACGGTTTCATCCATGTCCTGACCATAGAGGTTCATCCCGGCTTCCAGGCGCAGCGTATCGCGGGCACCCAGACCACATGGCTTAACACCGGCCTCGAGCAGCGCTTGCCACAGGGCTTCGGCTTCTTCGGCAGGCACTATGATTTCATAACCGGCTTCACCTGTGTAACCTGTGGTGGCCACAAACAGGCTGCCTGCCTGCACACCGAAGAAAGGCTTCATGCCTTCAACGGCCGCGTTTTGCTCGGCTGTGAACACAGTGGCGGTTTTGGCCTTGGCATTGGGGCCCTGCACGGCAATCATCGCCAGCTCAGGGCGCTCGGTCACTGTGACATCATAGGGCTTGGACTGCTCGGCAATCCAGGCGAGATCTTTTTCGCGGGTGGCTGAGTTGACGACAACCCGGTAATGGGTGTCATCGAGATAATAAGTGATCAGATCGTCAATCACCCCGGCTTCATGGTTCAGCATGCCGCTGTACAGCGCCTTGCCGGAGACCTTGAGTTTGGCGATATCGTTGGCCAGCAGTTTACGCAGGAAGGCTTTGGCGTCGCTGCCGGTGACATCAACAACCGTCATATGGGAGACGTCGAACATACCGGCGTCCTGACGCACTGCGTGATGTTCTTCTATCTGCGAACCATAGTTGAGTGGCATATCCCAACCATGAAAATCAACCATCTTGGCATTGGCTTCCAAGTGCTTGTTAAAGAGTACAGTTTTATTAGCCATTGTTATCCCTTCTAGTCGGGGCTTTACAGTGTCACCCAGGGGCAACACTGAGTTAAAATGCAGCGAAATTATACCCTGCGTCACAAATTTGTATACAAGTGATTTTTCTAATCCGAACTATTATGGATTAATTTTTCTCATGGTTTGCCTGTAATTTTTTTACAGTAAATCACAGTGCATGTATAAAAAACGCCCAAAAGCGACTATTTTTGGGCGTTTTCCTTCACATACGGCTAACCGGGGATGAAGATTATTCAGGACGGCACAAACGCGGCAGCTTGAATTTGTGTCCCATGGCCTGTTGCATGAACACAGTTTTCAGCCCAGCGACATTGTCCACCAGGTTGAGACCGAGATCGCGAATCGCCTTCTTCAGAGGATTACTGCCGGCAAACAACCGCTTGAACCCCTCCATGGCAGCTATCATCTCCATCGCCTCGGCTTTGCGCCAGCGCTCAAGGGCGCGCAGCTCGCCATAGGCGCCGATATCCTTGCCCTCGCCGTGCAATGCCGCCACGGTTTCCACTATGGCGCCGGCATCGAGGAAACCCAGGTTAACCCCCTGCCCCGCCAACGGATGTATGGTGTGTGCCGCATCGCCGGCCAACAACAAACGATGGCGGGCGAAATGGCGCGCATAACGCATCCGCAGCGGAAAACTCTGGCGTTCACTCTCCAACTGACACAGGCCCAGGCGGCCATCGAAGGCGGCGGTCAGCGCCCGGGAAAAGGCCTCATCATCCAAAGCCTGCAAGGCCTCGGCCTTTTGCGGCGGCACCGACCAGACGATGGAGCAGAGGTCACTCTCATAAAGCGGCAGAAACGCCAGTGGGCCGTCGGCACTGAACACCTGGCGGGCGCAGTCACCATGGGGCAACTGAGTGCGAATGCTGGCGACTATGGCGTGATGACCGTAATCCCAGAAGGTCAGCGGGATCTGGCACTGCTGGCGAACCCAGGAGTTGGCGCCATCGGCAGCCACCACCAGGGCGGCACTGAGGTTATCGCCGTTATCCAGCGTCAGCCAGGCTTCACGCTCACCAAAGGCGATACGCTCAAGCCGGGTGTGTTCCAGCAGTGTCAGCTGTTCCAGCTCTGCGGCTCGCTGGGCCAGGGCGTAGTGAATGGCATCGTTTTCGATTATGGTGCCAAGGGAAGTCTCGCACTGGCTCTGGGCATCAAACTGGATGCGCCCCATGCCGTCTTTTTCCCAGACATCCATTTTGCTGTATGGCCCGAGACGGGACTTGTCCAGATAGGCCCAGGCACCCAAGTGTTCAAGCAGCGCCTGGCTGGCCTTGTTGATGGCACTGACCCTCAGCCGCGGCGCCCCCTCGACCGGCGCGGCACCGGCGGCATCTATCACCACCACCTTGAGCCCGGCCTGTGCCAAACCGCAGGCCGTTGCCAATCCCACCATACCGCCGCCCACCACGGCCACATCATAGCTTTGGAAATTCATCGTCACTGACTCCTGGAAAACAGACATGCCGATTGTCTGTGCCACCCCATGGCTCTGTGGGCCACCGGGGTCTTGAGAGGTGGGCACCAGGAGAGGATCCTGAGCCCCAAATTACGTCCGGCCACCAGCGGCCAGTAGTTGTTGGAAAAACCACGCACCAGAAACTCGATATTGTTGATGGTCTGGCGTCTGTCCTGCTCACGGGCAGCATGATAGGCATGCAGCACCTGGGCTGCGCCTGGGTCGCCACCTGCGGCCAATACCGGCTCCAGCGTCTCCAGCACAGTGACCAGATCCCTGAGCCCCAGATTGAAGCCCTGCCCGGCTATCGGGTGCAGAGTCTGGGCGGCATTGCCCAAATAAAGCGTACGGTGATAGATGGGCCTTGGCATGTAAGAGAGGCTCAGTGGGTAGCGGTGACGCTCCCCCACGGCCACAAAACGCCCGGCCCGATAACCGAAGGCCTGTTGCAGCTGCTGCAAAAACTCGGCCTGCGGCAAAGCTTGCACCCGCTCGGCCTCTTCATGAGGCAAGGCCCACACCAGAGAGAGCCGGGCCTGGCCGTCGCTGTCACTCATAGGCAGCAAAGCCAGCGGGCCGTGCTCGGTGAAGCGCTCCCAGGCCATGCCATTATGGGGCTTGTCGGTAGCAACATTGGCGATAACCGCGCTCTGACCAAACTCAAACTGCTGCAACGCCTGTTGCTGCTGGGCACGCACCGAGGAGTTAACCCCATCTGCCGCCAGCAATAAACGGCAGGAAAGCCGCTGACCATTACTGAGGGTCAAACTATGGCCCGCAGCCGAAGTTTGCAGCTTCTCGAGACGCGCCGGGCAATATAGCTGGATATCACTGTTGCCGATGGCGCCAAACAGCCGCTGGCCGACCCGCTCGAGTTCCACCACCTGGCCGAGGGAGTCCAGCGCAAACTGCCCGGCGTTGAGCTCTGTCATGCCGAAATGGCCGCGATCCGAGACATGAATATCGGTTATCGCCGTGCCTAGGTCTTCAAGCAAAGGCCAGATGCCGAGGCGCTTGAGCTCAAACACTGAGCCATTGGCTATGGCGATGGAGCGGGCATCGAAACCAGGATGTTGCTTGGCGGGATCGAAGGCCTCGATAACGGCTATTTTCAGCGGACGGGAGAGTTTCCTGGCCAGGTCGGCCAGCCCCAATGCCAAGGTGGCACCTGCCATGGCGCCGCCGACAATGGCGATATCCAGCTCAGTGCATTCCTGACTCACAGCTTGGGCGTCAACTTGCGGGTTCATCTTTCCTCTACTCAGGCACGCTCAATGGGTGCCGTCACAGAAATGACAGGGCGAACGGGCGCCCTGTCAATGCAGCGTATTATTGTCTGGTGTTTCGGCGTCGAGATCAGGCAACTCAGGGCCGAACTCTGAATAGCAGAGAATGGCGGCCATGCGAACAAACTCCAGCAGCTCAAGATATGCACTTTCGGATTCATCATCGTCGGCAACATCGAACTCTACCTGGGCAATTTCCGCCAGATCTTTGATCACTTCACGGACATCTTCCGATGCCTGATTCAAACCCGGTTGAATAATGGCGATGCCGGTGAGGAAGCTCTGGGTCCAGAGCGAGAGCGCCTCGACCCGCACCCTCAGAGGTTCTTCCTCTTCCGGCAGCAGCAGGGTGAAGCCAAAGTCAGGATCCTGCAGTCGATTGACTGTGTCACCAAAAAGTTCGGTTATCAGTTGTGTCAGTTCGTCGGGCAGGCGCTGGCCGTCGTTCATCAGCTCGAGCAGTGGCTGATACCAGGCCTGCTCCTGCTGTGACACGCCGCCACAAATCAGGCCCACCAAGGCGCCATGCACTTCAACCGGATGCTGACCTATGTCGGCGTTGTCGAGCGCACTGCGCAGGCTTTCGATACGTAATGAGGGTGGGGTTGCCATAAAGCTGTCCAAGTATTGAATTTACCCCGTCATGCTAGCAGAGTTAGGGAAGGCGACCAAGACTGGAATCTTACCCAAGCTGCGAGCCAGGTCGTGCATTTGGCAATGTATCCAGGCTTCGCCGGTTATCTACTGCCGGGATTTGTACCAAGCTGGTCAGGGAAACAGCAGCCAACGCAACAAAGCGGCGCTTGTCTTGCACTTTAACGCTGAGCTAGATATATTCCGCCACAGAGCCAAAGAAAAGGATCCCGTGCGGAAGATGAGTAACAGTGCCATAGATATCACCCTGTTGGGGCGCACCTACTCCATCGCCTGTCCCCCGGGTCAGGAACAGGCTCTGCAAGCGGTGGCGCAGAAATTGGAGCTGCAACTGGGCAAGATAAAGTCCCGCACCAACGCCATCAGCCGCGAGGAAATGGCTTTGATGGCCGCACTCAACATAGGCTATGAGCTCTATGAAGAGCAGCGGAAGAATCAAGATTATATGAGCCAAATGGATGACAGAATCCGTTTGCTGCAATCCACTCTTGAGCACGCATTGGTTGAGCGAAGCGCAAGAGAGGATTAAACTGAAATAGCACGAACCCTCACAGGTTCGACCCAGAATTTGCTCCCTGGGGTGTGCGACAGCTGGTAATGTCCCTGTGCCGATATTTTTAATCTCAGGGTGAATGTTTTACTGACATTGTGCATGCTCGGCGCGAACCGAGAAGCCTTAGGATGTAATCATTTACCCGCCTTGAACCTACGGTTCAAGGGCTACACCGGCATCGACATTCTGGGGAGCATCCTCATTTATGACTCACACAGACTCAAGCAGCCAAACCCGTGATGCGCGTTGCAAGACGCTCAGGCGAGCCATTCGCCATGCCCGCAGGGCCATTCCCGAAGCCGAGCAGCATGTTGCCGCCCTCAAGGGTTGTGAGCAGTTTCTAACCTTGCTCGATGAACTGAGCGCCCAGGGCAGAGCAATCAATACAGTCGCCCTCTACTTTAGCTGTGACGGCGAGCTGGACACGGCTCCCCTTATCGAAGCGCTATGGCAACGGGGAGTAACCACCTGTCTGCCGATCATTCATCCCTTTGCCCCGGGGCGTTTACTGTTTCTGCGCTATCAACTCTCCAGTCAACTGCACACCAACCGCTTTGGTATCCCCGAACCCAGGCTGGATATCCGTACTCTGGTGCCTTTGGCTGAGCTGGATCTCATCCTCACGCCATTGGTGGCCTTCGACGCCCAGGGCAACCGCATGGGCATGGGCGGCGGCTTCTACGACAGAACACTGGCCGCGGCGCAGCAAATCGCCCGAACTGTGCCATTACTGGCAGTCGGCTTTGCCCATACCCTGCAGTTGGTGGACTCCCTGCCCCTCGCCCCCTGGGATATCCCGCTGCCCTTTATCGTTACCCCGGACAAGCTGCATAGCTTCAACTCTCTGACGGCTGAATCTTGACCCGAAAAAGTGGTATAACATCAGCCTGAGAAGTCGCGGAGTAAGCAAGTATGGCACGTCAGTATCGCAGCCTTGATAGACCGGACAGTGCCCAGCGGGCCAAGGTTAAGCAGCAGATGCAGCGGGAAACCTATCAAAATATGCGCCGGCAACAGTCACAACCCAAGGCGCTGCTCGGTGCCTTGCTGGGCGCCATTCTTGCTGTGTGGCTGTTTCTATTTATGGCCAGCAGCAACAGCACTCTGGTTTGGCTGTATATGCTGCCGGCGGTGGCTGTGGGCCTGGGGGCCAGATGGCTGGGGAAGTGTTTCGAGTGGCAGCTTTTGCTGCCGGTTCCGCTGATTACGCTACTGCTTTATAGCCTGGCACTCTGGTTGTTACTGCGCTTTCATGCCTCGGATCTTCTGATAGTGCCGCTTTGCTGTGGTATCAGCCTTTACTGCGCCCGCCGTTCACTGACTTCCACGGAGCAAAGCGCCCTGTGGCAGGCCAAGCTGGATCAACATTGAGACCTGGCTCCAGGCTGTTATTGCTATTGCTGAAATATCTTGGTGAATTGGCGAATCCTCTTATGGCGTTGGCTTGAATCTCAGGGCAGGTTAACACCAGACATTAGGCCGGCTGGCACTCTGCCCTGGCGGCTTCTATGCTGAAAGCCATATAGGCAGCTCATTATCATGCCGCCGAGTCGGCCTTGTCGTTTTTGGAATTCCACTCAAAGGAGAGAACAAGCGATGAAAAAGTCCATCCTGATCCCGGGTTGTTTGTCACTGGTGTTTGCCGCATCACAACTGGCCGCCGAAGAAGTCAGTATCTCATTACTGTCGGCAGATGGCCCAAGCCCCATAGGCAGCATCAGTCTCAGTGATTCCGCCTACGGCCTGGTGTTAACCCCCAACCTCAAGCAACTCACGCCCGGTGTTCACGGCTTCCATGTGCATCAAAATGGCAGTTGTGACACCAGCAGTAAAGACGGTAAGACGGTATTGGGCGGCGCAGCCGGGGGGCACTTCGACCCTGATGGCAGCGGCAAGCATGGTTACCCCTGGACAAATGACAATCACAAGGGCGATCTGCCGGCGCTCTATGTCGATGCTGATGGCATGGCTTCCACACCTGTGCTGGCACCAAGGTTGAAACTGGCCGACGTCAAAGGTAAGGCACTGATGATCCACATGGGAGGCGATAACCATTCAGATCACCCGGCGCCACTGGGCGGCGGTGGCGCCCGCATGGCCTGTGGCGTGATTAACTGAGCCGCACCAAACACAAAAAACGCGGCTCTTGAGCCGCGTTTTTTAATTCAATTCAAGCCAATGTCTTTTTAGCTTTGATCTTTTGTTGGCTTGGCACGTTTAGTGGCTTTCGCCCTTGCCTCTCAAACGCTCCACCATACTCATCAAGGCCACCGCGATGGCACCGGCCACAATGCCAAACAGGGCGTTGAGCAAGGTAGGTGTCAGCGCTGCCAACACAGGGCCGGCCACAGCCAAAGAGCCTACCCAGTTGGCGGCATGGGTTATCTGCTCACTGACCCAATGCAGGCCATGGGTGAGAATGCCGCCACCTACCATAAACATGGCGGCGGTGCCCACTATGGTAAGCAGCTTCATCAGTTTGGGGGCTGCGCTGACCAGCATAAGCCCAATACGCCTGAGGTTGTGGGCCCAAAAACCCTCGCCTCTGCGCCTTGAGAGATACAGCCCGGCGTCATCCAGCTTAACGATACCAGCCACCAAGCCGTAGACCCCGATAGTCATTACCACTGCAATGATAGACAGAGTGGCCAACTGGGTCATAAAGGCTTTTTCCGCCACAATCCCCAAGGTGATGGCGATGATCTCTGCCGATAACACGAAGTCGGTACGTATCGCGCCTTTGACTTTCTGCGCTTCCCAGGCGCGAATATCCTCGACCTCTTTCATGGCGGCCTCGGCGGCGGCTTCATCGTCTGTTTCGGCAGAAGCCTTGCTGTGACTGGCCTTGTGCCAGAGTTTTTCAAAGCCTTCAAAGCAGAGAAACAAGCCACCGAACATCAACAGAGGTGTAACTGCCCAGGGAATAAAGGCGCTGATCAGCAGAGCTGCCGGCACCAAAATAAGTTTGTTGCGAAAAGAGCCCTTGGCAACGGCCCATACCACGGGCAGTTCCCGCTCAGCACTGATCCCTGTTACCTGCTGCGCATTCAGCGCCAGATCGTCCCCCAATACCCCGGCGGTTTTCTTGGCGGCAACCTTACTCATTACCGCCACATCATCCAGGATGGTGGCAATATCATCCAATAGAGTCAGTAGACTCGCTCCAGCCATTTAAATCTCCTTAAACCAGGTCAATTTTGCGCTCTAAATAGGTTCGGTATGCGACATATTCAAGCGGCACCTGTGCACTTTTTCAGCGCAGTACTGCCACATCAGCCTGGCCGTTCCCCCCCTGGTCGTATAGTAGCGCAGGGGCGCAGGCGGGCGCAGTAAAAAGTTCTTAACTTATGTTGCACTTCAAGAACTATTCTTCAGGACAAGATTGAGCGGCACTTTTCACTGCAACTCGGAGTATACTAGGGCAAGTTCAAGTAAATTTGTCAGAATCAACAGGATGGCATTATGACCCAAGATGAAATGAAGAAAGCGGCCGGTTGGGCAGCGCTGGAATATGTCGAGAAAGACAGCATAGTTGGCGTGGGCACCGGCTCTACCGTCAACCACTTTATCGATGCTCTGGCTACGATAAAGGCCGATATTGAAGGCGCGGTTTCCAGCTCTGAAGCCTCCACCGCCAAGCTCAAACAGTTGGGGATCCCTGTGTTTGATCTCAATTCGGTAGACAAGCTGTCTGTGTATGTCGATGGCGCCGATGAAATCAACGGCCACATGGACATGATCAAGGGTGGCGGCGCCGCACTGACCCGGGAAAAGATAGTTGCGGCCGTGGCCGACAAGTTTATCTGTATCGTTGATAATACCAAGCAAGTCGATGTGCTGGGCAACTTCCCGCTACCGGTGGAAGTGATCCCCATGGCCCGCTCCTACGTGGCCCGTGAGCTGGTGAAACTGGGTGGCGATCCTGTCTATCGTGAAGGTGTGGTAACAGATAACGGCAACGTCATTCTGGATGTCTACAACCTGAAGATACTGAACCCCAAAGAGCTGGAAGTGCAGATTAATGCCATAGTGGGCGTAGTGACCAATGGTCTGTTCGCCAACCGTGGCGCCGATGTGCTTCTGGTGGGCACCCCTGAAGGGGTTAAAACCATCAAGTAAGCCTTAATCTTAAATGCCAAAAGCCGCCAGCAGGCGGCTTTTTTGTGGAAAATTGAGCGGATTGCAGAGCAAGAGCATCGCAAGAACAGTCGGCTCAAGAGTAAAAAATGGCCAACCAGACGCTAGTTTGATCCTCGGCGGTCCAGCTGACTCTGTGGCGTACATGAGCGGGGATATTGAGCCAGTCCCCCGGGTTCAGGCTCACTTCTGAACCATCTTCATATTGCAGCCGGGCAGCGCCCTGCAGCAGCAATACCCATTCATTCTGCGCTTGATCGTACCATTGCCCTTCGGGTGTCACCTGACCGTGGGACAGAATGCGCTCAATTTTAAGATCCGGCGTGGCCAAAAGCGCGTCAAACTGCTCGGCATCAAGCTGCTTGGGTAAGTTGGCAAACAGATTGTTCATCTTGCTCTCCTGCGACATATGAGCCGTTACTCAGCCTATCCCTATCTTAAATAGACTCCCTGCTTGCACTTGGTTTTACTGCCAGTTTTACTGCTTGTTTTACAGGGGCTCCAGCTGCTCAACCAGCAACTGCAGGTTACTGTTGCCGCGAAACTCGTTCACATCCAGCTTATACAGCAGGCGCACATGATTGATGCTGGCATCAGGCCAGGTCTTGAGATCCACATTGAAGGCGATGGCATCAGCCATGATCCGACCGCACTCAGTCTCCAGCACCAGTTTAAGGTGTTTCTCTGCCACCAGTCTCTGCTGCAGAATTCTGAAATGGCCATCAAATAACGGCTCGGGGAAGGCCTGGCCCCAGGGACCGGCATCTCTGAGCAGCTGCGCCGTATCCAGGGTAAAACACTCAAGCGGCAATTCACCGTCGGAGAACAGCTCGCCATTGAGATCTTCCAGGGTCAGCAGCTCACGGACACAGGTGTCAAAGGCCTCGGCAAACTGCTCGAAGGCATCCTTACGCAAAGAGAGCCCGGCGGCCATGGCATGACCACCGAACTTGAGGATCATACCGGGATGACGGGCATTGATAAGCTCCAGCAAATCGCGCATATGCAGCCCCTTGATGGAGCGGGCCGAGCCCTTGATTTCAGTGTCGCTGGCTTCGGCAAAGGCGATTACCGGGCGGTGGAACCTGTCTTTGATCCGGGAAGCCAGAATACCTATCACCCCCTGATGCCAGTCCGGCTGATACAGGGCAATACCCCAGGGCTGTTCACTCTCTTTGAGCTGCAGCGCCTCCAGGCTCTTCATCGCTTCTTGCTGCATGCCGGTTTCCAGCTCACGGCGCTCGGCGTTGAGGCCATCAAGCTCGGCCGCAATCCTTCTTGCCTTGAGCATGTCATCACACAAGAGAGTTTCAACCCCAAGCGCCATTTCATCCAGCCTTCCGGCGGCGTTGAGTCTGGGGCCAACCGCAAAGCCGAAATCGGCGGCCACCAAACGCGCCGGATTGCGGCGGGCCACCTCCAGCAAGGCGGTGATCCCCGGGCGACAGGCGCCGTTTCGCACCCGCTTGATACCGGCATCCACCAAAATACGGTTGTTGGCATCGAGCGACACCACATCGGCCACTGTGCCCAGGGCCACCAAGTCCAGTAATACCCCCAGATTGGGCTCGGCCAGCGAGTGTTTGGCGAACCAGTGACGTTTTCTCAGCTCAGCCCGCAGCGCCAACATCAGATAGAAAGCCACCCCGACCCCGGCAATCGACTTGGAAGCAAAGCGGCAACCGGGTTGATTGGGGTTAATGATGGCATCTGCCTCGGGTAATTCATTGCCCGGCAAATGGTGATCTGTAATAACAACCGTCATCCCCAGCGCCTTGGCGGCCCTGACGCCTTCGATGGATGAGATACCGTTATCGACAGTGATCAGTAGCTCGGCGCCCTTGCTGTGCGCCACCGCCACTATTTCAGGGCTGAGGCCATAGCCATAATCGAAGCGATTGGGGATCAGATAATCACAGTTTTCCATTCCCATCATTCTGAGCGCCAACAGACACACACTGGTGGAGGTGGCACCATCGGCATCGAAATCACCCATGATCAGAATGCGGCGATTGGCGGCGATGGCATCGGCCACCAGCTCGGCACCTTGTTGCAAGCCCAGCATGGTATCCGGCCTGAGCAGACGATTGAGCACCAGTTCGCACTCGGGAGCCTGAACGCCGCGACTGGCGTAAATCTGTTTTAAGAGCGGATGCAGATTAGCGGGTAAATGGCTGTCGTCCACCCTGGGACGACGGACGATTTTGTGGATCACTATGGGCTATTCTTGAAAATGGCTTTGCCGGGCAAGATAACAAAAAGGCGAGTGGGTTGCTCGCCTTTTTGAGTGAGATTTTTCGATTGAGCGCTGCCGCTATTGAGATTAAAGGCTACGACTCTCAAGGTTGTTCAACAGATCTTTCGGTGGCTGATAACCCGGGATCAGGCTGCCATCTTCGAGGATCAACGCAGGAGTGCCATTGATACCAAAACTCATCCCCAGTTGATACTGCCCCGGGATATTGGCATCACACTTGGCCATCTTGATACTCTTGCCGGCCTTGGCGTCATCCATGGCCTTGTGAGGGTCTTTGGCACACCAAACTGCTTCCATCTCTTCGGCGTTGGGTGAAGGCACGCCCTGACGGGGATAGGCCAGATAGCGCACTGTTATCCCAAGGTCGTTGTATTCCTGCATCTGGTTATGGAGCTTACGGCAATAACCACAGGTGATATCGGTAAAGACAGTCACCACATGCTTTTCGTTCTTGGCCTTGTAGACCAGCATCTTGTCTTCGAAGGACTTGAGCATCTCGAGTCTTGGGCCAGCAAGCGCCGCCTCGGTGAGGTTTTTCATCCCTTGATTCAGATCATAGAGGTTGCCATGCAGCAGCTTGGAACCATCTTTACTGACATAGAGCACGCCGCGGTTGGTGATTGCCTGATACAGGCCTGGGATAGGTGAATCTGCCATAGAGATCACTTCAATACCCAAGGTGTCACTGAGCTTTTGCTTCAGCTGATCACCCGGTTCGGAAGCCGCAGAGGCAACACCGACAAAGGGTGTAACCGCCAGCGCCAGACACAGAGAGAATGCACGGGTTAACTTCATTGGAAATCCTATCTTATTTGGGCCTGATTGGTTTTTTTCGTCTCTCATCAGACCGGGCCAGAGGCTGAAAAGTTACAGGCTGTTGTCAGTGAAAGCAACTAATTGCGTGCCAGATCACCGAATTCAGCCTCTTGGATGATGCTGCTGATGCAGCGATTGCAACCTGGCATTGGCCACATGGGTATAAATTTGGGTGGTGGACAGCGAGCTGTGACCCAACAGTAACTGCACTACCCGCAAGTCAGCGCCATGGTTGAGCAAATGAGTGGCAAAGGCGTGTCTCAAAGTATGGGGCGACAGCTCGGTGCTGATACCGGCCCGCAACGCATAAAGCTTGATCCTGTGCCAGAAGGTTTGCCGGGTCATCATCTGGGCGCGCTTGGAGGGAAACACCACATCACTCTGTTTACCGCCGAGCAGCTCGGTGCGCGCCAGCTTGAGGAAAGACTCGATTTCGCTGACGGCCACCTCGCCCATGGGCACCAAGCGCTCCTTGCCGCCTTTACCCGTGATCCGTACCAGGCCCTGACGCAGACTCATCTGCTCCAGCGTCAACCCCACCAGTTCACTGACCCTGAGTCCGGTGGCGTATAACAGCTCAAGCATCGCCTTGTCTCTGGCTTCGACCGGGTCTTCCCGTATGGGCGCAGCCAGCAAGGCATCCACCTCGGCCTCGCTGAGACTACCGGGCAATTTGCGCTTGAGCTTGGTGGACGCAATACGCGCCATGGGATCTTCTGCTATCAGTTGCCGACGCAGCAAAAAACCATAAAAGCGCCGCAAGCTGCTCTTCAACCTGGCACTGCTGCTCTGGGCAACCCCTTTGTCGACACGAAAACCGAGATAATCCTGCACCGCTTCGCGCCCGGCAGAGTTGAGCGTCAGCCCTCTTCCCTGCAGGTACTGATCAAAATGGCGCAGATCATTGCGATAAGCCGCCAATGTGTTGTCGCTCAGGCCCTTACTGGACCAAAGGTCATCGAGAAAACCTTCAATCAAGGGGTCCTGGACATAAGCGGATGAAGAAGTCGCGGCCACAAACAATACTCCAATAAAAAACGGCGTCATCAAGGATAACGCCGTCTCGAAATGGACTCCAGCTACTCAGACAGCCTGTGCCGCCTTGGGGCTGACAAACAAACAGATAATCATCACTGTCAGGGTGGGTGGCAGCCAGGCCATGCCCTCTTCGTAGAGAGGCAACGCCGACATCACAGGGGCCAGGCTTTCAACCCCGGACACAAATGCCAGCAGCAAGCTGTTGGGCTCGGCCACTTGGGTCAGCGGCTTGAGTGAAGCCACTGTCACCTTAAGGGCATCAAAAATTCCGAAGAACAAGGCCACCGACAGCGCCAGTCTGTGGGCAAATTTCGGATTGCGGAAATAAGGCGTCAGGAAGGTCACCAACACCAAAGCGATAGCCACAGGGTAGATGGTCATCAGCACAGGAATACTGATAGCCAACAGCTGGGTCAGGCCTACGTTGGCCACCACGGCACAGATCACGCTGAACAGCACCACCAGAAAGCGATAAGTGGCGCCCGGGATCAACTCCTGGAAGAAGTCGGAGCAGGCACTCACCAGCCCCACAGCCGTGGTCAAACAGGCCAGAGTCACCACAGTGGACAACAGGATAATGCCCATATCACCGAATTCGTGAGTCACATAGTTGGTGAGGATTTGGCCACCGCTCTCGGCGCCCTTGGCCATATCACCTGCGGTTGCACCGAGGAAGAACAGCGACACATACACAAATGCCAGACCAGCGGCGGCTACCAGCGCAGCGCGCACCAGATAGCGGGTCTGCAAGCCAGGCTCAGACACGCCCTTGTTGCGCAAAATATCGATAATCAGCATACCGAACATCAAGGACGCCAGGGTATCCATGGTGTTGTAGCCTTCGATAATGCCTTTGGTCAGTGGGTGCTTGATATAGTCACCACTGGCGGCCGGTACTTCGCTGCCGGGCAGCAAGATAACGGACACTGCCAGCCCCATCAGCAGCAGAATCAGCACTGGGGTCAATACCTTGCCTATGCTATCCATCAGTTTGCCGGGAAACAGTGCCAGCAGCATGGTCACCAAAAAGAATCCCAGAGTGTAGAGCAACTGAGGCTTGTTCAGCTCAAGCCCGAGAATGTTCACTACCGATGCAGGGTCTTGAATAAAAGGCAGCGCGCCGATCTCATAGGCCACCAGACCGGTACGAGGCGCCGCGAAGGCTGGGCCAATAATGATATAGATAGCGACTGCCAGAGCGGTCGCGGCAAAGGCCGGCAACAGCTTCATCACCTTGCCCTGCGCCTTGGCCACAGCTATCAAACCGGCCAGCGGCAAACCCACGGCGGTAATCAAAAAGCCAATCATGGCCATTGGCATGTTTTCGCCGGCCAACTGCCCGGCAAAAGGAGGAAAAATCAGGTTGCCCGCCCCCAGGAAAAACGCAAAGGTCATGAATCCCAGGCCCAGGGTGTCACCAAGTGTCAATTGAGTCTTGTGCACTGTATGCCCCATCTTGTTATGTTTTTCTAATAAACTTAAGTGATTGCAACATTTTTAGCTATAGCTGAAATAATAGCCGTCGCGCTCGCCCTACTCGAGTGTAAAGCCTTTATTACAGATATCCGTGGTAAATTTGGCCTATTCTTGGCGAGTTTATGAACAAATGGCAGGGGGTTTTCGCTGCTTTGCTTATCCTAAAACTGTTTTACCTTGATCTAATTCGCAGAATGCCGCGAATTAAGGGGGAACACTAATACCAGACCCTCTTAAAGTGCGCAACAAGCCAACCAAACAGCAGCCTAAAAACACAACAGATGCAAAACTCAGGATGAGAAAAAGTTGTTCAAGGTCACACCCAGCCCCAATTGAGGCAACAGGCATAGCATTTTGCAAACATTTGTCGACTCCCCAACGCCCTTGCTGGTACGACCTTTAACACTTGTCCAGCATCACCAGCCTAAAGTTAGCAGCATCCCCTGCCAAAGTATGAACCAGACCGAAACAAAACGGCGCCAAAGCCTTGGCGAATGATGACTCTTTCGGGATAAAATCCCCGCCAAGCATTCTGCTTGGGAGGTTGAGCACTCAATGGCATTCAGTTTCAAGGCATTTCATATCGAAGATTACGGTTGCGGTATGCCGGTCAGTACAGATGGGGTGCTCTTGGGCGCTTGGGCGCCATTGACCGGGGCCAAGCGGGTGCTGGACATAGGGGCCGGCAGCGGCTTACTGAGTCTGATGGCGGCGCAGCGCAGTGAGGCAGAGGTACTGGCGGTTGAGCTCGACAGCAGCGCGGCCCATGCAAGCCGTGCCAACTTCAAGGCGTCGCCCTGGGCGAGCAGACTCGCTTTGTATCAAGGCTCAATTCAGGCCTATTGCGATGAGCATGCCTTGGCAGACTCGGCGCTGTTCGACCATATACTCTGCAACCCACCCTATTTCGAAACCGGCCCACGCTCGGATGACCCCAAACGAGCCACAGCGAGACACACAGAGCATCTGAGCTTTGACGAGCTGTGTGTGGCGATAAAGCAATTACTCAAGCCACAGGGGCAGGCGAGCCTTATTCTGCCGGTTCAGAGCCTGGACAGATTTGCGTGCGCCGCAATAAAGGCAGGCTTGCGACTGGCCGCGCGGGTCAGTGTCAGCAGCACGCCTCAAAAGCCCAGTAGCCGAGAGTTACTGCTGCTTGAACATGCCAAGGAAGGCGAAGCGGTTGCCGCGCCAAAAGCCCATTCCTCCCTCTACATAAGAGAAGCAGACGGCCGCTATTCGGAGGCCATGGCACAACTGACCCGGGATTTTTACCTGAAACTCTAAGCCGTTGCCTGTTGCAAGCGACTTATTCTCAGCTTCCCAAGCGACAAGCTGTGCACGGCAACCCAGACAAGGTATACTCCCGCGCATTATTGTTTGAGATGCTCCCCATGCTATTTGAAGATTTCGATCTGGACCACAGGCTTTTGGATTCACTGAAAGCCATGGGCCACAAGACCCCGACCAGTATTCAGCAATTGGCTCTGCCTTTGGCGCTGGAGCAACGGGATATTCTTGCCCATGCCCCAACCGGCACAGGTAAGACCGCCAGTTTCCTGCTGCCGGCACTGCAACATCTGATTGACTTCCCCCGCCGTCGTCCCGGCCAGGCCAGAGTACTGGTGTTGACCCCGACCCGCGAGCTGGCCAGTCAGGTTCACAGATATGCCTGCCATCTGGCGACCGGTCTTGGACTGGAGATTGGTATAATCACAGGCGGTGTCCCTTACGCCCCACAGGAAGAAACCCTGGCCGGTAACCTGGATATTCTGGTGGCTACCCCGGGCCGCCTACTCGAATATCTTGAGAAGCGCAAGTTTGAAGCCACCGAAGTGGAACTGCTTATCATAGATGAAGCCGACCGCATGCTGGATATGGGCTTCTCCCAGGTAGTGCAGACCATAGCCATAGAAGCGCAGGGACGTAAGCAGAACATGCTGTTCTCTGCCACGCTGGAAGGTGGCGGCGTGCGCCGTTTTGCCACTGAGTTGCTCAACGATCCTGTGTTGGTGGAGGCCGAACCGCCACGCAGCGAAAAAGCCAAGATCCATCAATGGATCCACCTGGCCGACAACAAGGAGCACAAGTTCGCTCTCTTGTGTCACCTGCTCAATCAGGAAGAAACCAAGCGCGCCATCGTCTTTTGCAAGACCCGCGAAGTGGTCAGCAGCCTCGAAGGTTTGTTGCTGCAGGCCGGGATCCCGGCCGCCTTTATGCGCGGCGATATGGAGCAGAAGAAGCGTTTCCAGGCTCTGGGTCGTTTCACCAAGGGGGAAGTCAAGGTGCTGTTGGCTACCGATGTCGCCGCCCGCGGCATAGATATCGAAGGCATCACCCATGTGATTAACTATGATATGCCCCGCTCTGCCGATGCCTATGTGCACAGAATAGGCCGCACCGGCCGCGCCGGCGCCAAGGGCACAGCCATCTCTCTGGTGGAAGCCCATGATATGCGGATCCTCAGCAAAGTTGAGCGCTATATCGAGCAGAAGCTGAAACGGCGAGTCATCGAAGAGTTGCGCCCCAAGCACAAAGAAGCCAAGGTACCGACCAAGAAAAAGGTCAAAGCCAAGGATGCCAGTGCCAAAAACAGCAAGAAAAAGAAGAAGAAAAAATAAGCTTCGACTTAATTTCTCGTTTAAAAAGGACCTTTGGGTCCTTTTTTTGTTACCGGCCTCACAGCCCTCCCGCCGCCGACAGCTTTTGACACATTTTATTTACAAAAACACATTTATTGGCCGCTGCTTGTCTGGTAATTTAAGCTCAGATTAAGCCTCCAGCATGGATATGCAGAAGAATATGAAGACATTTTTCCGAAGAATAGCGCCGCTGCTCATCATAGTGGTCGCCGTACTCGGCGCCAAACTCCTGATGATGACCAAGCAGGAGCCGGAGCAAAAAGCGGAAGAGATCCCGCTGCCTGTGGTCGACGTGACTCAGGTCGAACAACAGACAATGTCACTCAACCTGCCCTCTTACGGCACTGTGACTCCCAAGTACAAGACTCAGCTGGTCAGTGAAGTTCAGGGCCGTATCCTCAGCATAGCCCCGGCCTTTGTGGCCGGTGGCGTGGTGCATCAAGGCGATGAACTGGCGGTGATAGAACCTTCTGACTATGAGGCCGACCTGATGCAGGCTCAGGCCACTCTGGCCCAGGCCAAGGCAGCATTGGATGAAGAAATCGCTCGCGGCGAAGTCGCCAAGATAGAATTCAGCGGTTATGACAACGGTATGCCACCCGAGCTTGGCTTGCGGGTTCCTCAGTTGAAGAAAGAGCAAGCCAACGTCAAGTATGCCGAAGCGGCACTCGCCAGAGCCAAGCGCAACCTGGAACGCACCGTTATCCGGGCACCTTTCGATGCCATAGTGCGCGCCCGCAGTGTCGATTTGGGGCAATACGTTTCCATAGGCACCAATCTGGGTGAGCTGTACGACACGGCTGTAGCCGAAGTGCGCCTGCCGCTGGCCAACAAAGACCTGGCCTATCTGGAGTCGGTGGACAACCCTGAGACTCAGGTAACCCTGAGCGCTGCCCTCGCGGGTAAAACCGTGACCTGGACTGGCAAGGTAGTGCGCAGTGAAGGGGTGATAGATCCGGATAACCGCATGGTCTATCTGGTGGCCGAAGTGCAGGATCCTTATCTGCGAAAGCAGAAACAGACCGGCCAACTGCCGCTGAAATACGGCAGCTTTGTCAACGCCGTGATCAAGGGCCGCACCGTCGATGGCCTGGTGAAACTGCCAAGGTATATGGTGCGTAATCAGCATGTGGCCGTGGTAGACAAGGACAACAAGATAGAGATGCGTCACGTCAACGTGGTACGCACAGATCTTGAGTATGTCTACATCAAAGACAGCCTCAAGGATGGCGAGCGAATCTCCAAGACCAATCTCAACAATATGACCAATGGTCAGTTGGTACGGGTTGCCAACAGCAAAGATAAAGACGCTTCCCACAGCGAAGAGGATGAAACTCAGGAACAGCGTCTGGCTGCGGCGGGTGAACTCTGATGGAGCAGGAAAAAGGAATCATTGCCTGGTTCGCCCGCAACAATGTTGCCGCCAACCTCTTGATGTGGATCCTGCTTATCGGCGGGATCTTCAGCGCCTTTCTGATCAATAAAGAGGTCTTTCCCAGCTTCGAACTCAACTATTTGCGGATCTCAGTCGCCTACCCAGGCGCGGCGCCGCAGGAGATTGAAGAAGGGATCACCATCAAGATTGAAGAGGCGATTCAGGACATCAGCGGCATCAAGAAGGTTACCTCGGTTGCCAGCGAAGGAGTGGGCTCTGTCACCATAGAGGTGGAAGACGGCTATGATGCCAAAGAGGTGCTGGATGAGGCCAAACTCAGGGTCGATGCCATTGCCACCTTCCCGGCCAATATCGAAAAGCCGGATATCTACCGGATCAAGCCGGAAAACAACGTTATTTGGGTGTCTGTCTATGGCGACATGACACTGCACGACATGAAAGAGCTGGCCAAGGAGATCCGTGATGAGATCACCAACCTGCCGGCGGTGACCCGTGCCGAAGTGACCGGGGTGCGCGACTATGAAATCGGTATCGAAGTCTCGGAAGATAAGCTCAGAGAGTACGGCCTCACCTTCACTCAGGTGGCGCAGGCAGTACAAAACACTTCGATAGATCTACCCGGTGGCTCAATTCGGGCTCAGGACGGTGACATACTGCTGCGTACCAAGGGCCAGGCCTACACGGGAGATGACTTTGCCAACATAGTGGTCAGCACTCGCGCCGATGGCAGCCGGGTGATGCTGCCCATGGTGGCCGAGATCAAGGATGACTTTGAGGAGCGGCTCGAGTACACCCGCTTCGACGGCATGCCGGCGGCCATCATAGAGATCACCAGCATAGACGATCAAAACGCCCTGGCGATTGCCGATCAGGTCAAAGGTTTTATTGCCGAGCGTCAAGCCACTCTGCCCAGCGGCGCGAAGCTGGACTACTGGGGCGACCTGACCCACTATCTCAAGGGCCGCCTCAACATGATGCTGTCCAACATGTTTATGGGTGCCTTGCTGGTGTTCATTATCCTGGCGCTGTTCCTGGATCTGAAACTGGCCTTCTGGGTCATGCTGGGGCTGCCTGTGTGCTTCCTCGGTGCCATGGCACTGATGCCGATGGAACCTTTTGGCCTGTCTATCAACATGTTGACTCTGTTCGCCTTTATTTTGGTGCTGGGGATAGTGGTGGATGATGCCATAGTCATAGGCGAGAGTGCCCATACCGAGGTTGAGCGTCACGGCCACTCGATCACCAATGTGATCCGCGGTGCCAAGAAGGTCGCCATGCCCGCTACTTTCGGGGTGTTGACCACAATTGCCGCCTTTATCCCCATGTTGATGGTGCCAGGTCCCATGGGGATCATCTGGAAATCCATCGGCATGATAGTGATCCTCTGCCTGGCCTTCTCGCTGGTGGAGTCCAAGTTCATTCTGCCGGCGCACCTGGCGCACATGAAGCCCAGCAAACCCAATCCCAACCCAGGGCCATTTGGCCGCTTCAAGCGCGCCTTCAACGAAAAAGTGCAGCATTTTATCCACCACAGTTACCGCAACTTTATGGAGCGGATGATCCCCCACAGATATACCCTGGTGGCGGGCTTTATCGGTGTGCTTATTCTGTCGGTCGCCATGGTCACCAGTGGCAAGGTGCGCTGGGTGCTCTTCCCGGATATTCCATCCGACTTTATCCAGGTCAATCTGGAAATGGATGAAGGCAGCTCAGAGCTCAACACCCTGGATGCAGTGCAGAAAATTGAAAATGCCCTCTATACCATGAACCAGCAGATGGAGTCCGAAATCGGCTACCCTGTGGTGAAGCACAGCTTTATCAATATGAGCAGCCGCACCTCGGCATTTATCTTTGCCGAGCTGACCAAGGGTGAAGACAGGGACGTGGACGGTGTGACCATAGCCGAGGCCTGGCGCAAACAGCTGCCGGACTTGGTGGCAGTGAAGAAACTCAATATCAATGCCAGCACCAATGATGCCGGCGGCGATATCTCTTTCCGCTTTACCTCCACCGATCTGGAACAATTGTCTGCGGCCGCCAAAGAACTGAAACAGAAGCTTGCCAGCTATGAAGGCGTTTATGATATTGCCGATAACTTCTCCTCCGGCAGCCATGAAATTCGCCTCAAGATTCGTCCCGAGGCAGAGGCGCTGGGGCTGACATTATCGGATCTGGCGCGCCAGGTGCGTTATGGCTTCTATGGCTATGAGGCGCAACGAATTTTGCGCAACAAAGAAGAGGTCAAGGTAATGGTGCGTTATCCGCTGGAGCAGCGCCGCACCATAGGCCATTTGGAGAACATGATGATCCGCACGCCAAACGGCATGGCGGTGCCCTTCTCTACCGTGGCCGAACTGGAGCTGGGGGAATCTTACTCTTCCATTACCCGGGTGGATGGTCGCAGGGCGATTACCGTGACCGCCAACGCCAACAAGGATAAAGTGGAGCCCTCCAAGGTGGTGCAGGAGATCCAGGAGAAGTTTATGCCCGAACTCGAGCGTAAATATCCTCATATTTCCGCCAGTCTCGATGGTGCCAGCCAGGATGAACAGGCCGCCATGGTCGGCTTGCTGCAAGGCTTCTTCTTCGCGATATTTACTATCTATGCCTTGATGGCCATTCCGCTCAAGTCCTACAGCCAGCCGCTGATCATCATGTCGGTGATCCCCTTCGGTATGATAGGTGCGCTGTTCGGTCACTTTATTCTGGGGCTGTCCATGAGCATTCTCAGTCTCTGCGGCATAGTTGCTCTGGCCGGGGTAGTGGTGAATGATTCATTGATTTTGGTGGACTTCGTCAACCGCGCCCGTGAGCAGGGTCAGTCAGTGGTCAAGGCGGCCATAGATTCGGGGTGTTATCGTTTCCGGGCGATTATCCTCACCTCGCTGACCACTTTTGTCGGCCTGGTGCCCATCATAATGGAGCGCAGCCTGCAGGCACAGATAGTGATCCCCATGGCCACCTCTCTGGCATTCGGTATTTTGTTCTCCACCCTGGTGACCCTGATCCTGGTGCCCATGCTCTATATCATTCTCGATGATCTGAGCCACAAGAGCCGAGCGTTTTATCACTGGTGGTGGCGGCCGAAAGAGGCAGAGGCCCAGTTAAACGAGTCGCAACACTGAGTAAGTGATTGAAGGGAGCCCAAAGGCTCCCTTCCCTTATCAGGCAACAAATTCAACTCTACCGCATCTCGTGTGGCTCCTAAGTGGGTGTTTTCTGATCCTGCTAGCATTTTTCACTGCGGCTCTTGGTTAGACTCCAAGTTATCTCCTGCATGCCTTATTGAGTCGTTATGAGCAGCACAGCCCAAAGCCAACCCACACTCGTCTATGACATACGCAACAGCCGCTATCTGAATATCACCGGCCGCTGCACCCTGAGATGCCGCTTCTGTCCCAAGCATAACGGCAGCAAGAGCATTCATGAGTATCAGCTGGATCTCAAGGTTCGCCCCCGCGGCAGCGATATCATTCCGCTGCTCGGCGAGGTAACCCGTTTCGATGAATACGTGTTCTGCGGCTATGGTGAACCGACGCTCAATCTCGAAACCTTGCTGGAAGTGGCCCGCGAAATAAAACGCCGCGGTGGTAAGGTCAGGGTCAATACCGATGGCTTGGGTAACCTGTTTCACAGGCGCAACATATTGCCTGAGCTGGCCGAGTGCGTCGATGCCCTGTCGGTCTCACTCAATGCCGACACTGAATCAGGCTACATTAAACACTGTCGCCCACGTCTGGCAGGTTCCTGGGATGCGGTCAACGCCTTTATTCGCGAAGCTCCCCGTTACATCAAGCAGGTGCAGGTATCGGCACTCGATGGCCTGGAAGGGGTGGATATCGACGCCTGTCGCAAAATAGTGGAAGACGCCGGCTGTCAATTCAAGCACAGGATCCTGGGACAGCTGGGTTAGCAAAGAGGCGGCACCAAGCAGATGGACCTGTAAACCCGCGCAGGCCCCATAGGGATGTGTTCGCGCCTTCAGGGGCCACAGTGTTAACTGCCCGGTGAACGGTCGGTAGCTGCCGATGCCCACTGGGTTATTTCGTGTTAACATGAGCGCAATTTTCACTCTGGAGCCAGCACAGTTCCATGTTCAAAAAGAATACCGGACTCAAAGACACACCTCTGCTTATCTCGGCTCAGGGTATTCACTGGTCCCGGCAGCGCTTGCTGGCCGTTGCCAGTCAGCTGAGCATGTTGGTGATCACTGTGATACTCATTACCAATGTGTTGATCACCTTGGGCGAGCGACGTCTGCAGGAAGAGTGGGCGGTACAAAGATACAGCGAGCTGCAAACCGTTGGTGCCCTGCTGGCCGATAAAATCTCCTTCCAGCAGTTTCGCACCCAGATGTTTGCCAAGTCAGAGTATCTGCGCCAGTACCTGGATAATCCGGGACACAAAGAATATCAACGGCTGATGACGAGCTGGGACAGCCTGAAGCGCAGCACCCCAGAACTGCTGGATCTGGCGCTGTTTGATGCCGACGGCAAGTTCCGCATCGCCACCAGCAATACCTTCGGCAGCATGTCCATGCCGCCGGCACTCCTGGGCAACAAGCGCAATCTGGGGGGGCAGGAAATCTATACCTCGGCATTGGAGTTTGCCCCGATTGACGGCCGCCTCGAGCCCTACATTTACCAGTTGGCCTGGCTGGAAAATCAGGATCAGAGCGTGCGCGGTTATCTGGTCACCTACAACTCCATGTTGCAGATGCTGCAGGCAATAAAGCCCGCCTTCTCCAGTAATGCCTCACCTCTGCTGCTGTTTGACAATCAGGGCCTGCTTTATGCCGGCGCCTCAGATCTGGACCCTTTGGCCAGGCTGCCTGAAACCATGGGCAGCAGCATAAGACAGAGCTATCCGGCACTGTGGAGCAAGATGGCCAGAAGTAACTTTGGTCAATTCCACGGAGAAGACGCCACCTTCGTCTATCTCAAGGTACAACTGGCTTCGCAAAACGATACCAAGCGCGAATATCTGCTGCTTTCCTATATCCGCAATCACGACATCGCCTCCCGTTTCTTTCAGTGGCGCAACATCCTTTTGGCCTGCGCCGCCATACTGACCATTCTGGCAACCGCGGTTATCCTGCTGACCCATATGTTCCGCCTCGAACAGCGCGCCAGACAAAACAGTATCGAGTTGGCCCGCGGCCTGTTCCGCTCCAACCTGGGTTGTGTGCTGGTCAACCCCAGCGGCCGTATCGTTAGCGCCAATGCCACTGCCGCCCGCACTCTGCAACTCGAGCAGGATGAGCTGCCGGATCGCAGTTTGCAACGGATCCTGCACCTGGAAGACGAGCTTTATTCTTCGATGAAACAACAGTTGGCGGATGCCGGCGAGTGGCGCGGCGAAGTGCAGCTCGAATCCCTGGACAACGCCCAGCTCAGATTGCATATCCGCCGCTACAACGCCAGCAGTCAAACCTATTTGCTGATAACCTTTGAAGATATCGGCGAACTGAAACAAGCCCAGCAGGAAGCCTTCCTTAGCAAGCTATTGACCGGCAGCAATGTGGCCACCGCCCTGACCACGCCCTCGGGGCAGTTGCTCAAGGTCAATGAAGCCTTTGATAAGCTGATGCAACTCAACGGTGATCTCAGCCACAGCCTGGCGGCTTTGCTGGAAAACGATCTTGGCAACCAGTGGCAGAGAATTAGCCAGCTGGTGAGCATGCAAGGCCAGTGGCAAGGGCAAATACTCTGCACCCACAGCCACGGCAGTTGCCTGCAAGCCACGCTCAAGGGCTATCTGGATGAAGACGGCGAGATTGAATATCTGGTGTGCACCCTGGAGCAGGCAACCCCAAGAGGCAAGATTGAGGCCAGTGGCGATCTGGTGCCACACCGCAGCACCATCCTGGTGAACCTCAGGGATCTGGATCGCTACTTCAAGTCCATGTCCGAAGAGGAAAAACTGCAGGCCAGTCTGCTCCTGATGGACATCAGCCCCGAGGGCATGCTCAGCCATATGAGTGATATCGGCCAACTGGAGAACCGCCAACACGAGGTGGAGATGCAGCTGCTCAGGGATCTGCCCAACAGTTATCAGATGTCCCATTGGCAGTTGGGTAAGCTGATTATCATACTACCGGAAACCGATGCCAATCAGGCGCATCACTATGCGGTCAAGGCGCTGGCCAACTTGGGCGAAAACGGCTTGGCAGAAGGGATCAGCATAGGCATAGCCGCCTATCTGCCGGGCCAGAGCCTGGAGCAGTTCCTCGGCAATGCCGAAGTGGCGCTGAAACGAGCCAAGCAGACGGGTGAGCAGAATATCTGCCAGGCCTATACCCGCCAGCTCTGAGATGCAGCAGCCTTTGATACTGGAGTCAATCGGCGCTGTTTTTCATGGCGCGGGCCGTCGCATTCTACTTCAGTGACAGTTGATCTGGCTGGCCACGTCGGCTCTGCCGCTGACTTTGGGCTCTGTCTTGCTGGCCTTGATGTGTCTCTATGGCCAGGAACGATTTCCCTCAGCATCCATCAGCATGGCATCAGCTACCTCTACTTGCTGCGGACACTGGAGCTGAACTGGCAGGATATCAGCGAATTTCATCTGTTTAATATTCAGCGAAACCCGCTAATTGGTTACTACTCAGATAGTTACCTGGCAAGGCTGGCACAGCGCAGCCCGCTCAGGGCCAAAACCCGCAGGGTATTGCAATCTTTGCCCGCTAACTTTGAACGCCCGGCCGCCGAGGTATGCGAGCTGTTGGATCGGGCGCGCCTTCAGGCGCTGCAACGCTCAACAACCCAGTGCTAGCTAAAAAAATCCCCGCAACTTGGCGGGGATTGTTGTTGATGGCGAAGCTTACTTAACGATTTCCATCTCTTGCAACAGGTTGTCTGCATTATCCAGATACTTCATCACCCACAGCATGTAACGGCTGTCCACCTGAATGGAGCGGTTGATGTTATCGTCGTAGTTCCAGTCACCTATGATGCTCTCATAAACACCGTCAAACAGCAGTCCCACCAGCTCGGCGCGGCCGTTGAGGGTTGGCGAGCCTGAGTTACCGCCTGTGGTATCCAGAGTTGAGAGGAAGTTGACCGGTACCGAGTCAATATCTTTGAAGTAGAAGTCACCGTATTGCTTGGCCTTGATAAGCTCCAGCTCTTTCTTGGGAGCATCGAAAGGCTCAACCCCTGTGTCTTTCTGCACTATGCCTTCCAGACGAGTGAAAGGTACGGCGTAGAGACCATCTTTGGGTGAGTAGCCCTTCACATGGCCGACTGTCACCCGCAGGCTGGAGTTGGCATCGGCATACACAGGTTTACCCTGCTCGCGGTTGTAGGCAATGATGGCTTCCATGTACTGAGGACGCACCTTCATCAGCTCACCGGCCAACTCTTTCTTCTTCTGCTCCAGCTGCATACCTGTGTCATAGAAGGCCACGGCAAACTGAATCATAGGATCTTTCGAGGCCTTGAAATCGGCAACCGACTTGTCCATCCAGGCCAGACGCACATCTTTGTTATCCAGCTTGGTATTCTTGTACATCTTGTCCAGAGTCTTCTTCAGCTTGGCCTCATCGAGCTTGTTGCCTATGCCGAAGTACTTGTCCAGCGCAGGCAGGCGCTCAGACTTGGGCAGCGCCGCATAACGCTTGAGCATCTCAAACACCAGCGCCTTGTCGACACTGGCGGCATAACGGCGATCGATACGCTCCATACCGGCCTTGAAGCGGATCATGTCACGCTCCTGGAAACCCGGCTCACGTTCCATGTCCGGCAGCGCCTTTTCATTGGCCAGACGATAGAGTTCGCGGGCCGTCGGCAACATAGTGGTATACCCCAGATAGCCCAGGATAATGTCACGCTGCTGATCCGCCTGGCTTTGGGCGACCAGCTTGTCCAGCTGTGCCAACACCTCGCCATACTGGGCCTTGCGGCTACTGTCGGCATCGATCCAGCTCTTGAGCTTGGCTTCCAGGGTACGCTTGTCTTCCAGCATGGTCGACTTACCATAGAACTCGATCATCGAGGTGAAGTTCTTGGCATAGTTGGCCAGACCGGCGATCAGGCTCTCGTACTTGATGCGCTCATCACTGCCTTCCGGGGCCGTCTCTTTAATGATTTCGATAAAGCGCTCACGCAGCTCCTTGCCTTGTGGGTAAGACCACTCAAACTGGTTTTCCACTTCATTGCCGGTGCGGTATCTGTTGGTGCGGCCCGGGTAACCGGCCACCATCACAAAGTCCCCTTCCTTGACCCCTTTGGCCGACACCTTGAGGAAGCTCTTGGGCTCGTAAGGCACGTTATCCTTGGAGAAATCGGCCGGCTTGCCATTTTTGTTGACATAGGCGCGGTAGAAGGAGAAATCACCTGTGTGGCGCGGCCACATCCAGTTGTCGACATCACCGCCATACTTACCCACGCTGGCCGCCGGGTTATACACCAGGCGGACATCACGGATTTCCAGCTGCTTCACCAGATAATACTCAAGACCACCGTGGAAGCTGTAAACCTGACAGCGATAGCCATCTTCTTTTTCACACTGGGCCACCAGTGACTTCTCGGCCGCCTCGACGCCCTTGTAGAAAGCGTCGCCCTGCTTGTTGTCCAGGCCTTGCTTGACCTTGTCGGTCACATTGGTGACCTCTTCGGTGACATATACCCGCGAGCCCGGAGTTGCCGGCAATTCTTCGGCAAAGTTTTTCGCCAGGAAGCCATCACGCAGCAGATTCTTCTCCGGGGTGGAGTTGTACTGGATGGAGCCGTAGGCACAGTGATGGTTGGTTACCACCAGGCCCTTGGGCGAAACGAAAGACGCGGTGCAGCCGCCCAGGCTTATCACGGCGTTCATCGGGAATTCGGTCAGCTTGGAAATAGACTTGGCGTCTATTTCCAGTCCTTTGGCCTTGAGTTTATCGGCCATGGCCGGCAATTGGTAGGGCTGCCACATGCCCTCATCGGCCTGAGCACCAAAACTGGTGGCTATGGCCGTTGCAAGTAACCATTTTTTCATTCTAGTAAGTCCATTCGCTGGTATCAGTTCAATTTGTTGTTTTTGTGCAACAAAAAAGCCGGGCACAAGTCCCGACTTTAACACAGACTACCAAGCGGCTACAGACTCGGAAAAATTCCCTTACAAAGGGCTTGTCTTAGGCCCCCAGCGTCGCATACAGCTGGGCAGCTATAATGCCTATCCCCAGGAGGGCCATCAGCGCCATCGCCAGCTTGCCACCGGCAACTTTGTAGCCTTCCGGCGACTCACGCCGCTGTTTCAGTGCTATGGCTATCGGCAGGAAGATGATGATCACCACTAAAGGCACGGCGGCAAAACCCAGCAGCGCTGAAAAACCTTCGGGCAGATACAGGGCGCAGGCCAGCGGCGGAATAAAGGTCAGCAACCAGGTCTGCAAGCGGCCGACAAAGTTACTCTTGGCACGGATAAGCTCGGCGCTGAAGTCAAACAGGCTCAGGGTCACTCCAAGAAACGAGGTGATCAACGCCAAGTCGGCAAACAGCCCAATGCACTTGCTCACCAAAGGCTGCTCGCTGATGGCCTGTAAGGCACTGATGAGTTTTGACAGTGAACCACCAAAACCGTGAATGGTATCGCCGCCAACGGTACCCAGGGTTACCAACAGCCAAAGCAGATAGCAGGCCAGCGGAATGCCGGAGCCTATCAGCAGCACCTTGCGCAGGGAAACCGTGTCACCATCGAGATAGCGCACCAGAGTAGCAATACAGACATGGAAACCAAAAGAGGTAAATACCACAGGTACTGCGGCCAGCCACACATTGGCATAGGAATCGGTCGGCGCCTGCTCCAGTAAGGTATTCATATTCACCTCAGGCAGCAGAAACAGTACCACCAGCACCAGCATGACTATCATGGCAGAAAACAGCCCGCGGGAGAGCTTATCGACCCAACCGACTCCCAAGGCGGCAAAACTGCCAAGAGCCAGGGTAAACAAGAGTACCGCGTCCTGGCCATCCAGGGTCATATCGAACCAGGCCTTGGCCTTGAGCACCAAGAGATCGGCGCCGCCGGTCAGATAGGCGGCGGTCAGGGCAAACAGCAGGCTGAGAAAAGCGGCGCTTTGAATCAGTTGCCCCGTCTTACCCAAGGCTTTACCTGTGATGGCATGCAGGTTATCCCCCACGCCGGAGCGCAGATTGACTTCCAACATCAACAGTGAGGTGTAGGCGGAAATGCCCCAAATGACCAACATCAATAACAGTGCCGGCAGTAAGCCCATGGCTGCCGTTGCCAGTGGCAAGGCCAACATACCGGCGCCAATCGCAGTACCCGCGACTATGGCTATAGAGCCCAATATTTTTAAGTTCACTAAAATTCGTCCTGTTCTTTTGTCTTGTTATCTTTAAGGTCAGATTTAACTCATGGGAAAGGCGAATTGTCAGCGCAGCTGGCAAGCTGTAACGTCTTGGCCGCAGATGAAATTCCGCCTTACGGAGTTTCATTGGCCCCAACAGCTCAGCAAACAGAAGAGGTATGCCACCAAGCCACTGGGGCTAACTAAATCGTGGACAGCGGAATTTGGGACTGCAGAGATGCAAACTCAACACGGAGGCTCTTTCTCAAAAAATTGACTTAACCGGGACATTAACAGAGCCACAGCCCTTGGGCAAGCGGGGAAGCGCGACTATCGGCCCTGAGGCGAAAAGCAGGCCGGTTCCTGCTCAGCGAACAGCTTGATAACCCGGCATTGCAGGCTCTGGAAACAAGAGCAGATGCCGGGCCGGGGCTAAAGTTTACCTGTAGTTTTGATACTTGTCGTTCAGCGGAATCGTTTGCGGGTTGAAGCGGCAAAACTCCACCAGGTTATCGGTCAACCTATCATACAACTCATCATCCACACATGGCAGGAGGTGTGCGTCACTCCTGTCTTTGAGCTCAGTGGGAAAGATAAAGTGTTCCAACCTGGATAAATCTCTTTCGATAGAGATTCTGGTAGTTTCAGAAAAGGACTTTTCCGAGAGCAAGGTATCCTTAAGAAAAGACACCAGTTTTTGAAAACCTTGATCCCAGTTAAAATTCCCGTTTGCCTGGGCTTCGTGGGCCAACTTCTCAATCGCCCGGAGAATTTCGCCCTGAACTGTCTCCGATTGCCCCGAATCGGGAACCAGATTTTCCCAGATCCATTGCGCCGTATTCTCTCCCTGAGGGATCCTGGTTATTTTTCTTTCCATGCGACCTTCCATATTGCTTTCCATATCCGCAATCCAGTGAAATACCCTAGCAGCCTAGCATTTTTGTACTGAGGTTTGACAATGATTCTACGCCCAATAGGTTCACACTTACCCGGATTTAAAAATTTCAATAAAATTCAATGCGATACCAAAATTATTCAGGTATCACAGTGGATCCTAACCGAGTCAATCACGCCTCAAGTATCCTGTTTGAATTATGCGACCTCAGCTTGTGGCTGTGGAACTATGTCAGCGGTGTCACTAAGGGCATTCTCGCTCTTGGCCACCACGCTGGCGGCAATACTGTTACCCAGCACATTGGTGGCCGAGCGGCCCATATCGAGGAAGTGATCGACCCCGAGCAAGAGCAGGATCCCCGCCTCGGGAATGTTGAATTGCCCAAGGGTTGCAGCAATCACCACTAACGAAGCTCTGGGCACACCGGCCATCCCTTTGGAGGTGACCATCAACAGCAGTAACATGGTCAACTGCTGCCCCAGACTCAGCTCAAAGCCATAGGCCTGGGCAATAAACATGGTGGCAAAGGTGCAGTACATCATGGAGCCATCCAGGTTGAAGGAATAACCCATTGGCAGCACAAAGCTGGAGATACGTTTGCTGCAGCCAAACTCTTCAAGCCGCTGCAACATTTTCGGATAGGCCGACTCAGAGCTGGCGGTGGAAAATGCCAGCAGCAAGGGCTCACGCATCAAGCTCAGTAAACGACGGATACGGCCGCCGAGGAACAAGGAACCCGCAGCAATCAACACCAACCACAACAGCCCCATGGAAAGATAAAACTGCCCCATAAAGCTGCCATAGGTGAGCAATATGCCACTGCCCTCCTTGGCCACCATGGCACCTATAGCGGCAAATACGGCAAAAGGAGCAAAGTTCATCACATAAGCTGTCACCTTGAGCATGATATCTGCGCCGCTGCTGAGCACTGAAATCACCGGCTTGGCATGTTCACCGCAAGCCGCAGCCGCCAAACCAAAGAAGAGTGAGAACACCACTATCTGCAGAATTTCGTTGTCGGCCATGGCACCGATAACACTCTTGGGGATCGCATGGGAGACAAACTCTCTCAGGCTCAAACCACCGGCCTCCAGGCCTGTCACGGCATGGCTGTCCGGCAGCGCCAGGTCGAGCCCCACTCCCGGCTCCAGCAAGCTGACCATCAAGAGTCCCAACAGCAGCGAGATAACCGAGGCCATAATAAACCAGGAAAGTGTCTTCAAGCCGACCCGGCCAACAGTGCGGCTATCTCCCATCTTGGCGATACCCACGGTCAGGGTGGTAAACACCAAGGGAGCTATGATCATCTTGATCAGATTAAGGAATATATCTGTGAGTATGGTAATGCTGTCTGCAAAGGTCTGGGCTTGTTCGGGGGAATACCAGCGCAAAATCTGGCCTGTCGCAATACCCAGCAACATGGCGAGAATAATCGACAGGGTCAACTTGTTCATTTTCATTATCATGTGTCGTGCTCCAGTGAATGCCTGGGAGATGGATCCGCCACCAACGCAGGGGTGCAAAAGGCCATAAGGCCAGAGAAATGCATAAAAAAGCCAGCTCAGATCCAGACAGAATGTCTTCAATAACGCTCATGACTTACATGCATATCCTATGGAGGCAAAAACTGGCATTAAGCAGTCCTGGAAGACGGTGAGATTGCCACTGGAGTAAGCCGATGAGCGTCAGCATCTTGAAACGTATCGTCCCGGAAGGGAAGCCTTAAGACTGGGTGGGCAAGTCGTCACCGTCATCTCTGACGGCTAAAAATGGCGCTTGCACTACAGGCTCGATTGGCGGGATAAGGCGAGTCAGTGTCCAATTCTATATAAATTTCAAATTATTAAAAATGTTTCGACACTAACTATTAAGATGGAAACTTTTAAAAAGAAAACCAGATTAACTGAAGATGAAACTTTATTTATCCAACTAATTTAGTGAGTTACTTCACGGCATTGTTGCGCTTGAAAAGACCACCAGGCATGAAACAGTAGCCGCAGCAGTCGCTGCGGCTATCGAGTCAGCTTTGGAAAGCACTTATCACTCGGCTATCCAGGCCAGTTGCCAATGACTGCCGACACCGGGTTCAAACTGGGTCGCACTGGCCGACCATTGGCGGCAATAACCACTTTCCGGGAAGGGCTTGCAACGGTATATCTTGCCATCTTTGGGCTGCAGTACCCTGGTTCCCTCTGTGTATGACCCCAAACCATCAGGGAAATGGAAATCCGCCGGCGCCGCATCACCGGCTTGACGCAGGAAGAAACCAAACTCCTGGGTCAGCTCCTTGCCCTCTTGGGTCTGAGCCTTCAACTGCATGTGGTAATGTCCGGCAGCGGGCTCCAGCACTTCGATGTTGAAGTCGGCGCTGTTATTGTCAATCTGCTGCACGGCAGAACCGGATGCCTTGCCGTCATGAGTACTGATAAAGGCACTGACCTGCATTCTGGCATCTGTGGTTACAGTAAAGCCAACGCTGGCCTTGCCATCGACTATCTCATAATTGTCGCTCAGGCCGCTGACACTGAAATCGCCGCCGGGCAGAGGCGCCAACTCAAAACCAGTTTCGACCCGGGTAATCCCGGAATCATTCTGGGCGAAGACATCATTCTTGCCATAGACGGGCACTATCTCACCATCGGCATTCAATTGCCCCGCCTTAAGGCCGCTGCCACCGGCATTGATCGCCTCAGCCAACAAACTGGGCCAGGTATTATGATTACCCTGCCCGGCATCGGCTATGGTGAGCCGGGTCGACAACGAAGGTTGTTCTCCGTTGTCACCAAACACCCGAGTGAACACCTGATCGCCAGCCTTAAGATCCTGGGACGGATTGATATTCCCCACGTCCTGCCATTCGGAAGGAGTCGGGGCTGCACCGTCAAAGTTCACATCGATGACATTGTAGAAACTGTTGCTGGTATCCCCCACTTCCCAAACCGCCAGCACAAGCTGATAACCGCTACGCTGTGGCAACTGACACTGATGTGTCAGCGTCTTGGGAGGCTGCACCATGCCGCCATCGACACTGCAAAATGGTTCGGACTCAAAGGCCGCCCGGCTCAAAGGTGCGTTGGGGTCCCAGTTTTGCTTGGTCAGATAGTAACGCCAGTCGCGGGTAACATGATTGGCGGTCAGCTGCCAGGTAAAGTTGATGGGGCCGGCACTCACAGGTTGTTTGGTCCAGCGACTGGATGACTGCTGATCCAGCTCTCTGAAACTGGCATTTCCGGCACTGGCTATCTGACCATCGGCCGGGCCGGACGCCGGAAATCCTGAAGGCCCTTCGACGCTTTGGGGTTCCCACTGAATCGCACCACAGCTAGTGTTGTTGTGTTGATTACAGGCGTAGGCTCTGGACTCTGGGCTTTTCACATAGCCATGAGCCAACGCCTGGGTAGATAACCCTACCCCAGCGGCTGCCAATGCCAAGGACAAAGCTGTTGTTTTAAATGATGATTTAACCACTTTGCAATACTCCATTTTGCTGCCTTAACGACAGTTCCTTGAACAAGCGGTATTTGGGCACACAAGAGAATGACTCTGTTGCAGACACAGTCAGCGACTGTGGCAGCCCCGCTATCTTAACCCGAGGGCCTTAGACCGGAAGCTTTGCGTCCTGAGCTTTCGCTCAGTTTGCCAAATACCCAGAAGCTCCCACCTCAGTTTCCTGCGGCTGAGAGTTCTACGAGTAAAGGCAAAAATGACAACGATGTCAAAGAAGAATTTCTTTAAAAACCAAAAAGTTAAAACAGACAATGCGTACAGCATGCTGAGCATCACAACATCTGCTTGATTCATATCGGATAAACGAAATACCGTAAAATCCCCCTGTCACTGAGCCGACCAGTGTTGCCATGACGAGCTTTATGGTTATAATGGCCGCCTCTGTCTTAGGGGAGTAGCTAACCTGGGTCCCGCCCAGGGGTAAGCATCAACACACTTGGCCTCATGCCATGGTGCTTACAGCAAGTTTAGGCTTGCCAGGCAAGACCTGAGCACGGTATACCGCACAAATATAAAGGGGTGGGCGGTGGACTGTGCTTGGAATTTTGCCACCCCGAAGGAACGCCCATTTTGGAAGCACTCATCGCCTCAACTCTCACTGTCGCCGTAGCCGAAATCGGTGACAAGACTCAGCTGTTGGCCCTGTTGTTGGCCGCCCGTTTCAAAAACAAGACCGCGATTATCTCAGGGATCCTTGTCGCCACCCTGCTCAACCATTTTGCCGCCGCCTGGCTGGGCCAATGGGCCATGGGTTGGCTCAGCGCCGATATCGGCCGTTACCTTGTTGCCGGCAGTTTCTTTGCCATCGCCCTCTGGGTGCTAGTGCCCGATAAGGTCGATGCCGAAGAGAGCCGCTTCTACCGTTATGGCCCCTTTGTGGCCACCTGTTTACTGTTCTTTATCGCCGAAATGGGTGACAAGACCCAGGTCGCAACCGTGGTGCTGTCGGCCAAATACGATAGCCTGCTGATGGTAGTAACAGGCACCACTGTCGGCATGCTGCTGGCGAATGTTCCCGTGGTGCTGGCTGGCCATTTCAGTGCCGACAAGCTGCCCATGACCTGGATCCACAGAGGTTGCTCCCTGCTGTTTGCCCTATTGGGGATAGCCACCCTGCTGTGGGAATAGGGAAACCGCTGACAGCGCAAAAGGGGCAGCTCAAGCTGCCCCTGTTATTTCCGGCGTGCCGCTATCAGCTGGCCAGCATCTCTTGCACCCGGCGACCGTAGTCGGCATCGGCCTGGCTAAAGTGGCCAATCATTCGCTGCTGCACATCCTGAGTCGCTTGACTCAGAGTACCGCAGATATTGCTGATAAGCCTGGCTTTTTCCTCTTCCGGCAACAAGCGGTAAAGGTTGCCAGCCTGGGTGTAGTCATCCTGGCCATAACGGCTGTATCTGTCGGCTTCACCATCCAGGCGCAGCGGTGGCTCTTTGAACTCGGTCGCATCCTGCAGGCCGCTTGGCTGCGAGTTGGGGCCATAGTTTGCCGACGCATCGCCACCTGTCTGGCTACCATGGTAAGGGCATTGAGCCCCGGCCATGGCACCGGCACGTTGATGATGATTGGCCTGAGTCGCGTGAGGGCAGTTCACCGGCAACTGGTTATAGTTGGCTCCTATCCGATAGCGCTGGGCATCGGCGTAGGCAAACAGGCGAGCCTGCAACATCTTGTCCGGTGACGCGCCAACACCGGGAACCAGATTACTCGGCGCCAGTGCCACCTGCTCTACTTCGGCGAAGTAGTTCTGAGGCAGACGATTGAGCTCCAGTACCCCAACCTCAATCAGCGGGTAGTCCTTATGTGGCCAAACCTTGGTCAAATCAAACGGGTTGATATGGTAAGTATTGGCATCGGCTTCCGGCATTATCTGTACCTTGAGCTTCCAACGGGGGAAGTTGCCATCCTGGATTGCCGCCACCATATCACGCTGGGCATGATCCGGATCGATTCCCTTCACCTTGGCGGCCTGCTCTTCAGTCAGGTTGGCTATGCCCTGCTCCGTCTTGAAGTGGAACTTGACCCAGAAGCGCTCACCCTTGGCATTCCAAAATGAGAAGGTGTGCGAGCCAAAGCCATGCATCTGCCTATAGTTAGCCGGAATGCCTCGGTCAGACATCAATACCGTCACCTGATGCAATGACTCTGGGTTGAGCGACCAGAAGTCCCACATCGCCTGAGGATCTTTCAAATTGGTGTGCGGGTTACGCTTCTGAGTGTGGATAAAGTCAGGAAACTTGATGCCGTCACGCAGGAAGAAGGTGGGGGTGTTGTTGCCCACAATGTCGTGATTACCGCGCTTGGTGTAGAAACGAACCCCAAAGCCACGGGGATCGCGCTCGGCATCGGCGCTGCCCATCTCACCGCCTACGGTCGAGAAGCGAACAAAGGCCTCGGTCTGGGTGCCAATCCCCTGGAAATGTTCGGCTATGGTGTATTGGCTCATATCATTGGTCACTGTGAAGGTGCCGTAAACACCCGTGCCTTTGGCATGCACTACCCGCTCAGGGATCCGCTCGCGGTTGAAGTGGGCCAACTTTTCAATCAGGTGCCAGTCCTGCAGCAACAGGGGACCACGCTCTCCGGCGGAGAGGGAATTCTGATCGTCTGCGATGGGGGCGCCGCTCTGGCTGGTGATATATTGCTTCTGACTCATCTCGTGCTCCTTAATCCTTTGTCTCGTTTAACCAGTTTTCAATCACATCAAATATGGTGGCCATAGGTGCTCCCTTGAGCAGTCGTATTGGCGATGTGGTCATCTTAGTCAGGCGACGATATTTTTAAAAACGATTAAAACTGATTATCACAATTCTATTTATAGATTAAATGGGGTTTGGGATTGAGAAGCGGGGAAAAGAAATGCATAACCGAGATAGCAGTGACTGCCAGTCGAGATGAAAAACGGCTGAAGCAGAGCAAACGCACATTGTCACAAAAGCAACAAACCTTATAGAAACTGGCGTCTGGGGCCCCCTGACACCGGGTTGTCAGCCTTGCTGATCCTCAGATTTTTCCGGGCTTGCCTGAGGGGCGGCCTGTAAATCAGGCTCTGGGCTACGATAGAGTTTAACCAGGTAATAGGCATCGATAAGCACTATAAAGAAGTTCACCAAAGCCACAGGATATGCAGCAATGGCGATTCCATAGGCAACAAACAGCGCCGCTCCAAGCAGGTTCCACCAGCGCAGTCGTTTGATATTGGACATCATCAGAGAGATGGCCACCACTACCGATGCCAGATAACCGACCCATTCCCATATATTGATTGTATCCATTCAAGATCCCCTATTTGGGATGGCTAATGGTGTCGAGATCCACCAGATCCCAACACCCCTGATTACGATAAAGGCGTTTACCCTTATAAGGATAGTCGGCCACATCATGGCTGAGGCGTTGTCCCATGACTAAATATTTGAGCGGCCTCTCGGAAGTGTTGTTCATGCCATGAGCCACACTGCCGGCCGGGAAAGCGATAAAGTCCCCGACCCCGATGGCGAAGACTTGTTGATCGATACACACCTCGCCTTCACCTTCGAGCACATAAATACACTCTTCTTCAAAATAATGAAGGTGGTATTCGGTGCTGTCACGCCCGGGCGCCAGCTCAATCAGATGCACTCCAAGATGAGCAAGGCCGATGACATCACCGAGAGATTTCCTAAGTCGCACAGCATTGGGGTTGAGGAAATGCGTCCGTTCCTCCCCTTTCATGGCGTCTATCTCACTGGCTTTCAGCAGAAACTCCCTGGCATTCATCTCTGTCCCCTGAGTCAGAGCGCCCTTGAGTGAAGCTGTCAGCGCTTGACCACGGCCGCGGTCATACGGGAAATACAGGTCAGCTCACCGGCGCTGTTGTGAATAAGCACTTCCCAGACAGAGCTGCGTTTGCCCAAATGTACGGCTCTGGCTGTTGCCTTGAGTTCACCATTGCGGGCTGCCCGCAGGTGATTGGCGTTGATCTCCTGACCTACACAATAGTAGTTTTCAAAGTCCACCGCAAAATTGGCGGCATAGCTGGCCACCGTCTCTGCCAGCGCCACATTGGCACCACCATGTACTATCCCAAGTGGGTTGTGGATAGCCGGAGATGCCGGCATGCTGGCTACCATATAGTCATCACCTATCTCAGTGATGCGGATCCCCAGGGTCTGCATCAAAGTGCCTTTGCCCCCCATACCGGCATCCAGTTTGGCACAATCTTCCAGGGTGATGGGTCGAAACCAAATACTCATCTTATTGTTATCCTTAGTACTCCAATAGAAAAATCAGTGTACTTGGCCGCCTGTATCCAAGTAAACCCGGCCAGCACAATCCTCTGACCGGGTGGGTGTCAATCAAGACTTGAGAGCTTTAGCAGCGGCGGCGCAGCCCCAATGCTGCGAGAAACAGCAGTGACAGATACCCCAAGGCACCACCATCATGCTTGGAAGGCTCAACCTTGGCAGGATAGCTGAGTGCCACTATCACAGGGTCATGATCCGAAGCCGAGAAGGCATTGTCAGACTTGGGCAATTCACCTGTGTACTTCTTACCATACTCGAACATGTTGGATTCGACCGAGTTGATATGCCAGTCTTCAATAGCAACCAAACGCTCCGCCAGACTGGCGTTGGCCAGTGCATGGTCGAGATTTCCCAACTCACCGTTATAGCTGTAGGAGAAAGTATCGACACCATGGGCCAAGGTGTTGAGGTTGATAAGTCCATACCCCTTGCTGATTTCAGTTCCCTGATGCTCATAGACCTTACCGTTCAGAGTGGTCCAGGAGGCGGTACGCAGAACCCGCTCCGATTGGGCGGCATCATAGTCGGTCAGCACCCGCACAGGATCTTCCAGACCATAGGCATTGAGATCGCCGATCACCAGGAGATCGCCGTCGATCTTTTGCAAGGCTTCCCCCAGAACTTTGGCAGCTGACACCCTGAAGGCGTTGCATTTACCCTGCAGATCCTGAGGATCCCGGTTCTCATCAAAGTTCAGCCAATCCTCAAGACAACCCGAGCCCTTGGACTTGAGATGATTCACCACCAGAGTCAGGCTCTGATCTGCTATGTTGAACTTCTGTCCCAGACTGTAGCGCTGATACTTGTCAAAGGCGGGGCTGGTTTCCTGCTTGCCATCGACTTCCCGGCTGGCAACCGCTTCAGCAGCATGCTGCTCTGGAGTCGCAATCACAAAAGCCTCGGCTGCCGGAGTCACCCTGGCGGGGCGATAAAGCATGCCCACGGTAATGGCATCGCCGCCGAGATACTTGCCATCTTTTTTGTCGGTATCGGCTATCTCTACAAAGGCATAGATATCCTCATCGGCTTGCTGCTCATTGAGCGCATCGACCAGATTGCGGATGGCGCTTTTCTCGCCAAAGCCGTTGTTGGCAATCTCCATCAAACCCACTATGTCAGCGTTCATGGCGGTAATGGCATTGACTATTTTAGTGCGTTGCAACAGCATCTCTTCTTCGCTGAGGGCGCCGCGGTTATCACCTGTTGGATTGGCGTCACCACCTACGGCATCGTTGAAGAAATTAAGCACATTGAAGCTGGCGACCCGGATATCCCCCTTCTCGGCAATAGCCGGTGCTTGGCTGCGATCGTCGCCGCGCAATATATCCCCAGGAGTAATACTGTTGGTTGCCACCAGACGATACTGGTTATAGCTGTATCCTATAACCCCCTCAAGACCGGTTAACTGGTCGCCAACCCGCAGATAACCTGTCTCTGGGTTGAAGTCCGGCATCCAGGGCAGCTCGCCGTCTTTGGCCTTGAAGTCTGACTCAACAAACAATTGGTTGGCACGGTTGGCTTGCTCCAGTGCCATCGCCTCTGGCGACAGCGGCAGGTGTACCTGGGTCGGCTTCAGCAGCGGCGCCTTGTGAGACAACATAAGATTGTTGCGACGGGCATCGTAGTCAAAGCTGAAGTTACGGCTGACCTTGAGATCACTGCCGGCATCCAGTACTACCTTCATGCCTTCAAAGCGCTCCAGCGCTTGCTGCAGGCTTTCACCATCTGCCACATAAAAAGGCGCAGCCACCGGCAGTTGGGTAAACTCACCCACGGCAAATTTTTTGTCAGCCTTGATATCCAACTGAGTCAGGCCATAGTACTCCTTGACCTTACCCTGTACGCAAACCTCGACACCGGGCTGCACTGTTTCCGGCGCTGCTTCACCTAGGAATACAAAGATGCCGTCGGAGGTGAAAGGCGAGTTGTCTCCCTTGGGATCTTGCAGATAAAAGCCTTTGAACAGGCTGTCGCCACGGGCACTGACCACACCCTTGAGGGTGTATTCGCTGTCGGATTCGAACTTACCCTCAGGGACCAACGGACTGCGATCTCCGCTCCCCTGCACTTCATAGATGGGTGTCAGCGTGACGCCATCACAGCTGAATGCCGTAACTTCAGGGGCTGCAGCCTCATCCAGACTGCCGAGTCCTTTGAAGTTATCAGTGCCCATAGGTTGCCAATCGGCGGCATTGAATTGCGTCGAGGCAGTGAGCGCCGACTTGCTGCGGGCCAAAGTGATATTCAGGCCCCAGTCGGCTGGGGTAGGCACGGCGCCGACAATATCGACGACGACGCCATCTTTCATCAGGGCTACCGCATCACCGCCATTGAAATAGAGATTGCCCTTGAGACTGTCGACTCCAGCAGGCAAGCTTATTTCTGCATTGGGATGCAGAATCACTTTAATCCCCTTGGCCGCCATGCTTTGGCCATCCAATACCAGCATATCGGAGGCATCAGTAGCGCCATCTTTATACCGCACCAATTTATAGCCGTTTAAATCGACTTGACTATCACCTGAGTTATATAGCTCTATGGCTTTATTATTGGCGCTGCCCTCAACGTATTCGCTGATTAAAACATCGGCATTGGCCATCACTGGAATGGTGGCAGCCACGGCAATCGCAATGGCTGTCAGCTTGTTAACATTATCCATATTATCAACCCCTTTAATTGTAATAATGCCGTTAATTTCTATTAACGTGCCGCGGGATTGTCCCAGAGAAGAACGGTCAATTGAAGTGGTTTAATCACATTTAGGCAACAGTTATACCGAACGCAAATTCTATATAAATCATTAGTTAACCACCATGTTCTCAACTGAGAACAAAGCAGAAAACCCTGTTTCAACCCAAGCTGTTATTTAACAAATAAATAGTTAGACAACAAATAAAGCCTGTCTTCAAAAAAATATAATAAGCCGTATGATATGGTCGATAAAATAGACAAATATTTTTACATCAAATAATCAGTAAACCTCGAAACTAATTATCTCTCCCCGTCATCAAAAATTAATTTTTGCGCGATATGACCATAAAAAAGCGGCCGGATGGCCGCTTTCATCTATTTGGGTTATCAGAATTGAGCAACAACGGGATCAGAGCAAAGCTCGGCTCCCAGTTCACAAACCTGATAAGTCACGCTATTGGCTTCGGTATTGAAGCGGTCACGGAACTGGCCATCGTTGGCGGTGGTCGCAACCTGTTCGCCGTCGCGGAAAATCGCCACTTCATCACCCAGGGCACCATTCCAGTTAACATCAACCATGGCGCTGCCACGACGGGACTTGAGGGCGCGGCTGATATCGGCAGAGATGCTGTGGGCAAATACCTGCACTTCCATGCTGACACTGTCGCTGAGCTCGGTGGCATCGGTCGCTGTCAGGGTCACTGTGTAGGTACCGGCCTCAGCATACACATGTTGAGGGTTTGCCTCGCTGGAGACAGAGCCGTCACCGAAATCCCAGTGGTAGCTGGCGATATCATCATTGATATCAGAGCTGCTATTGCTGAAACTGACGCTCAAACCTTCGGCTTGATAGTCAAAGCCGGCATTAGGTGCTGAAGGACCGGCTTCACCCAGCGCCGTGATCACCATACCCCAGTTGTTCAGGGTGCCTGTATCACCACCGGCATGGTCAGTCACGCTGAGAGTCCAGGTACCTTGGGCAATTTCACCGTTGAAGTCGCCCAGATCCCAGCTCTTGACGATATCGTCATTGCTGCTGCCTTCGCGATTATGCAGCACCACTTCGGTGCCGGATGGCGAAGTCAGGGTCACTGTCAAATCACCAATCCAGGTGTGGCTGATGTTGACGTTGGTATTGACACCAAAGATCTGCAGCGGATCGGCGATCTCAATGGTGCTGGTCACTGTGGTGTTATCGGCAATAGCCACTGGGGTATCATTGCTGTATGGGAAGTCATTCAGCCCTTGAGGGATGATTTCCAGGCTCACCACACTGCTCTTTTCAATACTGCCGTCATTACCCGATACCGTGATGGCGTAATCGCCCCACTGAGTCTCGGCGGTACTGGCTACGTTCAGGGTAAAGCTGTCACCGGCACCCACGCTGGTGGCAGACAAAGATACCCCTTCCAGAGCAGGCTCCACACTGACACTCAGCTCAACACTACCATCCCAACCGGCCACACTACCGACACTGAAGTCATAGCTGGTGCTTTCACCGGCTTCGATAGTGCGGGCAGCCGGAGTCACGCTGAAGCGATAACTTGGGCTTGGGTTGGCTTGATCGAGCGCGTTGGCCGCGTTCAGACGGGTACCGGCAACACTCTTGCCAGTCATGGCCGCATTGGCATCACCCGAATTCATCAACAGTTCTTTCATCTCAAGCGGTGTCAGATCCGGGTTGATGGACCACACCAGAGCCGCCACCCCGGTCACCATAGGCGTAGCCATGGAAGTACCCGAATAACTCTCGTAACCACCTCCTGGAACCGTTGACAGAATGGCACTGCCAGGCGCCGCCATGTCTACGCTGGTAGCACCCCAGTTGGAGAACCAGGAGATACCATCCGAGCTATCGGTACTGGCGATAGACATCACTATGTCCGATTCATAGTTGGACGGATAATGAGGGCTGACATCATTGTCACTGGTGTCATTACCGGCCGCAGCCAGGAACAGAATACCGGCTTCACCGGCGGCTTCGATGGAGTCCTTCAGCGCCTGGCTGAAACCACCGCCGCCCCAGGAGTTGTTCGTTGCTTTAATATCAACGCCATGATTCACCTTGAGATCAGTCATATAGTCGATACAGGCGATGGCATCTGCGGTAGAACCTGTACCGGCAGGAGTCAGGAACTGACAACCAATGATCTTCACATCCCAGTTAACCCCGACCACACCCAGACCATTGTTGCCCTTGGCGCCAATGGTGCCGGATACATGGGTACCATGGCCGTTGCCGTCCATGGGATCGCCATTATTGTTGGCCGAGCTGAAACCGTGAACATCATCAATCACGCCGTTGCCGTCATCATCTATGCCGTTACCCGGAATTTCACCCGGGTTAACCCACATATTGGCCTGCAAGTCCGGATGGTTATAGTCAACCCCGGTGTCGATAACCCCAATGATCACATCCGAGCTGCCTGTAGTGACATCCCAGGCTTCGGGAGCATCAATATCGGCGTCAGCCACACCACCGGTTTGCCCAGTGTTGTGCATGCCCCAGAGCTCAGGGAAACGGGGATCATCCGGCATGCCTATGGCCCGCAGAATGTAGTTGGGTTCAGCATATTTAACCGCTGGGTGGCTGGAGATCATCTTGATCGCCTGTTCAATATCGGCGCCTTGACGCAGATTCAGCTTGGCCAGACGGCCATCGAGCAAGCGGGCAAATTTGTCATCTATACCATCGGCATTGGCATCACGCAGAGTGCCACGAACCAGACGCTGAGCCGCGATGCGCTCCTCTTTGGTGGCATTATCCTTGTAAACCACCAGGATAGAGTCCTTGGCGTAACGGATCTCGTTTTTAGCCATTGCAGGAGCGGCGCCAAGCGCCATAACACCAGCGACAGCCACTGCCAATGGCGAGAATTTTTTCAACATATTCGGGCTTCCTATAGTCCTTATAATCCCTTGGTATCCGGAACGGCTTGCATCTGCGGCACTTCCTTGAAACGACAGGCAAACAATGGCCAGCGAGTGAAATCCGGCGTTTATTTATTGCAAATAGATTGTTACCGCAATGAAAACAAGAGAGAAAGTAGCAAACTGAAAAATACGACTTTGATACTAGACGGGTTAGGTATTTTGAATCTTAAAAACATCTGAAAAATAAAAATAAAAACTTATTTTTCAATATACTAAATAAAATCAAACCTTCAAACCCAGACAATATCGACTAAAGCCTAAATAGCCTTTAACTCCGATTGCGGCACCCGTCCCATACGCGTAACTTTTGTTGCTGATTTGTTCCACTCTGGTTCAATCAAGGATATGTACGAAAAGGAGTCTTAGGTGTCGGTACTCGCAAAAATCCTGTTTGGTTCAGCCGTTTTGTTGACCAGTCTTGGTACAGCAGCGACAGAGCGCCAGGTAAATGCACTACAGGAGTTGCCAGTCACCCTCCAGACACTGCTGGAAACTCAGGGTCGCGACAACTTGGTCGACCTGATGCAACAAGGCAGTTTCAACCAAGCCATCATAGTTCAAGCCGGAATTGACAACAGCGCCATCCTCACCCAGGCCGGGTTTGGAAATCAGGCACAAGTAGTACAACTCGGGGTCAATAACCAGGTTGAAATGATGCAGGTGGGTGACGCCAATAAGGCAAACATCACTCAAATAGGCAATGACAATCTGGTGCAACTCAACCAGCTTGGCAGCGCCAATTTTTCGATACAACAAATTGCCGATGCTGCCACTATCAGCATCACGCAGTATTAAAAACACAGGGAGCGTTTAATGAAATCTCAAGCTAAAAAGTCACTGATTGCACTGGCTATCACAACGGGTCTGGGTATGAGTGCCCAAGCCTTCGCCGGCAGTGTCAATGAAATCTCAGTTAACCAGCAGAGCCGCAGCACTGTAGGTCAGGAAGTCTATGCCGAGCAAACCGGCATTCTGAACCTGGCAGTCATCAATCAGGAAGGTTCTGCCCAGGAAGCCACCGTGGTTCAAGACGGTGTTTGGCACGAAGTCTATGTTGATTCCAAGGGCGACGAAAACAAAGTTATAGTGACTCAGAATGAAGACTGGCACGTGGCCAGCGTCGATGTAGACGGTAACGTCAACACTGCAACTGTCGCTCAATCCGGTTTCTTCAACGAAGCCAATGTTGAGCTGATCGGTGACAACAACAGCGCCGAAGTAAACCAAAACGGTGACACCAACTTCGCAGTATTCCGTGTCAACGGCAGCGACAACTCCGGCTATATCAGCCAAAACGGTAACAACAACGAAGCCGGCATGATAGCCGTTGATTTCAGCCCCAACGTAGGCAACGGCAACTCTGTGACCGTACTGCAGGAAGGCAACAGCAACATAGGTGGCGTGCGTGGCGTTGCCGGTGATAACAACAGCATCGAAATCGATCAGGCAGGCGATCTGAACACTGGTTTTGTTTACGCCCTGTCCGGCTCTGAAAACAACATCGAAATGATGCAAACCGGCACTGCCAACACCGCAGTACTCGAATTCACCACAGGTGATGACAACGACGTTGAAATCTACCAGAAAGGTGATGGCAACGCGGTAGGCGATCTGCTGGTTGCCGATATTCAAGGTAGCGACAACGTAGTCGATATCCAGCAGGAAGGCGACACCAACGGCGTTGAATTCCAAATCTGGGGTGACGACAACAACATCGACCTGGAGCAGGATGGCAGCACCAACTTCGCGACTGCCGCCGCCTATGGCACTGACAACAGCATGGACCTGACTTCACAGGGCGATTACAACGAGCTGGTTGCATTCGCCACAGGTGAAGACAACCAGATCGAAATCCATCAGGAAGGCACTGAGAACTTTGCCTATGCCGAGCTGGAAGGTGAGAACAACGAAGTTGATATGGAGCAAGATGGCAGCGCCAACGAAGCTCTGGTCACTGTTGTTGGCTATGACAATGCCGATATCGAAACCACTCAAAGCGGTGATCTCAACCTGGTAGACCTGCTGATCCTCGGTGATGACAACCTGGCTCAAATTGTTCAAAGCGGCGACAACAACTGGGTGAGCGGTGTTGACGGCGGCGCCTTCGCCGTGGTTGGTACAGGTAACAGCCTGATGATCACCCAAAGCGGTAACGAAAACCTGGTTGTCGGTTCTCAGGCCGGTACCAGCAACGCTATCAGCGTAACCCAAAGCGGTGACTACAACGTTGCCACTGTTATCCAGAACTAATCACTCTGGTGCTTTATGCGAAAGGGAGCCTCTTGGCTCCCTTTTTGTTTGCCCAATTGCCAACTGAGCGTGAGTCATTGTGGCTTGAAAACTCATGGTTCCAGCGGTTTCTTGGGAACCCCATACCATAAACATCGAATAACAAGGCGAGTATTCGCCGCTGGCACAACGGCTATTATGGCTTTGAACCAAATCTCACTAATAAACCTGGTTTTAGCTGCCAGCTAAGTTGCAGCCCATCACCTGCGGTGCGCTCTCGCACAGGCGATCCTGTGACACGGCGTTAATACGTCCCTGTAGCCTCGACGAAAACATCCTTGTTTTCGACGGTCACAGTTCCGCCTGTGCCTGAAAATGAGGTGTATGTCTGCAGACACTTCAGATGTTTCAAGCTACTCAGTGCTAACAGAATTACACCAATTCCCCTCCCCTTCGGAGCCGCTGCCAGCGTTGTTGTAAATTGGCGTAGCCGAGACAGGGAGGTCGAGGCTCGAAGGTCGAGCAGGGCGAATGTTGCGAAGCGACAAGTTCATGAGCGCGAGCCAAGGAAGGCGAGCTGGCCCTTATGCATGGATGCATTTGGCGAGTCCTGAGTGTAGCCAATTTGCTTCATAAGCCAGCGGGGATTTCGGCTACGTCGGGGTGCCCTTGTCCGGTGTGGTTTGGCGAGTGTCGCGCAGCGACTGGCTGCGAGCGAGAGCCAGGAATGGCGAACTGGCCGTTGTGCATGGAGGCATTTACACCACGACTTTAGGCCGCTGGCACAGCGGCTATCATGGCTTTGAACCAAATATCACTAATAAACCTGGTTTTAGCTGCCAGCTAAGTTACAGCCCATCACCTGCGGTGCGCTCTCGCACAGGCGATCCTGTGACACGGCGTGAATACGTCCCTGTAGCCTCGACGAAAACATCCTTGTTTTCGACGGTCACAGTTCCGCCTGTGCCTGAAAATGAGGTGTATGTCTGCAGGCATATAGGTAGCTTCAAACAAGTTAGCTCTCACAAAGTTGCTCCAATCCCTCCTCGGTGTCGCCGAGAGCCTTTGGCGCAAATAACGTAGCTGAAGGCGAACACTCGCCGGTGACGAGTATGCTCATGAGCGCAAGCTATGGACAGATTGGAATGCTTAAGCTCCACGACTTTACGCCGCAGGCACAACGGCTATCATGGCTTTGGCTGAAAGCCATTCCCGACGCGCAAAAAAGCTCAAAGCTGCGGCGATTGCCGCACTCTGACAGGAATTTTCCACTGACTTGGCTTACATAAAAGCCATCAAAGCATAAACAAGCCCCATTCGGGGCCAAGTTCAGGCTGGATCTAGCGACAAATCAACTGATGAGATCGAAGTGACTCTGATAGGTCTGGGCCCAACGCAACAATTCGACTCGATTACGAGATTGAGTCTTGCGGAAAATCGATGAAATATGCGCCTTGACCGTATGCTCACTGATACACAGACGTTGGGCTATCTCTTTATTCCTGGCACCACTGGAAACCAGCTGAATAATGGTACGTTCACGCCGGGTCAACATCTGCAGCATGGAAACCGTATCGGCCGACATCTCATTGCCAGTGTCCAAGGTCTTGACCAGCTTACGGAACATCTTGCTGATAAGGGTTCTGTCGTACCAGAGCTCATCGGCCACCATCTTGCGCAGGCCAGTAAGCATAAGATCGATGCGCTGATCTGAATAAAGTACCCCGCGGATCCCCAGCAACATAGCCGACTCCTGATCCAGTGAACCTCTGGCAACTTGATAGAGGGCGACAGGAACATGAGAGACCAGACGGCTGGCCAGCAGAGGAATGCCCTTATTGTCCAGCGCCGACCCCTTCTGAGAAATTAGATAGAAAGTACTATCGCTCTTCTGCGGATCCAACTGTTCCGGGTGGCGTACTATACGGGTCTTAAGACCAATGGACTCGGCCAGTATGGCCAAATGACAAGGGGCGGCTATCTGGTTTATAAAAACCAACTCATTGATACTACTCATATTTACTCTTCTCCCTGAAAAGTCTCGCTCATACCCCTAAAGGGATAGCTTCCTTAATCACTTTCCGTGAGCTTACACAAAAAGTATAAGATGATTCTGACCAGATAGTGTCCGGTTTTCATCACCATAAAGTATGATTCTAACAATCTTTAGTCGCATTGCCAGATGAAATATTGTAAAGACTGTATATGGCTCTCTCTGTCCCGACCTGTCAATCGGCGCCAAGACGCTGCAACTGGCGGTCATGAAATGAGGATAAAACCAGCAGGGCGGCGATGGCACCGATAAGAGCCATCAGCATATCCGACTGGGTATCCCAGACATAGCCCTGGGTGCCGAGAAAGGCCTCGGCACCTGAGCCTGTAGCCGCGGCAACCCACCATTCAATCAGTTCATAGAAAGCCGACAAGGCCAAGGCAAAACAACTGACTAGAAAAGCACACCAGGCACCAGGTTTCACTGCTTGGTTACGCAGCAGTATCTCCCTGGCAATCATTGCCGGGATAAATCCTTGGGCCAAATGACCCAGTTTATCGTAGTTGTTACGCTCAGAGCCCATCCACTGTGCTAAAGTATCGAACAGCGGCACCTCGGCATAGGTGTAGTGGGCGCCGACAAACAGTATCAGGCAATGCACCAAGATCAGGCCATAAAGCAGCGGAGTCAGCGGAAAACGTTTGCGGGTAAAAAACAGTATCGGCAGCGCCAGCATCCCAGGCAGCGCTTCCAGCCACCAAGTGAAATCATCTTTAGGCGCTATCGCCGACCAGATAAGTACCACAAAATAAATGACCAGCCAGATAATTGTGTTTTTCAAGCCACTTTCCTTATGCCAGTGATTGTTCTCAATTAGGAAAAAATACTTTAGCCATCTAGCCCTCCACTTCACCTGAAAAAAGTGCTACTTTGATTGGGCATGGGCAAAAGCATCATAGCATACGTACATTAGTTAATAATCAAGAGGGTACCTATATCATGGCGAAACACTCGCTGGACAAGGATAAAATTAAAATCCTGTTGTTGGAAGGCGTCCACCAATCAGCCGTCGATGTGCTGGAAAGGGCTGGCTATACCAATATCGAGTATCACAAGGCATCACTCTCCGGCTCAGAGCTTCAGCAGTCGATCAAAGATGCCCATTTCGTCGGAATCCGCTCCCGTACCCAACTGACCCAAGAAGTATTACAACAGGCGGAAAAGCTGGTTGCCATAGGATGTTTCTGTATCGGCACCAACCAGGTCGACCTCAAGGCGGCCGAGCAACTGGGTATTCCTGTGTTCAATGCGCCCTTCTCCAATACCCGCAGCGTAGCCGAACTGGTACTCGGTGAAATCATCATGCTGCTGCGCGGTATTCCGCAGCGCAACGCCCTGGCCCATCGTGGTGGCTGGCTCAAGAGCGCCAATGGCAGCTTCGAAGCCCGTGGCAAGACCCTGGGGGTCATAGGTTATGGCCATATCGGTACCCAGTTGGGGATCCTCGCCGAAACCTTGGGGATGAAAGTGATCTTCTTCGATATCGAAGATAAGCTGCCGCTGGGTAACGCCCAGCAGGTACATTCCATGGAGCAGTTACTGTCTCAAGCCGATGTGGTCAGCCTGCATGTGCCTGAAACACCACAAACCAAAGAAATGATTGCCCAGGCCGAACTGGCGATGATGCGCAAAGGCAGCATACTGATCAATGCTTCCCGCGGCACTGTGGTGGATATCGACGCCCTGGCGGTAGCCCTCAAGGAGCAACAGTTGGCTGGTGCCGCCATCGACGTGTTCCCGGTTGAGCCCAAGTCCAATACTGACGAATTCCAAAGCCCGCTGCGCGGTCTGGACAATGTGTTACTGACCCCCCACATAGGCGGCAGCACAGAAGAAGCCCAGGAAAACATAGGTATTGAGGTTGCCGGCAAGCTGGCCAAATACTCAGACAACGGCTCTACCCTGTCGGCAGTCAACTTCCCGGAAGTATCGCTGCCGCAGCATAAAGATGCCTCCCGCCTGCTGCATATTCACCATAACCGCCCCGGTATTCTGATCAAGATTAACCAGGCGTTCTCGGAGAAAGGCATCAACATTTCAGCCCAGTATCTGCAAACCACGGCCACCATAGGTTATGTGGTGATGGAGGTAGATACCACCCAGGCTGAAGAAGCACTGACAGAACTCAAGTCTATCGAAGGTACTATCCGTACCAGACTGCTGTTCTGATTTTTGAGGCTTTCACAGGGCGCCATATTGCTATCGGCGCCCTGTTTATTTCTGTCAAATCCGCTACAATCGCAGATCTCTTAATGCCTTCAATCTCAGGATCTTGTTATGAGCATTTGCGTTTCTCAGCCCGATTGGCCACTGGATGCCGGCATTCCGGATCTGCTTATTTCCCGCCTCTCTCACTTGGGTCTGCTTGCCGTTACCGGCGAACAGGGCCGCAGCTTTATCCATGGTCAGGTCACCACGGATATCAGCTCTCTCACGGCCGAGCAGTGGCGTTGGGGCGCTCACTGCGATCCCAAAGGCAAAATGCTTTCAAGCTTCAGAACCTTTGCCCTGGGTGATGCCCTGATATTGATGATGCCAAGGGATACCCTGGCTGCCGACTTGCCGCAACTGAAGAAGTACGCTGTGTTCAGCAAGGCCGAACTGGTCGATGTCAGCGACGATTACAGTCTCTTGGGTATAGCCGGCGCCAAGGCTGTCACTTGGTTGGCAGAGCAGTTCCCGGGCTTCAGTCCAGAGCAGCAAGTGAGTGCTGTCGATGACGGCGTGGTACTGCAGGACGGCGAGCGCTTTATTCTGGTTCTGCCCAAGGCCCGGGCCGATGCCTTGTGCCAGCAGCAGTCTCCAGTCGATGCCAGTGCCTGGCAAGAGCTGGAAATCCTTGCCGCCTACCCTAACCTGCCGGCATCACACATGGGCCAATTTGTACCGCAAATGTGCAACCTGCAGGCCATCAACGGCATCAGCTTCACCAAGGGTTGCTATATGGGCCAGGAAACCGTGGCCAGAATGAAGTATCGCGGCGGCAACAAGCGAGCCCTCTATATTCTCAAGGGTAAAGCCACTGTCGATGTCACCCCGGAAACCACGCTGGAGATGGCGCTGGATGAAGGTTTTCGTAAGGGCGGCAGCATTATTGAAGCCGTACAACGAAATGGCGAGTTGCTGCTGACCGCAGTGCTGGCCAATGACACAGAAGTCGGCGCCAAATTCCGCATCGCTGATGATGAAAACAGCGAACTGACGGTACTGCCTCTGCCCTACTCTCTGGAAGAGCAGGAGTAACAATGAATGACCCAATAAAGGCGCCGTCGGCGCCTTTATTTTTATCCGCAGTTTGTCGCTATTCAGTGCCGGATTCAGTTTCCATATGAGTATCACGCACCTCTATCACCTGGGGCAGTATCTGTTTGAACAGTTCCACCAATTCAGGGTCAAAGTGTTTCCCCGCCTCAGACTCCAGTAACGCCATGGTATCTTCTATGCTCCAGGCCTTCTTGTAAGGTCGAATCGAGGTCAGGGCATCGAAGACATCGGCAATGGCGACGATTCGCCCCTCAATGGGAATATCATTGCCTTTCAAGCCATTGGGATAACCAGAGCCATCCCACTTCTCGTGGTGAGTCAGCGCAATGCGCCGGGACATCTGCAACAGAGGATCCGGGTGCTCACCGATAATCTCGGCACCGATTTCGGCGTGTTGCTGCATGATTCGCCACTCTTCGGCGTCCAGTTTCCCCGGCTTTTTCAGCACAGCATCCGGAGTACCTATCTTGCCGATATCATGCATGGGCGCCGCATTGTAAAGCAGCTCACAGAAGTTGTCCGGCAGCTTGGCCTGTTGTGCCAGGAGCCTGGCATAGTGGCTCATGCGAATAACGTGTAAGCCGGTCTCGTTATCCTTGTATTCAGCGGCACGGCCCAGACGACGGATGATCTCGAAGCGGGTCTGTTCCAGCTCGCGGGTACGTTCGCGCACCTGTTGTTCCAGCAAACGCTTCTGATCATAGAGGGCCAAGTGGTTACGTACCCTGGCTCTGACTATCGGGGCACTGACAGGCTTGGTGATGTAGTCGACAGCCCCCAAATCAAAGCCCTGGGTCTCATCGGCCACCTCAGAGAGAGCGGTGACAAAGATCACCGGGATATGGCTGGTCATGGGTTCCTGCTTGAGACGCTTACAAACTTCATAGCCATTCATGCCCGGCATCATCACATCCAGGAGGATCAGATCCGGAGGGCTCTTCTGCGCCAACGCCAGCGCTCTTGGGCCATCTATCGCCACCTTGAGCTTATAATCGTCGCCGAGGATCCCCACCAGAATATCTATGTTCTCCGGTGTATCGTCCACCACCAGTACAGTGGCTTTTTCCATCTCAATCTCCCTCTTGTTACGGGCTCCACATCCTATTTCAGCGCCACAGTGCTTTACTGGCGGCGCGAATATCCCCTAATGAGTATAGTCAGGCCTGCTCGGTCTCGTTCAGCTCCTGCTGCAGCTCGCGGATAAGATCGGCGGCATCGTCAAACTGATAGCTGCCGACCATGCTGCTGACAGGTTTCAGGCGCTGCCACAGAGGCTTGCTCACCCTGCGGCTCAATGCTTCCAGTTGAACAACGGCTTCGGCATCGGCGTCTTCCAGACTCTGCAGCAGTTGCTCCAGGGCGGTTTTAAGCGCCTCGGGATCAATCTCCTCGGCGGCATCACCTTCCGTCTGAGGATCGCTGTGTGGCTTATCACCCATCCAGTCCGCAATGGCTTCGACAATGGCTGCAACCCGGGTTTCCACCGCCAGCAACTCTTGCTCACATTCTTCACCGGCCGCCAACTTGGCTTCCAATTGCCTGGCCTCTTCCACCAAAGGCTCGGAGCAAAGGTTACCTGCCAGCCCCTTAAGGGTATGCGCCGCCCTGACCGCTTCTTCCTGCTGTTGTTCCTTGAGCGCCTTGCGAATCCGTTTGCCGACATTGCCCTGACTACCGAGGAAACGCTCGAAGATGCGCCGATAGAGGCGCTCTGAATGCTGTACCAGCTGCAGTCCGCGATCGATATCCAGGCTCTCGTGTTCCGGCCAGCTCACCAGATTCTCAGGAGCATCGCCATGGGCCATACCAGCGTCATTGCTCCCTGCTGCGGCCGGGACTTGCCCACCTCCCAGATACTGCAACAACACCTGATACAAGAGGCTGACTTCTATCGGCTTGGCGATGTGGTCATTCATGCCCGCTCGCAGACACATCTCCTTGTCACCGGCCATGGCGTTGGCCGTCATGGCAACCACAGGTAACTGCTCAAGCCCAGGCATCTTGCGCAGTGCCTCTGTGGCCTGATATCCATCCATCACAGGCATCTGGCAGTCCATCAGTACAAGATCAAACTGCTGCTGCGCCAACTTCTCCAGTGCTATCTGGCCATTCTCGGCGATGGACAAGTCTATGCCCACCTGCTCAAGAAACTCGGTCGCCACTTCCTGATTCATCTCGTTGTCTTCCACCAGCAACACACGTTTGCCGGCAAGAGCTGCCAGTTGCAGGGATTCGAGATCCAACGCCTTGCGCCTGACAGGAATATGGCCCTGACGCCCAAGAGCCAGCATAATGCCATCGAGCAGCCTGGAGGCACTGACCGGCTTGGTGATATAGCCGTTAATCCCGAGTTGCTCCAACTGTTCGATAAAGTCACTGTTGGCGTGGGCCGACACCATGAGGATCAGCGGCGGCTCTTTTACCTGTAGTATCTGCCGCGCGGTTTCCATGCCGTCCATCTCAGGCATCTTCCAATCGATCAAGGCCATCTTGTAGGACTTGCGCTTCACCTTATCCAGCGCCTCCATGCCACTGCGGGCACAGTCAACGGTAAAGCCCATGCTCTCGAGCGTGGTGCGCAATATATCTCTGGCGGTACCGTTGTCATCGACCACCAGAATGGGCATGCCCTCCAGTTCCTGCTCTACATTCAGCTTGTCGTTTTCCGCAACCTTGAGCCGCACAGTGAAGAAGAAACAACTGCCGTTGCCAAACTGGCTCTCGACGCCGATTTCGCCGCCCATCAGTTCTACCAGTTGTTTGGAAATCGCCAGCCCAAGCCCGGTACCGCCGTATTTACGCGTGGTCGATGTATCTGCCTGGCTGAAAGACTTGAATAATCTGGCTTGCTGCTCGGCCGTCAGACCTATGCCACTGTCGCGCACCGCGAATCTCAGGATCACTTCATCCTGCTCGCGGCTGAGCTCACTTATCGACAGCATCACTTCACCCCGTTCGGTGAATTTGATGGCGTTGTTCATCAGGTTAATAAGCACCTGACCGAGACGCAGTGGGTCCCCTTCCAGGTGGCTGGGTACGCTGGGGGCCACGGCAAACAGCAGCTCCAATTGTTTGTCGGCGGCGCGCTCAGAGAACATATCCCCGAGATCTTCCAAAATACTGTCGAGCTGGAACGGCACCACTTCGATATCCAGTTTGCCGGCCTCAATCTTGGAGAAGTCGAGAATGTCATTGATGATCCCCAGCAGGGATTGCGAAGCCCGTTCAATTTTTTCCACATAGTTACGCTGTTTGCGATCCAACTGTGTCTGCAGGCACAGCTGAGACATGCCGATAATGGCGTTCATCGGGGTGCGGATCTCATGGGACATATTGGCAAGGAAGTCACTCTTGGCCTTGTTGGCGGCATCGGCATCTTCCTTGGCAGCCATCAGTTCGTTGGACAATAGCTTGAGGCGGGTAATGTTGGCGATACTCATAACCACAGAACGTTCACGGCCCTCTTCCTCTTCAAGCTCGGAGGCGTTGATTGCCATCCACATGGGCTCGCCGGAGGCACTGAGCAGGCGCCACTCGCCGCTGACACTGTGATCGTCACTTCGCTTCAAGCGCTCGTACAGCTCGCTGGCATTGCTTCTGTCTTCCGGCGCCATCAAATCGGCAAACGAGCGACGTTTGAGCTGCTCGGCACTCATGCCCATGTCACTGCAGAACTGGCCATTGCAATCCATTATGGTGCCGCGATCGTCCAGGTTGACTATGCCTATACCTGCGTTATCAAACAGGGCCCGGAAGTGGGCCTCGCTCTGGGCCAGCTCGGTTTCCATCTCCTTACGGCCGCTGATGTCGGTCAGATAACCGTTCCAGAGCATGCCATCCTGCTGTTTACTGCCCTTGGCACCGGCCTCTAGCCAACGCACCTCACCGGAAGGATGCCGGTAGCGGAACTCTTTAATCCATTGCAGTCCACTCTCGCCGGAAAGCAGGCGAATAATGCTGCCCCTGTCTTCGGCAACAATCCGCTCGGCCACCAGATCAAAATCGGCCATCACCTCATTCTTGTGGTGGCCAAGAGTGGCGATGGCTGCACTGGAAAGGAAGGTGAATCTGCGTTGCTGCTGGCTTTGCCAAAACAGTTGATACACAGTGCTGGGCACAGACTCTGTGATGGTTTCCAATTGCTCCCGTGACTGCTCCATCTTCTCTTGAGCCAGCTTGCTGTCGGTGATGTCATTGAGGCTACCATCGAACCACAGCGGGTTACCGTCTTCATCATAGCTGGCCTTACCCTTTTCATGGATCCAACGCACACTGCCATCCCGGTGGCGAATACGGTACTCAACATCGAAGGCTTGCTGCTCGGCCAGGGCCGAGTTGATGGTGTCGATACACAGCTGTTTGTCTTCATCTATGACCAGTGAACCATAACTGCGCTTCTTGCTGTCGATGAAGTGCCAGGCCGGATAGCCGCTTATCTCAGTGATATTGTCGCTGACATATTCCATGGTCCACTGCTCATCGACCCGGGTACGATAAACGGCGCCGGGGATGTTGGATACCAGGCCACGAAAACGGCTCTCGCTCTCGCGAATTTTACGCTCTACCGCCAGTTGCTCGGTCAGATCCCGAATCGATGCCGCCACCTGACGTTTACCCTTGTGATCGGTAGGCAACAGGCTCAAACCTATCTGCACCGGGAACTGGGAACCATCGCACTTGAGTGCCTGCAGCGCCTTGCCCTTGGCCATCATGCGATCCTTGCCGTCGGTCACGAAGGCATGGCGCTTGGCTGCGTGTTCCAGCCGGTCCACTTCCGGCAACAGTTGGTCGATATTGAGTTTGAGCATCTCCTCGGCGGCATAACCGAACAGCTCCTGACAGCGGCTGTTGGAGAACACCAGCATGCCGCCTTCATCTACGATAAGCATCGCCTCCGGCGCCGCCTCCAGCACGGCGTTGGACCAGGCCGCGGCGGAAAACTGCTCGGTGACATCATTAAACAGCATCTCCACCGAAATCAGCTTGCCTTCATCATCGAGCAGAGGCTGCATAAACAGATCCAAACGCCTCAAGCCACCTTCGGCATCGGCCAACTCCACCTGATGCGGCGGCACCGACTCGCCGGCCAGCGCCTGTTCCATATACTGCCAGTTGGCTTCGTTGATACTGTTGCTGGAAAACAGCCGCTGATACTTACGCCTGAGCACTTCAGGAGTGATACCCAAGACCTTCTTCACCCCTTCACTGGCCTGTACTATAGCGCCGTTGGGATCCATGGAGCAGTAGAAGGACTTGTCACTCATGCCGTCGATAAGCTTGGCAAACCTGTTGCCGCGGGAGTCGAGCAGCGCCTGTTCCCTCTCTTCGAGAATTTCAGCCATCTCATTGAATTTATTGCTGAGAGTCGCAATCTCCCGCACCACGCCTTCGGGTTTTTGCAAGCGTTTGATCAACCCCTTGCTGAAGTCCACTATCCCGGCTTCCAACTGCTCCAGAGGCTGGGTGAGACGCTTGGCGCTCCAGTAACTGGTGACCAGCAGTATCATAGCCAGCAGCAACAGGTTGAGCGTCAAGGAGCTGAAATCCTGCAGGAAAGAACGCAGCAACTGCTTTTGCGGCGTGATCACCAACACCCGCCACTCCAGTGGTGCAACCCTGGCGACACTGGCAAGGTACTGCACGCCGTTGAGATCGCTCAGGGCCACCTCGGGGGTGTCGGCGGCATAGATATGCTGCGCCGCTTCCTTGCCGGCGGCGGTATTAGCCAGCCAGTCTTCCAATTTGGCGTTGCGGGTAAGATTATTGTCCGGGTGATAGATGAGCCGGCCCTGGTTGTCCAATACCAACAGCTTTTTGGGATCTATCCCCAAACGTATCGGCAGGCTGGAAAGTGCCAGATCTGTGGTAACCACGCCCAGCGGCGCCCCTTCGCTGCCAAAGGGTTGCGAGAAGGTGATCATCAGTGCATTGCCGGCACCTTCATCAAAATAGGGGGCCGTCCAAAACCCATCCGCCAGCTTGAGTGCTTCGGTCCACCAGTCCCACTCGCCACTGGTGTAGTCATAGGCTTCCTGGCCTATGTCCATGGTGACAATCGACAGGTCCTGACGAAAAGCATAGGGAGCAAAGCGTTTTTGCCCGGGCAGAAACCCGGGCTGAAAGGCGATGGCACTGCCGTAAAAGTTGGGATTGCGCTGCAATCTGTCCCTGAGCAGCTGATAGAGATTATCCGCTTGTTGCAGACGTTCGAAAGACTCCAGATTCCCCAGGCTGTAAGCCAGTGTCTGGCTATCCCTTTGTGCCAAAGACAGCTCAAACTCGAGCCTTTTAGCGGCGAAGTCTGCCTTTTCGGCCAAGTCGGCAAAGAAGGCTTTCTCTTCTTCCTGATAGTTATACCAGCCGGTAATCCCCGAAATCACAGTCATGATGCTGATTAAGGGAATGGCTATCTGCAACAGAATACGGCTGCGAAAAGTTCTGAGTGTCGCGGTATCCGGCATAGCTCTGCCTCTCTGACGATTTCCTTGCGACTCTGCTACTGCAAAGTCCTATTGTCAGACACACTCTCTTGGGCAATCAATGCCGAAGTACATCAGGCGACTGAAGTCAACTAACTGATTAAAGGTCAAAAATTAACCTTGTTATTTAAGCATTAGCCATGCGGTTAAACAAGTGAAGCGGAGCAAATTTCACAAAAAAGTCAGCTGCAGCCAACTGGCATAAAACACACAGAAAAAGATAAGCTGGAATTATTTAAATAAACTCTTATGTTGCAGGGAAAGAGAACGGCCAATAGCTGCAAGCCAGCGCTGAAAGCGCCCCTTTCCATGCGGCTTGCTATTGGCAGTAGAATCTCTACTATCTGGGTTTAAACAAGGTTTTTGAGTGGCTGAATTCATGGCGAGCTCCTGTGGTGACCAAATGCATTTTGCCGCGGCGCCCACCGTAAAACCAACGATGATTTCTTACCATTAAAATAAGTACAGCTTATGGAACACTTAGATCACTTCAAGGGACTGCGCTGCCTGGAAGCGGCGGCGCGGCACAAGAGCTACACCCAAGCCGCAGAAGAGTTACATATCACCCAAGCGGCGGTCAGCCAACAGCTACGCTTGCTGGAGGCTCACCTGGGGATCAAACTCTTTATTCGCCGCGGTCGCAGCATGCAGCCCACCAGCCGTGCTCAGCAGTTGGCCGATACCCTGACGGCGGCATTCGGCTCCATCGGCTCCTGCTGGCAAGAGATACAATGCCAGGGGGTTCCAGGAGAGCTCAACATCACGACAACTCAGTCCTTTGCCTCCTTGATCCTGCTGCCGAATCTTGGGCTGTTCAATCGGCAGCATCCGGAAATCAAGGTCAGGGTCTGGGCCTCGAGTCAGCTGGAAGATCTCCAACACGCAGAGATGGATATCGGGATACGTTTTGGTGACATTGATGCGGGTGAGCTTTACTGTCGTCACCTGTTCGACGATGACACAGTACCCCTGTGTTCCAGCCAACTGGCACAGGAGCAAGCACTCACACATACCTCGCAACTGAGCCAATGCTGGCTTATCGATGCCGACGACAAGCCGGGACAGGATTGGCTGGCCTGGTTTGCGGCGGCAGGTATCACGCCGGATACCCAGGCGCTCAATTGGGTGCGGGTCGCCAATCTGGATATGGCACTGAGCACGGCGCTGTCAGGCCACGGGGTGTTTTTAGGCTCCCGCCTGATGGCCCAGCAATATATCCGCGCCGGTACGCTCACGGCGCCTCTGCCGCAAGTGCTACCGGGTGGGATCCGCTATCACCTCTTGTATCACGCCGCCTCACCCAAACTGGCCAGGATAAGACGGTTTGAAGACTGGTTGCTGGCCTTGATTGCTTCGCTCAAGACTCAGGCATCGGCCTGAGGCAGAGCCTCATCACCGCAGCCGCGCAGACGCTGAAAATAACTGCGGGTTTCTGCCAGCACCAGGTGGCGCAGACCTATAATGGCAATCAGATTGGGTATCGCCATCAAGCCATTGACTATGTCGGCGAGCAGCCAGATGAGATCCAGCGTGATAAAGGCGCCCGAGGCGATAAGTCCAAGAAAAACCCAGCGATAGAGCGGGATCCAGCGGCCCTTGGTGAGATAGCTCCAGCAGCGATCGCCATAATAGTTCCAGCCAAGAATAGTGGTAAAGGCGAAACACACCAGCGCCACAGTCACCAAATACTGGCCAATCAGCGGCGTAGTGGCACTGGAAAAAGCAGCACTGGTCATGCCGGCCCCGGCGGTATCGCCATTCCAGACACCGGTAAGAATAAGCACCAAGCCCGTCATGGTGCAGATGATGATGGTATCGAAGAAGGTGCCCGTCATACTCACCAGTCCCTGCTCAACCGGCTCCTTGGTTTTGGCGGCTGCCGCCGCTATCGGGGCACTGCCCAAACCCGACTCGTTGGAGAATACCCCACGAGCAATCCCGGTTTGAATCGCCAGGGCGATACCGGCCCCCAAAAAGCCACCGCCAGCCGCCACCGGATTGAAGGCGGAATGCAACACCAGCGCTATCGCATCCGGAATCGCCTCGCTGGCGCTCAGCAGCACCCAAAGACAGGCAACCACATAGCCTATAGCCATAGTGGGCACCAACTTTTGTGCCACAGCCGCAATCCGTTTAACACCCCCTAAGGTCACGGCAGCCACCAGCGAGGTCAGCACCACGGCCGTGCTCCAGGCTGGCACATCAAAGGCGATGGTCAGGGCTTCGGAAATCGCATTGACCTGGGCAAAAGTCCCGATACCGAAAAAAGCGACACCGACACCGAAAACCGCAAACAGCTTGGCCAGCCAGCCGAGCCCCAGGCCTTTTTCTATGTAGTACATGGGGCCACCGGCGATGTTACCGTGGCGATCTGTGGTGCGAAACTTAAGCGCCAATAGACACTCGGCATACTTGGTGGCCATGCCAAACAAGGCGGCAATCCACATCCAGAACAGGGCGCCGGGGCCACCGAGTTTGATGGCAGTAGCCACCCCGACAATATTGCCCGTGCCTATGGTGGCCGACAGTGCGGTACAGAGGGCGGCAAAAGAGGAGAGTTCCCCTTTGCCATTGGCGGGTTTGAACAGCAACTGCAGCGCCAGCGGCAGACGTAACAGTTGAATGAATCCCAGCCTGAAGCTCAGATAAATACCGGTTCCCACCAACAAGACTAAGGTGGCAGGTCCCCAGACAATAGCGTTTATCTGGGTAAGAAGTGCATGAAAATCCATAGATTCCTCAGTTATTAAACATCAAAATTAATAAACGGAGGAGGAAAAGAAATGGCTGCGAAACCGCGGCAGCAGAGGCCAAAAGCGAAAGATCACCAGAGGCAAGGCGGTGCAATCATCCTCTCCTCTGTCCTTTTGCCTGAGCGTTTCGCGCCGGCCTAAGCCGGCACTTTCGCCTTCGGCGCCGGGGCATGCCCGGTCTCTCCAGAGGCTCGTCCAGTAACAGTCCACGCCGTCAATGCTGACCAGCACCTGAAAGAGTACCTCCAACCGGGTTAACCGGTGGAAATTGCCTCGTCGGTGTGGGGGCGATTCCCCACTCTCCTGCTACCTTCATCCGAACGGATTGCCACGTTATTTGTGGCAGGTGGCACAGTTTGCGCCTAAATGGCCCCCGGCTCAAGGGCCAAAACCGACTCGCGCCCTGTTTGCTGCAAAAAATTTGACCTTGGCCTACACCCCGAGCGACCGAACCAGGTTCGGTTTACGCGGTAACAACAGCTGAAAGTCGAGTTCACCGATTGAAAAAACTTGTTATGCTGTAGCAGATTACTGCGGGTCACAGGAGTTCAGATGCAGAGCCAGGTGTTGCTGGAAGGGGTAAGCAAAGGATTTTTGGACGGCGATCGCCCCCACAGGGTGCTGGCAAATCTCAGCCTGGAGATAAAACCCGGCGAGACGGTGGCATTGACCGGTCCCAGCGGCAGCGGCAAGAGCACACTGCTGAATCTGATAGCCGGTTTTGAGCACCCGGATCAGGGCCGCATTCTGCTGGCAGGTCAAGACAGCAGCCGCTGGCAGGACAAACAGTGGAGCGCCTTTCGCCGCCGTCATCTGGGGGTGGTGTTCCAGCAATTCAACCTACTGACGCCGCTCAATGTTCGCGACAATATTCTTTTTCCCCTGTCGCTGCTCGGTGAAGGATGGCAAGCCTGGTGCGATCACCTGGTGCAGGCGCTGGGGCTGACGCCACTGTTGAACCGGGAAGTCGAAAGTCTCAGCGGTGGTCAACAGCAGAGAGTCGCCATTGCCCGCGCCCTGGCCCATAAGCCTGAATTGCTGCTGGCCGATGAACCGACAGGCAACCTTGATGCCGCCGCCGGTGATGAGGTGATGCAGCTTTTGTGCGCTCTCGCCGCCGATGCCGGCAGTGCCATTCTGATGGTCACCCACAGCGAAACGGCCGCCGCCTATATGCAGCGCCGCTGGCACCTGCAGCAAGGGCGCATTCATGAATGACACAGGGGCGCTGACCACAATCAAGTTGGCCTGGCAGGCCCTGAAAGTCACCCTGGCCCACTATCGCAAGGCGCCGCTGCAGGCCGGCGCCATACTGCTGGGGATAGTGTTGGCGGTGACTCTGCTGATTGGCGTCAAGGCTACCAACGACAACGCCATCAACAGCTACCGTGAGGCGGGCGAAGCCCTGGGACAACAGGCCAGCCTTTTTATCACCCCCAAGGCCCGCGGGGCCAGCCTCGATGAAGCACTCTATTTTCAACTGCGCCAAAGCGGCATCCAGGCACTGCCGGTGATCAGCGGCGTCCTTGACGACGCTCAGGGTCGCCAGTGGCAAGTGGAAGGCAGCGATATCATTGCCGCCCTCGGCACCTTCGAGCAAAGGGGCAATGGCCGCAACCATCTGCCCTTGAATAGACTGCTCGCCGGTGAGCCCATCATTGTCATGAGCGACAGCCTGCATCAGGGACTCAAGGCGCCGCCAACCCTGTCCCTCGGTGGACGCACGCTCGAAGTGCTGGCGCTCGCCGACTCACAGCAGCTCGGCAACCGCCTCTATCTGGATATCTCGCTGGCCCAGCAGCTATTAAAGCGCGAAGGCACCCTCAGCTATATCGCCCTCTTTGGCGAGCCGCTGAGGCTCAAAGAGCGGCTCAAGCAAAGCGGACTGCCGCTGGGTAAGCTGAATATCAGCGAGCAGGACAAGGGCGCCGCCCTGACAGCGCTCACCCGCAGTTTTCATTTGAATCTCAACGCCATGGGGATGTTGGCCTTCGTGGTGGGGCTGTTTATCGCCTACAACGGTGTACGCTACAGCCTGATGAAACGCCGCCGTTTGTTGCTCTTGTTGCTCAAGCAGGGCCTGGGACGACGTGCCCTGATGCTGGCGCTGCTGCTGGAGTTGTTGTTGCTGGTGTTCATTGGCTCGGCCAGTGGCTTTATTCTGGCGCTGCAGCTCAGCCAGTGGCTGCAGCCCATGGTGGCGCTGACCTTGGAGCAGCTCTATGGTGCGACTCTGCTGCCAGGGAATTGGCGCTGGCAATGGTTGGCCGAAGGCGCCGGTCTGACACTTATCGCCGCACTGCTGGCCTGCGTGCCCCTGTATCTTGAGCTGTGTCATCAGAGCCTGGCACAAAATACCCAGAGCCAATGGCATGCACACAGACACAGAAGCATGCACAAACGCCTGTTTCTCATTGGGGTTGCGCTGCTTGCCCTGACGGCGCTGCTTTATCCCTTGAGCCAAACCCACCAACACAGCCTGGGCTTGATGGGGCTCTTGACCCTGGCTATCCCGCTGCTGTTGCCGCAACTGTTGCAGTCTTTGCTCGGGCTATTGGCGCGGCTGTTTCCGTCCGGACTCAGCAAGTACGCCATCGCCGATACCCGAGAGCTGGTGGCACCGCTGGCGCTGGCCATGATGGCGCTGCTACTCGCCCTGTGTGCCAATATCGCCATGAATACCCTGGTAGGCAGCTTTGACAAGACCCTTAGAAGCTGGCTCGACACCCGCCTGCATGCCGAGCTTTATATCCGCCCGGGCGCCGGCAATATGGCGAAGCTGGAGCATTTTCTTGAGCAGCAAGCCCCCGGATTGGCTCATTTCTACCAATGGCAGGCACCCTTCTATGCCAAGGGGAGCGACAATGCGCTGGAGATAAACCTTATCAGCCGGGACGCCGACTCTATCGCGCGCACCACAGCGCTGAAAACCCCAGCCCAGGCTCAGGTGCAAGGAGCCCCAAACAAGCAACAGCAAGCACTGCAGACAGTGATCCAAGGCCAGGCTCTGGCTATCAGCGAGCCCTTGGCCCTGACGCTGGGGCTGGCGCCGGGCGACAAGCTCAGCCTCTGCCCGGATAAGGAATGTAAGACACCACTGACCCTGCCCATCAGCGCCATCTATTACGACTATGGCAATCCCAAGGGGGAGGTCCTGCTGGCGCAATCCCTCTGGCAAGGGCTTAAGCTGCCAACTGAAGCCGTTAGCCTGGCTGTGAGTGGCATAGCAACAAGTGCAGAAAGGGCCAAGGGGGCAGGACTCACAAGCATTGCCGCCCTAGAGCGCGCCCTCATTCAAGAGCTTGGACTCAGTCCGGTACAGGTCTACAGCCAGCAAAAAATTCGCGATGAGGCGATTCGGGTCTTCAACAAGACCTTCAGCATTACCCTGGTGCTCAACACCCTGACCTTACTGGTGGCCGCCGTGGGGCTTTTCAGTGCCGTGCTGATGCTGACCCAGTCCCGCCAGGCGAGCCTCGCCATGTTACGCTCGCTCGGGCTTACCCGTGGCCGGCTTTTGTCTATGTTGCTATTGCAGATGCTGCTGGTGGTGCTGCTCACCTGTCTGTTGGCCCTGCCCATGGGGGCGATTCTCGGTTACCTGCTTATCCATAAGGTGACGCTGCAGGCCTTCGGCTGGACCATAGCCATGCAGTGGGACTGGCTGGCCTATGGCCGGGTGGTGCTTTTGTCGCTGCTGTGCTGCATCCTGGCGGTGATAGTTCCCCTCTATTGGCAGAGCCGCCGCTCTCTGGTCTCCAGTCTGCAACAGGAGGTGCTCTAATGCGATTGATTACAATGCAGTGGCGTGCCGCAGCGCCCTTGTTAGCAGCTCTACTGCTGGGCGGCGCTGTGCTGAGTGGCTGCGATAAGGCTCATCAAGATCAGGCTCAGCAGCAAGACTCACGGGCCATGAGCCGGGTGATGGGTACAGCGAGCGAAGGTTATGCGAAAGTCGAGCCAGGCGCGGCGCTGCAGTTTCCGGAAGATCACCTGCCCCACCCCAGGTTTCGTCAGGAGTGGTGGTATCTGACCGCCAATCTGACCACGCAAAGCGGTGAACCCCTCGGGCTGCAATGGACTCAGTTTCGTATCGCCCTCTCCCCGTGTGAACCTGAATCCAGCTCTCCCTGGGCGACGAATCAGCTTTATATGGCCCACAGCGCACTGAGCTTTCAAAACAGTCACCAAAGCGCCGAGCGCTGGGCCAGGGGCGCGCTTGCCGCGCCCCAAGGCAAAGCTGCCCATCCCCAGGGAGCCCAGGACAAAACTCAGGCCGGAGCCATGGGCTTGCCGCTCAGGGTCTGGCTCGATAACTGGCGCTGGCAAAGTCAGGCGGCAAGCGGCCCCAATAGCGGGCTGTTTCCCGCCAGTTTACAGGTCAGCGAAGAGGACTTTGCCTTCGAGTTACAACTCGATAGCCAGGCCGAGCTGCAGATTCAGGGAGATAAGGGTTTCAGCCGTAAAAATGCCGCCGGCACTGTGGCCTCTTACTACTACAGCCAGCCTTTTATTCGGGTCAAAGGCAGAGTGCGCCACAAGGAGCAATGGCTGCAGATATCCGGCAATGCCTGGCTCGATAGGGAGTGGAGCTCAGAATTTCTCAGTCGCGGCCAACAGGGCTGGGACTGGTTCGCCTTGCGGCTCGATGACGGCTCGGCCCTGATGCTGTTTCAGCTCAGAGAGCAGGAAAACAAAGCCTTTTTCAGCGGCAAGCGCATGTATCCCGACGGCAGTGGCCACCTGCTGGCGCTCGATGATATCAGCCTCAGCGTCAAGGACTGGCAACAAACGGCCAGCGGTCGCTACCCTGTCGCCTGGCAACTGGAGCTGCCGGGAGAATCTCTGTCACTGACTCTGGAAGCCCTCAATCCCAATGCCGCCATGAACCTGTCTATCCCCTACTGGGAGGGGCCCATCACCATCAAGGGCACACAAACCGGCGTGGGTTATATGGAGCTGACCGGCTATTGAATAACCCACTTTAGGTAGTAAACAAGAACTATTCTCAAAATGGCGTTGCATTAATATTGCAAGAGTCAAGCGGCTAATCTGTTTAAATTTCAAACTTGGATTCAGATCACATTGAAAATGTTGATCCGGATCGCCAATCGCTTTCATTACCTCTCAAGAGGTATACCCACATTTTTAATGAGGTCTAGACTTTGATTCAGTTCCGGTGACTCGGCCCATGCCGTGCCAGTCGCCCTTACCTGTCGAGGTGAGCCTCAATGAAGCAACAAACAGAGATGGAATACCATGTCACCAGTCTGGTGGTGCATGCCGCTCCGGGAACCCTGGAGGCGGTGACCACTGCCATCCAGGCCCTTGAAGGCGCCGAAGTCCACGCCAGCAGCCCAGAAGGCAAATTGGTAGTCACCCTCGAAGGCGAAAGCCAGGGCGAGATCCTGGATAACGTCGAAGCAATCAACCGTCTGCCCGGGATACTGTCCAGCAGTCTTATCTATCATCAGGTCGATTCTGAGCCTGTCAGTCAAACAAAAGAAATAAAGAGTGAGGAAACACCATGAGCATAAGCCGCCGCGAGTTTCTTAAAGCCAACGCCGCCGTTGCCGCCGCCACGGCCGTTGGAGTCACTCTGCCAGTGAAAGTCGTCGAAGCCGCTGAGCAGAAAGACAATATCAAATGGGACAAGGCCCCCTGCCGATTCTGCGGTGTCGGCTGCTCTGTGCTGGTAGGCACAAAAGAGGGCAAGGTCGTCGCCACCAAGGGCGATCCTGAGAGCCCGGTCAATAAGGGCCTGAACTGCATCAAGGGCTACTTCCTGTCGAAAATCATGTACGGAAAAGACCGTCTGACCACTCCACTGCTGCGGATGAAAGACGGCCAGTATGCCAAAGACGGTGAGTTCACCCCCGTGAGCTGGGATAAGGCCTTCGATGTGATGGCAGAAAAGTGGAAGCACTCGCTCAACACCAAGGGCCCGACTTCTGTGGGCATGTTCGGCTCAGGCCAGTGGACCATCTGGGAAGGCTACGCCGCCTCCAAGCTGCATAAGGCAGGTTTCCGCACCAACAATATCGACCCCAATGCCCGCCACTGTATGGCCTCGGCCGTGGTCGGCTTTATGCGTACCTTTGGTATCGATGAACCCATGGGCTGTTATGACGACCTGGAAGCCGCCGATCACTTTGTGCTCTGGGGCGCCAACATGGCCGAGATGCACCCCATCCTCTGGGCCCGCCTGTCGGATCGCCGTCTGAGCCACCCCGACGGTAAGGTGCATGTACTGTCTACCTTCGAGAACCGCTCGTTCGATTTGGCCGACAACCCGATAGTGTTCAAGCCTCAGTCCGACCTGGTTATCCTCAACTATATCGCCAACTACATCATCCAAAATGGCGCGGTCAACAAGGACTTCGTCAACAAGCACACCAAGTTTGCTCTGGGTGTGGATGACATAGGTTATGGCCTGCGTCCGGATCATCCGCTGGAGAAAAAAGCCAAGAACCCAGGTAACGGCAAGTTCAGCGATATCAGCTTCGATGAGTACGCCAAGTTTGTCAGCCGCTACACACTGGAATACGCCAGCGAGATGAGCGGCGTGGAGAAAGAGCGCCTGCTGGAGCTGGCCAAGGCCTATGCCGATCCCAAGGTCAAGGTAATGAGCCTGTGGACCATGGGTATCAACCAACACGTGCGTGGGGTTTGGGCCAACAACATGCTCTATAACCTGCACCTGTTGACCGGCAAGATTGCCACTCCGGGTAACAGCCCCTTCTCTCTCACAGGCCAGCCCTCTGCCTGTGGTACCGCCCGTGAAGTCGGCACCTTTGCCCACCGTCTGCCCGCCGATATGGTAGTCAACAACGACAAGCATCGCGCCATCACAGAAAAGGCCTGGCAGCTGCCTGAAGGCACTATTCCGCCCAAGCCTGGTTTCCATGCCGTGTTGCAGAGCCGGATGCTGAAAGACGGCAAGCTCAACTGTTACTGGACCATGTGTACCAACAATATGCAGGCCGGCCCCAATATCAACGATGAAATCTATCCCGGTTTCCGTAACCCGGAAAACTTTATCGTGGTGTCAGATCCATACCCAACAGTCACCGCCATGGCGGCCGACCTGATCCTGCCTACCGCCATGTGGGTCGAGAAAGAAGGTGCCTATGGTAACGCCGAGCGCCGCACCCATATGTGGCACCAGCAGGTGAAAGCCCCTGAAGGCGCCAAGTCGGATCTGTGGCAGCTGATGGAGTTCGCCAAGCGCTTCAAGGTAGAGGAAGTCTGGCCCGCTGAGTTGATTGCCAAGAAACCTGAATACGCCGGCAAGAACCTCTATGAAGTGCTGTTCGCCAATGGAGTGATCAACAAGTTCCCCACCAGCGACTGTCAGGCCGAGCTCAACGATGAATCTGAACACTTCGGCTTCTATGTGCAGAAGGGGATCTTCGAAGAATACGCCGCCTTCGGTCGCGGCCATGGTCACGATCTGGCTCAGTTCGACCGCTACCACGAAACCCGTGGTCTGCGTTGGCCGGTAGTGGATGGCAAGGAAACCCTGCGCCGCTTCGTTGAAGGTTCTGACCCTTACGTTAAACCGGGTTCAGGCTATCAGTTCTACGGTAAGCCGGATGGCAAAGCGGTGATCTTCGCCCTGCCCTACGAACCGGCCGCCGAGGAGCCCAACAGCGAATACGATCTGTGGATGAGTACAGGCCGGGTGCTGGAGCACTGGCACACAGGTTCAATGACCGCCAGAGTACCCGAGTTGTACCGCGCCTATCCGGATGCGCAGATCTTCATGCATCCTGATGATGCCAAGAGCCGTGGCCTCAAGCGTGGTGATGAAGTCATCGTCGCCTCGCCTCGTGGCGAAGTGAAGACCCGGGTTGAAACCAAGGGCCGTAACAAGCCGCCCAAAGGTGTGGTGTTCATGCCCTTCTTCGATGCCCGTCAATTGGTCAACAAGCTGGTACTGGACGCCACCGACCCGCTGTCCAAAGAGACAGACTACAAGAAGTGTCCGGTCAAAGTGATGAAGGCGTGAGGCGGCAGTAATGGGTGACAAACGCAATAGCGTCAATAACATCAATCGTCGCCAGTTTCTGGCGACCACGGCCAAAGCAGGCTGTGTGATGGGGTTGGCCGGGCTGGGGATATCAGCGCTGGCCAAGTCCCAGTCGCTGGCGCCCCAGGCGATACGTCCCCCTGGCGCCCTCGTCGAGGACGCCTTTCTCTCGGCCTGTGTTCGCTGTGGCCTCTGTGTCGAGGCTTGTCCCTATGACACTCTGAAACTGGCGCGTTGGTTTGAAGGGGCTGCCACAGGCACGCCCTTCTTCAGCGCCCGCAGTATCCCCTGCGAGATGTGCGAGGACATTCCCTGTACCCGCGCCTGTCCCAGTGGGGCACTGGATACCGGCCTCGAGAAAATCGAGGATGCCAGAATGGGCACAGCCGTACTAATAGATGAGAAAAACTGCCTTAACTTCAAAGGCCTGAGATGTGATGTCTGCTACCGCGTCTGCCCGCTCATCGATGAGGCCATCACCCTTGAGCGTGCCCGCAATGAGCGCAGTGGCCACCACGCCATGTTTATTCCTACCGTGCATGCCGATATCTGTACCGGCTGCGGCAAGTGTGAACATGCCTGCGTTTTGGAAGAGGCGGCGATCAAGGTGCTGCCGCAGAAGCTCGCCAGCGGCAAGACCGCCGAGCACGACACTTACATAGACACGGAAAAGACCACCCTGGAGATGCTCAATCAAGGGCTGCCCGGACTGGGTAACGGAGGGGCAATATGAGTCGAAAAAAAAGCTCAGACGCCTTTGCCGCCGATGCCATCGCCACCCTGGGTTGGTGGAAGGCACACAGGTTCCTGCTACTCAGACGCTTGTCACAACTGAGCGTTTTGCTGCTGTTTGCCATAGGGCCACTGTTTGGCCTCTGGCTACTGAAAGGCAACCTGTCGGCCAGCCTGCTACTGGACACAGTGCCGCTGGCCGATCCGCTGGTGACGCTGCAGAGCCTGGCCAGTGGCCATCTGCCGGAGCTGAGCCTGCTGCTCGGCGCCGCCATTGTCGCCCTGGGTTATGGCCTGCTGGGTGGACGGGTGTTCTGCAGCTGGGTCTGCCCGGTCAACATGGTGACAGATACGGCCGCCTGGCTCAGACGCAAGTTGGGCCTGCCCAGATTGCCCGAGCTGCCAAGGTCGCTGCGCTACTATCTGCTGGTATTGGTGTTGCTCTTGCCCCCACTAACCGGCCTGTTGGCCTGGGAGTGGCTCAACCCGGTTCCCGTGGCCTACCGGGCCTTGTTGTTCGGTGGCTTCAGCGGCCTGTGGCTGCTACTGGCGATACTGCTGCTGGATCTGTTCGTCAGCGAGCGCGCCTGGTGCAGCCACCTGTGCCCCAGTGGTGCCCTCTACAGCCTGCTGGGCAAGCTGCGACTGGTCAATATCGAGGCGGTAAGAGCCAACGACTGCAACAACTGCATGGACTGTTTTACCGTGTGTCCCGAACGGCAGGTGCTCAAACCCGCCCTCAAGGGAAGCAACCCAACGATAACCAGTACCGATTGCACCCTCTGCGGCCGCTGTATCGATGTCTGTGCCAAGAAGGTCTTTGAGTTTGATACGCCATTAACCCGGCTCTCACCCAAGGGTGAAGCCAAAGACAAATCCAACAAAATAGATTGCAACCGAATTGCCACCAAGGCGGAGAACAAGCAATGAAAAAAACACTCAGCGCAGCCGCGATGCTGCTGGCACTCAGCGCCTGCTCAGGACAGCAGGCAGAAACGGCTCAGCCGGTTAACGTCAGTTCTCTTGGCGGTGGCGATGCAGAGATTAGCTCTGTACGCCCGGCCGATGCCATGCCTTCCTATCCAATGCGTGGCAACGCCATAGAGCGTAACTACGCCGAGCAGCCGCCACTCATTCCTCACAAGGCCGACTATCCCATCAGCCTGAAGAAAAACAGCTGCATGAACTGCCATGACTGGAACAAGGCCAAGCGCATGAAGGCAACGCCTGTGGCCAAGTCCCATGTTATCGACGACAAGGGCACCCTCAATGGACAGAACTATTTCTGTACCCAGTGCCATGTACCTCAGGCCGATAACAAGCAGCCGCTGGTGGACAATAACTTCAGCACTGGCGCTGCCAACTGATAGCGAGAAAAACCGGGTCGCTGCTTCCTGGAGGCGCCCCAGTTTCAAGGTACAGCCCCAAAGGGATTGGGGCTTGCCTGCCCTTTCCAGCCCTTCACTTTGATGCCTCAGTTTTTCTGAAAAATGGCAATCCGTCGCTCATCGACAAAACATAAGTTCAAAGCAAACGTCTCACAGAGCCAGTCCAATGTTGCACGATGGAAGAAACTGCAATGGGTAGGATCCCGGGTATAGTGCCAGTCATAAAACTGGGCTTCACTCTGCCAGCGGTCAGTCATTATGCCTAAATAGCCCCCGGGAACCAGACGTGCCAGCAGCGCGCTTATCTCGGCTGCCGGCCAGTGCAAGTGCTCGAAACACTCGCTGGAGAGAATAAAGTCATACTGCGCCTGCAATGGATTGGGGAAAAACAGCGGGTCGAAATCGTCACACGCTATCCCTTCCCTGGCCAGGAGTTTTGATAGTGTCGGCCCAGGGCCACAGCCAAAGTCCAGTCCCTGCATGCCCGGGCGCAGAAAGGTCATCGCCGGCGTCAACAGGCGTTGCAAAAAGCCCACATAGCCGGGATCGTCAATGCTGTTCTCGTGGGTATCGTAAAACTGCTGCTCCTCATTCAAGGGCAGAAAATGCGCAGGGTCGAGAAAGATGATCCGACACTCTGGGCAGAGAAAATAACGTCTGGCAACCCTGGCGGGAACTGTCTGTTTAGGCTGGGTGTTGGCACACAAGGGACATGGATTCATCGATGACTCGGTTCACTTTAACGGCTTTGGTTTAACGACTTTGGTTTAACAGCCTTGGCCTAAAGGCTTTAACTCAGAGCCTTAACTCATAGCTCTAACTCAGAGCTTTGGCTCAGTGCCTGGCTCATTACTTTGACTCGGCGATTGGCTATCGGACTGGAGCTTTCATACTTTCCCGCAACGGTCGCCGCCAAAAACTGCGCTTACTCTAACAAACCCCACCCCCGGCTCCTAGAGCTTAATCGGCAAGACGCAACAACCACTGTTCCCAAGATTCAGGCAAAAGTCGTAGAGTTTCCCCCCAAAGCTGCCGCGGGCTTTCGTCCTGGCGACTTTTCGGCATGCCATAAAATCATCCCTGATGGCGCCACTCTGGCATCCCAGCCTCTCTCGTAAGCCTGTCACTACGCGCCCAAGAGGGGCTCAGCGTCCTACGGATGATTCCCGGCGAACATACTGTCAAACATGCACGCGACCTTAGGTTTACACTCCACAAAATCACCACAACCATATGATAGATAATGTTTTTTAATAAAATCTGTTATAGAAAATAAGTTTGGGCATTATCCGTTGCGCAAATCCTGTAAGATGTGGGCATCGCGCATGGTGCTGTATCTGATAGGTTTTTGGCAAAATGGGTTACATGACCATGCGTGTCTACTGAATTGAATAAAAGGGGAATTGTCCGAATTTCCATGGAAATAATTGTCACACAGTTTAGATACAGGAACTTTTTTGAATATTCATGAAGAATCTTATTACATTGTTTACCCAGACTATGAATTTGATGAATATAAAACTGACTTAATCCCAACATCATATACTGCCAATACTAACTGGGATTTTGAAAAGCTAAATGTGGAGTCGGAAACCCTCTCTTTTGTATCAAAAAATGATAACTTAAATTTCCTAATGGAAGATTACGCCTTGGCGTTTAGTGTTCCAAACTTCATAGTGACATCAAAACTTAAAGAGCTTATTGAATCAGGTCTTTATGGTAGCCAGTTTGTCCCAGCAATTATTCAGGACAAGCAAAACAACTCAGTTAAAGGGCTGTGGGCACTCAATACATTTAAGACGTTAAATTGTATTGATCTGAATAGAAGTAAATTCTACATGCCAGGTAATGGCTCGACTAACATTGATGGATTTACGATTCATGCAGATATGGATAACTATCACTTCCGTGAAGATGTTTTAGATGCAATACCAGAAGCTGAGCGATTGATTTTCCAAGTTGCGGATACATCATTGGGGGAAATATTCATCCATCAAAAAGTGGTTGATATATTTAAAGAACATAATGTAAAAGGAATAAATTTCTTTAAAGTCAGTGAATTCGTGGATGGTGAACAATATTAGGGAAGATGCGAATAAGTCCTCGTGGCCTTCTCTTTTGTAGAGAGTGGCTTACCATTCCTGGCTATTGCTCGTAGCCAGTCGCTACAAGACACTCGCCGCTCCCGAGGGCATGGTTCGGTAGAATGGAACGGTAGAAATGGGGCGGTATCCACTCGCCCCTTTCCAAACCTCCGCCCCCCAGCACTCAGTGACGTAGCGGCCCTGACCTATGGTTAAGGGTTAGGCACAATTGAACTTGTGTAAAGCTCCCTTCAAGTTAACCCCACTACTCATTGGGTAACAGCGGCATCATCTGTGCGCCATAACGGCTCCCAGCTACTGCTGTGATGGGAAACGCCTCTTCGATGGCCGCCAGCTCGTCTCGGCCCAGAGTCAGAGCGCAAGCCTGAATATTATCCTCAAGATAACGCCGCCGTTTGGTGCCAAACAGAGGGATCAGATGCTCATTGCGGCTGAGCAGCCATGCCAGCGCCAACTGTGACGAACTGCAACCTCGGCTTTCAGCCAGTGCCTTGATGGCATCCACCAGCGCCAGATTACGTTCAAAGTTCTCCCCCTGAAATCTGGGATGAGATCGCCTGAAATCATCGGCAGCAAGGTCGTCTATGCTGCGAATAGCACCACTGAGAAAGCCTCTCCCCAGAGGGCTGTAGGCAACAAAACCTATTCCCAGCTCTTGGCAAAGCGGCAATACCTTGCTTTCAGGATCCCGGCTCCAGAGAGAATATTCGCTCTGCACCGCTGTAATGGGATGCACCTTGTGGGCGCGGCGCAGCCTGTCGCTGTCCACTTCACTCAAGCCCAGATAGCGCACCTTGCCCTGCTGCACCAACTCGGCCATGGCACCGACAGTTTCCTCTATCGGTACCTCGGGATCCATTCTGTGCTGGTAATAGAGATCGATATAATCTGTCCCCAACCGCTTGAGGCTGGCTTCCACAGAGCGGCGGACATACTCGGGGCGACCGTTGACGCCGCGCTTGTGCACATCTGCTTCATCCCTGACTATGCCAAATTTACTGGCAAGAAAGATCTGCTGCCTACGGCCTTTGAGCGCTTGAGCCAACAGTTCTTCATTGCGAAAAGGTCCGTAAACATCGGCGGTATCCCAAAAGTTGACGCCGCGCTCCAGCGCCAGATCCAGCGTTGCCAAGGACTCTGCATCACTGGCCGGACCGTAAAACTCGCTCATGCCCATGCATCCCAGCGCCAGCGCCGATACTTCCGGTCCCTTGCTACCCAGTTTTCGTGTTTTCATCTGTTACCTCCATTGAACAGCCAACAGCATCTTTGTTTTTACCTTTGGGATAAATAACGCTATAACAGCCAGTGTATTCCAAAATTACGAACAATCATGGATAGACTGCAAACCCTGAATATCTTTCGCCGGGTCGCCGAGACGCGAAGTTTCACCAAGGCCGCCAATTTACTCAATCTACCACGCTCGACCGTAACCCAGGCGGTGCAGCGGTTGGAGCAGCAACTCAAGGTACAGTTGCTGGTACGCACCACACGACAGGTCAGGTTGACCGAGCAGGGCGAACAGGTGTTGGATAAGGCCTCGGCGTTGCTGGCAGACTGGGACGATCTTCAGGGCCTATTTGCCAAAGAAAGCTGCCCGGCGGGGCTACTTAGGATCAACATGCCCGCCAGACTCGCCCGATTGCTTATCTTGCCGGCCTTACCGGAATTTCATCAATGTTATCCGGACATAGAGCTGGAGCTTGGCGTTTCGGATCCGCGCATAGATATCATAGGTGAAGGGGTCGATCTGGCACTGCGGGCCGGCACACTGGAGGACAGCAACCTTATTGCCAGAAGTTTGGGAAGCTTTGAGATAGTCACGCTGGCAAGCCCGGATTATCTGGCGCGCTTCGGAGTTCCGCAAACACCTTCGAAACTCAGTAACCACAAGATGGTGGGCTATCTGTTGCCCGCAAGTGGTCGTATCGAGCCGCTGGAGTTCAGGCAAGAGGGGAAATACCATCAATACACCTTGCCCCAAAGCATAAGAACCAATGGCACAGATGCCTATATTGCCGCCGGATTGGCAGGCTTTGGTCTTATCCAGGTACCCACTTATGGTATAGCGCCACATTTGCAAAGTGGCGCTCTGGTGCCAGTGTTACAGCAGTATCCGCCGCAAGCCATGCCACTGTCGCTTATCTATCCACGCAAACGCCACCCCAGCCACAGACTGAAGCTGTTTATCGACTGGCTGGTGCAACGCTTCGGTGACAAGTTACCACATGAGGCCGACTCGGTACCGCTAACCTGGGACAACTGATTTGCCTCAGTTCAGCTAAACCGCACTCAGACTCGAGTAACGACCGGCTTGCCGGGCAACAGGCTATTTCCCGGGGGCTTTTCCCGCTTCCAGCAAAGGCAAGCCGGCCTCGGTTGGAATATAGATACGCTCGCCCTTGCCTTCCTGCAGCCCCTTGATCCACACGTAACGCAGGTAGGCTTCATTGCCCTTGAGTGACTCGCCGATAATCTTGTTGGCCTCGGCAGCCGCCTTGGCGCGCTCGATATCGGCCTGCCCTTCGGCCTTGGCTCTGGCGATCATTGCCCGTCCTTCCGCTTCAGCCAGGGTGACTTTGGCCTTGGCCTGCATCAGGGCCGCCTGTTCCCGAGCCTTGGCTTCCTCAATCAGGATCTGCTTGCTCCACTCTGCTTCCTTCAAAGCGGCGATGCCGTCCAGCTCCAGCTTATAGACCTTGTATTTAGGCCAGGCCCAAAAGGCCAGTAAGATCAGTAGTATGGCAACGGCTGTCATCAGAGCCAGGCTGCCGAGGGCTACGGCTTGTTTGTTTTGGTACATGGGCGCTCCTGCCACTTGAGATTATGCGGCATTTTAAAACATGGAGCGCTGTGGCACCACTTGGCTTTTCCCAATAAAAAACCGCACCCCAAAGGCGCGGTTTTTGCCTGAAGCAGCTGGGCTATTCGGCGGCCAAACGCTCCAGCACATACGTCAGCACACCGCCGGCACGGTAGTAGGCAACCTCCATGCCGGTATCCAGGCGGCTGAGCAGCGCTATGGTTTTGGACTCTCCATTGGGATAATGGATCTGCGCCTGCAGCTTCTGGTTTGGCTTAAGCTCGCCATCCAAGCCGAGAATATCCACTGTCTCATCTCCAGTCAGGCCCAGAGTCTGACGGGTTTCCCCGGGCAGAAACTGCAATGGCAGCACGCCCATACCCACCAAGTTGGAGCGGTGAATACGCTCAAAGCTCTCCACTATGACCGCCTTGACCCCGAGCAGCAGCGTACCCTTGGCGGCCCAGTCACGGCTGGAACCTGTACCATATTCTTTACCGGCAATAACCACACTCGCCTGCTTTCTGGCGCGATAGGCCATGGCAGCGTCATAGATAAAGCGCACCTCAGATTCGCCCTGCATCCGGGTAACACCGCCTTCATGACCGGGCACCATCTCATTGCGGATACGGATATTACCGAAGGTACCGCGCATCATCACCTCGTGATTCCCGCGGCGTGAACCGTAGGAGTTGAAGTCCTTGTCAGCTACACCATGACCGCGCAGATAATCGGCTGCCGGACTGTTTTTGGGGATCACCCCGGCCGGGGAGATATGATCTGTGGTGACAGAGTCTCCCAATAGCGCCAGAATCGCGGCCCCCTTAATGTCATCCGCATTACCGCCGTATTCGGCTTCGAAGAAGGGCGGTAACTGAATATAGGTGGAGGCGGGATCGAAGGCATAGGTTTTGTCCGAGCCCGAGTCGATAGCGCGCCAGGCATCATCGCCATGAAACACATCGGCATACTGCTGCTGGAACAGGCTGCGACTCACCTTGCCCATTACGGCGGCTATCTCGGCATTGCTAGGCCAAATGTCTTTAAGGAAAACCGCTTTACCATCGCGGCCTTTGCCTATGGGATCGCGACTGAGATCGATACGACTGGTTCCCGCCAACGCATAGGCTACCACCAGAGGAGGCGAGCAAAGCCAGTTGGACTCCACCAAGGGGTGGATCCGCCCTTCGAAGTTACGGTTACCGGAAAGCACTGAACCCACATGGATCTTCTGTTCGCTGACCGCCTTGGTGACCGCCTCCGGCAAGGGGCCCGAGTTACCTATACAGGTAGTGCAACCATAACCTACCAGGTTAAAGCCCAGGCTATCGAGCGCCGTTTGCAATCCGGCCTGTTGCAGATACTGAGTCACCACCTTGGAGCCTGGGGCCAACGAAGTCTTGACCCAGGGCTTGCGCTCCAACCCCAGCTCCACCGCCTTTTGTGCCAGCAACCCGGCTGCCAGCATCACCGCCGGGTTGGAAGTATTGGTACAACTGGTAATGGCGGCAATCACCAGATCGCCATGGTGCATGGCAAGCTCGCTGCCTTCGAGTACAAACGCCTGCTCAAGCTCGCTGCGCCCCGAGAGACGAATGGCATCTTCGGCCGCCTGCTTGAGCTGACTGACGGCGACTCTGTCCTGGGGCCGCTTGGGCCCGGCCAGGCTGGGTTCAACACTGGCAAGATCCAGGCTCAGGGTATCGGCAAACTCGGGGGCGCTATCGCCAGTCTCTCGCCACAGCCCTTGCGCCTTGGTGTAAGCCTCCACCAAAGCAACCGTCTGTTCATCTCGGCCACTGAGGCGCAGATACTCCAGTGTCTGCGCATCCACCGGGAAGAAGCCACAGGTTGCACCATATTCCGGTGCCATATTGGCAATGGTGGCTCGGTCGGCCAGCGGCAGCTGATCCAGGCCATCACCATAGAATTCGACAAATTTACCCACTACCCCCTGGCGGCGCAGCATCTCCACGACTCTGAGCACCAGGTCGGTGGCAGTAATGCCTTCACTGAGCTGCCCCTTGAGCTCGAACCCCACCACATCCGGGATCTGCATTGAGATGGGTTGCCCCAACATGGCCGCTTCGGCTTCGATACCCCCGACACCCCAGCCAAGTACCCCCAAGGCGTTGATCATAGTGGTGTGGCTGTCAGTGCCCACCAGTGTATCTGGATAGACCCAAGTGGCTCCTTCTTCGCCAAGCCCCTGCCAGACACCTTTGGCCAGATACTCGAGGTTTACCTGATGGCAAATACCGGTACCCGGTGGCACCACGGAGAAGTTATCGAAGGCGCCCTGGCCCCACTTAAGAAATTGATAACGCTCGAAGTTGCGCTGCATCTCAATCGCCACATTGTCCCGATAGGCATCCGGATTGGCGAACTTGTCGATGCTGACCGAGTGGTCAATCACCAGATCCACCTTGGACAGTGGATTGATCTTTTGCGGATCACGCCCTTTGGCCACCAGCGCCGCCCGCATGGCGGCCAGGTCGACTATCGCAGGGACGCCGGTAAAATCCTGCATTAATACCCGCGCCGGATGGTAGGCGATCTCCTGCTGGCTGCCGCGGCCGCGGCCCTTGGCAAGCGCCTGCAGATCGTCGATATCACAGTGGTCGGTATCCAGATGCCGCAGAATGTTTTCCAGCAGCACCTTGCAACTCTTGGGTAATGCGGCAACCTCGGCAATTTCCGCCAAGGGCCCTTCATTGAGGCTGTAGTATTGGAATGAGGTGTTTTTGACGGTCAAGGTGCGTTGCGCCTTGGCTTGATATTTGACTTTGGACATCACTTCTCTCCCTACGTTGAGGTACGCCATTCCGTGCAGAAGCTGGCTCACCGAGCGAGAATGAAAAGGTATGGAGGCAAGTAGGACAATGGAAAGTTCATCGGGATAAATCGACATTGGCCTGCGCCGTACAAGCACCTTTTCAACACGCCTCAGGGAAGCTTGTTGGAAAATCCACCTTCTATCGGGAATGGTATTAATCCTTGTCGTTCCAACGACCAGCTTAAAGTATGCTCAAATAAGGTACAAGGGCACCTGAGGCTGTCGAAGGATTTTTAAGTGTAATCTCAGTCACTTTGCGTTAGCTTAGGAGCAGGCACAAGCTGGGAGCGATACAGATGAAGAAACACAAGAATGAAGCGGCTCTGTTGAAACTGGCGTTGGAGATAGGTTTGGGATACTCGCTCAAGCGTGGCTTTGCCCCGCTTGGGGACAAGGTGCCGGAGAAAGAGAAAGTCGAGTGCGTCTATCGTCTCTTGGTGCAGGATAAACTGATAGGGCCATTGCCATCGGATAAGGAAGATGGCCCCAATATGAAACATAGGTTGGTAATGTGGATCAGCGGCAAGTTGCCCAAGGAGCATCCACTGCTACAGTAGCCGCAGCACTCAGGACTGCGGCGGTTCGATTCGGTTACGGCCATTGAGCTTGGCCTGATACAGGCGCTCATCGGCCTGACGATACACCTGGCGCAGCTCAGGTTTTAGCCTGGAGCTCGGCTCTGGTGACAAGGCTATGCCAATACTGACGCTTAGGCCCTGTGCTGTGGCCAAGTCCAGGGGCAGAGACTCAGCCGCCGCTCTGACAGACTCCGCCTGCCTCTGCGCCTCGGCCATGTCCGCTACCGGCAGCAAGAGACAAAACTCTTCACCGCCGACGCGAAAAACATGCTCAGGGGATGGCACAAACTCCTGCAGTAGCCGCGCCAACTGCTGCAACACCCTGTCGCCGGCATCATGGCCCAAATTGTCGTTAATCTGCTTGAAATGATCGACATCCACCAGCAAGAGTGCCAAACGCCCCGTTATCTGTTGCTGCAGTAGATTGAATACCGGTTCCAGATGCAAGCGGTTGTAGACAGAGGTCAGTGGATCCAGCGCCGCCATCAGTTGCAAACGTTCAACCATTTCGGCCCGCTTGCTCTCAAACACATGACTCATGATCCACAAAGTAGACAGACACAGACCCACATTGATAAATAGGGAAAAATGCAGCTCCGACTCCAGCATAACCAGCCGTAGCAGCAATAAACTCATACCACCAAAGATAAATACCGCGTTGAAACCCACGCCCCAACGTTTCCCCAGCAGCAGATAAGAAAGCAGCGGAAAGATAAATAACCAGCTATAGAGAATTGAGCTCAAGCGCGCCTGCCAAATTCCCAGCAGCACGATGAAAAAGAGCAAAGACAGAAAGCATAACGACCACTCTTTCAGCCTGGAGGTTGTGGGCAAACGGTAGAGCAACAACAGACAGAAACCGGCCATGGCCAGTTCCATCAAAGACAGTAATGGCAACCCCATATACCAGTTAAAGCCACTGAACAGTACCCCGAGGCAAAAAATAGTCCATGCGCTGACTTTGAGCGCAACCCGACGGTACTCGGATTCGTCCGTCCATATCTGGCTGAGATCCACAAGCTTCCCCTTGAATTAATCAGGCAAATACTAACCCAAAGGGCCAACAGGGCAAAACAAAGGAAGAGGTATTGGCGGGATAAAAGAAACCCGGCACGGGCCGGGTAACTTTAGACTGCTTTGGCTTTTTTGTGGAACATCAGCTTCCAAAAACTCTGGGACTTGGCTTTGGCAGGCTTGGCCTTGTGTTCCTGAGTTTCAGTGGCGGTTTGCCACAGAGAGCTGACCCACAAACCTTGATAGGCTTTCATCGATTTTTCCTCTTTACTTGGGACGCTGATCAAATTAACGCCGCCATGACTATTAGTAAAATGAATTAATTCCATAGCGAGAATTCCAAATAAGCATGAACGTACCTATCAAGACCTTACACTGCTTTCTGACCCTGGTGGAAACCGGCAACTTTACCCGCGCCGCCGAGCAGCTGTACCTGACTCAGCCGACATTGAGCAAGATGATCCAACGTCTGGAGGAATCCCTGGATCAACAGCTCTTGATCCGCAGCAATCAGAAGGTAGAGCTCACTCAGGCCGGAGAGATATTCCATGCCAGCGCCTGCCAGATAATAGGTCAATGGCACAGAATGGAGCAGGACTTGAGTAACTTGAGTGGTCTCAAATCCGGCCACCTGCGCCTCGGGGTCTGCCCCATGATGAGCAGTCTGACCATAGATCTGTTAACCGAGTTTCGCCGCACCTATCCGGCGGTCGAGTTGCAGATGCATGAATACGGTGGTTTTGGTTGCGAGCAGGCACTGCTGGCCGACACTCTGGACATCGCCTTCACGGCGCTGCCGGCCACCCATGGAGAGCAGCTATCTTCATCGCCGCTGCAGGGTTATCCGCTGAAGGTCTGCCTGCCGGTAGGTCACCCACTGACCAGCAAGCAGGCGATAGAATGGCGGGATCTGGCCGAGTATCCTTTCATTCTCTACAACGAGGACTTTTCACTGGCAAAATTATTGACCCGCCTGAGCCGCGAAGCCGGGGTCACGTTGAATATCGCTTTTCGCAGTGGTCAATGGGACTTTCTCGGCGCCATGGTACAGGCCGGAATGGGGCTGGCGCTACTGCCGGAGCCCATCTGCGACAAGCTCGGCGAGCAAACCCTCAGCTATCGGCCCATGGCGAGTGAAATCACCTGGCAGCTGGGGCTGATTTGGCGTAATAACCTACCCTTGACCCCGGCCGCCGAGGCCTTGGTTGCCCTCAGCCAAAAGGGCTTGTGAGCAGGCAAGCTATCAGCTTGCCTGTTCCTCATCGGTTGGGATCACCAGCACATTGCTGCGCACGCGCCGCAAGATCTGCTCGGCGGTATTGCCTATCACCCGTCCCATCAAGCCCTGGCGCTGACGAGCACCTATCACCAGATAGTCGCTCTTGAGCCTGCAGGACAACTGATACAGACAAAGATCCGGATCGCCGGCAATGATATGGATCTGCTCTTTGGGAAGCCCGGTCTGGTCCAGCATGGCCTGATGCTTACGCCAGGCCGACTTGACCATTTCATGCAGGTTGAGCACCTCGAGATCGCGGATCACCTTGGGTACCCGGATGATATGCGCCAGATGCAACTTGGCACCGCTGGCCTCGGCCAACTGGCGACCATGTTGCAACACCAGTTGGTTGAGGCGCTGTTTTTGCTGGCTTCTGGCATCGAGATCCACCGCCATCAGAATACTTGACGCCTTCTTGATCGGATTGTCACTGAGCAGCATCAAGGGCACCTTGGTACTGCGAATAAGATGCCAGTCGGTCGGCAGAAAGTGCTCGCTCTGGTGAACTGTCTTGACCACCATATCAAAACCATAGCGGCCGGCATGGTTGCTGACATGCTCGTAGAGATACTTGCTCCAGATGATATGCAGCGGTACATCTTCGGCATCCAACTCCTTGAGATGAGCCGACACCTCGGCTTGCTTCTCCTTCATCAGCCGCTGCTGGGCGGCCCCGGCAAGCCGTGGGCTATAATAATCATCACCGGAAAAATATTCGTAGCAATAAGCAAATACCTGTGGTTGCTTACCTAGTAGTTCCGCTACTTCCAGTCCCTTGGCAATCGCATCAGTGTTAGCCTCTTCATGTTGTTCGATGATAAAAAGCTTACCCATTTGTTTTCTCCGGATTTTTCTGGTAATCGGCTATTTTTTAGACTCTAATCTGATGCAGAATAAACCATACTGATCCCGATCAACAATTGCACCTATGGGGGATACTCAATGTCGATAGATAGCCTGTTGATCGCCTTGTTCCTGATCTTGCTGTTCTCCCGGGTGCTGGGAGAGTGCTGTAACCGTATCGGTTGGCCGCCGGTGGTGGGGGAAATAGGTGCAGGCTTGTTGCTGGGCCCTTCAGTGCTCGGCTGGCTGGAACCGACCCAGGTGCTGGCAAATATCGCCGAACTCGGGGTGATACTGCTGCTGTTTTCCATCGGCGCCGAAACCTCGATAAAACGCCTCTACAGCGCCGGGCGCCAGGTGGCAGCGGTGGCCATTATCGGCATAGTGGTGCCGCTGCTGCTCACCGGCCTGGCCGCCTTTTACTGGCTGGAGCTGTCGCTGTTTGCCGCCCTCTTCTACGGCTGTACCCTGACGGCTACCAGCATAGGCATCTCCCTCAGGGTGCTAAGCGACAGTGGCCAGCAACAATCCAGTGCCGGTCATTTGATCCTGGGAGCGGCGGTATTCGACGATATTGCCGGGGTAATACTGCTCAGTTTGCTGTTCAACTTTGCCAGTGAAGGCCAACTGGCACCGCTGGCAATTATCAAACTCTGTGGCTTACTGCTGCTGTTTCTGCTGCTGGCGCCGCCTCTTGGCAGAATGCTGGTCTATCTGCTGCGGGTATTCAGCTACCAGTCCCAGACACCCGGCTATGAAGCCGTGGTTATGCTGACACTGATCTGCCTGTTTGCCTGGCTGGCGCACCTTTTCGGCGCTCCGGCACTGCTCGGCGGTTTTGCCGCCGGTTTGGCGCTATCAAGGCAGTTTATCTGGCCCTGGCAGAAGTATCTGCAAAACCCCTTCCCCTTTACCCACAAGCTGGAAAAATCGATGCAACCGCTGACCGATGTGTTCGCGCCTGTGTTTTTTGTCTATGTGGGGATAAGCCTCGACTTGAGCCAGTTGAACCTCAGCCCCTACAGCTTGTTACTCTTGCTGGCGATGATACTGCTGGCATTTATCGGCAAGCTGGCCGCCGGTTTGGTGGTTAGCGGCACTTGGCGGCAAAAGCTGATAGTCGGCAGTGCCATGGTGCCTAGAGGTGAAGTCGGTTTGGTCTTTGCAGAAGTGGGGCGGCAGTTGGATATCATTCCGGCCAAGGTATTTACCGAATTGGTGTTGGTGATAGCCATCACTACCCTGCTCGGCCCCTTACTGCTCAGACGCCTGTTGCCCAAGGAGGGCGAAGCATAAAAAGCCGCGCCATATGAGGAGCGGCATTTTATGCTTCCAGATAACTTCAGCTTACCGGCTCAGTTGCCTTTCAACTCTGTCTCGAGGAAGTCGGTCAGCGAACGGTACAGATGGGTGCGCACCTTATCGCCCCGCATCGAGTGCTTGGAACCGGGGTAATCTATCATGCGGAACAACTTGCCTTCATCCTGCAGCGCCTTGTATACCCGGGTGCTGTTCTCGAACAATACATTGTCATCGGCCATGCCGTGATACATCAGCAAGCCTGAACCATACTTGCTCACATAGGGGAAGACACTGCTGGCCTCGTAGCCCCGGGCGTTGTCGTCAGGATGGCCGAGGTAGCGCTCGGTGTAGTGGGTGTCGTACAGGGCCCAGTCGGTTACAGGGGCGCCACTGATGGCCGCCTTGAAGTAGTCAGGCGCCTTGAACAGGCTCATCAGCGCCATATAGCCGCCATAGCTGTGGCCATAGATGGCAATGCTGTCGGCCTTGACCCAGGGAAGGGTGCGCAGGAAATCGACACCTGTCTTCTGATCTTCCACTTCGGCTTCACCAAGATGGCGGTAGATTACCTGCTCGAAGGCCGTGCCTCTATGCGCCGAGCCCCGGTTATCCAGCTGGAACACGGCAAAGCCCTGCTGCAACAGATATTGAGTGTAGTAATCCTGCTCACTCCAGCTATTGACCACCAACTGGGCATGAGGCCCACCGTAAACCCGCACCACCACGGGGTATTTGGCCTGACTATCGAAATTCACCGGCTTGAACAGGCGGTATTGCAGCGCCTTGCCATCTTTGGCCTTGAGGGTGCCAAACTCGGGCAACTGCCACAGCCCGGCATAGTCATACAGAGGGTGTCCGGCCTTGACGGAGTTCTCTTCCACCCAAGCCAGATGCTCACCGCTTTGGTTGTGCAGACTCACCTGGGGAGGCTGCGACAGACTGTTGAAGTAGTCGAGGTAAACAGATTCCTTGTCGGCAAACACGGCGTTATGCATGCCGCCACGCTGGCTGATACGCTCTATCTCACCGCCATTGAGGCTGACCCGATACAGATGGCGCTCGACCACACTGTCTTTACGGCCACTGAAATAGACCCAGCCCTGCTTTTCATCTAGGTGTTCTATCTCATCGACCGCCCATTTTCCCCGGGTCAGTTGCCGTTTGACCTTGCCCTTGTCATCAAACAGGTAGATATGGTTGAAGCCATCACGCTCGGATGCCCAGATAAAGCCGGGCTGCTGCTTGAGAAAATAGAGGTCGTGGTTGAGGTTAACCCAGGCATCGCTGCGCTCGGACACCAGAGTCACGGCGCCTTTGCCCTCGCGGCTGTCTACCTGGCGCAGATCCAACTGCTGCTGACTGCGATTCTGCCACTGGAACGACAAGTGCTTGCTGTCCGGCAGCCATTTCACCCGCGGCAGATAGATATCTTTCTCACTGCCGAGATCCATCCATTGGGTCTTCCCGGACGCCAGCGATACTACCCCCAGGGCAATCTCGACATTGGGCTTGCCGGCATAGGGATAACGCTGCTCGGTCAGCTTGATGCCATCGGCATAGATCTCATTGCGGGTCACCAGCTCTACACCCGACTCATCGATGCGGGTATAGGCGATGGCCGATTCATCCGGTGCCCACCAGTAACCTGTCATACGGTCCATCTCTTCCTGAGCCACAAACTCGGCCATGGCGTTCTTGATGGCCCCGCCACCATCCTGGGTCAGCGCAGTGAGCTTATGGTCTTTCAGCTTGAGAACATAGAGGTTTTGTTCGGCCACAAAGGAGACAAAATTGCCCTTAGGCGACAGTTTGGCATCTGTAGCAAAGGCATCCCCAGTGGGCAGCAGAGTCACCTTGGCATCGGCCAGGCTGAAGTAGTAGAGCTTGCCGGCCGCCGGGATCAGCAGTGCCTGACTGTCGTCGGCCCAGAAGTATTCCATGATCCCCTGGCCATACACTCGCTGCCGCTCGCGGCGGGCCTTCTCTTCATCCGAAAGTTCACCGGCTTCGAGCCTGGAGGCGTCCAGCAGCAAACTGACCTGGCCTGTGGCGACATCCATCTGCCAAAGATCGTAGAAATACTGATTGTCTTTACGGCCCGCCAGGTAAGTAACCCGCTTGCCGTCGGGAGACAGTTTCAGCCCTCGGGGACTGGCACCGGCCAGTGCCGGTGAAGAATAGAGACGCTCAACCGTCAAAGGGGTTTTGCCACCCTCCAGAGCGAAAGACTGGCCGGAGGCCAGTGTCAAAGGTATTGCCATAAGCGCCGAAGCCATCCAAGTTTTTTTCATTATTATTTCCGGAATTGTAGGATACAGGGGCTTTGGCATCCGGCCACAGCCCAAAAAACAGCCCTCATTCTGCCCCAATTGACAAGGGATCGGCAAACCCGTGCAATTGGCCGCTGAAATATCGCCGGTTCTCGGTTATGATCCTGTCCCAGAAAAAGCTCAGACCTCTTTTAAGGAAACAAGATGCAGACTCTGGCCCAAACCCTCAAACAGCAGGCTGTCAGCCCAGCCTTGTCCCAATTGCTCCTCACTCTGGCCCAAAGCTCAGTCGCCATCAGTCAGGCGGTAAGACACGGTGCACTGGCCGGTGTGCTGGGCGCCACCACCCAGGAAAACGTTCAGGGTGAAACCCAAAAGAAACTGGATGTGATCACCAACGAAATGCTCAAAGATGCCCTCAAGGCCGAAAGCACAGTGCGCGCCCTGGCATCGGAAGAGGAAGATCATATTGTTGAAGTCGGTGACAGCGGTGAATTTCTGGTGTGTTTCGACCCACTGGACGGCTCTTCCAACATAGACATCAACTCGCTGGTGGGCACCATTTTTTCTGTGCTGCCGGCACCCGAGGGAGAGATCAGCGAGCAGAGTTTCCTGAAAAAAGGCAGCGAGCAACTGGCGGCGGCCTATGTGCTCTACGGCCCATCGACCATGCTGGCCCTGACCACAGGCCAAGGGGTACAACTCTTTACCCTGAACCCGGAGAGCGGTGAGTATCTGTTGACCAATGAAGCGGTGAACATTCCCAAAGACACCGCCGAGTTCGCCATCAATATGTCCAACCAGAGATTCTGGGAAGCGCCGATGCAGACCTATATTGCCGATCTGCTGCTCGGCAAAATAGGCCCGAGAGAGAAGTCGTTCAACATGCGCTGGATTGCCGCCATGGTGGGCGATGTGCACAGAGTATTGAGCCGCGGCGGCATCTTTACCTACCCAACTGACAACAAGAATCCGGATAAGCCCTACAAGCTGAGACTGATGTACGAAGCCAATCCTATGGCACTGCTGGTTGAACAGGCCGGCGGCAAGGCCAGCACAGGTTATCAGCGCATTCTCGACATCCAACCGGAGCAAATTCACCAGCGGGTAGCTGTCATTCTGGGCTCGGCCAATGAAGTCGATACCTGCCTCGAGTACCATCAGCAGGATTACAGCGGCGAGCCTGAACTCTAAACGCCGCTTGGGGCTGCCGGGGTCGGCAGCCCTGAACTGACGGTACAATTCAAGGCCTGAGACAGATAGCCTGGGATGAACTGTTGGCAATTAGTCTTAAGACTGCGGCCTTTCATTGGCAAGCCGTCAAATCGCGCTATAATACGCGCCACACTGAACTTCAGGCCGGACCTGAAATAGATTTATACACAGTCTAAGGATACTTCCATGAGCTTAAATGCAGTGCCTGCGGGCAAATCCCTGCCAGATGACATCTACGTGATCATCGAAATCCCACAAAACCACGACCCTATCAAGTATGAAGTGGACAAGGACACAGGTGCCTTGTTTGTGGATCGCATGATGACTGCGCCTATGTTTTATCCTTGCAACTACGGCTATGTGAACCAAACTCTGAGCCTGGATGGTGATCCGGTAGACGTGCTGGTTCCTACCCAGTATCCACTGCAGCCAGGCAGCGTTATCCGTTGCCGTCCAGTTGGCGTACTGAAAATGACCGACGAGTCAGGTGAAGATGCCAAGATTGTTGCCGTACCACACGAGAAGATCTCCAAGGAATACGGTCATATCCAGGATGTGAACGATCTGCCTGAGCTGCTGAAAGCCCAGATCAAACAGTTCTTCGAACACTACAAGGATCTGGAATCCGGCAAGTGGGTTAAAGTTGATGGCTGGGAAAATGCCGAAGCCGCCCGCGCCGAAATCCTGTCAAGCGCCGAGCGTTACAAAGGCTAAGTGGCCCTGTAACCCGAGGGTAAGCATAAAAGCCAGCCAACTGCTGGCTTTTTTATTGGCATTTCACAGCTTCAAGTGCATGGGTTTAAGTGCATAGGTTTAAGTTGGTTACCAGGAAGAATCCCCCGCCTATCAAGGCTCGCTGCTCCCGAGTCATCAGCCCTATTCCATCCAGCTTTGGTCCAATTGATAGCCATTAGTTAAAACCGTCTCTCAGGGCCAAACTTCCAGACTACAGGCAATGAGTTTCAAACAGGATAAATAGACAAAAGCCATATACAGTACGGCATGTAAACCTAAAGTCATACAAATGAGAAGTTACCAGCAAACGAAACAATAATAATTACCCAAAAAACAACCTCTGCTATAAAATCGCCAAGCTTTTGACAAAAGTACTTAATTTGACGCCGTTAGTTAACCTTTCCAAGAGACACTATGAATAAGTTGCTGCTGTCTGCACCTCTGCTAAGCGCGTTGGCTTTGACGGCATTTCATTGCCGAGGTGATGTAGAACATTTCCACCAGATATCCTTCCATCAGGATGCGACTCAACTGCAGATACAGTGCTCAGTGCAACAACCCCAGCCGAGATTGATAGTGAGGGTGCCTCAGTCTTATGCCTATAGTCAGGATCCCAGTGTCTTGGTGTTAAGAACCGCCGATGGTGAGATCCTGCAACTAGCCAGCGTGAGCTCGTTGACGACACTCACCACCCAGGCCCGCGCCGATGAAGATCTCTGGGCCGAACTGACCTCGCTCCACAGTGAGCCAATTTCGCTTGAAGTTATCTCGTTTCGTTCCGGTGGCTCTTTCTCATCGGCTATCCAGATGAGTGATTTCCAAACCAGTCTGGCACAGCTCAAATCCAGCTGTCAGCCATAAAAGAATCCGGCCTGTGGCCGGATTCTTTATCAGGCGTTAACCGCCTCTGTCTGATGTACCTTCTCTGTTTGGTCCACTATGGTAAGCACTGCAGCGTCGCCCACCACATTGCAGGAAGTCAGTACCATATCTATGATTCTGTCCAGCGCCGCCACTATCGCAAAAGCTTCCACGGGTAAGCCCAGTTGATGGATTAATACACCTATCATCACCATACCGCCGCCGGGAACCCCGCCGGCGCCCACCGACAGCAGAAAGATACTGAATATCAGAGTTGGCAGCTGTTCACTGGAGATAGGCTGACCAAAGGCGTTGGCGACAAAGAAGATGGCGATAGTGATATAAATCGACACGCCGCCCATATTCATGGTGGCACCCAGAGGCACGCCAAACCCTGCCACTGCTTTGTTAACCCCGAGCTTTTCGGTCAAGGTTCGCATGGTCACCGGGATGGTGGCATTGGAGCTGGCAGTCGACAGAGAGAAAAGGATCTGCTCTTGGGTCTTGGCACGAAAACTCTTGGCACTGACCGGGGTGAACACAGCCACAGCCAGAGGATAAACAATGAAAATCCACAGCAGCAACATGGTTAGAATAATCGCCATATAACCCAGCACACTGAGAAAGACTTTGGCTTCCAGGGTGGCACCCAGTTTGAACATCAGCGCAAACACACCAAATGGCGCCAACTGCATCACAGTCATAATGAGCTTCATCATGATCCTATTGGCGACCTGAAAGCCTCTGACAGCTGAGCTGCCGGCTTCATCCAGCGACTTGATAACTCCGCCCAGCAGCAGCGCCATAAAGATCACCTGCAACATGTTGCCCGACATAAAGGCATCGACAGGATTGCTTGGCACTATGCCGACAATCAGACTCATCAAATTGGGCAGTTCAGTCGCGGTAATGGCCACATCCGTGCCACCACTCATATCAACCCCGACACCGGGCTGCAGCAATAGTGACACACACACCGCCGCCAGGATGGCGACCAGAGTATTGATGATATAGAAGCTGAAAGTCTTGCCGCCCAAGCGGCCGAAGCTCTTGAGATCCTGCAATTCGCAGACACCACAGACTATGCTGACAAACACCAGCGGCATCACCAGCATCATGATCATATTGACAAACATGGTGCCTGCCGCGGTGGCTACCTCGACCAGGGTACCGGAAAAGAAGCCGATATGGCCCAGCCCATATTGCACCACAGAGCCCAACAACAGGCCGCTGAACAGACCCATAAAGATCCGTCCGGAAAGAGATTTGAGTATCGCCATTGTACGTTCCAATTCGGCATCGTTCCTGATGCACAACTGTCTTCCCTGTTCGCTCTGGGAAGGGATAGTGAAACATGCTACTCAAAAGTTCAATGACAAAATGATCAAAACTCGCCTGGGCAACATGCAACAGCTGTCAAATAAAATGCAGAAGACATTGTTTTTAAATAATTTTTAAACTTATTAAATAAATTCACTCAAGAATGGCGCGTTTACAAAAGCACAAATCAGAAACAAATAGCAAACAAATACAAAATACCTGACAGTGAATAACTCCAAAAAATCATATATACAAGCATTAAAAACCAATAAATATAGAAATGGCAGTGAGCAAATTAGACGAGCCGCTATTTTACTGCAGATCCTGCTTGTTAATTTCGTCATCAAACCGGAATTTCCTGCCTGCACAGCTTCAGGCACAAAAGCAGCCACAGAGCAAACCACGCATAAAAATACGAGATAAACAGCGAAGGAGGAAACCACAAATACGGGACAGGGGAAGCATAAATGCGCTATCGGAAAAGATAGTCATCTAGCTAAAAAATGGACAAAAAAAAGCCGGTGGGGCGCACCGGCAAATCAAGCAACATATTACCTGAGAGGCTCAGGAAAAACGCCTGACGATGCAGGCGGTCACCACAAGAAAAGGCCATCGGGTGATGGATAGACTCAAAAATGGCAGTAACCCTTGTGGCCAGGTCACCTACTTGAATCAAATTCGGTTAAGTCAAACAAAAATCAACGCAAATAAGGGCGCGCCGAGCACCATGGCAATGCCGGTAAAGATCATCGTCAAGCTGGCAATCACGCCTTCCTGCTGACCAAACTCACTGGCTTTGGCGGCGCCGGCCCCATGGGCAGAAGCACCGAGTGCCACCCCTTTCCCAAGAGATGTTTTTATCCTCGCCAATTTAAACAGCGGCTCACACACCAGCATGCCTATCACGCCGGTGAGCAACACCAACATGGCGGTTAATTCCGGCACGCCACCGAAGGCACCAGTGGCCTCCATGGCAAATGGAGTCGACACAGAGCGTACCAGTACGCTGTGGCTCAGTTCACTGGGCAGAGGCACCAACTTGACCAACAGCCAGGATGACACCAGGCCCAACATGAGTCCGGCCATAACCCCAAGGCTAATGGTGATCGGATAACGGCGGATTAACTTGCGCTCGCGGTAAATAGGTACAGCGAAAGCTATGGTCGCCGGAGCCAGTAATGCCATCAGCCAATGGGTGTACTCAAAATAGGTTGGCAGAGGGATCGCCAACAGCAGCACCACGGCCAGCACGGCCAAAGGCGCCAAAAATATCGGTGCCAACCACCAGCTACGATGCCTGCGATATAAAGCCTTGGCGCCGTAATAACAGATAAGAGTGATCAGCAGACTCAAGAGAGCAAGCAAGGTATGAGACATAGAGTTACCCTTGCACTCCATGTTTGGCCAGTTGGCGTTTCAAATTGAGGCGCCGCTCGAAGCGAAACACTCTATCCACTACAAAACCGGTTCCCAGCAATACCGAAGCGCTGCCGAGCACCAGGGTCAGCATAATATTGAAACCATACTCCTCCAGCAGGGTTTCATACTTGAGTACTGAAATCACGGGTGGAATAAAAAACAGCAAGAGATCGCCAATCAACCAGGCCGCTCCCAGTTGCAACGCCTTTTCCGGTATAAGCTTGAGCCCGAGTGCCAACAACACTACCAGCATCCCAAGCACACTGCCGGGAATGGGAGAATGCAAAGCGGCAGCCAAGGCATGAGTGGCCCATGCAAGCAAACAGATAGCCGCAATTTGCAGCAAGGTCGCGCTTATGTGTTTGCCTTGGAGCCAAATGACTTTGGCTACTCTGTGAGGAGAAGCCGGGCGTTTGCTGAGGGAGTGCATATCTTTACCGAATAACTTAACTGGGGTTTATTCTAGGCTTGCAATATCAATAAAAAAAATGAATATTAAGCATAGTTTGCATTCCATAGAGTTATTCAATTGGATCTGAAAGTTGTTCGCTACTTTATTGAGATAGTGGATGCCGGCGGATTTGCCAAAGCGGCGGAAAAGATCCACCTGACCCAACCTGCGCTGTCCAAGTCTATTCGCCAGTTGGAACAGGATCTGGATCTTGTGCTCTTGGAAAGGGGCAAACGCGGCAGCCAGTTACGTCCCACAGCAGCCGGAGAGGTCGTCTACCGTCACGGCCAGGAACTATTGAATGTACGTCGCAACATGCTCAGAGAGCTGGCGGCACAGCGCAGTCTCAACTCGGGTGAACTGCATCTGGGACTGGCCCCCCTCGGCAGTGCCGAACTCTTTGCTCCTGTCATCGCCCGCTTTCGCAGCCGCTATCCCAAGGTGCAGATGCATCTCTTGGTTCGCGGCGGCGTAGAGCAAACCGCGGCCCTCAAGAAGGGGGAAATCGAGCTGGCAACCGGGATCATCTCCTTTGAGGATGAGTTTGATGGCATCAGGATCCGCCGCGACCCAATGGTGGTGGTATTGCCAAGACAACATCCTTTAGCCAATAGCCAAGAGCTGACCCTCAAGGCATTGGCAGATATTCCACAGATACTGTTCGAACCCGAATATGCCCTGCATGAGCTGGTGATAAATGCCTGTCAGAGAGCCGGCTTCAGCCCCAAAGATGTGACTCGGGTAAGTCATCCCGACTTTGGTATCGCCCTGGTGGCAGCAGGCACAGGTGCCATGATACTGCCAAGCTTTATTGCCGAGCGCCACGCGGTGGCCGGGGTGATCAGTATTCCTCTGGCCGCCTCAGATCTGATCTGGGAGCTGTCGCTGTTCTGGCGCCGGGGGCAACCACTGTCTTTTGCCGCCCAGGCCATGGTCGAGCTGGTCAGACAACGGCTGGCACTGAGCTGAAATCCCGACGCTTCAAGCGCTGCAGCCGAGTTAATTTTCGCCAACCGAGTCACAGCGTACCGTTACAACAGTACAAACTCATTGACACCCTCTTTTCGCGCCGCTAAGGTGAATCACACTTTTCCGGGCCCAATGGGCCCGGGGTTCATTTACACAACCCGAGGTTCGCAATGCGGCCAATACACAAGCTTTATCTCTATCCCAAGCCACAGTGGCTTTGATGGGGATAATGACCTGAACTTCCCTCTCCTGTGAGCCATTGTGGCTTTGTTGTCAGGTTTCGTTACCGGTTATCCGGCTCTCTTGGGGCCCCCTCAAACCAAAACCCTGGGGATCCAGTACGAAAATGCTTGTTGAGAAAGTAATAAAATGAAGAACAACAAAACCTTCGGTAGCATGCTGATCATTGCAGGCACCACGATAGGCGCCGGGATGCTGGCACTGCCGCTGGCTTCTGCCGGCCTGGGTTTCGGGGTCGCCTCGATACTGATGCTACTACTCTGGGGATTGATGAGCTACACAGCGCTGTTAATGCTGGAAGTGCATCAACATGCCCCGGCTCATGCCACTCTGCACACCTTGGCGCACAAGTTGCTCGGCCGTAAGGGGCAGTTGCTGGCCAGCCTGGCGATGATGTTCCTGCTGTACGCCCTGTGCGCCGCCTATATTGCCGGTGGTGGTGACCAGCTCAACGATAAATTGGTTCGCTATGCGGATTTAACACTTCCCCCCCAGGTGGGTGCCATTGGCTTTGCCCTGCTGATAGCCCTGGTGGTCGCCATAGGCACTCATTCGGTCGATATGATTAACCGGGTGTTATTTGCCTTGAAGATCATTGCCCTGGTCATCATGTTGGCGCTGCTGTTGCCCCACGCCCAAGGCGGATACCTGCTGGAGCTGCCGTTGCAGCAAGGTTTGGTCATCTCTGCCCTGCCGGTAATCTTCACCTCTTTTGGGTTTCACGGCTCTATCCCCTCTGTGGTGCGCTATGTGGGGCTGGATATCAAGGCGCTGAAGAAGATCATGATTGTCGGCTCAGCCCTGCCGCTGCTGGTTTACCTGCTTTGGCAACTGGCCAGTCAGGGCGCCTTGAGCCAGAGTGAATTAATGGCCTCCAAGGAGCTCCCCAAATTCATCAATGGCTTGGGGCAACTGCTGCATAACCCCATGATAGGCCAGACTGTATCCATATTTGCCGACCTGGCACTGGCCACCTCCTTTCTGGGAGTCAGCCTGGGGCTATTTGATTTTATGGGCGATATTCTGCGCCGCAACGACAGTGCCGGCCACAGGCTGCAAACGGCGGCCATCACCTTCCTGCCTCCACTGGGATTTGCCCTCTTCTACCCTCAGGGATTTATGGCCGCCCTGGGCTATGCCTCGATAGCTTTGGTGATACTGGCAGTATTCCTGCCCGTCGCCATGGTCTGGAAGCAAAGGAGCCAGCCAATGTCCGAGGGCAGCTACCGGGTTGGCGGCGGCAAAGTGGCACTCATGCTGGCAGCGCTGTGCGGGGTGGTGATTATTCTCAGCCAACTGCTGCAAATGGCCGGGATACTGACCAAGGTAGGCTAACAAGGGTGAATAGACTGTATTGAGTCGGCAAACTGGCCGCCGTCCATTCTTAAAGTAAAACGCAGCTCTCGGGCTGCGTTTTACTTTGGTTCATCCTTCAGTTTATCGGTTCCAACGATACTCTGAAGCGACTGGCTGACAGCTGGGAAAAAACCAGGTCAAACCCTTCCGGGATCTCTTGCTCACTGATGACGACTCGCTGATCCAGCTGCTGTTCCAGGGCCTGTTGGCGCCGCTGCTGCCTTTGCTGCATTGCGCTCCTGCCACTGATAAAACTGGCGCCGCCAAGCAAGACTCCAACCAGCGCCAGCAGATTGGCCACCATGGGATTGCCTATTTGCAGCGCACTGGCGTCATCCAGCAGCCACCAGAGAATGGAGGCACTCAGCAGTAATACCCCAAAGGCCAACCTGGCTATCGCGCTCGGCGCATTGTCTATCGGCAATACCAACTGGATATCGGCGGGTAAGTCTGCAAGGGTTACAGTCTGGGGTAACGGCTCGTCCTGCGCTGAGGCACTCTGGGGATCGGGCATAAATCATCCTTAATTTGAATGGAATGGGCTGAAACACGCGGGTCGGCTTCAACCCAATTTAACGACATCTTGTCCTTATGTCTGTGGTTACTGCCGTTCACAACGACCGGTTCATTATACGCAAGCATCAAGAAGCGCCGCAAACTCAATGTGTTATCAATTTGAACTCTGCTGGAAATCTGTGCATTTTGTGGCGGCAATAGCGCCTGCTGTACTCACTTGGCAAACTTGACCCCAATAGTGACGGCAGACACAATAGCGCCGGAGACTCATTTGACGGAGCCCGTGGTGAGCGGTCAGCAACAGATACCAGAGCTGAAATTGGGACTGGCCATGTGGTCCCATAACCAGTGGCAGCAAAGCCTTTATGGAAAGGGGACGCCTCAAGCCGAGCGTCTGGCGCGCTACGCCGAGGTTTTCAATACGGTGGAGGGCAACACCAGCTTTTATGCCACCCCGTCAGCAAACAGCGTCAGTAACTGGCGCGATGCCGTGGGTGAGGACTTTCGCTTTACCTTTAAACTGCCACAGGAGATCACTCACAAGTTGCAACTGAGGCACTGTGACGATGAGCTCAAGCAGTTCCTGCAGGTAATGTCGCCACTGTTTGCCAAGACAGGCCTGTGGAAAATTCAGTTGCCCGGCTATTTTGGCCCAGAAGCCCTTGGGGCACTGGACGCCTTTCTTGGCAAATTGCCAACCGAGTTGCCTCTTGGGGTTGAGGTGCGCCACCCAGCCTTCTTTGCCAAAGGGGAAGCCGAGCGTCGACTCAACCGCTTGCTGCTGCAGCGCTCGGTCAACCGCATCATAATGGACACCCGACCGGTATTTGCCGCGCCGCCAAACAGTGCCGCCGTCATCGATGCCCATGAAAAGAAACCCAAAGTACCGGTACATGCCATAGCCACCGGCCGCTATCCCACAGTACGCTTTATCGGCCACCCTGAGCTTGAGGCCAATCAGGGCTTCTTCGCGTCTTGGCTGGACAAGCTATGCCAATGGCTGGAAGAGGAGCGCCAACCCTATCTGTTCATCCACACCCCGGATAATGCCCAGGCACCTGAGCTGGCCATAAGCCTGCAGCGTCTGCTGAGCGCTCGCTGGCAAGCCAAACACGGCCAACCTCTTCAGGCGTTTCAGCTGGCTGAAAAGGCTGACTCCCAAAACCAACAGCTGGGTCTGGCACTGTGACCGGCACAAGCTATTTATCCGCGAGGTCCTTATGCTGAGTTGTTTGGCGATAGAAAATTACCGCTCGTTACGTGAAGTGGCGTTGCCGCTGGAGCGCCTGAACCTGGTGACAGGCAGCAACGGGAGCGGCAAGTCCAATCTCTACAAGGCGTTGAGACTGCTGGCGCAAACAGCTGATGGTGGCGTGGTCAAGGCATTGGCAAAAGAAGGCGGCCTGGAGTCCAGTTTCTGGGCCGGTCCGGAAAAGTTCAGTCGCGATATGTTGGCAGGTACGGCCAACATAGAAGGAACCGTGCGCCACCAGAGCAAACGTCTTAAATTGGGTTTTGCCGCCGATGACTTTAGTTATCTCATCGAACTTGGACTCCCCAAACCTGACTCTACGACGCTATTTGGCCTGGATCCCCAAATCAAACGCGAAGCCATCTGGTGCGGCTCCCTCTATCGGCCTGCCTCTGTGTTGGTCGAGCGCCGCGCTGCCCTGGTCAAAAGACGCGGGGAGCATGGCTGGCAACTACTGGACAACCATCTCCATCTCGGCGACAGCATGCTCAGCCAACTGGCCGATCCTGAACGCAGCCCAGAGATCCTCACCCTCAGGGACAGAATTCGAGCCTGGCGTTTCTACGATCATTTCCGCAGCGATCAACAAGCACCGGCCCGTCGAGCGCAACTGGCGACCCTGACCCCAGTGCTGCACCATGATGGTCGCGATCTGGTATCGGCGATTCAAACTATTTTCGAGATAGGTGATGCCGACGCCTTCCATCATGCGATCAAAGATGCCTTTCCCGGTGCCACTATCAGCATAGTGGCCACGGGTGCCGGCATGCTGCAACTGGCATTTCACCAACAAGGCCTGCTAAGACCCCTGTCGCTGAGTGAATTGTCCGACGGTACTCTAAGGTACTTACTGTTGGTGGCTGCTTTACTGACTCCCAGACCGCCGGAGTTAATGGTGCTTAACGAGCCCGAAACCAGCCTGCATCCCGATCTCTTGCCCGCGCTGGCGCGTTTAATCATCAAGGCCTCTTCTGTGTGTCAGCTCTGGATAGTGTCACACGCCGCAAGATTAATCCATGCGCTGGAAACCCAGGGAGACTGCAACACATTGCAGCTGGATAAACAGCTGGGGGCCACTTGTGTCCAGGGGCAAGATTTGCTCTCGACTCCGCCGTGGCGCTGGCACAATAACTAGCCCGCGATTGCGGGCTAAGGTGAGTGACTCGAATCCTTACTTCCTGGCACCGACCGGGATCATTATGTGGGCATAGGGCGTGCCCTTCCACATCACATAGGGCCCACCTTGAGCCGGGTCAGTCGGCAAACTGTCGAGCATGGCAGGATCCGGCAGCAGAATCATCAGGTGCGGCCCTTCGACTATCCATTGATTATCCGCGGTTTCCATTTCGGCATAAGGGTCGATATTGCTGGCCCCACCATCACCGGCCAGCATGTAGGAAATTCCTATCGCTTTGGCTTGAAATGGTTTTTTCTCCATCCAGGCGTGTGCCCATTCCATCCAGGGACCATCCATACACATGGGAGCCGTTCCCTTAAGCTGTGGCGGAGTTGGAAAGCAGGTGTAGCTGCCATCACCTTGTTGCAGCACATTCTTGTTCCAATCAACAACGGTAACACTGGCACGTATGGTGGGCGGAGCGGCACTCAGGGCGTCATCCAACATCATCTGCTGTGCTTCAGTGAGTGCGGCATGGGTGGCACTGGCGAAGGAAGACAGGGTCAAAGTCAAAATTAGAGCTGAAGTTTTCATCAAATCAGCCTCCAGGTTGAACTCGGATACAACAACACCGAGATCTCCAGTATAGTTTCTGCAGAAAAAATCGATTTTGCCCCGTAAATTCAATATATTGGACTAAGATAAAACCAAAACCCCATGAGGAGACAAAATGTTTTCTCTGTCCCAGACCTTATCTATCTTCGCCGCTTTACCGGATCCCGTGTTTATTCTGACCCGCAGTGGCCGCTATGCCGCGGTACTGGGAGGTTCCGACAGTCGCTACTATCACGACGGCACAACCTTGATAGGGCAATACATCTCCCAGGTCATCCAGCAGCCCAAGTGCGAATGGTTTCTGAGCCAGATAGCGCAAGCCTTGCTGAGCCGCCGTCTCTGGGTGGTGGAGTACAGCCTTGGCGGCAACGACGTCAAGGGACTCACAGAGCAAGGCCCCGCAGAGCCCATCTGGTTTGAAGGTCGGGTACAGGCGCTGGATTTTCAAATAGAGGGTGAAGATGCCGTGGTCTGGGTAGCCAGCAATATTACCCGCCGCCATCAATTGGAGCAGGAGCTCAGGGAAAGATGCGAGCGCGATCCGCTTACTCAGTTATACAACCGCCGTAAATTGCTCAAATTGCTGACAGAAAACCTAACCCTGTTTCAGCGTTACCGAACCCCGACCAGCATATTGATCTTCGATCTCGATAACCTCAAGAAACTCAACGACAGCTCTGGCCATCTGATGGGCGACAAGGCGATAGTCACCCTGGGAGAGGTCTGCCTGGCCAGCCTCAGAACTCAGGATATCGCCTCCCGTTACGGCGGCGATGAATTTGTCATTCTTATGCCCCACACTGCTGCCGAGCAGGCATTACCCATAGCCGAGCGCCTACGAAGCGAGTGTGCCCGGCGCCTCAGAGCCTTTGGGATTGCCGCTGAATGCGCCAGTATCAGCGGCGGCCTCAGCGAGTTTCAATGCAGTGATACCAGCATAGATGCCGTGGTTTCCAGGGCCGATGGCGCCCTTTACCAAGCCAAAGCACAGGGTCGCAACCGGATTGTGCTGGCCAAGGGGCCTGAGTGCACTGAATCGCCCTAAAAAACACGGGCAAACAAAAAGCCGGCACTTGGCCGGCTTCTTCATTGCATAGACTCGTCTAATTCGAGCGACTGAACTTAAGCCTGTGGGCGCATGGCCGGGAACAGGATCACGTCACGAATGGTGTGAGTGTTGGTAAACAACATCACCAGACGGTCGATACCTATGCCCTGACCGGCTGTCGGTGGCAGGCCGTGCTCCAGCGCCGTAATATAGTCGGCATCATAGAACATGGCTTCGTCGTCACCGGCATCCTTGGCTTCAACCTGAGCCTTGAAGCGGTTGTCCTGATCTTCGGCGTCATTGAGCTCGCTGAAGCCGTTGGCCACTTCACGACCACCGATGAAGAACTCGAAGCGGTCAGTGATAAAGTCGTTGTCATCGTTGCGACGGGCCAGTGGCGAGATGTCAGCTGGGTAGCCGGTGATGAAGGTAGGCTGCATCAGTTTAGGCTCGGCGGTTTCACCGAAGATCTCTTCCAGCAGTTGACCACAGGTCCAGAAAGATTCGATTTCCAGTCCTACATCCTTGGCCAGCTTACGCATAAACTCAAGATCCTTGACCTCTTCATAGGTCATGGCCTGAATCGTGGCGTTGTCTGGGTTGTAGTGCTGAATCGCTTCCAGCATGCTCATGCGGGCGTAAGGGCCGCCGAAATCGATGCTGTGCTCACCGTAAGGCAACTTGGTGTCACCCAGCAGATCCTGAGCGATGGAAGACAGCATCTCTTCGGTAAGATCCATCAGATCGCGGTAATCTGCGTAGGCCATATAGAATTCCATCATGGTGAATTCAGGGTTATGGCGTGGCGACAGACCTTCGTTACGGAAGTTACGGTTGATTTCGAACACTCGCTCAAAACCACCGACAACCAGACGCTTGAGGTACAGCTCAGGCGCAATACGCAGATACATGTCGATATCCAGCGCATTGTGGTGAGTGATAAATGGACGCGCGGAAGCACCACCCGGGATGACATGCATCATAGGGGTTTCCACTTCCATAAACTCTTTTTTCACCATGAAGTTACGTATGGCTGAAACCACTTTGGAGCGCATGACGAAGGCATCACGGGAATCCTGGTTGACGATCAGGTCAACATAACGCTGACGGTAACGGGTTTCCTGATCGGTCAAACCGTGGAACTTCTCAGGCAGTGGGCGCAGCGCCTTGGTCAGCAGCTGATACTCTTCCATATTAACGTACAGGTCGCCCTTACCGGACAGGTGCAGAGTGCCTTTAACACCAACTATGTCGCCGATATCCAGGCCCTGATAGCGTTCTTTCAGATCAGCCTGTACTTCTTTGCCGGCATAGGCCTGAATGCGACCGGATACGTCCTGCAAAACCAGGAAGGGGCCACGCTTGGCCATGATCCGACCGGCAATGGCGGTCTTGAAGCCCAGAGACTCGAGCTCTTCTTTGCTCTTATCGGCGAACTGCGCCTGCAGCTCGGCAGCCTTGTGGCTGCGACGGAAAGTGTTAGGGTGACCATTGGCCGGGCAGCCCTGGCGTACATGTTCCAGCTTGGCGCGACGTTCCGCGATCAGCTTGTTCTCATCCAATACTTGTTCAGTCATTTTCCGCTTCTTCTCTGTTACAGCCCGGACTTCAGGCTGGCTTCAATAAATCTGTCCAGATCACCGTCCAACACGGCCTGGGTATTACGGGTTTCCACCCCGGTGCGCAGATCCTTGATGCGGGAATCATCCAGCACGTAGGAGCGGATCTGACTGCCCCAACCTATGTCCGACTTGGCATCTTCCGCCGCCTGCTTCTCGGCGTTTTGCTTTTGCATCTCCAACTCAAACAGCTTGGCTTTCAGCTGTTTCATTGCCGTGTCTTTGTTCTTGTGCTGTGAACGGTCGTTCTGGCACTGCACCACGGTATTGGTCGGAAGGTGGGTAATACGCACCGCAGATTCGGTTCTGTTAACGTGCTGACCACCGGCACCCGAGGCGCGGTACACGTCGATACGCAGATCGGCCGGATTGATGTCGATCTCGATGGAGTCGTCAATCTCAGGGTAAACAAACACAGAACAGAATGAAGTATGGCGACGGCCACCCGAGTCAAAGGGCGACTTACGCACCAGACGATGCACGCCGGTTTCGGTTCTCAGCCAGCCATAGGCGTATTCACCACTGAACTTGATGGTGGCACTCTTGATACCGGCCACATCACCGTCTGAGACTTCGATAAGTTCAGGGTTGAAGTCATGTTCTTCACCCCAGCGCAGATACATGCGCAGCACCATGTTGGCCCAGTCCTGTGCTTCGGTACCGCCGGAGCCGGACTGAATGTCCAGATAGCAGTCGGAAGCGTCCTGTGGACCCGAGAACATACGGCGGAATTCTAGCTCTTCCAGGCGCTTTTCCAGTTCGCCCAGTTCACTGTTGGCATCATTGAAGGTTTCTTCATCTTCCTCTTCAATGGCCAGTTCCAGCAGCCCCTCGACATCTTCGAGGCCCGCATCCATATCGTCTATGGTCTTAACCACAACTTCCAGCGCCGAGCGCTCTTTACCCAGGGCCTGAGCGCGCTCTGGCTCATTCCATACTTCGGAGCTTTCCAGCTCGCGGCTTACTTCTTCCAGACGCTCTTTCTTGGCGTCATAGTCAAAGATACCCCCTAAGGAGCATTGTGCGGTCGGCAAGCTCCTTGATTTTGTTTTTTACCGGATTGACTTCAAACATGCGATTTCAACTTTCTTTGGTGTTAAGGACGTATGCAAACGAGGGATTTTAACCCAAGCAGCCGCTGAAACCTATGCCACAGCGGGCAGAAGCTTGATTTTTTTTCGCCGGCGCCGCATTCCGCGTCTGTTCCGATAAAGCATCTGACACACTCTAGCCAATTCCGCGGTGAAAAAACTGTGACAAAAAATCAAATATGCCAACTCAATCAGTAAATAAACCGGACGAGCATGCCGATCAGCAGCCTTCAATGACAGGCTATACTTGCAACCATGGAGCAGAAAAATTGCTGTTATCAGGAAGACGAGGGCTTTTGCTGTGAGGAACCGGCCGGTGAGTCAGGCCTCTGTTACTGGCACGACCCGAGAATCGTCAAAAACCACCCCGAAGACAGGGCCAGGCTCGAAGCCTTCGCCCGCGGCGGCGGCATGCTCAGAGGCATCTGCCTCAAGGGTGCTGAACTGGCCGGTATCGATCTGGTAAAACATCACTCCAAAACCGGCTATGACATGAGCTATGCCGAGCTGTATCGGGCCAACCTTCAAGGCGCCCACATGTTCAATCTGACTCTGGATAACACCAGCCTGATGAAGGCCGACCTGCGTGACGCCAACCTGCACTGCGCCAAGCTCAACAACTGCAATCTGCTGGGAGCCAAATGGAATGGTGCCCGCATCGAGAATATCTACACTGGCAAGCTATTGCGTCAGGAACGCATGGCACTGCAGGCAGAAAGAGTCGGTGAACGTGAAATCGCCCGCGACTACTTTGAACAGGCCGAAGAGATCTACCGGGATCTGCGCAAGGCGGCCGAGCGTGAAGGCCTGTTTGCCATGGCCGGCCTCTACATTCGCCGCGAGCTCACCATGCGGCGCCATCTGCTACCCAAATGGAGCGGCAGAAGGATGTTATCCAAGTTGATTGATCTCTTCTGCGGTTATGGCGAAGACCCGCTCAGGGTGGTGATTTTCTCGCTGGCTTTGGTGTTTGTCTGTGCCTTCATCTACTGTTTTACCGGCGTCAGTTATGATGGCCGGATCCATCAGTTTGCCCCGGGCCGCGCCATCACAGACTATCTGTCACTGTTCGGCAACTGCCTGTATTACTCGGTGGTAACCTTCACAACCCTGGGATACGGCGACTTCACCCCTGTGGGTTTTTCCCGCGCCGTGGCCGCCATTGAAGCCTTCACCGGCAGTTTCACCATAGCCCTGTTTGTGGTGGTGTTTGTCAAGAAGATGACCCGCTGAGCCAGATCACACTGGCCAAAATCCATTTTTCAGATGAGTGCACAGAGTCGATAGGCTTTGTGAATTCCCCGGCAAAAGCCTGCTCCAGCTCAATGAAGCAAACCCCGCGATCGATATACTGCATGGTTATCAGCTTAATTAGTCCCTACTTCACCGCCATCACGGTGAGCAAATAACAAGGCTGCCCATGTTTGAGATCTATATCGACGGCCAGGCCGTCAGCGCCTTTGAGGGCGAGACCCTGTTGCAGGCGGCCCAGCGGGCCGGCATCGACATTCCTTGTCTGTGTCACCATACAGACCCCGGTTCGGCTACCACAGAAGGCGCCGATGAACACCTGTGCCAACTGACCCGGCTCGACCAGATAATGGCCGATGGTGACAGACCGCTGCTGGCCTGCTCGACTCCGGCAATTGCCGGAATGCAGCTCAAGAATCATACCCAGGCAGTGCACAGCCATCGGCAGCAGACGCTGAAACGGATATTGAAAGATCACTTCGCCGATTGCGAAGCCCCCTGCCAGCAAGCCTGCCCGGCAGGCGTCGATGTGCAGTCTTATCTGTATCACATAGGTCAGGGCAACCATACAGAAGCGGTGCGGATCCTCAAGCAGACCCTGCCTCTGCCTCTGTCTATCGGTCGGGTCTGCCCGGCATTTTGTGAAAGTGCCTGTCGCCGCGCCCTGATCGATGAGCCACTGGCGATACGTCAGCTCAAGCGCCACGCCGCCGATCTGGACTTGGCCGATACCGAGCCCTATCAGCCGCCCAAGGCCGATCCCAGCGGCAAGAAGGTGGCCATAATCGGCGCCGGGCCAGCCGGGCTCAGCGCCGGTTTCTTCCTCGCCAATCAGGGCCATGACGTGGACATCTTTGAGGCTGCTCCCAAGGCCGGTGGCTGGCTAAGATACGGCATTCCCGAGTATCGCCTGCCCAAGGCAATACTCGATAGAGAGATAGCGCTGCTGGAGCGCAGCGGCATCCGCATTCACACCAACACAGCAATAGGCGAGCAGATACGGCTGCCGAAACTGGCCGAAGAGTATCATGCCCTCTGTCTGGCGATGGGCGCGCAAAAGGCCGTACCACTGGAGTATCCCGGCAGCGACCTGCCCGGCTGCTATCTCGGGGTCGACTACCTTAAAGATCTGGCAATGGACCACCAACTGGTCACGGGTAAGAAAGTGGCCGTTGTCGGCGGCGGCAATACCGCTATCGACTGTGCCCGCAGCGCCAGACGCCTCGGCGCCGAGGTGACGCTGATCTACCGGCGCACCAAAGAGGAGATGCCGGCCGAAGCCTTTGAAATTCATGAAGCTGAGCAGGAAGGGATCCACTTCCTGCTGCTGACCAATCCTGTGGCCAACCATGCCGGCAGTGACGGCCGTCTTGCACGAGTCACGCTGGAAAAAATGTCCTTGGGCGAACCGGATGCCTCCGGCCGCCGCCGGCCTCAGCCCAGCGGCGAAACCTTCGACTGCGAGTTTGATACCCTGATCGCCGCCGTATCCCAATCACCGGATCTGGCCTTTCTGCAGCAGCCTGAAAACCGTCTGCTGCAAGGCTCTCCGGCGCTCAGCCACTGGAATACGATCAACGGCTGCGACATCAGCATGAGCACTGGGCTTGAAAAACTGTTTGTTATCGGCGATGTGCGCCGCGGACCCGCCACTGCGGTGGAAGCGGTCGCCGATGGTCGCCGCGCCGCCGAAGCTATAAACGCCCTGTTCAATCAGGGGCTCAGTTGCCCACTGACGCCGGTGGCGTTCAATGCCAGCAAGGCGATAGGTCTCAAGTCCCAACAGGATTTACCCAAAGATCTTTTCCCTTCACAGGTCAAAAGTGCCAGGGTCAAGATGCCGGAGTTACCTGTAGCCGAGCGCCTGAGCAACTTTGCCGAAGTAGAGCTGGGACTGACGCCGCAAATGGCCGAAGCCGAGGCCAAACGCTGCCTCGAATGTGGCTGTCAGGCCAATATGGACTGTCGCCTGCGAGACTATGCCAGTGAATACAAGGTCAGCAGCCAGGGCTTGCTAGAGCAAGATAGCAGTGGTGACTCGGCGCTGCAGGCCAGACACTTTGCCCAGGATTTGAGCACACCCTTTATCCGTTTCGATGCCAACCGCTGCATCAGCTGCGGTGCCTGCGTTGACATCTGCCACCGCCGCAGTGGCCACAAGGCCATCAGCTTTGAGGCCAACCAATTCTCGGCGCTGCCGGGAGGCAGTAGCGAACGCCGGGCCCCCAGAGCCGGTTTCAGCGTTTCCATGGCCGACAGCGATTGTGTTCAGTGCGGCAACTGCCTGCAGGTGTGCCCAACCGGCGCCCTGGTCGATGCCCGCCACAAGACCCAAGGACAAGCCCCCGACACCAAGGTGACCAGCACCATCTGCACCTATTGCGGCGTGGGTTGTCGCATCCGCTTCAAGGTAGACACCACCCAGAATCGTATCCTTACGGCCGAGGGCGATGTGCGCTCACCTGTGAACCAGGGCATGCTCTGCGTCAAGGGCCGCTTCGGCTTTGACTTTATCAACAGTGAAGAGCGCCTTACCCAGCCGCTGGTTCGCCGTAACGGCAAATTGGAACCCTGTAGCTGGCAAACGGCCATCAGCTATATTGCCGCCCACTGGCAAGAACAATTGGAACAGTTTGGCCCGAGTTCATTCGGCGCACTGGCATCCGCCAAGGCCACCAATGAAGAGAACTTCCTGCTGCAAAAGCTGTTCAGAGCCGTTATCGGCAGCAACAACATAGATCACTGCGCCCGCCTGTGCCATGCCTCCACAGTGACCGGGCTCTACGATGCCCTCGGCAGCGGCGCCATGACCAATGATATTCCCGGCATAGAGGATTCAGATCTCATCTTTATCCTGGGCTCGGATACCGACTGCGCCCACCCCATCATAGCCTCGAGGATCAAGTCGGTCGTCAGCCGCGGCAAGGCAAGGCTCCTGGTCGCCGACCCCAAGCGGGTCAGCATAGCCGACAGTGCCGAGCTGTTTGTGCGTCATCGCCCCGGCAAAGATGTGATGCTGCTCAACGCCATCATGCAGCAAATACTACTCAACGGCTGGCATGACAAGGCCTATATCCGCAGCCGCACCACAGGCTTTGAGGCCTTGCGCGAAGAGCTGTTGCGGCCGGACTACAGCCTGGAGCAGGCCGCCAGGGTGACAGGCGTCAGCTGCAGCGAAATAGCGGCCATGGCCGAGATGCTGGGCACCGCCCAAAAGACCGCTCTCTACTACGCCATGGGAATTACCCAACACACCACAGGCCATGACAATGTCACCGCCATTGCCAACTTGCAGTTATTGCTGGGTAACCTCGGGCTCAACGGCGCCGGGATCAACCCTTTGCGCGGCCAGAGCAATGTCCAGGGTGCCTGTGATATGGGCGCCCTGCCCAACTATTTCAGTGGCTATCAACGTCTGGATGACGATGCTGCGCGGCTGAAACTGGCGCGGGCCTGGGACACAGATAAGCTGAGCCCTGAGACAGGCATTCCGGCCTCTCATATGATGCAGGCGATTTTGGATGGCCGGCTTCAGAGCCTGTTTGTGATGGGCGAAAACCCGGTACTGAGCGACCCCGACCAGGCACATGTGCTCAAGGCGCTGAAAAAGCTGCCATTTTTGGTAGTGCAGGATATCTTCCTCACGGAAACCGCCGAAATGGCCGATGTGGTATTGCCGGCAGCGGCCTTTGCCGAAAAGCGCGGCCACTTCACCAATACCGAGCGCCGGGTTCAACGACTGGAAGTCGCCTTGCAATCGCCAGGTAGTGCCCGTCCGGACTGGCAGATACTGCAGCTGCTGGCCAATGCCATGGGCGCCGACTGGCACTATAGCGATGAACAGGCAATTTGGCAGGAAGTCACGGCCCTGACCCCTAGTTATGCCGGGATCAGTTGGCACAGAACCACGGATAATCCGGCCGGGTTGCAGTGGCCTTGCCCAGATGAGCAACATCCGGGTACCCGGGTATTGCACCGCAACAGCTTTACCCATGGCAAAGGGCGACTGCAGCCGGTCAATTATCGTTTACCGGCTGAGCTGCCGGACGATGACTATCCCTTGATGCTGTCGACCGGACGCCTGCTGGAGCAGTTCCACACCGGCACCATGACTCGTAAAACCGCCGGGCTGGACGAACTCGGCTCCCCCAGAGTGATGATCTCGGTTGAGGATGCCGAGCGTTTGGGCGTCGGCAAGGGCGACTGGCTCAAACTGGAAAGCCGCCGCGGTGAAATCTTTATTCAGGCCTTTGTCAGCCGCCGGGCTCAGCCTGGGGTGCTGTTCCTGCCATTCCATTTCGTGGAGGCGGCGGCCAACAAGCTGACTATCAATGCGCTGGATCCCGTGGCCCATATTCCTGAGTTCAAGGTGTGTGCCGTCAAGGCGGAGCGCGCCGAGGCGCCCCCAGCGACTTGAAATTGAGCCACATTAAAAACGGCGCCATGGTTGGCGCCGTTTTTTATTTCCTTATTTTCCTACTTGAGCACTGAAGCCAGTGAAGGATAGGTGTTAGACCCGAAACTGATTGACCAACTTGCCGAGGTTATCACCACTGTGGGACACAGTCTGACTGACCCTTGCCGCATCTTCGCTGGAATGCAGCAGCTCGGCAACTATCTCCTGAATGGCGTAGATATTCCTGTTAATCTCCTCAGTCACCGAACTCTGCTCTGTGGCGGCGGTGGCGATTTGGGTACTCATATCATTGATGGAGGTGACTGAGCTGGTCACAGCTCCCAGGCTTTCGGAGATAAGCTTTGACGACTCGACACTGCGGTGGCAACTCTGCTGACTCTCTTCCATGGCACTCACCGCCTGACTCACCAGACGATGCAGCTCGCTGAGCATCTCGTTGATCTCCAACGTGCTGGCCTGAGTACGACTCGCCAGACTGCGCACTTCATCGGCCACCACGGCAAAACCTCGGCCCTGCTCACCGGCGCGAGCCGCTTCAATGGCAGCATTCAATGCCAGCAGGTTGGTCTGCTCGGCGATGCCGCCGATGACAGACAAGACGCTGTTGATCCGCTGTGATTGCTCGCTGAGCGACTGAATATGGTTGGCGGCGCTGTTGATTTCCGCCATCAGGGTCGAGATCTCAGTTAGCGAGGTATCGACGCACTCCTGGGCCTTGGCCACTTCGTCGGTAGCCACATGAGTCGCCTCCGCTACCTGGGTGGTGTTCATCGCCACTTCCTGAGCGGTGGAAGACATCTCGGTAATGGCGGTCACCACCTGATCGGTTTCATTGTTGTGGTTCACCAATTGGGATGCTATCGCCTGGGTCTGGGAATGGATGGAACCGGCGGCATCCTGCACTTCATGGGTGGCCGTGGTGACATCGCGGATGATGTGCTGCAGTTTTTCGACAAAGCGATTGAACGCCAGCCCCAACTGGGCAATCTCATCTTCACCGCGCACCTGCAGGCGCTTGGTCAGGTCCCCTTCCCCCTGAGCGATATCGTTGAGGTTATCCAACATATTGCGGATAGGGATTATCATCCGCTGAGCAGTAAAGAGAATGGCAAACACAGTAACCAGAGTCAGCACCAGCGACATCAACAGCACCCCTATGGTCTTGGCCTGCATCTCCTCGGTGGCGGTTTGTCGATAAGCGGCAACAGCCGCCTCTATGTCATCCACATAAACACCTGTGCCTACCAACCAGTCTTTCCCCGGGACCCGGATGGCATAGGCTATCTTTTCCACCAGGCCCGTCACTCCGGGTTTGGCATGGAAGTAGTTGATAAAGCCTTTACCACTTCTGGCGGCATCGATAAGACCGCGCACAATTTGTGTGCCATTGGGGTCTGTCATGCCGCTTTGATCTGTGCCTTCCTGCTCAGGCTTAACCGCATGAAATACACTGATCCCATTGAAATCATAAATGAAGAAGTATCCGGCACTGCCAAACCTCTGTTGCCGCAACGCCGCGTTGACATCACCTCTGTCTCCCAGACCGAGTTGATAGTTGATGTTTTCCAAAGCCAGCCCTGTCGCATCCTTGAGTTGCTGTTTTCGTTCATCGACCAACTTTTGTTTGAATAAAGCGATCGAATTTTCCAGTGATTGATGTTCGGCACGATAGGAATACCCCATCACCAATATCAAAGTCAGAATTAAAGGTAGTAAAGCCAGCAGCAAGAATTTGCTTCTCAAGCTCAGAGCAGACAAGGACATAACTTCCCCCCAGTAGCTGTCAGACACTCTTTACTGAGTATAGTCCCGCGCCCCAACATGCAATATCAATATGATTACAAATAAAACAATTAACAAACAAATGATTCAAAATGTTACACAAATTACTTTTTTACCTTACGACCAACCGAAAGGTTCCACGATTGGCGGGGATGGTTGCTGGGAAACATCATAAGCGGTACGGCATCTTGTGCTGGACGGTCGAGATAAAGAAACAGCGCCAAATGGCACTGTTTCTGTCTTCTTCATATTGAATGATTAAACCCGGAACTGATTGACCAATTGCCCCAGATTATCACCACTGTGAGACACGGTTTGACTGACTCTGGCCGCTTCTTCGCTGGAGTGCAACAGCTCGGCGACTATCTCCTGAATGGCGTAGATATTACGGTTGATCTCTTCGGTCACCGAACTCTGCTCTGTGGCGGCGGTGGCGATTTGGGTACTCATATCATTGATGGAGGTGACAGAGCTGGTGACGGCTCCCAGACTCTCGGAAATCAGCCTGGAAGATTCGACACTGCGATGGCAGCTTTGCTGGCTCTCTTCCATGGCACTCACCGCCTGGCTCACCAGACGATACAGCTCGCTGAGCATCTCGTTGATCTCCAATGTGCTGGCCTGAGTGCGGCTCGCCAGGCTGCGCACTTCATCGGCCACCACGGCAAAACCGCGCCCCTGCTCACCGGCACGAGCCGCTTCAATGGCCGCATTGAGTGCCAACAGATTGGTCTGCTCGGCAATGCCGCCGATGACAGACAGCACGCTGTTAATCTTCTGCGACTGCTCGTTGAGCGACTGAATATGGTCGGCGGCGCTGTTGATTTCCGCCATCAGAGTGGAGATCTCGGTCAACGAAGTATCGACGCACTCCTGGGCCTTGGCCACTTCATCGCTCGCCACATGCGTCGCCTCCGCCACCTGGGTGGTGTTCATCGCCACTTCCTGGGCAGTGGAAGACATCTCTGTGATGGCAGTCACCACCTGATCGGTTTCATTGTTGTGGTTGGCCAACTGCGCCGCTATCGCCTGAGTCTGGGCATGAATAGAACCAGAGGCATCCTGCACCTCGTGGGTAGCGGTAGTCACGTCACGGATGATGTGTTGCAACTTGTCGACAAAGCGGTTGAATGCCTGCCCCAGCTGGGCAATCTCATCTTCACCGTGCACCTGCAGACGCTTGGTTAAATCCCCTTCCCCCTGAGCGATATCGTTGAGGTTATCCAGCATGTTGCGGATAGGAGTCACAGTGCGCTGAGCAGCAAACAATATGAGCGTTGCGGTGACCAGAGTGATGACTATGACTATCATCAACGTCAGCCACAGCTTACCTTCCATGTCTTCCAATGCGGTCTGTCGATATTCGGCCACTGAGGCTTCGATATCATCCACATAGGCGCCGGTGCCTATGATCCAGTCGGTGCCTGGAACCATGGCGGCATAACCTATCTTTTCCACCAGCTCGTTGGTGCCGGGTTTTTGGTAGTAATAGGTGAGAATACCGTCACCACTGCGGGCTGCATTCAGCAAGCCCACTATGATCTTGGTTCCCTTGGGATCTGTCATCCCTATCTGATCTGTACCTTCAAGCTTGGGCAACAGGGCATGAAACAGGTTTTTACCTTTGCCATCATAGACAAAGAAATAACCTGCGCTGCCAAAGCGAACATCCCGCAAGGCCGCCTTATAGTCTCCGCCCTGACTGCGCTGAAAGCTGACAATCTCTTTGGCGACTTCGGTCACATGCACCAACTCCTGACGACGCTCGTTGAGCAGCTTTTCTCTGAAATTGGTAATTTCGCTTTCAAGCGCATCCGACTCTACTGTCCAGGACGCCAGCATCAAGACAATGGAAACAGTCAACAATGGCAACAGGGCAAGCAGCAGTAACTTATTTCGTAAACTCAGACTGGACACTTAGGTTTCCCCCGGGAATGGAATATCTGCAAATTATAGTAACTTTGTTCACTTTAAGTTCGTATAAAAAATGCCTGAGATCAAAGTTTAACCATTTGTTTTACATGAAGAGAGTGGAAATAGCACCCATTGCTGCAAATCCGAGCACCAAAAACACCAGGGGCAAACGCCACAGCTTGAGCAACATAAAGCCCGCCAGCACCATGGCCATATCAACCGGGCGGGTCACAGCACTGGTAAATACCGGTTGATAGAGGGCACTCGCCAACAAACCAACGACAGTGGCATTAATCCCCATCACCATGGCAGCCATTTTCGGGCGTTCGGCGATTCCCTGCCAGCCTCGGATCACCGCCAGCAGCAACAGAAAACCGGGCAGAAAGATGGCTAACGTTGCCACCGAGGCGCCAACTAGGGCATCTTGCGGCCACAGTTCGGCGCCCAGATAGGCGGCCAGACTGAACATGGGGCCGGGAACGGCTTGCGCCAGGGCGTAGCCGGTGAGGAATCTGTCATGATCTATGCTGTTTGCCAGTTGGCTCTCCAGCAAGGGCAGCACCACATGGCCGCCGCCGAATACCATGGCGCCGGTCTGATAAAACTGTTTGAAGAGTTCAGCCAGAGGGTGAGCAAGCAAGGGGCCGGTGAGCAGCAGTAAAAATAGAAATATCAGTAAAGCACTCCAGTTGAGCTGCATACTTCCCGACTTGGGCGGCGCTGGAGCCTCACGATTGAGCCCATAAAGACCGACAATGGCACCGGCAAGCAACAGCAGCAATTGGGTCAAATTCCCCGGCCACAAAAGCAGAATCACAGTACTCAGCAAGGCCAACATCCGGGTGATATGGCTGCGGCAAAACTGTTTGAACATACCCCAGGCAGCATCGGCGACCACCACCACAGCCAATAACTTGAGTCCGGCGATAACCCCCTGAAATAAATCACTGGAGAGGTATTGATAGCTGCTGACCGCCAGCAGAAACATCAGTAGAAACGAAGGCAAGGTAAAACCGATAAAGGCCAGTATTGCCCCGGGCAAGGCGCCGCGGCGGTAACCTATGGCAAAGCCGACCTGGCTGGATCCCGGGCCGGGCAGAAACTGACTCAACGCCACCAAAGAGGCGTAATCTTTGTCATCGAGCCAGCCCAACTCCTCGACGAAAGTCTTGCGAAAGTAACCTATGTGCGCCGCCGGGCCGCCAAAACTCACCAACCCCAAGGAAAAAAAACGTACAAAAATCTGCCACATCTGTGTTCACTCTACCCTTGTTCAGTTCGGCTCCATTGTATGACATAAGTGTGACACTTATCTTATTATCAACAGCTTTTAGTCTGTGGGAGCCCAATAAGAAAAACCCATGAACAGACGACTGAAAGTCCGTCCTCGCCTGTCAAACAGCCGCTCTTGAGGCAAGAACAGCCGCCAAAGTCCGTCGCTTCCCAAGAGTGAATTCCGAGACGGAAAAGAGAGTCAAGTTGACGGGAAATCATCTCACTACAACCCAGATCTGCACCCACTAACCGGCAAGTGTATTCGCTCGAAATCAGCCACGGTTTCCAGGCGGCTTTCTCTATGCCAGGTTCCACCCTCTCAATGAAACATAATTCAAACATTTAATATTTATTCAAAACAATCAATAACCAATGCAGTAAAAAAACCTCAGCCATCGTTTAACCCTAAACACAAACCCAGCAAAAATAACATCAAAAAACCAGAACCCCACCATGTAACAACGCATCGCCACTTTTGACACCCGTCAACCTTTAATGCATAGATATTCACATAGACATCAAATACAATCACCGCAAAAGAACCAAAAACATAATACTTATGTAGCATTTTGTAACTTGGTTAAATTTTTACAGACTTTTAACAAGTGTTTGTTTAGATTCACTGAGAGTTCGCAGGAAGTAAGAAGTAAGCTATGAAGCTATGGTGGTACGCGATATTGATGCTTGGCCTTCAGTTGCCCCTGACTGCGGCAGCTGAAGAAAATGCGACGGAAACTGTCCCTGTGGATGAGTTCAGACTTGCCCTCGCCCTGGGATATGGCCGCCTGGATAATCCCAGAGTGCATGCCAAGCCCATAGAAACCTTCCTGCTGCCATCCTGGAGCTACTACTCAGAACGCTTCTATCTGGAAAACTTTACTCTGGGCTACAGCCTCTATGAGTCGGACAACTGGTTATTCGATCTGCAAACCAAGCTCAATGAAGATGGATTCTTTTTCGAGTTTGATGGCCTCCACAAATTGTTTTTGAGCGACATCATAGGCTTCTCCCCCTATAAGGGACAGGTCATACGCCCCAACGGTAACAGCGAACCTATCCTTGACGAAATCCAGCGTCACATCTCCTATCTGGGCGGAGTTTCCGTCACTTGGGTCACGCCCTACACGGATATCAATCTGGGCTTGTTTCAGGACATTTCCGGGGTACATGACGGCAATGAGCTGCAGCTCAGATTGAAAAAGAGCCTGCTCTACTCTTGGGGAGCCCTTGGGCTTGAGCTAGGCGCGATTCGCAAGAGTGAATCCCTGGTGCGTTACTACTATCAGCTTACGCCGGAAGAAAGCGGACCGCTGAGACTGAGTTACACCCCCTCGGCCAGTATCAATTATCACGCCCGACTGCTGGTTAATCTGCCACTGTGGCAGGATATCAACCTGGTGATGGTAACCGAATACACCTGGCTTGACTCGGGAATCACCAACAGTCCCATGATAGACAAGGATGGCTATCTCTCAGGTTTCATCGGTTTGAGTTATCGGTTTTGAGGGCTCTATGAATCGATGGCTACTGTGGTTACTCATGCTGATAAGTCCTTGGGCAAGCGCCTTGGGAGAAGAGCTTTGGCTGGCGCCGGATACCTGCGCCATGACCAATCAGGAATCGGAATGCAAGCTGCAACTGCAACTCGAGTTTCACAGCCAACAGCCTCGCTCTCTGTGCCTTTGGCTGGCCAACAGCGCAGCGCCTTTGACCTGTTTTCATCAACGCCGTGACTTCAGTTACAAGCTGCAACTAAGCCTGGTCAGGGATACGCTTATCGAGCTCAGGGATCAGCAAAACCGCACAGTTGCCAGCCGCTTGCTCAGAGTGGCTATCTACGAGCCCGTCAGTCGCAGACGGCGGGGCCTGAGTTGGGATCTGCTATGAAAGAAAAAATACTCCTGATTGAGGATGATCTGCCGCTGGCGGAACTTATTTGCACTTATCTGGCCAATGAAGGCTTCGAGCTGGTTCATCTGGACAATGCCGAAGCTGCGCTTGCCCGTCAGGACAGTGACAGTTTCAGCCTGATCCTCTGCGATGTGATGCTGCCCGGTGAAGATGGCTTTGGTATCTATCCCCGTTTGGCGGCCTGTTATCCCTGCCCGCTTATCTTCCTCACCGCCCGCGACAGTGAAGGCGATCAGATCCTGGGATTGGAGCTGGGCGCCTGTGATTATCTGCTCAAGCCCGTGGTTCCCCCCTTGCTGCTGGCACGAATACGTACTCAACTTCGTAACAGGCAACAGCTGCCCGGACGCAAAACTTTGTGTCTGCACGATTTGCAGCTTGATCCCAATCAGCAGCAGGTGCTTCTGGCGGGCTCGGCATTGGCCTTTACCACCAAGGAGTTTGAACTCCTGTGGGTGTTTGTGCTCAACGCCGGTCGGGTATTGTCACGGGAGTATCTGTTCGAGCAGTTTATCGGCCGCGCCTATGACGGCCTGGACAGAGCCATAGATCTCAAGGTCAGCAGGCTGCGCAAACGCCTTGATGAGCTGCAGATAAGCGGCCTGCAGATCACCACAGTGCACGGCAAGGGCTATCTGTTCAACTACCAGCCCAATCAAGCCATGATCAGGATTCAGGCATGAAGTTTCAGTTTTACCGACTGTTTGGGTTTCTGCTGCTGTCCTGCTCCCTGCTGCTGTGGAGCTTTGGCCAACTGACAGATCAATATCGCAGCGAAGAGGCCAGCTATTTGATCTCGGTGGACGACTTATTGCAGACCCGGGGACAGGGCGCGCATCTCTCAACTCTTGCCGCCGGCAGTCTGGCACTGCCCACTAGCCTGAGACAGCTACTCAATGAGGGGCAGACCTTGGCGCTGCGTCACTCCAGCGGCGAGCTCTATTACTACAAGCAAGGCTCAGGCAGTGAGCTACTCAGATTTGGCCCGGTAACAGAGAAGCAAGACAGGGAGGATGTCACCAGTTTGATCTTGCTCGGTTTCTATTCCAGCCTGGCCCTGGTCGCCATCTTGCTTATCTGGCCTGTGTTTCGCGATCTCCATACCCTGCAACAGAGCGCTATTCGCTTTGGCCGTCAGCCTTCGCTGCAACCGCTAACCATACGTAAAAGCTCGGCTATCTTTCCGCTGGCTCAGGCGCTTTATAGCATGAGCCACCAGATAGTGAGTTTTGTCCAAATGCATAAAGAGTTATCCCATACCATCTCCCACGAAGTACGCACTCCGCTCGCGCGAATGCGCTTTGCCCTTGAGCTGAGCAAGCAACAGATGGAGCCTCAATACGCAGCGCGCCTGGTCCAGGACATAGATGAGATAGAACAGTTGGCAGCCAACTATCTCTCTTTTGCCCGCCTGGAACATAAACAGGGAGAACTATGCCATTCGCCTCAATCCATCGCTGACTTTATTCAGGCGCTTGAGCAGAAATACAGCCTCTATAGCCGTGACTTCCAGATAGGATTTCACTCTGTGCCGGGCCAGGCACAATTCGATAAGACGGCAATGAATGTGGCCTGCCAGAACCTGATCCAAAATGCCATGCGTTTCGCCGAAAAAGAGATACAGGTGAGTTTCGAGCAAAGCGAAAGCCATAACTGCCTCAGAGTCGAGGATGATGGCCCGGGCTTTGAAGATAAAGGCAAAAAACTACTGGCGGCCTTTGCCAGAGATGCCAAACAGAGTGATGGCAGCGGCTTTGGCCTGGGGCTTTATATAGTGCGCAAGATTGCCATCTGGCACGGCGGCAGGCTGGAGCTGAGCCACTCGCAATCGCTGGGCGGCGCCGCCATCAGCCTGTGTTGGCCAAGAGCATAGAAGCCACTGTCTTAGCCGCGACTCAGCAGCACCAATACCTCGTAGTGATCCGTGTGCGGAAACATATCGAACAGCTGCACCTTGCGCACACGATAACCACTGATAGCCGCCAGATCTTTGGCCAAAGATTCAGGGTTACAGCTGGAATAAAGCAGATGCGGCGGCGCAAAGGTCGAAATGGCCTGGCAAAGCTCGGCGCCTATGCCACGTCTCGGCGGATTGACTATCATAAGATCCGGCACTTGTCCCGAGGACTGCGCCGCGGCAAAACTGCCCGAATCCAGCGCCTTGAAGTTCACCCGCTCAAGCCCCAGCTTTTCGGCGGATAACTTGGCGCAGACGATGGCTTCAGCCTCGATTTCAATCCCTGTAAGCTCTGTGTCTTTATTGGCACAATGCAGCCCAAAACCGCCGACACCACAGAAGAGATCCCAAATCGACTCAGGCTTCAGCTCACTGACCCAGTCTTTGGCGCTCTGATAAAGGGCCGCCGCCACTTGTGGGTTGGTTTGAAAGAAGCTCTTGGGGCGGATATAGAGAGGCACGCCATTGAAGGACTCCTCCAGACGCTGCGCCTCGGTAAGAAAAATCTCCTGCTCACCTTCGAGCCTGGCCATATGAACCGGCTGCAGATTCACAGATACCAGCTTGATGGCAGGAAACTCGGCCAGCAGCTTTGGCAGTTCACGCTCAATCCGTTCAATGGATTGCCTGGAGCGCAACACAAACCTGAGCATAAAGTCGCCGCTGATTTCGGCGCGGGTCAACAACACAAACTTGAGTTCGCCCTTGGCCTTATCTACCCGATAGGGTGGGATCCCGGCCTGACGCACAAACAGCTCAAGCCGATGCAGCAAGGCCTGCATATCGGCAGGATAGAGAGGACAATCACACAGGCTCACGGCCTCACCAATCGGGGAAACTATCCCCAAAATGGGTTGATGGGCGGCCCCGAGTGCCACCATCTTGGCCTTGTTGCGGAAACCCAGGGACGGCCCGCTGACCGGGGCCAAGAGTTCAAAGGGCGTAAAGGGGCTGAGCAACTGAGCCAACTGCTCACTCTTGGCGGCCAGTTGTTGCGCCATTGGCGTTTCTATGTGAGTACAGGAGCGGCACTTGCCCTGCGCAAAAAAGTCACATCTCACTCTGATATATCCCAAGTTTCCAATTCAGCCCGGCGGCAAAAGCGGCACACTTTAGCCTGTTTCACCCTAAAAATCATCCCAGCATCAGCTTGTCGACATCCGCTTTGGGGCTGCGTTTGCCAAGTACCTTGCTTATCTCTGCCGTCACCGCCTTGGCGGTAGCACGAAAGGTGGTTAACTTGCCGCCGTAGAGCGTCAGCAACCTGGGATGGGAATAACGCTGGTACAACTGTACCTCCCGCGGCCGACCAAAGGCATCGCCATCGCCCTTGGGCAGCACTCGCATGCCACTGAAATGCGCCAATACCTTGGCTTCAAGTGCCTCTATAGTGACAGCACCCGTGAAACTGCCAGAGCCTCCAAAATAGTGCCGATAGATCCCCAGCAGATAAGCTATCTCCTCTCGGGTGATCTGCGGAATCGGTCCCTGGCAGAGGGTCTCAGTGGTGCCTATCAGCGTCTTGCCGTACCAAGGCATCACGAATACCACCCGCTCATCGAGGCAGGATTCCAGATAGAGCACCCCGTGCGGCGCAGGAATATCCAGAAGCAAATGACTCCCCTGCACCCAGTCTATTGCCGTCTGGGCTATGGGCGGTGTCACCCGCGCCAGCAGTTCGTTGACAAAGGCGCCGGCGGCGTTGACCAGAAAGCGGCAGTGCAACATTTTGTCGCCATCCGCATCCCGGTAACTCAGCTTACATCCCTGAGGCTCATGCTCTATTGTCAAACACTCGGCGCCCTCGCGGATATCGGCACCGAGCAGCCTGGCACTGTCGGCCACCGCCTTGGTCAGCAAGGCATCATCCGTCTGGGCATCCCAGTATTGGAACATATGGGTCATTCCCGCCAGCTTGAGTCCGGGAAAGCTCCCCCAAGCCCTGGCAGGCAGGCTACGAAAACGGCCCAGGCGGTCAAACTCGCTCAGCAAGCCGTAGAGGCTGAGGCCGGCCCTGAGGGTCAAGGCGCCGCGGCGACTGTCACGATAAACCGGGATAAAGAAAGGGACGGCCTTGACCAGTGTCGGCGCCAGACGCAATAACTCGCGCCGGGCCCGCAGCGATTCGCGCACCAGATCCAGTTGCCCGGATTCGAGATAACGTAAGCCGCCATGGATCAGTTTGCTGGACTGGGAGGAGGTGCCTGCCGCCAGAGTGGACTTTTCCAATAGCACCACGGAATAACCGGCTGCCGCCGCGCACTGTGCCACCGCCACCCCGGATATGCCGCCACCTATGATTGCCAGATCGACCTGTTCCATCAGCCTCTTTCCGTTAACGTTCCAATTGCAGCCACAGGGTGTCACACAAGCTTTTCAGTTGTTGCAGCTCCGCCTGCGGCATGGCGCTGCGACACAGCATCTGCTCGGGCACATCGGCGGCGCGCGCTTGCAAAGCCAGCCCGGCATCAGTGAGCGTCAATACCCGCACCCGCTCGTCCTGTTCACTGCGGCCTCTTAACAGCAAGCCTTTAGTTTCCAGGCGTTTGAGCAAGGGGGTCAAGGTGCCTGAGTCCAGATGCAAACGCTCACCCAGCGCCTTGACACTGATGCCCTTGTGTTGCCAAAGCACCAGCATGGCCAGATATTGCGGATAGGTAAGATCCAGGGCATCCAGCACAGGCCGGTAGGCCCGCACCATAGCATTGGCGGCGCTGTATAGCGAAAAGCAAACCTGGTTTTCCAGGCACAGGGGCTCGTTTGACATATGCAAACCCTAAACACAATTTAATTGTGCGCAATATACTTGCTTTTGTAACAAATATCGATCTATCATTGCCAGCAATTAGATTGTGCACAATTTAAATTAAGGAAACTACTATGCTCTATCACACTCAAGCCACAGCCAAAGCCGGCCGCAACGGCGAAGTAGCCACTCATGACGGTGCCCTGTCATTGACCCTAAGCTATCCCAAGGAGATGGGCGGGACAGGAGCCGGGGCCAATCCGGAACAGTTGTTTGCCGCCGGTTACGCCGCCTGTTTCTCCAACGCCATTTTACATGTGGCGCGCCTGGGTAAAATCAAGCTTGCCAGTGCTCCTGTCACCGCCGATGTCGGCTTGGTCAGTCAAGATGGTGGGTTTGCGCTGCAGGTATCTCTGGCTGTCACTCTGCCGCTCGCGCAGGCCGAGGCCGAAGCCTTGGTACTCAAGGCCCACAGTGTTTGCCCCTACTCCAATGCCACCCGCAACAACCTTGATGTGGGGCTCACTGTGAATGACATTAAGATCAACTGAAGCTCTGATATTATTTAGAGCTAAGGAAGGTGCGAACAAGTCCCATGTGTGCTCTGCGTCGGCTTACAGGCCTGGATGCAAGGCGTGATTCGCAGCAAATGGCTCTAGTCCTTTGCAAGAAGCACAACACAGCAGGCTGGCCCGTAAGCCACGCCCTTCGGGGCTTTCACAGCAACCGGCTCTCTGCGTTATCCGACTTCGACAGGCCCCGGCATGCCTTCAGTCAGATGCCTTGAATGCCAATTGCTGTGTAAGCCAGAGTGCCACGAGGACTTATTCGCACCTTCCCTAATATTCAGTCAATTTATTGGCAAGAATATAAATAAATGTCGCAGCAATTGAAATTATATTTGTTGCGACATTTTTCCGTCATTCATTCTGTATTATGACGCTGTCATTCAGCAAAGGTTGATATTCATATAAAATTGATTTTTCCTGGACAATCGATTAAATTTGCGCCTCAAAAGTGGACGTGAGCAATAATAAAGTCATAGTCAAAGGAGAATGATATGCGCGCCCTGATTCTGGGGTTACTGCTGTTTACCGGCGCGACCCAAGCCACCTGTGAGAAAAGCGTTTTGCTTGGCAATGTCGATTATGCCAAGAACAGCTCTTATTTCAGTACCCAGGATTCTTTGCAACTGGATAAAATTGTTGCTGATAATAGCGATAATTCAAGCGGCTATCTGTTATTGGAATTCAATATGGATAAGTCTATCGGCGATGAAGATTTACAAAAATATAATATGTGGCTTGCCAATAGACGAATTGAAAGGGTTAAAGAATATTTAACCGCAGCACACTTCTCTCACCCCATAGTCACTCGTATCCGCACGGCAACCCATAAAGATAACCGCGAAGTGAGTCTGCATTGGTGTAATAACCAACAGATGATGGCGACGATTGAAAAGCCAAGCGCCGCCGAATAACTAAGTACTTTCAAGATCCACAAATGAATGCCCCTTAGGGAAGGTGCGAAGTGGCTTACAGGCCCGTAAGCCGATGCAGGCACACATGGGACTTGTTCGCACCTTCCTTAGACATTGCGCTAGAGTTTAAAACGGCCGACTTCACGGCGCAGCGAATCTGACAACTCCGCCAACTCCTGCGCTTTGACAGTGGCGCTGTTGGCCTCCTGTGACAGGGTTTGAGAAACCTCACGAATCGACTCGGTATTACGGTTGATTTCGCTGGTGACAGAGGTTTGCTCTTCGGCCGCTGTAGCTATCTGGCTGGCCATATCGGATATCTGGGTGATCGCTTGGCTTATCTGCTCCAGACTGGCACTGGCCGATTCGGCATCCATCACACTGGTTTCGGCCATCTGATGACTCTGAGCCATGGAATTCACTGCCTTGGAAGCGGTTTTTTGCAAGGTCTCAATCATGGTCTGGATCTCTTGTGTCGACGCATGAGTGCGCTGCGACAGCACCCTGACTTCATCAGCCACCACGGCAAAGCCACGCCCTTGCTCACCGGCTCTGGCGGCTTCGATGGCGGCGTTCAAAGCCAACAAATTGGTCTGCTCGGCAATACCGCTGATGGTCAGCAAAATGCTGTTGATCTTCTGTGAGTGCTCGTTGAGCTCGCCGATGATCTGACTGGCGGTATCCACTTCCTGCGCCAGGCTACGAATCGACTCCTGGCTCTGCAGCACCTGCTGTTGTCCACTGCCTGCCAGGCCGACCGCCGACTGCGCCGTCTGTGCCGTCAGTTCGGCATTGCTGGCGATCTCCTCGGTGGCACTGGCCATTTCGGTCACAGCGGTTGCCACCATAGTGACTTCGTCCTGCTGCACTTCGATGCTCTGGCTGTTACTCTCGGCCGAATGGCGGGTCTCCTGTGCCTGGCCTCCCAACTGCTGGGCTATGTCACTCATACGGGAAATCATGCCGTGCAGGCGTTCAACAAAACGATTAAAGCCGGCGGCGAGCATGCCTATCTCATCGTGCTGATTACGGGTCTCGATACGGACTGTGAGGTCCCCCTCCCCTTCGGCAATATCGTTGAGCGCCTTGGCCAGACGTTCCAGATCGCGGAACTGGCTCTTGAACACCAATACCAGCAACAGACCAAAGCCCACCAAAAACAACACGCCCACCGCAGACATCCACCATGCCAGCTCGGTAGCCTCGGCCATGATGCTTGCCTTGTCCATCACAAACATCAGTGCCCAATCTGTATGAGGCACTGCCGCCACGTAAAACAGCTTGCTGCTACCGTCGAATGCCATCTCATCCAGGGTATTGGCGCTGATCCTGGCGCTGAGCCACTGAGGATTGAAGGCACTGCCAAGACGGCTGAACTGCTGACCGTTCAGGTCCTTGTCCGGATGACTGATAATCAAGCCTGAGCGTTCAAGCATCACGGCATAGCCGTCACCCGGCACCTTGAGGGTTCGCACCGCATCTGTCAGTTGATCTATGGTGAGATTAGCCGCTGCCACGCCCTGCAGGCGACCGCTGTTCATTACCGGTTCGGCTATGGTGACCACCAGCTTTTGCAATGTGGCACTGACATAAGGTGCCGTCATTATCATGGCTCCTTCCCGCTTGGCATCCTGATACCAAGGGCGAACCCGGGGATCATAGCCAGCCGTATTCAGGCTGGGATCCTGACGGTACATGTTGCCCTGCTCATCGCCGTAGTAGGTCAGCGCAAAACCGCTGGCCTCATGGGCCTGCATCAGAAAAGGGGTGATATTGACCTCAGGGTTCCGCTGCAGCGTGCCCTTGATGCTGCTGATCGCCTTTTGTCTGTCATACATCCACTGCCCTATGCCGCCGGCAAAGGTGTTCGCCAATTGATCGACCTCGCGCTGGGTTCGCTGCATGGCATTATCACGAATGGAAGAGGAGGAAAGGCCAACCAGGGCGGCAACCGTAAGCAAAACGGCGCCCAGACTGACCAGCAGTAAGCGGGTTTTAAGCGTGAACTGCATAAGAAGTCCTATAAATTTTTAGGGTGGAGTAAAAGTTTAGCGGCAAAAAAATAAATTACTGAAGTCGCTTACCACAATGGCACTATTCGAATGCGGTTTTATTACTCAAAGCTTAACAAATGTCCATGTGTCTCACTTTAGGGACTTTTTCGAGTCTGCTAACAGTTTTGATGCTGCTTTATCATGGATACCAAGGGCTTGGAGTAAAGTATTTGTAGGGTACTTGTAGCCTGAACCGGGCTATGGGTCATTCAGATACAGTTCAATCCCTCTTACACAGGTAAGCTTATGTTAAGAACCCTCTTTCTCTGCCTGTTACTGAGTTTCAGCGCAGGCCTTGCCGCAACCGAAAATTTGGCGTCGCAGATCCAGTGGCAACAGGTGGATCAGCAAGGGCAGATCAAAATTCCTTTATATTTTGTCTGGTCCAAGACCTGTCCCCACTGCGCTGAAGCGCATCCATTCATCGACTCTCTGCCGGAGCGCTACCCTTGGATAGAGCTGCACTCAGTGATGGTGGGCGCCACGGGTACTCAGGAGCTGTGGCAGCAGTTGGCCACAGAGACAGGAACAGAAGCCCGCTCAGTGCCCTATATGGCTACCTGTGGCAAGGCGATAGTCGGTTATTCCAGTGAAGAGGTGACAGGTCAGTTCCTGCTCAACCGCCTCAAGAACTGCTACCTGCAGGCGGGCGGCCAGTTGAGCCCGGAAGATATGCCGGGACAAACAAGCACTCAGGCAAACACAGGTTCAACTCAGGCGCCGCTGTTTGGCACCTGCGCCAATGATGGTGGCGATGGCACCTGTGATGCCACGGCTCTGGCGGCAGAGCCCGAAGTGCAGCCGGTGGAATTGCCTCTGGTTGGGGTGGTGACACCTGAAACCATGTCGCTGCCAATTCTGACGCTGGTACTGGCCGGTGTCGATGCCTTTAACCCCTGTGCCTTCTTCGTGCTCTTGTTCCTGCTGTCCATCATGGTCAACGCCAAGAGCCGCAGCCGTATGCTGTTGGTTGGTGGTATCTTCGTGTTTTTCTCGGGCTTTATTTACTTCCTGTTTATGACCGCCTGGCTCAACATCTTCCAGCTGTTGGGGGCCGGCAGTGATGGCGGGATGATTATTCTGGCGGCGGGAATACTGGCGCTGATCGCCGGCAGTATCAACGTGAAGGACTACTTCGTTACCAAAGGAGAAGTAACCCTCTCCATGTCGGCGGAAAACCGCACCGGGCTTATCAAGCGCATGGGTAAGCTGTCCAGCGCCTCCAGCCTGGCGACCATGATAGCCGGCACCACAGTGCTGGCGATTCTGGCCAACGCCTATGAACTCTTGTGTACTGCGGGCTTCCCTATGATCTACACCAGCGTGCTCTCCATGCATAACCTGCCGAGCTTTGAGCGCTATATGTACCTGGTGCTGTACAACATTGTCTATGTGATCCCACTGGCCATCATAGTGATTGCTTTCAGTATGACGCTTGGTAAACGTAAGTTGACCGAGAAAGAGGGCCAGACCCTGAAGCTGATGTCCGGCATCATGATGCTTGGCTTGGGCGGCACCCTGGCGGTCAACCCGGCGGCGCTACAGAGCGTCACCCTGGCATTGGGGCTGATTATCGGCGCCATAGTCGTCACTATCCTGATAGTCAGCGGTAGAAAACTGCTGGAGCGCCGCCGTAAGGCCGCTTGATGGATCACGACTTGAAGTGCAGAGCAGCAGCAAGAAGCCAAGTCGCCCATTGGTGGCTTGGCTTTTTGCCGGACAAGCGGGATTTAGGCTAAAGTTATAGCTATTGATGCCGATAACAGGATCATGCCCGAGTCCCGAAGCGACTCTCCAACCCAGAGGAAAGCCATGACAGTTTCTCTCAACTCCCAGCCGCTGTCGGTCAATATGGATACCGGCGCTGTCGGTGTTAAAGTCGCGCAGTTGGCCAAGCAGCAACAAGAAGCCGAAGGCGAAATCGCGCTGCAACTTATTCAGGCCGCCACGCCGACACAAGAACCTGCCGGCCCGGTTGGTAACATAGGCCACAATATCAATACCACAGCCTGATATTCCCAAGGCTCTGGCGATAGCAAAAAACCGGCAAAGCCGGTTTTTTTATTGTGGATACATGGGCGAACCTAAGACTCACTTATGCTGCGCCAATGCCTCCTGCAATGCCTGACGCGTCGTAGTATCCTGCTGCCTTTGCTGTTCTTGCTGATGACGACGTAAGTTGTCTTCCGCCTGACGCACACACTGATTGTGATCCTGCCAACCATCGGCTACCGCTTCGTCGGTACGGGCAGAGCAGAGAATATCGGCGCAGCCACCGAGACTCCCCAAACCCAGCAGCAAAGGCAACAAGGCGCTCTTTGCCAAATAAGATGCAGACATTGTTATTTACTCCAAACCTGGAATGCCAAGGCAATCGAGTGGCAAGGTCATTTTCCACCAACCGGCATTGACCCTAAATGGTTCAAATTAACCCAAAGAGACTGACGCTCAGCTGAACCAAAGGTTTGCCTTAGAACAAAAGAAGCCGGCACTTGGCCGGCTGCAGTGTTGCTAAAGGCTGTTGAGTGGTTAACCCATCAAGCCGCTGCCGATTCATCCTCTGAATGGCGGATCAGGTAGTCAAAGGCTCCCAGAGAGGCGGTTGCACCGCTACCCATGGCGATGATGATCTGCTTGTAGGCCGAGTTGGTCACGTCACCGGCGGCAAACACCCCTGGCAGTGAAGTCTGACCGCGTTCATCGACAATGATCTCACCGCGCGGAGTCAATTCCACAGTGCCGCGCAGCCATTCAGTGTTGGGCACCAGACCTATCTGCACAAAGATACCTGCCAGCGCAATATTATGCTGCTCGCCACTGGCTCTGTCTGTGTAGTTGAGCCCGATAACCCGACTGCCATCACCAAGGACTTCAGTCGTTTGCGCCTGGGTGATAATGGTGATGTTACCCATAGATTTAGCCTTGCGCTGCAGCACCTCATCGGCGCGCAATTTGCTGTCAAACTCAAGTACAGTCACATGCTCGACTATGTTGGCCAGATCGATAGCCGCCTCGATACCCGAGTTACCACCGCCGATCACCGCAACTCGTTTACCCTTGAACAGCGGGCCATCACAGTGAGGGCAATAAGCCACACCACGGCCACGATATTCCTGCTCACCGGGGACATTCATTTCCCGCCAGCGAGCCCCTGTGGCCAACAGGACAGTACGGCTCTTGAGTACGGCACCATTTTCCAGTTCCACTTCATAGAGGCCATTGCTGCCAAGGCGAACCGCCTTCTGGTTATCCATCACATCCACTTCATAGTCGCGAACATGCTCTTCCAGATTTGCCACCAACTTGGGGCCTTCAGTCACCTTGACCGAAATAAAGTTTTCAATGCCTACGGTTTCGCTGACCTGACCACCAAACTTGTCGGCCAACAGCCCAGTGCGCAGTCCCTTACGGGCGGCATAGATGGCGGCTGATGCCCCGGCAGGCCCGGCGCCAACCACCAGTACTTCGTAGGGCTTACGCTGGTTGAGGCTCTCGGCTTGGCGGGCAGAGGCATTGGTATCCAGTTTACTGAGTATCTCTTTCAGGCTGATGCGGCCGGCAGAGAAAGGCTCGCCGTTCAGATAAACCGAAGGCACGGCCATGATGTTGCGCTGCTCAACCTCATCCTGGAACAAGGCACCATCTATCATGGTATTGCTGATCCGCGGGTTGATCGCCGCCATCATATTGAGCGCCTGCACCACATCCGGGCAGTTCTGGCAGCTCAGAGAGACAAAAGTTTCAAAATGATATTCCCCTGGCAGGCTGCGGATCTGCTCGATCAGCTCGGCCTCCAGCTTGATGGGATGCCCACCTGTGTGCAGCAGAGCCAACACAAGTGAGGTAAATTCGTGCCCCATGGGCAAACCGGCAAAACGTATGTCAGAGCCCTTGATTGAGGTAACCTGCATCGCCGGGGTACGGGACAGTGACTGCTCGGTCACACTGACCAGGGAAGACAGCGAGGCAATATCCTGTGCCAGAGCCAACAGCTCTTTGGACTTTGGGCTTTCATCTGCAGATACGACAAGTTCAACTGGTTGCTTGAGGTTCTGCAGATAGGTTTGCAGTTGATTTTTCAGATTCGCATCCAACATGATGACTCCAGAATCAGACTAAAGGAAAACAGAAATAGTGCGGGGAAAAAGGCTCCGAACCCTTGCAGGGGGAGGTTCGGAGCCTTCTGGGTCAGGCTGGTTGTTTAGATTTTGCCAACCAGGTCCAGAGAAGGAGCCAGAGTTTCGTCGCCTGGCTGCCACTTGGCAGGGCAAACTTCGCCGTCGTGAGTGGCAACATATTGAGCAGCCTGGATCTTACGAACCAGCTCGCTGGCGCTACGTCCGATACCCAGGTCATGGATTTCCGCGACTTTGATTTCACCTTCAGGGTTGCTGACGAAAGTACCGCGCAGGGCAACACCGTCTTCCTCAACCAGCACGCCGAAGTTACGGCTGATTTCACCTGTTGGGTCACCTATCATTGGGAATTGGATCTTGTTGATGGTGTCGGAAGTATCGTGCCATGCCTTGTGAGTGAAGTGCTTGTCGGTAGACACAGAGTAAACTTCAACGCCCATGGCTTGCAGTTTTTCGTAGTGGTCAGCCATATCACCCAGTTCAGTTGGGCAAACGAAGGTAAAGTCGGCTGGATAGAAGAAAACTACAGACCACTTGCCCAGCAGATCCTGTTCGGTCAGCTCAACGAATTCACCTTTGTGGAAGGCGGTAGCTTTAAAGGGTTTGATTACAGAGTTGATGATTGACTGAGTCATTGTATGCTCCCATTTTCAGTTTGAATTGTCCGGGTCAACTTCATTGCTGCCCGTCGATGGAAGTCATATTAACCAAAGGGTTTAAAATAAGATAACGGATAAAAGCTGTTGCCTTAATCGGTTTTTCAGAGGAACTTGTGTCGGGAGCGAAAAAAGCGATTACCCTTCGCTCCCGGGCAAGTTATTGATCTATTGGTTCTCGCTGAACTTATGCTGTTCCAACCAATGGCTCAGCAGGCGTACACCATAACCGGTAGCACCGGCCGGAGCCAGCTGAGTGTCGCTCCTGACCAGGGCATTACCGGCAATGTCCAGATGAGCCCAGGGTTGATCACCGGCAAAACGCTTGAGAAACATCGCCGCCGAAGAAGCCCCGGCGCTGCCTTCACGGCCTGTGTTGGTTAAGTCCGCTATGCTGGAATGCAGCTCTTCGCCGTAGGCCGGATCCAGCGGCAGGCGCCACAGCTTTTCCCCCACCTGCTGTCCCGCGTATGTCAGTTGCTGCACCAAAGGTTCCGAGTCACTGAACAGGCCGGCATATTCCACCCCTAGGGCACGCACCTTGGAACCTGTGAGGGTCGCCACATCCACTATCACTTGTGGTTGGTATTTCTCGCGGGCATACCAAAGGCCATCGGCCAGCACCAGGCGTCCTTCAGCGTCGGTATTGAGGACTTCAACCGTCAGCCCCTGGGCAGTCTTGATCACATCCCCCGGGATCATCGCACGACCCGAGACCATGTTTTCCGCCAGCGGCATGATACCCACCAGATTAACCGGCGCCTTGGAGGCGGCCATCACCTTGACCGTTCCCAACACTGTGGCGGCGCCGGCCATATCTGACTTCATCCGCGCAATCGAAGTGCCGGTCGCCTTGATGTTATAGCCGCCTGAGTCAAAGGTAATCCCCTTCCCCACCAGCGCCACCGGAGCATCATCACTGCCCTGCCAGTGCGCGACTACCAGTCTTGGGCCTCGCTCGCTGCCTTTGCCCACGGCCAGCAACGCACCCATATTGAGTTTGGCCAAGTCTTTGGGTTCCAACACCTTGATCTTGACGCCAAGACGCTTGAGTTCCTTGGCCGCATCGGCAAAGGACTCGGGATAGAGTTCGGCGGCCGGTTTGTTGGTCAGATCCCGCGCCAGCGCCACCCCATCGGCAATCGCTGCCGACTTGAGGTGATTGGTCTCGGCTACCTTGGGCTCGGCGACCGCAAAATGGTACTGTTTTTCGGTGCGCGGCTTGGCCGTGAAGTCACGATAGCGGTAGCTGGCCAGGGAAATCCCCTGGGTCAATTCGGCGATAAACCCTTGGCTATTTGGGATATCAGCGGCCCATACCGCCACCTTGGGTTGTTTGACGGCTTCTAGGTGATTGGACAGCTTGCCCCCCAGCAAGGCTGTCTCCCCCGGCGTCAGTTCAGCATCCCCAAGCCCGAGCAGCAGCAGGCGCTCTGCTTGGGTACCAATGGGGGCCAGCAATTCGAGCAACTCGCCTTCCTGGCCTTTGAAGTTAGCGGCCGCAATGGCGCGCTGCAGTTGTTTGCGGGTATCCGCCTGCAGCCCTGCGGCCGAGTAGAGGGTGCCATCCTGATGCTGGAACATCACCAAAGTGTTGGCCGGGGCGACTTGAGTGGCAAACTCATACTGTTCGGCCTGTGTCGTCCCAGCGCCCATAAGGCAGGATAGGGTCAGAAGTTTTGCTGCTAATCTTTTGTTTTTATTCATTTGTACTGCTTATCATTATTGAGGGGCAGACAAATATAACATCAGGGCTTTTACGGACTAGTGCCCTTAACAATCCCTTACAAATTAGCCTACTGCCAGAGTTCGAAGCGACTGAGAGAACGGCCGAGATCGCAGTCCAGCACAGCAGACAAGCCGGCGGCGCCCTGCTTGAGCCCGGCACTGGTAAAGTTTTTCGGTGTCCTTGAGGCAAACACTACCCAGTTGCCGCCCCCCGTGAGGCAGGCCCGCACATCGGGAAAATACTGCTGCAGGCGAGCCAGCAGGCCTCTGTCCTGACTGTGCTCTTTCCAGCAGTTGAGCACCAGCAAACCTTCACTCTTGAGCAGTGCCAGGCTCTGCTCGATAAAGGCTTGGCTCAGCTGACCGGCATCCACCCCTTCAGAGCCGTAGAGATCGGCGAAGATAATATCTACCTTTTTGTGCTCGGCACTGGCCAGAAACTGATTGGCATCCTGATTGATAAGGTTCAGCTTTTTCGACAGTGGCAGTTGAAAATGGCTCTTGGCCAACTCAAGCACCAGGGGGCGCAACTCAACCGCGGTCAGCTTGATAGCGGCATCAAAATGCCTCAGAGCATGCACCAAGGCGCCGCCGCCCAACCCCAAAATGATGGCACTCTTGGGTTTGAGGTACAAAAGCGCCAGCAGCATGGCCTGCACATAGGTGTGCTGCGGTACATGGGGGGCCTTTTTCAACAGTTTGCTCTGCTCGTCGTGTTCGCCGAAGGCCAAAATCCGACAGTCGCCATCATCGAGGACAGCGACGCTGCCCCATTCATCCTGTTGCTGCACTAAGGTGCGATAATCTGCCATGCTTGAATAATTCTCGGTTGGGGAGTTTATCCCCTGTGACAAAGTCGCTAGTATGCCAGCAAATGCCTTATTTCTCACAGAAGCATACGCCATATGACTCACAATATTCTGATTGCCTGCCTCTATCTCGGGGTGTTTTTCTTTCTGCAGCGGGCGCTGAAAAATGCGGTGCAAACCCTGGCGGACAAGAAACAGGTCAGCGCCGCCCGTACCAGCCTGGTGACCCGCTTTATCAGCTATCTGTTGTTCTTTGTCACTCTGTCGTTGATGGCCGTTTCTCTGGGACTCGGCTATCAGGAGGTTTCACTGTTCGTGTCTTCGGCATTTGCCGTGCTGGGGGTGGCTTTGGTGGCCCAGTGGTCGATACTGAGTAACCTCACCGCCGGGGTGCTGATCTTTTTTGTGTTTCCCTACAAAGTCGGTGAGCGGATCAAAGTCGTCGACAAGGATGAAGATATTACCGGGGTATTGTTGGAAGTGGGGCTGTTCCACGTGCTTATCCGCCGCGACAACGGCGATACTGTTACCTACCCCAACAACCTGATACTGCAAAAAGCCGTGCTGAAGCTGGCACCCAGCAATGCCTCGGCGCCGCAGGCACAAGAGACAGAGCCGGAGCAACTGACCAAGCAGGATTAATTGAGCCTGCGCTGAAACAGCGCCAGCGCCTGCTGATACATCTGCAACGCCAATGCCGGGTCATAACGGGGATCGCCATCCCTCATAAAGGCGTGCTGGGCATTGAGCTCCTGCCAGCTGTATAAGGTCTGGCATTGCTCCAGCCTTTGCTGGATGAGACGGCGCCCTTCACTCGGCACATGGGGGTCCTGCTTGCCCCAGATCATCATCAACTCGGCGCGAATATCCTGGCAGCGGCTCAGAGAGTCATTCCCCGGCGCACTCGGGATAGCGCCGCTGTGAATATCTGTGGCATAGAGACAAAATGCCGCTGCTATGTCGGGGTTAAGGGCGGCGCGAAATGCCAGGTGACCGCCAATGCAGACGCCCATGGCACCAATCCGGCCGCGGCTCCAGGGCTGAGCCCGGATAAAATCCACCAACGCCTGAGTATCATCATCGTGGGCTTCCAATGGCTTGCTCAGCTTATCGCTGTTGCCTTTGTCCTTGCCACTGTCATCATAACCAAGCACAGTGCCCGGCGGATTGAGCTCGTGGAAAATCTCCGGCACCAATACCACAAAGCCATGACCGGCCAGCATACAAGCCATGCGGCTTATAGGTGCGGTTTCCTGAAAGATTTCCGAGTAAAAAATGATGGCGGGAAAACAACCCTCGCTATCGGGACGATAGACCCGGGTTTGCATGCTGCCGCTTGCCGTCGGCAGTTGATGAAGACTCTGTGTAACCAGCATGACACCTCCCTATGAGCATCTCCCCGATGCGGTAACCTCAATCTAGCAATCGGGGAGTCGGGTGTCAGTATTTATCTTTAGGGAATTCTTGCAAAGGACTAGGGCAATTTGCTGCGAACCACGTGCATCCAGGCCTGTAAGCCGACGCAGAGCACACATGGGACTTGTTCGCACCTTCCTTAGAAAAGCTCGTTACCCGAACGCTCACCACTGAGGAGTTTCTGCACATTGGACAGTGTGGTGTGGGCGATGGCGCCCAAGGCTTCTTCGGTCAAAAACGCCTGGTGACCGGTAAAGATCACGTTGTGGCAAGCCGATAAACGCCGGAATACATCGTCCTGGATCACTTCGTTGGACTTGTCTTCAAAGAACAGCTCTTTCTCGTTCTCATACACGTCCAACCCCAACGAACCTATCTGTCCGAGCTTGAGCGCTTCCATGGCATCTATGGCGTTGAGCAAGCCGCCACGACTGGTGTTAATCACCATCATGCCCGGCTTCATCTTGGCAAAGCTGTCTGCGTTGAGCAGATGACGGTTTTCCGCCGTCAGCGGGCAATGAAGACTGATGATATCGCTCTGTTGGTACATTTCATCCAGAGTGACATAGCGAGCCCCCAGCGCCTCTACTTGCGGGTTGGGATAAGGGTCAAACGCCAGTACTTTACAGCCAAAGCCCAGCAAGACCTTGATGGTGGCGATACCGATTTTCCCTGTTCCGACCACGCCCACAGTCTTACCGAACATGTTGAAGCCCACCAACCCTTCGAGAGAGAAGTTGGCATCCCGGGTGCGTTGATACGCCTTATGGATCTTGCGGTTCAGGGTCAACATCAGGGCGACCGTATGTTCGGCCACAGATTCTGGAGAGTAAGCAGGGACATTGACAACATTCATTCCCAGACGCTTGGCCGCATCCAGGTCGACATTATTAAAGCCTGCACAGCGCATGGCAATGATCCGGGTGCCGTTGGCGGCCAGTTCTGTCAGCACCTCGTCATTGAGTTCGTCGTTGACGAAGGCGCAGATCACTTCGAATCCGTAAGCCAGTTTCACTGTTTGCATGCAAAGGCGCACGTCGAAGTACTCTATTTGAGCCCCAAAGGCCTCGTTGGTACGGTTGAAATGCTGCATGTCGTAACGCTTGGCGCTGAAAAAACCTATCTTCATGCTGTTTATGACCCGGTAATTGGAATGATAGCTAAAAGTGTAAGTGAATTACCTAAACTTGTCTTTGCCTGGCACAGACAATCTCACCGGAAACATGATGCAGCGCAACAAAAAGAAAAAAGCGGACTCCTGACAGTCCGCTTTTTTGATGAGGGGCTCAAGCGCCCCGACTCCGTGCTATCGGAGAATTAGTTTGGCCTAGTGCTCTTTAGCGTACTTGGCAGCTTCAGCACCGGCGATACGACCGAAGGTTACGATATCAGAGATAGCGTTACCGCCCAGACGGTTGGCACCGTGAACACCACCGGTTGCTTCACCGGCAGCATACATACCCTGGATCAGATGACCATCTTTGGCTTTCACTTCAGCCTTGGTATCGATCTTCACGCCACCCATGCTGTGGTGTACAGCTGGCTTAACTTCGATAGCGTAGTAAGGGGCAGTACCCAGTTCACGAGGCAGGTTAGGACGCTCGAATTGAGTGTCTTTACCAGACTTCACGAAACCGTTGTAGCTGGCGATAGTCTTGGCCAGTTCGGCACCAGGAACACCAATCTTCTTGGCCAGTTCTTCAGGGGTCTTACCTTCATCAACAATGCCCAGGTGGACATAGTTTTCAATCTTCTTCAAGCTCTTGCGAACTGAGTCATCGAACACCAGGAAGGCGCTGGCACCTTTCTGTTTCAGGATGGCCGCAGAAGCCTTGTCACGAGTAGTGATTTCGTTGACGAAACGGTCACCTTCACGGTTAACCAGGATAGCACCGTTACCGCGTACGGCTTCAGTTACCATCACACCACCACGTGGAGACAGAGTTGGGTGAGCCTGTACCCATTCCAGATCGCGGGTATCGGCACCGGCTTGCATGGCAACATCCAGACCGTCACCGGTTGCACCTGGGTGGTTGGTAGCAGCAAAACCTTTCAGCTTAGGATCGTACTTGGCAACGCGGTCGTTGTTCTTGGCGAAACCACCGGTAGCCATAACCACGGCATCAGCCTTGATCACGTAGTAACCAGTGTACTTACCTTCAACCAGAACGCCGGTCACTTTGCCTGAATCATCTTTCAGTACGCGTACAACGCGGCTGTTCAGACGGATATCGGTACCGCGCTTAACAGCGTTGTCCCACAATACTTGGGCAACGTGAGCACCTACACCGGCACCACCGGTTGGACGGTGACTACGGTTAACACTGGCACCACCCATACGACCTACGTCAGTCATATCGGCGCCCATAGAAGTCAACCAGTCGATAGAATCGGAGGAGTTGTTGGCCAGAACTTTAACCAGCTCAGGATCGTTGATGTTACGGCCACCTTTCATGGTGTCCTCAATCATGATCTCTTTCTTGTCTTTAATACCCAGAGCCGCTTGAGGCTTGGTTTCAGCAGCGTTCATACCGCCGGCAGCCAGCTTGGTGTTACCACCTGGGATAGGCTCTTTTTCCAGCAGAATGACTTTGGCACCGTTGTCGCGAGCAGATACTGCGGCGGCCAGACCGGCACCACCAGAACCTATGATAACCACGTCAGTGGTTTCACGAGGACCGGCTGCGATAGCTTTGTCTTGAGCATCTTTCTGCACATCGATAGGAACGAACTTACGCTCCCACTTGCCGCCGAATGGCATATCGAAGCCGAAGCTGTGGCAAGCGTCACAGTAAGCAACTGATTTTTCATGGCCTTTGTGGCAAGAAGTACAAGCGATTTCACCGATCAGGTGAGACTTGTGTGGAGAAATCTTCAGATCTTTTTCACCGGCAGCAATCTCGTTCAGATCACCGTGGCAGCTAACGCACTGGGCGTTCTCATGGGTCAGGTTGTCATCGGTCGGGCCTTTCTTGGAAACGTGGCAAGTATCGCAACCGCCCATTTCACCATGAAAATCCGCCAATACATCTGCGCCGGCATAAGCTGTACCGGCCATCATGCCGGAAATCAGAGCAGCCAGTGCTGTTTTCTTAAGTGCTCCCGTGAACATAGAGTGTTCCTCCACCATATTATTTCACATACTCATATATAGCTATTTCGTACCACATTGCTTTTTAGTTATTTATACCAAGGCTGTAGCACGACATATCTCCCATGGCAGAAGATATCACTACCCCTTTAGGCATATATTTAACTGAGTCACAAAAAGATTTCTCTCGACGCCACCTATCCGCATTTCTGTGCACTCTTGCAGATTAGTCGGTCACATATTGATACAAATCACAGCTAACGTACTGTATAGCTGACGAAGTTAACGTTTTGGGGATCTGCATTTCCATGTGAGAAGACTCGACAAATACAGGATCAAGCATAGTCGCCAATTGGCGAATGCTGCTAAGCTAACGGAAAATTTGTATTCTGGATCACAGATATAATCGCCATGGCTAAAGCACAGATGTCTGAAAAGCAGTTTTGGCTGCAGCGCCTTTGTAAGACCAGCCTCAGAGCCCTGCACATTTTGGGGATAGTCGGGGCCGGTGGCGGTATTTTGCTGTCGGTACCCAGAGAAAGCTGGCAGCTCTATTGGATAATGGCCATGGCCAGCGGCAGTTGCCTGATGCTGTGGGAGATAGTCAGGGATTGGCGCTGGCTTATCCAACTGAAAGGAGTATTGACTCTGGTGAAGCTGCTGCTGATCCTGCTGTTTATTCCTCTGGCAAGCTACAAGAGCGAGTTGCTTGTGACTGTGGTTTTACTGTCGGTCATAGTGTCACACGGGCCCGCGGGCTTGCGGCATTATTCTATAGTTCACAGACGCAGAATAGACAGCCGCAAGGAGATCAAGGGATGAACACAGCAGAATTGATCACAACCTTTGAGCGGCACACTGAGATAACACCTGAGCTCAGAGTACTGGACCTGGCCTGCGGCTCCGGGCGCAATGGCCATTGGTTTGCCAAACAGGGCGCCGAGGTTACCTTCATCGATCGCAATCCCGAGAGCTTTGATGGCCTATGGCGCCAGTTTCCTCACTGCCAATTCATTGAATGGGACCTTGAGCAGGGCGACAAGCCCGAGCTTCAACCTTTCGACGTGGTATTGGTGTTCAACTACCTGCACCGCCCATCGCTGCCCTGGATAGCCAAACAGCTCAAACCTGGTGGTTTGTTGTTTTACGAGACCTTTACTCAGGAACAGGCCAAGTTTGGCCGTCCCAGTAACCCGGACTTCTTGCTGAATCAGAGTGAGCTACAACACAGATTTGCCAAATTCGAGGCTTTACATTACTTTGAAGGCCATATGCCCGGCGGAGAAACGGGAATGCTGCAAGCCAAGGCACAATTGATAGCCAGAGCCGTTCGCTGATCCGCCTTTATTCAGCTGTATCAAGGACCTGTAATGTTTCCCTATCCCGAGCAGTATCGGCTTGCCCTGCCCCCGCTGATCACCGCCTTTATGGTGCTCTGGTCGTTGTTGACCCGGCCTCTGCTGGGAGATGCCAGTCCATTCGCCCTCTATCCCTTATTGTTACTGTTCCCTCTGGTGCTTGGACTGCACCTGCACCTTATCTGGCAAGCAGCCGGCCTACGTCGCCTGGATCAGGCCTTCTATGCTCTGGTACACGGTATTCTGGCTTTCGTGGTCTGGACCTTTTGCATCATGCATGTGGGCGGTCACAGCTTCTCCTAAGCTTCCAGATAATAAAAAGGGGCGCGGTTTACACCGTGCCCCTTTTGGCTTGGAAAGGGAGAGTTATTTGTCCTTAGGGTCGAGCAACCTTGATTCTTCGGACGCAAGAACCAAGTTTAAAAACAGGTAGTACACCAATACAAAAGCGCTCAGTGAACCAACCAAATAGAGAGTAACCTGCAACATGATGGCCTCCACTGACGGTTATAGATTGATGGACTCATCGGGGACCTTGTAAATCACACACTCTGGATACGGCTCACACAGAGATGGCGTATTGACTTCATCCTTGCCCTTGGTGGGTGTCGACGCCAGCAGTAGCGGTAAAGCAAACAGAGTAGAAAGTAACGCAAATCCAATCGCATTTTTCACAAACTGATTCAAACTTTTCATCGTCTTTTCTCCTGCTGGGAAATGGGTGGGCGCAAACTGCGCCCGAGATTGCTTTGACCTTTTGGCCCGGTACTCAGGGTAAAAACCAAGCGCTTTGGTGGTCAGGCAATCAACCTTGTCCCTAAAGCTATCTCAGGCAGGGAAAAGCACCATAATGAAAAGGTGACGGAAAGGTGATGTCTTATAAATCAGTTAATTACTTCAACTATATCTGTATTGGCAGGCCCCAATAATGCCAGCGAAATCTGGCCGTCATCTGTCACTGACAGCAATCTTGGGGAAACTTTCTCCATCGGAATGTCGCGCCCCTCTCTCTTGCCCGTGTGGAGATCTATCTTGAGAATGCCCATGGCATTGTCGTTGGGCCGCAGCAACCAGAGTGCCTCGGAAGCCAGTTGCCAACTGCTGCCGAAGTGGGGGGTGTATTGCTCATAAAAGAGTTCTTCGACGCCCTGTTTCAGGCGCCAAATCCCTTTCTTGTACAGGCGGGTAAAATAAAGAGTACCGTCGGCGGCGTACTTGGCGGAAAAGCCATCCGTCAGCAAAGGTTGCTGCTCGCCACTGTCCAACAGCAGACTGTTTATCTGCCAGCGACCATCGACGCTGAGCGCCGCCAGCAGTTCATTGCTGCTGCGCCCCCAACTGACATTACGAACATTGCCCAGCTGAGGGAAAAACTTGAGTTCACCGTTTTCAGGGTTGAGGACAAACACCTGTTGGTTGAGGCTGCCGGCCACCAGCTTGTCATCGGCTGAATAACTGAGTTCATCTATATGGGAAAAAGTGCTCAGGCGACTCAGTTGTTTCTCCGTGCCCTGTTCGTCCCGACGCCATAGTTGTGGCAATCCGCTGCGATTGGAAACAAAGATCAGCTCCTTGCCATCGTGGCGTAAGGTACCGGCGGTATCACGGCGACTGGACGCCACAAAGCGCTGCGGTTTGGAAGTCTCATCAAAGGGCGATGACCAAAACCAGATCTCCTCTTCAAACAGTTCACCGACAACCGCCGCCATGCGTCCGGCACTATTGGCCGAGGGAGAATTGATTTCCTGCAACACGCTCGTCAGCCGGGTTAACTTACGGGGTTTGAGTTGCAAGCGGTGAAGTTGTCCCTCTTCACCTCGGTATACCAAGGCGTTACCGCCTTTATCCCAGGCGATACTGCGCAGTGGATACCCCACCCGCTGCAGGTTTTGCCAATCACCGGATTCGATATCGAACAGTAAGATCTGGGTGTCGAACCAGTTGATACTGCGCAGCACGGCCAGACTGTGACCATCGGGAGACAAGGCCAAGGCATAGTCACCGCGTCCCACCACATGAGGTTGACTCAACTGCTGACGCCGACCATCGCTGAGGCTGAGCAGAAAAACGCGCTTGAAACCTTCAACCCCTTCGGCATCGACATAAAACAGCGAGCGGTTAGAGGGACTCCAGGCGATGCTGGTCGACTGTGTCGTCTGATGGCACTGGCTGACTATGCGGCTTCGCATCCCCTCTTCGGTCAGCTCTGTCACCATAATGCGACAGCCCTGAGTCTCACTGAATGCCAAATAAGCCAAGGCCTTGCCATCGTGTCGCCAGGCCGGGTAGCGCAGACTGTAATCATCCATAACCGGAATGGTTTTGATGACTCTGTCGCCGAGCGCCATCAGCTCAATATGCCACTTATCGGCGTTCAGTTCCCGATAGGAAAATGCCAGCATGCTGCCATCGGGGGACAGGCTGGGGTCCACCTCCTGACCATTGAGCGAAGTCAGTGGAGTCAAACGCCGGATGGCCACATCTGTCAACTCAAGCTGGGGGTTTTCCTGGACAGGAGCCAGATAGAGCCAACTGGCAATACCCGCCGCCAGCACTCCGAAGGCGCCGCCCAAATAGCCCCACTTGCTGCCGCCTGCTGCTATCTTTTGCTCAGTCTCGACGTCTGCCAGTTTTGCCGGTAAAGGTTCATCCAGTGAATCGTCATCAAGTGTCGTCTCGCGTACTCTCGCTATCAACACATAGCCCTGCTTGGGCACTGTCTTGATAAAACGTGGATCTCTGGGATTATCCTGCAGATGCTGACGCAGCAAGCCGATAATGCGGTTAATGGCGTTATCGGTAATTATGCCGCCGTGCCAAACCTCCTGGATCAACATTTCACGGCTCACCAGGGTGTTGGCATGATGGATAAGACACAGCAATACCTGCATCACCCTGAGCTCGAGCCGCACTTGAGCCTCTTCGCGGCTCAGCGTACTCATCTGAGGGTCAACCAACCAATCTTCCAACAGGTAACCTGAGCGCCTTCCCATATCAATCCATTTTCAATTCAAACACTAAGATACTAATTGCCCATGTTGTAAAAGAGAAGTAAAGCGCTCAAATTAACCAAAGGCAGGTGCGAATAATTCCCAGCCTACTCTGAAGCCTGGATGCAACAACGCCCAAGAGCTTGCATCTACCTGCAGCCGCGGTTATCTTTGCCGTCCATTTTCATTGAGGCCATGACATGTCAGATTTTGTCTACAATCCGCCAACCGAACCTTGGCTGGATATTCTCTATCAAGACAAGGACATCATAGTCATCAATAAACCTTCAGGACTGCTCTCGGTTCCCGGACGGGATCCGGCCCATCACGACAGCGCCTATGCCAGAGTCCTGGCCGAACATCCACAGGCACAAGTGGTTCACCGCCTGGATATGGCCACCTCGGGCGTGCTCTTGCTGGCACTGAGGCGCAGTGCCGAACGGGAGCTGAAACGTCAGTTTCGAAACAGGGAAACCCAAAAGAGTTACTACGCCAGAGTCGCCGGCCATATCAAGGCCACTCAAGGCAGTATAGAACTGCCACTCATCTGTGACTGGCCCAACAGACCCAGACAGAAAGTCGATCATCAAGTGGGTAAGCCGTCATTGACCCACTATGAAGTGATCAGCAAGGGGCGCTATTCAACTCTGGTCAAGCTGATCCCCATCACAGGGCGCTCACACCAGCTCAGGGTGCATATGATGGCATTGGGTCATCCCATTCTGGGCGATGGTTTCTACGCCGACTCCTGGGCAAAAAGATTGGCTCCCAGATTGCTGCTGCATGCCGCCAGCCTCAGCATCAAGCATCCCTACTCGGGCGACCCCATGAGCTTCAGTGCACCTGTGCCTTTTCTCGCGCCCGAAGGTGAGCAATAACGGCTAACGTCACCATAGATGTTGAGTCAAAAGTCGCCTTAAGACTGGCAATTTTACAATAAAACACGTAGATTCATGCCTGATTACAAGCAATTTAGGCGTGATGCTGTGGATACATCATTTCAAAGAGATCAACTGGACAATCAGATCCTGGAAGCCCTGATGCAGGATGCACGAACTCCTTTTGCCGAGCTGGCCAAACGCTTCAGCGTCAGCGCAGGCACGATTCATGTCAGGGTCGAAAAGATGAAACAGGCAGGTATTATCACCGGTGCCCAAATAACGGTTAACCCCAAAGCTCTGGGCTATGATGTCTGCTGCTTTATCGGCATCAATCTCAAGAGTGCCGGTGACTATCCCGCCGCCATCTCCAAGCTCAATGAGTTGGAAGAAGTGGTAGAGGCCTACTACACCACAGGCAACTACAGCGTATTTGTCAAAGTGATGTGTCAATCTATAGATGCCCTGCAGCACGTGCTGATTAACCGTATCCAGTCGATAGACGAAATTCAATCTACCGAAACCCTGATAAGTCTGCAGAATCCAATTGTCAGGGCGGTAAAACCTTAACAACAGATAAAGAAAAGGCTGCCAAATTGGCAGCCTTTTTCAGTTTAAGGCTTAGGGAAGGTGCAAAGGACTATGGCCATTTGCTGCAAACCACGCCTTGCATCCAGGCCTGTAAGCCAACGCAGAGCACACAGGACTTGCTCGCACCTTCCTTAGCTCGATTTCCTGCGCAGCCACCCCAAAGGCAGCAATAGCAGCGACAACCAACCCAGCGAACCACCACCGTCACGCTCGAAGTCAAAGACCACTATGCTGACAGTTTCTGTGGTGCTGTTACCCTTGGAGTCACTCACCTTCAGATTGAAAGTCAGCAAATCGCCAGAGCCTCCCACTTCAGGTGCCGTCAGCTCCAGCTTGGCCGCCGAGCTGTCAAACTTCAGTGGTGCACCGGCAATCTGAGTCCATTGATAGCTGACAGCATCGCCATTGGGATCGGCCGAGGCAGACGCATCGATAACAAAGCTCTTGCGCTCTGCCACTCGGTCCGGTGCATCAACTTTGATAACAGGGGCCCCTTCTTTAACATCGAACAGATACTCCTGAGTCAGCACCTCGGCGGTATCATTGACTACGGTATTGCTCAATATCAGCTTATTGCCCTGCCCCTGTTTACGCGGGATAAACTTGAAGCTCAGCGTTTTGGCCGGATCGCCGGTTTGCATCACATGAGTCCAACTCAATACTCCTTGAGCCAGTTCTCCTTGGTCGCTGATAGCCGTGACTTCATGTCCTTCCGGCACCATGGCCTTGATTTGATATTCCCGAGCCTCCGGGGAAGCATTGGCAGCAATAGTTACAGCCATGGTTACTGGCTGTCCGGGGGCCATCTCTCCACTGAGCACACTGGCCGCAGGCATTTGCACATCATCAACGACTCGGCTGAAAGCAACCGGCAAGTTCTTGGCCGCGATGCTGGTATCGCTGGACGTCAGAGTTACTACGGCATAACCCAGGTCGCTGGCGGCAAAATTATCCTTCCAGGCAAACTTCAGTGAGAAGTCCTCGTTATCACCCGTCTTGGTCAGAGTAAAGTTGTCCTGAGCCGGACCTGCCTCTACCACTGAAGTTTTCAGGGTGAAGGGATCTTCGGCATTGGCGGCTGAGGCCTCATAGTTTTGCACAAAGATATAGTAATCACCGGCTTCTGGATTACTGATGCTGACAGATTCATCAGAACCGGCTCTGGCCGATTGGCCAACAAGGGCATCCAGCGCCCCGTCACCGTCCCTGTCTATTGCCACATAGAGATCCAAATCCGGAGAGTTGGTGGCAGTAATGGCCGTATTGAACAGCTTGGCACCATCTTCAACACTGTAAACAACGTAGGCAACGCCGTCGGTAATGTCGTCCAGGAAGCTACCAACATCCGAATCTTGCTTCAGCACGCCTTCAAAGCTGTCGGCCAGTGCCAAGGCAGATACCTCTGCATCCAGTCCCGTCATATCCAGCGATTTGAGCTGGCTGAAAGTCAGCTCATCGGCATCTCGTCCTGCCCGGATGGTAAAGCTGTCCGGCAGGTTGTCACGGGAAGCCTTGACCGCCACCGGCATAGCCGCATCAGGGTGGTTGCTCGAGGTCAACAGCAGGTTACCAAACGCCCAATCACTGGAGCTCACCCCTGTGATATCGGCAGTGACAGTCACCACCTGTGACTGCCCCTTGGTCAGAGTGAAGTTTTCAGGCGAAACCGTTATTTTCAGCCCTTCAGTCGTCGCCACCCCGGCAGCGCTCCATACGCCGTCTTTGGTCGCCGTGACTTTTCGAGTCCAACTGCAACTGTTAACACATTGGCTAGTGGACATGCTGGGAAGATTCAAACGTCTGGGATCACCACCGAGTTCTGGATTGGCAAACTCATAATTGTCCGCCAACTCATCCATGATGAGCCCTGTCTTGGCGGCCAAATCGACCCGGATCCGGCCGGCACCCACATCAAACGGATCCGCGGTAGTCTTGCCATCGGCCTTGGTCATAGCACTGGCCGTAGTTGCCGTCAGCATCAAGGCTGAACGGATATTATCCGGTGTCCACTCAGGATGAGCCGACTTCAGCAGCGCCCCGGCGCCCGCCACATGAGGGCTGGACATGGAAGTACCGGACATCAAGGTATAATCGGCAGGATCTGTCCCTGTTACTTCATGGCCATACTGCTCATCGGCATAAGCGGCATAGATGTCCACACCCGGTGCTGAAATCGAAGGCGCAATCACATCGAAGTAACGATTTGGCCCGAGTAGAGAGAAGTCGCCCAACACATCTGCCTGACGCTCAACGGCCGATGGAGTGGCATTGATTTTGGCCACCAGCCCTGGCGTGGCCGCCAGCGCATCCACAACAGCCAAGCCATCAATATTACCGATGAAAACAGAAGGGATACTGGTGTTGCCCAGTCCGGACATCTTGGTTCTGACGTTGCCTTCACCGTCTTTGTTAAAGACGATAACCCCTACTGCCCCCGCATCTTTGGCATTATTGACCTTATCGGCAAAGTTACAACCGCCGCGCTTAATCAGCGCCAACTGTTCCTTGAACGCATCGGCGGCAAAGGCGTTACAACCTTCGAAATTATCAGCTGCCAAGTCACCGGCATACACCAAAGGTGCACTGATATCTGTAGTCATTACCGGCCCGGTTCCCTGAGTGTAGTCCAGTTGGTCACCGTTGAACTCCAGAATGGAACGCACTTCCCGGTTGTGGGTAGATGCCGCGACTGAGGTATACCAGGGCGCATTTTTGGGTGAAGAAAAGGGAACTTGGCTAACCGAAGCAGAGGTATTTCCGGCCGATACGGCAGAGAAGATGCCGGCATTACGGGCAGCCAGGAAGCTCATCTCTGTCGCGCTTGACCAAGGGAAACCACCGCCGCTGATGGAATAGTTGATCACATCCACACCGTCGGCAATGGCATCATCCAACGCTTTGAGAATCGCCGATGTGGGACAACCTGAATATCTATCGCCATTGTTGCCCGGACGGCAGATCTGATAGGCAACAATGTTGGCATGGGGGGCGACCCCGGAGATCTGTGTAAATTCGAGCCCGGTCTCAATGCCATCCCCCTGAGCCTCACCGACTTCACCGGCAACATAGGGAACATTCTTAAGGATATTGCCCGCAGCAGTACTGGCAGTATGAGAACCATGGCCCCCATAATCCTCACCATTCTTGGCAGGAGGTGTTGGGCCAAAGACCTCTTCATCATCATAACTGTCGGTAATCTCAGGATAACTTCTGACCCCGATTAACTTGTCGTTGCACATGTCAGAAAACTCTGCCGCACAATCACCGACGTAGACCCCCTGCCCCCAGGGGTTAGTATGGTCGTAACCATCTCCCCCAATGTCGGCAAAGGATGGATGATCACTGTTGATCCCCGAATCGATCACCCCGACTATGACCCCTTCACCCATAGCCCGGGTCCCTGTTGCACTGCCGTCCCACACTTTGGGAGAACCTATCATGCTCTGGCTACTGTCGGTATCCATTGAATAGAGGCTTTCCCGCTCAATGAACGCCACTTCGGGTAACTTGGACAGGGCTTCAGCCTGCTGCTGATCCATGGTGACAGCCAGGCCATTAAAGGCATAGTGATATCTGGCCTTGGCCTGCAACTGAACCCCTTGGGCCGCGGCACTCATTAAAAAGTTCTGTTGTTTGGCATTCAAATACTTCACGTAGGACTTCACCGCCACACTGGCGGTATTCAGCTTGGGAGCCTTTTGGGGCGCCAGCCCTTGGCTTCGTTGTGGACTGGTGGCTTCAAGCCCGGAAATACCACCGGCATAATTCGCCACAGAGGGATCTTTAAGGCGCACTATATAAGTGTATTTACCCTCTGCAAGTCCAGGCTCTTTGACAAACTTATGTTGCCCCACCCCTTGCTGTTGTCCTTTGAGGTCGCTGGACGCACTAAGCAGATCCGACGAAATAAATGGATCCGATACGCTCACTGGCGCGGCTTCTGAATGGAATGCCATAGATAACAGCGCTGCTGAAACGGCTATTGCAACTTGACTCTTCACTTGTCTACTCCCTATAAGACTGCTTATTGTTGTTTTATGTTTCCATGCTCAAAAACACTCCCTTAATACAAAGGGATTAATTCTTGTAACACCAATTGATACAAACAAGAAACAAAAGACACAAAATATTACAAATTATCAGCCAGTTACAGAATGGTAGACGCTAAAAAGGATTTCATATCCGGCTTTGACTTAACCAGAAAGAGTGAAGTAGTTGGTCATCACCTTGTAGAGCTCAGTACCTTGATGCACAGACGCCGAGGCAAAATGCAGCACGGGGATCACATCCTCATTGAGTGAGAGCCTGGTGACTTCAGTGCCGGCATCGACTCGGTCGAGCCTGAGCATATTGACCAGAGGCGCGCCCGCAGCCAAAGGTACTCCCGGCTCGGCCAGATACTCCACCATACCTGCCATAGGTGCGTGAAACTTTCGATAGTCTTTCAGCATACAAGCAAAACGCGACATCACCTCGGGCTGTATGCTCTGGGCTATCACCTCTCTATAGCTCAGATAACTTAATATGCCTTCCGCATCCCGGCTGGCATCAGCAAGATCGATACGCTCCTGGCTGCCAAGCTCCAAAGTAAAGGCCGACACTGCGACTTTCAGCTCTCTGCCCCGGCTATTGGCATAGTCGCTGAGCTGCCACCAGGGATTGAAGGCCGCTTCATCCATCGCGCCGCCAAAACCTTTAGGCATCACCAGGGTATAGGGAATATGAAAGTAGCCGGCAGCGGACAGCTCATACTCGGGGCAATAGAGATGTTTACAGGACTTGGGGCCGGTGTGCAGATCCAGCACTATGTCAGCGCCGTGTGCCAGTTTCTGCAGATTGAGCGCCAATCTCTGCCCGGTCGTCACTCCCCAGGGATTGGCTAATGCCTGTTCACAGTTGGCAATAAGAAGACGACGAAAAGCGTCAAACAGTGCTTGCTCCGGCAGCTCACCGTGCTGCAGATACCAGTCATCCAGGTGGACGGCCTGATCCAGATAGGCTCGGTTCCAGTTGATACCTGTGATGGGATCGAAACGGCCCAAGGTAAACTCACCGCTTTTCTGGTTAATCCCCAAGGGGTTGGCCAGAGGCACCAGGGTGATATCTCCCAGAGGCGGATGGGCCTTGAAGTACTGCAGCAACTGCAAAATCACCGCATTGCCCTGCACCTCGGCGCCATGCACATTGGCCTGAATATAGACGCTGGGCGCCGCATCGCTGGCACCTTTGAAGCGATAAACAGGTATGGTCAAGGGCTGGCCGGCAGCCAGCTCCCCAACCGGCAGATGTTCAAGCTGCATCCTGAGCCCCTTCAAACAGGTTACGATGCAAAGCGGCAACAACATCACCGGCTTCGGCTTCCGACACCAAGACACAAAGATTGTGCGGACTGGCGCCCTGACAGATCATCCTGACGTTGTGGGGTTCGAGCACTTCAAATACCCGGCGACAAATCCCGGCAGTAGTGGCTATCTTGTTGCCTATGATGGCCACCAGAGCCAGCTTATCTTCCACCCGCACACGGCAGTTTTGCGACAATTCCTGCAGCAGGGCTTCGGTCAGAAGCCCCTTGCCGGCCGAATCTGAGCCCGTTTTGTCCAGCGTCAGCGACACGTTCACCTCTGAGGTGGTAATGAGATCGACACTGATCTTGTGCCGCGCCAACACGGCAAAGGTCTCTGCCAAAAAGCCCTGGGCATGCAACATCTGCAAACTGTGCAAGTTAAGTAGGGTCTGATCTCGTCTCACCGCAACGGCCCTGAATACCGGCTCATCTTCCACTTGGTGACGGATCCAGGTGCCACCTTTTTCCGGTGCCCGACTGGAGCCGACAAACACCTGGATCTGTTGACGCACCGCCGGCAAGATGGTGGCAGGGTGCAACACCTTGGCACCGAAAGTAGCCATCTCTGCCGCCTCATTAAAACTGATTTCTGCGATAGGCCTGGCGTTGGGAGCCAGTCTGGGATCTGTGGTGTAAATTCCTTCTACATCGGTCCAGATCTCGACCGCATCAGCTTCCAGCGCCTCAGCCAACAGGGCCGCAGAATAATCGCTGCCACCACGCCCAAGCGTAGTGGTTCGGCCATCGGCATCGGCGCCGATAAAGCCCTGGGTCACCAGCAGTTGCTGCTCAAGCAAGGGTTGCAATTTCTCTGTCGCCAGTCGCTTCAACTCGGCGATTTGTGGCTCGGCCTTACCGAAATGGCTATCGGTACGCATCACCAGGCGCACATCAAAGGCGCTGGCCTTGGCACCACGTTCTCTCAATACCGCGGCAAACAGCGCTGAAGAACACTGTTCGCCCAAAGATAGGATCTCATCGACCATAGCATGACTCGGCGCCTGCAATAACTTGGCACTGAGCGTTGCCATGCGGCTGAGCAAAGCATCCAGCGCCGCGGCAACATCTGCCGGTCTGCCAAGTTTATCCAGAATTGCGTATTGAATGGTGGCTATCTCTTTCAATAGCTTGAGACGGCGCTCATCCCCCATGTCGGCCTGGGACAGCTCCACCAACAGATTGGTTACGCCACTGGATGCACTGACCACAACCAGACGGGTGGCCGGGTTTCCAAGCACTATATCGGCACAGCGATTCATCGCCGGATAATCGGCAACTGAGGTACCACCAAACTTGGCAACAACAAGAGACATCAGCGCATTCCCCCACAGGCAGGTAACAGGGAAAGGTCGATAACGAGAATAGATTTCATGAGTTAAGCTCCGAACAGATAACGTTCGAAGAGCCTGGTGCAGAGATAACGCACCCCATAGCAGGGAAACAGCGATCGTCACCAGAAGCTCTCCACCAAAACCAGGTGACAGTCGCCAGGATTCAGCCTGACCAACCGACCGGAAGCGTAGCCAATACGCATCCCGACCTCGGCGTTAATCTCCCTCATGAGCCGTCATTGGAGAATTGGCCTCCTCTGACTCACTACCTAGTTAACGCACCTCTTCTGTTCCTTTCTCGCGAAAGGGATGAAAAAATTAGCAATAAAGTCCTTATGAAGTCAATGCTAATTTGCGCAGGATGAAATTTCCTCAACTCATCCGTCACTGAGCTCGGGTAACTCGCTGACCAGGCGCGCCCTGGCAGCAAACTGTCCAAGCGCCACCTCTCGCTCCCCTTTCAGGCAAGGCACCAAGGTCAAGAGCCCACTATCAACGTAGTAAAGGGCATTTTGTCGATACTTTGATGCCAGTTCGATTGCCGCAGCCTTATCCAGAAACAGAGCCCAGCTTTTTTCCATATGACTGAGATCATCGGCAGCGCCTATGATCGCCCGGTAAGGAATGCCCAGCTTATCAATATCGTGTTGTAGCTGCCGATCGAGAAGGCGGTTTTGGCAAGAAGTGAGTTTTTGCCCAAGGGGATTATGGGCGGTGACAATAGCGAAAGGAACAGCGGAAGAAAACGACTGAGTCAATAAAAAGCATGCGCTCTGGTAGTACTGCCAGAGACTTTCAAATGCAGCATCCATTGTAGTATCTGTCTCTAATGAACCGGATTTATTCTAGCAAAGGCTTTTGCATTCCCCTAGCCCCGTGAGCAAGCTCACAGTAAGACAAAATACAAAATGCTTATCTTTCAATAGGTAAAGCAAAAACTTGTGATATAGATCATAGTTAAACATTAATTTGTTAACATTTCATTTGTTAACAAATGCCCAATCCTAGTACAATGGATTGTATCGACAGAGGCTTAGAGTTAAGTGTGTGACCCGGCTAGCGCCATTACGCTACAGCATAAGTCTCTATCGATAACGACTCTGTACCAAATGTAATCTGGTTTTAAGATGACATTTTCTGGATTTTCCATGTCTTTCAGGAACTAAATCCCGCCACTGGGAATCCTAGACAGTACAGTTCGCGCCTCTCCGGGTGGAGAGCATACTTTTTGCTAATCATGAAGTGTGTTGCCGTTTCATTTCAGTTTTGAACAGCACTTACGTGAACCCTGTGAATGTTGGCGTTTTAGAGAGTATAGCGGAGCGTCACCCGCGCTCATGGTTAGATAAACTGATTTAATTAGGTAAATAACATGCAAAACCCGCACATTCTGATCGTTGAAGATGAAGCCGTTACCCGTAACACGCTGAGAAGTATTTTTGAGGCAGAAGGTTATGTGGTAACCGAAGCCAATGATGGCGCAGAGATGCACAAAGCCTTGCAGGAAAACAAGGTGAACCTGGTGGTTATGGATATCAACCTGCCAGGTAAGAATGGTTTGCTGTTGGCGCGGGAATTGCGCGAAATCAACAATATCGGTCTCATCTTCCTTACTGGCCGTGACAACGAAGTGGACAAGATCCTTGGATTGGAGATCGGTGCCGATGATTACATCACCAAGCCGTTCAACCCTCGTGAACTGACCATTCGTGCCCGTAACCTGCTGACTCGAGTCAACAGCTCTGGCGCTGAAATTGAAGAAAAGGCTGCCGTTGAATACTATCGTTTCAATGGTTGGAGCCTGGAAATCAACAGCCGTTCTCTGGTGAGCCCACAGGGTGAATCTTACAAGCTGCCACGTAGCGAATTCCGCGCTATGCTGCACTTTGTGGAAAACCCAGGCAAGATCCTCAGCCGCGCTGAGCTGCTGATGAAAATGACCGGCCGTGAGCTCAAGCCACACGACCGTACTGTTGACGTGACTATCCGTCGTATTCGTAAGCACTTCGAAAGTGTGCCTGATACACCGGAAATCATCGCCACCATCCACGGCGAAGGCTACCGTTTCTGCGGTAACCTGGAAGACTGATAAACACGCGTTATCGGCCCTGCACAAAGCCAGCTTATCGAGCTGGCTTTTGTTTATCTGCTCACCTATTTCGGTTCCCCCAGCTACTGATATTCGCAGTGGCTTCCTCACGGTAATTCTCTGCCAATCCCAGCTCCTTTATCTCCTTTATCTTAGGTTGCTCCTTTGCCACATATGCCACTTTCAGAAACAGTTGCCATACGATTGCCCATTGATATTCATCGGCATCCGCCGAGCTGAGTGCAAGTTTGATTCTGCTGGCTTCGCGGCACTGGATATTCGCCCATAAAAAAACCCGCCATCAAGGCGGGTTTTTATCAGGATAATTAATCCTTATTTCTTGGCTGCGTTACGAGCCTTGGTTTCTGCGATAACAGTCTCAGCCACGTTGGCAGGACATGGAGCATAGTGAGAGAACTCCATGGAGAACTGACCACGACCAGAAGTCATGGTACGCAGGTGACCGATGTAACCGAACATTTCTGCCAGTGGCACGTCAGCCTTAACACGTACGCCAGTCAGACCAGCTTCCTGATCCTTGATCATACCGCGACGACGGTTCAGGTCACCGATAACGTCACCAACGTGATCGTCTGGAGTGAACACGTCAACCTTCATCACAGGCTCCAGCAACTGAGGCTTGGCCTTAGGCATAGACTGACGGAATGCACCCTTGGCAGCGATTTCGAACGCGATTGCTGAGGAGTCAACTGCGTGGTAACCACCGTCGAACAGTTCAACTTCAACGTCCAGTACTGGGAAGCCAGCCAGAGGACCTTCGTTCATCATGTCTTCGAAGCCGCTTTCAACTGCTGGCCAGAATTCACGAGGTACGTTACCACCAACAACGCTGGAGGTGAACTTGAAGCCACTACCAGCTTCGCCTGGACGGATGCGGTAGTCGATCTTACCGAACTGACCAGAACCACCAGACTGCTTCTTGTGAGTGTAGCTGTCTTCAACGGCTTGAGTGATGGTTTCACGGTAAGCTACCTGTGGAGCACCAACAGTCAGTTCAACACCGTGAGTACGCTTCAGGATGTCTACTTTGATGTCCAGGTGCAATTCACCCATACCCTTAAGGATGGTTTCACCAGTTTCTTGGTCGGTTTCAACCTGGAATGATGGATCTTCTGCAACCATCTTACCCAGAGCAACACCCAGCTTCTCAGAAGCGCCTTTGTCCTTAGGAGTTACAGCGATAGAGATCACTGGCTCAGGGAAGATCATAGGCTCAAGAGTACATTCGTGCTTAGGATCACACAGAGTGTGACCAGTCTGAACGTTCTTCATACCTACAACAGCGATGATGTCACCGGCTTGAGCAGAATCGATCTCTTTACGATCGTTAGCGTGCATCTCAACCATACGGCCAATACGCTCGGTCTTACCGGTAGCAGAGTTCAGGATAGTGTCACCTTTCTTCAGCTTACCAGAGTAGATACGGATAAAGGTCAGGGCGCCGAAACGGTCATCCATGATCTTGAACGCCAGTGCGCGCAGTGGCTCATCGGCAGATACAGTAGCTACTTCACCGGTTTCTTCACCAGTTTCTGGGTCAGTCAGAGGCTGAGGCTCAACTTCTGTTGGAGATGGCAGGTAGTCAACAACTGCATCCAGAACCAGCTGCATACCCTTGTTACGGTAAGCAGAACCACAGTATGTGGGGAAGAATGACAGGTTGATGGTACCTTTACGGATACAACGCTTCAGGTCTTCGATAGAAGGCTCTTCACCTTCCATGTAGGCTTCCATCAGGTCGTCGTCCTGCTCAACGGCAGTCTCGATCAGTTGCTCACGGTATTCTTCAACCAGATCAACCATGTCTTCTGGAACTTCTTCTACAGAGTAGTTTTCTGGCAGACCAGACTCATCCCATACATAGGCTTTGCGGTTCAGTACGTCAACAACACCCTTGAACTCGTCTTCGATACCGATAGGCAGAGTCATAACCAGTGGTGTCGCAGCCAGAACGCGCTTGATTTGACCAACAACACGCAGGAAGTCGGCACCCATACGGTCCAGCTTGTTTACGAAGATGATACGGGCAACTTCGGATTCGTTAGCATAGCGCCAGTTGGTTTCGGACTGAGGCTCAACACCGCCGGAACCACAGAATACACCAACACCGCCGTCCAGAACTTTCAGAGAACGATATACTTCAACGGTGAAGTCAACGTGTCCGGGGGTATCGATGATGTTGAAGCGGTGATCTTTCCAGAAGCAACTTACCGCAGCAGACTGAATGGTAATACCGCGCTCAGCTTCCTGCTCCATGAAGTCAGTAGTGGTGGTACCGTCATGGCTGTCACCCATCTTGTGGATTTTGCCGGTCAGTTTCAGGATACGTTCTGTGGTAGTGGTTTTACCCGCGTCAACGTGAGCAAAAATACCAATGTTTCTGTATTTTGATAAGTCAGTCATGATTCAACTTCAAATGATTAGTTAATAGGAGACGGAGTATGCCACTTCAAAGCTGCGACAGACGGAACCCCATAAATAAGGCGCGTATTATAACACCGAAACCCCTATAGGCTGCAATCAGCAGTTTCAATTTTCACCAGTTTGTCATCACAGACGGGCAACAAAAATAAAATTCATTAAATTCAATATCTTGAAATTCAATATTTTCTATATTCGAGCGATTAATGCAGAAATTGATTGTATAAAAGCGCCGCTACAGCGCTAAGCTGACGAATTTGAGCTGATTTTATCGGCTCGATCGGATTCGGGATCGCAGCAGATCCTATTGCGACCTTCCGACTTGGCCCGGTACAAGGCCAAATCTGCCCGGTCAAATGCACTCCAGATCGATTCACCGGCTTTAAGTTCTGTCAGTCCAAAACTGCAACTCAGGCTAACACCGGCTGAAAAGGGATAAACCTTCATCGCCAGTGCCAGGCGTTCACATAAACGCCCCGCCTGTACACAGTCGGTATCCGGGCAGATGATCATAAACTCCTCACCACCCCAGCGTGCCACCAGATCCTGTTCACGGGCACCATCTTTGAGCAGAGCCGCCAGTTCGCGGAGAATCGAATCTCCCACACTGTGGCCATGACGATCATTGATCTCTTTAAAAAAATCTATGTCTATTACTATCAGCGACGTGTGCCCTTGTGCCGAGTTACTGCGGTGTTCGGCGGCGAAGTGTCGGTGGAAATAGTGACGGTTATATAACTTGGTCAAAGGGTCGTGGGTCGAAATAAACTCAAGTTCTCTGTTGGTTTCCAGCAACTGATTGCGCAATTGTTCCAGTTGTTGATTCTTGGCTGTCAACTCGCGGTTGTATTTACTAATCCAGCGGTTACGTGCCAGCAAGGCACCGAAGATCAATGTTGCCACCGCCAACAACTGCCAGAACATTCGGTAATCTGTCTGTTCCAGCACCGCCATATTGCTCCACTGCCGGTACAGCCTGGCCCTGTGTTCATCGGAAATCTGCGCCAGTAAATGATTGAGCTCGGGTAACATCCATTTGGCATTCTCTGTTACCGCCATCCGGAACTGATCCTCTGGCCCGGCCCAACCAGCGATTTTGAGATTGAACAACCCACTCTGCTGAATGCGGGCATTGATGGAATACATAGAGCCGATAAATAGATCCGCCTCACCGCTGGAGACCATCTCCAATCCCTGCTGCTCTGTCTCGGCCAGAATAATGCGGATCTTGGGATAGTTCTGGCGCACATAATCCAGCAAGCGGTAACCTCTGGGGATTGCCAGGCTTCTATCACCGACCTGTTCCATACTTTGCAGAAAGGGTTGCTCGTGGCGGGAAACCAACACATTGGGAGAACGGCTATAGATATCGCTGAAATATAAGAACTCAGCGCGCCTGGGAGTGTAGTTGAGCATGGGGGTGAATACACAGCGTTGCTGCTTCAAGTAGGCTAATGTCTGTTGCCAGCTCTCGGTGGGCACCAGCTGAAACTGCCAATCTGTCTGCTGATCGATAAGCTCAAGAAAGCCGGAAGAGATCCCCACGTGCTTGCCTTGGTCTATGCCTTCATAGGGCATCCAGTCGGGGTCGACACAATAGGGAATCGTGACTGCATTGACTGCGGCCGTTGCCAGTAAAAGGCTGCCAAACAATATGGGCCGCAAATATCTCAGCAATCTGTAAGCTCCGGCGATTCAGGATACATTCAATATTAGTTCAAAAACATCAGCTTCTGGTCATATGCTGCGCCATCTGAAATTGAATCCAACCGTTAAGAAACAAAAGACCCGCACATGGCGCAACGTAGTTCACTTAAGCGGAGCTGCCTTGTGATTAACAGGATATCGGGTCTTTGATATTTTTACCGCCCTAGGCCGATTTGGCTTAGGGCGTTTGTCTATAAAAAGGATGGACAAGTCTCCTCGCAGACTGTTTAGACGCTTCGGCGTATTACCTGGTGACACCGCTTTGCTCATGACTTTGAGCTGACTTGCGATGAACTGACAAGCGTACTTAAAGCTGATTTCATTGGGCATTCGACCATGCTCTACTGCCGCCTGACTCGCTTCTCGTCTCACCAAGTTATAACCAAGCAGCAGCCCCCATAACTCTTGATAGACAAGTTCGACAGTCTTACTCCTCAGCACTAACGCATTGTGTTGCATCGAACTTTTTATGTCTCGATACCCTAATTCAATTTCCCATCGCTCGTGGTAAAGCGCCGCGACTGATTCCGCATCGTACTGCTCTCTGGGAAGAGACGTAAATACGGTTTTTTGCTTACCTTGTACCTGATAAGTCACGGCTCTCACTTGCCATGTTTCAGGTAGGTTAGGATTTTTCTTGCGTGCTTGTGGAGAGACTTTCATTTCGACTCGCATGTCGTCACTCTCTTCATCGTCCAGAAGGGTGTATTTCACCCCCTTCTTCGCCGGTAACAACCAATGTCTGTTAGCACCACTATTTTGGAGAGAAAGGAGTAAGTCTGCTCCATAAAACCCCTTATCCAATAAGGTCACGGAGTTATCCGGTAAGGCGTCAATAAAGGGCATAGCAAGAGGAATTTCGCCTCGACGATAAGGGCTTATAGCGGCATCGACAATGACATGAGAGCGAACATTCATCATGGTCACCACCCTTAATACTGGATGAGGCGTCTGTCTGTCACTGGATGTATTCCCTGACCCAAAATGGTCTCTTAGCTCCGGTGTGTCAGCGGTTCGAAAAAGCGCGCCATCCACAGCAAAGACTTGCAAACCTTGCCAAGTATCCTCAGGGTAACGCTCTAACCCCCACCTGTGGCTGCATTGCCTAAATAACCATTCTGGGGCTGCTTTGCCAAGGCGTTGCCTTGCTTGCGTTAAAGCACTTTTTGCTAACAGCTCCTCATCGGCTAACCCCTCGGCACAGACATTCATTCGCCGTGCGACTTCGGCAATCGGTTCGTTGCGGAAAAACGCCATTCCAACAATAAGCCAAAGAACCATATCACTCGGTAAGCGACGTCGACGAATCGTCGCTTTATCGGAAAGTGTTACCGCTTTAGCAATCCACTCGTCAGGAATATGCTCGGAGAAGGTGGTTAGCTGAGCGACATCAACAGGACTCTCTTCAAGAAAGTCGGCAAAGCAGTTTTGAATAGACATAAAAAATCGGAAACCTACAAACAGGTTTCCGATTGTCTCTCATCAGGAGGATCGGTCAACCGATCCTTATCTGATCTACGTTGCGCACATGGCGGGTCTTTTCGGGTTACTGACAATCAGCAGCCTCAGTCTTCCACAGGGGAGACCACAAACAGCAGATCGCCTTGAGAGACCTGTTGGCCATTGCTGTTGAGGATCCGCTCAATGCGGTATTTCTTATCCTCTGGATACAGCTCGGCACCCTTGCGGTTGAAGCCTGCCAGTGTCACCTGAGAGAACATCTTCATCGCTTCGGTCAGTGCCAGCGTTTGATCGACAGTCACTATGTCGCCTTCCTTGACGAAGTCGGCTTCGCCCGGTGCCGGAGAGGTATAGAAGATACCCGCGCCCTGAGCCAACACCTTGAGCTCGTTGGACTCACCCACACGCAGCGATTCGGTATCCACACCTTGAGTTTCGGCGGCGGCTTCCATTTCGGCGATCAGGGCTGGGATATCCAGCTCGGCCATCAGGCGCGGCAGATAGTTGGTGTCATACACGCCTTCACGGAAGGTCTCGTCGGCCAGGATCCGCTTCAGCAGCGGGATGTTGGTGGCGATACCCTTGATGACCACCTGATCCAGATAGTCATACATCTTGGCAATCACATCGTCCCGGCTTTCACCGCGGATGATGATCTGGGCAATCAGGCTGTCGTAGTATGGCGACACTTCTTTGCCATCGGCCGCGATAGAGATGATTTCCACATCATCGCGCTCTGGCATCACGCACTCAGTGATAAGACCCGGGTTTGGCACCAACTGCAGTATGCCCTGGCTGTCCAGAGCAGCCTTCTCGGCTGTCACCCGCACTTCCATCGCATAGCCGATTTCCTGCGGCTGCAGATCTTCAATGGAGCGACCGGCTGCCACATCAAATTGCGCGCTGACGATATCAATACCGGAAGTCGCTTCGGTTACCGGGTGCTCTACCTGCAGACGGGTATTCATCTCCATGAAGTAGACTTCGTTGGCATCCAGGTTATAGATGAACTCAACGGTGCCTGCGCCCATATAGTCGGTGGCATCACCCAGAGCACGGGTGTATTCCATCACTCTCTGCTTGAGTTCTTCAGGCAGCATGGTGGAACCGGACTCTTCAATCACCTTCTGGTTGTTACGCTGCACCGAGCAGTCACGCAGACCCAGTACCTTGGTGTTGCCGAACTTGTCACGCAGCAACTGGACTTCGATGTGACGCAGTGAAGTCACATATTTTTCCAGGTACAGGTCACCATTACCAAAGGCGGCAGCCGCTTCGGTGGAGGTTTTCTGGAACAGGCCAATCATATCCTCGGGGCGCTTAACCACTTGGATACCCTTACCGCCACCACCTTGTACCGCTTTGAGCAGCACTGGGTAGCCGATTTCGTTGGCCACGTTAACCGCTTGCTCGGCGTTGGTCAGAATACCGTGAGAGCCTGGTACCACGGGCACATTCTGCGCCTGAGAGGTCTTGATGGCGTTGGACTTGTTACCCATGGTTGTCATCGAGTGCACACTTGGGCCAACAAAGTTCACCCCGTTGTTCACACACAGGGCGGCGAACTGTGGGCTTTCCGACAGGAAGCCGATACCTGGGTGCAGTGCGTCTACCTGCTCATACTCGGCCACTTTCAACACTGAGTAAGCGTTCAGGTAGGACTCGTCGGAAGTGTTACCGCCGAGACAAACCAGCTTGTCGTTTTCCTTGAGCATGTCGGCGGGAACCGAAGTCATATCAGGATCGGACGCCACCAGTACCACATTAATGCCATTGTCGTGGGCCTTGCGGATCAGTTTCACCGCAGTACAGCCTCGGGCATGTACCAGCACCTTGTCGATAGGCTTCATCAGGGCACGAGGATCGTCCTGTACTATCTCCTCACTGACCTCTTCAACTTCAACCACCAGAGTCGACAGTGCATTGGTCAACACATCACTTATCTCGGCGTTAGGCATAGGCATCAGAGGATCTATGCTCTTGAGCTGTTCATCGAGCTGAGTGCTGAATGGGTTGTTGACCAGGCCATTCATCGCTCCGGGCACCTTGGACAGGTAGTTGGACAGAGTCGAAGTGGATGGCAGGTAAGCTGGTACCACCATCTGACCGGCAAACGGCATATTGGTACCGGACAGATAATAAGTCTGCACCAGAGGGTGAGTCACGAAGGATGCCTGGGCTCCACCGGTACAGTCACCGAAACCGAACATCAGCACAGGCAGTTCGTTGTCACGCACGAAACGGGTAATACGGTCGTTTACCACGGCCATGGAGAACAGCGCAGCAGCCCCTTCTTTGGTCTGCATACCGCCGGAGCTGATAAAGCAGATCACCGGCAGCCTGCGCTTGGCACACTCAATAAGCAGCGCAGAGAACTTCTCGGCACTGGCCATATCGAAGGCACCGGCCTGGAAGGCGGTGTTGGATACAGCAACCCCGACACGCAACGCCTTGCCGCCATGTTCAAAGTCCGCCAGACCCGTGATCAAACCACAGGGGCGAATGCCCTTGTCGAGTGCATCTTCAATAGAGAGACGGAAGCCCGGGAAGTTGAGCAGGTTGGCCGACATCTTGTCGCCATTGATCTCATCGAAGTTCTTGAAGAACTTGGCGATGATATTCTCCCAGGTCATATTGCCGGCTTTCTTCTCGTCACGCAGCACCTTCTGGATCAACAGATCCTGATACCCCATGGTCAAACGGTTCCAGAAGTCCTTACGACGACCGATACGCACCGGGTTGATGGCACCTGTGTACTTGCCCTTGTCCTCTTCGCTGTCGAAGTATTCCGGCAGCAGACGCTCGAAGAAGTAAGTCAGGATAACGAACAGCGAATCGTTCAGTTGTGGGAAACCCACACTCTTCCACTGCTCTGTCTTGGTCAGCAGTTCGGCACGGTTGGACTGTGACATGAAGTACTTCAGCCACTTGTAGAACTTGCTCTTGTCGTTGGCGGTATCCTGAGTGGAAATCGCCCGGTCGATAGACTTGTGCAGCAGGCCATCAACAGACTGACGCGACAGGCTCTTGGCCATCATGGCTTCCTTGGCGATAGAGGCCAGGTTACCCACGACATTGTCGTACAGCGCGTTAAAGATCAGGATGTTGTAACACTGCCAAATGAAGTCTTCACGCAGCTCTTCATTGACCACTACATCCAGTACTGTCAGCTGGTTCAGTTCAGGCCAAGGCGCCTGAGTCACTTCTGCCGGCAGAGTTTCCAGATAGTGGATAAGCCCCTTGAAGTTGTTGGCGGCATTACTCTTCCAGCGGTGATACAAAGACCAACCTATGTTGAACAGCAGCGCCTTACGGGCCTTCTTGTAGTTCTCTTTCGGCTCACCCAGGATCAGACGGGTCAGCATGTTACGCTCGGTGGAAACATCATCACGCTTGGAGATGAAGTTACTCCACAGCTTGTTGAGTTCTTCGTCGTAAACCAGCTTATCCGGGCTGGACAGCCAAGCCTGGAACACCTTCTCCTGCTCCTTCTGGATCCGGGCCAACAGATCCCCTTCGGGCACACTCACCTTGGACAAGCGACCATACTGATCCATGGAGATGGAGTGAATACGGCTACGCAGAGTCAAATAACGCAGATAACGGTAGGCGCTGCCGAACAGGTTAAGGTGCATGGTCGGGCTGATGGCAACCGACATTTCCGCGTTGGACTCCAATGCCTTGAGGCTCTTGGAAGGTTCGAGGAAACGCTTGAGGCTGCGATCATAGTGTTCGCGCAGGTCATCGGATTCTTTTACAAACTGCACTGCGGCACATTCAATGGCTTCGATGGCGCTGATGATGGCGCGGCGCAGGTTGTGCTGACGCTCGTCGCGATCATAAGGAGAGAAATCCACAATGCCGTCGATACAACCTGAGGTATAGAGCTCTTCCGGGGACACACCCACAGACTTGGCACACTCCTGCCATGAAAGGTTGTACTTGCGGGCGATGCTCTGCAGGCCCTGAGGCTGAATGGTGTTGAAAATACCATCACGCAGCGACAACAGTATATTGGCCGCCGCCAGTGGGATAGCACCACCTGAGTAGCCGGCGCCAATCACTATACCCAGAGTCGGCACATCGACGTTGGCACTCTCGGCAATCGCCTTGGAAATAGAATGCGCCTGGTTGTGACTGTTGGCCACCTCACCGGCATCGGCTCCGGGGGTATCTATCAGGTAAACTATGGGCATGGACAATTCGGCAAAATGGCGAATCGCCTCACAGGCCTGCAGGTGGTGCTCGGGCATCCAGGCACCGTTGGCCGTGGTGCGCTCCTGGGCAATAAAGCCGATGCGGCGGTTACGACCACCAAAGTTAAGCTCTATTTCGGCGCTGTAGAATGGGCCGTTGTGGCTCTCGGCGATCATCTTGCCTTTCAGATCGGCAATGATTCGCTTGGCACCTGGGCGGTTCTTGTCCTGGGTAGGCTGGATAACTTTGGCAACATAGCCATCCACATCCAACTGCGCCAATGACTTTAAGTTACTCTGGATGGCATCGTCATCCAACAGACCCTTTATCTCTTCAGAAAGGCTCTGTTTGCTGTGCTCTGGGAACAGCGAAAAATCCTTAGCCAAATGCTCCGCCTGCAGAAACAGGGGATCCGGAGTCTGGGCTTGAGTCGTGTTTGCGGGCTGCTTCTTGCTGGTCATCTATCGATCCTCTGCTAAGCCTCTGAAATTTTTTAGCCAATAAATATACCTTTGTTATCCCGTCAAATGCCATTAAACTGCCTTAGACGCTATGTTCCATTTTTGAGACAGTAATAAAAACATGCCAGATTTGAATGGGATGCTCCTATTTGCAGCAGTGGTCAGAGCAGAAGGCTTCTCTCAGGCGGCCCGTGAAACCGGCCTGCCAAAGTCTACCATTAGCCGAAAAATCGCCCAACTGGAACAACAGCTTGGGGTCCGTCTGCTGCAACGAAATACCCGCTCAATAAGCCTCACTCAGGTGGGCGCGCTCTTTTATCAACACTGTGACAGCATCTGCAACGAAGTGGAAGCGGCAAAGGCCACAATCGAGAATACCCATAACGATGTTTCCGGTTCATTGCGGATTGCGATCCCGGTTTCATTCAGCCAAGAGTTAATCGCCAATCTCTGCAGCGGCTTTATGCGTCTCTACCCCGGCGTCGAACTGGATGTACAGTTTACCGATGCCGATGTGGGCTTGGTGGGCGAAGGCTATGATATCGCCATCAAGTATGGCCCACTGCAGCCTTCGGATCTTGTCGCCCGGCTCCTGTTTGAACGTCAGCCGATTCTGGTGGCTGGCCCCGGCTATCTCAAGTCCAAAGGAACGCCGGCAACCCCGAGAGATCTGGCCCGTCACGATGGTATCTTGCTGGGTACCTCACGCTCGGCCCCCATCTGGCCGCTGGGCAAGGGGAGCCGCAAAACCATGGCCAGCTTCAGGCGCCGCACTCGAGTGAACAGTGCCATCATGGTCAAGCAGCTGGCACTGGATGACTTTGGCATCGCCATGTTGTCCCATTCGGTATGCAAGAACGAGCTGGCCAGCGGCGCCCTGGTGCCGCTGCTGCAGGAGTGGCCCATAGAACCCTTCAAGGTCTATGGCGTCTATTCCTCCCGTCGACAACTGGCGACCAATATCAGTGTGTTTCTGGACTTCTTTACCAAGCGCTTCAACAGTCAGGAGTCGCTGCAATCTTTGATGATGTAGCCAATCTTTGCAGATGAAGAAGGCTAAAGACCCCAGCCTTGGCCGCAACGTAGATCAGATAAGGATCGGTTGACCGATCCTCCTGATGAGAGACAATCGGAAACCTGTTTGTAGGTTTCCGATTTTTTTATGTCTATTCAAAACTGCTTTGCCGACTTTCTTGAAGAGAGTCCTGTTGATGTCGCTCAGCTAACCACCTTCTCCGAGCATATTCCTGACGAGTGGATTGCTAAAGCGGTAACACTTTCTGATAAAGCGACGATTCGTCGACGTCGCTTACCGAGTGATATGGTTCTTTGGCTTATTGTTGGAATAGCGTTTTTCCGCAACGAACCGATTGCCGAAGTTGCACGGCGAATGAATGTCTGTGCCGAGGGGTTAGCTAATGAGGAGCTGTTAGCAAAAAGTGCTTTAACGCAAGCAAGGCAACGCCTTGGCAAAGCAGCCCCAGAATGGTTGTTCAGGCAATGCAGCCACAGGTGGGGGTTAGAGCGTTACCCTGAGGATACTTGGCAAGGTTTGCAAGTCTTTGCTGTGGATGGCGCGCTTTTTCGAACCGCTGACACACCGGAGCTAAGAGACCATTTGGGGTCGGGTAATACATCCAGCGACAGACAGACGCCTCATCCAGTATTAAGGGTGGTGACCATGATGAATGTTCGCTCTCATGTCATTGTCGATGCCGCTATAAGCCCTTATCGTCGAGGCGAAATGCCTCTTGCTATGCCCTTTATTGACTCCTTACCGGATAACTCCGTGACCTTATTGGATAAGGGTTTTTATGGAGCAGGCTTACTTCTTTCTCTCCAAAATAGTGGTGCTAACAGACATTGGTTGTTACCGGCGAAGAAAGGGGTGAAATACACCCTTCTGGACGATGAAGAGAGTGACGACATGCGAGTCGAAATGAAAGTCTCTCCACAAGCACGCAAGAAAAATCCTAACCTACCTGAAACATGGCAAGTGAGAGCCGTGACTTATCAGGTACAAGGTAAGCCAAAAACCGTATTTACGTCTCTTCCCAGAGAGCAGTACGATGCGGGAGCAGTCGCGGCGCTTTACCACGAGCGATGGGAAATTGAATTAGGGTATCGAGACATAAAAAGTTCGATGCAACACAATGCGTTAGTGCTGAGGAGTAAGACAGTCGAACTTGTCTATCAAGAGCTATGGGGGCTGCTGCTTGGTTATAACTTGGTGAGACGAGAAGCGAGTCAAGCGGCAGTAGAGCATGGTCGAATGCCCAATGAAATCAGCTTTAAGTACGCTTGTCAGTTCATCGCAAGTCAGCTCAAAGTCATGAGCAAAGCGGTGTCACCAGGTAATACGCCGAAGCGTCTAAACAGTCTGCGAGGAGACTTGTCCATCTTTTTTATAGACAAACGCCCTAAGCCAAATCGGCCTAGGGCGGTAAAAATATCAAAGACCCGATATCCTGTTAATCACAAGGCAGCTCCGCTTAAGTGAACTACGTTGGCATCAATTGCAGGCTTTTCTTTTCGCAAACTGTCTTTTCATTTTTGCCGCTTTTTCACTTCAGGTCAGGCAACTCAGCTCTTATGGCTGCATTGTTTGCAGCACCCCAGCAGCTCAAGCTGAGGCGATGCCAGGCTGAACTGATTGGCATCGGCACTCTGTTGCAGCGCTTTACTGATCCCGGGCTCCAGCAGCACTTCCTCCACCTGATGACACTCTTGGCAGATGAGAAACTGTGCCTGACTATGACATTGGCAGTCGAGGGCACCGCAGCTAACAAACTTATTAAGCGTCAGTAGCTTATGTACCAGTTGCTGCTCAGCGAGAAACTCCAGCATGCGATAGACAGACACTATGGGAAGTTGCTGGTGAAACTCACTCTTGACCCTATCGGCTATCTCATAGGCAGACAGCGGCGTATCGCTCATCAGCAGTACACTCAACACCTGGCTGCGCTTTGCCGTCAACCGGCCGCCATTGGCCTGGCAACGCGCTTGCGACTGCTGGAGTTGTGCTTGGAGCTGTTCATTTTGATTCATAGTGGCGTTTGAGTTTAATTGAATTATCTTGGCTGAACGTTTTGGCCATGTCTGTTACCAATGTAAGTGGTCTGCATCGGCTCGGACTCTATGCTTTGAGTCTCTATGTTTCGAATCTCTGAGCTTCGAGTCCCTGTGCTTTAAGCTCTGGCTCCCGGCTCATAGCATTGTACCTGCAATGGCTAGCGGTCGTCCAAGCCGGGAGAGAAAGCCTATCTGGCTTCACTGCATCAAGCGATTGTTTTGGGCTTGTCTATTGCCACGGCCCTTCCCTCGACTGTGACTTCAATGTCTATGTTGGCTGGCGCACGCCTATCCCCTGCACAGCCGCATAAAAGATCAAAAATAAAACAATCAAAACAAAAACCAAACAAAAGTAAATGAACTTGCTCCAAAGTCATGACAACAACAAAATAATGAAACGTTATAACATTACAAAATAAACCAATGAAATACTCAATACCTTTGCTCTTGCTTGGCGGCGTCCTGCCGGTCGCAGCTGAGCAGATAGAACACCTGCAAGTCAGTGGTCAACGTCCTGAAACTTCACTCAGCTACCGCCTTGATGCCGATAAACTGGTTATGGAGGGGCCTAAGCTTGAGGAACAGAAAGCCGCCACGCTGGGAGATACTCTGAAATTACAACCCGGACTCAACAGCAGCTTTTTTGGCACTTCAGCCGGTCGCCCTCAAATCCGCGGTCTTGGCGGCCAGCGGGTTCTGATAGGCCTCAATGGCCTGGGGGTAAGAGACATGTCCTCAATAAGCGATGATCAACTGATCCCGGTGGAACCCTTTCTTGCCGACAGCATTAGTGTAATCAAGGGGCCAGCGGCCACCATTCTCTACGGTGGTGAGGCGATAGCCGGCCTGGTAGAGCTTCAGGATGGTCGTATTCCATTAGAGCAAGCCACTAGCCCCCTCGAAGGAAAGCTGGAGCTGCAAACCGGCTACAATGCCGATCATAGCCTGATGAGCCGACTTCAGGGCGGCAATGAACGCCTGGTATTTAACTTGAACTTACTGCACAGGGAACGCAGTGATTATCATATTCCCGGCTTCAGTAAAGACCGCGATTGCAAGGATTGGAGCCAGATTGTGGGCGACTCTCGCTTGGCGGATCAGTGCCAGGTCGTACGCAGTCAGCCAGATTGGGAGTGGAACGGCAGTCGTTGGGTTGATGCAACCCCTGTTGAGCGGCAACAAATACGCGACCGCTCCGTAGACAGCTTTGGTCGCGTCGACAACAGCAGCCTCTATATGACCAGCGGCAGTCTGGGGGCCAGCTTGCTGGGTGACAACAGCCTGCTGGGCGCCTCTGTAGGATATACAGAGAGTAATCGCGGCATTCCCGGATTCATGCATCTTGGCTCAAGGGCCACTGACACGCTGGAGCAAACCGGCGATATTCGCATTCACAGCAAACAACTAAGATTCGACAGTCTCTACCAATACAGATTCAGCGACCAGACATGGTTGCAGGACTTCAATCTCGCCACGGTCTACTCCAGACAGGAGGATGACGAGCAGATGTCAGCTCTGGACGTCAACGGCTTTGAACTCAATAACTGGCAACTCAATCCCAAGCTGAGCTACCAGCTCCATCCACGTCTTCCCGGAGCGCTGGGGCTGCAATGGGAACAAAGCCAACACCAAGGCTCGGGTGTGGACAATTACCTGCCGGAAATAGACACCAAGCGCCAGGCCGCTTTTTTGCTGCAGGACATTCTGCTGGGGCCTGTCAGTGTGCAACTCGGTGGCCGCTTGGAAAAAGTCGACTATCAACCCGAATTGGGAGATTACCAGCCGGGGAGAGGCGCGGGAGCCAATATCAAGGCCCGTGATTTTCATCTGAAAAACTATTCCGCCACCCTGCGTTGGGATATTTCCTCCCTCTGGTGGTTACGCACCGCCTTTGTCCATGCAGAACGGGCTCCCGCGGTGAATGAGCTTTACGCCAGTAATCCCCATTTTTCCTTACTCATAGAAGAGCAAGGCAACAGCGACCTCAAGGCCGAGCAGAGCGACTCTTTGAGTCTCAGTACCGGCTTCAGCTATGGCGGCTTCAGCGCCAGTGCCAGTTGGTATCAAAACAAATATCAGGACTTCATCTATCTGGGGAACACAGGTGTCAGTCGCGGTGGTGTTTACGTCAGAGAATGGCGTCAGGCCGATACAGATAACGAAGGTATGGAGGCTGAAGTCAGCTATCGTTTGCCCTGGCAACGCTTTGGCGACATAGAACTGAGCGCCTTCATAGACAGGGTCAAAAACCAACCTGTATACCGCTACGATGGCAGTTATAACCCCTTTGATTTCCAAAATCCGCGAGAACCCCGCCCCGGAGAAGAGAAGGAATACTGGCGCCGTACCATGGAGGGCAGCAGCATGCCGAGAATGCCCGCCTCCCGCCAAGGGGCGGAACTGCGCTGGCAATATGGCGATCTGCGCGCCAGCATCAACTATATCCACTACGACAAGCAGGACAAGGTGGCTTATCTGGAAAATCCTTCCCGCAGCTATGGCCTGTTGGGGGCTTACCTGGGAATAGAGCAAAACCTGTTTGGCCTCGACAGCGAGTGGTTTATCCGCTTGGATAACCTCACTGATGAAGATGCCCGCCCACACAATAGTTTCCTGCGTTACCTGGCACCATTACCGGGAAGAAGCGCCGCAGTGGGATTCAGAGCCAAGTTCTGACGCCACTCCCATTGCAGTAGACTCTCTAAAAGAAGCACACTGCTGTGACCGCATGATGCAGCCGCAGCAGTGGCTAAATTAGGCGAAACCTTAGCGATAAGAAGCCAAATTCTGTTCGCTAGTGAGATTCAGACTCGCAATCCCGGCATCAATATCCCACGCCAGCTTTTCAAGCCCCAGGGAGAGACTCTCAACCAGCGCCGGGTATCCGTCTGAAGCAAGGGGCACGTCATAATGAAAGTCGGCCTGCAACACTTGTTCGCCGGAAGACTTACTGATGCGCCAATGGCCCCCAATCAAGGCATCGCCGCTGTATCGTCCGTGAAACTCGTTGAAACTTAAAGTCAGGGTTAACGGCTGCTGCGCTGGTATATTGACCCAGGCCTCACGTGGGCATTCATTGGCCAACAAAGACGCCATCTTGACCTTTATCTGCTCAGTGATATCACCGGCCCACAGATGCTGACGGGCGATAGCCAATTCATGGTTTGAAACCTGATAAACCCAACCATTGCCCGCCAGAAAGTCGGCCATTTCCACCCCAACGAGGCGCCATTGGCACTGGCGCAGAGGGGATGTCGCTCTCGCTTCAGGAGTTGCCTGCGGCGCTTTACCCAAGAAGTAAGTGGTTACCTGGGGTTGGCTGGAGCAGCCGGCCAATACCAGCAGTAGAGAAAACAGGATAATTCGCATATCAATCGGCCTTTTTCGGTGTCGGATCGGCGGCAGTATCTGCCCCCATGATCAAGAGGTTGGGTTTTTCATTCAGTTGCCGTGACAAGGGCTGCAACTCCCGCATCACAGCCCTGAACTGTTTCAGGCTGGATTGCAATTCGGCGTACATGGCCGAGTCCTGGCCATAGTCCTGCGCCAACCCTTGAAATTCCCGCAGCGTGTTTTGCAGCTCACCCGGTAACGCCTGCATCTCCTGTTGTTTAAGCAACTGCTCCAATTTTTGCCCCACCTTGTCCCATTGCGCCAAGGCGGCACTGGTGTTTTCCAGGGTATGGTTGACGCCCTGGAAAGTGCTCTCCAGTGGTAAGTTATTTAATTTGCTGATCAGTTGCCCCACCTGTTTTTGTATTTCGGCCACTCCGGCACGCTTGGTGGGAAACAGTGGATACTCCATAAAAGTCCCGGCCTGGTATGGCTCGGCATCCGGATACAGATCCAAGTCGATGAACAGCGCGCCGGTTAACAGACTCCCGGTCTTGAGACTCGCTCTCAGGCCAGCCCCCAAGTCTCTGTCTATTTCTGCGCGCAGCTGCTCAAGCCCCGCCGACTCGGCGTTTTCAAATACCCGCGCCAGCTCAATTCTGACCAATACCGGGATAGTGCCGTTGCTCAGGCCTGCGCCATGAACACCATACTGCTGTAACGTCAGCGGTGCCTTGACCACCTTGCCTATGGTAATACCGCGGAATTCGACGCCGGCGCCTTCATGCAGCCCCCGCACCGACTCATCAAACAACATGACATATTCCAAATACTGGCTGTAGAGGCTCTGACTGGCCAACTCCCGCGAGTCATAGAGACGGAAATGGTCCTCACCATCCTCAACCTTTTCCCCGGCCAAACGCCCCTCCGGCAGGCCAAAGCTGACGCCTCCTCTGAGCAATGACTCCAGGGAACCCACCTGCAGATCCAGCCCCTTGGCAGACAGCTGCATATTCAGCCCCGAGGCCAGCCAAAATTGGCTGTTGCTGCGTACCAACTCATCATAGGGTTTATTGATAAACAACTGGTAAAACGCCTGGCGTTTATCGATATCAAAGCCGGTGCTTTCCACTCTGCCGACAGTGAAGCCTTCGTAGAGTACAGGGTCGCCGACACCGAGCTTGCCCGCCTGGCGGCTATTGAGCACTACCCTGATGCCCTGTTCATCGGCCGAGGCCACCGGAGGATGCTCCAGCACATTGAATTCATAGTGGGCGACGGCAGATCTTCCCGGCTCCAGCTCTATGTAGGCACCGGACAACAAGGTATCGAGCCCTGTTATCCCCTCTTTGCCGATCCTGGGCTTTACCACCCAGAAGCGGGCGTCTGTGGTGAGCATTCTCTCGGCGTCCGGCGACACTCTTGCCGTCGCAATAATCGCGCTGTAATCATCACTCAATTTAATGCTCTCAATCACACCAACATTGACATTACGCGACTTGATAAAGGTTTTGCCTACCTCTATGCCTTCGGCGGTCTTGAGGTGTAGCTTGATCTCACTGCCGAGCTGATTGAAGTAGTCATATAGCATCCAACAGCCGATGAGTAATGCAACTATAGGTATCAGCCAAACTGTCTTACTTTGCCCAGCAACTTACGTCGAAAGATTTTACAATTCCAATCGACGCAGTTATCTGCAAGTAATGCGTAGAGCTGGAATACGTTTTTTTGGAAAAATAAATACCAACAACTTTATTCATCATATTGACGCTCATTATGGGATTAAGCTATTGCGACTTAATCTGGCGCATATGAAGTCATTTATTCGAAGATGCATCACATAACTGCACAGTTTTGTATTTGATGATGGGACTATTAGTATGCAGAATGTAAGTTATCCATCTTACTTTTATTAAATATTAGACAGCTTTATCAAAAAGGATAATTTTACTTTTCAACAAGATGTGTCAATGCAAGTCGCAAATGACACCCTTAACAACACAAAGTCATAAAGCCTGAAGGACATCCTTTATTTTCACAACAAGCTTATTACATTCATCTTCATTCTCAATATTGGCATAGCTAATTATAATCCCTTGTTTCTTTTCACTTGTTGACCATGAAGATAACGGTTCAACATGAAGACCTTTTTTTAAGAGATACTTTGATAGTTCTACATCTGTACACTTATTTAAACTTAACAATAATGTAATGTTCATACCACCATCCGGGTGAATAACACTCACTTCGTTCAAAATGGACTTTAAAACTTTTAAAGTAAACATCCTGCGCACTCTATACACCTCCTTCATACGCTGAATATGACGGTAAAAATGTCCTTCAATCATAAACAATGTTACTGCTCTCTGTGTAAATTCAGATACATTATTTGAATGCAAATCAGCAATATTGAGAAAAGTTTCCACTTTATATTCAGGCACAACAAAATATGCCAGCCTCAAACTGGGACAAAGGACCTTGCTAAACGTCCCCATATAAATAACCCTATTATTGACATCAAGGCTTTTCAGTGCAGGATTATTATGTTGTCCATTACAAAAGTCTCCATCATAATCATCCTCAATAATCCATGCTTCATTTCTTGTGGCCCACTTTAACAAGTCCTTTCGACGCCGCAATGACAAGGCAATGCATGTTGGACTCTGATGTGCAGGTGTTACAATTACAGCAGAAAAACTCCCATCGGGAGGGATGATTAACCCTTCCATATCAAGCTCTGTTGGTTCGGGAACCAACCCGTTACTTCTCAACAATTTTCTTGTTAACGGATACCCTGGGTCCTCAATGACAACCTTCGAGTTATTCCTTAATAGAGCTTGCACTATCCAATTTATAGAATTTATATAACCTGTAGTTATAAATATTTGATGAGGTTTACACTGGATACCTTTTGACATCTGCAAATATCTAGCAATGGCTATTCTTAGATCCAATATTCCCTGAGGATTTTTTTGATAAAGATCAATAACCTTGGTCTCTCTTGCACATTTTGCTATAGTTTTAGACCATACTTTGCGAGGGAAGCAATCCATGGCGGGAATACCTAGCTTGAACGGGATTTCGCAATCAAACTTACTTTGAGATAGAGATTGAAGGGGGGAGTATTGATGGACTTCTACATCTATAGTATGCAAATTTGCACTGACTTTTGTACCAGATTTTCCATTGGATTCAATGTATCCTTCGGATTTTAGCCGTGAGTACCCTTCCTCAACCGTCCCCCTCGAAACACCCATATCAACAGCTAAAGCTCGACTTGATGGAATTCTATCTCCCGAACTTAATGTCCCTGTTAAGATCGCTTCTTTTATGCGCTGATAAACTTGTTCATATGCAAACTGCTTAGTTCCGCTTTTCATATCTTGGACTATATTTTATAGTGAAATATGGTCCTTTGATTAGAGCACATAGCTAGCTATTATGTCTACACTAATAGTGTTAGACGTAAACGCAATGAGAATTTTATTAATTAATGCTAGCCCTAGGCAGCGGCTTGCTAGCTCTTATCTAATCGCTGAACAGCTGATAAATGAAGTTTTTTGTGCTTCATCGATTATTGATGAATTGGATGTAACCTCTCTACCACCAATTGATATTGATTATGCAATGGCTCTCTGCTCACAAGGACTCGTGACTGATGAATCAAAAGGAAGCTTAGCTCTTTCTAATAGCCTTATATCCTCCTTGACATTGGCTGATATAGTAATAGTGACTTCTCCTATACATAACTTTTCGTTACCGTCTGGATTAAAATGTTGGATAGATCATGTTGTAAGAGTTGGACGGACATTTGAAGTATCAAAAGAACGTAAGATAGGAACCTTAAAGAGTAAGCCAGTTTACATTATTGCTTCTGCTGGAGGTTACTTTAAAGGAGATCAAGCATATCAACCTGACTTCTTTACTCCTTATCTAAGAGAAATTTTTTCTGTAATTGGTTTAAATGATGTCTACGTTTTCATACTCGAAGGTTCTGCCAGGAAAGCAGATGCACTAGCTAAAAAGATGGATTATATAAATGAAGAAATTCGTTCACATCTAAAAAAGCATTATAGTAGCATTTTGTTATAGGAGATTTCCTGATCTAAAGATAACTATGAGAATGTCAAGAAGTTGAATTTGATTACAATCATCGTCACTCAAACTTCTTCTTTATGTTAAATTCTATCAATCCTATATAAAAGTATGGGTACGGCTTATTTTTCATAATTATAAGGAGTAGATATGGATAGCTTATCATTTAAGCACATGGAAAGTTTAGAAGAAATAAAGAGTTGTTTCATCATAATGAAACAGCTTCGTTCCCATTTGATTGATGCTGAGACATTTGGTTTGCAGATATTACATCAACGTGAGTCAAGTTACCATTTGCTCGCAGCATATAAAAATGAAGATATTGTTGGCCTAGCTGGATATCGCTATTTGGAAAACCTCCTTTATGGTAGGTTTTTATATGTCGACGATCTAATCGTGTCGAGTGATGCTCGTAACTTAGGTCTGGGAGAAAAGATTATCAGTTTTTTGCGTGAAGAAGCTCAATCCATGTCATGTGCTCATCTAGTATTAGATACTGGAATGGGGAATGCGCTTGCTCAACGATTTTATTTTAGAAATGATTTTCTCCCAAAAGGAATTCACTTCTCTCAAGAAATTTAAAGCAGTACAATCTCATAGCATTAGAGTTTTTGAGTGCTATACATCCCAGTTTAGATAAACTTAAAGAGAACAACATCTACACCAATTCACTGGAGAATATATGCGTTCACTTCCACTTCCTATATACACACTCATATTACTCATTTTCCTTTACCCTTGGTTTCTTAAAGGATTTTATCTAGGTAACGTCGGAGAACTCAATAAAAGCGTATCATTACTAGCGCTAGCCATGGCGTTTGGTACTCCTATTTATGCAATGTATCTTTCCATCCGCCTGAGACAAACACCCGCGGCTGACGATACCGAAAGATCACATCGCCACTTTGTCCTTCTTGGTGTCATTGTCCCATCCCTGTTCACCCTTATCGGGGTCCAGGGCGGGATCCCACTTTAAATTGAACTTTTACGGTTGGTCATGATCTGATCTGCCTTGCCCTTAATCCACAGATGACCATGACCCTTTTGAAACAACTAGAACAGATTACCGATCCCCGTAAGGACATCAATCTAAAGCATAATTTAGTGGATGTGGTGTTCCTGACACTCAGTGCTATCCTCAGCGGTGCGACTGGGTGGAAGTCTATTCAGGAATTCGGAGAAGAACAGCTAGATTGGCTCCGTCTGTACCGAAAATTCGAAAATGGCATCCCTAAAAGGCATTGTATCAGTAATATAATCAAAGCATTGGACAGCGAACTGCTCCTTCAAGCCATATTTGGCTGGATCAATGAGCAACGGCAAACGGAAGGGAAAACCGTTATCGCGCTGGATGGAAAAACCCTGCGCGGGGCGTGGAGTGAGGATGCTAAGAATGCACTCCATGTTGTCAGCGCATTTGATGTCGGCAACGGCATTACACTTTACCAAGACAGTTCACATTCTAAAGGGAAAGAAGCTGAAGTCGCCCGCAACATGATTGATGCTATGGCACTGGATAATGCCGTTCTGACGCTGGATGCACTGCATTGTCAGGTGTCTACCATGAACAAAATTAAACAGGGGAACGGTGATTTCATTATTCAGCTCAAGTCGAACCAGCCGGGATTATTTGAAGCAGTCAAAACCAGCTTCAGTAAAGCGTATGAGCAGCCAGAACTGGCTATATTTGAGCAGTTCAACATGGGTCATGGCCGCAGGGAGCGCCGAACAGTCATGCAGATAGAAGCAGAATTATCAGCGGAACTTAAGAAAAAGTGGCCGCACATCACCTCATTTATCGAAGTTGCCAGTGAACGGACAGTCGATGGAATAACATCATGTTCTTCACGCTGGTATGTCAGTTCCTTACCGCTCAATGCCGAAGAGGCCGCGAGGACTATTCGAGAGCATTGGGGGGTAGAAAATCAGCTCCATTGGGTGCTGGATGTGGTCTTCCGCGAAGATGCGCTGAAGGTAACGGATCCTGATGGCGCAAAGCATCTCGCCCTATTTAACCGAGCGGCTCTGAGTGCGATAAGGCAGCACCAAGGCAAAAAAGACAGTCTGGCAGGTAAGCGCCGCCGTGCTGGTTGGAGTCCTACATTTCGCTCAGAGTTGTTATTTGGTTAAGATATAAACAAAGTGGAATCCCGCCCTGTATCGGGGTCATCCTATACATGCTTGGAATGGGGATGATGGCGGAATTATTTGTCTATTACACTTTTTGGGCCATTGCGGCATTTATATTCCTAAAATCTGACACCAGAGACTTATCCGCAGTTAAGACAGTTCCAGCAAGCTTAAGAGTTGCACATGGCATAAGCTCTCTGATACTCGTTGTTTTTATTGCCGCTCACCTTACCAATCATCTTGCTGCAAACTGGGGCGGAACAACTCATATTCAAGTGATGGAAACCCTTAGACTGTACTATCGAGAGCCGCTGGTTGAAGTACTTCTGATAGGTACCTTCTTATTCCAAATCGTGTCAGGCCTTATTCTATTATCCAAACATGCTGATAAGGCCAGTGACGGCTATAGAACCATACAGCTGGCTACCGGCCTGTTAGTGATGGTGTTCTTTACTTCACACATTACAGCCGTTATTGGCTTAGGCAGAAGCTTTGCGTCTGTAGATACGAATTGGGATTGGCTGGTTTATGCCCCAGGATTGTTAAAAGATCCATGGAATGTTCGACTGGTTGTTCACTATGGTCTGGGTGTATTTGCATTGTTAGTACATTTACTTTTAGGACTAAGAGTTGTAATGACAGCACATAAAGGTGAAAAACTTGCCAATAGAATGTTCTGGGTATGCATGATTACACCATTTATTATTACATTTTTTATCATGAAACCACTGGTTACAGCATAGTAACGTGATAACAATATAGAGCATCCATCCAAGGAAGGCTCAAGTAAGTCCTCTTGGAACTCTAGCTTATACAGCAATTGGCGATCAAGGTATTTGACTGAAGGCATGCCGGGGCCTATCAAAGCCGGATAACACAGAAAGCCAATTGCTGTAAAGCGACGCAGAGCACGCATGGGACTTGTTTGCACCTTTCCTAACGAAGCTTATATAGTATTTAAAAGAAAATTAAGCTATCCACATAGTTTCAACGACCACTGATTAGAAAGGAAATAAAATGATAAATAGAGTGACAAAACTTCTGGCTATGGTACTCGGATTCTCCGTTCATTTTGCTATGGCAGAAACACCTGCTGCAAATATCCAGTCGATAACGGATGAAGTAGACCAACAAGCCGATATGTTGATGGAAAAGTACCATATCCCCGGCATGGCTATCGCCATTAGTATTGGTGGAGAACAGCATTTTTATCACTATGGCATGGCCGATGTGAATGCCGGCATTAAGGTATCTCAGCACACCTTATTTGAATTGGGCTCTATCAGCAAAACCTTTACCGCCATATTGGGTAGCTATGCACAAAACCTTGGAGCATTTAGCCTGGAAGATAATGCAGCCAAGTATGTGAAAGTATGGGAAGGGACTCCGATTGGTAATACCAAACTTATCAATCTCGCCACTTATACAGCGGGAGGGTTGCCGCTGCAGTTTCCCAATGAAGTCACCACCAATGATGAGATGCTGGCTTACTACAAAGCCTGGCAACCTGAATTTGCCGCCGGAACCCATAGACTGTATTCAAACCCCAGCATAGGTTTGTATGGCTATCTTGCTGCGCTGAGCATGAAACGTGAGTTTTCTGAGTTGATGGAGCAAACTGTCTTGCCTCAGTTGGCAATGAACAACACCTTCGTCAAGGTACCCGATAACAGAGTGGCGCAATATGCCTTTGGTTATAACGCAAAAAATGAGCCCGTACGAGTGTCACCAGGCATGCTTGATGCCGAGGGTTATGGCGTCAAATCCACCAGTGCCGATATGCTACATTACCTCGAGGCCAACATGGGGCTCAAGCCTTTGTCACCTCAAATAGCTGCAGCCATCAAAGAGACTCACAAGGGCTATTATGACACAGCCAGCTTCACCCAGGCGTTGGGCTGGGAGATATACGAATATCCACTGACCTTGAGTAAATTACTTGAAGGAAACTCAAGAGAAATGGCATCGCAACCAACAAAAGTGAAGGCCAGCGACGATATCGTTGAAAAAACGGGGGAAGTCTGGATAAACAAAACCGGCTCCACCGGCGGTTTTGGTGCTTATGTAGCTTTTATTCCGGCCAAAAAACTGGCCATAGTGATGTTGGCAAATAAGAGTTATCCCATTAGCGCACGGGTTGAAGCTGCCTATAAAATACTTGCAGCAGCACAGGAATGATGAGCATTTTAATATTTCCATACAGAGAAGGTTCGTATCTCATGCCGGCGGCTATGAAGCGTAAAAATTATTAATTTCCAAGCTGGCACTTGCTTTCGCAGGCAACAAAAAGCCAAAGATGCGCCATTAAATTTAACACAAGACAGTATTAACCATTGAATAAATATTGTTATTACAAATCCAGAATCGACATTAAAAAATATATGGCTTGTTAGATGCAAATGTAACTCCAAGGTAAATGGAGATTTGAAATCAGCGGGCTTTCATTCAGTTAAACAGAATTCCAGAGTATCTATTATGAGTAACAAACATTGGTCAAAAGTGACCTTACTGCATGAAGCTGTCACCAATCCCAACATCACTATCAAGGGTAAACACAGTTATTACAGTGACTGCTGGGACTCGGGCTTTGAACAGTCCGTCGTACGATATCTTCAAGGGGATGAGATCAGCCGCGATTGGGAGTTGGCATGGACAATCGATAAACTTCATATCGGTGACTATGTTTGCATCGCCCCGGAAGTGGTTATCTTGATGGGTGGAAACAGCACTCACAGAGCCGATTGGTTTTGTTTATACCCATTTATGGACTTTATCGAAGATGCCTATGTCGGCAAAGGTGATACACATATTCATGATGGGGTATGGCTGGGCATGAGATCCATGATCATGCCTGGGGTCACCATTGGCGAAGGTGCCATTGTTGCCGCAAACAGTGTTGTCACTCACGATGTTGAGCCGTACAGCTTTGTGGCTGGCTCGCCTGCCAAAACGGTGAAATATCGCTTTGATAAAGCCATTATTGAAGAACTTCTGGCTCTAAAGATTTATGACTGGCCCGAAGACAAGTTCAATCACCTTAAACAATATCTTTGCGCAAATGATATTGACGCCCTGAAGCAAGCCAGTGCTCTTTACGATAACGACATTCTGGAAGCTGATTAAGCGGTTATCTCAAGTTGCAGACTGAACCTTGCCTAGTGGCTCAGCAAGCCATACTGAAGCCCCGGATTCGTTCTATCTCAGTCAGGGTATTCGAGTTATCGCCAGCTCGGCGCTTATGTTTGAGCTGGCGACTTTGCCAAGAGGCAGACGGCTATGACTTACCGTCACTAATTTGTTGCTCTTCCTGCGGCTTTTTCAATCAGCATTGAGGAAGTTAACACTTGCGGCAATACTTGTGGCTGCAGGTTCCCTCTTTGATACCAAAGATATAAGGGCACACCAGAGCGGTGATGTTTTGCCAGAAAGCCAGTGATCTCTGGGTCACCATTTGTCCAGTCCCCCAACATCACCGCCGTATTGGCTCGGGAAAAAACCGCTTGAGTTTCCTGCCGCTCAATGGCTGTCTTCTCATTCACTTTACAGGTTAAACACCAGTCGGCACTGAAATAGACAAAGACATCCTGATCTTTTACCAAGGCCAAGAGAGTTTCTTCATCGAACGCCATGGTGCTCTCTGTATCTGTGACAGTTGCCTTGGTGCCACTTCCGGGAGCAACTGTCGTCAGGGAGACGCCGCTAATGACTAACACCAAAACCAGTGGCCACCAAGGTTTTTGACGCCCGGCCTGTTGGAACAATCCAGTAAGCCATAATCCCAAACTCAGTAACAACACCAACAGCAAAGCAGTAAACACATATTGGCTGTCAGACTGTTGCATCAATACCCAAACCAATCCCAGAGCCGTCAAGAACATGGGCACAGCAAAAAAACGTTTTGCCGTCACCATCCAGGCACCGGGTCTGGGCATACGTTGACGCAATGCCGGAACAAACCCCACCAGTAAAAAGGGCAAAGCCATGCCCAACCCCAATCCAGCAAACACCATCAACCCTATGCTCGTCGGCAACACCAGGGCGGCGCCCAGCGCGGTGGCCATAAAGGGCCCGGTGCAAGGGGTTGCTACAAAAGCAGCCAGTACTCCGGTCCAAAAATCTCCCGCCGCCCCAGGCTTATGCTGCAACCGACTACCCGAACTCAGGGTACCCAGTTCAAACAAACCGGCCAAATTCAGCCCTATGGCCATCATCAACAGAATAAGCGCTACTATGATTTCCGGTCGCTGCAATTGAAACGCCCAGCCCACTTGATGACCAAACTCCCGCAACATTAAGATGAAGGCACCGAGGAGAAGGCACGCCAGCACAGCACCAAGGGTGTAAGCCACAGCCCCGGTTCTGGCCACACGCTCATCACTCAAATTGGCAAGACTCAGCACTTTCAAACTCAGAATGGGAAATACGCAGGGCATCAAATTCAGCAAGAATCCGCCCAGTACCGCCCCGAGCACGGCAATCAGAGAGGTGACAAGCAAATTGCCGGGTTGCTCGGGCGGCAAACTCACCTGGGTTGGAAACACCAAGTCGCCCTCCGGTTGCCGGACAGCCTTGATTCTGATTGCCAGCGTCTCATTCAAGGAAAGCACCCCGTAAAAGTCGCTGACATTGCCCTCAGTGGCAACGGTTTGCATAAAGAGGCGATCGCCCTTTCGAATAAAGGATTGTGATGCCGTGTTGGATAGCACCCCGTTCACTTCAGGGTAAAAGTGCGGCTCCTCGGCCAGAGTGATAGATTCAGGTAACGGCAGCGACAATACAAACTGATCCTTGTGAACAGTAAAATCTGCCGACGTCGCGGCAGGCCTTGGTATCAACTGTCGCCATGTATTAAAGGTCTCAAGATATTTCTTGGACGCTCCCTTTTCCCCAACTTTGAACCGGGTTTGTAACCGCTGCTGCTCGGGCACGCACAACTTGGGACTGCACACCAGATAGCGAATATCCACGGCGAGGGTGATAGGTGTGCCCACCGCAATATCATCAGCAATAACCAATGGTGCCAATAAGGTATAGTCGCCGTGATAGATGTAATTCATCAGGTCACTTGCCAGCAACTGCTCGGGAGCGGGATATTGCAGCTCGCCAACCGTTACCCCTTCAGGCAGATGCCATTGCAGCTGCTGCGGGAACCCGGCGTCCCCTGGGTTTAACCAGTAGCCATGCCAGCCCGCCTTGGGAGACATACGTATTGCCAAGGTGGTTTCGGTTCCGGCCGCTGGCATGCGGGACTCAAGTAAAAGTGATGCCGCTATCTTTTGGCCTTCATCTTCATAGGCTTGCGCTGACATTGCAGAACACACCATGAGCAGGCAAGCAGTAATGATTCGCATCCATAACGAGGTGGTTTTCATAGTATGTTCTGCGCTCCAACCGCTTTACTTACCACTGAGTAACACCTGGAGGCGTTCGGCAAAGTCATGCGCCTGATGGCTAACCTTTTCAGTGACTTTGCCGCTCTCATCGATAAAGACTATGGTCGGCAACTGGGTAACACCGAATTGCCCAAACAGGCTGCCTTCCTCATCGAAAACAATTGGCAAACGAGTGTGATAATTGGTTTGGTACTCGACCAAATCTGTCCGGGATGACCAGAGGTTAGTGGAAATAAGCAGCCATTGAGACTTGCCATTGGAGGCGGACTGCTCAACCATTTCCCGCACCAATCGACACGATTTGGCGGTATCCGGCTCTGATTCAGCCAGGTACCACTCACACCAGGGGGCAAAGAACACGAGCCCGGTAGCTTTACCCTGCCGGGTTGTGGACGGCAACGGGTAGTCAATGTTGTCAATCGACGTCAATCTCAAAGAGGCAAGCTTATCGCCAACTTCGTAGCCTGAAGCTTTTTCAGCAACAGTGACGCTGAGCGGCGCCTTGTTTTCGCCTTTGTCTGCGATAACCGCTTCCAACGCCTGATGAAACGCCTCGTCATCCTGATGCCCCACATACGCAATACGGCCACTCCTATCAACCAAAAAGTGCTGCGGGGTTACCCTTAGCTTAAACGCCCTGGCCAGAGTGCCATCGTCTATGGTCACCGGCATGTTCAAACCGGCCTGTTTCACAAAAGCCCCGACGGAATTGATGTCATCACTGATACCGGTATTCACGGCGATCACTTGCAACTTCTCACCGTACTGCTGATAAATTTTCTCAAACCCCGGCATTTGCTGGCGACATGGAACACACCAAGTTGCCCAAAACTTGATGTATACAGGCTTGCTGCCATACAGCTGTTGTAGATTGAGCGTTTCTCCGGTCAGAGTGGTCAGCTCTCGCTGCGGCGCCGGTGTGCCAATGATTTCGCTACCGGCGAGTTTGGCCCTTCTTTCCCCTTCGGCGGCAAAATCATCCTCCGCCGAGGCCTGCCCTCCAAACACAACAGATAGAAACGGGGTTAAAAGACACACAATCAATAACTTGGATAGCTTAGGGGGTAAATGCGTCATGCTGTATTCCCATATCAGGTGATGGCTAAATGAAGGCCGTGGGGACCAAGGAGGTTTACCTGACTGAGATACAAAGTCGCCTTGAATTGGTTACGCAATGAAATGCCAGGTATCACGGCTGCTGGAATATTAGCTAATGATGGGAAATGCGAATTGTAGATTTTCGACATTTCATTAAGATGCAGTGAGGGGTACCGTGTTTTTGCCCAGCCGAGCTTTGATATACCCGCCCCCAGTTGATGGAGCACAGTAATATGTCGACATTGCCACATCTTGGTTTTCAGCGTTATCAGCCCTGTGCTCTACTGCGGCCTTATATCAGTTGTTACTGGCAGATTTTTAGACCAGCCGGCCCTGAGTCACTATCGACAGAATTTATGCATCCCGAAGGAGGCACAGGCATCATCTTCAATTTTGGCGCCCCGATGCACTTTGATGGCTTGCTGCATAAATCGCTGTGCCTGGTGACGGGGCCCACAAGGCAAAGCACCAGATTGGAGTTGTCAGGTCAGGTAGATGCCTTGGGGATCCGCTTCTGGCCTGGCCGCGGACGCGCATTTTTAAAATCCCCCCTTTCGGAAATCTTGGGGCAAACCCTGACACCGGCCGACCTGTCTTTGGCGCTGCTCAGCGATGAACTGGCGCAGCGCCTGGCCGCACTGGCAACAGCGCCGGAACGCATTGCGCTTCTGGAAACCAGGCTGATGCAATATCTGGCAGGTCATGAATCATTGGCCAAGGCAATGGAGCCGAGGATGAAATATGCACTGCACTGGATAACGGCCCAAAACGGCCAGGGAGAGATCCGCAACTTATTGACCAAGATAGATATCAGCCAACGCCAACTCGAACGTTTGTTCCAGCAAAACTTAGGCATGTCTCCCAAGAATTACAGTATCTTGCAGCGCACAGCCTTCGCCCGGGAACTACTCAAGCAGGAAACAGATAAGTCTCTTACAGAGATAGGCTATCACGCCGGCTTTTATGACCAAGCCCATTTCATTCGAGAATTCAAACAGGTGATAGGTATTACCCCTGGAAGTTTTAGAAGCAAGGCCCTACAGGGGCGATAGCACTGAAACCACCACATTTTGATAGCACTAATAAACTCAAGACTGTACATCTCCATCGATAAGATTTCCCTATTTATATGTTAATATTCCAGCCAACGTCCTGAAATGGTGTTTCAGGAGTACCGTCATGCTGGATATGCGGGTGTGGCACTTCAAAGTTGAGCTGTCGCCATAAATGCAAAAAATTGTCCAAAAGACTATGAAGGAAGTACTTTTTGTTTTTTATCATACTATTATCATGTCTATTCTTTAAAGAGTCCGGCATCAACACTTATGCGGTTTCGCAAGATCTTGTCAAAATTAACAATGAATTGATCGATTCAAACAAAGTGAATGGCGATATATTTTTTGATATAAGAAACTCATCTAAACCTTACATAAGGAGTTTAATGAAAAAACACAGCATTAAACGAATTACTTTTAGTAAAATTAACCAAAGGATATCTATACGGTATTCTTTTGGCGGATGGGCGAGTTGGTTAATGCCCTATCGTTATTACTTATTTAGCTCCGACGGATACACTGAAGAATATCAAGTTAAGTCTGTTAGACAATCAGTGAAAGATGAAACCGAAGAGTTTTATCATTTCTGCCAAAAGTTAGAATATGAAAACTGGTTCTATTGTGAATCTCAATCGTAGAAAGCATGCATTAATGATATTTTTACAAAAAACTAAGTCAGTTCACCCCTTTACTTACTCCTCGAATTAATGGTGCATACAAAAACTCCATCAGTCGGCGGGTACTCGTTTTAACCTCTACCATGACTGACATGCCAGGCTTTAACTTAACCCACTTGCCATCAACATTAATTTCGTCTGTCACCAATGATGCTTTAAGGGGAAACAATAGACTAAGCTGTTCGTGCTCTATCGCGTCGGCTGAAATATCAGTTATAACACCATAGGGTTATCGAACGAAGGACGCAATCATACGGCACATCAAAGTTACCGTATTGGCAGTAAAGAGCCTTGGTTACTGGCAACCAACTTACCTATGGAGGTTTTCTCTTCAACCCAGGTGGTCAAGCTTTATGCCAGACGGATGCAAGGAGAAGAAATCTTTCGCGACCTCAAACGACATGGACTCAGACAAAACTGCAACCATTGTCCAAACCGTTATGATGTGTTGCTGTTGATAGGCTTTGATGTATCGCTCTGGCTTGATAAGGAGGCGCGACAACGTCCGGAATACTCAATCATAGAATCACATTTCCGCAGGCCCTAGGGTGAATTTCTTAAACGGGTTAATACTTCTGGGAGACCCGAATTATGAGGGGATCCTCCAGCACCAGATCAACAGGCTAGTTGACCAATAAAATGCCGGCATAGTGAAGTGAGAAAGCCTACTAATGTGAACGTTTGGTTGTGGGAAATTAAAGCAGAACTATGGGGTCAAGGTTGTGGGCCGGATGATATAACCACCTGAAAACAAAAAACGACCCAAGGCAGGTTTCTGTTATCTCTATGAGAGATGGTACCAGAGGTCGGACTCGAACCGACACGCTTTTAAGGGCGGGGGATTTTGAATCCCCTGTGTCTACCAATTTCACCACTCTGGCACATATAGATTGTTTCGCGATGAAGTCTCATCGGCGAGTGAACGGCATTATACCTGTGCTCACTTCAATGGCAAGCGCTTTACGAGCCTGTTTGCCAAAATCCTGATCGGTTGGACAAAATTCAGTCTGACTACTGGGCTCCGCGGGCAATTAGGAAGCCTGTGTACTCCTTGTCACTGCCCTGAATATGGTTGATAAGCCAGGATTTGAGGAAGGTCATCAATTCATCGGCAACATCTTCACCACTGGCCACTCGTTTCTGGAAATCCAGTACCTTAGCCACTAATTGCTGGTGCTTAAGCTTGTGCTGCTCGGTCTGCGGATAACCGAAACGGGCAAACAACTCCTCTTCATAGGCGAAATGATTGGCGGTGTAATCCACCAGGCCCTGTACTATGCGTTTAATCGCTTCCAGGCCATAAGCTTCTTCCAAGGTGCGGTGCAGTTCATTGATCAGGGATACCAGACGTTGGTGCTGACGATTGATCTCTTCCATGCCGAGATCCAACTGCGGCCCCCACTCAACAAAGCGATGGCGTTTCTCCAACTGTTCCATCGCCCGTTTGTCGACATGGAAGCGCCCAAGCAGGGAACTGATCTCCTGCGACATATTGAATACCTTCAGGCTGGAGAGGTTGGTACTGTGGGTCTCTTTGGCATTCTCCACCGCCACTTGTGCCATTGATGAGATATTGCTGCTGATCTCTTCGGCAACTGCCTGTTGTTGTTCCGAAGCTGCCGCTATTTGATGCGACATATCTGTAATGCTTTCAATCTGAGCCACAATTTGCCCCAATGCTTGCTGCGCCTGGTGAGCCATAGCATGGGTGGCACTGGCCTGCTCGACACTGGTGGTCATCACTTTCACGCCTTCATCGGCGCCCTGTTGCAATTGCAATATCTGTTGTTGGATCTCAACTGTAGCCGCAGACGTCCGCTGTGCCAGGCTACGGACTTCATCGGCAACCACAGCAAAACCTCGGCCATGCTCGCCGGCGCGGGCACTCTCGATAGCGGCGTTGAGCGCCAGCAGATTGGTTTGCTCTGCCACTTGGGAAATGGTGTCTATGATGGTACTTATGTTGTTGCTGTCTTCCGCCAGGCGGGCAATCACTTGCTGAGTTTGCCCAACCTGAGCCGACATATCATCTATCTGCCGCACCACCTGCCTGACAGTTTGGTCGCCACTGCGGGCCGCCTGCCTGGCTTCTTCTGCGGCATTGGCGGCACTGGCAGCATTGCGGCTGACTTCCTGCACAGTAGAAACCATCTGGGTCATGGCGGTTGCCGCCAATTCCGCTTGTTTTTCCTGCTCCTCCACTCCGATATGGGCGGCATCGCTGATGGACTTGATATCCATGGCCACACTCTTCATCGCATCTGCGGTATTGACCAAAGACAGAATGGTGCGGCCAACGTCCTCTCCCATACGGTTGATACCGTGGACCACAGAATGGAACATGCCGGCATCCTGTTCCGACAACTGATAGCTGAGATCGCCTTCTCCCAGATGACGGGCGGCGTTTTCCAGGCGCTTGAGATTGGACAGTTGTCTGGCACCGAGCCAAGCCAGCACTATCAAGGCGACCAATAGAGAAGCAAAGGCGAGATAACTGGCGCCGTGTAACAGGCTCCACAGGGGGAAAAGCAACAAGAGCAACAGCGGATAAAACTGCCACTGGTTTAATATCAGTTTTAAAAGACCTCGGGATGTTTGCATCGCACGCTCCTTGCCAATGAACAATCGCAGGCCAAGCCACCCTACTCCTTTAGTGTAGTAATTAATATTAGCCTTTGATCCTATTCCCTTTAGGGAACACTTACGTTGCTCCTTAGCCGGCTAATTTAAGCAAAACATGATAAAGCTCATGTTTTAACAAGCTGATTTACCCGATTAACAACTCTGACAACATTTGTTGATCGAGATCAGCTCCGGCCGAAGCAAATTTGGTTAGTTTAGCTTTGACTTTACAAGAAAGAGGACTTCAGTGATGGCATTCTGGTTAGATCTAATGTTCGGAAACCCCATAGGTTTACTGTCGATGATAGTTATCTTCAGTACGATCGGGATCATCTCCTACATTATGTGGATGTTTATTGTAAAGTCAGCAAAGCCTTAGCTTTGATTTCCATGTTCTTTTAAATGCAATGACGTTTTTGAGTATTGCTTGGGCAGCCTGTGGCTGCCCTCTTTTTTGCCGTCTTCAAGCGGCATGTTTCCGCACTTGGGCAATACCATTGATAAATTGCGGTCTTGCCTTGATAAGATGCTGCAGCTCTTCCTGGCTGGGCTCTCCGGATGGTAAACGCAATACTTTGCGGTTCAGATGCTTACGGGCAGCCATGGCTATCTTGTACTCGGCTGTGGGGCCTTGAATGGCGTAATGGCGTTCATTTCCCAGGCTCTCGAGTATGTGAGCCTTGAGCAGTGCCTGCACCGGCGTTTCATTTTGCGGCAGAGTCAAAACACTGGCTCCCTGCAGGAAGAACTCCCTTAACAGGGCACGCTCGGCGGGATCCAGTAACCTGACTTTCTCTTCAATCATTTCGTTGATCCGGCGCTCACTCAAACGGCTTATCGCTTCATCCAACAACAGATTGACGGCCAGCGCACCAATATAGGCCAAGGCCAGCAGCAGTGTCAGGCCAATATAATGGGCATTGGTGTCTACCCAGGATTCCAAATGCAACAGGGCCAGCAAGGACTTTGGCATAAACAGCAGCAATGTGGTTATCAGCAGCACCCACAGTGTCAGTTGCAATGCAGCGGCCTTGAACTTGCCCTCTTTCAATACCTCAAGTTTCAGTCTCTTCATGGCTCTATCCAGCGTCAGAAAATTGTTCCAACCGCTAATCAAGCAAAACCAGTGCCAGGATTGCTCAGTGAACTTTGCCATCAGCGGCAACAAAAAATGCCGCGAAAGTCAGATGCGAAGCTATGCTTAAAGCTATCCACAGCAAGCACTTAAGATAGTTGAAATTAATGCCCGGTTTTATGCAGCAGCTCATCAGTAGTCCCATCGGCCGCAGGCTGACTCTGGCTATTATCCTGTTCAGCTCACTGATCACTCTGGTGACCACAGGTTTGCAGTTGGTTTCCGATTACAAGGGTGACATTGGCCGAATCAACGATGAGTTTGCCAATATTGAAAAAGCCAACCTGGATGTGCTGGCGGCAAGTATCTGGGTAATAGATGAAAGGCTTATCAAGACCCAACTCAACGGTCTCAACCAACTGCCGGATACCAGCTATGTGGTCATAGAAGATGACAGTGGTAAAGAATGGACCGCCGGCGAGTACAGAGACCAAGGTGTAATAGAGAAGCGCTTTCCGCTGGTGCACAAGACCAGCAGCCAGAATTTCAATGTCGGTGAGCTGAGAGTTCAAACCGATCTCTCCAAAATCTACGACAGATTGGTGAACAAGGCCTTACTGATACTACTGGCCAATGGTATCAAGACCTTTCTGGTGGCCGGTTTCATTCTCTATCTGGTTTGGGCCACCATTACCCGGCACCTGTTGCAACTGAGTGAGTACTGCTCACAGCTCGATTTGGAGCAGGATTATCAACCACTGCAGTTTAAGCGCCGGGACAAACAGGATGAATTTACCCAGGTTGCCCTGGCCATCAATTTGATGCAGCAACAGCTGCGCGCCTCCTTCACACAATTGAACCGCTCCCGCTACGAACTGCAAGAAGCTCTGAGTGACAGGGAAAGACTGTTGGAACTGGAACGCAGTTATAAAGATGAGCTGGCAAGGCAGGTCAAAGAACAAACCAAAGAACTTGAACAGTCGCTGTTGGTGTTGGAACGGGCTCAACAGGTGATGGTCGAACAGCAGAAAATGGCCGCGCTCGGCGGTCTGGTATCCGGCATCGCCCATGAGATAAACACCCCGATAGGTATCTGCCTCACCGCTGCCAGTAGTCAGCTGCAGCATATCAATGAATTGGTTGAACTGTTGCAAAACGATGGCGCTACGCTGGAAGAGCTCAATGCCATTCTCAACGAATATCAACAGAGCTGTGAATTGATCATCAGTAACATTACCCGCGCCAGTAACCTGATCCAGAAGTTCAAGGCGATTGCTGCCGAGCAAGGCAATGACGTGCACGAACAGATGCTGCTACCCCAGGTATTGCAGGAATTTGCCGATGCTGTAGCGCTATCTTTCAAGCAATTCCAGGTAGATGTGGAGATCCAGGTCGAAGCCGATCTTTGGCTTACCAGCAGCCACAGCCTGCTGAAGCAGATAGTGACCAACATACTTTCCAATGCCTATGCTCACGCCTTTGAGGGTGATACCGGCCATAAGATCAGCATCAGCGCACAACAGCAGGGTCAAGAACTACAGCTGGATATCGAAGACAATGGCAAGGGAATCGCCCCCGAGATTGCCGGCCAGATCTTTGAGCCCTTCTTTACCACCAGCAGACGAACCGGCGCCACCGGGCTTGGATTGGCGGCGGCCTTCAATGCCGTCACACTACTGAAGGGCAATATCACCCTTCTCAATGACTCCAGCCTCGGCGGCGCACACTTTCGGGTTCGCTTCCCGGCTGTGATAGAGTCCCGCCCCGCCGATGACGACAGGGTGGAACTCTTTATTTAGATTACTCGGCGTATCTTTGGGTGGTTAACCTGGCGATATTGATGATCACCTCTACCGCCTTTTCCATTGACTCAAGACAAACATACTCATGTTTGCCATGGAAATTGTGGCCGCCGGCAAAGATGTTGGGGCAAGGCAGCCCCTTCCAGGACAGTTGCGCACCGTCAGTGCCACCGCGGATAGGTTTGATATCCGGTATGATGCCGGCCATCTCCATCGCCTGACAGGCAATATCCGTCACATGAGGCACTGGCAAGATGCAGTCCTTCATATTGTAATAACTGTCGCTGATGCTAATCTCCAGGCTACCGGCCTGCAGCTCGGCATTACATTTGGTCACAGATTCCTGCAGCCAGGCCTTGCGCTGCTCAAACTGAGCCCTATCAAAGTCCCTTATCAGGTACACCAACCTGGCTTCTTCTGTTTGGCCTTCCATGGATAACAGATGGAAAAAGCCCTGATAACCTTCGCTGGTCTCGGGTGCATCATTGAGTGGCATTCTGGCGTGAAATCTGGCAGCCATGGTCAAGGCATTGACCATCACCCCATAGGCACTGCCTGGATGACAATTATTGCCTTTTGCGGTGATCACCGCAGTGGCGGCATTGAAGTTTTCATATTGAAGTTCGCCAACTGCGCCACCATCGACTGTATAGGCCCAATCGGCGCCGAAACGCTCGAGCTCCAAGCCATCAGTACCTCGCCCTATCTCCTCATCGGGCGTAAAACAGAGGTTGATCTCTCCATGGGGAATTTCAGGGTGTTGCAATAGATAGTGCAGCGCCGTGATGATTTCGGCTATGCCTGCCTTATCATCCGCGCCCAATAGCGTAGTGCCATCGGCAGTGATCAATGTTTTATTGAGGTAGTTCAGCAAAGAAGGAAACTGCTCAGGACTAAGCGCTTCCCCCTGCTCCAGTTCAATGATCTGCCCTTGGTAGTCATCTATCACCCGAGGTTTTACCCCGGCGCCGGAGTAATCTGCCGCCGTATCCATATGAGCCAAAAAGCCGATTGCCGGCACCTTGGCAGTATTCGCCGCTAATTTGGCATAAAGGCAGCATGATTCACTGAGGAAGACATCATCAAATCCCAACTCGAGCAGTTCTTGCTGTAACTGCCTGGCAAAGGCCACCTGACCTTGGGAACTGGGAATAGACTGGGAGTTCGGATCGGCTTGTGTATCCTGTTTGACATACCGCAGGAAACGATTGAGCAGCGCTTGTCGCATAAGCTGAATATCTGTAGCGAAAAAGTGTCTGGATTCTAACAATCCAGACACCTGCTGCATTAGACTCAGATCATGTTTTGTGCTGTTTATTCAGACTTGGGATTATTGGCTTCCTGCGCCAAGCGCGCCAACACCCGGCTGGCTGCCACAAAGCCAAAGCTGCCGGTCACCATGGTCACGGCACCAAATCCCGAGGAGCAATCCATTCTCATGCTACCTTCGACACCAACCTTGGTGGAACAGACACTGCCATCCGTCTGGGGATACTTGAGGTGTTCACTGGAAAACACGGCATCAACGGCAAACCGCCGCTGTGGATTCTTGCTGAAACCATACTCTTTACGCAGCAAGTTGCGTACCTTGGCCAGCAATGGATCCTGAAAAGTCTTGGCCAGATCCGTTTGCTGGATCTGGGTTGGATCTGTCTGACCGCCGGCACCGCCAATAGTCACCAACTTAATCTTATTGCGTTTGCACCAGGCGATTAAGGCCGCCTTGGGCTTTACCGCATCTATGCAGTCCACCACAAAGTCTATGCCCTTGTCCTGTGCCAGATACTGACTCAGATTATCTGCTGCAATAAAGTCTTCTATTTCATCCACCCGGCATAGAGGATTAATCGCCTTAATCCGCTGCGCCATCACGGCGACCTTGGACTCGCCTATGGTGTCTGCCAAAGCATGGATCTGACGGTTGGTATTGGTCACACACACATCGTCTAGGTCCATCAGGCTGATGTGCCCTATTCCACTGCGGGCCAAAGCCTCTGCAACCCAAGTGCCGACGCCACCTATACCTATCACCATTACATGAGCCTTGGAAAAGGCTGCCAGTGCAGCAACACCATATAAACGGGCAATGCCGCCAAAGCGCTGTTGATAGGCTTCGGACTCCAGTAGTTCTGTGTCTGTATCTTGCATAACTTGGTTCCCAATTATCTTCGGCGGCATTTTAGCCGAATACCCGGCTATCCCCAAGCCGAGTAAGAGAGTGTGTATATCCCGGGTATGTTTTGCTTGGGCTTATGGATATAAACGGCTTAGTAAATACAGAGCTTCTTTTAGGGATAGATAGGGCACCATGGAGTGAACCAGGACAGCTACTTGGCTATATAAGGCAGAGTTTGCCACTGGCCGGATTGGGTGCCTAAATGAGAACCAGAGCACATAAATATCATTTTTATGATGAAAAATTTCACTTTTATTAAAACTTCATCTATCACTAATTTACAATTTGATCTATTAAAAATAACCAGCTGATACAGTCCTTCATACTGCAAAGTTATCTTTTTATAGCGAAAAGATGATTATGCTGATTTTGTGAACAATGGTGGTTGAATAGTTTTTAACCGAAATGGACATTTTGGTCACAGATTAAGGCTTTTCCCACAAGAATGGGGCAAAAAGTTTGATCTAGGCCACAATCTTGAGCAAACAAAACTGTAAGAATCAGCGCAGCTTTGTGACGGACAGGATGTCCGCTACAAATCCAGGAACACTCGTTTGTTAAATAACCATAAATACATGGAATAGAACTCAGGTTCTAGGGAGCACAACACATGAAGAAGACCCTTATCTCTGCGTCAGTAGCAACAGTTCTGGCCGCAGCCTCTTTCGGTGCGCTGGCTGATGGCCCAACTCTGTATGGCCGTCTGGATCTGGCTGTTACTAACTCTGACCAAGGTAGCACACTTCAGACTGGCACTAGCGGTGTGAAAGAAGGCGAAAATGGCACTTATATCGAAAACAACTTCTCACACCTGGGTGTAAAAGGTTCAGAGAAGCTGACTGATGGTATAGACATCATCTATCAGATGGAGTTCCAAGTAGAGAACACTTCTGGTTCTGGCGACACTTTCAAAGCCCGTAACACTTACCTGGGTGCGAAAGGCAAATATGGTACTGTACTGGTCGGTCGTAACGACACAGTATTCAAGCAAGCTGAAGGCGGCGTAGACGCATTCGGTAACACCAACGCGGATATCGACCGTATGGTTGGCGGCCAAGTTCGTAGCGGTGACGGTGTTTGGTACTACTCACCAAAGATCGCTGACCTGATCACTCTGAACGCCACTTACCTGATGGATGATAATTACCAGACAGTTAAAGATCCTAATGGTAATGTTGTTGAAGCTGATGAGCTTTACGCTCTGAGCGCCACTATCGGTGACAAAAAGCTGAAAGCTCAGAACTACTATGCTGCCATCGCCTACAACAAGGGAATTGGTGGTATCGATGCATACCGTGCCGTAGGCCAAGTTAAGCTGGGTGACTTCAAACTGGGCGGTCTGTTCCAGAACTCTGAAAGCATCGTTGACGGTTCTGACGACAACAACACTTACTTCGTGAACGTAGTTTACAACCTGAACGGCGTTAACCTGAAGCTGCAATACGGTTATGACGAAGCCGGTTTCGGTAAGTACTACAAGGCTCTGGGCGACAATGCTGGCACAGACATCGAAGTGACCAACATCACTGTTGGTGCCGACTACCGTGTAGCCAAGTCTACTCTGCTGTTTGCTCACTACGCAAACTACCAAGGCGAGTACAAAGACGCTGGTGCTAAGTTTGACCTGGAAGACGACAACGTATTCACCGTGGGTGTACGTTACGACTTCTAATCTCTGTTGAGATAGTGGTTATAGACACTAAAGGCGACCTCTTGGTCGCCTTTTTGTATGCCAAAATTTCTACTAATCGCTTGTTCCGCCTTGGATTATTATAATTTCCTGGGGAACTTATTTACGTTTCAGCAGATAGGCACTCTCATTGAGCCAAGGCACCTCTTTGGCAATGAACCTGGGATTGTCGGCCAATACATCGGCTTGCTCCAGCAAAGTGACCTCAAACCACTGGCTCATATGCTCCCTTATCCACTCCTGAGTCACGCTGAATGGCGGCCCCTTGAGCATATCCTGCGGATATTCCAGAGTAACCAACAAGCCGCAACAACCCCTTGGCAACAAGGTGGCCAGCTTGGCGGCATATTGCAAACGCATCTCCTCAGGCCAGGCGATTAGCGCCGCCCTGTCGTAGAAGGCGCCTACCGACGCCAATTGCTCAGCCTTGAGCGCAAACAAGTCGCCCTGCAACAAGGCCATCTGTTCGCTGGAAAACGCCTGCAATTCGCCAAAGGCTTTCTGTTGATACTCAAGGCCGTTCTCTTCAAAAAACTGCCTGACGGCCAACTCGCTCAGTTCGCAACCAAGCAGATCATGGCCCTTCTCGGCCAGATAACACATATCCAAAGACTTGCCGCAAAGCGGGACAAATACCTGCTCATTCCCCCTGAGTGCGAGTGTGGACCAGTACTTCACCAAAAAAGGGTTAATATCCTGCTGGTGAAAACCTATCTGCTGCTTGTGCCAGCGTTCATGCCAGAATCCGGGTTCCATCTATCCATCCTGTGTATCAGAAAACCTTGATACTCTATCGGCTTGGACGCCGATTGCAAAGAGCTCTACAGCAACAGACAAAAAAGCCCGCCGCGGAGCGTGCAATGACTCCGGGGCGGGCAGTATCAGTTTTCAAGCTATTCAGGGCAGTCTGGCCAGGGTCTCCTGCACCTTGCGCAACCAATTACAGTTATCACACTGGCACTTGCGTCGTGACAAATGGTGCGGGCTCAGGCTGGAGTCGACAAAGTCGACTGCAATCAATAACTGCTGCTTCAACTCTTCGAGTGATTTCTGTTCCAGATCCACCAGTTCATCATTCTGGTTCATCCAGATACACTCCAATCCCTGATGACAAAAGTTACAGCGGTCGTCCACCGGATTGTAGAAACCCGCATGGGGACAATGACGCAATTCCATCGACTGTATCACCCTGGGACGAGCATACTCGAACAGTGCGATCAGCTCCTGCTTATCTGGCACTGACATAAGGCCTCCAAATCTCTTCTGCCACTGCGGCTTGTTGCAAACAGGTTACTCTGGGGAGGGCGCGATGAAATTGATATAGGTCAAAGTGCCGCCCAAAAGGATACGCTAGGAAGCCTGGTTCTGAGCTGGATCCCAGAGTCACAACTTGCCGCTGTTATCCCTTGCTGTTTTAATGAGCTTCTGCTTGTTGTTATTTTGTATCCTTGCCTGCACCAATGGAGAAATCGCTTGCAAACACCTGAACTGCAGCACTTTTATATTTCTGAAGAGCAGTCCGTCTATCTGCTTAAGGCCGATGATGCCCGCAAACACAGGGCCTGGATCCGCCTCTGCCGCCAGCAACTGATCAAGTTGGGCTATGATGACCCGCAAATGATAGGCAAAGGCGCCTATGGTTTTGTGTTCGCCGGACGAAACAGCCATGGTCAGGAACATGTATTCAAGTTCTCCCGCATCACCCTGCCTCAGCAGGTACAGGACAGACTGGAAGAAGAGGCCTTCATGCTGTCTCAGGTCAATCATCCCAATGTGCCGCCACTGATAAAGTTCGACAGAGTCGGGCGCCAGGGGATCCTGGTGATGGCCAGAGCTCAGGGCCAGGATCTGGATCAGCGCTGCCGCCGCCAAGGCGCCTTGCCGGTGGCGGAGATCATGAGCATTGCCAGGCAGTTGGCGGATCTATTGCAGTATCTTCGCAGCGGCAGACCCTTGGTACACGGGGATATCAAACCTTCCAACCTGGTTTATGACCCAGAGGAAGACAAGTTGTCTTTGATTGACTGGGGCTCGGCGGTATTTGCCCAGCGCGATGCCGACAACCGCCCGGTTGGCGGCAATGTGATGGAATTAATGTCGAGCGATCAGCAGCATACCAACGCCCGCATGGGCGATGTTTACTTTATCGGCGATGAGCAACTCTCGGGGGCGCTTTCCAGCCCCAGGTTTGATGAACAGGGGGTTGCCGCCACCCTCTATGCGCTGGCGTCCGGCCAGGCCAGCCGCTTCGGTTCCCAGGTGATCCCGCCTACCAGCATAGGTCTGCCGATGGAACTGGCCAGGATCCTCGAGGGGATGTTGGGCTCAGATCCTCTCACCCGCCTCAAGGCCGGCGACTACTTCCTGCGCAGCATGAGATACAGCCAGCATCTTTTACTGCCGCCGCTGCCACAGGAGCTGAATGCCGAGATCCCCGTCTGGGTACAGAAGCGGGCCCGGGACGTGGAAACAGTCAGCTACAGTTCGCGTAAGTCGTTTCTGCGCAGCCATCATCCGGACGCCGATGCCGAGGCTATTCGCGCCGAAGATATTCAACTGGAGAAGTACTACCGCAACTTCCTCGCCGGTATGGGAGACACAGAGAAGGGCTTTATCGCCGCGGTTGGCCGCCTGGGTCAGTATCCTATAGTGGGCGGTTTGGCGATTCATTGGCAGGAGACAGGCGTCTATATCGACTCCAACCTGGCGCTTTATGATGAAGAGCTCAGGCCGGCATTGATTCAGGCGGTCAACAACATGGTGACCCTGGCCCGGGGCATTCATCGCATAGGTATCTTCAAGGCCTGTTTCTTCAACGCCAAAGATACCCTGCACCTGGAGCGCAGCGCCCCTTCAGAGCCGTTCAAGGCCAAGGCGGATCAGCTGCTGCCCTTTGAGGTGGGCGATGTGCCGACACTCGAAGATCAATCCCGGCTGCACTCTTACTTTGAAGATGGCCGGGATCCGGATGAAAACCTGGAGCTGCCTGCGGAAATCATGACAGAGCTGGGCTGGCTCAACCAGATACACCACACAGGCTGTATCATCTTCGAAGCCCTGCCAACCCATATGAAGATCCACAGTTATCTGAGACTGCTCAACCCGAGAAAACAGGCGCAGTTTCGCGCCTGTCTGGACAGGATCCTCAGTCATGTCGACAAGATCCAGGGACAGGGGGTTTCGGGGTTTATGAAGCTGCCCTATAAAAATACCCGCAGGTTCGAACACCTGCAGCGCAAACCGGAACGCTTCTATCCGAGAAACCCCAAGAGCGGAGGTTAGCCGCCGTAACTGCTGGTCACACTCAAGCGGCGATCATTCTCAAGATACTCACGGGCCACGGCTTCCAGGGCTTCTCCATCCAGTTGCCCCAGTATCTGCCTGCGCTGCTGCCATCCCTGCCAGCGGCCCGGCCGACTTTGGGCCGTTGCCGCCAGATCCAACCAGAAACCGTTACTTCCCGGGGCGCTTTCAAACCATTGCAACAAGGGCTGGCGCGCCCGCTCCAGCAAATCGGCATCTATGCCCCCCTTGGCCTTGACTCTGGCCACGACCGCGGCAAAGCCCTGTTCGGCCGCCTTCAGCTTGGCGGCATCTGTGACAGTAAAGAGCCCCAGATAACCGTAACCTGTTGGATGCCAATCGAAATGATTAAAGGTATAAGGCGAATATCCGGCGCCGGCTTTTTCCCTGACCTCTTCATTCAACAGAATGCCCATCACCTGCTCGAGTAACATCAGTTCGCTGTGGCGTCGAACATTCTGCATGTCGGTGGTCGGCCACAGCCAGGCCAGTGCAGCCGAGTTCTCGGCGCCCCGGTGCAAGATTTGGCTCTGTGCCGGCACCTTGGTGAATACCGGACGCTCGAAGGCCGGAGCCTTGGCCGGATGCCGCTTGATGGCGGCGAATGTCTCAGCGACCGCTTTTATCCCCTGAGCCTCATCGAAATCACCTACCAGCGCGATTTCCAGCATTCCCTTATCCAGCGCCGAAGCCAACACCTTGGCAATTTCAGCAAAGTCCCGCTGTAATACCTGTTCTTCCCGGCCATAACCATATCGGGGATCGCCGGGGAACAAGAGTCCGCTCAGACCATCCCAGAAGGCCTCTTCCGGATTGGCATTACGGCTCTGGCTCTCTGCCTTGACTTGTTGCCGGAAGAGGTTGATGGCTTCCTGTCGCCAACCCGGGGCGGTTAGAAAGGCGGCCTGTAGCCCAAGTTGGGTTCTGAGTTCATCGGCATTGGTATTGGTCACGCCGCCAAAGCCTTCAGTACTGACGCCAATATTTGCCGAGATGTTCTGCCCGGCAAAGATATCCGCCAGCTGTTGCCAGGAGTGCTGCTCCAGTCCGCCGTAAATAAAGGCATTATTGAACAGAGTGCCCAAACCTTCTTGGCGCGGAAATGGCAAATCACCGAATCCCAATGACAAGCTGACGGCCACATTACCCTGCTCAAGCTCGGTAGGTTTGAGATTGAGTAGAGTCCCATTGGCAAAACGTAACTGGCGTATTCCGGTATCGGGATCCCGCTTATCGGCCACTATCTTCCCGGGTTCACCAAAGCTTTGATAGGCAAACTCGCTGGCTTGTTTGGCCTTATAGGGGGTAACAGATTGCAGCAAGCTGTTCTCATATGCCGTCAGCAGTTGTTGTTCCGCCGCGGCCGGCGCCTTGGCACCGGAGAGATAGATCCAGGGTTGCCCCTGCCAAAGCTCAGTCAGTGTCTGTTGGATAAGCGCCGGGGTAATTTGCGGCGCCAAGGCCTCAAAAATGGCCAGCTCATCTGCTGGTTCTATCGGTATCAAGTCCTCGGCATCCATTGATACCAAAGCCTCGGCCATATTCAGGCTGTGAATGGTGTTACTGCCGGCCAGATTGAGCTGATACTGCTTATGTTGGCGTTTCAGTGCCTGCTGCAACTCTTCATTGCTGAAACCGTATTGCAAGGCCTGGCGTATGGTCTGCTCCAGCAATACCACACCATCCTGCCAGTTGTCTTCCAGGGTCGCCAGAGCCAATTGCACCCTTCCCGCAGTGCCAAACTCTTCCCCTATCTCAACGGAGGCATCGGTGAAACCTTCTTCGGCAAACAGGTGCGGTTGCAACCTCTGATAGAGCATATTACTCAGCAGCGACTCAAGCATCAGCTGACGACGCCGTTCAATACCATCAGGCTTTGGCTTTATGGGCGTCAGCACCCCAAGAGAGACTTGAGTCGGCAAACTGGGGTCGAAGAAAGCGTCCGCCTGAGGCTGCTTTCTGACTACAGGCGGAGAAAGTTTCACCTGAGCTGCGGCAACCGCCTGAGGGTGCGGCTTCCAATCGGCAAACAACTGCTTGATTTGAGCCTCGGTACGGGCGATGTCCAGGTCGCCGACCAAGATCAGCGTTGTCCGCTCCGGGGTATAGAAACGTTGGTACAAAGAGCGCAGCTTGGCGACATCTGCCGCCTTGATGCTGGCTACTTCACCGATAGGGAAACGTCTGGGCAGCAGGCTGGAGGGGTACCAGAAATGCAACTGGTTACGATAGTTTTCCAGCCCGGCCGATGTGCGCTCCTTGAGCTCGGCCAGCACTACGGCTTTTTCCTGGGCAAGCGCCTTGGGATCCAGAGTGAGTCTGTCGGCAATCTCCCGCATCAACATCAACCCGGTATCCAGCTTCTGCTCATCCCCTTGGGTGATGTTGAACTTATAGACTGTTTGCGTAAATTCAGTCACGGCATTGGTATCGGCGCCAAAGCTCAAGCCGAGACGCTGCAACCTTGGGATCATATCCCCTTCAGGCACAGCGGCCGAGCCTTTGAACGCCATATGTTCCAGCAGGTGCATCAGCCCCTGCTCATTTTCCGCCTCAAGCAGCGAGCCGGAGGCGATCCGCATCCGCATTATGACGGTATTGGCCGGCGTCTTGTTGTCCACCAATTGATATTTAAGACCGTTGTCCAGTTGGCCCTGATGAATGCGAGGGCTGACGCTGAGCCCATCGGCCTTGGCAACGAAGCAGAGAAGCAGCAATAAGCTGCCGAGCCAGGCTCTGAGAAACAGGATTGTTGGCAAAAGAATTCCCCCAAAAAACAGAGGTTCGGTGCAAAACGGGCCCGAACCTCTGGAATATGAAAGATGCCAATATAAGATATGGCATTAATTATGTCACATAATCAATACCTTACGACGTACTAAATCGGCGATCCCGGTGGTATTTCCGCAGGTTTGCTGATCACTCTGACCCCGGCTTGTTTCAGTGCCTGTTCAAGCACAGCTTGCAGTTGTCCATAGTGGGCAGCCTTGTAACCTGAACTTCTTTTTTCCTTTCTGGGCAACTGCTTAAGCAGATAATCCAGCTTCATTCTCACCATGGCTTTGACTTCCGGGGCGCTGGCGTCACTCTCCAGACTCTGCAACATGCCGTCCAAAACCACCGCATTTACCCGCATCGCAATACTGGTCTGATCTCCCGAAGGCAGGGATTTCAGCAGTGTCTTACCCAGCAATCTGTCCAGCAAATCCTCTACCGAAAGCTGCTCTGTGTCTCTGGCAAAGGCCTGATCCACACGGTTGAGCCGCTCAGGGTTCAACAGCGCCGACACAGTGTGGCGACTGAGCACTTCTGCCATGGCCAGCTGATCCACGGCAACCCCCAGAGATGAGCCGAAACTCTCGCGGCTGCGGTAATAGTTGCCGGCCTTGGGCACCAGTTGCTCCAGGAGCTCGGTTGGCAGATAAAGCTCTCTGGGATCCAGAGTCGCCAACAGGGTATCGAGCGCCCGCTTCTGTAATTCCGGCGCAATAAAATGCCAATTACCGCTATCGGCATCGGCCAGATAATTATAGTCAATGCCGCCGACAAACTTGGCAGCAGCGCTAATCTGGTAACGATTCAGCAGATAGATGGGCACCAGAGCATCGCTGAGTTCACCCAAGGGTTGCCCCGGCAACAGCGCCTTCGCGGAAAAGGTCTCCAACGCCTGGCGCCTGACCAGCTGCATTCTGGCCAGCTCCTTGACAGGATCCTCGCCTCTGTCCCAAAGACTGGCATAGGCATGGGCAGCTGAAGCTGCTCGCGAATCGCCCTCGCCTATGTATCTCAACCCCTGCTGCTGCACCTCTTTGAGCAGCGACTTGAGCGCGGCCTGGGTTTGGGCTTCATCACCAAAGTCACCATAACCGTACTTGATGGCAAACTTATCCCAGGCCCCCAGCCCTTCGGCGTAAGGCTGGCTGATATCCACCCGCTTGCCATCGAGGCGCACATAGGGATGGGGATAATCCATCACAGAAGCGTTGTTATTGGTGGAAGCGGCAAAGTTATGGTCCAGCCCCAGGGTGTGACCGATTTCATGAGCCGATAACTGGCGAATACGCGCCAGAGACAAGGCCATGGCGGCTTCATCGGCCGCCTGCCTGTCTTCCCAACCTGCGGTAAGGCCACGGGCAATCAGATGATCCTGACGCACCCGCAGACTCCCCAGAGTGACCTGGCCCTTGATGATTTCACCACTGCGGGGATCTGTCACCGCCGCACCGTAGGACCAGCCACGGCTGGCCCTGTGCACCCACTGGATCACGTTGTAGCGCACATCCTGAGGGTCGGCGCCTTCCGGCAATAGCTCCAACTTGAAACCGTTGATAAACCCCGCCTCATTGAAGGCCTGCTCCCACCAGCGGCCGCCTTCAAGCAAGGCACCACGGATAGGCTCGGGTACACCGGGATCCAGATAATAGGTAATGGGCTCAACCACTTCGCTTGGCTCAGGGCCGGGATTAACCTTCTGCAGCCGGTGGCGCAGCAAGAAACGCTGGTTGATATCCTGATCTATGGCGGTGGCATAGTCCTTGTATTCATCGGACAGATAACCACTCATGGGGTGATAACGACGCGCCTGATAACCCGGCTCGGGCAAGGCGATAAAGGAGTAGCGCAGTCTCAGAGACAGGGCCTGGCCATCCGGGGTCACCTCGGCGACTCTGGCGCCGGCCTTATCACTGGCGAAAGTCAGCTGCACATCCACATCCGAGTTACGCTCGAACGACTTGACCGAGGCTGGCAACACCACAGAGCGGCTGGTGTCCAGACGATAATGCCCTTGGCCCCTGGCCGCCAACTGTTGGCTGATGCCATGCAGGTCCTGCAACATCAAGTCATTGACCGGCACCAGCAGACGTTTGCCAGGCAGGAGTTTACCGCGCCAGAGTACAGATTCGGCAAAGGCTTCATGCACGGCTCTTTGCTCGGCTTGGTCGTCGGTATCGGCACGAAAACGGGTATTGAGCTGTTTGAGCAGGATATAGGGCCCCTGACGCTCAAACTGCACCATGCGGGTATGCCCCAGTTGCCCACGGTCAAGCCCAATATCATTGGATCCGGCGCCGTGGGGCAAGCTGGAAAGCAGCAGCATAGGCTGGTTGAGTTTGCTCGGTTCCAGATACAGCTGCCCAGCTTTGGCATCATAAAAGAGATTGATAAAACCTTCGGCCTGAGTGCTTTCGCTGATGACGTCGGCGGCCTCCCTCTCCTGTGCCGCCTGCGTCAATCCGGGTACCGCGATCAGCGCCAGCAACAAGGTCCAACTTTGAGGTTTCATCCCATCTCCTGATTGTTATCTGTAAGTTGCCATTCAAGTTAAGGGATCGGCCGGTTTATCTCAAGTCCTGCCCACCCATTCACTCAAGGTATCAAAGAGTTCATTGAGCATAATGGGCTTGGTGATATGGGCGTTCATTCCCGCCGCCAGGCTCTTCTCACGATCGCCTGACATGGCGTGGGCCGTCATGGCGATAATCGGCAAGGTCTCCCTGTCGTATTTCTTGCGCAGTTCCCGGGTCGCCGTCAGGCCATCCATCACTGGCATCTGAATATCCATCAATACCGCGTCGTATTGACGCTGCTCCACCATCTCAAGAGCAATTTGACCATTGTCGGCCAGATCTACCTCATAACCGGCGCTGCGCAGCAGTTCAGAGGCCACCTGCTGGTTGATCAGGTTATCTTCCACCAGCAGCACCAAGCCTTTATGACCACCGCTCTGATTGTCGGTAATTTCAGCCACGGTCGCCGGATGGGGTTTCTCGGCGAAGGCAGAGATTATCTCATCAAACAGAGTCGAGGCCTTGAAGGGCTTTTGCAGCAACGCAAACACATTGGCATCTTCCACCTCCTGTGCCAGCGGCTCGGCGGCATAGGCCGTCATCATGATCACCACGGGGCGCTTGCTGATCCTGCCATCGGCCACCATCTCGTCCAGGGTACGGATCACCTCGCGGCCATCCATTTCCGGCATCATCCAGTCGATAAGCAGCAGGTCGGTTTCCTGTTTGCCCAGCTTATAGAGGGCTTCGGCACCGCTGGCGGCTGTGTCCACCTCGAAGTGGAAGTCGCGCATCAGGGTCGAATATATCTGCAGCGCCGTGGAGTTATCGTCCACCACCAGCGCCCGCAGGCTGTTGAGCTGCTCCGGCATCACCAGAGGTTCAATCTTGGCCTCTTCGGCGATCTCAAAGCTGATGGTAAAGCTGAACACACTGCCGACACCCGGCTCACTCTGCACTTGCATCTTGCCGCCCATCATGGACACCAGATGCTTACTGATGGACAAGCCAAGGCCGGTGCCGCCATATTTGCGGGTGGTGGAGCCATCCGCCTGGGCAAAGGCGTCAAACAGTATCTCCTGTTGCTCCTTGCTGATACCTATGCCGGTGTCCCGAACCCAGAATTTGAGGGTAATGCGATGATCGCGTTCGCCGACATCTTCACAACCGAGTTCAATCTCCCCCTGGGAGGTAAACTTAACCGCATTGGACAGCAGATTCACCAGCACCTGACCGAGACGCAGCGGATCGCCCTTGAGGATCAGCCCGGCGGTCACAGGGGCATACAACAACAGCTCGACCCCTTTCTCCTGTGCCTTGAGTGAGTTGATATCCAGGGCGTGCTCCAGCACCTTATCCAGCGGGAAGGAGACCCGCTCCAGCTCCAGCTTACCGGCTTCAATCTTGGAGAAGTCGAGAATATCGTTGATGATCCGCAGCAGTGACTGAGCCGAGAAGCCGGCCTTCTCCAGATAATCTTTCTGCTGCACCGTCAGGTTGGTGCGCTGCGCCAGTTGCAGCATGCCTATGATGGCATTCATCGGCGTGCGGATCTCATGACTCATATTGGCCAGGAATTCACTCTTGTAGAGGTTGGCCAGTTCGGCATCTTTCTTGGCCTCCAACAAGGCCACTTCATTGCTCTTGCTGCGGGTAATGTCTTTGTGGGTACCCAGCATACGCCTGGGCTCATTGTTGGCGGTAAATTCCACCACCCGGCCACGGGACAGCACCCAGTGATACTGACCACTCTTGCCGCGCATCCTGAACTCTATCTCGTAGGCTCCAATAGGATCGGCCAGATACTGCTCGCGATACTCTTCGACCCGGATCCTGTCATCCGGATGGATCAGCTCGTCTATGGTCGACAGCAGCGCCGGAAACTCATTGGTCTTGTAACCCAGCATGGTGTAATAAGCCGGGTTGCAGATGATCTGCTCCGAATCCAGATACCAGTCCCACAGGCCATCTTCCACCGCGTCCATCGCCAGGTGATAACGTTCTTCCGACAATCGCAGCTGTTCGGCCGATTCATATTCGCGGGTCACATCACGCCAAACGGCAATCAAGCCCAGCATCTCGCCGCGGCGGTTATAAAACGGCAGCTTGAGGGTGTCGAGCAGCACGGGCTTGCCGGCCAGCTCGACCTTTTCCTGATAACGCAGCGGCGCCCTGTCTTTAAGTACCTGTTCATCCTCGGCGCGAATTCTGGCGGCCTGTTCCGGGCTGGTAAGTGTGTCTGAATTCAGACCTATCATCTCGGCTTCGGTGTAGCCAAGCACCCGCTCGGCCGACTTATTGCAGCCGAGGTACTTGCCTTCTTTATCTTTGAAGACAATGGCTTCAGGAATCGAGTCCAGCAGAGAGCGCAGCAGGGCATATTCCCGCTCACGTCGCTCTGTGGTTTCTTTCAGCCGTTCGGTGCGCCGGGCCACCAGTTTATCCAGCCGCTTGTTCTGCTCCGCCAGGTGACGGGTATATTGCTGGTTCTCTTCAAAAATGCGGCTGACCAACTGGAACCAGGGCTCCCAGCCCTGGGTGATCTTCTCCGGCGGCCGAATCGGCTCACGGGAACAGTCTTCCAGGTGCGAAAGCAGGCGCGAGGCCGGGCTGACGAAAGAGCGACGAGTCTGCCAGTGCACTATGGTCACCAGCACGGACAGCGCCAGTACCACAAGAATAAAGGTCAGCTGCAGCTTCTCGAACGAGTCCAGAAACAGGTCATCGACATCCTGCAGATAGAGCAGACGCCAGGGGGCGTTGTGCAGCGCCACTGAGTGGATGTAATAGCCGTTACGGATCATCCCCTCGTGGGCATCGAACAGCTCGGACTCCGGCAGTGAATGCAGCTCGGATGGGATCCGCTGACTGATGTGGTAGACCCGGTTAATGCTGGAGGTATCAAAATCGCTGTGGGAGAGAATATTGTTGCCTTGATCCAGCAAAATCACTGTGCCCGGCATCTTGAAATAGAGACGTATCTGTTTGGCGAGCGATGCCAGTGTCATGTCCAGATTAATGGAGCCGATAAACTCATCTTCGAGATAGATGGGCACCCCGAGCGTAGTCAAAAGACCATTGCCGGCCGAGTCCACATAGGCCTCACTCCAGAACACACTGCGCTGTGGGTTCATCGCCGGCGTCGCCAGTTGAAACTGTTTCTTGTTCAGCAGTTCATCGCGAAAACGCTGCTCGTCCGAAGGCCAGGGGTAATAGGACATCATTCGCCGCTTGGACAGGTAATAGATGGCCGAGGCCTTGGGCGCTGCTTCCTTGGCGACCGGGAACGACAACGACAGCTCGAACAGCATCTCCAGTTCCTGATAGAACTTGTCGCTGCGGCCATCGAGAGAACCGGAACCGGTTATCCGCCCCATGTTGGTGAATGGCTCACCACTCTTGGCGTAATTGGGCTCCAGGGTAAAGAACTGACCGCTTTCGTTGAATTTCTCGTACTGGGGCAGCCTGTCCTTGCGTACCTGCTCGGCCAGGCGCAAGTGATCCACGGCCACATTACGCAGGCTCTTGACCGCACGGATACTGGATTCCAGCAAGAGGTCAATCTGCATCACATGGCGATCGACCTGTTCTTCTCTGAGCTCCATCTGTTGGGTCTTCTGGCGCTCAAAAAACACCCAGGCGGTGAGCAACGCCAGTACAATTACCCCCATATAGGTGTAAAACACTGCGCGGTTGTAATTTTTCTGGATCGGAGATTTCAGCTGCAGATCCGGCTCACTCGATTTCATCCATTACCCTTGCATCACGTCCCATCCCCAAGCGGCGGGAAGGAAGAAGAACAAAGCCAATATCATATACTTAATTTGGTCGAATATGCAGTACCCCGCACAAAGCAAAGGCCCCGAAATGGGGCCTTTTTCAGTAGCAGGGGTTATCAGAGCTGCTCTTCGGCAAACTCCGCCAGCCGTGAGCGCACTACGCCGTTGAGGTAAATGTTGGCGCTGCCTTCAAAATTTTTAAAGCGTTCAACCATATAGGTCAAACCCGAGGTGACCGCGGTCAGATAGTTGGAGTCTATCTGCGCCAGGTTGCCACAGCAGATAAGCTTGGTGCCTTCTCCCATACGGGTGATCATGGTTTTCAGCTGTGAGGCGGTCAAGTTTTGACACTCATCCAGCAATACCACTGAGTTCTGAATCGAACGCCCACGCATGAAATTGATCGACTTAAACTGGATATTGGCCTTTTCCATTATGTAGTTGAGTGAACCACTGGGATTAACGTCATGCTTGTGCAGCACCTCCAGGGTATCGGTAATTGCCGCCAACCAAGGGGCCATCTTCTCCTCTTCCGTGCCCGGCAGGAAGCCTATCGATTCGGCGATTTCCGGAGTATTTCGGGTGACTATCACCTTGTCGTAGAGATTACGCTCCACCACCAGCTCCAGTGCCGCCGCCATCGCCAGCAAGGTCTTACCGCATCCCGCTGGGCCGGTGAGAATAACCAAATCGATATCGGGATCCATCAAGGCCTGCAGCGCCATGCCCTGATAGATGTTCTTCGGCCTCACGCCCCAGGCCTCCATATTCATCAGGCGCTCGCGACCGAGATCCAGCACATTGAGACTGGTTTCACTGCGGCCGACCACCCGGCCACAAAACTCGGATTCCTCATCCAGCAGATATTGGTTGATGTAAAAGAGATCGTCGCCCAGGTCCTTGAGCGGCACATCATGCACCGTATGACGGCCATGACGCTCGGTGGCCACCTTGTGCAGATGCTCCCAGAAGTTGCCTTCAAATTGATGAAAACCCTTGGATAGAAAACGTATGTCATCGATCAGTTGATCTGTGCGGTAGTCTTCTACCAGGAGTATCCCGGCACCTTTGGCCTTGAGACGCATATTGATGTCTTTGGTGACCAGCACCACGGTACGGGGCTCGTATTGATTTTGCAGATGCAGGGCTGTGTTGATGATGCGGTTGTCGTTGTTGTCGCCGGGCAGCGAGCCTATGGTGAATTCAATCTGGTGGTCGGGGAAGATGGCCAGAGTACCTGTGGCATCTGTGTGCCCTTCGCGGCTTGGAAGGGGAACCCCTTTGATTATCTGTTCCGGAGTAGTCTTGCCGCCGAGGATATCTTCCAGTGCCCGAATGGCGACCCTGGCATCGCGGCTGACATCCCGCTTTCTGTCTTTTATCTGGTCCAATTCCTCCAGTACCGTCATTGGGACCACAACATCATGTTCTTTAAAGGAGTAAATCGCTAAGGGTTCATGTAATAACACATTGGTATCAAGTACAAACAACTTTCTGTCGTCTTGTTCCATGGCGCCTCCATTTGCGTCAATGAGCTACTCACAGCTTTGTTGTCATGGGCCAGCGCAGGCCTGGGGTTGGGGTATATGGCACTCCTGTTTCTGACAGATGGCGGGTAGGTTTCACCACTGTGACATGGCTTAAACTAATACTGGCACCTTTAGCAGCGGATGACAAATACCCTTTGCAGTCTGTTCAATGGCCACTGCGCGGTATCCGTTTTTGAGTGTAGGATGCTAAAGATTACGATTGGATGACAAGCGAGCGAAAAGGCCGGCGTCATAAGGGGGGCAGGATTGGTATTATACTCGGATTGGTATAACATACGCGCCCTTTGAGAATCCGCCCGGAGATGAGAGTTAAAGATGCCCTTCGCCTTAGGTCAACGCTGGATCAGTGATACCGAATCAGAGCTTGGTTTGGGTACAGTAGTACAACTGGAAGGCCGCATGGTCTCACTGCTGTTCCCCGCCACCGGAGAGAACCGCATGTTCTCCCGCAACGACGCCCCGTTAACCCGGGTGATTTATAACCCAGGTGATCAGGTCAAGAGCCATGAAGACTGGACACTGACCATCAACTCTTTGGATGAAAAAGACGGGCTGGTGATCTACACCGGCATTCACAGCGAAACCGGTGAAGAAGTGCAGCTCCGGGAAACCCTGCTGGACCACAATATTCGCTTCAACAAGCCGCAGGACAGACTCTTCGCCGGCCAAATAGACAGACTGGACAGATTCGGGGTGCGCTACGCCGCCCAGCAACTGCGCCACAACCTGGCCACCTCAGATCTGCTGGGGCTGCAGGGTCCCAGAGTCGGCCTTATTCCTCATCAGCTGTGGATTGCCCATGAAGTCGGGCGCCGCTATGCGCCACGGGTGCTGCTGGCCGATGAAGTGGGCCTGGGCAAGACCATAGAAGCCGGCCTCATCATTCATCAACAGTTGATGACAGGCCGCGCCGAGCGGGTACTTGTGATAGTGCCCGATACCCTGCGCCACCAATGGCTGGTGGAGATGCTGCGCCGCTTTAACCTGCGGTTTGCCGTATTCGATGAAGACCGCTGCATCGAGGCCTTTGCCGAACATGACAACCCCTTCTACACAGAACAGTTGGTGATCTGCTCGCTGGAGCTGCTGCGCAAGAAGCGCCGTCTCGACCAGGCGCTGGATGCCGACTGGGATCTTATGGTGGTCGATGAGGCCCATCACCTGGAGTGGACCGAAGAGGCTCCGAGCCGCGCCTATCAAGTGGTTGAAGCTCTGGCGGAAGTGGTGCCCGGCGTACTGCTGCTGACCGCGACCCCGGATCAGTTGGGCCATGAGAGCCACTTTGCCCGACTGCGACTGCTGGATCCGGATCGTTTCTACGACTATCAAGCCTTTATCAAAGAGGAAGAAGGCTACAAAGAGGTGGCCCTCGCCGCCGAGGCGTTGGCCAGTGGCAACAAGCTGCCCGACAATGCCATCAACAGCCTGACCGAGCTCTTGTCCGAGAAGGATATCGCCCCCGCCATTCGCCTTATCCAGGCTGAAGGCGTCGATGCCGAGCAGCAGCAAGCCGCCCGTGACGAGCTGCTGCAGGAGCTGCTCGATAGACACGGCACGGGTCGGGTGCTGTACCGCAACAGCCGCGCCTCGGTCAAAGGCTTCCCGAAACGCATTTTCAACGCTTATCCACAGGCCATGCCGGAGCAGTACCTCACTGCGGCCCGAGTCAGTGCCATGATGAATGGTCACCGCACCTTGGAAATGAAGGCCGCCTATGCGCTGGCGCCGGAAAAAATGTATCAGGAGTTTGATGAAAACTCCGCCGCTTGGTGGAAGTTCGACCCCAGGGTCGACTGGCTCATCGACTTCCTCAAGCAAAACCGTAGCAAGAAAGTGCTGATCATCGCCAGTCAGGCCGCCACCGCGCTGAGTCTGGAAGAAGCACTGCGCACCCGTGAAGGGATCCTCGCCACTGTGTTCCATGAGGGCATGTCCATCATAGAACGTGACAAGGCAGGTGCCTTCTTCGCCCAGGAAGAGGGCGGCGCCCAGGCGCTGATCTGCTCGGAAATCGGTTCCGAAGGGCGTAACTTCCAGTTCGCCAGCCAGTTGGTGCTGTTCGATCTGCCGCTGAACCCGGATCTGTTGGAGCAGCGCATAGGTCGCCTGGATCGCATAGGTCAGAACCATGATGTAGAGATCCACCTGCCCTTCCTCACCGACACAGCGCAGGAGCGTCTGTTGGCCTGGTACCATGAAGGCCTCAACGCCTTCGAACTCACCTGCCCCGGCGGCCATATTCTGTTCAAGGAGTTTGGCGCCCAGTTGCTGCCACTGCTGGTGGAAGAAAACGAAGAAGAGATGGCCAAGCTGCTGCGCGACACCCGCAGCCGTTATAAAGAGCTCAAGCAGGCAATGGAGCAGGGCCGCGACAAGCTGCTGGAACTCAACTCCCACGGCGGCGACAGGTCATTGGCATTGACCAAGAGACTGGCGCAGATGGATAACGACACCCAGCTTATCGGCTCAGTGATCCGTCTGTGGGACATCATAGGTCTAGATCAGGACGATAGAGGTGAAAACACCATAGTGCTGCGCCCGAGTGAGCACATGATGTTCCCCACTTATCCCGGTCTGCCGGAAGATGGCATTACCGTGACCTTCGACCGGGATACCGCCCTGTCCCGCGACGATATCGCCCTGATAACCCAGGAGCATCCGCTGGTGCAAACCGGGTTGGATCTGATCACAGGTTCTGAGACTGGCACCACAAGTGTTGCCATCCTCAAGAACAAGGCGCTACCGGCCGGAACTGTGTTCCTGGAGCTTATCTACCTGGCACAGGCCTCGGCACCCAAGTCCAGCCAGCTGTATCGCTATCTGCCGCCGACACCGCTGCGCATTCTGCTGGATAAGGATGGCAACAATCTGTCTGACAAGGTGAGTTACGAGCACTTCGATCGCCAGCTCAGCGCGGTTAACCGCCATATCGGCAGCAAGCTGGTCAATGCCTCGCAGGCGATATTGCATCCACTGCTGGCCAAGGGCGAAGCCCACGCTATTGAGGCTATGTCCAACCTGCAGGCCGAAGCGCAGCAGCAGATGGAGCGCCAATTGGGCGCCGAGCTGGAACGTCTGGAAGCCCTCAAGGCGGTGAACCCCAATATCCGCGATGCCGAGCTTGAGTATCTGCAAAATCAGATAGCCGAACTACACGGCTATTTGGATCAATGCCAGCTGCAGCTCGATGCCGTGCGCCTGGTGCTGGTCAGCCACGCCTGATAATCCACTCAAATATCATCCCCCAAGACCCGCTAACTGCGGGTCTTGTTTTTTGCGCTAAATTTCAGAAGCCCTGGTGCACCACGCCTTCAAGCATTGGATCGACACACAAACTTTCGATACAACAGCTACTAGTGCACAAATTTGCGGCTTATAATTTTGGCATTGAGTCAATAAAGGCTGCAGAATCATGCTATTCCAGCCTATGAAAAGTTTAAGGAGTTCACTTGGCGCTGATATCCAGGACGATAGCTATGCTGTGCTTTTTCCCCTTGATAGCACTGGCAGCCGACGAACCAGCCAACAAAGACATGGCCAACCAGGAGCAGACTCAACCGCAACCGGTGCAGAAGCCTGCCAAGCAAACACCTGAAACAGCCCCTATGAAACCCAGAGACAATAGCCGGGCGTTGGAGCATGTCGCCGCCTCAGAACAGCAAAAGATCCAAGTAGATGGCGAGGAGCAAACCGTTCTGGTGCGCCCCTGGAGTGGCCCAAAACAATTGGGCGCAGTGCTGTTGCTGCCGCCCCCCGGCACCCATGCCGATGCCCCCGGGCTCAACGCCTTCTTGCGCCGCAGCATCAATCCGGCAGGCTGGGCCAGTCTCAGCATGACACCACCGCCCTTTCCTGAGCAGCCCAACTTCACCACAGAGGCCCAGGAAATAAGCAAGGCCGGCGATGGCAAAGTGCAGGGCAAGAGTAATCAGGCAACAAGCCGCAGAGAGGCGGAGGAGTGGCAGAAACTCAGAAAGCAGCAACAAACCTTTATCCAAAAGAGTCTGGCTCAATTGGACGCCTTGGGTGAGCCCTTTCCCGGCAAGCGCTTGCTGATAGCCCAGGATCAGTCCGCCGCCTTGGTGATTGAGTTGTTGGCGGCGCAGGAGTTGGCCAAGCCGGACTTGTTGGTGGTGATCAATCCCTACCTCGACGATCCCTATGCCAATTTGGCACTGCCAAAGAAACTGGCCGGGTTGGAGTTGGCGATACTCGATATCCAATCTCCCGACGGTCACCAGGCCTCGCAGGCTACTGTGGAAAGTCGCAAAACCCTGGCTTCAAGCAAGCCGGACAATCAATATCGGCAGCAGTTGCTGGCGCTGGATCTACGCCAGGATGTTGCTTTTGAAAACACCTTGCTGATGATAGAAGGCATGGCCAGAAAGGTGCTGAAACAGCAGGCGCCAAACGAGAAGGCGGCCACTGAAACCAATCAGTGACCGCCTAATTGCAGAAGTTGCTGCCAAAACCGGCCGGCAGACCAAGCTTCCCGTAGAGCAAATATCGGCAGTGCGATTACTCTTTCTTGCCGCCCTTGGAGAACATCAACGCCAGGGAGATGAGCACCACAGTGCCGCCCATGAACAGCAAGTCCAATGCCGAGCTGGGTTTGATATCGGCAAAGAAGGAAAACACCTTGATGATCAGCATCATCAATATCACTTTGCCCAACTTGCTCTTGAGCGCATCTATGCTGGAGATGATCAATATCTTGCCGCCGGTATCCGAGTTACCGGCCGGCTCCAGGTTACGGATAAAGAGCTCATAGAGGCCGAAAGCGAAGATCAGCAGCACAGCCCCGAGCAGGAAGGTATCCAGTATCTCCACCAGTACCATCACAAGATCGTTACGCACATCATAGCTGCCACTGAGCAGGTATTCCCACAGCAGGGCAAACATATGCAGCACGTCCTTGACTCCCATGACAAAAGTGACCAAGGCCGCCAGCACACAGGAGAAGACTCCGACCATGACAGACAAGCGACTGCCCCAGAGCAGGCGTTCAAAAAAAATCCGCATCCCAATTTCCGTCTAAAAATAAAGTGACGGATTTTCAGGCAGTTTTGCCATTGAGGTCAAGTTATTATCCCATCATACGTGATAGGTATCTCACCAGTTTCGCCGCGGTTCAAAGGCCCGCTCGGGATCCTTGCCCTGACGCACGGCGGCAATGGCTCTGTTGCGCCCCAAAAGCAGACGCACCTGGCTCCAGGACTCCCGCGCCAGCAGGCGCCTACGGGAACCGTTCCAGCTGCGGTTAATACTCAGCTTTATCGCCGCCAACGCATCGGGAGAGCGCTCATTGAGCTCAGCTGCCAGTTCTTGTGCCCGGGCTAGAGGCTCACTGCAGCACTCGGTCACCAACCCAAGCTCCAATGCCTTGGAAGCCGGGATTAATTCCGCCGTCATGCTGAGTTTCAATGCCTGATCTTTTGCCAGAATTTCCCGCAAACTCACCAGGCCGCCCATGTCGGGAACCAAGCCCCACTTGGCTTCCATTATTGACAACTCGGCGTCATTGGCGGCAATGCGAAAATCGGCGCCGAGAGCAATTTGCAAACCGCCGCCATAACAACGGCCATCCAAGACGGCAATGACAGGAACCGGCAACTCACGCCAGGCGACAGACACCTGCTGCGCCAGATTGGCATTGCCCGGTAACAGCTTGAACAGCAGTTTCAGCGCTTGCCAGGGAGAGTTGGCCACACTCTTGATATCCAGGCCTGAACTGAATTGGCCGCCCTCACCTCTGAGGATCACCGCCCGCAAATGTCGTTGACGGCGCAAATGACGCGCCATCGCCTTGAGTTCACTGAACATGGTGTAATTAATGGCATTGAGCTTATCCGGCCGATTCAAGCTAACGATAGCCAGCTGTTGTTGCCATTCCAGGCTGAGTGTCTGCCACTGCATCTGCAGGTCCTTGAAAGTTGAAGTTATGTTAACGGTATCACCATCACACTGGTCAGGCCAGAGCAAAAAGCGTCCCGTTTCAACAACACAGAGCAGTCTAAATTTTGACTAACGTCAACAATCTGACATTAGCTTTGACTTAGTGACAACAAGTGTTCACAATATCGACCCTCAACAGGCAAGCCATTGCACTATAATAAGATTTTCTCCTGCCAAATGTATGAGAAACGGGCATCAAGCCCGAGCTCGCCGATAACTGACTATCGGCCCAGTCCTCACTGATCCAGCGGCATAATCAGAGGATAATCACAAAAATGCCGCTGTAGGTGTTATCTTCAAGTAATGCAGTAGAACAGGAAATCTCTATGGCGATTCCGGTACTCATATGCGACGACTCTGCGCTGGCGCGAAAGCAGATGGCCCGTACTCTTCCCAAAGATTGGGAGGTAGACATCAGCTTTGCCGCCAATGGCGCCGAAGGACTGGAGGCAATTCGCGCCGGCAAGGGCGAGATTGTCTTTTTGGATCTCAACATGCCGGTCATGGACGGCTACGAAGTGCTGCAAACGATTCAGCAGCAAGACCTGCCGGCCATGGTGATAGTCGTCTCGGGCGATATACAAATTAAGGCTCATCAGCGAGTCAAGGCCTTGGGCGCGCTGGATTTTATTCAAAAACCCGTCAGCGCAGATGCCATCAGCAGCATACTGCAGGAATATGGCATTTTGCAGTTGGCCGAAGGCGGCGAAAGCAATGAAGAGCCAATGATCCAGGTGGATATGCGCGATGCCTGCCAGGAGGTTGCCAACGTTGCCATGGGCCGCGCCGCCGATCTGCTGGCCAAGCTGTTGGATGTATTTGTGCTCTTGCCTATTCCCAACGTCAATGTGCTGGAGGTCAGCGAATTGACCATGGCACTCAAGGCCACAGAGGAAAGCCCCAAAATTTCGGCGCTGTGCCAAGGCTTTATCGGTGCCGGGATTGCCGGTGAGGCTCTGCTGCTGTTTCACGACTCCAGCTTTAAGGATATGGCCAAGTTGATGGGCCTGTCGGATCCCGAAGATGCCAACACAGAAATCGAGGTGATGATCGACACAGCCAACGTGTTGATCGGTGCCTTCCTCAGCGGTATCTCGGAGCAACTGGACATGCAATTCAGCCAGGCGCACCCTGTGGTGCTCGGTCGACATTGCACAGTAAACGATCTGATCCACGATAACTCAGATCGCTGGCAACGCACGTTGGCGATGGAGATCAATTATCGTATCGAAGATCACAATGTGCAGTGCGATCTCTTGCTGCTCTTTACCGAAGACTCCTTGCCGACGCTGAATTTCAAGCTCGGCTATCTGATGAACTGACAAAAACAGGTTTGCCATGGCAAAGGATTTGGATGCAATGAATGAACTGCACTGGCTGATCGATATGGTACAAACCATAGAGGTCGGCCTGGTGGTGCTGGACAGAGAGTACAATATTCAGCTGTGGAACGGTTTTATGGAGAACCACAGCGGCGTTTCTCCCAACGATATCAAGGGCGACAACCTGTTTGAACGTTTCCCGGATCTGCCGGCCAACTGGCTCAAGCAGAAGATGGAGTCTGTGTTTCTGCTGAAGAACCGCGCCTTCATCAGTTGGGAGCAGAGGCCCTATGTATTCAAATTCAAGAACTACCGGCCCATCACAGGCCGCGCCGAGTTCATGTTCCAGAATGTCACCCTGTTGCCGCTGGCCTCTCTGACCGGGCAGATCTCCCATATCAGCATCATCATCTATGATGTGACGGATATTGCCATCAACAAGCTGCAGCTCAAGAGTGCCAACGAGCGCCTGGAACACCTGAGCCAAACCGATGGCCTGACCCAGCTGCATAACCGCAGACACTGGCAACTATGCATGCAGCGGGAATTTGATCGCCATTCCCGCTATGGCGATCCTGCCAGTCTGGTGATGTTCGATATAGATCACTTTAAGCGGATCAACGACAGCCTGGGGCATATCGCCGGAGACAGGGTTATTCAGCATCTGTCCCATATTCTCAGCCAAAACCTCAGGGAAACCGACTGCGCCGGGCGCTACGGGGGCGAAGAGTTTGCTGTGGTCTTGTCCCACACCAGCGCCGAGGATGCCCGCTCCTTTGCCGAGCGGCTGCGCTCTCAGGTGGAAAGCAGCCGCTTCAGCTTCAATGGTCAGCCGGTGCCCTTTACCATCAGCCTGGGGATCTGCGATCTGAGTGATGAGGTGGAAAACAGCGATCAATGGCTGGCCAATGCCGATCAGGCCCTGTACCAGGCCAAGGTTTCCGGCCGCAACTGTGTCAGTATTTTCAGTGATTGATCCACAGATGACGGCCAATAAAAAACCTAGAGGCATACAGGAAGCATATCATTCGGTCTCAATCGCTTATAAGTGAAGATGAATTATTCGAAGTAGATTCTCTGAGACGAGTAATCTGCGTGCTTCATACAAAAACTGCGGTTGCCAGACATGCCAATGGCAGGCTTAAGCCTGTTGCCGCAATATCACCAAGGGTTTAAGGTTAATGGGGATGTATTGCTTGGCTTTGTTGCTTACCTCGGCACCACTTACCGCCATATTTGGCCTTCATGGCACACATGGCATCCCATCGGCCACTCATGCCACTGTACTGACGGCGAAACTCCTTGGCGGAAGTTATCCAGGCATCGTCACTGATACCAAGCTCAAGCAGTAGTTTGGGTCTGGAACAGGCAATAAAGCCACGCTTGTCTTCCCGCACCGCCCAGCCTGTCCAATCAATCAGCTCCAGATAGTCGGCAAAGTGAAACGGAATGCCGCTTTGTTCGGCGGCAGTGGCTGCACCGTCAAATTGCAGCAGCGGCTTAAGTGAAGTGTTGGCAGTTGCTGGCTCAGCAACTTCTTCTATGCGCTCCTGAATGGATGTGTAATCAGAAGTTTGCAGCGAATCTGCAATACCGGCGCGAATGGGATTTAAATCCACATACATCATGCAGGCCAGCAGCGCCTGTTCATCGAGCAACGCCTGCGACTTAAAACGTCCTTCCCAGAATACGCCCTTGCAGCCATCTTCACGATTGGCCTTGCGGGCGATATCTTCGTTTAAACAGCGCATAAACCAACTGATACTGCCAAGGCGTTCCTGCCAATCACCAATCAGCGTATCCAACAGTATTCGCTCACCGTCTGAGAGACTATCGCCCTTGAGGAACTTTGCCGCCACAGGATTGCCACTAAAGAGCAATGTCCAACGCTCAATGACTTCAAATGGTGACAACGCTTGTTGTGCAGCAAGGTCGATTTTGAGCACCAAATGGTAGTGATTACTCATAACCGCATAAGCGCAAACGTCGATGCAGAATATTGACGACAACTGCCTGATTTTATCCACTATCCAGCCACGCCTATGCTCGTAACTGCGCCCCGACAGTGCATCTTCACCACACAAAAATGCCCTTCGGACGCAACGGTTAATCACGTGGTAAAAGGGCGTACTTTCAGCATCTATCAACTGGCCACGGGCAGTGGTCATAACCAACCTCGACTTAGCTTTGATGGGTATTTCAAAGCCTAATCAAGGCTGTGCGAAACATCAAAAAGATATGGCTGTCCTATCTTTTGCTCTATCTTTTGCTATCTTTTTGCTTGGCTGTCCTGTCTTTTTTTAACTGGATTTTAAAACCATAGCAATTGCTTCATCAATGATGGTTAAGTGGTAACGACTATTTAGTCTATCACCTGATGCACAACGCTTAATTCTCTTGTTCTGGTTTAGGCTCAGATTATCGCACCAAGCAACCAGATGCTCTTCTGCTTCTGGATCAAGACTCATATCCAGCTCATTGCACCTGTAGCGTACAGTCACGATAAATGTATCTTCTGGATCTTTAGAGTCCAAGGCATTTACTTTGTCTACGACAGTTCCAAGTTTGTGTTTTACTTCGATTACGTCTTGCTCTAGTTCATCTTGTCTGGCGAGCGCATCCGCGATCATCCTTGAGTTTTGTGCAACAACCTCTGCCATTTGTGTAAGTAAGGAGCCTTTTGATTCAGGTGGTGGTGGGTAAACGCCGTGTTTAGTTAAGGATGGAATAACTTCATGGTAAAGCCATTTTTGAAACCGCTTTCCAGCCTTGCTTCTATCACTAGACAGAACCCTGTATAGGCCAGGCTGCGTTACAAAAATTTCAGTTTCGCCTTTAAATGTAGGATTTGCAGATGGGACAGAGATGTACTCATCCACATCCAATGCCTCCAGCTGTGATTTGATGAGGCCTGCCATTAACTTAGGTGTATGATTTTCGTTAAGTTCTCTGTTTTCTTTGTTCAGAGTTACCAGAATATCCTTCAATGAGATATGTAATAGTCCTTCATGGGAGAGCGTACGAATGTCTGAGTTACCAGACTCACCTTCATAGCAAATATTGACTAATTCACTTTTCAAATCGACCTTCCTTTCTCAATTAAAAATATTCATGACATCTGTAAAATATTCATAACAGCTATAGTCGTTTTCCAAATCTATTATCTACCAACAGTGTTTTATATCTTTTTGAATTTAAATCTATTTTCTGTGACATTACAGAAATAACGCGCAAATTTATCTTCAAATTGCCTGGCATTTTGTCAAAACTTTAATAGACAAGCAGCGTGGCTACCGCAGGGGGGATTAAGTGTTCTGCCTCTTCCCCCAACCTAAATTTTATCTTTCTGTATCAGTATCTTGTCAGAGATTAACAACATTAGGCAAGCGATAAATTTGCTATCTTTTGGCCAGTTCTTCAATCTGTGCCTGAGTGAAATCACTCATCCAGTCCACCTATTTCAAACGGTTTGCGGCTGTGGCTAAGCCGTCAAGGAAGCTCAGCCCATGAGCATACAATAAATATGTGATTGGGTGAGCCGACGCAGACAATAACGCCACGGTCGCAAACAGGAAGAAATAGAAGAAATAGAAGAAATATCAGTAGTCGAAACCAGGCTGAGCTTTAACCCCCGCCTCAAACGCATGCTTCACGCTATTCACCTCACTGACAGTATCTGCCAATTCAATCAGTTGCCTGTGGCAATTGCGGCCGGTGATGATCACATGCTGCATAGGGGGACGATTTTGCAACGCATCTATCACTCGCTGCAGATCCAGATAGTGGTAGCTGACCATATAGGTGAGTTCATCGAGCAGGAGTATGTCTATGCTGTCATCCTGAAGCCATTTTTCGGCGGCCGCCCAGGCCTTTTCGGCGGCGGCGATATCCTTGGCTTTGTCCTGGGTGTCCCAAGTAAAGCCTGTGCCCATGACTTCGAACTTGACCCCGGCGCCTTCCAGTAGCTTGCGCTCACCGCACTCCCAGGTGCCCTTGATAAACTGCACCACGGCGCCCTGCTTACCATGACCGACCGCGCGGGCCAGAGTGCCAAAGCCGGAGGTGGACTTGCCCTTGCCGTTACCTGTCACGACCAGGAGTATGCCCTTCTCTTCGGTGGCAGCCGCGATTTTGGCATCCACCGCCGCTTTCACTTTCTGCTGCCGCTGTTTATGACGCTCTGCCTTGATATCGGTTTGATTATTATCGGTCACCCGGGTCTTCCTCTTTGAATATGTTGATTATTTTATTGAAATCCAGATGTTGCTCCAGCACATCGGCCAAACGATCCAGCTGTTGTTGCCGCTGCTGATTGATATCCACGGCATGGCCCTGTGGCGCCGTCATCCCGGCCCAGGCGAGCAGCAGTTCACAGGCTTCAGGGCTGTCAAACAGGCCGTGCAAATAACTGCCGAGAATTTGATTATCCTCCGACAGCAGGCCCTCGCTGCGGGGTGCTGTGAATTGTGTAGGCCCTGCGATTTGTGAAGGTACTGTGGTTTTTGCAGGCTCAGTGGCACTGGCACAGTTGCCGTCACCGTCACGCTCATTAAGCAACAGTGGCTGCATCCACCTGTCCGGGATCCGCGACACTCCGCAGTGGATCTCATAGCCGGAGACTGATGCCGATGATTGCCCAAGCCTCAGGGTACCGCTGACATTGAGCAGCTGTTTTTCGACTTGCAGCTCGGTAGTGAGCGGCAGGTAGCCCAGCCCTTGGCTGGTACCGGGCAAGTCTTCCAGTCCCAAGGGGTCGGCAATGCTCTGCCCCAGCATCTGAAAGCCGCCGCAGATACCGATAAGCTTGCCGCCATAGCGCAGATGGCGAGCTATGCCCTTATCCCAGCCCTGTTGGCGGATAAAAGCCAGGTCAGCGCGCACATTCTTGCTGCCGGGCAACAGCAGGAGATCCAGCCCTGGAAGTTCGCCCTGATGGGTCGGCCCTATATAACAAAACTCGATATCCGGATGCAGCCGCAGCGGGTCAAAGTCGGTATGGTTGCTGATCCTGGGGTACACCAAGACGCCGACTCTCAGTCGCGTCCCAGCTTGAGCTGTTTCAGATTGAGCTCGTGCTGATTGAGCTGTTGCCGGCTGCTCGGTAGCAGCCTGAGACTGAGCAGTGGGCTGCACCAGTGCATCTTCGGCGTCCAGATGCAGGGCATCGAGGTAGGGCAATACGCCCAATACCGGCTTGCCGGTGTGAGCTTCTAGCCAATCCAGCCCGGACTGCAGCAATGAGATATCACCGCGAAAACGATTGATCACAAAGCCCTTTACCCGCGCCTGCTCACTCTCGGACAGCAGGGCCAAGGTACCGACCAGGTGGGCAAATACCCCGCCCTTGTCGATATCGGCGATGAGGATCACCGGGCAGTCCACCGCTTCGGCAAAGCCCATATTGGCAATATCGCCCTGGCGCAAATTGATTTCGGCCGGGCTACCGGCGCCTTCTACCAGCAGCCAGTCAAACTCCTGCTGCAACCTGTGCCAGGATGCCAACACCGCCTGCAAGGCAGCGGCTTTATAGTCACGACTCTCGGGGCCGAAAAAGGCGGCCGCTTCCAGGCTGGTCAGCGCCTTGCCCTGAATAATCACCTGCGCCTTGGTATCTGAACTGGGTTTAAGCAATACCGGGTTGAAGTCGATTCTCGGCTCAAGACCGGCGGCCACCGCCTGCAGCGCCTGGGCCCGGCCAATTTCACCGCCATCCCGGGTGACGGCGCTGTTGAGTGCCATATTTTGCGGCTTGAAGGGCGCCACCCGCTCACCATGACGATGAAACACCCGGCAGAGTCCGGCTACCAAGGTGCTCTTACCGGCATCCGAAGTGGTGCCCTGCACCATAAGGCTGCGGCCAGGCCGGGCCAGAGCCGAAAATTCAGCTTTAAGTTCTGCGCCATTATGTGGTATTGGGCTACTCATGCCTTGCCCCGCCGATCCGGGCTTGTACCCGAAGCACTCAAGCCCAGGGAGCCAATGCTATCAGAGCTCACAGGCTTTAACGCCAGCGGTAAACCAGCGACAACCAGAGTGACTCTGTCGGCCTTGGCGGCAAGCGCCTGATTGAGCCAACCGGCCTCATCGACAAAACGCCGACTCAGCTCTCCAAGCGGCACTATGCCAGAGCCGACTTCGTTACTCACCAGCAGCAGATCGCCGTCAAACTCTGCTACCGCCTGCAGCAAGGCCGCGCGTTCGCTAGCCATATCGGCACCAAAGCAGAGCTGGTTACTGAGCCAAAGCGTCAGGCAGTCTACCAATACCGGCGCTCCAGAGCCTGAGCGCTGCACAAGCGCCTTGGCCAAATCGAGCGGCACCTCGGCCAACTGCCATTCGAGGCTGCCGCCTTGGCGCGCAGTTTGATGGTGGGCGATACGCCGGGCCATCTCCTCATCGGCGGACTCGGCCGTTGCCAGATACCAGGGGCGGACATTGGCCGGGCACAAGTCGGCCAGTTGCCGCTCAGCGTAGCCACTCTTGCCGCTGCGGGCACCGCCCAGAATAAGATGGATCATGCCGGGCAGCCTCCCAATGCCAGCAACAGCATATAAACCGCCAGCTCACTCACCTGCTGCACCGCTCCCAGGGTATCACCTGTGTAGCCGCCAATCTGGCGCCGGAACCAGAACACCAGGGCCCAACGCAGCAACAACATGGTCGGCAGTAGCCAGAACAGCAGCGTGGTGGACAGCAGTGCCGTCAGCACAATTCCAGTCAGCAGCAAAATACCCAACTCATTGAGCCCCTGCTGCTGCGCCAGAGGTTTGCTCTTGCCCTCGTCGCGAACATAGGTTTCGCTGAAGATAATGCTGGCCGCCGTCACCCGGCTGACACAGTGCGCCAATACCAGGGCCAGCGCCGCTTGGTTGATGTCGTAAAGTGCCAACTCCAGCAGTAACTGGTACTTGAGCAGCAACACCAACACCAATGCCAGGGCACCATAGCTGCCAAGGCGGCTGTCTTTCATGATTTTCAGTTTATCTTCTACCCGCCAACCGCCGCCGAAACCATCGGCGGTATCGGCCAGACCATCTTCATGAAAACCGCCGGTAACCAGCACACTGCAAATCATCGCCAGCACTATGGCGATGGAGCTTGGCAATATGCCGGCAGCCAGCAGTAACACCAAGGCGGAGATCAAGCCCACCACAACGCCCACCAGGCCAAAGTAGCGGCTGGCCTTGTTGAGGCTGTCGCTGTCCACCGTCAGGGCGCTGGGTACAGGAATACGGGTGAAAAAACCTATTGCGATCAAAAATAGCCGCAGCTGTCCGAGCCAGAATCCCATCAGAGCACCTCTTGGGTAGCAGGCTCTACCACCTTGTCGACCCCGGCTTCACCAAAGCTGGCCATCTGGTTGTAGAAGTTGGCCGCCGCCTGCACCAAAGGCAGCGCCAGCGCCGCGCCCGAGCCTTCGCCCAACCTGAGCCCAAGCCGCAGCAAAGGCTTGGCGGACATGGCCTCTAGCAGCAACTTGTGGCCGCGCTCTTCAGACTCATGGGCAAAAATAAGATAATCCCTCACCCCCGGCGCCAAACGCACAGCCGCCAGCGCCGCTGTCGACGCGATAAAACCGTCCACCAGCACGGGCACGCCAAATTCGGCCGCCGCCAACATGGCCCCTGTCATCTGCACTATTTCAAAGCCTCCGAGGCAGGCGAGGATACTGAGCGGCTCGGTCAGCTCGCAGTGGTGCAGCAGCAGTGCCTGCTCTATCAGCAGGCATTTGCGCTTAAGCGTCGCGGCATCTATGCCGGTGCCGCGGCCGACACATTCACTCACAGGCAGGCCGGTCAGGGCGGCCATCACGGCGGCGGCAGAAGAGGTGTTGCCTATTCCCATCTCCCCCAGCGCCAGCAGGTTGCTGCCGGCATCGATATGGCGTTTTACCAAGGTGCGCGCCATGGCAAACCCTTGATGCACAGCACCCAGAGTCATGGCGGCGCGTTTGTGGATAGGCCCGGTGCCGGCGCCCAGGCGCTGCTCTGTAACCTCGGGGATCCCCAAGGGGCTGAGAATGCCGCAGTCAATCACCTCCAGCTCGAAGCCGGTCTGGCGACAAAACACATTGATGGCGGCGCCGCCGGCAACAAAGTTGAGCACCATTTGAGTGGTCACCTCGCTGGGGGCAATCGACACCCCGGCCGCGGCAATACCATGGTCGGCGGCAAACACCAGCATCACGGGACGGCGGATGACCAACTCATCAGTGGCGGAACCGAGCTGAATGCGCCCCAACTGCAGCGCCAAAGCCTCCAACTCACCCAAAGCGCCCAGGGGTTTGGTCTTGTTGTCTATGCGGGCCTGAATCGCGTCATCCAGCGCGTGATTGATTGCTGCAACCTGGTACATCCTTCCCTCTCTTATCGTTATTGGCCGCGTTTACGCAGCACCATCAGGAAAAACAGACTGCCGATGGCCGAGGTGATCACCCCCACCGGCAGCTCTTGGGTGGGCAGTATGCTGCGAGCCAGCACGTCGACCCAAACCATAAACAGGCCGCCCGCCAGTGCCGTCAGCACCATGGGGTGCTGCCCCGGCAGCAACAACCTGACAATATGAGGCACCATCAGCCCCACAAAACCTATCCCGCCGCAGTGGGCCACCAAAGTGGCGGTAATAAGCGAGCATAGCAGCAGCATGGAAACCCTGAGCCTTTGCACCCTGATTCCCAGAGTGTGGGCGGTTTCATCACCGGCAAGCATCGCCAGTACCTGACGCTTGAAGGCCAGGATCACCAGTAAGGCCGCCAGCACCACCAGAGTGGGCAGTCCAAGCCCATCCCAACTGGCACGGGCAAAACTGCCCAGACTCCAAAACAGCAAGGAGGTGGTGGCCTGCGGGGTAGAAAAATACAAGATCAAGCTGGTGAGGGCGCTGAACATAAAGGAGATGGCGACCCCGGAGAGCAACATTCTCTCTATCTGGTTGCCGATATTCCTGCCCGCGAGCAGCAGTACCATGAGCACGGCCAAACCGGCACCGATAAAGGCTCCCAGCGGCAGCGATATCCCGGAGATGGCCGAACTCAGGCCAAGGCCGGTCGCCAGGGCGACCGAGACCACCGCGCCGAAGCTGGCGCCCGAGCTGATACCGAACAGGTAAGGATCGGCCAGCGGGTTGCGGGTCACCGCCTGCAATACATAACCCGACAATGCCAGACCGCTGCCGGCGATAAAGGCCAGCAAGATACGCGGCAGGCGCAGATCCCAGACGATACGCTCGCTGATAGCGGACGGCTCCCCCACGCCCAGCAGGTGTTTGCCAATCACTCTTGCCACATCGAAGAGACTGATATCGGCGGCGCCAAAACCGGCGGCGGCCAAGGGTGTCAACGCAGTGCCGAGCAGCAACAGCAGCCAGCACCAGTAAAGTCTGGGCAAGGGTTTGAGAAACCAGCCAATAAGCGAGCGCCCCGGTGCGACCATGGAAGTATTCATGCGCCACCTCCCACCGAGCCTGGGCGCCGGTCAGTTTCCTTGTGGGCAACACAGGTTTCGGCCGAGGCAGGCCCTGCCATAGGCTCGACTATCGCAGCGCCGTGAACCTTGCCACTAGCGAGAGCCGCCGAGCTTACAGCCTTGCCGTGACCAGGCTCTGGCGACTGATAGCCATAAAAGTAGTGGATCAGCGGCCTTCCCAACTGCGGATGCGTCCCCACCTGGCAGCAGACACCGAAGACACCGGCAATTCTGTCTTCGGTCAATACGCTCTGGGGCGAGCCGTGGGCAATACGGCGGCCGTTATCCAACAGCAAGAGTTCGTCACACAGGGCCGAGGCCAGATTGAGATCGTGAATCGAGGCGATCACCGTGACCCCCAGGCTGCGCACCAGCTCGAGGATCTGGATCTGATAGCGGATATCCAGATGATTGGTGGGCTCGTCCAGGATCAAAAGCTTGGGGCGCTGCACTATGGCGCGGGCAATCAAGGCCCTTTGCTTCTCACCGCCGGAAAGCTGCGCGAAAGGCTCTGCGGCCTTGTGCTGCAACCCGACCTGCGCCAATGCCGCCTGCACCTGGGCCTTGTCGGCCGCCGATGGCATATCAAACAACCCCTTGTGGGGAGTCAGTCCCATGGCCACTAATTGAGTCAGATCCAGTGCCAGTTGGGCCGGGGTATCCTGCAGCACCACGGCCACCTCTTTGGCGAAAGCTTTGGCTGACAAACTATTGATATCCTGCCCAAACAGCTGGATCTGACCGCTGTCCGGGCGGATATAACGATAGAGGCAGCGCAGCAGGCTCGACTTACCGGCACCATTGGGGCCTATGAGCCCGAGCATCTTGCCACTTGGCAGCTCAAAACCCACATCGGCCAATACGATGTGACCACCGGGAAGCCAGCTAAGCTGTTGCACCTTGAGTGCCAGGCTCATAACCGCCTCCCGACATTGAGCCTGTGACCAGCAGAAGGCTCAGGCTGCAGTGGAAGAATCATCTATTCGCTCCCCCGGTTTACCCGCCCGGGTTTCTGGTTTGGTTTATCAGCCTGGGCAGGTCTCCTGACTCGTCGCCAACGGCGACTCACAGTTGCGGGCACAGTCCGGGCTTTCCCGGTTCCCTGGGTTGGTTCACCTGCAAAGGTGCCAACACCCTGGCTGCTGCCGCACTTGGCGGCTATTTGGGGTTATTATCCCGGTTTTATCGTCCGGCACAATTGCCTGGCGCAATAGCGCAGCACTATTGCGGCCAGTGGAGCTTGCTGAAACACTGCCATTCCTGGTCACTTTCACCGCTGGCATCACCGCTGGCATCACGGCTGGCATAGAGGGTTATTCTGACCCAGGCCGCATAAGGTAGTTCCAAGGCGTTGAACACTGCCGCAGGCGGCATTTGCCCTGGCAGCAAAATCTCGGCCAGCAGCAACCGGATAACTCCGCTGTGAGTCAGGATCAGCGCTGCATCGGCACTTGCTGAGGAACCAGAGCCTTTTGAACCAGAGCCTTCGGAAGAATTAGCCTCTCTAGCAAGCCAGCGCTGCACCATAGTCTGCCAGCCATCCAACACCCGGCTACGAAAGGCTGGCAGCGATTCCCCGCCCGGCGGAGTATTGGCCACAGGGTCACGCCAGAAGGCTTCGGCCGCCTCGCTATGCTGCTGATAGACACTCGCCACCTTCATGCCGTCCCAGTCACCGAAGTCCAGCTCCCAGAGCCAGTCATGCTGCTGCAGTGGCGCCGGGAAATAGTCAGGCATATCGGCCTTGAGCTCGGCGGCAAAGGCCTGGCAACGCTGGGCCGGAGAACTCAGCAGCACCAAGCTTTGGGGCGCACTCGGCAACTGCTCCAGCTCACTACTGATAGCCCGCCAGCTACGCCACATCTGCGCTTTGCCCTCATCGCTCAGGGCCACATCACTGCGGCCGCGGATAATCTCACCGCCTTCACATTCGCCGTGCCGCAGCAGATAGATATTCAGTTGCCTATGTTCAGCCACACACTTCTCCCGTCAGAGTCCGGTGGTTACCGGGCCAATTTAACCTTGCCGCAGGCCGCCGGAATCCGTATATTATGGACGTCTATACGTATAAATGTCCAAAATAACTTTCCGCGCCCACACACGCCTTTGGCTATCATGCCAGATAGTGTCCCGGGCGTCAGGTCGGCAGAGATGATGTCGCGGATGCCAAGCGCCGCGAATGTAAAACAGCAATAAGACAGGTATGAAAGGTAACCCTATGGCGACTTCCCAGCACTCCCAAAGCCAGACAGAGCTCAAGCTCAAACAGACCCTCGAAGAGCGGATCCTGATTTTAGATGGCGCCATGGGCACCATGATCCAGGACTACAAGCTGGAAGAAGCCGATTACCGCGGCGAGCGCTTCAAAGATTGGCATTGCGATGTCAAAGGCAACAATGATCTGCTGGTACTGACCCAGAGCGAGATCATCAAGACCATTCACAGGGAATACCTGCTGGCCGGTGCCGACATCATAGAAACCAACACCTTCAACGCCACCACCATTGCCATGGCCGACTACGAGATGCAGAGCCTGGCGGCGGAGATCAATTACCAAGGCGCCAGAATCGCCCGCGAAGTGGCCGATGAGGTGGCCGCCGCCAGCGGTATTCCCCGCTATGTGGCCGGGGTGCTCGGCCCCACCAACCGCACCTGCTCCATCAGCCCGGATGTGAATGACCCCGGCTTTCGCAACATACATTTCGACGATCTTGTATTGGCCTACAGCGAATCTACCGAGGCGCTGATCGCCGGTGGCGCCGACATCATCCTGGTGGAAACCATCTTCGATACTCTAAATGCCAAGGCGGCGTTGTTTGCCATCGAAAATGTGTTCGAGAAACTGGACCAAAGGTTGCCGGTGATGATTTCCGGCACCATTACCGATGCCTCGGGCCGCACCCTGACAGGGCAAACCACAGAGGCCTTTTACCATTCTCTCAGACATATCAAGCCGCTGAGCATAGGCCTCAACTGCGCCTTGGGCCCGAAAGAACTGCGGCCCTATGTCGAGGAGCTTTCCCGTATCAGCGAGTGCTTTGTCTCGGCGCACCCCAATGCCGGTCTGCCCAATGAATTCGGCGGCTATGACGAGACTCCGGCGGAGATGGCAAGCGTGATAGGCCCCTGGGCCGAAGAGGGGCTGCTCAATATTGTCGGCGGCTGCTGTGGCACCACGCCTGCGCATATCAAGGCGATTTCTGAAGCCGTTAGCCTTCACGCACCAAGGCCGCTGCCTGAGCTGCCGGTGGCATGTCGCCTCTCCGGACTGGAACCCCTGACCATAGATGCAAGCAGCCTGTTTGTGAATGTGGGCGAGCGCACCAATGTCACCGGCTCGGCCCGGTTTCTCAAGTTAATCAAAGAAGGCCAGTACGAAACCGCGCTGGAGGTGGCCCGTGACCAGGTAGAAAACGGCGCCCAGATCATAGATATCAACATGGATGAGGGCATGCTCGACGGGGTCGAGATGATGCAGAAATTCCTCAACCTTATCGCCTCAGAGCCGGATATCAGCAAGGTGCCTGTGATGATCGACTCCTCCAAGTGGGAGGTGATTGAGGCCGGGCTCAAATGCATTCAGGGCAAGGGAATAGTCAACTCCATCTCCCTCAAAGAGGGCGAGGCCAAGTTTATTGAACAGGCCAAACTGGTGAAGCGCTACGGCGCCGCCGCCATCATCATGGCCTTCGATGAACAGGGCCAAGCCGACACACGGGAGCGCAAAACCGAAATCTGTACCCGCGCCTACCGGGTGCTGGTGGATAAGGTGGGCTTCCCGCCGGAAGATATTATCTTCGACCCCAATATCTTCGCCATCGCCACCGGCATAGAGGAGCACGATAACTATGCGGTGGACTTTATCGGCGCCATTGAAGATATCAAGGCCAACCTGCCCCATGCGATGATTTCCGGCGGGGTGTCCAACGTTTCTTTCTCTTTCCGCGGCAACAACCCGGTGCGGGAAGCCATTCATGCCGTGTTCCTCTATCACGCCATCAAGGCGGGTATGGATATGGGCATAGTCAACGCCGGTCAGTTGGCCATCTATGACGATATCGACCCTGAGCTGAAGCAGAAGGTAGAGGCCGTGGTGCTCAACCTGCCCTGCCCGGTTGCCGACTCCAGTAACACAGAGCAGCTGCTCGAGGTCGCCGAGAAGTATCGCGGTGGCCCGGGCGGCGCAGGCAAGAAAGAAGATCTCGAATGGCGCAAGTTGCCGGTCAACAAGCGCCTGGAACACGCGCTGGTGAAAGGGATCACCGAATACATAGACGCCGACACAGAAGAAGCGCGCCTGCAGGCCAAGCGGCCGCTGGATGTGATTGAAGGCCCGCTGATGGACGGCATGAACGTGGTGGGCGATCTCTTTGGCGCCGGTAAGATGTTTCTGCCGCAAGTGGTCAAGTCCGCGCGGGTGATGAAAAAGGCGGTCGCCTATCTCAACCCCTATATCGAAGCCGAAAAAGTCGAAGGCCAGAGCAACGGCAAGGTGCTGATGGTTACGGTCAAGGGCGATGTTCACGACATAGGCAAGAACATAGTCGGGGTGGTGCTGGCCTGTAACGGCTATGAAGTGATAGATCTCGGTGTCATGGTGCCGGTGGAGAAAATCATCGAAGTCGCCAAAGCCGAGAAGGTCGACATCATAGGCATGTCCGGGCTCATTACCCCGAGCCTGGATGAGATGGTGCACAATGTTAAAACCTTCGAGCGCGAAGGTCTGACCCTGCCGGCGATTATCGGTGGTGCCACCTGCTCCAAGATCCATACCGCAGTGAAGATAGCGCCTCATTATCCCCACGGCGCCATCTATATTGCCGATGCCTCGCGCGCCGTGCCCATGGTCAGCAAGCTCATCAACAATGAAACCCGCCAGGCCACCATAGACGAAACCTATCGCGAATATGAAATGATGCGCCAAAAGCGCCTGTCGCAGACCAAGCGCAAGCAGATTGTGCCCTTGCAGGTAGCACGGGATAACCGCTGCAGCCACGACTGGGCCAACTACCAAGCAGTGAAGCCCAACACCCCGGGGATCCAGGTGTTTGACGACTATCCGCTGGAGGACTTGCTCATGCGCATCGACTGGACGCCATTTTTCCGCGCCTGGGAGTTGCACGGTCATTTCCCGCAAATACTGGATGATGAAGTCGTTGGTACTGAGGCGCGTAAAGTCTATGCCGACGGCAAGGCGATGCTGGAGCAAATCATCCAAGAGAAGTGGCTCACCGCCAAGGGCGTTATCGGCCTCTTTCCCGCCAACAGCGTCAACTTCGATGATATCGAGATCTACACAGATGACTCACGCAGCCAAGTGTTGCTGACCACCCATCATCTACGGATGCAGCTGGAGCGGGTGGGCAACCACAACTTCTGTCTCTCTGACTTTGTTGCTCCCAAAGAGAGCGGCGTGGCCGACTATATGGGGGGATTTGCGGTCACCGCCGGCCATGGCATCGATGCCCATATTGCCCGTTTCGAAGCGGCCCACGATGACTACAGCGCCATCATGCTCAAGTGTCTGGCCGACCGCCTGGCCGAAGCCTTCGCCGAGCGGATGCACGAGCGGGTGCGGAAGGAATTCTGGGGTTATGCCAGCGAAGAAAACCTGGATAACGAGGCGCTTATTCGTGAAAAGTACAAGGGCATACGCCCGGCTCCCGGCTACCCTGCCTGCCCGGACCACACGGAAAAAGGCCTGCTTTGGCAGCTTCTTAAGCCAGACGAGTGTATCGACCTCAAGATTACCGAGAGCTTTGCCATGTACCCCACGGCGGCGGTCAGCGGCTGGTACTTTGCGCACCCGCAATCACGCTATTTTGGGGTAAGCAACATAGGCCGAGATCAGGTGGAAGACTACGCCCACCGCAAAGGGATGACAGTGGCCGAAGCCGAAAAATGGCTGGCCCCCGTATTGGATTATGATCCTGAGTAAAAGAGGCTCTTAAGCGAACAACTGAGCTGTTCAGGGGCTCTCGCCTATTCGGGTGAGGGTCCCTGAATTCAAGACCGTTCCACATTTTTGATAACAGCCATACTCATCAAACACTTACTGTATCTCTCCTTCGCCCGTAAGCTGGTGCTTTTTGCAAGAACCTGAAACTGGGATTACTTTTAATGAGGTTGTCTCCATCACTTCATTGAAAAGGAATTCACTATGCGAACAGTGCATTTGGCCGCGGCCTTGCTTTGCCTATCTGGATGTACCAGTACACTCACCACAACGGTCATTAAAAGTAATGACGATCCCGGTGCAACATCGGCCAAGCAAGGTTTGGTTTACCATTTGCCGGCTTCATCGCAAACAGTAACGCTGACTCATAAATTGGTCTTTTGTCGTGTGGTCAATGATACCCTGGAGTTTGATTTCAACACTACCGCAACAGTCAAACAAACAGGGCATCCTGATCTAACCAAAGTATTCGTGATTAACCCTTCAGAGTTACATGCTTTCTCCAAAGCCTGGGGCATGAACGTGGTGATGCATCCCAATGGTTTGCTTAAATCCTTTTCCACCCATGCTGACGACAAATCCATAGAGTTGGGCATGGCGGCGATAAAAACCGTAGCCAACATTGCCGCCATTTCACAGGGAATTCCTATATCGATTGGTTCAGCTTCTCTCCCTCCAAGCGATAAAAACAATCAGGGGCAAGGCGTTACGCCTCCCAAAGCAGCTTGTATTCCAAAACTTTTGCATCAACCCTTGGTATCCGTGGTTATCGATAACCTGAAAGCTACAGTGACAAATAAACAAGGAGAGCTGAAGAAAAAACAGAAGCTCCTGGCCGCAAAAAAAGGGAATACCTCTGCAGAAGAAGCTGCGGTACTCAGCGCACAGAAAGCCGTATCCATGGCGACTCTTGAACTCGATACATTCCAGAAAGAAATCTCAGTGCAACGCGAATACACCATAGATACAGTATCAATCCCCCAAAATCAGCCTTATCTATTGCCTCTTGTTAGTGATGATTTCTTGCCTTGGGTAATATCCCGGGATACCGAGTTAAGAAATGACGTGGCGATAACTATGGCCAATAGATACCTATTTGGACTATCACTTGAAAAACTGGCTGATGTCGGATTAGCGAAAGAGAGCACCTTAAAAGCGGAAGAGGATTATCCGGGGTTGTATTACACAACGTTCGGAACCCGCAAACTACTATTAGTGCGACAAGACACTGCTAAGAAACAAAATAACCTGACGATGGTATTCAGCGGTTTTATTAATGCGCCTGAATTCGGCCACGTAGGCATTTTGCCCTACCAAAACCATATTGGAGAAAGTAACTCTTTTACGGCCGTATTCGACGCCAATGGTGCACTGACTTCAGTCGATTACGGAACTGAACGCCCTGCCTCAGAAAAAGTGGAGTCTGCCCTCTACGAGGTCACTGATTTTTATAGCGATTACGCCAATAATCGACAAACTATCCGCGATGCAGACAAGCTGGAGAGCCAGACATTGACCATCCACGCATTATCGATAGCCAATAGCACTTATCCGAACCTGACCGTTGATCAGTTAACCGCACGTGCCAGCATAGTCCAATCACTGCTCATCAAGCTTGGTGACACGGAGCAGAGTCGGGCGGCAATAACCTCTCTGTCGATGAACATAGACAATGACAATCTGATTCGATTAGCTGAGGCGTTATAAGCTGCCAAAGGTACTCGTCGGCTATCGAGTGGAACTGCTTAATATTTGCAATATAGGCAATTGGTTAGCCACCAATTGCCACTATGACTAGGGCTGATGTAATCGATATCCTGCTTCATTTTCTTTCACTAGTAAGGAAATACCTATTCGGGTCTGTTTCTTCTGTTAAAATCAGCGCAAATTGAATGTTTCAAACCAATGAGGAGCTTATGAATCCTATTATTGCCCTGCTGAAAGAGCACAATATCAGCGATGAACAAATAAACAGCCTGTTCCAGAGCCTGACCGAAAATCCCCTGATGGCCATGGGCACTCTGGGGCAGTTGGGATTGCCACCGGAAAAGCTGCAGGGGTTGATGATGCAAGTGATGCAGAACCCGGCACTGATCAAAGAGGCCGTCGAAGAACTGGGACTGGATTTCTCCAAGGTTGAAGCCGCCAAAGCCCAAATGAACAAGTCTGTTTAATCCTGTGCGCCCTCAAGGCCTGACTCATTTGGCTTTGAGGGCCAATTTCATGTTCTGTCATTCATCAGGTATTAGGCTGACAAATTGGCTGTGCCATCAGCTCAGTTCGCTGCAACGCTTAGGAAGGTGCGAATAGGTCCTCGTGGCACTCTGGCTTACACAGCAATTGGCGCTCAAGGCATCTGACTGAAGGCATGCCGGGGCATGTTGAAGTCGGATAACGCAGAGAGCCGGTTGCTGTGAAAGCCCCAAAGGGCGTGGCTTACAGACCTGTCTGCTGTGTTGTGCTTCTTGCAAAGGACTAGGGCCATTTGCTGCGAACCACGCCTTGCATCCAGGCCTGTAAGCCGACGCAGAGCACACATGGGACTTGTTCGCACCTTCCATTTTTGACAGTTCTCTGAAGCAATACCCGTATCAAGCGCCCGGCAATTTCTGCAATAACTTTGATGCCCGTCCGGATTGGCCGCTGTCACTCGTGCCGGCGTATTACCAAAATCAGCGGGATAGGGATGAAATATATGTTCCTCACCATGAGTCGTTGAACAGTTGGGACACGACTTAAACTTCCGACCGCTTCCCGGCTCCTGCTTACGTAACATCCCATTATTCAAACGCCCACCACAAAAGTTACAGTTCATCAGCACTCTCCATGTTATTAACTGATATTCAGCATGGCAAACAGCTCACGCTGAGCAAGAGATAACCAAAGGTGTGTTGAAAGCCAATCTATTCCCTCTTGTCTCTCCGCCATCGCCCTCACCTAACACAAGATTGAGACAAACCGTGTGCGTTTAACAAAAACGCTACATCATTTGCCGTGCCTCCCATTGAGTCGGCGTGCTTAAGTAGGTGCTCGGTCAATATTCGGCCAAGGAAGTATGGGTCGATGATCGAAAGCTGAATTTATCCCAATCATACAGGAGGTATTACAGTGACAAGATCCCAGTGGTTCCAGCGTCTATCGGCGCTATGTCTCGTCTCAGCCAGTTTGCTGCTGACACCGGCAGCCGTGGCCCAAAAACATCTCAAACAAAATCTCAGTCAATTGACCAGTCAGGCGTCCAGCATAGTCTCGGGCCAAGTGGTGTCTGTGACCGATGGCTTTGATGAGCGCAAACGCCCCTATACCCAGATCACCATTCGGGTAGGTATGGATGCCAAGAACAAACATAAGGCAGGCAGCGAATATACCTTCCGCCAGTTTGGTTTGCTCAAGCCCCGTTCCATGGGTAACGGCAAAGTCTACCTGGGCGTATCCCCCGAAGGCTTCGCCCGCTGGTCGGTTGGCGAGCAGGTAGTGGCCTTTATGAATCCGGATCTCGGTGCCGGCCTGACTTCTACCGTAGGGCTGGAACAAGGCAAATTCATTGTGCAAAACGGCAAAGTCAGCAATCAACTGGGCAACATAGGCCTGTTTGATGGCATGAACACCCAGTCGCTCAGCCCTGAAGAGCAGAGCCTTATCACCACGGCCGGCGCTGTGGATGCCGCCGCATTTATGTCTCTGGTTGGCAAACTGGTACAGGAGGCCAAATAATGAAGCTTTCAAGAATTGCCACGGCCTTGCTGTTGGGCTCAGTCTCCTCTGCCGCGCTGGCCGGTGGCCCGCTGTATATTCACGAACCCACAATGCAGCCCTATAAGTGGGATACTTCCAAGGGGGCGATTCCCGTCTATACCGACGGCGGCCCTGTGATTAAAAACAAGGATGGGGTTGACGTACAAACCTTCACCATTCTGGAAAAGGGGCAGGTGTTCAATCTCGACATCACACTGCCGGACGGCACTGTTATCCCGGCAGGTACTGTGTTGGACCGGGATTACACCTTCCTCAGCATAGCTCAGGCCAATGCCATTACCGCCAAGGCCGTGGGCGAATGGTCTGCGGTGGAAACCTCCACCTTTGAAATGTCGGTTCAAGGCACCATTGAACAGCAAATCGGCATCAAGGACGTCAATCAAACCAATGTCGATCAGATCTATTCCGCCGTAAACGGCTATGGTTTCTGGGTCAACTATGACACCGACGGCCAGATCCTGGAACAGTATTTCGGCGTACCACGCAGCAAGGTACTGGGGATAGCCTTCCCCGAGTGGGCCGATGAAGAAACCGGTGAAATCCTCGAGGCCACTGCCTTGATGAACGGCTGGTACGTGGGTATAGATGACACAGAAGGCGAAATGATTGCCGGGGTATTTACCCATGAATTCGGCCACGCCCTCAACATGTCGCACTCCCAGGCCAATGGTCATCTCAGCTATATGTCGGCCTCTTACAGCCCGCAATATGACGGGGTACCGGGCTGCGCCATCACCAATCAATACACCAGCGCCAGCCAGATAGCGCCGGACACTATTGAAACCATGTTCCCCTTCATCAATGTGTTAGGAGTTCAGGGTGCCGAGCAATCAACGGTCAATGTGCGCGACGATATAGTCAACCTGTCCGACCTCTATCCAACGGCGGAATATCGTTCAGGCTACGGCTCGATTTCCGGCACCTTGTACACCAAGGAAGGAGTGGACTATTCGGGTATGAACATGGTGGCCCGCAACCTGGATAACCCTCTGTACGATGTGGTCACTCAACAGTCCGGCAACCTGACTCAAGGGCTTGTAGGCCCGGATGGCAAGTTCACCATCAATGGTCTGACACCCGGCGGTCGCTATGTACTCTATATGGAGACTATCAAGGCGGGAGGCTATCCAACCCGACAAACCGCCCTCTTGTCAGAGGCCGAATACTGGAACAGCAATGAAAGCAGCAATCCGGCCAGCGATAGAGCCTGTGATTTCACTCCTATCATTGCCGAAGCCGGGGTGACCAAACAGGCCGATATCTATTTCAACGGCTATAGCGATGGCATCCAATATACCCCACTGGTAAGCGCCTTTGTGCTGGATCATGCCAAGAACGGCAAACGTGCCATGGGGATAACCGGCACTACGCCTTTCCTCTATGACAGCACCAAGAAAGCCCTGTTCGAGCTGCACCCGGCCGGTAATGCCGTGGTTGCCGGACACGCCACCATGAACAAAAACGCCACCAAGGCCGGTGTCATGGCGGACTTCAGTGGCAACGGCATCAGCAATGCCGCCATCTGGGATCTGCGCAGCGACAAACTAACCTCGCTTGGGGATCTCAACGGTAACAGCTGCGGTGGCTCGGGGCAGTCAGGCACCAACTCCAGCTATGTCTGGGATATGGATGATAGTGGCAATACAGTTGTCGGCACCGCCTATCTGGATACTGACGGTAACGGCGCCTGCCAGAGTGCATTCAAGGACGAGATAGTACCCTTTATCTGGACCAAGAAGGCCGGTATGCAGCAACTGCCTTACCAATTTGCCGAAAAGGTTCAGTGGCTGCGTGCCGATAGGATAGCCGGCAACGGCAGTACTATTACCGGCACTTATGATGGCACCAGTCAGGTTGCCTGGGTCGATGGCCGCTTCCACGACACCTCGGCTGAGTTTGGCGCCCAGGACTCCTCGGTGATCTCCAACGACGGCAGCACAGTTGGCTTTGGCACCCGCACCGGAGTCACCCTGTGGCATACGGACTCGGGCCAACAGGAGCACATAGGTAGCCTGCGCTGGTGTGAGCAGGTACCTTTCAATCACTTCTTCCTGGGTAATCTGTGTGCCGAAGGTTGGGATCACGACAGCATCAGCGCCGAGTTTGGCGTACCGCGTATGCTGCTGCTTGATGCCAGCGACGATCTGTCGATGATTACTGCTCGCTCCGGCAGCCTGTTTACCGGTTTCAGTGGTGGTATCTACCTGGAAGGTTTGGGCTGGATGAGCACCAGGGAGTTCTTCGCCAAGCAGGGCGTTACCGAAGCCAAGGCGCTGACCATAGATAACCCATTTGCCATCAGTGCCAACGGCTCTGAAATGATGGGTGGTATCGCAGGAGCTGTCTTGTCTATCGATGTCGATCTGAACAAAGCCTTTGTCTGCCGGGAAGGCCAGGATGTTCAGCTCAGCTTCCCGAAACAGGTGGTTGCTGCCGTTAAAGGCGGAGCCGAGTTTGGTCGCTGTGCCCACCTGAACGATTGATGCAAAGTTGAAGTAAACAACTGCCAACGGGAGCCTCAGGGCTCCCGTTTTTTGTCCGCCTGAAACCTTCCATCATGCGGTTGTTCTCAAGCCAGGCAGCCACTTTCCAACCGAAGAAATTGGTGCATCTGATTCCTTAGGCTTTCATGAATTACTGGCTCTGCTATAATTTGTGCCCGAAATTTTCAGGCATTTCCAGACGAGCGGTAAGCCATGTCCACTACAGGTGTTGAACTCTTTAATCCCGGCCAACAGGCACAAGCCCCTGATGCCGCCCCCAGCCAAGCGGTGCAACTGGCCGACAACAAGCTGGAGTTGATGGCTCCGGCCAAGAATGCCGATTTCGGTATTGAGGCCATTCGCCACGGGGCGGATGCCGTCTACATTGGCGGCCCGGCGTTCGGTGCCCGCCATACTGCCGGCAACAGTGTCGAGGACATTGCCCGCCTGTGTGAGTTTGCCCATAGATATCACGCTCAGGTATTTGTCACCTTCAATACCATATTGCTGGACGATGAACTGGAAGAGGCCAAGCGCCTGATCTGGGCCGTGTACGAGGCAGGTGCCGATGCCATTATTGTGCAGGACCTGGGGCTGCTTGAGCTGGACTTGCCACCGATTGCACTGCACGCCAGCACTCAGATGGACAACAGGGTTCCTGCCAAAGTCGCCTTCCTCGAGCATGTGGGCTTTTCTCAGGTGGTGTTGGCGCGGGAGCTGAGTCTGAGCCAAATTCGCGCCGTGGCCGCCGAGACCAAGATGCGACTGGAGTTCTTTATCCATGGTGCCCTGTGTGTGGCCTACAGTGGCCAATGCTATATCAGTGAAGCCTACACAGACCGCAGTGCCAACCGCGGCGAATGCTCACAGCAATGCCGGATGCCGGGTAATCTCAAGACCCGCCAGGGCGACATCATTGCCAGCAACGACCATATGCTGTCGCTGAAGGACAACAATCAGACAGATAACCTCGAAGCGCTGATCGATGCCGGGATCCGCTCCTTCAAGATAGAGGGCCGACTCAAGGACCTCAGCTACGTCAAGAATGTTACCGCTCACTACCGCCAGCAACTGGATGCCATCATGGCGCGTCGACCCGAGTTTGAACCCTCGTCCCACGGCCGCTGCCGCTACAGCTTCACCCCGGATCCGGACAAGAGCTTTAACCGCGGCAAGACGGACTACTTTGTCAATGAGCGCAAGGCAGACATCGGCGACTTCCGCACCCCGAAATACTTGGGAGTAGAAGTAGGTAAAGTCAGCAAGATAGGCAAAGACTTCATCCAGGTCGACTCGAATGCCGAGTTCCACAACGGTGATGGCCTGGGCTTCTTCGCCGCCAACTATCAAAAGGCCAGGTTGTCGGATGACAAGCTGACAGGTTTTCGGGTCAACCGCGCCGAGGGTAACACCCTGTATCTGAAAAACATGCCGAAAGATCTCTATGTCGGTGCCACCTTGTATCGCAACAAAGATCAGGCCTTTGAAGCCCTGCTGGCCAAAGAATCTGCCGAGCGAACCCTGTTGCTGGACTTCAGCCTCAGCAATACCCAGACAGGTCTGGCGCTAACCGCTGCCGACCGTCATGGTCATCAGGCGACAGTGACCGCTGACTTCGAAAAACAGCAGGCCAAGGATATTGGCCGCAACCGTGAATCACTCGGCAAGCATCTCGCCAAGCTGGGCAATACAGATTTTCGTCTCGGACAAGTGGATTTGGGCGATGCCGAAGCCGTTTTTGTACCGGCATCCATCATCAATGGCCTGCGCCGTGATGCCATTGCTGCACTGGACGAAGCGCGCATTCAGGGGTATCAAAGACCCACACCCTGGGTACGGGACGACAGTGCCCGCTTCCCGCAGCGCAGCCTGACCTATCTAGGCAATGTTGCCAACCAAAAGGCCAAGGACTTCTATACCCGTCACGGGGTGGTGTCCATCCGTGATGCCTATGAAGTGCGGCCGGTAAAAGGCGATGCGCCTTTGATGATCACCAAGCACTGCATACGTTACAGCTACAACATGTGCCCCAAAGAAGTGCCGGGGATCAAGGCCGAGCCGCTGGAAATGGAGCTGGGTGGCAAGCAGTTCAAGCTGGTGTTCGACTGCCATAAATGTGAAATGCTGTTGGTAGGGTAAGGAGAAGAACATGGGATTTTTGAACGCCTTGATGGGCAACGCCAGTGAAGTGGATCTGGATAAACTCAACGAAGAACTGGCGCCGATTATGGCCGACAGCGAACAGTTGCAGCTGGCCTATAAACTGGTTCGCGACATGTTTGTCTTCACCAACAAGCGCCTGATCTTGATAGATAAACAAGGCATGACCGGCAAGAAAGTAAGTTATCACTCCATCCCCTACAAGGCGATAGTACACTTTGAAGTGGAAACCGCCGGGCGCTTCGATATGGATGCCGAGCTCAAGCTGTGGATCTCAGGCCAGGCAGAGCCCCTGGTCAAAGAGCTCAAGCGCGGCACTGATGTGGTGGGTATTCAAAAGACCATAGCCAAATTCACGCTCTGAGGTTAAAAAAGTCTAAGATCCGCTATTTGACAGGGAAAGCGCTTCTTCAATGCCGGTCTGCACCACAAACTCCTCATCGTGACTGACCAGAATAAAAGCGCCAGGGTATGCTGCCAGCGCCGCGGCCAGACGCGCTTTTGATTCAATATCCAAATGATTGTCAGGCTCATCCAGCAGCAGTAAGGGATTGCCCCGCTGATGACTGACATAAAGCATGGCCAGCTTCATCTTTTCACCGCCGCTGAGACAAGCCACAGTGCGGTGCACCTGCTCGGCGCGAAAGCCTATCTGGGCCAGCAGAGTGCGGCGCTGACTGTCATCCATCAGGCTGGGATTCACCTGGTTATGATCAATCGGGCTGCTATCAACTTGAGCACAGCGCTGCAGGGTTTCCAGCAATGTCCACTCTGGCTTGAGTAAGCTGAAATGCTGATCCAGATAGACACTGTGGCCATTGAGTTGCACTTGCCCAGCGCTCAACGCCAGCCTAGCTTGCAAAACCCGAAACAAGCTGGACTTACCGCTGCCATTAGCCCCCGCCAGACGCAGTTTCTCGCCACTGCTGAGGGTTAAATTGATAGGCTCTCGACTACCATAGGGCAAGACAGCGTCCAATAGCCGTACCAGCGTCTGCTTCGCCACTGGCTGTCCATGGGTTTCGCGCCCCAGAGTCAGGTTTTGCCTAGGCCTAGGCCTATGCCTATGCCTTTGCTCACACTGCTGTTTCAGCCCAGCAAGCTCAGAGTCCAGCAGTCGCTGATGTCGCCGCTCCCGGGTCGCCATGGCCGCCGCATTGGCACCGGCCCGCTCTTTTTGACGGTCGAGCAACACCTTGGCCTGGCTGCCACTGCGCGCCAATTTCTCCCCTTTGGCTGCTCTCTGTTGTGCCCGCTCCCGACTCAACTGCGCCTGCTTTCTTACCTGACGCTGGGCCTTGACGACATTCTCCAACCTGCGTTCAAGCGCTTGCTGTGCCAGGGTGTGCTGATGCCAATAGCTGTCATAGTTGCCGCCATAGGAATCGAGCCCCAAGCTGTTGAGCTCCCAGATTTCATCCATCTGTCGCAGCAGCTCTATGTCGTGGCTTATCAGCAGGATCTGCCCAGAAAATGCCGACATCCGCTGCCGCAGCCACTGTCTACCGCCTCTGTCCAAATGATTGGAAGGCTCATCAAGCAGCAACCAGTCTGCCTCGCTTTGAAACAAACGCCATAGTTTCAACTTGGCCTGCTGGCCACCACTGAGGCGTTCGAACTCAAGCTCGGGCTCTGCCGGCAACCCCAGCTCCCGGCAGAGTTCGAAAAAGGTTTGCCGCACCTGCCAGTCGTCATTGAGCTGCTCAAACCAATGACTGTCACAACAGCCCTGCTCTATTTGTGTCAGCGCCTGTAATCTGGTCGCCAAGCCCAGGCATTGGCTCAGGCAGCTTCCGGTTTGCATTGTCGGCACTTGGGATGATGTGCCATCAACCCGGCTTGCTGTAGCCGTTAGCAGCTTTGGTTCTTGCTGCTGCCGGTATATACCGCAAATGCCCCGGCGCTCAACCGTGCCGCTATCCGGCGCTCTCAAACCGCAGAGTATTTCGCCCAGCAAACTCTTGCCTATGCCGTTGCGACCAATCAGGCCGGTCATTCTAGCGCTCAGACTACAGCTGATATCGGCAAACAATGGCTCAAGGCCATGAGTATAGAGTGAGATTTGTCTTGCATTAAATGCCTGCATCTTGCCTCCTGCAGACAGGGAGGCACGGCGAGATCCGATCCGGGTTTAAGCAGTCATGATATGGCGAATGAGTGCCAACTGACTGCAACAATAAAGACTTGAGCGAACACGCCGACCGACCCTGCCAATCTAATAATGGAAAAGTAAAAAAGATTGGTGATCAGGTGTCAGTTGTTCATTTTGGCGTGAGCTCCAATAGGCGTGGATGGCGGAATTATAACCGCCTGAGACAACAAAAATCCAGCTTGTCCCTGGGGGGTTATCCTTTGGGATGAGAGTGCGGCTCAAAACTAAACAGGATGCTAGAGCAGTATATGACTCAGCTCAATATCATTGTTCCTTCTGACTTCTATTGACTAAATATCCTCAATAGCGGATATTTAGTCAATTATACCCCAGTGGGTATAAAGTAGCATTTATCCCAACAAAGGGATAAATACTAACTAATCCTCTAGTGGGGATATGAGATAACTTTAAAATTCATCTCTAATCATTGAGGGCTGGAACTAATGATATATAGTCCAAAGCAACTCGCAGACATGATGCTACTGATACGCCAAAAGAATGGCTGGACTCAGTCAGAGTTAGCGAAAAAAGTCGGTATAAAGCAAGCAACAATCTCGAACTTCGAGAACAACCCCAACAAAACAACGCTTTCTACCTTCTTTAAGCTTGTACAAGCTATGGATCTAACACTGAGTATCCAAGAAAAAACACAGCTGACTTCGCCAAGTGAAAATGATGATGAGAGTTGGTAATGCAAAAGCTAATAGCATACATGAATGGTGAACTTGTTGGCACCTTGGCGAAGCATAAGAACGGCGCTCACACTTTTCAATATGATAAGGACTGGATAACCAATGCAATGGCTCGCCCACTGTCATTGTCTTTGAGGCTTCAATTACCGACTATCACTTCCGATGCCGTTATCAACTATTTTGACAACCTCTTACCAGACAGCCCACAAGTCAGAGATAGGATCGTTGCAAGGTACAAAGCCTCGTCCAAACAACCATTTGATCTCTTGAAAGAAATTGGAAAGGATAGTGTTGGTGCTATTGCACTATTTCCTCCCGAACACCCCTATAAAAAAGAGCCACTCAGCTACGAAATATTGGATAATAAGAAACTAGAAGCCGTTCTTTCTGCATACAAGTCTGATATTCCCCTCGGGATGCTCAAAGAGGAAGAAGACTTTAGGATCTCAGTGGCAGGTGCTCAAGAAAAAACCGCACTCTTATTCATTGATGGACAATGGTGTATACCGAAAGGAAACACCCCAACCACTCACATTATCAAGCTGCCAATAGGCGAAATACCACAAGCTAACGCGACACTGGATCTCAAAGATAGCGTAGAAAATGAATATCTTTGCATTGAGCTAGCTAAAGCGCTGGGATTCGCAGTTCCCAGCGTCAATATAATCCAAACAGACAACCTTAAAGCTCTAGCTGTAGAACGATTTGATCGACGCTGGACAAAAGACAGAGCAGGCTTGCTACGCTTACCTCAAGAAGATATTTGCCAAGTGTTTGGTATGCCATCATCCATCAAATATGAATCTCAAGGTGGTCCAGGCATAGAACAGATCATGAAGTTATTAATGGGCTCAAGTAATGCACTTGAAGATCGATATAACTTCATGAGATTCCAGGTATTTCAATGGATCATTGGGGCTACGGATGGACATGCTAAAAACTTTTCTATCTATATTGATAGAGGAGGTAACTATCGACTCACTCCATTCTACGACATTCTTTCAGCCTACCCATTACTGGGAGGAAAAGGACTCAATATTAGACAACTTAAGCTCGCAATGGGGTTAAAAGCCACAAAAGGCAAGAAGTATGAAATCAATAAAATCCTGCCTCGTCACTTTTTAGATACTGCTAAAGCTGTGAATTTTAGTCAGGATAAGATGCAAAGAATAATGGATGAAATGAAAGGTGCGTTACCTGAGGCAATCTCGCAAGTAAGGGCGAATCTACCGGAGGGCTTTCCAGAGCATATCTCCGACTCCATTTTTGAGAATGCCAACAAAATAATTAAAAAAATCTAGCTATAAGATATTAATTTTAAATGCCATTTCCATAAGCGGATGCGGGTTAATTTCCTTTTTAAGTAAGATTTTCATTACCCGTGCCAATCTAAAAAAGGATGCCGCAGCATCCTTTTTCTCAAGCCGTTAGCCGGGGCAACTTACTGCTGCTCGGCCGTCTGGTTTTCCGTGGTTTGCTTCAATAGCCGACTGGTCATGGTACCGGCGGTCATGGAGCCGGATACGTTCAAGGCGGTACGAGCCATATCAATCAGCGGCTCGATGGAGATCAGCAGCGCCACAATGGCCACCGGCAACCCCATGGCAGGCAGGACAATTAGCGCCGCAAATGTTGCACCGCCACCGACACCGGCTATCCCGAAGGAGCTGATGGTCACTATGGCAATCAAGGACAGCATGAAATGCAAGTCCAGTGGATCTATGCCCATGCTGGGCGCCACCATTACAGCCAACATGGCCGGATAGATACCGGCGCAACCGTTCTGGCCGATAGTGGCACCGAAAGAGGCCGCCAGGTTGGCAATGGCAGGCGGCACATTCAGCTGAGTCACCTGAGCCTCGACATTCAATGGAATAGTCGCCGCCGAACTGCGCGACGAGAAGGCAAAGGTCAGCACGGGCCAAATTTTACGGAAGTAGTCCAGTGGGCTGACGCCCACCATGGCTACAAGCATGCCGTGAACAACAAACATCAGCAGGATGGCGACGTAAGAGGCCAGAATAAAACCCAACAGGTTGAGCATATCGGCGCCGCTGGAAGAGGCGACCACCTTGGCCATCAGCGCGGCAATACCATAAGGAGTCAGCGCCATAATCATCTTCACCAGGCGCATAACAATCGCCTGCGCACCTTCAACAAAGGTCCGTATGGGGGATTCCAGTTGCTCTTTCTCATGCATCACTTTGCGGGCCGCTATCCCGAGGAGGATACCGAAAATCACCACGGCAATGATGGAAGTGGAACGGGTACCGGCCAGATCGGCAAAAGGATTTACCGGAATAAAGCTCAGCAGCATTTGCGGTACAGTCAGATCGGCAATCGAAGCCGCCTTGGTATCCAATACCGCCATTTGCGCCGTTTCCCGGCTACCGGCTATCAGCCCCTCGGCAGAAATCCCTGAGATGGAAGTGACCAGAATACCTATCAAAGCCGCTACGGCCGTGGTCGCCATCAAAATAAATATGGTCAGGGAGGAGATCTTGCCGAGCGAGCCGCCCTTATCCAACTTGACCACTGCCGCTACCATGGACACCAACACCAAGGGCATGATCACCATCTTCAGCAAGGCCACATAGCCACCACCGACTATGGCTATCCAACTGAGCGTCTCTGCAGTGACCGGGCTGTCCACGCCAAAGTAAGACTGCATCAGGAAACCATAGGCACTGCCGAGGATTAAACCGATCAGCACCAGACGGGATAATTTGTGCTCTTTTTGCTGTTGGTGAAACAGAATAAACAGAACGCCGAGAAATACCGCAATGGATGCGATAACTGCAATAGACATATGGAACCTTATACGGGAAACGGTATATGAAGAGAGAATCTACCGCATAATAAGCGCTAGTTTAAGCACGACAAAATATTAAGTTATTATTCTTTATAGCCTCTGATTATAAATAACCTGACTTAACCCCACACAAAACGGCCAAATTTCGCACGATACCGTACAAGCGCTAACAGAAAGTTACACAAAATAATCCCATCAAGCCGTGCCCGGATAAGCTTGTTTTCATCATCCGGGGATATACTCCCGAGGCAGCCTTCGCTGCCGAATATAATAACTATCTGTATCTAAAGGAGACTTTCCGTGAAGAAGGTTGGAATTCTGTTGCTCTGCCTCTTGATGCCACTGGCATCGGCGTGGGCAGAGCCGGGCAAGCCCTTGTCGGTTGAGCTATTGTGGCAACTCAAGCGTATCGGCAGCCCGGTAGTATCGCCCGGCGGCGAGCATATCATCGCCCCCGTGACCGAGTATGATGTCAAGGCCGACAAAGGGTCGACCCAACTTTGGTACTTTGATGCCGATGGCAAACATCAACGCCCACTGACTGCCGCCGGACTCAAGGTGAGCAACCCGGTATTTTCTCCTGATGGCAACACTCTGGCCTTTGTCAGCCAGCGTAATGAAGACGATGCCGGGCAGATCTATCTGCTGCCGATGAATGGCCCGGGTGAAGCCCAGCGGTTGACCGAAGTGCCTACCGGCGTGTACGGCATCAAATGGGTAGGTAAACATCTCTATTTCATCAGCAACATCTTCCCCGGGCAGGACTGGAAGCAGATGCAAGAGCAGCTGAAAGCCGACAAGGACAACAAGACCTCGGCCAAGCAGTGGAATGCGCTGCCCTATGCCCAGTTCGATCACTGGCTGGATGAACGTCGTCAGGCGCATGTGTTCCGAATTCCTGCCAAGGGCGGCGAGATAGAAGCCATTACTCAAACACTGGGCCATGAGCTGCCTCGTTCGAGTCAAAGCGCCGGCAGCTATGATGTGTCTGCCGATGAGAAACTGATCGCCTTCAACGCCTACGGTTCCGACAACCGGGTCGATCCCAAGCTGGACATCTTCCTCGGCAAGATAGGCGCAGACAAGGCAGAAAACCTGACACCGGACAACGAAGCGCCCGATAGCCGCCCAAGCTTCAGCCCCGACGGCAAGACGCTGGCCTTCACTCGCCAGAAGATCCCGGGTTTCTATGCCGACACCTCCAGGCTGATGCTGCTGGATATCCACAGCCGTAAGCTCAAGACCCTGACCGCCAATTGGGACAGATCTGTGTCTCAGTTCAGTTGGACGCCGGATGGCAAAGGCTTCTACGCCGCCATTGATGATGCCGCCACCAGCCGTATCTATCATATCGATGCCAAGAGCGGCAAAGTGAAGGCGATCACCAAGGACACCAACTATGGTCAGCCGCAGATAGGCAAGAAAGGTACTCTGATTGCCCTCAACGACAGCTTCCTTTATCCGGCGCGACTGCTGGCGATCAATCCCAAGAACGGCAAGGGCCAAAGGCTGGAGCAGTTCAATGATGAACTGCTCAAGGATGTGGATCTGGGCAGCTATGAGTCTGTGACCTACAAGGGTTACAACAACCAGGATATCCAGATGTGGGTGCACTACCCACCGGGTTTCGATCGCAGCAAGAAGTACCCGCTGTTTATGCTGGTACACGGCGGCCCACACAACGCCATCAGTGATGGTTTCCACTATCGCTGGAACGCCCAGACCTTCGCCTCCTGGGGTTATGTCACTGCCTGGCCCAATTTCCACGGTTCCAGCGGCTTCGGCCAGGACTTTGCCGATGCCATCAACCCGGACTGGAAAAACAAGTCTCTGGATGATGTCCTCAAGGCAGCCGACTGGTTTGAACAAAAGAGCTGGATCGACAGCGATCGCATGGTGGCCGGTGGTGCCAGCTACGGCGGCTATCTGACTTCCATCATCCTCGGGCAGAAACATCCGTTCAAGGCGCTGTTGATCCATGCCGCCGTGTACGACATGTACTCCCAGATGGCTTCCGACTTCGCCGTGCACAGCACCCGCTTCGGCCACTACTGGGAAAACCCGGAAATCTACCAGTCGATTTCACCCCATTACTTTGCCGCCGGTTTCAATACACCGACGCTGGTGAGCCATGGTCAGCTGGACTACCGGGTGCCCGTGGGACAAGGTTTTGAGCTGTTCCGCACCCTGCAAAGCCGTGGAGTGGAATCGCGGATGATCTATTTCCCCGATGAGAACCACTGGATCATGAAGCCCAATAACTCCATCTATTGGTATAGCCAGGTCAAAGACTGGATGACCCATTATGCCGAGCCGGGCCCGCGTTAATCGCCGATAATCGGCATCCAAGCAAGAAGGCGACTCAGGGTCGCCTTCTTTCATATTAATGCAATGGAAAGCGAACATCAGAGCATGGGTACTATGGATGCCAGCAAAAGACCGCCCATCAACAGGTTAAAACCACGGGCGTAGTTGGGCGCCGTCAGCCAGCGACTCAACTGTTTGCCGATAAGGGTCCAGATACTGACAGACGGGACATTGACCAAGGCAAATATTACAGAGATCAGCAACAACTGCTGCCAACTGGCACTCGGGTTGTATAGACTCACCGCCGCCAGCGCCATGGACCATCCCTTGGGATTGAGCCACTGAAACAATGCCGCTTGGATAAAGGTCATGCTGCGATAACCTTCATTGGTATTTCCCGGACGACTCAAGGCGATTTTCAGCGCCAGATACACCATGTAAGCAATACAGAGCAAACTCAGTAACTGGTGCAACCAAGGATAGGCCTGAAACAAGCCGGTCACGCCGATCCCCACCAACAACAGCATCAGGCTGAACCCCAGCACTATCCCCAGCATATGCGGTAAGGTGCGAACAAAACCCACATTGGCACCTGAAGTCATCAACATGATGTTGTTGGGCCCTGGGGTCACGGTTGAAACAAAGGCAAACATCACCAAAGGCCATAGCAAATTAGGCTCCATTCTTGCTTTACTCCTGAAATAAACAGTCAGCAAATACTAGATGGATTGGGACGCAATTTTGTGCTTATATTTGCTCTTAAAGTGAAAAGTAAGCAATAAAACATCACCATGGATAGATTTGACGAAAGAATATTGCAAGGGCTACAGGGTGATGGCCGGATCTCCAATGTCGAGCTGGCCGAGCGGGTGGGATTATCTCCCTCTGCCACCCTGAGGCGGGTACAGGAACTGGAGCGAAAAAAACTGATCAAGGGCTACCGGGCCGTATTGGACAAGAGCCAACTGAACATAGGTTTTATTGCTTACGTCGCCATAGGCCTCAACAGTCACAGTAAACAATCCCAGTTGGGCTTTGAAGAGCATATCCGCTACGCCAAAGAAGTGATCGAGTGCCACAATATCACAGGCGCCAACGAATACCTGTTGCGGGTCGAGACCAAAGATCTCAGCAGTTATAAACGTTTTCATGCCGAAGTCCTCGGAGAATATCCTCAAGTCAAATCCATCACCACCATGGTGGTAATGGATTCACCGAAAGATCAACGTCAATAATTGTCTGCGATAAACCGCATGTCGCATGGTATTGCTGGCGACACTTTTTATCCTTGGGTACCATTGAGCAATAAAGAGGCGCCTGGACATGCCGGCGCCAGGGAAGATGGATACCTGAATGGAATTGAGATATGCGTTGCTGTGCTTGTTTTTGCTGCTAACCAGCCTAAAACTATTTGCATTAGAGCAGGTTAAGCTTCCCATTGTTGACATAGAACAAAGCAACGTCGCGCTTGATGAATTCAAAATCGGCTATTTTGTTGATGACAGCAAGAGCCTCGGTTTTGAGCAGGCAAGCCAGAAGCCTTTCGGCGTAACCAATAATGTCACCACCTTGGGCACCAATGCCAGGGTCACTTGGTTCAAGCTGATACTGCACAATAAGCTCTCGCAGGAAAAGCCGCTGTTTTTACACCTGCCCCATGCTTACCATGTGCAGCAAATCGACATCTATGAAGAAAGCGGCCAACAACTGCAACGACACGAGCAGTTGGATCTCGAACAGGCCGCCGACAACCCACTCATGTATCGGGGTACAGTCGTCTACCCATTGAAGCTGGCCCCAGATCAGATAACAACCCTGTATATTCGTAGCCACGCCTACTCCCATCAATGGTTTGCCATGACACTGATGGATGAGGAAAATTCGCGGCGGGCCCTGGTGAGCACTCACTATGATATTGCACTTATGGTGGGCATGTTGCTGGCACTGGTGTTCTACAACTGCCTGCTTTATTTCGCCACCAGTAAGAAAGAGAACATCTACTATTCGCTGTATCTGATCTCGGGTCTGGTGTGGATTGCCCTGTCCTATGGTCTAGTTGCCAGCGTGTTCAACGCCTACGGCTCGAGCGTCTTCATGCTCAATCTGTCGCTGATCACCATGCCGATTTTCCTGCTGCTGTTTATGACGGCCATCTTCGAGACCAGGCAGTTCTACCCCACAGAGCACAAGGCGTTGCAGCTGATGTTGCTGTTACTGCTGGCGACCCTGTTCTGGGGCTTATTTGATATCTCAGCAGCACTCAAACCCGCCAGTAGCCTGGCAGCACTCATGATGTTGGTGACCTTCTCTGTGAGTATCTCCCTATATCGCAAGGGCAATCCACTGGTGAAGTACTTTCTGGTGGGCCACAGCTTCTTCGTGATCTTCAATGGCATAGCCGTGCTCTTCTACAAGGGCTTAATCTCTCCGAGCTATCTCAGCAGCCACGGAGTCGGCATAGGTATTATGCTGGAAGCCCTGACGTTGGCATTTATCATCTCCTACAGGATCAAAATCCTTGAGGATATCCGCGCCTCGCAGGAAGAGCTCAAGCGCCAGGCGGCCACAGACCCTCTGACCAAACTCTATAACCGGCGCTATTTCTATTCTGAGGCCGACTATCAACTTAAGCTGGCCGGCCGCAATGGCGAGGCTATCTCTGTGCTTATTCTGGATATAGACAGTTTCAAGCAGATCAACGATAACTTTGGTCACCACTTGGGCGACAGGGTGATAGTCGCCCTGGCCAAATTATTGAAGCAACACTGCCAAGGAGCCGAGATGGCGGCCCGCTTCGGCGGTGAAGAGTTCGTGATCTTGCTGCCGGGAGCCCCACTAAACCAAGCCTTGCAGCGAGCCGAGCAGCTGCGCCTCAATGTCGAAGCGATGCAGCTAACCGCCGACACGGGAGACAAGATAAGTTGCACCATAAGCTTGGGCATCGCCGAGGTTGAAATTGCAACAGAATCGATAGAAGCGGCCGTAAAACGAGCCGACCACGCACTTTATCAAGCCAAAAACAGTGGCCGCAATCGGGTCGTCGCCAATTCAAGCGCTGGCGACCAAGGGGTAAATACCGACATTGAAATCAATCCAGGTCTTTAAGTGTTTGCCGTCCCAATTGCCGCATCTGCTGCTGGATCCAGTCGGCGCGGCGGTTCATGTAAGCACTCGGTGGATCGATTTGATATTGCCAGGGATTAGGCAACAAGGCGGCGAGCAAGGCGGCCTCGCGGGACGACAACTGAGCGGCGCTCTTATGAAAGTAGTGCTGCGCCGCCGCTTCGACGCCGTAGATCCCCGGGCCGAATTCGACAATATTCAGATACAACTCAAGGATCCTGGGCTTATCCAACACCAGCTCCAGAAGCAGGGTGAACCAAGCTTCGGCCCCCTTGCGAATAAAGCTGCGCGAAGACCACATAAACAGGTTCTTGGCGGTTTGCTGGCTCAAGGTGCTGGCGCCTCTGAGACGCTCCCCCTGGAGCTTTTCCTCTATGGCATTCTGAATCGCCTTGAGATCAAAACCGGAATGAAGGGCAAAACGCTGATCTTCACTGGCGATCACCGCCAGTTGCATATTGGCAGATATCTGAGTCAGCGGCTGCCATTGATGTTGCACCTGATGTTGTACCTGTTTGACCGGCGCAGGCGGAAACCAATAGCGTTCAATACGCCAACTCCACAGCGGTGGGTTAACAAACTTAAGGGTAATCACCATCAGCAGGGACAGTATCACCAGCCCCAACAGCAGTTTTATCAACCAGGCTGTCAGTCGCCTCAACCATCCTTTTTTCGCGGCCAAATTCGCTCCTGATAAATAAGCTCCCCCAAACTGAGTGAGCCTGGAAACCCTCTGTGAATAATAATTGAGTATTTTGCAAGGTGCGAACCCGGTCCGGAATGACAATCTGTAAGCTTATCCGGAACACCCGGGAGACTCAGCGGCACTTTCTTAGCCCCTTAGCCAGTGCCGATTAACCAATGCCCGTTAGTCAGGGTCCATTAGTCAGCGTTCATTAGTCAGGGTCCATTAGTCAGGGTCCATTAGTCAGCGCCGAAGCGGCCGCGCTCAAGAAAACCCTGTACCGCCGCCAGCGTATCCTGATGCCAATGTATGGCCTTATGGCACAGGGGCAACACCATCCAATCATTAGCATCATCACAACGGGTGGACGCCAGGGGTACCCGGCCATCGGACTCGCCGTCAATCAAGGTACCCAAGGGATCCTGAGTCCCACTGCCGGCGATGATCCCAAGATGAGCCTGACTATCCTCGCGCCAACTTGCCCAGCGCTGCCCCGGCAGCAAAGATTGCAGCGGCTGAAATAGCCGGGAATATCCCGGAAGCTTATCGGCCAGGCTCGCCAGCGGTGAACCATCATGGGGCGTGGCAATAAACACACTGTGGCCCAAATTGTCGGGCGGCTGCTCTGCCAGCAGTTGCCGGACGATTAAGCCTCCCATACTGTGAGCCACAAAGTGCACCCTGGGATACTGCTGCCAATTCTGCTTATCCAGCGCCTGGCGCAATGTCGCTACCGCTTGTTGCAGTGAGCCAAAACGGGTGGGCAATGTGGGGCACAGGATACTGTATTGCCGGGCCAAGCCTTGGGCCAGAAACTCCATGTCGCGCTCATCTTTATTGAAGCCATGAACCAGCACCACCAGAGCTTTGTTGTTATCCAGCCTCAAATTGGCTGGCTCTTGAGCCATTGCAGGAATGCCTGTTTGGGCATGGCACCGGCCTGTTGGGCTATCACGCGGCCATTTTTGAACAGCATTATGGTCGGAATGGAGCGGATCCCATACTGAGCCGCCAGCGCTTGCTGAGCCTCGGTATCCAGCTTGCCAAAACGAAACTCCGGCTCCAGCTCGGCGGCACTCTGCTCGAATATGGGGGCAAACTGTTTGCAGGGGCCACACCAACTGGCCCAGAAATCCACCACCAACGGCAGCTCTGACTTGTGGGCATGGTTGGCAAAGTTGGCGCCGGTCAGCTCAAAGGGTTTGCCCTGAAATAAAGGCTGCTTACAGTGACCGCACTTAGGGCCTTGAGACAGCCGTTCTTTCGGCACCCGGTTCATTCCAGCGCACTGGGGACAAGCAATCAACATAGAACTCTCCTCTCAAGCGGCGTTATCGCCACACATTGTGAGATATGGGGATGACTCACGCCAGGCTCAAGCCAGTCGACTCAAACCAGATGAGGCTGCAACGCAGCCAACACCTGGGGATAATCGGCCTGGTTATCCAAGGTCAGACTCAGATAGCCATCGCCGCGAAAGGCCCGGTCCAGCTCCAGCAAGATATGGGTTTGCTTTCCGGCCGGTACCAGGGTGAGCTCCACTTCACGCAAAAGGCGGATCCCAAGCCCTGCGGGTACAAACTCCAACTCTTGATAGCAGCCTGAACCACTGCGAAACCCAGAGGTGTTGATATAGCCTTGCTCGACATCGGCTTTTTTAAGGACAAAGCCCAGCTCCTCCATGGCCTGCAGCAGGTGCAGCAACAGCTGGGTAGGCTGGATCTGCAGCAGATCCTGATCGCCCGGATCTATGGCGTAATCTATCGCCAGCCCGGTTTGCAGCCAGACCCGGCATTGATTGTTACGCACAGGCAACTCGGTAAATGGGGTCTCAGGATGCAACTGACCGATGAAAGGCAGTTCTCTCACCTCTCCGGCCTGAAGTTCAAAGCCCTCGCTGATGCGCCAGCTGGCCAGGCAATGATTGATAAAGCTGCTGTCGCCATCACTGACTTTAACCCGGGTCATTAGGGCCAGCTCCAGGCCGGCAATACTTTGGCTTACCTCGCCGCCTTTGAGCACGATTCTGGCTTCAAAGGTTTGCCCGGGTTGCAGGCTGGCATTGAGCAAGCGGGTATCTACACTGGCACCACCAACGCCAATTGCGGCAAGCAGTTTCTTAAACATCCTATGTTCCTGTTTACTTAATAGACCTTGCCGCATTTAAGCCCCTTTTCCCCATAGAGTAAAGGGCGCCAGGGGTTAACCCAAGACGACAACAGCACAGATAGCGGTGGTTGAAAAAGATTAGGAACAAAAAAGGGAGCCAGGCCCCCTTTGTTCTTTGTTGATCATGCCTGGTTAATCAAAGTGGCCTGAGTTACCAGACTCTGGCCACCAAACCTTTGAGATAAAAGCCTTCCGGGAAAGCGCCACCTATGGGGTGATCCGAAGCCTGTGACAGGCGCTCGATAAACTGCAACTCACGCTTTGCATCCAACGCCGCATCGGCCACTATCTTCTGGAACAGATCCGCCTGCATCAGCCCCGAGCAGGAGAAAGTCAACAGAGTGCCGCCCGGCTGCAACAGCTGCATGGCGATCATATTGATATCTTTATAACCGCGGCAGGCACCGTTGAGTTGCGCCTTGTTATCGGCAAACTTGGGCGGATCCAGCACTATGACATCAAACTTACGCCCTTCATCGCGATATTGTCTGAGCAGCTTGAAGACGTCGGCCTCATGGTAATGCACATGGCTGTCGTCCAGTTGATTGAGTGCCATGTTCTGCTTCGCCGTGTCCAGCGCCAGCTTGGAAACATCGACATTCTCAATACTGGCGGCGCCGCCCTTGGCGGCATAGAGGCCAAAAGTGCCTGTATAACAGAAGCAGTTGAGCACAGACTTACCCTTGACGAAACGGGCAGCCATGGCACGGTTGTCACGCTGATCCAGATAGAAACCCGTCTTGTGACCCTTGGTCACATCCACGGCGATCTTGATACCGTTTTCCTCTATCACCACAGGCATGGCCGGCAATTCGCCATGCAGCAGGCCGGTAACCAGCTCCAGGCCCTCTTTTTTACGTGACTCGACATCGGAGCGCTCGTAGATGGCGCAGTCCGGGTAGAGCTCAGAGAGCACAGAGACCAATGTATCGCGCCAATAGTCGGCGCCGGCCGACAGCAACTGACACACAAGCACATTGGCATACTTGTCTATGGTGATCCCGGGCAAACCGTCCGACTCGGCGGCAATAAGGCGATAACCTGTGAGCCCCTTCTCGGCAATCAGGGCATCACGCCCCTTTTGGGCCCGCACTATGCGGCGTTTGAAGAACTCCCTGTCTATCTCTTCATCGCGATTAAAGCTCCAAACCCGCACCTGGATCTGCGACTCCGGCGACCATGAGCCCCGCCCCAGCCAGCGGCCATCATGGGCAACAACTTCAACCGTTTCGCCCATTTGTGGTTTGCCTTTGATATTGTGAATGCCGCTGGAAAAGACCCAGGGGTGATGCCGCAGCAGGGATTTTTCCCGGCCGGGTCTAAGTTTGATTTTGAGTACCATGATGCGCCTGTCTGGAGTGTCGGCAACCGGGTCCTGATGACCCGACTGACTTTTCAAGGGGCGAATAATAGCCTAAAAGTCGGCTCACCACAGGAGTTTTCGACAACTTTTTCGCGCGTTTTTGGGACTTTTGGCCGTTTGATTAGCCCACCTGAGTGCAACGTCAAGGATGGCGTAAACGGACTTCTGCCAGTATTGGTGTATGGTCGCTCGCCTGTGCATCCTGCTCAAACTGCGGCCGCAGCAGATGTTTGTCATAGACCCGATAATCCACCACTTCTGCCAGGCTATGCTGGCTACGGGCATCAAACTCCTGACTCAACAACAGATAGTCGACCACACTGCCTTGAGAGCCGTGAAAATGGGTCACGGGGCGAGTAGCTGTCACTTGATCGCCAGTTTGCTCAGAGACTTCTAGCCAGAGCTGCCAGGCGTCAAGCAGCTGAAAATGTGCCAGTTGCAGTTTCAACCTTTCATCAGGCAGGCCGTGAAGGCCTGCTGCGCGAATATCCCCGTTGTAGAGCTGTCCGGCGCCCACCAATAGGCCCTTGAGTTCACTGGAATCTATGCCGGCGTTGAAATCCCCCATCAACACCACAGCGTTGTCGCTTTGCCGGCGCCGCTTGAGTATCGCCTGATACAACAACATGGCCTCACTGCCACGCTGCAAAGTGGCTGACCAGTGGCCCAGCGCACTCTCTGCCAGCAGCCCGGCGGCACCTTGCAACTCGACCGCGCCCTTGGACAACTTGTTGCGAGGTGATTTGAAATGCACCACGTAAGTATCACAGTGGCCTATCCCCGGCAGCATCAAGGTGGCTCGCAGTATCTGGCGACTACTTTGAAACTCTTCCTTGAGTCCAAGTGAAAATGCCAGTTCGCTATCCAGCTCCACCGCCGCCAAGGAAACAATCGGAAAACGGCTTGCCAGTGCCACCACACTCTTGCGGGCAACAAAGCCTTCTATGACCGGCGAATCCACCAGCGCAAAGTGGGCAAGACCGGCAGCCTGACACAATTCGCGTAGCGGCTCGGGGCTGAATACCTCCTGCCAGCCCACCAGATCTGGCTGCGCCTGCTGCAGCCAGCGGACTGTCCAGTCGCACTTTTGTTGCCACTGCCCTTGGGTATAGATGTTGTTGAACTCATGAAACGCCAGCGGCGGCATGGCAAAATTGAACAGATTCAGACTGGCGATGCGGATATTGGAAGACATGAAAAGCGCTGCGGCTCCGGTAACCCTGCTGAGTAATAGTGTTGATATTAAGCCGCTGCTGAGATTTGTCCAATAGCACACCAAAAACAACCTTCCGGCTACCCATTACCCCCCAACAGCGCCCAATAGCCCAACAAATAAGCAACATAAAGCCGCTGTTTGTGGCTAAAAAAACCTGTTTGACAGGCTTTTTCGATCTCCCGCTTGACTTGTTTGGTTTCGACCATACAATCGCCGCTTAATTAACCATACGGAGACCCACTGTGGACACACACATAGGTGACAGTAGATGCCCTGTCAGTCAGACAGGATTATTTGCCCGGCACTAGTCTGCAGCTTCGCAAACTACTGCCAGGACTGGCAGTAGCGTATTAAAGAATCCCTTTTTCCGTTACTCCCCATAAAAACCTTGTTGAGCTTTACATGCATACGCATGCCGCAGTGTTCTCCTGTGGCTGCAAACTAATGCATCCATAAAGGTTTTTTACTTAGGACAGCCTTGCTGCCGCTGCCCCATCTACGACCTTGAGTGTTCCCCCACACAGGAGGAACAAGCATGAAACTCAGATATACCAATACGCTGCTGCTGGGCGGCCTGCTCTGGCATGGACAACTGCATGCCGGCATTCAGTTGCTGGAAGATCCCGATATTGCCGCTGCCACAGAACTCGCTGTCGACTGGCAACGACAAGCGGGCAACAACGGCTTTGCCCTGGGGCTCAACCAAGCCGTCTTTGGCGGCGAATTGGCGCTGGAACTGCAAACAGACGACCGGGATGCCCCCTGGGACAGACATGAGAGCCGCGGCTGGCAACTCGGCTACAAACAACCGCTGGCCACAAACGGCTTATCTCAGACTCTGGCACTGGAGCTGGGGCGTCATCACAGAGATGGCTGGCAGGGTCACGCCCTGTTCAGTAGCGATCTGCCGATTGCCACCCAAGGCTTCTTTGTACGCAACAACTTGGGGCTGAGCCTGGAGTCGGGTGAAGGCCCGACAATGATTTTTGGCCTGGGAGCCGGCTTCAAAGTTCAGCAGCAAACCCTGCTGTTTGAAAACCAGTATCTGGGCCAAGGCGACTATGGCTACCAGCTACTCTGGCAAAACCAACCCAACGCCCATTGGCAGTGGCAATTGGGTTATGGCAATCAGTATGGCGGTGGCGCCCGCCAATTTGGCGCCGGCATACAATTTTTCTTTTCTTGATAGCTCATTGGGAGAATGACCTATGAACAGCAACAACATCATACTCAACCTGCACCTTATTCTGGCCAACAAAGACGCCAAGGCGATGCAGATGCTGGCATCCGAGCTGCATCCGGCGGACATAGCCGCCGTACTGCCGACCTTCGACAGCCAGCAAACGGCCTCAATACTGACCCTGTGCCAGCCCAAAACCGCGGCGGCGCTGCTGCGGTATCTACCCCATCAGCAGCAAAAGCTGCTGGCGGAAGCACTGGATCATCAAACCCTTGGGAAAATTATCATGGAGATGGCGGCAGACGAGCGCGCCGACCTCTACAACGAGTTGGAGATTGAGCAGCAAGCCCTGCTGCTGCCGACACTGGCCAAGGCGGAACGCGAGGACATGCGTACCCTGGCGGCCTATGATGACTCCAAGGTCGGCTCCATTATGACCTCTGACTATGCCCTGCTGCGGGTCAATCAAACCGCAGAAGAGGCCATAGACAGCCTGAGGAAAGTGGCAGCGGATCTGGAAACCATCTACCAGACCTATGTGGTGGATGAGCGCGGACGCCTGATAGGCAATGTGTCGCTGCGTCAGCTCATCATCGCGCCGCCCAAGGCGTTGGTGAGAGACTTTATGAAAGAGCAGACCATTGCCATAGAAGCGGAAGCCTTCAAAGAAGAAGCGGCGCAGATGATAGCCCACTATGATCTGCTGGCGCTGCCCGTGGTCAACGGCAACGACCAACTGGTCGGCATAGTCACTTATGATGATGCCATGGATGTGGCCAGTGCCCAGGCCGATGCCGAATTCAGCAAACACGGCGCCGTGGGGCAGTTGGCCTGCTCTTTCAAGGAAGCCAGCATTGGCATGCTCTATCGTAAGCGAGTCTTTTGGCTGGTGTTGCTGGTGTTCGGCAATGTGTTTTCCGGCACAGGGATCGCCTACTTTGAAGATACCATCACAGCCTATGTTGCCCTGGTGTTCTTCTTGCCACTGCTCATCGGCAGCAGCGGCAACGCCGGTTCGCAGTCTGCCACCTTGATGGTCAGGGCGCTGGCCACCGGGGAGGTCGTCCTCAAAGACTGGCTGTCGCTACTGGCCAAAGAGCTGTTTGTAGCCGGCTTGCTGGGTGCCACCATGGCCATTGCGGTATTTACCCTGGGTTATTGGCGCGGCGGTGATATCGCCCTGGTGGTCGCCCTGACTATGCAACTTGTGGTGATTATCGGCAGCCTGATAGGCATGTCCCTGCCCTTCTTGCTGAGCAAGTTCAAGTTGGATCCGGCCTCGGCCAGCGCGCCGCTGGTGACTTCGATAGCCGATATCATAGGTGTCATCGTCTACTTCAATGTCGCCACCGCTATTTTGGATTTTCCGCCTGTCAGTGGTTAATTGGCCTTGGCACAACCTATGCTGAAACCAACCCAGGTTGTGCCATCCCAAAACGGCTTAACTTCACTCTTCGATAACCTTAACGCCGCGTTTTTCGGCTGCCGCAATAAAACCTGCGCTCAGGTTGTTAAGGTCAGTGGTGGTGATCAATTTAAGATTGGGAAGCAGGCTTAAGTCTTCAGCCGCGATATCCTTCACCGCCAATATGCTGTCGCCGCATCCGGGATCCCAATAAGGATTGATATTGTAATAGACCTCAGCCCCACCGGATAAACCATCGTCCTGATAGAGCTCGGTTACCTTTGCCAGTTCCGTATCGGCGATATCCAGCGCCTGATAAAAATCTATCACCTGTGGTATCTCCCCGGCATCATTGCGCTCAATTTCGCCACCACAATACTCTGCGGCAAACTCCGCCAATGAAAACTTGGGCGAAAGCGAGTCTTGTCTATACATAAGCTCTTCAATAACCAGCAACTTCAACCCGAAATCTTTAAAACTATTCACCGCAGTTGACGCGGTGGCAAACTTTTTAGGGCCTTTGGCAAAGCGATTGGCCTCGAGCAGTAGCTCAGACAGCTGTCTGGCCTTGTCATTGATGGCAGCATATTGCCCGGCAACGCGGCAAGCAAAATCATAAAACTTCCGGGACACAGCCAACTTGCGAACTGCCTCCTGGCGATTGAGGCTAATAAACTCCGGATAATGATGCTCAATATACTCGGCCTGTTGCTTATAATATTTTTTATCCGACTTGTTCTTTAACACCTTGGCAAGCCTATGATTCGATTCAATTAACTCTGCCTGGCTGCGCATTTCCACATCAAGAGGCTCAATGAGCAAACTTTCAATAAGGTAGCCGAGTTCAGATGCATCCCAGGTTTCTTTGAAGGAGATAACTTTCTCAAAGACTTTCAAAGAGTGCTTATACAAAAAGCCTTTGTATTCACCGGCCGCCAGCATATCTCCGGCAATATCGGCTATTGCAGGACAATGCTGATAGATGTCACGATTGAGCATACAGGCATATATCACCCTCGCATAAAGGCTCTCGGCTTGCGGATGACAGGAGATACACCCCAGCGCCAGGGAACAATCAAGGTTAGGGTACAACTCCAGCATTTTTACTACAGTCGGAGCTATCGAGGCGCGGGTCTGTGGGTCAGCATAGCCATGATAGAAATAAAGCTGGCACAGGGTTAGGGCCAGCTCTACCGAGCTGAAGTTAGATTTGGGATCAGCGATAAGCTCACACTCCCCTCGGTCCAGGAGAGTATTGGTAACGGCGATAATCTCAGGGGATTTGGCAGAGATGATGCTTGAAGCAATGGATATTTTTGATGAGCACAGGGCAACGGCAACCTTGGCACACAATTCGGCTTCAGCTTGATTGCTCCAATCAGTCGTTTTCAAGAGAAAAACAAACTTATCCAGGCAAGGCTTCACATTGTTCCCCGACCAGATTTTTCTGGCTCTATCCAGAGCAGACTTGTTACGGAACTTGGCCTCGGCCACTAACTTGAAACCTTCCTCTATTGCTTCCATGCGCACCACACTACCTCCCATACTCGTGTGAAAAAGACGAAATAACGGCACAGATGCCTGCATCGGCAAGCTCTGTCACTGCGAGATGTTACCGGAAAACTCTGCTTCAGAGGAAATCGAGTAAACAATGGGCAACCTCAAAGATTTACCTTTGCAAACTTTGCAGTAAAGCAAGAGAGTGGGATAATCCCCGTCGGCCATTTCGCTGACAAGCCCAACCTAGGCAGGCTCAGCGGGATAAATCACTGGACAGGCCTCTAGGCCGCCATGACAGGGAAACATATGCAAGGTATTGCACAGTGGCAAAGCGCCCAACCCACCGACAAAGTACAACGCTATCTCAATCGACTCGACGACTATGACGCTCCTTATATGCTGATTATCCAGCTGAATACTGAGGTAGCCGCGTCAATCGAGATACTCAATACACTCATTACTGAATTTGAGCTCGACGCCGAATGTGTCGAAAAGCTCAGCGATTCAATGCTTTTCTTAGCGCTTGAGTATTTATCCGGCGACGATGAAGCCGGGCAGATACAGGCATTTGCCCGGGAATTTCAGACCCGGCTCACAGCCCTTGGCATACTCAGCCACGGCGCCATAGTGCACCATAACTGTCTGGGCCAAGCAGAGCAGAGCTTTCGCGACTGTTTGTCACTGGTCAAACGAATCATTGACGGCGCGGCAAACCAAAGCGAGCTGGCCATCATGGATTTCGGTGATAACAGCCCCAGGTTCATAAAGTAAAGACGACTCCAAATGGCGTTAATGCTAGGGGCAATCTCTCACACTTGTTGTCCCTTTTGTCCGGTTTATCAATGGACTTAGACCCTTTAGTGTAATCACGCCCGCAAGGCGGTGATGCAGTTACAACATCAAGAGACTAATCAATGGAACATTTCACGGAAGACAGCCGCAGCTTAGGCGGTGCGCTCAAGGACCACATTCTCAACCTGGATCTGGTGGCTATCAGCCAAATTGTCAGCACAGACAATGTCGATCACAGCCTGGTTCAGGACGGACTTCGCCAATGCAGGCCACTGGACTTTGTGCTGGAACAGGCCGATCCCAAGTTTGACAGAGTCGTCCAGCACCTATTAAAACTGGGCGCCGGTATTCGTCACTTGTTGGATAAAGAGCGTAAACCCAATCATCTGCTGCAACGAGCGCTGCGCTCGGCAGAGATGGTGCTGATGCTCAGCGAGCAAGAGGTTAATCTCAATATCCTGTGGCAGGGTGAATTTAACCTCTTGTCATTGGCCACCTGCCGCGGTGACTATCGTATGGTCAAGGCGGTGTTGGAACAGCAACTGGCGCTTTTGGATGATGAATGTTTCTTCTGGCACTGCTTCAGTCGTAACCCGGCGCTGGAGCAACAAACTGTGCAGTTACTGCTGTCTCACGGCATTGAATATCAAGGCAGTGAAGAGCGCGAATATTGTGATTCACTGCTGTTTCAGCTGTTCAACTCTCCCATGCCAGAACTGAAAATACTCTCCATTTTCAATATGTTAAACGAACAGCAATACGACTGTGACTTAGAGCGACGTTACTCTGGTAACACCTTGCTGGCGATGACGATAAAGAATGGTCAACGCCTGTTGTTGACTCGCCTGGTAGAACTGGGAGCGGATATCAGCCACCATCAGCCGGAAGTGGCGCGCATGCTGCTGAACAAGGAGAAGCTGCAGTCCCGTCTGGTACTGGATGACAGCCTGGATCTGTTTTCTGCCGATGCCGCCGAGGCTGAGCGTTATCTGACAACCCAAGCAGATTTCACTGGCAAGTCGGTTATCGGCCCTATCCTGTGTCACACCAACCTGTCATCCAGCCAACGCTGCCGATTTGCCGAGCTGGCCATTGCCAAGGGCGCCGATGTCAACCAGGCATTCGCTTTCACCACGGCCGGTGGCACCGAACTCTTCTGCACGCCTCTTTATGCCTTGTGTTCCATGGAGCAGGACAGACTGGATGAAGTCGCCCTGTTGCTGCGCCACGGCGCCGTGGATCCCGTTGAGAATCGCAGTGCCCTGTTTCTGACTATCAGCCAGGCCAGGCTCGAACTGCTCAAGGTATTGTTGCAAGGTGGCATCAACCCCAACTTTGCTCTGCGCGGCGAGCCGGTGAATGAAAACTGCCGTATGGATGATGAAATGTGGGTAAGCCATTTCTATCCAAGCCATCTCAGGGTTAAGCCCAACCCGGCGCAAAAGCGTGCCATGTTCAGCATGCTGCAGGAGGCAGGGCTCAGCAGCCTGCTACAGACAGATTCCGCATGGACCGCTCTGGATATCGCCTTGCTTCGCAGAGATCATGAGTTTGTGCAGCAGATGCTGGGCGAAGGTTTCCTGCCGCCCTTGAGCCCAAAGACCCTTAACTGGGCGTTCGAATACTGCAGTGACCTGGCCACGCTGGAAACCTTAATTGCCTTGAGTGATACCCAGGTTGAAGTCACAGAGGAGATGGTCTCAGGTTATTTCCACTGTTTCGCCAACAAACCCGAGGAAACCTCTCAGGATCGCGAAGCCATTTTTGAACTCTTGCTGCGTCTGGGATTGGATCTGCAACGGCAATATGACGGAGGTTCACTGCTGGAGCTGGCGATACGCACCCGCAACGAGCCTGTAATACGGCGCCTGTTGCAGCTGAGACAGCAATTCCAGATCCCGGCCGATGCGGTCGCCTGGGCGGTACATTCACTGCAAAGTCCGCAACTTGTGGGCGATATCGTCGCCCTGTTCCCGGATTTTGAACTGGCCGATGTGCATCAGAGCTTCTCCGGCAACCACAAAGCCCCGGCAACGGCAATTACCCTGGCACTGCATAAGAAACGCTGGTCTTTGGCGCAATATCTGTTGCAACGTTTCCCGACTATGCGCGCCTGGACCGAGGTACGTTGGCTGACCGAAGATGTACTGTGGGAGCTTGAAGAGGACGGCCTGGAACTATTCCGGCTTCTGATAGAGCGCGAACAGGATCTGGATCGCCTCTGTTTGGATGGCAATGATGCCTGTCGTTGGAGCCTGTTGTATTTCCTCTGTTTTCGCTACGCCAAGCTCAAACAACACAAACAACTCTATCTCAGTGCGGTGGAAATTCTGCTGGAGGCGGGAGCCGCTGTGGATCAGCCCTACTCCCTGGATGTGGAGCGCACGCCAACCAAACCGGATATCACCCATATTTTCTCCTGCATTCTCTACGATGCGGAAAACGACTTTGAATACTGCCGCCCCATGTTTGATCTGCTGATCGACTATGGTGTCGACCCGACAGTGCCCGTGGGACAGTTCCACGAATCCGGGGTGATGAGTACGGTTCAGAGATATCATTCTATTATCAACGAAGAAACCAGTCTCAAGTTTGTCCGCTATCTGTGGCAAAGAACCGGATTCAACATCCATGAAGTCAACAATCTGGGCAATAACCTGATCTTTGCCGCCGCCATGCCGGGACGCCCGGAACTGCTGCGCTGGTTTGCCGAGCACGGTGCTGACATTCATCATGTCGGCGGCTTCGATCATTCCAATGCCATGCATAAATGTTTGTCCAACTATTCGGACATCAATCCAATCGATCGCGCCAAGACTGTGGCTGCTCTGTTGGATCTCGGAATGGACATAGAGGTACTGGATCCGGATCCCGACTCCAGGGCCACGCCGCTGATGACAGCCTGCACCTTTGGTATTCAATCCTGTATCGACCTTTTGTTGAGCCGCGGCGCCAATATCAATGCCGTCTCGCCTTTGGGCGACACCCCACTGCTGGCGGCCATCACCAGCCAGTACTGTTACGATGCCCACTCTTCTGTCGAAGCCAGCAAGAAGGGGCTGGTCACTCAACTGGTGCAACAGGGAGCCAAGATCAATCAACTGACGCCCGGGCGCAGCCATCCCTTGCTCGAGGCCGCCTTCGCCGATCGCCCCGGGATCTTCGAGTGTTTGCTGGAACTGGGGGCCGATCCCTGGATGCTGGATCCTAATCTCAAGTCTGAATCCTCGGGCAGCATAGGCTTTGTCAAACCGCAAACCCCGGATGCCGATGGCATGAATCCATTGGGCTTTCTGTTGATGCATGGTGAAAAGGCCAGACAATATCTGCAAATAATTGCCCGTTACTATGGTGATGACGTCATAGTCTCGGCGATTGCAGACCTTGAAGCCATGCGGCCACCGGTTTGCCCGGCGCAGGCAGCGGCCAAACTGGCAAAGCTTCAGCAGCCAAAACCACAGCCATCCCAAACACCTCAGGCGCCGGGGGCCGAAACTGAGCCAAGTCTTACCTTTAAAGATAACGAAACCCGGCTCAAATTCCGTCGCATCATCCGCCAATCGGTTACCTTGCAGGGTATCAGCGTTAGTCTGGATCTGGCATTTGAGGAGACCCGCGCCCTGGGCGCGGCCATAGAGGCCCAGTGCCCTGGTGCCAATATGAATAACCCCGTCAACTGGCAACGCTTTATCTGTGCCGTGTTCAATCAAAGAGCACCTGAGCTGGCGCAAGCCCTGCAGCCCCAGGATGATAAAGGTCTATGTGTCTTCGAGGTAGAGCCCGCCAAGGTATCAAGCCTGACTCAGATGCAGGCCTTGGGGCAGTTGTTCCGAGAACTGTTTGCCACCCCGAGAGCTGTGCTGGGCGCCCTCGAGGAAGTACAGCATGAGATTGAATGGCAAGCCGCCAGCGCCGCAACTTCAGCCGAGGACAAGACCACAGAAGATTCTGCACAAGCCCCTGATGAGGCCGTACCATTGGATCTTCGCGATCTGTACCAGATCATGGCCAACTTCGGTTTTGTTAACGTGATCTTCAAGCTGAACTCGACCACTATGAAACAGCTGGCCGCCAGCGTGCAAAGCCTGCTGCCACTGGAGATGAATGCCGAAGACTGGAGCAGGATCATCCAGGCCATCTGCCAAAACCAATTTGGCGAACAGACAGATCTCATCTCCTTTGAGGCCATAGGCAACTACTTCCGGGTGGTGCTTGAGGATGAACCCGGGGTCAAACATGAGCTGGTGAAAAACTTCCGTCAACTGCTGCGGCAACTGTTCCACACAGAGCAGAGCTTCATGCAACAGGTAATGGCCGTACGCCAGCATCTACCGACCGAGGCCTGACTTGAAGGCCATCAACTGGCTGCTGTATGCCCTCCTGATGTTGCTTAGCCTACCGGTAGTTGCACGCTACTACTTGCCGGCCAAACTGGCAGGGCTCAAGGCAGCCTGGGTTTGTCGGCGCCATTTCGGCGCCGACCTCAGAGTGAGTGACTGCCGCCCCTTTTCTGTCGGCGGCGAGTTGGTGCCCCGTAAGGGGCGCTACAATCTGGAGCTCTACAGCCAAACTCTGGGTGAATACCTGAATCTGTACCAGCTTAAACGCGAAGAGATATCGGTTGAGCGCTTGTCGCAGGCGCTGGCAAAACAGCGGCAGCAGGCCCAAGCCGAGCGGGCGAGGCTCAAAGAGCTGTCCGATCTGCTCGGCGGCCCACTGTGGCTGTTTCGTCATCTTCGCGCCAACGAGCTCCACCAGCAGCAACTCTTGCTGGTGACGCCACCGGAAGGGGGCGAGACCCTGACGCCTTGGCTGAAACGCTTGACCCGTCTACTGCTGGATAACCCGGATTGCTGCGCTTATTTGATACTCAAGGAGCGGCAAGCCAACTTGGCAAGCGAGTTGGCGCCGACCTTGCTGCCTGAGCGGCTCGGGGACAATGTCCGCCTCAAGTTAGGCCTCAAGGAGTGCAAATTAAATTCGACTCTGGCGCCATATCAACTGTTTGAGGCGCAGGCTTGCCTCAAAATCTATCGACCAAGGAAGTTTGGCAAGCTGCAGCCGGAAACACAGGGCATAGTGCCTCAAACACTGTCTTTGGACAGCGAGCTTCTGAGCCGGGCCTTTCCCTCACTGATCTTCAGGCCACTGTCGCAAAGCCGCCAAGAAAATTGAATTTAACCATCAATAACTTACACCAACCAAGAGGGACCTATGCCTACAACCTTTATGTCCAGTCACAGACTGGGCAATGAAGCTTGCCCCGAAGATTTGGCCTTCCTGCTTAAACATTGCCGAGACTGGCTTGAAAGCGAGCTGTTCGTCCGCTTTCCTGAAGATGAAGATTGGGCACCGTGGGAGGATACCAGTTACCTGAATGAAGATGACTGGGCCGACCCCGAAATAGCCGCCAACGTTAAAGCCATAAGTGATACCTGCAAGCACATCGCCTTTGTGGCCGAACTGCCCGATGGTGAGTACCTGGGTTACTGGCGCGGTGAAGCCAAGCGCCCGATAGCCGAGAGCCCGCTGGTCAAATACAGCAATGACGGCTGCTTCAGCCTCTGGGGCACGAGTATGCTGCAGGCATTGCATTTCGACATGGAAGAAGCACTCTTGGATGAACTGCGGGAAATCGCCGAACGGGCAGGATGGCAACTGAGCCAGGCCCACTTGAGCGACTACTGCGAGAGCGAAGCGCCGGACAGCCCGGATGAGTTCCATCAGGCCAGATATCAATTCCATCGGCAGCATCCCTGAGCAGGGAAACAACCTTCTGAGCCGACAGGCGTCAAAGAGCAAGAACTAAAAAACAAGGACAGCCCTGAGCTGTCCTTGTTGCTATGAGCTTAATTCGCGTTTTTAGCCATTCACACCAATAACCAAACTAATCAGAGAGCTCATCTGCCAGCAAAAACGGATTTACCGTAGTAGCATGAAAGCCTTTTGCGTTTAACTTGGCATCCAAAGCCATAGAGGCAATATCGTCCGCAACCGCATCCATCCTGGGATCTAGGTTCATAAACAGCATCTTGCTGTAGCCGTGGCAATCATCGCAGCTTTCAATGCGAACCGGCGTCTGATATTTGTCAAACGACCACAAACTCATCTCTTTTGCTTGATTGCAACTGCTGCAATGCGCCCGAATAAAATGCCATTGTGTTTCACACAAACTGCAGTGCAAATAACGCAGGCCTTCACGGGGTTTATCAACCACCACACTGGCTACCGGATGACTGCCACACACAGGACACATGGATTGCTGTTTAATCTCAGTGGTATCCATACGGCTGGCTACGGCCGCTGCCCAATGACTCCAATAAACAGATAACGCAGCCCACAAAAACAAGCGGTATTCTGCCGGTACCTGGCTGAATCGGCCATCCAACAGGCTGCCCGCCCACTGTTGCAGTTGCTCGGGTGTTTGACGCATCAACTGCCGTATCACTTGCACCACATTGGCAGGCACAGTATCCAGCAATTCACTGAGCAGTTGTTGCAACAGTGCTATCCAGTAACCATTTTTCTGGATCCCGCGCAGTGGCATAGTGGCGCCGGTGTCGATATCCGGTGCCGGCCCCATTAGGGTGTCGCATAGTTTATGCTGCACCAACACCATGGAGCGACACAGCGCCAAATAATCTTCCAGCGAAGAATCCTTGGCAAGCTCGGCCAAGCGCTCCGCGCGGCGTAGGTAAACCTCTTTGGGATCGGCCGTGATCAGCACTTTCAAAGCCAAAGGGGAGCTGTCGGTAAAACTTGATGGGATCTCGCCGGCAAGACTCATGGTCAGTTTTCCTCGTGTTCGTTCAACATGGCCGGATGGTGTTTGCGGGCCCAGGCCTTCGACACTTTGCCGTACAACATGCCAGTGATAGAACCTTCAATCCAACAAGCCATCCATACATGCACCACCAAGGCTATAAGCATCAGGATGCCGCAGGCCGAGTGGATCAAGGTGGCCCAGTTCACCGCTTCGGCAGAGAACATAGGAGCAAAGTAGGGCTGCCACATCATGAAGCCGGTGACGATAAACGCCAACACGAAAACCACAAACGAGCGGAACAACATCTTTTGGCCAGGGTTGTAATGACCAACTGGAGGAATGTTTTCCTCTTTCTGAAGCAAAACCCACACAATGGCCTTCATCCACGGCAGATCATACCGGTTCCATTTGTTGTGGTTGTAGTAGCGCAGCAGCATCACTGCCAGCAGCACACACATAGCTATGCCAAAGAAAGGATGCATCACTTTCGCCAGTTGTGGCGTACCCACTATGCCACTCAGCCACTGAAACGATGGAAAGAAGAAGGCAAACCCGGTCAGGAAGGTGACCAGGCCCACAAAGACAATGACCCAATGGCAGATCCGGTCAATGAGCTTATGACGAACAATCATCGGCTGGTTACTCATTGTTTTTCCTCCTCTGCTTCGGTGACAGGCTCTGCATATCCGGGCTGATCTTCCTCAACGATATTGCGACCCACGGTAATCCTGTGCAGCAAGGCAATACCCGCTGTGGCCAACAGGCCGGCAGCGCCCAAAGGCTTCAACCAGTCCTGGCGGATTTCGGTTGCAACCGGTACCCGAGGTTCTATCGGCATACCATAGGTTTCCGGCTTATTGATATTGTGCAGAATCATCATGTAGTGACTGCCGCCAACCCCTTCAGGGTTGTACAGGCCGGCGTTGGCATAACCCCGCTCTTTCAACTGTGCGACCCGCTTTTCTGCGTAGAACAACATGTCTTCGCGGGTTCCAAATCGCAGAGCCCCTGTGGTACAGGTCTTCACGCATGACGGCTCCAAACCCACGGCGAGCCGGTCTGAACACAGAGTACATTTATAGGCCTTGTTATCCTTTGCGCTCACTTTGGGCACATTGAATGGACAAGCGCTGGCACAATAACCACAGCCGATACACTTGTCAGAATCAAAGTCCACAGTGCCGTTGGCGTGTTGCACTATGGCCCCGGCGGTTGAGCAAGCTTTTAAACAAGCCGGGTCGGCACAATGCATACAGGCGGTATGGGTAAACTGCCAACGCAGTTGGTTGTCATCCACAACTTCGTGATATTGCATTATGTTCCAGCTGTCCGGAGACAGAGTCATAGGATTCTGGTAACTGCCCTGGAAAGTACCAACGTCTTCACGCAGGTCGTTCCACTCTGAACAGGCAACCTGACAAGCCTTACAGCCGGTACATTTAGTCGCGTCAAACAGCTTGGTCACATGTTGTACCGCGCCGATGCGGGCATGAGCGGCCGGAGTGATATCTGCGGTACCCGAGCGGCGAATAATATCCTGAGAAGCCATAATCAAAAGCCCTCCGCTTTAGAAATATTCACAAGGAATGCTTTGTATTCAGGAGTTTGCGTATTGGCATCCCCCACTGCAGAAGTCAGCTCATTGACGATATAGCTCTTTTGCGTCAGTGCTTCATAACTGCCATGGCGTGGAATACCTATGGTGTGCACAGCTTTACCTTGTACCATCATGGGTTGCAGACGCTTGGTCACATAAGCCTTGGTGATGATATGGGATCGTTTGGAGGTCACTTTCACCCAATCCCCATTGGCAATACCCTTCTGAGCCGCCAGGGTTTCATCGATTTCGATAAAGTGTTGTGGCTGGGTAATGGCCGCCAAACGGCAGTGAGTCGTCCAGTTGTTGAAGTGCTCTGTCATTGAGTAGGTTGTGCCTACATATGGGAACTCTTCATTGGTCCCGAAGGTTTCACGCATTCCCTGGAACATACGGGCCACTGGGTTATTGGTGACTTTGGGATGCAAGGGGTTGCTCGCCAGCGGTGATTCAAAGGGTTCGTAGTGTTCAGGGAAAGGACCATCTTTCAAATCGCGCAGTGCAAACAAGTGCCCCACCCCATCGGCCTGCATGATGAATGGGTGTGCCGAATCCTGAGCATTCAACTTGGCATTGAAGTCAGGCACATCTATGCCTTGCCACTTACCGTCTTTGTACTCGAGCAATACGCGGCTGGGATCCCTTGGCTTTCCTTGCACATCGCATGAAGCACGGTTGTACAGAATGCGGCGGTTGGCAGGCCATGCAAATGACCAGTTGGGCGTTATCCCCTTACCCGATGGGTCACTGTTGTCGCGGCGGGCCATCATGTTGCCCTGCTCTGTCCACTGACCTGAGTAGATCCAGATACCGCAGGACGTTGAGCCGTCGGCTTTCAATTCAGTGAAGCTGTTCAGCAGCTTGCCGGTTTTAAGATCGTAGCCGTTCATCTCTTTCGCCAGCTCTTCCGAACTTGGCTCATGTTCGATGGCATAATCCCATTTGATTGCTGCAATAGGCTCGGGCAAACGGCCGCCTTCTTCACGATACAAGCGTTTCAGTTCCAGCATGATACCGGAGAGAATGGCAGGATCCGACAGGGCTTCTCCCGGTGGATTGGCACCTTTAAAGTGCCATTGCAGCCAACGGCTGGAATTGGCAATAGAGCCGCTTTCTTCGGCAAAACAGGTGGTTGGCAGACGGAATACTTCGGTTTGAATATTGGCGGTATCAACATCGTTGAACTGCCCCGCATTACGCCAGAAACTTGAGGTTTCATTCGCCAAGGCATCCAGAATGACCAGAAACTTCAGGTTTGATAAACCTTTGGATACTTTCTGTTTATCTGGTTGAGAGTTCAGGGTATTGATACCTTGAATAAAGTATCCATTTACTTCACCGTGAACCATCATGTCTATCTGTTTGTTGATATCGTACTGTTGATCCCATTTGGGCAACCAGTCATAGCCGTAATCGTTTTCAGCCGTGGCGTAATCGCCGTAGAAAGATTTCAGCAGCGACACAGTAAAGGCCGGGTAGTTATGCCAGTAATTGGTTGAATTGGGACGCAGCGGTTTGGGCGTGTAATGGTTCAAGTAGGCTTCAAGATTAATATCCTGATCCTGTGGCAGTTTCAGATAACCAGGCAGACCTTGGCACAGCAACGCCAAGTCAGTAGCCCCCTGCACGTTTGAGTGACCACGCAGCGCATTGACCCCACCGCCCATGATCCCCATGTTACCCAGCAGCAACTGGATCATCGCCATGGTACGAATGTTCTGCGCACCGACACTGTGTTGCGTCCAGCCCAGCGCATACAGGAAGGTGGCCGCTTTGTTGTCGACATGGGTAGCCCCAAGCTGTTTGCATACATCCAAATAGGCTTCTTTGGGGGTACCTGTGATACTCGAAACCGTATCAGGGTCGTAGCGTTCAACGTGCTTTTTCAACAGGTTCAATACACAGCGGGGATGCTGCATGTTTGGATCGACTTTAGCGTAGCCTTCATCATCCAATTCGTAGAACCAGGAAGACTTGTCATAGGTGTTGGCCGTTTCATCAAAACCACTGAACAGCCCCTCGTTGAAGTCAAAGTCTTCACGCACGATAAACGAGGCATTGGTATAGGCTTTAACATACTCAAGGTTGATTTGATTGGTGCTGAGCAGATAACGGATGACCCCGAGCAAGAAGGTGATGTCTGTACCTGATCGCAATGGAGCATAGGTATCGGCCACAGCAGCGCTGCGGTTAAAGCGAGGGTCCACCACAATCAAGCGCGCATTATTGTGCTCCATCGCCTCGGTTACCCAACCAAAGCCAACCGGATGAGCTTCAGCCGCATTTCCCCCCATGACAATCGCCAGATCGGTATTTTTCATATCGGCCCAGTGGTTGGTCATGGCTCCGCGGCCAAAGGTCGGTGCCATGGCGGCCGGTGTCGGCGCATGGCATACCCTGGCAATGTTATCCAGGCCCAGCATGCCTATGGCACGACCAAATTTATGGGTCATGAAGCAACCTTCGTTGGCCTGTGCCGACGAGGTCATCATCCCCAGACTGGTCAAACGGTTTACAGTTTGGCCCTTGGCGTTTTTCTCAACCAGGTTCGCGTCACGCTCATCCTTGACCAAGCGAGCGATGCGTTTAAACGCTTCCTCCCAACTGATACGTTGCCATTTATCACTGCCGGGAGCCCTGACTTCAGGGTATTTCAGTCGATGAGGACTGTTCACGTAATCCACCAACCCGGCCCCCTTGGGACACAAGGCACCGCGATTGATTGGGTTATCGGCATCACCTTCGATGTGGAAGATGTGCTGCTCGGCATTCTTGCCATTACTGCTTTGGCTGTACATCAATAAGCCACAACCTACTGAACAATAGCAGCAGTTATTGCGCGTCTCTTTCGCCCTGAGCAGTTTGAATTGTCTGACCGCAGCAAATGCCTTTTCAGACATCAATCCCAGTGCAGAGATTGCAGATGTTGCAGCTCCGGCAGCACAGAGTTTGAAAAACTGTCGTCTGTTCATTGTCATTTCACACACTCTCTTGTTATGTGCAATTTCCAACTGCGGCATGGGTGCCACAGACTCGAGTCAGGTAAAGTCCTTACTCACAGCAGGAGTATCCTAAGAAATGACAATAAATAACAAATACAGACATGTGATCAACAACACACTATCGCGGCCACAGAAATTAAAACCAAAATTAATTTATGAAAAAGAATTAAAAACCAAAGGCCAATTTAAAAACACAAATCAACAGGATTTAGCTCCAAATAGCCATTGGTCAAATTATCTGGTCAAAATGACCATAATGTATAACTTTGATAGTGAAGCAATTAATTAGCGTGACATACATCACCAATTAATCAATATAGAGTCTGTTAATAGAGCTAAATCAGCAAAAGCTTATTTGTGACCTATTTCTCACTTCAAGGATCTTTAATTTCACTAGAGAGGGGAAATTCGCATCAAACAGCAGAGAGCTGCTAATTAAGCACATGGTGATACTTGGTAAATTGGCTGGCAAAAAAGCACTGATAAATGAACCTGGCAGACTGAAAATATTTAAAGATTCTGGCCATATTTTGAATCGAAAAAGGACAGTTCTTGGACTGTCCTTTTTTCAGGTATGACTTTAAGTTTTCGTTTGGCACCTATTTCAAACCCAACTCATCCAAAAAGGTGCAAACGCCTCAGGCATGCCTGAAACACTTGTCAGCCAAGCAAGATCCCCGGCTTTCCATCCAAAGAACGGGCAATGGCACGGCGCCCCTCTGCTTCAGTGAAATCTTTGCTCAGAATGCTGTCCACATAGAACCACTCGCTGACCACCTCTTCGCTGCTGAAGGTCAGCGTCATATAACCCCGGTTCAACAGATTGGCGTATTTAAGGTCATCCACCAGCCCTACAACGGCCGCCTCTGTCGCCGGGATCTGCTCTGAAGGCAGGTTGAGGTAGTACTCAAGCCCAGGGGAGGAAACCGAACTGGTGGCAAACTCAACCCCAACCATGTTGCCATCTTTGTCCTTGAGATCATTGGCCCAGGCATTGTGGGTATCACCGGCAATCACCACCAGGTTTTTACCCGAGGCCCGGGCAGTGGCCAGCACGACTTCACGCTCATAGGCATAGCCATCCCAGGCATCCAGGTTGTAGGGGATCGATGGCAGTTGCAAAAGTGCCAGCACTTCCGGCGTCAGTTTGGCCTGGTTGGCCGCCAGATAGGTCAGTTCCGCTTGGGTCAGTGTCGGATCGCCGGCCTGAGCGCGAGCCGCCAGCTGCGCCAATGCCGCCAACTCGGCAAACTGCGGAATAGACAGCTGCTGAGTGGCTATCGCCGCCGGCAACATCATCCGCCCCATCAGTATCTGCTGCCCCAAAAGCTGCCACTTGGCGCTGGATTGCAACAGTTTTCCCTGCAACCACAGCAGTTGGGTCTGGCCCAGAAGCGTACGCTGAGTGTCGGTCACGTCGGCGAGAAACTGCTGATCGTTGAAAGCGCCGGTAGCCGGATCCAGATAGTTGCCATAGTCCAACTGTTTGTCACGGGCCAACACCCGGGTATCCAGCATATGCAGATCCAGCAGATCGCCGAAGCTGAAACTGCGGTAGATCTCTTCATGATTGCCCTCGCGCCATGGGCGGATAGGCAGCCATTCGAAGTAAGCCTGCAATGCCGCCTGTTTACGGGCGTCGAAGTCCCCTTCCCCTTGGTTATGGTTTTCGGCACCATCCTTCCAGGTGTCGTTGGCCACTTCGTGATCGTCCCAGACGGTAATAAACGGCAGCTTGGCGTGCAGCTTCTGCAAACTGGCATCGCCGCGATACTGGCCATAGCGGGTACGGTAATCGCTCAAGGACAGCAACTCTCCCGCGGGTAGTACCTCACGGCCCAGCTCGGCGGCATGTTCACTGGCATAACCACCACGGCCATACTCATAGATATAGTCGCCCAAGTGCAGCATGGCGTCGAGATCGTCCCGCTGCGCCGCCAATTCATAGACATTGAAGTAACCGGCCGGGAAATTGGCGCAGGACATAACCGCCAGTTTGACCGAATCGACCGCGCCCTCGGGCAGGGTCTTGGTCATACCGACTGTGGATGTCTTGTCACCCGTCATAAAACGATAGAAGTAGCGGCTGCCGCTCTCCAGCCCTATGGCATCGACTTTAACCGTGTAGTCACGCTCGGCATTGGTCACCATTTCACCTGTGGTCACCAAGTCGCTGAAGGCACCATCACGGGACACCTGCCAGGATACTCTGACATCCCCCGCCGTTTGCGGCGTTACCCGGGTCCAGATAATCACGGCATCCTGAGTGGGATCACCGCTGGCGACACCATGAAGAAAATCGGCGGCGACAGTATTGTCATCATTGTCACTGGAGCAGCCCATCAGGCCATATGAAAGTACGGCAGCGCCAACACCTTTGGCTGAGAGGGCAAGAAAGTCACGACGGGAGAAGTTGCGGGTCATTGTTATTATTCCTTTAAAAACGCTTCATAATGCTGGTATGAGGTCGGATGTCCAGATTGTGAAGTCAAACTATTACACAATTGTGACAACCAGGTAAACATCTGTTGATATTCAAACGAATTCAGTCGGTTAAACAAAATGACGTCCGCTTTAGGCCAAGGCACTTGCAGCCTGCGGTAACAGGGGGCAAAATGCCTTACAGGACAGAGAATTAGCCCTCTCAGGGCTCAGGTGAAGGAACAAGACAATGAAAGTCAAAGACATCATGAGTACCCAGGTGGTGTGTATCAGTGACGGCGCCAGCGTCAAGGACGCCCACCAACTGATGCATTCCCGGGGCGTGCGCCATCTGCCGGTGATATCAGAAGCCAGCGGCACTCTGGTAGGGATACTCACTCATAAAAAGATGATTGCCACTGTAGTCAATCTGCTGACCCGCTACGGTCAGGGGGCGCTGGAACGAAAAGAACGCGGTACCCTGATAGCCGATCTGATTGAAACCGACTTTGAACCACTCAAGGCCGATGCACCTCTGACCCAAGTGGTGGATTATTTTATCGCCAACAAGCATGGCTGCCTGCCTGTGGTGGACGAGCACAACAAGGTGCAGGGCATAGTCACCTCTTCTGACTTCGTCAAACTTTGCCGGGCGTTGCTCAAGGCTTGAACCCATCAAAAAAGCGTGCTTAGAGCACGCTTTTTTGGACAGAGCTTTTGCTTTTGGCGCAAGCTGAACCTATTGAATGAACCAGGTCTTAGAGCTTAGGCCTCTGGCTCTATCTTATTGATACTGCCCTTATAGCCGGTTTCATCCACCGCCTTTATCAGCGCATCCATATCAAAGCCTTCAGGCACTATCACTCTGGCCTGCTGGGTCTTGAGCGAAGACTTGGCCTTAATCACGCCCTCTGTCTTGCGCAGCGCCTTGTTGATTACCGTGACACACAAAGGGCAGGTCATGCCTTTAACATCCAGGGTAACCACCAGATTGCCCGCCCAGGCAAACGGCGTGCACAGCAGCAGTAAAACCAGTAACAAGCTTCTCATTCAAACACCTCTAACAGCCAAGGTAATACAAAAGGGTAAAGCTGAAACGCCAATACCACAGGCACTGCCAGCCAGTAGAGCAGCAACATTCTGGTGCGGCTCATGGTCGCGGTGCACAGAGGCCTTTTGGAAAAATACAAACGCCAAAAACCCAGCAGGATCAACAGAGTCGACAGCGCCAGCATGGGCACTTGCAGCCAGCCCAGCTGTTCAATGCCCGACAGCGAGGCCGCCGATACCCCAAAAACCAGATAGATCAGCGGCCCAATACAGCACAGACTGGAGGCGACAGCGGCAACAACGGCTGCTGCCAGTGTCGCCAAAAACCCCTTAGAGCTGTTCTGTTGACTGGAAATCATAGGCGAAAACTTTAGGGTCATAGTAGTTCACAGGGTCGCCATCCACTTCGGCATAAGGATAGCCAAAGTTGTTCAGCGGCGTCTGCTCGGCCATGGGCGCCAGATCAAAGTCACGACCGAAGTTGAAACCAACCCAGTTCATTTCCCAGTTACCGAACAGATAGTCGTTGACCGCCTGCACATCGGGATCCTGGTGTTGCTTGTTCTCGGTCAAACGCATCTTGGTCACATCCGCAGGGTCGGCCGGCAACCAGCCGTAACCCGCCAGATAGAACATGGCACGGCAGTGCTGACCACCACTGACCTTGGCCAGGCCGTTGGCATCACTGCTGCCGAAGGCTTTCTTGGAGTATTTGCCCATCTTAATAGCCTGTCCAACACGGATCCCGAACATCTCCCGGGCAGGTATGCCGGCGGCGCGAGCCAAGGCCACAAATACCGAGTTGATATCAGTACACTTGCCACCCAGTTTGCCGCTCTCGAGAATAGTGGCCACATCACCCGTACCGCAACCGATAACATCGTTGTCGCGGAACATATTGGCGCTGACCCAGTTGTAGATGAGGCGGGCCTTTTTCAGCGGGTCGGTTTCCTTGCCAACAATCTTGTCTGCAGTCTGCTTCACTATGCCATCAATGGGCATATGCTTGGTGGGCAGCAGATAGCGCTCCACATCCACCGGGTACTGGATGGTTTTTGGCGCGCGATAATGCTCTAGCTCGCCGTTTTTCAGCGGTTCCCAGTCGAGGGTTTCCAGCTCCATGACCAACTGCAGCTCCATCTTGCCTTTGGCATCAGGCCAGGTGGCAAACAGAGTCTTGGCGCCATAGCTGTTATCGGCGGTGATATAGGCGTCCTGGAAATTGCCTTTGAAGTTCAGCTTACGTAGCTGCTGAAACTGGGTGTCTTCCACCAGCGGGATCCACAACTTGACCACGCCCTCTGAGCCCTCGGGTGCGATCAGTTGGTAATCTTGAGTCAGGGTGAAATGTCTGCGGCCGTCGGCGGAATAATGCTCGACGGCCTTGGTCTTCGATGTGGCCGCCATCACAGGGCTGATGATACCGGCCGTCGACAAAATAGCCGCAGTTTTTAAAAAATTGCGTCTTTGCATTATTCGATTCCTTACGTTTGATTAACAGACGAGTCAATGAGGTGCCCGCTGGCGGGCCGAAGCATTATAAGTGGCGGCCCCTGGCACCGCAACAAAGCCGCAGACACAGGGTCAGTGCAGCCAGAGTCATCAGCAAGGTGGAATAGTAAGAAAAATTAACAAGTTTGCGAGACAAAACAACCATATTGGTCATCTTGTCTCGCCTTACGTTTACCAATGTAAAGCCGGTATGGCAGACAGAAAAACCGGCGCCGGATCACATTCTTACCTGGGCTTATCTCAGCCCCACTTCCACGTCGCGGATAATGAAGTTACCCGAATAAAGCGGATGGGGTTCACCCAAAGGCTCCAGGGCAAAGAAGCGTTTGTGCTCTTCACTGAGCCCCTCGAAGCCGCCTATCACCTGATAGAGCCAGCTTTCCGGATCCCAGGACAGCTGTTGCTGCTGCAGATATTCCAGCGCCGAAGTGTTACGGCCCGAGTCAATGACGGCGCAGAAGTACTCATCCACCGCCTCTTTGAGCGGGTTATCCGGCATATCAAAGTCTTCCTGAGGATTAACCGCAACCGGCACGTCGTGCTCCTGCAACCTCTTGGGCAGATGGTCACGACTGATAGCCTTGATACGGGCCACCATCTCCATCAGTTGCAGTTCCTGGCCGCTGTTGTTCACATCCACAGATGCCGGTGCCAGCAAGGCCTCAGCATGATTGAACAGCACAGGCACCTGCTTGTGCGCCACATGGTCGGCCACCTGGTAGTCTGGGTGCAAATCTGTATACAGCAACCAGCCTTTGAGCAAACGGGTACGACCGCGGATCTGCCTGAAGCGTCCCAGCAATTCCAGTAGACGCCCCTGCACCACACTCAGCTCCTGGGTGCAATCACTGAGAGTGTCCTGCAACATGGTCACCAGCAGGCGGCGCAGCTCACGGATATCACCGGCAATTTCGCCAAGCTCGGTAAACTCAAACAGCTCCAGGCCGTTAAGCAGTTCCGATACCTGGCTCTGGGCCAGCTCGTTTTCACGGATCTTGGCGTTAATTGAACCCACATAACCGAACTCGTTATTGATCCGGCCCCAGAGCACACGAATGGAGTAACGCAGGCTCTCGGTGAAGCTGAATACGTGTTCGGTCAAGTCCGCCAGATAGGCTTCGGCGGCGCTGTAATCCACACTGGCGCGCGCCTCACGGTAGTGATTGGCCAAGGTCTTGATGGTGGCCAGGGCCGAACCGACGTTGGCGTTGATCTGGCGGTTACGCTCATCCTTGAGGCCCTCTTCCAGCAGGGCCCTGACATTACGCGACAACCTGAGCGGTTCATCCGGCTCGGGGCGCCAGAGAATGCCGTTGTCGGTAAGCTTCTTCAGCAGCGCAGGTTCCTGCCGGGTCTCGTCCAGACTACCGGAGAGATAGGCGTCCATCACCAGTTCGGCGTTACGCCCAAGCAGCCTCAGCAGCTTGACCCCGGCCTGATGCAGGTTGCTGCTCATATCAGATCCCTCTGGGTGGCGGTTTCAGCCTGAGCCTCCAAACTGAGGCCCTCGGTTTCATCGATAAAGCGGATCACTTCATAGAGGTAATCCAGCTTGCCGGTGGCGATATAGATCTGTTTTTCCGGATTCGGCCGCACCAGATAGCCCAGCTCCTGCAAGCGCTTGAAAACCAGTTTGATCTGGCCATCGACACTGCTTGAGCTGGAGCCGAACAAGCGATACTGGCTCAGCTTGGCCAGTTGCTCGCGAAACGCCGGCGTATCCTCAATGCGGCTCTGCAATTCAGTAAGCCGCACCGCCGCGCCTTCGGTCAGGGGCGCGTCCTGGCCGCTGGCTTCCTGCACCAACACCAGCCATTCCACCATGGGGATCAACGCCTGGCAGATATCGCGAAACTGCGCCGAAATCACTTTGCGCTCGTCCTCTCCCAACTGCAGATAACCGCAGAAGAAGACTTCTCCCTCGGCGGCCTGGGCCACAGTGCGGTTGATTTGGTTGAGATAGGCCTCGACTCTGTCACGGGTGGCCGGGCTCTTGAGTGAGCGCCAACCTTCCTCATCCGTGGTGCGGCAGATAAATTCACCCTTGAGCAGACGTTCAATCAGGGCACCTGAGCCGACGATAGTGCTTTGCAGTTCGCTCATTACACCGCCTCCTTGGCCAAGCGCTCAGAGAGCTTTTGCGCTATGGGATCGACCTTGGGTTTAACCACCTGCAGTCGCTTGGTCTGCTTGTTGATGATGTAGCGGTTGGCAAACAAATTCAGTACCTCGGACTCAGGGTTGGGGAAAGCACCCAACACGCTGATATTGTTGTTTTCACAGGCATCGAAGATCTTCTTCACGTTAGCGTGGTGCAAGGTGCCCAGCTCATCAATCGGCCAGTGCACAGTGACATCCGCCTTGCCCCGCAGCAAGCGGGTAAAGGCCAGCAGAAACTTACAAAGAATCAGATAAGCCATACCATGACTGGATGACTCGTTGAGCTGACGGTCGGTGCGGATCACCAGATCCGAGTTGCCCTCCTTGAGGCGCAGCTCAATCTCCAGCAACTTGGCGATGCCGCCGGTCAGGGCCGAGCGGCCTATAATATCCAGGGCCCGGCGCATGCTGTTGGTATAGTGCTCATCCGGCAGGCCGGTGAAGCCTTCGGCCTTCCAGGCACGGAACGCCTTGACGAACAGCTCCAGCTCAGGCCAGAACTCCAGTTCGCTGATCCGCGAGCGGATCCTGACCGCAGATTCAGAGACGCCATCGAGGAACAGCTCCTCCCCGACTTCGCGGGTAATACGGGCGCTCTGGGAGGCAATACGGCGGTCGATATCGGCCAAGACATCGTAGAAGGCGGTCAGGTCGACACCGAAGATTCGGCCCTGTTCACGCAGCGCGGTAATCGACTGCGGCACCATCACATTGAGCAACTGGGCCAAATGCGGCACCAACTTGCGGTAATCCAGCAGTCGTATGCCCTTGTCATTGACAGAGCTGGACTCTTCACGGGCCTTTTCCCAGAACTCGGATAGGCTGGAGCCTGACTTGCTGGCAATCACCTGATCGAAATGATCCACATACTGCCTGACCGAACCCAGCAGATGCTCCCGCTTGAGCAACAGCTCCTCGCCCTGACGCAGACGTTCACCCAGGCTGCCCTGAGGCTCTTCATCGTTGCGCGGCAATTTCAGCTCGGCCAGCTTACGCAGCAAGGCGCGCAACTTGGTGAGGTTTTCCGAGGCCTCTACCTGAGCGGCATCAGACTGGCGCCTTTGTTGCTCAAGTTGCTGGCGGGCATGTTTGACTTCGTTAGCCTTGCTCTTCAGCTGCTGATCCAGCTCGGAGGCGGCGCGCTTGACTTCGCCCAAGTCGGTCACCAACTTGGGTTTACGCACCAGCCAGGTATGCTGATACCAGTCGTCATAGCGCAGCACTTCACTGCGGCGCTGCTCGGCGGCGGCAATGGCACCTTCCAACTCACGGATCTCCCGCTTGAGGGCGAGAATTTTGTCTTCATCCACCCCGCGGGACTTAAGCTCGTTCTTGTACCACTGCTCGCAGGCTTTTTGCTCCTCTTTGGCACGACTGCGACGCTGATTGATGCTCTCTTTGAGCTGTTCCAGATGCTGCTCCAGCGCGCCGACCACTTCCTGCCAGTAGGCGTTCTTTTCCATTCTGGCATCCAGCGCCTGCTCTTTGAGCTCCTCCAGCCATTCCAGGTGCTGGTTGCGCAGCTGCTTCATCTCCTGATCCAGCAGCGTCAGGCGTTTACCGGCCTGTGCCTTACGCTCAGCCAACGCCTTATTGATCTGCTCCTGCACAGTGCGGCGCTCCTCGAACAGACGGCGCAAATCGTCACGCAAATTCTTGTATGCCGTGCGGGCAAAGGTCAGCTCGCGGCTGAGTTTATCCAGCGCTTCGTTGGCCTGCACCAGGCGCTCTTCCGCTTCTTCCTGCAGCCCATAGGCGTTTTGAAGGGCATCTTCGGCCTTGGCCAGCTTGGCCCTCAGCTCAGGCTCTGAACTGGCGTATTCGGGGATCTCCAGCGCCTTGAGATCCAATGAGATCCCGAAAAAGCTGTCACTTTCGACGCCGACATTGGGGTGCAAGTCAGTGCGGTGCAGCAAGTCGGGATGTACCACCTTACCCAGGTGCTGCTCCCAACCCGGCACCTCTTTACGCAGGAACTCCAGCAAGGTGTGGGACTGGGGGAACAGCATGTGTTTGAGATCGTCCAGATCGCCCTGGCGCTCCGTGACTCTGAGCGCGGCAATTCTGAGTGATTCGCTGGCCTGATCCCTGAGTGAGCGCTGCTTGCGCTCTTCGCTCATCAGCCGCTCCACCTTGGCGTTGGCAGCCTCCTGCTCGGCATCGGCACGGTCGATACGCTCGTCGAACACCGCCAGGCTGAGTTTCTCCTCCTCGGTATAAGTCACACTGTCGACCTGCAGCTTGAGCTCGGCCGCATTGAGCTTGAGTTGGTACTCCTGCTCCTGGAACTTGGCCTTGCCGTTTTCCTGCTGTTCACGGAATTCGGCATCGAGGCGCGCCAAGTCTTCCCGGGCCACTTCACGCTGCTTGTCGCGGGCCTCGCGTTGCTTATCCAGCTCCTGCTGCAGCTTTTCCAGCTCCTTGTTGAGCTGTTCGCCAATCTTGCTGCGGCGAGCGTTATAGGCGGCTTCTATGTCCTGGTGTTTCTCTGTCTGCAGCTTGTGTCTTTCGCTGAGGTTATCAAGATCGCTACGCCACAACGGCAGCTGTTCCAGATTGGACTTGGCCTGTTCGATATCGGCATCGAGAAACGCCGCATGCTGGTTTTCGATGGCGTCGAGTTCATATTCCAGCTTGGCGACATCGCCCTTGGCGGCAGACAGCTCCTGGTTAAGCTCATCGCGCTGCTCTTTCCACTCATCATCCAATGCCTTGAGACGGAAGTTCAACTCCCGCGACAGGGTCTGATTTTGCTCCTGACGCTGGGCCTCCAGCACTTCGTCATTGCGATAACCCTTGGCCAGGCTGCCAAGGCGTAGTTCGGCCGACAGCAGTTCGTTGAACTCCTGCTCCAGCTTGTCAAATTCGGGACGGATCTGCTCAAACCCGGCGATCAGCTGACTCTCGCGGATCCAGGCCTCGACTCGTTGTGGATTGAGCCTTGATGCCGGTGGGTTAACGCCATCTTCTTCCAAAATGGCGGCGATCATCGACTTGACCGTTTCCATTTTGCCTTCTTTGGAATGCACCGCCTTGGCCAGCTTTTCGATATGGCGCAATGAATGGTCGGCCTCGCACAGAGAGAACAAACGGGCATAGCTGCGCAGCTCAGTGCGGCTGGTGCCTGTGTTCAGCAAGGTGCGATCATTCTGGATGATGGCGCGAAACTCTCGGGTATTCAAAAGCTTGGTATGGTTCACTCCGGCGCGTTTCATCTCGCGACCCAGTTCGGCCATGGTATGGCACAAAATAGTGTCGCCGTTTTGGGACTTGATATAGTCTTCCAGTTCAAATCCCTTGGCGATAAAGCGGTAGTTGACCCCTTTGCCGTCGCCGGCCGAGGCCAGCACCGCCTGATACAGCAAGCCATCACTCTTTTGGTATTCGTAAATGATATAGCTGGATTCTCTGGGCAGATACCAGCGCTCGAAGCTGTCACGGGTCGAAGGCACGACCCGGCTGGGGTATTCACCATAAAACACAGGCACCAGACGCTGCAGCGTGGTCTTACCCGAGGCGTTGGTACCACAGATATTGGTATGGCCATCGAGCTTCAGTTCCACCACGCCCGGCAGATGGGTGTCGATCAGCACTATTCGAATCAAGCTTGGCATATAAATCCTTATGCAGACAGCAAGCACCAAACGGCCAGAGGCCCCGGCACTCGCGGCAACAGGCGGGCAAACCGCCTCAATACAGCAAAACCCTTAAATTAATGGAAAGACCCACCCTTGGCAATTGAAGGGCCGGTAAAGAAAGCGGGATCCGCTGCGGGTTTCAAAGAATATTATTCAGGTTTGAACAGGCCTATCACTTCACCTGTCGCCTTATGGCTGACCTTGTCATCGGTCTGCTGCTCGCGGTAATCACACTCGACACACTCGACCGTTTCTATGCCGTTCTCCTTGAACAGCACTATGCTGTCCTGAGCCTGACATTTGGGGCATTTGGCACCGGCCACAAAGCGTTTCTTGATCCTGTTCATCTTCTGAGTCTAGTTGATAAGCAATGGCGCTATTTTGCCATATCTGTGGCCGCTGTGGCGCATTTTAAACAGCATTACGGCAATGTTTGCGCCAAGGCGCTGGAAAAGCGGGGGATCCCTGTGCCGGATGATGACGTTAGCAAAACAGGCCTGCTGGTATCCGAAAGCCAAAGTTATAATGAAAATATCCGGCTATCGGGTACAATCGCCTGCTGTAGCGCGGATAGGGAAATCAATAATGGATCTTATTATCAAGCATGACTGGAATATTAGCGAAGTAGAAGCTCTGGCTTTACAAAAAGAGCTTGCAGCCAAAGTTGTAAAGACAGATCAGTTTAATGAAATCAAACTGATCGCTGGTGTTGACGTTGCCTATAAAAAAGATAACGACAGCTTAGTTGCTGCTGTTGTTGTTCTCGATGCCAATAGTTTAGAGATTGTTGAAACAGCAACCGCAGAAGACAAGGTTCAATTTCCATATATTCCAGGACTATTTTCCTTCCGAGAACTACCACCATTAATTCAAGCATTCGCAAAACTTCAGCACTCACCGGATTTGGTCGTGTGTGATGGACAAGGTTATGCACATCCCCGTCGTTTTGGCTTGGCTTGTCATCTTGGCGTTATTTTTGATATCCCCACCATTGGCTGTGGTAAAACACGATTACTCGGCGAACATCAAGATCCAAGTCCAATAAGAGGAGCTATTGCACCTCTAATGGATCACAATGAAGTAATTGGTAATGTGTTGAGAACTCAGACAAGGATCAATCCTATCTACGTTTCAATTGGTCACCGTATTTCATTATCAACTGCTTGTGATTGGATTCTGAAGCTTTCACCTAAATATCGTTTACCAGAAACGACTAGGCAAGCAGATCAACTTGTGAATGCCAGCCTTAACCGGTTAAGATAAAATCACCTCACCATTGAATTCAACATAACAGTTCGGCCTGTTTTTTAAAAGCTCTTAATGATTCAACCTCAACAGAAATTTATTAAAAAATCAACTTGTCAATATTTTCATGCGATAAAATATTACTAATATCCTCTGAAGAAATAGCTGCAAAAAAATCAAGCCACCTATCACTTAATCTTCTCAGATATATAGGACATCCTAAACACTTTCTGAGCTATAAGGAAAAGGAAAAGCTCACTGCAGGGTGTCAGTCTCTGATAAATAACGACGGATTTTTGGAAATGAGACTCTCTGAGATGAGTAATCTGCGTGCTTCATACAAAAACTGCGGTTGCCAGGCATGCCAACGGCAGGCTTAAGCCTGTTGCTGCAAAATCACCAACGGTTTAAGGTTAATGGGGATGTATTGCTTGGCTTTGTTGCTTACCCCGGCACCATTTACCACCATATTTGGCCTTCATGGCACACATCGCATCCCATCGGCCACTCATGCTACTGTACTGACGGCGAAACTCCTTGGCGGAAGTTATCCAGGCATCGTCACTGATACCAAGCTCAAGCAGTAGTTTGGGTCTGGAAGAGGCAATAAAGCCACGCTTGTCTTCCCGCACCGCCCGGCCTGTCCAATCAATCAGCTCCAGATAGTCGGCAAAGTGAAACGGGATACCGCTTTGTTCTGCGGTAGTTGCTGCACCGTCAAATTGCAGCAGTGGCTTAATTGAAGCGTTGGCAGATGCAGGCTCAGCAACTTCCTCTATGCGCTCCTGAATGGATGTGTAATCAGAAGCTTGCAGCGAATCTGCAATACCGGCGCGAATGGGATTTAAATCCACATACATCATGCAGGCCAGTAGCGCCTGTTCATCGAGCAACGCCTGCGACTTAAAGCGTCCTTCCCAGAATACGCCCTTGCAGCCATCTTCTCGATTGGCCTTGCGGGCGATATCTTCGTTTAAACAGCGCATAAACCAACTGATACTGCCAAGGCGTTCCTGCCAATTACCAATCAGCGTATCCAACAGTATTCGCTCACCGTCTGAGAGACTATCGCCCTTGAGGAACTTTGCCGCCACAGGATTGCCACTAAAGAGCAATGTCCAACGTTCAATGACTTCAAATGGCGACAACGATTGTTGTGCAGCAAGGTCGATTTTGAGCACCAAATGGTAGTGATTATTCATGACCGCATAAGCGCAAACGTCGATGCAGAATACTGACGACAACTGCCTGATTTTATCCACTATCCAGCCACGTCTATGTTCGTAACTGCGCCCCGACAGAGCGTCTTCACCACACAAAAATGCCCTTCTGACGCAACGGTTAATCACGTGGTAAAAGGGCGTACTTTCAGCATCTATCAACTGGCGACGGGCAGTGGTCATAACCAACCTCGACTGAGCTTTGATGGGTATTTCAAAGCCTAGTCAAGGCTGTGCGAAACATCAAAAAGATATGGCTGTCCTGTTTTTTTATTGCAAAGAAGTGAGACGACGTCCGGAATACTCAATCAAAGAATCGCATTTTCGCTGGGCTTGGGGTGAATTTCTTAAACTGGTTAACACCTCTGGGAGGACAAATTTATGAGGGGATCCTCCAGTGTTCAAAGTATGCTCTGGCCCTGCCCTTTGACGTAGGGCTTTACACCTCATTTAAAAATCTTTACTCAATTCTAGACCATTAGAGTCTTTCTGAGCATAAAGAGACTCGTATTGAAATGACAAAGCAAACTCAAATGAAGTTTGCTTTGATAGATTCAACACAATTCTCTTCACATCATCAAATGGGTTAGGCAACGTAGCATCAACATCAAAATATGCTCGTAATCCAACAGACCAGTCTGCATCTTCCAAGTCTTCAGTTAATACTGTCGAATTTTCAAGATTCGTCTTAACCGACATGGACGCATTTGTATTAGGTAATATTATAGACAGCTCGGACTCCGTCTCAAACAATTCAGAATACTCAACCCCCATTAAAGCGTCTTTTATATCCTGAAGCCTAACACCCTTCGCAACTTCCAAATTGAGAGTCATAGTCATCTTAGAACTTCCTCAATAAAACATTTTCACCGTCAATCAAATACAGGTTCTGTAAACCATTCACCGGCTTTTCATCCAAAAACTTCAACATATCAGCTGAACTCAATGGGGAATCGGTAATGTTCAAAACTATATCCGGTGCCTGGTGCTCAACCTTATGAATCATATTATCTCTAATGGTGTGCGGGTTTTTAGACTTTGGAGAATACACATCTGCTGCTCTTCCATTGATTTCTAAATCTGGGTTGCCGCCTTTCCGTCCCGTATTAGGTAAATGCATCACATCCAAGCCTCGTTTCGACAAAATTTCTGCTGATTCATTTTGCCTATTGAGAGAGCGAACCATGTCAGCATTCGCGTTTGGATGAGGCAACTCAGGCTCTCCTCTTAAAGTGCCTAGTTTTACCTTCAACAACTCAGTGCTTGGAACACCTTTTGGATTCTCCTGACTTTTCAAAGGAGTGTCAACATCACCCTTTGGCGTCTTGCTATTCAGTGGAGTCTGGTGTTTTCCGATATAAGTTTGAACTGCATGGTCGTTCCGAACCGCCTTTTGCGCCTTGGCGATATCTTCCAATACGCTGCTGGCCGGGCTGATAATCCTGCTGGCCCGTTTCTTGGTCACAACAAGAAACATCAGGATCACCCCAAAGACGCTGCCAACCAGCGCAGCAAGCAGGACAAGAGACATCTCCAACATGCCATCCAAACTGACCCGGCTATGCATATAACCGGCTATTTCGGCCAGCTTATCTTTGGGAAGGGCGTCGAGATAACGCAGTGGCAGTGATTGCAATAAGGCCCGGACATACTCATCTTTTAACAGCAAGATCAGCATTTCCATCGCTTCACCTGTGGCCTTCAAGCCATTTTCACCGCGGGCACGCCATTGGGCCAGTTTGGCCTCCAGAGCATCGACATCGCCTGTCATTATCGCCTCGAGCAACAAAGAAAGACTTATCTCTGCTTCCTCGAGGAATGCCATCAAGCCGCTGAAATCCAGCAAATCGTCCATGAAGCTGGCTGTTCCCTGACTCAGCCCCTGTGTGTAAGCCTGGCCAGTCTGCAAGGCTTGTTGCCAGATTTGCTGTTGGTTGAACTGTTCTCGCTGAGCCGTCAGCTCCGCCAGCTGTGCATCCACTTTTTGCCTGAAGCTGTCACTGATTTGCTGAACATCCGCCTGAGCGGCCAACTGTTCGCTTTTCTTGGCCATTTCCGCTGCCGCGGTGTCCAGCGACGCCGCCAACTGACGGTAGAGGTCGGGTAACCTTTGCTCTGCACTTTGGCGCTCAGCCTCATCGCCGAAGATCACTGTGGCTTCCCCGTTGGGGCAATCTTCCAGGCAGGCCCAGCCCTTGGCATTCAATACCCCGCTCTTTTGCGAACCATCACTGAATTCGACTCTATAGGGCACCTTACCGGCCGCCGTCTCCTCTTTGTCATCGTAAACCAGTTCCAACTCCAACCTGCGTCTGGCTTGAGCGAACTTGGGGCTGATTTTGGCCGTTGGCGCCGTGGTGGGCGCAATCTGAGTAAGGCTGGGATCCGGGCTGTAAACAGGTTCGATGGCCGGGGCCAGGCTGCCGGTGGATGTCTTAAAGTGAGCACTGCTGCCTGCAGAGGCAAAACGCTTTTGGATCTGATTAACGGCGTGAGGGGAAATACCTTCTTGAATGTTGGTAATCCACTCGCCTGATTGATAACGAAATAGTGGCAAGATTGGAGTATCACTGAGGATCACTCTGCTGCCATCGGCCAGTTCCCGCTTGAGCTGCTCGAGCGAGCGCCCGGACGGCGCCAAAGATACAAGCTGTTCATTGCTCAAGCTTTGCCAGTTGGCCTCAATCTGCCCGGCATCGCTGAGATGCAACTCAGCCATGCTGACTACGCGGATTACGCCCATCTACGACTCTCCCTGTCTGCCCCAAGGTAATTAGGTTACCCCTTGGTAAAACTCCTTGTTTCCTGTGGCGCTTTTTTGAGCGCGCCTGGATGGTACTGCAAGTTTTTACAAAAAGCAGCTCAGAAATATCTGAAACTTTGGCTTTTTCCGATATTTTTCGCGTCGTTAGCCGTAAAACTATACTTTTGAGGGGAGTCTTTCATTCGAAATGATGAACTACTTTTACCCAGGTGCCAGCTCACAGCAAAGTGTTGCTGCTATAGCCTGAGGCCGGGGTTCTGGGCTATCATCTGGCCCCATAAATTCAGCGTATTCCAAAGCAGTATTCATGATCACCATTTCCGATGCCCAGTTGATCCGTGGCACCAAGACCTTGCTTGACGAGGCCTCATTGACTATTTATCCCGGCCACAAGGTGGGATTAGTCGGCGCCAACGGTACGGGCAAGTCCTCATTGCTGGCCCTGATTTTAGGGCAACTACACCTGGACAAAGGCGAGATCAGCGTGCCATCCCAGTGGCGCATTGCAACTGTCGCCCAGGAAACCCCGGCGCTGGAGGTATCGGCACTGGAATATGTGCTCGATGGCGATCGTGAGTTTCGCGAGCTCGAAACCCAGCTGGCGAAAGCTGAAGCAGAGGATAATGGCCACAGGATAGCCGAACTGCACGGCAAGCTTGATGCCGTAGGCGGCTACAGCATACGCGCCCGTGCCGGTACCCTACTGGCAGGTCTTGGCTTTACCGAGGCCCAGCAGAGCCATCCGGTGAAGAGTTTCTCCGGCGGCTGGCGGATGCGTCTCAATCTGGCGCAGGCACTGCTGTGTCGCTCGGAATTATTGCTGCTCGATGAACCCACCAACCACCTGGATCTGGATACCATGTACTGGCTGGAGGGTTGGATTAAATCCTATCAGGGTACGCTGGTGCTGATCAGCCACGACCGTGACTTTATCGATGCCATAGTGGACGAAATCGTCCATGTGGAACACCAGAAACTCAACTTCTACAAGGGTAACTACAGCGCCTTTGAACACACTCGCGCCGAGCGTATGGCCCAGCAACAGGTGGCCTATGAACGCCAGCAGCGAGAGCGTGCGCACATGCAGTCTTTTGTGGACCGCTTCCGTTACAAGGCCAGTAAGGCCAAACAGGCCCAAAGCCGCCTGAAAGCACTGGAAAGGATGACTGAGTTGATGCCTTCCAAGGCCGACAGCCCTTTCTATATGGAGTTTCGCGAGCCGGATGCGCTGCCCAACCCCTTGGTGAAGATGGAAGATGTGTCGGTTGGCTACGGCGACAAGGCTATTCTCAACAAGGTGCATCTCAATCTGGTACCCGGCGCCCGCATCGGTTTGCTGGGGCGCAACGGTGCCGGTAAGTCCACCCTGATTAAGTTGCTGTCTGAGCAACTCTCGCCCATGCGCGGCCTGTACGAGCCCAATCCCGGGCTCAATATCGGCTACTTTGCCCAGCATCAGATAGAGTTTCTACAGCTGGATGATACCCCGCTGCAGCATCTGCAGCGCCTGGCCCCCAATGCCCGCGAACAGGAGTTGAGAGACTTCCTCGGTGGTTTTGGGTTCCAGGGCGATATGGCACTTGCCCAAGTGCGTCCCTTCTCCGGTGGTGAAAAGGCCCGTCTGGTGCTGGCGCTGCTGGTTTGGCAACGCCCCAATCTATTGCTGCTCGATGAGCCCACCAACCACCTGGATCTGGAGATGCGCCACGCCCTGACCGTAGCGCTGCAGGGCTTTGAAGGCGCCATGGTGATAGTGTCCCACGACCGTCACCTGCTGAGACTCACCTGCAACGACTATTACCTGGTCGATGGCGGCGAAGTGCGGATGTTCGATGGCGATCTGGATGACTATCACCAGTGGTTGCTGGATGCCGCCAAAGCCGCAACGGCATGTATGTCTCAGGTTGACGAAGCCTCACCGGCCCAGGACAAGAAGCTGCAAAAGCGTCTGGAAGCTGAATTGAGGCAAAAACTATCGCCGCTGAAGAAACGTCAGGCCAAACTGGAAGCCGAGCAAAGCCAGGCTACCGACAGATTGGCGGAGCTGGAAAATCTGCTGGCGGATACTTCTCTCTACGAGGCCGAGCAAAAGCCCAAACTGACGGAGATCCTCGCCGAGCGCACCCAACTTTCGCAGGCGCTGGAAGAGAGTGAAATGAACTGGTTGGAACTTCAGGAAGAGATAGACACCATCGAAGCCGAGTCAGGCCTTTGAGCCGGGGAAACCCGGGTGTTGAGATTGCAAGCAAGGAGAAAAGCGTGCCACATACGAGTCTGTTTACCTCTAGTCTTTGGCAGGAATGTGAAACACTTTACCCGGCGCTGGAAAGCCTGCTGATAAAACTGCAGGACGAACACGGCCTGATAGTCAACCTCTTGCTGCTGGCGCTGACTCTGGACAACAAAGGCGTTAGCCTCAACCAGGGATCATGGTCCCAGCTCCACAGCGAAGTTGAGCAGTGGGAAAGCGGCATTCTGCGCCCCTATCGGCGGCTGAGACGCTTGGCCAAACCCAACCTGGGACAAGCCGAGTACCAACAGATGTTGGATGTCGAGCTGATGATGGAACGCAGAGGGCAGCAGCTGATATTGCACAAACTCAATGGCCTGCCTCGCAGCGTCACTGAAGACAAGCAACACAATCTCAGTACCTATCTGGCACAGTTCAACCTCAGCCCTCAGCAACATCCTGCTCTGCTGGCTCAGGCTTGAGCCTCCGGGCCAGCAAGCTGGCGTTGCGCGCAGTCAAACCATAGATACTCAGCTGTGGATTGGCTCCCAAACTGCTGGGGAATACAGAGCCATCCATCACCGACAGATTGCTGTAGTAATGCGCCTGGCCTTCGCTGCTCACCCAGGATAACTGCCTGTCTTCCCCCATGGCGCAGCCACCCATCACATGCGCCGAAGCCACTATGGTCTTCAGTGGCGCCAGCGGCATGTCGGCAATAACCTGTTTGGCCTCTTGCCAGGAGGACAAAATTCCGGCGCCCTCATTGATGGGCATAACCTGCTCGGCGCCTGCGGCAAACTGCAGCTCGGCCATGCTGGCAAAGGCCCTTCTGGCGGCGGCAAACAAGGCCGGCGTCAGAGGGTAATCCAGGGCAGTGCCTTTATCTGTCAGCAATACCTGGCCACCGGGCAATTCCGGCGAAAAGCCATCCCGGATCAGGGCTATGGTGACCTGCAGATGATTGAACCAGGACATCAGCTCGGCATGCTGTGGCCCATAGCCCAGAGTTTTGGAGGCGATAAGCACAGGATGTACCGGCGGTACCTCCAGCTTATATCCTGGTTGACCAGTGGCCCCATCTTGCCAAACAAACTGATCCGAATATATCGACTGCGGTGCCCCGGAGTGGGCATTGATTGCCTCCCGAAAGCGGGCGCCACTGAGCACGGTTGGGTGTAAACAGGTCTGCTTGCCGAGGCGCTGATAGGGATCTGTCATTTGTGAACGCAGCAGTAATGCCGGAGTGTGGATTGCCCCAGCCGCCACCACATAATGACGGGCGCGGATCATCAATTTGACTCCAGTGGGCTTGTTATAGCCATCGAGCGCCTCGGCTCTGAGGGCAAAAACCCGCTCACCATGATGCTCGAAGCGCTCGGCGCGAACATGGCTGTATAACTCTGCTCCGGCATTCAGGGCAGCCGGTATTGTGGTGACCAGCATGGATTGCTTGGCATTCACCGGGCAACCCATACCGCAGTACCCCGTGTTCCAGCAGCCCAGCACATTGCGTTTGATAACTGTGTAGTCCCAGCCAAGCGCGACACAGCCATCCCTGAGGGCCTGGTTGTTGCGGTTGGGATCTATCGGCCAGCGACTGATATTGAGCCTTTGCTCCATCTTGTCGAACCAGGGATCCAGCTCGCTGCGGGACAAACCTTTAACCCCAAGGCTTTGCCAATAATCCAAAGTGGCTTTGGGGGTGCGAATCGAAGTAGTCCAGTTGACTGTGGTGGAGCCGCCGACCGACTTACCCTGGAAAATACTGATCCCCTTATCCTGGGTCTTCATGGCCGCCGCTTGCTGGTAGAGTTCTGGATAGGCGCGGCGCTCCTCCATGACAAAGTCAGGGGATGACTTGAGCGGCCCGGCCTCCAACAGCAAGACTCTGAGCCCCGCCTGAGTCAATACTTCAGCCGCCGTGCCACCGCCGGCACCTGTGCCTATGATGACAACATCCGTCTCCAGTTCAAGATCCTCGGTCAAAGAGGCTCCATCTGTATGTTTCCAACCTGCGGCCAGCCCGGCCAAAATGGGATCAGCTATCGGCAAATGTGTCTCCAGTCGGGTATCAGAGTGCCAGTTTTGGCTTGTTATAGTTGAGTCTGTCCCAATGCTCAGGGCAGGCATAATAGCTTGCCATCAACAACTCTCTGAGACCGAGATAAGCTTGTTGCAGCAGCTCCATCCAAGAGCTGCGCCAGGATTCCAGCATCTCGACCAATTCATTGGGGCTGCGCAGCATCAGAGGCGTCATGCTGCCACTCAGCAAGAGTAAACCAAAGCGGTTCTCCAGGATGTCGAGCAGTTGTTCCAACTCCTGACGCTGGGCCTTAGGTAGCCATTTCAGGGTTTGATTGACCGCATCCAGCGTGCGATTGATGGCACTGCTTCTATGTTTGTTAATCTCCGGCAATGCCCCTTCCAGCAACACGGGGATCAAGGCACCAAGCAGAAGGTCATGGGGCTTTTCATGCTCACTCAGGTTGGCGATTTCCTCCTCCTCATAGAGGCTGACACCCAATGCCAATGCACTGGTTCCCCCCAAAGCCCAAAGCAGAAACTGCCGTCTTTGCATGCCTGTCCTCCTGTCATTCCCCTGCACTCAGCTGTGCTGACATCTGTGTTACAATCCTGCCAATAACCAATTAACCACAGCAAAGTGCCCACGGCAATAGGCCATTTCGCAAGCGAGATCCCATGAGCAGTAGTTTTCGTCCGCCCTGGTGGGCCAGGAGCCCCCATTTCCAAACGATCATACCTGTTTTGACCAAGGTGGCAGGGCTACCACTGCGGCGTGAACGGCTGGAGCTGGAGGATGGCGACTTTATCGACCTCGACTGGCTCAAGACGCCAATCCCGGGTAAGCCCTTGTTGGTAATACTGCACGGGCTGGAAGGCAGCGCCGACTCCCACTATATCCGCCGCCTGCTGCGCGAGTGTCAGAAGCAGGAGCTGGCAGCCGTAGTGCACCATCACAGAGGCTGCTCGGGTGAAGACAATCGCCTGGCGCGCAGTTACCACAGTGGTGATACGGCCGATATCAGCCATAGCCTGCAAACCCTGAAGCAGCGCTATCCCCATTCGCCTCTGCTGGCGGTAGGTTACAGTCTCGGCGGCAATGTACTGGCCAAGTACCAGGGAGAATTTGCAGATAAAAGCCTGCTCAGCCGCGCCGCCGTGGTATCGGCACCGCTGGCGCTGGCATCCTGTGCCAAGCGGTTGGAGAAAGGCTTCTCCAAGGTTTATCAAAGTTATCTTATCCGCCAATTGCAGCAAAAAATGCTGCTGAAACTCGAGCGGGGCAACAGCCAGTTGCCGCTGAATGGTGAGGCCATCAAACGGCTGAACACCTTTTATGATTTTGACCATCAGGTGACTGCACCACTGCACGGTTTCAACGGTGTCGATGACTATTATCAAAAGGCCAGCGCCTTGCCTTTATTGGGCAAGATAGCCAAACCGACCCTGATACTGCATGCAGCAGACGACCCTTTTATGACTGACGCGGTAATCCCTTCATTGGAGCATTTACCCGCCTGCGTCGAATATGAGCTGCATGCCAATGGCGGCCATGTGGGCTTTATTGAGGGCGGCACACCGTGGCAGCCACGCTATTATCTGGAGCAGCGATTGCTGCGTTATCTGACGGAGTCAACCCATGCTGATACCCTATGAATCCCTGCTGCAACTGCCCAAGGAAACCCTGGATAACCTAATTAAGGAATACCTGCTTTCCCAGGTGGAAGACGGCAGTTTCGATGCCCTGGGTGACAAGGCGTTGGAGCAGGCCATCGGCAAGTGCCGCCTGGCGCTCAAGAGCGGCCATTTACTGGTAGAATTCAGCGAAGATGACGAGTCTGTTGCCATCCGCTCCCGCGAGGAGATCATGCGGCGTACCCCACTTGTCGACGATTGACCCGTCCCCCTGCATTCCTTTATAAGTAGTTAACTAAAGGTTAACGGGTCAGATAACCACAGCGTCGGCCTGCAGCCCAAGCTCTTTGAAACAGGTAGGAAAAATGTCTGCAAAACATCCAATTATCGCAGTGACAGGTTCATCGGGTGCCGGAACCACGACTACCACAACCGCCTTCAGTCACATCTTCAGACAACTGGGGATCAACGCGGCCATGGTGGAAGGGGACAGCTTTCACCACTATACCCGCGCCGAAATGGAAGTGATGATCCGCAAGGCCAAGGCCGAAAACCGCAACATCAGCTATTTTGGCCCGGAAGCCAATGACTTTGCCCGTCTGGAGAAGTGTTTTTCCGACTATGCCGGCACGGGGCAAGGGGAAACCCGCTCCTACCTGCATACCTTCGATGAAGCCGTGCCTTACAACCAGATGCCGGGTACCTTTACTCAGTGGCGACCGCTGCCGGAAGACACGGATATGCTCTACTACGAGGGGCTGCACGGCGGTGTAGTGACCGGCGAAAGCAATGTTGCCCAGCACGTGGATCTCTTGATTGGCATGGTACCCATAGTCAACCTGGAGTGGATCCAGAAGATCATTCGCGATACCTCTGAGCGCGGCCATACCCGTGAAAAAGTGATGGGCTCAATCGTGCGTTCGATGGACGACTATATCAATCATATGACGCCACAATTCTCCCGCACTCATATCAATTTTCAGCGGGTTCCTACGGTAGATACCTCCAACCCCTTCAGCGCCAAGGATATTCCCAGCCTGGACGAAAGCTTTGTGGTGATCCGCTTTCGCGGCATCAACAATGTCGACTTCCCCTATTATTTGAAGATGATCCAGGGGGCTTTTATGTCCAGGGTTAACACCCTGGTCGTGCCGGGAGGCAAGATGTCACTGGCAATGGAGCTTATTCTGACACCGCTGATCAAAGACCTGATGGATAAGCGCCAAGCCCTGCTGGAGCAGGATATTGAATAGGCTGGATGCAGATAAACTTTGGCTTCAGACTCGATTAAGTTTGATTTAAGTCTAAAGGGGTAAATTACAGTCATCGGGATTTCAGGCGAAATACTGATGGTTGACATACTCTTGGGGATAGATTCCCCCATCTTGATCTGTTTGTTCCCTTGAGTATGTCAACAACCTACCCTATTTTAGATGCCCATAATGGGTAATGCCGTTCACTTAGTGTGAACGGCATTTTTCTTAGGCTTAATGGGATACTTGTTTTTACTCATTTTTAACGCACGTGGATAGGCTCTATCCCGTTTCCCATCAAGCTTGAACTGCCTCGCATTACGCACTATGTCCAAGACCTCTCTCGGGACATTTCCAGGCGTTTGAGATGACAGTTGAGTCAGTTTAAAAATGATATAACTCGATGCATCTCTAAAGCTTAATTGGTTCGGATGTAACGACGGTAAGCTCTTAGCCATCAACATCATCTTGTATCTGATGAGGTTATAGGCCAATAGTACCCCCCACAATTCTTGGATAACCAACTCTGGCAATTGACTACGCAACGTAAAGCGACTCTCCAGAAGATGCTGCTTCATCTCCCGATAGCCCACTTCTATCTCCCATCGATGGGCATATAAATCCGCTATCTCTGCCCCCGGATAACGCAAGGGGTCTGTTAATGAGGTCAAAATGGAAACCGACTTACCTTTTATCGTCTTTGTCAGTAAGCGAGCTTCAATATTGTCAGGTAGCATAGGCCACTTCTTTCTGGCTTGAGGCGTGGTGGCTAACTGCACCAGTTGGTCGTGTTTTCCTAAAGAGCGTACCACTTCATATTGTGTCCCTTTCTTCAACGGCAGCAGCCAGTGACTGTTCGGTTGAGCCTGTTGCCAGGCGTGCAAAAGCCCCAACGAATAAAAGCCTCTGTCAAACAGCGTCAGGCTGTTATTGGGTATGCTTGATATCAGTTCGGCGGCTAAATTCATTTCACTGACAGCAACAGAATCAAAGGCACTGTTCAATACCAGGTGGCTGCTTAACTCCATCATGCAAACCATGCGAATTTGAGGATAGGCAGCATCACCAGAAGCGTTGGCGGTTTTGGCGAACACCTGATTGTTTTGCTCACTATCAGGTGTTCGCCACACGACACCATCGACACCGTAGAGGTTGAGCCCACACCAATGAGGATGCTCTGCTCTTTCATGCCAGGTCTTGGCACTTCGCTTAAACACATCCTGAACAACGTCAGAGCCCAATCGCTTACGCGCTTGCGTGACAGCACTGCGCGCAACGTAATCCACCTCTTGCGGTAAGACGATATCAAGCTTATTGATGAGTGAACGGACGGACTCGCCTCTGAACAGAGCCATACCAATCACCGCCCAAATCATGGCATCCATAGGTAACTTACGTCGTCTTAAACTGGCAACACCATGTGAATCAAGGCACGACTGAATTAACTCAGGCTCAAGTACATCGGCCAGACAGGTGAATTCGGTAAGACGATTGATATGAGTACGCGCCAAAGCTTCTGAAAGTTGCATAAAAAAATCCGATGACATGGGGTCATCGGATTTTGATCCTTTCAGTGAGATCGTCAAGCGATCTGTCTTAACTGATCGGCATTACCCATAATGGGCATTTTTTATTGCCCGAATTCGTGCTCTCCATGCAAGCGTCAGTTTCTTCCTCTGACGCAAACACAATCAACCACAGCAAAAACCCCAGCGTTCAGCAAAGGGATTATCCGTATCGGCTTGAAGCATTCACAACGGGCGTTATTCCATCAAGGGCACCACTTCACGGTAAGGCTTGTGGCTGCGATAACTCTCCAGCCGCTGCCGGAATTCAAGCGCCTTACTGAGATCCTGCGACTGCTCCAGCGCTGCAATGGCCTGCTGCTGAGTCGCCACCGCGGCGGTAAAATCCCCTAATTCGGCGTAAGCTGCCGCCAAGTTATCGAGATTGGTGGGGTCCTGATTGTTGTCTTCCAGTAGTTGCTTGGCAAGCGCCAACGCCCGACCACCATCGCGGTACTTGGCTTCGGGGCAAGTGGCCAGGATCCAGGCGGCATTACCAAGAGAGATGTCATCACCGGCCGAGCTGAAAAACGCCACCGCCTTGCCGCAATGGCGGTTAACCCCTTCACCACCTGAAGCATAGAGGAAACCCAGTCTGAACCTGGCCCAATGGTTGCCCTGCTCCGCCAACGGCAGATACCAACGCTCGGCCAGCGCCAGATCCCGCTGCATCAACTTGCCTTCAAATGCCAGGTCTGCCAGGGTTTGCTGCGCCTTGGTTTCGCCCCCTTCGGCAGCCTTGGTCAGCCAAGCGAGGCCGGCAATTTTGTCCTCGGCAACGAAGCGGCCGGAGAGATACATCAAACCTAGCAGGTACTGAGCTTCCACTTCACCATTTGCGGCATTGAGCTGAATATAGGCCAGTTTGCTGGCGGCAATTTCCTTGCTTGGCTGGGGAATGGCAAAGGCCTGTAACTGTCCGCTGAACAGACTCAAGGCCAACATGGCAGCCGCTGCAATTAAGGGAGATTTCACTCTGATACCCTTTGATAATCTATGCATACAGACTCATAAATTAGCCCGAACCCGGCGTGAAAGTCGAGGTCAATCCACCAATAAAACGCTAATAGTAGCTCTCAATGGGCTTGGCGAATTGTGAGCAAGGTGAAGAAGATGTGATTTAACCTACAGACTGGAGCGATTCCAGGGGCTTTTAATCTGTATTGGTTGACATGTATCACTAAAGTATCAGAATGATAACCAAGATTAGCGATTTAATTGCGTTGATTCACTCAGTCTAAACTAAGACTTGGTTCAAAGTTTACTCTTTGATATTGACGTAAAATCCTTATTTAGAATATCCTTACTTTCGTTTTAATCAATCGAGGAACATAGGCATGGCTCTGATTGGTAAGCCAAAACCAGATCCGACTTTGGAGTGGTTTTTATCACACTGTCACATTCATAAGTATCCAGCCAAAAGCACTCTGATCCATGCTGGTGAAGATTCAGACACTCTGTATTACATAGTAAAAGGGTCTGTTGCCGTATTGATTAAAGATGAAGAAGGTAAGGAAATGATCCTCTCTTACCTGAATCAGGGCGACTTTATCGGTGAACTGGGTCTGTTTGAAGAGCAAGCCGAGCGTACCGCTTGGGTTCGCGCCAAGCAAGCCTGTGAAATTGCTGAGATCTCTTACAAGAAGTTCAAGCAGCTGATCCAGGTTAACCCTGAGATCCTGATGAAGCTGGCCGCTCAGATGGCACACCGTCTGCAAAGCACCAGCCAGAAAGTGGGCAACCTGGCCTTCCTCGACGTGGCCGGTCGCATCGCTCAGACCCTGTTGCATCTGGCTAAACAGCCTGATGCCATGACACATCCAGACGGCATGCAGATCAAGATCACCCGTCAGGAAATCGGTCAGATTGTTGGCTGCTCCCGCGAAACCGTGGGCCGCATCCTCAAGATGCTGGAAGAGCAGAACCTGATCCAGGCGCACGGTAAAACCATAGTAGTTTACGGTACCCGCTAAGCCAGCTTCAGCTTGATTTAAGCCTGATTCTATAGAGTGGCCAAGGTAATAACCTTGGCCACTTTTGTTTTTCAGGAGCATCAATTGAGAGGGCTATTTTTCATTTGCTTTATTAGCCTGACTTTGAGCACTGCAAAGGCTGAAGTGGCCAGTCCCCACCTGGAACCCGATCACGATATCGCCAAGGAATTAGTGAAATCCGGGACGATCCTCTCCCTGGATGCCACTCTCTCTCAGCTACAATGGGTGTGCCATGGCAAATTGATTGACGCTCATCTCTATCAGAAAGAGGGTGAATGGCGTTATGATTTGCAGATAAAAGTCGAACATGGCCATATCGTCAGTCTGAGTCTGAATGCAGGCACAGGTTTACACGATGATCTAATCCCATTACCGAGCGAATGTCGTCCCAATGAAACTTCTACTCGTTGAAGATAATGCCCTGCTGGTTGAAGAACTGGCAAAACAACTAAAGCAAGCAGGCTATGTCACGGATGTGACCGACAAAGCCATAGAAGCCGACTATCTGGTCAAAGAAACCCAGTATGACTGCATCATTCTCGATATCGGCCTGCCCGATGGCAACGGCTTGCAGTTGCTGGAAAAATGGCGTCAGCAGGGGCTGACCACTCCTGTGATTATGCTGACCGCCCGCAGCCAGTGGCATGAAAAGGTTGAAGGCTTCAATGCCGGTGCCGACGACTATCTGGGCAAACCCTTTCACACCCAGGAACTGCTGGCCAGACTGCAGGCGATAATCCACCGCACCCATGGCCGTGCCACTGTGCCCGGCAAGCAATTGAACTTCGGTGGCGTCAGTCTGGATGAAGCCGAGCAGACTGTGACTGTCAATGGTCAACGTTTCGACCTGACCGCCATGGAGTTTCGCTTGCTGCGGATCTTCTTGATGTCGCCCAAGAAGCTGCTTTCCAAGGCACAGATCACCGACAAGCTGTACCAGTTTGATGATGAGAAAGAGAGCAATGTGGTCGAGGTCTATGTCACCCATCTGCGCAAGAAACTGGGTAAGACAGCGATAGAAACCCGTCGCGGCCAAGGTTATATCTTTCACGGCAGCCAATCCTGATGATGTCCATCCGCACCAAGCTGAGCCTGTGGCTGACAGCACTGGTGTTACTGAGTACCCTGATAGGCCTGGCGTTTATGGAATCCATGCTGCGCCAGGCATTTCACGACTCTATTATCAACCGCTTGCAGGAAGATCTGGAGCAAGTGGCGCTGGCCACTCACCTCAATGACGGTGAGATCCTGATAGATCAGAGCCTGCTTTCCGGCTTCTACAAACCCGCCTATTCCGGGCGCTACTACCAGCTCAATCTGCCGGATCGGGAGATCCGCTCCCGCTCCTTGTGGGATCAACGCCTGGAAATAGTGCAATTGGAGCCAGGGCAAACCCGTGCCTGGCAAACCAAAGGGCCACAGAATCACGACATTCAACTGTTGTCTTTGGGGCTGACCTCAAGTAGCAAGAAGATCAATGCCACCCTGACGGTGGCACAGGATCTCAGCATAGGCCGCAAGGTATTTACCGAGGTTTATGGCACCAAACTGAGTGTCAACCTGGCCATGTTGCTGGCAATGATCCTGGGAATATTTCTGGTATTGCGGCAATCCTTCAAGCCGGTGAAGCAGATAAAACAGGCGCTGGCCAAACTCAGGGAGGGGGAGATCAACTCGCTGTCGCTGGAGACCATTCCTCCCGAAGTCAAACCTCTGGCCGAAACCTACAACGAGCTGCTTGAATACACGAGTAACCAAATTCAGCGCAGCCGCAATAATCTGGGCAATCTCAGCCACGGCCTGAAGACGCCACTGGCAGTGATGCGCCAGCAGGTAGAAGCGCTGGGGCTGAAAGATCCCGATACCGCCAGGGCACTGGAGCAACAACTGGATCAGATCCACAAGATGATAGAGCGTAAACTGGCGGCGGCGCGGATCACAGGCGATATGCTGCCGGCGGCACAGTTGGTGCTGCCAAGGGATTTGGAGAGCCTGTGCCAGACCCTGGACAAGGTGCATAGACACAAGCAGATTAGCTGGCGCTTCGATATCAGTGATGGTATTCCCAGGCTACCAATCCACAGAGAAGACGGCATGGAACTGCTCGGTAACCTGTTGGACAACGCCTATAAGTGGGCCTCAAGCCAGGTGTTGGTGAGGGTGTGGCAACATCAAGGACTGGTGTATGTCAGCGTCGAAGATGACGGCCCAGGGGTGGCAGAGGAAAACATGCAAACCCTCACCCGCCGCGGCAATCGCCTGGATGAAGAGATCAATGGTCATGGGCTGGGGTTGTCGATAGTCAAGGATATTGCCGAGCAGTATCAGTTGGATATCGACTTCTGCAAGAGCCCGGCACTAGGCGGACTCAAGGTTTCACTGACCTTCAAGGCCTGAAGGTTAGCCTGGCTCCTCAAAGAGTCACTCAGACACAAATAAAGAACCCAGCCTAGGCTGGGTTCTTTATTATCAAGCTGTCAGACCTTGGTTTAATCAAGCACAGGCAGGTAGCTCAGAGCAAGACGGTCACGGCTCAGTTGACCATTGAGTATCTCACCCACAGTGCCGCCCTTGAGCTGCTGCGCCAGCAGTTCAGGAGAAGCCGAGGCGATAAACTGCTCCACCTCCTTGATGCGGGCAATCAGCGCCAGCGCCAACTTATTCTCGGCGGTCGCGGCGTAGATTTTACCGTTAAGGGACACTTGAGCCTGCATATCCAGCCCAGGGGCAGCCTGATGAATACCGACATATTCACGCCATACCCTGGCCTTCTGCTCACCCTGATAGTCGCTGTCGACCGATGCCAACACCACTTGTCTCAGCATCATCTGCAGCAGGTTGCTCTTGCCTTTGGGTTGACCATTGACGGTATCAAAGCCGAAGAAGCGTGATACTGTGCGGTCATAATTGGGCAGAGGCTCTATGCTCTGGCTGGCAAAATCGCTGTAGTAAGGCAGATACGTTTTCAGCTCAGGACTGCTGTTGCAGGCATCGGCAAACAAAGGCTTGCCATTGCTGACCAGATCCGGGCCATTACCCAGCGCCATGCGGCAAAGCATATCTTCGAACAGCTTGCCGGTTTGTGGCAGATCTACCAGCGCCTTGTGACCACGGCTGGAAGTCGATCTCGGAGTCGTGCGACTTACCAAGGCACGCACTGCCAGCAGTTTGTCCGGCCATACCCCAAGCACATCACGCTCGTTGACATAAGGATGGTTGGGCGAGCCTTCAGGCGCCTTGATCCCGTTCAACAAACGACCGGCGAAGGTCACATCGGCGCTCAGCATATCCCGGAACTCTTCCTTGATACCATAGTTGATAATCAGTTCCTTCAATGCCTCTGGAGAATCGGCAAACCTGCTGATCACTTCACCCGGAGCAAACTTCATGGTCATGTCGGCGCTCTTGAAGCGATACTGTTCCAGCAACTTGGCAAAGTTGTACTGCTGTCTCAGGGCTGCCTGGCCATCTGCAGTGCGGAAGGTGACATCTACCACGGCATCATTTTCACCGGCAAGGCGCAGGAACAGGTCTGCCGCCTTGTTCATCGCCCTTTGGTTGGCACAATACCAGGCATCCTGGCCGGCTGCGACTTTCAGCTGACAGTCGTTGGCGAAGAAGTTTTCCGGCAAGTCAAAGATCCCCTCGAGGAAGCTGACATCTTCGATAAACTGGCGGATCTCATCAAACTGACGCTTGCGGGCAATGGTGTAACCCAGACTGTGGTCTTCATAAAGCGACTGACGGTTATGTCTCAGGTTACTGGTTTCATAGCTGTCCTGATATCTGTCGATATAGAACTGGGCGATGTCATCCAGGTTCTGACCGGCATCACTGCGGTTACAGTTGCTGTTGAGCGACACATGCTCGTCGGTACAGAAGGCATAGCTGCGCAGCTTGTGGTCGCGGGCAATGTTGTAGAGCGCACCGAAACGTGTCTCGCCCTGGATCACTCCTTTTTGCAGCTCATCACGACGCTTGGCATCTTCGTCTTTGAGGGAGACAAAGTCGCCGTTGTCGGCCTCAACTTCACGGGCATAACCGAAACGCAGCGCCGCCAGGTCATAGGGCTCAAAAGTGGTCGCAAAACGGTTGACGTTGTAGTCCATCTGGCTGGAGAACTCGGCGTTCACTTTCAGATCAGGATAACCGGCACCGGCAAAGGCCTGGTTCAGTGTTTCCATTTCCTGTTGGTTGAAGGTGTTGTCACCATCGCGGCTACCGGCGAAGTTGTGTCTCAGGCCGAAGTTGTGGCCCAGTTCATGGGTCAGGGTACCGGCAAAGGCCTGGGCGGCCAGCGCAGTGCTCAGGCTATCCTGCAGATCCAGGCTCAGCTTCTCGAATGCCTGCAGCTTACCGCCAACATCACCATTGACCCACAACTCGGCATTCTGCCAATCAATCTTGTGGTCCTTGACGCCGGCCGGCAGCATTCTTTGCTGACCACCTGCGGCAAACACAGTGTCGACATGCATCAAAGTATGCTCGGACCAATAGTCACGGCTGGCTTCATCGAAGTCGGCCAAGGCGTTGAACTGCTGCTCAGCGGGCTTGAGTGGCAGAGCTGCCGGAGTGACGGCTACCATCACATCGGCGGGCTTGTCCAGCGCCGCAGGCACAGCTTGCAATGTGGTGGAAGCCGCTGGCTTAACCACGGCTTGCTGATAAGGCACGCCGGTGAGCGCTTCGACCGAAGCCGCATCCAACTTGCCGCGGTTATAATCCAGCATCAGTTGCCGATAGTAACGCACCGCGCCTTGCTTGAGGTTGGAGCTGTATTGGTTAACCCTGGCGCTGACAATCTCCCCTGTCAGTGGGTTGGCTGCTGATGGACCGTAACCGGCCAGACCGTTATCCAGAGGCTCATCAAACAGAGTGATATGGTTATAACGCAGATCGCCATGGCGTTTATCGCCCGCCTGCTCCAGCTTAATCTGTGGCAAGCCGGTATGATAACGACTGTTGGCGATATTCATCGCGGTCACAGATTCGATAGCCGCATCCAGGAAAGGCTTGTTCTTGGCTTCATAGAAGTTGTTGGACAAGTAGTACACCAACTCACTCTTAGCCGGGTTGAAGCGGTTCAGGTAGGTACGAACATAGCCATCCACCCCTTCTGAGTCGGTTCTGTCCCGATAGCTGTGACTGGAGTTGAAGAAACCAAAGGTGCCCTTCTCATGCTCGCTGTAAGGAATGGCTTGATAATCTTCACTGGCCAGCTGATCCAGCGCCACTATGGAGATAAATTCCGTGGTGGTGAACGACAGATTATCCAGATTGCCACCGTAAAACTGATTGAAACACTGGCCCGATGCCTGATAGGTGTGTTCAATCTCGAAGTTGATCACGCCCTTGTCCAGGTCCATTTCATAGCCTTTGTAGGCTCCGGCATTGACCAGTTTTGGGGATTCAGTTTCGGTGACACACTCACCAAACATAAAGATATCGTTGATCCCCAGCTCGGCAATCTTGGTGTCGGCAAAGTCAGGCACAAAGAAGCGCTTGTCCTGCCAGGTCAGGTTGGCATCTGTATTGACCTGCTCGACGTTGATGCATTCACGCCACTTGTCTTCGGTACATCTGAAGTCTATGTACTCACCGGGGATAGTCAGTACCGGGGCCTGGTTGATGCCCTCCTGGTAGCGGCTGTCATGACCAAGACCTATGGCGTCCCGGTCCAACTGGCGAACCTGAATACCATTCTCTGTCTTGTGCAGGGTCACCAACTTGGGATCCCCCTGGCTGAAGCCGCGGATAGCGGCGGCATAACGCGGCGCCTTGCCGACACTGCGGATATAGAGGTATTGGCGCTCACCGGCCTTCTCTATCGAGTCGCTGCTAATCTGTTTCTCATCTTTGGGCAACTCCTTGTATGGTTCTTCTCCTGCCCCACATCCTGCGAGTGCCAGGCTGGCTGCTATCGCCAGGCTCAGACTTGACTTCTTCATTTAATCCTCTGAATAAATTGAGTTTATAGGTATTTTGTTACTGAGAAATAGAAGGTGGAGCTGCGCTTGTCATACAGCTCAAATCCTTCGGAAGGCCCCAGTTCCGGGTGGTAGAAACGGCCGCTGTTGTTATGGCCAATGGCCAATGTCCAACTCTCGGCAGGCATCCATCCCAGTTCCTGGGCAAAGGTGAATTGGTCATCCATACGACGACCACGGTAATTCTTCGACATCCGATAGCGGCCGCTGATATCCAGGTACCAATTACTGGCAAACTGCCAATAGGCATCGGCCACCAGATCGACCTGATGTTCAATCAGCACCCGCTCACCGGCGGTCTTGTACTTGTAGGCGTTGTACCTGTATCTGGGAGACAGGTAGAAGCTGAAGTTGCCCTCAGGGCGATAGAAGAGATAAGCCGCCACTCTGGGGGCATACTCCAGTCTATCCAGCTTGGTGTAATGCGCCGCCGGCAGATAGACTCCGACACTGCCCTTGAGTGATAGAGTCTCGGTCAGAGAATAGAGTGGCGTCCGATACTCGAGCAAGGGGTCAAAAAAGCTCGACTCCTTACCGTGCAGCGTCTCTTTTTCACCGCCAAAGGTCAGCAGCACACTGCCCCAATCACTGTTGTAATCGACCCTGGCATCCAGGCTATAAGCCCGATACGCATCGAAGGCCGACTCACTGTAGACATTGCGGGTATAAGACGCATTGAAATAGGCAGTCCATTCGCCGAATTCTTCCTGTTTGAGTTCAAACTCATTAACCGCCTGAGCTTGTCCCGCAAGCAATAGTAAGCCCAGCAAAGGGAAGCTCGTCTTTGCTTTTTTACTTTTTATTATGCGTGACAAGGCCAGATCGCGGTGATATTTACCGGATCTCATATTTAAAAGCCTTAATTTATTTAAAACGAATTAATCTGGAGATAATTCCAGTCTAAGAGGTACTGCCACGAATAGGTTTTACCCATTCGAGGAGTAATTGCGCCCAATAGGGCATCCAACCAAAGGAAAGTTGCGGGACACCCAGGTTGGGAATACGGGGCCCGCATAAGAACAAAATAAACCAACTGACTGTAATGGCTTTAAACACTTCGGCCAAGACGGCGTTATCCGCCAGTTTAACGGCCATAATACAAGGCAAGGAGAGAGAATAGATTGCCAACTGATTTACCGGTGACGCGTTCTGTTTGGCAATAGATATCAGCGTATTAACTTCTTCAAACTCATTAGATATCGCTGCATTAGAAAAAGCCAAAAACAATAGCAAAGGCATGGCCAACTTGACCAAGCTCTGCAATTTACTATTCGACTTATTTCTCTTATTCATGTGATTTTCCGCCGCCCCAAACGGAATAGCGTCTCGATATTAGCTCGAATGCATTCAATACATATTGTTACTTATGTAAACAGCATAATCATGAAAAACACAGCGATCAACACCAACACTTAATGACTAGTCTAAATAGATTAAAAACTGGGTATATATCATAAAAAACATCATAAAAATAAATTAACCTTGGCAAATTAACACCAACGAAAAACATAATTAAAACATCATAACAACATTAATGCTTCACTATATTAAGCATGATGTTTTGTTTACTTACAAAAAAGCCTCCTTAATTAAGGAGGCCATTCTGTAACTAATTAAGCACTGTTACGACTTGACGTTGGTACTCTCAAAAATCTTATCTGCCGAGGCAGCAACAAAGCCGGTATAGAGTTCACCATCAGCTTTGGGATAACGCAGGGCAAATTCATAGAAACAACTGGGGATCTCTACCGTCTTGTCATCGAAGGCAACGGGGATTCTGTCGGCCATGGTGGAAGACTGTTCCAGCAAGACTTCGGCCGAGCCCTTGATCTCACCGCCAACACTGTTGAGGGTAAAACCAGCCTCCTTGAGCGCGGTATTGACGGCAGCCAGGGTGCTGAATTCGGCCAGGTGGTTCACAGACACGGTAAAGTGGTTGGCACGATAACCAAAGGCGGCAACCCAGGCAGCATACTCACTCTCGGCGAGCAGGGCTTGGTAGGTGTCATAGTCAAGCTGCCAGTGTCTGCCGGAATAAGTAAAGTTATCTGCGGTCAAAGCCTGGGTTGGGATCTGCTCAACCAAGTCGGCAACCCGCTGTTGCAACTCTGGGCTGAACTCTTCCACCAGCAGCTCAGAAATAAAGACCTTGGGCTGAGTCGGGTCCGGATGCTCAAAGTGCTTTGCCACCAGCTTTTTCTGCTCAAAGCGATAATCGCCGCAAGCCACATAGCCCAGCGCTTCGAAATGGGCTGCCAGCACATCCAAGCCCACCTTGGGCAGATTGAATGTACGCAAGGCGATATGGTCGTTAATAATCGCCTTGCCTTGCCCCAACAGCTGGTGCACTTTGGCCGCCGATGGCGTCATCTTGATATAGTCCTGCCACATGGCATTGAACAGCGCATTGATATCTGTATGCATGGTTATTCCCTGTGTAATGCAGTTTGCCCAAAGGCAAATGGTATGTTCAAAAAAGGGAAGCGCCACTGCGCTTCCCTTCACTGTCAGAGGCTAAGTCCCGGACTCAATGCCTGTGGCAAACTCAGACCATCGGCCTCCATGGAAGCCACGGGATAAGCACAATAGTCGGCCGCATAGAAGGCGCTGGCTCTGTGGTTACCCGATGCCCCGACACCGCCGAATGGCGCCGCACCAGAGGCTCCGGTGATCTGCTTGTTCCAGTTCACTATGCCGGCACGAATTCGTGCCAGGAAATAGTCATAGTCTTCACGGCTATCGGCCAGCAGGCCGGCAGAAAGGCCATAGCGGGTATCATTGGCCAGCGAAATCGCCTGGTCAAAGCTGCTGTAACGCACCAGTTGCAGCAAGGGTCCGAAATACTCTTCATCAGGCAGTTCAATCACCTCGGTAACATCAATCAACCCAGGAGACACCAGGCCGGTACCGCTCTCAATATGGGTCAGTTCCACCAGCGAGACCCCGCCGAGATTCTGCAGATTACGCTGCGCCGCGACCATTCCCTTGGCTGCCGCTTCAGAGATCATCGAGCCCATAAAGGGCTGAGGTTCGGCATTCCAGGGGCCGACAGCTATCGCTTTGACCGCCGCAACCAGTGCGGCAATCAAAGCATCGCCCTGCTCACCTTTCTCTATGTAGAGACGGCGGGCACAGGTACAACGCTGGCCACTGGAGATATAGGCAGATTGAATAATTTCGTGCACAGCCGCCTTGATATCACTGATCCCTTTGACGATAAGCGGATTGTTACCGCCCATTTCCAGGGCAAGGATCTTGCCCGGATGACCGGCATACTGCTGATGCAGCAAGTGGCCGGTGCGGGAGCTGCCGGTAAAGAACAGACCATCAAGCTGAGGATGTGAAGCCAGCGCTTTGCCGGTTTCCACTTCGCCCTGCACCAGATTGATGACCCCGGCGGGCAGGCCGGCTTTCTCCCACAGCTTGAGCATCAGCTCAGCCACTTTTGGCGTCAGTTCCGATGGCTTGAATACCACGGTATTGCCCGCCAGCAAAGCCGGTACTATATGGCCGTTGGGCAGATGCCCTGGGAAGTTATAAGGCCCAAAGACCGCCACTACGCCGTGGGGCTTATGTCTCAGCACGGCTCGTCCGGCAGGCAGTTCATTTTCAGTTTCACCGGTACGCTTGTGATAAGCCGCGACCGACAGACCAATTTTGCCTATCATGGCACCCGCCTCGGTGGCCGTTTCCCACAGTGGCTTACCGGTTTCCTGCGCTATGGTGTCGGCGATTTCCGCCTTATGGGCTTCCAGCTGATCGCGATAGGCCTCTATCACCTGCAGGCGGCCGTCAAAGCCGAGCATAAACCAGTCAAACTGCGCCTCTCTGGCGGCTGCAACGGCAGCTTCTACTTGAGCCGGGGTAGCGGCATTCCCCTGCCACAGGGGTTCGCTGTTGGCCGGGTTGCTTGAACTCATTGCCTGGCCTTCGCCAGCGAGCCATTGGCCCTTGATAAATTGTGTCATTATGCTGTTCCTATATTGCCAATACCCTGACCGATTGCCCGTCTGCCACCAAGAGTGCGGCGGCCAACTCGCTCGACAGGATCACTTCTTCACTGTCGTCTGTCAGCGCCAACTTGGCCGAACCGGCACGGTAGTCTGCCAAATGGGTGTTGGAGAGAATAAAGCTGTCCTTTGATTGGGGCATATCGCCGATACGCACCGTCAGCAGGCGACTCTCGCGCACGGAGCGAATGTCCGCCAGATTGCATTCAACCGTGGGGCCACCATCAAAAATATCCACATAGTTGCGCCAGCGGAAACCTTCCGCCTGTAACAGGCTCAGGGCCGGGCGTGTATTGGTGTGCACTTCACCGATAACCTTCTGCGCCGCTTCGGGCAACAGGCAGACATAGACAGGGCTGCGGGGCATCATCTCGGCCATAAAGGCCTTCTGCCCCAGACCAGAGAGGTAATCGGCTTGAATAAAGTCTATGCCGAGGAAGTTTTGCTGCAGCCAGCCGTAGAAAGGGGAATTACCGTTTTCATCGCTGACCCCGCGCATCTCGGCAATAACAGTTTCACCGAACCGATTGGCATGCTGGGCCAAAAACAGAAAGCGGCTGCGTGACAGCATGCGGCCATTGTTGCCCTTGCGGTAGGAGTCTCTCAGAAACAGGGTGCAGAGCTCGGCGGCACCAGTGTAGTCATGGCACAGGCTGAGGGTTTCAACCTCGTTACGTACTTCTATCTGCGACGAATGATAAACCTCTGTGCCCAAACGGTAATGATAGAAAGCATCTTCCATTCCCACCGCGGCTTCCAGACCACAGGTGCCCACGACCTCCTGGGTCTCTGTGTCTTCCAGCACCATGAGGTAGCCTTCATCAAAAGGCGTTTCCACCGCCTTGGCGAAAGAAGCTTCCGAACGGGCAATCTTGCGGGTCAGCAGCTCATCATTGACCGGCAGCGAGGTGAATCCATGGCCCGATTCTTCGGCGATACAGCGCAGCGCCGGGAAATCTGAGGCTCGGATAGGCCGTATGATTAACATGGTTAAATCTCCACTCATCCACAGTTGCTGCTCCGTCGGGCCCGCCCGTCAGAACAGCAGCTGTGAGTCTATTGCGCTAAGTGGGCCTAGGCCCACGGGGATCAGGCGGCAACCACCTTGGCGACCGCTTTTTCAAAGCGTGCCAGACCCTCGGCAATATCACTTTCAGGGATGATCAAAGAAGGAGTAAAACGAACCACATTGGCACCGGCCATTAGTGTCATCAGGCCATTGTCGACCGAGGCCAACAGAAACTCACGGCTGCGTCCCTGATACTGTTCATTCAACACGGCGCCGAGCAACAGTCCCTTGCCGCGCACCTCGGAAAACACCTGGTACTTGGCATTGATTTTTTCCAGGCCATCACGCAGCAGTTGCTCACGACGCTTAACGCCCTGCAGCACTTCGGGGGTATTGACTAGATCAAATACCGCGTTGCTGACGGCGCAGGCCAGAGGGTTACCACCATAGGTGGAACCATGGGTGCCCACTTTAAGATGAGCGGCAATCTTGTCAGTGGTCAGCATGGCCGCGATGGGGAAACCGCCGCCCAGAGCCTTGGCAGTGGTGAGAATGTCCGGCACTATATCTGTCCCCATGTAGGCATACAGCTCGCCGGTACGGCCAACGCCGGTTTGCACTTCATCGAACACCACCAATGCATTGTGCTTGTCGGCCAGTTCACGCACCTTGGCCAAAAATTCCGGAGTGGCGTTTATGATACCGCCCTCACCCTGCAGCGGCTCCAGCATGATGGCACAGGTCTTGTCCGACACCGCGGCTTCCAATGCGGCAACATCGTTGAATGGCAGGTGTGTGATCCCCTGCGGCTTGGGGCCAAAACCATCTGAGTAGGCGGCCTGGCCACCTACGCTGACGGTAAAGAAGGTTCTGCCGTGGAAGGCTTTGTCGAAGGCGATAATCTGATCTTTTTCGGCGCCGAAATTATCCAGAGCATAGCGGCGGGCCAGTTTCAGGGCCGCTTCATTGGCTTCGGCACCTGAGTTGGCGAAATAGACCTTGTCGGCAAAAGTGGCGTTAACCAGTTTGGTCGCCAATGCCAGTGCCGGCTCATTGGTCATCACATTGGACAAGTGCCAGAGTTTTTCGCCCTGCGCCTTAAGCGCCTCAACGGCGGCTGGATGACAGTGGCCCAAACAGTTAACTGCAATACCACCGGCAAAGTCGACATACTCTTTGCCTTCCTGATCCCAAACACGACTGCCATCGCCACGAACCGGGATAACGGGTGACGGTGCATAATTAGGCACCATGACTTCATCAAACTGGGCACGTGTCAAATTCATGTTTACACTCATTCCTTCTCATCCTTTGTGTTGTCGGCGGCTCTGTCGGCCACCGTTTTAAGCAGTTAATCTTTATTTTTTGTGAGTAAAACTGCACTTACTTGTGTTGCTTAGGTGTCATTATTAGCGAAATTGTGATCAAAATACCAGTTTGATCAATATGCAGGAGCAATGCCTTGGCCTATAAGTGCATAAAGATCTGAGTTTGAGAATTAAGCAGGCAAATATCTGCCGTTTAACGGCATAAATAGTCACAAAAAATCTCAACTGACACCGAATTCGTTAACTATTCACCTATTTTGAATAGTTAACGACAATCATAACAGTAGATTATTGCGTATAAAAGCAGCGATTTGGCCCCTGGCTTCCATGGCCTCGGGCAAGAGTTCAAATAGTGGAAAGACATGGGGCATATTGAGGTAGAAACCGACTTCTATCCGGCCTCCGTCGCGCAATACCGCCTGTTGCAGGCGCTCGGCATCCTGTAGCAGCAGCTCACGGGTACCGGCCAGCAGCAAGATGGGCGGCAGATCGTTAAAGCAACCATAAAGCGGCGAAACCCGCTCAGACATGGGGTTACTACCGGCGAGATACGCCCCCCTGAGTCTGAGCAGTGATTCAATGGTGAACAAGGGATCATCGGCCGCCAGAATGCGCTCGGTATCACCTGTGATGCCGAGATCCAGCGCCGGAGAGAGCAACACGCAGGCTCTCGGCAACGGCAACTCGAGCTGTTTCAGCTGCAACAACAGGCTCAAGGCCAGATTGCCTCCGGCAGAGTCGCCCATCAGCACCAGTTTGTCCGGGTCACAATGCTCAAGTGTCATCCGATAAGCTTCCAGCACATCATCACAGGCTGCCGGAAACGGGTGCTCCGGCGCCAGACGATAATCGGGCACATAGCAGTCCGCCAGACTGCGCCGCATAATATCGGCCAGGAAACGGGCATGGGCATGGGGTGTCTTGAAACAGAAGCCGCCGCCGCGAATATAGAAGAGGCTGACTTCTCTTGGCTGCGGCAGCTGGTAATGGATGAGTGGCGAGTGGCTCAGCGGCCAGTGCTCGACCTTGAGTTCCTGCGGCCAGCCCAACCAGCGGCGATCCATCTCCAGTAAGCGCCGGCGAATGCCGCACAGAGGCACTTTGGCACTGCCGCGACTGACCGATGGCCGCGCCACGTAAGTTAACAACCGGTTCAATACCGAGGCTTGCCAACTGGGCATAGCTCCTCCATGGAAGGCCTACAGGCTCCGCAACGGCTTAAAGCAGCTCGGGTTTGCGGTAATTCTGGCCTTTGAGACGAATGAGTTCCTGTTCCGTGAGCTCATGATACGCCATCATGATCCGCCTGTCCCTGAATTCCAGTTGCCGCATCTCTTCCAGTAAAAAACACTTGGCAAAACAATCGGCTTTGGCCAGCACTGCCGCATTGGGTGACAACTGACTGAAGCCAAGGGCCGTGTCCCGCTCCTTGAGCAGAGTCACCATGGCCGCATCCGCAAACCCAAGCTGGGTTGGCAGTTGCCAATTGAGTGATAGCGCATGCTGCTTGACCAGGGAATAGACCAAGGTGGCGGGGAAATCACACAGGGCTATGGCATCATAGAGCGCCTTATCCCTGTCGCTGCTCGCCTCCCTGAGCCATGAGCCGCGCAACTGCTCAAACAACTTGGCGCTCATGGAGAGCAGCACTGAGATCCCCAGTTGCTGCATCAAGGAAACCGCGTACAGCATTGGGGCATCCAAGTCATGCAACTTGGCCAGGGTTCTGGCGGCAATGCCCTGCACCTGAGAGAAACGCCATAGCTTGCGCACAGTCCAAAGTAAACTGGCGTGGCCTGTAGGCAGCCAATGACGACAGGTGTAGTAAGGGATCAATACCCGCAAGTGCTCAACACCTATATAGCTGAGCACCAGCTTGAGATCTGTCAGTTGCACATCCAGATTCTGCGGCCTGCGGGCCCTGAAGGATGGGCTGTTCACCAGAGAACTCAAGTCTCTCACCAGCCAACTCTGCTCGGCAACGACCGGACGAAGGCGTGCCAGATCAAGCCTTGGGTGCTGCAATAATTCCAGCAGCAAGATCTGTTTATCTGTGATGCCTGATAAGCGTGTCACTTCTTCGATGGAAGCCAGACGGTTGCCAAGCTCAGCCGCCAGGGTATCGGTCAATTGAGCCGATACTCTTTGATAAAGCGCCTTGGCCTGTTGCTGCCTGGCGAGCCGCTCCAGAGTCGCCTCGCGCTCAACCTCAAGCTTGAAGGCCACCGCCTCCAGCTCAGGTTCAAGCTCATCGTCACCACTGTCAATGCGTTGCTTGCCCAGTATCAACTGCTGATACAGACGCTGCTCTATCTCTATTACACTGCCGGGTTTGACCCCACCCGCTACCGACAAGCCCAAAATGTTGCCTTCCTGCCACGCCCGCACCCGGGCCCTGTGTTTTTATGTTAGTCCCTTTAGGGTTATATATATAGCGGTCACACCGGCAAAATCTTGATACCAAAAAGAAACAGGCCTCGAATGAGGCCTGCAAAGTGACTATTTCAACTCTTGTTCAAACAACTTATAAATGCGGCGATACTCGTCCAGCCAGCTCGATGGCTGTCTGAAGCCATGGGGTTCAACCGGGTAGATAGCCGTCTCAAACATCGGCTTTTCCAGCTCTATCAGTCGCTGCACCAGGCGGACACTGTCCTGGAAGAACACGTTGTCGTCCATTACCCCGCTCATGATCAGCAGCGGCTTTTGCAAGCCCTCGGCATGATAGATGGGCGAGCTGCGTTCATAGGCGATGTGGTCAACATCCGGGGTGTTGAGTATGTTCGAGGTATAAGGCGCATTATAGTGAGCCCAGTCGGTCACAGGCCGCAGCGCGGCGCCGGCCTGGAACAACTCGGGTTGGGTAAACAGTGCCATAAAGGTCAAAAAACCACCGTAAGAACCACCATAGGTGCCTACCCGCTTGGCATCAACATTGGCATGCTGGCTCATCCATTTGACACCATCGGCCAAGTCTTCCACTTCCGGATGCCCCATATTACGGTAGATGGCGGTGCGCCAGTCGCGGCCATAGCCTTTGGAGCCGCGATAATCCATGTCCATCACCACATATCCCTGCTGTGCCAGCAGGTTATGGAACATGAACTCACGGAAATAACCGGAAAACCCATAATGGGCATTCTGCAGATAACCGGCACCATGATTGAAGATCACCGCCGGATATGACTCGGCGCGATCTTTGTCGAAACCAGCCGGCAGATACACCCTGGCATAGACGTTACCTGCGCCATGGCTGGAAGGCACGGCAACCACCTCAGGCGCCTGCCAAGGATAGCTCTTGAAGCTGTCGCTGGTGTAATGGGTCAGTTGGGTCAGCTCACCGCCTATGGCTTGAATATAGAGCTCATCCGGCTGGGTCAGGCTGGAGGCGGTCAACAGCAGCGAACGGCCATCCGGGCTCAGGCTGTAGTCGAGCACTCCGTTCCACTGGGTCAACTGCTCATCCTTGCCGCTACTTATCTCAACCCGATAAACATTGTACTTGCCGGGGTGTTCTTTGTTGGCCTTGTAGTAGATATAACGGTTATCCGGGCTCAGGGTGATGTCACTGATCACGAACTTGCCCGAGGTCAAAGCCCGCGCCTTGCCACCGAGCGGCTTGAGATACAGCTGCGAATAACCACTCTCTTCCGACAGGTAGTAAAGGGTCTCGCTGCCGGGTAACCAGCCGTACTGATTGTAGTCATAGTTGACCCAGGCATCGTCATGCAGCCTGTGCTCAGTGACCAGCTTGCCCTTGGCCAGATCGACACTGGCCAGCCACCGGTCTTTGTTGTCCACGGCTTCCAGCATTACGGCCAAGCGCTTGCCTGAGTCTTGCCATTGAATGGCGCTCTGACTCCAGCCCCAATCCTGCATCAGTTGGATCTTGCGCGGGACTTTTTCACTTTCGTAGCGCTCCCCCTTCGCCTTGGCGTTTTCGGCCTTGACGCCGGCCAACACATCCTGGTTGTAGCCTAACAAACCTTCGATGGTTATCTCTTTCTTACTCTGCTGCTGCAAGTCCAGCAGTACCAAGCGCTGCCCTGGTGCCTTGTCTTCAGCCACTCTGGCTCGCACGGGCACAGGATCGACATAGCCATCTTTGCCAAGATAGTTGGGCATGATGTCATGCTCGCCACGCCAGTTGTAACTCTTGTCCTGCAACGCCAGCAGCACATAGCGGCCATCCGGCGACAGGCTCAGTTCCACCAGCTGCTCACTCTCACCCAGATACCAAGGCTTGGCCGACAGGGTCGGGTCTTCATTCTGTAACTGCTGCTGATATGTCTCCCGAGCCTTGGCGTTTTCCTGCTGTTTGGCCACATAGCGGATCAGCTTGTGTTGCTCCTTGGCGAGATAAGTTTCCGGCTCTTTGGTCTGTGCCGGCTCTTTGGTCATCTTGATATCCGCGAGCTGCTCCACAAGGCCTGAGTCTGCATGCAATCTGAATATCTGCCCCGCCTGCCAATAGGCAAGATCGCCATTCGCTAAAAAACGCAGCCCTTCAACCTTGGTATTTTGCCGGGTCAACTGAGTGATCTCACCGCTATCGAGCGCCTTCACGAACAGGTTGCCCTGATAGATATAAGCCTTGCGGCGTTTATCCGGGCTCAGAACACCGTCTCGTTGTGAGACGGTATGCAGTTCAGACAACGCCAGCTCCTGCGCCTGTTTGTCTGTCACTCCCTGACGATAGTAACTGCGCAGCACAGATGCACTCTGCTGGCGGGCGAACAGCACAGCGTGGCTGTCATCGCTCCAGTAGGCACCTTTGGGGGCGAGTCCCATCCAATCTGGATCCGCCATAATTTGATTCAGAGTTAACGGCTTGTCGGCCACAGGAGGCGCTGCCAAGGGTACTGTTTGGCTGGGGTTGGTGATCTCTTGGGTGGTGAGTTGCGGCTCGGTGGCGGCGCAGCCGCTGAGAACGGCCAGAGTCAAAACACTCAGACCGGCATGACGCATCAGGCTTTTCATCATCCTTCCTTTTTTATAGTTATCTTGGCCGCCGGGAAGCGACATATGACAGAAAACAAGCGATTGCGGCCTGTTATACCATATTTGCCAGAGGATGTTGTTCTGCAAAAGCTGAAAACTTGTAAAGGCTTGTTAAGGATGGAGCCTTGGTACGAATCCGGGACTGACTCACTGCTCCTTAAGCCAGACGCAGGAAATTATTGAGCAGTTCAAGCCCCTGTTGGGTCAGAATGGATTCAGGATGAAACTGCACGCCGTAGAGGCGTTTTTGTGCATGGCTGATGGCCATGATTTCCCGCCCGTGTACCGGGTCATCATACCAGGCATCCAGACTGAAGCCTTCGGGCACGCTGTCAATCAGCAGCGAGTGATAGCGGGTCACGGTCAAGGGGTTGGCCAGACCTTGAAACAGCCCGCGACCATTGTGACTGATTGCCGATGTCTTGCCATGCATCACCCGTTTGGCCCGAACCACCTTGGCACCGAATACCTGAGCCAGCGACTGGTGTCCAAGACAGACACCCAAGATAGGCAACTTACCGGCAAAATATTCGATGGCGGCCAGCGAGATCCCCGCCTGATCCGGGCTACAGGGCCCGGGAGAGATCACCAGATAATCCGGCGCCAGCTCGCGGATCTCATCGAGCCCAATCTCATCGTTGCGCTTGATAACAGGCTGCTGCCCCAACTGCTGAAAATACTGCACCAGATTGAAGGTAAAGGAATCATAGTTGTCGATCATCAGCAGCATATAACGGGAACCGATTGATTTAAGAGATAGGGCTTACAGTGCCGCAAACAAGATACCGCTGGAGATGTTCCATCTTTTTTCAGGCGCCATCTTTTTGCGCACGCTATGTTACGTTTAACGCTGAGCTGGTTCAACCTGGGGATGAACAAGGATAGCTTTATTCGGTCAGCTATTGGCTCATTCAAACGACAAACTTATTGTATCCTGAATAATAGATGCCTTGGGCCGGTTCTCCTTGATGCCAGTTCAATCCTTACCCTCATACCTGAGTCTGTCAATAACCAACCTGAATGCCGAACTGATATTACGCCGCCCGGAATAACACAGGCAGTATCCTTCAAACGGCGGACACCAATCGGCCAACACCCGCCGAAGGGATCCATTCTCTATCTCTTCCGTCACTTCGGCTTCGGTAACAAAGGCAATGCCGTGCCCGGCCTTGGCCGCTTCAATACACACATCACTCTCACTGAAAATAAAGGGGCCGGATACATGTTTGACTATCTCTTCGCCCTCTTTTTCAAACTCCCAGTCATAGACGGGTGCATGAGCATGAAACCTCAATACTAGGCAAGCATGCTCGTCCAAGTCATGGGGGTGCTTTGGCACGCCATGGCGTTTGAAGTATTCAGGGGTGGCCACGGCTGCCAATCGCACAGCGGGGCCAATTTTCACGGCAATCATGTCCGGGCCGACAAACTCCCGCAGCCTTACCCCGGCATCGAAACGTTCTTCGGTCAAATCCGTGAGGCGACTTTCCAGATTCAGCTCAATCTGCACTTCCGGGTAGTCACGCACTATCTGTGACAACTTGGGCCACAGCAGGGTTCGCAGCGCAGGTTTACTGGTAGCCAGTCTCACCAGCCCTCTAGGGGCATCACCCAATAGTCGCAACTCTTCAATTCTCGCATTGATCATCCCCAGCCCGGGCTTGAGGGCCGCCAACAATTTTTCACCTGCATCTGTGGTGGACACTTTACGGGAAGTACGATTGAGTAATTTGATACCAACCCCCTCTTCCAGGCGCCTTATTGCATGGCTGACCGCGGATTGAGACAGCTCGAGTCGGGTCGCCGCGCGAGTAAAACTGCGCTCTTCAGCGACCGCCATAAATAGAGTTAAATCACTCAATTCTTCCCGCTTCATATTATTCCCCGGCTTGACCTTCAGCTCATCCAATCAATCAAATATTCACAAGAATACTTCGAAAACCCGGCCAATATAACCGAAAAATATCCATTATCAATGAATTGAATTCATAGTTTCAATGAATCTAGAGCGCTTGTTACCACAGGCGTCCAGACCTATTCTGCTGGTCATAAATTCATCCAACAGCGGCTACCAGTGCCAGCTACTCCAGAGGGGAAATCCTCAATCTATGAGCCATTCAGTTACAGATCCGCTTCCAACCACTGAAGATACCGCCTGCTGGAGTGGTGTCTTTGCCATGTCGTTATGTGTCTTCGTCCTAATTGCGTCTGAATTTATGCCGGTCAGCCTGTTGACTCCTATAGCCTCATCCCTGCAGATAACCGAAGGTATGGCCGGCCAAGGGATAGCCATTTCCGGCATATTGGCCGTGGTGACCAGCTTACTTATCCCGGTACAGGCCGGTAAGATAAACCGTAAAACACTGCTTCTGGGACTGACTGGGCTGATGGGGATTTCCGGCCTCATCATAGGTCTGTCCGATAGCTATGCCAGTTACTTGCTGGGCCGGGCACTGATCGGTGTCGTCATAGGTGGATTCTGGTCCATGTCGGCGGCTATTGCCATGCGCTTGGTACCGAGTGAACAAGTCCCCAAGGCGCTGGCCATCTTCAATGGTGGGAACGCCTTGGCGATGATTTTGGCAGCCCCTCTCGGCGCTTATCTGGGCTCACTGCTTGGTTGGCGAGGCGCCTTTCTCTGTTTATTGCCAATAGCTGTCATCACCCTGATTTGGCAATGGCTTAGCCTGCCGTCCATGCCGGTTAGAGAGCGTTCAGCGAGGATCCGCGGCACTTTTGCGGTACTGGGCTTGTTACGCACTCCAGTAGTGCTGGCCGGTATGCTGGCGATTGCCAGTTTGTTTATGGGGCAGTTTACCCTATTCACTTATGTTCGCCCCTTTCTGGAAAGCGTCACACAAGTGGCTGTAAAGCCATTATCACTGATCCTGTTGCTCATAGGCCTGGCCGGGCTCATAGGCACCAGCCTTATCAATGGGGCTCTGAAACGACAATTTTATCTGACGCTGAAAATCATGCCCTTGTTGATGGCCGTCAGCGCAATCGGTTTGGCGTTCTTTGGCACTCAATTGATCTTGGTGATTGTGTTGTTACTCCTCTGGGGACTTATCGCCACAGCCGCCCCTGTGGGTTGGTGGGCCTGGGTGCCACGGACTATTCCGCAATCGGCCGAAACAGCCGGTGGGCTGATGGTCGCAGTCATTCAGCTCTCTATCGCCTTGGGTTCTACCTTGGGAGGTGTGTTATTCGACATTGGTGGCCACCAACTCTGTTTTGGTATCAGCGCCCTGCTGCTGTTGCTATCCACAGCTTTGGTCGGGGTAACACAAGGCTACGAAACCCCGAAAAGCCAAAAGGATAGGGTCTGACGATGACATGGACAAAGCCTTTGACCAATACAGCCTGTTTAAAGAAAACCAAGGCATTTATGTTTGTCCTGCCTTTCCTTGGAGGACAAATGTCTCAGGCTCAAGACCGGTTATCCACTCAGATTGAGGAGACAAAAATCATGCACAGCATAACTCTGTTACTGGACGGCAAAACCCTGGTCGCGAGCCTGGAAGACAACTCTGCCAGCCGGGATTTTCTTGCCTTGTTACCCCTTGAACTTGAACTGAGCGACTATGGCGCCAGTGAGAAAATCGCGGACTTACCCAAAAAGCTCTCCACCTTGGATGTCCCCAGCGGACATTCGGCCAAGGTTGGCGACCTCACCTATTACGCCCCTTGGGGGAATCTGGCCATTTTCTATCGTGATCACGGCTACGCCCAAGGCTTGATCCCGCTAGGGCGGATAGACACTGGCAAAGAGCTGATGAAATTTTCAGGCAGGCAGAAAATCCGCATAGAAAAAGCGGGGCTTATCGAAAGTAAACAGCTCAAGTCTCACTCTAACAAGGAGTAAAGCAATGAAACTCAACTTCATATTCACTTGCACATTATTGCTCATTTCGCTGCCAAATGTGGCTGCTCAGCCAAAGCAAAGTATCTCAGAATCAGGTTCCCGGCCTTCAATTGCCGGGCCAGAGCAATTTTTCACTGGTGCAGCACGTATCGACCCACTGTTTCCTGCGACCGATGAAATCAATGCATCTGCAGCCTATGTCACCTTTGAGCCTGGTACCCGCACAGCCTGGCATATCCATCCCAAAGGCCAACAAATTATTGTGACTCAGGGCGTAGGCTACACACAGGAATGGGGCAAACCTCGACAACAGATAAAGCCAGGCGATGTGATCTGGTGCCCTGCAGGCATAAAGCACTGGCATGGCGCAGCTCCCAAGACTGCGATGACACATCTTGTGGTCACGGGTCAAGACAATGAAGGCCGTAATGTCAGTTGGCTGGAAAAGGTCAGCGATGAACAGTATCTGGGACAGGATCAAGCAGACAAGACAGGGAAGCACCCATGAAACCCGGGATTAGTTATTGGCCGCTGATACTGTGTCTTTGCATCCCAATATTTCAGACTGCCGGACAAACACCCCATACGCTCCAATCGAGGACACCCACTATGACAGAACCAGAGCCTTTAACCTCAAGACAGCAAGCGATAGTACCTATTGCGGCTTTTGCCGCCGAAGGTAACTTGGCCAAGCTGGATACCGCCCTGGAACAGGGACTGGATGCCGGACTCACCATCAACGATACCAAGGAAATACTGGTACAGGTTTATGCCTACGCCGGCTTTCCCCGCAGCCTCAATGCGCTGGGAACTCTTATGTCAGTAGTTGAGACACGCAAGGCTCGCGGCGTGACAGATGAAATTGGCAAGTTGCCCAGTCATCCGCTCCCCAAAGGTGATGCGTTACTCTCAACGGGTACAGCCAACCAGACACAACTGGCTGGAGGCGTTGTCCAAGGCCCTCTGTTTGACTTTGCACCGGCCATTGATGAGTTTCTCAAGACCCATTTATTCGGTGATATTTTCAGCCGCGATAACCTGAGCTGGCATGACAGGGAAATCGCAACGCTGGCCATGTTGGCGGTTTTGCCTGGCGCTGAACCCCAACTTCAGGCCCACATAGCCATTGCCATGAATCTGAGACTAACACCTGAGCAACTCACATCTGTGATCACCGGCTTGAAGCAACTGGTGAATCAAGCCAGCGCCGAGCGCGCTCAAACCGCGCTGAACCAGCACCTGGAGCACCAGTCCTACAACCAAGAGTAACACCAGCATGAACAACCTAGACACAGCAAAATCCCCCTCTGAGACGCTCGATAATGGGCGTCGTGAACTATTGAAAATGACAGGAACCGGTATCGCCATGACCATTGCAACCACCATCCCCACTCCGGCATTGGCCGAGTCTGAATTGAAGCTCAGTGACAGTTGGGACAAGACCTTCAGCAAGAGTGACAAGGTCGAACATCAAAAAGTCACCTTTAAAAATCGCTACGGCATCACCCTGGCCGCCGACTTCTACCTGCCAAAAGCAAGGCAGGGCAAGCTGGCCGCAATCGCAATAAGTGGCCCCTTCGGCGCGGTGAAAGAACAATCATCAGGCCTATACGCCCAAAAGATGGCCGAATACGGCTTTGCCACATTGGCGTTTGACCCCTCCTATACAGGTGAAAGTGGTGGAGAACCCAGGAACGTCGCATCCCCGGATATCAATACCGAAGATTTCAGTGCTGCCGTGGATTTTCTCGGCTTGCAAAGCCAGGTGGATCGCCAACGAATTGGCATTATCGGCATATGTGGCTGAGGTGGCATGGCACTGAACGCTGCCGCAGTGGATCAACGCATCAAGGCCGTGGTAACCAGCACCATGTATGACATGTCCCGGGTCATGTCCAAGGGCTACAACGACAGCATGACTCATGAGCAGCGCAAAGAAATTCTGGGCCAGTTGAGCCAACAGCGCTGGTTGGATGCCGAAAATGGCAAACCCGGCTATGGCCCTATCTCTCTGGAACTTAAGGGAGGTGAACCCCGGTTTGTGCAGGAATACGCCGATTACTACAAGACCTCGCGTGGTTTTCACCCAAGGGCCATCAACTCCAATGCTTCCTGGACCATCACCAACCCTATGTCATTTATGAATCAACCTCTGCTGACTCATATCGCCGAAATCTCTCCCAGGCCCATTTTGTTGCTCCACGGTGAGAAGGCACATTCCCGCTATTTCAGTGAAACCGCTTTCGCTGAAGCCGCCTCTCCCAAGGAACTGCTGATTATCGAAGACGCCAACCATGTTGACCTCTATGACCAATTGGAGCGGATCCCCTTCGATAAGTTGAACGCATTCTTCGGTGAGTATTTATAACTTTCAAGCGGACAGAGGCTCTCCTCTGTCCAGCCTTCATCTTTAATGGAGTTTGTTGATGCACATTTTGTTAATCGGTGCCAATGGCCGTTCGGCGCAAGCCATCTTGCCGTGTTTGTTGGAGATAAAGGAAGTGCAACTGACGCTTTTTCTTCGAAGATCTGAACGACTGCAACACCTCTACAATGACAGAGTTCGGCTGGTTGAGGGGGATGCCAACAAAGTCGATGACCTGGTCTCGGCATTGCCCGGAATCGATCTGGTGATAAACACCATGGGTGGAATGGATTTGGACCGCAAGACCCGAAATCTGGTGCACGCTATGGAAAATGCTCAGGTGCAGCGCCTCGTTGCACTCAATGCCGGCGGTATCTATGAAGAACTTCCTGAACCCTTCAATAGCTGGGACAAGAGTATGGTGGGTTTCACCCGGCCTGTTAACCTCAGAAGTGCCAATGTTATCGAAGCTTCATCACTCGACTACACCATACTGCGCCCCGTCTGGTTAACCGATAAACCGATAGAAGAGTTTCAACTTACTCAAAAAGGCGAGTGCTTTCTGGGGACCGAAACTTCCCGCGCCAGCTTGGGTAGATTTATTGCCATTTTGGCCAAGAATCCTAGCCTCTATAGCCGCTGTAATCTGGGAATAAGTCAAAGTGGCACAGAGGGCGAGATGCCTGCCGCTTACCGCTGAAAGAGATTGGTCTTTCCGCCAAACTTCACCGGCAATCCGCTGCTATCTGTCGCCAAGACTGGTTCAACAACTGGGTTTGAATTAAGCTGATATTTCGAGTGGCTTATAAAAGTGCTTTGCCTATGCCCAATATGACCAGGTTGCTGAATTTTTTGCTGATGCTGGGGTGTGATAGATGCGCTATCAAGACCCGGGAGCGCAAAGTCATTCAGGTCAACTTGGGCGTACTGGTTTCCGTAACAACTATATTGCTGTTTATTTTGGGTTTTTATATCAGCGGTAACCAAGGCTTTATTCTTTCCGGCTTGAATCAGCTGCCCTTTGTTGCCCTGCTTCCTCTGGTGTTACTGCTCAACTACAAGGGAAAGTTCTTTGCCGCCAGGTGGTGTTTAATGTTGCTGTTGATGGCCGATGCCGCCACAGCTTTAATGACGGCCCAAGGTACCAGTATCAAAATCCACAGCTATTACCTGCTGTTTGCCATCATGTTGGTTGTACTGTTTGAGATCCGTGAATGGCGTTCCATCCTGATCCTGATGTTAGCCAATCTGGGGTTGTTCAGCTTCTTTGAGCTGCACGGCTGGCCATCCCACCCTGATATCGCCCTGCTTTCTACACACACTCTGGCCATTTTAAAGGCCTTGGTGATCTGCTCTTGTATTATCAGCTCCTGCGCCATACTGCTGATCAGCGAAATGTATGCCGAGCGCGCCGAGTTGGTACTGCAACATCAGGCCGACACAGACACCTTGACCGGATTGCTCAACCGCCGCGCATTCATGCGCCAAGTCGCGCTGCAAAGAGAGCAGCCGGGCTGCTGGGTACTTGCCCTGTTGGATCTGGATTTCTTCAAGAAGATAAACGATAACTTTGGCCATGATGCCGGCGATGTCGCCCTTATTCATGTCAGTAAGCTGCTCAAAAAAGCGCTCAAGCCTCAGGAGCGACTGGCCAGAATAGGCGGGGAAGAGTTTGCCTTGCTGCTGAGGCTGGATAAACCCGGGACTCAGGCCCTGCAGCAAAGAGGCGAGCAACTCCTTGAGTCCCTCAGACAACAAGGCCTGGAATATCAAAGTCATTACCTACAACTGACAGCTTCTGTTGGCCTGGCAACTCTCGATCCTGGAGATAGTGCAAGCGAGGCACTCAAACAGGCTGACAAGGCTCTGTATCAGGCCAAGATAAATGGTCGAAACCGAGTGGAGCTGGCCGGCACGGTATTGCAGCCGCTGAAAAGAAAAAGCCAGTCATAGTGACTGGCTTTTTGCAATGCTGTAGCTGAAGCGTCAACCCGGCTTTATTTAACCAAAGTCAGGTGGCCACGCCGTTTGGGCTTGTCTGCTGTAGGTTCAGTTTCGGCTTCAGTCCGTGGCTGTTCAACCTCTTCAACCACATTCAGCAGTGATTCTTCACCCTCTTCAAGCAGATAGGCGTCTTCCATATCGAATACTGTGCCGGCACCATTTTCACGGGCATAGATGGCAACAATAGAAGCCATAGGCAGCAGCACTTGCTGTGGCACACCACCGAAACGAGCATTGAACTCGACAAACTCGTTGCCGAGCTTCAGGCCACCGACAGCACTGCCGGCGACATTCAGTACGATTTGACCATCCTTAACATACTGCAGCGGTACCTGAATATCTGGCACAGTGGCATCCACTACCAGATGTGGAGTCAGCTGATTATCCATCAGCCATTCATAGTAAGCTCTAAGCAGATATGGACGACTTGGGGTCAAATCTTTCATCAGATACCCATGCGCATTTCGCGCTCGGCTTCGGTCAGAGAGGCCTTAAAGGACTCACGCTCGAAAATACGGTTCATATAGGCTTTGATGTCTTTACCCGCGCGGTTATCCAGTTCGATACCCAGCACTGGCAGACGCCACAACAAGGGGCCAAGATAACAGTCAGCCAAACCGAACTCTTCACTCATGAAGTAAGGCATTTCGGCAAACACAGGCGCGATAGACAGCAGGCTTTCCTGCAACTCTTTACGGGCCGCATCGGCGCGGTCACCCTTACGGATACGGTCGACCAAGCAATACCAGTCCGTATCGATGCGATGCATCATCAGACGGCTTTGACCACGGGAAACTGGGTAAACGGGCATCAGCGGCGGGTGCGGGAAGCGCTCGTCCAGATACTCCATGATAATACGGCTTTCGTACAACACCAGTTCACGGTCTACCAGTGTAGGCACTGAGTTGTAAGGGTTGAGTTCCAGCAGATCCTCTGGCATATCATTGGGATCCACCTGCAACACATCAACAGTTACCCCTTTTTCAGCCAATACGATGCGAACCTGATGGCTATAGAGATCATCGGCACCTGAGAACAGGGTCATGATAGAGCGTTTATTGGCAGCAACAGCCATTGATACCCTCCGGAATTGAAAAAAACAAATGTAAACGAGGGGCAATGCCCCCCGTTTACATTATGCGGATAATATATTCTACCCCTTTCTAAGGGTTAGTGTACATCCTTCCAATATTCTTTCTTGAGCAGGTATGCAATCACGAAGAATATAAACAGGAAGCCGAGTACCCATTTACCCAGGTTTTCGCGCTCCAGTTTAACCGGCTCAGCCGAGTAAACCAGAAAACCGGTAAGGTCGCGAACAACCTGATCGTACTCTTCCGCTGACAGACTGCCACCGCTGACGGTGATGCTGCCATCTTCCTGCTTAACCGGCATACCTTGCAGGCCTTCCAGCACATGCGGCATACCGACTGACGGGAACACAGTGTTGTTCACGCCGAAAGGACGACTTGGGTCTTTGTAGAACCCTTTGAGGTAGGAATATACCCAATCTTCACCACGGACACGGGCTACCAGAGTCAGGTCCGGTGGCGCGGCACCGAACCACTTGGCCGCATCTTTGGTTTCAATCGAGTTTTCCATCAGCTCGCCGATCTTGGCATCTGTGTGGATCAGCTTGCGCATCTCATCAACAGGGATATCCAGATCTTCGGCGACACGTTGGTAACGTTGATATTGAGTGCTGTGACAACCGGCGCAGTTGTTTTGAAACAGCTCCACACCACGACGCAGCGACTCTTTATCGGTTAGATCAATATTGGCATCTTCCAGGTGCACATTGTGACCACTGGCGGCAGACACCATACCAGGCACAAAGGCAACCAAAGCAATCAATAACTTTTTCATTTGAATGTCACCCTTTCTGGTACTGGCTTGGTCTTTTCACTCTTGCTGTAGATGAACAACAGCAGGAAGAAACCGAAGTAAGTGAAAGTAAAGATTCGGGCAACAATGGTCAGCGTTGGTGTCGCAGGCACCGCACCCAGGTAACCCAGGACGATAAAGGACACAGCAAACTGAGCAATGTTCAGCTTGTGAATCATGCTGCGGTAGCGAACCGACTTGACCTTACAGCGATCCAGCCATGGCAGAACAAAGAGTACGGCAATCGCCAGACCCATCATAACTACACCACCCAGCTTGTCCGGTACGGCCCGCAAGATGGCGTAGAACGGAGTGAAGTACCATACAGGCGCGATATGCTCAGGCGTCTTCATTGGGTTAGCAGCTTCGAAGTTAGGCTTCTCGAGGAAGTAACCACCGCCTTCAGGCATAAAGAACAGCACGTAACAGAAGACAATCAGGAAGCCGGCAACGCCCATGATATCTTTTACGGTGAAGTAAGGATGGAATGGGATGCCATCGACAGGCCAGCCATTTTCATCTTTGTTCTTCTTGATTTCGATACCATCCGGGTTGTTGGAACCCACTTCATGCAGCGCAATCAGGTGCAGGAATACCAGTACCACAAGTACCAGAGGCAACGCGATAACGTGCAGAGCGAAGAAGCGGTTCAGGGTTGCACCTGAGATCACATAGTCACCGCGGATCCACAGGGTCAAGTCATCACCGATAACCGGAATAGCACCGAACAGTGAGATAATTACCTGAGCGCCCCAGTAGGACATCTGGCCCCATGGCAGCAGATAACCCATAAAGGCTTCGGCCATCAGCACCAGGAAGATCAACATACCGAACAGCCACAGCAGTTCACGAGGCTTCTGGTAAGAACCATAGAGCAGGCCACGGAACATATGCAGGTAAACCACCACAAAGAAAGCCGAGGCCCCGGTGGAATGCATGTAACGCAGCAACCAGCCGTACTCGACATCACGCATGATGTATTCGATGGAGGCAAATGCGCCTTCGGCGGTAGGCACATAGTTCATGGTCAGCCAGATACCGGTCAACAGCTGGTTTACCAGAACCAACAGTGCCAGAGAGCCGAAGAAATACCAGAAGTTAAAATTCTTTGGGGTGGCGTACTGACCAACATGGCGGTTATAAGTCGCCGTCATAGGGATACGCGCATCGATCCAGTCAATTATATTCTTAACCATTATGCAGCTCCCTGGTCTACGCCGATGAGCACGTTACCATCATCAATGTATTGATGTGGAGGAATCACCAGGTTCAGTGGAGCAGGTACGCCCTGGAAGACGCGACCAGCCATATCGAACTTGGAACCGTGACATGGACAGAAGAAACCTGAAGTCACACCTTCAACCTGCTCTGAGAAAGAGTCTGGCAGGTAAGTAGGTGAACAACCCAGGTGAGTACAAATACCTACGGCAATAAAGTACTCAGGCTTAATCGAACGTACGCCATTTTGGGCGTAATCAGGCTGCTGTAATTCGTCAGAAGCCGGGTCCCGCAGTCTGTCATCGTGGGTTGGGAGCTCGTTAAGAACTTCCTCTGTACGGCGGACAATCCATACGGGTTTGCCACGCCATTCCACACGGATCAGCTGACCTGGTTCTAGCTTACTGATATTTACTTCTACCGGCGCACCTGCAGCTTTCGCTTTGGCACTCGGATTCCATGACTTTATAAAGGGAACCGCTACAGCGACGGCACCAGCACCGCCCACTACGGCGGTTGCAGCTGTCAGGAATCTGCGACGTCCGGTATCGACTGGCGCATTGCTCATCCACTTATCTCCCAGAGGGTGTTGGAATTTTTGTTTTTCAAGACTTTAGGCCTCTTAGTTCTCACTAAAGGGAAAAGTCGAATTTTGAGGCGGGGCTCATTATAGCGAAAAATTAGAAGCAGATCATAGTCAAAAGACACAAGTTGGTTAGGGAGATTACAGTTTTTTAGCAGATAGGGTTAAAAAAACAGCAGATTTAGGCTGCAAAATCTGAGCATCTCGAGAGTAATTTAACCATAGCTAAAACATAACCAATTGACTATTAACAGTATATTTTGGCTTTACACATTAATGCCAATAATTCTGTGACTTTCGCATCAAGCCGAGAAAAAGATAAAAAAAGACCCGGAACCAGTCCGGGTCTTTCAAGCAGTGCAATTACTTGCCTTTTTGCTTCATGTATTTGAAGAATTCGCTGTCCGGCTCCAACACCATGACATCAGACTTACCGGCGAAGCTGGCCTTGTAGGCCTCCAGGCTACGCAGGAAACTGAAGAATTCAGGATCCTTGGTATAAGCATCCGCGTAAATCTTGGCAGCAATGGCGTCGCCTTCACCGCGGATGTTCTCTGCATCGCGACGGGCGTTGGCCAGAGTCACTACAACGTCGGCATCGGTCAATGCACGGATTTTCTCGGCCGCTTCCTTACCTTCTGCCCTGTGTTTCTTGGCTACCGCCTGACGCTCGGCACGCATCCGCTGGAAGATACTGTGGCTAACGTTGGATGGCAGATTGATCTGCTTCACTCTAACATCGACCACTTCTATACCCAGACCTTCAGCACTCTTGGCAGCATTTTCCAGGGTGATACGCATCAGGTCATCACGACTGCTGCTCTCAGACAAGTTTGTGCTGCCTTCACTGGTACCGGAAACAATCTGTTTAATGGTCAGCTTACCGAACTCGGTACGCAGGTCACTGTTAATCTTACGCTGCAACAGTGACTCGGCCTTGGACTTGTTGCCACCATCTGTAGCCAGATAGTACTTTTCAAAGTCTTTGATCCGCCATTTAACATAAGAGTCGACCATCAGGTCTTTCTTCTCAGAGGTCACAAAGCGGTCGGCGGCGCCATCCAGAGTCTGGATACGGGCATCCATATAGCGGACTTTGTCGATCAACGGGATCTTAACGTTGAGACCCGGGCCATAGACTCGGGGCACCATTTTACCGTCGACCTTATCTTTCAACACTTCACCAAAGCGGGAAACAATAGCGCGCTCCCCTTCGTTGACGACCATCAGCGAAGACACACCAACGACCGCCAGCAGGGCAATAATAATGAGTACGAATCTGCTCATGGTTTACTCCCTTCCCTGACGCATGCGCTCTTCGCGGGACATGCGTCCGTTGAAACTGCTGCTGTTAGTGTTTCTTTGACTACTGACGGCATCCACTTGCTGCTCAGGTTCCTGTTCAGTTTTGGGTTTAGGCTTGCCTTCCTGAGACATCAGCTTATCCAACGGCAGATACATCAAATTGCCATTATTTTTGGCATCTATCAGTACCTTATTGGTATCACTGAACACTTGCTGCATCGCATCGATATAGAGGCGATCGCGAGTCACTTCAGGGGCCTGCTTATACTCGGGCAACAGCTTGTTGAACTTGGCCACTGCGCCTTCAGCATCCTGGATAACACGTTCTTTGTATGCACGGGCGTCCTGCTTGATACGTTCCACCTGACCACGAGCCTTGGGCTCAATTTCCAGCTGATAAGCTTCGGCCTGACGGATATAAGTGTGCTCATCTTCCTGCGCTGAAATCGCGTCATCGAAGGCATCTTTCACCTCTTCAGGCGGTCTGGCCGGCAGGAAGTTAACGTCTTCAATCTGCAGTCCCAGGTTGTAAGGCGCGATAATACGTTCAATCTCGGCGCGGGTGTCGTCACGAACTTTGGCACGCCCTGTGGTCAAAATGTCATTCATTTTTGAATGACCTATGACATAACGCAGCGCACTGTCGGTAGCTTCACGCAGGCTCGAGTTGGCATCAACGGCACTGAACAGATACTGGTAGGCATCTTTCACCTTGTACTGCACATCGAGTTCAACCACGACCATGTTTTCATCGGCTGTCAGCATGCTGCCGGAAGCAGGAATAGAGCGAACCGTTGAGACATCTACCGGTAAAACCGAATCGACAAAAGTGGCTTTCCAGTGCAGGCCGGGACCAACTTCGCCGACATGTTCACCGAAACGCAGCACGACACCCTGCTCCGCTTCCTTGATAGTGTAGAAACCGGAAAAACCCCATACTGCCAGGGCAATACCTGCAACTATGGCCAGTGTTCCCATGCTGAAGCCTGAACCACCGTTGCCCTTGCCGCCAAAGCGTTTGGCCAGATTGCGAAATACATCGTCCAGATCCGGTGGCCCCTTGTCGTTGCCACCTTTGTTTCCCCAAGGATCATTACCCTTGTTACCGGGCTCGTTCCAAGCCATTTAACTCTCCATAAGTGGATGAATAAACGAGATTATTAACAAACTACTTTATCAATCTCGGGTTCGAGGATAAAGGTTTCCAACTCACCTTGACTCTGTTTAACCAGCCGATGCCAGTCCGGCTGTGGTAAACGAATAGACAAGATACAGTTCCCCAGGTCGTCATACTCTTTCTGCTGTATCGCATCCAGTCGATAAAACTGGCCAAGATAATGTCCGGCCATTGCCGGTATTCTCAAGCTAAGCTCAACTATAGTGGCAGCGGTCAGTTGATCCACCGCCTGCTTGAGAAGGTCCAGTCCCAACCCTTTTTGGGCCGAAATCCATACTCTGTATGGCCGGCCTTCGGGGTCGAAATCTATTTTTGGGCCTATCTCTTCCAGCAGATCTATCTTGTTGCAGACCAGAAGCTGCGGAATTTCATCGGCCTCAATCTCTTTGAGCACTTCTTGCACCTGCTCAAAGTTGTCATTCATATTGTCGTCGGCGCAGTCCACCACGTGCAGCAGGAGGTCAGCCTGGCGGGTTTCCTGTAATGTCGCCTTGAACGCCGCCACCAACTCATGGGGCAAATGACGAATAAACCCCACAGTGTCGGCTAAAAATACGGCGCCGTTGTCCAACTCTAGCTTACGCAGCGTCGGATCCAGGGTCGCAAACAACTGATCGGCGGCATAGACCTCCGATGTTGTCAAAGCGTTGAATAGAGTGGACTTTCCGGCGTTGGTATAACCGACCAGTGACACAGTAGCCAAGTCGCTTCGCTGTCTGGCCCGGCGACTTTGTTCCCGCTGTTTGTCCACTTTTTCCAAACGACGATTGATGGACTTGATCCGCCCCCGCAGCAATCGCCGGTCAGTTTCCAGCTGGGTTTCCCCGGGGCCGCGCAAACCTACCCCGCCCTTTTGACGTTCAAGGTGAGTCCAGCCCCGTACCAGGCGAGTCGACATGTGGCGCAACTGCGCTAGCTCCACCTGCAACTTACCCTCATGGGTACGGGCCCGCTGAGCAAAGATATCGAGGATAAGCGTGGTTCTGTCCAACACCCGGCATTGACACAGGATTTCAAGATTTCTTTCCTGTGCAGGACTCAATGCGTGGTTGAAGATCACCACATTTGCCTCGGTCGCAGCTACCAAAGCTGCCAGTTCTTCCGCCTTTCCCGTCCCCAAGAAAAACTTGCGGTCAGGTGCCCGGCGGCTTCCTGTTATCACCCCTACCGAACGTGCTCCAGCCGAATCGACCAGGAGTTGCAATTCGAGAAGGTCTTCCCGACTGTCTTCGTCGGAAAAGTCGATATGAACAAGTACTGCAGTTTCTCCCGCCTCATAGCGATCAAACAAGAAGTGAACTCCTTAACTTATTACTGTTCGCTGCTATCATCATGCTGCGAGTTATAGCCCTGCTGGCCGCCGCCCTGGTGATTGCTCACATTGAATGGACGAGAAGGCACAACAGTTGAAATGGCATGCTTATATACCATCTGGCTAACCGTGTTTTTCAGCAAGATAACGAACTGGTCAAAAGATTCCACCTGTCCCTGCAACTTGATACCGTTGACCAGGTAGATGGAAACAGGAACGCGCTCACGGCGTAGTGCGTTCAGAAATGGGTCTTGTAAAGATTGCCCCTTAGCCATGTTTTTATTTCCTTTTTTTAATTTATATAAAATCTAACAAAAAGCTTTCTTGTTCGGTTTGAGTATTATACAGCAAGGGCTATTAAGCTAGCGGCAGTGGCGTATAAGCTGAACTATATTCCCTTGCGCCCCGCTCTCCAGCCAATTCAACTCTGGCCATCCTCGCAACCATGTTAATTGACGCTTTGCCAATTGCCTAGTAGCAGCGACGGCTTTTTCGACCATAGTATCATGGTCAAATTCACCCTCCAGATATTGCCAACACTGACGATATCCAACACATCGCATAGAGGGCATATCCAGGTGCAGATCGCCCCTTTGCTTCAGCTTGGCCACTTCGTCGGTGAATCCGGCCTGCAGCATCTGCATAAATCTTGTCTCAATCAGCCCATGCAGCGTCTTTCGCTCCTGTGGCGCAATGGCAAACTGCACCACATCATAGGGAAGCTCGGGAGATTTGGATTGAGTCAGCTCAGTTAAACTCTTACCGCTGATACGATATACCTCCAGTGCCCGAGCCAGTCGCTGAGGGTCATTGGGATGAATGCGTGCGGCCGAAACCGGGTCAATCCGCGCCAACTCCTGATGCAGCATTTGCCAGCCTTGCTGCTCGGCTTCCTGCTGTATCTGAGCCCTTATCCCCTCATCGGCACTGGGAAGTGGCGATAAGCCTTCCAATAATGCTTTAAAATACAACATGGTACCACCCACCAAAAGCGGGGTTTTTCCCATGCTGATTATCTGCTCAATCTCCCGCAGACAATCGCTGCGAAAATCGGCAGCTGAATAACTTTCGCTGGGATCGCGGATATCTATCAGCCTGTGCGGCCCGCGAGCCAGCTCTTCCGCGCTGGGCTTAGCCGTGCCTATATCCATTTCCCGATAGATAAGTGCCGAATCTACCGAGATGATCTCGCAGTTGTGATGTTCGGCGAGTTCCAGCGCCAACGCTGTTTTTCCTGAGGCAGTGGGCCCCATCAATGTCAGCACTCTTGGCTGTTTCGCCTTACTCACTGCCTTCTTCTTCCAACCATTGCTGCCAGGGCAATACCTTGGCCAGCTGTAAAATTTCTTGTCGAGCTTGCTCGTCCAATGCAGAGAGCCCCTGCCATATCAATGGTGCCGAAACAAAGCTACTTAAGCTGCTCTGCGCCAGCCAATTGGCCAAGGCCGCTTCCTGGGGCTGCTCAAATCTGAGCCATTGCAGCAGCTCGGGGATCAAACTCGCCAGCTGCGTGTCCCTCAGATATGGGGGCACTTTTTTGATTATCAACTGCGAATGACGAATACTGAGATCCAGCCCTAGCTGCCTCAGCAGAGTTGCCCTTTCCTCCAACAATACCGGCCATTCAGGGTCGGCATCCACAGCAACCGGCATCAACAGGGGCTGACCAGTCAGCCCGGTAGGGAGGCCAGCAATAATCTCAATATATCTCAATCGCTTAGCAGCAGTTTTCACCTTGAGCAGTTTAATTTGCTCATCTTCGACCAACACCCAATGCTCGCCATCCAACAGAGGCGGCATGACGGTCATCTTAGCTTCTGGACTTGCTTCATTGACCACGCCAGGCGTCGACAATAAGGCGCCATAACTGCTGATGGCCGACTTGGACGGGGCAGCGGCTCCCTGACGGGGATTGCCCCCAGAATATGAACCCGATGCCTTACCGCCTAAAGGGGCGCTGTCGCTATATTGGCTTTGATATCCAGCGCTGCCGCCGCTTGAGTCGGGCTCGCGAAAACGTGGCTCGGCACGGCTGCCATCTGTCGTCCCACCTTGGGTGAAGCTTGTGCCAGCAGCGTCTGAACGCGTATCAATGGGCGCAGCATAATCTGTTTGGCTTAAATGCGGATTAACGTCATCGACCGGCAGTTGCTGCGCTTGCTGCAGGGCAGAGCTCAAGGCCTGCAGAATATAATCGTGCACATATCTGGCCTGATGGAAACGCACCTCATGCTTGGCCGGGTGCACATTGACATCTACCTGGTGGGGATCCAGCTCCAGCATCAGCACATAGCCTGGTTGTTCCAACTCGGCCAAACCGGCAAAGGCTTGCCTGACCGCATGGTTCACCAAACGGTCTCTGACCAGGCGGCCATTGACATAAAAATAGTGAGTATCACAAGGCTCAACTTGCCAGGGTGACTGCAGGTAGCCACTGAGGCGCATGTCGTCATGCTGACATTCCACCTTCAACGCCTGCTCGGCAAACGGACGACCACAAACCTGAGCCAGACGCTGCAGATATTGGGCTTCATTCTCTGCCGGACGATAGTTGCGCACCTGTTTGCCATTGTGTTTCAAAGTCAGGTGAATTTCCGGCCTAGCCAGCGCAATCCTTTTCAGCCACTCATCGATATGGGTGAATTCTGTCTTGTCACTCTTGAGGAAACGTCTGCGCGCCGGGGTATTGAAGAAGAGATCGACCACTTCAATACTGGTACCCACTGGATGAGCCGCAGGCAGTATCTTGACCCCCATATCCGCGCCTTCGGCGTAAGCAAGCCAGGCCTCGGATTGTTCGGCCGTGCGAGATGTCAGGGTCAGACGGGAAACCGAACTGATACTGGCCAGCGCCTCGCCTCGAAAGCCAAAGCTGAGAATGGCTTCGAGATCGTCCAGTGTATGCACCTTGGAAGTGGCGTGACGGGACAGCGCCAGTGCCAGTTCCTCCTTGGCGATACCGCCGCCATTGTCCTGAATTCGAATAAGCTTGGCGCCGCCCTTATCGATTTCAATATCGACTCGGGTTGCACCGGCATCCAGGCTGTTTTCCACCAGCTCCTTCACGACGGAGGCCGGCCTCTCTACCACTTCGCCCGCCGCAATCTGGTTGGCCAGTTGTGGGGGTAATATCTGAATTGCCATTTCTTCCTCAGGCTCTGGGGATAACCAGTTGCTGACCTATACGCACTACATCCGATTTCAGGTTATTGGCTTTCTTGATATCGGCCACCGACACCTCATAACGATTGGCGATTACCGACAGAGATTCACCTCTGACAACCTTGTGTTTAATCACGCCCTGTTTGGCCAGCATGGTACCGGCCGGCGGATTGGCTTCAAAATACTTGAGCACGCCTTTATGAATCGCCTTGGCCAGCTTGTCCTGATGGTTGGCATTACTGAGCAACTTCTCTTCCTGAGGGTTGGAGATAAAACCAGTCTCCACCAGAATGGACGGGATATCCGGCGACTTGAGTACCGCCAGGCTCGCCGACTCGGGCTTGTGCTTGTGCAGTTTGGTCACCTTACCCAAACCAGAAAGTATGTCGCTGGCCACTGTGTGACTCATCGCCATGGATCTATCCATCGACATATCCAGCAAGGTCATCGCCAGATACTGTTCATTATCGGTATTTTGAATAATCTCACCGGCACCGCCGAGCAGCTCTGAATGTTTCTCTTTCTGCTCCAGCCAGCGGCCGATCTCGGTATTGGCTCTGCGCATGGAGAGCACCCACACAGAGGCGCCCCTGGGCTGAGGTGAAGTAAAGGCATCGGCGTGGATTGAGATCAGCAGATCGGCCTTACTCTGTCGCGCCAGTTCCGAGCGACGGTTCAGGTTAACAAAGTAGTCACCGGTGCGAATCATCACGGCTTTAAGCCCGGGAGTCGCGTTGATTTTCTGCTCGACTCGCTTGGCAATCGCCAGTGATACCTTTTTCTCGTACAAACCGGAAGGCCCGATAGAGCCAGGGTCATCACCGCCATGACCGGCATCAATGGCAATAATCACATCCCGCACCGCCTCAGTGGCTGTCGGGGTTACCCTGGCTTTGGCCGAAGTGCTCTTGTCATCGAGATCCACCACCAAACGGTTGCCGTATGGGGCAGTTGGCGGCAGGGAGAACAGATTGGCCTTAGCGGCCCGCTTGAGATCTATGACCACCCGCAAGGTGCCTTTCTCCGGCGGCTGGCTCAAACGCACCCTTTTGACCAAGGGGCTGTTGTTTTCAACTTTTTCCAGCTTGACGCCATTGGTGCTCTTTTTCAGATCAACCACAAGTCTGTCAGGGTTGCTCAGTGTGAAATAGCTGTAATCAGGCGCCTGGCTTAAGTCAAATACCACCCGGGTAGACTCGGGCGCCGCCCAAATACGCACACCGTCGAGTTTATTGGCTGCCCAAGTTGGCGCCGCCATTACCCAACAGATAACAAAAAAAGTCAGTTTAAATAAGATGTTATTAGTCTTTACCATTGTTTGTTATTTTTCTTAATAGCACCTTACCCTTGTCGGAACCGGCTTGCAGAGAGACTTCGCGACCAGTATTAGCATACTTGATATGCAGATGTATATCGGCAGCAGGCAAGCACCCCATTCCCTGTTCCGGCCATTCAATAATGCAAAGGCTGCGCTCGTTGAAGTAATCCCGGATCCCCATAAACTCCAGTTCTTCAGGGTCGCTGAGTCGATAAAGGTCGAAATGATATACTTCGATTCCTTCAAGCTCATAAGGTTCCACGAGTGTATAGGTCGGACTCTTAACCGCACCTTGATGACCCAAGGCTTGAATTAAGCCACGGCTGAAAGTCGTTTTGCCGGCACCAAGTTCTCCGGTCAGATAAATGGTCAGCGGCGCACTGATCAAGGCCGCCAATTGCCGCCCGAAGGCGACAGTTTGAGTCTCATCTGCCAATTGCAGAGTCAAGCTATGTTCGATAGTCATTTAAGTGAGGATCCACGCCTTACATTGGCCCATTAAGCTTACAAGTCAGTGTTTACCAGATGGCGGATCCAGGGCATAAGATCGCTGGCGAGCATGCCTCTCTCCCCGTCACGGGCAGCAAGGTCGGCAGCGCCGCCGTGAACTATCACGCCTGCCACAGTCGCGCAGGTGTTGTCCAGCCCCTGAGCCATCAGCGCGCCGATTATACCAGATAACACATCGCCGCACCCACCGCTGGCGAGCCCGGGATTCCCCACTGGGGCAACAAACAGCTGTTTACCATCATAAATGAGAGTACCCGCGCCCTTGAGCAGTACCACACCACCATATTGAGCCTGCAGCTTTCTAACCGCTGCAAACCTGTCGGCTTCGACATTAGCAATATCCGTTGCCAGCAACCTGGCGGCTTCCCCCGGATGAGGGGTCAGAACCCGATTGTCCTGGGAGCGTTTTTCCTGGCTCAAGAGATTGAGCGCATCGGCATCCAGCACGCAGGGCTTATCGCTCAAACTGACCGCCTTGAACAGATTGTATCCCCAGTCGGCGCGGCCAAGCCCTGGCCCCAACACCAGTACCTGTGCCCAGCCAAGGCGCAAATAAACCTCCATATCCACCAATTCACAGCCCCAGAACATAAGTTCCGGCCTGTTGGCATTGACCGTGAGCTGATGCTCCGGCCGGCTCACCACAGTAACCAAACCGGCGCCGGCCCTGAGACAGGCTTCGCCCGCCAGTCTGACTGCCCCCCCCATGCCATAATCGCCGCCTATGACGGTGACCTTACCCGATTTGCCCTTGTGGCTGTCCCTGGGGCGGGCATCGAAAAGCCCCTTGAGGTACTCAGCGCCGACTCTGACCACATCCGATGGTGGCAGGAAGTCACTCAGCCCCAAGTCAACAAAATGCAGTTCGCCGCAGCAGTGCCTGGCCCTGCCGGTCAGTAGCCCTTGCTTAAGGGCCGCAAAGCAGAGTGTCTGCTCGGCTTCGACTGCCGCCCCTAGAGCTGCGCCGGTATCGGCATCTATGCCGGAAGGCAAATCCAGACTCAGCACCTTGGTCCGCGCGGCGTTTATCCGGGCTATCATAACGGCGGCTTCCGGCCGGACATCGCCCTTGAGGCCGGTACCCAACAGACCGTCCACTATCCAATCGTATTCGGCTGCGGTTATCTCTGATACCTGAGCCACCTTCGGCGCGGATTGCAGCAACTTATCCCAGGCTTGCTGCCACTCAGTGCTGGGCTGACTGGCGGGAAAGATAAACAGGCTGGCATTGAAACCCGAGTTCAATAACCAGCGCAAACAAACCAAAGCATCGGCGCCGTTGTTTCCCTGCCCGGCAATGACCAGTACCCGGCTGCTTTGAGTCAGCTTGGCCGCCAATAACTCAAAGGCGGCTTTCCCTGCCCGCTCGACCAACTCATAGAGGCTGCCCTGTCCGGCTGCCACCCAGTCCAATTCGGCCTGGCGCACGGCCTTGGTGCTATACAGCTGACGGGGCATATCTGACAAATCCTGGGCCATATCGATTCTCCTATCTCCTGACTGACAGATACTGATGACTTGTTAACTCGAAAAAATCCACTCGTTCACTAAACTTATGCTGTGGCAAAGGATGCCGGAAGGAAGCACAGGGATGATGCTGCTGACACTGCTTATTTTAATACTCTGCGTATTACTGCTGGGACTACCCTTTAACGGGGCATTTCCCTGGTTCTGGCTCCTGGCTCTCTGCGCCTTTTTGGTCGCCATTGGCATCTTTCGGGCGCTGACACTACCGATAAAAAATCAGCATAAAGACTGTGATGATTGACAACACACTAGCAGTAAAGTCAGTGAGTATTTATGACTTGAATCAGAACAAGTTGATAAAAATGAAAAAGCCCGGTCTGGGCCGGGCAGAACTAACGGCAGACCCAAGCAGATCCGCCAAGTCTGGGAGACGTTAAATATCGTCCATACGTATGGTACTGTGCACCAGTCGTTGCTGCTGGATCTTCTCGACCCGCACCAAATCCTCCAAAGCCCCTTTTACCTCGGCCGAAGCCGACGAACCGGCAGTTTTTTCCAGTAAGGCAATCAAGCGGTTTTCCAGATCCAGATGCAGATTCAGCACATCATCCTCTGTCATATTGGCCGCCAGCATGGTATCGCGGCAGCGCTTGCCAAAGTCCTCAAAAACAATGTCTTTGTACCAGGTATCGAGGATCTTGTTTGGCGCATCATCGATATAGTCTTCGAGAGTTTCAGCAATATGTTTCTGATGCTGTTCAAAATATTCCAGCATTAGTTTGACCCTGGATGAGTCGGCCTGAGTGTGTAATCTGTGATAGAGCTGAGCCATATCAAGACGACATTTCGCTACAAATTCAAGGAGTTCACGTAACTGTTGAATACGCATCTGCCTATCTCCATTCTTCTGCCGTCAACGGCACAATTCAATTCGGTATGGAGACATTATGGAAGTAAAAAAGGTGGGAATATTTGAACAAGGTCATAAATCAGTGCTTACAAATGTCGCTACATTAGACAAAACGCAAGAAACCTGCGGCAGATCACGAAAAGCACTTTTTAAGAATTTTGAAGGGGAAATAAAGATTGGAGCGACATATCGGGTTCGAACCGATGACCTGTACCTTGGCAAGGTACCGCTCTACCAACTGAGCTAATGTCGCATTGCAATAATGCATCCACCTTTAAAGACAGTGGGAGTCTGGAATTTGGAGCGACATATCGGGTTCGAACCGATGACCTGTACCTTGGCAAGGTACCGCTCTACCAACTGAGCTAATGTCGCATCATTTAAGTCCACATTTAAAGACCGTGAGCGTCTGGAATTTGGAGCGACATATCGGGTTCGAACCGATGACCTGTACCTTGGCAAGGTACCGCTCTACCAACTGAGCTAATGTCGCATCGCTTGTTTGCTGCATCATCCGAGCTGATAATCAACAAAGGTACTGACCTCTGTTTTATCAACTGAGCTAATGTCGCATCACTTAAGTCCACATTTAAAGACAGTGGGTGTCTGGAATTTGGAGCGACATATCGGGTTCGAACCGATGACCTGTACCTTGGCAAGGTACCGCTCTACCAACTGAGCTAATGTCGCATTTCCACTTACTTTAACCGTTCACACTGGTTACCACCAGCGGAAAGGTGAGGCCGCATTATATGGAAATTTCCATCTGCTGCAACCCCCTGAAACAGATTTATCTACCGATCGCTCAAATTTTAAATACCCGTTCACGATAGAATTTCAGTTCGGCGATCGACTCCTGAATATCCATCAAAGCCTGATGAGTATTTTGCTTTTTGAAATCCTTCATGATTTCCGGCTGCCAACGCTTGGTCAGTTCCTTGACCGTACTGACATCGATATTGCGGTAATGGAAGTAATCTTCCAGCTCACGCATATACTTGTTCAGAAAGCGTCTGTCCTGACCAACACTGTTGCCACACATGGGGGACACCCCTTTAGGCACGTACTGGCTCAAAAAAGCTATGGTCTCGGCTATGGCGTCAGCCTCTGTGTGTTTCGAAGCTTTCACCCGCTCAATTAGCCCGGAAGCGCCATGATGTTGTTGATTCCAATCATCCATGGCAGCCAACACTTCATCGCTCTGGTGAATCGCTATCACAGGCCCTTCACCGATAATGTTCAGCTCCTTGTCTGTAACCAAGGTGGCTATTTCCAGTACTCTATCGGTTTCAGGCTCCAGCCCGGACATCTCGAGATCTATCCAAATCAGGTTATTTGCATCCGCAACCATAGCTCAGCCTATCGCTCCTGTTCGCCTAAATTCAGGCTTTTTTGTTTAAGACCGTGTATCATACTGCTTTTTGCCAAGACACAAAATCACCTTATACCGCGAAGAACAGCCTGTGAGTAAAAAGAAACCATTGAGTCATGGCCAACTGCGCCGTATGAAAGCCAATCATCAGAAGCGTCTGCAACGTGGAAAAAACGCTACAGAGGCCGCTCCTGAAATACAGGATAGCTCACTCGGCCCCGAGCTGGAGGCCACGGTTATTTCCCGTTTCGGTCAGCATGCCGATATTGAAACCCATGATGGCCAACTGGTTCGTTGTAATCTTCGCCGCACCATAGGCAGCCTGGTTACCGGCGATAAAGTAGTGGTACGTCTGGCGACCGATCCGCAAACTACTGTCGCCGGTGTAGTTGAAGCCGTCCACCCGCGTAGCTCGTCACTGACCCGGCCCGATCTCTATGATGGCGTTAAAGTCATTGCCGCCAATATAGATCAAATTTTTATAGTGTCATCTGTGCTGCCGAGCTTTACTACCCAGATTATTGACCGCTATCTGGTGGCGGCTGAAGACACAGAAATTCCGCCGGTGATCATTCTCAACAAGGTCGACTTGCTGGACGAGACTCAGGCTGTTGAAGTGGAAACCGCCCTGGCCAGTTACCGCGCTATCGGCTACCCGGTCTATAAAGTCAGCAGTAAAACCGCTGAAGGGATAGAGCAACTGAAAACCCTGTTGCAAGGCAAAACCAGTGTATTTGCCGGGCAATCCGGGGTAGGTAAATCGTCTATTATCAATGCCCTGCTGCCACAGGCGCAGTTGCAAACCGGGGAAGTCTCGGAAAACTCAGGCCTGGGTCAGCACACTACTACCACGGCCAAACTGGTTCACCTGCCTAGCGGCGGCGATCTGATTGACTCTCCAGGGGTTCGCGAATTTGCCCTCTGGCACTTACCTGCCGACCGTGTCGGCTGGTGCTTCGTGGAGTTCAGGGATTTTCTCGGCGGCTGTAAATTCCGCGATTGCAAACATCTGGACGATCCTGGCTGCGCATTGCGTAAAGCGGTAGAGGAAGGCAAAATTGCCGAAGACAGATTCAACAATTATCACAGAATTATCACCAGTCTGGATGAACAGCGTCACGCCCGCCACTTCCGCGCCGGCATGGACGACATTTAGGCTGGCAAAGCCCATTTGAAGGAAGCAAAAATTGGATAAAGTGAAGATTGCACTGCAGTACATGCTGCCAAAACACCTGTTGTCCCGTCTGGTCGGGAAACTGGCCGCGGCCGAAGCCGGCAAGCTGACCACCTGGGCTATTCGCTGGTTTATCAAACAGTACAAGATAGATATGTCAGAAGCGGCTCAGAGTGAGCCTGAAGCCTACAAAAGCTTCAACGCTTTTTTCACCCGCGCCCTGAAAGACGGCGTTCGCCCTCTGCATCAGGACGCAGAATATATAGTGCACCCGGTCGATGGCGCCGTGAGTCAGTGTGGTCCCATTGAAGACGGCCGCATTTTTCAAGCCAAAGGTCACCACTATTCGGCTCTGACCCTGCTGGGCAATCAGGCCAAAGACGCCGAACGCTTCGAAGACGGTGACTTTGCCACCATTTATTTGGCGCCCAAGGACTATCACAGAATCCATATGCCCATCAAAGGCACGCTGTCGAAAATGACTTATGTGCCCGGCGAACTCTTCTCGGTCAATCCGTTAACCGCCCGCAATGTACCCGGGCTGTTTGCCCGTAACGAGCGAGTGGTAGCCATATTCGAAACCGAGATTGGCCCCCTGGCCATGGTATTGGTCGGCGCCACCATAGTGGCCAGTATAGAAACCGTTTGGGCCGGCACTGTCACACCGCCGACAGGCAAACGCGTCTTTACCTGGGAATACCCCACCACAGGGCCGGATGCGATCACATTGGAGAAAGGTGCCGAGATGGGCCGCTTCAAATTGGGCAGTACCGTGGTCATGCTGTTTGCCAAGGACGCCTTGGATGAATTTGCCGATGGTGTTGAGCCAGGCGCCGTGACCCGTATGGGTGCACCTTTTGCCAAAATAGAGGACTGAACTTGTCTGCCAAGGGGCAAGCTCGTACAGGCCTGACAGAACTGCATCTGGCTGTACTACTGTTCGGGGGAACCGCCCTGTTCTCCCGACTTATTCCCTTGAGCGCCCTCGATATCACTCTGCTGCGCTGCGTTATCGCCGCCATAGTTCTGGCGCTGCTGGTTAAACTCAGCCGTCAACGCCTGCGCTTGCTGCGCGGCAAAGATTACCTTATTGCTCTGTTACTTGGGGTGATTGTCAGCCTCCATTGGGTGACCTACTTTGCGGCGATGCAACTCTCCTCTGTCGCCATCGGCATGATAGCCTTTTTCACCTATCCCGTGATGACAGTGCTGATCGAACCCTGGTTTACCGGCAGTCGCTTGCACCTCAGAGACCTTGTCAGCGGTTTGGCGGTGCTGCTGGGGGTGATTCTGCTGATCCCCGAGCCATCATTGGGCAACGACGTTACCCTTGGGATCCTGGTCGGCGTTGTTTCCGCCATCTTGTTCACCGCCCGTAACCTGTTGCACAAACGCTACTTCACCGCCTACAGCGGCCAGCAGGCGATGTTTTATCAAACCGCGGTGGCAGTGCTGGTGTTGGCTCCATGGCACAGTCTTGATACCGCTGACATCAGCAACCAAACCTGGGGATTGCTGCTGCTTTTGGGAATCGTCTTTACCGCGGCGCCCCATGCCTTGTTTACTTCGGCACTCAGATACCTGAGCGCCAAGACTGTCGGTTTGGTTGCCTGTTTACAACCCTTCTATGGCGCCATGCTCGCCTGGTTGCTGCTGGATGAATCGCTGACGCTAACAACCGCTATCGGTGGCACTTTAGTGGTAGCTACCGCCTTGTTTGAAACATCACAGAGCCACAAATCACAAGCCCCGAAAAAGAACCTTGGCTGACATATCAAAACCCGCTTAACTTAGCTAATATGAGCTGTCGATTAACTCTTTGAATTTAGCTCTTTGAATTTAACTATGGTTCGAGCCTGCCTTCTGCTGTTTTGTCTATTTATCGCCTCCGCCCAGGCCAACTCGCCACTGGGGTTGGATAAACGTCTGGGTCTCAACCAACAAAACACTGAAACCCTGTCGCAGGAGCAACAACTGGCGCAGCTGGAAAAGAGCATTCAGCAACTTGCCGACACCAACCGCAGTTATCAGGAACTGCAACTCAATTTCGAAAGCCGGCGCCAGCATCTTTATGATCAGCTGCAGGAAGCCGCCGCGCCACTTAAGCCCGAACTCCATCAGGATCTGGATCAGCAGGCCTCCATGGCCTACCTGCGTCTTTCTGAACTGAAAGAGAGTGAAACCAGCCTAAGCCAGGCCAACAGCGCCATGCTCAAGCGCCACAGCGAGTTACCTGCCGAAATAGTCAAAATCAGACAGGCACTGCTGCAACAGCAAAAGGCCCAGGCAGTGGCCACTGACAATGCCGCCAAAGAGCTGCAACAGGCGCAGCTGTTATTGCTGGAACAACAACTCACCACGCTGGAAAGCGAGTTGGCAGTCAGCCAACAAAAGCGCGAACTGCATCAGTTACAACTGCAACTGGTACGCAAGCAGTTGCAGCAACAAGAGCTGCTTATCGAACAGCTTAACCGCGCCATTACCGATGCCAGGCAGCAGCAGGTCAATGCCACACTGGCCGAAACCCTCAATGCCGAGGCTGATGGCCGCGATCGCCTGACCACAGAGCTGAGTCTGGCCAACCAGAGATATGGCCAGCAATTGCAGCTACTGACTGAGCAGACCGCGCAGACCATAGCCCTGCAGGAACAAGCGGAGAAGCTGGATCAGTCCCACAGCAAGCAACTGGACAACATCAAGGAGCAGATAAGCTGGGTCAAGATGAACCCGGTTTTCGGTGAGCGCTTTTTGCAGATCCTGCAGTCACTGCCAAAGCCCCCCAACCAAGAGCACCTGCAGACCCAGATAGCCGATGCCAGACTCAATCGCTATCAGATTGAGCAGCAGTTTGCCGCCAATGAGCAACTGCTAACGACCCAATCCTACAGCAATGAATCTCAGCTGCGGCTGCTTGAGTCGCAACAGGCTTTGCTTAATCAACTATTGAAAGGCTATGACACTTATCTCAGTGAACTGGCCAAGCTCAAGAGCAAATATGAGCTGCTCACCGACAGCTACCAGAGGCTCAAGTCCACCCTCAATGAACACCTGTTCTGGGTACCCAATGCCTACAGCATCAGCAAGCTGTGGCTGACGGATCTGCAGCGCTCCAGTCTCTGGCTCTGGCAACAAACCAGTCTGCCTGAGATAAAGCAGGGACTGACCGAACTGAGTCCATACTGGTCCTGGTGGATCATCCTGGTGGTGTTGTGTCTGGTGGCCCAGGATATTCTCACCCCCAGATTCAAGACCATGATGCGCGAATGTGAGGCGCCGGTCGGCAAGGTGACCCAGGATAAGTTCATCTACACCATCCAGACATTAGTGATCAGCGCCGGTTACAGTCTATTCAAACCTTTTCCTATAGTGGCTGCCGGCTTGATTATGCTGCAGTCAGACAGTAATCCCATTCAGGCCATAGGCATGGGTGTACTGGCCATAGGCAGCCTGTACCAGCTCTATCGCTTCATCTATCTGCTGGCGCTGGACAAGGGCCTGCTCATAGGCCATTTCAAACGGCCGCAAGAGGTGATCCGTCAAGGTCAACAGCGTTTTCGCCGCTTTGTCATCATGGCCATGCCTCTGGTGGGCGTCATGGGCTTTACCGAAATTCTCGACTCCTCTCTGGTGCGCAACAGCATAGGCCGCGGTGCCTTTATTCTGTTCTGTATCATGCTGTTTATGCTCTATCGGGACGTACTGACTCTGTCCCGTCGCTACCGTGAAAGCCATCTGGACGACAAGAATAAGCGCCTGCTGCAAAAGCTGCTGTGGCTGCTGCTGTTGCTGGTGCCGCCACTGAGCGCCGTGTTGGCATTCAGGGGCTACTATTTCACCGCCTTCCAGATGCTGCTGCAGCTGCAGCTTTCTTTACTGCTGGGACTCGGCTTCCTGTTGCTGTACCAGTTGCTGAAACGTTGGATGTTGATTGAAAGGCGCCGCATCGCCTTCGATCGCGCCAAGGCCCGCCGAGCCGAGCGTCTGGCACAGCGGGAAAAAGGCGATACCTCATCGGGCACCAACGATCATCAGGACACCTATGAAGAGCCGGTAGTCGATTTGGAAACCATGTCCAGCCAATCACTGGGTTTGGTGAGATCCCTGCTGCTGCTGGCGTTTCTCGCCTGTTTGGTCGGCCTGTGGACCCAAACCCACACCGCCCTGTTCAGCTTCCTCGACGGCATTACTCTTTGGACAACAACGACTACCGGGGTAGGCGGAGTCGAACAGCCTCTGCCAATCACCATGAAGTCGCTGGTATTCGGCGCCATTGTGGTTGGCTTTTCCATGATGATAGCCACCAACCTGCCCGGCCTGTTGGAGCTGACTTTGCTGCAAAAGCTGGATCTCACCCCGGGAACCGGCTTTGCCATCACCACTGTGACCCGTTACCTGGTGGTCTTTATCGGTATCGTCATCGGCTTTGCCACCCTGGGAATGGAGTGGTCCAAGCTGCAATGGTTGATTGCGGCCTTGACTCTGGGTCTGGGTTTTGGTCTGCAGGAGATCTTCGCCAACTTTATCTCGGGCCTTATCATACTGTTTGAAAAGCCGGTGCGTATCGGCGATACCGTCACTATTCGCGAGCTAACAGGCACGGTTTCCAAGATCAAAATTCGCGCAACCACCATCATAGATTGGGACAGGAAAGAGATTATCATCCCCAACAAGGCCTTTATCACAGAGCAGTTAATTAACTGGTCGCTGTCAGATCCCATTACCCGGGTGATCATCTATGTTTCGGTCGCCAGGGATTCAGATCCTGCCCGGGTGGAGGCCGCGCTCTATCAGGCAGTGAAAGAGTGTGAAAACGCACTGGAAACCCCTGAACCGGAAGTCTGGTTTGCCGGTTTCGGCAAGCACACTCAGGACTATGAAGTCAGGGCTTACGCCAAAGATATGTCTTCCCGCTGGCCGCTGCGCCACGATCTGCACAAGCGGATCAGCAAGAAGCTCAAGGAAAACCAGCTGGAGTTGGCTTACCCTCAGTTGGAAGTGCATATCAGCAACACGCACAACAAAGACACCAGCGGTATTATCAGAGGTTAATCGCAGATGTTGATTTTCGCGCACCGTGGCGCCAGTGGTTATGCGCCGGAAAACACCCTTAAGGCGATGGCGCTGGCACTAGAGCTTGGATGTGAGGCAGTTGAGCTGGATGTACATCATGCCGATGGTGAGCTCTGGGTCTTCCATGACCGCCGCCTGAGCCCCAAGAGCAACGGCAAAGGGCTGCTCGCGCAGCAAAGCAGTCGCTATCTACGGCAGCTGAGGGTCGAGGGAGAACCTATCCCTACCCTGCGCCAGGTACTTGAGCTTATCGAGGGGCGCATGACGGTCAACATAGAGCTCAAGGGAGTGGGTTGCGTCGAGCCTTTTATCCAGCAATACCCGCAGCTACTGCAACTCGGCTACCAGCCAGAGCAGCTGCTGGTGTCTTCATTCAATCATCTCTGGCTCAAACAGGTAAAACAGCAGTTGCCCGACGTACCCGTGGCGCCACTGCTCGAAGGGATAGCTCTCAACCAAGCCGCCGTGGTCAGTGAACTCAAAGCCTGGTCACTGCATCTGGATATCAGCTTTATCAGCCGTGAACTGGTTGCCGATGCTCATCAGCGTGGCGCCAAAGTGTATGTCTATACCGTAGATGATGCCGATGATATCAGGGCACTGGCGGCGCTGGGGGTAGATGGTATTTTTGCCAACTATCCAGACAGAGCCGCCGCCGCATTGACTCAGGAGTCACAAACCGACTACCGCCACTGGTTTGAGTGATTAGTCGTTTGAATGCTCTCTGATTAGCGTGTTCAACTCTGGTTATTGCGCTGGGCCCAGCTGCCGACAAAGATAAAGGTGGCGCTGACCAAGAGTAAAGTCCACAGCGCCGGTAGGTGCGCCAGCTGCCTGGCGAGCCAGGGACTGAGCGCCACTATCAGCATGCCGTAACCAAAGGCGTTGACCAGAATAAAGATCAGCGTGCGCAGCACAAAATTGCGAGCCCCGAGCTTACGGCGCAGAAAACGGTTGAAGTCGGCACCGAACACCAAAATGACGCAGGCAACCATGGCGGTGGCTATCTCATTGAGCCAGGGATAGAGCTGACTGCCCAGCTGGGTCAGCAGTTGCGTAACTGAATCCATTAAAATATAAAATCCATAAAAATAACGAAAACAACAAGGACAGATACTATGGCATACAAGCTGCTGTTACTCACCCGGGAAAATGCTGAATATCGACAGTTGTTGTCAGAAAAATCACTTCCTGGCCTTACTATCCTGGGCGATGACCCGGCCAATATCGCCAGTGCCGATATCTGGCTGGCCGAGCCGGCTCTGGCCCAACCGCTGCTGAGTCACGGCAAGAATCTCAGTTGGTTGCAATCAACCTTCGCCGGTGTCGATAAACTGCTTGGCGCTAAAACCAGGAAAGACTACCTGCTGACCAATGTGAAGGGGATCTTCGGCCCCTTGATGAGTGAATATGTGTTCGGTTATCTGCTCGCCGAAGTTCGCCAACATGCGCTGTATCATCACCAGCAGCAGGAGAAATACTGGCACCCTGGCTCCCTGGCCACCCTACAGGGGATGAAGATGCTGATCCTGGGCACGGGTTCCATCGGCGAGCACCTGGCCGCCAGCGCCAAGCACTTCAAGATGCAGGTCTGGGGTATGAACCGCAGCCAAAGGGCCGTCGCGGGCTTTGATTGCATCATCAGCCCGGCCCAGCTCGATGAGCTTTTGCCCCAGGCCGATGTGGTCGTCAACACTCTGCCGAGCACTCAGGAGAGCCGAGGCTTGCTGAGCAAAGAGAGACTGGCACAACTCAAAGACAGCGCGATACTGTTCAACATAGGCCGCGGCGACGCCCTAGATCTGGATGCCCTGGTGGTCGAACTCGGTCGCAGAAACCGGCTCAAAGCCGTGCTGGATGTGTTTGCCCAGGAGCCGCTGTCACCGCTGCACCCCATCTGGGATTGCCCCAATGCGGTAATCACTCCCCATATTTCGGCGCCCAGCTTCCCGTCTCAGGTGGTCGATATTTTCTCCCGCAACTATCACCACTACCTCAATGCCGAATCACTGGAGAACCTGGTGTACTTCGACAGAGGCTACTAATCCTTACTCTAGCGCGCCCATTCCTCCGGGCGCGGTGCTATTGGCTGACTAAAGACCTAATAACCAACTAAAGGGTGATCTGCCCTAAAATATACCCAAGCGTTATTAGTATTGATAACGGTTTTCATTTAGAATTACAAACTGAAAATTGCCTTCCACTTACCAGCAGCAACCGGAGCCCGATAAATGTACGTTTGTCTGTGTCATGCGATTACGGATACCCAGATAAAGCAGGCAGTCAGCCAGGGAGATGTTAGCCTCAGCGATGTGAAAAAACGCCTCGGTGTGGGTGATCAATGCGGTAAGTGTGTACGGATGGCGACGCAAATCATCCAGAATCAGCTGGATCTCGAGCCCAATTATTACGAAGTCGCCTGATATATTGGGTAAAAAAACAAAAGCCGCATCATGATGCGGCTTTTGTGGTTTCTGGGCCGGGCTACAGCGCCGGCTCCTCCAAACTGACTTCGACACTGTCGACCCTTTGCAGCCCTCTTGGCAGCTTGGCGCCACGACGGCCACGCTCACCACGGTAATGCTCCAGATCGCTGCTCTTCAATGTCAGCTTACGCTTGCCGGCCCAGAGGGTGACATTGGCACCTTCCGGCACCAGATATAGATGGGTCACCAACTCTTCACGATTTTTCGCCCGCTCCGATGGGATGCCGATGATCTTGTTGCCCTTACCCTTGGCCAACTGCGGCAGCGCCTCCATGGAGAACATCAGCATCCGCCCTTCATTGGTAATGGCCAGAATCGAACTGGGTCTGGACTTGTCCAGTTTACGCGGCGTTAAAGCCTTGGCATTGGCCGGCAGTGTCAGCAAAGCCTTACCCGCCTTGTTGCGCGACACCATGTCCTTAAAGGCGCAGATAAAGCCGTAACCGGCATCACTCGCCAGTAGGAAGCAGTTATCATCATCCCCGAGCAATACATGCTCCATGCTCTCCCCTGGGGCCAGATTGAATCTGGTGGTAATAGGTTCACCTTGGCTACGGGCAGAAGGCAGAGTATGGGTATCCGTGGCGAAGGCGCGCCCGGCGCTGTCAATAAACACAGATTGCTGGTTGCTGCGGCCGGCTGCGGCGCAGAGGAAACTGTCACCAGCCTTGTAGGACAACCCGGCGGCGTCTATATCATGGCCCTTGGCACAGCGTACCCAGCCCTTTTCAGACAACACCACAGTCACGGGCTCGGTCGGCACCAACTCCTGCTCAGACAGTGCTCTGGATTCGCTTCTCACCACCAGTGGCGAGCGGCGGTCATCACCATAGGTTTCCGCATCTGCCTGCAGTTCTTTCTTGATCAAGGTCTTCAGGCGGCGTTCCGAACTGAGCAGTTGCTGCAACTTTTCCCGCTCGGCTTCAAGCTCATCCTGCTCACCACGGATCTTCATCTCTTCCAGCTTGGCCAGATGGCGCAGCTTGAGGTCCAGAATTGCTTCGGCTTGCTTGTCTGTCAGCCCAAAGCGGCGCATCAACTCGGCCTTGGGTTCGTCGTGGAAGCGGATGATTTCTATCACTTCATCAATATTGAGGAAGGCAATCATCAAGGCTTCAAGAATATGCAACCTGGCCAGGACTTTATCCAGACGAAATTCCAGACGGCGGCGTACAGTATGAATTCGAAACTCCAGCCACTCACTCAAGAGTTGCTTGAGCCCCTTGACCTGAGGCCGACCATCGAGACCAAGCACATTGAGATTGACCCTGTAGCTCTTCTCCAGATCTGTAGTGGCAAACAGGTGCGCCATCAACTGTTCGATATCGACCCGGTTGGATCTCGGCACTATCACCAAGCGAACCGGACTTTCATGGTCCGACTCATCGCGCAAGTCTGTCACCATAGGCAGCTTCTTGGCCTGCATCTGCGCCGCCAACTGCTCGAGGATCTTGCTGGAGCTGGCCTGGTGCGGCAAAGCCGTTATCACCACTTCACCGTTTTCCACAGTGTAAACCGCACGGGCCTTGATTGAGCCGCGGCCCGATTCATAGACCTTGGCGATTTCGGCGCTCGGGGTAATGATCTCGGCAGCTGTCGGATAATCGGGCCCAGGCACGAATTCCATTAGCCGCGGCAGGTCAGCCTTGGGATTATCCAGCAGCTCGATACAGGCATTGGCCAACTCGCGGGCGTTATGGGGCGGAATATCCGTGGCCATACCCACTGCGATACCGGTAATACCGTTGAGCAGAATATGCGGCAGTCTGGCTGGCAGGACCAAGGGCTCTTTCAGGGTGCCGTCGAAGTTGACGCCCCAGTCCACTGTACCTTGACCTAGTTCGCTGAGCAGTACCTCGGAAAACTTGGATAGCCTGGCTTCGGTATAACGCATGGCCGCAAACGACTTGGGATCGTCCGGAGCCCCCCAGTTACCCTGACCATCCACCAGGGGATAGCGATAGGTAAAGGGTTGCGCCATCAGTACCATGGCTTCGTAACAGGCGCTGTCACCGTGCGGGTGATACTTACCCAGTACGTCACCCACGGTACGGGCCGACTTCTTGTATTTGGCCGCCGCCGATAATCCCAGCTCGCTCATGGCGTAGACGATTCGCCGTTGCACCGGCTTGAGGCCATCGCCGATATGGGGCAAGGCCCGGTCCATGATCACATACATGGAATAGTTGAGATACGCCTCTTCGGTGAAGCGCCTGAGCGGCATCTGCTCCACGCCATCCAGGCTCAAGGCTATCGCATCACTCATTATTCATTTTCCTGTTCAGGTGTCGGCGCATAGTCCGACTCAGATTCAGCATCTTCTGCATCAGTGTCTTTGTAGTACAGGCGGTAGATGTTTCCCTTCAGATCATCCGAAATATAGACGGCGCCATCCGGGGCCATCGCCAGTGAATGGGGTCTGGCCACCGGAAACTCACCATCGAGAAAACTCACCAGGGTGCGGCGATTGCTCACCTGGCGGCCATCGGTTTCCAACACCACTATCTGGTAGCCCACCTTACTGGAACGGTTCCAGGAGCCGTTCTCAGCCAATAAAATCTGGTTGTGATATTCGGCGGGAAACTGGGTTCCCCGATAAAACAGCATCCCCATAGGAGACACATGCGCCGGCAGTTCATAGACTGGCTTGGTAATATTCAGGCTCTTGGGCTCTTCATAGGCAGGCTCCTGCACCGCTTTGCCATGCACATATGGAAAACCATAATGCGCCCCGGCAACATCGACCCGGTTGATTTCATCCGGTGGCAGATTATCCCCCATCCAGTCGCGGCTCATATCGGCAAACCAGAGGCGGTTATCCAGTGGCGACCAGTCAAAACCTATGACATTACGTATTCCGAGCGCTATCTGCTGACTACTGCCCGAGTTCACATCCACGGCAATGATGCTGCCAAAAGGGGCACTGGGCTCACACACATTGCAGGGGGCGCTGATGGCGATATAGAGCCTGTCATCCGGGCCAAAGCGCATGGCTCTGGCGCTTTTCTTACCATTGCCCGGCAGTTGATCATAGACTTCCCGTGCCCGCGGAGGGCGCCTGAGCCTGGGTTCGATATCACGGAATACCACAACCCTGTCTTCCAGAGCGACATAGAGATCGCCCTTGTGAAAAGCCAAGGCCTCCGGGTAATCCAGGCCCTTGGCTATCAGATAACGCTTATCGACCCGGCCATCATTGTTACTGTCGACCAAAGCGTGAATCGTGCCACTCTTGTGAGAACCGACAAACAGGGTACCTTCATCTCCTACTGCCATCTGCTTGGCATCGCCAACATCTGTGGCATAGAGAGAAACACCAAAGCCTTTGGTCACAGTAATGATCATCGACTGAGATGCATTGGCCGCCGCACTCAGCAACGCAACTCCCAGCAGGAGCAAGCCTCCGCCGGCCGCGATACCGACTCTGTTATTCAGGTTCATCATATCCTTGCCTTTAAGTTTTATAGTTATTGGCACATCAAGGGCGATTACAGCTGAGCAAGGTCTCCCTTGGTTTCCAGCCACGACTTACGATCACCTGAGCGCTTCTTGGCCAGCAACATGTCCATCAATGCCACAGTCTCGTCGACATCATCTATGGTCAGTTGTACCAATCTACGGGTGTTGGGATCCATGGTCGTTTCCCTCAGTTGCAGTGGATTCATCTCACCCAGACCTTTAAAGCGGGTGACCTGCACTTTTCCTTTCTTGTTGTCTGCGGCAATCCTGTCAAGAATGCCTTGCTTTTCAGGCTCATCCAAAGCGTAAAACACTTCTTTGCCGATATCGATACGGAACAGTGGCGGCATGGCGATATACACATGCCCTTTTTCAACCAGGGTGCGATAGTGCTTTAGAAACAGCGCGCACAGCAAGGTCGCAATATGCAAACCGTCCGAATCGGCATCGGCGAGAATACATATCTTGCCGTATCTGAGTTCGGAGATATCATCGCTGTCCGGATCGCAGCCTATGGCCACCGAGATATCGTGCACTTCCTGGGAGGCCAGCACTTGGCTCGCTTCCACTTCCCAGGTGTTGAGGATCTTACCCCGCAGCGGCATGATCGCCTGGAACTCTCGGTCTCGGGCCTGTTTGGCACTGCCACCGGCCGAGTCCCCTTCCACCAGAAACAGCTCGGAACGCGCCGGATCCTGACCTGTGCAGTCGGTCAGTTTACCGGGCAGCGCCGGGCCTGAAGTGACCTTCTTACGGGCGACTTTCTTCGCCGCCTTGAGGCGCTTCTGGGCGTTGTTGATGCACATCTCGGCCAGCAGTTCGGCTTGATCTGTGTTGCTGTTAAGCCAGAGGCTGAAGGCATCACGCACCACACCCGACACAAACGCAGAACACTGGCGGCTGGAGAGTTTCTCCTTGGTCTGGCCAGCAAATTGCGGATCTTGCATCTTCACCGACAGAATAAAACTGGCCTTGTCCCAGATATCTTCCGGGCTAAGCTTAATCCCCCTTGGGATCAGGTTGCGAAACTCACAGAACTCACGCATCGACTCGAGCAGTCCCTGACGGAAACCGTTCACATGGGTACCACCAAGCGGCGTTGGGATCAGGTTGACATAGCTTTCGCTGATACTGTCGCCGCCCTCAGGCAGCCAGGTAATGGCCCAGTCGGCGGCTTCCAGATTGGTCTTGATACTGCCGACAAAAGGCTCCTGTGGCAGCGCTGGGGCTTCTTTGAGGGAGTCTTTCAGATAATCGGTCAGGCCCTCTTCATAAAACCACTCATGAACCTCACCGTTTTGTTTGTTGGCGAAACGAATTCTAAGCCCAGGACAGAGTACCGCCTTGGCCCGCAACAGATAAGTCAGCTTGGTGACCGAAAAGTTCGGTGAGTCAAAATAGCTGGGATCGGGCCAAAACTGTACCCGGGTGCCGGTATTGCGGCGCCCGCAGGTACCGGTTTCCCTGAGGCTCTCGGCCTTGTCGCCATGCTCAAAGGCCATTTCATACACTTTGGCATCGCGGCGAACCGTGATCTCAACCCTTTTGGAGAGGGCGTTGACCACAGAGATCCCCACCCCATGCAAACCACCGGAAAACTGATAGTTTTTGTTGGAAAACTTACCACCGGCATGCAGTTTGGTCAGGATCAGCTCGACCCCGGGGATCCCCTCCTCCGGGTGAATATCCACCGGCATACCACGGCCATCGTCTGTGACTTCCAGCGAGTTGTCTGTGTGTAACACCACATCGATTCGGGTTGCAAACCCTGCCAAAGCCTCATCGACACTGTTATCTATGACTTCCTGACCCAAGTGGTTGGGTCGGGTGGTATCGGTATACATGCCGGGACGGCGTTTTACCGGATCCAGTCCGTTCAGTACTTCAATGGCATCGGAGGTGTATTGATTGGTCATAGCGCACACTGTCTTTTATGTTCAGGCCATGGTGGGCCGCGAGGATCTGATTGTCAAGATAAGTGTAAAAAACGGCAGACTGCGTCCAGCTTGTCGCCGTAACCCACAAAACTATGGTTTCCACCGCTTTCCAGCAGCATCTCACAGCAGTGATATTTGCCCAGGGCCTGGCGATAATCCAGCACCTCATCGGCAGTCTGTAATAATACAAAAAAACGATCCGGATTGAGAATGACCGGCGTATCAAATTCAATCAGCTGCTGCTGATGTTGTGGCAATAATTGGTAATGTTCGTCGGTATAAGGGTTGTATTGCGGTCCCAAATAATCACCAAAGAGCTCAAAGGGACGCACCGCCGGGTTAATCAGTACCGCCTTGCCGCCATAGCGCTCCGCCAGCCAAGAAGCAAAATACCCGCCGAGGGATGAACCGATAAACGCCAGTGGCTCGCCCTTGGCTTTGGCCGCTTCGGTCAACTGGATCAGCAACGCCATCGCCACCTTGGGCGAAGTGGGTAGCTGTGGCTGCTCCAGTCGCACACCGGGAAAATGTTGTTCAATATAGGTGCGGGTAAGCACAGCCTTGTCAGACAAGGGAGAACTGTTGAAACCGTGAATGTAGAGCAGCATAGTTCCTCACAAGGGGCCACTGCTCCAAAGCAAATTCAGTAGCCGCTGGCCTCAGCATCCGGTGCGAAGCGCTCGCCCGGGATCCGATAAACATTGGTGAGCATGCTACCATCGGGCTTGAGCTCCAGCAAACGGTAGCCAGGCTGCAGTGCATCCAGCGCAAAATAGGAAGACAAGGGTTTGAATTGAATACAGGTCGATGGTGTCGCCATCAGAGATAACTTGTGAGTTTCACCCTGATATTCTGTATCCAATTGCTGATGAACATGGCCCCAGAGCATGCCCTTGACCTGAGGATAACGCCCCATCTCTTTGAGGAAATGGGCGCCATTGTCCATACAGTGCTGATCCAGCCAAGTGCAGTCCACCAGCACAGGATTATGATGCATCACCAGCAGCACATGTTTGTCCGGTTCGGCGGCTATGGCACTGCGGATGATCTCAATTTCGCTTTCGGCCATATGGCCCCCGGGCTTTCCCCGCACTGTGGAGTCCAGCAAGATAATCTGCCAATTCCCGGCCAATACCCGCCTGTGACCATAGACACGCTCACCCTGCATATGCAGATACATGATCCTGGGGTCATCGTGATTGCCAGGCAGATAATGGCAGGGCAGATTCAGCGGTTTGATGGCTTCGACAAAGTTGCGGTAGGACTCACCTGAGTAATCCTGGCTAATGTCACCACTGGCCAGCAGCATGTCGGCGGGATACTTGACTGCCTGGATGGTATTGATAACGGCATTGAGACTGTTGGCGGTATTTACGCCAAGAAGCTGTCCTTCAGGATCGGCAAACAGGTGAGGATCTGTGATCTGCACCAAACGAACACTCTTGTCCTCAGGAATACTGTATGTGATTGCCTCTTTCAGCACTTTGATTACCCAATCTCAGGACTGACAAACGAGGCGCGCCTGACAGTCTATTTGCAATAACTCCTCCAGGAAGGCGTTTACCTGGTACTTTTCATCGCGGTGGTACATGCGTAAGTTCGGATAATCATACACTGGCCGCAATTGGTAAATCTGTCGGCTGCTTAACACTTCTGCTAATTTAGCATCATGATAAATCCGCACAGTGACCTTGGGGACAGGTATCAATCCGCCCTTCCCTACATGGCGGGAAATACTGACCAACTGGGTATAGCGGGTATTTTCCAGCAGCTCGACATCTAGGCAGCCGAAATCACCTTCTACCTGCCAGCTTTCACCCACTTCACCTTGCTCCGGCAACCAGCGCTGAATATGGCCATAGTTGCGGCCACACAGGGCTAAAAAGCGGCTGACATCCGGCTGGTATTTCTTGTCACTGTCTTTCTTGTTCATTGGCCTGGATTAAACTTTGATAGTTAAGCTGCAACCATTGCAGTCCGAGCACGGTCGAAGCATTGTCGATTTCGCCACTAAGCACCTTGGCATAAGCATCACTGCGGGAAAGCACATGCAACTTAATGTCTTCATGTTCTTCGGCCAAGCCATGCAGCCCTTTGGCCTTGGATGAATCCACCGCCGCCCAATAGAAGAAGAAGCGTTCACTGCAACCTCCGGGGCTGGAAAGATAGCTGCTTACGGCCGAAATTGCACTGGCATTGAGTCCGGTTTCTTCCAAAAGTTCCCGTTTGGCCACCTCATCGGCCACTTCGCCGGGGGCAATCATACCCGCCACCAACTCCAGCAGCCAAGGAGATTCACTGGTTTCCAGCGCAGGAAACCGCACCTGCTCAATCAACACCACTTTGTCTTCTTGCGGATCATAGGGTAAAACCACCACGGCATGGCCGCGCTCAAACACCTCACGAGTCACTTCATCGCTCCAGCCACCGGCAAACAGCCGATGACGGAAACGGTATTCCTCCATATGGAAAAACCCACGGTATAGCGTGCGCTGCCCCAGCACCTGAACATCCTCTTTGGTGAATTTTTCTGCTGCCATTTTCACTCCGCTTTAGCTATAAAAGGTGCAATTTCAAACCACCCGGCACCATTTGCCAATAAAATCTGTTACACTTCCGAATTGACTTGAAAACGGTTGATTTTTTAGTATCAAAACCATTAAGTTTTGCTGTATCGGGAAGCGTCGGGAAGCGCAAACCGCCTTTATCAAAGGCATTAACAGTCTAACGAAGTTGAAACCGCCCGTCACAGGGTGTTTGTCTATAAGGACAGCCAATGAAATTCAAGATCCGCACTTTATGCGCGGCGTTAACGCTCGCAGTTTCTGCCCCGGCCGTTCAAGCCGACGATTTACTTCAGATATATCAGCAGGCATTAACCAATGATCCAGTGGTACTCCAGGCCAAGGCCCAAAGAGACCAGTTGTATGAGAAAATTGAAGAGAATCGCGCACCACTGCTGCCAACCATCAGTGCCAATGTCGGTTATGACAAAGCCTGGAACGATCCCAGTGCCGACACCAGCGGCCTGACAGGTGCGATTAAACTTAACCAGGTCATCTATGATCATTCTGCCTGGGTCGGTTTGAGCCTGGCGGAAAAAGCTGCATCACAGGCCGATGCCGTCTACGCCTCTGCCCTGCAGACACTGATCACCCGAGTAACAACCGCTTACTTTGACGTGTTGGCCGCCAAGGACAACTACGAGTTCAAAGGCGCCGAGAAGCGTGCCATCGAGCGTCAGTTGGAACAAACCAAGCAGCGCTTTGCCGTTGGTCTGACAGCCATTACCGATGTTCATGAAGCACAGGCTCAGTATGATCTGGCGACCGCCGATGAAATTTTGGCAGAGAATCAGTTGATCAACAGCTATGAAGCCCTGCGTGAAATCACAGGTATAGATCACAAGAGCATCGACATCCTGGATACCAACCGCTTCTCTGCGGCCAGCCCAACCCCGGCAGTGCCAGGCGATTGGCTTAAGATGGCCGAGACCAACAGTGTCGACCTGCTGACCCAGCGTATCGGTAAAGATATCGCCCAGGAAACCATCAGCCTCTATAAGGCCGGCCATATGCCGTCTCTGAGCCTGAGCGCCGGTTATACCAAAGGCCTGGAGCAGGAAATCGGCAGCCAGAGCCAACCTGACTTCGATAACGGTACCGTTGGGGTTAACCTCAGTGTACCTATCTTTGAAGGTTTCAAGGTCAGCTCTCAGGTGAAACAGGCGCAATACGCCTATGTTGAAGCCAGCCAGAAGCTGGAACAGACTTACCGCCAGGTAGTCAAAAATGTTCGCAACAACTTCAACAACGTTGGTGCTTCTATCAGCTCCATCAAGGCCTATGAGCAATCAGTGCTCTCTTCCGAAAGTGCATTGAAAGCCACTCAAGCCGGTTTTGAAGTGGGTACCCGTACTATAGTCGACGTGCTGAACCGTACCCGGGATCTGTATGATTCCAAGCGTCAGCTGTCCAACGCCCGTTACGGCTATATCAAGTCAATATTGGCACTGAAACAAGCCACAGGCACCCTGAATGAAGATGACGTCATCTCAATCAACAACGGCCTGACAACTCCTGCACAGCAGTAAGGGAGTTTAACCAATAAAAAACCGCCAACTGGCGGTTTTTTATTGTGACTAGTCGACTGAAACGGAATTAGAACACCAGTTCAACACCGGCAAAGAAGCCGTCAAACTGCATATTACTGCTCATGCCGTTGAAGCCGTTCACGTCAAATTTAAAGTCGCGGTAGCCGGCACGTACCCGGGTATCCAGCGCCACGCCATCAAACTCCCAGCCCAGACCTACTTGGTAGTCATAGACACTGGATTCATTGATACCGGCCAACACATCGGCAAAGGCGTACAAGCCGAAGAAAGGCAGGCCAACCTCGGCATTGGCATAACCCATGACCACACCGCTGTCGATATCACGCTGCTCAGGATGCCCCTTGTCTGCCACCCGGAAAGAACCATCCATCAACTTGTAGGCCCCACCCACATCCAGAGAAACCAGATCATTGTCCAGTAGCTCATAGTAGAGGATAAAGTCTGTGTTGCTCAGGTCGGCCGTAGCATACACATCACCGCTGAAGGTGTGGCCGTTGAAACTGAAGTTGGCATTGCTCATAGCGCCATCTTCTTTCAGGCGGTTTTCGCGGATCTTCAGGTTGGGCAGCAGTGGCACAGGGTGCTCAACGCTGAACCAAAGGCTGTACTGGGCGGAAGAGTCATAGTTGAACTCCTGCTGCGGCTGGCCTTTCTCGGCGAAAGTACCGCTGGCATCTCCTTTCCAGTAATCGGCGCCTACCTTAAAGCCTACGACTGTTGCTGCCTGGGCGGAGGTCGCCATCAAAGAAGCCAGCAAGGCTGTCGCCAATAAAGTCTTTTTCATAAATTAACCCTGTGAAAGCAAGTTGGTTAAATCAATCACCGCGGCATTGGCGCGGGACACATAGTTGGCCATCACCAAGGAATGGTTGGCCACCAAACCGAATCCGGAACCATTGAGGATCATTGGGCTCCAGACTGTTTGCTGAGTCGCTTCCAGTTCACGGATGATCTGTTTGAGACTCACTTCGGCATTCTTTTTCTTCAGTACGTCAGCAAAATCGACCTCAACCGCCTTCATGAAATTCAGCAAGGCCCAGGCAGAGCCTCTGGATTCATAGAAGACATCGTCTATTTGCCACCAGCTGGTCTTAATCTGCTGGCTCGCCAGGTTGGGGGTCGACTGACGCGCGGCACTGTCACCGGCCAGATCGGTATTCAGCCTCTCCTGACCAACACTGGCGGCCAGACGCTGTGACATGCTGCCCAAGCGCTTCTGCACCTCTTTCAACCACTCATTGAGGTTATCGGCACGGGCATAAAACTGGGCATCCGGGTTATTGGGATCCATCATCCGCGCCCGGTAAACCTTCAATAGCTTGATAGCATCGCGATACTCACTCTCGGCACTGGGCACCAGCCAACTGGTATGCTCGATATTCAGCTTGGAGTGTGCTTCCAGCAGATCTTTGTCGGCGGTGGACTGAGACTGGGAGCGGCTGAACTCTTTGCGCATGATCAAGGCGAGATCCCGCACCTGTTCCAGGGCGCCGAACTCAAACGCCGGCATGTTGTCCATCATCACAGAAGGCGGCATCATGTCGTTGGACAACCAGCCTCCTTGCTTATCCAGCAAGGTCTCCATGGTTTCAATCAAGGCGCTGGTAGTGGCATAACCTGTGATTCTCTCGCCCTTTTCCGATGTCATCACCTTGGGCGTCAACACTTCGGGTTCAATACTCCACCAAACACTGATGCCGTATGCGATAACGAACACTATGACCGCTGCACCGACACCTTTTTTCCATGTCATTTGCATCCCGGGTTCTCCTTAATGATGGTGATGATGCTCTTGGGCTGCAGGAGCATCATTGGGGGATTTTACTTCGAGTTCGATATTGAGGGTTTCACCATTGGCAAAACTGAGTGTCATAGGCACTTTTTGCCCCAGCTGCAACGGTGCCTTGAGGCCCATGATCATGATGTGATCGCCGCTGCTTTGCAGCGTCAACTGGCCATGCTCAGGCAGCGGGAAAGCCGCCACATGGCGCATTTTAACCAGGCCATCTTCCTCAATCAGGGTATGCAGCATGGCTTCACGGGCCACAGGGGTGCTGGCAGAAACCAGCTCAGTCGCCGCGCCATGGTTGCTGAGTGTCAGATACGCCGCCGTATTGGGAACAGAAGCGGGCATGGCCCGGATATATCCTTGTTCGAGCATTATGTTCGAGGCGAAGGCGCTGGCACTGATGCCGGCCAGCAAGATAACTTTAAACAGTTGTTTGAATATCGCCATCTATGTCTTAAACTCCATGTAAAACCCATTTCGTCAGCAAAGGAAACAACGAATGAGCACGATTCAGGTTCAGGATGAGCAGGGTGTACGCATCATACGTTTTAACCGTCCGGATAAACGTAACGCCCTCGATCTCGATATGTATAAGCAGCTTACAGAATACCTGATCCAGGGGGAAGCGGACAACGAGATCCGTGCCTTTCTGCTGACAGGCAGTGAAAACTGCTTTACTTCAGGCAATGATGTGGCGGATTTTCTCAAGCAGCCGGATCTGGGGCCTAACCACCCTGCGGTGCGATTTCTCTTTTGCCTGCTGGAGCTGAAAAAGCCCTTGGTCGCCGCTGTCAGCGGAGCCGCTGTCGGAATCGGCACCACGCTGCTGCTGCATTGTGACCTTGTCTATGCCGATAACACAGCCCAGTTCCGTTTGCCCTTTATCGACCTGGCACTGGTGCCTGAAGCCGGCTCCAGCCTGCTACTACCTGAATTGGTCGGCTATCAAAAGGCCTCTGAACTGCTGTTGCTGGGCGAAAGTTTCGATGCCGAAACGGCGCTGGATCTCAAACTCATCAACCGCATGTTGAGTCCGGCAGAACTCTTCCCTTATGCGCTGGAAAAGGCCAAGGCTCTGGCCTCCAAGCCACCTCAGGCGCTGCAACTCACCAGACAACTTATGCGGCCACACAAGAGCCGGGTACAACACCAGATGCATCAGGAGTTGGAACTCTTCGGCCAGCGTCTGCAAAGCGATGAAGCCAAAGCGGTTTTCCGCCAGTTTCTCAACAAAGGTTAAATCATCGAGGCTGAATCCAATGTTGCTGCGGCTGGGCTGACACCAAGCCAGTCGCAGCAACACTACTCCTGCCATTGACTGGACTTGCCTATTCCCCATACTGCCAATGCCAAAACCAGCACGGGCCAAATCACTGCAAAACCGCTGATAAACATCAGTAATGCCGCAGCAACACAAAGTACACACACCACCGCCAACACACTGAAAGTCATTGCGGCCCACACCAATGCCAGCATCGCGGTTATCAGGGTCAACACCCAGCTCCAGTTCTCGGCATCCAGCCATAAAAACGGGCTACCCCAAATCCCCACTGACATAAACTCGCGGCTGAGCAGAGAGACCATAAGGATCAGCGCGCCGACTATGCTCCATACCAGTAACTGAGACAGCAACCTATATCTTCTGTGCTTGTTTCGACTCTTGTTATACATACTCATTTCACCCACTTGGGCCACCGCAGTGCCAAGGCAAAGTAAGCCGTCAACCCGAGCAATGGGTGCATCAGAGTGATGACTGCGGCAACAATTCGGGTCCAGAATACCGACCAGCCAAAACGCTCAGCCATATCGCGGCATAGGCCACAGACGATGGAAGAATTTCCCTTGAGTGTACGTTCCAAATCAAACATAACTGACTCCGATTATCTCGTTAACTGTATCTGCCGGGCACCGCAAGCTAACAACGCCACCAGGGTGTAGCCAAGCAACGGCAGAAACATCAGTAGTGCCAAGGTGCTATTTATCCACATAGGCACCTCAATCGTTGGCTTGGGTCAGAACACTGGTCTCCACGGGTAATTCGGTGATCTGACTCAGGGTTTCTTGAGTCATCTCGTCGCTCAGTTGGGCCACGCTACGCTCCAGTTCCTGTTGCAGGGAGGCCAGCATTTCACGCTTGGCACTGAGCAACATGGTCTGGGCCTGTTGACTCAGGTTCTGTTCAACAGCACTGAGGATAGGTTGAGTAGGCAGTACATCGGCCTGGACTGAAACACTGGCTGAAGCCAAAACAACGCCAAGAAGCAAAGATTTAATAGTCAGGTTGGAAGTTTTCATGCTTGTCATCCCTTTCTGGTTAAGCTGAACGGGTCAGCGGTCAAGATGACTAATTCAAAGGGCGTGCCAACTGGGAAAAACTTTAATTAAGAGCATGATATTAAAAGAAATAAAAATAAAAACGGTCAATCATTAACACAGAATGACTGACCGTAACAGCACAAAAATACAGCAATTTCCTATCTGTTGGTAAAAAGCACTATCACCATAGCGATTTTCACCACTCGGGTATTACAGCAAGGTCAAACTCCGCTGTGCATCATTTCACGAGCCTGCAGTAACACTTCTATGCCAGCCCCCGGCTTGTGGGCATTCTCGCTCAGATGACGGCGCCAACTGCGAGAACCGGGGATCCCCTGATACAGGCCTGTCATGTGTCTGCTGATATGATTCAAGCGGCCACCCGACTGCAGATGAGCTTCCACATAGGGCAACATGGCATCCACCACCTGATCGCGACTCATAACCTGGCTATCGAGGCCAAAGATCTTCTGATCCACCTCGGCCAGCAGATAGGGATTTTGGTAGGCTTCGCGCCCCACCATCACCCCATCCAACTGGGACAGATGGGCATGCATCTCTTCAAAGCTCTTGATACCACCATTGATGCTGATATGCAGGCCGGGAAAATCCTGCTTCAATTGATACACCCGGGGATAATCCAATGGCGGGATCTCACGGTTTTCCTTGGGACTAAGCCCCTGCAACCAGGCCTTGCGGGCATGGATGATGAAAGTATCGCAGCCGGCGGCACTCACCTTGGTAATGAAGTCACAAAGAAATTCGTAGGAATCTTTGTCGTCTATGCCGATCCGGGTCTTGACCGTCACCGGGATATCCACCTTCTGGCGCATGGCATCGATGCAATGGGCCACCAGCTCTGGCTCTTCCATCAAACAAGCACCAAAGCGGCCGTTCTGTACTCTATCCGAAGGGCATCCCACATTGAGGTTAACTTCGTCATACCCCCTTTGCCGGGCGATTTCGGCGCAGCGGGCCAGATCCTCAACATTGGAGCCGCCCAGTTGCAATGCCAGCGGGTGCTCTTCCTGGTTATAAGCCAGATAATCGCCCTTGCCATGCAGTATCGCGCCTGTGGTCACCATCTCAGTGTAGAGCAGAGTCTGGCTCGACATCAGCCGGGCAAAGTAACGATAGTGGCGGTCCGTCCAATCAAGCATGGGGGCAATGGAAAAACGGCGGTTGGCATCGATAGGACTTGGCATTAACAGATCCGGTACGCAAAAATGGGCCGCTATTTTACCCTCTGCGGCCATAAAACGACAGCCGCAGATAAATCCCGCTCATAAACCCGAATCAAAGGTCATTCTGTTGCCGCCGAAGACTTTTGATCCGAGTTACTCAAACTCTGTCTCTATCCCGGCATAAATCAACAACATTTCAGCCAGCGAGCTCACCTGCATGCCCTTCATCAGGTTGGATCTGTGGATCTCCACTGTGCGCATGGCGATGCAGAGTTCGTCGGCTATCTGCTGGTTCTTATAGCCCTTGGCGATGAGATGCAATATCTCTTTCTCTCTCGGAGTCAGCGCCTGGTAGATGCCTTGCAGCTTTCGGCGTTTGGCGATTTCGGCAGAGTGACTCAGCGCCTTGGTGACCGCCTCGGCGAGGCGAGCGCCATCGGCGGGCTTTTGAAAAAAGTCCACCGCGCCGGATTTAAGCGCATCCACCGCCAGCGGCACGTCGCCATGGCCGGTGAGAAAGATCACCGCCAGCGGGCTATTACGCTCGTTGAGCAGCTGCTGCAGCTGCGCCCCACTGAGCCCAGGCATACGCATATCGAGGATCAGGCAGCCGGGCAGATCCAACAGCTGCGCCTTGAGAAAATGCTCTGCATCTTCAAAGGCCTGCACCTCAAAACCATATCCTTCCAGCATAAATCCCAACGAGCGCCGCACCGAATCATCGTCATCCACCAGATAGACTGACTGACGCTTGTCATCGGTCGGTGAACTGTTTTGGGCAGCAAATTGTCCCGGCATTTTTCTTTCTCCTTGGCAAAACGAGTTTAAGCCAGCACCACTGTGACCAGACAACCGCCCTCAGGCGGCTGCAGCAGACTGATGCTGCCGCCATGGCTCTCGGCGATTTCGCGGCAGATCACCAGCCCCAGCCCCAGGCCATCTGTCTTGGTACTGGTAAAGGCCTGCATCAGGCTCTTGCCATCCTGTTTAAGCCCTGGGCCATTATCCTGCACTTCCAGCAAGAGCTTGCCGGGCTGGGATTGATAATCCAGCCGCAGCGCAATAATTCGCTCGGCTTTAGGCTCTTCAGCCAAGGCTTCGATGGCATTCTTAAGCAGATTCAACAAGAGTTGCTGCATGGCGACCGTATCCAGTTGCATGGGGCTTTCTTCGCCGACAATCTGCCAATCGACGCGGATCGCTTGTTTCTCCAGTTCATGCCCCAGCAGAGTCAGCGTCTCGCTCAGCAAGGGGCTGAACGGCTGCAACTGTTTTTGCGGCGGGCGCTTTTTCAAAAGCCCCCTGAGCCTTTGAATGATACCGTGGGCGCGGCCAACTTCAGCCTGTATCTGTTCCAGTGCCAGCGGCAACTTGTCCAGTTGCCCCTGTTGCAGCCTGACACTGGCGCCGTGGCAATAGTTGCCTATGGCCGCCAAAGGTTGGTTCAGCTCATGGGCCAGGCTGGCGCCCAGTTCACCGGCCACCGCCGCCCGCTGGGCATGTTCCAGCAGACTGAGGTTTTCACTCAGTTGCCGTTGGGCCTTGGCCAGTTCCCGGCCGCGGCGGCTGAAACTGTATTCGAGCCAGAAGTGATAACCGTTGAGCAGCACCAGCAGCGCCAGCAAGCTCCAGCCCCAATGACTGTGGGCCTTGAGCCACTGCAGCGCCCTTTGCCACCAAGGCGCCTGCAATGGGTGCAGGTCCAGATCCTTGAGCAGCTTATCAATGGCCAGTTGACTGACCGCCGTGGTCCACCCCAGCGAGCCGGACATTTTGGCCGCCTCACTGTCTTCCGGCAGTGCCAACAGGGCCAGGGTCAACTGCTTGGCCAGCCCCTGACTGGCACGGCTGGTCTTGGCCATGGACCAGTTAGGATAGAGGCGGGTCGACACCTCGCAGGCAAACCCTGCCGGCGCCTGGTTGTCCAGCACCCGATAGTGCCCGGCATCGATAAGCCCCTCCGCCGCCATCTGCTCCAATTGGCAGACTGGCACCACGGCGGCGTCTATGCTGCCATCGCGCAGGCGATAGAGCAGATTATCCAACGGGAATCCCAAAGATTGGATCTCGGCCACATAGCTTGGCAGGTCTATCTGCTTGAGTCGCGCTTCATACACCAAGGTCAGGTAGCCGCCGAAGGCCTGGGTCGAGACTATCCCCAGGCGCTTGTGCCTGAGATCTTGCAGATGTTGCAGGCTGGACTCGCTTCTTACCACCAGCGCCGAACCCACCTGCATCGGCTCACCGGCATTGAGGCGGCTCTTGAGGGTCGCCAGCCAGCTTAAGGAATATTGCCGCGCCAACAGTACAGATTGGCCCGGGTTGGTGATCACAAAGTCCAGCTCCTGGGCGGCCACCGCCTGCGACAGCTGCTCCAGCGTCAAAGGGTGCAGGCGAAAGTAATATCCAGGGATCTGCTGCTCGAGCCAATTCATGGTGGGTTGCCAGCGGTTGATGCTGTCGCTGTAGCCCCGGGTAGCCAACACACCTATATCCACCACCGCCTTATCCGTCAGCGCTCCAGTTGTCATCGCTGGGCCTGATAGCGGCAACGGCTCAGTCGCTGCCGCAGCTGACGGCCAATGGCCGAGCAGTACAGCCGCAAACAGATAACACAGCAGATACAGGGTTCTCATCTCTTGGTTTTAGCTCCGGTTAGGAAATCTTGCGGCCACAAGCGGCTGGGTCAGCATCAGTCTGCCCGCCATTCTAGCCTCAATTTCTTGCGCTGGATCAATAGCGGCCCCGATATGTGGAAAACCACTATAGAGACCAAGGGCGCCAGTTGCCGAGAATACAGGCAACAGGAGCCCGGTGGGTTTCCAATCACCGCAAGACTCAGGAGTCTGTATGGACAAGAGTAAACGTCAACTACTGGGGCAAATCGCCGCCATCAGCGCCGGAGCTGCGTTTTTGCCCGTCGCCCAGGCATCGACTTCCAAGCCCCAGGCAACCAGTGGCAAACGCTATGGCATGCTGATCGATCTGCGCCGCTGCGTTGGTTGCCAGGCTTGTACTGTCGCCTGCACCATAGAAAACCAACCCCCACTGGGGCAGTTTCGTACCACAGTCAACCAGTATGAAGTGACCCAAGGGCAGGAAAGCGCCTTTATGATGCTGCCCAGGCTCTGCAACCACTGCGAAAATCCCCCCTGCATCCCGGTTTGCCCCACAGGCGCCACATTCCAGCGCCAGGACGGCATAGTGGTGGTCGACAGCCACTGGTGTGTCGGCTGCGGTTACTGTGTCCAGGCCTGCCCCTATGATGCACGCTTTATCAACCATGACACCAACACCGCCGACAAGTGCACCTTCTGCGCCCATAGGCTGGAGGCGGGCTTGCTGCCGGCCTGCGTCGAAACCTGTGTCGGTGAAGCCAGGATCATCGGCGATCTCAACGATCCCGGCAGCCAAATCAGTCGCATGCTGGCCGAGCACAGAGACGAGATCAAGGTACTCAAGCCCTCGGCAGAAACCTCGCCCTGCGTATTTTATCTGGGGATGACAGCCGCATTTGAAGAAAGGATCCGCGGCGAAGCACCGGTTCGCAGCCTGATGACCGCCACTGGAGAGGAGTTGCACCATGGACATTAAAGAGATCTTGACCCCGGATATCGCCATCACCTGGTTACCCTGGGCGGTGCAATACTTCTTTATGATGGGACTGGCCTATTCCGCGGTGTGGATTGCGGCGCTGACCATTATCCGCCCCGGCGCCAAAGATAAGCGCCTGCTGACACTCTGCGGCAGCCTGATCCTCAGCACCGCCATTGTGGCACCTGTGGCACTCTTGGCCGATCTGCACCAACCCGCCCGCGCCTGGCACTTCTATATGCAGCTCAGACCGGATTCCTGGATGTGGTATGGCGCCTGGTTACTGCCGCTGTTTATGGCAGCGGCGCTGGCCTTTGCCTACCTCTTGCTGCGCCCTTCCCTTCCGACTCAGCCCAAAGATGGCTGGAGCCGCCTGGGATACTGGTTACGCCTAGGGAACTGGCAAGGCGAGTCCTGGCTCAAGCCTCTGGCCTGGGTTGCCCTGCTCAGCGGCCTGAGCATAGCCCTCTACACCGGCATGGAAACCATGGCCATCAAGGCCAGGCCACTGTGGCACAGCTACTGGCTGCCGCCTCTATTCGCCGCCAGCGCCCTGGCCGCCGGCAGTGGCATGTTGATTTGGCTCAACCGCCTGTTCAATGGCCATAAGCAGGAGACCGACAAACAGCTGCTGCTCTGGCTGCGTGGCTCCTTCGCCCTGTTTGCCCTGTTGCTTATCGGCTGGGCCCTCAGTGGAGGCAACAGCGCCAATGAAGCCAGATTACTGCTCGGCGACAGTCCCAGTTGGCAACTGGCCGCTATCTGGGTGCTGGCCACCCTGGCCTTGTTGGCGCTGCTGCTGGCCTTCAGACATCTGCCCCGCTGGGCCTTGCTGTTTGGCAGCTTTGCCGCCATCCACCTGGCTTGGGGCTTTCGCTGGCTGGTGCTTATCCAGGCGCAGACGGATCCCAAGTATGGCGCCGGCACCTACTTCTATGAACTGCCCTGGGGCCCACAGGGGCTGCTGGGGATCCTGGGTACCTTTGGCCTATGGCTGGCCCTGATCACCCTGATTTCCGAACTGATACGTCAGTCTGCCACCGGACTGAAAGGAGCCGCATAATGGACAAGAGTAAACGCCGTTTTATCAAAGGGGCTGCCATCACAGGTGGTACCGGACTGTTTGTTGCAGGCTACAGCCACACCCTGACCCAGTTGGGCAAAGGTCTGGTCAATGGCAGCTCGGGCAGAAATACCCAAGAAGCGATTCATGGCAACTCGCTGGCACCTGAGCTCAGGGTTGACCTGAATAGCGGCCAACTGAGCGCCAATGACAACCAGCGTCTGGCCAACACCATGTGTTTCGGCTGCTGGACCAAATGCGGGGTACGAGCCCGTATCGATAATGAAACCGACAGCATTATCCGTATCAGTGGTAACCCTTATCATCCACTGTCGGCCCGTGAACACCTGGACTTTGACACCCCGGTGCGCGATGCCCTGGTGTCCACCAGCGCCTGGCAGGAGCAGGGGCTTGCAGGGCGTTCCACCGCCTGCGCCCGCGGTAACGCCATGCTGGAGTTATTGGACAGCCCTTATCGGGTAACGCGCTGCCTGAAACGGGTCGGGCCCAGAGGTTCGGGCCAGTGGCAGAGCATAGCATTCGAGCAGTTGCTCAAGGAGGTTGTCGAAGGTGGCGATCTGTTTGGTGAAGGCCATGTGGATGGACTCAGGGCGATTCGCAATCTCAATACGCCTTTGGATCCCGCCAACCCTGAATACGGCCCCAAGGCCAATCAGCTGTTGGTCAGCAACGCCTCGGATGAGGGGCGGGACACGCTGATAAAACGCTTCACCTTCAACAGCTTCGGCACCCGTAACTTTGCCAACCACGGCTCTTACTGTGGCTTCAGCTATCGGGCCGGTGCCGGCGCCTTGCTGGACGATCTGAAAAAGTACGCCCACTTGAAACCGGACTGGGATCATGCCGAGTTTCTGCTGTTCATCGGCACTTCACCGCAGCAGTCCGGCAACCCCTTCAAGCGCCAGGCACGGCAAATGGCCAATGCCAGGGTCAACAACCGCAACTTCAGCTATGTTGTGGTTTCGCCCATGTTGCCCAACACCTCCAATCTGGCGTCGGCGCCGGACAATGTCTGGTTGCCGATCCGCCCGGCCACAGACGCCTCGCTGGCGATGGCCATGCTGCGCTGGATCATAGACAATCAGCGCTACAGCGCCGAGTTTCTCAGTGCTCCCAATGCCAAGGCCGCCAAAACCGCCGGTTTCCGCGGTTTCAGTAATGCTGGTTTCCTGGTGCATTCAGACCAGGCGCATCCGAGATACGGCCAATATCTGCGCGCCAGCGAATTGGGTTTGGCCTTCAGCGGCAAGCCCTTCGGTGATGAAGACCCCTTGCTGGTACTGGACGCCGTCAGCGGTGAACCCATGGCCGCCGAGGTCTGCCCCAAGGCGCAGCTCGAAGTGGACCGCAGACTCACAGGCCCAAATGGCCAGAGCCTGGCCTGCAAGAGCAGTTTCAGCCTGCTGGCCGAATCGGCCCGGCTCAAGACATTGGCGCAATACAGCGCCGAATGCGATGTGCCGGTCGATGAGATTGAGGCCCTGGCCAACAAGTTCACCAGCCATGGCAGCAAGGCGGCGGTGATCAGCCATGGCGGCACCATGAGCAGCGATGGCTTCTATACCGCCTGGGCCATCATGATGCTCAACGCCATGATAGGCAATATCAACCAAAAGGGCGGCGCGCTGGCCAAGGGCGGCACTTTCCCGGCCTTCGGCAAAGGCCCGCGCTACAATCTGGCCGAGTTTGACGGCATGGTACAGCCTAACGGAGTATTCCTGTCACGCTCCCGTTTTCCCTATGAAAAAAGCTCGGAATACAAGCGCAAGCAGCAGGCCGGCGAGTCCCCCTACCCGGCCAGGGAACCCTGGTTCCCGATCTCGGCGCCCATGCTGAGCGAGCATCTAACCGCGGCGGTCAACGGTTACCCCTATTCGCTCAAGGCCTGGATCAACCATATGGGCAACCCTGTCTATGGCCAGGCCGGGCTCGGCGCCGCCATAGGCGATAAGCTCAAAGATCCCAAGGTGTTGCCGCTGTTTATCAGTATCGACAGCTTTATCAACGAAACCACGGCGCTATCCGACTATATAGTGCCGGATACCCTCACCTATGAGTCCTGGGGCTGGACCTCTGCCTGGCAGGGCACCATGACCAAGATAGCCACCGGCCGCTGGCCGATAGTCAAACCCAGGGTAGAACACACAGTGGATGGCGATCCCGTGTGTATGGAAAGCTTCCTTACCCGGGTTGCCATGGCGCTGGCCTTGCCCGGCTTCGGTGAAAACGCAGTGCTGGCCTATGATGGCACACGCCACCCGCTGACCCGCGCCGCCGACTTTTCTCTCTACGGCGCCGCCAACGTCGCCTGGTTGGGAGAGAAAGTCCCCGCCATCGGCAAGGAAGATCTCTATTGGTCCGGGGTTGCCAGGATCATTCCCGAACTCAAGGCCCGTCTCGGCGAAGAGGAAGCATCCAGGGTGGCTTATCTCTATGCCCGCGGTGGCCGTTTCGAATCAATGAACAAGGCCAGGGACGCCGAAGGCAACCCCACCAAGGTCTGGCCCAAGCCTATGATGTTGTGGAACCCCCAGGTGGGCAGTCGCCGTCACTCCCAGAGCGGCGAGTTTCTCAGTGGCTGTCCGCGCAGCTATGGTCAACGCCTGGTCGATGGCACAGAGCTCAGGCAAGCCTTCGACCGCCAGTCCTGGCCCATGTTGCTGTCGAGCTACAAGTCGCACACCATGAGCTCCATGAGTATCGGCTCTGACAGGCTCAGGCAAGTGCACCCCAATAATCCGGTGCGGATCAATAAAGACACGGCCCAAAGATTGGGGATAGCCACAGGGGATACAGTGAAAATCAGCACCCCCAACGGCAGTGTACTGGCACTGGTGGAATGCGTCGCCGGCGTGCACCCGGAGTGCATCGCCATTGAACACGGCTTTGGTCACAAGGAGCTCGGCGCGCGGGCATTCAGCATAGATGGCAAGCAGGTTGCTGCCAATCCACTGATCCGCGCCGGGGTTAACCTCAACGATCTCGCTGTGCTGGATCCCAGCCGTTCGGGTTCCTACCCTCTGGTGGATTGGGCCAGCGGCGCCTCGGCGCGCCAGGGGTTACCGGCAAAAATCGAAAAAGTCTCCTGAAGCTCGCTCTGTGCCCGGTTTTTATGCCGGGCACAGTTTTTCCGGGCAAGAAATCGCCACAGAGCCCAAGCCATTGTTCTAAGCTAATAAGAGTGTGATCCAGTGGGCGGGAGTGAAACCGCTTATGGATTAGCCTTACGCTATCTGCACTTCCCTAGGCAGCAAGAGGAACAAATCCGGCATGAATGTCACTTTTATCAATCCCTTTCTTCAGTCACTTCTCAATGTGGTTTCCACCATGGCCAACATGCAGTTGACCCCGGGCAAGCCCAGACTCAAGACAGACAACCTGGCCAAAGGCGATGTCTCCGGGCTTATCGGTATGGTGGGCCCGCAGACCAAAGGATCGCTGTCGATCACCTTTGAGCAAGGGCTGATCCTGGAGATAATGCAAAATATGCTGGGAGAGAATCCCGGCAATATCAATGAAGAAGTGACAGATCTGGTAGGGGAGATCACCAACATGGTGACCGGCGGCGCCAAGAACCTGCTGTCGGACAAAGGCTATGAGTTTGAAATGGCCACCCCTGTGGTGGTTTCCGGCATAGGCCATAAGATTTCCCATCAGGCTCAGGGCCAGAAGATCATCATGCCTTTTGTCGCTCCCAAGGGCTCGGCCTACATAGAGATCTGTTTCGAGAATCAATAATGACAAAGGGCGCCCAGGCGCCCTTTAGTGTTTGCCAACTCAATGGCATGACTCACTCAATCAAGGCAGACGGCCACTCTGGGAGTTAGCTTGGTCACCAGTTCATAGGCCACAGTTTCGATATGAGCCGCCACCTCTTCCACCGGTAACGCAGGCCCCCACAAGAGGGCATCATCACCGACCGCGTCCCGGGCATCCGGCCCCAGATCCACGGTCAGCATATCCATGGACACCCTGCCAACCACAGGCACCCGGCGACCATTGATCAGCACAGGCGTGCCCTCGGGGGCATTGCGAGGATAACCATCACCATAACCTATGGCCACCACGCCGAGACGGGTATCCCTTGATGAGCGCCAAAAACTCCCGTAGCCCACGCTCTCTCCGGCCTTGTGCTCGCGCACGGCTATCAACTGTGACACCAGACTCATGGCCGGTTGCAATTCGTGGTTGGCGCCTCTGTCACCGACCACGGGCGACACTCCATAGAGGGCGATACCCGGGCGGATCCAATTTTGCTGGCTGCTGGGCCAGTAGAGGGCACCGGCCGAGTTGGCCAGACTGCGGTCACCATCCAACCCGGCGGTGAGCTGGTTGAAATGCTCCAACTGCTTGCGGGTATAGTCATTGTCCGGCTCATCGGCACAGGCGAAATGGGTCATCAGATTGATGGGCTTAGCCACTTGCGGGCAATCCAGCAGCCGCTGATACACATCGCTAAACTCGTCGCTGCGAAAACCCAGTCTGTGCATGCCGCTGTCGACCTTGAGCCAAACCGTTACCGGCTTATTCAGCTTGGCCTGCTCCAGCATCTGCAACTGCGAGTTATGATGCACCACAGTGTCTATGTCATGCTCAACCAGCAGAGGCAACTCAGTACTGCGAAAAAAACCTTCGAGTAACAACAGCTTGGCCGTTACACCACCGGCCCTGAGTTCCAACGCTTCTTCGAGCCGCGCCAGACCGAAGCCGTCGGCACTGTTCAGGCTCTTGGCCACGTTCAGTGAGCCGTGGCCATAGCCGTTGGCCTTGACGACAGCAATAACTTTGCTGGCGGGCGCGATCTCACGCAGCCTGGCCAGATTATGTTGCAGCGCCCGGCTGCTAATCTCTGCTCTGGGAAAGGGTTTCAAAGCTTACCTTCAATCTTGGATTGGATGGCGCGCTCTCTGGCCGCGCCGGGAAAACCGTCCGCAGAGGTTTAGTCCTCTTCAAATTGCGGACCGGCGTAATTGTCAAAGCGGGAGAACATCCCCTGGAAAGTCAGCCTGACCCGGCCGATGGGGCCGTTACGTTGCTTACCTATGATGATCTCTGCCGTGCCTTTATCGGGCGAATCGTCGTTATACACCTCGTCACGATAAATAAACATGATAAGGTCCGCATCCTGCTCGATAGAGCCGGATTCACGCAAGTCAGAGTTTACCGGGCGCTTATCGGCCCTTTGCTCCAATGAGCGGTTCAGCTGCGACAGAGCGATCACCGGGATCTCCAGCTCCTTGGCCAAGGCCTTGAGCGAGCGGGAGATTTCAGCAATTTCCAGGGTCCGGTTATCGGCCAGCGCTGGCACCTGCATCAGCTGCAGGTAGTCGACCATGATCATAGACAGACCGCCGTATTCCCGGGCGATACGCCTGGCCCTGCTGCGCACTTCGGTCGGCGTCAGGCCCGAGCTGTCATCGATATACATCTTGCCCTGCTCGAGCATGATCCCCATGGTAGAGGACACCCGCGCCCAATCATCATCATCCAACTGGCCGGTACGTATCTTGGTCTGATCCACCCGGCCAAGCGACGCCAGCATACGCATCATGATCTGTTCCGAGGGCATCTCGAGACTGAAAATAAGCACTGGCTTGTTTTCATTGAGCGCCGCGTATTCACATAGGTTCATCGCAAAGGTGGTCTTACCCATGGAAGGACGGGCCGCGACAATGATCAGGTCACCGGACTGGAAACCTGCGGTCATCTTATCCAGATCGGAGAAGCCGCTGGATACCCCGGTCACACCGTTGTGCGGGTTGTTGTAGAGCTGCTCAATCTTGTCGACGGTTTTTTCGAGGATGGTCTTGATCCCCTCCGGGCCCTCGTTGGCGTTGGCGCGCTGCTCGGCTATCTTGAACACCTTGGTTTCGGCCAAGTCCAGCAAGGCGCCTGAGTCCCGCCCCTCAGGGTTGTAACCTGCGTCGGCAATCTCATGTGCCACCCGGATCATCTCCCGCACCACGGCACGCTCGCGCACGATTTCGGCGTAGGAAAGAATATTACCGGCACTGGGGGTATTCTTGGCGATTTCACCCAGATAGGTAAAACCACCGGCATCTTCCAGCTCGTCAGTCAGTTCCAGTTGTTCTGAAACCGTAATCAAATCTATGGGTTGGCCGTTTTCTACCAGCTTTTGCATGGCACCGAAAATCAGCCTGTGGGAACGGGAGTAAAAGTCTTCTCTGACCACGGCCTCGGACACCTTGTCCCAGGCCTCTGCATCCAGCATTAGTCCCCCGAGCACGGATTGCTCCGCCTCAATGGAATGGGGAGGCAGCTTGAGCGCGTCAACCTGGACGTCTCTTCGCTTGTCTTTGGCCTTAAAGGCACCTTGCTGTTGCATAAATCTCCAACTCTCCAACAATCAGGCAAAATGTGATATAAAACCCGGTTCAATCAGAACAGGAATTTTACACCTACAATAACCTGTTTTTCATATCCAAACGGACACTAACAATAAATAAGGAATGAACATGCGCAATGCATTGGCTGCAGCCTTGGCGCTGACCTCTGGCCTCGCCATAGCCGATGAAGGACAGTGGCAACCTTACCAAATGCCCTCTATTGCCGACAAGCTCAGTGAGCGCGGCATCGCCATCCCGGCAGAGCAACTGGCCGATCTCGGAAAGTATCCCATGAACGCCGTGGTGGGCCTCGGCTATTGTACCGCCAGTTTCGTCTCACCCCAAGGATTGGTTGTCACCAACCATCACTGTGCCTATCGGGGTATTCAATACAACAGCACCAAAGAACACAACTATCTGGCCGACGGCTTTTTGGCCAAAGAACAACGCCTGGAGCCTTCGGCCGGCCCCAACGAGCGCCTCTATGTCACCGAGGCGGTCACAGATGTCACAGATAAGATAACTGCCAATCTGCCGACCGAGCCACTGGCGCGTTATGAAGCCATCCAGGCCAACAGCAAGGCGCTGGTCAAAGAGTGTGAAGCCGACGACAACTACCGCTGCTCAGTACGTAGTTTCCACAATGGACTTGAATACTACCTGATCAAACAGCTGATTATTCGCGATGTGCGCCTGGTTTATGCGCCACCCGAGAGTGTTGGCGGTTTCGGTGGCGACATAGATAACTATGAATACCCTCGTCACAGCGGCGACTTTACCTTCCTCAGGGCTTATGTCGGCAAGGATGGCAAACCGGCAGCCTATGCCGAGGATAACGTGCCTTATCAGCCCAAGAGCTTCCTCAAGGTCAATGCCGATGGCGTTAAGGCCGGTGATGGCGTGTTTGTGGCCGGTTACCCGGGTTCAACCAGCCGCTACCGCCTGACCTCAGAGCTGAGATTCGCCAGCGACTGGCTCTATCCGACCCAAGCCGCCCGCTATCAGGCCAAAATCGACACCATTGAGGGCATGGGCGCTTCCGACAAGGATATCGCCATCAAGTATGCCGGGACTCTGGCCGGCATGGCCAACCGGATGAAAAAACTCAACGGCTTATTGGATGGCTTCCACGCCACTGACATCGCCGCCATCAAGCAGGTCGAGGAAAATGCCTTCCGCGACTGGCTGGCCAAAGATAAAGACGCACAGCCGCTGACGGCACAACTGAGTGAGCTCGAACAACTGCTGGCCGAGCAACAGCACAAGTATCAGCAGAGCTACTATTTTGACAATGCTCAATCCAGTGCCCTGCTCGGCGCCGCCAAGCAGCTTTATCGCCTGGCCAAAGAAAACCAAAAACCGGATGCCGAGCGCGAAGCGGGTTATCAAGAGCGTGACATGAAGATGTTCGCCGCCCGTCTCAAGCGACTTGACTCCAGCTTCGATATCAGCGTCGACAAAACACTATGGCAAATGGATATCGACGCCTACCTGGCGCAGGATAACCGGGTCGCCGTGATGGATCAGTTGCTGACACCCGAGCAAGGTATCAGCCTGGGCGACAAGCTCGAAGGCATGTATGCCCTGACCGAGCTGACCGACCAAGAGAAACGCCTCGACTGGATGCAGGCCAAGCCGGAAGCCTTTGAGAGCAGCAGCGATCCCTTCATTCGCATGGCAGTGGCCCTGTACGACACCAATATGGCGCAGGAAAAAGCCGACAAGGAACTGGCCGGTAAGCTGTCCATCGCCCGCCCCGCCTACATGAAGGCGATCATTGCCTATAACAAGGCCATGGGTAAGCCTGTCTATCCGGATGCCAACGGCACCTTAAGGATCAGCTATGGTATGGTCGATGGCTATCAGTCCCGTGATGCGCTCTACAAGCAACCCTTTACCAAGCTGGAAGGGATAGTCGCCAAGCACACAGGTGTCGAGCCCTACAATGCACCGCAGAAGCTGCTGGATGCCATCAAGCAGGGACGACTGGGCGAGCATAAGGTGCAGCACTTGTATCAGGATCCTCGCAGCTGGTTGTGCCGCCTGTTCTCCTGTCTGGATAACCCGGCCGAGTTCAACTCTGTACCGGTTAACTTCCTCTCCAGCGTGGATACCACAGGAGGCAACTCGGGCTCCCCCGTGTTTAACGGCAAGGGCGAGCTGGTTGGCCTCAACTTTGACTCCACCTATGAAGCCATCACCAAAGATTGGTATTTCAACCCCACCATCACCCGCGCCGTGCACGTAGATATCCGCTACATTCTGTGGATGATGGATGAAGTGGATCATGCCGACAACCTGCTCAAAGAGCTGGAACTGGTGCGCAACTGATAGCCACTAATCTGCAATAACCCAGAAAACACCCGCCCCGGCGTAATGCCGTTCACTTAGTGTGAACGGCATTTTTCTTAGGCTTAATGGGATACTTGTTTTTACTCATTTTTAACGCACGTGGATAGGCTCTATCCCGTTTCCCATCAAGCTTGAACTGCCTCGCATTACGCACTATGTCCAAGACCTCTCTCGGGACATTTCCAGGCGTTTGAGATGACAGTTGAGTCAGTTTAAAAATGATATAACTCGATGCATCTCTAAAGCTTAATTGGTTCGGATGTAACGACGGTAAGCTCTTAGCCATCAACATCATCTTGTATCTGATGAGGTTATAGGCCAATAGTACCCCCCACAATTCTTGGATAACCAACTCTGGCAATTGACTACGCAACGTAAAGCGACTCTCCAGAAGATGCTGCTTCATCTCCCGATAGCCCACTTCTATCTCCCATCGATGGGCATATAAATCCGCTATCTCTGCCCCCGGATAACGCAAGGGGTCTGTTAATGAGGTCAAAATGGAAACCGACTTACCTTTTATCGTCTTTGTCAGTAAGCGAGCTTCAATATTGTCAGGTAGCATAGGCCACTTCTTTCTGGCTTGAGGCGTGGTGGCTAACTGCACCAGTTGGTCGTGTTTTCCTAAAGAGCGTACCACTTCATATTGTGTCCCTTTCTTCAACGGCAGCAGCCAGTGACTGTTCGGTTGAGCCTGTTGCCAGGCGTGCAAAAGCCCCAACGAATAAAAGCCTCTGTCAAACAGCGTCAGGCTGTTATTGGGTATGCTTGATATCAGTTCGGCGGCTAAATTCATTTCACTGACAGCAACAGAATCAAAGGCACTGTTCAATACCAGGTGGCTGCTTAACTCCATCATGCAAACCATGCGAATTTGAGGATAGGCAGCATCACCAGAAGCGTTGGCGGTTTTGGCGAACACCTGATTGTTTTGCTCACTATCAGGTGTTCGCCACACGACACCATCGACACCGTAGAGGTTGAGCCCACACCAATGAGGATGCTCTGCTCTTTCATGCCAGGTCTTGGCACTTCGCTTAAACACATCCTGAACAACGTCAGAGCCCAATCGCTTACGCGCTTGCGTGACAGCACTGCGCGCAACGTAATCCACCTCTTGCGGTAAGACGATATCAAGCTTATTGATGAGTGAACGGACGGACTCGCCTCTGAACAGAGCCATACCAATCACCGCCCAAATCATGGCATCCATAGGTAACTTACGTCGTCTTAAACTGGCAACACCATGTGAATCAAGGCACGACTGAATTAACTCAGGCTCAAGTACATCGGCCAGACAGGTGAATTCGGTAAGACGATTGATATGAGTACGCGCCAAAGCTTCTGAAAGTTGCATAAAAAAATCCGATGACATGGGGTCATCGGATTTTGATCCTTTCAGTGAGATCGTCAAGCGATCTGTCTTAACTGATCGGCATTACGCCCCGGCGGGTGTTTCTGTAGTTATAGGCAATCCAGTCAGCAGCGGTTCTGCCAGAGATAGCCACAGTAACTGTGGGTAAATGACAGTGTGCTTAAGTTTGGCATTAGCAGGCGAAGAAGAAAGGGGAAAAACCGTCGGCCCCGGCCAGCAAACAGGCATAAAAAAACACCGCCCGGAGGCGGTGTTTTTCTAGTAAAAGCCGGGATTAAGCTTCAGCAACAACAGTTACTTTAACTACCGCTTTTACTTCAGTGTGCAGCTGAACTTCAACTTCGAAGTCACCAGTGGTGCGCAGAGCGCCCAGTGGCAGACGCACTTCGGCTTTGGCCAGTTCAACGCCGGCAGCAGTTACTGCGTCAGCGATGTCACGGGTACCGATAGAACCGAACAGCTTGCCTTCGTCACCGGCTTTAGAAGCGATAACAACCGCTTCCAGAGCAGAGATCTGCTCTGCACGAGCAGTGGCAGCGGCCAGGTCGGCAGCCAGCTTGGCTTCCAGCTCAGCACGACGAGCTTCGAAAACTTTTACGTTCTCAGCGTTGGCAACAACAGCTTTGCCTTTTGGCAGCAGGTAGTTACGAGCGTAACCGGCCTTAACTGATACCTGGTCACCCAGGTTGCCCAGGTTTGCGATTTTATCAAGCAGAATAACGTTCATTATCAATTCCTCTAGCTAGAACAGTGCCGATTACTGATGCAGATCAGTGTATGGCAGCAGTGACAGATAACGAGCACGCTTGATAGCGCGAGCCAGTTGACGCTGATACTTGGCAGAAGTACCAGTGATACGGCTTGGAACAATCTTACCGCTTTCTGTGATGTAGTTTTTCAGAGTAGCGATATCTTTGTAATCGATCTCCGTAACACCTTCAGCAGTGAAACGGCAGAACTTACGACGACGGAAATAACGTGCCATTTGACAGTCTCCTAATTTTTCAATTCGACATTTTCGGCGTGTAACACCAGTCGGCTTTGGCCATTGCGACTCTGTTGTAGAGCCAGAAAACCACTGACTTGGATATCCACACCCGCTTTCAGCTTGTCTGCTACGCTCTTGAAGCGTTCACCACTCAATATCACTTGAAGTTGGCAGTAGACGTTTCTGGGCAAATCGGCCTCGAAACGCTGCGACCTGTGTTCCAGTTGAAGTACCGTGTGAGGTATTCCAGCCGGGCTATCAAAGTGTCTGGACCGAATGACGGTACCGGACAACACCAAGTGATTGGTGGTCACAGAAAAACTTACTCAGCGCTTGCTTCAGCGTTTTCTTGGGTTTCTTCAGCAGCTTTTTCGCTAACGGCGCTGCGACGTGAATCGCGCTCGTCTTTAGCTTTGGCCATTGGAGATGCTTCAGTGATGGCAGCTTTAGTGCGCATCACCAGGCTACGCAGAACGGCGTCGTTGAAACGGAAAGCAGTTTCCAGCTCTTCAACAGACTCTGCAGTGGTCTCAACGTTCATCAGAACATAGTGAGCCTTGTGCAGATCCTGGATTGGGTAAGCCAGTTGGCGACGACCCCAGTCTTCCAAACGATGGATTTGACCGCCAGCTTCGGTGATAACACCTGTGTAGCGCTCAATCATACCTGGTACTTGTTCACTCTGATCAGGGTGAACCATAAATACGATTTCGTAATGACGCATTTAGTGCTCCTTACGGTTATCTAGCCTCGTTGTTGGCTCAGTCAGACCAAATTGAGGCAAGGAACGAAAATTAATGTGACTGAATTAGGCGCGAAATAGTACATAAAGGCCGCGGTAAACTCAAGCAATAACTTTGCCTCGGCCCCATGAGCAGGTATTATGTGACGCTAAATTTATGGCAGTCACAGCAAAAGACATAAGAATAATGACAAGATCCTCTGTATTGGCGTTATTGTTTGCGCTACCGACTTCGGCGTGGGCCTTGGTGCCTCCGGATTATCGCGAGCCTCCAAGCGACTTCACCGCTGAGATTGAGGCCGGCTTTCAGCTCAACACAGGTAACACAGATTCAAGCAGTTTCAACGGTCGTACCAAGTTGGTTTACGACACGGAAAACGCCAAACAGGAAGGAACCCTCAAGGCCTATTTCGCCTCTGACTCTGAAAAAACCACAGCCGAAAAATACGATCTGCAGCTGCAGTCCAACTACAAACTCAACGGCGGCTATATCTTTGGCCGTGGTGAATTCATCTGGGACAAGTTCGGTTCCTACACAGAGATCTACACGGTTTCCAGCGGTTATGGTTTCGATGCCATCAGCACCCGCCGTACCAAGTTGAGTCTCGAAGTCGGCCCGGGTTACCGATACAACATGCCAATAGAAACTGATGCGGCGCCGGATCCTGTGGCCGAGAAAGATGTGATCCTACGGACCGCGGCCAAGTTTGAACAGAAGATCCACGAGTACACCAGCTTCACTGCCGACCTGACCGCCGAGGTGGGCGAAAATAACAATACTCTGGCACTGGACATGGGCTATAAAAACACCCTCTTTCAGGACTGGGCCTTCAAGATAGGCTTCAACGTCAAATATACAGAAGTGGTACCGGAAGGCAGTAAGCAGACAGATACCATCACCACCTTCAACCTGCTCTATACCTTTCAGTAACTCCCGCGCTTGAAGAGCTCTTTCAACTAAAGAGCTCCAAGAAAACGCTCCAGGATTAACGCGGCGCGCTTTTCACCGCGCTCAAGCGCCTGCAAGTAGAGATAGATGGCGATTTCATGCCGCTCCAACAGACGAAAGGCTGCGCCGTACTCAGAGTTGCTCTCGGCATCATCCGCCCACTTGGCATATTTTTGCTGGTAAGGTTCAACCCAGAGAAGCAGCGCCGCAAGCAGTTTATGCCAGGGAAGCTTAAGCCAACTGTCCACTTCTTTGTGCGCCTGCATGCGCACTTGCTCCAACAACGCCTCATCCAGACTCGTCAGCTCAGGCAGCAGTTTCAGCAAAGCCTTGGCAGTATATTGCTCCACCTTGAACAGTAGAGAAAACACGGCTTGGCTTTCTATTAAGTGGCTTTCAGTTAACTGACTTTCAGTTAAGTGGATTTCTGTTAACTGGCTCTCAGTTGCCTGAAAATGATAATCCTGGCCGAGGCGCTCGAAGAACGCCATGCCATAGATTTCACCCAGATAGCCTTGTTGCAGTTGCATGAGATACGGGCCGGCACTGCTATACAATTCATGGCCCGTATTCTCAAGAGAGGCTGCCATATTCGGCAGTTAGAGGCGCTGACGCACAGCTTCGAACAGGCAGATACCTGTTGCCACCGACACGTTCAGACTGGAGACACTGCCAGCCATAGGAATAGAGATCAGGGTGTCGCAACTTTCGCGGCTCAAGCGTCTCAGCCCCTTGCCTTCGGCGCCCATGGCAATGGCCAGAGCCCCCTTGAGGTCGGCCTGATACAGGGTGCTGTCGGCCTCGCCTGCAGTGCCGGCAATCCACACGCCCCTTTCCTGCAAACGCTTCATGGTACGCGCCAGGTTGGTCACCTGAAACAGCGGTACTGTCTCGGCCGCGCCGCAAGCCACCTTGCTGACGGTCGGCGTCAGCCCCACTGAGTTGTCTTTGGGCACTATGACGCCGTGAACCCCGGCCGCATCGGCATTTCGCAGACAGGCCCCCAGATTGTGGGGATCTGTGACACCATCCAGGATCAGCAAAAATGGCGAGTCCGTCTTGTCTAATAAGGCTTCCAGATCGTTTTCGGTCAAGACTTTGGCCGGACGCACCCGGATGATGATCCCCTGATGCTGAGTACTTTCGGCCTTGTCATCCAGTGTCTTGCGGGACGCCTGCTGGGCGCGAATGCCCCACTGAGCCGCCATCTCCAACAAGGGCTTGACCCTGTCATCCTGACGACCACTGAGCAGCCACATTTCCAGCACCCGCTCCGGAGCGTGTTTCAGCAAAGACTCGACCGCGTGAATGCCAAACACCAGTTCCTGTTTTTTCATTTACTTCTTTCTCTTGACTCGTTTGGCTGCCTTGGGCTTTTTCGCCCCGGCGTTGCCGGCAGCCTTGGTTGATTTGCTCTTGGCGGATGCGCCTGTGGACTTAGACTTGGCGCTCCCTTTACCTGCCGGCTTCTGTGCCTTGGCCGAGCGGCGGGCTCCTTCAATATTGACCCTTTCCCGTGCGGTCAGCGGCTTACTCTTGCTGCGGCCTTTACGGCGCTGGCTGCGTCCCTCTTCGTCCACCATCAGCAAGTCAATCTGTCTGTCGTCCAGATTGACCGAGGCGACTTTAACCGTCACAGCGTCGCCAATCTGGTAGATCTGCCCTGAGTGCTCACCTATCAGGCGCTGGCGCATGGGATCATACTGGAAGTAGTCGCTGCCCAGGGTGGAGATATGCACCAAGCCGTCAATAAATAGCTCATTGAGGCGCACAAACAGCCCGAAGCTGGTGACGGAAGCCACCACCGCATCGAAGGTGTCACCCACATGGTCCTGCATAAACTCACACTTGAGCCAGTCGGAGACGTCACGGGTGGCTTCATCGGCGCGGCGCTCGGTGTTGGAACACTCTTCGCCAAGCTGATCCAGCTCATCGAGCTGATAGTGATAGCCGCCGTCCGGGGTCCACTTGTCGCTCGCTTCACCACGCTCTTTGGCGAGCAGGTAACGGATCACCCTGTGCAACACCAAGTCAGGATAACGGCGAATCGGCGAAGTAAAGTGAGCATACTCCTCCAGCGCCAGACCAAAGTGGCCTTCATTGTCCGGTGTGTAAGTCGCCTGGCGCATGGAGCGCAGCAACATCACCTGAATGAGTTCGGCATCGGCGCGACCCTGGACTTTTTCCATCAGCGCCTGGTAGTCACTGGGTTCGGGTTCGAGACCGCCACCCATGGAGAGCCCCCGCTCAGCCAGAAACTCCTTGAACTGAGTCAGCTTCTGCTCGGATGGCGCTTCGTGCACCCGATAGAGGACTTCACCCTTGTGCTTTTTGACAAACTTGGCCGCCGCCACGTTGGCGAGGATCATACACTCTTCGATGATCTTGTGCGCCTGGTTACGGGCTCTGGGCACTATCTTGTCTATCTTGCGCTGCTCATTGAAGATGAACTGGGTTTCCAGCGTCTCAAAGGCGATGGCGCCACGGTTGGCCCGCTGGCTATCGAGCGCCAGATACAGCTCCTGCAACACCTTGAGATGCGGCAGTAAAGGCTTATGCTCTTCCAGGCCTTCTTCGCCTTCCAGCATGGCCGCCACCTGGGTATAGGTGAAACGGGCGTGGGAATGCATCACCGCCGGATAGAACTTGTAGCCGGATAACTTACCCGACGCCGACACTGTCATCTCGGCCACCATACAGAGACGGTCAACTCCCGGGTTCAGGGAGCACAGGCCGTTGGAGAGCTTTTCCGGCAACATGGGGATCACCTGTGACGGGAAGTACACAGAGTTTCCTCGGGCACGGGCTTCTTGATCCAGCGCCGATTGAGTACGCACATAATAGCTGACATCGGCAATGGCCACCCACAGGCGCCAACCGCCGCTGCGCTTGCGCTCGGCATAGACAGCATCGTCAAAGTCGCGAGCATCTTCACCGTCTATGGTGACCAAGGGCAGTTGCCGCAGGTCGACCCGACCTACCTTGTCCTCTTCCTGCACTTCATCGGATATTTTGCGCAGTTTCTTTTCGATTGCGGCAGACCAGGTATGGGGTAGATCATAGTTGCGCAGGGCAATTTCTATCTCCATGCCCGGCGCCATCTCTTTACCCAGCACCTCAACCACCTTACCGGCGGCTTTGACATAGCGCCCCGGCCTGCGGGTGAGTTCCACCACCACAACATCGCCCTGACGGGCGCCGTTGCGATCGGCGTTGTCTATCAATATTTCCTGGGTAATACGCTTATCATCGGCAATAACAAAGGCCATGCCACAATCGACATGGAAACGCCCCACCAAGGCGGCGGTTCGCTCGGCGACCAAGCGCACTATACGAGCTTCGCGGCGCCCCTTGCGATCGACTCCAGCCTTCTGCGCCAACACCTTGTCGCCATGGAAGTATCTGAGCATGTCACCATGGTTGATAAACAGGTCATCACCGCCTTCATCGGGACGGAAGAAGCCATAGCCATCTCTGTGGCCCAGCACAGTGCCCTGGATCAAGTCCATCCGCTCCGGCAGGCCATAACACTGGCCGCGGGTAAATACCAGCTGACCATCGCGCTCCATGGCACGCAGCCGACGCCGCAGCGCCTCGAGTTGTTCTTCGTCGGAGATGTTGAGGGCCGTGGCGATCCGCTCACGATTCAGGGGAGAGGTCTGCGAGCGCAGATATTCCAATATAAATTCCCGGCTGGGGATGGGGTTGTCGTACTTATCTTGTTCTCGCTCAAAATGAGGATCTTTTATCATTCAATTTCCAATTTTTTCGTTGTCGCATCCAGTGCGACAAGCTAGTTAACGGCTTTGCAGATGTTCCTTTTTGGCCTTCTCCACCTGACTGGCGGGCATTTTAGCCGCTAACAGCTGCAATAATCTTTTGGCGTCTTGCTGGGTCTGTTCATCGCTGAACACCTGGTTGTAGAGCCAGTGATACCCCAAGACATAATCCCTTGGGCTGCCATAACCCTTGGCAAACAGCTCGACCAGCATCATTCTGGCCGGCAGGTCACCGTTGGCGGCAGCGGGTAACAGGTACTGCACCGAACGTTCTTTGTCCTGCAGTACAAACTTGCCATCTTTATAATACTCGGCAATGCGCACCATGGCTTCGGCACTGCCCTGCTCGGCGGCATCCCTGAGCAGCGATATTCCTCTGGGCGGATTGGCCTTGACGCAGATGCCGAAATTAAGCATCTCACCCCAGAGGTACTGGTACAACGGCTGCTTGAGTACTTCGGCGCGCGCCTCAATATCCTGCACCAGCTGACAGTCATCGGCTTTGACCCGGGTCAGGTATTGTTTGCTGCGAATAAGCTCCAGCAGTTCTTCCTGGCTGTAGATATCCACGGCCTTGGTTTCTTCGGCCAACACATTGGCACTGGTTACTAACAAGAGTAATAGGGCTATACGCAACATAAGCTGTCCTGATGACAAATAGACTGTCTTTTCATCGGCAGTATAACCCAATTCTTAAGGGCAAACAGTGTAAGCCCCATAAACGAAAAAGGCCGCTTAGGCGGCCTTTTTACTTAACTGAATGGATTCACCAGAATCATGGTCTCATTCCGGTCAGGCCCGGTTGAGATGATATCGACAGGTGTTTCCAGCAGTTCTTCAATCCGCTTGATATAGTTGATTGCTGCCTGTGGCAGTTGCTCCAGTGAAGTGGCACCAAAGGTGTTTTCACTCCAGCCTGGCATGGTTTCATACACAGGAGTAACGTGCTCGTAGCCTTCGGCCGCCAGCGGAGTCACATTGGACACAGTACCGTCTGGGTGCTGATAGCCTACGCAGAGCTTCACTTCTTTCAAGCCGTCCAAAACGTCGAGCTTGGTCAGGCAGAAACCACTGATGCTGTTGATCTGAACCGCGCGGCGCATAGCCACTATGTCCAACCAACCCGGACGACGCTTACGACCGGTTGTCGCACCAAATTCCTGGCCCTTGGTTCCCAAGTGATCGCCGATTTCACATTCCAGTTCAGTCGGGAATGGGCCGGCACCCACACGGGTGGTATAAGCCTTGATGATGCCGCAAACATAATCCAGATGACGAGGGCCGAATCCTGAACCTGTTGCCACACCGCCTGCAGTAGTGTTGGAAGAGGTTACAAATGGATAAGTACCGTGGTCGATATCCAGCAATGTGCCCTGAGCGCCTTCAAACAGTATGTTGTCGCCATTCTTGCGGGCTTGATCCAGCAATTCGGTGACATCCACACACAGACCTTTCAGGTAGTCTGCCAGTGCCAGCGCGTCATCCAGAGTCTTCTGGTAATCAACGGCTTCGCACTTATAGTATTCGGTCAGCATAAAGTTGTGATAGGCCATCACTTCTTTCAGCTTCTCGGCAAACAGTTGTGGATTGAAGAGATCCCCTACGCGCAAACCGCGACGGGAAATTTTATCTTCATAAGCCGGGCCGATGCCGCGCCCTGTAGTACCGATAGCCTTGTTGCCACGCGCTTTTTCGCGAGCAATATCCAGCGCACAGTGGAAAGGAAGGATCAGAGGACAAGCTTCAGAGATCAGCAGGCGTTCCTCAACCGGAATACCTTTCTCTTTCAGCATGCCGATCTCTTTCATCAGAGCATCGGGCGCCAAAACCACGCCGTTGCCGATAATGCACTTGACGTTATCGCGCAGAATGCCTGAGGGGATCAGATGAAGAACGGTTTTTTCACCATCGATAACCAGAGTATGACCAGCGTTGTGGCCACCTTGGTAACGGACTACGAATTTTGCCTGTTCGGTCAGAAGGTCGACAATCTTACCTTTTCCCTCGTCACCCCATTGAGTGCCGAGAACAACTACATTTTTGCCCATTGTTTGCTGCAAGGTTGCGGTTAAAGCAGGATTCTAACAGATATTGGCATGGAAGGGGCAAGTATTTATGAAAAAATAATCAATATGACAATTCCTGCAACAACCAGGACGCCGCCCAGGCGTTGCATGATAGCTGTCGGTTGGGAAGCCACTTCCAACAGGTAACGACGCCAGCGGTTGGGGAATAACAAGGGCCCCACCCCTTCCAGGATCAATACCAAACCCAAGGCCATCAACAGTAGTTGCCAACTCATGTTTCACCCCATTTAAACCTGCCACAACAACCCTGAGTATACAGGGCTGCCAGGGATAAATCTCAGCCATAAAAAAACCCAGCGTACGCTGGGTTTTTGGTATCTCGAAAGCGATATTAACGCTTGGAGAACTGTGGCTTACGACGTGCTTTACGCAGACCAACTTTCTTACGTTCAACCTTACGAGCATCGCGGGTTACATAACCAGCAGAACGTAAAGTAGGACGCAGAGCTTCGTCCAGCTCCATCAGAGCACGGGTGATACCGTGACGGATAGCGCCGGCTTGGCCAGTGATACCACCACCCTTAACAGTTACATAGATGTCCAGCTTTTCAGTCATTTCAACCAGCTCAAGAGGTTGACGAACAACCATACGAGCGGTTTCACGACCGAAGTAAACATCCAGAGGACGTTGGTTAACAACGATATTGCCACTACCTGCTTTAGCGAATACGCGAGCAGTTGAAGTTTTGCGACGGCCAGTGCCGTAGTACTGAGTTGCAGCCATTTGCTTAATCCCGTTTAGATATCAAGAACTTGAGGTTGTTGTGCAGCGTGGTTGTGCTCTGCGCCAGCGTAAACTTTCAGCTTACGGAACATGGCACGACCCAGAGGGCCTTTTGGCAACATACCCTTGACTGCTTTCTCGATGATCATTTCTGGCTTGTGAGCTTGCAGCTTCTCGAAGCTGATTTGCTTGATGCCACCTGGGAAGCCTGAGTGCGAGTAGTACGTCTTGCCTGCAGCCTTGTTACCGGTCACAGTTACTTTCTCGGCGTTGATCACGATGATGTAGTCACCGGTATCTACGTGAGGAGTGTACTCAGCCTTGTGCTTGCCACGCAGACGCAGAGCGATTTCAGTGGCGATACGACCCAGGGTCTTACCTTCGGCATCAACAACGTACCAGTCACGAGCTACAGTTTCTGGCTTAGCAGTAAAAGTCTTCATTATTACAAAAACCCAAAGTTAAATTCTGTCACATGCTACCTGCGGATGCAGATAACACAAAAATGCCTTTCTCTGCCCCTTCGAGCAAAGAATCTGGCTTTTAAATCCGCCCAATCGGCGGAGTAACGTGGGCAGGTGGCGGATTATAGACAAAGCTGAACTAAAAATCACCTGCTTTTTGAGATCCCGCCGTAAAAGACGATCTTTTTCAGGTCGTTACCGCTTTGGCACCATCAACGCCTTGGTCACCGTGCTCATTCGGTTGGATTGTCGGCAACAAAACGGGGGCAATCATCCCCTATGGCAGGTGCTCCAGAGCCAGGTAATCCCGGGACTGCATCTCAATCAGACGGGAGCGGCAGCGACGAAATTCAAAACTCAGCTGCCCATCTGTGTAAATCTGCTCGAGCGGTACCTCGGCCGAGATGATAAGTTTCACATGCCGCTCGTAGAACTCATCCACCAGCGCCAGAAACCGGCGGGCAATATCATCCCCTGTCTGCTGGGCGCCCATCTGTTCCAGGCCACTGAGCAACACTGTGTGAAACAACTGCGCCAATTCCATATAGTCCCGCTGACTGCGCGGCCCATCACACAGCGCTCGGAAGTCGGCCAGCAAAACACCCTGGGCCTGCTTACGGATCACTATGCTGCGCCCATCTATCTCCAGCGGCGTTTCAGAGACCTCAGACTCAGGCGCCAGTTGGGTGAAATAACGTTGCAAATTGCACTCGGCGGTTTCATCCAGCGGGTGATGGTAGATCTCGGCCTGTTCCAGGGTCCGCAGTCTGTAGTCGATTCCAGAATCGACATTCAACACCTGGCAATTGGCCTTGATTTCGGCGATGGCTGGTAAAAATCTGGCCCGCTGCAAACCATTCTTGTAAAGGTCGTCCGGCACTATGTTGGAGGTGGCCACCAAGACCACCCCCTCCTTGAACAGGGCCTCGAACAGCGTGCCCAGCAACATGGCATCCGTGATGTCCGAAACAAAGAACTCATCAAAGCAGATCACCCGATATTGCTGCGCCATCTGTTTGGCTATCACCAACAGCGGGTCCCGGGTTCCCTTGAGCTCGTCCAGTTCCCGATGAATTCTGTGCATAAATCGATGGAAATGCGCTCTCAGTTTCTGCTCACCCGGCAGGGCATCGAAAAAGGTGTCCATAAGATAAGTCTTGCCGCGCCCAACACCGCCCCAGAGGTAAAGCCCCTGAACCTTGCTGTTTTTTTCCCGGCTGAACCAATTGCGCCATCCGGACTTTTGCGGCCTTTGCAGCTCATCATAAACACGCTGCAATGCCTTTACCGCTTGCTCCTGCGCCGGGTCATGGCTGAAATCCTCACGGGTGAGATCTTGTTGGTAATGCTGCCAGGGGGTTAACTGCGACACTTGAATTCTTCTCTTTTAACCTTATTTGATGGGTACCTAACCCAACTCACGCAACAGAGTTGGGGCGGCAAATGGTATCATGAGACCCACGCTCGGGGTATATTTTGCCAGGTATCCCTATGGGGTCGAGCAAGAGCATAAGACACAAAGACAAACTTAAGGAGTCGATATGGAATGGCCACTGGTGTTTGCGGCTTTCATTCTGGGGTTGATACTGGGTTATATCGGCAAGACCTTGGTCAGCCGGGGGCTAGGCAAGAGCAGTAAAGGGGCTGCCATAGAGCGCAGCAAGATGGAATTGAGCCAACACAAGCAGGAGGTCAGCGATCATCTGGCCGAACAAAGGGCACTGCTGGGACAACTGACAGAACAGATCAATCGCCTCAATCAGCATTGGAATCAGGGCAGCCAAAGATTGGCCAAAGAGGAGCAACTGGCCCCTTTGCCAGCTATGCTGACCAGTGTGCCTGACACGGAAGAACGGCCAGAGACTGCGTCCCCTGTCAGCGTGCAATAAAAATTAATCTTTGTTAATGAATGATGAACTTTTTAAACAGGATTAAAGTCGGATTAATTACCGGACGCTCGTAAGAGCCTTTATGATTCAGCCACCTCGGTGGCAAACAGTACATGGTTATTTGATCCCGTATTAGGAGCAATGCATAGATGAAGACCAAGTTATCTCTTGTTTCCGCCGCCCTCCTCGGGGCCACCCTGACACTGGCCCCTGTAGTCTCCCAGGCCGCGCTGCCACAAGCCGTAGACGGCCAAACCATGCCGAGTCTGGCACCCATGTTGGAGCAAACCACACCTGCGGTTGTCTCTGTGGCTGTTTCCGGCACTCAGGTTTCCCGCCAACGGGTACCGGATATATTCCGCTACTTCTTTGGCCCTAATGCCCCGCAGGAGCAAGTACAGGAGCGACCGTTTCGCGGTTTGGGATCCGGTGTCATCATAGATGCCGACAAGGGCTATATAGTTACCAACAACCATGTAATCGATGGCGCCGATGATATTCAGGTGGGTCTGCACGACGGCCGCGAAATCAAGGCCAAGTTGATAGGCAAAGATAAAGATGCCGATATCGCCCTGCTGCAGATTGAGGCCGACAACCTCACGGCAGTCAAATCTGCCGACTCGGATGACTTGAGGGTTGGCGACTTTGCCGTGGCCATAGGTAACCCCTTCGGTCTTGGGCAAACCGTGACTTCAGGTATTGTCAGCGCTCTGGGGCGTACAGGCCTTGGCATAGAGATGCTGGAAAACTTCATTCAAACCGATGCCGCCATTAACAGCGGTAACTCAGGCGGCGCCTTGGTTAACCTGCGCGGCGAGCTTATCGGTATCAATACCGCCATTGTGGCTCCCGGCGGCGGTAACGTAGGTATCGGCTTCGCGATACCGGCCAACATGGTTCATAGCCTGGTGGATCAGATTATCGAACACGGCGAAGTCCGCCGCGGCGTTCTGGGGGTCATGGGTCGGGATCTGGACAATGAACTGGCTCAAGGCTTCGGTCTCAAGACCCAACACGGTGGCTTTGTCAGCGAAGTAATGGAAGGCAGCGCCGCCGATAAGGCGGGCATCAAGGCAGGCGATATTATCGTCAGCATTAATGGCCGCAAGATCAAGAGCTTCCAGGAATTGAGAGCCAAGATTGGCACCATGGGTGCCGGCACCAAGGTAGAGCTTGGCCTGATACGTGATGGTGATGACAAGACAGTCAAAGTCACTCTGGGTGAGGCCAGCCAAGTGAAAGAAACTGCGGCCGGCGCCGTTCATCCTATGTTGGCCGGTGCCACTCTGGAGAACAGCAAGAAAGGTATCGAGATCACCGATATCGCCCAGAATTCTCCAGCGGCCATGAGTGGCTTGCAAAAAGGTGACTTGATTGTTGGGGTCAACCGTACCAAGACCGCCACTCTCAAAGCGCTGAAAGAAGAACTCAAAGAGCAACAAGGCGCAGTGGCACTGAAGATAGTCAGGGGCAACAGCAGCCTGTATCTGATCCTCAGAGGTTGACAGTCATCCGGAAAAAGCGGGGATAACCCCGCTTTTTCTATTTCCGGTGCCCAATTCAGGGCAAAATTGACTTCCTGAGCCTTGACTATTGTTCGCAAGAGCAAGAAACATGCTAATCTAACGAGCCTTTTTTAATATTCAGCAATGTCATCATAATGAAAGAAACCCTGATCTATATCTGCAAAGCTGTGGTCTTTGGCCTGGTAATGGCGGCAGTCTTTCTGCTGGCCAACCGTTTTATGGGCGAAGGCAATCTCGGTGGCAACCTGTTGCAGTTCAGGGGAAACAGTGGTGCAGAGCTGTCCTTTGCCAAGGCGGTACGCCGCGCCGCGCCAGCGGTAGTGAATATCTATAGCCTGAGTATCAACCAGAGCCGGCCTCTGAATGGCGGTTCTCTGCAGGGCCTGGGCTCAGGCGTCATCATGAGCAAGGAAGGCTACATTCTCACTAACTATCATGTGGTCAAGAAGGCCGATGAGATTGTGGTGGCATTGCAGGATGGCCGAAAATTCGGTGCAGAGGTAGTCGGTCAGGATCCTGAAACTGACCTGGCTGTGCTGGAGATCCAGGGGGATAACCTGCCAGTCGTACCGGTTAACCTCGACAGCCCACCTCAAGTGGGCGATGTGGTGCTTGCCATAGGTAACCCCTATAACCTGGGGCAAACCATTACCCAGGGGATCATCAGTGCCACAGGTCGTAACGGCCTGAGCACAGGCTACCTGGACTTTCTGCAAACCGATGCCGCCATCAATGCCGGTAACTCGGGTGGTGCCCTGATAGACACCCATGGCGGCCTGATAGGCATCAACACTGCCGCCTTCCAGATAGGCGGTGAAGGGGGTGGCCATGGCATCAACTTCGCCATTCCCATCAAGCTAGCCTACGCTGTCATGGGCAAACTGATCAAGGACGGCCGGGTTATTCGCGGGGCTCTGGGGATCTCGGGTGAAGACGTCAGCCCGGTTGTGGCGCAAATACTTAACTTGCCGGATCTTCGCGGCGTAGTGGTAACCGGCATAGAACCCAATGGCCCGGCAGCACTGGCCGGTCTGAGGCCCAGAGATGTGATCACTCAGTATCAGGGGGAAGAGGTTACCCGCATCTATATGCTGATGGACAGGATTGCCGAGACCACACCTGGTACCAAGGTCACACTGCAGGTGATCCGCGCCGGTAAACAGATAGAGCTCCCGGTCGTTATTGGCGAGAAGCCGGTCGACTACAACTGAAAATAAATCTGCCGGCAAAACTGGCAGAGACAAAAACACCGGGCCAAGAACCCGGTGTTTTTATTGGTAACAGGACTTAGTCCTGCTCTTCGTCGTCTTCATCTTCCAGCTCGTCACCTATGTAATAGGTGCCCCAGCCGTCATAGTCAACCTTATGCTTGACCGCCAGCTGCAGCAACTGCTCACAGGCCTTATCCAGAAGTTCGGCTTCCAGTTGGTGGTAGGCAATGGCGTCAAAACAGAAAATCAAACTACCATCATCCAGTTCCACCTCTTCGGCATCGTTAACCTCAAAGCCCAATTTAAAGGCATCGACTGCGGCCTTTTCCAGGCGGTCAAAGTTAGTGGACGAAAAATGGTGCTCTATGGTGTATTCAGCATCGGCCTCAGAACCGTCATCCAGCAAGGACTGAATAATGTCACGGTTTTCCTGCTTCTGTGCCTGCAACAGACGTTCAATGGACATGCTTGTCTCCGAAAAAATAGGTCAGAGGGTATTATACGATATCCGCGGGCACAGTTTTACCCATAAGTGCTGCCGCCTCGGCATTGAGTTGTTTCAGTTTGCTGGCCATGGTGGCATGGACCTTATCGGACAACTCTTTAACATTGGCCTTGCTTAGGCCTTTGGTCGCCACCGGCTCCATCATCTCAATGATCACCACGCCATTGTTCCAGCGGTTGAGCTTGATATGGCACTGATTGGAAGCCAGTACCGGTACCATAGGCACTCCGGCGGCTATGGCGGTATGAAATGCCCCAGCCTTGAAGGGCAGCAAGCCGCGACCGCGACTGCGGGTGCCTTCAGGAAATATCCATACAGAGAGGCATTTCTCTTTGATCTTACGCGCCGTCTCGGCCATGGTTTCAAAGGCGCGGGTACGGTTTTTACGGTCGATGAGAATATTACCCGAAAGCCAATAAAGCTGACCAAACAGCGGCATCCACAACAGGCTCTTCTTTCCCAGGCTGACAGTGCCTTTGGGAACCGCTGCTGTGTGGGTAAACATATCGAAATTATTTTGATGGTTCGCCAGAAAGATACAGGGCTCACCCGGGTTGGTTTTGCCTGCACGCACTATGACTTTAACACCCAGTATAGGCGCTACCGCCGAAAACAGTCGGGCAAACAGGTGTACATTGTCTCTGTGTCTTGGACGCAAGATGCAAAAAATGCCACCAAAAACAAAGGCCAGCAATAAGAGTACCGCCAGCAGCAGAGAACGGACTATCAACAGCATAAATTTACTCCACTTATGCAACGGCGGACAGTATAGCTACAGGCCTGCTGTGGCTCAATCTTTTGTTTACATCTGTGCGCTGATTTTTAACAGCATAAAAAAATGCGGCCACTGGGGCCGCATTCAATCTCGCCAGTCTCAGCGGCGGCCGCTGAAGCCAAGCAGCACACGGAACAGCAGAGCGCTCAGTGCCAGAGTTGCCACTATCGCGGCCCCACTAGGCAGGTCATAACTCGCCGAGGCCCACAGACCGGCGACATAACCCAATACCCCGACCAGATAGGCCCAGCCAAGTGCGAAACGGCCGCTGTATTTATTCAGCGCCAGTGCCGGCAGAATCAAGGTGCTAAACACCAGATAGACACCCACCAGCTCCACCGACAGGGTTATCACCAGGGCAAACAGGGGATAAAACACGGCGCCATTGAGCAAAGACGGGCGCCACAGCAATAGCCCCAACACCAGAGCATAAACCAGTGCCGGCAAGATCAGTTGTGGCCAGTTGACCCAAAGGATCTGCCCCGACATCAGTTGCTTGAGCAGCTCGGCACCATGGGGGTCGTTGGAGAGCAGCAACATGGCAGCCACAGCAGCCAACACGTAGAAGCAGCCGATCATGGCCTCCAGCTCAGAGGCCATCTTACGTGACAACCAGGCTATGACTCCGGCCCCGGCCAGGGCAAACAATGCCGGCATCCATACATGAGAATAAGGAATATCCTCCAGATCATGGTTAAGATGCGCCACTATCGCCCCCAGAGCCGCCACTTGGGCAATCGCCAGATCGATAAAGATGATCCCGCGCTTCAACACCTGACGCCCCAATACCACATGGGTTGAGAGCACCAGCAGGCCGGCCGCAAAGGCCGGCAGGAGTATGCTGAACAGTCCGCTGTCCATAATCAATTCACGCTCTTGAGCAGCGAGATGGCGCTGTCATACAGGCTGAAAAGATCCTGGCTCTGGGCGTTACCACCGACCGACATGGGCAATACCAATACCGGCAGCTTGGCTCTTTCACCCAACCAGTTGGCGCCACGTTCATCCTGATAGGATGCCACTACCACGGCACTGACATCCCCTTGCCCTGCCCGCTCAAGCAGCGAAGCCAAGTGTGAACTGCTGGGGGGCAACCCGGGCTTGGGCTCGAGATCCGCGACCTGAGAAACTCCCAACCAGTTGAACAGATAGCGGAAACTGGTGTGATAGGCGATAACCTTCTTGCCCTTGAGTGATGCCGCTTCGGCTTCCCACTTGGGAATAGCTTGCTGCCAACGCTCGCTGAATGCCTTGAGCGCAGCCTCGTAATCGGCTTTTCCTTGAGGATCCAGGGCCACCAGCTTGGCGCTCAGCGCCTTGGCGATATCCAGCATCCGATACGGGTCAAAGTGCAGATGCGGATTCCCCTTGGCGTGCACATCCCCCATGCTGCGGTCGACCGAATCCAGCTTATCCAGGGTCTCAACCTGATCGGCTGCAAAAAACAGCCCCTGATCCGTAGAGCGCACCTTGGCGTTGGAAGATTTCATCTGCAGCATAGGCAACCAACCGATTTCCAGATCCGCACCGGCGCAGACCGCCAGATCAGCCTGGCGCATCTTGGCGATTAAACTGGGCCGAGCCTGCACCTGGTGAGGATCCTGCAAGGCGGTTGTGGCCGAATAGATGTCCGCATCCGGCGCCAAGCTCTTGGCCAACGCGGCATATTCAGGTTCACAGGCAAAAATATTCAGGCTGGCCTGAGCCTGCCAACTGGCCACCAGAGTTAAAGCGGCCGTGGCCAGGCCGACAAATTTAGAATTGATGCGCACCGTGGGCCCCCAGAGTCATAACGTATTGCAGAGTGATAACATTGTCGTCTTCGATACCGTCGAAATTAGTGCCACGCTGATTGGTGTACTGCAGTCTTACGGTAGAGAAGTGGCTGTGATGCCAAGCCAGGCTAACTTCGGTTTCTTTCAGCTTCTGACCGTGGAAATGATCGTCGTGGGCCTGCTGGGTATCCAGCTCGCCGTAGCGGATCCCGGTAGACCAGCTGGGGCTCCATTGGTAGACACCGCTCAGATACCAGCCCTGATGGTAATCTTTCGGCTCTGCATGGGCGTGTTCATCCTCGTGATGCTCATGCTCGGCCTCGGCAACGAAATCTGCCACCCGGAAATATTCACCACTCACAGTCAGATGCTGATACTTGTAGTTGCCGTTGGGTGCCCACTTATAAACAAAGTCGGCAATATAGGTGTTTTCACCCGTATAAGAGGCACCATGGCAGTGACCTTCATGGTCGTGGCCGTGATCATGCTCCTCTTCCTCACCTGCGTGCTCTTCAAAAGGGGTCATGCGGCCATTTTCATTGCGCAGATATGACAGCCCCAACTGCCAGGAACTGTCTGTCCCTATATCGCCACCTATCTTGGTGTAAGCGGTATAAACACCCACATCCTTGAACTCGCGCTCGCCGTGTTCATCCTCGGCACGCATCTTGTCGCCCTTGAAAGCTTCCAGACCCATTACCCAGTAAAGGTCTGTCGGCGCCACATAGTTCAAGCGGATACCATCATCAAAGTAGTGATTGCCCAGGAAGGCACGGTAAGCCGCCGGTCTGTCGGTAAAGGCGTCTGTGTGAGGATGTTGGTTATTGAGATAGCCCACATCAGACAGGAAACGTCCGGCGCGCACCGCAAACCCTGCCGGCATCGCCAAGGTCTGAATAAAAGCCTCTTCCAGATTCACTTCGGTATCACCATCATGATTTTCTATGGTGGTGGTGAGTTTGCCGTAAAACATATCGTCAATATTGGCGCTGAGCGCCAGTTCGGTTTCCCCCAGACCAAAACCTTCCTGACGCTCGGCCATGGGACGATCCGCCGTTTGATAATAGCCATCCAAAACCGCACTGATCGCCGGATTGGTCAGCGTAGGGTCCTGGGCCATTGCACAGGTGGAAAACAAGCCACAGGCCAAGGCCAGAGGCGAAATACGAGTTGAAAAAACAGTCATTTTAGCTCCTGAAATACAGCAGTCATCGCACCGCAATTCCATGCGGTCGATAGCAAAATTTAAATAGATGTCTCTTTAAATTCAGGCTGTTACAGGTGGAGCACGACTGTTGAACAGGCGAACGTGGGCCGCCTGCCAGGAAGGAGCCGTAAAACTGACTCTGATATAGGATTGTTTGACAGCATCCAGATGCAGCCCGGTGCCGGGCATGAGCTTGTTCAGCTGATGCTGATGGAAACAGAGGGTACAGTGGGTCTTGTGACCCTCTTCGAGATGGGAAATGCTGTGGGCCGATGCAGCCACAGACAAGAGCACCAGTATGGCGGCAAGCCATATGGCAATAGTGCTTCTTGTACGAACAGCGATATCCAAACCTAACATCCCCCAGATAGATCCGGCGCTAGTGTAAGCCAGCCTACCCCAAGGTTGCAACAAGGTTAACAAGGCGAAGCTGAAACTAAAAGTTACAAGATATGTAACGGCGCCAAGGTTTCGGCGCTAATTACAGCTTACAGGCCTGGCTGAGATTAAGTTCTGCTTAAGCTCAGCCGGTTAAGGTTTACCCTATACTCTTTGTGCTCGCGCGGGCCCGCCCATGGGAGCAGCCTAACCAAAGGAAAAGCTATGTTGGCATTTCTCAAAAATAACCTGGGGATTATCCTGTTTGCCATTCTGTTTTGCGGCGCCATTTTGGGCGGCATCTATTACGTAGAAACCTCCCTGGCCAATCAGGTACAGGTGGTAGACTGAACCCTCAGCGATACTTCTGCCGCTGCGCCGAATCATCCTCTTCAACTTTAACCGGCGCTTCAACCGTGTGCAGATGATCCATCAGGTGGCTGATCAGCAAGACGATCAGCCCAAGGATTGCGACAGGTATCCCGAAGTGTCTGGTCTCTGGAACCAACCAGGCACAGATAGCCGCAGCCGCCCCCAGATAAAAACCCACCAGTTTCAATTTCAATAACCAAGGCGTCTTCCCAAGCCAGGCTTCACAATGAGGACACTGGATCTGCGCGGAAAAGCCACTGCCCCGCTGCCGGGCTATCTGAGAAACATTAAAGGTTTTATTGCAATTGGAACATAGCACTCGAGCGTTCTCCGGCGAGCTCAACAAAGGGGCGCTATTCTAGCAAAGCTGGCGTCTGCCTTATATCTCCCATGAGTGAAAAACCACAAATCCGCGAGCTTTTTGGGCGTCATCGGACATTTCGTGTCATATTTATTGACTCCAACACTTCAAAAATACAGATAAAAATCGGACAAAAACATGGTTAGAACTCTCTTGCTCGTGTTGTGTTTATCTCTTTCCTGGCAATCTTTCGCATCTGAACCCGAACCGCTCGCTACCGAGCAGCTCACTTTGATGCAGCAAACCATAAGACAAAATATCCAACAGCTTCGCAGTGCCAAGGGCGAACTCAAGGCGGTGACTGAGTTTAGGATCAAGGCGCTGACTCTGGCACAAAGAAATAAACTCAAAGAGAGCATAGATGCCATTGGCGACAGGAGCGCAGAGCAGAATGCCAAGGTGAATGTTTTGCCGCATCTGCAAGCGCAGCGGCAACTCCTGCAGGAGATGGTGCAATATCTCGACAAGGAGATAATGTCGCTGCAGGGCAAGCTAGGCAAAGGGGAAGATCAACAGCTGATGCTTGAGATCTCCCGCCGCAGCCTGGAAAAGGATGAAATTCAAAAAGGCTTGCTGGAACTGCTCAATTGGTCAGAGCAACTGGGACAGGATGTCAGCCAGGCGAAAGAATCACTCAAGCAACGTCTTATCGTCAGAGCCGAGTTGCTCGAAAGTCTGGTGAGCTACAACCAGCAGCAGTTGGGCGTGCAAATGGCCGAAAATGCGCTGGCGGGCAAAGATATCAGCAGCGAGCAGAGCAAGGCCTTGACCCTGCTGAAAGAGCGGTTGGAAAACAACAGCAGCAGCCTGAGCGCAGTGATAGGCATGCTGGATAAGTTGGATGTGGATACCAGCGATCTGAAAAAGACCCTGTTTGCCATTTCCGGAGATATCACCCAGGACGTCCTCAATATCGATATTGTCTCCAGTCTGGCCGGACAATGGTTTGATATCGCCAAGGCGCAGTTGATTGAAGGTGGGCCGGATATACTGTTCAAGATATTTATCTTCTTGTTTATCTTGCTACTTACCGTCTTGCTGGCCAAATTAACCAAGCGAATCGTCGCCAAGGCGGTCAGTAACTCCAAACTCAAGTTCAGCAAGCTGCTGCAAGACTTCTTCACCTCGCTTTCCGGCAAGATTATTTTCACCCTGGGGCTGCTGATAGCCTTGTCACAGCTTGGATTCGAACTCGGCCCACTACTGGCCGGTTTCGGTATTGCCGGGGTAATTATCGGTTTTGCGCTGCAGGATACCCTGTCCAACTTCGCCTCAGGGATGATGATCCTTATCTATCGTCCCTTCGATGTGGGAGATCTGATCCATGCCGCCGGAGTCACAGGCAGAGTCAGCCATATGAGCCTGGTATCTACCACCATCAAGACCCTGGACAACCAGCGGCTGATCATTCCCAACAACAAAATTTGGGGCGATACCATCAACAATATCACCGCCGAGCATCACAGACGGGTAGATATGACCTTCGGCATCAGCTACAGCGATAATATTGAACAGGCCGAAGCCGTGCTGGAGCAACTGGTGCAAGAGCATCCCAAAGTACTCAAGCACCCTGAGCCTACGGTTAAACTGCACCTCTTGGGCGAATCCTCGGTGGACTTTGTGGTGCGCCCCTGGGTCAGGCCGGAAGACTATTGGGAAGTTTACTGGGACATCACCCGGGCGGTGAAGATGCGTTTCGACGAGGAAGGGATCAGTATTCCATTCCCGCAGCGGGACGTACACTTCTATCGCGGTTAAATCGGCGCGGCAGTATCCAATACAACAAAGGGCGCATCTGCGCCCTTTGTTGTTATCGAGTTAAAGCCCTATCACTTCACCCTGCTCATTGATATCGATATGCAGGTAGCCTGGGTTCAAACCCAGCCCAGGCATGGTCATCACCTTGCCCACCAAAGCAGTGACAAAACCGGCTCCGGCGTTAAGCCTAAGCTCAGTGATTGGCAGGGTAAAACCGCTGGGGGCCCCATTGAGTTTGGGATCGTGGCTGATAGACATAGGCGTCTTGGCCATACACACAGGCAGCTTGTCTGCGCCAAGACGCCGGATCTCGGCCAGTTGCTCACGGGCCTTGGCCGACAACTCTACCCCGGCCGCACCATAACCAAGCTCGGCCAAGGTTGCCAGACTGGCCTCGAGTCCAAGCGAAGGGTCATAGAGAGGCTTGAAGCCATTGCCCTTGCCTATGGCCGCCAATACCGACTCGGCCAGAGCCTTGGCACCATCGGCACCTAGGGCAAAGGCCTCACTAAGTTCACAAGCATCGGCGCCCTCGGCGAGGCAGGCCTGTCTCAGCCACTCAAGCTCCTGCTCGGTATCTTCGGGAAAACGGTTGACGGCCACCACCACAGGTGTGCCGTAGCGGCGCACATTGGCCAGGTGCCAGGCCAGGTTGGCAAAGCCCTGCTCCAGTGCCTGTTGGTTAGGCTGGCTTACTGCCTCCCCCTTGAGCCCGGCATTACTCTTAAGCGCTCTCAAGGTCGCCACCAAGACGGTGCAATCCGGCTGACGCCCGGAAATCGGCGCCTTGATATTGCAGAACTTCTCAAAGCCCATATCCGAGCCAAAGCCGCCTTCAGTGACCACATAGTCGCTGAGTTTCAGCGCCATTTCGTCGGCAATGATAGAGGAGTTGCCATGGGCGATATTGGCAAAAGGCCCGGTGTGGATAAGACAAGGGGCGCCGTTGAGGGTCTGCATCAGTGTCGGCTCCAGCGCCTGACGCAAAATGGCGCACATGGCACCGGCAACCCCGAGCCGCTCGGCTGTGATGGCCTGTCCGGAGGTATCGAGTGCCAGCAACACCTGGCCGACACGGCGGCGCATATCGGCAAGATCGCGACTCAAGGCCAAAATGGCCATCAGCTCCGAGGCGGCGGTGATATCAAAGCCAGACTCATGCTCAGGGCCATTGTTATTTCCCAGCCCTACCTGAATTTGGCGCAGGCTGCGATCATTATGATCCATCACCCTGTGCCAAAAAAGCTTTTCCGGATCGATATTGAGCGCATCCAAGCCACTGCGACGGCTGAACTCTGCCGCCCCGAGGCGCTGCTCGTGATGCAGCCTGGCATCCAGTGCGGCGGCGGCCAGGTTGTGGGCGCTGGTAATGGCGTGAATGTCCCCGGTAAGATGCAAATTCAGTTCTTCCATCGGCACTATCTGGGCATAACCACCGCCGGCAGCTCCACCCTTGACGCCAAAGACCGGCCCCATACTGGGCTGGCGCAAACAGGCGCAGACCTTGTGCTCGAGCGCATGCAGGGCCTGGGTCAAACCTATGCTGGTCACCGTCTTGCCTTCACCGTGTGACGTAGGCGTTATCGCAGTCACCAGAATCAGCTTACCGGGCAGATAGTCATAGACCCGTTCGAGCAAGGACAGCGGGATTTTTGCCTTGTGGTCGCCGTAACAGCTGAATTCACCGGGACGCAACCCCAGCTCAGTAGCAATATGCTCAATGGGACGCCTCGGCGTCATTCTAGAGATCTCTATGTCCTTCAACATTCAGTAAAACTCCCACAAGGGCCAAAGCAAATAGATCAAAGGACCCGCATACTAGGCCATTCCGGCTTCAAGCTAAAGTCGGAGCCCTCTTTATTCAGCAATACCTTAATCTGGGTCAAGAAATCTCTGGCCGGAATTGGCCGAAAAACAGTTTCCGAACGGAGGGAAAATAGCGAACGCAGGAATCATGGAGCCAAACAGGGGCCAAGGCGGGAAACCTAGGCCCCGACATCTCAGAGCAGGGAGACCTCACCAAAAAGATGCGGCCTGCGCCCTTTCTGATCTCTGAGTTCAAACTTATAGCCCTGCTCCATGGCCTCGGCGCAGAAGCAAACACTGGCCGGCATAAACAGCGGCAATTTGAACGCCACGTCAATGACACAGGGCCTATTGCCCAGCTCAGGCATCAACTGAGCCACGCAGCGGGCCTTGGACCACATGCCATGGGCCAGCACCCGGTCGAAACCAAAACGCTTGGAAAGCAAGGGATGCAGATGGATCAGGTTATAGTCACCCGAGGCTCTGGCATAACGCCGCCCCAAGTCGTCACCCAACTCCCAGACACTAGGGTTTTCCCACTGAATATCCCCGGCCTTGGGTGGTCTTGCCCTGCGCCCCGGCTTATCTATGCGATACAGGTAAGTAGACAAGGATTCCCACACCAGCTCTCCGGCCACTGTCACCCTGGAAATAAGGTCAAACTCCAGCCCGGAATCTGTCTCTCGGCTGTCAGTGAGGCGACAGTCGATATCGAAACGCTCATCAAGGGTAACACTGCGAAACTGACTGATACGGTTACGCAGGTGGATCATTCCCAGCAGAGGAAAAGTGATGGCGTCATGGGTAAAGATCACCGCATGCAACCTGAAGGCCATCACATACAGATAGGTAGGCGGCAGAGTTTTGCCATCAAACTCGAAGCCACACACCTGAGCGTAGTCGGCCACCTTGCCGGGCTCCAAAACCACGCCGGGAGTATTAACGCTGATACGAGGTAAAGGCTGGTTGTCCCAGCCAGGCTTTCGCCCGAAAAAAATCTTGCGATACAGCGAAAACAACGAAGGCATTGTTCGCAGTTCGACACTGAATTCCATAACCAAAAAGCCCACCTTGAGTATTCCAAGCCGAGCATTATACCTCATCCCTGCCGTTTTCGGAGCTATCTATGATTTTGCGATCTGTCCGCCATAAGCGCTTGAGCCTGATGCCAAGGGCTGCGGCTTGTGAGACACTATATGCCTTCAAGTCATTCAGAACCCTCCAAAGTGCAAGATCAGAACTTTGACAAGCTGGCGCAAAAGTTCGCCAACAATATCTATGGAACCCCCAAAGGGCAGATCAGAGCCGCCGTACTCTGGCGCGATCTGCAGGAACAGTTACCCTATTTTGCCGGCCGTAAACTCAGAGTACTGGATGCCGGTGGCGGTTTCGGTTTTTTCAGTCAAAAACTGGCGGCCATGGGGCATGAAGTCGTACTTTGCGACATCTCCTCGGCCATGCTGGAACAAGCCAAAGAGCAGATTGCCGCCTCGGCCGAGCCCTTGGATATTCAACTGCTGCACTGCGCCATTCAGGAGCTGAACGTAACGGAACTGGGCCAGTTCGACCTTATCCTCTGCCATGCGGTTGCCGAATGGTTGCATGATGCCAAGGGGACGCTGGCGGGCTTGCTGTCACTCTTGAAAGATGACGGCCTGTTTTCACTGATGTTTTTCAATAAGGAAGCGATGCGCTTTCACGCCCTGGTGTCTGGCAATCTCGACTATGTGGCTGCCGATCTGCAAACCCGCAAAAAAGTCCGCCTCAGCCCGAAACATCCGTTGCAAATAGCCGATGTACAAGCTTGGTTTAACGAGTGGCAACTGGAGTTGAGGTGTGAATCCGGGGTAAGAGTCATCCATGACTATCTTAAAAAGAGCTTGCCGGATAATTTCGACTTCCAGCAACTGCTGGAGATGGAGCTGAAATACTCACGCCAGCAGCCCTATCTTTCTCTGGGCCGCTACGTGCATTTCATTGCTCACAAGGCATCCGGGCCGAACAACTCGATCGAGGGTTGATCTTTGCCATCCACTATCTGATCCAGATAACGGTTCTCTTCCGGCACCAGTTGCGCCAGGCGTTCGGGATCCATGTGTTTAAGCAGAACCTTGCCGCTGTTGGGGTGAAACATCACCTTACGCGGCCAAGGGCCACCCAAATCCTCCGCCTGCACAGGGATCTGCTCGAGTTCGAGATAACGTAGTACAAAATCTATGTTGGACTGGCCGACATTCAGCACACTGCTTTGGCCCATTCTGGCGCCGCCGAATACTTTGGCCTGTAATCTGTGTCGCTGACCACCGACACAGAGTATGGCATTGATCAGCTGCTCCATGGCCCAGTTGCCGTAGCGGCAGCTGTAGCTGGTCAGTTGGTGCCAATCTTCGTGAAGTTTGCGCTCGGGTAACAGAAAGTGATTCAGGCCACCTATGCCGAGTACGGGGTCCCAGATACAAGCCGCCACACAAGACCCCAAGCGGGTAAAAATGTACTCATCGGCACCTGTAATATAAAAATCGCCGGGATCGACCCTGGCAACCACCTTGCCAAAACGTTCATCCCACTGACGAACTGTTCCTTCAAACCCCTTGTACGCATCGCTAATGCCTTGCATCTCAACTCCCTGTGTCCAAGCACAGCAAGTATAGACCTCAGCGCCTCAGTTTGCCTCGCCGGGCGGTATATCACAGCTTTGCCGCCAGCAGTTACGGCTGCTGACTCCGGCTTTATGCAGATACTCGAGTAGGCTCTTTTTGCCGGCCAGATGCCCGGCACCGACGGCCACAAACAGTGACGCCTGATTGCTGTCCATTAAACTCAGCAGGCGCTCAGCCATGCCTTGGTTACGTTGCCACAGCAGTTTTTCCAGCAATACGTCTTCACCTTCGGTGGACAGCTGATGCAACATCAACTCGGTCAACGCTTTTTCATTACCGCTACGCCAAGCCGTGATCAGCGCTTGGATCTCCCGATCTTCGCCGCGAATGCTCTCCCTAACCATACTCCACTGGTGCTCCAGCGCCAGCGAGTCCAGCAGTGCCAACTGCATTTCTGTACTTTCCAGCTCCAGCACGGGTCTATCACCGACCCCATCCAACAGATACTGCTCAACACCCAGACTGGATTGATAACCCAGCTCTACGAAGCGCTGCATACTGATCTGTACCGACTGCAACCAGGGGGACATCATCGCCAATTGCCGGCACAAAGGCTTGCCGCCACAGTATCCCTGCAGCAGCGTCTGGGTTTCCTCATCAGGTGTTGCGGCCTTCAAGCCATACTTTTGCAGCAACTGCTGCGCCGCAGGATCGCGGACATCGGCTTCCAGCACCAGAGCACCGGCGTGGCGATAGGCCTGCTCTATCTGGTTTGGCAGTGGATAGAAGTCGGTCTTGCCGACATGCACTGAGCCCATGAGAAAAGCCGTCTTGCCGGCAAACTCCAGCTGATGGAAAGGCGGCTTGTCGCCATCTCTTGCTTGGGCCATACCGCTTAAAAGCAAGCCACATCCGAAGAAGATCCACAGCAGTCGACTTGTTGCGCGCATCCCTGTTCCTTATAATTTCAGCCAAAGTTCACCAGTTAGAGGCTGTTATGCCATACACCAAGGTCATTGAGCAACTGAAAGCCAATCTGCAGACCGCTTACCGTCAGGCTGTCGATGCCGATAACCGTCTGGATCAGCTGCAACAGGCCGGCCATGGAAAGTTTTCTGCCGTATTCACCCAAGAGCAAGGCTTTACCACATGCAGTAATCGCTTCCTCCCTTATGTACAGGAGCTGGCACAGGCGGTAGCGGATCTTGAAGCCGAAACGGCGCCCACCCCGGAACAGCTGGAGGCGCTGCTGCCGAAACTGGCGGTCTTGCTGCAGACGCTGCAAAAATTTAAACAGCAGAGTAAATAGCAGAGTTCAAACTGCAAAATCACTCCGATAAGCCGGGTCAAGCCCGGCTTTGTCATCTTAGTGTCACTTGCAACACCTAGACTCTATCCGATTTGGGGCCTGGTGAGGTATTGCAGTTTGATGGCCATAGACAGGATTGCTGAGCTTAGAAGTGTGTTGGATAAAGAGGATATCACCGCACTGTTTCAGCCGATTATCAACATAGACAGCAACAGTATTCATGGCTTTGAAGCCCTAAGCCGCGGCCCTATCGGCAGCAGCGTTCATTCTCCATTTCATCTGTTCAGTACCGCCGAACGACTGGGGCGCCTCTCCGAGCTGGAGACCTTGTGCCGCCGGGTCTCCATAGCACAATTCCAGCAAAGACAACTGCCGGGCAAGCTGTTTATCAATATCTCCCCCAAGGCACTGCTGGCTCCAAGTCATCCCAAGGGGCAAACACTCAAACTCTTGCAACAGTTCGGCATAGCACCATCCAATGTGGTCATAGAGCTGTCGGAACAATACCCGGCCGATGACATAGATCAGCTCAAAGCTTGTCTGGATCACTACCGCAATCAAGGGTTTCTGACCGCACTCGACGACCTTGGCGCCGGCTACTCAGGCCTGCGCCTCTGGTCAGAACTCTCGCCCGACTATGTCAAAATTGATCGCCACTTTATCCATCAGATAGATAAGTTTCCGGTTAAACAGGAGTTTGTCCGCTCCATCATAGAACTGTGCCAAAGCCTGACCTGTAAAGTCATCGCCGAGGGCATAGAGACAGAAGCCGAGCTGACGATACTGCGTCAGCTCGGGATCACCTATTGTCAGGGCTTTTTGCTTGGCAGACCCGAGGCGCAACCTGATAGGCAATTGCAGACCCGCTATCTTGCCATTCGTCAGCAGGAACAACCGAGATACAACGAGGCGGCAGAGAGCCTATGCCATCAGGCGCAAACCTGCTGCTCTGATACCGAACTCAAGCAGTTGAGCGAACGCTTTCTCTCCCAGCCGGAGCTTCAGTGCATAGTGGTGCTGGAGCAGAAACAACCCTTGGGGCTGGTCTATCGCCATCGACTGATGGAGCTGTTTTCCCGGCCCTATGGCCGCGCCCTTCATGAGCACCAGGCGGTCACAGAGCTCATGGACAAAGATGTGCTTATGGTCGATGCGGCCACGCCGCTGTCGCGGGTGAGTCAAAAACTCACCGCCAAGCCTGGTACCGAAATAGCGCAGGAATTCATTATTCTGCGTCAGGGCGACTTCATCGGCCTGGGCCATACCCGCGAGCTGCTGCAGCGCATCACTGAACACAGAATACAGACGGCGCGCCACGCCAACCCATTGACTGAATTGCCCGGGAATGTGCCCATTCAGGAAGAGCTGCAACGGCTGCGCAAACTGCGACAGCATTTCTATCTGGCCTATTTTGATCTATGCCATTTCAAACCCTATAACGACATCTACGGCTTCAGTCGCGGTGATGAAGTGATAAGGGCAGTCGCCGGCCTACTCAGACAATACGGCAAGGCGCAATTTATCGGCCACGTGGGTGGGGATGATTTCGTAATGATAGGCACAGAGCCGCAACTGCTCGGGGTTTGTCAGCAAATATTGGCAGAGTTTGAACAGGGCAAGAGGCAGTTTTTCAGTGACGAGCACTGGCAAAGACAGCACTTGTTTGCGCAGGACAGACAAGGGCAGGAATGCCTTCACCCGCTACTGCGCCTCAGCGTCGGAATACTGCCACCGTCATTGAGTCTGGACGCCAGCGAGCATGAGTTGTCCCGCTTGTGTGCACTGGCAAAAAAACAAGCCAAGCACAGCACCCAAGGGCTGTGCTTGCTGGAGATGCCGAGGACGGCTTAGAGTTTAGGCTTGAGTGTTTTCTGGAACCAGTCTTTCAGCATTCTTTCTTCATAACGGAAGCTGTCGCTGTTAATTCTGTCTACATGGTCGAGAAACTGCATATCAGTCAGCTTTTCATCGCCGGCAACGACCACCTGATCGCCTTCCAACAAGCGATAACTGAAGCTTATCTTGGGCGGATAAACGTTCTTGACTACACGTATATCGTTGGCGGTAGCGCCAAAGGTAGGCCGCACATCGCCGGCCAAATCCACGTCTGTGACTGTCAGTTCCAGCTTTTGGTTGTCTTTTAGAGATGAGGAAACGTCTTTATCCAAGGCTTTGGTCAAAGTCTCGAACAGACGTTTTTCGTAACGGGATTGCAGCTCGCTGGCAGACTTGATGTCCCGAAAATCCTTGGGTGACTGCCACTCAATTTTTACCTTACCCGACTCGGTAACCGGGTTTTCATCGACCTTGTCGGCCGCCAGCGCCGAGGCAGAGGCCAGGGCAGCTGCAAGTAACAGATATCTGATTTTCATATCAGCCTCCTTTGGGAGCGAATGTCAGTATGCATTTGGTTCAAACTCAGAGTATAAAATTTAACCTGAATCCGGGCTTAACGCAAAACTAATATGCGAACATCATCCTGTTATAAGTGATTATTTTATTTTGTTATTTTTCATAGACACCCACAAAAATGCGTTAACCTGAGTATCAATTTGTTGTAGCAGCCCCAACAAGCTTTAACACAAGGCTGCTTGAGTCAGGCCCGAGGAAGTAATCTAATAGCAGAGCTAAAAAAACCAGTCACAACAGGAGCGCCAGTGAAATTCTCGCCGTCTTTGCTGATTACCTTGGGACTATTTACCGCCCTGGGAATTGTTCTCGTCGCCATCAATCAGGATGCCAAACCCAAGGGGCCGGAAACCTGGAGCGCCTTCATTTATACCCATGGCTTCGATTCGGGGCGTTATATCAAAAAGGACGATTTTGGCGACTATGCCAGCTGTAAGGCGTTTGCCATCGAGAAGTCCCAGGCCGCGGAGGGGGCACCTTGGGAGTGTGCCAGCTACTGCCGCTTCGACTCCCGCCGTCAGGGCTTTCAGTGTGAACAGATGCGCAACGACTAAGCCTGCTTAGAAAGGGAAACGGGCGCTGAGCTTGGGGTAAAGCTTGCGCAGTGCCTTGGGTTGATCGTTGAAACGCTTACCCTTGGGCTGACTCAGCCCCGAAGGCACAAAAGGCAACTCTTTCCCGGTACGGGTCTCGTATAGCTGGCCGGCCAGCAGATCTATCTCCTCAACAAAAGGATAAGCATAGCCATTCAGCTGCGGCCAAACTTCCAGTTCCCCCAGCGAATCCGCTGCATTGCAGGCCGCCTGATAACGCTCCTTACCCAGAGTCACCAGGAAGTTGCGAAACTCGGCAAAGCCATAATCTGAATCGACTCCGGCGATGATGTAAGCAGCTCCCCAGAGATCCCAGCTGTAACTCAGCCTGAGCTGCCGGGCAAAGTGTTTATCAAACTCTGCCAGCTCATCATCGCTAAGACCTTGCAGTTTTTCGGTCAAACGCGCCTGGAGTTGCTGTTGGTCTTGTTCGGGATAGTCGCGGCTGACCAGCTCCCAAAACTGCTCTTCTGTCATTGAGTGTTATCCTGCCAAAAATGTCGGCGGTTATTTTACCGCAAAAAGCGATTAAAATCCGGCTGGACTCCCCCCAGGGCTTTCCATAGACTTAGGCCAATTTCTCACAGGAGTCATTTATGTCCATTTCAAGACCAATACCATTGGTACTGCTTTGTATCCTCTACCTGGTACTGGCTGTGGTAGCACTGTGGCGCACCATCAGCACCGGCGCTGTGGATCTGTTTACCTTGGGAGTCATCCCTGTATTGGTAGGCATAGTAATGCGCACATCCTGGTCATTGTGGGCATTGCGTATCTATCTCTTTATTCAGACTCTGGGACTCATGGCATTTGCCACTACGGCTTTGGTTGCACTGCAGATTACGCCGCAGGATGTCAAACTGGAGCTGGCTGGGCGAAATATCCCCTTGCTGCCGCTGGCTGCTGTGTTGCTGGCCTTGCTGTTATTCCAGTATTGGGTGGCTTTTTCCGGCAGGACCAAGCGCTTTTTGCAGCAGGAAAAGTCTGACTAGATCGCACTGAATTTAAAGAAATCGGCGACCGGCTCACAATTTTGTGTCTTTTTGGTTAAAAAATAGCGGATAAAGCCCAAGAAGCCCGCTGAAAGGCCTTTTCAAGCCAAAAACCTTATGGCATGTTAGATGGGTAATAATAACTTATCGACGGAAAGAAGAGACGCTCCAGATGAACAAAACTGAACTGATCGCTAAAATGGCAGAACACGCCAACCTGTCCAAGGCAGAAGCTGCCCGCGCACTCAAGTCGTTCGAAGTAGCAGTGACCGATGCCATGAAAGAAGGAACTAAAATCTCCATCGTAGGCTTTGGCTCTTTCGAAACTTCAACCCGTGCAGCCCGCACTGGTCGTAACCCGCAAACCGGTAAAGAGATCCAAATCCCTGCCGCCACTATTCCCAAGTTCAAGGCCGGCAAGGCACTGCGTGACAGCGTCAACTAAGCCGCTTTTCACGGATGAAAGCGCCTCATATTGAGGCGTTTTTTATTGCCTGAGGTTCCCAACACTCCATTGCACAAAAAAAGTGCAGCCCGCCCCAGCGAAATGCAACATTTCCTTAACCTATCTCACACTCAAAAGCTAACCACATGTATTTAATGCCTATTTAAACTTGGCACAGGATTCGCTCATTCCGCACAGACAATAATGAGTATCTGCACCGGTCAAGCTTGCCCGGCTCCAGAACCCAAACCATCGAGGGGATGAGAATGAAACACACCAAGTTTTCACTGTCAGTTATTGCAGGTCTGTTGTTGGTGGCCGGCGAAGCCCAGGCCGCTGTATCGGGGAATATAGGTGCCGCCTCCAACTATCTGTGGCGCGGCACCACCCAGACGGATGACTCTGTCGCCGTTCAAGGCGGTATAGACTATAGCCACGACTCGGGCTTTTACCTGGGAACCTGGGCCTCCAATGTCGACTTTGGTGACGATACCAGTTACGAGCTCGATTTTTACGGTGGTTACTCCGGCAGCATAGGCGAAGACTTTGGCTATGACATCAGCTATCTCTACTATGGCTACCCGGATGCCGAAGGCGATATCGACTTTGGTGAGCTGGCGCTGACTCTCAGCTGGAAGTGGTTTGAGTTGGGTTATGCCAAGGTGGTTAATGCCGGTGATGACGTGGCCGCTGCGCCACTGGATAACAAGGATTTGAGCTATATCCATGCCGGGTTCAGCTATCCCATCACGGAAACCGTGACGCTGACGGCACACTATGGTTATTCAGACGGTGATGTGGTGCAGAGTTGGTTCGGAGTTTCCGACTACGCCGACTACCACTTGGCCATCAGCAAGGAAACCGGCATAGGCTCAGTCTCCTTTATGGTGGCCGATACGGATCTGCCGGACGACGATGCCAAGATAGTGCTCAGCTATGTCTATGAGTTCGAATTCTAAGGATGGGAAAGCCCGAGGCGCAATCAGGCGATGACAGGACGATTGCGTTTACGGGCGGCAACCATTTTTTCGATATGCTCCACTATCGGCTCGGCCACCTTGATACCTGTGGTCAACTCTATACCTTCAATACCCGGAGCTGAATTGACTTCAAGCACCAAGGCGCCACGCTCGGAGCGAAGAATATCCACCCCGGCAACAGCCAGCCCCATCGCCTTGACCGCATCAATGGCTGTCTTGCGCTCCTGAGGGGTAATCTTGATTTTCTCGGCGCTGCCGCCCAAATGCAGATTGGAGCGAAAATCCCCCTCCGGGCCCTGACGTTTCATGGCCGCAACCACCTTGTCGCCCACCACAAAGCAGCGAATATCACTGCCGTTGGCTTCTTTGATATATTCCTGCACCAGAATATTGGCCTTAAGCCCCAGAAAGGCTTCAATAACGCTCTCGGCGGCCTTTTTGGTTTCGGCCAGCACCACGCCTATCCCCTGGGTGCCTTCCAAAAGCTTTATCACCAGCGGCGCACCACCCACCATGGCGATGAGATCAGGAATATCATCCGGCTTGCTGGCAAAACCTGTGACCGGCATACCCACCCCTTTACGGGAGAGCAACTGCAGTGCCCGCAGCTTATCCCTTGAGCGGGCTATGGAGATAGAGTCATTGGCAGCGTACACCCCCATCATCTCGAACTGGCGCACCAGGGCGCAGCCATAGAAAGTCACACTGGCATGGATCCTCGGGATAATGGCATCAAAACCGCTGAGTTCCTCACCTTCAAGATGGATACTGGGCTGCACCGAGTTGATGTTCATATAACAGTTGAGTGGATTGATCACCCTGGCCTGATGACCACGTCCCTCACAGGCTTCCACCAGCCTGCGGGTAGAATAGAGCTCGGGAAATTGAGAGAGAATACCGATTTTCATGTTTGAGTGATCCGCCAAAGAGTTATGGCCCAGCAAAAGAAGTGGCATCTTTGACTATCCCTTGCCAATAGGCAAGTAAAATCAAACATCCCCCTCGGCCAGCAAAGGTAAAATATGCTGGGTTTCAAAATCCTGGGGCTGAATTGGCCGACAATAGAGATACCCCTGCAGCAGGTTACAGCCCCGCTCACGGCAAAACTGCGCCTGCGCCTCGGTTTCTATGCCCTCGGCAACTGACACCACGTTAAAGCCGTTGGCAAAGTTGATCAAGGCCGACAACAGACGCTTGCCGCGTTCATCCTGTTCGACCGAAGCCACAAAACTCTTGTCGATTTTCAGCACATTGATGGGAAAGTACTTGATGTGCTCGAGGGATGAAAAGCCGGTGCCAAAATCATCCAGAGAGAAAACAACTCCCAGCGCAGCTATCCGCTCCAGTACCTTGGCCAGCTCCAGCGGTTCCTCTATCAAGGCATTTTCGGTGAGTTCCAACTCCAGCAGCGAAGCCGGCAGCCCGGTTTGCTGCAATACCCTGACTATGGTCTGATACAGGGTTTCACGAATGATCTGCGACGGTGACAGGTTAACCGCCACAGATAACTGCTTGCCTACCGGAGTCAGCATGGCCAGCCACTCGACGGTTTGCGCGCAGGCCTGTGCCAACACCCACTCGCCTATCTCATCTACCAGTCCTATTTCTTCTGCTATCGGCAGGAAACTGTCCGGCGCCAGCAGGCCATCTTCAGGATGTTGCCAGCGCAGCAAGGCCTCCATTCCCAACAGCTCGCCGGAAATCGCATCGAATTTCCCCTGATAAAAGACCCTGAATTCATCCCGCTCCAGCGCGGTTCTCAGGCCCATCTCGATGCGGTTGCGAAACCTGACTTCTCTGGCCAACTCTTCGGAATAGAACTGGATCTGGTTGCGGCCCACCTTCTTGGCGCGATACATGGCAATGTCGGCACACTTGAGCAACTCAGAGCTGTCACAGACAGAATCGCTGTACACTGCAATGCCAATACTGGCGCCGATAAGCACATCATGTTCCCCCAGAGGGAAAGGCTCTTCAAAGGCCCTTTGCAGCCTGTTGGCCACCGCCATCGGGAAGTAACGATTCTCCGACTCGGTCACCAGCACTACAAATTCATCGCCGCCGAGACGGGCAATGAGATCCCCTTCCCTGAGCGCCGCACTGAGACGGTTGGCCACTTCCACCAGTAGGATATCCCCCACCTGGTGCCCTAAGGTGTCGTTGATACCCTTGAAATCATCCAGATCCAAGAGGATCACCGCCAGCATGTCCTGATGACGCTTGACCTGACTCAAGGTACGGTTCAGACAGAGCTCAAAACCGTAACGATTGACCAGCTTGGTCAGGGAATCATGTTCGGCCAGCTCTTTGAGTTTCTCGTGGCTTTGGCGCAATGCCAACGCCATGGAAGCCCTTTGCTTGGCATTGCGGATAGCACGGGTCAAGCGGCTGGTATTCACTTCATCCTTGAGCAAAAAATCCTGCGCCCCCAACTCGATGCAACGCTGCGCCAGCTTGTCGTCTTCATAACGGGAGATCATCACTACTGCGGTTTGCTCTCCGGCCGATTCATTGAGGCGGCTCAATACTTCCAGACCATTGGCATCGGGCAACATATAGTCGAGCAGTATGCCGTCGAAACGCTGCTGGCAGGCGAACTCCAAGCCACTCTGGGCACAGTTGGCCTCCATCACCTTGAACGCCAGTGACGATTGATCCAGGGCGCGGATGATAGCGGCTCTGTCTATCTCATCATCATCGATCAACAGCAGATTCATGCTTTCCATCCCTCAGGCTTCCGGCAACTCAACAATACGCCAATAGCTTTCCAGCATATTGAAAATATTATAAAAACCATCGCTTATTTCATGTTTGACCATATAGCCGGCCACATGATGCTTATAAGCCTCAACCTTGTCTTCATCGGCGCTTGAGGTGGTCAACACAAAGACCACGGAGAGAGACAGCACAGGGTCATTGCGGATATGGCTGAGAAACTCCAGGCCATTCATCCGCGGCATATTGAGATCCAGCAAGATAAGATAGGGGCAGCGCACCCGACCGTCGCCCAACATCTCCAAGGCCTCCAGCCCATCTCTGGCTCTGACCAAGGGGTTGAGCAGCCTGAGCTGCTGCATCGCCCGCTGCACCGCCATGAAGTCGACATCGTCGTCGTCCACCAACAGAATAGTCACTTCCTTGTATCTGGCTGTTTGACTCATGACTCCTCCTTGAAGTGGGCCGGCCAGGTGAAGTAAAAGCTGCAACCACGCCCTTCCGATTTCACCCAGATCTTGCCGCCCATGTTTTCCACCGACTTTTTCACCAAAGAGAGACCAAGGCCACTGCCTTCAACTTCATCTCTTGGCTTAAGCGTTTGGAATATTGCGAAAATTTTATGATGAAACTTGGCAGCTATCCCTGGGCCGTCATCCGTGACACAAAAACAATAATAGTCGCCCTGGCGCTCGCTGCTGACGCTGAGTACCCCCTCACCCTTGTCGTGGTGTTTGATGGCGTTGCTGAACAGGTTTCGGAAAACCAACTCCAGCGGTACTCTGGCCGTGGTCAGCAACGGCATATCAGACAGGATAGTCAGCTTGAACCCGGTTGGCGGCGCCACCAGGCTGAAGGTATCCTGCACCAATTGCTTGCTGTCCACTTCCGTCAACTCAGTATCCACCCTGCCTATGCGCGAGAAAGTCAGCAGGCCGTCCAGCAAGAGTACCATTCGCTGTACCCGGCTCTTGATCAGTCGCAGATACTTTTGCACCTGTTCACTGCTGTTGTCGCTGAGATCTTCTGCCAACCACTCGGATAACTGCTCTATGCCACGCAGCGGCGACTTGAGATCGTGAGAGGCTATGTAGGCAAAACTGTCCAGCTCACGGTTGATCTTCTCCAGCTCCTCTGTGTGGCGGGCTTTTTCGGCTTCAATCCGTTTGCGATCCGACACATCGTTGATAGTGGCCAGAATCGACTGGCCATTGGTGAAATGGATTGGGGTCAACCCCACTTCGACCGCCACCAAAGAACCGTCTTTGGCGCGGCCGAACAGATCATCGCGCTGGGACATATTCTTGGCAATCGGCTGCTGCAGATAACCGCCCATGTGCCGATTGTGCGACTTATGCAGACTTTCCGGCAGCAGTATGTTCACGCTGCGGCCCAATAGTTCGTCCCGGGCGTAACCGAACAGTTGCTCTGTATGGGCATTCACCAGAGTGATGAGTCCATGACCATCTACCATGATCAGCGCCGATGGCGAGGCCTCAATAACCAGACGGAAGCGTTTCTCATTGGCAAGGATCTCATTGGCTAGCAAGCCTTCCTGATACCTGGCTCTGGCGTTATTGAGCAAGAAATAGAACAACACCATGATAAACAGCACGCCTATGCCAAGCATCAGCTTGCTTTGCAGCTTCTCGGTTTCGGAGACAAAACTCTTGTCGGCGCCGATTTTCAGCAACCATTGATGACCACCGACTTTAAGCGGCAACACATGGTTGTAGGTTTTGGTAGCCTGGCCTTCCTCCTCAGTGCTGTACAGCAGCGAAGTGTCAGAGGCGGTATCGCCATCAAATACCTGCAGAATCAGGGAGGGAAACTTATCCGCCAAAATGCCTTGCATCAGGTTGTTCATCCGAAAGGCGGCATAGACCACGCCCTTGGCGGCCTTGGGGCCGGCGGCAGATTCATCATAAAGCGCCAAATACATCAAAAAACCGGCCTGGATATCCTGTTGGGTTTCCTGTACCAGGGTGATTTTGCCGGAGATCGCCGCCTCCCCTGTGTTGATGGCTCTGTCTATCGCTTCACGGCGAGTCGGCTCGGAATACATGTCATAGCCAAATGCCCGCCGATTACGCCAATCGAAAGGTTCCAGATAGATGATGGCCTGATAAGTGTCGCGCTCGCCGGACGGGTACACCCGATACTCATCAAAGCCTTCAGCCCTGATGGCCTCCTCATGGGCCGCCAGTTGCTCCGGGTGCAAAATAACGCTATAGCCTATCCCCTGGATCCCGGGATAAAAGCTTTCCATCTTGGCGTTGGTCACATACTCATGCCACTCCTCACGAGTCACTCCATCGGATGCCATAAACAGGCCCACACCGCCCCGCAGCACCTGCTCATAGGTCAACAGACGATCTCTTATGGCATCTTTGACCAGCATGGCCTGATACTCAAAGCGCTCACGTCCGCGCTGCTCCGCATATTGATTGAACAGATACCAACCCAGGCAGGTGAACAGAAGCGCCACCAACATGATCAGCCAAACCGAGGCCGGAGTGGAAAAACCGAAGCTTTTTGCAGGGGAGGATGATGCGGTGAGACGATCGTCCTGGATCATAAACAGCCTAGTCCTTAGCCAATAAAGCGAATGCTATGAGGTTAATTCTGGTCAGGATCATGAAAAAAACAAGTCAAAACAGCAAAAAATCCCCAAGTTTTAGGTCCTTGGAAAAGATCGTCAAAATGTTGTCTCGATCTCACTTCCTGTTGCGACTCAGTGCTAGATTTCAGTTTAACCAAGGCTAATATTGAGTAGAGAGACGGACAGAATCATTTGCTTTGTTAGACAAAAATTTTTGCTTTTCAGCCAATGCTTTTTTGGCTAGAAAATCCTTGGATAAACCGTGAGGAATTCGTTATGGCCCATATTGTTGAACTCGTGCCCAACGATGCTGAAATTGAAGCGATGACCACCCCCAAAAACCGTCAGGCCGAGAAGGCACTGCAGCACAAACGCCAGGTAAAACGCCGCTTGGAAGATTACCTGGAGCGCCTGGAACTCAGACGAGCCATGGGGCTCGATGATGACGATATGTTTTAGGGAAGGTGCGAACAAGTCCCATGTGCTCTGCGTCGGCTTGCAGATGTGGGAGGATGTCAGCAACATCCTCCTTATCCTTGCCGCCCCCGCAAAGACTGGGTTTGAATAAGCAAGGCCTCGGCTTTGGCTCCCAACCAGACGTATAGCCCCAAAGCCACCAATAAACCAACCACTGCCAGCATCATCAAAATCGCTCCCTGAATATATTCCACCTGCCCGAGTGATGCCTTGAACATGGTCAGCAAGGCCTCAATAGAGATGGCGATCAATATGGTGGAAACAAAGCGGGTAATGGTGCGCCGGGTGGAGCTGTGGCGGAAGATGTCTTTATGCATCAACACCTCCTCTTCCAGTATGGTCTTGCCGAGATCGAATATCGCCAACGCCAGGGTGATATAGATGATGATCCCGAACGGCTTGAGTGAGTCATGAGCCAGTTGCGGCCCCTGCGCCAACAAGTGCCAGATATCCCTGGCCGAAATCAGCACCAGCACCCCGACTATAATGAATAACCCTGTTACCAGAGTGAGATAAACCGCCTTGAACAGTGGCGTCACCTTGCGCCTGTGACTGTCGCCCATCATAAATTCAATCAGCCGGGTCAGGTTGATATCCACTACCACAAAGCCGCGACTGGCATCCAAACGACTCACTCCCAGAGATGCCGACAGACACAATTGCCCGGAAGCATTGGAAAGATAAGGTGAAGTTATCTGTACCCCGCTCTTGTCGCTGGCATTGAGAAAATAGGGGCGCTGGCTGCGATCCGGGTGTTCACCCACAGCCAGCAGTTTGATCTTTTGCTTGATAAGCGCCAGATTCGGGCTCACTTGGTGACCATTTTCGTCGAGTAAATACATCAATTCCACGAAGGGATAGCAGGCTGCTACTTCAGAAAACACCCTGATGGCCCGCCCTGTGTCGTCAAAGAGCTGAGAGTCGGCCATTCCGGTCAGAATCGACTGCAATAGTTCATCGATTAGCGGCTGATACTCATGAAAACGTTCAATCACACTCAAGTAACTCATGTTTGCCATAACTGCTCCTGAAATTCCGGCCATCTATCTCAGGTAAGCAGCTTGAATGCCAACAATGCAACATGATGAATATCAATTAATTAGCTTAAATCATCTGGGGCGACTATGCTCAATAACCAAGCGGTTGCACCAAGATCTGGCAAAGATAAATTCTGTTGCCAGACAGCGCGTTATCCAAGATGATAGCCGCCAATAACCTGTGTCTTCCGAGGAGACTATTGATGCCAGACACAAGTGCTTATAAAGAGGATCTGCGGCGCCTCTCGGACGAGCTGATCCGGTTGCAGACGCCGATAAAAATCCTCGATGCCATCAAGTGGCCGAGAGAGATGGAAGCCCGTTTTCTCGAGAGTAACGGCAAGCAATTACCCGCCATAGACGCCGAGTTTTACCAGCGTCTGCCGCTGCCTTTTGACCCGGATAAGACCCGCCAAGAGTTGACCGAACTGCGTCTGCAGACCCGCAAGCGCCTGGGAAGATACGACAAGCTGGGCAAGATATTGATAGCCAATATCGAGCAATATCTTCAGGTTATCGACATGCTGCAACACCGCGGCAAGGCCGATTTCGGCGAATTCAGCCGTCGCCTCTACGGCAGCGCCAACCACAAACTCCATGGTGACAGACACAATCTCAGACAGCTCGGCGACCGTCTGAGTTACATCTTCTCGCTGCCGGCAGCGCTGCGCAGCAATCGTCATCACCCCAAAGAAATCGCCGCGCCTGAAGCGGTGGATATACTCGGCCGCCGTCTGAAAGATTACTTTCACAGCGACGATATTCGGGTGCGTCTCAGTGATGGCATAGTCTCGGATGCCGCCGTGGGCGGCGACACGGTCAAGCTCAACAGCAAGGCGCTGTTCAGCCAATCGGATCTTGATGTCTACGAGGTGCATGAGGGCTGGGTGCATGTGGGCACCACCCTCAATGGTCGGGCTCAACCCTGGGCCACCTGGCTCAGCGTCGGTTCTCCCAGGGTAGCAGCAGCCCAGGAAGGGCTGGCCGTATTGATGGAAACCATTACCCTGAGCTCCAACCCAGGGCGGGCCAGGCGTATCAGCGACAGGATCACCGCGGTCGATATGGCCGAGCAAGGTGCCGACTTTATTGAAGTATTCAACTATTTCTGCGGCCAGAATCTCAGCAAACGAGACAGTTACCGGGTAACTCAGCGGGTGTTTCGCGGCGGCATGGTGCAGGGTGGCAGCTACTTCACCAAGGATATCTCCTATGTACGTGGCTATGTGGAAAACATTAACTTTATCCGCTCCGCCATCACAGCCGGGATCCCGGAGATTATCCCTATGCTGTTTGTCGGCAAGCTGGCCATTGAGGATATCCCCGTGCTTTATCAAGCCCACAGGGAGGGGCTTATTGCCGCCCCCAAGTATCTGCCGCCCATGTTTGACAACTTCAGTGGCCTCTACGCCTGGTTTGGTTTCGCCTCCGGGATGGCCGGGATAGACCTCAAGGGGGTGCAGAGGCACTTCAGCCGCCTGTTCAAACAGTTACCCAATGCCGAACCTATGTTCGAGTTGCTGGAAGACACTGAGTTTGACAGCAACGCCGACTGATAAAGAAACAGGGCAACTCGAGTTGCCCTGTTTTTGGTTCTAACCCAATTGGCTCGCTATTTTTGCAACTCGGCCTGGCGCTGCTTGATGAAGTATTCCCGAGTCAAAGTAAAGACCACTGGGCTGAGCAGCGCCAGGGCTATCAGGTTGGGGATCGCCATCATGGCATTCAAGGTATCTGCCACCAGCCAGATAAAGTCCAAAGACGCCATGGCTCCCACGGGCACCATCAGAGTCCAGACCAGGCGAAACGGCACTATGGCCTTGGTACCAAATAGATACTGCACGCATTTTTCACTGTAAAAGCTCCAGCCGAGAATGGTGGTAAAGGCGAAGATAGCCAGTGCCACGGCCACTATGTACTGCCCTATGGGCAGAGCGTGGCTGAAGGCGTAGGAGGTTAAGGCCGCGCCGGTTTCCCCCGAGGTCCAGGCACCGGAAACGATAATCGCCAAACCTGTGATGGAGCAGACCACTATGGTATCGATGAAGGTACCCAACATGGCCACCAATCCTTGAGCCACAGGGTTATTGGTCTGGGCTGCAGCATGAGCAATCGGCGCACTACCAAGACCAGCCTCATTGGAAAACACCCCTCGGGCCACCCCGAAACGTATGGCGGCCCACACTGCCGCACCGGCGAAACCGCCCTGGGCCGCCACTGGGTTGAAGGCGCTCTCGAATACCAGCTCCAGCGCCGCCGGGATCTGATCGAAATAGACCACAATCACAGCCAAGCCTGAGGTGATATAAAACACAGTCATCAGGGGTACCAACTTACCGGCAACGTCGGCAATCCGCTTGATGCCGCCCATTAAGACAGCACCCACCAAAATCATCATCGCCAAGCCGGTTGCCCAGGCTGGAACACCAAAGTTGCTGTCCAAGGCATCGGCCACCGAGTTGGCCTGCACTGTGTTGCCGATACCAAAACCGGCAAAACCACCAAATAAGGCGAATAGCGTTCCCAACCAGGCCCATTTCTGGCCGAGACCATTCTTGATGTAGTACATGGGGCCGCCTATGTGGTTGCCGCTGTCATCGACCTCGCGATACTTGACCGCCAACACAGCTTCGGAGAACTTGGTGGCCATCCCCACCAGCGCGGTGCACCACATCCAGAACAACGCCCCCGGGCCACCAAGAAATATTGCCGTCGCCACCCCGGCGATATTCCCTGTCCCTATGGTGGCCGACAGTGACGTCATCAGCGCATTGAAGGGGCTGATCTCCCCTTTCATATTGGTGTCTTTATCCGGGATCCGCCCGGACCAGAGTAAGCGGAACCCCCGCCCCAGCTTGAGAAGCTGCATAAAGCGCAAACCTATGGACAGAAACAGTCCTACCCCCAGGATCATCACCAGCATGGGCACACCCCAAACCAGGCTGTTGAGCTGGCTAACCCATTCCATTATTGTTTCCATTCCAACCTCGTGTAGTTATTGTTATCGTTGCAGTTTCCACCTGTTATGGCAAAACTGCATAAGGAACACCCAGATTACAACGAAACATTAACAATTGGAAACCCGAGGTCAAACTCAGTCGGCGCTCAACCCCAGGTTGGTTGGTAGCTGGGCGATATCACCAGCCACCCATTCAGCCTCTATGCACTGCTGCAGATGCTCAGCCATAAAGTGCACCAATTGCCGCGCCGCATAGGGCATACGCCTGTCTTTACGGCTCACCAGATACCAGTTGCTTTCCAACGGGAAGCCCTTCACATCCAGAATAGCCGGGCGCTCGCGCCCTTCCTCCAGGGTATGGGCCGAGATAACTGATAACCCCAACCCCGAGGCGACCCCCAGACGAATGGCCTCATTGCTCTCTATCTGCATACAGTCGCCCAGTTCCACCCCCTGACCGCTGAGCCAAGACTCAAACATCAAACGGGTAGCCGAACCCGGCTCACGGATGAGAAACCGCTCGCGACTGAGCTGCTCAAACTTGAGTTCACTCTGCCCGGCGGCCCAATGATCTCTGGGGGCAATCAACTGCAGTGGGTTACGGATGATCCGTGCCGATTGCACAGTTTCGCCCCTGGGAGGATGGCTGAAGAGGTAGAGATCGTCTTCCAGATGCTCAAAACGATTCAGCACATGGGCACGGTTGCCTATGTTCAGTGTGACTCGGACACCGGGGAAACGACGATAGAAAGCGCCTAGGATCCGCGGCACCACGTACTTGGCCGTGGTCACCAGGCCGATATTGATGTGGCCGCTCTGCCCTTCCCGCACCTTGGCCAGCATGCCGTTGAAGTCTTCCAAACGAGTCATCACATCGACCGCCGCCCGGTACAACTCCTGCCCCACCTGAGTCGGCCGCAGCCCTCCCGGGCCGGTTTCCAGCAAAGGCTCACCCACCAGCTCGGCCAGTTTTTTCAATTGCAGCGATACGGTCGGCTGAGTCAGATACAGGTGTCTTGCAGCGGCGGAAATATTCTGCCGCCGAACCACTTCGATATACACCTGCAACAAGCGCAGGCTGAGATGGCGAAGATCCATAGATAATTATCTATATATATGCAGTGAATAATTTATTTTCCAATATAGCGCCGGGCGAGCACAATCTCCAGCCGTCTAACAAGGAGAATCCCATGCCTGATGTTGTTATTGCCTTTTTCGGTCTAGGCCTGTTGGCCGGTCTGCTCAAATCGGATCTCAGAGTCCCCGAATCCACCTACGAAACCCTTTCCATACTGTTAATGCTGACCCTGGGCCTCAAGGGCGGCATGGCGCTACACGGCCACACAGATCAGCTGTCCTTTGCCGAACTGGGACTAGTAATAGGTTTGGGACTGGCAATCCCGCTGGCGCTGTATCCCATACTGAAAAAAGTGGTTCGCCTATCCCAGAGCGATGCCATCAGTATTGCCGCCCACTACGGCTCGGTCAGTGCCGGGACTTTTGCCGTTGTCTACGCCATGACAGAACAGCTGGGCTGGCCACTCAAGCCCGAAACCACTCTCTATCTGGTACTGCTGGAGCTGCCATCCATCATAGTCATGCTGTGGCTCTATCGACGCCTTAACCGGGATAAAACGGGAGGCAGTGGCAATATTCTGCTGGAAGCACTCACAAGTCGTGGGGTGATACTGCTGGGGGGCGGCGTGCTTATCGGTTGGGGCTACGGCGCTGAGGGCTTGGCCTCGTTAAGCCCTGTGCTGATGCAGGGATTCAAGACCTTGCTGGCGCTATTCCTGCTGGAAATGGGCTTGTGTACCGCCAGGGTTTGTGCTCCACTGCCCTTGAGTCACTGGCGCCTATTGGTATTTGCCGCCATCACCCCTTTTGTGCTCGCCTGGGTGGGTATCATTACAGGTCACGCCCTGGGGCTGCCCGCCGGTTCGACATTGGTACTGGCCGGTCTCTGCGCCAGCGCCTCTTATATTGCGGCACCGGCGGCGATCCGTGCGGCCATTCCATCGGCCAATATCGGCGTGGCCATGCTGGCCTCGCTGGGGGTCACCTTCCCGATTAACCTGCTGATAGGGCTTAATCTTTACCGTCAATGGGTGGCCTGGATTTACGGGCTCTGAACTTGTTCCTGCGGCGCGGGTTCTGACTCGAGTAACAGCTTGAGATTACTGAGCCCACGCAATAGATCCGTGGCGATCATGGTTTCAAAGTCGACAAACAGAAACATCAGATTCATCGGGTAATCCAGGTGCCCCTTAAAGCTCCAACTAAGGTTGGTCCTATTGCCTTTATAGGGCTCAAACAGCATGTAGGCAGGTTCAGTAGCCTCGAAGGGAGTCAGGAATCTGAGCTGATAATCGATGCGCTTGTTGGTTTCCATGGCGACTATCTCCTGCTCGCCTTGGCCCACCTCCGGGTTGTCACTCTCCCAAGCCGAGACAAAGCCAACAGTGCCGTCAACGCCGCGATAACTGCGCTTAATCGCCGGATCCATCTTGGCCCAGACGCTGAAATTATCTTGATTCTTAAGATACTTTACATAGTCATACACCTCGGCCACCGGGCGATTTATCACCACATTGGTGGTCACCTGGTAGTCGCTTTTGACAAACAGAGCGGCAATCAGCGGCACAGCCACTATCAGTGCCAACAGGATAAACAGTGTCTTGATAAAACGCATAAGGACTCTCCAAACAAGTTTTCTTCCGACAACAATTACTTGTCTGAGTATATCCTGCAAACAGCCCAAAAAGTAACCAGATTGTTAAATGTTGAAAATAGTGGTTTTACCTCTGTTAGCACTAACAAATCTTGGTGGAGAAGCGAGCCGGGCCACAAATCATCCACTGGTGGTTTGTTGTGCATATGCTTTTAGGTTACAGTCACCTGTAAACATGGACGTCTAACCTAGGAAGTATAATGGGACTGATCCTGGCGCCACTACTTGTTATCTGGCTGGCAATACTGACTGTGGCGGGTTACCAAGCCACTTTGTACTTCAAAGAAACTTTCAGCTTCAGCGGCCTATTGGCATTTTCCAGTGTCAGTTTGCTCTGCGGAGCTCTCTATTTCCTGCTCCATTTCCGGCGCTATCAGGACGCAGAAACCTTAAGTGTTTTCGAGATCAGTCTGGAACTCTTATTCAACCCCATCAGTGGTGGCATTTGCGTATTGGCACTGTTACTGATCTGGCTGGTGCCCATGGGGGTTTGCAAGCCTCTACTGTTGGCACTGGTGCTTGGCCTAGCTATCGCCACCCTGACCGGGGTCGTTTATGAAGAGAGTTTTATGACAAAACATGGGATTCAACGCACTCACTGAAGAGGATATAGTGCAAGCTATGATTTTCGGCCACTGAGGCCACACCAATCCAAGGAGAGAGAATGATCCAACTCAGCAATAAAGAAACCGGCGCCGTTATCGGCCATATCTCCGAACAACAGCTGCAGTTCCTGATCGACAACCTGGTAGAAGAGCATGATGCCGACCAGGACTACTGGCTGAACCGCACTCAATTGGAAACCTTTAAGGCCATAGAGGCCGATGCCGAGCTCATCAACCTGTTGGAAGCCGCCATGGGCGAAGCCGATGAACTGGAGATCCTCTGGCAGCGCCAAGGCTAAAGCCAGGTTTGCACCAACAATAAAAACGCTCCTTTATTAAGGGGCGTTTTTATTTGTTAATGGCAAAGATAAAAATAGTTAACCGATAATAGCCTTCAAGAGCACTCCTAAAATAACTCCTAGTAGACTCATAGTTCCGGCTATCCACCAACGAGTTTCCTTTTTATGGGCAATTTCGCTTGAGTGAAGGTTAATGGCAGTGGTTACCAATGTTGATATATCAGAGTTACTCAAAGGGTTCCTTGAAATGCGCGCTTTCTTTTCAGAACATAGCCCCCTAAACTCTTCTCTTGATATTTTTTCTTCTTTATCAATATCATATAATTTTTGATAATTCCTGCGCCAAACAAGAGATGCCTTAGTTCTAGTTTGATCCAAACGAAAAAACTCAGGATGTTGTTCAAATATCCTTTTCCAATATTCTCCCTGACTTTCATCGCCAGATATACGATCAGCCCAATCCGAAAACTCCAACTTGTAAAACTTATATGTTCCCATAACCTGTATTGCGGCTATCACATCAGCTAGACGATTTTTATTATCAATGTACGGGGTATTACTCATATTGCTTTACTTTGTCCCACTTAAGGTTAACTCTCTTTTGATTCAACGTCATAGCGCTCGGCCTACTATAGGGAATGAACCGTAAAGTTAAGTTTATGACTTCCCACTAAAACTTAACCCACAACCCAGCTCAGTTCGGGTAAACGGCTGAGATCCAGCTTGTCGCCTTCGGTCGCTATAGCCGAGGCCTGAGGTCTGGGCTTGGGCTGCACGCCGTCGGCATGTTCCAGCACACTCAGGAGTTGCCGCTGGGCATCCGGCTCACCGTGAACCAGAATAAGTGGCGGCGCGCCCTCAAACTCACGATACCAGCGCAGCAATTCGGCCTGATCCGCATGGGCCGACAACCCACCGACTGTGTGAATTCTGGCGGCGACATTCACCGAATTACCGTTGATGGTAAGCTCACTGGCGCCATCGACCAGCAGCCGCCCCGGGGTTCCCAGTGCCTGAAAACCACAGATGATAATGTCGCACTCGGGCCGCCACAGGTTGTGTTCCAGATGACAGCGGATACGACCGCCGTTACACATGCCGCTGCCGGCAATAATGATAAGCCCCTGGTGTACGTCGTTGAGTTCCATCGACTCTTCGGTACTTTGGATAAACTCTATTCCAGACAGCAGCGGGTGCTGCCCGGGGTGTTGATGCACGAAACGCTTGAAGTCCTCGTCCATCAAGGGATAGTTATTGATATACACCTTGGTGGCCTCTATGGCCATGGGGCTGTCGAGGCAGATTTTCCAACGTGACAGATCCCACTCCCCGGCATAAAGGTGAAACAGATACAAAAGCTCCTGCGCCCGGCCAACCGAGAAGGCAGGGATCAGGATATTGCCGCGGCTCTCACTGATGGCTGTCGCGAAGATCCCCTTGAGTTCTTCCAGAGTCGCCTCCCAACTCCGGTGCAACCTGTCGCCATAAGTGCTTTCCATCAGCACCAGATCGGCCTGTTGGATCAGCGTAGGATCTTTGAGGATCGGCATACCGGCGCGGCCAAGATCGCCACTGAACACCAGTTTTTTCTGGGTGTTGCCATCATTGATCCACAGCTCCAGTAGCGCCGACCCCAGAATATGGCCGGCATCACTCAAACACAGGGTCACACCGGGAATGGGATCCAGCTTGGTGCCATAGTCCAGTGGAATAAAGCGGGTCAGTGCCAGTTCGACATCTTCTTCGGTGAACAGCGGCTCTATCGGCTCTAGATCTTGCTTGGCACGTTTGCGGTTCTGCCGTTCGGCATCACGCTGCTGCAACATGGCGGCATCCTTGAGCATGATGGCGCACAGATCCATGGTGGCCTTATGGGTGTAGATTGGGCCGCTAAAACCCTGCTTCACCAGCAGGGGCAAGCGCCCAGAATGATCGATATGAGCGTGACTCAACACCACGGCAGTCAGGGATTCAGGAGCAAAGGGAAAGGCTTCATGGTTACGCAATTCATCCTGCCGCCCTCCCTGAATAAGACCACAATCCAACAACAAACTTGCATCGTTGACCCGCAACAGATGGCAGGAACCTGTGACTTCCTGGGTAGCACCCCAAAACTGCAAGCTCATGGACATAACACTTCCCTCTTTGAAACAATTCAATACAGCTGCGGAAATAACTTTACCGCACCTCTAAGCCTATGCCCTTATGGGAAAAAGTGACACTCCCTTATAGTCTAATTTTGCAATGGATCATTACGCCTCATGCTCTTGGGGCAGACCACGGGAGATAATCAGAGTCAGCAGTAACATGGCGCTGGAAACCCAGAGGCAAGCCTCCAGCCCCCACCACTGAAACAACGCACCGGAAAGCACTGTGCCCAGCAAGCGCCCGGCGGCATTGGCCATATAGTAGAACCCCACATCCAGGGATACCCCATCCTCGCGGGCATAACTGACAATCAGAAAACTGTGCAGCGAAGAGTTCACCGCAAACAAGGCTCCGAACAGCAACAGGCCACCGATAAGCCAGACGTGGGAGTATTGGCTATCAAGCCCAAGGGCGATAAGCGCGGGCACCAGAGCGAGCAAGCCGCACCAGAAGAGCGCCGCCGCCCGTCCCGGCAAGGCCGAGCCTTTATGCTTGCCGGCTGTCTTGCCGTCAGTCCTGGCGGTCAGTCTGGGTGCCAGGGCCTGCACCAAGCCGTAGGCGATAATCCAGCCGGCCAGAAAGCCCCCCACCTGCCAGTGATCCCAGCCAAATTGGCTGGCCAGATACACAGGCAAGGCCACCACAAACCAAACATCCCTGGCAGCAAACAGAAACAGCCTGGCCGCAGAGAGAATATTCACTGCCCGGCTTTTGGAAAACAGCTCACTGAACTTGGGCTTATTCTTGGCCAGGCCCAGTTCCGCCTTGAGAAACAGCAGCGAGCTCAACCACACCAAGGTCAAAACCGCGGCCATGGTGGCAATGGCACCGGCAAATCCCAGCAGGCTAAGCAGGGCGCCGCCGAGGAAGAAACCTATTCCTTTGAGGGCGTTCTTGGAACCGGTCAGCAACGCCACATAGCGATACAGGGTCTGTCCCGCCTGAGCCGCATCCTTGGGTACCAGAGTCTTAATGGCACTCTTGGCACTCATCTTGTTGAGATCTTTGGCAATCCCCGACAGTGCCTGGGCCGCCATTACCCAGGGAATGGTCAGCCAGGCCTGAGGCACCAACAGCATGGCCAGCGCCACTATCTGCAGCCCAAGGCCGATATTCATGGTGCGGTTGAGCCCCAAACGGGCACCGAGCCAGCCGCCCAACAGATTGGTGACTACACCGAAAAACTCATAGAAGAGAAACAACATGGCAATGGCCAGAGCACCGTAACCCAACTGATAAAAATAGAGCACCACCAGCATGCGTAGCGCGCCATCTGTCAGGGTAAAGGCCCAGTAGTTGCCGGTGATCAGCAGATATTGGCGCAGCGCCGGACTCATTTCAGCCATGGTGTTGTCCTTCAGGCATCCCGGTCCAAACGGCCCACCATCAGCGCCAACTCGGCGGTACGGTTGGCATAGCCCCATTCATTGTCATACCAACAGTAGAGCTTCAGCTGTGTGCCGTTGATCACCATGGTGGACAGCCCATCCACTATGCAGGAGCGGGGATCTGTCTTGTAGTCCACCGACACCAGCGGCCGCGACTCGAAGCCGAGAATGCCCTTGAGCTCAGTCTCGGCCGCCTGTTGCAGCAAGTCGTTGACCTGTTGCTCTGTCACTGTTTGCTCCAGTTCAAACACACAGTCGGTCAGCGAGGCGTTGGCCAGTGGCACCCTGACCGCATGGCCGTTGAGGCGGCCTTTCAGCTCAGGGAAGATATGGGTAATGGCGGTGGCACTGCCTGTGGTGGTCGGGATCAGGCTCTGGCCACAGGAGCGGGCTCGGCGCAGATCCTTATGGGGCGCATCCAATATGGTCTGGGTATTGGTGATGTCGTGGATAGTGGTCATGGAGCCATGACGAATGCCGAAGTTCTCATGGATGACCTTGACCACAGGCGCCAGACAATTGGTGGTACAGGATGCGGCTGTCACTATCGGATGCCTGGCCGAGTCGTAACTCTGATGATTCACCCCCATCACCAGATTGGCGACGCCGTCCTCTTTCACAGGCGCTGTCACCACCACCCGTTTCACCCCTTGATCAAGATAGGCCTGTAGCAGCGCCTTGGTTTTCATCTTGCCCGAGGCCTCAATCACCAGATCGCATTGAGACCAATCGCTGTCTGCAATGGCCTGATTGCGACTGGTCGCTATCCGCCGCCCGGCTATGACTATGGCACTGCCCTCATGCTCTACTGGGTGCGGCCAACGGCCATGAACCGAGTCAAACTCCAACAGGTGCGCCAGGGTGGCGGCATCGCCCGCCGGGTCGTTGATCTGCACAAATTCGAGTTCCGGCCAATCCCAGGCAGCCCTCAAGGCCAGCCGTCCCATGCGGCCAAAGCCGTTAATTCCCATCTTTATTGTCATCTCAATTCTCCGTTAACTTGTTGGCCGCAGGCCAATTACCGCGGCGGCGATTGGCAAATGCCACCAGGGATAGCATCACAGGCACTTCCACCAGTACCCCAACGACTGTGGCCAACGCCGCTCCCGAGTGCAGACCAAAGAGGGAGATAGCCACGGCAACCGCCAGTTCGAAAAAGTTGGATGCCCCTATCATGCAAGCCGGAGCGGCTATGTTGTGGGGCAGGCGCAAACGCTTCGCCAGCCACCAGGCCAGCAGGAAAATACCGTAAGTCTGCAGTAACAGTGGAATAGCTATCAGCACAATATTTTGCGGCTGGGCCACTATGGTTTCGGCTTGCAATGCAAACAGCAGCACTACCGTCAACAGCAGCCCCAATATCGACCAAGGCTTGAGCCTGGACAGCAAGGCCGTGATCGCCCCTGGTCGGCTATTGAGGTGTTTGCGGGTCAATACCCCGGCTAACAAGGGCAGCAACACATACAGCGCCACAGATAGGATCAAGGTTTCCCATGGCACCTGAATATCGCTCACCCCCAGCAGCAGAGCCGACAGCGGTGCGAAGGCAAAAATCATGATCACATCATTGACCGATACCTGCACCAGAGTGTAGTTGGCATCGCCGCGGGTCAGTTGACTCCAGACAAACACCATAGCGGTACAAGGAGCGACTCCGAGAAGGATCATCCCGGCGATATACTCCTGCGCCGTTTGCGGCTCCACCCAAGGGGCAAACAGAAAACGGAAAAAGAGCCAGCCGAGCAGCGCCATGGTAAAAGGCTTCACCAACCAGTTGATCACCAGCGTCAGCAGCAATCCCTTGGGATTTCGGCCAACATCCTTGATAGCGGAAAAGTCAATTTGCACCATCATGGGATAGATCATCACCCAGATAAGTACGGCGATCACCAGATTGACATGGGCGTATTCCAGCGCCGCCACCGCGGCAAATACATTAGGTGCCAGATAACCCAGTGCTATCCCAGCTAAAATACACAGCCCTACCCACAGGCTGAGCCAACGTTCAAAAATTCCCATACATCTCCCCTCTCCGGTCCCCCGGCGGTTAACTTCCGGCGCTCAAGTGATAGATTCCGGCCGGTTTCAACAGCAAGCTTGCGGCCTCGAGGCCATGGCCTCCAGCCGAGTCAGCTCATCAGCAATAAAGCCAGGGTTGGCCGTCAGTGTGTCCCGCAGCAACTGCTCGCACCAGGGTGCCAGCTCGGGGCTGAGACGATAAAACACCCATTGGCCCCGGCGTCTGTCCTGCAACAGCCCCTGAGTTCGCAGCTGCGCCAAATGACGGGAGATCTTCGGTTGACTCAAGGCCAGGGCCTCAGTTAACTCGCAGACACAAAGCTCTCCCTGCTGCAGGATCAACAGCAAGCTGCGCAGCCGGGTTTCATCAGCCAAGGCTTTGAAAAAAATGGTTAGTTCCATGATAAATGCCACTCCTTAAGGCCAATGTTCGGCCAGCCATACATCTGCCGTTTCCGTTGGCCACTCAAATAAGCACCTTCAGCAATCTGGAGAATATATGGATAAACAGATATATGCTAAATCATATATAAAAACGCCTATAGTTCAAGCGCTATTTTGAGGAGTTTATCGGATTGGAATTGGAGATCTGGCCCAGTGGTTACACGGGTTTGCAGAGGTTCGCTTGGCAGAAGCCGACGCTATCGTAAATTAATTTTAAACCCTAATTATTTCCGGTTTATTTCAGAACCAAATCAGAAAATAGTTATGGCTCAAATATAGAACCTATCGCCTACCTTATAATTGTATGCAATATATTAAAAATTGAAAAAACTAAAATAACTACAAAATAACCAACTGATTTAAATGAAAATAATCATTTAAATCCAGTTTAAAACCTAGTATTGCACTCAGATATAAACTTGATCATTTTCTGATAAACATGAATAATATCGTTCGAGCAAAAACCATTTGAACACTAATCAATAGATTGGTTAGCCTTCAAGTGGTTTTTCGCTAGCCCAACTTCAGATGAAACTTAAGGAAGGAGAATCACGATGAATGCCAACAGCTCACAGGAGTCTGACAGTCATCTTTCACGCTACCAAATCAGCCTCAGAGATAAAGCCAAGCACCTGATCCAATTAGGGTGTTTCTGGCTCGTACTCTCAACCTACCTGTACCCATTCTGCAAACAAAAACTCAATCAAGCCTTCACTGGCAATAACGGGCACTAATCTATGGATTATTCGAGTTATATCTCTTTGGCCATCTACTTTGTGGTCATGCTGGCGATAGGCCTGTTTGCCTATCGCAATTCTACCGATGATATTTCGGGCTACATTCTCGGCGGCCGTCAGGTCAGCCCTCAGGTCACGGCGCTGTCGGCCGGCGCTTCCGATATGAGTGGTTGGATGCTGATGGGTCTGCCGGGCGCCATGTTTGTTATCGGCTTCGACACCATCTGGATTGCGCTTGGCCTGCTTATCGGCGCTTGGTTCAACTATCTGCTGGTAGCGCCCAGGCTCAGGGTTTATACCCAGGAAGCAGATGACGCCCTGACTCTGCCGGACTTTTTCAGCAAGCGCTTCGAGAAGAAAAACGGCTCGGTGCGGATGATTTCTGCAGCGGTGATCATACTCTTCTTTACTCTCTACACCTCTGCCGGCCTGGTCGCCGGGGGCAAACTGTTTGAATCCGCCTTCGGCCTGAGTTACCAGCTTGGCCTGGTGATCACTGTCTCAGTGGTGGTGGCCTACACCCTATTGGGGGGCTTTCTGGCCGTCAGTATGACCGACTTTGTGCAGGGCTGTATTATGTTTGTCGCCCTGGTGATGGTGCCTATAGTGGCTTTTCAGGAGTTCAACAATGGCACTGAGATGATGGCGCAGGCCAATCACACCATAGTGCCTCTATCTGAATCTGTGGAGAAAATGAGCCTGCTGGCGATTGTTTCCAGCATGGCCTGGGGACTGGGTTATTTCGGTCAACCACATATCATAGTGCGCTTTATGGCAATTCGTTCGGTGAAAGATATCAAGACGGCCCGCAACATAGGCATGAGCTGGATGTTGGTGACCATACTCGGCGCCCTGGCCACAGGCCTTATCGGTGTCGCCTATGTCAACAAGTTCCACCCTGGGCTGCAGGACCCGGAAACCATCTTTATTCTGTTCTCGGAAATTCTGTTCCACCCCTTGGTGAGTGGCTTCCTGCTGGCGGCGATTCTGGCGGCCATCATGAGCACCATCTCCTCACAGCTGCTGGTGTCATCCAGTTCGCTGACAGAGGATGTCTACCGCGCCGTGTTCCACAAGGACATAGACGAGAAGAAGCTGGTTAACATAGGTCGCCTTGGGGTGTTTGCCGTTGCTGCCGTGGCCACTTTACTGGCACTGGACAGCGACAGCAGCATATTGTCACTGGTGAGTAACGCCTGGGCCGGTTTCGGTGCCGCCTTCGGGCCACTGGTGCTGTTCAGTCTGTTCTGGTCGAAGATGACCCACTCGGGTGCCGTCGCCGGTATCCTCACCGGCGCCATCACTGTGCTGCTGTGGATCCTGCTGCCTGTCTTGCCCGATGGCAAGACACTCTCCAGCGTGATCTACGAGATAGTTCCCGGCTTTATCATAAGCTCCACGGCCATAGTGCTGGTCAGCCACTTTAGCCAGGATCCCTCACACTCAGTGCAGAAGACCTTCCACGCTACCCGGGAAAAGCTGCAACAGGCCGGCTGATAGCTGGATAGTACAAATCCCGTTATAGACCCGGTGGCAGACGCCGGGTCTAGCTTCAATCCCCAATTCGCTTCGAAGTAACACCTCAAACAGGTTAAGGAAGTTATGAATAAGCAACCAAGGCAACGAATTGTTTTAAAAGTCGGCAGCGCCCTGATTGCCCCTGACAGACAGGGCTGTAGCTCGCGCTATCTGCTGGCCATAGCCCAATTCATTGTGCGCTGCCGCGCTAAAGGCATTCAGACCATACTGGTTTCTTCCGGCTCAATTGCCGCCGGAGCCCACAGATTTCCGCTCAAACCTGGCAGTGAAGCCAATAGTCCAGAGGCCCAGGTGGTACTGAAAAAAGCCATGGCCGCCGCCGGGCAGACTGAGATGATGGCGACCTGGGATAAGTTTTTCGACTTTCCCACGGCGCAAATTCTGCTGACCCATGGCGATCTGCGCGACAGAGAGCGTTACCTGTCGATTAGGGAAACCGTGTTTACCCTGCTGGATCACGACATACTGCCGATCCTCAACGAAAACGATACCGTCACCACAGATGCACTCAAGGTGGGTGACAACGACAACCTGTCAGCCATGGTGGCAGCTGCGGCCGACGCTGATACCTTAGTGATCTGCTCGGATATTGATGGCCTCTACAACAAAAACCCGCATCTGCACAGCGATGCCGAGCTGCTGCCCGAGGTCAATAAAATCGATGCCGCCATCTATGCCATGGCCGGCGGCAGTCACAGCGATGTAGGCACCGGCGGCATGCGCACCAAGATAGAAGCGGCAGAAAAGGCCAGCTCCCACGGCATTGATACCTATATAGTCAACGGCTTCAAAGAGGAGAGCTTTAATGCCCTGTTGTCGGGCCGCAATCCCGGCACCCTGTTCCGGGCATCCGAAACTCCGTTGCAGGAGCGGATGCATTGGCTGACCCACACTGTCAGGGCTCAAGGGGAAGTGATAGTCGCCGCCGATGAGGTGATGGACAGCGCCAAGAATTGCGCCGAGCTTTCCAGCAATGAAGTACTTGAGGTCAAAGGCAACTTTGCCGCCGGCGATACCATACTGCTGCGCAGCGACGACGGCACCCGTCTGGCCAAGGCCCGCAGCAACTACAGCAGCAGCCTGCTGAGTTTTATCGCCGAGCAGGAAGACCCTGAACTGGCCGACAGCTTCACCGACAGCCTGGGCGGCATAGTCTCGGAAAAAGATATCGCCCTACTCAGTAAAACGCCGCAACTGGAGAAATAGCAGCGGCCCGCCACCAGAGTAGCGCAACGAACAAAGGAGGACCCAAATGAGTCTGATAACCACACTGGCAAGCTCAGCGGCCAAGGCGGCCAGGGAGCTGGCACTCATAGATACCCAAACCAAAAATCAGGTGCTGAAAGCGATGGCCCGGGCGCTTCTCGCTGAAAATGACAATATTCTCAAGGCCAATGAGGAAGATCTCCTTGCGGCCCGCAGCGCAGGTCTCAGCGAAGCCATGCTCGACCGTCTGACCCTGACGCCAGAGCGGATCGCCGCCATGGCCAGTGGCATTGACACCATAGTCGAGCTGGACGATCCCGTGGGGCAGCGCCGCGAGCTGGGCCGCCGTCCCAACGGTATTCAGATAAGCAAGCTCAGAGTGCCGCTCGGGGTGGTCTGTATGATCTATGAGGCGCGCCCCAATGTGACCGCGGATGCCGCAGCGCTGTGTTTCAAATCGGGCAACGCGGTAATACTGCGCGGCGGTAAAGAGGCGCTCAACTCCAGCCTGGCGATAGCCAAAGTGCTGCACAAAGTACTGCAGGAGTTCAAACTGCCAACCGCACTGATATCCGTGGTGCCGGATCCCGACCGCGCCTTGATGCTGGAACTGTTGCAGCAGCGCGACTACATCGACCTGGTGATCCCAAGAGGCGGCGAAGGCCTGATCAACTTTGTCAGCGACAACTCTAAAATCCCGGTTATCCAGCACTTTAAAGGCGTTTGTCACCTCTATGTCGACAGAGATGCCGATGTGGAAAAGGCGCTCAACCTGCTGCTCAACGGCAAGACCCAGCGCACCGGCGTCTGTAATGCCCTGGAAGGCCTGTTGGTACACAAGGATATCGCCAAAGTATGGCTGCCTATCGCCGCTCAGGCCTTGGCCGACAAGGGGGTGAAGATCAATGCCGATGAGAAGGCGGCGCCCTTCTTCGACCAGGCCACTGTGCTGACGGAAGAGGAGTTCGGCCAGGAATACCTGAGCCTGGAAATCGCCGTACGCCAGGTCGACTCGCTGGCGGATGCCATGAAGCATATCGCCCGCTTCGGCAGCCACCATACCGAGGTGATCTGCACCGAAAGCCAGCAAGCGGCGCAACAGTTTCAGCAAGGGGTCGATGCCTCTGTGGTGATGGTCAACGCCTCATCGCGCTTCAGCGACGGCAGCGAGCTTGGGCTTGGTGCCGAAATCGGTATCGCCACCACCAAGCTGCATGCCTACGGCCCCATGGGACTGGAGTCATTGACCACGGAGAAATTCCTGGTCAATGGAACAGGTCAGACACGCGACTGAGGAAGGGTTTGGCAATAGCGGGGCTTATTGCCAAACCGCTATTGCCCACCACCTAGAGTGCGGATGCTGGAAGCCCGAATAAGGACAGGGTGTCCGAGAACGGCCTTCTCGCACTGACTGCTCTGCATTGAGGCATTTGAACCACAACTTTAGGCCGCTGGCACTGCGGCTAACATGGCTTCCAGCTAAAAGTTACTAATTAGTATTGGCAGGGCCTCCGGCGACGGATGTTTCTCATTGCCTGCCGCAGGCTTATGCACAGGCGATCCTGTGACTCGCTGCGAGTACATCCCTGTAAGCTCTGCCTCGCCATCCCTGGCTCGGAAGGTCACAGTTCCGCCTGTGCCTGGAAAATAGGCGTATGTCTGTAGCTCAAAACAACTATGTGTGGGAAGAATTGCACCAATTCCCCCTTCGGAGCCGCCGCGGGCGTTGTTGCAAATTGGCGTAGCCGAGACAGGGATGTCGAGGCTCGAAGGTCAAGCAAGGAGGCGAGTCCTGAGTGTAGCCAATTTGCTTCATAAGCCAGCGGGGATTTCGGCTACGTCGGGGTGTCCTTGGGGATGCAAGGGGCTTTGGACAAGCAAAGCCCCTTGCCCGGTGTGGTGTGGAACACCACGGCTTTACGCCGCTGGTACAGCGGCTATCATAGCTTCCAGCTAAGAGTATCTAAGTTAGTATTGGCCGAGCTTCCGGCGACGTATGTTTCTCATTGCCTGCCGCAGGCTTATGCACAGGCGATCCTGTGACACGGCGTGAATACGTCCCTGTAGCCTCGTCGAAAACATCCTTGTTTTCGACGGTCACAGTCCCGCCTATGCCTGGAAAATAGGCGTATGTCTGCAGCTCAAAACAACTCTGTGTGGGAAGAATTGCACCAATTCCCCCTTCGGAGCCGCCGCTGGCGTTGTTGCAAATTGGCGTAGCCGAGACAGGGATGTCGAGGCTCGAAGGTCGAGCAAGGAGGCGAGTCCTGAGTGTAGCCAATTTGCTTCATAAGCCAGCGGGGATTTCGGCTACGTCGGGGTGTCCTTGGGGATGCAAGGGGCTTTGGACAAGCAAAGCCCCTTACCCGGTGTGGTTTGGCGAGAGTTGCGTAGCAACGTGCTTTCGAGCGAGAGCCAGGGATGGCGAACTGGCCGTTGTGCATGGATGCATTTGCTCCACGACTTTAGGCCGCTGGCACAGCAGCTATCATAGCTTCCAGCTAAAAGTTACTAATTAGTATTGGCAGGGCCTCCGGCGACGGATGTTTCTCATTGCCTGCCGCAGGCTTATGCACAGGCGATCCTGCGACACGCTGCGAGTACATCCCTGGCTCAGAAGGTCACAGTTCCACCTGTGCCTGGGAAATAGGCGTATGTCTGTAGGTATATAAACAATTTCAAGCAACGCTATGATTGCAGAATTGCACCAATTCCCCTCGGTGTAGCCGAAAGCCATTGGCGCATAATAAGGCGGCAGAAACATGGATGCCGAATCAGCGCCCAAGCTCCCTGGGTTCAACCTCATTAGTCTCTATCGCGAACAGAGTTTTGCTCCAGTAAACAAAGCCTCCCCGTGGCAAAAGGTTGCAACTGAGGTAAAATAGCCCATCTTTTGTCGGCGGCATCTCATACTTGTATGACTCCACAGCGGCTCTACCTCTCAAGCACAGCCTTTTTTGCTGCTTGCTGCTGCCCCGCCGTCGGCTCGTATCCTCCCGGAAACAGGCAGATAACAATAACCCCGCCTGCCGGACTTAGCCTTAAACCCTACACCCAGAGGAATACTCGTCATGAGTCTTGCTGATTCCGTTCTAGCCGTAAACAATGATTTGCCTATCCGCACCGACAAGCCGGTTCACAGCGGAAAAGTGCGCAGTGTCTACTGGTTGACCGAGGCCGACAGCGCCAGATTGATCCGTGAAAAGGGCTATGATGTGCCCGCCGATACTCCGCTGGCGATCATGGTGATCTCGGATCGTATCTCCGCCTTCGATTGCATCTTCCATGGCGAAGAGGACCTCAAAGGGATCCCGGGCAAAGGGGCGGCGCTCAACGCCATCTCCAACCACTGGTTCAGCCTGTTCAAGGAAAAAGGCCTGGCCGACAGCCATATTCTCGACATTCCCCATCCCTTCGTGTGGATAGTGCAAAAGGCTCGCCCGATAAAGGTGGAAGCCATTATTCGCCGCTATATTACCGGTTCCATGTGGCGCGCCTATCAAAAGGGTGAGCGGGTATTTTGCGGCATCACGCTGCCGGAAGGATTGCAAAAGGATCAGCAGTTGCCGGAGTTACTGATCACCCCATCGACCAAGGGCATACTCAAGGGGATCCCCGGGGTACCGGAGCAGGATGATGTCAACATCAGCCGCGCAGATATCGAAGCCAACTTCGAGGCCTTCGGCTTTGAAAAGCCTGAAGATATCGATCTGTACGAAAAACTGCTCAAGCAGGGATTCGAAGTCATTTCCGAGGCGCTGGCACAGCAAGATCAGATCTTTGTCGATACCAAGTTCGAATTTGGCTATGTCACTGACAAACAAGGCCAGTCCAAGCTTATCTATATGGATGAAGTGGGAACCCCGGACTCTTCACGTATTTGGGATGGCAGCGCCTACCGTGACGGCAAGATCCTCGAGAACTCCAAAGAAGGCTTCCGTCAGTTCCTGCTCAACCATTTCCCGGATCCGGATATCCTGTTGAACAAGGACAGAATGCCGGAACGTGAAGCCCTGGCCCGCGACAACGACCTGCCACTGGAGGCCATGATGAATGTCTCGCGTACCTACACAGGTATTGCCGAAAAAGTCACCGGAGCCAAGATTACTCTCTCGGATAATCCCAAGGCAGAAATCATCCGGGTACTCAAGGAACAATACGGCCTGGTGGACTAAGGCCATCTGCCGCATCGGCATAGGCTACTCAGGCCATTTCCCGTTAAGCATAAAGCCCCCTCCGGGGCTTTATTCGTTCAATGACAGGGATTTTAGCCGAACCGGCACCTGCGAATATCTCCCCTGAACGCCAAATTTGTACCTTGCCAAGGCTGGCTTAAACTTAAAGAAGTGGCCAAGGCCGAGTAAAAGGAGATGCATCATGCGTACCCGACAAATCCTCTGTCCGGTCGACTTCTCTGAAGAATCCGAACACGCCCTGGAATATGCCATAGAGTTGGCGGCGCTCTATAAAGTAAAACTGAGGCTGCTGCATGTAATCAGCAAGGCCTATGGCGAAGACATTACCACTCTGCCCCATCACGAAGAGAACTTCGGCATAGTGGCCGTGACCCAGGCGCAGCTGCAACAACATATGCAGGCCTACGCCTCGGAGAAAATCCATGCACTTTTGCAGCAGTTGCATCCAGAGCAGCAGCTCGAGGTGCTTATCCGTCGCGGCAGCGCTGCCGGCCAGATCCTCGAAGAAGCCGAGAGCGCCAATGTCGGCATGATAGTTGTGGGTTGTCATCAACGCACTGCGCTGGCCCATTGGCTGCTGCCCAGCGTCACCGAAGAGATTATCAACAAGGCCAAGTGCCCCGTGATGGTAGTTAAGTAGCCTTATCGGCTCAGAGCTTCACTTCACTGTAGGTGGTCCAGGCCAGTAAATTACCCATCTGCGGCACTATCCAAACGGCTGTCTTGTGATCCTGATAGACCCGGAAGTAGTAGATCTCCTCATCACGGATATCGTCTTTACGGATCTCGCGGTAGAAGTGCATCGCCGAGTCACTGACATTGTCCGGCTTGGTGAGTTCTTTCTGGTTCACTTTCACCTGGAACACGTCCACCGGGGTGCCGGAAATCTCGGTGCGGTACTGGTGAAAATAGCCCCGCAGTTGATATTTTATCGGTGTGGTAAGGCAGTCCTGATCGGTAACGCAGGCCGATGAATAAAACTGCCCCGAGTCTTTACTATCGTAAACCAGCGATAGGCTGAGATCGGTACGCACCAAGAGCTCATCGGCGACCGGGAAATAGATATCCGCATGGTAGTTGTGCTCCACCAATTCGGCATTGTCTACCGCCGGCGGCAAAATAATGCGGTTGTAGCGGATCCGCCGCTCCATCTCCTGGCTCAGGGGCACAAACTCCTTCATGCTGAGACCGGCAGGTTTGGGATCTATGGCGGTGATATTGATGATGCCATCGCCGTCACAGCCGGTTTCATCGGCACTGGGACAGATGGCAAAAGAGTAATTACGGCCATCCGAGGCGGCATAAGCGCTGAAATGCTTCAATCCGGGGATAAGATTTCCCTCAGGCGCCAGATGCTTTTGCCACATGGAAGGATGCAGCTGCTTGGCCTCATCACTGTAAAACAACTGCGCCGAGGCCAGCGTGCCTCCCACATTCAAGGGTAACTGCTTATCGGCACGCCAATGGCTCACCTGTTTGACCATTTCGTGATAGTCACTGTAGTACCAGAAGAAGCCCACCAGCCCCAACAGCAATAAAATACCCAGGAGTTTTATTTTCAGAGACACACTCACCAAGGCAGTGCGGATGGCTTCACCATCTGAGATGGCCAGCATATGCACATGGGACTGTTCGGAAATATTCAGCTGATAGCCACGGCGGGCAACCGTCTTGAGTTGAATTTCGGGATAGGGTTCCAGTTTCTTTCTGAGAATACTGATGCATTGGGTCAGTGAGGTCAGCGCCACCACCCGCTCCGGCCAACCTACAGCCAGCAACTCATCTTTTCCAAACACGTTTCCCGGGGCAGACAACAGGTGTGACAATACCTGAGCCTCAGAAAACGACAGGACGATTTCTGAACCATCGCGTTGATCCAGCAAGTGTTTTGCCTTGGTATCCAACGCCAAATAGGGAGTCAGCTGTTGCATTGGCACTCCGAAAAGTCACTCCAGAAGATTTGACTGCCCCCATTCACGGGAGCTTGAGGATAGGTTATAAGTTTAACCTGAGTGCAACAGGCAGAATGTGATACTTATATCAATTAACAATTTGTTTTCGTTAAATAAAAACTATCTAATACAGCAAACTCCAATAGCAGATTCACAGCGGCCGGCGCTGAAAACTGTAGCGGCACAGCCAAGATAACAACAACAGCCAGCCAAAGAGTATTCCCAGTAACCAGGGCCAGGTCGGCACACCACTGGCCAAGCCCAGAAAACTTTGATTGAGTAAGCGAAACACACTGGCCGGGTTCAGCAACATCAGCCACTGCAATCCCGGCTGCCCAAGGGTATCGGCCGCAACCACGGCCAATACCAGCAAGGCCAGATCATAGAGCAGCACCAGCAGCAGCCAAAGCAGCATCAGCAGCGCCAGTGCCTGAGCCTTCTGTTTGACCTGCATGCTGACCCAGTAGCCTAAAAGCATAAACACCAACCCGAGCAACCAGGCGCTGGCCAGCAAGAGGGCAAGGGCCGCGGGCAACTCGACGCTACGATATTCCTGAGCCAATACCGGCAGTAACCCCAAAGGCAAGCCAAACCCCAGCAGCAAAGCCAGCAGCAGGGCGCCGCCCTGCCCCATCAGTTTACCGGCCAGCCACTGACTGCGGCTCAAGGGGTAGGTCAATAGCAATAACAGGGTGCCAGCTTCGGCCTCCCCCACCACGGCATCGAAACTCAATAGCAGCGCCAGCAGCGGTACCAGGAAGACACTTAAGGTTAAAAGAGAGTTGAACAACTGCGGCAGCGCCTGCCAACGAAACTCACCGCCTAAGGCCCCTGCGCCGAAAATAACCGCAGCCGCCAACAGGGCAAACAAACAGCAAGCCGTTTGCAGCCAGCGGCTCCGCAGGCAATCTTTGAACTCCTTGGCGGCAACGATAAATAACGGATTAGGCCGTTGGGATGTCAATGCTTCATTTTCTCTGACCAGTTGCATCAGGCGGCCTCCCCGAATCTTTTAGCCGCGACATTCCGGCGATTTGAGTCAAGCGGTGCCATAAAATGATGAAACAGTTCACCGAGGGATGCCGGAGGCAACTGAAAGTCAAAGCAGCGGTATTGCTCCGTCAGTATGGCTATCGCCTCCGGCACGCTGGCCTTAGCCAGTTTCAACCGGCCAGCGGAAAAGCTCGGCCCCAGCACGGGATCGCCACTGAGGTCCAGCCGAGATGGCAACTGGATTTCCTGTGGTAAGTCAGCCTCTTGCCTCAGGTTATCCAGGCTTCCCAGCGCCCGCATCCGGCCATTTGCCAGCATGAGCGCCAAGTCAAGATGCGGCTCAACCAAAGCCAGTTCATGGGTGCAAACCACTATGGTGCAACCTTGCTGTTTCAGCGCCGCCAATTGGGCATACATGAGCGCCGAGGCCGAGGGGTCCAGGCCCACTGTCGGTTCATCGAGCAACAGTAATCTGGGGCGGCTCAGTAGCGCCTGCGCCAACCCAAGTCGCTGTCTCTGGCCCTTGGAACACTGTCCCAACCTGCGTTTTACCAAGCCATCCAGTTCAAACTCAACCAGCAGCTCTTTGACTCTGGCCGCACCTATGCCCTTGAGCCCGGCGAAGTAATTCAACAGTTCGCCCAAGGGCATATTGTCGTAGAAGCTGACGTTCTCCGGCAGATAACCCACCTGCATTGGGCTTTCACCTGCAGCCTTGCCGAGAATCTTCAGCTCGCCACCGGCGGGTTTCAGCAGCCCCAGCAGCAGTTTGATCAGGGTCGATTTGCCGGCACCATTATGGCCCAGCAATGCCAGCAACTTACCCTGGGGCAGCTGCAAGCTGATATCCTCCAGCACAGGCCTGTCGCCACGGACATAGGCCAATTGCCGACAATCAATGCTGGGCATAGTGGGTCTCCTCGTCACTCTGTTGCGAATTGGTTTTCATCTCTTGTTTCAGCGTAATATCAATGGGCTGCAGCAAAGGAAAACTGTCGCGAATACCTATATCCTCGGCTAGTGCCAGTTGGCGCTGCAGCCAGCGCAGCAAGAGCACCACAGGGCTATCCATCAACCATCTGGCCTCGGGGTAAAGCCAAAACAGCCTGTCCAGGGCATCGTTGGGCAGATAGGGGGTATCGCCTATGCCATCACCATCGAGATCCCAGCCCTGATAGCTGCTCCAATAGTTGCCCTGTCCCAGAAGGCTCCACTCCTGCGATTTACTGCCGACATAGCGCACCTGAGTCTGATTATTTTCTATGTTGTTGCGCCACAGACTATTGCCCTCACCGCCCAGGGCAACACTGATACCGGTATCGCTGTTACCGAAATGGTTATGGCTGATACGGTTATCGGCGGCGCCATAGATAAACAGCCCCTTGCCTTCACTGGCGATGGCGGGATCGCCCTTGGGGTTGTGAATAGTCGCCACCCTGTTATGGTGCACCTCGCTCTGCTGAGTCACATTGAGCAAGATACCAAAATCGATTGCGGCGCTGACTTGATTGTGTTCCAGGGTGATCCCCTTGGAGCTCATCAGCGCATAGCCGCCCTGTAGCCACTTGGCGCTGTTGTTCCAGGCGCTGTCATTGCGGGTATACATATAGTGAATGCCATATTGCTGGCGGCTGAATTGATTGTGGCTGACCCGACTGGCGTCGACGTTTTCCAGATAGATACCGTCGCGCACCGAAGCTATCTGATTGTGGTGCAGCTCGGGGGCCTCAACATATTTGAGAAAGATGCCGTCACCTCTGTCCAGCAGATAACGTCTGTCGTCACCGCTTATGTGGCAGTATTCCACTTCCGGGCGTTTGAGCTGCTCGCCATGAATGCCAAATCCAGGCCCCGACAGCTCAAGCTGCAGCAGGCGGACATCATCGGCGCCCGGCAGCAGACGCACCCCGGAATCATGTTCATAAAGATCGCCGCCCCAGTTACGTATCTCAAGCCCCTGCAGGCGCACGCCGGCGGCCTTGATAGTCACGGCGCTGCCTTTACCACCGGCATCGATTATGGTGCCGGGCTCACCGACAATGGCGATAGCCTTGTCGATCACCAGCGGCCCCAAATACTCGGCGGCAGAGAGAGTCAGCACCTCGCCTTCACTCAGTGCATCTATGCGTGCCTGCAGTGGGTTTTGGCTGCCAAAGCAGCCAAAAGAGAGCAGCATCAGCGCCAGCAGGGTGCGTAACATCAGTCTCAGTTGGCTCCTTCCAGCAGTTCCAGGGTGACCTCTTCATAGGCCAGTACCCGGCCACCCCAGGCTTCGGCGAAAGCCTGCGCCGCTTCCTTGGTTGAAAACGGTGCAACGGCAGGCCCCATCACTCCCTTCTTGCTGGTGCCATAGACATACCAGGCCTTGGTGGCATCGATAAAGGCGTTGTCGTCAGGCTGCTCCCAGTCGGTAGTGCCCATGTCATGAACAAACATAGCGGCAATACGGCGTTGATTTTCCGGTTGCAGCGCAAAGCTGAACATGTCGCGGCTGGAGCAGAACTTGGGCACGGCATCACTGTCTTTGAGCATAAGTTGCCCCTTGGGCCCAGGGTATTTGGTGATCATCATGCCGCACATATGGCACCTGTCATGCTGTTTCAGGTGCTGGGCGTGATATTCATGATTATGGCTCTGCGCCGGTGTGCATCCGGGCAGCCCCAGCAGCAGGATGGGAATGGCGATGGCCAGCAGTGTCTTTTTCATCTTTCTCTCCAATCAATAGATTCAACGCCTCGCCGGGGCCTTGCAGGGACAACCCATTTGGCGAGGGTTGAAAAATCACTCGAGTCGGCTGCGGGCGTTGGCAATGGCATATTGCAACGCCTCACGATCCAGTTGCGTATTGTTGCTGTCCAGCAGCAGTTGCCAGTGGCCTATGGCCTCGGCATATCTTTGGTTGAGGAAGGCATCATTGGCCAGCAGCAGCCGGGTGCCGGGATCGGCACTATCCAGCGCCAGGGCCTGTTCGACCCAATCCTGGGATTCCGGCAACCACTGGCGTTGATCTCGGTAATAGGCGGCTTCGGCCAACTGCCCCAGTAAGGCGGCGCTCTTGCCCTGAAGCTGCAACTGCTGCTTCAGGGTAGCCACCGCATCCAGATACATGCCGCCGCGCACATAGGCCTGGGCCAGCTGTTGCATCAGGGCACTGTCTTGTGGCGCCTCGGCACTGGCGCGTCTGAGCCGGACAATTTCGGCGGGCAGCAGGTAGTCTATGCTGTCGTCGGCCTCGGCCGACTGCCAATCCTGGTAGCGGCCGGTATAGGAGTAAGTCCCAAGACTCAGGCCTATGATCAGCAGCGGCAGCAGACTCCAGTGCCACAGGGCAGGAAGAACTCTGTCCCCGCGGCAGGTTTGCCACTGATAGAGGGCAAACAGGCTCATAAATGCCAGGCTCAGCAGGGCCAGTCCCAACCAGAGCGGATTAGCCATAGTGCCTCCTGTCAACCGTGGCCAGGCATTGGGTGCTTGCTGTCTTTACCCGGCTTTTCGACCTTGACCAGCTCGACTTCAAACACCAGAGTGGCCTGCGGCGGGATCACCCCGGGCGCCTGCTCGCCATAGGCCAGCTTGGCAGGGATCACAAAACGGAACTTGGACCCTTCAGGCATCAGTCTCAGGCCTTCTTCCCAACCGGGGATCACTGTCATCAGCGCGAAACGGCCGGCGGCCTTGTTTTTGTTGCTGTCTTCAAACACAGTGCCGTCGATGAGCTTGCCGACATAATTGACTGTTACCACATCTTCCGGGTTTGGCTTCTTGCCCTTGCCCATGCTCAGCACTTCGTACTGCAGGCCACTGTCGGTAACCTTAACGCCGGACTTTTTCTTGTTCTCGGCCAGGAAAGCTTCGCCCGCCTTAAGGTTTTCCTCGGCCAGTTTGTCGAAACGCGCCTCTCTTTCTTCGTTGAGGGCGATGGCTCTTTGGTTGAGCAGATCCAGGATCTGTTCATCTGTCAGTTGCTGCTTGTCTTTAAGAGCATCGGTAAAGCCGGTGATCAGCAGCTCCATATTGACTTCGGCGCCCAGCTCCAGCTGTTGGTAAACCTGGCCCGAAATATAGTTGCCCACTGAGGCACCCAGGGCGTAGGAGGTCTTGTCTGTCTCTGTCTTCAAGTCGGCCGCCAGCGCGGGCAGGCTCAGACAAAGCGAGAGGGAAATAGTAGTAGCAAGTTTTTGTAATTTCATGGTTTTCATCCTGCAATTTCTAAATTCAATGCCCAAATAATCTATTTTCAAGGACGCTCAATCGGCCGTCCCGAGATGCGCCAGCCATAGATACCATCCGGCATCTGCCTGACATCGGTATAACCCAGTTTCATCACCTCTCTGGCAGCCACATTGCTGGCGGTGCAGAGGCGGTTGGCACAGTAAAACACCATGGTGGTGTCCTTGTTTTCCGGCAACAATGTCTTCCAGTTATTGACGTTGAAGTAGATGGCGCCGGGAATGAAGCCATCCCCCCATATCTCCAGAGTGTTGACGTCATAGAAGATCACTCCGGGCTGGCTGAGCAGCATCTCGGCCTCACGCATGGAGATCTGGTTGAGTATCTCTTCGTGGTAAGGGGCAGGAACCAGATCCCCGCCACCGCCGGCCAACACCGCCGGTGTCGCAACCATAAATGCCAGTGGCAGCAAGGACTGTTTCAGCGCCTGTTTCAATGAGAGTCGGACTCGCATCTTTATCCTCCATTAAAGGCTCCGGACGAGCGCCCGGAGCCTGAGTTGCCTAATTACAGCGAGGCTGTCTTGGTGCCTTTGCCGTCGGCGATGGCTTCAGCCTGAGTCACATAAGTGACAGCTGCATCCATACGCTTGACTGCGTAACGGGGAGCGTGAACACCCCAGGAACCGTCTTTACGAATAAACTCAACTATGTCGCGGGCCTTGTCGGTCAGCAGCAGTACCTGAGTCTTGTCTTCAATAGACAGCTTGTTCTTGGCGACTTTGCGATCAACACGCTTGAGCGCTTCTTCCACTTTCGCCAGGCTGTCTTTAACAGGTGTCTGCCACTTCATGACCTTGCCGTAGATCTCTTTCTGATCCTTGAAGTGCAGGCCCTTGCTCAGCTCAGACTGGAACTGGCTGTGACAACCTTTACGCTCAACCACATCGTGGTCAGAGATAGAGGTACGGGCACAGGTCCACATCAGGTCGAGATAGCCGTGACCATTCTCATCCTTGGCCACAGTCCAACCTTTGGTGGTGGACTTGCGAGGTTGACCTTCGGGTGGGTTAAGGGTCTTGCGATCCGGGCTGACATCAATCTTCCACAGGTGAGACTTACGCACTGCGTCGAAACCGGCCATATCCGGATACTGAATCGCGGTGAAGTTCTCACAGCTGCCCATGTTGGGCATGTGACAGCTGGTACAGCTGTTCTTGGCGTGGGTACCTGTATTGGCTGCCATTTCGGCCTGAACCTGGTGACAGTCAACACAGTCTTTCTTGATGGCAGGCTTGGTATAACCTGATTTCCAGTCATTGCTGGTGACTTCGTGTGGATCGTGACAGGTAGAACAGCGCATGCCCTTGTCATAGTGAGAAGACATGAACATCTGTGAACCTTCGGTACCACAGGAAGGACAGGCAGACTTCATCTTGACGTTGAAGGCATATTCCAGCTTTTCTTTGCCTTGCTCTGTCTCGGCCAGCTCATCGATATAGTTGAAACGCTGGTGACAACGTTCACAGTTGGAAGGCATGCCGCCACCGTTACCACCATCGAGGTGACCACCGGCGCCGTGACACTCTTCACAAGCGATACCACGGCTGATGGTGTGTTCCTGCAGCTTCTTGGGATCGCCAAGAGCATCCAGGTATTCCTGCTTGTTCTTGAAGTCAAACTTGAAGCTGTGGCAAACCTCGCAGTAGGAACTGGCAGGCTGGAACAGGAACTCCTTCTTGTACTTGGCACCGTAGGAAGTCATACCCCACTGGTGAGAACCACTGGCGCCGAAGTCTTCCATCTTGGTGGGGAAGTCAGGGATAACCTTCTGGATCTTCTTGGCCATTTCCGGGGTCAACCATTCGGCCCAACCACGGGAGAACTGGTTACCACCGGCAACCATGGTACCTGTACCGTCTTTCAGCAGACCGCCTTCAATATGGTAGGAACCACGCACCAGGAAGCTGTCGATATAGCCATACTTGGTTCTTGGAGTACCGACTGTGGCGTAGATAGCATCCGGAGTTATGCCGTCCGGCAATACGGAAGCATCAGAGCCATACAGCTTTTTCTTCAGATCATTGTCCACTTCCGGGTGTTCACCGGGGAAACGTATGGTCTTGGCGTGACGCGAGCGCTGCCACTTCTCATACTGCACCGCGTGACACTCACCGCACTTCTCAGGGCCAACAAACTTATTGGGGAAGTCGAGAATAGACTTGGCCGCCAAACGATACTGCACCGCAGAGGGGCGTCCCACCCGTTTGCTGTACTTCTGGCCGTTACCTTGGTCCATGTACTCTTCACCGCGGTCACTGACCTTGTACATACCAATTAACTTGCCCTGCTCCTGATACTTGAACACAGGGTGATTCTGGAACAGGTAGTCGAACAGCTCTTTTTCCTGAACGATATAGTCCTGCAGCGTCTTGACGCCGTTTACCTTTTCCATGCCGTTGGGATTGGCGATCACCTTCTGTGCCGACTCTCCCATCTGCTTATTGCCGTGACCTGGTTTATCTGCCGCGAGCGCACCAGCCCCGCTGACGGCAGTTAAACAAAACAACATGCTGAGTGTTGTCCTTTGTTGCCATCGTCTCATCATATACTCCTGAATTTGTCGTCGGTTATTTCACAAACGAACTTGTTATTGCCGGCTTGACCGGTCACGACTCATTCTTCATATGTACAAGGACAAAAATCTGCGCCAGAGCACAGCTCGCCCCCGCTTGAGAACTCAAGAAAGCAACACCTTACATTTACCTTTAAAAACAGTGACTTTAATCTTGAACAACAGAACTATTCAGTTCTTTTTTGAGCGTTTTATTTCTCAAAAAACCTCAAAACTCCGGCTGAAAATTGAAAAATACCGCACCGGCAAACATAGGCTGATAAAGGCGTGACAGATCACAGAGCCAAAGGGGGAATAACCCTAGTCTCAGTGCCATAGATCCATTTCCGGGAAGTCCCGGCATAACAAGAGAGCGGCCATGTTTTCCATCACCATGTTGCCCGAATTGGGACACTTCCTGCTGATCCTGGGCGGTAGTTGTGCCTTGTTTGGCGCCTTGCTTGCGCTGCTCAAATATCGCAACCCAGGTATCGAATGGCCACTGCGGCCACTGCTGCTGGGGCAAGCGCTGGGACTGACAGGCGCCATACTCCTGCTGGCATTGGCGTTTATCCTCAACGACTTCTCTGTGGCTTATGTGGCCAACAACTCCAATTCGGCCCTGCCGCTGTTTTATAAAGTGGCCGCAGTTTGGGGCAGCCATGAAGGTTCTTTGCTGTTTTGGATGACAGTAATGGCGCTATGGGCCTGGCTGGGGTTGCCGAAGCGCTCGCAAGATCAGAACTATCTGTTGATGTTGCACGGCAGCTGTTCGGCGATTCTCTGTGGCTTTGTCTTTTTTATGTTGCTGTACGCCAATCCCTTTGCCCGCCTGCTACCGGAAGTGCCGATAGAAGGACGCGATCTCAGCCCTATGTTGCAGGACATAGGCCTTATCCTGCATCCGCCACTGCTGTTTCTTGGCTATGCAGGCCTTGGGATCTGTTTTTGTATCGCGCTGGCATTGCTTGTCAGCCACAAGTTCAGCGCCGCCCGCCTTGGCAAGCTCAAGCGCCATCTGCTGCTGACCTGGGTGTTTCTCACCGCGGGTAATGCCCTCGGATCCTGGTGGGCCTATAACGAGCTGGGCTGGGGTGGTTGGTGGTTCTGGGATCCGGTGGAAAATGCCGCCTTTATTCCCTGGCTGGTGACCACAGGCGCGCTGCACTGCCTGTTGATCAAAAACCACAACCCTTTGGCACAGCTCTCGGCCCTGGCGCTGGTGTTGCTGGGCTTCAGCCTGTGCCTGCTGGGCACTTTTATTGTGCGCTCCGGCATTATTCAGTCTGTGCATGCCTTTGCTGCCGATCCCGAACGCGGGGTGATCATTCTATTGCTGTTGCTGCTCTACGGAGGCGCCGGTTTCAGCCTGTTTGGCCTCAGATGTCGCCATCACTGGCAACCGGGCAAGCTGGCACCACTTGGCCGGGACGGTCAGCTGTTGCTCGGCAGCCTGATCTTGCTGACCATGGCGCTGACGACCCTGCTGGGTACCCTTTACCCGCTTTTCTATCAGGCACTTGGCCTGGGAAGCCTGTCGGTAGGGGCGCCCTACTTCAATACTCTGTTTGTGCCCATGTTGGCGCTGCTGCTCTTGCCCCTGGCGCTAAGCACCCTGCCCCATATGGCGCCGAGGCGCCTGGGACTGCTGGCGCTGGTCACTATAGCTGCGACCGCTCTGGCGCTGTTTTTCGAGGGCAGCCTCGACCCTTGGCTACTGGCGGGCGGTGCAATGAGCCTCTTTCTGCTCTGCACCCTGCTGCTTTATCTATTGCCGCTGGGCCAGATTGCCGGTAAGCGCCGCAATATTCCCATGTTGCTGGCCCACACCGGCCTTCTTGTCAGCATCATGGGTGCTACCGGAGTCAGTTGTTTCGAGCAGCACTCTCTGCTGCGTATGGGCCCGGGCCAAGGCAGTATTCTGGGCGACTACACCTTTATCTATGAGCAGACCCGTTTGCTGGACAAGCCAGCCTACCGCGGTGAACAGGCCGTAATTCGGGTTGAGCGCAATGAGCAACTGCTTACTTACCTCTATCCGGAGCGTCAGGAATTCAACTCCAACGGCATGTCGCTGTCCCAGGCCGCCATCTATCGCGGGGCCTTTGGCGATCTCTATGTCTCCATGGGCACCCAACTGAGTGATGAAGAGTTTCTGGTACGTCTCAGCATCAAGCCGCTGGTGAGTTGGATCTGGCTCGGCGGTGGTTTGATGGCCATTGGCGGCCTGCTGGCCCTCGGAAGCCGACGACGCCTGCTGCAAACCGATTTATTAACCGCCTCAGGGAGACTTCAACATGATTAAGCTAATGCTGCTTGGATTATGGCTCAGCTTGAGTTGCGCCGAAGCCCAGGCGACCGACATGGATATTGCCCGTCTCAGCATAGATATTTCCAAGGAACTTCGCTGCCCCATGGCCACCAACCAAAACCTGTTTGAGTCGGAAACCGCCATTGCCAGCGAGCTCAAGGCGCAGATCTATCTGATGCTGCAGCAGGGCAAGAGCCGGGAACAGATACTCGACTTTATGGTGGAACGCTATGGCGAGCAGATCCGTTATCAACCCACGCTGAACGCAGGTACGGCGCTGCTGTGGTTGGGGCCAGTACTCTTGCTGCTGGTGCTCCCCGGCGTGTTGCTGTTTTTCGGCCGCAGCAACAATCAATCCCCTCACGATCAGGAGAATCCATCTTGAGATCTTATTTGCTTCTATGTCTTGCCCTGTTGCTGCCGCTATCGGCCCAAGGGGGCATAATGCAGCATAAGGCTTATCACACAGGTGAACCTGTGCCAAACAAGCCTATGATTATGCGTGAATTTGTTGAAATGCAGCACGCCAGAAAGGTGGCAAAGGTGACCTTTGCCGATCTGCAGGGTAATCCCAAAACCTTGGCTGAATATCAAGGACGTTTGGTGCTGCTGAATCTGTGGGCCAGCTGGTGCCCGCCCTGCCTGCGTGAAATGCCGGCACTGGCCAAGCTGCGCAGTAAACTGCAGGGCAGCAGTATTCAGATAGTGCCGCTGTCGATAGATGAAGATCCGGCTGCTGTGGCCCCTTTTCTGGCCAAGCATGAGCTCAAGTTGGATGACAGCTGGATAGACAGCAAGAAAGAGATAGAGAAGATCATGCCGGCCAATGTGGTACCGGCAACTTATGTGTTTGATCCCAATGGTAACTTAGTCGGCTTTATCCGTGGCTATCTGGACTGGGATGACCCGGATATAGCCGACTATCTGTTGCGCTTTGCCGCTAAGTATCAGGCGCTGGCCCAAAGCAAAGTGCCACAGTAAACCGTGCAACCGTCCCGGAGCATCTCCCAAGTCACTCCGGGCAACTCTTTGGCAAAGAACAATGTGACTTCTCCGCCATACTTTTTGCCCGCTTTCCCGTCACGCACGCCAATTTTTGTCGGGAAAGCCTTTTTTCTCAGAAACGATCGAAACTCACTTCCACCGGAACGCCCTCAATCGCCAAAGGCAGGCTCTGATGCAAAGCAAGCGTGACCTTGAGTGCCGGTTTGTCACCATCGAAAGGACCGGACAGCTGCTTGGGCACCTTGCCCACCAATTCGGTCGGTTCTTTAATTTCGGCGCGGATCCGGGTTCCATTGGGGAGTTTGACGCTGGCCTGCTGTCCCTGAGCAACATAGTTGAGATACTTGGGCGCCAGATAACAGACCACCACAGGCTGTGCCCGCCCCGACAGCCAAAGCATAGGCTGCTGCTCGGCTATGGTTTCCCCCTGCTGCACCAAAACATCGGCTACCCGGCCGGCAAACGGCGCCTGTATGGTCAACTGCTGGCGTTTGGCCTGCAGCTCAGCAAGCTTTAGCAGCAGGCTGTTGCGACTCTGGGCTATCACCCCCGCCTCCCGCTCCTGCTGCTGCAACTGCCTTTGCTGCAACAGCTCGGCCCTGGCCTGCTCCAGCGCCATTCTGGCACTGGTATGGGCCTGCATCACCGCCGCCATATCTGCAGTGGGAACCACCCCCTGCTTACGAAATGACTCGAGCTGCGACAATAGTTCATCCTGACGCTTTACCCCCTGCTCGGCCACCAGCACCCGTTGTTCCAGTTGCCCCAGAATAGCCAGGTCCTGCTCCAGCGATGGCGGTGTCAGCTCGGCCAACTGGCGCTGTAACTCGTCAATGCTGGCGTCCAGACCGGCATCGGCTATGCGCCCGAGCGCCTGACCGGCATCGACCCTACTCCCGGGTTGTACCGAAAGCTCCAGCAATCGGCCCTTCTGCATTGCCCGCATCTCCAGCGGCTCAGAGGTCAGTATTCCCGGTGCCAGCACAAACAGGCTGGGGCGCAGCAACACCCAAAGCAGCAAGACCACAGGGGCGATAACCAGCAATAGCAGCAGATACCAACGCCATTTCATTCCGCCCCGTTTTGCCGGGGCATAGTCCACCTTTAAACCTTGATCCCGGGTGGGTTGTTGCGCCTTGGCAGCCGCTTGATAAGTCACTTTCACTAAAATTTTCTCCCGCGTTTCAGCACCCACCAGGGAGCCATGGAACTCTCTTCATGTGAGCGTCTGACCATTTCATTAAGCAAGGCAAACAAGCAGATACTGCGCATAAACAAGGCGTAGAAGGGATAAAGCGGCAACCAGAGCAGCAGCTTCAGGTCCTGACGTGGCCGCTCGGAAATCGCTACCAGTACCAGCAGATAGAAGAACAGCAAGAATCCCAAATATCCCAGGTAGATGGTCAGGGCAATGATTGTCAAAAACTGCCAGGGGTACGCCAGTGCTATCCCTAAGCTGTAGAGCAGGATGACAAAGGGCATCAGCACGTTTTGCAAGAAGCCGTAGACCAGAGTAAAGGCGAAGGTGGCGCCCCCCAGAAGCCCAGGGGTAAAGGCCGGCCAGTGCTTGCGAAAGTAGAGAAACAAAAGGTCGCCATCCCAACGTAATCTTTGCCAGACAAGCGTCTTGAGATCCATGGGGGCATCGGTATGCCCTATGGCCAGCGTGGCAAAGGGAATGCGCCAATTGGGATGACGGCCGAAGTACTGTTTGAATCTCAGCGTCAGATCCAGATCCTCGGCGGTATGGGTATCCCAGCCGCCGATTTTGACCAGCAAGTCACGGCGAAAAGCGCCGAATGCTCCTGAGATATTGTTGAGCAGATTCCAATGCCCAAGACCGGTCTTGCCGCCTTGCATGGAGATCAAATATTCAATCGCCTGCATCCGGGTCCACAGCGAATCATCGACATTGCGCACCCGCAAAGAGCCACCGACTGCCGGCACGTTGGGATCGGCGAACAGCGGCACGATTTGGGAAACCATATCATTGTCGAACGAAGTGTCGGCATCGGCATTCATTACCAGCTCGCCGCTGGCCCTGGCCAAACCGGCATTCAGAGTCGAAACCCGGCCACCACGTTGCCACTTGGGCAGCACGATAATCTCCCGCCCCGGGCGGCGGCATTGTGCCGCTGCTGCCTTGGCGACCTCGAAGGTTTCGGCGTTTTGCACCGCGCCGTCAACCACGGCAATGATCTCCATCTCCCCCGGGTAGTCCTGTTAGGCCAAGGTGGCTATGGTTTGCCGCACCGCTTCTTTCTCGGCATAGCAAGTAATGATGCAACTGACCTTGGGTCGATAAGCCTTCTCAACCTTGGGGCGGCGGAACGTTTGCCAATGCCAGCCGATGACGCCTGAGACCACTATCAGCATCAATGGCATTTCGTAGAGAAAAATCATCGGCACCAGCCAGAGAAACAAGCTGACGTCTGTCGCCAGGTTGTGCCAAATATCCAGGCTCATAAAAGCCAGGGTATTGAACTCACTCACCGTCCAATACCTCGGCCTGCTGCAGACGGCTGGCTAACCAGGATTCAACTTCGGCACCAAGTTGTTGATCCGGCAGGCTGACCGCCTTGAGCCTTAACCTCAACTCTCCCTCTGGCACGCTGTCATTGAGCCGCTGTAGTTTTTGCTTCAATGCCGGTAACTGTGACTCGCCAGTGTAAGGCAATAGTAACAAGACGCCTTGGTCATCATGGCTGCTGCAGGCATCGGTCACCCGAACCAGGCTCAACAAGCGCTGCTTGAGTGCATCGAGCAGAGTCAGGGCGCGGGCTTCTCCGCTGCCGGCCAGATCCGGCGCCAACGCCTCCAGATCCAATACCAACAACAGGTGCTCATGACCATGACGCAGTGCCAACTGATTGTGCCACTGCAGTAACCAGAGGAAGTGAGCCCGGCTCATCTGTTCGCCAAGCGCGGCAAACAGTTGCTGCTGAACGCCATGGCGCACCAGTTCCCTTCCCTGCTCCGCCAGTTCAAAGTCAGAGATGCGACGTATGGTTAGCTCGTCCGGTTGATGTCCATGACCACAGTGCAGACAAACTGCCTCGACCTTGGCCTCCAAAAACAGGCTATTACAGCTATTGCAGTGTTGGTTTTCTATTGGTCTGTCATAGTCGACACCTATATGCCGCAGCCGCTGCAAACAGTTAGGGCAACTGAGTCCGCCACTGCGACTGAAGGCTTGCTGACTATCCACATGACCACAGTTAAAACAGTGCAAACTGGTCTGCATATCAATTTCTATGCTGCGGCACTGGGGACAGAGATCGATATAGTTGAGGTGCCCTGAGTGGCACTTGCTGCATAGCCTGACTCTGTCCTTCAGCTTGGTGGGTGCCAGCCAATGCCGGTTCAATAATTTATCCAACAGCAGTTGGCTTGCCTTTGCTGACCCCGTCAATAGCTGCAGCAGTGGATACTCATAAAGATGTGGCTTTTCCGGCGTAGCCACTGGTTGTAAACGATATTCAGGAAATAACCACATAAAACTCAACAGCCGATAACTGACATCATCCTGGCTGGGTAATTTAATTAAGCTCTTCCTTTGCCAATAATTTACCAACTCTTGCTTGAAGTCAGGCTGAAATAAACCATTGGCCAGATATTCAGAGAGAGGGCTTGGCGTTATCACTTTGATCATGGCCATAAAGCTTGATGGCTGGCATCTCAGCTGAATCAGCGCTTGGTCCTGAGCTTCAGCCGGCAGGTTCAGGCAGATGACTTCATAATCAAGACCGGCAGCCAAGAAATCACTAACATCATTAAACACCTCAAAATCAGTGCTATAACTTTCTGTATTTCGAAAGCCAATCCAACAGGGGATGGCCTGTGCCTCAACACTGATATCGGCTCTGGTAATGGACATATAAATCTCGGCAACGACAAGCCCGCCAATGAAAGATGAAAACATCCTTGGCGAAGTTTGTACGAATCAATTAGAATCTATTTTTAAGCGGTGGAGATTATATAACCAAAAAAAACAAAACCGCCAATATTTTGACGAAAAAAGAGAGTCTGCCACTTTATTATTCAGATCAACTCATAATTAATTATATTTAAAATAAAACTATGAAATATACTTAATCACCCATAAACAATATCCTTCTTTTTATTTCCAAAAGTATCAAACTGTATCAGTTAATTCAGTTTCAAAACCATCCACTTTTATATCCTGCTGTTTGCCACTGATGGGATCGATAAAGCGCAAGCGACAAGCCATCAGCTTGAGGGGCTTATTGAAGTTATCTTCGCTCCTGGGTTGCAGTTCGGGGTAAAACCTGTCGTTCAGCAGTGGCATTCCAAGACTCTGCATATGCAGCCTGAGTTGGTGAGTCTTGCCGGTAATTGGACTTAGACTGAACAGCCCCATATCGCCATTAACGGCGATGAGACTGATTTCCGAGTGACTGTTGGCCTCACCCTCTGCCAAGCGCATGATAAAACTGGGCTCGCCCTTGATGAGGCGATTTTTCACTGTCCAGTGCAGCGGCAGGCTAAGTTCGCCAGTTGCCAATCCAGCCTGAAGCTCAGGAGTCAGCCGCGCCAGCGCCTGGTAGTCCTTACGTATCTGGCCTTCACGGAACAGAGCATGATAAGCATGCCGGGTTTCGGGATCGGTGGACATCAGCATGACTCCGGCCGTTTCTCTGTCCAGCCTGTGCGCCGGCGCTATGGTTTCTATTCCGGTGCGGCGCCTTAACCTGTGCACCAGGCACTCGTTGACATAGTTGCCGCTGGGAGTCACAGGCAAAAAGTGCGGTTTGAACACCAGAATGCTGTGCTCGTCCTGAAACAGGATCCGCTCTTCAAAAGGGATCCGGGTTTCTTTGGGGACTTCACGGTAATAATAGACCCTGGCGGTAGGCCGATAAGGAGTATCGGCCTGGATAGGCTCACCATTTTGCCAGTGTACCTTGCCGGCAGCGACCCGTTCACGCCAGACATCGGCATCGATGCGCCTGAAATGGTCGATAAGAAAGGCCAAAACAGTGGCTTTATCGGTCACATCCCTTGGCAAGACTACATAGGAGGGCTGTGCGGCTCTGTCTGTTTGGCTCATAACTCTTCCGGCAAAATAAAAATGGCGACTCAGGGCCGCCATTCTACTCTATCTACCTTAAATTATTCGAGGCAGGTACACTCAAAGCTGCTGCTGAACATGGGACTTAATCAACTTGAGCACAAAGTCCATGGTCTTGTGGCAATCAGGTTGATTCAACAACAGCTGTTTGTCCTTGTTGTATAAGGGCAAAACTTCCAACCAACGCTGGCTAACCCAAGCGGCATCATCCAGATGCACTTCTGATGAGTAGAGCCCGCGCAAGTCCGGGTTGACCTCATAAAACTGCTCCAGCGCCGCGCTGATAAGGGTGAACTCGCCCCGAATAGGCTCCTCGGCCCAGTTGGGACAATCCATGACCTCGGCCAGCCAGCGGCCATCTTTTTCCTGTTTGGCGGACAGGACTTTGACCCTTTGCTTGCCTTCCAGGGTGATACTCAGCGAGTCATCTTCCAACTGATTGAAGTCGATGAGCTCGCAGCGAGTGGCAATGGGGAAACTGGGCGGCATGGCAACGCTGTTACGCATTCCGAAAGCCAGCGGATATTTCCCCTTCAGGACATCGGCCACCATGCTCAGGGTGATGGGGTCAAGGATCCTGATCTCAAGCCGTCCACCTGGCAACAACAAGGCATCATAGGTCAGTAACGCCATTTCCTGTGTATGCATAGCAACCTCCTTCCCCTCGGGGAGTGAGTAACCGAAAGCGAACCTGAGGTTCAACATTCGCTTTAAAGTCTAGCAGTTGCTGAAATTTCATCCATTGGCAATTTGGGCTAGTCCTTAGGTCTGCTAATGAATTAGACAGGCGTTGAGTGGGTTTTGTTGCAAGCTTGCTTACAGAGGCTCCAGCCTTTGGGCTATCCTGCCACCGAGAAATACCTCGGCAAATTCATCAGCCAATCTGTTACTCATATCGGCGGCGCGGCGCCAATATTGAGTACGACTGGCGCTATCCAAGGTTTCAAAGTCCTTGCGATCCGGAATTTTGCCATAGGGCAACGAAGCGACAAATTCCTCGGTGGGAGCCAACACCAAAGCATTATGATAACGGCGCTTGGCCCGGCGCCATGGCAGGGATTTATCGAACCATCCCGGCGCCATATGGGGATAAAAATGCGGATACAGGGTCAACCCCGGCGCCCGTGACAGCGGCAGGTCGAAGTGGTAATCAGTGATGCCGCCATCATAGAAGTGCCCGCTGGTCACACCGCTGATTTCGGTTACCGGTGACAGCAGCAGTGGAATAGAACCTGTAGCCAGCAATACGGCTTCGATATTGTCACTGCTGAGCAAGGCGCTGTCTCCCGGGAGATCTTTCAACTGAGCGAAGGGGGAATCCTCTATGGCAGAGGCAAATACCAGACGCTCAAAGTGCCACCCCAAGGTGCGGCGACTGACAAGGTTGGTCATGGCGGTAGCGCCCAGGCCTGCCGCCAGCGCCAACTTGCTGCCGGCCCGGTTCAAGTGACGGGCGCGGCACACCACTATGTGACTGCGAATATGCGGCTGTTTGAGGATCTCTTCGGTGCCGCTTGAGCCTAAAATCCCGCTGACTATACCGCGGACCTGGCGGCTGACCTCTTCCCGGCTCGGACGGGTTTCATAGCACTGGCCTATGTAAAGTTGTTCCAACCTTTGATAAGCCGCCAGCGGATCTGCCTGAGCCAGACAGGCCAAACGCCAGGCTCCGGATGAAGCGCCAAGAGTGTAAAGCGGTGTCTGCCTCTGTTTGAAAAACTCGCCAAACAGGTATTTGTCGAGCCCGGCAATCCCCAGCCATTTGGGACCACCGGACGCCGCCAGTAGTTGAGTAAAATGCTCAGGCTTTAATCCCTGTTCCATCAATGTCTGATAGGCATCTGTACCGGCAAGAAATCGCAAGTTAGCCAAAAAGTCACTCCCTGAGCCGCAAAAGTCACAGGCAAGATACCGCAGCCTTGCACGGCAGCCAAGTTTGACTCAAGTGTGCCTGGCTTTTGCACTGCCAGAGTGTTCCCCCTCTCCTCCCGGCGGCTCCGAAAAACGACCGGGACGACTCAAGTTCAAACATCCAAGAAAACGCTCGTAAGGCAGATTTGAAAGTCGAGATAGTCATAAATAGGCTGTTAACTCAAAAGCAACTGTATAAATAAAAGCAAAACAGCCAATTAAACCCCAAACAAACCCAATATCGCCCTTATATAACCCAAACAGCCAAAACCCCGGATAGCCAAGGCCAGGTAAAGGTTTCTATCCAAAAAACTAAATGTTTCTAGAACGCTGCGCTCTGAGTTATCACTTTTACGTCTAAATGCATCAATTGTAACAATGCTACTATCCGCGCAATAAAAATGCAGTTTTGAATCATTCAAGAGGTCGTATGCGCTTAGCTCTTATTTCACTAGCAGTGGCGAGTCAACTGACTGTTCCTGCCGTCTTTGCTGCCGAAGAGCAGCCCAGTATCGAAACCATCTCCGTCATAGGTTCACGTATCGCCCTGCGGACCGCCACCGACAGCGTGGCACCGGTCGATATCATTACGGCCGAACAACTTGAAGCCACTGGCATGACGGAAACCGCCAAGGCGCTGCAGTTTGCCGCACCTAGCTACAGTTTCCCCTTCTCCTCGGTCACCGATGGCTCAGATGCCGTGCGTCCCGCCAGTCTGCGCGGCCTGTCACCGGACCATACCCTGGTGCTGGTTAATGGTAAACGCCGTCATGGCTCGGCACTGGTCCACCTCTCTGGTACCGTGGGCAAGGGCTCGTCCAACGTCGACTTGAATGCCATCCCTATGACGGCCATCAAACGCATCGAAATTCTCCGTGATGGCGCTTCGGCCCAGTATGGCTCTGACGCCATCGCCGGGGTGATCAACGTAGTACTCAAAGACAACAGTGAAGGTGGCATGGTATCGGCCCAAGCCGGTCAAACCTATCAGGGTGATGGCGAGCAATGGCGTGTCGGCCTCAACCACGGCCTCAGCATAGGTGACACTGGCTTTGTGAATCTGTCGCTGGAAGCACATCACAAGAACAGCACCAATCGCGCCGGTTTGGATCCGCGTCAGCAATATCCATTGCTGGCCGATGGCAGCCCGGATCCCCGCGAAGAAACCGTTAACCGCAAGAATCACCATGTGGGTGACGCCGAATATGACAACCTGGGGTTGTTTCTCAATGCCGCTCAGGAGTTTGCCAATGACAGCAAACTGTACGCCTTCGGTGGCTTGAGCCAGCGCGAGACCCGCTCCGGCGCCTTCTTCCGCCGTCCACTGGATAGCCGCAATGTTGCCGAAATCTATCCCGATGGTTTCCTGCCGCAGATAACGCCCAAGATCACAGATCAGTCTCTGCTGCTGGGTTATGAATTTAACCTGGGCGAGTGGCAGTTGGATGCCTCGGCCGGATACGGCAAGAACCGCTTTAAGTACCGGGTTGAGAACACACTCAACGCCTCTTTGGGCCCCGGCAGTCAAACCGAATTCAACGCAGGTACCCTGTCCACCGAAGAGTGGAACCTGACTCTGGATGCCTCACGTTACTTCGACTTTTACAATGACTCAGAGCTCCTGGTCGCTGTAGGCACAGCCTGGCGCCAGAACGCTTATCAGGTGGAAGCCGGAGAGCAAGCCTCTTATATCAATGGCGGTTATCAGAACAAGGCCGGCGGCAGCCAAGGCTTTGGCGGCTTTACCCCAGAATCGGCGGTAGATGAGGATAGAGACAACATAGGTATCTATCTCGAGGTGGAAAACCAACTGACCGACGACTTCTACTGGGCCGCCGCGGTGCGCTATGAAGACTATTCCGACTTTGGTGACAACACCAGTTGGAAGCTGGCCGCCAGATACGATCTGACCGACAACCTGGCACTCAGAGCCACTGCCAACACAGGCTTTCGCGCACCCAGCGTGCAGCAGTTGTACTTCACCAATATCTCGACCCTGTTCAACCCGGATCCCGTGACAGGCCAGCTGGTACCGACCGAGTCGGGCACCTTCAACAACCTGTCTTCCGTGACCCAGGCGCTGCAGGTAGGCAAGCTGCAACCCGAGTTGTCAGAGTCCTTCAGCCTGGGATTGGTGTACACCAATGATTCCGGTCTGGCGGTGACTCTGGATGCCTATCAGATCAGCATAGATGACAGAATCGTGCTCTCCAGCTCACTGACACCGGCCGACTCCCAGGTGGTGGCAGATGCACTGGCCGGTACCAACGCCGAGTCGGCACGCTTCTTTATCAATGCCGTAGATAGCCGCACCCGAGGTGTGGATCTGGTGGTGACCCAGGACTTTGATCTCGGCAGCTACGGCGATCTGCGCGCCAGCCTGGCCTATGCCTATAACGACACGGAAATCCGCGATATCCATCTGCCAAACCTTCTGGATGGCCTGGAAGATCAGCTGTTTGACCGTATAGAGCAGACCCGGATGACCAAGGCCAATCCGAAGAACACAGGTAACCTGGGGCTGACCCACAGCCTGGGCGACTTCAAGACCAACCTGCGCCTGAGTTACTTCGGCCCCTACACCATAGGTTACTCACGTGAAGACGTGGAGTACGACGGTAAGTTCACCGTGGATCTGTCGCTGACCTATGCGGCCACAGATAACCTGAGCTTCACCGCCGGGGTGCAGAACCTGTTCGATACCTATCCGGAAAAACGCCCGGACGACAACAACTTCAACGGGATCTTCGTCTATCCATTGACCAACACACCTTTTGGTTTCAACGGCGGTTACTACTTCCTCGAAGCCAGATACAGCTACTGATTTACCGGAAAACACATTTGCAGGGAAACATATTTGCAGGGAAACATGGGGGCCGGCGATATCGCTGGCCCTTGTGCTTTTTGGCGCTGATCCCCCCTGATATCGGCCGCTTGGCAACTCAAGCGCCTGTCAGGCGCCTGCAGCTTCTCAAAGAGATCAAACTTCCAGCAGGAATGCTATTATACTGAGCCAACCCCTTTCCCCAGAAGATACAAAATGATAGTGGATACTCTGGCCAACCGTGGCCATTACCGAGTGCTGGGCCCGCGTATTCAGGCTGCCCTGGATTATCTGGCCGCAACAGATTTCAGCCAACTGGCCCCCGGCAGCTATGAACTGGATGGTAAAAAGCTGTTTGCCATAATCAACGATTACCACACCAAGCCCAGAGAAACCGAGCCATTCGAGGTACATAGACGCTATCTGGACGTGCAGTATGTGGTCAGTGGTGAAGAGGAGTTTGGCTACCTGCCGCTGGGAGCCCAAACGCCCAGTCGCCCCTATCATGAGGCGCACGACTATGCCGAGTTTGATTATCAATCCAACCGCGAAGCCGCGGCATTTATCCCTTTGAAGGCCGGCATGTTTGCCATCTTCTTCCCCGGAGACATGCATATGCCGGGTACGCTGGCCAAAGCCGTTGCTGTCCGCAAGGTAGTCGTAAAAGTACTGTTGGATTAGAAGGCCACTTGCAGTAAAACGCCCGCGATTGCGGGCGTTTTTGGGTCTGTGGTTTACTTATCGTCTTGGGTTGTGGGCTTGCAAAGCATCTCCTCGGCGCCATAACCCCAGGTCACCCTGGCCTCGCCCTGATGCTCCCAGAAGCTGTAGTCACCGCCCTGATACTTGGCGCCGCTGCCGCTTGGCACACTGAACATCAAAATGCTTCTGTCGCCGCGCTCGGCAATCATGGTTGCCGGCTCTGTCTCGAAGAAAGTGGTCACCAACTCATTGGCCGGGTTGCCGTCACAGGCAAAGAATACCGGGCCGCTAGACGCCACCAAATGATAACGGGCCTGCAACTCCACTATCCGTCTTTGATATGAATCCCTGGTACATTGCAGCTTGTCTTCACTCTTCCAACATTCGTTGCGGCCCTTGATCCAGCCGCGCTGCTCGGCCTTGAGCAGGGGTGGCTGTTCATTGACCGCCTTGTCACTGGCCTTGGCATAAACTTCGGCCAGCTGCTGATCCAGCTTGGCAAGCTCTGGCTCCTGACAAATAAGCATCTCTATGCTGGAAGCCCGCTCGCCCAAGGCGTTGCAATCAAATGTCGGCAGTTCCCGCTCTGTTGCCTGGGGCGAGGTTGAACCACCACCTGTAGCCAATGCGGCGGCAACATCCTGGCTGTTATCCAGTGTCTGCTGCCCGCAGCCACTGAGCGTCGCCGCGGCGACCAACGCCAGTAAAAGCCCTGTCTGTGAAACTGTCCCGAAACTCATTTTTGCTCCTTAATCTTCTCGCTAAACCTACTCGCGGATGCCTAAGCCTTTGCACAAATTAATGCCTAAGCCTAGTCTAAAACCCGGCGCCTGTCCGCTGGCTGAATTAAATATGAGATCAATGAGTTGGCTATTAAGCCTTATCGACAAAATCCTGCAATGCCTGCAGGTTGGCAATTTTCAGCAAGGCGCCCTGTTTTATGACCAGGCCCTTGTCGATAAGCTCTTTTACCGCCCTGCGATAGACCCGGCCAGAGGTGCCGAATCGTTCCGCCTCCTGATCCGGGCTGCCACAGGAACCCAGCATCACCTCTTCGTGTTGACGCCTGAGCAGATCGAAAGCGATGTTATAGCTGATGGGGTGCAAGAGCCTATTGGTGTAGATGTCCAGCGAGTCCTGATAATCCCAGGCCAGGGCGCTGGCAAAAAAGAGGGTAAATTCGGGTTGTTGCAGCAGCATCTGCCTGACTTTCTTCAGGCATAACTGGCGGATTTCCATCGGCTCTTCGGCCACCACACTCCACTGACAACTGGTGGCGGTAAAGAACTCCATCTCACCGAAAAGGTGCCAGTCGCAATCCAGCTCCCCCAATTGAAACCTGCGACCGTTGACGGCGCAGATATTCATCGACACCCGGCCTTCGGGCACCAGGCACATATGGGTCAACTCCCGCCCCTGAGACAAGAGATCTTCACCGGCCTGCAGCAATTGGCTCTGGCCACAGCACTCGAGCATGGCGTCGCAAAACGCCTGGTGAGACTGCTTAAGATGCGCACTGAAACGCCCGGTGCTGTATGGTTGCAGCTGCATAACAACAAGATCCCGTAAAGATGATGGCTCATGCTAGCCCATCAGCCTTACGGGCACAAACTTCAACAGCAGAGCGCCTCCAGCGCCGCCAAAGACGCCAACTTCTCCCCCTGCATCATGGCGCTATCGGCGTCGACATACTGGTTGATGCCCTGTTGCACATCTTCACCATACAAGACCACATTATTGAGCACCGCAGCCACTTCCAGGCCTCTCAGGCGGCCAAGCGTCAGCAGCGCGGCTGTTTCCATGTCAGCCCCCAAGACTCCGAGTCGATGCCAATGACGGCAAATCTCCAGCTCATCATCCCGGTAAAAACTGTCGTGTGAACGCACTATGCCGGAGTGGAAGCGGCAATCGCGGCGCTGCAAATAAGCCGCCATGGCATTGATAAGCTGCCGACTCGCCAGCGCCGGATAACCGGGCGGCGCATAACAGCCGGAGCCACCGTCATCGCGCACTGCGGCCTCCGCCAGAATCAATTCGCCCAAGGCTATCTGCGGTTGCAGCGCGCCGGCGGAGCCGACCCTAATGACACGGCGGGCGCCACACTGATACAACTCTTCCAGGGCGATAATCGCCGATGGTGCGCCTATCCCTGTACTGCAAACAGTGACAGCCACGCCTTGGTAAAATCCGCCCATGCTGCGAAACTCGCGGTTCTCTGCCAGCAACCGGCCATCGTCCAACAGCGCGGCAATCCGATTGACCCTTTGTGGTTCACCGCAGAGGATCACCTGCTCACTCACCTGCGCCGGAGACAGACAGATATGCGGCTGTTTATCGGCACTCATCAGCAAGCCTCCGCCGGACGGCTGCCATTGTCTTTGGCGGTACGCATCCACTGACGGGTGCCATTGGCGGCAATAAACAACAGGATAATGTATTCAATCGACAGGGCATAAACCCCCTGGGCGGCATAGATGCCGACGCTGACCACATTGATAAGTACCCAGAGGATCCAGTTCTCGACATATTTTCGGGTCATCAGAATTTGCGCCACCACAGACAGCACTGTCATCACTGAATCCCAGAAGGGGAAAGCATCCGGCTCCAGCACAGGCTGGGCCAGCCCGGCACCAAACAGGTTGAGCGTATCGACACTGACCTGGGCAAAGAGAGCAAATACCGGGTCGATATAGACAGTCATCAGGCCGATGCCCAGCACTGAAACCGCCGCGGTAAAGGCCAGTTTCTGCTTCGACAGCCAACGCACCTTGAGGGTGTCGCCGGTTTGCTGATCCGGCCGGGTCCAGGCATACCAGCCATAGAGATTGGCGCAGAAGAAAAACAGCTGCAGCAGCAAGATGCCGTAGAGCTGTATTTGATAAAAAATAATCGCAAACAGAGTTACATTAACCAATCCAAACAGATAGTTAATCGTTTTTTCCTGGCTGGCGAACCAGATACAGAGCAAACCAAATACTGTGCCCACGGCTTCAATCCATGACATGGCATAGCCACTGCCAATGGGAATGTTCACCAGGGTATTGTTGATATCAAACCAAGCGGCAATATCCATCATCTATTCCTTGCATTATTGTGTTTTGCGCCCATGTAAGCAGATGGCAAAGCTCAAGTTAAGGACATTTGTCCACCTTGGCTGATTTAAGTCACAGCTCACTCTTGTGTGGCGCCTTCAGCACTGAAGCTGTGCCCTGACGCAGATGTTCACAATGGACATTTTCCGCTTTCGGGATTCGCTTTTTTCGATTCGGCAACATTGGGCGCCATGTAACATTTTGGTTAATTCACTCAAGTCAGATGTGACTCAGTTCACTGTCCAGGGCTGGGCTAGCCCCCATGATGCGGGCATACCTTAGAAGCATTTAACCAGCTATGAAAGATATAAAACGACTGGACTATGAATTAATGCAGGTGCTGATCGCCATAGATGAGCACAGAAATTGTCAAAATGCCGCCCATGCTTTGAGGATAAGCAATTCCGCCATCAGCAGGCACCTCAAGCAGCTCAGGGAAATTTTTGATGACACCTTGTATATCCGCCGTGCCAGTGGTTTTATTCCCACCCATAAGGCAAGCCAGTTGCTGCCCATGGTTCAGGACCTGTGTCAGCGCTATCAGGAATTGGAGAATCAGTTCACCGAGTATCAACCGGCCAAGTCACGGGAGCACTTTGTTATTTCCGTCTATGATGACTTCAGCCCCATTATTCACAAAATACTCAATAATAAGGTGCGCCCTTTCGCACCTGATATGAGTTTTGATATTCGAATTCTGTCCCACGAATACACCACAGAACTGGAAAACGGCAATATAGATATTGCCGTGATGTCAGAAAGCTATACCGGCGCCCATTTACAGGGCAATCTATTTGCCGAAGTGAGAAACCTATATTTATTGGGCAACCGTAAACATCCTTTCTTACAGGATAACGTGCAGGTGACTTTAGAAGACCTGTTCAAATATCCCTATTATGAGATGGATAATTTCTGCGACTTGCCCGAGCCTCTAATTGTCTCTGCAGCCAGACGGCGCAACCAGGAGTGTGTCATCGCCGGCTCTACCGGGAGTCTGGCCAGCCTCGCCAGCGTACTGCTGGACATGCCTTACTACTCCATCTCCTGCAATCTCTTTACCACAGATTATATCGCCGGTTTTCCCAATCTTATTTATAGAAAACTGCCCCTCGAAATAAGTCAGACCCTATTGAGCGAAATAAACACCAACAGAGATATAGGCCATTATGTCGTGGTCAGTGATCTAAATAAATCACAGGCCAGAGACTGGCTTAAGGAGGTATTGGTCAGAGAACTGAAAAGCGAATGGAATAGGGGAAGGTGCAAATAAGTCCTCGTGGCACTCTGACTTGCACAGCTGCTGGCATTCAAGGCATCTGACTGAAGGCATGCCGGGGGCTGTCAAAGTCGGATAACGCAGAAAGCCGATTGCTGTGAAAGCCCCGATGAGCACACATGAGGCTTGTTCGCACCTTCCCTTGAAAACCCAACTCATAACAAAAAGTCTCCCGGAATGAAAAATGGCAAGAGTCCGCTCTTGTCAAGGGGAGCTATTACCTAAGGGATAACAAGATGAAACCAAGAATACTGAATATGGCCACATATTCGGCAGGGCTGGCTGCGCTCCTTTGTCTGCTGGGGCAAGGGGTTCAAGCGGCAGACAGCTGCCTGAATTGTCACAGTGATCAAGCAAAGTTACAGGCGCTGATAAAGCAGCATCAGCTGGAAAAAGAGTCGCTCTCCGTCGAGCAACAATCACTACAACTCCTGGTAAGCCAAACAGATATGGGTAGTCACGCCGAACTCGGTTGCCGTGACTGCCACAGCAAAGCCGACAAACCAGAGGGCAGAGCCTGGCACCCAGGCGTTCTGGCCGATCCCAGTGCCGATGGCGGCAGTGTCTGTGGCGACTGCCATGGTGAGGAGATGATTACCAACTTCCGCCACTCACTGCACTTCACTGTCAATGGTGTCGCCAAGGGCTTGATGGAAAGGTTACAGCAGACCCCAGAGCGGGCCCAGTTGTTTGAACAGATGCATAACGGCGAAGAAGGCTGCGCCAGTTGTCACGCAACCTGCGGCCAGTGCCATGTCAGTGCTCCCGACTTCGCCGGTGGCGGCCTTTTGAATAAGCACGCCTTTGTCGCGACTCCGGATCCGGTCAAAACCTGTGAAACCTGCCACTATGAAAATGCCGAGCAGCACAAAGAGCAAGATGTGCACGTCACCAAGCACAATATGAGCTGTATCGACTGTCACAGTGCCCAGCAGGAATTCCACGGTCGGGACATCAAGCAGATCCCCGAAGGCAGACTCTACAGCGAAGGCCCGGACAGCAACAAGACCGGCCCTTACGAGCAGACCCAGAAACGCGACATAGTAGCGGTGAAGTGTGAAGACTGCCACCAGGATAAAGTCGCCGATCACACCGAACTTCTGAGCGGCAAGGCATCGCCCATAGATCACAATGCCAAGCTGAAGTGTACCGCCTGCCACACCCAGCCCTACAGCAACTGCTTCGGTTGCCACCAGGACGACACCTTGTCTGTGGGCAACTGGCAGAGTCTAAAAACAGCCGAGACTCCGGAGCAGAACATCAAGCTGGGGCTAAGCATAGCCAATGATAAAAACAGCAAGCTGATCCCGCTGAGCCATTCGGCCGGGATTAGTATCGATGCCGGGGTCAAGGTGGATCTCAAAGATCCGGCCACCAAATCCTATTGGGTGCCCTTTTCTACTCACTTTACCGCCAAGAACCCTCTGGCCACCAAGCAGGCACGCGAAAGTGGGCGCATGTGTGAAAACTGCCACAACACTGATGAGGATATCTTCCTCAAAGAAAGCGATTTGCGCTTGGGAGAGACAGATCCCGTCTCCGAAAGCCAATGGATAGTCCCTAAAGAACGTTTACCCAAACACTGAGCCCAGGAGCCGAACATGAAACATAGGATGATAATCAGTTTACTGCTGTGCGGCCTTGGCAGCATGCAATACGCGCAGGCCCAGGAAAGCGCCTTTCAGACCTCAGGAGTGATCATGGGGCTGAGCAACTATCTGTGGCGTGGCCTGACCATCAGCGATGACAAACCCTCACTGCAGGCCGATATCATGTTGGAGAATGAGACAGGTTTCTATGCCGGAGTCTCCTTTGAAACCTATAGGTATCAAGGTGATGAGGGGATAGAGAAGGATTATGAAATCGACTACTACGCAGGTTACTACCTGACGGTCAGCGACGAGTTGGGCTTTGGCTTCAATGCCATGCGTTACACCTATGGCGACAGTCACTCCAATCTCGAATATGCCCTATCCATGGATTACAACAGCTTAAACTTGGCGCTCAACTATGATCAGGACTTTGAAACCTGGTACAGCGAGGCCAACTATGCGCTGCCGCTGGCGCAGTATGGCGAGCTGGTTATCCATGGCGGCTATTACTTCGATGCCGAAACCATGGGCTTTGAAGATAAGGGGGAACTGCAAGACAGCGCCTACGATTTGGCGCTGCGCTACAGCTATCCCCTGTTGTCACAGCTGGATCTACTGCTGGAAGCCAGCTATCAGGAGTTTGAGCACGACCACTATATGATAGGACTCGCGTTCAACTTCTAATCAAAGCTAGCTGACGACGAATTCCTCACCATAACAATAATTAGCAACTCCCAAACTCTTGCCCCGCCCCTGCAGCGGGGCTTTTTTTAGATTCATCGCAGCCCTCCGGATAATGCACCGGCTTGATCAGGCACATAGCGAGCATTTTCTCGGCGCAATAGGCGGCGCGCAGATAGTCCCGCGCTTTAGCTCCCTTGAGGTTGTGACTCAGCGTCATCAGCCCGAGACGCTCGGCCCTTTGCGCCAATGTTGGCCTTGGTGCCGGCAGGCCATCGGCCAGCTCATCCAGCACCCCATGCAGGGTTTGCTGCATCAGGCCCAGGCGCGGCAGCGGCGCCTGGGGGGCTGACGGCTCAACTAGCGCTCGCGCGAGTAGTTGCTGGTCGCCGGATTGGGGCAAGGTATCGAAAAAGAGGCTGAACCAGTTATTGAGCAGCAGGGACACAGGCCGCAGGTATAAGTGGCTGGCAGTGCGCTCGATGCGCGCCACTATCAGCTCGGGTACCCGCTCGCCCAGCAACTCCAGATTGGTCACGGCTCTTTGACTCAACTTGTTGTAAGGCAGCGAGAAACTCAGCAGCGCCTGCTCCCTGTCCCAATAATGCAGCTCCATACACTGACTGGCCTGATTGAAACCACTCAGGTAGAGACCGCTCGGCCGGAAACACAGGTACTCCTGTTGCCAGTCTATTTCGTCGGCAACAGAAAGACTCACGGGCTCCAGCGGCTTGGTCGCTGGGTAGACCCGGGTATCCTGCAAACGCCGCAGGCGCCCCCAGGCATTGAGTTCGGCCTGAGCCAGGGTTTGGGTCTTACCCTGCCACCCCAGGGCCGATGGCGCGCCTGCCAGCATGGGCAGACCGCGAAATACGCTGACATAATCCAGCTGCTGCCCGGCTTTGGGGCGGCTCTCGGCCAGGGTGATAAAACGCCCCTGCTCATCCTGCAATACCTGAGTCACACCATGGGCGCCCCCTTCGCTCTGCCAGGGGAAAGCGCCCAGCCCCAGCACCTGCTCCGGCGCTTGTTGATAGGGTCTTTGCGTCTGAGCCTGGCTGCCTTCCAGAGCCGCCAAGGAGCGGGCCAGACAGCTGAGCAGCAATTTTCTATCCCTGACGCCTTGGCCCGAGACATATTTCTCCAGCGTGCCATGCAGCTGTTTCAGGGCGGTCAGTGGCAGATTTTGCCTGTCCATGGGCACCAGCAGGAGTTCCAGCTCTACCAGGGACGAGGGTCGCAACCTCTCTATGCCGAGCTCAGTCATCTGCTCCAGCAACTTAAGGCAACGGCTCTTTAACTGATCGCGGCTCTGCTGCCCCAGATACTGCAACTGCGCCTGCTCATCGAGCAGCCATTGCGGCCATTCAAAGGCGATGGCCTGCTCACGGCAATAGAGCCAGACGGCGAGCAGCGCATAACGCTGCGCCTCTTCGGTGCAGATAATATCCTGCAGCCCCTGTACGCACCGAAAATACAGCTGCTGCCCCTCCAGTTCGACGCAGACTGTGCCTTGCGCAAGCTTAATATCCGCCGCCCAGCGGCGCTGACTCTGCTGATACAGGCGGCGAACCTGAGTCTTGCCGGCATCATTCAAAAGCTCGGCCAGATGGAGTTCCACCCGGGGCGGCTCTTCGGCGCGAGTCTCAGGGGATGCAGGCTGCTCCAGCAGATAAAGCGCCGCAGCCACTATGTGTTTACACAGGCCGGAGGCGCCGCAATCGCAGCGACTGGCGAGCGGGTTATTCCAATCCAGCAGCCCCTTTTGCCCTTCAAACTCAAAGCCATAATCCTGCATCTGCGGCTGGCTTTTCTCCAACGCCTTGCGGGCCCGGCGCACCAAACCAGCACTGCCGAGGCTGGTGAGTATGGTTTCATTCATCGGCGTAGCCCCATAGTCAGCGCCAGCCATTCGGCAAAGTTATCCGGGCTGAGTGAACCTATCTCCATCCCCAGGCGCTGCAGCTTGTCGGTGCTAAAAGTGCTGTAGAAAGGCTCGGCATCGTGATTCATGGCGGTCATCCCCAACATCTTGATACCACTGTCTATCATCCCCTGGGCCTGGGCCAGTAAGGCCTGCATCGACCCCCCCTCTTCAAAGTCGGACACGGTTGCCACCACAGAGCGCCCCGGCTCGGAGCAGAGTTGCTGACAATAGCGCCAAGCCTGGGAGATTAGGGTGCCGCCGCCCAACTGGCAATTCAGCAACACAGACACGGGGTCCTGGGCCTGCTCACTCAAGTCCACCACTTGGGTGTCGAACACCACCAGCGACAACTTCACCGATGGCAAGCGGGTCAGGATCCCGGCGATCACTGCCGAGTAAATCAGCGAAGTCGCCATGGAGCCGGACTGATCTATGCAGAGCACTATGTGCCAGGGCAGTTGGTGCTGCTGACGGGCATGGAAATAGATCCGCTCGAAACAGACCTTCTCGCCATCAAAATGCTTGAGGTTGCGGCGAATACTGGTCTGCCAGTCCAGATTGGCCAGCCGTTTCACCGGACTGTGGGCCTGGCGGTTGAGCCTGCCACTCAAGTTGTTGATATAGGTCGGCCGCAGGCGACGCAGCAACTCCTCGACTACTCCCTGAATAATTCGCTCTACCTGTTGCCGAATGGCCGGCTTGTGATGGGCATTGAGTTTCAGCAACTGCTTCAGCACCCCCATACTGGGAGTGATCTTTTCCAGCACCTGCGGCTGCTCCAACACCTGATGCAACCCAAAGCGCTCGACCGCATCGGACTGCAGCCTGTCGTTGACCGAACGGGGAAACAGGGTCTCCGCCGCCTCCAGCCAGTTGGTCACTGCCAACTCGCTTTCCCCCAAGCCTGCGCTTACCTTGAAGCCACGCTGCAGCTGGCCCTCCTGATAGAGCTGCTGCAACACCTCATCCTGTTGCTGTTGCCGGGAGCTGAGACAGGTATCAAGTGCGTTGGCATAGCGCCCCAATACCAGACGCCAGCGCTGCTTCAGTTGCTCATCCATTGACTCAATCCTTGTTGCTCCAGGTCAATTCGCAGCTGCCGCTCCAGCGCCAACCCCTGTTGAAAGTCCTGTTCAGATATCCCGTATTGCAACCAATTCAGGCCATTATCCCACTGATTCAGCTGCAGCAAGCGGCGGCAGAGCTCATCTACCTCTCTTGCATCCAGCGCGCAAAACAAGCCCCTCATGGCCGGTAACTTGTCGATAAACTGCGCCTCACTCAGCTCACTGAGCCAGTGATTCAGCATGGGCAGCAGGCCATGGTCTTGCCGCAACCAGTGCGGCACAACCTTGAGCAACGCCTCAATCACAGGGAAGGGATCGTTTTGCAGTTGCAACTGTTGCAGCAGTGGCGCCGGGTCCAACTTATCCAGCTCGATAGCCAAGGCCTGCAGGACAAAATAGAGCACGGGTCGGTGGGCGTTATGGCTTGTCAACCAGCGCAGTCTGTCACGCCAGGGAGACTCGAGCTCGTCCTGATGCAAGACAGCTACGCTCTGCAGATCCAACAGTAACTTCACCGCCTCTTGATCGCTCAGGCGGTTGATTGCCGGTAAATGAAAGCCGACCTGATGCCATAGGGCTTTTTGGTAAGCCAGCAGCTCAATATCGGCAAACAGTGGATGATGCGCTGCCGCCAGCAAGGTCATAAAGCTATTGGCCAGTTGCTGAATGTCGCTGCATTGGCTTATCTGCTGCGCAATGGCATGGGCGCTCAGCTCTTCCGGCATCCCCAGATGTAATGCCAACACCAGTTTTTCCACCAGTTGCTGCAAATCTTCCTGGGGCAACTCACTGAGCCGCCGTTTCACCACCAGCTCGAGACGCAGCCCCAGGCTGGATTTCTCGGCCAGTGCCACTTCCACCGCCGGAGTCCAATGATAGTTCCAATGTTCATGGCGATGGTTGAACTTCAATTGCCGGATGACCGGCATGCCATTTTGTGGCCTGGCAAAACCGCTGCCCACAAACAGCAGCCGACACAGGAGTCGACGGCGCTCAATATGCTTGTCCGTCATGGCGTAGAGATCGAAGTGGCAGCGTCCCGGTTTATCCGTCTGCAATCTGGCCTTACGACATAGCGCCAACACCTCTTCCACCAGCGGTAAACTAGGTTGGTCGGCCGGTAACTGCCCCAGGGCATCGCCGCTGAGCACCTTTTGCCAGGGTTCGAGTGTCGATGCCGACAGCTGCTGTTTAATCAGGCAGCTGCCCAGAGAATCCAGCAGATCATAGCTGCCTGGGCGCGCCAAGCCACGCAAACTACAGAGGGCCTGCAGATGTTCAAAGCAGTTTTTCTTATAGATCAGCGGCAATTGCGGCATCTGTTCCAAGAGGTAGAGCAACCAATCATCGGCGTTCAATTGCCGCTGCTGAAACTGCCAGCGACAGAAGGCCGGATAAGGCATACCGGCGCTGTAGCCTTTGCGGGCATCCAGCAAGGCGTCACTGAAACGGATCACAAAGCTGTCTTGCGTGTCATCGACGACGATCGCCTCGGCCTCGTCGGCAAAGTTGATCAACGCCGGGGTATGAAAACCACCTGTGAGCACAGCCACTCGCTCATAGCGGCGGCGGGCTGCCTTGATATGGGCCCGCATCTGGGTTTCACGGGCCAGATCGCCCATCTCTTCCAGGCTGTCTGTGCCAAAGCAGGCACGACTGGCGGCGCAGAACAACAATACCTGGGTAAAGAAGCTCTCGGCCGAGGCGAAATTTTGTTGTTCAAACAAACGCTGCCAGAGTTCGTCGGCATCCCGGCATCCCAGTTGCTGCTGTAGGCGGCGGCTGTAGTCCGAGCTTAAAAAGCGGCTATCACTCCAACGGTTGCTTACACCGCCCTCCTGCGCCTTTTCATCCAGATCGATGAAGATCACCTCAATGCCCTGCGCCGTCGCCCAGCGCAGCGCCTGCCATTCAGGGCTGTTCTCGGCCAGAGGGTAGTAGCTGCCACTCTGATAGATGGCAATAGGCGGCACCACAGTATCGCGCTGCAGCAGTGACAGATGGCGGATAAAACTGCCGGGGGCTTCTATTAACACGGCTTGGGGCTGCCGGCGCTGCAACTGCTCCAGCGCCATGGCGGCGCAGGCCGGGCTGTGATGCCGCAGCGGCAACCAGCACACCCCGGGATCGGCCGCGGCGGCCTTGAGCAGTTCACCAAACTCCCCTCTAAGGAACATCACCTCATCCACAGCGCTTTTCCTGCCTGGAAGAAGGCTTGCCAACCCTGGCGTTCACGGGCGACCACATCCATGTAATGAGCCAGCTTCTTCACATCGTCGGCCTTGTCCTTGATTAGCGTGCCGTGCATCTGCTGCACCAACTGGGCGGCACTCATGGGCTCTTGCCAATAGAGGCTGTGCAGGGCGCAGCCATGCACTATATTAACCGCCTCGGCCGTGGACAGAGTGGCATCCATCGCCTGCGGGCCGACGGTACTGCGAAGGTCGTGAAATACCCGCACCAGCAAGTCCACCAGCGCTTCATCCAACTGCACCTGTTGGCCGCTGTCCGCCAGACGTTGGCTCACCTGAGCCAAAATCAGCTGGCGCTCCAGCAGAGGATCGCTGAGCACAGGCACTGTCTCGAAGTTGAAACGGCGCTTGAGCGCGCTGGACATCTCGTTGACCCCACGATCCAGCAGGTTGGCGGTGGCTATCAGGTTGAAGCCGGGCTTGGCCTGAATCGAGACGCCCAGCTCGGGGATACTGAGGCTTTTTTCCGACATCAGCGAGATCAGCACATCCTGCACCTCCTGCGGGCAGCGGGTGATCTCTTCGATACGCACCAGCTTGCCCTGCTCCATCGCCTGATAGACGGGGCTTTTCAGCAGGGCTTCCAGACTGGGGCCACCAGACAGCAACAGGGCAAAGTTCCAGCTGTACTTGAGCTGCTCCTCCGTAGTGCCTGCTGTGCCCTGAATGAGATACTCACTGCTGCCGCTGATGGCGGCGCTCAATAGCTCAGAAAGCATCGACTTGGCGGTACCGGGTTCACCGACCAGCATCAGGCCGTTGTTGCCCATCAGGCTGACAATAGCCCGCTCCACCAGGGCATCTTCCCCGTAGTATTTGCGGCTGATATCAAGCGCCGCATCGCCGCAGATAAAACGTCGCACCGCCCCGGCCGACATGGCCCAACCCGGTGGAATAACCCCCTTGTCGGCCGCCATCAAGCGTTGCAGTTCATCCCGATAACGCTGCTCGGCATGAGCCCGAATGACTTGTTCCATCCTGTTTGCTTCTCCTTATTGGCTGCCACCAGTAAGGCAGCAGCCTAATCCATCCGTTATCGACCCTTACCAGGGCAGTTTCGATTCCCAGTCAGGATCTGCCACACACTTGTCGCCGACTTCACGATAGTCAACGGCGATGGCATTGAGCAGGTTGACCGGCACCTCGGCCAACGGCAGTTGACGGTAGCGGGCATAACGGCCGCGGGGGTTGGTCCGCTCCATGACCCTGATGTCATAGATGGCGGCGGCCTCGTTTTCTTCCGGCACGCAGTTACCGCTGAAACCGAACTCCACTCTCAGCCCCAGGGTATCGAAACGCTTGAAGTAGTTATCAAAGAAACCGCCGTCTTCCGCTTCGCCGCGCTGATAACCTTTCTTGGTCAACAGGCCTCGCAGGGTATAGCAGTCGGTCATCCGGCCGTGCTGGTCATTGAGAGCCTCCTGGCCTTCAGTCAACGTCACTTCGGCACTTCGCAGCTGCTCGAACAGTGGCTTGACCTTGTAATCCTTGAGATGTGCACGCCAGGCATCCAGCGCTGCCTCCGGTAACAGGTTACCGCTCACCAGGCGTATGCTCGCCGCAGCGGGCAGTTGCAGCTCTTCATCATCAATATCGATAAAGGCGCCGTCTTCCGTGGGTCTGAAGGTTTGCCATTGACCATCAATCTCCACCTGCCAGAGGGTGCGCTGCAACAGCCGATACATGACCGGATGCTGATGCAGGTATTGCTGCCAGTCCGCGGCGAGCCAATGCCGCTCTGTGACCATGGCCTCATACAATCTGGCGCTTTGCTGTTCAACCACCTGCTTGAGTTCTTTCTTGCAGTTGCTGAACCATTTTTTCACTTCGGCAATATCGCCTTCGTTGTCTGTCTGTCGAGGTTGCGGCAGGCTCTTGAGCAGCTTGCCCTCTTCGTTGAGCAATCTCAGCTTGAGGTCGTCCCCGAGTGCCAGCGCCAAAGTACGGCTGCCGAATTCAAACGGGCTGGGCTGGGTCAGATGTTCGAGCCCGGCCGTCTGCACAGTACGATCCGCCAGCTCATCCTGGGTCCAGCCGTTACGGGCCGCAATTTGACTGACTTGCGCCCGTGCCAGCTCCTGCACCGAGTTGGTGCGATAACGCCGCGAAATACTCAGCAGAAACTGAATCGCCACAGGATCGTCCGAGTTGGCCAAGGCCTGCAACATGGCCTCTATCTGTGCCCGCCGCTCATAGCGCTTCTTCATAAAGGGTTGGATCATGCCCAGCAGGGTTTGCGCATCGCCGCCAGCGATCAGGGCCAACATCCCCTTGTCTTTGATGGCCGAGCCCAAGAGCTCATTCTTTTTCTCGGCAAAGCAGGCCTGAAACGCATCCTCAAGGGTCTTGTGTTGATACTCCTGACCCCAGTCGTATTTGGCCCAATGCTGATAAGATTGAAAAGTCTGCTGCTGATGCGCCTTGGCATATTCCAATGCCTCATCATCCGAAGGGCAACGGGTATCCTGGGCGATAAATGCCGCCAGAATGAAATGCCCAAGACGCTGACGGCTTTCGCTGTCCAGCAGCGACAGATAGTGACTCAGCAGAGGGTTGCCCTGAGGCTGCTTGAGCTTCACCGCCAAGACGACCCACCAGAACACCAGTTCGGGGTCGACCGGGCTGCCGTCTTCAAAACGGCATGCGGGCAGCGATTCACGCGGGAACCAATCCATGGACTTGGGTGGCGCCTTTTTAAGGCCGGCCTTGGCTTCGGCCAGCAGCGCTTCCTTGCCAAGGAACTGGCTAATATCGGCGCCGGTTTGCAACAAGGCTTCCAGCAACACTACCCGGGTTGGCATATCTTTCTCTTTATTCAGCGCCTGGCTCAATGCCTCCTGCGCCGAAGCCGCCTTGAGGCGACCCAGCCAAGTGGCGGCCAGCACCCGGTTATCCTTGCTGCCGGAGGCCAGCTCAGGAGTAATCAGGCTGATATCGGCGCCGTGGCGTTCGGCGCAGTACTGAGCCGCTGCCTGTATGGCTTTGCGGCCATGGAAGGCATGTTCATGAACCTTCCTTTGCCAGTGCTGCGGCAGCTTGGGAAATTCGGCCAGAATCGCCAAGGTCTGTATCAATACCTGATTGGCATCGTGTCGATAGGTTCCATTGAACACTTGGCCATTGAGACCATGCTCTATATAGTCGGGGTTTTCGGCAAAGAAGGGCCAGATCAGCAGTTGTTCACAGGCGGCCGGCAACCAGTCACCTTCCCGGCCTTCGTAGCCAAACAGGGCTTCAATCAAGGCCGCGGCGGGTTGATTCTCTTGGTTGCACAGGCTCAAGAGTTGCCGTAAATCCGTCATTCCCTGCAGACTTCTCAGAATATGTTCCTGGCTCAGCATACGCTCCCAGGAATGGCAGGAGAGCTCATGACGTTCCATCCGCAAAATAAGCCGCAGACAGGCTTTGGGGTGCTCGTCGAGATCGGCGTGGCTGATCAGAGAATAAAACCCTGACAGAGATGATTGCCGGCCTCTTTCGAGGTCCATCAGCGCCGCTTGCAGTTGGGCACTACTGACTTGCTGCCAGCGTTGCAGACTTTTCCGGTCGTCGGCCAAATGCCTTTTGCGATAGCTAGGGGCATCTGGGTGCTCCGCCGCAGCGATATCGTTTTCAAGCTCTTTGATCTCTTTAGCCAACTGCTTTTCACACAGACCTAGCCATTCTTCAGGCACTTTGACGTTTTTATCAATGGCCGCAACGGCCGGAATATCCCAGCTAAATTGGTCACTCTGTTGCTGCCGGGTAGTGTTATCCAGCATTTTCGCCAGTGCCGTTTTTACCGCGGCGGATTTCTCTTCACTGTGCCAGCGCTGCAGCAAGGGGGTCGCTTCAGGATAGAGGCCGGCCACAACTAGCCAGTGGCCACGGGTAGCCGCCTTGGCACCCGGAAATTCCCGCTCCAGAAACGCCAGCAGCTGCTGTTGCGGGCTCTTTTTCAGCAGTTTCAGGGCCTCTTCACGGACAGTCGCCGAACCATCGGCGGCTAACGCCATGACCAGCGGCAGCTGCGCCTGTGACAGGGTCTGACAGGCTTTATTAAGCAAAGCACAAAAGGTTTCGCGGCCGCTGAAATGTAACTGTTTCAACAGCTGCAGATATTCAGGATCTTCACTGAGCTTGAGCCAGTCGGTACTCTTCCTCAGCGAGGTGCGGAATGTATCGTGATAATAAGAGTCGGAACCTTCAAGAATAAAGGCTTCCAGCTCATGGGGCGGGTGCTCATATTGCGCGACCAGCGAGGCCAGATAGTCACGACTGGGCAGATCTTTGCCCGCCAAACGGCAACCGTAATACTCTTCCGCCAACTCTCGGAACAGCATCAGCACGCCATTGAGCCAGCCGCTCGAGGTGTTTTGCACGCCGTAGATGCTTATATCTGGGTTGCAGGCATGACACACCAAGCCGAGACGGCGCATAACGGCCGCTTCATTACAGGCACCGGTTGCCACAAACTGGTTGATGGCTTCACGGGCCTGAATCAGCCGCTCATCATTTTGTCCGTAGCCATAGGGAACACCCGGCCGCGCAAGTGTTTCTCTAGCACTTAGCTGCTGGAGCTGCGACAGACACGCCACAGGTTCACCGGTCAAAATATACTGACTGACGGCTTGTGCTAAACCCGTTTGCTGCTCATCGATAATCCGGCAAGCGTCTAGCAGTAACTTGTCTGTATTGGGGCGAGTGAAGGCTTCAAGCTTGTTTTTTAATACGTCCAGCATCTCTCATATTCCTTGAGTCATTAGCAAATATGTCTTCCTTCCCCCAATAGCAGACATTCAGTAAACACCTGCTTAAGCCGGCGGCCGAGCCTCCTTTTCGGACGAGGAAGGGGGAATTCTAACGGAAACGCAAAAACAATATCGCTTACAAAACACCCATTTACAGTTCAATGCCGCCAAATGTGATCTGCCCTCCCCCGGGATGACGCCATATTACCCATAGAGTGCGGTTGATTGACCTTAAAGCCGCCAGCGGCTTTAGCCACGCTAACAGCAAAATCAGCGATATCCGGCAAGGAGTCATGGTCAATGTCTCAAACCTTGTTTGAAAAACAGGCTAGCTGGAGATTGCAAACAAAAGTTACCAATGGTAACTTTGCACTTGTTACCATAAGTAACTTATTCAACCAAGCGCCGGTGGCTGTTGTTTCAAGGGTATCTGTTTCAAGAGCATCCGTTTCGAGGACAGGCAAAGCAGCCGACCGGCACAGCTTGGTATTTTTTTGCCGTTGCGCCCTAGCCGTAAACGGCCAATAACAGCAACAGGAGTTTTAGTGTGGAAAGGTTAACCAAGTGCACTCTGGACAATGCCGATGAACTGGCCAAACCCATATTGCAGGAGATCAAGACTCGCTACGGCATGATCCCCAACTTCTATTCGGCTCTGGGCATAAATGGCGCGGTCATGAAGGGCTATCTGGAGTTTGAGGCCAATCTGGAAGAACACAGCCTGCTGAGCCTGGCCCAGCGGGAGATGATCTCCCTGGCGGTTGCCAACTATAATGGCTGCGAATACTGTGTCAGCGGCCATAGCTTTTCCGGGAAACGTGCCGGGCTCAGCCCCGATGCCTGCATCAAGGCGCAGCAGGGCAAGGCCGATAACCGCGAAGATCAGCTGCTACTGGATGTCGCCCTAGCACTGCTGCAACACAGAGGCAAGTTGCCTGACTCTTTGCTAACGGCCTGTCTGGATGCCGGGATCAGTGAGGCCAAGGTGATGCAGGTCTGCGCCTGGAGTGGTCTGAATAACTTTAGCAACTGGGTCAACAATACAGTGCAGCCGAAAATCGACTTTCCAAGGGTTCCACTGCAACCCTATACTGAGTGACAAAAGAGAAGCGACAATGCGATGCATTGCCGCTTTTTCAATTTAAATTCAATCAGCTATCTGTGGGGGATACGTGAAAAAGAGAATGCTCAAAGATCAGCGCCGCGAACAGCTGCTCGAAGTTGCCTGCGAGATTGTCCGCGAAGCCGGTACCGATGCACTGACCTTGAACTCCCTGGCTCAAAGAGCCGGAGTGACCAAGCCTTTGACCTATCGCCACTTCGCTACCCGGCAAGGATTGCTGGCACAGATGTACCGCCATTACGACAATCTATTTGTCAAGGCGGTGAAACAGGCCGCAGCGGAGCAAAAAGCCTCGCTGGCAGAGCTATGCACCCTGGTCTGCCGTGCCTATCTGGACTGCGCCGTACGCTGCGGCCCGGAGTATGAGGCAATAGTTGCGGCGCTGCGCGGCTATCCCGAGTATCAGAACATCACCACAGATATTCGCGACTTCTTCACCGACTTCTACAGCGAACTCTTTGCCGATTACCTCAAGCTGCCTGCGCCGCAAAGCAAGCTGCTGTGCTGGGCCATACATGGCGCCATCAATGAAGTCGCCAATGCCGTGGCCTGCGGCCATGCCCAGCCGCAAGAAGCAACAACCAGGCTAAGCCAACTGCTGCAGCGCATGCTCGGCGCCGACGGATGCTGATTCAGGCAAACCTGCACTCAAGCGTTATCTCAGCCCCCAGGGTGCGTCGGCTCAACCAACGCCTGAGCCGCTGCTGCACCAATGGCAATTCACCGTCCAGCCCAGGCTCCAGATAGACCACCACAGTCAACACGTTTTGCTTTTCATCCAAACGCCACAGATGCATGGACTCGACTCTGGCCACTTCGGGCCTGGCGGCCAATTGCTCCTGCAGCAGCTCCGGAGCCAAGCCGGCCGGTGCCTGCTGCATTAGAATGCGCCCGGATTCCACCAGTAACAGTGCACCGTGGTAGATCACATAGGCTGAGATCAACACAGTAACCAGGAGATCGACCCAATACCATTGGTAGAGGATAATAAGCCCGCCGGCCACCAGCACGGCCACAGACGCCATGGCATCCGACACATTGTGAATAAAGGCGGCGCGGATGTTCATATTGTCCTTGGCACCGGCGCTGTGAGTCAGCATAGCGGTGCCAATATCGATAATCAAAGCCAGTCCCGCCAACCAGAACACCAGCATGCCATCCACAGGTTGCGGGTTCCAGAAGCGCTGCAAGGCCTCATAGATAAGGTACACCCCCACCAACAGCAAGGTTGCCGCATTGATAAAGGTGCCCAGTACTTCGGCGCGTTTATAACCGTAGCTCATACCGGGGTGACTGGCTTTCTGGCCTATTTTGCGGGCGATCAAGGCAATCAATATCGCGATGGCGTCACTGAAATTATGCAGCGCGTCGGCAATCAGCGACAAACTGCCGGCCAGAATACCGCCAAACAGCTGCGCCAGAGTGAGTAACATATTGATGATCACAGCCAGTCCCAAGCGGCGACTGCCGAGATCCGGGCCATGTTTGTGGGGGTGGCCGCTGCTCTCCAACTCCAGCGGCTGCCAATCTTGAGAAGATTTCTGCATAGCATGTTTCCTTATAAAAGGGGGCATCCCTGCCCAGGCCCAGCCGCAAAGCGGCAGGCCTTATGACGCAGGCCAGGTAGGCAGTCCGGCCATGATCCAAAGCGGCTCTCATCTTCCACTTTGGGGCGTCACACTCCAATCAGTACAATGCTTCTCTATCGGAGCAATTCTGCTGTTATTCCAAGGCTTCCAGCTCCTTGTCGCTCTTGAGATACAGGGCTCGATACAGGGTTGGTAATACCAGCAGGGTCAATGCGGTTGAGCTCAGCAGGCCGCCTATCACCACCACGGCCAACGGCTTTTGGATCTCACTGCCGGCACCGGTTGACATCAAGATGGGGATAAGCCCCAGCGCCGAAGTCAGCGCCGTCATCAACACAGGTCGCAGACGGCCGACCGTACCTTCATACACTGCCTGCTCCAATGACTCACCGCTGTTGCGGCGCTGGTTGATTGAGTCCACCAGCACCACCCCATTGAGCACCGCCACCCCAAACAGAGTGATAAAGCCGATGGAGCTGGGCACAGATAGATAGGTACCGCTGAGCCAAAGCGCCAACACGCCGCCAATCAGCGCCAGTGGCACATTGGCCATGATTAGCGCCACCTGCTTGATGGAGCCGAAGGAGAAGTAAAGCAGCAAGGCAATAAGCGCCACAGAAATGGGCACCACCAGGATCAGTCTTTGCTGAGCCCGCTGCTGATTCTCATATTGGCCGCCCACCATCACGGTATAGCCGGGCGGCAGTTGGGCCTCGGGCACCAGGTTGTAGATATCCTGCACCACGGAACCCATGTCCCGGCCGGAGACGTTGGCCTGCACCACCACACGCCGCTGCACATCGTCACGGCGGATATTGGGCGGCGCCATCTCTATGCTGACATCGGCCACTTCACCCAAACGCACCTGAGCCCCATTGGCGGCCACCAGACGCAGATCGGCTATCGCATCCGGGCTCTGGCGGAAACGGCTGGCCAGACGCAGGTTGATATCGTAACGGGCGTTGCCGTCGATAACCTGGCCGGCGCTGCTGCCGCCTATGCCTGTGCTCACCAGCGACATCACCTCATCGACGCTGATGCCGTAACGTCCCAGCATCGCGTTTTTCGGCCGTACCACCAATTGCGCCTCGCCGGTGATCTGCTCAAGAGACACATCCACGGCACCGGGCACCTGGGCCACCAGTTTCGACAGTTGTTCGCCTTTTTCCGCCAGCACATCGAGATCCGGACCAAACAGCTTGATGGCCAACTGCGCCTTGACCCCGGACAGGAGTTCATCGACCCGGGTAGCGATTGGCTGGGAAAAGGTCAGCAACAACCCGGGGAAGACACTGAGTTTCTGCTCCATCAGGCGTTGCAGTTCGGCGCGACTATTTGCAGAAGTCCACTGTTCCAGCGGTTTGAGACCGATATAGATTTCAATATTACTCACAGGCTCAGGATCGCCGCCCAGCTCAGGTGCCCCTATGCGTGACAGGGCATACTCCACCTCAGGAAACTCCAACAGCAGGGCCTCAAGTTTGGGCGCCACATCCAGTGAAGTATCCAAACTCGCAGTGGGTGCCAGGGTGACCCGCAAGTTGATGGTGCCCTCTTCCAGTTCAGGCACAAATTCCGTGCCCAATCTTGGCAACAGCGACAAGCTCATGCCCAGCATGACTACCGCCACCAACCCCACCTTGCCAGGCGCGGTCAACACCTTTTGCAGTAGCGGACGGTACACCCGCTCAAGCGGTGCCAACACTGGACTTTGACGGAAAGTCACCCCCTTGCGGAACAGATAAACGGCCATTGCAGGCACCACCAGCAGTGCCACCAACAGCGCCGAGATCATCGCGAGGATGATGCTCACCGCCATCGGCTGAAACAGCTTGCCTTCGACCCCTTGCAGGGCAAACAGCGGCGCAAACACCACTATAATGATCGCCGTGGCAAAGAACACCGGGCTGCACACCTCTTTGGCGGCCTGCCATACCCTCATGGCAATCGAGCCTCTGTGTTGGTCTTCGTCGGCATGGTAGGGATCGTCTTCGCAGTCGCTGCGCTGCCGAGCCTGGTCCTGATGGCGCCTATCCGGCTCACTCAGATGTTTGAAGATGTTCTCCACCATCACTACAGAGCCATCCACCAGCATACCTATGGCGATCGCCAAACCACCGAGCGACATCAGGTTGGCCGACATTCCCAGATAGCTCATCACCAGCAATGCCAGCAAAATGGAGACAGGAATCGACAGCAATACCAGCAAGGTAGCCCGTACGTTGACCAGAAACAGTGCCAGGATCACCACGATAAACATAAAGGCCAGCAACAGGGCATCACGCACTGTGGTCACCGCCTTGGTCACCAGATCGGCCTGATCGTAGTACACTTCGAAGGTGACCCCCTCGGGCAGCGCCTGGCTTATCAGCTGCTCGCGGGCAGCAATTTCATCAATGGTGGCCTTGGTGTTGGCGCCCATCCTCTTGAGCACCACCCCGGCAACCACTTCGCCTAAGGCTTTGGCTTCGCCATTGTCGTCCCGACGGGTCATGGTGACAGCGCCGACCCGGATTTCACTGCCAAAATCCACTTCGGCCAAATCGGAGACAGTGACCGGTGTGCCCTGGTATTCGCTCACCGGAATGCGGCCTATGGCATCCAGCCCGGCCTGGCCCGCAGGCAACAGACCATAGCCGCGCACCACGAGTTGCTCCTGACCATTGGGCATAAACCAACCGCCGGCATTACGGTTATTGGCATTCAGCGCCTGCTCCAGCTGTGACATAGACAAACCGTAAGCCAGCAGTCGATTGGGATCGACCCTGACCTGATACTGACGCACTTCGCCACCGAAAGAGAGCACATCGGTCACGCCGCCAACCGGCATCAGCAGCAGCTTCACCAGATAGTCATTGAGACTGCGCAGCTCATCGGCGCCGATATTACTGTCCGGCTCGGCCCGCAGTATGTACTGATAAATCTGCCCAAGGCCCGAGGTGTTGGGACCGATTTCCGGCACCCCGACTCCGTCCGGGATCATCTCTTTGGCGGCGGCCAGTTGTTCAAACACCTGCTGGCGGGCAAAATAGATGTCCGTGCCTTCCTCGAACACCACTGTCACTATGGACAGGCCGGTGCGGGAGAGTGAACGAACTTCTGTCACCGCGGGCAGTGAGTACATGCTGGACTCCACCGGATAAGAGATGAGTTTTTCCACCTCTTCGGCCGCCAGCCCCTCGGCTTCGGTATTGACAGTGACCTGCACATTGGTCACATCGGGAAAGGCATCAAGATTAAGCTTTGGCAGGGAAAACACACCCACTACCAGGACGACAATCAAGGCCAGCAACACCAGAAAGCGGTTGCGGATCGCCCAATCTATTAACGATTGCAGCATAGTGCTGTCCTCAGTGGTTGTGGATGTCGAAGCCGGCCTTGGCCAGCTCGGATGCCAGGAAGAAGGCCCCGGCGGTAACGACCCGAGTTCCGGGCTCTATGCCGGATACCAAGTTCATGCCGCGCTCGCTGGCCAGCAGTTGCACCTCTTTGGCCTCGAAACCGTCATCATCTTCGATGAACACCTGCCAGTCGCCGTCGCTACTGCGACTGAGCGCCGCATCCGGCAGCATCACACCTTCACCGCGGGGATCGGGCAAAAACAGTTCGGCAAACTGACCTGCGTGCCAACGCACCTGGGTGTTATCCAGTCGCGCCAGCACCCGCTCGGTGCGGGTCACGCTGGACAACTCATGGGAGCGGCCTATCACACTGGCACTGACACTGCGATCGCCAATCCGCACCAGGGTTTCGCTGCCTTCACTCAAGCCTTCGGCCTGCGATGGGGTCAGCTCGGCGGCCACCCACAGTGAGCGCTCATCGGTCAGTTGCAGCAGTTGGCTGCCGGCACCGAGCAACTGCCCGAGGCGCGCCTCATCCTGCTGCACCCGACCATCTATGGGCGCCAGCAGTTGATACTGGCCTATTCCCTGCGGCCGGCTTTCCAGCGCCTTGATCTGTTGATCTGTCATCTGCAGCGACTTGAGAATGGCGCGTTTTAAACTGGCATCGACCTGAGTCTGCAGCCTGCGACTGGCACTGACGGCACTCTCGCTCATGCGGCTGACCCGGCTCCACTCGGCGGCGGCATTGATATAGTCAGCCTGGGCCTGGGCCACGGCGGCGCCACCCAAGGTCAGCAGAGGATCGCCCGCTTTTACCTCCTGTCCCGGCACCACATGCCGCTCCAGCACTCGCACTTCCAGCTGCGGCGCCAGCACCACAGTGCGCTCGCGATCCACCAGCAAGGTGGCATTGGCGAAAGCATTGAGGCTAAAGCCACCGGCGCTGACCACCTGGGTCTGGACACCGGCCAGTTGGCGCTGCTCACTTGAGAGCTGCAGCGCCTGATGTTCATCTTCATGTCCTTCTTCGGCGGCGATAGTCAAGGGGCTGGACAGCCCCAACATCAGCGCCAGTAAAGCGGCCTGCAGCCGTGGGTATTGTAGAGTCTTGTTCATTGTCCGGTACCTTAGTGTGTATGGGGCTGTCATTGGGCGTTCTCCTGGGATACGGCTATTTCCGGCAGCGCGCCGGGCAGTTGCCCCGAAGCTCCCATCCACTCGAGCCAGCTTTGGTAGAGGGCGGCTTCCAGTTCGAGACCGGCCTGAAAGCTGCTGGCCAACTGTCGCCGGCTGGTCAAATAGTCGCTGGTGCTGAGATCGCCGCTGCGCCAGCGTTGCCCTAAGAGCTCGGCCGCCTTGCGACCGGCCACCAAGGCCTGCTGTTGCCAGTCGAGCCAGCTCTGCTTCAATCTGGGTAAGCTGTAATTGAACTGTTGTTGTTGTTGTTTTAGCGCCATCTCAATGCTTTGGTATTGCGCCTTGGCGGCAGTGACCGCCTCCATTGCCGCCTTAATCGATTCGCTGTAGTCGTTACGCAGATGCAACGGCACAGATACGCCAATCCCCAGCTTGTTGTCGGAGCCTTCCCTCTCGGCGTTGAGGCTGAAATTGGGATCGGCCGCCGCCTGGGCCTTGGCTTGATTGACTTGCAGCCGCGCCAACTCCAGTTGTAATCCGGCGGTGGTCAGTGCCGGCACGGGCGCCTCAGTCGCGGGCAATTCGAGACGGCCGGCGAAACTGCCAAAGGGAAGCTCTGCCCGGCCAAAACGCGCCAGAATGCGGGTATCGGCATCCAGCAACGCCTTCTGGGCCAAGGCCAGATCACTGATGGCACTGGCTTGTTCCAACTCCATCAGATTCAATTCCGCTTGGGACAAATCACCGACCTCGGCCCTTTGCCTGGCTATCTGCAACTGTTGCTCACCATAGTTTTGCTGCGCCCGCACGAACATCAGTTTCTTCTGTGCCAGGCTCTGATCGACCAGGGCCTGCAACACCTCGGCATACAAGCGGGAGCGCTCGAGAGTGATATCACTCTCCAAGCGCATCAACTCCGTAAGCGCCAATGCGCTGGCGGCTGCGCGCTTGTCGCCCCAGTCAATGGTTTGGCTAATGGACAGGCTGTAGGTGTCATCCTCTGGGGCATTGAGATAACTCAAGCCCAACTCGGGGTTGTAGATGGCGCGATCGGCGCCCTTGGCCAGATATTGAGCCTCACGGATCCTGGCTTCCTGAGCCTGAAACTCGGGTAAGGTGAGGATCTGTTGTTTAAGCTCGCCAAACCAGGCCAGTGAGGGTTCGGTCCCCGACTTGACCTCGGCCACAAGAGAGGTGTTATCCGGTTTTTCTCCGGCAAAGGCGGGCTGATAGGTTAGCGCTCCCACGCCCAATAGACTCATAGAGACTATAAATTTCAACATAAACTTTCCTTGGAAAGACATATTTGGCAGCAAGCCAATGGTGAACATTGGCCAAAGCATAAACCTTTGAGTTAAATCTAAAGTCAAGGGTTGGCTTTGATAATTTCTGAGTTGATGCTGACCACAGTGCTGCGCAACGCCTGCCAAGACGCATGACCAGAGTTGGTTGCAAGAGAGAACCGTTTCAGGCTCTGACGACAGCCAGCACAAGACAAACGCAATGGGACACAGGCAAGCTATGCCCGGGCTTCACACGCACTGATGATCAGAAAGATCAGACTATTGGGGGGCGGTAATCCGGAGTGGAGAAATAGGGTTGAAAAGCGGGCTCCAGGCTCTGGGGCCTGGGGTGCATCAAGGGAGCCGGGCTGTGTGCCAGGGTAACCGGCAGTGACAGATGACCACCATGACACTGACAGTCGAGGCAGAGATCGAACTGTTGGGATTCAGTATGGGTCAGTTGATGACTGTGGCTGACAAAGGGAATATCGGCTTCCAAGGCTTCATCTGTGCCACAGGTACAATCCACACACTCGCTGATGACTGTGACTTCGGTGACAAATTTGAGATGAGGATGGTTGCTTTCTTCCTCGGCCGGATTGCCCAGGTGCAACTGATGCGCGCCGAGATTAGCGGCGCAAAATTGCAGCACCACCAAGGCGATAAGCATATGAGTCAGTTTGCGGACAAATACAGTCAAGAATAATTCCGATTAAGGGAAGAAAATGGCCCGTGCCCAAATAGACCTACAGGCCAAGATAAAGTTCAGTTATTTAAACACACAATGTTTGGCGTAATCGGCCGCTTCATTGGCGCTCCAATCACCTTTGGGCTTTTCATCCATCTGCTTACACCAGGCTTCACTGCCCACTTCAGGGGCACAAGCACTCAATCCAGCGGCAAAAGCCAGCGCCAGAGATGCAGCAAAAATTTTGGATAATGACATCGAAATTTCCTTATCTGAGTTACTTAATCGCCACAGAATAGCAGAATAACCGGCTTTACCCTATAGGAGGTTTCGGCAACTAGCAGGCCGAACGCTTGGCTATCCAACGAATAGCTTCATCCTTATGCTCCAGCGGATACCAGGCCAATTCAGCGCTGACAAAGGGCCCCAGCAGGCGCACCGCATTGCCTACCCAGTCTGGGCCGCCGACAAATACCAAGGCATCGAAGGGGGGCAGTTGCACCTCACCGGCTCCCGAGAGTGATGCCATTTCCCAGCCTTCCAACAACACATCTGCCTCTATGTAGAGGCAGACCTGGCCCCACTCCTGGCGGTAGCTCTTGATGGCGGGACGCAGATAGGTGCGGTAATCCTCGGCTGTGATACGGCCGCTGGCAAACAAGCTGATCACGCCTTTGGCAATATCCGGAATTTGACACAACATAAGCAAAACTCCATTGAACCTTCGACACCTGCCAACGGCACGGCATCTGATGACTATGGGTTACTCCCTTGTAGTAAGTTTAGCCTTACAAGACTTTCCGCCTCGTCGAGTAAGTAAACTCTCCCATGGGATGGTAATATAGCGACTGCCTCAGAAAACAGCTATTTTGCCATGATAAAGATCTCAAACCGTGTCCAAGTTTCAGAAAATGAAATCGAATGGCAATTTATCCGCTCCAGTGGTGCCGGGGGCCAGCACCTGAATAAGGTCTCCACTGCGGCCCAACTCATCTTCGACATCAAGGCCTCATCACTGCCGGATTTCTACAAGGAAAAGCTGCTGGCCAAGGCGGATCATCGTATCAGCCCAAGCGGCAAGATCATTATCAAATGCCAGCAAAGCCGCAGCCAGGACGCCAACCGCCAGACTGCCCTGCAGCAGTTTATCGAGCTGGTCGCCTCAGTCGGCGAAGTGGCCAAGAGACGAATTCCCACCAAGGCCACCCGCGCCAGCCAAAGGCGCCGGGTTGACAGCAAGAAGCAACGCGGTGAAGTAAAATCGCTGCGGCAGAACAAGATCCGCTTCTGATAAGACCAGTCTCGCTGCGGGAATGGACAATAATTGCTGACAACAGGAAGGAATGTGCAGCGATTGTGCGGCTATTGGTCGACAAATTCGACAGCTTTTGCTGAAATCAGGGAGGCACAGATCCAGGTGCGAACTCTCCCTCAAGGCAAGGAAAACAATATGAGCAGTCAGGCAAAAATACTCTTGGTGAATGGCCCCAATCTTAACCTGCTTGGTCGCAGAGAGCCGGAACATTACGGTCATCGGACGCTGGAGCAGCTGGTGCAGGGACTGCAGGACAAGGCTCTTGTCGCCGGAGTGGAACTGGAACATATCCAGTCCAATGCCGAATACCAGCTCATAGAAGCTATCCACAACACAGATGCCGGATTTGTGATCATCAACCCGGCCGCCTTTACCCACACCAGCGTAGCACTCAGAGATGCCCTGCTGGGGGTCGCCATTCCTTTCATCGAAGTGCACCTTTCCAATGTGCATGCCAGAGAGCCGTTCCGCCATCACTCCTTTTTTTCCGACAAGGCCAAGGGAGTGATAGTAGGACTGGGGCCAAAGGGTTATGAGTTTGCCCTGGAAGCTGCCATAGAGGCACTCAAACAAGGCTGAGCAGAGGAAGGTCCGGTCACCCTTAAGTGCTGAGAATGACGATGGACATCCGCAAAATCAAAAAACTGATCGAATTGGTGCAGGAATCCGGCATCAATGAGCTGGAAATTACTGAAGGCCAGGAAGCCGTGCGTATCCGCCGTTTTGGTCCGCAACAACCCCAGGCCAGTTTCAGTATTGGTAATGACAGCGTGCAAGTACTGGCACCTGTGGCCGGTACCTTTTTGCGCAGCGCCGGCGACCATGGTGTCCCCTTGGTGGAGCTGGGCACAGAAGTTGAGCCGGGCACAGTACTGGGCTATGTGCAGGCGATGAAAGCCCTCAATCCGGTCAAGGCAGAACAGAGCGGCACGGTTAAAGCCATACTGGCTGAAAACGGTGAAGCGGTAGGACTACAGCAAACCCTGTTTGTATTGGACTAATTTCCCCCAATTTTGGCTTCACCCCATATTGCGGCTGAGTTGGCGCCGCTGCGTATACAAAGACTCCAACTGGCGACTGATACTCAGCAATTGCTGTCGCAGCAATTGCTGAGACTCGCTCAAAGCCTCGACGGACATCTCGGCCGCCAGTTTGGGGGCCAAATGCAGTATCTGCTGCTCGGCCTGAGTGATTGATTGTTGCTGTACTTCCTTGATAAACAAGAGCCTGAAGCAATCAAAAAATACTGCCAATAACGTCCCCTCATCTATCCTTGCCTGTCTGAAGACAGGGTCATCGGGACGGTAGCTGATGGCGGCAACCAGATTGCACAGGGTTGTCAGCGAAGTCGCACCACCGGATAAACCGCAAGCAGACTGATAGCTTGCCAGAGTGGCAGCCAAGCGCTCGGCAAATTCGGCCTTCTGCCACTGGGTTGCTATTGCATGGATCACGCTCATATCCATCTCCTATAGGGATAAGTCACATAAAAACAGATAATTAAAGCGGTCACTCAAAGTGAGCATTTTCTCAATCGAAACTTTATATATTTCTTAACCGTAAATCAGTCGCATTTACGTCTGTGAAATAAAGTATTTCCGCTGTCGGTATCAGCAAGCTGTTGAAACTCTGATTTAATCAATAAAATTCACTCATCATTCCACTGCACACAGAAATAGTTTAGAAATCCGCATCCAGAAACGGCATAGTCTTTGGTTAGTGTACAGGATACCTAAAAAGCATCAGGCAAATCTTATTGAGAACAAATTAATAAAACAGAGTAAATGTATAAATTTAGGTAACCTGCATTGGGTTATTATCTATTTTTCAATCTCTTTTCCATTTAAGGTAAGTATCAACCAAGGCTGTTCACCCAAAAACTAATTAAGCCCTTCCAACTAAACTCACCCATAAACAAATAGCGAACAAAACAATATAAATCAGAGCCATAGACAAACCTCCGTGACATTTCACAGGCACAAAACCAGGCCTGCCAAACTCTGCCCCAAGGACTCCAGCCTAGAAAGGCGTTCAGCTCAATAACAAGTTTGTTGGAATCCAGCTCAGTTTGATAATTGTTTGAGTGACAAATGTGACGATCATCACCAGAAAGAGTGCAGTGTTTTATATGCATATAAAGGTATGGGTATTCCTTTTGGATTAATGTATCCATGAAGAATTAGAAAAGTATTTCAAGCAAGATTTAGGCTGGCCTTATTTCTATGCTGATGCATATAAATAAACGGGAGTACATATGATATCCACATTAAAAATATCAGCATTCATAGTGCCGATAATATTATTGTTCCCGGCTGTGAATGCTGCCCCCTGGGCTGATTTAAGCCAAACAGAACTGGAGCAACAACTGGAGCAAAAGTTCAGTGAAGGAAAGTATTCCCCCAAGGGTGCCGACTCCTGCTTGATGTGTCATAAGCGGGATCAGAAAGTCATGGCCCTGTTTCAGGGGGTTCATGGCGCTCTGGACAACAGCCGCTCCCCCATGGCCGGATTACAGTGTGAAGCCTGTCATGGTCCCATGGGCAAACATAACCGTGGCGGTAAAGAGCCGATGATAAGCTTCGGCGCGGGTTCAAAACTGTCGAGTGATAGCCAAAACAGTGTTTGCCTTGGCTGCCACAATGACCCCAAACAGATGGCTTGGCACAACAGCTTGCATAACCTGGAGCAGGTGGCCTGCGCCGATTGTCATCAGGTGCATGCGGCAGAGGATCCCATGCTCAACCCTCTGCGGATCAACGAAGCCTGTACCAGTTGTCACACCCGTGCCAAGGCCGATATGAACAAGCGCTCAGCCCACCCTCTCAAGTGGGATCGTATGACCTGTATCGATTGCCACAACCCTCATGGTTCCCTGACTGAAAGCGCGCTGAAACAAACCAGCCTCAATACCACTTGTTATGAATGCCATGCCGACAAGCGTGGGCCAGTGCTGTGGGAGCATGCCCCAGTGGTGGAAAACTGTGCCAACTGCCACAAGGCTCACGGCAGTGTTAACGAATCCTTGCTCAAAGCCCGGGTACCACAGTTATGTCAGCAATGTCACGCCGACGATGGTCATGCAGCAAGGGCGGTGGCTCAGGGTGGCAACAGCGCCTTTGGGGCCGGCAAGAGCTGTTTGAACTGCCACAGCCAAATCCATGGTTCCAATCACCCGGCCGGCAGTTTGCTGTCCCGTTAAGCAGGAGTGTTGAAGATGAGATTTCCTTTGAATCTGTTGACCATGGCTCTGCTGGGGCTCTCAGGCTCAGCGATGGCTGCCGACTTCAGTGTCAACCGCGCCAATACCGACAAGGTCAATACCTCAGGTTTCCAATGTCGCCAGTGTCAGTTGGCTCCCGGCTTAAGCGGTGAAGTGACTGCCAATGCCGGGTACAACGACAGTGATGATATCCATAGTGGAAATGCCTTGGGAGATGGCCGAGACGGCATGATAGCCAGTGTCGATGCCGAACTCGGTTACCGCAGCCAAGGAGGCTATCGCAGCCAGCTTAGGGCCCATGATTTGGGGTTGGATAACGGCTTCGTCAGTCTCAGAACCGGTCGCCCAGGTCAGTATCAACTGGCGTTGGATTACCGCAATCTGACGCGCTTTGAAAACAGTGATGCAGCGACTCGGCTGTGGCACGACAAGGGGCTGCTGCAACCCAGTCCCAATCTACGCTATCTGGATCTTGAGCTGGAGCGGCAACAGGCCGGCATAGGGCTGAGCTATGACTTCGGCGCCTTGGCATCACTCGGCAACTTGAGCAGCTATGTGCGTTATGATAGAGAGGAAAAGCAAGGCCACCGCAGTGCCAGCCTGATAACACCAAGACCGGTCAACTTTGCCTTGCCTGTAGATGAGAGCAATGACAAGTTGCGGGCAGGTTTACAGCTCAGTGGCCACAACTGGTTTACTGAACTGGCCTATCAAGGAAGCCAATACAACAATGATATCAACAACCTGAGTCTGCCTTATGCCGCAGACCTCTACAGCGCTACGCCGGACAACCAGGCGCACCAACTGACCTTGAACGGTCAGTACCGCCTGGCCAGCACGATTTTCAGTGGTCGGATAGTCGCCGGGAGAATGCTGCAGGATGAAGGACTGATCCAGATGACGGGAAATCCTCTGCAGAGCTGGGATGGTCAGGTCAATACCACAGACGCCAATCTGGCCGTCAGTACCGCGGTAAATAGCCGTCTACGCCTGGGCGGACAACTGGATTACCGCAAACGTGACAACGACTCCAGTGTGGCTGAATTTGTCCAGCTTGAACTCAATCCCGTCAGTGGCGCCATACGACAAAACCCACTGTTGGATATTGAGCGCCAGAGTGCCCGGCTCAATGCCAGTTATCGCCTGGCGCCCGGCTATCGCCTGCAAGGTGGATATGAATTCAAGCAGGTAGAGCGCAGCTATGGCGAGCGGGAAGAAACCCGTGACCATAACCTGTGGGCCAAGCTGGGAATGCAGTTGGTTTCACCGCTGCGGCTGGATCTCAAGGCCAGTTATGGCGACCGCGGCGGCAGTCGTTATCAAGCCGGCGAGCTGACATCCAGTGAAACCAATAGCCTGTTGCGTAAGTACCACCTGGCGGATCGGCGGCGGACGGCCATGGAAATGGGGCTGCAGTATACGCCGCTGAACTGGATGACCCTGGATTTCAACAGTCACTATGCCCTGGATGACTACCGGGACACTGTGATTGGATTGACCGAATCTCGTGACTATGGATACGACCTGAATCTGTCTTTGCAATTGAGTGAACGCTTGAGCGCCTACGGTACGGCCGGTCAACAGTGGATCAGTTCCCAACAAAACGGGGATCAGTTAACGCCATGGCACAGTGACATCAAGGATAACTTTATCTCCCTCGGGGCCGGCCTAGCCTACAGCGGTTTGCTGGATGAACGCTTGACCTTGGGGGCTGATTATCAATTTGCCAACTCTGAGGGTAACACCCTGACAGAAGGCGGGGCCTATGACGACTACTACAGCTTTAACCACAGCGCAGAGCTGTACGGCCGCTACCACCTGAACGACGCCATGGCACTGAAACTTACCTATAGATATGAACGCTATTTCGACACAGATGGTAACGAGGTCGGGATAGACGCAGTGACGGGTTTAACGACTTTGGGGGTGCTCAACCATAACTACAACGCCCATCAGCTGATGTTGTCCTTCAGCTACCTGCTGCCTTGAGCAAGGCTTACATTGTGAGGATAAAAAATGGAACGTAGAAACTTTTTGAAGATGAGTGCTGCTCTTGGCGCTGCAGCCACGGTATCCGGCTGTGATTCCAGCTCTAAGGACGCTAACGTGGTGCCTCCCAAGCCTCCGGTAACTGACGAACAGCTGAATTGGTCGGCATGCCTGGTGAACTGTGGCTCCAACTGTCCGGTCAAGGTCTTCAGCCGTGATGGGGTCATCACCCGCGTTGAATCAGATCATGAAACCACTGATGAATACGGCGTCAACCATCAGATCCGTTGCTGTCCACGTGGCCGTTCACTGCGTCAACGCACCTATGCAACAGATAGATTGCGCCAACCCATGAAACGGGTCGGTGAGCGCGGCGAAGGTAAGTTTGTTCCTATCACCTGGGAAGAAGCCTATGCCGAGATAGGCTCCAAACTGCAACAGATAGCCCAAGACCAAAGCAAGGGGCCCGAGTCTATCTACATGCACTATGGCACCGGCGCTTACTATGGTTTTGCTGCCAATACCAAAACCTGGGGACGGCTGCTGAACCTGAATGGTGGCTTCCTGGACCACCATTGGGACTATTCCTGGGCCGGCGTTTATGCCGCCTGTATTGCAACCTATGGCGATCAGTGGGATAGCATTGGCGGCACTTCGCTGGATCAAATTGCCAACTCGGATCTGTTTGTGGGTTTTGGTTTCAACCCCAATGAAATCCGTATGAGCGGCAGCGGCGAAGGCTATGATTTTATTAAGTCTCTGGCGGCCAATACCAAGGGCATCAAAGTTTGGATGGTAGAGCCTCGCTACACAGACTCAATGCGCGGAAACGAGGATCACTGGCTTCCCATCAGACCCGGCACAGATGCCGCACTGATTGAAGCCATTATTCATGAAATGATCACCTCAGGGTTTGTCACTCGCGAGGTAAAAGGCTTCCTGGATAAATATGTGGTGGGATTCGACCAACAGTCCCTGGAAAATGCCAAGGCCGCAGTCGCCCTCAACAGCGACGCCTTCATTGCCTCCCATGCCCAGTACATAGATCCGGCAGAGAGCTACCACGATTACATCATGGGCGTAGGTAAATTTGCCGCCGATGGTGCCCACAACACCCAGTGGGCCGCCGAAATATGTGGTGTGCCGGAACATAAAATCAAAGCCTTGGCCACAGATATCATGAACGCCAGCGCACCCTATATCAGCGCCGGTGCAGGTATCAGCCGCCATGCCAACGGTGATCAGGCTACCCGCGCCGTGTACACCCTGGCAATCATGACGGGCAAACTGGGCCGAGAAGGGGTTAACAACGGGGCCATGCCCACCAGCTACAGTTTTGCCGTGCCGGCAATGCCTACCGGCACCAACCCGGTTGAGGTCACTATTCCGGTATTTACCTGGTCCGATGCCATAGTTCGCGGCCAGGAGTTTACCGGCAGCAAAGATGGTGTGCGTATCGCCGGCAGCAGCAACGAGCTGGTGGATCACAATGCCACCACGCTGAAAACCGGCATCAAGGCCATTATCAACTGCGCCGGTAATGCCCTGGTTAACCAACACTCCGACAGCAACGGTACCGCGGCTATTTTGAAGGATGAAAATCTGTGTGAGTTAATCGTGGTCTGCGATTGCTGGATGACACCATCAGCCAAGTTTGCCGACTATCTGTTGCCGGACAGCACCTGGCTTGAATCCAACGACTTTGCCAACGACAGCTATGCTTCGGGTCAGATGGCCTACGCCACCTTTATGAGCAGCGCCTTGAAACCTTTGGGCCAGGCTCAATCCATGTATGAAATCTGCAGCGGCATCGCCCGCGCCATGGGTAAAGAAGCCGCCTATACCGAGGGTCGCACAGGCGAGCAGTGGTGTGAGCACCTTTATACCCAGACCAAAGCAATGCATCCGGACATCAATTGGCCCGATACTTATGCAGAAGCGCAAAAGGCCGGGGTATTCCGTAAATACATGCCATCGTCGACCATTGCCATGCAGGCCTTTGTGGCCGACCCGGTTGCCAATGCCAGACCAACCATCTCAGGCAAGATCGAGCTGTACTCCATCTCTCTGGCCCGCAAGGCAGCCACCTGGACACTGCGCCCGGGAGATCAAATCACGGCATTACCCAAATATGTTGTGACCTGGGACGGATATCAGGATCAGGAAACGATTGATAAAGGCTTTAATCTGCAATTGTGTGGCTACCATACCAAGGGTCGCACCCACTCCAGTTACCACAATGTGCCCTGGCTGCGCGAAGCGGTGGAAGACGCACTGTGGATGAACCCAACTGACGCTGCTGAACATGGTATTGCCGACGGTGACATAGTCTGGGCCTATAACGAACGAGGCACCATTGAAGTACCGGTGAAAGTGACCCCCAGGGTCATACCCGGTGTTTGTTCCCTGGGACAGGGTGCTTGGTACAAGCCGGATCCGGCAATGAGTACCGGGCCTTCCGGACATACTGTCGATCTGGGCGGTTGCATCAACACTTTGACCAAGTATCACCCGTCACCCATTACCAAGGGTAACCCTCAACACACCAACCGTGTTGCTGTTATCAAGAAAAGATAATAGAGGATCAAAAAATGACTCAGCAAACTCAATATGGATTCTACTTTGACAGCAGCAAGTGCACAGGTTGCAAGACTTGTCATATTGCTTGTAAAGACCGCATGGTTGGCCTGTTACGCTCAAAAGACAACGCCAGGGAACTGGGGGTGGCCGCCTTGCCCGGAGTGATTTGGCGACGGGTGTATGAATACGGCGGTGGCAGTTGGAATCAAAACGGTGACGGAAGCTATGAACAGGACGTATTTGCCCACTACGCCTCCATAGGCTGCAACCATTGCAGCGAGCCTGTCTGTGTTAAGGCCTGCCCCACAGGTGCCATGCATAAACAGCAAGACAAGGGTTTGGTATTGGTCGAGGAATCTTTGTGTATAGGCTGTCAATCCTGCGCCCGAGCTTGCCCTTATGATGCCCCGCAATTGGATACTCAGCGCAAGATCATGACCAAATGCGATGGTTGTCAGGATAGGTTGCAGGAGGGGAAGAAGCCTATTTGTGTTGATGCCTGCCCACTCAGGGCCTTGGATTTCGACACCATGGATAATCTACGGGCCAAATACGGCGATGGCCATTTTGCCCCGCTGCCATCACAATCCATCACCTCACCCAACCTGATAGTCAAAGCGCCACGAAATGCCCGTAGCAATGGGCAGATCCTGAATATCAGGGAAGTGTAACCCTCAAGAGAGCAGCCTTGGCTGCTCTCCCTCTTTGGAGTTTTATGGCTATCTCAACCGATACACTTCTCTGTTTGCAGAGTATCGCCAACGTATTGCATAAGGTGTTGTTGGATCTGCCCACGGCAGAGCTGGTTGAACAATTTACGCTGAGCGATATCGCCACGCAGTGGCCCAGGCTGACTCACAGCCAACGCGAATCTTTGGCTTTGAACAAGTTGAGCGACTATCTCAAGCACTGGGATGGAAGCCGTGAGCAACTGATTGCACTGCAATTGGATTATGGCCAGTTATTCAACGGCCCCGGGACTCCGGTTGCGCCGCCCTGGGGCTCGGTTTATCAGTCTGCTTCAGGTTTGTTGAATGGCTCTTCCACCCTGGATTTACTGACTTTTTATCAACAGCATGGGTTGCAGATCCATTTCGATCGCAACGAGCCGGTCGACCATCTGGGACTGATCTGCGTTGTCATCGCCTACCTGCTGGACAAAATGGCGACAGATAATCGAGAACAGTATTCACCAATATTGCAAAGGCTATTGACTGACCATGTCCAACCTTGGGTGCAACGCTGCCTGTCACTAGCGGAAGAACATGCTCAAACCGGCTATTATCTAGGTTTATCACTATTGGCCAGCGAGTATTTTCGTTATCTGCAAGCCGTGAGTAATGAGCTCGATGACAGCGACGCCTGAAATCAATATGTTAAATATGGATATAAGTAGATATATAGAAAACATAATGGCATAAGTTAACCTGGTTTTACGGATCGACACCACATTTGTCCAACCGAAGCCATGTTACAATTCTTACAAATGTTATATTTTGGGTGCGAATAATGTTGACTGCAATCTCACTTGGAGCAGATGAAAAAAAGAAATCGACGCTGTTCTTTCCCGGCGGAGTCAATGATCGCATTGCCGAATTTTTCTATGCCAATGGCGCACCACAGAAATTAAAAAAAGGTGAGCAGTTAAATAAAAATCTATTATTGAACAACTTTATCTATCTCGAAAGCGGTCTGATTTTCTACTCCAAAAGAACCAATGACTTTACCCGGCCAAAATTTCTGAATGCCATATTCCCAGGGCGACTGACCGACTATCATCTGTTGCTGGATGAGGGCTGCACTTGTTGTAAGAATATTCTTGCTGCCAGAGACAGCAAAATCATCACTATAGATAAGAAACTGATAAAAAAGCTGGTGACAGAAGATATCGACCTGTTTATGCAGTTCATGTATGACGCCGCCTATTATACCGAACGCCAGACCGGATTGGCCATTTTCTTGCTGACCTCATCACCGGAAGACAAACTGATCAAGTTCTTATTTGATATATTGGTTGTGCTTCAAGTACCCTTTGATAAACATTGGTTAACCATAGATCTTAAACTAACCCGTGACGAAATTGCCGACATATTGCATATCAGTACTATTAAGTTGGACCTCATGTTTGGTCAATTAAAGAAGCAAGACTTGCTTAAACGGGTCAGTAATAAACTATGCGTTAATATCGATATTTTCAGCGACTTATCCCCCTGCCCATTGGGTAGGGAAGATGCCAGAGGCTGTCAATCGAACAATATGCAAAAATTCAAGCCGCAAAATATGATAAGTACCAACAATAGATATTAATCTGTTGCCCCATACCGCCATATGATTCATGGCAGATAATAATCTATATAGCCTGAAAACATCTTGGTTTCGAACTTAATTCATAGCCCCATGAGGAATATTCAGGACGGGGTAAAGGCAACAAAAAAGGCGTCCCATGGACGCCTTTTCGATTGGTTGCAGTGGCAATTACTTTTTGCCCAGCATACCGAAACGCTTGTTGAACTTGTCGATACGACCACCGGTATCAACAACTTTCTGAGTACCAGTGTAGAAAGGGTGACATGCACCGCAAACGTCCAAGTGCAGAGCTTTGCCTGCAGTAGAGTTTACTTTGATGACGTTGCCACAAGTACAAGTTGCAGTGATTTCTGCGTATTCAGGATGGATACCTGGTTTCATTGGGGTTACCTCAAGTTAAGGCCATGTCGCTCTTCCAACCCGAAGTCGGACACCACATGCGGTTAATATCAAAAGTTCAGGGCGCAGAATAGTACAGTATCTACCCAGCGCTGACAAGTAGGCGACTACATCTGCTCGAACTTTTCTTTGGCGGCCGTCTTATCTCCATAGGACTGCAGCAAGCTACTACTGGGGCAGTGCAACTTGGCATCGCGGCGAAGGTTGCGAATATCACCGCGACTGAAGGCCTTGGGATTGGCATCAAAAATGGCCAGCATGGCGCCATAGACGTGGGTATGGCTGTTCTGTGCATAGCGGCTGGCCACCCGCCAAAGGGTTTCTGTACCATCGAAATCCAGCATGCATCCCGGCTCACGACTAGCAATTGGCAGAGCCTTCACCTGGCGCCCCGGCGCTGCAACGGCTTGAGATGCCGAGTGCGCACCAAGGCTTTGAGGCTCACTCTGGGGTTGACCGGCGACATCTTTAACTCTTTGAGCTTGAACGGCTGGCGGTGGCACGACTTTGCTTGATACTACTGTGGCTGGCACAGCTCTGGCTTCTATCGCTTTGTTTTCTATGGCCTTGTTTTCTAAAGCTTGGATTGACATGACAGTCTGCGGTGGCTCAGTCGGCATCTGCTCGGCAAAGACTCTTGCCCGGTTGGAGCGCAGCACCACAGGCACTGAGGTATCGAACAAGGGCAAGCGTTTGAGTTCATACCAGCGATTGATTCGGTATTCCCGCACCAACAATTCGGCCTGCTTGTCGGTCACTTCATCTATCCCCAGCAGCAGCACCATGTAACGGTTGATGGGTTGCACCATGAGTTTTTCCGCCGCACCTTGCTGCCTGACAATAAACTCAAGCCGGGTCATATCCTCACTGTCGGCCACCACGTTGACCTTGATCAGCGGCAGATGCCCGAGTTCAAACATTCTTTGATTGATACTGACATGGGCGGTTTCTGCTCTGGCAACAGACGTTAGCAACATGAGTACAAGCATCAGTAAACCCGCTCTCATCCATATCCTCTCTAATTTGATTTGTAGTTACCCAGTTTAGGTTATCCGGCTTAGGTTCTCTGACTTAGGTTATCTGGCTTGGGTTCTCTGGTTTGGATTCGTTAAGTCAGCACGTTCAAGCTGCGGTTTTTGCGGCTTTTTGTTTCCGGGACTGGTTCTCTCATTCTAGCCTGAGTAAACTGACGGGCAACATGTGCCGTGATTATTTGCGAAAACTCTGACTATGCCGCAGTTTGTAGAAGTTGCCCTTCCCGTTCCCATGCGGCAGAACTTCAGTTACCTGATGCCCAAAGCCTGCCCCTGGCCACTCGAGCCGGGAATGCGGGTGCGCGTGCCCTTTGGCCGCCAGCAACTCATAGGCCTGGTGACAGGCCTGAGTGATGAGTGCGAACTCGAGCCCAAACAACTCAAGCCGGTATATCAAGTGCTGGACAGCGCGCCTTTGCTGCCACCGGCGCTGTACCAACTGACCCTTTGGGCCGCCAGATACTATTTCTGCAGCCAGGGGCAGATGTTGACCCAGGCCCTGCCGGTGGCGCTGCGCAAGGGTGCCGATGCCGCACCGGAGAAAATCAGTTATCTGTGTCTGACCAGTGCGGGCCAGGAGGCCACACTGGAGTCGCTGAAACGCGCTCCCGCCCAACGCAAACTGCTGCAACAGCTCAAACAGGGGGAACTGACCACTGAAGAGGTCAATGCGCTGGAGCTGAGCAAGAGTGCCATCAAGGGGCTGCTGGACAAGGGCTGGGCCGAGCAACGAGAGCGGTCAGTCAGTGCCAATCTTGAATGGCGGCAAAAGCTTGAACTGGGGGAAGAACCTCACAGGCTCAACCCGGAGCAAGCCGTGGCGGTCGCCAGCCTCAATGCCCAAAGCGGCTATCAGTGCAGCTTGCTTGAAGGGATCACAGGCTCAGGCAAGACAGAGGTCTATCTGGCGGTACTGGAAACCATACTCAAGGCTGGCAAGCAGGCGCTGATCCTGGTGCCGGAAATCGGCCTGACGCCGCAAACCATCAACAGATTCAAACGCAGATTCAAAGTCACGGTTGCCGTGATCCATTCCGGCCTGACCGACAAGCAGCGCCTCGACGCCTGGCGCCTGGCCCGCAGTGGCGAGGCGGCTATCATAATCGGCACCCGCTCGGCGCTGTTCACTCCCATGGCCTGGCCCGGGATCATCATTCTCGATGAGGAACACGACAGCAGTTTCAAACAGCAGGAAGGCGTGGGTTATCACGCCCGGGATCTGGCCGTCATGCGCGGCCATCTGGAGCAGGTTCCTGTACTGCTGGGCAGCGCGACACCGTCGCTGGAGAGCCTGCAAAACGCCCTCAGCGGCCGCTATCAACATCTGCAATTGGGAGAGCGGGCAGGCAATGCCCTCAAGGTGCGCCAGGGACTGATAGATATCCGCAACCAACCACTGCAGGCGGGCATGTCACAAGCGCTGCTGAACGAGATGCGCCTGCATCTGCAGGCCGGCAACCAGGTGTTGCTGTTTCTCAATCGCCGCGGCTTTGCCCCTGCCCTGCTGTGCCACGAATGTGGCCATCTGCACGAGTGCGATCGCTGTGATGCGTTTTTCACCCTGCACCAATCCCTCGGCGAAATTCGCTGCCACCACTGCGGCAACCAGTATGCAATTCCACGCCAGTGCCACAACTGCGGCAGCACCATGTTGCAGGGTCAGGGTATAGGCACGGAGCAATTGGAGGCGGCGCTCAGCAAGGAGTTTCCCGAGTATCCCGTGGTGCGAATCGACCGGGATACCACCAGCCGCAAAGGCTCGCTGGAACAGCACTTAAGCGCCATTCATCGCGGCGAATACAAGATATTGGTAGGCACCCAGATGCTGGCCAAGGGACATCACTTTCCCGATGTCACCCTAGTGGGGCTGCTCGATGTAGATGGCGCCCTGTTCAGCGCGGACTTTCGGGCCCCTGAGCGCTTCGGCCAGCTCTATACCCAGGTGGCCGGTCGCGCCGGCCGCGCCAGCAAGCCGGGCACTGTGCTGCTACAGACCCATCAGAGCGACAACCCTTTGCTCAGGGATCTGATGCACAGAGGCTATGGCGAGTTTGCCCGCAGCCAGCTCAATGAACGCCAGCAGGCACTGTTGCCACCGGCCTGGCATATGGTACTGATCCGCGCCGAATCCCACCGCGCCGAGGATGCCGATGCCTTTCTGGCAGCCTTCGCCGCCATGTTACCCATGGACAAGGATTTTGAAGTGATAGGCCCGCTGCCGGCGCCGCTGGATCGCAAGGCCGGCAAGTATCGGCGCCAGTTGTTGGCTCAGGCCAAAGACAGACGCAGGCTGCAACAGGTGTTTGAACAGCTGTTGCTCCAGGCCGAACAACTGCCCGAGGCCAAGCGCTGCCGCTGGAGTCTGGATCGAGATCCTCAGGATCTGCTGTAACTGATAAGAGTCCGCAGGATCTGCTGTAACTCCCTTGAACGGCTTTAATCCGGCTCAGAATTGACCGTGAGGCCCCTGCTTGTCCTGCGGCTTGCGCAGTAGCTTATAGGTCAGCCAACTGCCGAGCGCCAATACCAGAGTAATCACCGGCGCCGCCATCAACGCCATGGTCAACAGCTTGCTGATCCGCTCCGGCAGAAACGGCATCATATAGCCCAGCGATACCAACAGCCCCACCCAGAAGAAGGCGCTCAGGGCCGCAAAAAAATAGAAGGTCTTGATACAGGCCATGCGCACGCCCATCACCAAAGGCAGCAGCGAACGCACCAGCGGCAGGAAACGGGCACAGAAAAGCGCCACCAGCCCATGACGCCCAAGGAGTTTATCCACTGCCGCCAGGCTGTCGGGCGGCACCTTGTAGACCCAGCCCTGCACCCTGGGCAGACGATTGAGCAGCCGCCCCTGAACAAATGCCAAATAGCTGCCGCCTGCGGCCGCCACAAACAGCAACAGATACACCAGCAAGGGGTTAAGGATCCCCATGGCCGCCAGGGTACCTGAAAGAATGACCACACTGTCGCAAGGCAAGGGGGCCGCCGGCAGCAAGGCGCTCTCCAGAAAGATAAAGCTGAAGATGCAAACATAGATACTCAGGGCGATACCCGGAGCATGCAGCGCGGCAAAATCCTGCTGCCAAATAGCCTGTAACACTGTGGTGATGGAGTCCAGCATCTATATCTCCATTGAAACTATCGGCACGCGCCGATGGGGAAATCTTGGATCCGAGAAGGATCGGAGAGACATCATACTCCCCCAAAATGAAGATCAGCGATTCTTAAACAAAGATTCATCCATAATAGTGATCTTAAAAGGCACCCGGCTGCGGCAAACCCAAGCAACAACAAAATTTGCTGATAAAACCGTACAGGTGATAGCAATGTTACCGCCGAAAGCGCTAGAATGTGCGGTTATTCCCCTTTTAACCTTTATCAGTCAGTGTCGATAAAACGCCAATGAAATCACATATCCAATCTTTGCTTGAACAGACAGTAGCCACTTTGAAACAACAGGGGCTGATCCCCGAAGAGACTGCGCCAAGGATTCAGGTAGACCGAACCAAGGATAAGAGTCACGGCGATCTGGCCACCAACCTGGCCATGATGCTGACCAAAGCTGCCGGCAAGCCGCCTCGGGAGCTGGCACAACTGATCATCGACAACCTGCCGGCCTCCGGCCATGTGGCCAAGGTAGAGATAGCCGGCCCCGGCTTTATCAACTTCTTTATTGATGACAATGCCCTGGCCAAACAGCTGCAGGCGGCACTGGCCGACGAGCATCTGGGTATAAACCTGCCCAAGTCGCAAACCGTGGTAGTGGACTACTCCTCCCCTAACCTCGCCAAAGAGATGCATGTGGGCCACCTGCGCTCCACCATCATTGGCGACAGCGTTGTCCGGGCGCTGGAGTTTCTCGGTCACAAGGTGATCCGCCAAAACCACGTCGGTGACTGGGGTACCCAGTTCGGCATGTTGCTGGCCTATATGGAAGAGCTGCGGGCACAAAATGGTGAAAACGCCAACCTGGAGCTGTCGGATCTGGAAAGCTTCTATCGCGCTGCCAAACTGCGTTTCGACGAGTCGGCCGAGTTTGCCACCCGCGCCCGTCAACTGGTGGTCGAGCTGCAATCCGGTGACGAGTACTGCAACAAGCTGTGGCGTGAATTCAACGATATCTCTCTGAGCCACTGCCATGAAGTGTATCAGCGCCTGGGCGTCAGCCTGACCCGAGCCGATGTCCATGGTGAAAGCGCTTACAACGACGATCTGGAACAGGTGGTCAAAGATCTGGATGCCCAAGGCTTGCTGTCTGAAAGTAACGGTGCCAAGGTGGTATTCCAGGAAGAATTCCGTAACAAAGACGGTGAAGCCCTGCCGGTGATCATTCAGAAGGCCGATGGCGGCTATCTCTATGCCACCACAGACCTGGCGGCCATGCGCTATCGCTCGGGTACCCTGCATGCCGATCGTGCCCTCTACTTCGTGGATCTGCGCCAGGCACTGCATTTCCAGCAAGTGTTCAGCCTGGCCCGCACCGCAGGTTTTGTACGCCCGGAAATGACACTGGAACACATGGGCTTTGGCACCATGAACGGTGAAGACGGCCGCCCATTCAAGACCCGCAGCGGCGGCGTGGTGAAACTGGTGGACCTGCTCGATGAAGCCAATGTCAGGGCGCTGGAGCTGGTACGCAGCAAGAACCCCGACATGGACGAAGACACCCTGGCCGAAATTGCCCGGGTAGTGGGCATCGCCTCGGTGAAATACGCCGATCTGTCGAAGAACCGCGCCAGCGACTATATCTTCAGCTTCGATCAGATGCTGAGCTTTGAAGGCAACACAGCGCCATACCTGCTGTACGCCTACACCCGGGTTGCCGGGATCTTCAAGCGGGCCGAAGGTGTGGATTTGAGCAATGCCGTTATCGCTCTGGAACACGACAAGGAAAAAGAGCTGGGCAATAAGCTGGCCCAATTCGGTGAAATCCTTGCCCGTATGGTCGACAAGGGCCAACCCCATGTGCTTTGTGGTTATCTGTTTGAACTGGCCGGTGCCTTCTCCAGCTTTTACGAAGCCTGCCCTGTGCTGGCGGCCGATAACGAAACCCAGAAGCACAGCCGTCTGCTGCTGTCTCAGTTGACCGCCAAGACCCTCAAGCAGGGCCTGTCACTACTGGGTATCGAGACCCTGGAGCGCATGTAATCCATGGGACGCGATTACGCCAATAGCAAACCCAAGCCCCGCAAGCCTGCCAAGCGGGGCGCTCGCAAGCAACCGCAGCCCAAGCAAGGCTTTCCTGTGCTGTTGCTTGTGGTGGTAGTGGCCGTGGTGGCCGGCTTTGGCTATTTCCTCTGGAGCCTGAAGAGCAGCGCCCCCGAGGCCGAAGTGGTTCAACCTCAGCCACAGACTAAGCCGGTGCCCCAGAAGAAAGACCCCAACGCCCTGCCGCCCAAGCCCAAAGAGGAGTGGACCTACCTCAAGGAGCTGGAAAACAAACAGGTAGAAGTGGATCTGCCGGAAGAGAGCAACAAGCCATCTCGCCCTTATCAGATGCAGTGCGGTTCCTTCCGGGTGCAGTCCCAGGCCGACGAGATGAAAGCCGTGATCGCCTTCCAGGGGCTAGAAGCCCAGGTGCGCAAGGTGCAAGGCACCAGCGGTGTCTGGTACAAGGTGGTACTCGGCCCCTACGACAGCAAGCGCGATGCCGAGCGGCAGCGCCACGTGCTGCAAAGAGCCGGTCTCAACGGCTGTATGATCTGGTTCTGGGAAGAATAAACTCCTCTCAATTTAAAGGCTGCAAACAATGAGATTTGCAGCCTTTTTGTTTTTCAGCACGAAAGCCTCTGCCGGGCACTTGATATTCCCGCCCCCAACCCCATATAGAAAACTATCACCTCATTAGTTGGCCTTGCTGTGCCCCCAATGGGCCGTTTCATGCAGCAGACCCTGGGGATTTGACCCATGACGGACGCGCCGTCCGCCCGAGAAGAGGATCTATCGTGACCACTATCGTATCTGTACGCCGTAATAATCAGGTTGTTGTCGCCGGCGACGGCCAAGTGTCTCTGGGCAACACTGTGATGAAAGGCAATGCCCGCAAAGTACGCCGCCTGTACCACAATAAGGTACTGGCCGGTTTTGCCGGTGGCACCGCCGATGCCTTTACCCTGTTTGAACGCTTCGAGGCCAAACTGGAGATGCATCAGGGGCATTTGATGAAGTCGGCGGTCGAACTGGCCAAAGACTGGCGCAGCGACAGAGCCTTGAGAAAACTCGAAGCCATGTTGGTAGTGGCCGATCATGAAAGCTCACTGATCATCACTGGTAACGGCGATGTGGTGCAGCCGGAGCATGATCTTATCGCCATAGGCTCTGGTGGCAACTATGCCCAGGCCGCGGCGTTGGCGCTGCTGGAAAACACCGAACTGGGTGCCCGTGATATTGCCGAGAAGTCGCTGACCATAGCCGGTGATATCTGCGTATTTACCAACCAGTTCAAGACAATAGAAGAACTGAATTACTGATCCCGAGCGTGAGGAAGCATTATGTCTGAAATGACACCCCGCGAAATCGTCCACGAACTGGACGCGCACATCATAGGCCAACAGAAGGCCAAACGCTCTGTCGCAGTAGCCCTGCGTAACCGCTGGCGCCGCATGCAGCTGGATGCCGGCTTGCGCCAGGAAGTGACCCCGAAGAATATTCTGATGATAGGCCCAACCGGTGTCGGTAAGACAGAGATCGCCCGCCGTCTGGCCAAGCTGGCCAATGCGCCTTTCATCAAGGTTGAAGCGACCAAGTTCACCGAAGTGGGCTATGTGGGTAAGGAAGTAGAGCAGATCATCCGCGATCTCACCGACGCCGCGGTCAAACTGACCCGCGAGCAGCAGATGAAGAAGTGCCGCACCCTCGCCGAAGAAGCCGCCGAGGAGCGGGTTCTCGATGCCCTGCTGCCCAAGCCAAAGAGTGAATGGGATCAGGAAACCGAGGACAAGTCCCACACCCGCCAGGTGTTCCGCAAGAAACTGCGTGAAGGCCAGTTGGACGACAAAGAGATCGAAATCGATGTCTCAGCGCCGCAAATTGGCGTCGAAATCATGTCGCCTCCCGGCATGGAAGAGATGACCAACCAGCTGCAGAGCCTGTTCCAGAACATGGGTCAGGGACAGAGCAAGCGCAAGAAACTCAAGATCAAGGATGCCTACAAGCAGCTGGTCGAAGAGGAAGCCGCCAAGCTGGTCAACCAGGAAGATCTCAAAGAGCAGGCCATTGAGCTGGTCGAGCAACACGGCATAGTGTTCCTCGATGAGATAGACAAAATCTGTAAGCGCGGCGAAACCTCAGGCCCGGACGTGTCCCGCGAAGGGGTACAGCGTGATCTATTGCCTCTGGTGGAAGGCTGCACAGTCAACACCAAGCACGGCATGGTGAAGACAGACCACATTCTGTTTATCGCCTCCGGCGCCTTCCAGATGAGTAAGCCATCGGATCTGATCCCCGAGCTGCAGGGCCGTCTGCCGATTCGGGTCGAGCTGGATGCCCTGACCGCCTCTGACTTCAAACGGATCCTCACCGAGCCCCACGCCTCGCTCACCGAGCAGTATGTGGCCTTGATGGGCACCGAAGGAGTCAGCATCGAATTTACCGAGTCCGGTATCGAGCGTATTGCCCAGGCCGCCTGGCAAGTCAACGAGCGTACCGAAAACATCGGCGCCCGTCGTCTGCACACTGTGATGGAGCGGCTGATGGAAGACATCTCTTTCGAGGCCAGTGACAAGTCCGGCAGCAAGTTTGTTATCGATGCCGAATATGTCGATGCTCACCTGGACAACCTGGTTCAGGATGAAGATTTGAGTCGCTTCATTCTCTGATTTTCACCTCAAAAAGCCTCCTTCGGGAGGCTTTTTTGCCTTCGGCGCGCGCATTCTTTATCATCCTCTCCTTTGCCCAAGCTGGAACCCAAGCTATGAAACTGACTCTGCTGACTCAAGAGCTGTACAGCAAGCTCTACCGTGATATTCAGGAATTTCGCGCCACTTTCGACCTCCCGGTCAACTCTCCTGACACCCTGGATGCCAAGGCAGACACACTGCACACCTCACTTATCAGCGAAGAGCTGACCGAACTGGCCGAGGCAGGCGATAAAGTTGAACAGGCCGACGCCATAGTCGACAGCGTGTATGTGTTGATGGGCCGCTTGGTACACTTGGGCTGCACCCAAGTCGGAGAGCGACTGGAGATCAGCTACCTGATAGATCTGCTGCTGCAGGTTGCCGCCAACAAGGCTATCGACTTTGAGCCCTGCTGGGATGAGGTACATGCCAGCAACATGAGCAAGGTATGCCGCAATGAGCAGGAACTGGCGGATACTGTGGCTCACTATGCCAAGCAAGGAGTGGAAATTGTCGGCAGCCGTCAGGGCGATTTCCTGATAGCCAAGTGCGCCAAGGATGTGGAAATGACCGGCAAGACAGTGCGCCAAGGCAAAGTGCTCAAGTCTGTCTATTATCGTCCGGCCAACCTCAAGGGTCTGGTTTAGCCCCCTCGAGTTTGCTCAGCTCCCTGTAGGTCATCCATTGTCCTTCAGGGGGCAAGGTCTGACTCATGTCCAGCTCAGAGATGTTTTGCGGGGTGACTACCCGGATCTCCGGGCTGACCCGCCCAGGCACTTTTTCGCCCTGCAGCAGCCTCACCGCCAAATCAACCGAAATTCTCGCCTGCAGTACAGGTGAGTCTGTCACTGTTGCCATCAACTTGCCCTGCTCAACCAAGGCCATGGTTTGCGGATTACTGTAAAATGCCAACACCCGCCCGGGAAACATTCTGGCCGCCACAGTGGCCGCCACCGCATTGCCCAGTAGATAATCGGCCTGAAAGCGCCGGGTCAGCGCCCGCACCAAGTCGGCCTGCACAAAGGTTTCAGTGACACCATAGCCGCCTTCAATCAGCTCGACTTGGGAACCGCTAAGCCCTTGTTTTAGCCCCAGCTCGGCATCCATCACCCAAGCCGCTCCCGAAGGGCCGGGAAACCAGGCCAGGCTGAAATCCTGTCTGCCACTGGCGGCAAACAGATATTGCACCGCGGCTTGAGTCATATCGACAAAAGACACCAACGAGCGACTGTCTACCTGATTGCTGTTAATGCCATTGACCAGATCCACAACTTTGGCGTCCTTGGCCCTGAGCCTCGGCAACTCAGCGTTGAAAAGCTCCGCCGAGACGGCCGCCAGAATATAACCTTGGGCGCCGCGGGCCTCGCATTCATCTAGCTGGCGCAGTTGCCGCTCCGCCTCAGTGTAGCCACCGGCATCATAAATACCTATCTCGACGCCCAGCCTGTCCGCTTCCTCGGCCAAGCCCCAGGCAACACCCCACCAGTAATGATCTTTACCATGGGGCAAAAGGGCGCAGAGGCGCCAGGCTTTGTTGGCCCGCACCAGCGGCTTATACAATTGCGCTTCACCATCGGCACGCACCTTAACTGGATACCAGGTTGCCGTGGCAGGAAAAACCAGCAGCAATAAACTGCAGAGGAGATATTTCATCTTTTATTCCCGAGAGTCACTCTATTAACCTTATACCAATCGCCATAAAGTGGTGCCTTGATCGCGCATTCGACTGACTCGGGACGACAGAGAAGCAGAATTCAGCTACAAAAAAAGCAGACCTCCTGGTCTGCTTTGTCAGTGAGTTAAAGTGGTTAGAACTTCACTAGAGTCCCTTTCAGTGCCACCCCGGCCATGATGGCACCGGCGCCACACTCATATTCAGTCTCGCTGGCAAACTCACGCTTCTTGTAATAGGACTGGATATTGACCACAGCGTCCATCCCCTCACGCTCGGCGCGCTCCTGCAACGCCTTTAGCGCACTCAACATCACCCACTCACAGGCTTCGCGATCCGACTTGCCAAAGGCATTGGTCTTTTTATTGGTGATCACCTCACCATAGCTCTTGCTGATCTCCGGGTGAGCCTGAGTGGCAAAATACAGTGGCACATCGTAAAGGGCTTCTTTGGCCTTCTCGGTCTGCAGCAGCTCCTGCACCGGATACTGGGCTATGGTGTCGCGGGCCGCGGCGTTGGCACTGACCATCAGGGCCAGCAGCGCCAGAGCAAGTGATTTTTTCATCTATATCTCCCTATTGCGGCTCCACGCCGCAGTCAAAGCTTTGATTGCAGTCCATCTAAAGATAGGGTCACTCCGCCGGTTGCAGGAGTGACTAATTCGCAATGATACAGGCAGTTACATACACTAGACCAGAAAAAGCTCAAGCCCTGATAAAGGCCGCCATCAACTCACGTGTCAAGTCGGCGGCGGGAATTTCCCGACATCCCTCCGGATTCTGACCACACCAGAGCGGGCTGAAATCACTGCAGTCGCGTGCTTCTGCCGCGGCGCGCAGCGGCGCAATGGCATTGGCCGCCAAGGGGAAATCCGGCGCTTGCCCCAAAGGCCCCAACTCACGCATCAAACGGGTCATTATGCCTCTGGCCGGACGGCCACTGTAGAGATTGGTCAGCGCCGTATGGCGATTCATTTGCGGATCTTTCAGCGCTTGGCGATGCAATTCACTGATCTCGGCCTCCGGGCACAAGAGATAGGCCGTACCCACCTGCACCCCGGCCGCTCCCAAAGCCATGGCCGCCTGCACTCCGGCGGCGTCGGCAATACCACCGGCGGCAATCACGGGCACCTTCACCGCCTGTACCAGGCGCGGTAGCAGGGCAAAGGTACCACTGTGCTCGGTCAAATCATCACTGAGGAAATGGCCTCTGTGACCACCGGCTTCCAGGCCCTGAGCTATGATGGCATCCACGCCTCTGGATTCGAGCCACTTGGCCTCGGCGACGCTGGTTGCCGAGGCAATCACCTTGGTGCCCCAGCTCTTGACCCTGAGCATCAGTTCGGTGGAGGGAAGCCCGAAATGAAAACTCACCACTTCGGGACGAAAGGGTTCTATAACCGCGGCAACCTCGGCATCGAAGGGACGCCGCTCGGCGCCACCGCCGAGATCTTCGACCTCGAATTCACGGTAATAGGGCGCCAGTTGCTGCAGCCAGGCATGCAAACGCTCGACTTGTTCCTCGGGTGGCTTATGGCAGAAGAAGTTGAGGTTTACCGGCCGGTCACTCTGGCGCCTGAAGCTCTCTAGCGCCAGCTTGAGTTTGTCATGGGATAACATGGCGCAGGGAATAGAACCGAGCGCACCGGCGGAAGCGACGGCCAATGCCAGCGGCACGCCCTGGGCGCCGGCCATGGGGGCTTGAATAAGCGGCAATTCAATACCAAAGAGTTGTTCTATCAACATACCAAGACTCCTTCTTGCTTCAGTCCTCAGCGGCGCTATTCCCGCTGCTTGGTTCAATCATCCGGCTGTTCAGACTAACGGTTGGCGGTTGTTTGCGCCAGCAAAAACGCCGCGATAATCGCGGCGTTGACAGTCAAACTCAATGTCATTCAGAGCAGGTAATCCATCCCCAAGGCGACAAACAAGGCCATACCCGCCCAGTTGTTGTTGAGAAATGCCTTGAAGCAGGGAGCCCGCTGCCGGTCGTAAATCAGCCTCTGCTGATAAAGCCCAAAGCCGATAAAGGCCAGCAGCCCCACCAGATAGAGGGCACCTCGCTCGGCCACATAACCTGCAGTCATAAAGCAGGCCAGCGCTGCCAGCTGAAACAGGCCGATGATCTGCCTGTCGTAACGGCCGAACAGAATGGCGGTGGACTTGATCCCCACCTTGAGGTCATCGTCCCTGTCCACCATGGCATACATGGTGTCGTAGGCGACAGTCCAGAACCAGTTGGCGGCAAACAGCCACCAGGCTTCGACAGGCACTTCACCTGTCTGGGCGGCATAGGCCATGGGAATCGACCAACTCCAGACTATGCCGAGGAACATCTGCGGCATATTGGTGTAGCGCTTGGTGAAGGGATAGATAATGGTCAGCAGCATGCCGACAAGGGAGAGTTTAACCACCAGAGGGTTGAGCAACAGTACCAAACCAAAGGCAAACAGTCCCATGACCACAAACAGGCCCAGCGCTTCTTTGACCGTGACCTCGCCACTGGCCAAGGGCCTGGACCTGGTGCGCTCGACATAGGTATCCAGCTCGCGGTCGGCATAGTCGTTGATGATGCAGCCACAGGCACGCATCACAAACACACCTACGATAAAGATGATCAGCACCTTGAGATCCGGTAAGCCCCCGGCCGCCAGCCACAGCGCCATTAAACAGGGCCACAGCAGCAGAAAAGTTCCTATGGGTCTGTCCAGACGCGACAGACGGGCATAGACATCAATTTTTTCCCTCAAGTTCATCGGTAGGCTCTCCAACACATCTCAGCCTTAAATTTGCCAAGCATTATGACTCAGCAACAGTGTGATTGACACCGCAAAACACGAATTTTCCTACCCGGGCTGTCAACAAGCAGTTAACTTGGCGTAGGCCACCACCAACCACTTGCTGCCGAAGTCATCGAAATTCACCTGCACCCTGGCCTGTGCTCCCTGGCCTTCAAAATTGGTCACTATCCCCTCACCGAATTTGGGGTGCAGCACCCGTTGGCCAACATTGAAGCCCGTGTCGTTGAAGCTGCTTTGCGACTTGCTGAACCTGTTATTGGCCATGGGAGTTGCCACCTGCGCCTTGAGACGGATCTCCTGCAGGTACTGAGGCGGGATCTCCTTGATAAAGCGCGACGGCCGTGAGTAGTTTTCACGGCCATAGATGCGGCGTGACTCGGCATAGGTGATATACAGCTGCTGCATGGCGCGGGTCATGCCCACGTAACACAGGCGCCGCTCTTCTTCCAAACGATCGCCCTCTTCCAGCGACAACTGGCTGGGGAACAGCCCTTCTTCAACACCGGCCATAAACACCAGCGGGAACTCCAGTCCCTTGGCCGAGTGCAGCGTCATCAACTGCACCGCATCTGTGTGGGCATCGGCCTGGCCTTCTCCCGCTTCCAGCGCCGCATGGGACAGGAAGGCATTCAACTCACCCATGTCCACCAGCTCTTCCGGCACTTCGAAGGTGCGCGCCGCGGTGACCAGTTCCTCGAGGTTTTCCACTCTGGCCTGAGCCTTTTCGCCCTTTTCCTGCTCATACATGGCCTTGAGCCCGGAGTCCTGGATCACTATATCCGCCTGGCGATAGAGGGGCAGCTCTTCGGTATCGCTGCGCAGCTGCACTATCAAGTCCATAAAGCTGCGCACCGCATTGGCGGCGCGGCCGGCCAAGACCTTCTCCTCCAACAAACGGACGCAGGCTTGCCACAGGGTCAATTGCTGCTGCCGGGCCGTGGTTCTGAGAATATCCAGGGTGCGATCGCCTATGCCTCTGGCGGGAGTGTTGACCACCCGCTCGAAGGCGGCGTCATCGTCGCGGTTGGCAATCAGACGCAGGTATCCCATGGCATCCTTGATCTCCTGACGCTCGAAGAAGCGCAAGCCGCCATAGATGCGATAGGCCAGCCCCTTGTGTAGCAAGGCCTCTTCCAATACCCGTGATTGAGCATTACTGCGATAGAGGATGGCGCAGTCACAGAGACTGCCACCCTTGTCCTGCCAGTCGCCAATGCGGCCTATGATGAAGCGGGCTTCATCCATCTCATTGAAGGCACAGTAAACTGAGATCGGCTCACCATCGACATCTTCGGTCCACAGCTGTTTACCCAGCCGATCCGGGTTGTTGGCGATAAGTTCGTTGGAGGCCTTGAGAATATTGCCGCTGGAGCGATAGTTTTGCTCCAAGCGAATAGTTTCGGCATTGGGAAAATCCTGTAAAAACTTGTGCAGGTTTTCCACTTGGGCGCCACGCCAGCCATAGATGGACTGGTCATCGTCGCCCACTATCATCACATTGGCGCTTTTGCCTGCCAATACTCTGATCCAGGCATATTGAATGGCGTTGGTGTCCTGAAACTCATCCACCAGAATATTGCGGAACCTGTCCTGATAGTGGGCCAGAATATGTTCCTTGTTGAGAAACAGCTCGTGAGCCCGCAAGAGTATCTCGGCAAAGTCTACCAGCCCGGCGCGGTCACAGGATTCCTGATACACCTGATAGATTTGCACCAGTTTCTGCTCCATGGGGAAGAGGCCGCCATCCAGATGTTTCGGCCTTAGCCCTTCATCCTTCTTGCCGTTGATATAGCCGGCCACCATCCGCGGCGGATACTGTTTCTCATCCAGATTCAGGCTCTTGAGGATGCGCTTGAGCAAGCGGAGCTGATCATCCGAGTCGAGGATCTGAAAATTTTGCGGCAGGCCGGCATCCTGCCAGTGAGTGCGCAGCAGACGATGGGCCAGACCATGGAAGGTACCGATCCACATGCGGCCCATATGGTTGCCGACTATCTTCTCCACCCGTTCCCGCATCTCGGCGGCCGCCTTATTGGTAAAGGTCACCGCCATAATGGAGTATGGGCTCTGGTTTTCCACCTGCAGCAGCCAGGCAATCCTGTGAGTCAGTACCCGGGTCTTGCCGCTGCCGGCACCGGCGAGCACCAGCATGCTGGATTGAGGTGCGGCTACCGCCTCACGCTGCTTGTCATTCAGGCCATCCAATAAAGAAGATACGTCCATTCGCGCCTCCACAAAAACGAGCGCGCATTATAGCAGGAAAGACCCATAGCTCCTACGTGCCTTGGCAGGCTACTGACTGAACTGGACTCAGATGCAGTGGGCACAGCAGAGTCGGCTCCATCTGTATTCCTCCTGCTTTGACCACAAACAAGACACTGCATTTAGCATTGATATTAAATCATTACTAAATAATGACTTAACAATATAAACAATCGAAAATACTAAAAATTAAAACAATTACCTATTAAATTGCCACAACTCACAGTTTACATCCGGACAAACACCTAGGATCTTGAAACATTCACTATATATTTCATACATTTGTTTTGGAGCCGGGTTGTGAACCAAGCCATCTTTTCCAATCTTTCTTTGCGCAAGTTGTTGATCACCTTGTTTGCCGCGCTGCTGGCGCTGTTTTGCCTGTCATTGGGCACCATTGCCTATCACCTGCAGGAGGTGAAAAGCCAAATAAGCCTGCTGGAGCGGGAGTACCACAGCAATGATCAGGCTGCCTCTTTGCTGCAACTGGTATCCGGCCTCAGACGGGAACAGCTGGGATACAGCTTGAGACGGGTACTGAATGCCCCCATGAGTGAGGAGTCACGTCAATACCTGCAGGATCAGACCCTGGCAATCAACTCGGCGCTGGCGCAACTGAAACAGGGTGCCGGGCAAGATACCCTGGTGCAATTGCACAAGCTGGATGCACCACTGCAGGCCTTTATGGGGCTGCATAAACAATTTTTGGATCGAGACAGCAGCGACCTGCCGGAAAACACCGCCAACATGCTGACCTCCATGGAGTCGTGGCATATTTACAACAATGTCGAGACCGAACTCAAAGCCTTGATGGAACTGGAAACCAATAAGGTCAGCTCTGCCAGAAGCGCCAGTGAACAGGCAATTCAATCCCTCAGCAGCAGTCTGGTCATCGTCTTCTGCCTCTTTGTGACTCTGGCATTGGGAGCCGGCTGGTTCCTGCTGCGGCGAATTTTTATCCCCCTTGGCGCCACAACACAAGTGCTGGAGCAGATAGCCTCTGGCGATCTCGCAACCGAAATTCCGATGGAAAAATTCAGCAGCAGCGAGTTCAAACACCTGGCCGAAACCCTGGGACAGATGCGTAACACTCTGCATGAGATGATTTCCCAGATAGGCGCGGCCTCGGTGCAACTGGCCGCCGCCGTGGAAGAGATGACTACAGTCGCCGCCGAAGCCGCCGAAGAGATGCAGCAACAGCGCTCTGAGGTCGATCAGGTGGCTACCGCCATGACAGAGCTGCAGAGTTCGATTGCCGATATCTCCCGCAACACCACCCAAACCGCCGATCAAGCCAACCAAGGGGTGCTGGCCACCACAGAGGGCCAACAAGTGGTGCTGCAAACACTGGATACCATTCAAAGCTCGGATGCGGAAATCACCGCCGCCAGCGAAGTGATAGGCCAGTTGCAAAAAGACTCAGATTCCATTGCCATGGTGCTGGAAGTGATCGCCCAAATAACAGAGCAGACCAATTTATTGGCCCTCAACGCCGCCATCGAAGCCGCCCGGGCCGGTGAGGCAGGAAGAGGCTTTGCCGTGGTGGCCGATGAAGTGCGCACACTCGCCAGCCGTACCCAAAGCTCGGCGCTGGAAATCAAAGGCACCATAGAACAGCTGCAGCAAAGAGCTCTGCACGCCAACGAAGTGATGCAAAAGAGCCGCGAGCGGATGCAGGGCAGTGTTCGCTGCGCCAATGAGGCCAGCGATGCGATTGAAAGGATCAGTGCTGCGATCGGCATCATCAACGACATGGCGATTCAGGTGGCCAGTGCCACCGAGCAGCAAACAGCGGTTACCGGTGAGTTGGGGGTCAACATCACCAATATCAGTGATGCCGCCTCCAAGGTGTCCATGGGGACGGGGCATGTGTCTCAATCCAGCCAAGAGCTGAGTCAGTTGGCCCACAACCTGGCGCATTTGATCAGCCGTTTCCGCACCTAAAATGAGATCTTCGTCACACTCATGCGGCCACGACGGCCGCATGATAATACCATTCCAACTTGGAGAGACTGACTATGGGATATTCAATCAAAGACTTGGTATATAACGGTGAAACTCACGGGGTGCACAACTGGTCGACACTGGAAGGCAGCCAGTTTTACTGGCATCCGGATTGGCTGCATATCGCCGAGGATATAACCGGCCACAAGGCAACGGCCTATATTCAGGCCAAAGCCGCCAAGGCCAGCCATGAGGAGGCGAAGGCCACCATAGTCCAGCACCTCAACGACAAAAAGTAATCTCTTAATCTCTGGAACACCTAAGCCTCCCTCACGGAGGCTTATTTATTCTTGGGCTAGTGCCCGGACGCTATTGCCTTACGGGCAAGATTATCCACCCAGGCTGGAGCGATAAGGCGGACAAAACGCCCCAGACGACCACGCCAGGAGGTAATCAACATTCGCCCCCGCCCGGCTATGACCGGCAGCATCATCTGCGCGCATTCTTCGGCGGTCATGATCTTGCTCTCTGCCATGGGAGAAGTTCCGAGCGGTTTACCCTCTCCATCCAGCGCCCGCCGGTGGATCTCGGAGACCACAAAGTCAGGACATATCACAGTCACAGCAACATTGTCCTCGGCCAACTCGATTCGCAGTGAATCAAAAAAGCCCACGACAGCATGTTTGGAGGCGGCATAACCACTGCGGGTTGGCACCCCGGTCAAACCGGCCACGGAAGCCACCACCACCACTTGTCCTTGGGAAGCCTTCAGATGCGGCAGTGCTGCATGGGTCAGCCAGGCCGGTCCCAAATAATTAACCCGCATCAGCTGTTCGAGGATGTCCAGCTGCTTGAGCTCATCGAAACGGCTCCACATGGTCATGCCGGCATTGTTGATCAGTATATCCAGCCGGCCGAAGCGTTCGATCACCGTGGCTATCAAGGCTTCACAGTCCTGTTGTCGCCCGATATCACTACAAACCACCAACGGCGCACCGCCGACCGACTCGACCTCCATCGCCAGGGTACGCAACCTGGATTCATTGCGGGCACTGAGCACCAGTTGTCCGCCAAGCGGCGCCAGTGCCAGAGCGAGCGCCCGCCCAATACCTTCCGAGGCGCCGGTAATCACTATGACCTTATCAGCAAGTCCTTCCATCTGCAGTCCATTGTCAGTCGAAGTTATCAGGCTAAGCTCGCATACTCCTCCTGCAAGTGCAATCCCTGCTGCCGGCGCTCATGGCGCTTCTCCCATTGTAAAAACTGCTCCAGAGGTTTGGGACGCCCTATGGCGTACCCCTGGGCATAGTCGACCCCTATCTCCAGCAGCTTATCCATGATCTCCTGGTTTTCGACAAACTCAGCCACTGTCTCTATGCCCATGACCCGGCACACATCGTGAATCGATTTGACTATCGCATAGTCCCTGGCATTGGTCGCCAGATGCCGGACAAAGCAGCCATCTATCTTCACATAATCCACCGGCAGCTCCCGCAGGTAGCCGTATGAGGCAAAGCCACTGCCAAAGTCGTCCAGAGCAAAGGCAAATCCCAAGCGGCGCAATTGGTTGAGCATCTCCATCGCCCGGGTTCGGTTCTGAATAGCACTGGTCTCTGTAATCTCAAAGCAGACACAGGAGCTGGGAATGCCATAGCGCCCCTGCATCTCGGCGATGTAATCCAGCATACCTTCACTGCCCAGGCTGTTTCCCGAAAGGTTGATGGAGATACAGATCTCCGGCCATAGCTGAGGATGCTCGGATAGCCAGAGGAACGCCTTGCGGATCACTTCCCTATCGACTTCCGGCATCAACTTGAAACGCTCCGCCGCCGCAATAAACTGTGCCGGAGGCAGAATACGACCACTGTTGTCGCGGATCCGCAGCAAGATCTCCAGCCTTTGACGGCGACAGCAGCCGTTGAGTCCTTTAATCGGCTGGAAATAGAGCAGCAGCTCTTTATCCTCTATGGCTCTGGCAATACGCACAGCCCACTTGGGGGCATTGCGTTCATTGGCCAGTTCTTTGTTGCGATCATCGAAGAAGTGAATTTGACTACTGCCCTTGCGCTTGGCCGCCAGACAAGCGATATCGGCATCCTTGAGCAGCTCGGCGGGCGCAGAGCAAGGGCCTCTATGGAAGGCCACGCCACAGCTGACCCCGACTCGGTAATGGGCGCCGCCACAGGGCAAGATCTGCAGACAAACCTGCCTCACCACCTGCTTTAAGAACCTGGCAACTTCCAGAGCACTGCGGTTACGGATAGCCAAGCCAAATTCATCACCACCGAGTCTGGCCAACATCTCGTCACCCTGCAGACAGGACTCTATGGCTCTGGCAACCATGACCAGCATCTGATCGCCGGCGTCATGGCCGCAGTTGTCATTGATAAGCTTGAACTGCTCCAGATCCAGATAACAGAGTGCCAGGGTCTCGGCGCCTTCGGCGTATCCCGGCAGCCGCTCTTCAAAGGCGCTGCGGTTGTAAAGTCCGGTAATACCATCGACACTGGCCTTCAACCTCAGTTGCTGTTTGAGGGTTTCCTCCTGGGTAATGTCCCGCAGCACAGTCACCACGCCTATCACCTGGCCCTTGTGATTGCAGAGGTTGCTGACCGCCCGCTCCATGATTCTCGGCTGCTGCATCTGCAGAGTGACCTTGCTGTATTCGGGAACCCGGCTGCCGCTGGACATAAAGTTGAGCAGTTCTTCGTCCAGTTGATTATCGCTCTTGAGCAGGGTATCCAGAGTCCGCCCCAAAGCCTGTTGACTGCGCAGCCCGAGCAGGGATTCCGCCTGAGGATTGAGATAGATCACCCTGGCCTTATTGTTGGTGAGGATCACGGCTTCGGCAATGGATTCCAGGGTGATTCGGGAACGCTCTTTCTGCTGAAAAATCCGCAGCAACAGGTTGTTGATCCTGTCGGCCAACACCTTGAACTCGGCGCCGCCGCTGCCGCTGACATGGGTATAGCGTCTGGCGCTGGGATCTATCTCCTTCAGCTCTGTCATCAAACGGTCGAAAGGTTTCAGCAAGCCGCGTCGCAGCCAGAGATAACCGGCGGCCACCATCAGCATGCCGCCTAGCAACAGCAGCATGACAACCAACAGGCTTTGCCATTCCAGCCGCTCGAAGGCGTCTCTTTGTTGTTTAACCTGCAGCGCCAGCACAGGCCCAATAAGGGTGGGCACTTGGATTTGACTGGCCAGCTTAAGATGTTGCCCCGGGCTCACCTGCTGTTGCAGCGGTGCCAGCGCCACGGAATGGATAAGGTCAGCCTGTCCCAGGCTCTGCAGGTGCGCAGGGGTCAGTAAACGAGTGACTATCAGAGCCTCGTCATCATCGAAACGATAGAACCCCAGCTGCAAAGGTTGCTCATTGACTATCACGGCGCCAAAGGCTTCCTTGTCCAGGGTGGAGAAGAGTCCGGCTGGAGGGATTATCTGCCCGGACACCCGGGTCTTGCCGTCTGCCAGCGCCGTCACCTTACCCTGATGCAGATGAAACAAACTGATATTGGAAGACTGCAACCCCTCCAGCCAACCTTTCAGCAGCGACTCGCCCGGCGTTTGAAGAATGGGAACATAGAGGCGCGCCAGTTGTAACAGGCGCCGGGACTCACGGGTAAACTGCTGCTCAATTCCGACATACTCATGCTCCAGCGTTTGCTGCCGGAACTGACCCAGACTGTATTCAAACCAAAAATTCAAACTGTAGGCGACTGCAAGCAGGGCAGGAATACAAAACCCCAGGATAAATACGCCTATTTTTTTGCCAATGTGCATCTTAAACCACGGCTGATTGTTACCGGATACCAAGAATGGCCGGACTCCGGCAGGCAACATACCTCATTTAACGTCCGGTTAAAACTCTTGACTGGCGTCATTGCCCGTTTGCCGCCACTTTGCCCGCGACAAACTGCACCAGCTTGCCCTGACTGTTATCCAATTGTGTTGATTTGGCGCAGTAAAAGGCGGTTAGGTATGTGCTTTTGAGCACAATTTGCAAAATTGAAAATCCCAATCGCCGCAGATTAGCCATTCCCCGCCCCGAAAAAGTGAAGCTTTCGTGATAAACCGGCGACCTTGAGGTGAACTCCAGGGTAAACACTGGACTTATCCCCATAAGAAGGAGTAAGCCGATGAAACCCAAGTTACTACTGCCACTGCTGTTGAGCACACTGCCACTGAGCCAGTTATCCCAAGCCGCCCAGTTGGAGATAAGTATCAACAACCTGACCCATGGCAACCACTTTACCCCCTTGCTTATCGCCGCCCATGACGGCAACAGTCACCTGTTTCAAGCCGGAGAGCCCGCAAGCTCTGCCCTGCAGAAGATGGCCGAAGGCGGAGATATCAGCGAACTGCAACTGGCAGTCACAGCCAACAACGGCGTGATTGTGGCCAACCCAGCCGCCGGCTTACTGGCCCCTGGCGCCAAGGTTGAAAAGGTAATGCTGGATAGTGGCGCCCTGACCCATCTGAGTCTGGTGGCCATGCTGCTGCCCACCAATGATGCCTTTGTCGGCTTGGACGGTTGGGAAATACCCAGCACTCCGGGCAGCTATACCCTCTATCTCAATGCCTACGATGCCGGGACAGAAGCCAACGACGAGCAGATTACCGGTGGCGGCGCGCCTGGAGTTCCCGGTATTCCGGCGGCGCCCGATGGTATGGGCGGCCAGAACGGCACCGGCGTGATGGACGACTCAAGCAATGACAGGGTGCATATCCACCCGGGACTACTCGGGGATACAGATCCCAATGGCGGCATCAGCGATGTCGACAGCCGTATCCATCGCTGGCTGAACCCGGTTGCCGCCTTGATCGTTACCGTCAACTAAAGGAGCGGCAGATGAACACTACAAGCCCTAGAGAACCGACTCAGGCCCGAGTCTTTGCCCTGTCCTTGGTGCTGATACTGGCACTGGTAATGCTGACAGCCTGCTCGGACAATGACCATCCCGGCACGCAGCCCCAGCCACCGGAACCTGAGCCTGCTACCAGCAAATTCGATATCCGGGTGACCAACCTAACCGCTAACCAACCTCTATCACCTATCGCCCTGTTGACTACCGACAAAGAGCTGCAACTCTGGCAAAACGGCTCGCCGGCAAGCCTGGCACTCGAGCGACTCGCAGAAGGTGGCGACAACAGCGAGTTGGCCAATATCAGCGGAGTCCACACACTGATGAGCGCCGAAGCTCCGCTGGCCCCCGGGATGACCCAGGACTTCAGCCTGAACCTGACCTCAGAAGAGAATATGACCTTGGCCCTGGTCACTATGCTGGTGAATACCAATGACGCTTTCAGTGGCATTCAGCAAGTAGACCTGAGTAACCTGGCAGCCAATGAGAGCTTGCAACTGCTTGCTCCCGCCTATGATGCCGGCACCGAAGCCAACTCAGAAACCAAAGGCAGTATTCCCGGCCCGGCCGATGGCGGTGAAGGCTTTAACAGTGCCAGGGATGATGTCGATAGAGTACATCTCCATCCTGGGGTTATCTCGGCCGATGACGGTCTGGTCGACTCGGTCTTGGCGCCCTCGCACAGGTTCGATAATCCGGTGCTCAAGATAGTGATCTACCGTAAGTCCTAGTCTTCAGCGCTTTGCTCCCAAGATAAGAGCCAGAAAGAAAACCCCGCGGCGCCGGGTCAACTCCAATACCCAGAGTTGATTCGGAGCCCAAGATGATCCCTTCCAGCACACCGCAGATCCTGCTGCTTGTCCATGATCAGAGCCTGGCCGATATCCAACGCCTCAATCTCGAGACTCTGGGCTGCCAGCTATGGCAAGCGACGAGTTTTCAACAGGCCAGAAGACTGCTGGCGAGTAAACCTCTGGCCCTGTTGATCATGACACGCCAACTGCCTGACGGTGACATGCTCGGCCGTTGTCAGATGCTCAGGCAAGAGTATCCGAATCTGCCGCTACTGCTTCTGGGGGAGTCCGACAACGAGGCCGATGTGGTTCTGGCTCTTGAGGCCGGTGCCGATGACTACCTGCTTCAAAGCTGTGGCACTTTGGAGATACGTGCCCGGATCAGGGCCTGGCTCAGACGGGGCGAATACATCAAGCTGCCGGGTCAGCAACTCGAATTCAACGGCCTCAGCATCAATAGTGCTACCCGCGAGGTCAAGGCCTTTGGCCGGCCACTGCAGTTAACCGCCAGAGAGTTTGATCTCTTGCTGTTTATGGCCAAGCGGCCGAGACAGGTATTCAGCCGGATGCAACTATTGCAAGGCGTTTGGGGGTCAAACTATGCGGGCTACGAACACACGGTCAACAGCCATATCAACCGCCTGCGCACCAAATTGGCCGCATGTCCCAAGAGTGAGCCCATAGTGACCACTGTATGGGGTGTGGGATACAAGTTTTCACCACCCGAGCAGGCCAGCCATTACTGAAAAAGCAATAAAAAAGCCCGCAATGCGTAATGCCGATCAGTTAAGACAGATCGCTTGACGATCTCACTGAAAGGATCAAAATCCGATGACCCCATGTCATCGGATTTTTTTATGCAACTTTCAGAAGCTTTGGCGCGTACTCATATCAATCGTCTTACCGAATTCACCTGTCTGGCCGATGTACTTGAGCCTGAGTTAATTCAGTCGTGCCTTGATTCACATGGTGTTGCCAGTTTAAGACGACGTAAGTTACCTATGGATGCCATGATTTGGGCGGTGATTGGTATGGCTCTGTTCAGAGGCGAGTCCGTCCGTTCACTCATCAATAAGCTTGATATCGTCTTACCGCAAGAGGTGGATTACGTTGCGCGCAGTGCTGTCACGCAAGCGCGTAAGCGATTGGGCTCTGACGTTGTTCAGGATGTGTTTAAGCGAAGTGCCAAGACCTGGCATGAAAGAGCAGAACATTCGCATTGGTGTGGGCTCAACCTCTACGGTGTCGATGGTATCGTATGGCGAACACCTGATAGTGAGCAAAACAATCAGGTGTTCGCCAAAACCGCCAACGCTTCTGGTGATGCTGCCTATCCTCAAATTCGCATGGTTTGCATGATGGAGTTAAGCAGCCACTTGGTATTGAACAGTGCCTTTGATTCTATTGCTGTCAGTGAAATGAATTTAGCCGCTGAACTGATATCAAGTATACCCAATAACAGTCTGACGCTGTTTGACAGAGGCTTTTATTCGTTGGGACTTTTGCACGCCTGGCAGCAGGCTCAACCGAACAGTCACTGGCTGCTGCCATTGAAGAAAGGGACACAATATGAAGTGGTACGCTCTTTAGGAAAACACGACCAACTGGTGCAGTTAGCCACCACGCCTCAAGCCAGAAAGAAGTGGCCTATGCTGCCTGACACTATTGAAGCTCGCTTACTGACGAAGACGATAAAAGGTAAGTCGGTTTCCATTTTGACGTCATTAACAGACCCCCTGCGTTATCCGGGGGCAGAGATAGCGGATTTATATGCCCATCGATGGGAGATAGAAGTGGGCTATCGGGAGATGAAGCAGCATCTTCTGGAGAGTCGCTTTACGTTACGCAGTCAATTGCCAGAGCTGGTTATCCAAGAATTGTGGGGGGTACTATTGGCCTATAACCTCATCAGATACAAGATGGTGTTGATGGCTAAGAGCTTACCGTCGTTACATCCGAACCAATTAAGCTTTAGAGATGCATCGAGTTATATCATTTTTAAACTGACTCAGCTGTCATCTCAAATGCCTGGGAATGTTCCGAGAGAGGTCTTGGACATAGTGCGTAATGCGAGGCAGTTCAAGCTTGATGGGAAACGGGATAGAGCCTATCCACGTGCGTTAAAAATGAGTAAAAACAAGTATCCCATTAAGCCTAAGAAAAATGCCGTTCACACTAAGTGAACGGCATTACTCCAAGAGCGGCTTTTTTGATCCAGCTAGCTTATCAAGCGTCAGGGGCCTTCTCTTCCGTCAGCCCAATTGAGGCCATCCAGGATTCAAAGTCCACCATATTCCCCGGCAGGACTATCTTGCTGCCAGGCTTACTCAGACCGCTGAGCTGCGCCAGATACTGCTCACCCAGTTGCATCCGCAGCGCGTTTTTGCCACCGGGCGCAGCGATAACTTCGGCCAACTTCTCTATCGAATCTGCAGTAGCGCGGGCAATCGCCAGTATCTCCTCGGCCTTACCTTCGGCCTCGTTGATTCGGCGTTGCATCTCACCCTCTGAGTGGTTGATCATCTCCTGCTTCAAACCCTCGGAACGATTGATCTTACTCTGCTTATCACCTTCACTCTTGGCCAGCAATGCCCGGCGTTCACGCTCGGCATTGACCTGCATCTCCATGGCGTTTTTCACGGTTTCCGGCGGCGTAATATTCTTGATCTCATATCTATGCACCCGAATACCCCAGGAGGCGCCGGCCTGATCCAGTACCTCTACCACCTTGGCACTAATCAAGTCGCGCTCTTCAAAGGTGCGGTCCAGCTCCAGAGTGCCTATCACAGAGCGGGTGGTTGTCTGCGCCAGTTGAATGGCCGCATAGCGATAATCGGTTACCCCGTAGCTGGCCTTGACCGGATCCACCACAGAAATATAGATAACCCCATCCACCTCGACATTCACCTCGTCACTGGAGAAGCACTCCTGAGGCGGCACATCTATGGTTTCTTCTTTAAGGTCATGGATATAGGCGACCTTATCGATAAAAGGCAACAAAGCGTGGAAGCCAGCATCCAGAGTCATATGGTATTTACCCAAACGCTCCACGATATAGGCAGATTTAGTTGGCACCAAGCGAATCGACTGAAACAGCTTGATGATAAAGATCAGGAAGATAAGCCCCCAGATCCCCAGTACTATCATATCGGTATCTATCTGTCCCAGATTCATTTGCGCGCTCCTTTGCTACCGGCAGCTGTATTGCTGACTTGCTGAATACCCTCGAAAAAACCTTCCATCTTTGCCAATTCGGTAGGAACCACGGAAATATCCGCCTTCTGCAATATCTCACCGACCTGTTCGATAAACTGTTCCTTCAGCTGCATATTCATCGCCTCATTACCGCCGTTGACCGCCAGCGCCTTGGCAACCATGGCCATACTCTCGGCCTGGGCATTGGCAACAATCGCAATCTCCTGCGCCGTACCCTGAGCCTCATTGATGCGCTTCTGTTTCTGGCCCTCTGAGATGTTAATCGCTTCCTGACGCTCACCCTGAGACAGGTTGATCATCGCCTCTTTCTCGGCGCTGGCCAGGGTGATTTCGGCGCGCTTGCGGCGCTCGGCTTCCATCTGCTTCTCCAGGGTGTGGATCACATGCCTGGATGGGCTGATATTTTTGATCTCATATCTGAGCATCTTGATCCCCCAGGGATCGGACGCCTTGTCGATTTCGCGGACAATCGCCTCGTTGAGCGCATCACGCTCGGAAAAGGTCTGGCTCAGAGTCAGTTTACCTATCTCGGAACGCATTGTGGTTTGTGCCAGGTTTACCGCCGCCAGACGATAGTCTTCAATACCATAGCTGGCCAGTTTGCCGTCCATCACCTTGAGATAAACCAGGCCGTCGACTTCCAGCTGGATATTGTCCTTGGAAATACAGCTCTGCGGCGGTACATCAAGCACCTGCTCACGGGTATCGTGTCGATAAGCGACTCGATCGAAGAAGGGAATTAAAAAGTGAAAGCCCGGCTGCAGTACAGTACGGAATTTCCCCAGACGCTCAATGACATGCACCTCACGCATGGGCACAATCAACATCAGCTTATAGAGAATGAACAGAACAAAAAGTATAAAAATGGTAAATGCAAACATAGAGTCCTTCCTGCTTGATTGATTATTCAGAGTCGTCGAGTGGTTCCACTACCAGAGCAATATTATCGCGACAGATGACCTTCACTCTGGTGCCGACCGGGATCTCCGAGCCGTCTCCCAGTGCGGGCCAATCCGCCCCCTGAAATTCGATGCGACCGGTTTTTTCACCCGGCCCAATGGTTTCCTTGACCCGAGCCGGCAGATTAAACAGATCCAGCTCCTCGTCGGTATTGCCAACGTGAGAGTCGCCTCCCACCAAACGTTGAGTCAGTTGCCTGAAGCTCAACAGCAAAACGATTGAGGAGATAAACCACAGGGTCAGGCTTTGTGCCCAGCCCTCGACCAAACCCACCCAGGTAGCCCCGGCTACCAATAAACAGGCTGCACCGAGAAATACCACTATCCCGCCAGGCAGTATCAGTTCAGCCAGCATCAGCACTATACCGATTAAGGCCCAATAAAGCATGGGATCCGAAGACGCCATATATCCCTCCCCCAGAAATCAAGTGCCCATCTTGGCACTATATCAGCAGTTGCATCCCTTGGCGACATAATATGTCAACTTGAATCAATTGATACCTTCAGGATTCGCTGACCAAATGACTTTCAGCTCACAAAATTCAACTTTTCTTTACATCTTTGTGAGTCAAAGCTGTTGGAAATTATTTGATTTACCTTTCCAATCAATTGAATTAAATCAAAAAATGTCATTATTCAACGACCGTTTCAACAGGTTAAAAAAGCTTTGAGTCCGACGCCGTTTTTCCCTATATTGCCATGGCTTTTTGACCGGCAATCGAATCACAGAATTCAGCCTTGGTAAAACGTTTTGCCAACAGATAGCCGCCGGCACAACAGCAAACTGCTTCTGACTCTACCAAAGGGATACTCTAAGATGAAAAAAATCTGCCTGTGCGCAGCTCTGTTGTTCTCACCTCAAGCATTCAGCGAACCTCTGGTGCAATGGTGGGATGTCAATATCACTGCGCTCTATGGCCAGGATTACGACCTGGCACCATCGGATAAGCAAACCACTTTTACCCTGGAAACCGCCGGCGGTTGGAAATACGGCGATTGGTTTGTGTTTCAAGACTTTATCAATTTCAACGGCCACAATGGCGGTAAGGACAGCACCACCTATGGCGAGATCTCTACTCGCTTCAGCGCCGGTAAAATTCTCGGCAAACCTGTGGGCTTTGGCCCAGTGACGGATCTGTCACTGGCGCTGACACTCGAAGAGGGCGAGGGCCCGGTGGAAACACTGCTCTACGGTATAGGTATGGACCTCAAGCTGCCCTACTTCACCTATTTCCAGCTGAACACCTATCGCCGTGATGCCCAAAACAGCGCCAATATCAGCGATGGCTGGCAGTTGACTCCTGTGTTCCGCATGGACATTCCCGTGGGCAACAGCAAGATTGTCTTCGATGGCTTTATCGACTGGGTATTTGCCGCCGAAGAAGACGGCTATAAAGAAAATATCCATATCAACCCCCAGATCAAATACGACCTGGGCGCAGTGCTTTTTGGCGAAGCCAAGAAGGATAAGTTTCTGGTAGGTATCGAGTATGATTACTGGCAGAACAAGTATGGTGTGGACGGTGTCGACCAGAACACCTATTCGGTGATAGCTCAATATCATTTCTGAGCCGGGTCATGGTTCATTAAAAAGGCGCTCAGTGAGCGCCTTTTCCATTTTTTACCTAATCAGGCCAGCAGTTTTCTGGCGGCGTTGACCACAATGGAAACCGCACTGACTTCAGTTTGTTTCATGGTTGCCTCATTGGGGATCTCTTGCTGGGTACGGTTGACAATCACACCGGCGACACAAGCGGCGCGCCAGCCTTGAGAGGCACACATGGTGAACAGAGTCGCAGACTCCATTTCATAATTGAGTACGCCCATTTCCTGCCACTCTTTCATTGAACCGGCAAAACGGCGGGTTACCCGGCCGCTAACGGTATCATAGCGTTCCTGACCCGGGTAGAAGGTATCAGATGATGCAGTAACCCCAATGTGTGGTTCAATACCGGCATCACGACAGGCGGCAACCATGGCAGTGGTACATTCGAAGTTAGCCACCGCAGGGAACTCCATTGGCGCAAAGTGCAAACTGGCACCATCGAGACGTACAGAAGCCTGAGTCACAATCACATCACCCACATTCACGTGAGGCTGAATTGCACCTGTGGTACCGACACGCAGGAAAGTATTAACTCCCAGTTGCGCCAATTCTTCCACCGCGATGGAAGTCGAAGGACCACCGATACCGGTAGAGCAAATCACTACCGGCTTACCATCAAGATAAGCCAGATAGCTGGTGTACTCACGATGGCTGGCCAGGAAAGTCGGCTTGTCCATCAGTTCAGCGATACGTTTAACTCGTTCAGGATCGCCAGGCACGATAGCCAGTGTGGCGCCATCCAACATCTGCTTGGTCAAACCCAAGTGAAATACATCAGCCATAGTGAAAACCCCTTTCAATTTTGATTATAAAATTCGTCTTACCGAGACTCTATCCCAGTATGGAAGCGGATAAGATTAACTTGATCACAGATTTTACGGCAATAATTAAATAATTAGCCGTAACAGAGTTACCAAGTTTGCTACGATTGTCTGACTGGTTTTACAACAGATTGTTCGAAAGCATAGCAGTAAAAGGCCTCACTCACCTCCACCAAACGGTTAATCTTTCCATTGATCAAGGTCACATATTCGTCATCCCAAACAGGTTAGGGTTAACAATAATCCCCCCAGCCAACAGGAGTGCGCCAATGTTTCCGGAATACCGCGATCTGATCACCAATCTCAAGAGCAGCGATAGCCATTTTCAGAAGCTTTTTGATGAACACAATCTGCTGGATAAAGAGATAAAGAATAAGGAGCAGCAGCTTTCCAGTGAATATACCCAAGAAGTCAAAGAGATGAAAAAGCGCAAACTGGAGCTGAAAGAACAGCTTTACGACATTCTCAAAGCTAACGGTTAATCCAAAACAGACAGGGCGCCACTTGGCGCCCTGTTGAAATCAATCTCAGCAAAAACCTCACTCTTGGCCGAGATTACAAATAGTAGTCTTGCAAGGGTGGGAAACCATTGAAGCACACCGCCGAATATGTGGTGGTATAAGCGCCTGTGGTCAACCAATAGAGCCTGTCACCTATGGCCAGATCCTCTGGCAAACCGTAACTGTACTGTTCATACATAATATCGGCGCTATCACAGGTAGGCCCGGCAATGACGCAAGGTTGCAGCTCCCCTTGAGCCTCAGTGTAAATCGGAAACTTAATCGCTTCGTCCATAGTCTCAATCAACCCGGAAAACTTACCGACATCGGTAAATACCCAGCGCTCCAGTGCCGTGTTGGACTTGCGGCTGATCAATACCACCTCAGAGACCAGCACACCGGCATTGGCAATCAAGGAGCGCCCGGGTTCCAGCACTATCTTGGGCAACTGCTCACCAAAATCCTCTTTGAGGAAGTGAATGATCTGCTCGGCGTAAGTGGTGAGACTATTGGTCTTGTCGATATAGTTGGCCGGAAAGCCGCCGCCCATATTGATCATCTCCAGCACTATGCCATGTTCCTCTTTGAGCCTGTCAAAGATCACCTTAACCTTACCGATTGCCGCATCCCAAGCCCCTATGTCCCGCTGCTGTGAACCCACGTGGAACGACAAGCCGTAGGGCTTTAACCCCAACTCCTTGGCCAGCACCAAAAGCTCATAGGCCATCTCGTTCTGACAGCCGAACTTACGCGACAACGGCCAATCGGCGGTTTCTGTACCTTCGGTAAGGATCCGCACATAGACCTTGGCCCCAGGGGCTTCTTCGGCAATCATCCGCAGATCGGCCTCTGAGTCGGAGGCAAACATAGTCACGCCACGCTGGTAGAAGGCTCTGACACCCCTGCGTTTTTTAATGGTATTGCCATAGCTTATCCGCTCAGGGGAAACACCCAACTCCATCACCATATCCAGCTCATAGATGGAAGCTATGTCAAAATTGGCCCCCTTATCTCGCAGCAAGCTGAGGATCTCAGGTGCAGGGTTGGCCTTCACTGCATAATAAACGCTGGCAAAGGGAAAGCTCTGCACCATATCATCATACTGTTTCGCGATGATCTTGGTATCTATCACCACAAAAGGTGTCACCTTATCACTGGCAAAAGCTTTGATACGCTCAAAGGTTTCATTGTCATAGTAATCAGCAACATCAATAGATTGAAATTGGCTCATTGGCCCTGTGTCTCCTCGACATTCAAGTGCGGCGAACAGCCTCGCCGAAGCGGGTTAAAATCCAGCGCAGTAAACGCTATTTCCGCCCCTCACGCAATGAATTTTTATACATTAAAATCGATTTTTTATTCCAAAAATCCAAGTCGCAGCGACTACAAAATAAAAGCATTAAGAATCATGCAATTACTACTTTCACCCTCAAATACAAACCATGATTGCTGCTCGCTTGAAGGCGCTTCAAAGCAAACGGCTACAGGAACTACCTAAGGAAGGTGCGAACAAGTCCCATGTGTGCTCTGCGTCGGCTTACGGGCCTGGATGCAAGGCGTGGTTCGCAGCAAATGGCCCTAGCCCTTTGCAAGAAGCACAACACAGCAGGCAGGCCTGTAAGCCACGCCCTTCGGGGCTTTCACAGCAACCGGCTCTCAGCGTTATCCGACTTCGACAGGTCCCGGCATGCCTTCAGTCAGATGCCTTGAACGCCAATTGCTGTGCAAGCCAGAGTGCCACGAGGACTTATTTGCACCTTCCCTAAAGCATAGCGGCAAGCAAGAGAGCAGGGGATATTCGATTTAATGGAAGAGTATGGCGAGTATTTTGCGATTATTTTCAATCGAGCATCCGGGTAAGCTGAATGCAGATATGTCAGGAACTGCATACTGCATCCTACCGCTGATTTGGAGACTCTATGTCCGCGACACAGATAATGCCGGCGCTGTTTCTGGGCCATGGCAGCCCGATGAACGCCTTGCAAAACAACACCACCACAAAGCAGTGGCAAGAGCTGGGACAAACACTCCCCAGGCCCAGAGCGATATTGTTAATTTCGGCCCATTGGCTGACACTGGGCACCGCAATTTCCACTGCAAGTCGGCCGCAAACCATACATGATTTCGGCGGTTTTCCCGCCGAGCTCTTTGCCATGCAGTACCCGACCGCCGGCGCGCCGGAGTTGGCGGAGCAAATTGCTGCCAGTCTGAGCATTCCTGTCACTCGTATCGACTCGCAAGGGTTGGACCATGGCAGTTGGTCGGCCTTGGTTCACCTTTATCCCGAGGCCGATATTCCGGTATTTCAATTGAGTCTGGATCAAAACCTCAGAGCGCAGCAGCAGTTCCAGGTTGGACGCGAGTTAAGGCGCTGGCGCGAGCAAGGCGTACTGATCATAGGTTCAGGCAATGTGGTCCACAATCTGCGCGCCTTGGCACCAGGCAGCCCACCATTGCCTTGGGCATCCCGGTTTAATCAGGCGATTGCCGAGGGTTTAATAGCTGAAGATGATCAGGCGCTGCTGGACTACAAAAATTTGGTCGATACCGGCACTGCCGAGCTGTGTCATCCAACAGATGAGCATCTGCAGCCACTGTTTTATTTGTTGGGAAGCGCCTTCCCCAGAGAGCGCAGGCTGCTGTTCAACAACAGCCTGGAGATGGGGGCTATCAGTATGTTGAGTCTGCAGCTCGGCTGAGGCTTGAGCTGCGAAGGGCTCAGTCTTGCAGCCCGGCGTCTTTGAGAGCCTGCTTCAGGGCTTCGGCGTCATCAAAGTATTGCAGTTTGGTGATGGTCAACTGGTCCAGAGAGATCAGGCTGGCGGCATCCTTGGCGGCGGGCAGTAATTTGCTGATCTCACCCTCTTTGTCCAGGGCAATACTGAAACTCAGATCCCGCATCTGTGGGATGGCAACAAATTTAGCAATCAAGGATGGCATACCGCTGATATCGGCCAGATAAAAGATACCCGCCTGCTGCAACGCCTGGTTATCGCGGCCTTCGAGTGCGGTTTTGATGATCTCACCACCTTTCATGCTGCGGCCAAACAATAGATACTTGGCTGAAGTGTCCAACACCATGGCGGCTTCATGCTGATCCTGCAGTGAAATCGGTTTCAGCGTGTCACCCACGGCATATTCGGAAGCCTGGATCATAGGGCTGGCCAGCATGGTCAGACACAGAGAGAGCAGTATTGCAAAAGACCTCATATAGTTCCCTTTTAATTTGCCACAACAAAGAGGCAGAATACCCTGTTATTGAATACAAGTGAGTGACATGACTCAGGAATATTGTTTCCATATCTTGCGGCATTTCAGGAAAGGAGCCAAGCAATGAAGAATACCGGGTTGGAGCTGGAGTTGGCACAGCTGCAAAATGTCTATGATCTGATAACCGAGTTTTTGGTGAAATACAGCTTCCAACTCTTGGGAGCACTGATCATCTTTCTGCTGGGACTGTGGCTGGCCGCCAAGGTAGCCAACACAGTCAGCCGCCAGTTGGAAAAACACGATGTCGACGTCACTCTGGCCACTTTTGTCACTCATTTGGTGCGGATACTGATCATCATAATGATTGCCATCATCGCCTTGGGCAAACTGGGGATCAGCGTCACCCCCATGGTGGCAGCCATAGGTGCCGCGTCACTGGGCGCCGGTTTGGCGATTCAGGGCATGTTGTCCAACTATGCCGCCGGGGTGACCATTATTGTCACCCGTCCCTTTATCGTGGGCAATACCATTACGGTCAAAGGCGTCACAGGCCTTGTCAAGGATATTCGCCTGGGGCTGACCATACTCACCAACGAGGAGGGCGAGCAGATCAGTATTCCCAACAAACACATTATCGGCGAGATACTGCACAACTCCTTTGCCAACAAATTGGTAGAAACCCACTTCAATATCGACTATAAAGCCGATCCCCAGCAGGCGATAGCCGTAGCCCAGGCGGTGCTCGGCAGCCATCCCAGTGTCGATGCCAACTCCCCATCACAGGTGGGTATCAATGGTTTCAACAGCACAGGCATAGATATAGGTGTGCGCTATTGGGTCCCAACTGCCAGCTATTTCCAGGACAAATACCAAATAAATCTGCAAATTTGGCAAGGTCTGCAACAAGCAGGGATCCAGATCCCCTGTCCGGCACGGGACATAAGGATCACTGAGCGGCAAGAGGACTGATCACAAGCCTCTTTGCCACTCGGCTCGCAGGGCGAAGCGTCCTGCGAGCGCCTCCTCAACCGTCGCCAACAACCTGGCCTTGTCCCGCCCAAGTATGCCTTTCAACACCAAATAATTGGAAGCATGATCCGAGCGGAAAATGGTCTGCTCTAACTCCAACTCCTGCAGCAAATAACGCATCTCCTGCAACAGTTGTCTTTGGTCCGGCATTTGAAAGTTGCCATCAAACGCACTATCCATTCTTTCCTTGCCAAGTGGCAGAGTCACCACCAGGGTGCTGAGATAATCCGGCTGCGCCGCATTCATCAGTCGCGCCGAATTAAGTGCGTGTTGCTTCGATAAATCCACGCCACCCAGACCATTGAGTATCATCACAGATGACTTTATTCCGGCGGCACGAATTTTCTCCAGCGCCGCCAGCGAGGAGGCGTAACTCTCACCCTTGCCGATACGGGTCAGCACCTGATCATCACCACTCTCGCAACCGACATACAGCAAGGACAACTTGAGTTGCCGCAACCGCAGTAGCTGCTCCACACTCTTGTTGTCTAGGTTGCGCGGCAAACAATAGCTGCTGATGCGACTGACATTGGGCAAGTAGTGATGAATAAGCTCACAAATCTGTTCCAGCCTGGCAAACGGCAGGGTCATGGCATCTCCATCGGCCAGAAACACCCGGTTCACCTCGGCGCCGGAAGCCGCTACCCGGCGCAGGTCTGCTTCCACCTTTTCCAACTTGAACGCCCTGAAACGCTTCTGCTCCTGGGTATACATGTCGCAAAAGGCGCAGCGATTCCAGCTGCAACCATTGGTCACCTGCAGTATGAGAGATTTCCACTCCGATGGCGGCCGAAACACAGGTTCAATATATGACAACATGCTGCTCCTTGTTTATGACTCAATCGATTTTGCCCCGGTTGCCGGAGGCGGCAGGCTTAAGTCTTGAGGTTAATCCCAAAGCACTAATTTGCACATTTTTTGCCCAAAGTCATATTTTACCCCGTGCAAGCCTGTTATATTAGCCGAATACGTAACAACTGCAGCGCCTTATAGTCCGCGAGTGCCAACCTGGGGTAAGAGTCACTATGATCGCCACACAAGTACCTGACAGACGAAAGCCGGATGCCGACCAGGTCAGCAATAGCATTCATTGGCATGCCATGACTGCCGAGCAACAACTCGCCTTCTATCGCTTACAGGGATATGGTTATCGCTTGCTGTTTGTACGTAACCTGCTCAATGGCCCCTTGGCCATCATAGCCCAGCATGCGCAGCTGGCGACCATCTCCTCGGCAGGTGAGCTGGACCTGCAGCCGGACATTCGCCTCCGAGCCTGAAAAATGCCCCTAACGGGGTAATGCCGTTCACTTAGTGTGAACGGCATTTTTCTTAGGCTTAATGGGATACTTGTTTTTACTCATTTTTAACGCACGTGGATAGGCTCTATCCCGTTTCCCATCAAGCTTGAACTGCCTCGCATTACGCACTATGTCCAAGACCTCTCTCGGGACATTTCCAGGCGTTTGAGATGACAGTTGAGTCAGTTTAAAAATGATATAACTCGATGCATCTCTAAAGCTTAATTGGTTCGGATGTAACGACGGTAAGCTCTTAGCCATCAACATCATCTTGTATCTGATGAGGTTATAGGCCAATAGTACCCCCCACAATTCTTGGATAACCAACTCTGGCAATTGACTACGCAACGTAAAGCGACTCTCCAGAAGATGCTGCTTCATCTCCCGATAGCCCACTTCTATCTCCCATCGATGGGCATATAAATCCGCTATCTCTGCCCCCGGATAACGCAAGGGGTCTGTTAATGAGGTCAAAATGGAAACCGACTTACCTTTTATCGTCTTTGTCAGTAAGCGAGCTTCAATATTGTCAGGTAGCATAGGCCACTTCTTTCTGGCTTGAGGCGTGGTGGCTAACTGCACCAGTTGGTCGTGTTTTCCTAAAGAGCGTACCACTTCATATTGTGTCCCTTTCTTCAACGGCAGCAGCCAGTGACTGTTCGGTTGAGCCTGTTGCCAGGCGTGCAAAAGCCCCAACGAATAAAAGCCTCTGTCAAACAGCGTCAGGCTGTTATTGGGTATGCTTGATATCAGTTCGGCGGCTAAATTCATTTCACTGACAGCAACAGAATCAAAGGCACTGTTCAATACCAGGTGGCTGCTTAACTCCATCATGCAAACCATGCGAATTTGAGGATAGGCAGCATCACCAGAAGCGTTGGCGGTTTTGGCGAACACCTGATTGTTTTGCTCACTATCAGGTGTTCGCCACACGACACCATCGACACCGTAGAGGTTGAGCCCACACCAATGAGGATGCTCTGCTCTTTCATGCCAGGTCTTGGCACTTCGCTTAAACACATCCTGAACAACGTCAGAGCCCAATCGCTTACGCGCTTGCGTGACAGCACTGCGCGCAACGTAATCCACCTCTTGCGGTAAGACGATATCAAGCTTATTGATGAGTGAACGGACGGACTCGCCTCTGAACAGAGCCATACCAATCACCGCCCAAATCATGGCATCCATAGGTAACTTACGTCGTCTTAAACTGGCAACACCATGTGAATCAAGGCACGACTGAATTAACTCAGGCTCAAGTACATCGGCCAGACAGGTGAATTCGGTAAGACGATTGATATGAGTACGCGCCAAAGCTTCTGAAAGTTGCATAAAAAAATCCGATGACATGGGGTCATCGGATTTTGATCCTTTCAGTGAGATCGTCAAGCGATCTGTCTTAACTGATCGGCATTACCTAACGGGGCATTTTTAGTTGCAGCTGTTTTCAACTCATACCAGAAATATCAGACGATGATTTCCTGATAAGTCTCTACGTGATGGGACTCTACCAGCTCAGGCATCTGCTGATGGAAATAGTGCTGGATGGCGTCTTTGGCGCAGTGCTGGTCGAAAGATTCGATGTCGACAAACTTCTCAATGAAAGTGATCCTGTGCGGCTCATCGCGACTCTGATTCAGTTCGTAGCGAATGCAGCCATCCTCCTTGCGGGTGTCCGGGATCAGCGCTCCCAGAGCCTCAATCAAGGCCTGCTCCTTACCCGGCTTGGCCAGAAAGCTGGCCACACAAACGATTTGACGCTGGTTTATACGATATAACGACATTCAAGTGTCCTTCTTTTGAGAGTGCAACAACATATCCAGATGGGGAATACCGTCTTCCAGATAGACCTCTGAAACCGCTTCAAACCCCAAACTCTGATAAAACGCCCGTAGATACTCCTGCGCACCAATCTTGATATCTTCAGCGGGCCACAGCTTATTGCAGCCGCCAATCGCTTCCTGCATCAGCTGTCTGGCGCGGCCACCACCTCGGGCCTCGGCGGCAACCGCCACCCGGCCGATACTGACCTGGGAATAACTGACCCCGGCAGGCAGCAGCCTCGCATAGGCCAACAGCTCCCCGGAACTGCTGCGGCCAAGCAGGTGCATGGCCCCAGCTGCTCTGTCTTTTTCATCCAACTCTGGGTAGGGACAATTTTGCTCTACCACAAAGATATCCACCCTGAGTTTCATCAATTCATAGAGGGTGTCCAAGGTTAACTCAGCAAAGGGTAATAATTGCCACTGCACGGATAGTACTCTGTTATTTATCGGGAACTCAGCCTACACCAGTCTGAAATTCGGCGCAAAAAAATGCCCGCAACGGGGCGGGCCAAAGGGTATGAAGAAAATGTTTCGGATTACGCCTGAGGTGCCGCCTTACGGATAGACAGCACGGCCACCACGGCAAGAACCAACAGGCAGCCCATGATAAAAAACACATCGTTGTAGGCCTGTACATAGGCTTGTTGGGTCATGGTCTGCGCCAATAAGGCCTTGGCTTGTGCCGAAGCCGTGACCGGATCCGAGCCGGCTGCCTGCAACAGCGCCGCGTTGGCGTTGAGCGCCTCATAGGCTCCGGCACTCACGGCGGGCACGGTTTCCTTGATATGCGCCAGATGCATTCTGGAAAGGTTGTCTGTCAGAGTCGCCACCAGCGCAATCCCAAAGGCACCGCCCAGGTTGCGCACCACATTGAGCACGGTCGACGCAGATGGCGTTTGCTCAGGCTTGAGATGCATGGTCGCCAGGATCCCAATCGGCACCATGATAAAGGGCTGTCCCAAGGCTCTAACCACCTGCGACGCTATCATTTGCGGTCCGGCATAATCCATGGTCATATGGCTGTTCATGTAATAGCTGAGCGCCAACATGGCAAAACCGAACGCCGCCAGGTAACGGCCGTCAACTTTCTGCATTAGTCTCGGCACCAGTGGCAACACCAGGAGCTGCGGAAATCCCATCCACATGATGACCTCACCGATTTCCAACGGACTGTAGTCATGTAGCTGCGACAGAAACAGCGGGATCATATAGATAGCACCAAACAGCGCCGCCCCCAATAGGAAATAGGCTAAGGTAGAAATAGCAAAGTCTCTCTGCCCCAGAAGCCTTAAATTCACCAAAGGTGCAGACTTGCGCAGCTGGATCCAGATAAACAGGCAGATATTGATTGCCGCTATGATGGCCAGATTACGGATCAGATCCGAGCCAAACCAATCCTTGCGATTACCCTCCTCCAACACCACTTCCAGGCATCCCATCCCCAGCGCCATAGTCACTATCCCTGAATAGTCGGCGTTGCTGAGTTTGTCCCAGAGAATCGGCTTCTTCTCCAAACCGTAGGCCAACATGGCCATCACCACCAAGCCAGGGGGAAGATTAATGTAAAACAGATAATGCCAGCTGAGGTGTTCGGTCAACCAGCCGCCCAGAGTGGGGCCAATGGAAGGCGCAAAAGTTGCCGTTACCCCAAACAATGCCATACCGACGGCGCGTTTTTCAGTGGGTAAGCATTCAAGAATCAAGCGAAACGCCAGGGGAATAAGGGCGCCACCAAAGAAGCCCTGCAGTGCCCGAAAGGCGATCATCGCCTCCAAATTCCAGGCAAATGAACAGAGCAGCGAAGCCACAATAAAGGCCAGCGCGTTCCAAAGCAGATAGCGCCGCACCGACAGACCTGTGCTCAACCAGCCGGACAGGGGAATGGCTATCATCTCGGCCACCAGATAGGCGGTCGAGATCCAGGATCCCTCTTCCAACGTGGCCCCCAGACTACCCTGGATCTCCTTCATCGACGCATTGGTGATCTGAATATCCAGAATCGCCATAAAGGCGCCAATCAGGCCGCCGAATACGGCTATCCAGGCGCGGCGTGAGCCGGGTCCATAGCTGTCATCCTGCGACGCGGCAGTGGCTGCTGTGACTGCAACTTGAGTCATCTGAATTCAGGCTTCAGCGGCGGGCGATGGCATCAAGGGTGCCGCCGGTCTCGGTATCAACACTGACGACGGCGCTGAGTCCGGGCATCACTCTGGCATCTTCTTCTGCCAACTGCAGGCGGATCCTTACCGGGATCCTCTGAACTATCTTGGTGAAGTTACCCGTGGCATTTTCCGCCGGTAACAGACTGAATTTGGCGCCGGAGGCCGGTGACAGGCTATCGATAACACCAGTAAAGGTTTTGTCGGGAAACGCATCGAGCTTTACCTGCACCGGCTGACCGGGCTTCATATGCTGGATCTGGGTCTCTTTGAAGTTCGCCGTGATCCATACGGCCCCATCCGGCACCAAACTGAACAGCGACTGCCCCGGCTGGACGTATTGCCCCACCATGGCGCCGCGTTTGCCCACAACTCCAGAAAATGGAGCCCGCACCTGAGTATCAGCCAGTTGAATTTTAGCCAGTTCCAAACTGGCACCCGCTTCCTGACTCTTGGCCTCGGCCTGGGTTAATTGGGCATTAAATACTGCCAGTTCCCGCTCTTTGGCATTGAGTGCGGCTTTGGCTTCATCCAGACGAGCCGCGGCAGAATCGGCAGCGGCCGTCAGCTGATCCACATCATCCTGGGAACTGTAATTTTTCTGTCTGAGTTTTTCGGAGCGCTCCAACTGCTGACGGGCACGATGCAAATCTGACTCGGCGGCGACCACTCCAGCCTTGGCCTGAGTGATCAATGCCTGCTGCAGATCGACCTTGGCAGCCAAAGTGGTCAATTCGGCTTTGGCACTGTCCAGTGCCGCCTGCTCCTGCGACAACTTGGCCTGATACTGACTGTCTTCAAGTTGTGCCAGCAACTGCCCTGCTTCTACGTGCTGGTTGTCTGTAATATCGGTTTTAACCACATAACCCGGCACCTTTACACTCAGGTGAGAAATGTCGGTTTCAACATAAGCGTTGTCTGTGGTTTCGATAAATCTGAGTTGCTGATACCAGTACCAACCGCCGCCCAAGATGGCCACCAGCAGCACAGATCCCCCAACCAGCATCTTGGGCTTCAACATAATTAGACTCCTGAATTTTGGAGTGGTATTTTACAACTGTCTCAGCAGATTTATTAGATGCCATACACTCAACCCACTGTTTCACAGGTGTAACAATAATATGGATCTCAATCGGGTACAGATTTTTGCGCAAGTTGTTGATAAAGGAAGCTTTACTGCCGCAGCCAAGGCGATGGGCATCACCAAAGCGACCGTCAGCCGTAAGATAGCCGAGTTGGAGCACAGCACAGGGGTACAGCTGTTGTTGCGCACCACACGTAGCCTGAAACTGACTGAGGCAGGTTCAATTTACTTCAACAAAGTCAATAAAATACTCACAGATTTACGCAGCGCCGAAGATCAACTCAGCGCCAGCCAACAGACAATCCGTGGTAATTTGCGTATCGTTTGCCCGATAGAGTTTGGCCAACAGGCACTCGGTCCTGTGATCGCCAGGTTTCTGGAAGACTATCCGCAAATGCAGATAGAAGCCGAGCTGACCAACCGCAAGGTGGATATGGTCGAAGAAGGTGTCGATGTGATGTTTCATGTCCAGGGATTGGATGACCCCAGACTGGAACACTTTCGCCTGGTACATGCCCACAAGGTGTTGATGGCCAGCCCGGAATATCTAGAGAGGTTCGGCACGCCAACGACACCCGATGAACTGCTTAACCACAGAGGAATACGCCTGGCATCGCCCTACATAGATGGCAATTGGCGGATTTTTGACGGCAAGCAATGGCAAGAGATAATCCCCGACTGTCGCTTGCAGGTCAACAATATCACCCTGGCCAGAGAAGCCGCCATAGATGGCCTTGGGATCGCCAGCCTACCTATGATGATCGCCCATGATGCTCTGCAACGGGGTGACTTGTTGCCGATACTGCAGGACTTTCCCATGGAACATGTCACCATCAATCTCATCTACCCCAAGCGTGCCTATCTACCGAGAAAGTGCCGCACCTTTGTTGAATACTTTTATGAGGCGCTATTTCAGCGCTGGGGCAGTCTGGTACTGGACATCCCTCCCTATGTCATTCCCCCGGAGAATTTGGCCCAGATGACCCCGACCAATATCTGCTGTGACCAATGAGGGTTTGCTTTTCCGATCTCCTTGGGCTATGGTGAGGGCCAGTTAGATTTTTTCCCTTATTTTTAAGTGCTTGCACTTGCATTGATGTTGCGGAGTCTCATTATGTACAGTCACACTTTACCTCTCAAGAGCACTTCACTGACATTTCCAGTGTAAGCCGGGTGCGGCCACGCATCCGGCAGTAGCAAAGTTTTCTATTCATTTTCCGTTTCAGCCTGTGAGGTTGTGGTGGTGTATAAATCTTTGTCTGCACTGGCAGATCTATTTTCATTCAAAACATCGCAGCTCTATCTGCAAAACTCGTTCAATGTGTCGTTGAGGCCACTGGCCCTGGCATCGGTGATCGCCAGGCTGGCACAGCCCTGTCCCGGCGGCGGTGTGATGCACCCGGGAACCAAGGCGCGTCTGCAAAACCTGAAAACCGGCGAGTTTCTGGAGGTGGAGTTGGTTTATCCACAACAACATGATCCCGACTCCGGCCGCTACTCTGTATTGTCCGATCTGGGTGAGGCCCTGCTCGGATGTACGCTGGATGATCTGATTGAAGTGGATGTACCGGGTGGCCCTGTGCTGTTTCAGATCCTGTCCCTGAACCAGCCAAGGCCCTGCCTGCCGGCCTGATTGCATGCTTATTGACGCTTAAAAAGAGGAGACAGTGCCTTGAAGTGTTTAACTCAGCCGTGAATGGCCCGGACAGGATGATCCGGGGTTTGGCTTAATCCTCGACGGCCACCGCCTCTTTCCCGGTCGGTCGAAGGGGAAACAGCCCTCTCTCTGGCAAAGCGGCGGCGTAGAGAGAGGTCATTGAAGAGGAGATACGCTCATGAGTAAAGAAAAAGCAAAGAAAAAACCGACTAAATCCCTGAAAGAAAAACGACGGGAAAAACGCGAAAAACGCGCAGTTCAGGAGTAATCCCAAACTACTCCGATAGCTTACTTAGTTTCGAGCCACCTTTTGGGCGCCTTAGGGCGCCCCTTTTTTCAAGGCAAGACAAGCGCACTTCCTTGGGCCAGCTGTTGCCTGTAGGCCTGCGGTGTACAACCTGCGTACTTGCGAAACAGGCTGATAAAGGGCGAAGTCTGGTGGTAACCCAACGTCAGTGCCACCTCCTTCACTGAAATCGCTTGTCGCAGCAGCTGCAAACTGTGGATAAAGCGATAGCGTTGCCGCCACTCGGTATAGTTCATTCCAAGCCTTGCCTGGCACAAGCGCGCCAAAGTGCGTTCTGTGGTACCTAAGGTATTGGCCCAGGCGGCAAAACTGCGCCCGCCCTCAGGCTCGGCTTCCAGCTCGGCAGCTATGGCCTGCAACATGGGATGGTCGGTTACCGGTAAAAAGGGTTGCACTTCCCTGGCCTGACTCAGCTGATCCAACAACACCTTAAGCAGTCTTTGATCCTCAGGTGTATGTGCCAGCTCGACACCTCTTGAGTTCAAGTCCATCAAAATAGCTTCCGCTATCGGGCTCAACTCCAGCAGACAGATGTGCTTGGGCAGCCTGGCAGCCAGTTCCTGCGGCACATTCATTGAACTGTACTGCACGCAGCGGCGCATGTAACTCTCATGCTTTACTCCGGCCGGGATCCAGATACCGCACTGCGACAACGACATAAAGCGCCGTCCTTGAGCCACCAGCTCCATCAAACCGCCGCGGCTCAGTTGCAGTTGCCCCCAGACATGACTGTGCATAGGCGTCAGCGTATCGGGTGAAAATTGCTGGTAGTAGAAGAATACCTGCGAGCCGTCACCGGGATGCTGCTCAGGTGGGTGATAGATATTGGCCATATGCAAATGTCCGAAGGCGGGTTGACTTTGTCTGATAACAGATATGTATATCACATAAGACGTGGAATAATCTGCCCCGTATTATCCAACCCAGGTTTGTCTGTTGAGCCTTGCTCGTAGTTCTGAGGAGCCCTGTTTTGTATCTGTTTCCCTTGTTGGCCGTAGCCATCTGGGCCGGCAATAGTCTGGTCAATAAACTTTCCGCCGGTGTCATAGCGCCGGAAGCCATCTCTTTCTACCGTTGGGCTTTTGCACTTTTGCTCTTGACCCCAGTGCTGCTCCCCGGGGTTTGGCGCCGCCGCGCCATGATCCGTCCCCATCTTGGCAAACTCGCAGTGCTGGCAAGCCTGGGAATGGTGCTGAACCAAAGTCTGGCGTATTTTGCCGCCGCGACCACCAGCGCCACCAATATGGCATTGATCACTTCTCTGGTGCCGGTTCTCAGCCTGCTACTGGCGGTGCCTTTGCTCGGAGTGAGGCTTTCCAAATTGGCACTGCTGGGCGCCTTTATCTCCTTCAGCGGTTTACTGTTTATGCTCAGCCAAGGCGACTTGGCCAGGCTGTCTACCTCAGTGGTACCCGGCGATCTCTTGTTACTGCTGGCCGCCGTGGTCTACGCCCTCTACGGCGTGCTATTAAAACGCTGGTCGCTGCAACTGCCGACCTGGGACCTGCTGTATATGCAGATACTGTTCGCCGTGTTCATGCTGTCGCCTCTGCTGCTCTTTGCCAGCAGTATCAGCATCACCCAGGCTTCACTGCCCTTGATAGCCTATGCCGCTATCTGTGCCTCGATTCTGGCGCCCTGGGCCTGGATCAAGGCGATTGCGCTGCTGGGCACAGAGAGAACCGCCATCTTTATGAACCTGATGCCAATCTTCACTGCCGTGCTGGCATCCACGTTACTGGGTGAGCAGTTGGGAGTCCCTCACTATGTCGGCGGTGCCTTGGTGCTGACCGGGGTCAGCCTGGTGCAGTATCGTGCCAGACGCCCAAGAGCCATGCTCAAGGCGGAAGCACTTTAAAGAAGGGTTGTGGCAGCGACTGATTCGTCCAGGCTTTCACTCGCTCTCTCACACAATCTTTCGCACGGCCCTGGCCACTTTGTAGTGAAATACTCTTAGGAAATTCTCGCAAAGGGCCAGGGCTATTGGCTGTGAAACACGCCTTGCATATAGGCATGCAAGCCGACGCACAGCACAGATAAAACTTGTTCGCGCTCCTTAGTCAAATACCATCTCAAAAACAAAAACTTATTCTCAAATATTCTATTGAAGCCGACAGCAGTATTTCGGTAACAGGCGTAAAATATCCGAGTCGGCCCTGGCCGACCAACTGGTTGAATCACGCCGGTGTCTGACTGACCGGTATGCCAGCTGTAAGTGGATCTTAAATTGCAGGAAGCGGGGAGATAAACCCCAGCCAGGCTTTCGCTATCAATGGAATCAAAACCATGAAAGAGCACAGAAACAGCAAAGAGCAAAAGAAGAAACCCATGCACTCTGCCAAGGAGAAGCGGGCCGCCAAAATGGCCAAGAAACAGGCCAAACTCAATCCTGTGGAGAATATCAAACAAGGCAAATGACCCCCTCCCTTCACAGCCCCTGTTTGGCAATAGATAAAACGAAAGGCGCTCAATCGAGCGCCTTTCCCTTGTGCAGTGGAGTGTCAGCCGGAGCAGCAATCCCGCCGCAGCCAACGCCTGGGGATCTTGTCGTAAATCACCTTGGCCATCAGCAGCGCCAGAATAATCCCCGACCAGTTGACCACAGCCTGTGGCAGTAACTGGTGCTCTTCCCCTATCTGCGGCATCACTTCAAAACCAAAGTTCGCCACCAGCAAGTTCACCAGCATTCCGGCCAGCAGCGCCACCCCGAGTACCCCGCCAAGATAGCCGTAAAGCGCCCGTTTACCCATCTCTTTGGCGACTACGCCTAGGGTGGCTATGTTGGTGGCGGGTCCCGCCAGCATAAACACCAATACAGCGCCCGGAGAAACCCCGGCCAGCAGCAAACCTGCCGCTATCGGCGTCGAAGCTGTGGCACAGATATACATGGGGATGGAGATGAGAACCATCACCAACATGGCCAGAATACCGCCGCCCCATTGGGCCAGGAAGTCTCCCGGCACATAGGTCTGTACCAGCGCGGCAAAGAATAACCCCACCAGCAACCAGATGGCGGTGTCACGCACCAGATCCGTGGCGGCATACTTGAGACCGGCCAGCACTCTATGCAAGACAGACTTCGACTTGAGTTCAGTCGCCATATCGTCACTGTCGCAGCAGTTCGAGGCCGATTGCGATGATGAACAGCATGAAGCCGCCTCTACCTTAGGTTGAGAGCAGCAGGACTGAGTGGCTTCTTCCTTGACCGAAGAGCAACAAGACCCGCCGACGGTGCTGGCCTTAGCGGTACTGATCTTAGCCGTACTGCAACAGTCTGCCTCTTGCACCTTGGCCGGGGCACAGCAGGAACTCTGAGCTTGTGTCGGCGCGGCCTTGAGAGGACTGAAATTGGCGGCGCCTACCGGCTTGAACTGAGCCACGGTTTTGGCTTGAGCCTTCTCCGCCTCGCTCTTCTTCACAGCCTCAGAGGGCAAAGCCGGCTCATCATCGCGGCCAACCAACAAACCCGCCACTATGGCACTGCATACCGCGGCAATAGGTCTGACAATCGCCATAAAGGGGCCGAGCAGAACATAGGACACAGTGACCGAATCGACGCCGGTTTCAGGGGTCGATACCAGAAAAGAGGTGGTGGCCGCCTTGGAGGCGCCACTGCGTCTCAGGCCAACGGCGGCCGGGATAACGCCGCAGGAACACAGCGGCAAAGGCGCACCCAGCAGAGCCGCCTTGACAGTGGTCTTGAGGCCATGTCCCCCCAATTGTTTTTGCATCCAGCTCATGGGAACAAAAACCTTCAGCAGCCCCGCCAGCACCAGCCCCAATAGCAGCCAGGGGGCCGACTCGAGAAACAGCTCAATAAAATTATCCATCAACATGATTTTGCGCCCCTACTTACACGGCTATTGGCATGACTGTGATTGTGACCCTTGCCGGTTTCGACTCTGGGGGACAGCTCATCGTCACAGGACTCCAACGCCTCCAAAATCGAGCAATGCTCGGCACTTTCCGGGCCGCCACAGCAAGTATCCGACAGTAACTGCAAAGACTGGCGGAACTGATTAAGCTCGGCAATTTTCTGCTGCACCTTATCCAACTTGTCGTCCACCATGCCTTTGACATCGCTGCAGGCACGGTTGGACTTATCCAGTTCAATGGACAAAAGCTCGGCTATCTCCCCCAGGGTAAAACCCACCGCCTTGGCCCTGAGAATAAACTTCAGCCGCTCGGCATCCCTGTCGCTGTAGACCCGGTAACCGGAGTCGGTGCGCATAGAGGGTGCCAGCAGGCCGTGTTTCTCGTAAAACCTCAGGGTATCGGCCTTGATATCAAAGCGCTTGGCCAGTTCACCTATCCTGTACATATGCAGTTCCTGCTAATAATTCCTATTCAAGTATAAAGCTTAGAGCTTAATCCAAGGTCAAGTGTTTTTTATCCCGCTTCGGGGTTTTGGCTTGTTCGCAGAGCAATATTGTGAAACGCGTAGAAAAAACACCGCGGCAAATCGTTTTACGTTAAAATACGGCGCGCCTTGAGGGTTCCCGGACCATTCGAGGGACTTTTGGAAAACAATGCAAATCAGCACTGCCTGGTTTTCCGAAAGATCCTTGAATATAAAAAAGTGGAATACTGTACCCAAATGAATAATGCCAGACCCATACGTCGCGCGCTCTTGAGCGTATCTGATAAGACCGGAATCCTGGAGTTCGCCAAGGCGCTGCATGCCCAGGGCGTTGAACTGCTGTCCACCGGAGGCACCGCCCGCTTGCTGGCGGATAACGCTGTACCTGTCATTGAAGTTTCAGACTACACAGGTCACCCAGAGATCATGGATGGCCGGGTCAAGACACTGCATCCCAAAGTGCATGGCGGTATTCTCGCCCGTCGTGGCCAGGACGAAGCCGTCATGGAAGCCAATGGCATAGGCCCGATTGACCTGGTGGCCGTTAACCTCTACCCCTTCGCCGAAACCGTTGCCAAGCCGGGTTGTACCCTGGAAGACGCCATCGAGAATATCGATATCGGCGGCCCGACCATGGTGCGCGCCGCGGCCAAGAACCACAAAGATGTCACCATAGTGGTCAACGCCTCTGACTATCAACGCGTACTGGCAGAAATGGCGGCCCACCAGGGTTCAACCACTCTGGCGACCCGTTTCGATCTGGCCATTGCCGCCTTTGAACATACGGCCGCCTATGATGGCATGATAGCAAACTACTTCGGCACTCAGGTTCCGGCCCACAGCAAGGACGAGTGTCATCAGGATTCCAAGTTCCCGCGCACCTTCAACACTCAGTTGCTGAAGAAGCAAGATCTGCGTTACGGCGAGAACAGCCACCAGAGTGCCGCCTTCTATGTTGACCTCAACACAGACGAAGCCTCGGTCGCCACTGCCGTGCAACTGCAGGGTAAGGCGCTGTCTTACAACAATATTGCCGACACCGACGCCGCGCTGGAATGCGTTAAGGAATTTGAGCAACCCGCCTGCGTTATCGTCAAGCACGCCAACCCCTGTGGTGTCGCCCTGGGCAGCGATCTGCTGGACGCCTACAACCGCGCCTTCAAGACAGACCCCACCTCAGCCTTCGGCGGCATCATCGCCTTCAACCGTGAGCTGGACGGCGCCACTGCGGCGGCCATTGTCGAGCGTCAGTTTGTTGAAGTGATCATCGCTCCTAAGGTCAGCGAGCAAGCCCGCGAGCTGGTTGCCAAGAAAGCCAATGTCCGTCTGCTTGAATGTGGTCAGTGGCAAGGCCGCACCAAGGGCCTGGATTACAAGCGGGTCAACGGTGGTCTGCTGATCCAGGACAGAGATCAGGGCATGGTGACCGAAGCCGACCTCAAGGTGGTCAGCAAGCGTCAACCTACTGCCGAAGAAATCAAAGATCTGCTGTTCTGTTGGAAGGTCGCCAAGTTCGTTAAGTCCAACGCCATTGTTTATGCCAAAGATGGCATGACCATAGGGGTGGGCGCAGGTCAAATGAGCCGGGTCTACAGCGCTAAAATCGCCGGTATCAAGGCCGCCGATGAAGGCTTGGTCGTGGAAGGTTCAGTGATGGCATCTGATGCCTTCTTCCCTTTCCGTGACGGTATCGATGCCGCAGCTGCTGCCGGTATCAGCTGCATCATTCAACCCGGTGGCTCCATCCGCGATGAAGAGGTGATTGCCGCTGCAAACGAGCATGGAATGGCCATGGTATTTACCAATATGCGCCACTTCCGTCACTGATAGTCAGCAGGCCCAAACCGGCCTGCACTGATGCAATGAACTTATCGCCGGAATAACCTCCGGCGATTCGCCGTAACAAAGCCCTGCCCGGTCTGAACCTGCCCGCAAGGCGTTAAGCGAAAAAGGATAAGAAGATGCAAGTACTCGTGATTGGTGGTGGTGGTCGTGAACATGCCCTGGCCTGGAAGGCAGCGCAATCTCCCGCCGTGGAAACCGTGTTTGTTGCTCCGGGGAATGCCGGCACTGCGCTGGAGCCCAAGCTGGAAAACCTGGCGATAGAAGCCACGGATATCCCGGCGCTGCTGGCCTTTGCCAAGCAACAACAGATAGCCCTCACCATAGTCGGCCCAGAGGCCCCTCTGGTACTGGGAGTGGTCGATGCCTTCCGCGCCGAAGGTCTGAATATCTTTGGCCCCACCGAAGCGGCAGCGCAACTGGAAGGCTCCAAGGCCTTTACCAAAGACTTTCTTGCCCGCCACCGGATCCCAACCGCCGACTACCAGAACTTCACTGAAATTGCCCCGGCCAAGGCCTATGTCGCCGAGCTTGCCGGTCGCACAGGTTTCCCTGTGGTAATCAAGGCCGATGGTCTGGCCGCAGGTAAAGGGGTGATCATCGCCCAGGATCAAACCGAGGCCGATGCCGCCATCGACGATATGCTGGCAGGCAACAAGTTCGGCGAAGCCGGCTCCAGAGTGGTCGTTGAGGAGTTTCTGCGCGGCGAAGAAGCCAGCTTTATCGTGATGGTCGACGGCAACAATATTCTGCCTATGGCCACCAGCCAGGATCACAAGGCCCGTGACAACGCCGACAACGGCCCCAACACAGGCGGCATGGGTGCTTACTCCCCGGCGCCGGTCGTCACCCAAACAGTGCACGATTGGGTCATGGCCAATGTTATCCGGCCAACGGTTGACGGCATGGCCGCCGAAGGCAATGTCTACACAGGCTTCCTCTATGCCGGCTTGATGATTGCCGCCGATGGCAGCGCCAAGGTGCTGGAATACAACTGCCGCTTTGGCGACCCTGAGACTCAACCTATCATGATGCGCCTCAAGTCGGATCTGGTGGAGCTCTGCCTGGCCGCCTGCCGTGGTGAGCTGGACAAGGTCAGCGCCGAATATGATCAGCGTGCCGCCGTCGGTGTGGTCATGGCCGCCGGGGGTTATCCGGATGATTACCGCAAGGGTGATGTTATCGAAGGGCTGTCACTCGGCAACAATGAAGCCAAGGTGTTCCACGCCGGTACCAAGATGGTCGATGGCCATGTAGTCACCAATGGCGGCCGGGTATTGTGCGCTACCGCTTTGGGCAACACAGTGACCGAGGCCCAACAGGCCGCTTATGCCCTGGTGGATGAAGTCCATTGGGACGATGTCTACTTCAGAACCGACATAGGCTATCGCGCCATCGCCCGCGAGCAGGCATAACGGCTTTCACTCAGTTAGCCTGACTCAACAGTCAACAGAAAAGCCCGGAATTTTCCGGGCTTTTCTGTTTGAACCTCAGCTTAGCTCTTTAAGGGCTTAGTTCTCTGAGGGCATAGTTCTCTGAATGCTTAATCACTTTAAAGCAAGGTACTGGCCATCTTGCGGCGCAGGTAGGCTATCTGCTGCATATGGGGCAAGTCTTTAGGACAGTTATCCTGACATCCCAGCAGGGTCATACAACCGAACACCCCATCCTGATTGCCTATTACATGGTAGAAGTCCTCGGCGCTGCGGGCATCGCGGCTATCCAGCTCGAAGCGGGCAATTTTCATCATGCCGACAGCGCCGACAAAGGTGTCGCGCATCTGCTTGGTGGCGCAGGCCGAGACACAGACACCGCACTCCACACAGCGCTCCAGTTCATAGAGTCTGGCGGCTTCCTCCGGGTCCATCGGGGCTTCCAGATGGTGGATATCCTGCTGATCCGGCTTGGGGTGCAGCCACAGCTTGAGCCTTTCAGCCAGCTCACGCATAAACTTGCCTGTATTGACCGACAGATCCCCTATCAGCTCAAAGCCTGGCAGCGGCATCAGGGTGATCAGTCCATCTGGATATTTGGCGGTCAAGGTGCGGCAAGCCAAGGTAGGAAAGCCGTTGATCACCATGGCGCAGCTGCCGCAAATCCCGGCGCGACAGACAAAGTCGAACTGCAGCGATGGGTCCTGCTCCTCCCTGAGGCGATTGAGGGCGATAAATACCGTCATCCCCGGGGTTTCTTGCAGCTGATAGTCCACCATTTGTGGCTTGTCTCCCGCTTGCTGTGGGTCGTAACGGAAGATCCTGAAGGTTAAAGTGCGGCCACTCATGCGTTGTCATCTCCGGCAGGGTTAGGCTGAGAAGGGGTTGAAGTCTGTGGGCAAGCCAGACGGTCGCTCAGGCGCTCGTTGCCGGGGCGCAGGCTTTCCGGCAGTTCGAACGGCATCAGCGCCCGCTGCTTGTCTTCAGCGCCGGCATCCGGCCCCAGAGACGCGAGAATGGCAGCAATCTCCTGCTCGCGTTTGGCGGTATCCGGATGGGCAATGGCATTGTCGGCACCATAGCCGCGATAACCGGGCGGCAGTTCCATCTGCATCACATCCAGCGCCTCGTAGCTGAGCACAGGCTCCAGCGCGTCGGCGTCCGGCCAGCTGGCCAGGGTACGGCTGAGCCAGTCTTTGTCGTTACGCTGCGGGTAATCCTCGCGGGCATGGGCGCCACGGCTCTCGGTGCGCGCCAGGGCGCCGCAAGCAACAGTCAGTGCCACCTTAAGCATACGCCTGACCCGTAAGGCCTCGACCAACTCGGGATTGGCGTGGCGCTTCTTGCAGGTGACAACAATATTGCGCGAGCGAGCCAGCAAATCCTTGAGTTCGGCCACCGCCTTTTCCAGCTCAGGGCCGTTACGGAAGATGCCGACATAGTCCATCATCACTCTTTGCATCAGGCGCTTGAGCTCAAACGGGCTCTCGCCCTGCTCCCGAGCCAGCAGCTCGTCTATCTCCTGGTTGAGCTCATCACGGAAACGCTGCACCAGCGCCGTATCCAGCACCAGCTCCTCCTGCTCGCAGAAGTCGGCCACATATTTACCTATGATCATGCCGCCGACCACGGTTTCCGCCAGCGAATTCCCGCCCAGACGGTTAAAGCCATGCATGTCCCAACAGGCTGCCTCACCGACACTGAACAGCCCCTTGAGCTGCGGGCTCTCTCCTGTGTGATTGGTGCGAATACCGCCCATGGAATAGTGCTGGGTCGGCCGCACCGGGATCCACTCTTCGGCCGGATCTATGCCGAGGAAGTTCTCGCAGATCTCTTTGACTTCCCGCAGGTTGGTTTCCACATGCTTGCGCCCCAGCAGGGTGATATCCAGCCACAGGTGCGGGCCATAGGGGCTATCGACTCCCTTGCCCTTACGCATATGTTCTGTCATCCGCCGTGATACCACATCACGCGAGGCCAGCTCTTTCTTCTCCGGCTCATAGTCGGGCATAAAGCGGTAGCCGTCTTTATCCCGCAGCAAGCCACCGTCTCCACGGCAGCCCTCTGTGGTCAGAATGCCCACGGGCACTATGGCCGTGGGGTGGAACTGTACGGCTTCCATATTGCCAAGGGTCGCGACCCCGGTTTCCAGCGCCAGCGCCTGGCCTATGCCCTCACAGATCACTGCATTGGTGGACACCTCATAGATACGGCCATAGCCGCCTGTGGCTATGGTGGTGGCCCGGGCGATATAGGCCCTGAGTTCACCTGTGATCAAACAGCGGGCAATGACCCCATGGCAGCGGCTGCCGTCGTGAATGAGTTTCAGCGCCTCGACCCGCTCATGCACCGGGATATCCATGGAGATCGCCTTGTTGTCCACCGCATACAGCAGCGAGTGGCCGGTACCATCGGCGGTGTAACAGGTGCGCCATTTCTTGGTACCGCCAAAGTCGCGGGCGTTGATCAGCCCGTGAGCCTCGGCGGCTTCTTCCAGAGTTACCTTTTCGGCATTGACCACCACTTGACGCGGCCCGGCAGTCACCCTGGTCCAGGGTACGCCCCAGTTGGCCAGCTCGCGCACCGCCTTGGGAGCACAGTGGGCGAACATTCGCGCCACCTGTTGATCGCAGCCCCAGTCTGAACCTTTGACCGTGTCCTGAAAATGCACATCTTCGCTGTCGCCCATGCCCTTGACGGTATTGCCGAGACTGGCCTGCATGCCGCCCTGGGCCGCGGCCGAGTGGGAACGCTTGGCAGGGATCAGCGACAGTACCAGGGTATCCAGGCCACGCTCTTTGGAAGCGATGGCTACCCGCAGACCCGCCAATCCGGCGCCGACAACCAACGAATCCGTATAGATGAGTTTCACGCACACTCCTTATGGGACGGCCCAATGCCGTTTGCCCTAAAGCTATCTGTTTGGGTTATCGATACTCAGCTCGCGTGGGGCCAAAAAGCCAGCAAGGACGCCAGACCTACGGCGACAAACGCCACACTGAGTATGGTTTTAATTTTTCTAAGGCGCGCCCGGCTGTTGAGATCCCGCGCCGCGCCCCATTTCAATGCCACCCGGTACAGTCCTATGGCGGCATGTAACTCCACTGTCAGCAGCAGTGGCAGGTACAAGGCCCAGGCATACTGGTTCCAAATCCTGTCGGCCGAGCCCTGTGGCCCTATGGTTTCCGGGGCCGAACCCACCAACCAAAGATGCACAGGAAGCAACAGCAAAATCACCACTCCGGTAGCAGCCTGCCACACCCACAAGCGGGTATCGCCATGATCAATTTGCACTAGTTGCTGTTTCAGAGCCTTTTGCTGCCTGAGCGACAGAGGCAACTTGTGCAAGGCCACCAACACATGCAACAACGCCAACCCGGCAACGGCTATGGCTATCAGGCTCACCACCCAGGGATAGCCGTGGCCATCGTCACTGAGAAAACTCAGCTCCATGTTGCGGGCCACCCATTCCATTGCCGGCGCCCCCAGCAATATTGAAGACACCAGCAACAGGTGAGTCCACAAAAACAGCGCCAACAACACGCCTGAAGCACTCTGCCCCAGATCCAACCAGCCGCCCCAGCGCTCACTCAGTCGTATCATGCGTATTCTCCCTGTCATCCAATGGCTTAACCGCTTAAAGATAGTAAAACCAATGTGGATCACAAAGGGCGAACGAACCCTGAGGCAGATCAAACTTCTGCCGGTTAATTTACCTTTAACTGATATTGAGTTAACCGGGAACGAACGGCTGCAGCGGCAGGCTCAGCTCATTACCTAGCAGCATATAGGTCACCAAACTGCCTAAACCAAGCACAATAAGGTATACAATCAATAGCTTGGCTATTTTTCTCAGGCCAGTGCGGTTAAAGCTGAGGCCCCATTTCACCGCCACCCGATACAGGCCTATCATGGCGTGGATCACCACCGCAGGCAGCAGCAGGATATACAGCAGCCAGGTGTTGTCGTGCCAGACTCGGTAGGCCGACATATTGGGGCCGATTTCCGGATTGGCTATCATGGTGACCAGGTGCATGGGCACCAGGAAGAACAGGATAAAGCCGGTAGCCAACTGCCAGAACCAGGCGTGGCTGTCGCGGTGTTTGATCAGATGCAGATGGCTGCGCAGCGCCCGCCATTGGCCGAGCTGCGCCGGAAAGCGCCTGAGCGCCATGGCGGCATGCAGTATCACCACCAGCAGAATAAACACAGAGAAGAGTTGCGTCAGCAGTGGGTAACCGTGGCCACTGGCACTGAACCAACCGCCTTCCAGCACCTGCACTACCTTATAGAAAGCCTCTTTACCCAGCATGATGCTGGATTCAAAGTGAAGATGCGCCAACAGAAACATGCCCAACAAAATGCCGCTGGCACTCTGCAGGCGATCGGCTCTGGCCGACCAGTGGTGGCTGTTGGCATGACCGAGCCAGCGCTCGGGGATGTGATATTTTGTCAGCATGTTTTTTGGGTACAGATCCTTGGGATCTACAACATAACTCACAGCCAAACTGCGCCAATGCCCAAGGAGTCTGAATGTGACCTGCCTCAATCGAAAGTGGGGGATTATCTGATCACGCTCACAAATAAACCACTTTCAGCAAAACAGAGGTAATACCAATTATCCACTACAAATCAAACGTTTATTTGAAACTTTAAAACAAAAAAGACAGCAAATTACCGTAAATCCAACCGCTGACCGAACAAACCTGAAACCGGGTTTCACTCCGCCCTCTTTACCCCGGTGTGCTGGCAAGGCCGGCAGCCTATGGCTTACAATAGCGCTTTATTGTCCCCCACGAGAGAAGATTCCATGCCCTGGATCCAGTTACGCATCCACAGCAGCAGCGAGCACGCCGAGACACTCAGCGACCTGTTGCTGGAGGAAGGCAGCGTGTCCATCACCTTTGAAGATGGTAAAGATACGCCGATTTTTGAGCCCAAACTGGGCGAAACCCCGCTGTGGGCCGACACTGTAGTGGTCGCCTTGTTCGATGCCGGCACAGATCTGACGCCCACAGTCGAGATGCTCAAGCAACTGCCCTTCCTCGAAGGCAAGCTCAACTACAAGATTGAGCAGATAGAAGATAAAGACTGGGTCCGCGAATGGATGGACAGCTTCCACCCCATTCAGTTCGGCAAGCGTCTGTGGATCTGTCCCAGCTGGCGTGAAATCCCGGATCCCGAAGCCGTCAACGTGATCCTGGATCCCGGCCTGGCCTTTGGCACAGGCACTCATCCCACAACGGCCCTGTGCCTGGAGTGGCTCGATGGCCTGGATCTGCGAGGTAAACAGCTGGTCGACTTCGGCTGCGGTTCCGGCATTCTGGCGGTCGCCGGTCTCAAGCTGGGCGCAACCAACGCCATAGGCATAGACATAGACTACCAGGCGATAGACGCCTCCCGCGACAATGCCAAGCGCAACGGCGTGGATGACAGACTCAGCCTCTATCTACCTGAAGATCAACCCAAAGGTATTCAGGCCGATGTGTTGGTTGCCAATATTCTGGCCGGACCGCTGCGGGAACTGGCCCCCCTGATCGCCGAGTTGGTTCGTCCGGGTGGCAAACTGGCGCTGTCCGGTTTACTGCAGGAACAAGCCGAAGAGATCCGCGAATTTTACGCTCAATGGTTCGAGATGGACGAAGCCGTTCACAAAGAAGATTGGAGCCGCTTGACAGGAGTACGCAAATAGCGGTAAAGGCGGCGCCAGAGCGCACTGGCGTTGACTTCCCACCAATCAAAAGTCAAGTAAAAAAGTTTTGCTCAGGTCATTTATTGACCTTTTCACCGCTGTCAAAAAGGCGTACTATAGCGCCCCTTTGAAGAGCAAGGTGAAACAGCAAAATGCAGATTGGACCCTATCAACTGAAGAATCAGCTGATCGTGGCACCAATGGCAGGTGTCACCGATCAGGCCTTTCGCAATCTCTGTATCCGTTATGGTGCTGCCATGGCAGTGTCAGAGATGCTTTCGTCCAATCCCGACCTTTGGGACACGGACAAGAGCCGCCAGAGAATGACGCACTCGGGTGAAGAAGGCATACGCTCAGTACAAATCGCCGGGGCTGACCCCGATAATATGGCTTGGGCCGCCCGCTACAATGTAGAGCAAGGCGCCCAGATCATAGATATCAACATGGGTTGTCCGGCAAAAAAAGTGAATAAAAAGCTCGCGGGTTCTGCCCTGCTGCAATCGCCGGAACTGGTAAAGAAAATACTGGATGCCGTGGTTGCCGCAGTGGATGTGCCGGTAACGCTGAAGATTCGCACGGGCTGGGCCCCAGAACACAGAAATGGTGTTCAAATCGCCCGGATTGCCGAAGAGAGTGGCATTACGGCGCTCGCGGTTCATGGCCGCACCCGCCAATGCATGTACAAGGGTCATGCCGAGTACGACACCATCAAGGCAATCAAACAGAATGTCTCGATTCCTGTTGTCGCCAACGGGGACATCGATAGTCCGGAGAAGGCGCGTTTCGTGCTGGATTACACAGGTGTCGATGCCCTGATGATAGGACGGGGTGCCCAGGGAAGGCCTTGGATTTTCAGAGAGATCCAGCATTACCTGGACACAGGTAGCAAGCTAGCGCCCATAGGGATGGCAGAGCAGCGTCAAGTGATGCTGGAACACCTAACCAAACTGTATGATTTATATGGGGAAGTAAAGGGCGTCCGCTTCGCCAGAAAACATATGGGATGGTACCTGGACCAGGAAGAACAGCGCCAGTTCCGTGCCGACTTTAACCGGCTGGAAACCGCTGCAGAACAATGTTCCATGGTGGAACGTTTTTTTGATGAATGTGTACTAGATAAATAAAGAGCAGAATACGAATGTTTGATCAGACAACTCACACAGAAGCTCATCAGCTTACCGTAGGCAAAATCGAAACCGCTAACGGCACCATCAAGCCCCAGTTACTACGCGACGCTGTAAAGCGCGCTGTCAGCAACTTCTTCGCTCAGTTGGACGGTCAAGAAGCTCAGGAAGTTTATGAAATGGTGCTATGCGAAGTTGAAGCACCTCTGCTTGATATCATTATGCAGCACACTCGTGGCAACCAGACCCGCGCCGCCAACATGCTGGGCATCAACCGCGGCACACTGCGCAAGAAGCTGAAAAAATACGGCATGAACTGATCACCAGTTCGCTAGATGCTGTAACTAAAAAGGTTTACCCATAAAACGGTAAGCCTTTTTTGTTTTACCCTCCATGAAGACACTATATTGTTGATCGCCACCGACTTATCAAAGTAACACGGATAAAAATCAGCCCGATTGTTGTACCATGGAGTCTCAGTTGCAGAGGCGATATCGAATAAGGCATCACAGCATCGGCCCGGTCTGATTGACATCGGCGACTGACATCTTTAAAACGTCACCCAACTTGGCGATAGCGCTACGAGACACAGCAAGGACATGGACTGATGGGACAGCTTATAGGAAATTTCTTCTCGGTAGTTTGGCGAGTTCTCGCTGCCGTTTTTGGTCACTGGCAGGCTCCGCCCTGGATGCATTGGTGTATAAAGCATCCCTTTAAAGCCTTGGGAAGCCTAATGCTGCTATCTGTACTGACTGTGCTTTGCTGGGGCGGCTGGTATTGGTACCAGCATTTACCCAAGCCCTATACCCTGCACTATACGCTCAAGGCGCCGCGGCTGACCGATTACCACCAGGCCAAACCTCAGGTCGCTCCCTTGACCCTGACCTTCAGTGGTTCGGTCGCACCTTTGGATGTCATAGGCAAACCCGTTTCCAAGGGCGTCAGTCTCAGCCCCCAACTCGCCGGGCAGTGGCGCTGGGCCAGTGACAAGCATCTGCAATTTATTCCGGATAACGACTGGCCGATTGCGGAAAAGTTCGCAGTCAGCCTAGATAAGAAGCAGCTGCTGGCAGACCATATCTTACTGGATAAATACCAGAGCGAATTCAGCACAGCCGCCTTCACGGCCACCATCTCTGAGGGGCGTCTGTACCAGGATCCGGCCCAGCCGAGTATTCAAAAGCTGGTCGCCACCCTGGCCTTCAGCCACCCGGTGGATACGGCTTCGGTCAAACCCCAACTGGCGATATTGCTGAGCCCCGGCTTGACCTACAGCGGCAATGGCGATACCGAAGTCACCTTCGACGACAAGCATCTGTTCGCTTACATACATTCTCCTGCGCTCGCCACGCCACTTGAGCAGAGCACTGTAACCCTGGAAGTCAGCAAAGGGATCCTGGCGGCCGGCGGCGGCAACAAGGCAGGCAAGAGCCAATGGCAAGTAGAGGTTCCCGGCCGTTATCAGCTGAGCTTTAAACAGGCTCAGGTCAACTTCGCCTACAACGACAAGGATGAACCCGAGCCGGTACTGACGATGGAAAGCTCACGTCCGGTCAACGACGAAGCGCTTCAAGGCAAGGTACATGCCTGGTTGCTGCCGGTGAAAAATCCCAAGGGAAGCCGTCACTGGTATCAGGAAAATGTCACCGAACAGATACTGGCCAAGGCCGACAAACTGACCTTGACCCAGATCCCCGGTGCCGAAGGCCTCAACCAGTTGCACAGCTTCAAGCTGAAAGCTCCGGTCGATCGCTACGTGGCGGTAATGGTGGATAAGGAAGTCGAAGGCCAAGGGGGTTATCTGTCCCGCGATGCCGTGCTGACTGTGCTGCGAATGCCGCAATACCCCAAGGCGCTCAACTTCCTCGGCGAAGGCTCCTTGCTGACTCTGGACGAAGATCAACGCCTCGGCTATCTGGCCCGTGGGGTGCAAAAGGTGCAGATTGAGGTCGCCCAGCTACTGCCGGACCAGCTCAATGCCCTGATAGATCAAAGCTCGGGCAGCTTTGCCGAGCCCTACCTCAACAACACAGATTTCGACCGTTTGGTTACCCGTCAGGTGTTCAAGCAACAGCTTGCCGGGCGCGATCCCAGCAAGACGCTCTACGGCAGCGTCGACCTCAAGCCCTTCTTCAAGGACAAGCGCGGCATCTTTGTGGTCAAACTGACTCCGGCCGATGAAAGAGACAGCCAAACCTTCGATTATTACCAAACCGAGGCCCACGATCTGCGCTTTGTGGTCGTGACAGATCTGGGCATACTCGCCAAACGCAGCCGTGATGGCAGCCAGGATCTGTTCGTGCAATCCCTCGGCAAGGGGACTCCGGTGGCCGGAGCCCGGGTGGCCGTCATCGGCCGCAACGGTTTGTCGGTAGCCGAGGCTTTGACCGATGAACGCGGTCATGCAAGCTTTGCCAAGCTTGGCGAGCTGCGCCGGGAAAAGACCCCACTCTACTATCGGGTCGAAAAGGATGGCGATCTCTCCTTCTTGCCGCTGGCTGATTGGCGTCGCCAGCTCAATCTGTCCCGTTTCGACACCGGCGGCAGCTACGAGAGCGACGATCCCGGCGCCCTGAGAGCCTACCTCTTCACCGACCGCGGGCTGTATCGCCCCGGTGAGACGGCTCATATCGCCACTTTGGTGCGGGGGCAAGACTGGAGTACCGCCCTGGGTGGCCTGCCGGTGAAAATGCAGATCACCGACCCCCGCGGGGTAACCGTGCTGGATCGCACCTTCAAACTCGATGGCAGCGGCTTTGACAGCCTGGACTTCAGCGCCGGCGAAACCGCGGTTGCCGGTGACTATCTCGCTACTCTGTCCCTCATCAAAGACAGATACCGCCTCACGCGTCTGGGGGATGTCACCTTCAAGGTGCGCGACTTCGAGCCGGATCGTATCAAGGTGCGAGTCTCTCTGGGCACCGACAAGCAATTTGAAGGCTGGCGCAAGCCGCAGCAACTCAAGGCCGAGGTCTTGGCCGAGCAACTCTTCGGCGGCCCGGCGAGCGATCGCCGAGTCAGCGGCGAGATGGTGCTGTCACCAACCGATATCAGCTTCAAAGCCTGGCCCGGCTACCGTTTTGGGGTATTGGGCAAGCTCAAGGAATCGTTCCGTGAAGACTTGAGCGAAACCACCACAGACGGCGAAGGCAAGGCCAGCCTGGACTTGGCGCTGGACCGCTTTGCCGGCAGCACTTACAAGCTGCACTTGCTAGCTCGGGTATTTGAAGCCGGTTCAGGCCACGGCGTCAGCGCCCAAGACCAGCTACTGGTATCCGATGCCGACTGGTTACTGGGCTACAAGAGCGATGGCGATCTGGACTTCATCAGCAAAGACGGCAAGCGTGTGCTCAACCTGCAAGCCGTTGGCCAGGACCTTCAAGGTGTAGCTACTGAGCTCAAAGTCGAGCGTATCGCCAGGCGCTGGGTGTCTGTGTTGGTGAAACAGAATGACGGCACCTATCGCTATGAATCGCGCCGCAAAGACAAACTGCTGGGCAGCACTGCCCTGAGTCTGGCTTCAAGCGGTGGCCAATTGGAACTCGACACCAGGGAGCCGGGTGACTACCGCCTGCGACTGCTGGATGAAAACGGCCGCCAGTTGAACCGGATAGATTACAGCGTTGCCGGCAGCGGCAACGCCAGTCGCACGTTGGAGCGCAACGCCGAGCTGGAACTGACGCTAAACAAGGCGGAATATCTGCCGGGTGAAAGCATTCAGGTAGCGATCCAGGCCCCTTACAGCGGCGCCGGACTCATCACCATAGAGAGAGACAAGGTTTACGCCTTCAAATGGTTCAAGGCCGACAGCACTCGTTCGTTGCAAAGCATTACCCTGCCGCAAGGCATTGAGGGCAATGCCTATATCAATGTGCAGTTCCTGCGGGCACCGGACTCGGAAGAAGTCTTTATGAGCCCGCTGTCCTATGCCGTGAAACCCTTTAAGGTGGATCTCGGTGAGCGGCGTCAAGCCATCGCCCTGAGCCTGCCGGAAAAGGTTAAACCCGGGACGCAACTGGATATCGACCTCAAGCTGCCAAGCAAAGCCAGAGTCGTGGTATTCGGGGTTGATGCCGGTATTTTGCAGGTGGCCCGTTATGAAGCGCCGGATCCACTGGCGCACTTCTTCGACAAGAAGGCTCTCAGCGTAGATTCGAGCCAAATTCTCGACCTGCTGCTGCCGGATCTCAAGGTGCTGATGCGCCAGGCTGCCCCCGGAGGTGACGCCGCCGCGCTGCTGGCAGCCAACCTCAACCCCTTCAAGCGCAAGCGCGCCAAGCCTGTGGTCTACTGGTCGGGTATTCGTGAGTTGGCCGCCGGAGAGCAGCGGCTGCAATATACTGTGCCCGACAGCTTCAACGGCAGTATCCGCTTCTTTGCCGTCAGTGCCACCGAAAGCGGCATAGGCACCAGCGAGGCCAGTGTCGCGGTCAAGGCGCCTGTGGTGATGAGTCCCAATGTGCCGGCTTTCCTGGCACCCGGCGACAGCGCCGATGTTACTGTGGGACTCTATAACACAGAAGCCGAGGCGCAGGATGTTACCCTGACCCTCAGCCTGAGCGGCGCCCTTCGTAGCGACTTGCAACCGCAGCAGTTTCATATCGAACCGGGCCGTGAGGCCACGGCGCACTTTACCGTCAAGGCAGGCGAAAATCTGGGTCAAGGGGAGCTTCACTGGAAGCTCTCCACCAGCGAAGGCGAGCTCAAGATCAGCGAGAGCATCTCGGTGCGGCCGTTAACGCCCCACCGTTTAACCCTGGCCACGGCTGTGCTGGACCGCTCTGAAGCCAAGCTCAAACTTGACCGTCAGCTGTTTACGCCGTTCAGCAAGGTGGAAGCCGCCCTCGGCAACAGTCCGATGGTGTGGGCTCAGGGGCTGAGCCACTATCTGGACAACTATCCTCACGCCTGTACCGAGCAGTTGGTATCCAAAGCCGTACCGGCGCTGCTGCTGGGCAAGCCCCAGGATAATCTCAATGACTTTAACCAACTCATTGGCCAGTTGCGTAGCCGCCAGAACAGCAGCGGCGGCTTCGGTCTCTGGGCCGCCAACCCGATAGTCGAGCCCATGGTAGCCTTGTATGTGGTAGACATGCTGCTGGACGCCAAGGCCCAGGGTTACCCCGTGCCCCAGGATCTACTGGACAAGGCCAACAGCTATCTATCGAGCGTGAGCTCCGGCCCCAGCAGCGGCCTGGATGAGCTGCGCGAGCGTGCCTATGGCGCGTATCTGCTGGCCCGCCAGGGCGTGCAGGTTAGCGGCGCCCTGGCCGACATCCGCGAGCGTTTGCAGCGCTACTACTCCAAGGATTGGCAAGCAGACATCGCCAGTGCCTGGCTGGCCGCCAGCTTTACCCTGATGCAGCAGCAACAGTTGGCCGAGCCGCTGTGGCAGGCGCAGAAGTGGCAGTTGCTTGAGGATAAGCCCCAGCGCCTCGGCCTCTACCTGGATCCCATGGTGCACGATGCCCAGCTGCTGACACTCATCGCCCGTCAGGCGCCACAGCGCCTGGATGACCTGCCGGAACAGTTGCTGCCGCGCATGGGTCAGTGGCTCAGCGAGCAGCGTTACAGCTCGCTGTCTGCCGGTACTCTGGTGCGGGCGCTGACCGCCCTGGATAACTCCCGCGGCGATCAGGGGCTGGCCATGCAAGCCTTGGTCGATAAAGCCTGGCAGGCACTGAGTCTACCCAAGGCCCAGCTGCCCCTCGGCAGTGAAGAGGTGAAGTACCAGAAAACCGGCAGCAATGATGCCTTCTATCTTCTCAGCCAGCAGGGATTTGACCAAAGCCCGGCCAAGCCTTTCAGCCAGGGGCTGGAGGTGAGCCGCGACTATCTGACCCTGGAGCAGCAACCTCTTGGCAAGGTCAAGGTCGGGGATGAATTCCTGGTCAGGCTGCGGCTGCGCGCCACAGATATGGACAAGTTGCAGCAGGTGGTTCTAATAGATCTGCTGCCCGGCGGCGTGGAGCCGGTTTATCGTGACAAGGATGATAGCTTCGACGGCTGGCAGCCGCCTGTGGGCATGGCTCAGCACAGCGACTGGTCGCCACAGTGGCTCAATGTACGTGAAGACCGCCTGGTGCTCTACGGTACCGCCTGGCGCAATGCCAAAACCTTTGTCTACAAGGTACGGGCCACCAATGTCGGCCAGTTCCAGGTGCCGCCCGCCTACGCCGAGGGGCTGTATGATCCCCTGGTTCAGGCTCAGGGCCCAAGTGGTGAGTTGGTGATCGAAGCGCCATGAAACGCCGCTATTTGTGCCTGCTGGCCCTGGCAGCCTTGCTGCTGGGGCTGAGACTCTGGCCGGCACAACCTTTTTCAAAGCTGGCGCCCAGCTCCCGCATGGTGTTGGCCGCCGATGGCAGTCTGCTGCGGCTGACGCTGGCCAGTGATGGCCAGTATCGGCTCTGGCAACCCCTGGAAGGGGTTTCAGACAACATGGTGCAAGCCATCTTGCTCAAGGAAGACCGCTATTTTTACTCCCACCCCGGCATCAACCCGGCGGCCACCGCCAGGGCGATAGTCGCCACCTATCTTAAGGATGATCGCCAAGGCGCTTCGACCCTGACCATGCAGCTGGCCCGGCGGGTTTACAACATCAACAGCCGCCAGGTTGCCGGGAAATTGCAGCAGATGCTGGCGGCGCTCTGGCTGGAGCTGCGTTACTCCAAGCATGATATTCTCGAGGCCTATCTCAATCTGGCGCCCATGGGCGGCAATATTGAAGGTGTTGGCGCTGCCAGCCGCATCTACTTTCATAAAGACGCCGGTGAACTTTCACTCAGTGAAGCCCTCAGCCTGGCGGTCATGCCGCAAAGCCCGGCACGGCGCGCCCGTTTCGGTGCCGACTTTCAGGATGCCCGCGACCGTCTGGCGTTGCTCTGGCAACAAAGCTATCGCAACGATCCTCGCAACAACGGCCTGTTGCCCCTCACTGCCATCGGCCATGATCGCACTGAGCTGCCATTTCTGGCGCCGCACTTCAGCCGCCGCCTGCTGCGGGATAATAGTGACACCCTAATTCACAGCACCCTGGACGTCAGCCTGCAGGCCTTGCTGGAGCGGCGCCTTGGGCTGTATATCGAAAGCCAGCGCCATCTGGGGGTCAAAAATGCCGCCGCAATCCTGGTGGACAGCCGCGATCAGAGCATCAAGGCCTGGATAGGCTCGGCAGACTTCTTCGATACCGATATCCAAGGCCAGGTGGACGGCGTCAGCGCCAGCCGCTCGCCGGGTTCAACCCTGAAGCCATTTCTGTTTGGCCTGGGCATAGATCAGGGGCTCATACACCCGCTGAGCATACTCAAGGATGCACCCACCGCCTTTGGCAGTTTCCAACCGGAGAACTTTGACCACAGATTTACCGGCCCCATCAGCGCCCACGATGCCCTGGTCAAGAGCCGCAATCTGCCGGCCGTGTGGCTGGCAGGACAAGTGAACCAACCCAATCTCTACGGCTTCCTGCGCCAGGCCGGCATTCAGGGGCTCAGGGGTGAAAGTCATTATGGTTTATCCCTGGCGCTGGGCGGCGGCGAGTTGACCATGGCGGAGCTGGCGCGGCTGTACCTGATGCTGGCGAGCCAGGGCCATGACTACCCGCTGCGGGATCAACAAAGCCAGCCCATCAGCCCGCAAGAAAAGAGCTTGCTGAGCCCGGCCGCCGCCTTTATGGTGCGGGACATACTCAAGGACAACCCCCGCGCCGACGGCTTGCCAGGCAGCAACTGGACAGTGGCCTGGAAAACAGGCACCTCCTGGGGGTATCGCGATGCCTGGAGCGCCGGTATCACAGGCCCCTATGTGTTGGTGGTTTGGGTGGGTAACTTCGACGCCACCCCCAACCCGGCCTTTGTCGGCGTGCGCACCGCCGGGCCCCTGTTCTTCGCCCTCAGCGATGCCTTGCAGGGCGCGCTGCCCGGCACGGCCGACATGGCCAACACGCCGCCGGATACGGTGAAAAAGGTGGCCTTCTGCGCCGCCTCCGGCGAACTGCCCAACCCTTGGTGCCCCAAGTTGGTCGATGGCTGGTATATCCCGGGAGTTTCCCCCATCAAGGTCTCCAACTTGCATCGCCCCGTGTGGCTGGATAACAAAACCGGCGCCGCCGTCTGCCCGCCCTACGATCCGGCAATTCACCACCAGGAGGTGTTTGCCTTCTGGCCGTCAGACTTGGCGGCCCTGTTCGAGCAGGCAGGTTTACCCCGCAGGAGGCCGCCGGAGCTTCCGGCCGCCTGCAGCCAAAGAGTCGCGGTTAGCTACACTGCCCCGCTTATCCGCTCCCCGTTGAAGGGCGTCACCTACAGCCTGCGCCAAAGTGTGGCGAATGAACACATCGCCCTCAAGGCCGACGCCGCCTCCGACAGCCAAATACTCTACTGGTTTGCCGGTAACAGCCTGCTCGGCCAGAGCCTGCCGGGCCAAACCCTGGAATGGCGCCCGCCCAGAGCAGGACGCTTCCAGTTATCGGTCAGCGACGACAAAGGCCGCAGCGCCAGCAGACTACTTCGAGTAGACATGCTGCCTTGAGCCGGGCCGCTATTTAGATCACCTCAGTTTCGGCCTCTTCAGCCCCACAAATGCAAGACGTTCGGATTTTGCTGGGGTTGTACAGTAAAGAAATACACTTTATCCCCGTGGGTGCGGGGAACACAGGAACCAACATTCCTCGGCTTTCCTAAAAGTCGGTTTATCCCCGTGGGTGTGGGGAACTCATAAAGCCCTGCTCTGAACTCTTCTTCGGTAACGGTTTATCCCCGTGGGTGCGGGGAACACAGCACACCTACAGCAGTGTTACGGCCGTAATACGGTTTATCCCCGTGGGTGCGGGGAACTCACGGTCGAAGACAAAAGAGCCCTTAAGCGGGGCGGTTTATCCCCGTGGGTGCGGGGAACTCTTTGCTTTTCAGGCATCCATCATTAGATGCCGCGGTTTATCCCCGTGGGTGCGGGGAACTCGTATATCTGTCAGACTGGTGACCAAACTTGCACGGTTTATCCCCGTGGGTGCGGGGAACTCTCGGCCACCTCGTTAACAGTTACGGTTCCGGCCGGTTTATCCCCGTGGGTGCGGGGAACTCGGCTACGATTTGCGATTTATTGCAAGCCTCAACGGTTTATCCCCGTGGGTGCGGGGAACTCTCTGACACATGCACCACCTGATAGTCAGGCGCACGGTTTATCCCCGTGGGTGCGGGGAACTCGCGCCACAACAAATCCATCATAAGACGCGATTCGGTTTATCCCCGTGGGTGCGGGGAACTCCCACGCCGCTGTATATTTTTTAACTCTGAGTGCGGTTTATCCCCGTGGGTGCGGGGAACTCGGCTTGTCAGGAACACGAATTACCCTGGGGGACGGTTTATCCCCGTGGGTGCGGGGAACTCTTGAACAGAGAACTGTCATTGAATTCATCAGCCGGTTTATCCCCGTGGGTGCGGGGAACTCCTGTTCAGCAATAGTTTCAGCACCCTGTTTTGCGGTTTATCCCCGTGGGTGCGGGGAACTCATTGCATCGCTATTCTTGCCGATTATCTCCATCGGTTTATCCCCGTGGGTGCGGGGAACTCCTCTAGTCCTCAAGACGGTCTGGGGTGAGGCCCGGTTTATCCCCGTGGGTGCGGGGAACTCGAGCGAGATGTTCGCGCCGGACTCAAACAGACCGGTTTATCCCCGTGGGTGCGGGGAACTCATACCGTAAAACCGGAACAGTGACCCGTTGGTCGGTTTATCCCCGTGGGTGCGGGGAACTCTTCACCTTCGCGGTCTGGTCACGTGCAATCATCGGTTTATCCCCGTGGGTGCGGGGAACTCATGAAGGCGCTTAGGAAACAGCTCAGTGTAAACGGTTTATCCCCGTGGGTGCGGGGAACTCAGCTAATTTACCCTGATAACTCGCGCCTAACCCGGTTTATCCCCGTGGGTGCGGGGAACTCGTATCCACTCCGGGCTCCCCATTAAGAAGAGACGGTTTATCCCCGTGGGTGCGGGGAACTCTCCATGCTGCCAGTCATGGTGACTAAGCTGGCCGGTTTATCCCCGTGGGTGCGGGGAACTCTTTATGAAAGTTATTGGCTGATAAATGATTTTCGGTTTATCCCCGTGGGTGCGGGGAACTCAAGTATGCATATCACCTGAGCTATACATAACACGGTTTATCCCCGTGGGTGCGGGGAACTCATTACCGATTGGCTCAGTAATGGCTGCTGCGGTGGTTTATCCCCGTGGGTGCGGGGAACTCGCCGCCGGTAACCTTCTTGTTGGACATGATTACGGTTTATCCCCGTGGGTGCGGGGAACTCGGTAATAGTTCTTCTGGTTTCGTACCTTCTGGGGGTTTATCCCCGTGGGTGCGGGGAACTCTAAGAACTGTTGCGTGTACTAGGTCCGGCTCACGGTTTATCCCCGTGGGTGCGGGGAACTCCACCAGCACGGCGCGTTGACCCTCGTCAACGTCGGTTTATCCCCGTGGGTGCGGGGAACTCCGCACAGCGACCCAGGCAAGGCCCCGGATCTTCGGTTTATCCCCGTGGGTGCGGGGAACTCTCGGCAAATCGGTGCAAAACGCGCTGCTTTGGCGGTTTATCCCCGTGGGTGCGGGGAACTCTGCTTGTCGTAGTTTTCGGGATAGTTGATAGCCGGTTTATCCCCGTGGGTGCGGGGAACTCGGGCTTTTACTTTTTTTGATGTTCACCGAGCGCGGTTTATCCCCGTGGGTGCGGGGAACTCATCACCTTCAAAGCCGCAACGTTGAAGCTCTGCGGTTTATCCCCGTGGGTGCGGGGAACTCTCAACTCCCTAAAAATCCTTATAAATCAATAGCGGTTTATCCCCGTGGGTGCGGGGAACTCCGCATTTATGGAGAATAGAAATTATCAGAACCCGGTTTATCCCCGTGGGTGCGGGGAACTCCAAAGAGTCCATTCTGGATCCAGTTCATAGCCGCGGTTTATCCCCGTGGGTGCGGGGAACTCTGGTTTGATCTGGCCAGCAACCCCTCTTTAAGCGGTTTATCCCCGTGGGTGCGGGGAACTCTTAGTAACCGATGGTAGCGAGTCAGCGCTAGGCGGTTTATCCCCGTGGGTGCGGGGAACTCCATCAAGGCCAAGCAACAAGGTGACCAGGTATCGGTTTATCCCCGTGGGTGCGGGGAACTCTCCCAGGCATCTTGATTGAAGTTTTTCAGCGCCGGTTTATCCCCGTGGGTGCGGGGAACTCTAGGAACCGCCCCGGTATCAGCCTGGCAATGTCGGTTTATCCCCGTGGGTGCGGGGAACTCTTCTGGCTGCCCTTGGTCAAGTAACCCAGCGCCGGTTTATCCCCGTGGGTGCGGGGAACTCCGCAAGTAAGGGGGCGACATGCTGAATAAAACCGGTTTATCCCCGTGGGTGCGGGGAACTCACTTTGGGCTAAGTGCCAACGAATCATCAAGACGGTTTATCCCCGTGGGTGCGGGGAACTCTTCCATGCTGCCAGTCATGGTAACTAGACTGGCGGTTTATCCCCGTGGGTGCGGGGAACTCGTCAAAAACCGTGCCAACTCCAAGCTTAATAACGGTTTATCCCCGTGGGTGCGGGGAACTCTATTAAGCCCGTTTTCATCATTCAACGACCCGCGGTTTATCCCCGTGGGTGCGGGGAACTCGCTGTGGCTGCGGAATGGACATAAGCGACCAGCGGTTTATCCCCGTGGGTGCGGGGAACTCTAAAACTATGTCGCTTGATTTAAATGATTTAGCGGTTTATCCCCGTGGGTGCGGGGAACTCTCTTGGTAAATACTATTGTTTTTTAAGCAATTTTTCACTTAAAAATATTCACCAACTTTTTAGGCTATTATTCCAAGTTGTTAAAGAGCAATATTTTGTTATTTTTCAGTTGGATAGAATGAGACCAGTCGCAGACCATCCAAATCCACCGGCATACGACGATTCTCACCCAAGGTTTGAAATTCAAATCCTGATTCTGTATTGGTGGCCCAGGCCATCACCACATTGCCTTCCTCTGCCAATTCACTGATTTGATACCAAATCATTTCCCTCACCTTGCGGGAGGTGTCACCCACATAAACCCCGGCACGCACCTCCAGTAACCAGATGGCCAAACGACCACGTAAGCGAGGCGGTACATTTTCGGTCACCACAACCAACAGACTCATAGTTACTGGCTCCTGTGTCCTTGTTCTCCCAACGGTTTCGGCTCTGGTATAGCAATGGGCTGGGCATCCTTTGGAGTTGGAGGCGGCTCAATTTCACCGGCTGCCAGTACCTCCTCGATAAGGGGGATCAAACGGTTAAGCACCTTATCGTTACGAAAAATTTCCCGGCAGGCGATGCGCACCTGCCGCTCTGGCTCGCGCGGATTTTGCTTGGCAATGGCAAAGGCTTTAGGCACTACGCTGTCAAACTTGATGATATCGGCTATGTCGTAAACAAATGAAAGTGGTTTACCACTGTGAATAAATCCGATTGCCGGTGCATATCCAGCCGCCAAAATCGCGGCCTCGGTAATACCATACAGGCAGGAGGTTGCTGCACTGATACATTGATTGACCTTATCACCGCGGTTCCAGTCTTTAGGATCATAACGGCGGCCGTGCCAAGGTACACCATACTGTTGCGCCAGCATTTTATAGGTAGCCTTTACCCGCCCGCCCTCAATACCGCGCAACTGTTCCACTGAGCGGCGGCTGGGTGCCGGTTCGCCAAAACGCAGTTCAAACATCTTGCGTACCACTTTTAAACGTAACTCTTCATCCAGGGCCAATTTGGCCTGATAAAGCAGCTTATCGGAACGCGCTCCTCCGGGTTGGCCACTGGCGTATAGCCTGACACCGGCTTCGCCCACCCATACCAACAGAGTGCCTACCGCGGCAGCTAGCTTAGCGGCCGCATGAGAAACGCGGGTGCCCGGCTCCAGCATGATGCAAGCCACTGAACCCACTGGGATATGGGTACGAATGCCGTTTTTATCCACCAGCACAAAAGCACCATCAATTACATCAATCTGCCCATATTGCAAAAAGATCATCGAGACTCTGTCTTTCATGGGGATGGGCTGCAGTGGAATAAACGGCATAACGTCTCCTTGTTATGAGTTATGAGATGACAGGTTTAATTAACATAAGCCCACATCCAAAGCCCTTTGCGGGGCCTATGCCTTGCGCCAGCAATTGCAAGAATTGTTGTGGCTCGTGCACGATTAACTCGCCTTGCAGATCAACACTGCGAAATTGCGCTTGCTTACCTTTTTCCGGAATAGGATGCGCCTGATAGGCTTGCCATTGAAACTGGCTAGCTTCAACCAGCTCATCGCTTTGTTCATCTTCCACCGGGTAGGACACCAGCGACATAATGCCTCGGCGGGACGGATTTTCCGTAAGCCAATGCTGCAGACGGACTGAGACAGCCTCTTGCAGCGCCAGCGTCAGCAACGACTCGCAGGTCAAACCTCTCACTGTGGCAAAGTAACGAGTTTGGCTCAAATAGCTCAACAGCCAATCATTTAACTGTGGTCGTATGGCTGCTTGTTTTAGCTGTTGCAACAACGCCCCTTTACTCGCCGCAGGTGTTAAGCCCAGTTCCTTGGCGATACGCTGATAAAAAGCAATTTGCTCATCCATCACCAAGTCGTGCCGTTTGCCTTTTTTGGTCACCACGGGATTGGCCCGCAACCGAAAAGCCAAGCGCGTGCCCGCCACCAAAACAGGTGCAAAGGGTTTGCTCACCACTGAAAAGAGTGGTGAGTCCAGTTTAGGTTGGGTTTGCGACAGGATAAAAAACAGCGGCCCATCTTCCAACGCCATATCTGGGCTATTTTGCTGCTTGGCGAGTTCCGTCCGATACAGAAAATCCCGTTGGGATTGCTCAAAGAGACCCCAAAGCAACTGGTGATAACCATAGCTGTTGCCAGCCAACACCTTCACCAACTGCGAACCGCGTAAAATGTCCGGACGGAAAGTCACTTTAGATAAGAACATCAGCTCTCCTCCGATAGATGTAGGTGATACACGCAGCGCGGTTCAAACTGCCAGCGCTGACGGCAGCGCAACTGATCGTGCAATACCAATTGCATCACTTGAGACTCCCAGTCGCCCTCGGCGTCATAGTCCTGCAGCTTACCTTCCCAAAAGTAATCTCTAGCATGAGTGTCACGAGGCAAATTCAATGCAACTAGGGGCTGATACTGACGAAATGCGTCGGCAACACCCTTTGCTTGAATAAGCTGAGGCTCCATAGGCGCCGCAAGCACACAGGCTTTACGCCCAAGATAAGGCACAAATACCGGCCGAGTAATGGCATCCATCAGTTGTTGCAGGCTATAGGGTGCATTGTCATTAGCTTTGAGTGCCACTAACGCACAGGCATCGGTACGGTATTCTCTTGTTGAAAGCACTGTGCCCAGCCTGTCTCTCCCCAAGATTAACTCGTCGCGGCGGGTTCGATATTGAAACTTCCCCACCTTATCCGGTGCCTGCACCGTATGATAATCCCGCAACAGCTGACCAGCCTGCACCTCTGTCGCCAGTTGGTAGTCACGATTCAGGGCTAAGTGTTGCGCTTCCTGCTCCCGCTTGAGCCCCAATGTTGCAGCCACCAACCCCATTACTGCCGCCTTGGTTGGGCCATAGTGGCTGTGACGGGATTCGCCGATGGCAATATCCCCCCAACTGGCCATTGGCCCATAGAGGCGCATGACTAAATATTCCATGCCGCCTCCGTTACTTATCTGCCCCGGCAACAAATGCGAGCAACTCGGCGAATGTGCCCTGTTCGTCATTCACATTCAGCTCGTAGCGCTTGGCGGCACAGGCTCCATAGGCTTTGTCAAACAGTTGATATTGGGCTTTAATGCGTGAAGTGGCCTCTTCGAGATAGTCAGCATCTTTCCACCCCCTTATCTCTATGGGCTTGAGAAAAGCACTGGCTAAAGATCTCGGCTGCTGCTCACCGATTTCAGTTAACACATAGCTGGCGTAGCTCTGCTGGGCAAAGCTGTTTTGTTTACCGGAAGGAGCCACTTTTACGGCAGCTTCTATCAATGCTGCCACAGCCTTATCAGCAAGCGCAGCATCACCGCCAAGGTTGTCGGCCAGCTGTTCACGATTAATGCAGATATAGCTGTAAAACAATCCAGCGGCAAAACCGGTTTCACCTATATGGGATGAACCCGAATCTTCGCGGCCATCGTTGAGGTCGTCCACCGCGGTGAAGTAATCATCTTCAATCACCACAGGGTGAACGCTTAAGGCATGGGCCACCTGACAAGCGGCTTCAATATTAAACTCGGGTTTAGACGCCAACATGCGGCCAAACATAGCGATATCCACGGCGCTGGTATTATGACGCAGCAATGCCAGTTCTTCCTTGAGCGGTGCACGTTGTTCGGCAATCAAAGTTTCCACCAAGGCATCTATCGCTGCCAATTCGTCACCGCTGACGTGTACCAGCTGTTCAATTTCGAGTTCTATCAATGGCTTGTCTTTATTGGCCTTTTTCAATTTGCCAAACACTTCGGCAATGGCGCAGCTCCATTCGATAGCACTTTTTTCTTTCACGCCAGCAGCCAGCAACTTATCAAAAACCTTGGCGCCCAGCATTTTGGTGCGAACCCCAAGATGCCCCGCCAGGGCACTCTGGAATAACTCTGAAGTACGCCAGTGGCGCTTCAAACTCTGGGACGACACTCGTAAACGCTCGACCCCACCCATTTTGGCGGTCTTGGGTCTGCCTTGGTCATCACGATTTAAGTTAGCGGGTGGATAGCTGGTCAACATGTGTACCTGAATAAAACGACTCATCATTTTTTCCTTAAAATTCACCATAAAATTGAAGGTTAAGCGGCGTAATAATCCCGCGCCCATTTAACGGCTAAACGATTCACAGGGTTACGTTCAGGCCCCTGATAAAACTCCCGATACCACTGCAAAATATCCGCTGTCAGCGACAATAAATTCACCTTGCCATCGAGCAGACGAACAGCGCGCAGCAAGCGCCGATAAAACTCCTCGGGAGTACGGCTTTTCAGCAACTGTTTGAAGCGCATTTCACTCATAAGCGGGCGTTCTTCGTGGCCTTTCAGTTGGCGGGCAAAACTGCGGCCAACGTCATCTGTTTTAACCCAGGGCAGAATGGCAGCAACCAGAGCACTCGCCATCAGCTGTTGCTCAGTGCGCCAGGAGGCCGGCACCCATTGCAAAAAGTGGGCGAAAGCCTCTGTCATCAGCACTTCTTCCGGTTTATCGACTCGGCGCAATTGCGCCCGCATGCCACGTTGTTCATCGAGAGAGGTATGCCAGCGCCTAAGCGCCGTGCCATCCGCTCCTTGTAACCCATGTTCCTGCAACCCATAGTTTTCGCTCATCAGACGGCCTCCTTGGTTGTGGATTTGCTCGGTTTAATGACTTTAATTTGCTTATTGGTATTAAAACTTTTAAAGAGGGATGCCCTCGCCTGCATAACCCGTTTCAGGTCGAGATCTTCCGGGGTGGCATTTAAGGTAAATTGATCAAACACCCTTGCCAGCGTGCGCTGCAGCTGTTGATGCCAGACATGAAAAATCTCGGAGCGTTGAAAACTTTGCCCCTGAACCGCAACGAGGCAATCATTCAACAAGTTGTAAAAGTGAGCGGATGTGCTGTGATAAAACTCGGCATCGATAAAGCTAATGTCACCGGATACATCCTGGGGACGCCGATACCAGGCTTGCTTAACATGATGACGTAACAGCTTGGCAGATTCGCGGGCAGCATTGACCAGGTATTGCACCAACTCCTGCACCTGAGTGGTGTGCTCGCTCGCCAACTGCAATACCGGCATCGTCTGTTCGTACCAACAGCGGGCTTTCATGTTGTCCATATCATAGCCAAAGCACCACAGCTGCAGTTGCTGCTTGCTACTCAGGGCATAGGTTTTGTGTTCATAGAAGTCCTGCACCACTTTGGCCGCCTGGTCGCCGTTGTCGCTGTCGGCCAGCGTCAGCCCCAGCCAGTGGCGATAACCCAGGCCCCCTTTTTGTCCCTTTAATGACAAGGGGATTTTTTCCTTCTTGGGGTCGACTCGATAGGGCGTCAATGGATGCATCCAAGCCCCATCATAGTTCACCCCATAGTTACGGGTGATAAACTGAGTGACACCAATCTGGCTATTCTGGCCACAAAGATCGCACTGGCAGGCCATCTCGGTTGATCGCAGGCGAATACGACGCGGCATGCCCCAATACATTTGCAAGGCGTGCACATCCTGCGGAAAAGTCGCCGTGCCGCCCTTGCCCGAAAGCCGGGTTGGCCCCAACCAAGGGAAAATATCGGCGGATAACGGCTCAAGCGGCGGCTTAAACCCGGTTGAAGTATCCAGCACATTCAACCATAGCTTTTGCCACAGACTCGATGGCTCAACCGGACGCAGCAGCGTAGTCAATGGCCCGCCGCCCCGCAACCCAACCCTATGGCCAACCCCGCCGGAAGGGGCATTGGTTTGCAGGGTAAACAATGCCTGGGCCGCACAGGCAGGACAAAGCTGCTTGATTAGGCCGCCTTTAACAAAGAAGTCGAGATTGTCTTTAATGGTTTTACCGCCCGGAGCCTCGATTAACAGCCCGGCAATCTCCTTCGCTTCGCCTTCTGCCAGACCCAAGTCCTGCAAGAAGGCCGCTTGAGCGGTTTCACTGAAAAGCTCAAACGCCGGCGCCAGCTGACTAAAACGAGCCTTTAACTGCTCAGCATCCGGCGCACCTTCGTACCTATCACTCCAGTCTTCCGCATCTTGCGGGGCCACCACTGTCTGCAGCAAACCAATCAAGAATTGATAGAGTGCGCCTTGAAAATCTGGCCGCACTGCGGCGAGTTCCACCACGGGATTATCCGTTTCGGCTAGCTGCCAAGGTGCAATTTGGCAGGTTGAGCCATCGGCCCGAATCGCCGGGATCCAGGCGTCATTGATTAGATTCATATAGCTTCTCCTTTTTGCCCCACCCAGCCCAGCTTGGCGGAATAAAATGTTTGCCACTGCTGAGCCAGCGGGAACAACTGATGCCACTTCAAGGCAGGGGTTGCGGCCTGCAGGGCTTGCAGTTGCGCCTTAATATCAGCCGAGAGGGCCGCATCGGCTTCGACCCATTGCTTTTCTCTCAGGGTTAATTGACTAAGATCCCAAGCAAATTCATGCTCTTGAGCATACGGTTGCCATTGGCCCTGTTCATCTTTGCCCACTAATACCACTGATAGGGTCTTATCGCTGAGGCGGGTGGGCACATTGAGCTCTTCCCCCCAACCTGTCTCGTTACTCGACTGACTGTACCCTTGCTCTATGTTCAACAAGTTGGCATTGGCAATGCTGATGGCAGCCTTATGCTCCCCCAAGGCTTGATAACTACTGTCGAGTAAGGCTTCTGGAGCATCGAGAGGGGTATCCATGTCATAGGCGGTCTCAATCAAGTCACGGGCATCTTCAGGCATGCAATAAGCCGGTTTGCCAAACAGCAAATAAGCAGAACGCCACAACAAAGCCAAATCTTGGTATACGGCGCGACTGCCGCTGCGCTTGGGCAGCCAATCCGCTTCGGCATCCAGAGTCGGCTCCGGGCTGACCACGTAGAGGCAAGGTGTACCACGCCGATCAGCAGAGGCATCTGTAATGGGGTCGCCATTGGCAAGGCGACGATGCCGATGTAAGCGCCCGGCTCGCTGCAGCATTAAATCGATTGGAGCCAGGTCGGATATCATCAGATCAAAATCCAGATCCAGGCTCTGCTCAACCACCTGAGTGGCGATTAGCACTCGTCCGGCACGAGTCGCCGCATTGCTTTCCTTGCCAAAGTCGGCGAGTACTTGCTGTTCAATCCTTTGCCTGTCCACCATGGCAAAGCGACTATGAAATAGAGTCAGCCGTTCCGCGTCAAAGCCGCAGTTGTGCAACATTTCATAGGCCGCACGGGCTTCATCTACGGTATTACGCACCCAGCAGACACACTCTTGCCTGGCACAACTTTGTTTTATCAGTGTCAATGCCTGCTGATCATCTGCCAACCTGGAGACATTCACGGTGCGGCACACTTGGGCACGAGTAGCCAAGGGGTATTCATGGCAGGAAACGGCTGGAAACTGGGTCGCAAGAGGATAGTCACTGCACGTTAACTCCAGAGACGGTTGCGCCAAACCTTCGGCATAAGCCTTGAGCAAGGTGGTTTTCATCGCCTGGGGCAAGGTTGCCGATAACAAGATTGCGCTGCCCCCCTGGCTGGCATGCAGTTTTAGGAGTCTTGCCAGCAATGTTTGCATATAGGCATCGTAAGCATGGACTTCATCCACCAACAACACCTTGCCGGACAGCCCCAGTAAACGCAGTGATTGATGACGGGCGGGTAAGACACTCATCAATGCTTGGTCCAGCGTGCCCACCCCAACATTGGCCAACAAGGCCTTCTTGCGGCTATCGGCCAACCACTGGTTGCAATAGGCCGATGCCGAGAGTTCCTGATTTTGATAACTGAGATCCTTGGGCTGTTCCGGTAACATAACCGATTGACGAAACAGGCTCGATAGGTGACGGGCCCCATGGGACAGCACCAGCGAAGGGCGACTATCGGGATTAAACAATGCCTGATAACAAGCCGCCAACCTTTGATACATGGCATTGGCTGTCGCCATAGTCGGTAAACCAACATACAAGCCAGATGCCAAACCTTGGGTCAACATTCTGTGTACCAAGGTGAGCGCAGCTTCTGTCTTACCGGCACCGGTGACATCTTCCAGGATGAACAGCTGCGGGGAATCACTGAGCGCTTGGTCGACAGCATATTGCTGCAAGGGAGTCGGGGTTTGAATAAAGGGGAACAGTTGCTGAATCGAATTGAATGGATTGGCAGCCAGGGGCGCTAACTGCGCCTGTGCTATTGCTTCAGCAGCCTGCTTTCGGGCCTGTTGGTAATAGTCACTCAGGGAGATAACACGACTCTGATAAGGAAAGAAATGCTGATTTGACCCCTGCCAATCTGCCACAACGGCCAGTCCCGCCAATTGCCAGGAACACTGCTGCAACCGAGCGCGCAATCCCTTATCAAACAGCAGCCCGACCTCGTCCGGAGTAAGCCAAAAGGCCAGCATCTCTTTTACAAAACTAGCGGCGGCGGCAATATCATCTGTGCTAAAAAACTGCGGCAGTGATTTAGGCCGCGCTTTCGGTGGCTGTCCATGGTGACCCATCACTATCTGCAACCAACAGCTGAATGTAGTGCTAATAGCTACTTTTCGCGCCGGGAGTTCGGCTTGATTGGCAAACACCTCAATAACATCATCAGCCCCCTTGACCAACCAAAAGCCCAAGGAATCATGCCGCTCTGTATACTGATAATCGAATAGCGACTCGGTTAACTGTTCAGACAGATGGGGAACCAGGTTTTGAAAAGCCCGGGCGAATTTACCGAGATCATGAATACTAAGTAAAAAAGCAAACAAGCGTTGTAACTGTTGCTGAGATATTTGCAACTGCTTTGCGAGGCGTTTGCCAAAGTCATATTTTTCAGACATCAGGCACCAACCACAAGCGGCTACATCCAAGGCGTGATAAGCCAACAAATGGTACTCATCTCCGGAGCGATCGACACCTTTTTGTGCCTTGCCCCAATAACGGTAATAGTATTCTGTCATGCCATTCGTGTCCGTTCCCTACTCTTGGGCTTAGCTTTGACTAAACCCAACACACTGACAATCCTGTAAATTCTTACAGGTTAACTGAGTTTACCTTGGCTTAAACCATGCCGGTCCTAGCTATTGAATAACCACTGCTTGATGTCATTTCGGTTTACCAGCACCAACTGCTGAGCCTCAGGAGTGCCATCCAGATACTTGGTATTGACCTGCATCTCCCTGAGCAGGTAATCCACCAAGGCTGCCCGGCACTGAATAATGAGTTGTCCCCCTTCCATCTGATAATCCTTGGCCAACACCTGTTGTTGCTGGGCTGTCAGGCGGGGATCCGGAGCCAGAATTACCGCCAGCATGGTCTGCCAGGCCGCGTCATCTTTTACAGTTTGATGAGCGATGCCCTCCACAACAGGAATTCCCCGAAAGCGGCTCAGAACAAGATCGCGAAAAGCCGCTGACTTTTCGCAGTAGCCCCGAACATGGTAGCGGCTGCCGGCCTTGACTAAGGTATGAGGGGTAAAAATTCGGCCTTCATCTTCGGGATTGGACAGAGAGACATATTCCACCTCAAGCCTGAGGTTTTGCTCGATGGCATTAATCAAACCGGCGAGGACATGGCGGCAAATGTTGCGTTCCGGCAATGCCATTCGGGTGGCACAGGAGCCATTCAAGGGGCGGGGCTGAGCAAAGTAACCTGTCTCGTACCAGAGGAAAAAATCATCCAGGGAAGCAGATGAGTAGCTGAGACTGGCATGCTCCGCAAACCCGAAACAGGCCTTATCAAGCTTTATTAAAGCGCCGGGGTGCAATTCCCGGTATTTGGCCAAATCTTTGTGGGCTTGCTGACGGGTAATGGCAAATTGGTGTTCGATATCTTTATTGCGGACGCTCCCTTTCCAAAAGGCCAACATCTCGAGAAAAGCAAATCGCTCTATCGGCAACTTACAATTGCTCACCTTACCCTCCATGGACATTTAACTGTCGTCACCTGAACATAAATTCAGTCTGCCATAGCCCCATGTCAACGAGTAGGTCTGAAGGCGAAATATTCGACACTCATCATACCGTATAAAAGACTGTAAGCTGAATGCCTTAGAAAGGTGAGAACAAATCCCTTGCATACTCTGCGTTGGCCTATAGGCTTGGATGCATGGTGTGATTCGCAGCAACTCACCAAGCAGTTACGGCCCTGAGCCGCTATCCACTCCAATTGCAAAATGTGATTAACCAAGCAAAACGGTCAAGTTTTAGTGGCCTAAGCTTGGCTAAAATTAAAGATGCTTTTATTATGCATGTAAATTGATAATACAGAGAGCATCCTATGTCAGCGCAAATCTCCCTCGAACGCAGAGTCGGCGAACTGGTCGCCGAAGACTTCCGTAACGCCCATGTTTTCAGCCGTTTTGGTATCGACTTTTGCTGTGGCGGTGGCCGTTCACTGGCATCGGCCTGCGAGCGAGCCGGCGCCGAGCCCACCGAGGTGTTGCACGCCCTGAGCCAACTGGCCGCAGAGGGCACGCCGGACGATGCCTTGGCCAAATTGCCACTTGGTGAGCTTATCGACCATATCGAAGCGACCCACCACAAGTACATACGCGATACCGCACCGCTGCTGCTGGAATATGCCCAGAAGATGGTGCGAGCCCACGGTGAGCATTATGAAGAGATCAAACCCTTGGCCGGTTGGATCCGCGCCCTGATGGATGACCTCTTGCCCCACCTGCAAAAAGAGGAACAGATACTGTTTCCGGCCATTCGTGCCCTGAGTCAAGGGCAAGAGTTCAACGCCTGTTTCGGCCATATAGGCAATCCTATCCGGGCAATGGAATATGAGCATGATGAGGCAGGGCAAATTCTGGCCAAGCTGCAGCAGTTGACCAATCACTACCAGGCCCCTGAGCATGCCTGCACTACCTGGCGGGTATGTTATGCCACCCTGGCCGAGTTTGAAGCCGATCTGCACCGCCACATCCACCTGGAAAATAACCTCTTGTTTCCCAAAGCCCTGGCACTGGTGAACTGAGGGCTGTTCAAATCCCGGAGGACTTGCTACAACTGCAGTAACAGCAGTAAACAAGGAGTCAGCCATGCCGGCTACAGGTTTCATTCTGGACGATATTGAAAATCTGCGTGAGTCCGCCGCGGTGGAGTTCAAGCTCGCCGCCGGACGCCATGGCAAGGGTGCGCTACCGCTGGCGCTGTGGGAAAGCTACAGCGCCTTTGCCAATACCAATGGCGGCGAGATCATTCTTGGTGTCAGGGAGGAAAAGGGCGAGTTTTTTATCGAAGGAATAGCCGAACCCAGGCCCCTTATCGATGAAGCCTGGAAGATACTCAACAATTCACAAAAGATCAGCGCCAATATTCTTGGCCCGGCCGACATTCAGCTGATAGAACTGGCCGGTAAGCAGTTGATCCGCTTTCATGTGCCTCAGGCCGACTACAGTCAACAACCCGTCTATCTGGGGACTGAAGCAATTGGCGGCACCTATATCAGGGTCGGAGATGCCGATATGCGCGCCAGTCCGGCGCAGGTGAAACGCATGCTAAGACGCAAACAGAGACACAGTATTCAAGCCAGCCAGAGTTCCAGAGTCAAATAGCTTCCCACCAGGGCGATAGCCGAGCCCATGAGTTGCACCGCCCGTTTGCGCTTGCCATCCGGGTTTATCAAACTGCCGATGATCACCCCGGCAACATGAATGGCCGCCGTTCCCAACAAAAAGCCCATGGCATAAATGCTTGGCCTGGCCAACTCAGGCATTTCAACGCCGTGAGCATGACCGTGAAACAAGGCAAAGACGCCGACAAAGGCCATGGCAAAAGAGATGGGCATCTCACGGTTGAGCGCAATGGCAAGCCCCAGCAGCAATACCGACAGGGCAATACCCGATTCAACAAAAGGGATCGGCATGAGTGACATACCGGCAACCGCGCCCAGGGTCATGAAAAACAGAAATGCCAAAGGTACAGACCAGATGGCACTGCGCCCCAACTGGGTACTGAGAATACCGACACTGAGCATGGCCAACAGATGATCGAACCCCAATACAGGGTGATTGAAACCATCCCAGAAACCACCATCCGCATGCAGCTCGTGTGCTGAGACCGGCAGGCTCAACAGCAACAACAACAGCATGATTATTCGGGATGGCATAGGTTAAACCTCAGAGCACAACGGCAAGGAGCTATACACTAGCACCAAGTCGATGTTAAAAAAATGATAAGAAACTAAAAAAGCGCGCTTTGATGCACGCTTTAATGGTGAGAAATTGTTTCAGGGAGCCAGAGTCAGTGGCTGTGCCCAGGAAACACGCGCCTGTTTCTGTTGGATCAATTGATTGATCAGTTCACGGATCTTAGGTTCGGCATCAATGAACTTGTTCATATTGGCTCCACCCATCCGAGCATCATAGATAGCCTGACCATCGAGTCTACCCTGGTGATACACCTTAATCTCGGCGTATACCATATAAAGCGCCAAGTCCCATGCCCAATTCGCACTGTAGGTTGCAGTCCAATCACATTGATCGGCGGCGTTTAACTCTTGAACCAGTCGATAGCGTATCTGTTTTTCACGCAGCACCTTCTCCACTTCCTGCAAGAAACCTTCCCTGACCTGTGGGTTTTCCAGAATACAGAGGCCTGCATCTTGATGCAGTGCCACGGGATCGACCTGTTGTTTGATGGAGCAAGCACTGAGCCCCAAAAAAGATGTAAGCAGTAGTATGGCGAGTCGTTTTGTCATTTTCTTCTTATCCATAGAGATGGTTACAGCCCGGCCGGGCGCAGCCAATCTACTCAGAAAACACAAAAACGCAACAAAATCACAATAGAAGTGCCAATTCACTCAGAGAATGGAGCCGAATGTGAGGCAGCAGGGTGTTGGCTGCTCTGCAGTTATCACCGGCAAACGCCGGATTGAGCCAGGCAGCCTGACAGCCGGCCTTACGGGCACCTTCGACATCTGTCAGCGGGTGGTCGCCGACATGCAGCAGCGCCTCAGAGGGTAAGGCCAGGCGCTCGGCGGCCAACTGGAACATATCCCCCCAGGGTTTACGTCTGACACCATTGCCCGGATGCAGCACAAACTCAAACATCTCTCCCAGGCCAATTCTGCCGGCATCCACATTGCCATTGGTGATCCCGACCAGGCGAAAACGCTCAGCCAATTGCGAAAGTAAGGCGAGCACTTCCTTTGACACCTTAAAGTCACTGCGCCGCTCAAGGAACAAGGCCAGACCCGCTTTCGCGCCTTGATTGGCCTTATGTTTATCATATCCCAGCATCTCCAGCCCAGTTTGCAGCAGCATCAATCGCGCGGCACTGGTGTCATGGGTCAGCTCGGCTTGCTGCAGCAAGAGCTGGCGCTTCAACGCCCGCCAGTCTGCAGCCTGCCAATTGTCGCTCAGTGGGTACTCTTTGGCCAACCAGTCGAGCAATGCGCCTTCGGCGGCGGCGATAATTGGCCGGTTATCATAAAGGGTATCGTCAAGATCAAAACTGATGGCTTCGATAGCGCCGGGGCGAAGAAACACCTGCATCACTTGTCCTTTTTGGCTCTGGGGTGCGCGCCGTCATACACCTTGGCCAGATGTTGAAAGTCCAGACTGGTATATATTTGGGTGGTCGCCAGATTGGCGTGTCCCAGCAGCTCCTGCACTGCCCGCAAGTCGCCGCTGGATTCCAGCATATGAGTCGCGAAGGAATGCCTGAGCTTGTGGGGATGCACCCTGGCGGATAACACCTGCTCCTGCCCCCAGCGCGCCATGCGCGCCTGAATACTGCGATGTGCCAAACGCTTGCCCTTGGCGGTCACGAACAGCGCCTGATCTTCACAGGGAATATCCCGGCGGTAATCCAGCCATTGTTGCAATGCGGCAATGGCGACCGAGCCCACAGGCAGCAGCCGTTCCTTGCCACCTTTACCCATCACCTTGATTTGCTGCTGGGCGAAATCCAGTTGCGGCACATCCAACGAGGCCAACTCGGCCAGACGCAGCCCGGAGGAGTAACACAGCTCCATCATCGCCTTGTCACGGGCACTGAGGGGATCTGTCACCTCAATATCCAGCAGATGACTGATGCTATCGGCGTCGAGATTCTTGGGCAGCGGCTTATTCTGTTTTGGGGCGCTCAGTTGCCGGGCGGGATTACTCTTGACCAGCTCTTCGAGCAGCAGAAATTCGTAGAACTGCTTGACTGCCGACAGGCACAGAGACAAAGAGCGGGGGCTGAGCCCCTGACGATGTAACTTGGCCAACACAGCACTCAACAGGGGATCGGTTACCTGCTCCCAATCAATATCCTGCGGCAGCAGCCCGGCAACCCGTTGCAGTTCGCGCAGATAGTTGCGGGCTGTGTAAGGAGACAGCTGCCGCTCGGCACTGAGATGGCGCTCGAAGCGGCCAAGCCAGGGAGAATCCTGTTTAACGGCCATCAGAGCTTGGGCAGCAGATGGTCCAACAACTGCCGCAACTGATCCAGCAGCATATTGTCCATCTCCGGATGGAAGTGGGTCACATCGGCACTGGCGATAGCAAAGATCACCTGGCCATTTTGTTCCGACAACCGTGCCAGTGACACTGAGCCGACTTCAGAGCCGAATAAACGCTTGGACTCCTCCTTGGTCAGGCGACCAAAGTAATAGCCGTGCTGCAGGCGCTTACGCCAGATGGCCGAGAGTTCTGAGTCGATATCATGCACGGTAATCAGGCGTACATGACTGAAGTTAAAGGCTTCTTTAAGCTCGGCGCACAGCACCTGTCTCAGCTCACCCATATCTTCGCAATCGAGTAACTTCAATGAAAGCTGGGTATTGAAGCGGAAGATTTTCTCATTGCGGCTGGCCATGCCAAGCAGCGCGGTGATCTCCTCTTCCAGCTGTTGTACCCGGCTGCGCAGCAGCTCTTGCCGCCGCTCTACCAGAGAAACTGTGCCACGCTCGCCGTGGGGCAGACGCATAGCCAGCAGCAGCTCGGGGTGACGGCAGAAAAACTCCGGATTATCCAACAGATATTCACGGATGATCTGCTCATCAAAAGGTGGATTGAGCTTAGCTTTGGCGTCTGTCATATCTGTATCTGTCCGTCGTATACCTGTTCGGCCGGGCCCGTCATCCACAGCGGCTTGCCCTCACCTTCCCATTTGATTGTCAGGGTGCCGCCGGGCAGGTCGACCCGCACAGTGTTGCCCAGCTTGCCCTGCAATTGGCCCACCACTGCAGCCGCGCAGGCACCGCTGCCACAGGCCAGGGTTTCAGCGGCGCCGCGCTCATAAACCCTGAGCTTGATATGGCCCTTGTTGAGCACCTGCATAAAGCCGACATTGACCCCTTTGGGGAAGCGTTCGTGGTTGGTCAGCTGCGCGCCAATAACATCGACATCTGTGGCAGCCACATCCTCGACTTCCAGCACGCAGTGGGGGTTACCCATGGAGACTGCACCGCAGAGGAAGGTTTGCCCTTCGGTAGGCAACAGGTAGGTCTTTTCGGCCTTTTTGGCCTTGAAGGGGATCCGCGCCGGATCCAAGATAGGTACGCCCATATTGACGGTGACATTGCCATCGCGCTCCAGGCGCAGGGTCATCTTGCCGGATGAGGTGCTGACCTTGATCTTGTATTTCTGGGTCAGGCCCTTGTTGCGAACAAAGCGGGCAAAGCAGCGGGCGCCGTTGCCGCACTGTTCGACCTCGCTGCCATCGGCATTGAAGATACGATAATGAAAGTCCAGATCCGGATCATAGGGCGGCTCGACCAGCAGCAGTTGATCGAAGCCGATACCGAAGTTGCGGTCGGCCAGGCGCCGGATCTGCTCCGGCGAAAAGTACACATTCTGAGTCACGCCATCGACGACCATAAAGTCGTTGCCCAGACCATGCATCTTAGTAAAGTGGATCAAGATTACTCCTAGGTTCCAACGCCTACAGCGGGAAAGTACTCACACTAGTTTACGGCAGCAAGTGCTCACCTTGCCACAGTTGTTCCAGCTTTTCCCGTTCACGCACCAGATAATGTTCACTGCCATCGACCATGACTTCAGCCGCTCGTGGACGGGTGTTGTAGTTGGAGGACATCACAAAGCCATAAGCACCGCTGGAACGCACCGCCAGTAGGTCGTGGGCTTGCAGCACCAAGGCGCGCGATTTCCCCAGAAAATCCCCGGTTTCACACACTGGGCCGACTATGTCGTATTCCCGGCTTTCACCCTCTCTTGGCTGCACAGGGATAATCTGCTGCCAGGCGCTGTAGAGTGACGGGCGGATAAGGTCATTCATGGCACCGTCCACTATCGCAAAATACTTGCCGGCATTCTCTTTCTGGAACAGCACCTGGGTGACAAAGATCCCGGCATTGGCGGCAATCGCCCTGCCCGGTTCGAAAATTAGCTTCAGTGGTCGTTCACCCAGACGCTCGAGCAACGCGGCGGCATACTTGTCCGGTTGTGGCGGGGTTTCTTCATCATAAGTGACCCCCAGGCCACCGCCCACATCCAGATGCTCAATCACTATGCCTTTTTCTGCCAGCCTATCAATCAATGCCAGCATTCTGTCCATGGCATCGAGAAACGGCCTGAGTTCAGTAAGCTGTGAGCCGATATGGCAGTCGGCGCCCTTGATGGCCAGGTGCGGCAAGGATTGCACCTGCAGGAAGGCTTCCTCGGCTTCATCCATGGCGATACCGAACTTGTTTTCTTTCAGGCCGGTAGAGATATAGGGGTGAGTACCGGCATCCACATCCGGGTTGATCCGCAAGGAAACCGGCGCCTGTTTACCCAAAGAGCCTGCCACTTCGTTGAGCAGTTCAAGCTCGGCGCGGGATTCAACATTGAAGCAATATATCCCAAGCTCCAGTGCCAGTTTCATTTCCGCCGCTGTCTTGCCAACACCGGAAAACACCACCTTGGCCGGATCGCCACCTGCGGTGATTACCCGGGTCAGTTCTCCGCCTGAGACAATATCAAAGCCACTGCCAAGGCGCGCCAACACATTGAGCACCGCCAGATTGGAGTTGGCCTTGACCGCATAGCAGATAAGGTGCGGATGAGAGGCCACGGCTCTGTCAAAGGCATGCCAATGGCGCTCCAATGTTGCCCGCGAATAGACATACAAAGGCGTACCATATTGAGCCGCCAAATCGGCAACGGCACAGTCTTCGGCATACAGAGCCTGAGCTTGATACTGAAAATGATCCAATTAGTTTTCCTCTGTCGATTGCTGGGGTTGCTCGGTTTGTTCCGCCTGGGATTGGTTGTCCGGCAGATCCGGGCTCTTGTATAGCGCGCCTTTTTGACCACAACCAAGCAGCAACAGGCTAGCAAGCATCAGGGATAAAAACAGTCTCATTTTACTCAACATCTGGGCAGCAGGATTACATTAGCCTTATAATCGCATTCATCTTGATGAAAGCAAAGGACAGATATTCCATGGCAATGACAGATACCGAATATCATCAGCTCGCCGATGAAATGTTCGACCGGATAGAAACCGCAATTGAGAATGCAATCGATGAGCAGGATGCCGATGTTGATATCGACGCTTCAGGCAACTTGCTGCAACTCGAGTTCGCCGACAGCTCCAAAATCGTGATCAACAAGCAGGAGCCGCTGCACCAGATCTGGGTAGCAACCCGTTTCGGTGGTTATCACTTTGGCTATGTCGACGGTAAATGGATAGATGAGCGCAATGGCGGCGAGTTTATGCCCTTCGTCAGAGAGTCCATCAGCCGCCAGGGCGGAATAGAGCTGTCGTTCTGATGATTTAGGGGCGGTCAGAACTCTGTCTGCGCCGCCCTTGCCGTGACCCCGAAAGGCACCACATCCAGATTACCGCTCTGGCGCACCAGGCGGAAAAACTGCGGAAAGTTGAAGTGATTTTTAAGGCTCAGGACTTCGCCAAAGGCGTAATGCTGGGTAACAGTATTCACCAATTCACTGACATCCGGATTGCTGTGCACATAGTGGCTCAAGCCATTTCCTTCATCCAGTACGAACACATCCAACTCGTCTTCCCGGCTGCGCAGAAAATACTGTATCACCCCTTTCACCGCATAATTTTGGATAACCTCAGGCACCTTGACCCAAGGGTCACCGGCAAGCTCGGGTCTTGGCAAACTCTGTAACTCGCCCCTGGCCAACTGACGATAGAGGGACTTCACATCGCTGAGATCCCGGTAACTCATGCCCTTGGCATCGAAAAACAGGCCATATTTCTTTTCACCCAGTTGCAGTGGCTGCACCAAGGTCTTTGACGGACAGGCATCTTTTATCAGTCGGTGCACCTGCTTGAGAATATCCACGACAGTTTGTTCCAGCTGGGACTGCAGCTTTTGCGAAGCACTGACGACATCGAAGGCCACCTGTTGTGGCGCTCTTCTCATACCTGGAGTGGCAAAGGCGATGGCCTCCAATAGCGCCTGCTCACCGACAAAGCTGTGACAATGCCATTCCCCCCAGGAGTTGAGGCTCATCAGTTGCACCGACCCCAGCAAACTGGCTGCCGGTTTTCCTGTCGCCAGCAGGTTGCTGCCCATGAGTTCCAGCATCAAGGTCTGGCCCTGCCAATGCTCGCTGGGGTCCTGCTCCAGATTGAGGATCCACACCAACTTGCGATAGTGCCAAGGCTGGCACAGATCCAGTTTCGACACCCGCCACTTCTTGTCTTCGGTATAAGGCAGTAGCCGTTCGGCCACCTGGTTAAGACGCCGGCACCGCAGACGACCCGCGCCGTATTCAAACCAGCGGCTATTGACAGTGGCCACCCCATTGAGACAAGCCCAAATCATCAAGGAGGCGGCATTATCTGCCTGATAGATGGCCACTTCGCCCATAAACTGCCGCGGCTCAGGTGACAGACGATACAGATGACAGCGACCATCCTGCTCGCTGCGGACTATAGTCAGATTCGGCTCTGCCAGCGACTGACTCCAAAGCCGGTTGAGCCGCAGGATCTGCTGCTTGTCCTCACTGAAATAGGTGTGCAGCTTACGGGTCAGCAGCCCCAAATCTTCCACTTTAAAGTACTCGCTCAGCCTGTGGGTCGAAGCGAAATGCAGCAGGGTCTGGTAGCTGGCCAACATCAACTCGTTGAGCTGGGCGTTGAACCACTGCAACTGGCCACTGTGCCAGTGTTCACAATCATCCAGGGTGGTCAGCAGGCTCTGGGGCCATTCCCACTGTTCAACCAACTGCTTGAGCTTGTGGTAGCGCCAATCGTGACACTGCTCGACATCACTGAGCCTGATACCACATTTGAGGTAAAAGCAGCGGCGCACTATCTCCAGCCGACGCTCGTCTCCCACTTTAAGCAGATAAGATTCGATATATTGATACAGGAGCAGATAGGCATCGTTGGCGTTGGAAAAGTCACCGGCCAGAGTTCTCAACCACACCCATTCGCTGACCAGATTGGTTTGTGGATAATTACTGGCATAGGCTTCCAGCAGCAGCACCTTGAGCAGGGCCTTGTGCGGCTTGTCCAGACCTTTATAGAGCTGCCATAAAGAGGCACCAAAATACTCATTGGCCGGCAGTTGGTGCACATCACCAAGGAACAGAAAGTCATTACAGGGTTGGGCATTGGGCCACCAGGCGACTGTCTTGCCGGCCAGGCGGATATGGCTGCGATAGAACTCTTCCAACAGCAACCAATGCTGGGCGCTGCCGCTGTGTTCATGCCCCAATAGCTCCCATTCGGCGTCCTGATAGCAAGTGTCATCACGGCAAAACTGCCGCGGGTGTACCAGATAAAAGTTCACCTCGAATTGAAAGCCGGCAAACCAGCGGGTGAGTTTTAGGCTCTTCTCCCGCAGCAGTTCCACTTCCTCCTGGGTTAGCCCGGCGTCATAGACCAACCAGACATCTACATCACTCTTGGGGTTCTGGCCAAAACTGGCGGTGCTGCCCATTACGTAAACCCCTTCCAGTACAGGACTGGCATGCTGTGAGTCTTCGAGCAGTGGCAACTTGAGAGTAGCGAGCGATTCTTTGAGCTCGACTGAGTGTTGGAACCCCTTGATACCGCAGGGCGTCATGGGGCCGTTGTATCCGGGCAAACGGTTGTGATGCTGATGCAACAACAGAGGGATCAGGTTAAACAGATGCCTTTGCAGTGGGGAAAACAGCGCCTGAGCACGGGCCAAACGCACTCGATTGAGGCGCTCGGCGTATTCGGCGTATTGTCGCTGACGCTCGATCATCCGAATTTCACTATCCCTGAACCAGTTAGATGATCATGCTAACACTTTTAAGGTAGCAGGCAAGTAATGAGATCAAGATCACACTATTTGGCGAAAATTTAACGTGCCCACTTCAAAGATTGAGCAGCGTTCGGTGCCATTCTCCAATAGGCAATGTTAGCATTGGCGCATTTAACGTACTCTCACGGAAAAGATTGGCATGTCAGAAAATCGCATTCGCATAGCAACACGTAAAAGCCCTCTCGCCATGTGGCAGGCAGAATTTGTCAAAGCCGAGCTGGAACGCATTCACCCCGGGCTGACAGTAGAACTGCTGCCAATGAGCACCAAGGGTGATGTCATCCTGGATACTCCTCTGGCCAAAGTGGGCGGCAAGGGGCTGTTCGTTAAAGAGCTGGAAGTCGCCATGCTGGAAGACCAGGCGGATATCGCCGTGCATTCCATGAAAGATGTGCCGGTTGAATTTCCCGAAGGGCTGGGGCTGGAAGTGATCTGCGAACGTGAAGATCCCCGTGATGCCTTCGTTTCCAACAGCTACAAGAGTATAGATGAACTGCCTCAAGGCGCGGTTGTGGGTACTTCAAGTCTGCGTCGTCAGTGTCAGCTCAGAGCCCGTCGCCCTGACCTTATCATCAAAGATCTGCGCGGCAACGTGGGAACCCGTCTGGGTAAACTGGATGCCGGTGAATATGATGCCATCATTCTGGCTGCTGCCGGGCTTATCCGCTTGAAATTATCAGAGCGTATCGCCAGCTTTATCAGCGCCGAAGAATCATTGCCGGCCAACGGCCAGGGTGCTGTGGGCATCGAATGTCGCACCGACGATGAGCGGGTAAAAGCCTTGTTGGCACCGCTTGAGCATAAAGAAACCCGCTATCGCGTACTGGCGGAACGGGCCATGAACACACGTTTGGAAGGGGGTTGCCAGGTCCCCATTGGTGCCTATGCCGAAATCCAGGGCGAACAACTGAGCCTCAGAGGCTTGGTAGGTAATCCGGATGGCTCCGAGGTGATCACAGGTCAAGTCAGCGGTCACCAAGACGAGGCCGTAGCCCTGGGTAACGCCCTGGCAGAAGAACTGCTGAGCAAAGGCGCCAAAACCATATTGGATGCCGTTTACGGCAAATAACAAGGCGGCACCATGAGAGTGTTGTTGACGCGCCCCGAGGGGCGCAATCACGCCATGGAACAGGCGCTGACAGAAAGGGGCATACCTTTTATGGTGACCCCTCTCTTGGCTGTTGAGGCCATGGAGGATAAAGGTATCTCTCCTGCCGAGGTCCTTGATGCCGACATCATTGTGTTTGTCAGCACTAATGCGGTGCATTTCGGTACTCAGGCTCTCAATGCTCCCTGGCCGTCACACATTCAATATTTTGCCGTCGGCGAAGCCACTTTCGAGGCCTTTGCACAGTATGGCATCCTGGGCCATAAAGCGCCGGATGACAATCAACAGACCGAAGGCCTGTTAACCCTGCCGGGTTTGCAACCCGAAGCGGTAAAACACAAGAAAGTGGTCATTATTCGCGGCAACGGTGGCCGGGAGGTACTGGGACAAACACTCCAGCAATATGGGGCGTCGGTTCAATTCTGGGAAGTCTATCGCCGCACTTGTCCTGCCTATGATGCAGTACAACTGGTCAAGGAATGGCAAGACTTCGGAATAGACACCATAGTACTCAGCAGCGCCGAGAGCCTGATGAACCTTATCCGACTGCTGCCAAAAGAGTATTTTGCTTGGCTGCAAGCATGTCATATTATAGTTCCCAGTATTCGGGTGGTAGATAAGGCCGTGGTCGCCGGATTAACTCAAGTGACCGATGCCACGGCAGCCAACAGTAAAGCCGTACTCAAGGCATTAAGGCTCTAGTTTTCCCCCCTCCCGATTTCCAGCCCTATTGTCGCGTTAAAGGACTGCATTAATGGATAACAGTAAGCCAGAAGTCGGGAGCGATACCCCCGCACTGCCTACCCAACCCTTGGGTACCACAGAGCAAGAAACCCCAGCGGCGACAGCCAAGCGCAGCTCATGGCCCCTGAGACTGACGCTGCTATTGAGCCTGTTGCTGGCACTGCTGGCCTGCGCCATAGGTGCTTATCTCTTTTGGCAACTGCAGCAACAGCAAGCCGCCAATGCGCAACTGGCAACCACTCTAGAACAAGTCAAACAAGCTCCAGAGGCCAGATTGCAGGCACTGGAACAGCAACTGAGAAGCGACCGGCAGCAAAATCAACAGCAGCAAGGTGCCATAGAACAACTGAGCGATGCCCAGCAGCAGATGCAAACCCGCATCGCCACTCTGGCACAGCGTAACCCCAACCATTGGATGGCGGCAGAAGCCGAATATCTGGTGCGGATGGCGGGACGTAAACTGTGGCTGGAGAAAGATCCGCAAACGGCAACCGGCCTGTTACAGGCTGCCGATGAGCGAATTGCTGCCATGCAGGAGCCTTCACTCATGCCTCTGCGTCGTGCCCTCGCCAACGATATGGCGGCGGTCAGCGCCATCAAGAATACCGATATCGCAGGTACAGTGTTCACCCTCGATGGCATTATCACCAAGTTGGACAAGTTGCCACTCAATCGTGTCGGCAGCCAGCAAATGGAGCCAGAAGCAGAAAACAAGATGTCTGACTCCATAGGTGATTGGCAGAGCAACCTGTCCAAGACCTGGAGCGCACTGAAGGAAGATTTCTTCACTATTCGCAAGATAAGCTCAGATATCACTCCGCTGCTGTCTCCCCAGCAGGAATGGTATTTATTCGAGAATATCCGCAATAAGCTGCTGCAGTCGCAACTGGCCCTCTATCAATATGATGAGCTCAACTACCGCCAGTCATTGGCCATGGCCCGCAAGTGGATCCAGCAATATTTCGATCTCGACGATCCACGCACTGAAGAAGTACTGACTGCAATCAATGCTTTGTCCAGTCTGCAACTGGATCCCATCAATCTGACAAAATTTGAATCCAGCGCTCAACTCAAACAGTTGGTCACCTATGGCGAACTCATGCCGGGGGCTGAACTATGATAAGAGTACTCATCTATCTGGTGATTATTCTGGCTGGTGCCTGTCTGAGTCCGCTTTTTGCCGGCAAAACAGGCTATGTCTATATCGCCTTTCTGGACTGGCAGCTGGAAACCAATCTGCTGTTTGCCGTTATGGCACTCATCATCTTCTTTGCTCTACTGCAGTTACTGGAATGGCTACTGGTCACTGTGCTGAATCTGGTATTAAGCAGTCGTTACCTGCCGCGGCGCTGGCGCCGCAATGCCGCCCGCAAGTACACGCTCACCGGCGCACTGGCGTTGGCAGAAGAGGATTGGCCAGCGGCCGAAAAAGCGATGCAAAAAGGCGCCGAAGCCGGTGAACTGCCGGCTCTCAATTATCTGGCTGCCGCCAGAGCGGCCCAAAGACAGTTCAAGAATGAAGAGCGGGACGACTACCTGAATAAGGCCGCCCTGTTGCCACTGGCGACCCAGGCGGTAACCACCACCAGAGTGCGCTACTACATGCAGCAAGGCGAGCTGGAAAAGGCCCGCGAGCAGCTGGACAAACTGCAACCCAGCAGCAAGAGCAAGGCTCCGGTACTGCAACTGGCACTGGAGCTTTACCAGAGCCAGCTTGACTGGCAGGCTCTGAAACTGTTACTGCCGGCGCTGCGCAAAAAGCAGATCCTGGATAATGAGGAATACGAGCTCCTGAACCAGAGGGTAAATAATGCTTTGTTGGCCCAGGCAGCCCTTCGCAGCGAGCAGGAACTGGAAAAGTGTTGGCACTGGCTTAGTCGCCAGGAACGCAGCCAACAAGCCAATATGGCACAATATGCCTTGGGGCTTGCCGGCTTCAACCGCCGTGACGAAGCCCTGAAACTACTGAACAAGGCGCTAAAGAAGGAACCTTGCGCCTCTGTACTTGAAGTTTTGCCGAAGATTTTTGAAGCCCAGGACAGTGAAACCCTGAAACTGCTGAAGAACTTGGAACCCAAGCTAGAGAACCATGCCGACTACCAACACTGCATGGCCCAAATTCATGAACTCTGCCGTGAATTCAGTCTGGCCCGAGCCGCATGGGAACGCTTGTGTCACTTACTGCCCCGTAAGGAATACTGGTTGGCCTTGGCCAGACTTCAAGAGCAGTTGGCCGATCATCAAGGGGCTTTCAATAGCTACAAGCAAGCCGCCAAGAGCGACTAATCGCTAGACCTTTTCGTAATAAAAAAGCCACTTATTTAGTAATGCCGTTCACTTAGTGTGAACGGCATTTTTCTTAGGCTTAATGGGATACTTGTTTTTACTCATTTTTAACGCACGTGGATAGGCTCTATCCCGTTTCCCATCAAGCTTGAACTGCCTCGCATTACGCACTATGTCCAAGACCTCTCTCGGAACATTCCCAGGCATTTGAGATGACAGCTGAGTCAGTTTAAAAATGATATAACTCGATGCATCTCTAAAGCTTAATTGGTTCGGATGTAACGACGGTAAGCTCTTAGCCATCAACACCATCTTGTATCTGATGAGGTTATAGGCCAACAGTACTCCCCACAATTCTTGGATAACCAGCTCTGGCAATTGACTGCGTAACGTAAAGCGACTCTCCAGAAGATGCTGCTTCATCTCCCGATAGCCCACTTCTATCTCCCATCGATGGGCATATAAATCCGCTATCTCTGCCCCCGGATAACGCAATGGGTCCGTTAATGAGGTCAAAATGGAAACCGACTTACCTTTTATCGTCTTTGTCAGTAAGCGAGCTTCAATATTGTCAGGTAGCATAGGCCACTTCTTTCTGGCTTGAGGCGTGGTGGCTAACTGCACCAGTTGGTCGTGTTTTCCTAAAGAGCGTACCACTTCATATTGCGTCCCTTTCTTCAACGGCAGCAGCCAGTGGCTGTTCGGTTGAGCCTGTTGCCAGGCGTGCAAAAGTCCCAACGAATAAAAGCCTCTGTCAAACAGCGTCAGGCTGTTATTAGGTATGCTTGATATCAGTTCAGCGGCTAAACTCATTTCACTGACAGCAACAGAATCAAAGGCACTGTTCAATACCAAGTGGCTACTTAACTCCATCATGCAAACCATGCGAATTTGAGGATAGGCAGCATCACCAGAAGCGTTGGCGGTTTTGGCGAACACCTGATTGTTTTGCTCACTATCAGGTGTTCGCCATACGATACCATCGACACCGTAGAGGTTGAGCCCACACCAATGCGGATGTTCTGCTCTTTCATGCCAGGTCTTGGCACTTCGCTTAAACACATCCTGAACAACGTCAGAGCCCAGCCGCTTGCGCGCTTGCGTGACAGCACTGCGCGCAACGTAATCCACCTCTTGCGGTAAGACGATATCAAGCTTATTGATGAGTGAGCGGACGGACTCGCCTCTGAACAGAGCCATACCAATCACCGCCCAAATCATGGCATCCATAGGTAACTTACGTCGCCTTAAACTGGCAACACCATGTGAATCAAGGCACGACTGAATTAAATCGGGCTCAAGTACATCGGCCAGACAGGTGAATTCGGTAAGACGGTTGATATGAGTACGCGCCAAAGCTTCTGAAAGTTGCATAAAAAAATCCGATGACATGGGGTCATCGGATTTTGATCCTTTCAGTGAGATCGTCAAGCGATCTGTCTTAACTGATCGGCATTACTTATTTAGTGGCTTTTTTATTAGCCATCACAAGATTATCTGCACGCATACCGTAACCGCATGAATGCGAGATAGATTCTCCAAAGCGGACAAATTGTCTCTCAACAACATTCCAACCGCGATCAGTGTCACACATTTGACAGCCTCAGTTTCAACCTCAGACTTAATAATTAATACCTTTAGCTGACGCTCGTGGGCACAGAGTGACCTTGCCGTCAGTATTTGCGTGCAAAGGAGTATGAGTTATGGGCGTCGCAATCAGTAAGCAAGACGCGGTTGTCACCAATTTGGTTGGGCAACTCAAGGCCAAGGACGAAAATGGCAATATCCGCGATTTGAGTATCGGGGATCTCATCCGCAATGGTGAAGAGATCATCTTCACCGCAAACGATACCTTCACTATCGAATATGCCGATGGTACAAGGCTGACAGAGCAAAATGCACAGCCCAGCGCTCAACCTCAGCCGGATAGCGCGGCCGCAGATGTCGCCCAATTCGCCAACAGTGGAGTCGATGCCGAGATAGCCGCACTGCAGGCTCAGATACTTGCTGGTGACGACCCTACCGCAAATCTGCCTGCTACCGCAGCCGGGGCCGGAACAGCCGGTAACCAAGGTGATTTCGGCTATGTTGCCGTAGACAGAGACGGATCTGAGTTATTGGCCAGCGCAGGCTACGACACCAGTGGCTTTGACCAAACCGCCATTACCACTCAAGAAGAAATACTGCTTGAGGACCTTCCCCTGACAGGCCCCACGCTCAATAGCGGCGCTGCCACACTCTCAGATGCCAACCTGCCAACAGGAACCACTCCATCACCCACAGCCTTGACCCAAACCGGTAACTTGAGCTTTAGTGCCGCGGCCGGCGTGGCAAGCTTGACCCTGGATGGGGTTTCCATTGTCTCAGGCGGAGTTTTTAATGGCCCTGTCAGTATCAATACCGAATACGGCGTGCTCACCATCAACGCCGTTGACCTGATAAACGGCAATATCAGCTACAGCTTTACCCTCAATTCCGCGGTTGACCACAGTTCAAGTGATGACTTCTCCCGGCTTTCAACCTGATATTGACCGATCTAGAAGGAAACAGTGTCGGTAATACCCTTACCATCTCGGTACTGGATGACGCTCCAAGCGGTCAGGACGACATCAACAGTGTAGATGAAGACTCACTACTGGCCATTAGCGGCAATCTGCTCGACAACGATGTTCAGGGCGGCGATACCGCACAGGTAACAGCCGCTGGCAGTGGCGGCAACCTTGATAATGCCGTATCCAATCAAAGCCAGGTTTCAGGCAGCTACGGCCTGCTGACCCTCAATGCCGATGGCAGTTACAACTATCAAATCAATTCTGCAGCACAAGCTGTTCAGGCGCTCGCTCAGGGAGAATCCCTGACGGAAGTCTTCTCTTATCTGCTGACCGATGCCGATGGTGATACCAGCGTCCAGACCTTGACTATCACTATCACTGGCACCAACGATGTGCCCGTGATCAGCACACCCCAGCCGGGTGAGGCCGATGGTACTGTGCGAGAAGCCGGCCAGTTCGATGACGGCAGCATAGACCCAGGTACCCCGGGTGTCAGTGGCCAACTCAGCGCCAGCGATGTGGACAACGGTGCCGTGCTTATTTGGTCCGGCAGTGCCGACAGCCCACTTGGCAGCTTCAGCATAGATGCCGCCACCGGCGCCTGGAATTATCAGCTCGATAACGCTGCAGCCGAAGGCCTGCTGGAAGGCGAAATTCGCACCGAAACCTTCTCTGTTACTGTAACTGATGAGTTTGGCGCCAGCGCCGAGCAACTGGTCACTATTACCATCATAGGCACCAATGACGCCCCTATTCTCAGCGCTGACGCAAGTGGCGCCGTCATTGAAGATCTTGATGTCATCAATGGTATGCTCAGCGACAGCGGCTGCCTGAGCTTCACCGATGTCGACATCAACGACAGCCACAGTGTCAGCAGCAGCTACAATGGCGATGCGAGCTGGAGCGGCGGTGCCCTGGAGCAAGCCACCCAGGATGCGCTGGTGGCCGGCTTTAGCGCCGACAACTCCGGCTGGAGCTATGACATCGCCAACAGCCTGGTGCAGTTCCTCGCCGTCGGCGAAACCATCACCTTGAGCTTCACACTAACAGTCACCGATGCCTTTGGCGCCAGTGATTCACAACCCGTCACTCTGACCATCACCGGCACCAATGATGCGCCAGTGCTGAGCATCGATATGAGCGGCGCGGTCACCGAGGATGTTGATGTTATCAACGGCATGCTCAGCGACAGCGGCGATTTGAGCTTCACCGATGTTGACATCAACGACAGCCACAGCGTCGGCAGCAGCTATAACGGCGATGTACTCTGGAGCGGCGGCGCCCTGGATCAAGCCACCCAGGATGCGCTGGCGGCCGGCTTCAGTGTCGACAACGCCGGCTGGAGCTATGACATCGCCAACAGCCTGGTGCAGTTCCTCGCCGTTGGCGAGACCATCACCTTGAGCTTTGATGTCACGGTCGATGACGGCAACGGCGGCACCGATACCGATACCGATACCGTCACTGTGACCATCACCGGCACCAATGACGCACCTGTGCTGAGCATCGATATGAGCGGCGCGGTCACCGAGGATGTCGATGTCATCAATGGCATGCTCAGCGACAGCGGCGATTTGAGCTTCACCGATGTCGATATCAACGACAGCCACAGCGTCGGCAGCAGTTATAACGGCGATGTACTCTGGAGCGGCGGCGCCCTGGATCAAGCCACCCAGGATGCGCTGGCGGCCGGCTTCAGTGTCGACAACGCCGGCTGGAGCTATGACATTGCCAACAGCCTGGTGCAGTTTCTCGCCGTCGGCGAGACCATCACCTTGAGCTTTGATGTCACGGTCGATGACGGCAACGGCGGCATCGATACCGACACCGTCGCGGTGACCATCACCGGCACCAATGATGCACCGGTGCTGAGCATCGATATGAGCGGCGCGGTCACCGAGGATGTCGATGTTATCAATGGCATGCTCAGCGACAGCGGCGATTTGAGCTTCAGCGATGTCGATATCAACGACAGCCACAGCGTCGGCAGCAGCTATAACGGCGATGTACTCTGGAGCGGCGGCGCCCTGGATCAAGCCACCCAGGATGCACTGGCAGCCGGCTTCAGTGTCGACAACGCCGGCTGGAGCTATGACATTGCCAACAGCCTGGTGCAGTTCCTCGCCGTCGGCGAAACCATCACCCTGAGCTTTGATGTCACGGTCGATGACGGCAACGGCGGCACCGACACTGAAACCGTGACTATCACCATCAATGGTACCAACGACCCGGTTGAAGGCGAATTTGCCAAAGAGATCTGGGTTCCGGCCTCCCTGTTACAACTCTCGGATCCTTATCTTGCCGGCTATCCGCTAAACATTGATGTACCGAGCGATGTAGATGCCACTGATGACATTAGCATCACAAACCTGAGCCTTGAGTTTATCGATCCGGGGGAAACCGCCGAGATAGGCTCCATTTGGTATTGGGATGAAGACATCCAGATGCTGGTGCAGTATGACTTTAACAATCCTGAGGCCTTATCCGCCACAGAGTTGGGCAGTCTGGTCTATATGCCGGGGGATAACGGTGACATAGAGGAACAACTGGATATTTCTCTGACCTTCACAGTCAACTCAGGTACAGATCAGGTTGATGGCGACTTCATCATCCATGCTGTGCCTGGTAACAGCTTGGGAGGGGAAAGTGTCACCATAGGTGATGGTTCATCGCCTTTGACCTCAGGGAATGATCAAGATGCTGTCCTCAGTATCAGTGGCGGATTCGCCGATGCCATTAATTTAGATCCAGCCAATGGTAGCCTGGATCTGTTTACCGATTACCAGAAATCGCCCTTTGCCATTCCAATTCCAGGAGATGAGAGAGACATTGACACTACCGCGGGCAGCAAGCGGGAAACAGAGGTCTCAGTCAGGCTTACCATTAATGGCATAACCTTCATAGTGCTGTTGGCAGATCCCGTCGATAGCGTAGAACAGACTTGGTTCTATGATGCGGATTCAGGCTTGATGAAGGCCAGTATTGGCTACGATCAGATAGTGCAAGAATCGGATAACTCAGTAACTCTCGCCGACTACCTGACTTTGAATCCGGCCCAAGCAGGCGATCTATGGACCATTACTTACTTCGACAATGATGGAGGCAGTTATCAGGCCAGGTATGTACAAGCTGTATTTACTCACGAGCTGCTACCTGATGATGCCATTACGGTAACAGGAACCGACGACATAGATAATCTCATCTTTGGTAGCACTCAAAGTGACTCGCTCACCGGGGCAAACCAAAGCGATGAAATTGTCGGTCGCGAAGGAAATGACACCATCTATGGTCTGGAAGGTGATGACCAACTACTGGGTGGCGCCGGCAATGACTACATCTTTGGCGGTACAGGTGCCGACTATCTGGTTGGCGGCCCCGGCAGTGATCGCTTGGATGCCGGCATAGACAATGACAGAGATATATTGATCTGGGATGCAGGGTCTGCAGATGGCAGCACTGATGAAGTCTATAACTTCGACCCTAACACAGATGCACTGGATTTATCAGACATCTTGGTCAATGAAGAAAACGGGGTTTTGGATGATTACCTGGACTTCAGCTTCGTGGGTGGCAACACCATCATAAGCGTCGACACAACAGGTGCCGGAGGGGACAGTGTCACCATAGTTCTCAATGGTGTGGATCTGTCCGCAGAGTATGGAACTACAGATGAAGGTGTGATTATTCAATCCCTTATCTCCGACGGTGCATTGTTGGTCACTCAACCTGTTGTTCAGGCTTCTTTTCCTGAGCCTAACTATACTTATTCATCCGAGGAACAATTAATTCCCTAACCTTAAGCAATAATTTTTTCAATAGAATCAACAGGAGCCGCAGGCTCCTGTTTTTTTATTAATCAACACCAAAAAATATTTCTTTTAAATCAGCAAATTAACAAATTTGCAAATAGCGTCAAAAAATTGACCTTTGAAAACAATTAATCTAAAATCGCACCCAAGAGATTTACACTATTTGCCAACTTGCAACCCAAACCTATTGGGCTGCAACTTTATTGATACGGATATTGCAAGCGCCGGGGGCGGGACATGAAAGCACTTATCACTACACAAGATGGTCAAGTTAAGACTTTGAATGGCAAGGCTTATGTCATGTCAAATGGCCAGCAAGTGCCACTACAACAGGGCGACTTCGTCGCGCAGGGAAGCGAAGTTTTTGTCGATAATGATGCACAAATAGAGCTCTTGCTCAGTGACGGAAGCAGTCTTGGAAGTGAAGCTGAAGTCCCTCAGGAAGCGTTGCAAAGTGCCGATTCTGCAACAGATTCTGAAATTGCTCAGCTACAGGCCCTTATCGCTGCGGGAGAAGATCCAACCGCTTCATTGCCTGATACTGCTGCCGGTGGAGCTCAAGGGAATGAGGGGACGTCCGGCTTTGTTTCCTTGGCAAGAAGTGGGGCAGAAACTCTGGCTGCCAGTGGCTACGATTCAGTGGGCGTCGAAGCTGATGCCATTACACTGCAAGATGGCTTGTCACAAAACACCTTCGAGTTGACTCAAGTTGCTCCCAGCACTGTAACCTTGTTGGCACCAACCCAAGTCAACGAGGGTGGCAGCATTACCTACACTGCTGTTGTAGACAATGCTCCTCTGGAAAGTGATTTGGTTCTGACTTTGTCCAACGGCGCGACTATAGTGATCCCTGTTGGCCAAACTTCAGGCAGCGTTACCGTCGACGCCCCCAGCGATGATGTCTACTTGGACAGTGAAGTACTGAATGTCGGTGTCACTGAGTCCCAGGGCGGCAACTACGAAAACCTGGACCTCGGCAATAGTGTCGATACTCAGGTCAATGACACCATAGATACCACCACGGTAACCCTGACTGCCCCGGTGCAGGTCAATGAAGGCGGCCAGATCACCTATACCGCCACGGTCAATAATGCCCCCGAAACTGACTTGGTACTGACCCTGTCCAACGGCGCCAGCATCACCATTGCGGCCGGTCAAACCTCCGGCACCGTGACCGTTGATGCACCGACTGATGATGTCTATCAGGACGGTGAAACCCTCACGGTCGGCATCACCGACGCCCAAGGCGGCAATTACGAAAACCTGGACACCAGCGACACCGCCTCGACCCAGGTCAATGACACCATAGATACCACCACGGTCACCCTGACCGCCCCGGCAGAAGTGAATGAAGGCGGCCAGATCACCTATACCGCCACGGTCAATAATGCCCCCGAAACTGACTTGGTACTGACCCTGTCCAACGGCGCCAGCATCACCATTACGGCAGGTCAGACGTCCGGCACCGTGACCGTTGATGCACCGACTGATGATGTCTATCAGGACGGTGAAACCCTCACGGTCGGTATCACCGACGCCCAGGGCGGCAACTATGAAGAGCTGAACCTCGGCAATAGTGTCGATACTCAGGTCAATGACACCATAGATACCACCACGGTCACCCTGACCGCCCCGGCTGAAGTGAATGAAGGCGGCCAGATCACCTATACCGCCACGGTCAATAATGCACCTGAAACCGACCTGGTACTGACCCTGTCCAACGGCGCCAGCATCACCATTGCGGCAGGTCAGACGTCCGGCACCGTGACCGTTGATGCTCCCAGCGATGATGTATTTGTTGATGCGGAAACTCTGACCGTAGGTATAGATAGTGCACAAGGTGGTAATTTTGAAAACCTGGATACCAGTGACACAGCTTCCACACTGGTAAATGACACTACCGACACAGTTTTTGCCCAGATCAGCGTAGACAAAACCAGTGTCGCTGAAGGTGGTGAAATCACTTATACAGTGACTTTGGTCGATGCCAACGGTAACCCGGTAACCCTTCCTAGTGGTGCTTCGGTTACCCTTGCACTTGATTGGAGTGGTACAGCATCTGCGGCAGATGTTGATAATTTACCTCCAAGCGTGACCATTACCGGTGATAGCCAGCAAAGCTTTACGGTTAATACCATTAACGATGGTGTCTATGAAAATAGCGAAAATCTAAGCGTCGCCATTAGTGGTGTTACTGACGTCGATAATAGCCTTGAACAACTGGAGATAGGCAGCAACAACAGCGCCGACACTACCATTCTTGATGCCCAGGATGCGCCTGTGGTCGGCATCGTCGCCGAGCAAAGCAGTGTCACCGAGGGTGAGACCGCCGCCTTCACCGTCAGCATCGACCAGGTGGCCGACGAGGATGTGGTGGTCAACTTCACCTACTCCGGCGTGGCCGAGGACGGCAGCGACTTCACCGGCGTTGCCAGTGTCACCATTCCCGCCGGCAGCACCAGTGTGCCGCTGGATATCAGCACCATTAACGACGGTATCTATGAAGGCGCCGAAGACTTCACCGTCACCATTAACAGTGTCAACGGTGCCGATGCCAGCATTGGTGCCAACAACAGCGCCGACACCACTATTCTCGATGCCCAGGATGCGCCTGTGGTCGGCATCGTCGCCGATCAAAGCAGTGTCACCGAGGGTGAGACTGCCGCCTTCACCGTCAGCATCGACCAGGTGGCCGACGAGGATGTGGTAGTCAACTTCACCTACTCCGGCGTGGCCGAGGACGGCAGCGACTTCACCGGCGTCGCCAGTGTCACCATTCCGGCCGGCAGCACCAGTGTGCCGCTGGATATCAGCACCATTAACGACGGTATCTATGAAGGCGCCGAAGACTTCACCGTCACCATTAACAGTGTCAACGGTGCCGATGCCAGCATTGGTGCCAACAACAGCGCCGACACCACTATTCTTGACGCCCAGGATGCGCCTGTGGTCGGCATCGTCGCCGATCAAAGCAGTGTCACCGAGGGTGAGACCGCCGCCTTCACCGTCAGCATCGACCAGGTGGCCGACGAGGATGTGGTAGTCAACTTCACCTACTCCGGCGTGGCCGAGGACGGCAGCGACTTCACCGGCGTCGCCAGTGTCACCATTCCCGCCGGCAGCACCAGTGTGCCGCTGGATATCAGCACCATTAACGACGGTATCTATGAAGGCGCCGAAGACTTCACCGTCACCATCGACAGTGTCAGCGGTGCCGATGCGACTATCAGTCCTACCGAGAGCAGCGCCGACACCACCATTCTTGACGCCCAGGATGCGCCTGTGGTCGGCATCGTCGCCGATCAAAGCAGCGTCACCGAGGGTGAGACTGCCGCCTTCACCGTCAGCATCGACCAGGTGGCCGACGAGGATGTGGTAGTCAACTTCACCTACTCCGGCGTGGCCGAGGACGGCAGCGACTTCACCGGCGTTGCCAGTGTCACCATTCCCGCCGGCAGCACCAGTGTGCCGCTGGATATCAGCACCATTAACGACGGTATCTATGAAGGCGCCGAAGACTTCACCGTCACCATTAACAGTGTCAACGGTGCCGATGCCAGCATTGGTGCCAACAACAGCGCCGACACCACTATTCTCGATGCCCAGGATGCGCCTGTGGTCGGCATCGTCGCCGATCAAAGCAGTGTCACCGAGGGTGAGACCGCCGCCTTCACCGTCAGCATCGACCAGGTGGCCGACGAGGATGTGGTAGTCAACTTCACCTACTCCGGCGTGGCCGAGGACGGCAGCGACTTCACCGGCGTCGCCAGTGTCACCATTCCCGCCGGCAGCACCAGTGTGCCGCTGGATATCAGCACCATTAACGACGGTATCTATGAAGGCGCCGAAGACTTCACCGTCACCATCGACAGTGTCAGCGGTGCCGATGCGACTATCAGTCCTACCGAGAGCAGCGCCGACACTACCATTCTTGACGCCCAGGATGCGCCTGTGGTCGGCATCGTCGCCGATCAAAGCAGCGTCACCGAGGGTGAGACTGCCGCCTTCACCGTCAGCATCGACCAGGTGGCCGACGAGGATGTGGTGGTCAACTTCACCTACTCCGGCGTGGCCGAGGACGGCAGCGACTTCACCGGCGTCGCCAGTGTCACCATTCCGGCCGGCAGCACCAGTGTGCCGCTGGATATCAGCACCATTAACGACGGTATCTATGAAGGCGCCGAAGACTTCACCGTCACCATTAACAGTGTCAACGGTGCCGATGCCAGCATTGGTGCCAACAACAGCGCCGACACCACTATTCTTGACGCCCAGGATGCGCCTGTGGTCGGCATCGTCGCCGATCAAAGCAGTGTCACCGAGGGTGAGACCGCCGCCTTCACCGTCAGCATCGACCAGGTGGCCGACGAGGATGTGGTAGTCAACTTCACCTACTCCGGCGTGGCCGAGGACGGCAGCGACTTCACCGGCGTCGCCAGTGTCACCATTCCCGCCGGCAGCACCAGTGTGCCGCTGGATATCAGCACCATTAACGACGGTATCTATGAAGGCGCCGAAGACTTCACCGTCACCATCGACAGTGTCAGCGGTGCCGATGCGACTATCAGTCCTACCGAGAGCAGCGCCGACACCACCATTCTTGACGCCCAGGATGCGCCTGTGGTCGGCATCGTCGCCGATCAAAGCAGTGTCACCGAGGGTGAGACTGCCGCCTTCACCGTCAGCATCGACCAGGTGGCCGACGAGGATGTGGTAGTCAACTTCACCTACTCCGGCGTGGCCGAGGACGGCAGCGACTTCACCGGCGTTGCCAGTGTCACCATTCCGGCCGGCAGCACCAGTGTGCCGCTGGATATCAGCACCATTAACGACGGTATCTATGAAGGCGCCGAAGACTTCACCGTCACCATTGACAGTGTCAGCGGAGCCGATGCCAGCATTGGTGCCAACAACAGCGCCGACACCACTATTCTCGATGCCCAGGATGCGCCTGTGGTCGGCATCGTCGCCGATCAAAGCAGTGTCACCGAGGGTGAGACTGCCGCCTTCACCGTCAGCATCGACCAGGTGGCCGACGAGGATGTGGTAGTCAACTTCACCTACTCCGGCGTGGCCGAGGACGGCAGCGACTTCACCGGCGTCGCCAGTGTCACCATTCCGGCCGGCAGCACCAGTGTGCCGCTGGATATCAGCACCATTAACGACGGTATCTATGAAGGCGCCGAAGACTTCACCGTCACCATCGACAGTGTCAGCGGTGCCGATGCGACTATCAGTCCTACCGAGAGCAGCGCCGACACTACCATTCTCGACGCCCAGGATGCGCCTGTGGTCGGCATCGTCGCCGATCAAAGCAGCGTCACCGAGGGTGAGACTGCCGCCTTCACCGTCAGCATCGACCAGGTGGCCGACGAGGATGTGGTAGTCAACTTCACCTACTCCGGCGTGGCCGAGGACGGCAGCGACTTCACCGGCGTCGCCAGTGTCACCATTCCGGCCGGCAGCACCAGTGTGCCGCTGGATATCAGCACCATTAACGACGGTATCTATGAAGGCGCCGAAGACTTCACCGTCACCATCGACAGTGTCAGCGGTGCCGATGCGACTATCAGTCCTACCGAGAGCAGCGCCGACACTACCATTCTCGACGCCCAGGATGCGCCTGTGGTCGGCATCGTCGCCGATCAAAGCAGCGTCACCGAGGGTGAGACTGCCGCCTTCACCGTCAGCATCGACCAGGTGGCCGACGAGGATGTGGTAGTCAACTTCACCTACTCCGGCGTGGCCGAGGACGGCAGCGACTTCACCGGCGTCGCCAGTGTCACCATTCCCGCCGGCAGCACCAGTGTGCCGCTGGATATCAGCACCATTAACGACGGTATCTATGAAGGCGCCGAAGACTTCACCGTCACCATCGACAGTGTCAGCGGTGCCGATGCGACTATCAGTCCTACCGAGAGCAGCGCCGACACCACCATTCTTGACGCCCAGGATGCGCCTGTGGTCGGCATCGTCGCCGATCAAAGCAGCGTCACCGAGGGTGAGACTGCCGCCTTCACCGTCAGCATCGACCAGGTGGCCGACGAGGATGTGGTAGTCAACTTCACCTACTCCGGCGTGGCCGAGGACGGCAGCGACTTCACCGGCGTCGCCAGTGTCACCATTCCCGCCGGCAGCACCAGTGTGCCGCTGGATATCAGCACCATTAACGACGGTATCTATGAAGGCGCCGAAGACTTCACCGTCACCATTAACAGTGTCAGCGGTGCCGATGCGACTATCAGTCCTACCGAGAGCAGCGCCGACACTACCATTCTTGACGCCCAGGATGCGCCTGTGGTCGGCATCGTCGCCGATCAAAGCAGCGTCACCGAGGGTGAGACTGCCGCCTTCACCGTCAGCATCGACCAGGTGGCCGACGAGGATGTGGTAGTCAACTTCACCTACTCCGGCGTGGCCGAGGACGGCAGCGACTTCACCGGCGTTGCCAGTGTCACCATTCCCGCCGGCAGCACCAGTGTGCCGCTGGATATCAGCACCATTAACGACGGTATCTATGAAGGCGCCGAAGACTTCACCGTCACCATTAACAGTGTCAGCGGTGCCGATGCGACTATCAGTCCTACCGAGAGCAGCGCCGACACTACCATTCTTGACGCCCAGGATGCGCCTGTGGTCGGCATCGTCGCCGATCAAAGCAGTGTCACCGAGGGTGAGACTGCCGCCTTCACCGTCAGCATCGACCAGGTGGCCGACGAGGATGTGGTAGTCAACTTCACCTACTCCGGCGTGGCCGAGGACGGCAGCGACTTCACCGGCGTCGCCAGTGTCACCATTCCGGCCGGCAGCACCAGTGTGCCGCTGGATATCAGCACCATTAACGACGGTATCTATGAAGGCGCCGAAGACTTCACCGTCACCATCGACAGTGTCAGCGGTGCCGATGCGACTATCAGTCCTACCGAGAGCAGCGCCGACACTACCATTCTCGACGCCCAGGATGCGCCTGTGGTCGGCATCGTCGCCGATCAAAGCAGCGTCACCGAGGGTGAGACTGCCGCCTTCACCGTCAGCATCGACCAGGTGGCCGACGAGGATGTGGTAGTCAACTTCACCTACTCCGGCGTGGCCGAGGACGGCAGCGACTTCACCGGCGTCGCCAGTGTCACCATTCCGGCCGGCAGCACCAGTGTGCCGCTGGATATCAGCACCATTAACGACGGTATCTATGAAGGCGCCGAAGACTTCACCGTCACCATCGACAGTGTCAGCGGTGCCGATGCGACTATCAGTCCTACCGAGAGCAGCGCCGACACTACCATTCTCGACGCCCAGGATGCGCCTGTGGTCGGCATCGTCGCCGATCAAAGCAGCGTCACCGAGGGTGAGACTGCCGCCTTCACCGTCAGCATCGACCAGGTGGCCGACGAGGATGTGGTAGTCAACTTCACCTACTCCGGCGTGGCCGAGGACGGCAGCGACTTCACCGGCGTCGCCAGTGTCACCATTCCGGCCGGCAGCACCAGTGTGCCGCTGGATATCAGCACCATTAACGACGGTATCTATGAAGGCGCCGAAGACTTCACCGTCACCATTAACAGTGTCAACGGTGCCGATGCCAGCATTGGTGCCAACAACAGCGCCGACACCACTATTCTTGACGCCCAGGATGCGCCTGTGGTCGGCATCGTCGCCGATCAAAGCAGTGTCACCGAGGGTGAGACCGCCGCCTTCACCGTCAGCATCGACCAGGTGGCCGACGAGGATGTGGTAGTCAACTTCACCTACTCCGGCGTGGCCGAGGACGGCAGCGACTTCACCGGCGTCGCCAGTGTCACCATTCCCGCCGGCAGCACCAGTGTGCCGCTGGATATCAGCACCATTAACGACGGTATCTATGAAGGCGCCGAAGACTTCACCGTCACCATCGACAGTGTCAGCGGTGCCGATGCGACTATCAGTCCTACCGAGAGCAGCGCCGACACCACTATTCTCGATGCCCAGGATGCGCCTGTGGTCGGCATCGTCGCCGATCAAAGCAGTGTCACCGAGGGTGAGACCGCCGCCTTCACCGTCAGCATCGACCAGGTGGCCGACGAGGATGTGGTAGTCAACTTCACCTACTCCGGCGTGGCCGAGGACGGCAGCGACTTCACCGGCGTCGCCAGTGTCACCATTCCCGCCGGCAGCACCAGTGTGCCGCTGGATATCAGCACCATTAACGACGGTATCTATGAAGGCGCCGAAGACTTCACCGTCACCATCGACAGTGTCAGCGGTGCCGATGCGACTATCAGTCCTACCGAGAGCAGCGCCGACACCACCATTCTTGACGCCCAGGATGCGCCTGTGGTCGGCATCGTCGCCGATCAAAGCAGTGTCACCGAGGGTGAGACTGCCGCCTTCACCGTCAGCATCGACCAGGTGGCCGACGAGGATGTGGTAGTCAACTTCACCTACTCCGGCGTGGCCGAGGACGGCAGCGACTTCACCGGCGTCGCCAGTGTCACCATTCCCGCCGGCAGCACCAGTGTGCCGCTGGATATCAGCACCATTAACGACGGTATCTATGAAGGCGCCGAAGACTTCACCGTCACCATTAACAGTGTCAGCGGTGCCGATGCGACTATCAGTCCTACCGAGAGCAGCGCCGACACTACCATTCTTGACGCCCAGGATGCGCCTGTGGTCGGCATCGTCGCCGATCAAAGCAGCGTCACCGAGGGTGAGACTGCCGCCTTCACCGTCAGCATCGACCAGGTGGCCGACGAGGATGTGGTAGTCAACTTCACCTACTCCGGCGTGGCCGAGGACGGCAGCGACTTCACCGGCGTCGCCAGTGTCACCATTCCCGCCGGCAGCACCAGTGTGCCGCTGGATATCAGCACCATTAACGACGGTATCTATGAAGGCGCCGAAGACTTCACCGTCACCATTAACAGTGTCAGCGGTGCCGATGCGACTATCAGTCCTACCGAGAGCAGCGCCGACACTACCATTCTTGACGCCCAGGATGCGCCTGTGGTCGGCATCGTCGCCGATCAAAGCAGCGTCACCGAGGGTGAGACTGCCGCCTTCACCGTCAGCATCGACCAGGTGGCCGACGAGGATGTGGTAGTCAACTTCACCTACTCCGGCGTGGCCGAGGACGGCAGCGACTTCACCGGCGTTGCCAGTGTCACCATTCCCGCCGGCAGCACCAGTGTGCCGCTGGATATCAGCACCATTAACGACGGTATCTATGAAGGCGCCGAAGACTTCACCGTCACCATTAACAGTGTCAGCGGTGCCGATGCGACTATCAGTCCTACCGAGAGCAGCGCCGACACTACCATTCTTGACGCCCAGGATGCGCCTGTGGTCGGCATCGTCGCCGATCAAAGCAGTGTCACCGAGGGTGAGACTGCCGCCTTCACCGTCAGCATCGACCAGGTGGCCGACGAGGATGTGGTAGTCAACTTCACCTACTCCGGCGTGGCCGAGGACGGCAGCGACTTCACCGGCGTCGCCAGTGTCACCATTCCGGCCGGCAGCACCAGTGTGCCGCTGGATATCAGCACCATTAACGACGGTATCTATGAAGGCGCCGAAGACTTCACCGTCACCATCGACAGTGTCAGCGGTGCCGATGCGACTATCAGTCCTACCGAGAGCAGCGCCGACACTACCATTCTCGACGCCCAGGATGCGCCTGTGGTCGGCATCGTCGCCGATCAAAGCAGCGTCACCGAGGGTGAGACTGCCGCCTTCACCGTCAGCATCGACCAGGTGGCCGACGAGGATGTGGTAGTCAACTTCACCTACTCCGGCGTGGCCGAGGACGGCAGCGACTTCACCGGCGTCGCCAGTGTCACCATTCCGGCCGGCAGCACCAGTGTGCCGCTGGATATCAGCACCATTAACGACGGTATCTATGAAGGCGCCGAAGACTTCACCGTCACCATCGACAGTGTCAGCGGTGCCGATGCGACTATCAGTCCTACCGAGAGCAGCGCCGACACTACCATTCTCGACGCCCAGGATGCGCCTGTGGTCGGCATCGTCGCCGATCAAAGCAGCGTCACCGAGGGTGAGACTGCCGCCTTCACCGTCAGCATCGACCAGGTGGCCGACGAGGATGTGGTAGTCAACTTCACCTACTCCGGCGTGGCCGAGGACGGCAGCGACTTCACCGGCGTCGCCAGTGTCACCATTCCGGCCGGCAGCACCAGTGTGCCGCTGGATATCAGCACCATTAACGACGGTATCTATGAAGGCGCCGAAGACTTCACCGTCACCATTAACAGTGTCAACGGTGCCGATGCCAGCATTGGTGCCAACAACAGCGCCGACACCACTATTCTTGACGCCCAGGATGCGCCTGTGGTCGGCATCGTCGCCGATCAAAGCAGTGTCACCGAGGGTGAGACCGCCGCCTTCACCGTCAGCATCGACCAGGTGGCCGACGAGGATGTGGTAGTCAACTTCACCTACTCCGGCGTGGCCGAGGACGGCAGCGACTTCACCGGCGTCGCCAGTGTCACCATTCCCGCCGGCAGCACCAGTGTGCCGCTGGATATCAGCACCATTAACGACGGTATCTATGAAGGCGCCGAAGACTTCACCGTCACCATCGACAGTGTCAGCGGTGCCGATGCGACTATCAGTCCTACCGAGAGCAGCGCCGACACCACTATTCTCGATGCCCAGGATGCGCCTGTGGTCGGCATCGTCGCCGATCAAAGCAGTGTCACCGAGGGTGAGACCGCCGCCTTCACCGTCAGCATCGACCAGGTGGCCGACGAGGATGTGGTAGTCAACTTCACCTACTCCGGCGTGGCCGAGGACGGCAGCGACTTCACCGGCGTCGCCAGTGTCACCATTCCCGCCGGCAGCACCAGTGTGCCGCTGGATATCAGCACCATTAACGACGGTATCTATGAAGGCGCCGAAGACTTCACCGTCACCATCGACAGTGTCAGCGGTGCCGATGCGACTATCAGTCCTACCGAGAGCAGCGCCGACACCACCATTCTTGACGCCCAGGATGCGCCTGTGGTCGGCATCGTCGCCGATCAAAGCAGTGTCACCGAGGGTGAGACTGCCGCCTTCACCGTCAGCATCGACCAGGTGGCCGACGAGGATGTGGTAGTCAACTTCACCTACTCCGGCGTGGCCGAGGACGGCAGCGACTTCACCGGCGTCGCCAGTGTCACCATTCCCGCCGGCAGCACCAGTGTGCCGCTGGATATCAGCACCATTAACGACGGTATCTATGAAGGCGCCGAAGACTTCACCGTCACCATTAACAGTGTCAGCGGTGCCGATGCGACTATCAGTCCTACCGAGAGCAGCGCCGACACTACCATTCTTGACGCCCAGGATGCGCCTGTGGTCGGCATCGTCGCCGATCAAAGCAGCGTCACCGAGGGTGAGACTGCCGCCTTCACCGTCAGCATCGACCAGGTGGCCGACGAGGATGTGGTGGTCAACTTCACTTACTCCGGCGTGGCCGAGGACGGCAGCGACTTCACCGGCGTCGCCAGTGTCACCATTCCCGCCGGCAGCACCAGTGTGCCGCTGGATATCAGCACCATTAACGACGGTATCTATGAAGGCGCCGAAGACTTCACCGTCACCATTAACAGTGTCAGCGGTGCCGATGCGACTATCAGTCCTACCGAGAGCAGCGCCGACACTACCATTCTTGACGCCCAGGATGCGCCTGTGGTCGGCATCGTCGCCGATCAAAGCAGCGTCACCGAGGGTGAGACTGCCGCCTTCACCGTCAGCATCGACCAGGTGGCCGACGAGGATGTGGTAGTCAACTTCACCTACTCCGGCGTGGCCGAGGACGGCAGCGACTTCACCGGCGTCGCCAGTGTCACCATTCCCGCCGGCAGCACCAGTGTGCCGCTGGATATCAGCACCATTAACGACGGTATCTATGAAGGCGCCGAAGACTTCACCGTCACCATTGACAGTGTCAGCGGAGCCGATGCCAGCATTGGTGCCAACAACAGCGCCGACACCACTATTCTCGATGCCCAGGATGCGCCTGTGGTCGGCATCGTCGCCGATCAAAGCAGTGTCACCGAGGGTGAGACCGCCGCCTTCACCGTCAGCATCGACCAGGTGGCCGACGAGGATGTGGTAGTCAACTTCACCTACTCCGGCGTGGCCGAGGACGGCAGCGACTTCACCGGCGTCGCCAGTGTCACCATTCCCGCCGGCAGCACCAGTGTGCCGCTGGATATCAGCACCATTAACGACGGTATCTATGAAGGCGCCGAAGACTTCACCGTCACCATCGACAGTGTCAGCGGTGCCGATGCGACTATCAGTCCTACCGAGAGCAGCGCCGACACTACCATTCTCGACGCCCAGGATGCGCCTGTGGTCGGCATCGTCGCCGATCAAAGCAGCGTCACCGAGGGTGAGACTGCCGCCTTCACCGTCAGCATCGACCAGGTGGCCGACGAGGATGTGGTAGTCAACTTCACCTACTCCGGCGTGGCCGAGGACGGCAGCGACTTCACCGGCGTCGCCAGTGTCACCATTCCGGCCGGCAGCACCAGTGTGCCGCTGGATATCAGCACCATTAACGACGGTATCTATGAAGGCGCCGAAGACTTCACCGTCACCATCGACAGTGTCAGCGGTGCCGATGCGACTATCAGTCCTACCGAGAGCAGCGCCGACACCACCATTCTTGACGCCCAGGATGCGCCTGTGGTCGGCATCGTCGCCGATCAAAGCAGTGTCACCGAGGGTGAGACCGCCGCCTTCACCGTCAGCATCGACCAGGTGGCCGACGAGGATGTGGTGGTCAACTTCACCTACTCCGGCGTGGCCGAGGACGGCAGCGACTTCACCGGCGTCGCCAGTGTCACCATTCCGGCCGGCAGCACCAGTGTGCCGCTGGATATCAGCACCATTAACGACGGTATCTATGAAGGCGCCGAAGACTTCACCGTCACCATTAACAGTGTCAGCGGTGCCGATGCGACTATCAGTCCTACCGAGAGCAGCGCCGACACTACCATTCTTGACGCCCAGGATGCGCCTGTGGTCGGCATCGTCGCCGATCAAAGCAGCGTCACCGAGGGTGAGACTGCCGCCTTCACCGTCAGCATCGACCAGGTGGCCGACGAGGATGTGGTGGTCAACTTCACCTACTCCGGCGTGGCCGAGGACGGCAGCGACTTCACCGGCGTCGCCAGTGTCACCATTCCGGCCGGCAGCACCAGTGTGCCGCTGGATATCAGCACCATTAACGACGGTATCTATGAAGGCGCCGAAGACTTCACCGTCACCATTGACAGTGTCAGCGGAGCCGATGCGACTATCAGTCCTACCGAGAGCAGCGCCGACACCACCATTCTTGACGCCCAGGATGCGCCTGTGGTCGGCATCGTCGCCGATCAAAGCAGCGTCACCGAGGGTGAGACTGCCGCCTTCACCGTCAGCATCGACCAGGTGGCCGACGAAGATGTGGTGGTCAACTTCACTTACTCCGGCGTGGCCGAGGACGGCAGCGACTTCACCGGCGTTGCCAGTGTCACCATTCCCGCCGGCAGCACCAGTGTGCCGCTGGATATCAGCACCATTAACGACGGTATCTATGAAGGCGCCGAAGACTTCACCGTCACCATTAACAGTGTCAACGGTGCCGATGCCAGCATTGGTGCCAACAACAGCGCCGACACCACTATTCTCGATGCCCAGGATGCGCCTGTGGTCGGCATCGTCGCCGATCAAAGCAGTGTCACCGAGGGTGAGACTGCCGCCTTCACCGTCAGCATCGACCAGGTGGCCGACGAGGATGTGGTAGTCAACTTCACCTACTCCGGCGTGGCCGAGGACGGCAGCGACTTCACCGGCGTTGCCAGTGTCACCATTCCCGCCGGCAGCACCAGTGTGCCGCTGGATATCAGCACCATTAACGACGGTATCTATGAAGGCGCCGAAGACTTCACCGTCACCATCGACAGTGTCAGCGGTGCCGATGCGACTATCAGTCCTACCGAGAGCAGCGCCGACACCACCATTCTTGACGCCCAGGATGCGCCTGTGGTCGGCATCGTCGCCGATCAAAGCAGCGTCACCGAGGGTGAGACTGCCGCCTTCACCGTCAGCATCGACCAGGTGGCCGACGAGGATGTGGTAGTCAACTTCACCTACTCCGGCGTGGCCGAGGACGGCAGCGACTTCACCGGCGTCGCCAGTGTCACCATTCCCGCCGGCAGCACCAGTGTGCCGCTGGATATCAGCACCATTAACGACGGTATCTATGAAGGCGCCGAAGACTTCACCGTCACCATTAACAGTGTCAGCGGTGCCGATGCGACTATCAGTCCTACCGAGAGCAGCGCCGACACTACCATTCTTGACGCCCAGGATGCGCCTGTGGTCGGCATCGTCGCCGATCAAAGCAGCGTCACCGAGGGTGAGACTGCCGCCTTCACCGTCAGCATCGACCAGGTGGCCGACGAGGATGTGGTAGTCAACTTCACCTACTCCGGCGTGGCCGAGGACGGCAGCGACTTCACCGGCGTTGCCAGTGTCACCATTCCCGCCGGCAGCACCAGTGTGCCGCTGGATATCAGCACCATTAACGACGGTATCTATGAAGGCGCCGAAGACTTCACCGTCACCATTAACAGTGTCAGCGGTGCCGATGCGACTATCAGTCCTACCGAGAGCAGCGCCGACACTACCATTCTTGACGCCCAGGATGCGCCTGTGGTCGGCATCGTCGCCGATCAAAGCAGTGTCACCGAGGGTGAGACTGCCGCCTTCACCGTCAGCATCGACCAGGTGGCCGACGAGGATGTGGTAGTCAACTTCACCTACTCCGGCGTGGCCGAGGACGGCAGCGACTTCACCGGCGTCGCCAGTGTCACCATTCCGGCCGGCAGCACCAGTGTGCCGCTGGATATCAGCACCATTAACGACGGTATCTATGAAGGCGCCGAAGACTTCACCGTCACCATCGACAGTGTCAGCGGTGCCGATGCGACTATCAGTCCTACCGAGAGCAGCGCCGACACTACCATTCTCGACGCCCAGGATGCGCCTGTGGTCGGCATCGTCGCCGATCAAAGCAGCGTCACCGAGGGTGAGACTGCCGCCTTCACCGTCAGCATCGACCAGGTGGCCGACGAGGATGTGGTAGTCAACTTCACCTACTCCGGCGTGGCCGAGGACGGCAGCGACTTCACCGGCGTCGCCAGTGTCACCATTCCGGCCGGCAGCACCAGTGTGCCGCTGGATATCAGCACCATTAACGACGGTATCTATGAAGGCGCCGAAGACTTCACCGTCACCATCGACAGTGTCAGCGGTGCCGATGCGACTATCAGTCCTACCGAGAGCAGCGCCGACACTACCATTCTCGACGCCCAGGATGCGCCTGTGGTCGGCATCGTCGCCGATCAAAGCAGCGTCACCGAGGGTGAGACTGCCGCCTTCACCGTCAGCATCGACCAGGTGGCCGACGAGGATGTGGTAGTCAACTTCACCTACTCCGGCGTGGCCGAGGACGGCAGCGACTTCACCGGCGTCGCCAGTGTCACCATTCCGGCCGGCAGCACCAGTGTGCCGCTGGATATCAGCACCATTAACGACGGTATCTATGAAGGCGCCGAAGACTTCACCGTCACCATTAACAGTGTCAACGGTGCCGATGCCAGCATTGGTGCCAACAACAGCGCCGACACCACTATTCTTGATGCCCAGGATGCGCCTGTGGTCGGCATCGTCGCCGATCAAAGCAGTGTCACCGAGGGTGAGACCGCCGCCTTCACCGTCAGCATCGACCAGGTGGCCGACGAGGATGTGGTAGTCAACTTCACCTACTCCGGCGTGGCCGAGGACGGCAGCGACTTCACCGGCGTCGCCAGTGTCACCATTCCGGCCGGCAGCACCAGTGTGCCGCTGGATATCAGCACCATTAACGACGGTATCTATGAAGGCGCCGAAGACTTCACCGTCACCATTGACAGTGTCAGCGGAGCCGATGCCAGCATTGGTGCCAACAACAGCGCCGACACCACTATTCTTGATGCCCAGGATGCGCCTGTGGTCGGCATCGTCGCCGATCAAAGCAGTGTCACCGAGGGTGAGACCGCCGCCTTCACCGTCAGCATCGACCAGGTGGCCGACGAGGATGTGGTAGTCAACTTCACCTACTCCGGCGTGGCCGAGGACGGCAGCGACTTCACCGGCGTCGCCAGTGTCACCATTCCGGCCGGCAGCACCAGTGTGCCGCTGGATATCAGCACCATTAACGACGGTATCTATGAAGGCGCCGAAGACTTCACCGTCACCATTGACAGTGTCAGCGGAGCCGATGCCAGCATTGGTGCCAACAACAGCGCCGACACCACTATTCTCGATGCCCAGGATGCGCCTGTGGTCGGCATCGTCGCCGATCAAAGCAGTGTCACCGAGGGTGAGACCGCCGCCTTCACCGTCAGCATCGACCAGGTGGCCGACGAGGATGTGGTAGTCAACTTCACCTACTCCGGCGTGGCCGAGGACGGCAGCGACTTCACCGGCGTCGCCAGTGTCACCATTCCGGCCGGCAGCACCAGTGTGCCGCTGGATATCAGCACCATTAACGACGGTATCTATGAAGGCGCCGAAGACTTCACCGTCACCATTAACAGTGTCAGCGGTGCCGATGCGACTATCAGTCCTACCGAGAGCAGCGCCGACACTACCATTCTTGACGCCCAGGATGCGCCTGTGGTCGGCATCGTCGCCGATCAAAGCAGCGTCACCGAGGGTGAGACTGCCGCCTTCACCGTCAGCATCGACCAGGTGGCCGACGAGGATGTGGTAGTCAACTTCACCTACTCCGGCGTGGCCGAGGACGGCAGCGACTTCACCGGCGTCGCCAGTGTCACCATTCCCGCCGGCAGCACCAGTGTGCCGCTGGATATCAGCACCATTAACGACGGTATCTATGAAGGCGCCGAAGACTTCACCGTCACCATTAACAGTGTCAGCGGTGCCGATGCGACTATAAGTCCTACCGAGAGCAGCGCCGACACTACCATTCTCGACGCCCAGGATGCGCCTGTGGTCGGCATCGTCGCCGATCAAAGCAGCGTCACCGAGGGTGAGACTGCCGCCTTCACCGTCAGCATCGACCAGGTGGCCGACGAGGATGTGGTAGTCAACTTCACCTACTCCGGCGTGGCCGAGGACGGCAGCGACTTCACCGGCGTCGCCAGTGTCACCATTCCCGCCGGCAGCACCAGTGTGCCGCTGGATATCAGCACCATTAACGACGGTATCTATGAAGGCGCCGAAGACTTCACCGTCACCATTAACAGTGTCAGCGGTGCCGATGCGACTATAAGTCCTACCGAGAGCAGCGCCGACACCACCATTCTCGATGCCCAGGATGCGCCTGTGGTCGGCATCGTCGCCGATCAAAGCAGCGTCACCGAGGGTGAGACTGCCGCCTTCACCGTCAGCATCGACCAGGTGGCCGACGAAGATGTGGTGGTCAACTTCACTTACTCCGGCGTGGCCGAGGACGGCAGCGACTTCACCGGCGTTGCCAGTGTCACCATTCCCGCCGGCAGCACCAGTGTGCCGCTGGATATCAGCACCATTAACGACGGTATCTATGAAGGCGCCGAAGACTTCACCGTCACCATCGACAGTGTCAGCGGTGCCGATGCGACTATCAGTCCTACCGAGAGCAGCGCCGACACCACTATTCTCGATGCCCAGGATGCGCCTGTGGTCGGCATCGTCGCCGATCAAAGCAGTGTCACCGAGGGTGAGACCGCCGCCTTCACCGTCAGCATCGACCAGGTGGCCGACGAGGATGTGGTAGTCAACTTCACCTACTCCGGCGTGGCCGAGGACGGCAGCGACTTCACCGGCGTCGCCAGTGTCACCATTCCCGCCGGCAGCACCAGTGTGCCGCTGGATATCAGCACCATTAACGACGGTATCTATGAAGGCGCCGAAGACTTCACCGTCACCATTGACAGTGTCAACGGTGCCGATGCGACTATCAGTCCTACCGAGAGCAGCGCCGACACCACCATTCTCGATGCCCAGAACCCACCAAGCATAGGTAACATCACCAATGTTGCCGTATCTGAAGAGGGGCTGACCGATGGTCTGCCAGATGATGTAGGCGACACAGATACAACAGATGCAGTGATAGCCAACGGTACCATTGAGCTGCAAGATCCTGACAACGATGAGCTGGAAGTTACGCTTAGCGGCCCATCTGGTGTAACCTCCGGAGGCGTTGATGTAACCTGGAGTTGGGATGCCAGTACTCAGACCTTGACAGGCTCTGCCGGTTCTACTGTGGTGATGACCATATCGCTCTCAGCTCCTGCGGGTAACAGCAGTGGTACTTGGGGTTATGAGGTCACACTGCATGCTCCGCTGGATCATCCTGTAGCCAATGTTGAAGATGTGCTCAATTTGAACTTTGGTATTGATGTCGCAGATGGTTCAGGAGCGACAGATTCAAGTTCATTCCAAGTTACAGTCGAAGATGATGCGCCTTACATGCCTGATACAGCTCCGGTAACGGCTACGGTAACCGATATTCCGGATACTCTCATAGGCGCCTTCGATCTGACAGGTTACACAGGTAATAGAGGGGAACTGGACTTTAATGGTTTCACCATCACTGCCAGAGGTTTTACCTCATCTACCGACCACACTCTGACCTCGGCAAATATTAACGGCAGCAGTTCAGGCATAGGGGTTGCCAGTGTTGGCTCGCCATACCACAACATAGCCAACGAAGTAGATTTCCGTGAATTTGCTGATGGCACCGGCGTTTCTGAAGAAGTCATCATAGATCTGGATCCCAACACCCTGGCGTTCGGCATGAAGATAGAGTTTGCCAACATCTTCGGAGGTGAGCTTGAAAGCGGTGTGGTTGAGTTCTGGCGTGATGGCCAACTTATATCGACCCAAACCTTCAGCTCTGATGCCGGTAACGGTGACTATGCGGCTGACTTTAACGTGCAGGATGGTGGCTTTGATAGAGTTGTTATCAAGGCAACCGACAACGGCACAGCCCCCAGCCATGGAGACAACAGTGACTTCACGATTTCCTCGATAGAATTCACTGGTACAGGCAATGCCCCGGCAATCGCCTATGCTTCCGGTGAAGTAACGGCCCAATGGGGCGCTGATGGCCAAGGCAGCCTTGCATTGGCAGGTGTGACCGACACGTCCCTGGTTACCGCCAGCGGGGAAGCCGTTGAAGTGACCCTTTCAGGCAATACTTTGCTGGGCCAAACAGACTCGGGCGACTTGGTCTTTAAGCTGGAATTCACCCCTGGTACAGGCCACTGGGACTTCTATCAGTACCAGACCATGCAGGGCACCGAAGACGGCGACCTGGACTTTGCAGTAACGGTAACCGATGCCGATGGTGACTCTTACACCGGCAATATTGCGGTGGTGCCTGTATTTAACTATCAGGTCACTGAAGCGGGTCCAGGCGATCAAACGGTCAATTTGGGTAACGCCGAAGATATCGTTATCGGCGACCTGGATGGCACAGTCGTGGTTCCCGGGCAGGATTACAATATCGCCTTTATGGTCGATAGCTCGGGGAGTATCAACACCAGCACACTTAATACCATGAAGTCCCAGTTGGCACAGGTATTTGAAACTCTCAAAGACAGTGCAGGTGGTGAGCAAAGCGGCACCGTGAAAATATTCTTGGTCGATTTTGATACTCATGCCAAGGGCAGCATCAGTGTAGATCTCAATGACCCCAATGCATTGAGCACTCTTCAGAATGCCCTGAATGACATGAGCAGCGGTGGCGGCACCAACTATGAGGATGTCTTCACCACCACAGCCAACTGGTTCGCCAATGGCGATGCTCAAGATAATAGCGGTGCCACTAACCTGGCCTTCTTTATCACTGACGGCAAACCAACTTACTACAACGCCAATGCCGGTGGGAACCCGAAGATCTACGACACATGGTGGAGTGGTAATGATCGTAGCTTGTCACAAGTCATTGGCGCCGCCTACGTATTCGGCCAAGTCTATACCGTTAACGGACATGTAGTAATTGACGAAAGCGGTAACGTGTTCAGTGTAGAAGACTTTAACAACGTGAGCAGAAGCCCAGTTGGAGCCATGCGACCCGATGCCCAAGGTAACTATGATTACTATGCCTTGGCTGGTACCGGCAGCAGTACCAATTCGGACACTACGGCGAATTCCGAAGCTGGTTTTGCTCTACTCTCTGGCCTGGGTGTCACGGTTGAAGCCATAGGAATGGGCTCCAATATCGATGAGGATGACCTGCAGTCTTACGATACAGATGGCAACGTCCAGACCAACATCGATGCCGATGAACTTGCCGACGCTATTCTCGGCAATGAAATCACCAATATGCCTGGCTCAGATACCTTGGATGGCGGTGCGGGTAACGACATCATCTTCGGTGACGTGATTCGCTTTGATGGTATTCAAGGTCAGGGTTACAACGCGCTCAAAGCCTTTATTGCCGGCGAGTTGGGCCAAAGTGATGTGACCGATGCTGAAATTCACAACTATATCAGCGAGCATTCAAACCTCTTTGATAAGTCAAGCGCCAACGACAAGGGTGATATCATCCGCGGCGGTGACGGAAGCGATATTCTGTTTGGCCAAGGCGGTAATGATGAACTCTACGGCGGCAATGGTAATGACATGCTGTTCGGTGGTAATGGCAACGACCTGCTGGTTGGCGGCAATGGTGATGATTGGCTCACCGGTGGCCAAGGCGTAGATACCTTCAGCTGGAAAGCGGGTGAAACCGGCACCGACCATATCACTGACTTTGAGCTCAACAAAGATCAGCTGAACCTCAGTGATCTGCTGTTGGGTGAAGAGCACAACTCACTGGAGCAATATTTCGAATTCAGTGTTGCTGATGGCAATACCACTATCTCGATCGATGCAGATCTGGATGGTGAATTCGATCAGCACATAGTGCTCGACGGTGTCGACCTGTTTGCGACATACGGCAGTGATGAAAGCGACATTATCAATGGCTTACTGGGGAACAGTGGCGATGGTCCTCTGATTGTCGACACTCAATCGGGTAACCCTGGTTCCTCCTATGTCAGTCAAACCAGCTCCAGTGGGCTGGATGAGCAAAAAACGCTGGATTCAGTGTTTTAAAAGCTCTGTTGTTTGAATGCTAGCCCATATTGCAATTCGCAATATGGGCTAGCATGGCTGATACTAGAATTAATCATATAAAACGAAAGGATAAGTCGTTCTGTGACCGCATCCGCTTCACCTAAACCTGAGCAATGGACTATCTCGGCTTCCCAGCGAGTCACTGTGGATCCCCTGCTCGACAGTCTGGTTCTATTGACGGAATACTTTGGCAGCCCCTGTTCCAGTGAGTCTCTGGCGGCAGGCCTGCCCCTGTCTTCGGCTATTCTGTCCCCGGAACTGGTACCTCAGGCAGCTGCAAGGGCCGGCCTAACCGCCAAGCTTTCCCGTAAAGGCTTGAATCAGGTTACTGCTATTCAGCTTCCCTGTATCTTGCTTTTGAAAGACAAGAAAGCCTGCATTCTTCGCGAGCTGGATCTGGAGCAACAGCATGCCGTGATCCAATTACCTGAAACCGGCGGCGAACAACGCCTGTCCATGGAGGAGCTGGAAACTCTCTATGTAGGCTATCTGTTTCTGGTTAAACAGCAGTACCGTGGCGATATGGGGTTTGATGTTTATCATCACGACCACAGTAAACACTGGTTGCTGCAAACCATCAAAGACTCGGCCCCCATCTATCGTGATGCACTGATTGCCTCAATCCTGGTGAACTTGTTTGCCCTGGTTTCACCGCTGTTTATCATGAACGTCTACGATAAAGTGGTGCCCAACCTGGCATTCGAATCACTGTGGGTACTGGCCATCGGAGCCGGTATTGCTTATCTGTTTGATTTGGTCATGAGACAGCTGAGAAGTTACCTTATCGATGTTGCCGGTAAGAAAGTCGACATCATCGTCTCGTCGCGACTGTTCTATAAGGCAATCGGTATTCCCCTCGAAAACCGCTCGGCCAGTGTCGGCGGCATGGCGCGTCAATTAGGTGAGTTTGACAGTATCAGGGAGATCCTTACCTCGGCGACCATCACCACCTTGGTCGACCTGCCCTTCGCCCTGCTGTTTATGTTGATCATCTATCTGGTCGCCGGCGATCTGGCACTGATCCCATTAATCGCCAGCTTAATCATCATCAGCTATACCCTGATCATTCAGCCCAGGCTCAAGACTGCCATTGAGGAAAGCAATAAATTTGCCAGCCTCAAACACGGCCATCTAATCGAAAGTCTGGCCTCTCTGGAGTCCATCAAGTCATACGGCGCGGAAGGCCTGGTACAAAAAGCCTGGCAGCAGATGATAGGCCACACTGCCAACTGGCAGTTGAGATCGAAAAAGCTCTCCAACTCAGTGGCCAACGTTGCCAACTTTGTGGTGCAGTTGACCGTCGTCAGTGTAGTCATTCTCGGCGTCTACCGGGTTGCCGACAATGATATTTCCATGGGTGGGATCATTGCCGCTGTGATGCTTGCCAGCAGAGCAGTTGCACCCATGGCGCAACTGGCCGGCTTGATGACTCGAGCCAACCAGACGGCCAGCGCGCTGAGACAGCTGGATCAGATAATGACCCAGGAAGATGAGTTTGAAAACAAAGGCCACCTGGTCAGCAAACAGCGCCTGATGGGCAAGATAGAAGCCGACGACCTCAGCTTCAGTTACCCTGGTTCGGAAAAACCTGTATTGCATCCCTTCGCCTTGAGGATCCGCCCCGGCGAGCGGATAGCCATTATCGGCCGTAATGGCAGCGGTAAGAGTACCTTGGCCAAGCTGCTGGTCGGGTTATTCAAACCCAGTAACGGCAGCCTAAGATACGATGGCATAGACAGTGCCCAGATCCACCCCAGCGATCTACGCCGTAACTTCGGTTATCTGCCACAGGATGTCACCCTGTTCCACGGTTCGGTCAGAGACAATATTCTTTTCGGCACCCGTCAGGTCACCGAGCACCAGTTGATCCGAGCGGTACAGCTTTCCGGGGTCAACCTGTTTACCGATATGGAATCGGAAGGCCTGGATCAACAGGTAGGTGAAGGCGGCCACTCTCTGTCCAGGGGCCAACGGCAAACCGTGGCCTTGGCCAGAGCCATACTCAATGACCCACCCGTGCTGTTGATGGATGAACCCACAGCCAGCCTGGATGCCAGAGCCGAGAAGCAATTCATGCGCTCAATGCATAATGTCAGCCGAGACAGAACCTTGCTGATCATCACTCACAAGATGCACCTGCTGAATCTGGTGGATCGCATCATAGTGATGGATAGAGGCCACATCATTGCCGACGGTCCTAAGGATAAGGTGCTCGAAAAGCTCAACCAAGGGCTGATGGCAGGAGGCAAGTAATATGAATAAGCACCTGACTTCTGATGACTTGGAAATGGTAGACGATGTCTACGGCGCCATGATGACAGATGCTCCCACCAGCCACAGATTGATCATCTGGTCGCTGGCGATAATGATGCTCTGCTTCCTCACCTGGGCCTATTTCGCTTCTCTCGACCGAGTTACCAAGGGCACGGGTAAAGTGATCCCCTCTTCCCAGGTACAGGTCATCCAAAGTCTGGACGGCGGTATTTTGAAAGAGATGTACGTTCAAGAAGGCATGCTGGTCAAACAGGGTGAGCCCTTGGTTCGCATCGATGACACACGTTTCCGTTCCGATGCCGCCCAGCAGGAGCAAGAGGTCTACAGCCTGCAGGCCAACGTTATTCGCCTGCAGGCCGAGCTGAACAGTATCTTTATCTCAGACATGGCCAACGATTGGCGGGAACAGCTCAAGATCACCAAGATCCCGCTGGTATTTCCTGCCGAACTGGCCGAGAAGGAGCCTGAGCTGGTCAAGCGCCAACAGGATGAATACGCCGGCCGTCTGGACAACCTCAGCAACCAGGTCGAAATCCAGGCAAGGCAAATCCAGCAGCGGCAGCAGGAAACCGAAGAGTTAACCTCAAAAATCGGCACCCTGAGTACCAGTTATCGCTTGGTCAGCCGCGAGCTGGAACTGACCAAACCTCTGGCACAGAAAGGCATAGTGCCCGAGGTGGAACTCTTGAAGCTGGAACGTACAGTTAACGACATTCAAGGCGAGCTGGCGACCCTCAGAGTAATGCGCCCTAAGCTCAAAGCCAACATGGATGAGGCGATACTCAAGCGCCGGGAAGCGGTATTGGTTTACGCCGCCGATTCCCGCGCACAACTCAATGAAATGCAGGCCAAGCTGGCAAGAATGAATGAGGCCCAAGTGGGAACCAAGGATAAAGTCAGCAAAGCCGTTATCACTTCACCGGTCAACGGAACCATTAAAACAATAAATATCAATACATTGGGCGGCGTTGTTCAGCCAGGTATCGATATTATGGAGATAGTTCCTTCCGAAGACCAATTGCTAATCGAAACCCGAATTTTGCCAAAGGATATCGCCTTCCTGCATCCGGGGCTGCCCGCCATAGTTAAGGTTACCGCCTATGATTTTACCCGTTACGGCGGGTTGAAAGGCACTGTGGAACAGATAAGTGCAGACACTACTCAGGATGAAGAAGGCAACAGCTTTTATTTGGTAAAAGTGCGGACCGAAGAGTCCAGTTTAATTAAAGACGATGGCACTGAGATGCCCATTATTCCCGGCATGTTGACCTCTGTTGACGTAATTACCGGGAAAAGAACTGTCCTTGAGTACATACTTAATCCCATTCTAAGGGCCAAAGAAACAGCGTTAAGAGAACGCTAGGCTCAAAGTCACAATAAACCTGGAGGGTTTAGCATGAACAAGAAAGTTACTCGGCTGGTGAAACCCAGTGCCTTGGCACTGGCGATTACCGGGCTGATGTTGCCCACGGCAGGGTTTGGTCAGACCCTGGAACAAGCCGTAGCGCAGACATTGGATACCAACCCGGAACTACGGCTCGCCTTTAACCGCTTCAAGGCTCGTGAAGAGCAGGTGAACCAGGCCATAGCCGGTTATATGCCAACGGTAGATATTACCGGTGGCTACGGCTATGAATACACAGACAGTCCGGCCACTCGTCGCCGTTTGGCCGGCACCCTGGATGATGAAATTGAACTCAAACGAGGCGAATTCGGTGTCAGCATCAAGCAGATGCTGTTCGACGGCTTCTTTACCAGCAGTGAAGTCGACAGATACAGCTTCGAAGCCAGTGCCGATCAATGGGCGCTGTTTGCCGCTGCCGAAGATATGGCGCTGGATGTTGCCAAGGTCTATATCAACTACATACGTACCGAGCAGGTGCTGACACTGGCAGAGAAGAACCTCAAGAGCCACCAGGATATCTACGAGCAGATCAAGCAGCGTACTGATTCGGGCCTGGGTTCTACTGCGGATCTGTCGCAAATCACAGGTCGTCTGGCCCGTGCCAACGCCAACGTAGTGTCGGCGCGCAATAACTTCCTCGATGCCAAGAGTCAGTTTTTCCGCATCACCCATCAGCAGCCGGAAGACCTGATAGTACCGGTTCCGGATGCCGATATGTTGCCGGCAGATATAGATGCCAGTATCAAGATGGCTCAGGAGTACCATCCTATTCTCAAGTCGGCCACCAGTGATATTCGCGCCGCCGAGTATGAGAAGTCGTCGGCTCAGTCCAACTACTACCCCAAGATCACGCTGGAGGTGGAAGGCAACCTGAACAACAACCTGGACGGTGAAGACGGCTTTAGCCGTATCGCCAGCCAAAATGTCGGCGGCTACAACAATGACATTCTGGCCATGGTCAGGGTTCGTTATAACCTGTTCGCCGGTGGCCGCGACTTGGCTCGTGAGAAAGAGGCCAGCTACAAGATAGGTGAAGCGAAAGAGATCCGTGAGCGCGCCTATCGTGAAGTGGTTGAAGGCGCCAACCTTGCCTGGAACGCTTATGAGTTCCTGGGGCCACAGAAGCAGTATATTCGCGAGCATGTCATTGCAGCCAAGGACACTCAAGTCGCCTACTCACAGCAGTTCAACCTGGGTCAGCGCACCCTGCTCGACTTGCTGGATACCGAGAATGAGCTGTTTGAAGCCAGAAAAGACTATCTGACCGCCGAGTACGACGAAGTGATTGCCAAATACCGCGTACTCAATGCCACAGGTCAACTACTAGACTCGCTTAGAGTCACTCGCCCCGATGTATGGAAAGGGGAGCGTGAATATGAAGGAGGAGTTAAATAATGAAACTCTTTATCACCCTGCTTAGCGTCGCCATACTGGCGGGCTGCTCAATGCGTGACACGGTTTCCATGGATCAGCCGACAGCTCAGGTCAACGATCTCAATGATAATGACAGAGACGGTGTTATCGAAGCCCGTGAGCGCTGCTCAGGTACCGTTGAAGGTGCCAACATTGATAACTATGGTTGTGGTAAGATCAAGCCTATCAATGAGCGTTCCGAGTTGAAAATACTCTTTGCCAACGACTCCTTCTACATAGATCCTCAGTACTATGATCAAATTGGTGTTATTGCTGACTTTATGAAGCAATATCCCAGCACCAAGGTGACGATTGAAGGACACTGTAGCCGTACCGGCAGCTATGAGCATAACCTCGAGCTGTCACAGAATCGGGCAAACGCCGTAACCAAAGTGCTTGAAGATCAATTCGGTATCACTGCCGATAGACTGACAGCCATAGGTTACAGTTACGATAGACCAGTAGATCCAACAGATACGCAATTGGCCCACAAACGTAACCGCCGAGTGATCGCCGAAGTAACAGGCGAAGACACTATGGCCGATATGAAGTGGAACATCTACACTGTGGATCAAGAAGTGAAATAGGACCTTGATATCCCCATATGACAGGCAGGCTCAACCAGTATTCACTGCTCAGACGGGTCTGCCATTACACAGTACTGGCATCGACTCTAGCAGTGTCATGCCTGTACGCCGCTTCAACCCAACAGCTCGACCCCAACAGCATTACCAGGACACTGGAAGCTCGTTATGGCGAGCGGGCAGGCCTCAGAGCCAGAGCTTGGTTCAAGATATTGGACGAGGCGCAAGGGTTGGACGATATGGGGAAAATCACCAAGGTAAACAACTTCTTTAACCTGTTTCGCTTTGTAGATGATATCAAGCTCTGGGGGATGGCCAACTACTGGGCCACCCCTTTAGAGTTTATCGGAGTAAATGGTGGTGACTGTGAAGACTTCTCCATCGCCAAATACTTCACTCTGCTGCAGTTGGGCATACCTGAAGACAAGATGCGCATCACCATGGTTAAGGCAACCAGTGTTAATCAGTACCATATGGTGCTGGCCTATTATGAGACGCCCTCCTCTGTTCCTCTTATTCTGGACAACCTGGATCGCGAGCTCAAACCGGCAACTCAACGCAGAGACCTGATCCCTGTGTACAGCTTTAACGGTAAGCAATTGTGGCTAAACAAAGAGAAAGGACGCGGTGTATTGGCAGGCTCATCCGCTCGCTTGGAAAAGTGGAATGACCTGAGACACAGATTAGGGGCTGATCGCTTACGTCAGCCAAAATTAAAACTGGAGTAGCTACAGCAATGACACTGTTTCGACAGATATACTCGTTACTGTTTGGGCTGTTTCTCTTGGTTGTAGCCAGTGTGGGCTATGTGCAATTCAATGAGACCCAGAACTTTCTGACCGAGCAGATGGAGTCGGACCTCAATAATGTCAGCCATTCATTGGGATTGATGTTGGTTCCATCGCTGGAGGCCGGTGATCTCGCCACCGCAGAAACCATGGTGAATGTCATCTTCGAGGGTGGCTATTACCAAGAGGTGAAACTCACCTGGTTGGTCGACGGTAAACAGCAGGTCTGGAATAACAATATCCGCATCGAAGATGTGCCCCAATGGTTTATCGATCTGGGGATCTTCACCCCGTTACGCAAGGAAAGCACCATCACTTCGGGTTGGTTGCAGTTGGCCAAGTTGGAAATTACCGCGCACCCGGGTTTCGGCTACCATGAACTGTGGCGCATTATGAGCCACACCCTGATAGCCTTTTCAATCCTGTTTTTGGTCGCCATTCTATTCGCCCGTCTGGGCCTGACCTGGATCCTCAGTCCACTGCATGCCATTGCCGAACACGCCAAGAGCATTGCCAAACGGGAATTCGGCCCGGATATGCCGCTCCCCAAAACCCTGGAACTCAGGGATGTGGTTAACGCCTTCAACAGCATGTCGGCCCAGTTGAAGAAGATCTTCAGCTCTCTGGACGAAGAAGTTACCGCACTCAGGAAGAAGAATCTGGTGGATCAGGTATCCAACCTACCCAACCGTCAATATATGATGGGCCGAATTGGTGGTTGGCTCGGTGAACCCGGCAGCGGTGCCCTGATGATGACCAAGTTCGATTGGCTCGAAGAAGTGCATAGCAAGTATGGCTATCAGGTAAGAGACGAAACTATCAAGCTACTCTCGGAAAAACTGCAGCATGAGCTGGGCGAAATCTGTGAATCTGTCATTGCCCGTATCGCCGCCTATGAATTTGCTTTCCTGGTCACCAATGTTGAGCGTGAACAGTTAAGTAAGTATCTGCAGACGTTGATCCGCACCATCAACCAGGAAATGGTCAAGGCGGGTTGCAAACCCAATGAAGACTACGCCATAGGTATTGCCGAGCGCATAGGACAGATGAACAGCTCAGAACTGCTGGCACGCTCGGACAATGCCCTGCAAATCGCCCTCAAGGAAGGCAAGGTTTATCACTGGTTGGAGACCAATGAGCAGCAGTTGTTCAGTCGCGAACAATGGCGCGACAAGCTTACCGAAGCAATTAACCGTAAGCAGTTCCGTTTCCGTTGGCAGCCAGTGCACTATCAGGACTCAGACAACGTACTGCAGCGGGAGCTTTTCTGTCAGCTGCAGATAGGTGACAAACTGGTACACGCCGGCCAGTTCATGCCTTATGTCGAGCTATTGTCCTTGGGTAGCCTGCTCGACCGCTGCCTGATTGAAAAGATCAGCGAAGATGAGTTGTTGGAGAAAAATGCCGAAGCAGTTGCGGTTAACCTCACCCATCACAGCATCAGCGATCCCAAGTTCCACGAATGGCTCAATCACTTCCTGCGTAACAGTCGCCATGCAAGCCGGTTGGCCTTTGAATTACCGGAAGCCGCCATCTATACCGATATCGATGCCTGCCAGGCGCTGTGTACCGTTATCCGCGACAATGGCGCCAGCATAGGGATAGACCACTTCGGCCGTCAGTTCGGCTCCATGTCTTATTTGCAAAGCCTGCGGCCGGCTTACGTCAAGCTGGATCAATCCTTTGCACAATATGATGAAAACCAGCACAACAGCGAACTGTGCCGGGCACTGGTGAACGTGGCCCGAGGACTGGAAATCGATGTGATAGTCACAGGTATTCAGGAGAAAGGTCAGTTGGAGCGCTTTACGCCACTCAAGACCCAAGCATACCAAGGCTTTATTTCACCGCCGGTGAATGTTGCGTAACTGATATAAGGCTCCCTTCGGGGTAATGCCGATCAGTTAAGACAGATCGCTTGACGATCTCACTGAAAGGATCAAAATCCGATGACCCATGTCATCGGATTTTTTTATGCAACTTTCAGAAGCTTTGGCGCGTACTCATATCAATCGTCTTACCGAATTCACCTGTCTGGCCGATGTACTTGAGCCTGAGTTAATTCAGTCGTGCCTTGATTCACATGGTGTTGCCAGTTTAAGACGACGTAAGTTACCTATGGATGCCATGATTTGGGCGGTGATTGGTATGGCTCTGTTCAGAGGCGAGTCCGTCCGTTCACTCATCAATAAGCTTGATATCGTCTTACCGCAAGAGGTGGATTACGTTGCGCGCAGTGCTGTCACGCAAGCGCGTAAGCGATTGGGCTCTGACGTTGTTCAGGATGTGTTTAAGCGAAGTGCCAAGACCTGGCATGAAAGAGCAGAGCATCCTCATTGGTGTGGGCTCAACCTCTACGGTGTCGATGGTGTCGTGTGGCGAACACCTGATAGTGAGCAAAACAATCAGGTGTTCGCCAAAACCGCCAACGCTTCTGGTGATGCTGCCTATCCTCAAATTCGCATGGTTTGCATGATGGAGTTAAGCAGCCACCTGGTATTGAACAGTGCCTTTGATTCTGTTGCTGTCAGTGAAATGAATTTAGCCGCCGAACTGATATCAAGCATACCCAATAACAGCCTGACGCTGTTTGACAGAGGCTTTTATTCGTTGGGGCTTTTGCACGCCTGGCAACAGGCTCAACCGAACAGTCACTGGCTGCTGCCGTTGAAGAAAGGGACACAATATGAAGTGGTACGCTCTTTAGGAAAACACGACCAACTGGTGCAGTTAGCCACCACGCCTCAAGCCAGAAAGAAGTGGCCTATGCTACCTGACAATATTGAAGCTCGCTTACTGACAAAGACGATAAAAGGTAAGTCGGTTTCCATTTTGACCTCATTAACAGACCCCTTGCGTTATCCGGGGGCAGAGATAGCGGATTTATATGCCCATCGATGGGAGATAGAAGTGGGCTATCGGGAGATGAAGCAGCATCTTCTGGAGAGTCGCTTTACGTTGCGTAGTCAATTGCCAGAGTTGGTTATCCAAGAATTGTGGGGGGTACTATTGGCCTATAACCTCATCAGATACAAGATGGTGTTGATGGCTAAGAGCTTACCGTCGTTACATCCGAACCAATTAAGCTTTAGAGATGCATCGAGTTATATCATTTTTAAACTGACTCAGCTGTCATCTCAAATGCCTGGGAATGTTCCGAGAGAGGTCTTGGACATAGTGCGTAATGCGAGGCAGTTCAAGCTTGATGGGAAACGGGATAGAGCCTATCCACGTGCGTTAAAAATGAGTAAAAACAAGTATCCCATTAAGCCTAAGAAAAATGCCGTTCACACTAAGTGAACGGCATTACCCTTCGGGGGGCCTTTCCTTTACCAGAAGCTGCTAGAGACAGCGAAGACCCAAGACACTTAAGCATCTAGTAAGCATCTAGAAGATGAAAAAAGGAAGGCGTTGAGTACTAAGAAATCAACAAAAAAGCCCCTGATTTCTCAGGGGCTTAAATGTTTTGGTCGGTGATAGAGGATTCGAACCTCTGACCCTCTGCTCCCAAAGCAGATGCGCTACCAGGCTGCGCTAATCACCGAAATACTTTCCAGCTTTTACCCGACGTAAAGTCAGACAAATCAAATTTGGTCGGTGATAGAGGATTCGAACCTCTGACCCTCTGCTCCCAAAGCAGATGCGCTACCAGGCTGCGCTAATCACCGAAATATTGCTTTATTGGGCACCTTGAAAGGAAGAGGGTCACCCTCTGCTCCACTCTGGTTTCCAAACCGGGAGGCGCTATCAATTGCGCTAATCACCGTAAGATTTGAAGCTGACTCGCTTCACGAAAGAAGTGGGGTGACTGATGGGACTTGAACCCACGACAACCGGAATCACAATCCGGGGCTCTACCAACTGAGCTACAATCACCACTGATATTTCTTTCACTGACTGGCACAGCAGTTGAATCAAACTGGTGCGCCCAGAAGGATTCGAACCCTCGGCCTCACCCTCCGGAGGGGTGCGCTCTATCCAGCTGAGCTATGGGCGCCCGCCGTGTCAGCGCCGCATATAGTAGGAGGATTTACTCCCCGCGTCTACACCTGTTTTGCTTTTTTTCGGCTGTTTGCTCAAGTTTTGACTTAAATAGCACAACAATTATCCGACACCAGCCAAAAAATTGACTTGGATAATACCGTATTTCGTGCTATTCCTATCCTTTGATTGAAAACCACACAACAATTATATTGCAATTATTCCTTGGCGGATAACATGTTTAGGGATGAAACTCTCCATCAGCATTCGGCTCAGGAAGTCTCGAGTTTAGAAAAAAGGGTTGCCAGACTCAGACGACTGGCGGCCAAATACAAAAGAGCCGAAGCCACTCAGAACGCGCTGCTGGAGATCTCCAATATTGCCAATAAGGCAACCTCAATGGAGAGCTTCTACCAAGGCATGCACTTGCACCTTCAACAACTGATCCCTGCCGACAACTTTTATATCTCCCTGCTCGATGCCCAAAGACAACATCTGGAACTGCCGTTTTTCTCCGATGAAAAAGACTCCCACCCTTCTGAGCTCTATCCGGAACAGGAGCTATCTGAAATTCTAATGCGGGGTCTCACCGGTTATGTGCTGCGAACGGCCAAGCCCCTACTGTGTGATGAGCGCAAAGCTGAAGAGCTGGCCGCCGCCGGGGAAATCATGTCCCTCGGCTCCCCCTGTCATCAGTGGCTCGGCGTGCCGATAATGCAAAATGACAGAGCAATCGGTGTCTTGGTGGTACAGAGCTACAATCCTGCCAGTTCCTACGGCGAGATGGAGTTTGAGCTGATGGCCTTCATCAGCCACCACATAGCCGGGGCCATGGAGCGATTACGGCATCATGAACAACTGGAACAAGCCATCACCCAGAGAACCCAGGAGCTGAGCCAGGCCTACGATAAGCTGAAACAGGAGGTCTATGAGAGGCGCCGCGCCGAGAGACTGCAAAAGTCCCTGTTTGAAATCGCCGAGCTCTCCTCCTCAAACCTGGATGACAGCGAGTTTTATACCGAGCTGCACCGGGTCCTCAGTCATCTGTTGCCCGCCAATAACTGTTACATAGCCCTGCTGGACGACACGGCAACTGAGCTGCACTTTCCCTTCTATGTTTCCCAGCTCAGTGACCAGCCACCCAAATGCCGTCCCTTAATGGACGGACTGGTGGAATACCTGCTCAGATTGAAACGCCCCGTATTACTGGATCAGAGTGATATCCAATCTCTGGTGTGCGCCAAAGAGATATATAGCAAGGCTCCTGAGCTCAATCACACCCAGAGCATGCACCAGTGGATTGGTGTGCCACTGTTTATTCAGGACAGAATTGCCGGCGCCCTGACTATCTATAGCTTCAGCATGCACCAGAACTATCAGTTCAAGGATCTTGAGCTGCTGACCTTTGTGTCGCAGCATATAGCTACGGCCATAGAGCGTAAGCTGGCCACCGAGGCACTGAAACGCAGCAACGAAGAGTTGGAAGAAAAGATCCTGGAGCGCACCCGCGAGCTGGCCACCACCAACCAAGAGTTACAAAAAGAGATCTCCCAGCGCCGAAAGGCAGAGCAACAACTGCTGCATGATGCCAAACACGACGCCCTGACAGGCTTGCCCAATCGGCTGATGTTTATGGAGCGTTTGAGCCAGGCCGTTAAGCATAATCGCCGACACATGCAGGACAAGTTCGCTCTGCTGTTCGTCGATCTCGACCGTTTCAAGCTGATTAACGACACCCTGGGACACCTGGAAGGCGACAAGTTTCTGGTTGAGACAGCCATCCGCCTCAAGTTTTGTATTCGCGACAACGACACCCTCGCTCGTCTCGGTGGCGATGAGTTTGTGATTTTGCTGGACGGGTTACGCACGGCCGACGATGCCAAGGAAGTCGCCGAGCGGATCCTCAAAGAGCTATCGCGCCCCTACGAGTTGGCCGATAAACAGTTCAACTCAGGCGCCAGTATCGGTATAGCCGTCAGTGGTCATCACAGAGATGACACCAGCGAGTCCATTCTGCGGGATGCCGACACCGCCATGTATATGGCCAAGACCCGAGGCAAGGGTTGCTATGTGGTATTCGATGAGAAATCGCATCAGCAACTGATGCAGGATGTGAGCCTGGAAAATGAACTGAGAAACGCCCTGGATACCCAGCAAATTCGGCTCAGTTACTTCCCGGTGCAGGATCTTAAGACCGGGCAGCTACAGGCACTGGATGTACGCCTGTATTGGCCTCATCCACAACACGGCAAAATCAAACAGCAACAACTCGCCAATTTGGCAGAGCAAGCCAACTTACAGCTGGAACTGGACAGGTATGCGATAGAGGCGCTGAACAGCGAACTTCCCAAGCTGCAACTGGCCGCAGGTACCAAGTTGCATCTGGCCATCTGTAGCCAGCACCTCAAACATAAACACGCGCTGCGCAGTCTGAAAAACTGCCTGAGAAACTGCCGCTTCCCGCTTAACGACCTCTGCTTGTTTTTCAACGAGCAATCCTTGTCACGGGATCTGGAAAACCATATCAACGGCTTTGAAGTGCTCAAACGCTTGCAGGTCACTCTGGGGATCACAGGCTACGGCAGTGGTTACAGCCCCTTGATCAGCCTATCCTTCCTGCCTGTCAATGTGCTGAGACTGGATGCCAGCCTGGTGTCACATCTGCAAAGCCCCCACCACAGACGCTTGCTCAAAGCGATACGCTTGAGTGCCGGCGCGCTGGAGCTTGAATTGGTATTGGATGGCGTCAATACCCAAGAGCAGAAACAGCAACTGGCGCAAATGGGCTTTAACTCAGGCCAGGGACAAGCCTTGGGGAGTCGCTTGAGCGCCGCTGACAGCAACAACACCGAGGTCATAGATACGGCAACCCAGGTTTGTGCCTGAGTCGGTTCTTGAAGCCAAGGCTTACTTCTTGAACATATCCCGCAGGTTGGCAATATTGGCCTTGCCGGTTTCCATCCGTTGCTGCTCACTCTGCTGCGGCTTGCGGTTTTCCCAGATAAGGTCGTCCTGAGGCAGTTCCATCAAAAAGCGGCTGGGTTCGCAACGCATGGTTTCGCCGAATTGGCGCCGCTCACGGCAAAGCATAAACCACAGCTCTTTCTGGGCCCGGGTGATGCCAACATAAGCCAGACGCCGCTCTTCATCGACATTGTCTTCATCTATGCTGGTTTGATGCGGCAGAATCCGCTCTTCCACTCCCACCATAAACACATAGGGAAACTCCAGCCCCTTGGAGGCGTGCAGTGTCATCAACTGCACCTGATCGCCGCCCTCATCCTCATTGTTTCTTTCCATCATGTCCCTGAGCGTCAGCCTATTGACCACTTCGGGTAGGCTCATGGGCTCATCCAGATCGTCACCGGCCAGCATCTCTGTCACCCAGTGATACAGCTCGGAGATATTTTTCATCCGCATCTCGGCCGCCTTGGCGCTGGCACTGGTTTCGTAGAGATAGTCTTCATAGTTGATTTTGCGGATCAACTGCTTGATGGCATCAACCCCTTCACCACGCTGAGCGATTTCACCGGTATCGACAATGAAACGACCAAACTCATACAGTGAGCCCATGGCCGCCGGTGGCAGATGATGGTTCAATTCAGCGTCGAAAATCGCCTCAAACATGGAGATATGCTTCTGATTGGCAAAATTCCCCAGTTTTTCCAAAGTAGCCGGGCCAATTCCGCGCTTGGGCAGGTTGACGATACGCAAGAAGGCATTGTCGTCATCCGGGTTCACCACCAAGCGCAGATAGGCCATGATGTCCTTTATTTCGGCTCTGGCAAAGAATGAGGTACCACCACTGAGCTTGTAGGGAATACGGTTGGTCATCAGCGCCCGCTCCAACAAACGGGATTGGTGATTTCCCCGATAGAGAATGGCGTACTCGCCATAACTGGTCTTGCCCATAAACTTGTGGCGAATAATTTCGGCCACCACCCGTTCCGCTTCCTGCTCTTCGTTGGCGGCAAACAGTACCCGCAGCGGCTCGCCATAGGCCAACTCACTGAACAGCGACTTATCATACACATGGGGATTGTTGGCGATCAGAATATTGGCCGCCCGCAATATTCGCTGACTGGAGCGATAGTTTTGTTCCAGCTTAATGAGCTTGAGCTCGGGAAAGTCTTTGCCCAGCAGCACCAGGTTTTGTGGCTTGGCACCGCGCCAGGAGTAGATGGACTGGTCATCATCGCCCACCACAGTAAAACGTGCCCGCTCTCCCACCAGTAATTTAACCAGTTCATACTGGCTGGTGTTGGTATCCTGATATTCATCTACCAACAGGTAACGGATCCTCGCCTGCCAACGGGCTCTAACATCGGCGTTATGCCGCAGCAACAGGGTCGGCAGCAGGATAAGGTCGTCAAAATCCAGCGCATTGTATGCCTTCATATGCTGGGCGTAACGCTGATAAAGGAGCGCGAACAGTTGTTCCTGTTCACCCTTGGCTATCTTGCGGGCATGATCCGGGATCACCAAGCCCCCCTTCCAATTGGAGATCATGGTCGCCAGCGCCCGCAGCAGATCTTTGTCCTCCTGTAGCTCGTCCTGGGTCAGCTCTTTAAGCAGAGCCAAGGTGTCCTGATCGTCAAACAGAGAGAACCCGGCCTTTAGGCCCAAAGTCTTGTGTTCACGCTTGATGATTTCCAACCCCAGGGTATGGAAGGTAGAGATCCACAACCCCCTTGCTTCTTTACGGCCCATGGATTGAGCCACCCGCTCTTTCATCTCCCGTGCTGCCTTGTTGGTAAAAGTCACAGCGGCGATATGCTTGGCCTGATAACCACACTTCTGCACCAGATGGGCTATCTTGTTGATGATAACCCGTGTTTTGCCACTGCCGGCTCCAGCCAATACCAGGCAGGGACCGGAAACATAATGGACGGCTTCATTCTGGGCAGGATTGAGCTTCATGGGTTATCGATATCTCACACAAGGAAGGTTTAGAGGCTGAGATCATACCAGAATCAGTGCCGGAGGCAGCCCCAAAATCCCCTTAGGGAAGTGCTTCTTGCAAAGGACTAGGGCCATTTGCTGCGAACCACGCCTTGCATCCGGCCTGTAAGCCGACGCAGAGCACACATGGGACTTGTTCGCACCTTCCTTAGGTTAACCTTGGGTTCAGTACGGCCTATAAGTTACAATCAGTTAAAACCTTGCCAGTGGATTAAAGAGATGATCAACCCCAAGAAAATTGAAGAAATGGCCAAACAGCTGAGCGAAAACCTGCCTTCAGGGCTGAAGCAATTTGCCGGCGAGTTTGAAGAGCGCAGCAAGCAAGTACTGCAACACCAGTTGCTGAAACTGGATCTGGTCTCCCGGGAAGAGTTTGAAGTGCAGCAGCATGTATTGCTCAAGACCCGCGAAAAGCTGGAAGCCCTGCAAGCCAGAGTCGAGGCACTGGAAGCCAAGGCTGAACAGGCAGAGTAATACCTCTCACCCCAAAATGGATAAGGCCGCTCATGAGCGGCCTTATGTTTCAACACGGCTAAATTAGAGCATATGCCGATAGCCCAGAGTAAAGGCGATATCCGTGCTGTTATCCATGTTGAGGAAGTTTTCAATCACAGTGAACTCTATGGCGCTGCGATCCAGATAATAACGGTAGCCCAGCAAGGCTTCATTTGAGGCTTCAGAGAAGTCGTCATCCGACTCGGCCATTCCCTCGTATCTGTGGTACTCCAGCATCCAGCCATGACGCCCGACACGGTATTCATAGCCCAGGCCGACCATCAAAGCGTTGGACTTATAGGGTACATCCGACAACACCTCTTCGTCCTGACGAAAGCTCAGACCAAGTGTTGAATGGAAGTTGTGCCGTCCGTTGCGATAGCTGTAATTAAGCTGCAACGCCTGTTCAAAGTTCTCATTGGCAAAAGGCCCCGAGCCCACATAGTTGTAATACAGGCTGCCCCCCACAGACAGGCCGTGGTGCTCATTTTGCAGCAGTTGATACCCCAGATAGACGTTGAAGGCGTTATTCATCGTCTTGCCGCCAAAATCACTGAGATCGATACCGTGTTGCTTGGAGTAAATCTGATTCTGGTTTCGCGGCTGATGCTCACGACCGTTCTGATCGAAACCGAAGGAATCGTGGAACCACATGGTCAGCGAATCCAAGTGGTTATTGCCACTGAAACGCCAAGTGTAATTGGCGTCCAGCATCCAACGGTCATCGATTTGCCACTTGAGACCACCAGTTAAGGAGTTGTGATAGTAATCGGCCAGATAATCGTCCGTCTCGGCCCACACACTGGCGATGTTACCGGTCAGATACCATTCTTTTTGTCCCTCAGCCATGGAAAAGCCCGAGCGCAACATGGGGGCCAGGCTACTGGATTGCAGGGGAGACTGGGCATAGACCCGCAGCGGCCCATAGTCATCAAAATCGGCCAGTTCAGCATGCAGGGGCAAACTAAAAAAAAACGGCAACCAACAGATTTTGGAAAAGTTCTTCATAGGTATCTTCACAGCAGATTGTATAGGCGGTTATTTTAAATGACTGCAGCATTGATTCACACTCATTATAGATGATTCAATCACGACCACATTGTCATAATAAATGTGACAGTAACAGCAGAATCCCTTGAGCATAACATCCAAGAAGCCAAATCAGACCGGGGCAAAAAGGGCCGTGCCATAATTTCGCCATTATTGATCAGTGACTTGTCATGATATGTCAGGTCAAATCTGTTCTAATACTGCCACTATAGGTTAAAGGAACATACCTCATGTTTGAAATTATCGTCCTGGTGGTAGCGCTGGCCTTTCTTGGTGCCATGGGTTTCGGGGCTTATCTGCTGCTGAAAAGCGTGATGAAGAAACAAAACGGCCAAGCGGCGCTGCCTCAATTCAAATCCAAATTAACGCTCAAACTCTTTGCTGTGGCCATGGTGGGCCTGTTGTCATTGATACCGCTTGGGATGATCCAGGATCTCAGCCAGGACAGAGAAAGCCTCTATCGCCAAGTGGTGCGCGAGATAGGCCACACCTGGGGCGATTCCCAAACCTTGGCCGGTCCGGTTTTGGTACTGCCGTTTCGCTATGAAGTGATCTCCGACAGCAATATCGACGGCAAACAGCACCGCAGTCGCCAGGTTTACAGCGATGAACTCTTGATCCTGCCCAAAGGCATGACACTGGATGCCGGTCTGCAGCACGAATTCCGCCATCGCGGTATCTATCAGTCACTCGTATATCTGGGACAAGTCAAGGGTCAGGCCAACTTCGAACTGCCCAAGGTCAATATCCCAGGCTTACTCGGCTTTGATTATAACCAGGCCCGGCTGGTGTTCGGCGTTTCAGCCAACCAGGCTATTGAGACTGTCAGCCGTTTTAATCTGGCTGGAGAGCAGGGCATGCCCAGCTTGATGTCAGGTACAGGCCTGGATAACACAGGCGGCCTTGGCCGCGGCTTTCATCGCACCATAGCGCTGGATCCGAGCCAAGGTGAATATCAACTGACCTTCCAGCTCAGCCTCAGGGGTTCTGAAGGCTTGGAGGTACTACCGCTGGCGGAACTGAGCCAGATAGATATCCATGCCGATTGGCCGCATCCCAGCTTCCAGGGTTACCTGCCCGCCAGCCGTAATCTCAGCACTGAAGGTTTTGATGCCAACTGGCAGATAAGCCATCTGAGTCGTAACTTCCCTCAGGTATTCCGCGCCAGTGATGGCCGGGATCTTACCGAGATCAGTGCCAGTGTTACCCTGTTCGAACCCGTGACTCACTACGGCAAGATAGAAAGGTCACTCAAGTACGGCATACTCTTTATCTTACTGACCTACATACTGCTGCTGATCTTCGAGCTGGGCAACAAGTCACGCCTCAGCGCAGTACAGTATCTGATGGTGGGTGGCGCCATGTGCCTCTTCTATCTATTGCTGCTGTCGCTGTCAGAACACCTGCTGTTTTTAACCGCTTATCTGGTGGCCGCGGCGGTTCCCCTGCTCAGCATTCCACTTTATGTCGCCAGTGCCAGTGGCAGTCGACGCCAAGGAGCTATAGTTGCGGCCATGCTGGCGAGTCTCTACGGCGTACTCTACTCCATACTCCAGTTGGAAGATTACGCCCTCTTGATGGGAACCGGACTGTTGGTACTGATCATGCTGGTGCTAATGTACCTCACCCGTCACCAACAAATTGAAGAGTAGTATTTACTGCCAACCAACGGCTGCCACACTTGGGCAGCCGTTTTTTTACAAGTGTGCTGACAAACTGCCGCCCAAAGGGCCTACTTCGACGGAGGACGCCATTAATGCTTGCCGCGTTCCTCCCCTCTGGCACAATGGCGGTTTATCCGTTCCGATAAGGGTGTATTAATGAAATATGCAGCCGTCCCTTTGACCTCTCTGGCCATTTGTTGGCTGTTTCTGCTCAGCTTGCCGCTGGCGCTGTTTTCCCTGTCAGAGCCGCTCTTCCCTTGGCTCAATCTCGATAGCGCCGCCGCTCAGTTTTGGTACTGGTTAACCGTGTCCGGTTCGGCGCCCTGGGGCGTAAGCACCGTGTTGTTGGTGTTTGCCATCAGCTTTTTTATCCTGCCAAGGGGCAGCTGGCTGAAGATGATGTTCTGCACTTCGCTGGGCTTGGTGCTGTGTTTGCTGCTCAATGAACAGCTCAAGCTGGTATTTGCAGAATCCCGGCCCTATATCGAATGGCTGTCCCACCAGCAGCATCTGGATATCAAGGAGTTCTACAGCATAGACAAGTACGCCCGCAGGGAACTGCTGGCACAGGTTCTTCCCGGGGTATCACCGCTGGATATGCCCATCTCGGCACAGATCCAGCGCCACTGGCAGATAGAAACTGGGTTTTCCTTTCCCTCCGGCCACACCATTTTTGCCGTGACCCTGACTATGTGCAGCAGTTTCTTTCTGCTGAGGCACAACAATCTCTGGCTTCCGGCGCTGCTTATCTGCTGGGCGCTGTTGATGGGGCTGAGCCGTATGTTGCTGGGGATGCATTGGAGTGTCGATGTATTGACCTCGACCCTGCTGGGAGGAATATTGTCGGCCCTGGCTATCTATGTCGGCAGCCACAGCTATCGCCGCCTGGAACCTTGGTTCACAGGGGCTGTGAGTAAAGGCTGAAACGAAAACGCCCCGTCATTGAACGGGGCGTTTATCTATAGGATCAGTTGAGCACTTCGGCCAGGGCCCGCAGGCACAGGGCAACATTTTCCCGTCTGGCACCGTAACCCATCAGGCCGATACGCCAAGCCTTTCCGGCCAAGGCGCCGAGGCCGGCACCTATCTCCAGATTATAGTTATCCAACAGCTGCTTTCTCACGGCGCCATCATCGACACCTTGCGGGATATAAACCGCGTTGAGTTGCGGCAAGCGGCTCTGCTCGGCCACCACAAATTCGAGCCCCATGGACTCAAGCCCCTGACGCAGCAAAAGGTGCATATCCCGGTGACGTTGCCAGGCATTTTCCAGCCCCTCTTCGGCCAGTAACCGCAGCGCTTCGTGCAGTGAGTACAAGGCATTAACAGGCGCCGTGTGGTGATAACTGCGCTTGCCATCACCGCTCCAATAACCCATCACCAGGGACTGGTCCAGGAACCAGCTCTGCACCGGGCTCTTGCGCGCCTTGAGTTTGGCCACAGCGGCCGGTGAGAAGGACACGGGAGACAACCCAGGCACACAGGAGAGGCACTTCTGACTGCCGGAATAGATGGCATCTATGCCCCAATCATCGACTCTGAGCTCGACGCCACCGAGGGAAGTTACGGCATCGACAATCGACAGACAGCCGTGCTCACGCGCCAGGGCGCACAGCGTTTTGGCGTCGGAAAGCGCGCCGGTGGAGGTTTCGGCGTGCACAAAGGCCAGGAAGGCGGCATCGGGATGCGCCTTCAGCGCGGCTTCCACCACTTCTGGGTCAACCGCTGTGCCCCATTCGAAATCCAGCATCACCGCCTCGGCGCCAATCCGCTCGACGTTCTGGCGCATTCTGTCGCCAAACACCCCGTTACGGCAGACAATCACCTTTTCGCCCGGCTCCACCAGGTTGACGAAGCAGGTCTCCATACCGGCGCTGCCCGGGGCAGATACCGCTATAGTCATCTCGTTACGGGTTTGAAACGCATATTGAATAAGGCTCTTGAGCTCATCCATCATGGCCACAAACAGAGGATCCAGATGCCCGACCGTCGGCCGCGACTGCGCCGCCAATACCTGAGGATAGACATCCGAAGGGCCGGGGCCCATCAGGATCCGGCGGGGAGGGTTGAAAGCGCTAACCGAGGGTGCAGCAAACATCTTGGCTCTCCTTACAAGAGGTTTCAGGGTACGGATTAGAATAATAACTCAAGACCATAGCATAAAACTGGCCGCCGGACTGCCCCTGCTTTTGGCGAAGACAGTCGACCTGTTCCCTTTCAGGATCTCACTGGCCTGGACGCGCCAGAAACAGCCGGTAGGCGGGGTTATCCGTCTCGTCCTGGCAGACAAACCCCAACTCATCCAGAAACTGACCAAAGGCGGCTTCATCGGCCTTGGGCACTTCAAAGCCGGCCAGCACCCGCCCAAAGGCGGCGCCATGGTTGCGATAGTGAAATAGACTGATGTTCCACTTGCTCTTCAATGTCGTGAGAAACTGCAGCAAGGCCCCCGGATGCTCCGGGAATTCAAAGCTGAGCAGTTTTTCCTCCAAAGGCTCGGGTGGCAAGCCGCCCACCATATAACGCACATGCAGTTTGGCCGCTTCATCGGCAGAAAGATCCTGCACTGCAAAACCGGCACTCTCCAGGCGGGAGACAATCGCCTGCAGCTCGCTGGCACCTTCGCTAAGACGGATCCCGGCAAAGACCACGGCGCGATCGCGCCCGCTGAAACGGTAGTTGAACTCTGTCATCACCCGCCGCTCCAGCAGTTCACAAAAATGCAGGAAGGAGCCCGGCCTTTCCGGAATGGTCACTGCCAGCACCGCCTCTTTATGCTCGCCCAGTTCGCAGCGCTCGGACACATATCTCAGGCTGTGAAAATTGACATTGGCTCCGCTGAGAATCGCCGCCAGTTTCTCGCCCTTGCCCTTGTCACCGACATACTTTTTCAGTCCGGCCAGCGACAAAGCACCGGCCGGTTCGGCAATGGCGCGGGTATCTTCGAAGATATCCTTGACCGCGGCGCAAATTTCATCCGAGCTGACGGTCACCACTTCATCGACATATTCCCGCGCCAATCGAAAAGGCTCCTGACCTATACGCTTAACCGCCACCCCATCGGCAAACAAACCCACCTGCTCCAGCGTCACAGGTTCATCCGCTTCCAGCGCTGCCTTGAGACAGGCGGCATCTTCCGGCTCGACGCCGATAATCTTCACCTCAGGCATCACGGCTTTGTAGTAAGCGGCAATTCCGGCGATTAAGCCACCGCCACCCACTGGCACAAACACCACTTCAAGATCTCTTTGCTGCTGCAGCATCTCCTGGGCAACCGTGCCCTGCCCGGCGATCACCGCCTCATCATCGAAGGGTGGAATAAACACCCGCCCCTCATCCTGGGCCAGCGACATGGCATACTGATTGGCCTGATCGAACGACTGCCCATGAAGCACCACATTGCCGCCGAGGCGGCGCACCGCATCTATCTTGATGTCCGGAGTGGTGGTTGGCATCACTATCACGGCGTCGACGCCGCGACTCGAAGCCGACATGGCAACGCCCTGGGCATGATTACCGGCCGAGGCACATACCACTCCGTTTTCGCACTCAGCGGGGCTCAAGGCGGCGATACGATTATAGGCGCCGCGCAGTTTGAACGAGTGTACCGGTTGCATATCCTCGCGCTTGAGAAACACCTGGCAGCCCAGGCGGGCCGACAGCTTGTTCAGACTCGACAGCGGGGTAACCCGCGCCACATCATAGACATGGGACAAGAGGATCTTCTGCAGATAATAGTTGGCCAGCGACAGCTGACTCTTGGATGCCAGCGCCAACATACTAGCCCTCCAACTTAGTGCGATCGCGCACGGCGCCCTTGTCGGCACTGGTGGCCAACATGGCATAAGCCTTGAGCGCCAGCGACACAGGGCGCACCCGTGCCAAAGGCTTCCAGGCCAAAGGCCCCTTGGCCTGCATCGCCTCACTGCGCCGGGCGAGCTCAGCATCGCTCAGCTTAAGCGTGATGCTGCGGGCCGGGATATCGATTTCAATGGCATCGCCATTTTCAATCAAGGCGATAGTGCCCCCTGAGGCGGCTTCCGGTGACACGTGGCCTATGGACAGCCCTGAGGTACCGCCGGAGAAGCGGCCATCTGTGATTAAGGCGCAGGCCTTGCCCAAACCGCGGGACTTGAGGTAACTGGTGGGATAAAGCATCTCCTGCATGCCAGGGCCACCTTTGGGGCCTTCGTAGCGAATAACCACCACATCCCCGGCGACCACTTCACCGCCGAGGATCCCGGCAACGGCCTCGTCCTGGCTCTCATATACCCTAGCCACGCCTTTGAACCTCAGGTTGGATTCATCCACCCCGGCGGTTTTCACTATGCAGCCATGCTCGGCCAGATTACCGGACAGTACCGCCAAGCCCCCTTCCTGACTGAAGGCAAACTCGCGGCTGCGGATACAACCTTCGCGGCGATCTGTATCCAGTGATGGCCAGCGGCAATCCTGGCTGAAGGCCTGGGTAGTAGGGATCCCCGCGGGACCGGCGCGGAAGAAGTCTTTTACCTTCGCAGACTCGGTGCGCATCACATCATAATTGGCCAACACAGACTCAAGCGAGCCATCATCAGAAGCCACATGGTTAACATCCGTATGCAATAAACCGGCGCGTTCCAGCTCACCCAAGATCCCCATTACGCCACCGGCTCTGTGGACATCTTCCATATGGTATTTAGGGGTCGAAGGTGCCACCTTGCAAAGGTGCGGCACCTTGCGGCTGAGACGGTCGATATCCGTCATGGTGAAATCCACTTCGGCTTCCTGAGCCGCCGCCAACAGGTGCAGCACAGTGTTGGAAGAACCTCCCATGGCGATATCCAAGGTCATGGCATTCTCGAACGCCTTGAAGTTGGCAATATTGCGCGGCAATACCGAGGCATCATCATCCGAGTAGTAACGCTTGGCCAGCGCCATCACTCTTCTGCCCGCCTCCAGAAACAGTTCGCGCCGATCGCTGTGGGTCGCCAACATGGAGCCGTTGCCCGGCAGCGACAGCCCCAACGCCTCGGTCAGGCAGTTCATCGAGTTGGCAGTAAACATGCCGGAGCAGCTGCCACAGGTTGGGCAGGCGCTGCGTTCGATTTTCTCGCTGTCGGCATCGGATACCCTGTCATCGGCCGCCGCCACCATGGCATCCACCAGATCCAGCTTGATAAGCTTATCGGACAGTTTGGTCTTGCCCGCTTCCATAGGCCCGCCGGAAACAAATACCACGGGGATATTGAGCCGCAGCGCCGCCATCAACATGCCGGGGGTGATCTTGTCGCAGTTGGAGATACACACCAGAGCATCGGCGCAGTGGGCATTGACCATATATTCGACGCTGTCGGCAATCAGTTCACGGGAAGGCAGGGAATAGAGCATGCCGCCATGACCCATGGCGATGCCATCATCGACCGCTATGGTGTTGAACTCTTTGGCGATGCCGCCGGCCTCTTCGACGGCCGATGCCACCAGAGAGCCCATGTCTTTCAGATGCACATGACCGGGGACAAACTGAGTGAAAGAATTGGCAATGGCGATAATGGGCTTACCGAAGTCGCCTTCCTTGACCCCTGTGGCACGCCAAAGGGCTCGGGCTCCGGCCATGTTGCGGCCTTCGGTACTGGTTGCTGATCTGAGTTTGGGCATTGCTCAATTCCTTACGCTTATTCTGATGATTCTTGGTTAGCCGTTGACGGTACGGGAAAGGCTGCTCGCGGGCCGCACAGTGCAGCGGGCTACGTCTACCAACTTAGTCAACTGACGGCTCAGCAGCTCTATGGCTCTGTCACTGTCGACCGCCATTGCCAGCTGCAGGCGCTGATCCTCGGCCAGTGTCATATGCATATCGCGGACGGTAAAGCCGCGGTGGCGGGTTACCCGCAATACACGTTCCAGTACTTCGGGGCGTTGTTCCAGGGTCAATTCCAGATTATGGATCATGATCGCTTCTCCGTTTGTTCCATCATTTCACAGTTGGAGGCGCCGGGGGGAACCAGCGGCCAGACATTAAAGGCATCGTCTATGGCGACGTGCAGCAGGAAGGGGCCTTTGGCACTGAGCATCTCATCCAGTGCCTGCTCAACCTCATCGGCCGAGTAGATGGTGCGTCCGGGGATATCGAAGGAGGACGCCAGGGTAACAAAGTCGGGGTTATCGGACAGGTCGGTTTCGCTGTATCTCTCTTCAAAAAACAGCTGTTGCCACTGCTTCACCATGCCCAACTTCTGGTTATCTATCAAAAGTATCTTCACCGGCAGTTTACGACGCTTGATGGTGGTCAGCTCCTGCACATTCATCATGAAAGAGCCATCGCCGGAAACCGTGACCACAGTGGCATCCGGCCGGGCCATCTGCGCGCCTATGGCCGCCGGCAAGCCAAAGCCCATGGTGCCAAGCCCGGCACTGGAAAGATGATCTTCCGGGCGGCGAAAATGCATATGCTGGGCAACCCACATCTGGTGCTGGCCGACATCACAGCTCACCACAGAGTCGCTCGGCAGCTTGTTGGCCAGACGGCGCAACATGGCCGGCGCATAGATGAGTGAGCCTGGATGGACGTAATCCCACTGGTGCAGCGCCCGCAGGTGCTCGACTTCAGCCTGCCAGGGCGCTATTTGCAGCGCTTGCGGCGCCAGTTGCGTCAATATGCTTCTTAAGTCCCCATCCATGGCCACATCCGGCTGACGCAGTTTGCCAAGTTCGGCGGCATCGATATCCAGGTGGATCACCTTGGCCTTGCTGGCAAAGCTCTCCAGCCTACCCGTGACCCTGTCATCGAAACGGGCACCGACCACCAGCAGCAGATCGCACTGCTGCACCGCCAGATTGGCGGCCTTGTTGCCGTGCATCCCCAGCATCCCCAGGTAACCTTGAGTGCCATGGGCTATGGCGCCCAGCCCCTTAAGCGTTGCCACCGAAGGAATACCGCTACGCTGGATAAAGGCCCGCAGCGGCTCCACTGCGCCCGCCATACCGACGCCGCCACCGACGTACAACATGGGTTGGCGCGCTGCCGCCAGCAAGGCGTTGGCTTCCGCCAAAGCCGCCTGGTCCAGCTCCAGCTCATCGGGCACCGCCTGCAACGGCGCCTTGTATTCCACTTGGGCAAGCTGGATGTCTTTGGGGATATCCACCAGCACAGGACCGGGACGGCCGGAGGCGGCGATTTCGAAGGCGCGGTACAGGGTAGCAACCAGTTCATCGGCGCAGGTCACCATAAAACTGTGTTTGGTACATGACAGGCTCATGCCCAGCACGTCCATCTCCTGAAAGGCATCTGTGCCTATCACGGAGGTGGAAACCTGGCCTGTGATGGCCACCAGCGGCACTGAGTCCAACAGCGCATCGGCCAAGGCGGTGATCAGATTGGTCGCCCCCGGGCCCGAGGTGGCCAGGCAGACGCCTGTCTTACCGCTTGAGCGGGCATAACCGACGGCGGCGAAGGCGGCGCCCTGTTCATGACGGGAGAGCAGATGTTCGACCTGGCTGTCGTAGAGAGCATCGTAGATAGGCATGATGGCGCCGCCGGGATAACCAAAAACCGTGTTCACCCCATGGGCGGCCAATACCTTGATAACTGCTTCACTGCCGCTGATCTTCTGCCCTTGTTCCATCTTGTTGTCTCGCCTATTTTTGCTGCTGTTTAAGTTTTCAATGGCCCTGAAACGACAAACCCCCCGGTCCTTTCGGAGCGGGGGGTTTGTTTGCAATTTCTGACCCTATCTGGTCTGTCGTCGCGCCACGAGCCGCCCCCGCTGTGATGGAATAATCACGACGGTAATAATCACGAGGAGGAGCTTGGCGCTTAAGTTAAACATTTCTCAGACAGTTTCCTGTATTCAATTTATCTGCTTGGCGAGCCCTTTGGCAGCGCACTTATTAACCATTACCATAAAGTGTTTTCAGAACACAACAAAAAAATTCACAACCTGAAAATCTTCCAACTTGGCTTGGCTATGGCACCCTCGGCAATGGCCCGCCTAAACAGCTTGATTGCCGCCGGCGGCAATCAAGCTAACGTTTACGTCAACCTTGCAGGTTTATCCTTTTCATTTCAGTCATGTAACCGCGAAGTTCGGCACCGACATATTCGACGGCCGTATGACGAATCGCTTCGTTGACCTCGATCAGACGCAGATTATCAACCCCATTGCCCGAATCCTTGAGACCGGCGCCCAGGACCTCGGGAGAGAGGGCGTTGACATAGTCACGCAGCAGCGGCACGGCGGCATGGTTGAACAAGTAACAACCATATTCGGCGGTATCCGAGATCACTACGTTCATCTCATAGAGGCGTTTACGGGCTATGGTGTTGGCAATCAGCGGCGTCTCATGCAGCGACTCGTAATAGGCCGACTCTTCGATGATCCCGGCATCCACCATGGTATCGAACGCCAGTTCCACCCCGGCCTTGATCATGGCCACCAGGAAGATCCCCTTGTCGAAATAGGTCTGCTCATCTATCTGCTCTGCACAGACAGGCGCCTTTTCAAAGCCGGTGTTATTGGTCTCTTCACGCCAGCGCAGCAAATTGGCGTCATCATTGGCCCAGTCGGCCATCATAGTGGCGGAAAACTCGCCGCTGATGATGTCGTCCATATGTTTTTCAAACAGCGGGGTCAGCAACACCTTAAGCTCTTCGGCAATCTCAAACGCCTTGATCTTGGCCGGGTTGGACAGGCGATCCATCATATTGGTGATACCGCCATGCTTGAGCGCCTCAGTGATGGTTTCCCAGCCCTGCTGGATAAGCTTGGCGGCATAACCCGGCTCAACGCCATCGGCCACCATCTTGTCATAACCCAGAATCGCCCCTGTCTGCAGCATACCGCAGAGAATGGTCTGCTCGCCCATCAGATCAGACTTCACCTCGGCAATAAACGAGGAGTGCAGCACGCCGGCACGATCGCCGCCGGTAGCACTGGCATAGGCCTTGGCGATCTCCAGACCGTCGCCATTGGGATCGTTCTCAGGATGCACGGCGATCAGTGTCGGTACCCCAAAGCCACGCTTGTATTCCTCACGCACTTCAGTACCGGGGCACTTGGGCGCCACCATGATGACAGTAATGTCCTGGCGCACCTGCATCCCCTCTTCCACTATGTTGAAACCGTGGGAATAGGACAAGGTCGCACCTTGTTTCATCAAGGGCATTACCGCATTGACTACAGGAGTGTGCTGCTTGTCCGGTGTCAGGTTCAGTACCAGATCGGCCCCGGGGATCAGTTCTTCGAAGGTGCCCACCTTGAAACCGTTTTCGGTGGCCCGCTGCCAGGAAGCACGTTTCTCGGCGATGGCTTCGCTACGCAGGGCATAGGCGATGTTCAGCCCTGAGTCACGCATGTTCAACCCCTGATTTAACCCCTGGGCACCACAGCCAAGGATGACAATATTCCAGTCCTTGATATAGTCACAGCCGTTTTCAAACTCGCTGCGCTCCATAAAACGGCACTGGCTCAGCTGTGCCAACTGCTGCCGCAGATTCAGGGTATTGAAGTAATTTGCCATCTTAGCCACCTGTTTAACCGAATTCCTGGGACCAAGCCGAAACGGCTCAGTGATGCAAATCACTATAGCCCATGGTTTAAATTGCTTGAAATGATATATTCGGCATGTCATGTTGCACAAAACGCAACAATAAGAGAGGCAAAACGGCATGGATATTCGGGCGATAAAACTCTATCTGGATCTCTGCGACACCCTGCATTTTTCCCGCACCGCCACCCGGATGCATGTCAGCCCTTCAACCTTAAGCCGCACCTTGCAAAGGCTGGAAGATGAAGTGGGCAGCAAGCTGCTGGAGCGGGACAACCGCAGCGTTACCCTGACCCACGCAGGCGAAGCCTTTCGCCGCTTCGCCAGCCAGACATTGACTCAGTGGCAGGAGCTGCGCCGCGAGCTGGATCCGCAGCAAAAGCTGCTGAGGGGCACATTGCAACTCTATTGCTCAGTCACAGCCGCCTACAGCCACCTGCCGGCCCTATTGGATAAGTTTCGCCGCCAGCAGCCCCTGGTCGATATCAAACTCACCACGGGTGATGCCGCCGATGCGGTGCAGGAAATTCAGCAGCAGAGGGCGGATATCGCCATCGCCGCTCTGCCGCAGGACTTTCCGCCGAGTCTGCACTTTGCCCCCATAGGAGAGGTGCCACTGTCGATTATCGCGCCCACCATCAACTGTCAGTTGCAGTCGCTGCTGGCGCAAAATCCTATTCCCTGGGAGCAACTGCCCTTTATCGTGCCAGACCACGGCCCCGGGCGTTTACGGGCCGAGCGCTGGTTCAAGGCGATGGGGATCAAGGCCAATATCTATGCCCAGGTATCGGGCCACGAGGCGATAGTGCCCATGGTGGCTCTGGGCTGCGGTGTCAGCATCACTCCGGATGTAGTGGTAGCCAACAGTCCACTGGGCGAGAGGATAAAAACCCTGGCCTCACCGGCCGAGATAGCCCCCTTTGAACTGGGGTGCTGCTGCAAGGCCAAGCGGCGCCAGGATCCCTTGGTGAGTGCGTTTCTGGAAGTGATTTAGCTAAGGAAGGTGCGAACAAGTCCCATGCGTGCTCTGCGTCGGCTTACAGGCCTGGATACAAGGCGTGGTTCGCAGCAAATGGCTAGTCCTTTGCAAGAAGCACAACACAGCAAGCAGGCTTGTAAGCCACGCCCTTCGGGGCTTGCACAGCAATCGGCTCTCTGCGTTATCCGACTTCGACAGGCCCCGGCATGCCTTCAGTCAGATGCCTTGAATGCCAATTGCTGTGTAAGCCAGAGTGCCGCGAGGACTTATTCGCACCTTCCCTAAGCTCGGCTTGGAAAGTCGGGCGGGCTTTACCGCCTACGACCGAGTCCTTTGCAAGATGCATAACTCAATCTATGGTCTGTATGCCACGCCCTTCGAGCTTACCTTAAATATCGAGTGACTCTTCATCCTTGGGCAGTTGATCTTCCTGAGGCAAGAGGCGGGTAACCAGCAACTGGTCTACCTTGTAGGCATCTATGTCCACCACCTCAAACTTATAACCTGCGTAGTTGACCGAATCGGTGCGCTTGGGGATCTTGCGTAATGTGTACATCATAAAACCGGCGATGGTTTCATAGTTTTGGTTTTGCGGGAACTCCTCAATACCAAAGGCACGCATCACATCGGTTATCGGCGTCACCCCGTCCACCAGCCAGGAATTGGCGTCACGGGGCACTATCTGCTCTTCACTTTCATGCAGCGACCAGGCGCCCATTACCGCACTTTGCAGATCGTCAGTAGTCACTATCCCCACCACCAGGGCGTATTCATTCATCACCACGGCAAAGTCGGCCCTGTGATGACGGAAGTACTCCATGGCTTCCGACAGGCTCAGGGTGTCGGGAATAATCAGGCTGCTGCGTACTAACGAGGTATCTTTCAAATCTATCTTGCGGCCGTTGATCACCCGGATCAGCAGCTCCTTGGCGTCTACCACCCCTTTAATATTGTCCAGTTGACCATCACAGACCAAAAACTTGTTGTGCGGATCTTCGGCGATTTTTTTCTTGATAGTGTCTTCGTCATCCTGCAGCAGAAAATACACCAGGCTCTCACGGGCGGTCATCGCCGAGGTAACACTGACAGATTGCATCTCGAACACATTCTCTATCATCTGCTGCTCGCCCTTATCCAACACACCGGCCTCGGCGCCGGCATCCATGATGGCGTAGATATCGTCCGGGGTGATCTCATCATTGCGGGCAGTGGGGATCTGCAATAGCTTGAAGATACCGTTGGCCATGCCGTTGAAGATCCACACAAAGGGGCGCAGTAGGGTGATGCATATCAGCATGGGGTTCACCAAGTTAACCGCCACTTTCTCCGGTAAGGCCATGGCAACCCGTTTGGGCATCAGGTCGGCAATCAGAATAAACAGGCTGGTCACCAGCACGAAGGACAACACAAAGCTTAGCTGTCCGACCCAAGCCTGAGGGATCACATGGGCCAAAGCCGCTGCGAAGTAAGGGGTAAAAGCAGACTCACCGACAATCCCCCCCATGATGGCGACGGCATTGAGACCAATCTGCACTACGGTGAAAAAACTGCCCGGAGTGGTTTGCAACGCCAATACTTTTTCGGCGCGCAAGTCTCCCTCCTCGGCCATCTGCCGTAAACGGATTTTACGGGATGCGGCCAGAGCAATCTCAGACATGGAAAAAAAGCAGCTGGTTCCGATCAGGCAAAAGATAATCACCAAATTATCGAATAAACTCATACAACACCTTAGGTTAGTTACAAAGCGCTTCTATGCCGTGCCCTTATCCAGGCCTGAAAATGGAATGACTGGGAGGTCAGAAAGGCGAACTGGTTACCGGTATGGACAATTACATGGCGAATTGAGTGGCTTTGCTATACTCCAAGAAACCCATTGCAGGCCTCTTTTACCGGAATGAAGTTTACATTATATCCGTTTGCGGCATTTTTGACAGTGATGCTTATCTCACCGGTTTCAATGGCTGAAGAAGACTCTAACGGCATTAAGTTAAGGATATGTGTCGAAGAGTCTGAATTTCCCCCCTTCAATTACTTTTCCAGAGTCGATGGTTACAAGACCCACGATAGTGACGGCTATGACATTCAGCTGCTTTATCGGCTGTTTACGCCACCACGCTGGCAACTGCAAATCATCACCCTTCCCTGGCCAAGGTGCATGCTGGAAGTGGAACAGGGCAAGATAGACGCAGCCATGAGCGCCTCGGCCAATCCCGAGCGACGGCGAAAGTTCCTGCTGTCGCGCTCCTATTACTATCTCACCCCGGGGGTGGTCTTTCTCAAGCGTCGTTTCCCGCAGGGCTTGAGGTTCAACTCACTGACCGAGCTGGCACAGCTGGGCACAGCTGGGCACAGTTTGCGGCATTCGCGGTTTCAATTATCGTAACTTCGGTTGGGACAACTCTCAGCCATTGTCCCTGAGCAAAGATCTGCCGTTGATCCCCGAATTATTGATCCGGGGCCGGTGTGACTTCTTTCTGGCACGACTGGAGATTTTCAGCGGCACCTTGAAACTGATGGATCGCGATCCACAGGTCATAGGGCTGGCAACGCAAGCCATTCCCAACACTCGGCCAGAACCCTTCTATATGCTGGTTTCCAGGCAAAGCCCACACAAGATGGCGCTGCTGGAAGAGTTCAATACCGGTGTAACCCAATTGGAAAAAAGCGGCGAACTGCAGCTGTTACTGCAAACATTCACCGGCCACTGATCCCCCGTGTTACTCCTTCAGAAACCAAGTGTTATTCCGCCAGAAACCAAGTGTTGCGTCCCAAATGCTTGGCCTGATAAAGCGCCTTGTCTGCCACTCGAATAACCTCACTCAAATCCTGTTCATCCCGGGGCAGAAGTGCCAGCCCAAGACTTATGGTGACTATGCCTGCTGGCGATGCTGCGTGAGAGATCTGCAACGCCCTGACTCGATTCAACAGAGTTTCAGCCAAATCCTTGGCTTGCCGGCGGTCGACTCCCGGCAAGACCAAAGCAAATTCCTCGCCGCCGACCCTGGCCAACAAGGCTGATTCAGGAAGCGCTTTTTGCATGGTCTGCGCCAGGCGCTGCAGCACACTGTCACCGGCCGGATGACCGAAACTGTCGTTGAAGGCCTTGAAGTGATCCACATCCAGCATGATCAGTGCACCGGCTTCTTCCGAGGCCAGCAGCCGCGCCAGGGATTCGGTAAAGGGGCGGCGATTGGCCAACCCGGTAAGTTCATCGGTTTCCGACAGCTGCTTGAGCTTGTGATTCAGCCCCAACAGTTCCCGCTGCAGCCCCAGCATCTGCAAATCCCTGCGCTCCCTGACCAAGAGTTCATTGAGCGCAGCGGCAAACTGGGTCAGCATGGCACGGCGGGACTGCGGCCACGGCTGAGGTGATTGACCATTACTCAGCGACAATACCCCCAACAGATCGTGACCATCGGTAATGGCAAACAGTGCCAGGGAACGTAACTGCAACTGCTTGAGCAGACGATATTCCGCATCCGCCTCTGGCCTCAGGGTTTCCACATCTTCCACCACCATCATCTGGCGGGAGTTGAGCTGCTCTGAAAAACGATTCAACTCACTGATATCTATGTAGCGTGAAGCCTGAGGGTCACCCCGGCGGCTCCAGACACTGCGGTAGCAGAGTTGTTGCTCCTTTATCTCCAACAAGGCGACCCGTTCGACGGCAAACAATTCGGCAATCTGACGGCCAACATCGGCCAGGGCCTGATTGACTTCTCCCGGCTGCAACTTCAAAAATTGTAATGACAGATCCGCCAACAACTCATTGGCTCTGGCCTGCCAAGCCAGCTCCTTATGGCTTAGCTCTACCAACTCAGACAACTGCCTTTGCCCCCGGGCCAGATGTCTCTGTTGCCAACGTTTGCGGGCAAAATCGGTTCTAATACGTCGATACATCTGCTCTATGGCGCGGGCGACACTGCCAATTTCATCCTGATTCGCCGCCCCAACCGCATCGGGCAAGGGCACTTTTCGCGGTTGCCCCAAATCTATGCGGTTGACGTATGCGGCCAGCGCCGCCAGCCTTCCTGTAACCAGGCTGCGCACCAGCGTCAGAATCACATAGATCATCAGCAGGGTTTTCAAGCCATTACCCACGACTATCAGAATCATCTGCCGCCACAACTCATAATAGAGTTGGTTGCGGCTGCGCTGAACCTTGAGCTCACCTATCTGTTGCTGACGGTAGATGATTGGAAACAGAAAGGTCTCATTATCCTGGGCCTGATTATTTCCCACCTGCAGGGCAATCCCGTCGGCACTGGACAAAGACGCGCCGGAAACATAGGGCTGCATGCCTATGCCAATCAGTATGTCCCGCAGCAGCTTATGGTCCACATCCCAAATAGCCTGCGCCATGCCGGGCAGATTTGCCTCGACATATTCATGTAACCTGCGATTGCTGCCCTCAACGCCATCCTGATAGTTCCAGAACAGCTGGGCCGCCATGGTCACCAAGGCAAAAAATGAACTGACACCTATGATAACCAGGGTCATCTTGTGACTGATGACGGAGCTTTGTTTCAATGCGTTACTTCCGATGTCTGTTGGTACCAGGCGAGCAGTGCCCGCCAATTTCGTTGCTCGAGCAGATTGAAAGGCTCAGTGCCCGGCACCAGAAGCCTGAACATTGGGGGAACCTTCTCATTCCATGGCCTGGCCTCGCTGTCGTCACGGATGCGCCTGAGCGCCTCTGCCCCCGCCAGCAAATGACCGCCGCCCAAGACACTGATGTGCCCCTGACTACGCCAATCAAGTACCTTGGAGGAAGTGTTGATACTGGCGATGAAAATATCCTCTCCAGGCCTGAGCCCCTTGTCCTCCAATGCCGCAATGGCACCAAAGGCCATATGATCGTTGGCGGTCCAAATCCCTTCCAGCCCGGGGTAACGATTCAGCAACACCTGGGTCTGCGCCCTGGCTCTTTGCTCTTGCCAGTGACCATAGACGAGTTGCAGCGGTTCTATCCCCGCCTGCCGAAAACCGTTTAAAGCCCCTTGAGTCCGCTCGATAGACGCCGGTGTTCCCTTGTCACCTGAGATCAATAATACCTTGCCCTGCCGCCTATTCCCCATTTGCATTAACAGCGCCTGGGCGGTCAGAAAACCTATTCGTTCATTGTCCGGAATCAATGGTGGCAGCAAATGCTGCTGCCAATAAGGCTCCTGCAACAATGAATGACGCGCCTTGGGCTCAATATCATTGAGCAGCAGTAGCGTTTTAAAGGGGAGCCCTTCAAAGGCTGCCAGCATTTTTGCGGCAACATTTTTTTCATTGACCAAAATGACATACCGGGGCAATTGCTCGCGAGCCGCCAACTCTTGTGCCAGGGCTATCATCCTGAAATGATCCCTGTTGGCATGCAGTATTTCCAACTCAATGTTGAGCTCGGCCGCCGCCACCAACATCAGCTTATCTATATCGCCCCAGAAACTCTCCTGAGCAGAGCCTGGATTAATAAAGCTGACCCGTAACGGCTGAGCTTGAGCCAATACCTTGGTCGGGTAGTTGAGAAAAACCGTCAGCAAAAGCAGAAAAAGGGAAAGGAGTTTACGTGGTGGAGTGAATAAATCACCCCACCACGTATTAAATAGACTCAACAGCAAGGCATCCATCCCCCAGCAAACAATGCATATCGTATACCGGAGAATTAAAACACAGATGGGCTGCCCTTGTGGAGATTAATTAACCTCTGGCAAACTTTCCAGAAGCTGATAACCCATTTCGTTGAGTTGATCATTAACGCAAGTCAGCAGATATTCCTGACGTTCTTCGGCTGGCACCGCGTCTTCATCGGCCATTTGCAAACAGGCTTGCTGCAGTTGTTGAATATCGGTTTCACTGGCTTGAGGCAGGGCGTTTTCTTCATCGGCTGCCAGGGCAGCACCACTGAGTAACATACCGGCCAGCAGCAGAGTTAAGCTTTTCATCTTGTTTCCTTGTGTGAGTAAAGTGCCATCCCATGGGGCAGCACAGAGAAGTCTCACACAATCTATCAGTAGATTTTACATTCAGATAACGAGAAATTTTTGCCGTGACAGTGACCTTTTTTATCCGTTAAACAAGTGAATTAGCGCCTGCGATGTCACACAAAGGCATGCCGGTGCAACTCTATTTGCGCCAGCTTTTCCGGCTGGGAAAACAGGTATCCCTGCAAACCATCATAGGGTACCAACTCCATCGCCAAAAATTGCTCCAGCGTCTCTACCTTTTCAACAATCACCTTAACCTGAGCCTGATTTTTTAATTGATATATATAGTCAATAAAATCCAGCCTGACTTTTTCTGATTTTTCAAAACCGCGGGGAAGGATCAATTTGATATAATCGACGCAAGCAGTATTAATCCAATGCCGTCTCAAATCACCTTTAGGCTCAAAGTCATCCAAAGCAAATTTAACACCAAAATCATGTAACTTGGCGATACTGGCAAAAGCAGTTGTAGCAATCTTGGCTGACAAACGTTCCGTAATTTCAACAACCAACTCCACCTCTTGTTGTTTCAATGTTTCTTTTAGCCAAACCAATTCAGCCTCTAAAGATGAGATGATTCTAGCTTCTATATTGATAAACAGCCGTGCAATTTTGTGGCCAGCCAAGGCCAAAACATCGAGATGCCTGTAATCAATAGCCGCCAATTGATGCAACTGCTCCAGAGATAAATTCAATAGCTCTTTTTGATGCAGATTAGCATAGAAGCCTTCCACACTTAAGCATAGCTTTCCAGGCCTGAATAATACTTCATAAGCCACCTCTTGGGCACAGCCGCTTATTTTTCTGGCAACTATCTCCTGAAAATGGGCTTCAGTTAATGGTGCGTTATTGTACTCATTAAACAGCTTGCCTATGCTGCCCGACTCATTGCCAGAATCCGTATTGTCACATCTCTGCTGCGTGAGCATGTTTCCCCCTTGATAGCACTGAACAGCAACAACCCGGCAAACAGACCAGCATTCGGTTAACACTATGCATTTTGCGGGATCAAGGCAGAGATTCTCACCAGTGGAGTTAATCCCGCAGTTATAAAAACTAATAAATGGAGCCTAAGGGATACCCACTATTGACAACACAGGCATTGAGCTTAAGAATCAATAACTTGCAAAATTAACACTCTATTGATTAATGAAACATTATCTCAACAACAGGATTTTTTATTACTTATTATTAGGGCGTAAAACATGTAGAAACTTAAATTAAAAACAAAAACAATAGGAATAAAAATGGACATCACTAAAGGTAGGAAAATAATCACAGCTCGCCAAAACAACGACAATCCAATTATCAAAACAGACACCAAAGGATATAAATGTTCAATTCCAGAATTTTATATATTAAAAGAGCTATACCTCAGTCGAGGCCAAGCAGTAAGCAGAGATAAACTCTTGGATGCCGGCTGGCATGGAAGAATTGTTTCCCCCAATTCCATTCCAGTTGCCATTGCCAATCTGAGAAGAATATTCAGAGAAATTTCCGGCAACAACATTATATTCACCAAGAAAGGTTTTGGTTACGGCCTTGATACACTTCAGGGCAATATCCAGCTGGAGTTCATCAATGACAACATCAATCCCGTTTATACTGAAGCGGTAACGCCTACCCCACAAAAGACCAACTTCAGCTTAAGACGAATTCTGTATATCACAAGCATATCATTGGCATTATTCTTTGTACCATTCGCAATAACAAAAGCGCTGACACACACACCACCCAGAATAAAAATATACACCAACGGAATAAATAAGATAATTACTATATCAAGGATCAAGAACACAATAGACAAGCAAGCCATAAACTCAGTCATTGAAGAACTAAACTATCAACTCATTGGCACTGTAGACTTCTATGAAATTGGGAGAACAATAAAGGATAACAGAGACACTATTATCTTGAGCCATAGATCAGGTTTATTTTCGATCGACTGCATTAATAAATCGCATAACAGTATTAATACCTATGTCAGTTATGCAGATGCCTCAATACTCAATAAGCTGAAGGATGGAACTGTATGCCAAAGTTAAAGAAACTGCTGCCAATCACCATCCCTCTAACCCTCTTGCTGAGTTCCATCATCATTAACCTTCTATATGACTATCACGAGGTTCAGGACATAGATGGCATGTACCAGATGATCAAGGAAGTAGAAGGCCCTGATAAGCAGGTCAAGCGCATCACTTTTTCCCTCTACATAGATATTGATTCAGAAAGCTTCTGGGGGCTGTTGCAACTGAGTGACAACAAAGAAAAAACGGATGGGAAAATACTCTTTTCCGGCAAGGTCTCCAGGCTAGTACTGCACGACAATGCAGTTCAGGTCGAACAGGTTAAAGTCTACCCTGTCTCAGCCGATTCGCTGGAAGTCTTGTTTGCCAACCCTGCACTGTCACTGTTGAAGCTCTTGCTGGCGACTGACTATAAAGTGGTGTGGCACTACACTTTGGTCGACCAAATTTTCTGCTTCTCCAATGAAACAGACACCAGTCTAAGGTGTATGAAGAAAGTCATCTAATCCCGCCTTCCAGGGTGATAGCTATTGGTGCAGTCCATTCCCGGGTTCTGGAAACCTCTGTCGATAAGGCCAGAACCGCTATTCCCTCAAGCCACTGTAAATCCAGGCAACTGCTACACTCTACTGAATCAGGGAAGCGCACTACAAAGGAACTGTTATGCCCATAGCCAGAGTTGCTACCCGAGCCGCCAAAGGTGTGGAGGCGCCTCAGGTACTGGTCGAAGCACACCTCTCCAACGGCCTGCCGGCCTTCAATCTGGTGGGGTTGCCGGAAGCTTCGGTCAAGGAAGCCAGAGAAAGAGTCCGCAGCGCCATAATCAATGCGGGTTTTGAATTCCCCATGCGCAGGATAACCATCAATCTGGCACCGGCCGATCTGCCCAAGCAAGGTGGACGTTACGACCTTCCTATTGCCATTGGTATTCTGGCAGCATCCGGGCAACTGCCACTGAAATCTCTGGACGATCATGAATTTGTCGGTGAGCTTGGGCTGTCAGGTGAGGTCAGGCACTGCACTGGTATCCTGCCGGTAATTATCGCCGCCCGTCAAAGAGGCATCAAACTGGTATTGCCACAGGATAACCGCAGTGAGGCGGATTTGGTGGGCTACCGGCAATGTTGCCTGGCCCAGCACCTGCAACATATCGCCGCCTATCTGCATGGACAGCAAACTCTGCCGGGGATAGTACCGGGAACCGAATGGCTGGAACAGTCAAAGCCGCACTCGAGTGACTGCCTGTCGGAGGTCATAGGCCAATATCAAGCCAAACAAGCGCTGGAAATCGCTGCCGCCGGCGGGCATAACCTGCTGATGCTGGGGCCACCTGGCACAGGCAAAACCATGCTAGCCAGCCGGATAATCTCACTCCTGCCCCCCATGAGTTATGAAGAGGCGCTGGAAGTGGCTGCGATTCATTCAGTGGCCGGTATGGCTACTGAGCCGGGGGAGTTTTATCGCCGCCCGTTTCGCGCTCCGCACCACACCAGCTCCGCCATCTCTTTGGTGGGTGGCGGCTCGATTCCCAAACCCGGCGAGATTTCACTGGCTCACCTGGGAGTGCTGTTTCTCGATGAAATTGCCGAGTTTCCCCGCAAGGTACTCGACTGCTTGCGTGAACCCATGGAAACCGGCCATGTCATCATCTCCCGCGCCGCAGCCAAACTGCGCTTCGATGCCCGTTTTCAACTCATCGCCGCCATGAATCCCAGCCCCTGTGGTGATGCCGGCCCGGGAAGCCGTGCCAGCCCAGAGCAGATCCGCCGTTACCTGGCCCGGCTGTCAGGCCCTTTCATTGACAGATTCGACCTCACCATTGAGGTGCCCAAACTCCCGCCAGGCGCCTTGACTTCAGAGGCGGCGCAAGGTGAAACCAGTGAGCAGATAGCCGCCAGAGTCGCTGCGGCCAGGGAACTACAACTCAGCCGCGCCGGCGTACTCAATAGCCAGTTGGGCAGTAAGGCATTGAAGCAGGCAGGTTTCAAACCCGGCGATCTGGCGTTTCTCGAACAGAGTGTCAATCAGCTGGGATTATCGGTGCGCAGCTTTCATCGGCTGCAACGAGTGGCACGCACCATAGCCGATCTGCAGCTCAGCCCCATGGTCGAGCGGCGCCATCTGGCCCAGGCCCTGGGTTATCGGGCGATGGACCGTTTGCTGGCCAGCCTGCAACAGCTTTGATGACCCATGTAGATTGATGCCTGCATGTTCGGCGAGTCAACTAAAGGGGCCAATGGCCATAAACCAAGCGCCCAGAAAAAATAAAGCAAAACAGCTGAAAGCACCTTGGCTTCAGACTAGGTACAGGCCGCCTTTGTTACAGTAAAACGCCATTTCACTGACAAGGAGCCCAAGATGAAACCACTGATGCGTTCCCTTTCCATCAGCTCCATGCTGACATTAACCGCCTTAATCTGGGGTTGCAGCGATGTCATCAGCGAACAATACCCCACCGAGGCCGAAGCACGGGCTGAAGGAGTATTCGAGCGAGGCTGGCTGCCACCGATATTGCCGCCCTCGGCCACGGAGATAAAGGTCAACAATGATCTGGACAACAACAGCTCCAGCGGCAGTTTCCGCCTGCCCGCGTCGGCGATGAGCGAGTTCACTTCTCAGTTAAAAGCCGAAGAAGGTCTGGCCAACAGCTGGTATTACCGCGAAGGCGACTCCCTGTGGATCTTCCGCCTGACCCAGGACGGAGTTATCCAGTACCAACTGCAGTAAGGCTTCAGCTAGGTAACGGTTGCAACTTGGCCAACAGGAAGGCCAACTCGGCCACATTGTGGGCGGTATCTGTCTTTACCTAAAGACTAGACATACTCCCGGAGCACTTCCCGACCCAGCGTCAGCACCTGCATCTCTTCCGAGCCGCCGGAAACTCTATCGACCCGCAGATCGCGCCAGAAACGGCTGATGCGATGCTCGCCGGTGATCCCCTGGCCGCCAAACACCTGCATGGCATTGTCAACCACATCGAAGGCCGCCTTGGAGCAGTAGAGCTTACACTTGGCGGCATCGCCCGGGGTCATCTGGCCGTTGTCGGCCTTCCAGGCGGTGTGATAAATCATGTTCTTCATGTTGGTGAGCTGCACCGACATATAGGCAAACTTTTCCTGGATCAGCTGTGTCTTGGCGATCGGCAAGTCAAACTGTACCCGCTTGTTGGCGTAACGGGCGGCATCTTCGAAGGCGCAATAGGCGCAACCATAGTTGCTGCAGGCAATGAGGAAACGCTCCAGATCAAACTCCTTCTTCACCCTGGCAAACCCGTTGCCTTCGGTACCGAAAAAGTCCTTTTCCTCCAGCTCTACATTGTCGAACTCCACCACACAGCAACTGTCCATCTTCAGTCCCAGCTTGGGCAAGTGGCTGACAGAGATCCCCGGTTTACTCATATCGACAAAAAACTCGGAGAAAATTGGTTCGAAGCTGGCGGAATCTTTGGCCATCACCACCAGGTAAGGGGTCTCGGCGGCACTGGTGATATAACATTTGGTGCCATTGAGGTAGACCTTGCCTTTCTTTCGGGTATAAGTGGTCTGTAGGCTGCGAACATCCGAGCCGGCATCCGGCTCGGTGACCGCCGAGTTCCACACCTGTTTGCCGGTACCTATATAGGCCATGATCTTGTCGATCTGCTCCTGGGTGCCTTCCTGCAATATAGTGGGAAAACCCGCCATCTGATAAAGCACATAGGTTGGCGCACCGAGACGGCCCAACTCTTCCCAGATCAAGGCCAGAGTCACCAGACCGGCATCGCTGCCACCGTATTCTTCCGGAAGCAGCAAACTGTCCAGCCCCAGCTTGGCCAGCTCTTTGACAAAACGTTCAGGATATTCATTGTTGTCGTCGCAGGCGGAGAAATAGCGCTCCCAGTCCTCCTGTGACATCAGGTCTCTTACTCCTGCAATAAATGCTTCTTGTTCGTTTGTCAGTCGATAGTTCATCGATACCTCAGCAAGTTTTCATCAGTAAGCAGGATGCCTGTCTAAACTCTGCGACAGGTACCTACGGCAGTATAACCCCAGGCATATTCGAGTCAATCCAGATAGAAATGCTGGAACATGGTCAATATTATAGAAATTAGCCCGCAATCCCTTTGAGCCATTTCACAATAATCCAAGTGAAATAGATTATTGAACAATAAGGTATAAATTTAAAGCCTGAAACAATCCATTTAATTAATTTAAATATAAAATCACAGAAAATAATTTTTGATTTATTGAGCAATATCAACCAATAGAATCCATCGACAAGTAAACTCAACTTATCGTTATATAATTGTGGAGATATAAATGACTCAAAATGTAAACTTCAAAATTATTCCTGTAACTCATTACAAACAAAATGCCTGTATTGTTTGGCAAGATGGTTGCAACAAGGCTGCTGTAATAGATCCAGGTGGTGAAGTAGAGAAGATAACAAGTTTTATTGAAGACAATAAACTGGAGCTGGATAAGATACTCCTGACCCATGGCCATATCGATCATATCGGCGCGGCCAGATTATTGGCCAAGAGTTCATCTGCCGAAATACTCGGCCCTCATAAGGATGATACTTTTCTGTTTGATATGTTGCCGGAGGAATGTCGTCTATATCAATTTCCCCACTGTGATGTCTTTTATCCAGACCGCTTTCTTGAGCAGGATGACACTATTTGGGTCGGCGAGTTACAACTTCAGGTGATTCATTGCCCGGGCCATACACCAGGCCACCTGGTATTCTTTGCCCCAGCGGCCAAGTTGGCCTGGGTTGGCGATGTGCTGTTCAGGCACTCCATAGGCCGCTGCGATTTTCCCGGCGGGAATCACGCGGCGCTGCTGGATTCCATCAAGAACAAACTCTGGCCGCTGGGGGGAGATACCTGCTTTATTCCCGGTCATGGCCCCATGTCCACTTTTGCTGAAGAGCGGCGCCACAACCCTTATGTCGCCGACCGTTGAAGCTATTGCCGCCTCCCATGAGGCGGCGATTTCTCAGTATTTGATAACTAGCGAAAGATGATTAGTATTTTATAATCAGTGCTTTACAAATCCTGCAACACAGGTGTCCGCCAGGGTCATGCCACGGGTTTCCGGTGCCAGCAAGATGGAAACCACCAGGCCCAACAGTGAAATACCGGCACCGGCCATCATGGTCCAGGAAACGCCATAAGCGTTCATAAACACAGGCAAGGCATAGGTCGAGAGTATGGTGCCTATACGGCTGAAAGACATCACGGCACCCACGGCCGAAGCGCGGATATCGGTAGGGAACAGCTCATTGGGGTAGAGCCACTGCAAGATCCCAGGGCCTCCGGAGCAGAAGGCGTACATGCCAAAGGCCGCAATCACTACCCAGATACCAGGCGAGGAAACCAGTCCCAGCATGGCCAGCGACAAGGTCATCATGGCAAAGCTGATGATAAGCAGTGGTCGACGGCCCATGGAATCCAGCCAATACATGGCCGGAATACAACCTATGATAAAGAAGGTACTGATAATAATGTTGCCAAGCGCCGAGTCTTTGCCATCGTAAAAACCCAAGGCCCCGACTATCTGCGGCCCAAAGGTGTAGATGGCAAACATGGGAATGATCTGGCAGGTCCAAATTGTGCCGATAAAGATGATCATGGTGAAGTTGCGTTTTTCGAACAGTTTACGATACTGGGTATCGATCTTCTCTTCCGCTTCAATATGAATATTGCCGCCAAAGTACTGTTGCATAACTTGTTTGTACTCGGCGATACGGCCCTTGCGCAGCAGCCAGCGTGGCGACTCGGGTAGATGGAAACGCCCAAGCAGGATTACCAGACAAGGTATCAGGCCACTGCCGAGCATCCAGCGCCAGCCCCCTTCAACGTCATAAAGCAGATAACCTACCGCATTGGCCGCAGTAGCGCCCACATACCACATCAAGGCTATGAAGCCCATGGTAAAGGCCCGCTTCTTGGTTGGGGAAAACTCGGCCACCATGGAGGTGGCAATGGGGTAATCGGCCCCTATCACTACCCCGATAAGGAAGCGCATCACCACTAACTCTATCGGCGATGAGACGAACATAGTGGCGACAGATAACACGGCTATCGCTATGATATCTATTAGAAACATTAACTTACGACCGAATAGGTCGGCGATGTAACCAAAGAGTGCGGTACCGACAAATAGGCCCACCAGGGTAGATGCCCCAACCAGGCCTATCCAGTTGGCATCCAGCTGCATTTCAGGGATCAGTTGCTCAAGCGCCAGGCCAATAATGACCAGAATATAACCGTCGAGGAAAGGACCACCACTGCCCCAAAACATGATTTTCTTATGTAATGGCGTAAACTCCATTTCATCGAACTTTTTAGCTTTCATATGCTAATCTCTTATATTAAACCAATAAACATGGTTGATTTATTCGTTCACAAAATGTGCCATTAATCTTCAGCCTGATTTCTCAGTCGAGAAATACTGAATAAAAAATGGGACTAAAACAAATCTGAAGCTCAAAAGTGAGAAAACGGTTACAGTTAGCAAACTACATAAGTCGCAGACAAATCTTTAAACAGGTTAAAAGTTAAAACAAATAAGAGCACAGCGCTTCAAGTTAAGCATTATCAAAATCTGTTTATTCAACAGGGCTAATAACATTAAAAGTGTATGCTCTCATTTTGCACAATCGAGCTCGTTAGAAAACTAACTTAAATTCAGATTTAAGGTTTTCAAGCGGCACTAGCCATAACGATATTCAATACCGAATGTACCTCTGGGATATTCCCATTTCTTGATAATGGTTTCACCGCAAAGCATTTTACAGGTGCCACATTCCAAACAACCTGCAGAGTCAAATTTAAGGCTGCCGTCGTCCTGAATTTTATAGAGTCCTGCTGGGCAGGCGTTGACCAACTTACGGAATTCATTGATATCCGGGTTTTCAACAAGCTCAATATGTGGATGTCCCTCATCAACATAGAACTTGTTCACCCCCAATTTCACATCAACATTGACTGGCTCGCTCATATCGCTGTCATCCCCTTAATACCATCTTTAATCAGATTCATATAACCCACTTCTTTGGCATGCTTCATCAGGGTCTTGCGCAGAGGTTGCGAGGCGCTGCCATCTATGGTGAACATCTCCTGCATAATGTCGGCGACCAGCTTGGGATACTGATTGAAGATCCTTGGGTTCTCCATAAAGGCGGGTAATTTCTGGTACAGCTTGAGATCTTTCATGATAAAGCTGTTGTCCAGCAGTGTTTGATAGGCACCGAGTCCGGCGGCACTGAAGTCATTCTTGGCCTTGGCGGCAAGTACGGCTCTGGCGGCGGCCTCACCGGATGCGATAGCCAAGTCCATTCCGCGAACCGTATAGCCCACGTTAAGACAGAAGCCTGCCGCATCCCCGGCAATCAAGACACCGTCATCCACCAGCTTGGGCAGCATGTTCAGTCCGGCCTCGGGAACCACGTGGCCTGAGTACTCAAGCAACTTGCCGCCTTCAATCAAAGGCTTGATCGCCGGATGATTCTTGAAGTCTTCCAACATCTGCGGCACTGTCTTGGAAGAGGTTTCTATGTGGTGCAAGCCACAAACAATCCCCAAAGAAACAGTGTCTTTATTGGTGTAAAGGAAGCCCCCACCCAAGAGACCATTGGAGGGTGAACCGGCAAACAGCCAGGCAACGCCTTCATCACCGCTGACATTAAAGCGATCCCGTATCTGCTGCTCTGACAGGGCGATAAGCTCCTTGGCTCCGACCGCCATGGCACTGGATTGCACCTTGGGCTTAACCATGCCGAGCTGTTCCCCCAGAAGAGGGTTGACCCCTTCAGCCAGAATCACTGTCTTGGCCAGCAGTGAGTCGCCATCGGCCTCCACCCCTATGACCTTACCGTCTTCCTTGAGGATTTTTTCAACCCGAATACCGGTAATAAACTGAGCCCCGGCTTCCTCGGCCTGTTCGGCCAGCCACTGATCGAAAGTGCCCCTGAGCAGAGTATAAGATTCCTCTACCTGCTCCTGACCACGGCCGTTGTGATAGTCCAGGGTTACTGCAGTATCATCAGTGAGAAACGATACTTTTTCCTTGGTAACCTTACGCTCCAGCGGCGCCCGTTTGGCAAAATCGGGCATAATATTTTCCAGGCTGTGGGCGTAGAGTCTACCGCCAGTCATATTCTTGGCCCCGGCATAGTTGCCGCGTTCAATCACCAGAACATCGGCGCCCTGACTGGCCAGGACATAGGCAGCAACGCAGCCGGCGAGCCCGCCTCCCACTATGATTGCGTCAAATGCATCTTCTGACATGCTGATCCTCTCTTGAATTCGAGACTACCGGCCCCTTGAGCCGGTAGCCGGGCCAGATAGTTAGCCTTTGAAGCTGTTCAGCAGGGCTGGAACTATCTTGTTGATATCACCGACAATGCCGTAATCCGCATACTGGAAGATGGGGGCATTCTTGTCTTTGTTGACAGCAATAATGGTCAGGGAGTCGTTGACGCCAACCATGTGCTGGATCTGACCGGAAATCCCTATGGCCATATAGACATCAGGCTTGATCATCACACCTGAAACCCCAATATAGCGCTCACGCTCCATCCACTTTTCAGTTTCGGCAATCGGACGGCTGCAGCCCAGTTCGGCACCAACCTTGGCGGCCAGCTGTTCAATCAGCTTCAGGTTATCCTGCGAACCTATGCCATTGCCCACACCGATAACGCGCTTGGCCTTACCCAGGTCGATATTGGATTTTTCCTTTGGCCGACGTGCCAGGCAACGAATGCCATTGGCTGGGGCAACAAATTCCAGAGTGATCGTTTCGGCGCTGCGGCCCGCTTCTTCGGCTGGCAACTCCTTGAAGGCGCCGGCGGCCAGGGTCACCACAGCAATTTGAGAGGTGATCTTCTCTGCGCCGATGGCCAGGCCACCGTAGACCAGGTGCTTGGCACCGACATGGCCTTCGCCATCGATTGTGAGTTCGGCGGCATCATTGAAAACCCCGGCACTCAGGCGCACACCCAGCTTGGCGGCCAACGCCTTGCCGCGGCGGCTGGCTGGCAGCAAGACCAGGGACGCCTGCGCTTCGGCTTCAATCGCCTTGGCCATGGTCAAGGCGTACTCTTCCACTATGCGGCTTGAGTCCTTCTCGCCCAGGTGATACACCTTGTTTGCGCCCAATGCTGCAGCCCTGGCAACCTCATCGGCACCACCCAAGACGAATACAGAGACACTGTCACCCAGTTGCAGACCGGCGGCCATCACTTCGGGCAGACGAGCAGCCTCGCTGCTGAAAACCCAAACATTTGCTAGCTTGTTCATTTCATCCCCCTCAATTCAACACATTGCCAATATGGCCGACAAACTCGGCAACCTGGCCTTCATCATCACCCTCGATAATGATCTGCTTGCGGGCCTTCTGTTCAGGCGCAGTAATAGACACCAGCTCCACCAGCTGCGGGATCTCTTCCAGCGCCAGTTCGGCATAAGCCAGCTTGTTGACCGGCTTTTTGCCCGCCGCCAGAATGGCTTTCATTGAAGGGATTTGAGGTTCGTTGATATCGGCAGAAACAGCCAACACGGCAGGGAGCGACAACTCCAGCTCTTCAACTTCGTCGTCCAGCTCGCGCTCAACCCTGACCATACCGTTGGCGACTTCCAGAATTTTGCTGACACCATTGATGCAAGATACTTGCAGCAATTCACCAAGCAGCAAACCTACCTGCTGGGCGTAGAGGTCACCCGAACCGTCACCGCAGAGGATCAGCTCAAACCCTTCCTGCTTGGCGGCAGCAGCCAAGACTCGGGCAGTTTGATGGGGCAGCGCCTGCTCCAGCTTGGGATCGCAAACCAGGGTCAGCGCGTCCGGGCCTCTTGAGAGGATATCTTTGCAGGCTTTGGGGGCGGCCAGTGCATCTGCGCCTATACTCAACGCCGTAATGCTGCAATCGCTCTGGGTTGCCTTGATTTGTACCGCAGCTTCAACGGCACACAGATCGAATTGGCCTATCTTTTTGTTTACATTACTTGTATCTACAGGAAGGTTGGGAATGACTTTGATATCCTGCTCTTCCGGGACAAGCTTATAACATGCAATGATCTTCATCTTATCTCCAGTCTAAGTATCACTATAAACATTCGTCTCTACTGGTTTACATTCCTCAACATTGGTGATCGGAAACCCATAATTAATAAAATTTCAGGCTTGCATCACACAAAGTCGCACCCTCCTGGGTAACGAAAGGGAATAAAAGTCCACACCCATTTAGATATCAATATGGATAATAGATTAGTTCACCTTAACCAAATTTAGAGTTGCTTAATTGATTATCAGATTAATTAAATAAACCTCTCACAATCCATCAGCGTCATTTTATTAATACAAGCTATTTTCAATTAAGACCAAACAAATTCGTTTGTTGAGCCACTTTTTGTGAGCAATATCAAATTTTCCAACCAAATTAAACAAAACCTGATTATATAACGACCTTCAATGGTTCATTTTTACCGTTTTTATTGATTTGCATCACACATTTTCGAGCAAGGTAACAATCCATTGACCAAAAGTGTGATGCGGGAATGTTTTTTTATTCATGACCGAAACCATAATCGGTTCAAATTAAAAACGGAGGGTGGTTAATGAATAAGTTTAAGCTAAAAAATCTAAGCTTGATGTTATTAGGATTAACGCTTAGTGCGCCAAGTTTGGCGGTGGACATCAGTGGTTCAATAAGAGCGAACTACAGCATTAAAGATTTTAGTGACGCTTCAAAAGCTACGGGTGGTGATTTCGATTTCAACACCTTGGGAATAAAACTCTCCCAGGATTTTGAAAACTATGGTTTTGTCGCCGAATATCGCTTTGCCGATGGTTACGACTATCTTAAAAACGGTTATGCCTATTGGAATGCCAATGAAGATCTGACCCTACAGCTCGGTGTGGTCAGCAAGGCATTCGGTAACAAGAACTTTGCTTCCCATAACTGGTGGTACAGTCTCAACTACTACCTTGGCTTCGAAGATGACTATGGTGTTGGATTCAATATCAACCATAAATTCAATAACTTCGAAACAGACTTTTCCTTCATCCAGAGCTCTCTCTACAAGGGCAGCGACTATCGTAACTTCGCTGGTACCATAGGTTCGGGCACCATAGACGGCACAACCTATAACAACAAGGAATACAACACTGTCAGCTTGCGCGAAAGCTACAGATGGGAAAATGACAACTGGCAGGTGCTCTTGGGAGCCTCCGTTGAATACGGCCAACTTTATAATCCGGTGGCCGATGAATCAGGAGACAACCTCAACTATGCCGTACACCTGGATGCAAAATATCGTGGCTGGGGTGTACAACTTCAATATTTGAAGTATGACTTTGATCAATATGATGATGGTCAAATAGATACTTCAAAAATTGGTGTTGGTGCAGTTAATGGCTTCTATGAAGTAGCAGCCAAAGGCGACATCATGACATTCAACCTGTCAAAAGTAGTCGATACCCAATGGGGTGGCCAATTCACCTTCTACAACGACTTCAGTATTTTGACACCAGATGAATCCAACTTTGACGACTCAGTACTGAATAGCACAGGGGTCTCACTTTCTTACAAACAATTCTTTGTGTACGTCGATTATTATCATGCCAAAAACGTTGTGTGGTTGGGTGACAATAGTCTGGGCCTGAAAGACAGCGATAAGGAGTGGAATGGTCGATTCAACATTCACTTGCAGTATTGGTTTTAATAACTGAGCTATTTAGCCAGTAGCTCAAACCCAAATCATTTTTTATTAATCTGGGGTTTTTAATTAAACCTCATGGGCTCACCTTTCCTGAAAATCAGTTAAAGACTTTTGGGTATGGAGAATTTTGATGAGTGAAAATAAAAAGATCAAAAAGGCTGGTATTGAAGCGAAGATATTTTTCCCTTCACTATTGGTAGTGATCCTTCTCTCCTACTTTACTGTGAGAGACCTTGATGCCGCCAATGAAGTAATCAGCGCAGTCTTCCATTACTTAACCCACAGCTGGGGTTGGGCATTTGAATGGTACATGATAGTCATGTTGGCCGGCTGGCTCTGGTTGCTGTTTGGTCCTTATGCCAACAACCGCCTCGGTAATGAAGAACCTGAATTCAGTACCGGAAGCTGGATCTTCCTGATGTTTGCCTCCTGTACTTCAGCTGCAGTGCTGTTCTGGGGCTCGTTGGAGATCTACTACTATGTCAGCTATCCCCCATTTGAGCTGGAACCTTTGTCGGTACAGGCCAAAGAACTTGGACTGGCTTACAGTCTGTTCCACTGGGGACCGCTGCCATGGGCCGGTTACGCCTTCTTCTCCGTGGCTCTGGGTTACTTCCTGTTCGTGAAGAAGATGGACGTGGTACGCCCAAGCGGCACCCTCTATCCCATCATGGGCAAGAAGTGTGAAGGCATCATAGGCACCATAATAGACAACATCTATGTCGTCGCGCTGATCCTGGCCATGGGTACCAGTCTGGGTCTGGCGACACCTCTGGTTACCGAATGTATTCAGTATCTGTTCGGTATTCCGCGCACCATAGAAGTGGATGCCACCATTATTTCAGCCTGGATCATCTTCAACGCCATTTGTGTGGCCTTTGGTCTGCAAAAAGGGATCAAGATTGCCAGTGACCTGCGCAGCTACCTGAGCATCATCATCCTCGCCTGGGTACTCATCATTGGTGCCACCACATTCACAGTGAACTACTTCACCGATTCCATCGGGGTATTGCTGATGAACATGGGCCGCATGCTGTTCTACACAGCCTCTGTCAGTGACAGCAGCTTCCCTCAGGATTGGACAGTGTTCTACTGGGCCTGGTGGGTAGTTTACGGTATCCAGATGTGTATCTTCCTGGCCAAGATCTCCCGCGGCAGAACCGTGCGTCAGCTGTGTCTGGCCATGGTAGGTGGTCTAACAGCTTCTACCTGGTTGCTGTGGACCATACTCGGCAGTAACACACTTAATTTGATGAACGAAAATATCGTCAATATGCCTGCCCTGATTGAACAGTATGGTGCCGCCAGGGCCATTATTGAAACCTGGGCCGCTTTACCTATGAGCACCATTACCATGTGGATGTTCTTTATTCTGTGTTTCCTGGCAACAGTAACATTAATTAACGCCTGTTCTTACACCTTGGCCATGTCTACCTGTAAAGGGGTTGATGCGGATAATGAACCACCGGTTTGGGTTCGTGTAGGTTGGTCTGTATTGGTCGGTGTTATCGGTATTGTTTTGTTGGCTTTGGGCGGATTAAAACCACTGCAAACAGCCATTATTGCCGGCGGTGCGCCTCTCGTTTTCGTGAACATAATGATCATTATCTCATTCTTGAAAGATTCACGAAAAAATAACTGGAAGAGTTGATCGGATTATAGATTCACCTCACACCTTACTTTGAACAAATGTATTTATATAGGGGACTTTTCATGGATTATCGTTTAACTGATGAGCAGGAATTATTTGTTAAAGGTGTTCGTGACTTAATGGAGAGAGAAAACTGGGAACAATATTTCTCCGAGTGTGACGAAAATAGTCAATATCCAGAAAGATTTGTAAAAGAACTGGCAGAAATGGGCATAGATAGTCTGTTATTGCCGGAAGAGTTTGGTGGCTTCGAAGCCGGACTGATGACCCTGGCGGTTATCTGGGAAGAGCTGGGCCGCCTCGGTGCCCCCACCTATGTCCTGTTCCAACTGGCCGGCTTTACCACAGTACTGAAACACGGCACCCAAGAGCAGATCGACAAGATCATGGCTTTCCTGGGTACCGGCAAACAGATGTGGAACTCCGCCATCACCGAGCCTTCAGCCGGTTCCGATGTTGGCAGCCTGCAAACCACCTATACCCGCCGCGACGGCAAAATTTACCTCAATGGTACCAAGTGCTTTATCACCAGTGCCGCCGGTTGCCCCTTCCTGGTGGTGATGGCCAAAGACTCAGCTTCCGAGAAACCTGTGTTCTCCGAGTTCTTTGTCGACATGACCAAACCTGGCATCAAGGTCAGCAAGCTTCCCAAACTCGGCCTGAAGATGGACAGCTGCTGCGAAGTGCAATTCATCGATGTTGAGCTGGAAGAGAAAGACTTCTTCGGCACCGAAGGCAACGGTTTCCTGCGGGTGAAAGAAGAATTCGATGACGAACGTTTCCTGGTGGCCTGCACCAACTATGGCACGGCTTACTGCGCCTTCGAAGATGCCGCCAAGTACGCCAACCAAAGGGTACAGTTCGGCGAGGCCATCGGCCGTACCCAGCTGATCCAGGAGAAGTTTGCCCATATGGCCATCGAGCTGAACAACATGCGCAACATGATCTATCACACCGCCTGGAAAGCCGACAACGGCATCATGACTTCAGGTGACGCAGCCATGTGTAAATACTACTGCGCCAATGCCGCCTTCCGGGTAGTTGACCATGCCATGCAGGTCTTCGGGGGTTACGCCATTGCCGGTGAGCACCGCATCAGCCGCTTCTGGCGCGATCTGCGGGTAGACCGAGTTTCCGGCGGTTCAGACGAGATGCAGATCCTGACTCTGGGTCGTGCTGTGCTGAAAGAGTATCGCAACAGGTAGTTGCCCATGAGTACCGGCCGGGTTCGCCTATCTCCCTGCTCCCGGTGAAACCGGCCGGTCGGTATGGCGCAGCACAATCTGCGCCATCAATGCCAAGAATCGATAGAAGGAACAGATCATGTCACATCATTTAGCTATGCCAACATTTGGCCCTCTCTCGGGTGTCAGAGTCGTGTTCTCCGGCATAGAGATTGCCGGCCCATTTGCCGGGCAGCTGTTTGCCGAATGGGGCGCCGAAGTTATCTGGATTGAAAACGTGGCTTACACAGACACTATCCGGGTGCAACCCAACTATCCTGAGCTGTCACGCCGTAACCTGCATGCCTTGTCGCTGAATATCTTCAAGGATGAAGGGCGCGAAGCCTTCCTCAAGCTGATGGAAACCACAGACATCTTTATCGAAGCCAGCAAGGGTCCGGCCTTCGCCCGTCGTGGCATCACGGATGAAGTCTTGTGGGAACGCAACAAAAAGTTAGTTATCGCTCACTTATCAGGATTTGGTCAGTACGGCACAGAGGAATACACTCACCTGGCCGCGTATAACACCATAGCCCAGGCCTTCAGCGGCTATCTGATGCAAAACGGCGATGTCGACCAACCCATGGCGGCCTTCCCTTATACAGCTGATTATTTTTCAGGTATGACAGTAACCACATCTGCGCTGGCAGCCCTTTACAAGGCGCAGCAAACGGGTGTTGGCGAAAGTATCGACGTGGCTATGTATGAAGTTATGTTACGCATGGGCCAGTACTTCATGATGGACTACTTCAACGGCGGCAAGATGGCACCACGCCAGTACAAGGGCCGTGACCCTTACTATGCCGGTTGTGGTCTGTACAAGTGTGAAGACGGCTACATAGTGATGGAAATGGTCGGCGTCACCCAGATTGAAGAGCTGTTTAAAGACATAGGTCTTGGCCACCTGCTGCACACGGCAGCGGTACCGGAAGGCACCCAGCTTATCCACCGCATCGAATGCCCACATGGACAGGAAATTGAAGATGCACTGGAGCGTTACATAGGCCAACGCACCATAGAACAGGTGCGCGAGCGCTTCGCTGAGCTGAAAATTGCCTGTGCCAAGGTACTCAGCGCCGAAGATCTTGAGTCCAATCCTCAGTACATCGCCCGTGAGTCTATCACCCAGTGGCAAACCATGGACGGCCGTACCTGCAAGGGTCCCAATGTGATGCCCAAATTCAAAAACAACCCAGGCCAGATCTGGCGCGGCATGCCAAGCCACGGCATGGATACCGACGCCATTCTCAAAGATATCGGTTATGACGAAGCCGCTATCCAGGAGTTGGTGAATAAAGGGCTGGCCAAAATCAAGGGAGAAAAATAACTCCTGAAGTCGTGCGAAGGCCCGCATTTACAGGCCTTCGCTGCATAACCCGTTTTATTGAGCAAGGTGTCAAATGGATATAATAGCTGGACAAGATTTACGTCAGACCTGGGATGATCTGGCCCTCAACTATGGAGAGAAAACGGCGCTTATCGTCGAAAACCTTCAAGGGCTGGCCCAGGAATACAGTTATGCCGGGCTCAATAAAGAGATCAACCGCACCGCCAACCTGTTTCATTCGCTGGGAGTCGCCAAGGGCGACAAGGTGGCGCTGCATATCAACAACTGTGCCGAATTCATCTTCTGTTGGTTCGGTCTGGCCAAGATAGGCGCCATCATGGTGCCGATAAACACCCATCTGCTGCAGGAAGAAACCGCCTATATTCTGGACAAGTGCGCTATCTCTCTGGTGGTTACCAGCAACGATTTTCAATCACTCTATAGCTGTTTGCAGCAAGATCCCGGCTCTCCACTACAGCAGATACTGCTGATAGCCGACGAGTCGGCCACTGCACCGGCCAGCATTCTCAATTTCCACCGCCTAAGGCTGGCACAACCCGATGAACTGCAACACAGAGTGCCATTGAGCAGCAGCGATGTCGCCGAAATCCTGTTTACCTCGGGTACCACTTCCCGTCCCAAGGGGGTGGTAATTACCCACTACAACCTCAGATTCGCCGGTTACTACACCGCCTGGCAATGTGCCCTCAGGGACGATGATATCTATCTGACTCCCATGCCCGCCTATCATATCGACTGCCAGTGCACCGCAGCCATGGCGGCCTTTTCGGCGGGAGCCACCTTTGTGATGCTGGAAAAATTCAGCGCCCGCGCCTTCTGGGGTCAGATATGTAAGTATCGTGCCACTATCACTGAGTGTATCCCGCTGATGATCCGCACCCTGATGATGCAGCCGCAAATGCCTTGGGAGAAACAGCATTGCCTGCGTGAAGTGTTGTTCTACCTCAACCTGTCAGATCAGGAAAAAGACGCCTTTGTCGAGCGCTTTAACGTGCGCCTGTTTACCTCATACGGCATGACAGAGACCATAGTCGGCGTCATAGGCGACCGCCCAGGTGACAAGCGGCGCTGGCCCTCCATCGGCCGGGTCGGCATGGGTTATCAAGTGGAGATCCGCGATCAACAGGGGCGCCCACTACCTCCCGGTGAAACCGGGGAGATCTGCATCAAGGGCGAACCGGGCAAGACACTGTTTCGTGAATACTACAAATTGCCGGAAGAGACCGCCAAGACACTCTCCGCCGACGGTTGGCTGCACACGGGTGACTCAGGCTACGTCGATGAGGAAGGTTTCTTCTATTTTATCGATCGCAGCTGCAACATGATCAAACGCTGCGGCGAAAATATCTCCTGTGTCGAACTGGAAAACATTATTTCAGAGCACCCCAAAATTGCCGATGTTGCCATTATTGGGGTGAAAGACTCTATTCGAGATCAAGCCATCAAGGCTTTTATTGTCTTGCATGAAAACCAGACAATTACCGAAGAGGAGTTCTTCGAATATTGCGAAGAACATATGGCTAAATTCAAGGTACCTTCTTTCCTTGAGATCAGAAAAAGTTTACCGAGAACCTGCTCGGGTAAAATAAAAAAGAAGAGTCTTTGCTGATAAATAGCCAAACCAATAAACCGAATTTAAATTTTAAGCCTTCAAGATATCGAAGGCTTAAAAAGAAAACCGTAAAAACCAAGAGAGTAATTGGTAATGTCTTTATTACCAAAATTGTCGTAGCTGGGTAATATCTGCTTAAGCCATAAATAGTTATGGCCTTAGGCTGGCGATAAGCGTTAACTGTATTTCGCACATACTCAGTGATATTTTAATTTTTATCCAGATGGAGTATTAGCATGAACGAATCGTTACACATACGCCGCAATGGCCATATTCTGGAAATCACCCTGGATCGCCCCAAGGCCAACGCCATAGATGCCAAGACCAGTTTTGCCATGGGTGAAGCCTTTATCGCTTTCCGTGACGATCCGGAACTGCGGGTGGCAATTATCACTGGGGCCGGTGAGCGCTTCTTCTCTGCCGGCTGGGATCTGAAAGCCGCCGCCGAGGGTGAAGCCCCGGATGCCGACTTTGGTCCAGGCGGTTTTGCCGGTCTGACCGAGCTGTTCGATCTGGACAAGCCAGTTATCGCCGCCGTCAATGGTTATGCCTTCGGTGGTGGCTTCGAGCTAGCCCTGGCCGCCGACATGATAGTCTGCAGTGACAACGCCAGCTTCGCCCTGCCGGAAGCCAAACTGGGCATAGTACCGGATAGCGGCGGCATGCTGCGCCTGCCCAAGCTGATCCCACCTGCAATCGTCAACGAGATGATGATGACCGGCCGCCGCATGGATGCCCAGGAAGCGCTGCGCTGGGGCATAGTCAACCGGGTAGTGGACAACAGCCAGCTGATGGAAACCGCCCGAGAGTTGGCGCAGGAGATCACTCAGAGTGCTCCTCTAGCCATCGCCGCCTTGAAAGAGGTGTATCGCACCACCAGCGAAATGCCGGTGGAAGAAGCCTATCGCTTTATCCGCAGCGGCCAGCTGAAACACTATCCTTCCGTATTGCATTCAGAAGACGCGCTGGAAGGGCCACAGGCCTTTGCCGAAAAACGCGATCCTGTCTGGAAAGGCAAATAATTTAAGGAAAGCACGCCAACCGGGACAAGGATGTCCCACCCCTGCAACCCACCAGGATAAATACCATGACCTGTTATGCATTTGAAGGTCTGATCCCTGTTGTCGACCCCAGCGCCTTTGTTCACCCCAGTGCCGTACTGATAGGCGATGTGATAGTCGGCGCCAATGTCTACGTTGGCCCTCACGCTTCCCTTCGCGGTGATTATGGTCGGCTGATCCTCAAGGCCGGCAGCAACCTGCAGGATGGCTGCATCATGCACGGCTATTGCGATCAAGACACTATAGTCGCCGAAGATGGCCATATCGGCCATGGCGCCGTGCTGCACGGCTGCATCATAGGCCGCAATGCCCTGATAGGCATGAACAGCGTGATCATGGATGGCGCCGAGATTGGGCCAGACACCATAGTCGGCGCCATGAGCTTCATCAAAGCCGGCTTTAAAGGCCAACCGCGGCAGTTACTGGCAGGCTCTCCCGCCCGATATATCCGCGATGTCACAGAGCAGGATCTGCACTGGAAACACCTCAATACCCTGGAATATCAGGCGCTGGTGCCGCGCTGCCACAACTCCCTTCGGGAAGTGAGGCCGCTGACACAAGCCGAAGCCAACCGTCCCAGGCTCAAAGGGGTCACAGAGGTGACCTACAAGGCCTGATCCCCTTGCTGAATGGAGTACCCGTATGCCACTCAATCCCCAGGTTGAAACCTTCCTGCAGCAAACCTATGCCGCAGGCTTCACGCCCTATGAAGATCTGCCGCCCGACGCCGGTCGTCATCAGGAACACAGCGATATTCCCCCCGGCCAGGCCACCGGAAGAGATGGCCGCCGTTGAACACAGATTTATTCCCGGCCCTACCGCCGACCTGCCGGTTAGGATTTACCGCCCCAAACACAGCGAACAACCCCAACCGGCGCTGATCTACTTTCACGGCAGCGGCTGGATGGTATCCAACATAGAAATCAACGACCCTTTCAGCCGGGCACTGGCCAAGAATTGCGGCGTGGTGGTGATTGCCGTCAATTATCAAAAGGCGCCGGAGCACAAGTTCCCCATCCCCATGGATGACTGCTACGCGGCGACCCTGTGGGTATTCAAACACGCCGAGAGACTGGGACTGGATCCCAAGCGAATCGGTATCTTCGGCGACAGCGCCGGTGCCAATCTCGCCGCTGCAGTGGCATTGAGGTGCCGCGATGAAGACTCGGCGGATCTCGCCTGCCAGGTGCTGGTTTACCCGCCGGTGCAGTACGGCTGGCACACGGCCTCGGCGGAGAGATACGCCAGAGGTTTTTTGCTGCACAAGGACAGCATGAAGTACTACTGGAACCACTATCTACGTAGCCCGGCCGATGCCATTCATCCCTATTGTTCCCCTTTGCTGGCAACCGACCACAGCAAGCTGCCCACTACCTTACTCTACTGCGCCGAATGCGACCCCCTGTGCGACGACAGCCGTCTGTACGCCGACAAGTTGGCGACTTCCGGCGTAGCCGTGCACTATCAGCGCTACCCGGGCACGATTCACGGCTTTATCAAGATGTTGGGAGTGTTCGATCAGGCCGATGAGTTCCAGCGCGATGTCGGCGCCCAAGTAAGAGAGTTGCTGACGGTCAAGGATTAACAACCCAAGCGCCTGATTTTGGCACCCCTGAAATTGGGCACCCAAACAGCCACCATAAATCACCACCTCCATGGGAGGGGTTTAAGATTGACAACAAAATGCCCGGCTCGATGCCGGGCATTTTTATCTCGATGGGGTCAGGTTTGAAATTGGCTCACTCAGGCCGCCGGACAGAGCTGCGCCTGCAGTTCTGTTTCCCCGGTCAAACCACGATAACCCTTAATCAGCCTGCCCTTACTGTCCAGCAATAACAAAATAGGGGTTGCCGGAATGCCGCCCATGTCTCTGACCAACTCCAGTGGCGCTCTATAGGCCTCAAACGGAAAGTTGAGGCGGAACAGCGCCCGTTTCAGGGCGAGTTGATTACCATTGACGCCGAGCGCCACCGGCTGCAGATGACCAGGGCACAGCTGATGTAACTTTTTCAGCACCGCCGCCTGCTTAACACACCAGGGGCACTCGGGCTCAAAGAACATCAACACAGCACTCTGGCCCTCGAGATGTGCCAGCGTCTGCTGCTCTTGCCCGCGAAGGGGCTGGAACAGATAGTCGCGGGTCAGCTGTGAGGCCTGCAACGGCATGGCACACAGCAGCAATAATCCCAGGGCCAGGCGCTTCATAATCAGAACACCAGTTTCATGCCAGCATAGATCTCTCTGCCACGCAGCGGACCATAGATGTAACCCACATCGAAGGCGCCTTCGGCGTCATAGAACAAGGGGCTTTCCTCGTCACCGGCCTGGGTATAGTCAAACAGGTTGCTGACCCCGGTATAGAAGGACAGGTTGTCGTTGAACTGATAGCTGGCACGCAAGTCCAGGGTAAAGTAGGACGGCGCATCGGTACGCTTCTTCGAGTCGGGATCCACCTTACCGTTGGCATCCAGGCGGTTATAACCTTCATAACCGTACTGCGACAGATCGCGGCCGCCAATCCACACCAGGTTGGCGAAAAATTCCCAATCGTTGACGTCCCAATCCACGCTCAGGGTCACCCGTTCCTCGACCGGTGCCACCGCATAGGAAGACTTGAATACCGAATCATAGTCGAAGTGCTCGCCGGTAAGGTTTACCGTCAGGTCATCGGTCAGGCGATAGCCCAGGGCGATATCTGTGGTCACCACGCTGGCCTTCTCATCCAGCTGGGTCAGCAGCGGGATCCCATGGTCGTTGGTGGTCAGCGCCGCCAGATGCTCGACTTCGGTCCAGGCCACAGAGGCGGTGGAGGTGAGTCTGTCACCCTCGTAGCTCAGGGCATAGTTCACCGAGTTGGAACGTTCCAGCTCGTCGATGTCGATATCAAACCCCAATGAGCCATCCAGAATGCCGTGATCAGTCTCGAAGAATGACAACGGCGCCCGATAGCCACGGCCGGCAGACAGACGCGAAGTCCACAGCTCATTGTGACGCAGGCGGATATCCACTCTGGGCGAGAGTATCGACTCGTCCAACTCTGTGCCCGGCTTGCTGGGGTCGGTAAAGTCGGCAGTGATGCTGTCGTAACGCAGCGCCATGGCGACTTCGAGATCATCGGTCACCTGCCAGGTATCCTGCAGGTACAGGCCCTTGACATCATAGTCAAAAGAGTCGGAGACATAGTCAGGGTTGGCGCTGCCGGCGCGGGAGTGGGAGCGCATCTCTTCGGTTCGCAGATCGGCGCCGAAGGTTAATAGATGGCTGTCGTTGAGCAGGTAGTTGAATCTGGCGTCGAAGAACCACATCTTGTCATCGGCGGTATAATCGAACCCCTCGTAGAAGGAATCCTGTTTGTGTTCGGCATAGCTTACCGCCAGGTGCATGTTCCAGTCGTCACTGAACTCCTTCAGCCAGGCAAGCGATGCCTCGTTGCGCTCTGTCTTGATCCACTCTGTGGTTTCCCAGGCCTTGCCCTTGTAGCGCTTGCGGATATCACCGTCTTCAAACAGCTGCTGCGGCTCACTGGGCTTATCATCAAAGCCTGAGAGTACACTGCCTATGCTGGAAGCTGTGCCATCGGCAAAGTTGCTGCCCAGCATGGGGCCACCGAAGATCTCCGACTGGATATTGGCAATTCGCAGCACCAGGTTGTCAAAGTCGCCGATATCCTGGGAAATTCTGGCGGTTACGCTGCGGTTTTCCTGCAATGGCGCCTCGTTGACCTTGTTGTCATCGGCGTCGAACTGATCTCTGTCGTCATACTGAGCCACCAGCGTCGCCCGGGTGCGACCATCTTCACTGACGCCCTTGCCAAGGAAGCCCACTTTGCGATAGCCATTTTCACCGGCGGCGATATCCAACTCGGCACCATTTTCGGTCGGCTCATAGCTGATGATGTTGATGGTGCCGCCAATCGCCTCAGGGGCAATCAGTGAAGCCCCGGCGCCGCGGGCCACTTCGATGCGTTCAATCCCTGTGGTAGGAATGGCATCGACGGCGTAATAACCGGAAATCATGGTATGCACCGGCAAACCATCCACCAGAATTGTGGTTTGCTCCCCTTTCATGCCGTTGAGCATGATGCGTTTCACACCACACATGGAGCATTCGTTGGAGACTTTTACCCCGGGAGAGTTATCTATAGCTTCCGACAGGTTAACGGCATTCTTGTTTTCTATGATGCTGGCGTCTATCACCTCTGTCTTCATTATGGTGTTGGCCAGGGTGCCGGCTTGCTCCAGCCGCTGCCTAACCCCTACCACACTCAAGCGCTCCATGTTTTCTGCAGCCGGCTCCTGCGCTTCTTCTGTTTCTGCCGCCATCAACTGCGGGCTCAACAGGGCCGCCAAAACAACTGCCAGATAAGTCGGTTTCACTCAGATATCTCCCCAAATCAACAAAGTTGCGTAATATTATACGAATGAGAATAATTATCAATTGACTTAGATCATGTTTTTAACAGCCGCTCTAAAGGTGTATCAGCATCCCCTAAAGGTATTAACTGGTGGACGGCGGTTTTTCTCGGCAGTGCAGAAATGCCCAAGGCCCGCATAATGGCGGGCCTTGGGTTTAAAAATACTTTAAGTAAGATGCGGATCAGCTACAGAGTTGCCTTTGCAGTTCACTCAGTGAACGCACCTCGATATGGGGCTTAATCCCTTCGGGTGCCGCCTCGCCCTTAACGTTGAGCCAACAGGTATCCAGACCGGCTTGAAGGCCGCCGAGAATATCCGAATGGGGGTTGTCACCCACCATCAATACCCGCTTACGCTCGGGTTGCTGCATCTTGGCCAGCGCATGCTCGAAGATACCCGGATCCGGCTTGGCCAAGCCGACCTCTTCTGAAATAACCAACAGATCAAAGTGTTCGGCAAAGCCGGTCTTTTGCAACCGCACCTGCTGCAGCTCGGTAAAACCATTGGTGATAATCCCCAAGCGGGCACGGCCCTTGAGGCTATCAAGCAGCTCGGCAGCACCGGGAAGCGGCTCACAGATATCGGCCATTGCCGTCATAAAGGCGCTGTTGAGTTCAAAAGGTGTGCGCCCGAGACGTTTGGCCCAATGGCTGAAACGGGTCAGCTGCAACTCGCTGGCGCTGATCTTGCCGTCCTGGTAGGCCACCCACAGCGGCGCATTGGTTTGCTGATACTCGGCATAGTCGGCATCGCTGAAATCCACCCCCTGACGGGAAAACATCAGCTTGAGCCCACGCGGCGCATCGAACTGAAACAGGGTTTCATCGGCATCAAACAATACCCACTGGTAAGCCTGACTATTAGAGTACGGCATTCTTCTCTCCTGTTTCCCTATTCTTCTTTAAACCAAAAGCCATAGCCCGAAAACATAGCGTTATACAGGACACAAGTTGCGAATTTTACGCCTTGACGTCGGCGGCGTCCAACCCGCTGCCGACTCGACGGGTTTGCGCCTTGGCCGCCAGGCGCTGCAGTATCACACCAGCCAGGATCAGCGCCGCACCCAGCCAGGCCTGCCAGCCCAACTCACGGGAAAGGCTGTCGAGCCAGACACCGGTCAGCATCTGTCCGGAAATCACCAACAGGGCACAGGCCATGGCGCCAAGCCTGGCCAGAGCCCAGCTGCTGGTCGCAACAAACAAGGCGCCTATCACGCCGCCGAGCCAAGTGTAAGCCGGCGTAGCCTGCAGCTGCCATACTGCGCCGCCCTGAAACAGGGTATAAACCGCCAATACCAAGGTCAGCAGTAAAAAACCCAATAGGTGGTTCAGCAACGATGCCTGCAGCGCGCCTTTATTTGCCGCCAGTGCACCGTTAAAACTGCGGCTCAGGCTGACCATGACGCCGTTGGCCAGCGCCAACAACAAAAACAGTGACAACATCATCTTCTCCCCAGGTAAAAATTAAGCGTGAGCGGAAAATATCAGCAACAGCGCCCCGGCCAGTACCAGCAGTAATGCCGGCCACTCGAGTGGATGCAGTTGCCGCTTTGGCAACAACCACCAGCCTCGAGAATCACTGATGGCGCCGAACAGTAACTGCCCCAGCAGCAGAAGTGCCAGGGTTCCGCCCAGCCCCAGGGGAGAGTTGACGCAGATGGCCGCCAGAATCACAGTCATGGCGCCGGGCAGACCGCCAAGCCAGGCCCAAAGTGGCAAGGTGCGCTTTGGCTGCTTATTCTGCTCAGGCCCCCCTGGCGATGGGGCTGCCTTTCGCCTTCCCATAAATAGCCATAACAACAGGGCGGTCAACGCCCCGGTACCATGGGCTATCCAGGAAGCCAGCAGGGGTGAGCCAGCCGAGGCCAACTGGCTGTTAAGCTGGATCATCAGCGCCAGTAAGCCACCGGCAACGAATGCCACCAGGGCGGCTCCCCAGGATAGCGGCATATTGGATTCTCGGTTGCGGCTGCCTTGCATCTCTCTTCTCCGGCGTGTGCGAATCAATCTTGGCCAGCCAATGGCGGGCATTATTCGGGCTCGACAGGGCGTCTGTCGCCGCCCTTCAAGCAGACGCCACTCTACATTGTTTTGCCATTTAGGATAATTACCGATAATGTCGCAATACAGTTTCCAAAAACTCAACTATCAAGATGGATCACTTCAATGCCCTGCCGGTGTTTGTCGCTGTGGTGGAGTCCGGCAGCTTCTCGGCCGCTGCCAAGCAGCTCGGAAGCAGTAAGTCGGCAATCAGCAAGCGGATAAGCCAGCTCGAAACGCGCCTCGGGGTGCAACTCCTGTACCGCACCACACGTTCGCTCAGCCTGACGGAAGCAGGCGAGCGCTACTATGACTCTGTGCGCCACGCGGTGCGTTTCGCCAGGGAGGCGGAAGATGTCATAGGCGAGCTGCAGCACAGTCCCAAGGGGCTGCTGAGGATGTCTGTGCCCATGGTCTATGGCTGCCGTTATGTCGCGCCGCTGATGGCTGAATTTCTGCAGCGTTTTCCTGATATTCGCCTGCAACTTGAGTTGAGCGACAGCCATACCGATCTGATTGCCGAAGGTTTTGATCTGGCGCTGCGCATTGGTGAACTGGCAGATTCCAGCCTGGTCGCCAAGCGCATCGCGCCATGCGAGAGTTTCCTGGTGGCCGCCCCCGAATACCTAAAGCGCTACGGCACGCCGCAAACGCCAGAGCAGCTCGGCCAACACAACTGTTTGTTCTATTCGCTGTTTCGTGGTGGCAGCGAATGGCGCTTTCAAGGCCCCCAGCAGCAATCGGGCGGCGAAGTCAGAATCGAGCCCAAAGGCAACTTCGAGGTCAATAACAGCGATGCGATTCACAGCGCGATTCTCCAAGGCCTGGGGATAGCCAACATGCCGGACTTTATTGTAAGAGGCGATATCGCCAAGGGCCGCCTGGTCGCCCTGATGCCCGAGTATCGGCTGCCCCAACACGGTATTTACTGCGTCTACCCCAGGCGCAAGCACCTGCCGGCCAAGGTCAGCGCCATGATAGATTTTTTAACCGCGAAGCTACCGTGATGGCAGCATGAAAGATAGTGGCCTTGTCCGAGGCGCAGGTGACAGATTCACGAGCAGCGCCCAGCTTGCCCTTGGCTGTGATGTGAGATAAGGGAAAGCTTCAGCCTGAACCTCTGGATTAAGAAGCAGGCATCAGCCTGCTTCTTCATGGTATTACTCAGTCGCTCTAACCGTGGCTATGCCGGCGTCTGCCGCCCATTGCAGCACATCCTCCCTTTTTAGCGCCGTGGCCATCAACTCGGGAAATTTGTCCGGCGTACAGGCAAACACCGGGCTGCCGATGGCGGCAAAATCCGCGGCCATTTGGTTGTCATAAGCCGGACGCCCATCGTCGCTCAACGCCAACAGGGTGATCACATTCACTTCACGGCGTAGCAGTTCAGCGACCCGAGCCTTAAGCTCCTTTTCATTGCCCCCTTCATAGAGATCCGTGATCAGGATAAGGTGAGTCTTGGAGGGGCGCTCAATTTTGTCGGCGCAGTAAGCTACCGCTTGGTTAATATCTGTGCCACCACCCAGTTGCACGCCAAACAACACTTGCACCGGGTCGGCCAATTCATCAGTAAGGTCCACTACCGCAGTATCAAAACACACCAACCGGGTTTTCACCGCTGGAATGGAGGCCATCACAGCCGCAAAAATGGAACTGTACACCACAGATGTCGCCATGGAGCCGGACTGGTCAACGCAAAGGATCACCTCGTCCAGATCCACCTGTCGCCGCTGCTTGCGGGTATAGCCCACCAGCTTTTCGGGCATCACAGTGCCAAGCTCAGGTTGATAGTGGCGTAAATTGGCACTGATGGTTCTGTGCCAGTCGATATCGGCATGACGGGGACGAAAACTGCGTTTGCTTTTATCCACGGCACCACGAATGGCCTCGGCAGTTTTTTGTTCCAGCCTGGCCAGGAGTTCATCTACCACCTTACGAATGACCTGCCGCGCCGTTTCCATGGTTTGCGCCGGCATCATGCCCCCGAGGCTGACGAGATCCGCAACCAAGTGCACATCGGCCTCCATAGCTTGCAGGAACTCGGGCTCCATCAGCATCTGTTTCAGGCCCAAGCGCTCGAAGGCATCCCGCTGCACCAACTGCACCACAGATGCCGGGAAAAATTCGCGAATATCGCCAAGCCAACGCGCCACCCTGGGTGCTGAGCCGCCCAAGCCCCCGCGACGTGCCTCTGAATGTTTGCCGTCACCATAGAGTGCCGACAACGCCTCATTCAAACGTTTGTCGCTGCCATTGAGGGGCGCCTGTTCCAATTCTGCGCCAAGGGCCAGTTGCCAGCGACGCTGTCTCATCAATTCATCCATTGATTGTCTCCTGCAAGCAACTTGCCCAGCCCTTCCAGATGGGCAGACCAGAGCGGTACCAAGGCATCATTAACGGAATACTCAGTGCCTTTTGCCACAGCTTTGGCATTGAGACTATCCAGCAGTCGGCGACGCTCCATGGCATCCAACTCGGCAAATACCCGCCGCAGCAACGGCAGACTCTCGACAAACGCCTCTTCCTCAAGCGATAACAGCCAATTGTCCACCGACTGTCGCAACCTGGGGTCGTAAAGCAAGCGTTCGGCAGCCCCGCTGAAGAAGCCCTCGAAGAACCCCTTGGCTTCGGCAATCGGATTGGCCGGTGACAAAATTTTCGCCATCAATTGAGCCAGGTAGTCTTCATCCAGGCGTTTGGCCTGATACAGCAGGCGACAGCACAGCCCGCGGACTCCCGCATCACATAGGCCAGTATTGACCACTTCGATTAACGCCTGCCACCAGCCCTCCATGACAGAATCTGCCACTTGTGCCAACTCCAACTGGGCATGTGCTCTGCCTACGGCCAGCCGGTAATGATTACTTTCGTCCTCATTTAACTGGCGAACAGCAATGGGCAAGGATAAAGATGCCTGCACCGCCAAGCGTTCAATCAACTCATTGACATGCGCCAGCGACAGGTTTCTCGAGGTACCGTAGCGGCTGATATCCACCAGAGGAGGCAAACAATCCAGCAGATCCAAGCCCTCGGCTGTGTGTGCTGCACGCTCGGCCAACAGTTCGAAGCCCAGCTCTACCGCTCGGGGCAATTCAGCCTCCAAGGCCTCCAACACCAGGTTTGCCAGCTCACCCAGTTGTCTTTGCTCCCGCATGCGCTGGATGGTACGTTCGGCTGCCGCCTGTACTAGTGAACTGCCATAGATTTGATTTTCAACCAGTTGCACCGCAAACTCAGGTTGCCAGGCGATCACCCAACGCTCACGGAAAGTTCCTCGGCTGGCGCCGGCACTGCCCTGCTCGCCCCAAGGCACATCGAGCAGCCTCAGGCGATGCAAAAACCAGGATTTCAGCTGGCCCGACTCACTGCGCAAGTCGAGAGAAAGCTCCCGCGGCAAAGCCTCGCTCTTGAGACGGGTTTTCTTTTGCCAACGCTGCAAGTCATCCAAGAGGGGGGCCAAAGGCACATCTGCGGGTATTTCACCGACCCGGGAGCCGAGCAGGAGTTGCTGCGAAATCTGTTGCCACCACCTGGCTTCTCCGCCGCACATAGTGGCGATAGATGCATCCCGCGCCTCTTCGAATCCAGGACTGGGACGAGCACGAATGGCCGCCAGACTATGGCACAGGCGCAGGGTCTCAATTACAGCGGCGGTTGAAACCATTAGCCCGGCCGCTCTCAACATGTCGGCAACCTGGGTTAGCCAACGAGTCAAAGATACCTCGTCATAACCGTGTTGCCACAGGTGGCTATACCACATGGGCGCGGCCACCCCGGCCCCATAGCCAGACTCACTGGCAAGCCTTGGGCTGGTCCAGGGGATCCAGGTTGAACTCACCCGCTTGGGCGCCAGTTTTGCCGGGAGGCTTTTCAATTGAGCCTTATCTTCTTTCTGGCTAACCTTGGTCTTCAGCCCCGGCAGATGCCAGGCACCGCAAACCACAGCGATTGGTCCCGCGTTTTGTTTGGCCGCCTCGGCAATTTGCAGCCGCATAAAGGCTTCTCGCTGGGCTTCTCTCAAGCTGTCGTTGGGCATGGCACTCCTGAGCTCGGCCATGGCCTGGGCCAACGCATCAAATAGCTCAGGATCGTCATCACTGCCCTGCTCTATGACATGATTCCACCAACTTTCACCGTCCTCATAACCGGCAAGCAAGGCCAGTGCTGAGACAGGATCCTGACGCAGCCGGCCCTCGTAAGGCGCGGGGGAATCTTCAGGAAGAGAGGCTGAATCTGTATCGTCAGCTTCTGTCGCTGTATCGTCGTCACCTTCCGACTCAGGCTCAATATCCTGCAGCCTGGATGCCAACTGCACGGATACAGGCAAATCAATAAAACGTACCTCGGTATTGGTGTTCAATGCCCAGCGGCACGCCTGATACTCGGGCGAGTATTCGGCAAAGGGATAATAGAGGCTGTGGCCTGTTTCATCGGTGACAAATGATAAGAGAGCCACCGGCGGTTTCATCTCGTCACTGGCCAAAAATGGCACCAGTTCACTGCAATCAGCCGGTCCTTCTATCAGAACCAACGCCGGGTTCAACCGCTCCAGCGCCGCCACCAGCCGCCGGGCCGAGCCCGGACCATGGTGGCGAATGCCAAAATAATGGATATTCTTCATGGGCAAGTGTTCTCTGGCGGTCACGGCTCACAGCAGTTCATTGATGCTGTGGTAATAGGAGCTGTAATCACTGCGTTTTTTCAGCACAGTCTCGAGATACTCCTCGAGTACCAACTTGTCCTGCACAGGGTCTTTCACTATCGCTCCCACCAGGTTGGCTCCCACATCAGCAGCTCCCAGTTGACCATCGCCGAACCAGGCTGCCTGACTCAAGCCGCCAACCATCACGGCAATAGCCTCGGCAGTGGACAGATTCCCCGAAGGCACCTTGAGCGCCATCTTGCCATCCAAGGTAGCGCCGCTTCTCAGTTCGCGGAAGATAGTTACCACTTTCTCAATTTCACTGCTGGCACTGGCGGGCACCGGCAGTGACAGGCTTTGACCCATCTCGACCACCCGGCGACGAATGATCTCTACTTCTTGCTCCATATCATCGGGTAGCGGCAACACTACGACGTTGAAGCGCCGCTTGAGTGCCGAAGACAGCTCATTCACACCTTTATCGCGGTTATTGGCGGTAGCTATGATGTTGAAACCACGCTTGGCAAACACAGCATCGTTCAGCTCGGGCACCGGCAACATTTTTTCAGACAATACGGTTATCAGGGTATCCTGGACGTCCGACCCCATGCGGGTCAATTCCTCCAGACGGCACAAGGTACCAGACTCCATGGCCCGGAACAGTGGTGTCGGCACCAAGGCGTCCTTACTGGGGCCTTTGGCAAGCAGCTGAGCATAGTTCCAACCGTAACGAATTTGGTTTTCATCTGTGCCTGCAGTGCATTGGATCACCTGGGTACTGTTGCCCGAAATAGCCGCAGCCAGATGCTCGGACACCCAGGACTTGGCGGTACCCGGTACCCCAAGGAGCAACAGCGCCCTGTCAGTGGCCAAAGTCGCAACCGCAGTTTCGATAAGGCGACGATTGCCTATGTATTTGGGGCTGATAGACACCCCGGAATCCGTAGTGCCACCGAGTAGATACTTGACCACACTTTTAGGCGTCAGTTGCCAATTCTCGGGCTTTTGGCCATGATCTTCTTCTTTCAGAGCATCCAGCTCGGCTTGATAAATGACTTCCGCCGGTTGCCTTAATACGTCACTCATCTTTTCATCCTTCTCGTTGCAAACTTACGTTAAATTTCAAATAGTCGAGTATTGGGTGCATGGGCGATATCCCCAGCGTCTTTGTCTCGGCCAGCAGCCACTGAGCACACTCGAGGTTCAGGCACAAACCCAATTGCTGCATCACCCAAGCGAGTTGCCTTTCCATCTCGTCCGCATCCTTGGCTTGCACCAGGGTTTTAAGTTGTTTAAGCAGTTCAGCCGTGGCTTTGCAACGGCTGAACTCAGCGACACTCAGCCAGTGCCATTCACTGCTAAATAGTGCGTACGGAGCATTGGGGAGCAGATCGCCGGGAGCCTTGGACAGTAGCGTCTGAGCCAGGTTGACCTTGGCTTGCTCGTTTAACCTGGATACCAATAAACCCAGTTCAGCCATGGGATTTTCATTTTCCTCAACGGCCCAATCGAGCAGCCGATTGGCCACCAACAACACCTGTTCCTCGGGTAAGCTGGCAGCAACATTCAGCAGCAAAGCCTGATTGGGGCTATTGAGCCCCTTACCGGCGTTGTCGGCAAAGGACCACTGGCACAAAAGCTGCTCCAGACTCATGCCCAGCCCAGTTGCCAGCAAAGGCAAGGAAATGCTCTTCAGTGCGGCGCAGCGGTCACGATTCTGGACACTGTTTTTCAGCACAGGAGCAAGCAGCACAGTTTCGCGCCGTAGCAGCCCCCGAGGTTTCAGTGACAGCCAAGTTACCAGCTCTGTGAGTGTCTCATCTTCCGCTTGCTGGTTGCCCTGACCTAAGCGCATCTGCAATTGATTGGCCAGCTCCTTCACTTTCTGGGATCTGTCTTTTTCCAGAGATACCAATAAGGGCAAGTCTGCCGAGCTCAGTCCATCTGCCAATACCTGATAGAGATTCAGGCGTTTATCGGCGGCTTCCGAGGCGGCCATGCTTGCCAGCAAATCACGAGCGGCATCCGGCGACCGGCGCCGCAGCAGCTTAAGCGCAGCCAGCCTCTGTGCCGGGCTTTTATCGGGCCAGCTCTCTTCGGTAAGCGGTTCATCCCTGGCATCGGTAACCCAGCAAACCCAAGGTTCAAACTCAGGCGGCAGCTCTGCATCCTGTCGACCGGGCAGCCAGTCTTCGGGATGAGGGGAAAAACCACGACTCACCAGCAGCGCCAACAGCGCCTGATATTGACTGCCGGATGTGGTGGTCAGCGCCAGTAACTGCCTGAATGCCGGGCGACATTGGCCGGGTAATAGGGACAGACTCAGTTGCGGCAAGCCGGGCAGGGTTTTAAGCGCCCCGGGGGGATGGGGTTGTTGCAGCAGGGGATACTGGCTGCAATAAGCCAGCGCCATCAGGGTGCGCTCGTCATCGTCGGCATCGGCGGGCACGGTCCAATGCTCAGGAAGCAAAATCGGCGCGCCGCCATCACCTATCAACCAACGCTGCTTGAGTTCGTCAATCTGCGCCAGATCCTGTTGTAGGGTTTCAGCATTTAGCATGAGATCATCCCCCAGGCACTGGTACAAACAGACAGAAGTTCGGCTCCATCACCACGCCAGCAAACAAAGGCCCCTTGCAAGTCTCCCTGTGCCAAGGGTGGCAAGTCTCTGCCCTTCACCGGAATTAGCTGCTCCTCGACACTGAGCCAATAACCGCCGTCCTCTGCCTGCTGCAAACTGCATGGGCCCAACACCAAGGGCACTGAAGTTTCCCATGGCAAGGTGCGCCGCAGCGTAAACAAGGCTTGCTCTGGTGTCATAGCCGAGGCTGCGGGCCAGGATACGGCTTCTGGTGCCAGAATCTGGTACCGGGTCAATATGGCGCGCTGCGGCGCCCTGGAGGGATAAAAGACCAGTTCCCCTTCAATCAAGGTACCGGCCCTGAGGCTGGCCTCACGTTTGCCTGCCGTGGCTGGATAATAGTCGAGCAACATGGCGCCTGAGCTACACTGGCCATCCAGTGGCCAAAGCCAGGTCGCATGGCTAACCAAACCGTCCCGTCGGGTTTCGATACGCTCACCAAGGCATAACCAGCGGCCACTGACCCCGGTTGCGACATTGGCCAGCAGCTGTTCTCGATTTTCCGCCCCAACCAGCGCCCGCCGAACATCGGGATCCTGCGGATTGATTCGCCAGGCCCGGGAAAGCAAGACCCAGATCCCCAGTTCTTCTATCAACCGGGCCAGTTGCCGCTCAAACGGCAGTCCAGCCAACAAGGACGGTAATTCATCGACTCGGGATGCCAAGGCACTCGCTTTTGCATCCACCAACCTTGCGGCAATGCGTCGAACCCTGGGGCGTAAATCCTTAAGCAGTCCGGAAAGACCGGTTCGCTGTTGATCGCGGATCCACAGCTCAAGCTCAGCCAACCCTTCGCGTATGCTTTGCTCGCTGGCTTGCTGCGCCGCCAAAGCCCGCTTTTGCTTTTGCGCGGCATTCTTGGCGAGTTGCTCCGGGCTGAGCATTGGCTCTTCATCACCGGCGGTGGCGATATTCTTCGCCACCGAGGGCTTGTTATCCTCAGTTGCGGTGGCAGAACTGCGACGACGACGGGACAACCATTCCCCAACCCAATCGGGCGGGGTTGACTCATTGAAGCTGTCTTGGCTTTCACTGAAGATCCACATCAATGCAAGCACATGTTTACACGGGAATTTTCTAGATGGGCAGGTACACTTGTAGCCATGGTCGACCACATCTGCCATGGTGAGGTAGGGATTGGCACCCGATCCCTGGCACTGCCCCCAAATACTATTGAGTTCAGAGGCTACGCCCAACATGGGCCACTTGGATGTATTGAGCAGCTTTTTGGCAGCCCCCAGAGATGACTGATCCGGGGCCAGGTCCTGCACTACCTGTAATGGGAGTTCCATTTCCAGTCCTTGTTCTCTTGCCCGCCGCCAACGAATGAGGGGCAGACAAAGACGTCCTATCCTATTGGGCTAAAGACAAAAGCCCTTCAAATTCAAGTGCGAGATTCTGCCTGAATTAGACTGGAAAAGAAATTGCCTTTACCCGAATGGCAAGAGTTTTAGATAAGCATTTGATCTTAAGCACAGCTAAGGAAAGTGCCTTGCCTCCCGGCTGTAACAAGCTGAGATAGGCAGTAGACAAGTTCGATAACCGGGAAAAATCAATTTTCTAATTGATTTTAAAGGGATACTGTCCATACTGGCAGCATCTCTAGGAGGGCTTATGGCAAATCAACGTAGGTGGGAACGGGATGAACTACTGGTGGCTTTTTATCTTTATAGCCACACGCCCTTTGGCAGAATAAGCCAGCGTAACCCAGAAATAATCCAGATAGCCGAACTCATGCAAAGGTCGGCCTCATCGCTATCGATGAAGATGGCTAATATTGCCAGCTGTGACCCCAGCATCACCTCTACAGGTCGCAAGGGACTCCCTGGTGCTTCTAGAGCCGACAAAGCCATGTGGCAAGAGATGACCCAGGACTGGGAAACCTTCTATCTCAAAGCTTATGCTGCCCACCAGCAGTTAACACAATCCTCTGAGCCACAAAATGTAAAGTCCGCAGGGACAGACGATTTTCACGGTAGGGAAAGAGAGACTATGACTAAGGCCAGAGTCGGCCAACAAGTATTTAGAAACTCGGTTTTGAGTGCCTATGATTTTCGCTGTTGCATAACAGGATTAGACATTCCAGAGTTACTGATTGCCAGCCATATAGTGCCTTGGAACCAAGAGCCTAAGCAACGTCTCAACCCCAGTAACGGCCTGTGTCTTTCCAGCTTGCATGACGCCGCTTTTGATAAAGGCTTAATCACTTTGAATTCCCATCTGGAGTTGCTGCTATCCCCTAAACTCCTGATGAAAGAAAATCGATATTTGAGTGACAGTTTTGAGCGCTTTGAAAACCAGCCCATTCGTCTACCAAACAAGTTTGCCCCGGCAGAAGAATATCTAGCCCTGCATCGCCAGCAGATTTTCCAGGCTATATCGTAAAGGAGACCTCTCACCGCCCCCTTTTCAGAGACGGCGAAATAGCTCAAACCAAGCACGCCTTAAGGGCCTCGCTCTGCTGCAATAGGCTGAGATAGAGGGTGAACTGGTTGGCGGCTCTGTCCAGGTTGTGGCCTTCGCGGTGGATATGGAAATACTTATCCCCCAACAGATAGTCGGTGAGGAAACGCACACCTATCATAAGACAGATCACCCGGGCACCCAGCCATAGGCTCTGGCGCTCCAGTGGCGTCAACACCTCGCCCAGCTCTGCCAGGTAACCCCGGCAGATGGCGGCAAACACTTCGGGCCTGACTCTGACCTTCTCGAGTGCGGTGGAGTCTTCGGCCTCGGGTGAGCAGAAGGTGCGCACCATGTCGCCGAAGTCATACATCAGAAAACCCTTCATGCAGGTGTCGAGATCTATGATAGCCATGCTGGACATATCACGCTTGTCGAACAGCATGTTGTTGATCTTGGTGTCGTTGTGACAAATCCGCAGCGGCAAACCGGCACAGGTATCTTCAAGCTCCGCAAGCAGCGATTGCTGGGACAAGGCCAACTCTGCCCACTGCCGACAGTGCTGTAGGCGCCCAAGCGGGTCCTCGGCAACCGCCTTGGAAAGTGCTTCGATTCTGCCCGGCAGATGGTGAAACAGAGGGATCACATCTTCCAGTTCATGGGGGTCTACTTGGCTCAGGGTGCGGGCGAAATGGCCAAAGGCACGCGCCGCCTGTTCGGCCTCGGCCTCAGAGCGCACCACTTCGATGCTCTGACTGAAAGGCAGATAACTGATGGCGCGCCAGAATCCCTGTTCACCGAGATCCACAGCCAACTGCTGCTCGCGGGTCATCACAGGCCTTATCAGCTGCAGTTGATAGCCGCCTTGCGCAGCACACTGACTCAAATGCTCGCTGACCTTGGCCGCATTATTGACCAAGGCGTTGGGCGCACGAAATACCTGAGTGTTAATCTTTTGCAGCACAAATTCGCTATCGGCGCTGCGGATCAGAAAAGTGTCGTTGATATGGCCATTGCCCAGTGGGCTGATTTTGGCATTGTCAGGGATCCCGAAGTGAGGCAGCACCTGCTGCCGGATAAGCTCAAGCACCCATTAACTCCTGTAATTGCTGTTTCACCCGGGCGGCGTCCTGGGGATATGTCACTCCCAACCAGGCCTCGCGGGCGGTTTCCACCCTGACACTACGGGTGGCAAGGTTTTGCTGTTGTTGGCACGGCTCTGGGTCTGGCTGCTCAATTGCATTTTGCACTATCGCAGGCAGATAACACTCGGCTTTAAGATCATCGCCATGGGTTGCCAAAAAGCGTCTGAGCCCCAGCTCCAGTGCGGCAAATATATTCGCCGAAAAGCCCCAGCAGGTCATGGATACCAAGGCATCGGCGGCTATCGGCCGGCGTTCACCCTGAAGCTCTCCCTCAAGGCCATGGGTGCCTTGACGAATATCGAGCCACTCCTGCACCGAAGTCAGGTAACCCTTCCCATTGACCTCACACAGGCCACGATTCACCCCGCCATGCTCGGACAAGGTCAGTCCCAGCGGCCAAGCCACCATCATCCATTCATTGGGATGTTGCCTAAGCCCCTCAGCCAACTGCACAAAGGCATGATCGCCATAATAATCATCTGCGGTGATCACTGCCATGGGGCCATCGACCAGATGCCTGGCACTCCAGAGGGCATGCGCCGTGCCCCAGGGTTTTTGCCTGTTACTGTGGCGCTTTGTGATATCCCCTGTCTGCCTTGCCGATACCGGCAGTGGCAGATCGTCCAGCGTCTGATAACAAAGGTGCCACTCAAACCCGGAAGGCAGGAAGTCGCTTAACTGGCGACGGATCTCGCTTTCAAGCTCAGGGCGGATAACCAGCACCGCGCGGGCAAACCCGGCCTTGATGGCCGAGCGTAGCGCCAATTGCAGCATGGTTTCCCCATTGGGCCCCAATGCCGCCAACTGTTTATCACCGCCAAAACGGCTTCCCAGCCCGGCGGCCATAATCACCAGAGTTAATTTTGTATTCATAAACTGTCGAATATGCCGCGAAGAAAGCCGAGCCGAAAGAAGCGAAGCAGTATAACAGAATCACAGCTCTGATGAACCAAAGCTGTGGTTAACCGTGCACCAACATGCGCCCTATTCAATAAGCTGCCGGAAGGCAGGAACAGAACCCAATGCCGCCTGACTACCCTTGAGGCTGAAGTCATAGCCGCAGAGCTTAACCGAGCCCCGCCGCGCCATATCCTGAACAATCACCTGACTATCCAGAGGGCTGAAGGCCGCTTCGACCTTGCCGTTACCGCCGATAACGACCGACATGGGCCGATAGCCAGTGCCATTGTTGAACACCAGCTCGGCGCAGCGGCGGTCGCCCTTGGCGGTCGCCAGATCCCACAAGGGGCCAGGGGCGTCGGTATCGCCAAGCCAGCTCATACGCAGCAAGTCGCCATCGAGCGACAGGTTGAAGCTGTCCGGTAGGCGCACAGTCACCCTGTCGGAAGTTTCGGCCGCAATCTCAGTAGTCTCACGGCCTGATGCGTCATTAGGCTTAGCCTGAGGCCACAGCAGCCATATGATCAATCCCAAGCCAAACAGCGCTGTGACCAGCGCGGTTATGGCAAGTCCCTTACGCTGGGCGGCCGAGAGGCTGCCAAGCCGCTGCCAAAGTTGCAATACGGCATCGCGCCAGGAGAGCAGCAACACAGACAAGGAACCGGTGCGGTCGATCTCATCATCAAACCCAGGCTCAGCGCTATTGACCTTATGGCGGGCTTGCTTATCTGTATGCCAGCCAGGCTCTGTATCTATCGCTGAGATATCGCCCTCGGTCGGCGCCGAGTCGAAATAACGGCTGCGGCCAGGTCCATAGGATATGGCGTCATGACTGATATCATGGTCGCTATTGGCAGCAGCAAAGCTTGCCGGCTCATGCGCTTGGCTCAGAGGGTGCTCAGGCTGCTGCCCCGCGGCACTATACCCGGCACCGCTGTGATGCGGTTGGTTATCATCGTGGTCGCTGCTCTGATAAACGTGATCATCTGAATAGCCTTGAGCGTGGTCATCCGCATAGCCTTGAGCTTGATTATCTGAATAGCCTTGAGCGTGGTTATCCGAATAGCCATGAACATCACTGCCCAGGGTTGGCTCGACCCGTCTTATCTTGGTCTTACGCTCAGCGCTCAAAGGCACAGGGCCACAGTATCCCTGCACATAGTCTCGCTTGCTGCGGGCGCCGCGGCCGCGATTCCCTCCAGGCAACAGTGCCAAACCTGTATGCAGCGCCAAAGCCAGCACCAGGGCTCCTATCAGGTAACTGCCTTCCTGGCCGCTACCCAAGGTCAACAACAGAATAAGCCAAGGCAGCAGAGCTATCAGTGACAACCAGGGATTCAGGCCACCGTCACCCAGGCGACGACGACAACTGAGCAGTAATACCGGTGCCAGCAAAATCCCGGGTAACCAGATGAAACTACCGCCACCGGAAAGTAGCCCCAACACGAGTAGTAAAAAATAAACGGCGCCACTGATGGCCGCATGTCGCAGACCATTGTCGTAACCCTGAATACAGATGAGCGATTTATACAGCACAGAACCCCTTAAAAATCGACCGACTTATTGATGGCAGCCTAACGAATTTGATGGCAATTGTCAGCGCCACTGGCATGGCAGCATTGCCTGCCTATATAATAGCTGCCCTTAAGGAAGCTGCCTTGAACACCTGTAGCTGGCGCAAGCCAGAGTGCCGACAGGGCATAGTTCGCAGCTTCCCTCATCAGCCACCGGCTTTTTTTACAGCCAAAGACTTGGAACCCAAATATTATGAGTGCACGCGGAAACCTTTTTATTGTCTCGGCCCCCAGTGGAGCGGGCAAATCGTCACTGATTGCAGCCCTGCTGGCCAATAAACCGGCCGACAAACAAGTTTCCGTATCGCACACCACCCGCCAGCCACGTCCGGGAGAGGTTCACGGCCAGCACTATCATTATGTGTCGGTGGAGGAGTTCAAGGCCCTGATTGCCGAAGAAGCCTTCTTCGAGTGGGCCGAAGTCTTCGGTAACTTTTATGGCACTTCCCGCAAGGTCATTGAAGAAACGCTTGAACGGGGCATAGATGTGTTCCTGGATATCGACTGGCAGGGTGCCCAGCAAGTGAAGAAACTGATGCCCGAGGCCATCGGCATCTTTATTCTGCCACCGTCCCGCGAAGAGCTGGAGCGCCGTCTGACCGGTCGCGGTCAGGACAGCAGCGAAGTCATCGCCTCCCGCATGGCACAGGCAGTGTCAGAAATGTCGCACTATAAAGAGTATGATTTCATCATAGTCAACGACGATTTTGAGACTGCACTGGGGGATCTGAGCGCAATCATTCGCTCACAACGCCTGACTCGTGCTAGTCAAATTAATACTCACAATGATATGCTTAAGGGTCTGTTGGCAGATTAATTGCCTTCGTGTACAATTTTGCGTCATTTTTTCCATTCAAATCACTGGAGTTTCAACACATGGCTCGCGTTACTGTAGAAGACGCCGTTAAACAAATCGGCAACCGTTTTGATATGATCATGGTTGCGGCGCGTCGTGCCCGTCAGATCGCCGTCCAGGGTAAAGATCCTTTGGTTGAAGAGCAAAACGACAAACCCACTGTTATCGCACTGCGCGAAATCGAACAGGGACTGGTTAACTCAGCGACTCTGGATGCCGATGAGCGTCAGAGCGTACGTGAGCGCGAAGCAGCTGAAATTGCTGCCGTGGCAGCGATTGCAGAAGGTAACTCTTCACTCTAAGGCATATTCTTAGGAGAACAGCCACTTGTATCTGTTTGAAGGTCTCAAGGAGTCTGCCGCCAGTTATCTGGAGCCGGAGCAGGTAGAATTACTCAAGCAGGCCTATCAGGTGGCGCGTGATGCCCATGAAGGGCAGATGCGCACCAGTGGCGAACCCTATATTACCCATCCGGTTGCGGTTGCCCGCATCCTGGCCGAAATGCGTCTCGACCACGAGACGCTGATGGCCGCCCTGCTGCACGACACCATAGAAGACACCCAAGTTACCCATCAGGATCTGGCCGAACTGTTCGGCACCTCGGTGGCGGAACTGGTGGAAGGTGTCTCCAAGCTCGACAAGATCAAATTCCGCGACAAGAAAGAGGCCCAAGCGGAAAACTTCCGCAAAATGATGATGGCCATGACCCAGGATATCCGGGTGATCCTCATCAAACTGGCCGACCGCACCCACAATATGCGCACCCTGGGCGCCCTGCGGCCCGACAAACGTCGCCGCATTGCCCGCGAAACCCTGGAAATTTACGCCCCCATCGCCAACCGTCTGGGTATTCACAATATCAAGACAGAGTTGGAAGATCTCGGCTTTCAGGCCTATTACCCCATGCGCTATCGGGTACTCAAAGAGGTGGTTCGTGCCGCCCGCGGTAACCGCAAGGAACTGATCCAAAGCATAGAAACGGCTATTCGTACCCGCCTGGAAGATGTGGGTATCAAGGGCAAGGTCAAGGGCAGGGAAAAGAACCTCTATTCCATCTACAACAAGATGCGCAGCAAAGAGCTGCAATTCCAGGAAGTGATGGATATCTATGCCTTCCGCCTGATAGTGGATTCCATAGACACCTGTTATCGGGTGCTCGGGGTGATGCACGGCCTCTACAAGCCGCGTCCGGGCAGATTTAAAGACTATATCGCCATTCCCAAGGCCAACGGCTATCAGTCGTTGCATACCTCGCTGTTTGGTCCCCATGCGGTACCGGTGGAAATTCAGATCCGTACCGAAGACATGGACCAGATGGCCGACAAAGGGGTTGCGGCACACTGGATGTACAAGAGTGGCCAGACCGGCGCCTCGGGTACCACTACCCAGCTGCGCGCCCGCAAATGGATGCAAAGCCTGCTGGAACTGCAGCAGAGTGCTTCCACCTCGTTTGAATTTGTTGAAAACGTCAAGACAGAGCTGTTCCCGGAAGAGATCTATGTATTCACTCCCGAGGGCCGCATTCTGGAACTGCCGGTAGGCGCCACCGCGGTGGACTTCGCCTATGAGGTGCACACAGATGTGGGCAACACCTGTGTCGGCGCCCGGGTCAACCGCCAGGCCTACCCCCTGAGTCAGCCACTGATTTCCGGGCAAACGGTCGAGATCATCACCGCCAAGGGTGCCCGCCCCAACGCCGCCTGGCTCAACTTCGTGGTTACCGGCAAGGCCCGCGCCAAAATCCGTCAGGTGCTCAAGAGCCTCAAGCAGGACGAAGCCAGCACCCTGGGTAGGCGTCTGCTGAACCATGCACTGGGCGAAACCAAGCTGGAACAGATAGATCCGGCGCAGATCGACAAGGTAGTCAAAGACACCAAACACGCCGATCTGCAGTCACTGCTGGCCGACATAGGTCTTGGCAATGCCATGAGCATAGTCATAGCCCAACGCCTCAAGGGCGACAAGATAGAGCCGCAGAAGCAGCATGATGAGCACAAGCTGATGCCGATCCGCGGCGCCGAAGGCATGCTGGTTACTTTCGCCAACTGCTGCCGCCCCATTCCTGGGGATGCCGTGATTGCTCACGTGAGCCCGGGCAAGGGCCTGGTGGTGCACATGGAAAACTGCGCCAACATCCGCGGCTATCAGGGCGAGCCGGACAAGTATATTCCTGTGCAGTGGGATGCCGTCGATGGCGTCGAATTCCAGGCCAACCTGAGGGTCGAAATCGTCAACCATCAGGGCGCGCTGGCGAAGATCACCAATATCATTGCCGCCGAAGGCTCCAATATTCACAATCTCAGTACCGAAGAGCGCGATGGCCGCGTCTATCTGATCAACCTGCGCATCTCGGTTCGCGACCGGATCCATATGGCAAATGTTATGCGCCGAATCAGGGTACTGCCCGAGGTTCTGCGTACATCCCGTAACCGTTGATAACAGAAAAAAGAGAGAGCGTTATGGCAGAGAAGATTATCATAGCAACAGACAAGGCTCCCGCCGCTATCGGCACCTACTCCCAGGCAGTCAAAGTGGGCAGCACAGTCTACCTGTCCGGGCAGATCCCGCTGGACCCAGCCACCATGGCACTGGCCGGTGACGACTTTGAAACCCAGGTTGTACGGGTATTCGACAACCTCAAGGCCGTCTGTGAAGCCGCCGGCGGTTCCATGGCCGATATCGTCAAACTGAATATCTATATGCTGGATCTGGGCAACTTTGCCACGGTCAACGAAATCATGAGCCGTTACTTCAACCAGCCTTACCCGGCCCGCGCCGCCATCGGCGTGAAAGAGCTGCCAAAGGGTTCTCTGGTCGAGATGGACGGTGTGATGGAACTCTGAGTTCCCTCCCCAATACAGGGCGCTACGGCGCCCTTTTTCATATAGGATCCCCCGCCAATGAGCCCCGAACGCTTCGCTCGCATCAACCAAATGCTGGACATGCGCCAGCCGGATCTGAGCCTGATCCTGGACAGAGTCCACAAGAGCAACAATATTTCCGCCGCGCTGCGCAGTGCCGATGCTGTGGGTATCCACGAAATTCATGCAGTCTGGCCCGATGCCGATATGCGCCTGTCCGGCAATACCGCCTCCGGCAGTCAGCAGTGGGTCAAAACCATTAAACACTATGACTTCGCCTCGGCTGCCAAGGCCTGCAAGGCGCGCGGGATGCAGCTGGTCGCCACCCATTTCGGCCCTCAGGCCCGTGACTTTAGGGAGTTGGATTACCGCCGCCCCACCGCCTTTATTGTCGGTAATGAACGTGATGGTATCAGCGCCGAAGCCCTGGCCGCCGCCGACGAGCAGGTAGTGATCCCCATGGTCGGCATGGTGCAATCCCTCAATGTCTCGGTGGCGTCGGCGCTGCTATTGTATGAGGCGCAGCGTCAGCGGCAGGAGGCCGGGCTCTATGGCGCCCGCAAGCTGGACAATGACTATTGCCAGACCATGTTGTTTGAGCAAGGTCACCCCATTTATGCCAAAGCCTGTCGGCGCAAAGGTATTCCCTACCCGGCCATAGACGCGCAGGGCCAAATAGTCGCCGCTGCCGACTGGTGGCAGCGGATGCGTGAACCCGTCCCCGAACTGTGAAGCTTTTCAAACAACCGATTAAATATTGCGCCAGATCACAATTATCGCCATACTGGTTTGGCCACTGCATAGCGAAACTAACAGATAATCAGATCGTTGCAGCCGCCGTGGGGGAAGCTGCAGCTACGCAGATAACAAGAACAGTAAAGGGGACACCCCATGGAAGCATCATTCAAGAGCCCGGTGGAAATGCTCGACCACTGGGTAGAGACTCAAGGCGATGAGATCTATCTCAGGCAGCCGATCAACGGCCAATATCAGGATCTGACCTGGCGTCAGGTACAGGCCAAGGTGCAACAACTCTGCGGCGGCCTGCGTCACTTGGGGCTGCAACCCGGTGACAAGATAGCCGTGCTGTCGAAAAACTGCGCCGAATGGTTCATTACCGATCTGGCGCTGATGCACGGCGGCTATATCAGTGTGCCCATTTACCCCACTGCCAATGCCGATACCATACGCTACGTGCTGGAACACAGTGGCTGTAAGGCCATCATGCTGGGTAAGCTGGATCACTGGGCCGATCAGGAAGCTGGCGTCGGCGGTGATATTCTGCGCCTGGCAATGCCTTATGACACCATGCCGGCTCAATATCACTGGCAGCAGCTGTTGAATCTCGGTACACCTCTGGTGGATGCCCCTTATCCCGAGGCCGAGCAGGTGATGACGCTGATCTACACCTCAGGTTCCACCGGCAAGCCCAAGGGTGCCATCCAAACCTTCGGCAGCTACGGCTGGACCTGTAATGCCGTGGTACGCGATCTCAAGACAGATGGGAAAGACAGACTGCTGTCCTACCTGCCGCTGGCCCATATCACAGAGCGGGTGGCGATAGAGGGTTCCTCCTTCTATTCCGGCTCCTGCGTTGCCTTTGTCGAAAGCCTCGACAGCTTTGTTGCCGATGTGCAGCGAATGCGGCCAACCGTGTTCTTCTCGGTACCTCGCCTGTGGACCCTGTTCCAGAAGAACATTATCGATAAGGTCGGCTACGCCAGACTCAATCTGCTGCTGAAGATCCCCCTCATCAGCCATCTGGTCAAACGCAAGATCCATAAAGGGCTGGGGCTGGACAAGTGTCGTTTGCTCGGTTCAGGTTCGGCGCCGATACCTCCGTCACTGGTGGAGTGGTATCACAGCATAGGTTTGGATATCTGCGAAGCCTGGGGCATGACAGAAAACTGCGCCTACTCAATCATCAACTTCCCCTTCGATGCCAGTAAGATAGGCACAGTCGGCAAGCCGGTGATCGGCTGCGAAGTTAAGCAGGCTGCCAATGGCGAACTGCTGGTGAAGAGCCCGGGATTGATGCGTGAATACTACAAGGCGCCGGAAGCCACAGCCGCCGCCTTCGATGAAGAGGGCTTTTTCCTCACCGGCGATCTCTGCGCCATAGATGCCGACGGTTGCGTCAGCATCACAGGCCGGGTCAAGGATAACTTCAAGACCGCCAAGGGCAAGTATGTGGCGCCTGTGCCGATTGAACGTAAGCTGGCGCAGGATCCCCATGTGGAACTTATCTGTGTCATCGGCCTGGGACTGCCTCACCCTGTGGCTTTGGTGCAACTCTCTGAAGGGGCGGCGCTGCAAGCCAGAGAAGAGGTGCGCGCCTCGCTCAAGGCCACTGTGGATGCGGTTAACCCCAACCTGGAATCCCATGAAACCGTGGAAGCGGTTCTGGTGGTCAAGGAGCCCTGGACCATAGAAAACGACGTGCTGACTCCGACGCTGAAAATCAAGCGCCATGTGTTGGAGAGCAGATACGCCAGCCGGATGGAAGGCATTCGCGGTGCCAAGGTTGTCTGGGAAGATGAAATCTAGAGCCGACGCTCCTTGGTTTATCTGATTATCCCGGCTTCGGCCGGGATTTTTGTGACATATTCTGTCAAAAAGAGGTTGCCTTCGGGAGGAAAAACCTTATGCTGGCAGCCCAAACACATTCATCGGTGCCGTTCTGCATGGCACCTTACTGACAGGAAAAGCGGTTTTTAATGTTGATTGCACTCTCTATTCTCGGCGGCTTCTTGATCCTGACTCTGGGAGCAGAAGCCTTGGTTCGCGGCGCCAGCGTCATCGCCCTGCGTCTGGGGATCACCCCGCTGGTGATCGGCCTGACGATCGTCGCCTTCGGTACCAGCGCGCCCGAGCTGGCAGTGAGCGTTAAGTCAGCACTGGCCGGCAGTCCGGGTATTGCCCTGGGTAACGTGGTGGGCTCCAATATCGCCAATATCGGTCTGATCCTGGCACTGACCTCGCTGATCCGCCCGATAGGGGTACAGTCACAGATGGTCAGACGCGACATTCCGCTGATGATAGGCGCCTCTATTTTGATGTGGCTGCTGGTACTCGACGGTGAACTGAGCCTGATTGACGGCGCCGTACTGACCAGCTTACTGGTAGGCTATCTGTTGCTCAGCTATTTCAGCAGCAAGGGCGAAGAGACTGATGAACCTATTGAAGGCCCCAAGAACCCTCTGTTGTCGCTGCTGTTTATCATCGCCGGTATCGGCATGTTGGTGGGTGGCGGCATACTGTTTGTCGATGGCGCGGTCGAGTTGGCCCGTACCTTCGGTATCAGTGAGGTCGTGATCGGCCTGACCATTATTGCCATAGGCACCAGCATGCCGGAATTGGTGACCTCGATTCTGGCCGCTCTCAAGGGCCAGAGCGATATCGCCATAGGTAATGTGGTTGGCTCCAACCTGTTCAACCTGCTGGGGATCCTCGGGGTTACTGCCCTGGTGCATCCTATCAGCTCAGCCGGTTTCAGCAGCCTGGACTTCAGCGTGATGCTAACCCTGGCACTGTTGGTGTTGCCCTTTGCCTGGAGCGGTTTTCGTATCGGTCGCCGCGAAGGCGCCATATTATTGCTGGGTTACTGCGGCTATATGGGCTATCTGGTTACCCACGCCAGCGCCTGAATCTGAGTACGGGACTGGCAACGGAATGATTCTGAAAAGCTTTGTTGCCAAGCCGCAGTAGCATAAAAAAATCCCGGGTTTTGACGTCAAGAATGGATAGTCAAAACCCGGGATATCATCAAGTTAAGGGCTCAAGCAGCCCAGAAGCGCTCAAGAGCGAGCCGCTACATAACTCTCCATCTCAGCTATGCTGACACTGGCAATGAATTGCTGATCCAGGTAGAAGTCCACCATCTCCCCCTGCTTGCGCCCCAGCATTACCTGCTCGGAGCCATCTTCATAGCTCAACGTCATCGCCAGGGTATTGTCATCTATGGCTGACATGCTGGCACGGCTCAGTTTTACCGGTGCCGTGGTCAGTTCCTTATCCAGTTTATGATTGATCTTGAAAACGGCATCGGCCGGCATATCCACCAAGGCCGGTGACTTGCCGGTAATGATGACATTTGTCACCTGCAACTTATGACCTTTGTGAATACCGCCAATTCAGGCTCTCGGGAATACTAAACCCGACTCAGATTCGAGTCTGTTCATCCAAGGAGCGAATGATGCGTAAACTCACACTGTTATTGGGCCTGAGTCTGGCCCTCTCAACCCAGGCAGCCACCATTGATGAAATCGATGCCGCTGCAAATCAAATCGACATTGACACCTTGAGCCTCTACGCCGACAACAGTCAGGGATATCAACAGGCCTACGCTAACTATCGTTTGGCTGTCAGCGCCAATATACTCGGCCAGCTTCAGACCCGGGATCAGGCCTTGGCCACTGCGGCCGAAAGCCTGGCTCAACCGAACTTCAACAAGGACGGTGAAGCTCTGGCACTTCTGTCTGCTGTTTATGGTATGCAGATAACCGCCAATCCAAGCCAATCGGCAACCCTGGGGAAAGCTGCAGGCAAGTCTCTGCAAAATGCCAGACAACTGGCGCCCAACAGCCCCAGAGTCGCGCTCATTGGCGCCATCTCCAGTTTCTATACGCCAGTCGAGTATGGTGGCAGCAGTGACAGAGCCCTGCAGGAAATTGAACGCGCCCTGAAACTCTATGCCAATCCCTGCAGCGATATCTGCTGGGGTCAGGCCGAAGCCTACACCTGGCGGGGAGTGATACAGCAACAGCTGGGACAATCCAAAGCCGCCAGCCAGAGTTGGCAACAAGCTCTGGCACTGGATCCTGACTACGCCTGGGCAGGTTTTCTTCTGTCAAAACAAACGCAGCAATAAGGGAAGGTGCGTACCAGAGCGCCACTGGGGCTTATTCGCACCACCTTAAGGTCTCGACCGGATCTCCGCCCGGGGATCCGGTTTACTTGTGCACCGATACACGCCATTATTTGCGCTGGAGATGCGAGGACAACCGATGCAGGATCCACAGACTCAAACCGAACTCAAACTGGCTAAATACTATCTGGTCAATCTGGCCTTTTACTTTATCCCACTGTTTATTATGCCGGTGTCGCCCTGGCAATGGCTTGCCAGCCTGCTGGTTTTGCCGCCCTTTATCTACTGTTATTTTCGCGCCTATGGCGCCGATAGGGATAAAGTGCACTGGCAAATTCTGGGGATCATCCTACTGGCTATTTTGATCACCCCCGCCAATCCGGGTTCTTTGTCGCTGTTTACCTTCGCCGCCTTCTTTATCGGCTTTTTTTATCCTCTCAGGCTGCTCTTGCCGGCATTATTGCTGATCGCCCTGGTGCTACTGGCATTGAATCAATTGCTGGGTTTTAACGGCCTCTATTTTGTCTATTATGGCTGCGGCCTGACAGCCGCTACCTCTCTGCTTGGGGTCGCCGAGCGCAAACGCCAACAGGCCAAACGACAAGCCCGCCGTAGCGAAGAGGAGATCCGTGCCCTGGCGACCATGTTGGAGCGGGAGCGTATCGGCAGAGATCTGCACGACCTCATGGGACATCAACTCTCTTCCATCGCCCTCAAGGCCGAATTGGCGAACAAGCTGCTGCAAAAAAATGACCTGCAAGCCAGCCGTGAACAACTCACTGAACTGGCGCAGATTGCCCGCGACAGCCTGAGCCAAATTCGCCGTGCTGTGGCCGACTATCGGCATCAGGGGCTGGATAGCTGCTGCGCCCAACTCTGTCGGCGCTTGCGCGAAAAAGGCTTGGCGGTCAGCCTGGAGGGGGAACTGCCTGTGCTGTCGCCACTGGCAGAAAGCCAACTGATACTGATCCTGACCGAACTGGTGAGCAATATTCTCAGGCACAGTGATGCCACAGAGGCACACTTGAGCTTTACCCTGGAGCCTCAACTTACCATTTGCCTGCGAGACAACGGCACGATAAGGCTTAAACCCACTCCGGGGAACGGCCTCAAAGGCATAGCCGAGCGGCTTGCCCTCTTGGGTGGCGAGCTGCAAATCGATACAGCAAAGGGGTTCAGCGCTCTTTTACTGCTGCCCAGACAACAGCTGTTATCGGCCCAGGGAGAGGGCATTGAGAAAGCAAAGAGCACAGTGAAGACCGAGAGTACCGAGAACATGGACAAGCTCGCCCAAGAGCAACACAAAAATCCCCTGGAGGGCCAGGTATGAAGATATTGCTGGCGGAAGATCAAGCCATGGTTCGCGGCGCGCTTGCCGGCCTGCTGCAACTGTCCGGGGACTTCAGCGTCACCCAGGCCACGGATGGCGACCAGGCATTGGCACTGCTCAAGACCGAGGATTTTCAACTGCTGCTGACAGATATCGAAATGCCCGGCACTTCAGGGCTGGAGCTGGCTGCCTGGGTTGCCCGAGAGCAACCTGCGCTGAAGACCATTATCATCACCACCTTTGGCCGCGCCGGCTATATCAAACGGGCGCTGGAGGCCGGTGTCTGCGGCTTCCTGCTAAAGGATGCCCCTGTGGAGGAACTGGTCGAGGCCATAGCCAAGGTGATGCAGGGTAAAAAAGTCATTGCCCCCGAACTGGCCATGCTGGCTCTTGGGGAGCAAGACCCGCTATCCGACAAAGAACGCCGCGCCCTGCGACTGGCCGCCGAGGGCAAGAGCAGCGGCGAGATTGCCGCCGCTCTCTTTATCAGTGAAGGCACGGTACGCAACTATCTGTCGGAAGCCATCAACAAGCTGGGAGCCTCCAATCGTATCGATGCCGCCCGAATCGCCAAACAAAAGGGCTGGCTGTAAGCAGGCGGGCAAGTAACAAGCATACTGCCATTACTCTGGCCTGTTAGCGGCAAGCTCTCTTTGCACAAAGAGTACGCGAGACAATAACTCCTCGCGTAAACTCCTCGTCGAAGAAATTCTCCGAAATCAGCTCATAAACAGGTAATACACCAGGCCCACCTTAAGCCCCAGGATCAGGATGTAAGCCATACAGTATTTGATGGTACCGGACATGATAGCGCTGCCCTGGCCCTCCATCCGGGTCGCAGACACGGCAATGGCTATGCTCTGGGGCGAGATCATTTTCCCGCCCGTGGCTCCGGAGGTATTGGCGGCAGCCAGCCACAGCGGATCCACCTGCAGCTTTTCCGCAGCCACTGTCTGCAACTTACCAAACAGCACATTGGAGTTGGTATCGCTGCCGGTAACAAAAGTCCCCAACGCGCCAATCAAGGGGGCGATAAACAGGTATGCCCCTCCGGTAATATTCACCAGGGTATGGGCCATATCTGTTATCAGACCGCTGACATCCATCACGGTTGCCATCGCCACAATGGCGGTGATGGCTATGATGGAGTTTTTCAGCTGCTTTAACGTCGCGCTGAACACCTTTAACATGCTGGCCAATGAGGCTCCCTGAAGGGTACCGCCGATAAAGGTCGCCAAAATGATCAAGACACCCGGCGTGGCTATCCAGTCAATGGTCAAACTCAGCTCCACCCCATTGGCCAGCGGAAATACCGGCTTGGAAGACACCTGAGTCAGCAGGCTCTTGATTTCCGGAAACAGCGGCGAGCACAGCAGAATAAACACAAAGATCAGCAGATAGATAGCGCAGGCTTTGAAGATTTGTCCGCTACTGTAGTGGCCGGTGATGCGGCACTGGTCATTGTCGATACGATAAGCGGCCGGGGTGGGCTTTTGGCGTTTTTTAGCCATCAAGGCCACCACCAGCAAACTGACCAAACTGCCGGCAAAGGCGGGCAACTCAGCCCCCAGATGAATGGCGACAAAGTACTGCGGCAGCAGTGTTGCAATTCCGCATACCAGCGAAATACCAAACACTCCCCGTATCGCCTTGAGTCCATCCCCTATGATGGCGACAATCACAAAAGGCAGCAGCAAGGTAAACAGTGCCAGCTGCGCAATAACTGTGCCGCTCAGCTCAGTCACAGGCAGGTTTACCTGCTCAGCCAGAATCGACATAGGGATCCCCACGGCACCAAACGCCGTAGGCACTGTGTTGGCCACCAGAGAAGCAATCGCCGCCTTCAGCGGCTTGAAACCCAAAGCAATCAATATCCCGATAGGAATCGCCACTGCAGTACCGTATCCGGCGGCGGCCTCGAGAAATCCGCCAAAACACCAGGAGATCAGTAGCACCTGGATCCGCTTATCGTCGCTGATCCCGGCGAGAAGGTTTTTCAGTACCTCCATGCTGCGGGTTTGAAGCATCAGGTTATAGCTGAAGATGGCCCCCAGGATCACTATCACTATTGGCCACAAGCCTTTGATAACCCCATAAGCCATGGCCGAGCCCAAGGTCAGTGCCGGGGTATGCCAGAAAATGGTTGCCTCGACCAGGGTCAGTAACAGAGTGATTAACACCGCCTGATGTATCGGCATCTTGATTTTCAAGATCAGCAGGATCATGACCAAGAGCGGTAATACGCCCAGGGAAAACAGCAGATACTCGTGCATAGGATTCCTTAAACGACAGAGATAGAGTGAATTGCATGATGGATTACGTCCCAAAACCTGGGGGTGAAGCTGGGTAGGCCTTGAGCAGGAACTCCAATCTGCTCAAGGCCTTGCGACAAGGCTTCAGCTGAATGTCAGCAAGGGGGACAGACACAACAAGATGCCGGTCGCGATAACTATGTAGAGAGACAAGCCCTTATATTTATGCAGAGCAGGCACCCGATAGACCAGGTAAGCCGGGATCAAACATCCCACCAGGCCGAAGATCGGGCTGCTGATGCTGGTAAAGCTGAGCACAGGCGCATTGAAACAGATGGCGCCCCAGGCAAGCAGTATGGTGAACAAAATAATGCCGCGATTGACGTACTTGGTATTGATCTTCTCTTCCGCAGTGGTGCGCCTCAGCAAGTTCATGGTCAGGCCATAACAGGCTTCACGAAACCCCATGTAAACCGCAAAGAAGGCTGTCATAACGGCAAAAATATTCAGGATCAGGCTGAACAGCTTGATGGTGTCTCCGGGGATACCCTGAGCCACCATGGCCAAGGCGGAGATATTCTCATCGTAGGCTTTTAGCGCCTGGTCATGCCCCATGGCCAGGCTGAAAGACACGGCATAGAAAAATACCACCACAAAAAGTATGCCGAAGGCCAACTTCATCGCTCTCTGAGCCTTGTAGCGCGCCACCTCTATCGACTTTTCCCTGGCACGATAGGAGATCACCAGAGGGCTCAGGTTGGTCACAAACAGAATCGATGACAGGGTAAATGGCAGCATAACAATAGTGTCTTTGAAGCCACTCTGGGGAGTGGGAACCGCACCTATGTTATTCAGATCCCACTGCTCTATCATCATGAAACCCAGTATCGCAATCACGCTCAATTTGGTGAGTACCATAAAGGATGAAACCTTGAATAGCAGCGCCTCGCCTCTGGATGCCAGACTCACCAGGATGCAAACCAGTGCCAACCCGTAGAAGGGATTATCGGACAACAGCTGTTTGGTGAGGCCAAAACTCTGCAGGAAAGAAGCGCTGTCATTGGTAATTGCGGTCGAATAAACCAATACCCAAATCACCAACATCAAGAAATAGAGCACACCCAGTAATATTCCCCAGTTTTTCCCCAGATAACCGGAAATCACATCCGGATAATCCCGGCATTTGGGAGATTCCACCAAGGTATTAATAAATAGTTTCTGAAACATATACATGGCTGGATAGCCAATAATGGCCGATAGCAGGAATACCCAAAGTCCCATCAAGCCTATTTGAATAGGCAGAAATACTATCCCCGCGCCAATGGCCATGCCTATACTCATGATCACCCAGCCCCAGTCCGTGCTGTCGAAGCGTGTTGCCGCCTTCCACTGTGCCGAGCCCTTGGTGATTTCTACTGCCGATATTGCTGCTGTCATTACGCCCCCTGGTTCAATTATTTTTTATTTATTTTTTTTTGAACCATTTAATATTCAAGGTATATAAATCCCTAATGTATTTTCATTAATCTCAATGAGTTAAATATGGGGCCAAACCTGTATGATTATTGTAAATAGATAAAGTCTATCTCGGCAGATATATAGACTAAGTTAAGCCAAATACGGCTCAAATATTGAAGCCGATCTGCTTTAGCAAACATTCCGGCGAAATTTGTATTGCCAATCCAATCGATCAATATGAAATTGGCCGTCCGCAGATGAACTATCTTTCACACTTCCAGCATCCAATGAATATATTTTCATCATAAGTGCATAGAAGTTAATTTATATGAGTTTACCCAAACGCTGCGAATACGGATAAAAAGAGTGCCTGTAGCTGGTTTTCGGGTTCACCGCCGAGGCTAAAAGCTTTACCATGACTCGGCGACCAGCAAAGGCTTGTTATCCGAAGGCTGTTGTTTGGACGAGAAGAATCAGGGATCCGGTTAGTCTAAGTTAAGGAGAACAATCAATGCGTTGCAGACATTGCGGCTCAGACAGTATCAGACATTTCAAAGCCATTCATGCCGAAGGAACAACAGAAGTTTCAGTCAGCGCTTCGGCCAAACCCGTGTGGAACAACCAACCCTTCTCAGTGCATGGAAAACAAAAACTCAAGGGTAGCGCCCAACTGCAAACCGAACTGGCCAAGCGCTGCTCGCCGCCATCTGACCCTCAGCCCTTGGTGCTATTTCTGGCGGCTTTCCCCGGACTACTCTTGGGCGGCTACCTGGGGTTTCAGGCAGGCAGCAACTGGAGCAGTTTTTGGCTGGGAGTGCTGTGCTTTTTTGTCTCCTGTTTTACTCTGATCCTGAGCGCCGATTGGCTGTGGAAAAACTACTTGGGAGGGCGAAAGTCGATGCAGCAATACCAGGCGGCACTAAATCAATGGCAGAACTCCTGGTACTGTGGCAAGTGTGCCAAAGTCAGTATTTTTTAAACCTTCTTGCCTCTTTGCCGTCACTCATCAGGCCTTGGGAATAACCATGAATCACATCTCAGACATTCAACAACTGGAAAGCCAACTGCGCAGCGCCATGTTGAATTCGGATATCAATTTGCTGGATAGACTGTTGTCGCCTCAACTGATATTCACCAATCACCTGGGGCAAGTGCTCGGCAAAGCAGAGGATCTGCATGCCCACAGCTTAGGCCTGCTCAATATCACTCGGATAGACACCCTGGCCGAAGAGATACGGCTGCATCAGGAGACTGCGATAGTATCGGCAGAGGTGAATATTCAGGGCAGCTATGCCAAAACGCCAGCCAACGGCCGTTTTCGCTTTACCCGGGTTTGGCTGCACAGGGCAAGCGGCTGGCAACTGATAGCGGCTCACTCGAGCCTACTGGCTTGAGCACTGGGTTTTACGACAAACTACTGATTTCATGGCGACCATTTTATGACCAAAAACCCACAGCAGGCCAGGCTCTGCCAATATCAGCAGCATATGCTGATGACAGAGATCGAGGCTGAGCCGGGCAAGTTGAAACTCATCTGGCGCAGCAGGCAAACGCAACTGAAATACGCGCTTTGGGGACTATTATTGATGCTTGCCGGAATACTGGGAGTACTGGTGTTGGACCCCGCCAGACAGGACACTTGGTTTACAACTGCCATCATAGCCATAGTGCTGGGGCTCAGCGGTATCATCATGGGCCTGAACCTCTACCGCCAGCTCAAACCCGTAACTTTGGATCTGCAACAGGGCTGCTTCTTCCGAGGCAGAAAAAGCAAGCCTCTCAGTCAACTCTGCCGCATAGAGCTGCAACGCAATACCCATAACGAAAGATCCAGAAGTCACATGCTTGAACACCTGACTGACGAAGAGCTCATAAGTGTCAGCGTGGTACTCTGTTTTGCTGAGCGTGAGCGACTCGGTTTTGGCCTGTTCAAACCCCAAAAGCAGGCCACAGACAAGGCCAGAGCCTACGCACAAACACTCGCCGAACTGATAGGCTTTAACGGTGAAATAACCGTTAGCCAGGGTTCAGGCCTGGGCCGTTAAGTTACGCTACTCTTTTGCCAAGCCTGCCGAATCCAAGATGCAAGTTGTTAACTTAATCTTATGGTTATGTAGATATATTTATTCTCATTAAAACAAATAATTAGGGAATTAGATTTGCACTCGGAAGGTAGCAGCGTTAAGGTATCGCGGCAAATCATAACTACCAAGAAGGAACCATGATCGACAGTAAGCAGCGATATTTTGCCGAGCAAGATATCAAAGCCCCCGCCACCCCTCTTCCCAAACACGCCTTGTTCAATACCCTAAGCGACCTGATAGTCGCGCTCTGTTTTCTACTGGGCAGCTTCTTTTTTCTCACCGATGTTCACACCCTTATCGGCGCCTGGCTGTTTGTAATAGGCAGTGTTCAGCTACTGATAAAGCCCCTGGTCACCCTGCTGAACTGGTGGCACTGACAGATTAATCCGTCACAAATATATCAGGGCTTTTGCCATACACCCGCCCACCCAGGCAGAAGCCCTGCCGCCATTGCGCCACACTTTACCCGGCCGATAAAAGCAACGCATTGCCAAGGGCTATTTCTCTGATAGTATATGTATAAATTCACAGTAATCCGGTGCTAAAGGTTTGCAGAGACTGGATCTTATTGCTATCACCGAGCTCAAGGGCGTAGCCGCTAAAATGGCTGAGAAACTGCACAAGCTCGGAATCAACACGGTACAGGATCTGCTGTTCCACCTGCCGCTGCGCTATGAAGACAGAACCCGCATCTACCCCATAGCCAGCCTCACACCCGGCAGCTACGGCACCATAGAAGCCGAAATCCAATCCAGCCAGATCATCAATGGCCGCAAGCGCATGTTGATCTGCAATGTCCGTGATGACAGCGGCACCATGACCCTGAGATTCTTCAATTTCTCAGCCGCCCAGCGCAATGCCATGCAACAAGGACTGACTATTAGAGCCTACGGCGAAGTACGCCGTGGTAACCACCAGGCCGAGATCATTCATCCGGATTACAAAATACTCAAGGGCGACGAACCGCCCAACCTCAGCGAGACCCTGACACCCATCTACCCCACCACTGAAGGGCTCAAGCAGGCCAGCTGGATGAAATTGACCGAGCAGGCTCTAAGCCTGCTGCAGGACGATGGACTACAAGAGTTGCTGCCCGAGGCGCTGCGCCCCAATCAGCAAAGCCTGGCCCAGGCGGTGCGCACCCTGCATAGGCCCCCGGCGGATGTCGATATCTACCGTCTGGAACAGGGGCAACACCCGGCGCAGCAACGCCTGGTGCAGGAAGAACTGCTGGCACATAACCTGTCTATGCTCAAACTCAGAGAGCGCAGTAATCATGACAAAGCCGTGCCTTTGCCCGCCACCGGCGCTTTACTCAATCCCTTCCTCGCCGCCTTGCCCTTTAAACCTACGGGGGCGCAGCAGCGAGTGGTGGCAGATATCGGCCGTGATATTGAAAAGCCACAACCCATGATGCGCCTGGTTCAGGGCGATGTTGGCTCGGGCAAGACCCTGGTGGCGGCCATGGCCGCACTGCAGGCGATAGAAAACGGTTATCAGGTGGCCATGATGGCGCCCACAGAGCTGTTGGCCGAGCAACATGCAATTAATTTCAGTCAATGGCTGGAGCCATTGGGGCTCAAAGTCGGCTGGCTGGCGGGCAAGCTCAAGGGCAAGGCCAGGGCCCAGTCGCTGGAGGATATCGCCTCCGGCAGTGCCCACATGGTGATAGGTACCCACGCCATCTTTCAAGAGCAGGTACAGTTTCACAAGCTGGCGTTGATCATCATAGATGAGCAACACAGATTCGGCGTACATCAGCGCCTGGGGCTGAGAGAGAAAGGCATCAGCCAGGGTTTTCATCCCCACCAGCTGATCATGACGGCGACCCCTATTCCCCGCACCCTGGCAATGACCGCCTATGCGGATTTGGATACCTCCATCATCGACGAGTTACCGCCGGGGCGTACCCCGGTCACCACAGTGGCCATCAGTGACAGTCGGCGTCAGGAGGTGATCGACAGGGTACGTCAGGCGGCGCTCAATGACGGTCGCCAGGCCTACTGGGTCTGCACCCTTATCGAAGAATCCGAAGTGCTCGAATGCCAGGCAGCCGAAGACACCTGCGAAGAACTGCGTACCGCCCTGCCGGAGCTGAGCATAGGCCTGGTACATGGCCGAATGAAGAGCGCTGAAAAACAACAAGTCATGGACAGCTTCAAACGCGGCGACCTCAAGTTGTTGGTGGCCACCACAGTCATTGAAGTGGGGGTCGATGTGCCCAACGCCAGTCTGATGATCATCGAAAACCCGGAACGGCTCGGGCTGGCACAGCTGCACCAGTTGCGCGGCCGGGTCGGTCGCGGCGCCGTGGCCAGCCACTGCGTCCTGCTGTATAAGGCACCGCTGTCACACACGGCTACCAAACGGCTTGGAGTATTGCGTCAGAGCAACGACGGCTTTGTCATTGCCCAAAAAGATCTGGAGATCCGCGGCCCGGGTGAAGTGTTGGGCACCCGCCAGACAGGTATAGCCGATATGAAGGTGGCCAATCTGGTACGGGATCAGGCGCTTATTCCCCACATCCAGAAACTGGCTCGCCACGTGATGAGCCAGGCACCGGAGAATGTCGATGCCATCATTCAGCGTTGGCTGGGCGACCGGCAGCAGTATGTTCAGGCCTAGTGCGCTAAAAACGTCACAAAGTTGCCGAGAGTTCAGCCGGGGTTCAAGTCAATCACCACAGGATCTGCTCTACTGGCAATATTTCACAAATAAATCCTGCTGCCAGGCGGCCGAACGCTGGACAAGATGGCCAATATTTGCAGAATGGGAGAGGCGCTGCCTCACAGGTATCAATGAAAGGAAATCCAATGCAAGTCAATCAAGAAGATAGAATCGCGCCGCAGGAAAAGTCCTCTGGCAACAGTGGCATTGCTATCATCCTATTGGTGTTGGTATTGCTGATTGCAGGAGGAGCCTACTACTATTTCAGCGGCGAACAAGAGCCGCAGCAAGCAGCAGAGCCCACCCAGGTTGAACTCCCCGAACCCGCTCCCAGCGAACCGCTGCAAACCCAAGTCCCGGTGCCTGAACCTGAAACCGTACCCGAGCCAGAACCTGAAGTGGTTCAGCCCGAAGTCGAGCCGGAACAACCTCTGCCTTCACTGGCCGAAAGTGATGAATATGTTCATGAAAAGGCCGTGGCAATGGCTGATGGCATGAAGATAGAGCCACTGCTGGTTGAACAAGATCTGGTACGCCAGTTCGTGGTGTTTGTCGATAATCTGGCCCAAGGCGAACTGGCCCGTAAAACCAGTCCGATGAAAGGCCCGAGCGACACCTTCACAGTATCTGAAATCTCCAACAAGACCTATCTGGATCCGGATAGCTACCACAGATACGACCTTTACGCCGACTTCCTCACCGGCCTCAACGACGAGCAGTTGCTCAACACCTATCGTCAGTTGTCGCCGCTGCTGGAGCAGGCCTTCGATGAGCTGGGTTACCCCAATCTCAAATTCGATGAGCGGATGCAACAAGCCATCAAGGTGCTGTTGGCAACCCCAGTGATAGAAGATCCTATCGAGCTGTACGCCATCAGCGTGAACTACAAGTTTGTCGATCCCAAACTGGAAACCCTGCCCAACGCGCAGAAAATGCTGGTACGTATGGGTCCCGACAACACTCGTAAGATCAAGACGGTACTGCGGCGGCTGCAGAGCCAGCTGAGCAACTGAGCGGCATCTGAATCACCCGGCGCCCGCCGGGTGATTCCCTTGTTAGCGAAAAGTTGTAACTGATCTTTAGCTGTAACCTAAACCCCTTCTTAAAACCCGTACTTTCAGTGTAGAATATGGCCCTTTGTACCGGTGTTTCAGAGGGAACGGGCAATCGGTACGGCGGTCGCATTCCGACCCGACAGATTCACTCCCTCACGACCCGTAAGGGATAGCAACAAAGATCTGTGTCAGAGGCAAAGCAGTGCAACTAGCGTTCAGTATTCTCTCCTGGGGAGCCTGGTCCCCGGAGTATCAACAGCAGCAAGATTGGCAGCAGTGGCAAAGTAGCAACTGCGCCCTTGATGACAGCGATCGCATTGCCCCCAAGTTACCCCAGGTTGCCGCCATGCAGCGGCGCCGTTTCAGCCGCCTGAGCAAGATGATGCTGGAAGCCGCCTTTCAGGCTGAAGCCCCCAGCCAATGCCGCAGCGTATTTGCCTCGCGCCATGGCGAACTCAATCGCACCATAGAACTGCTGCAGGATATTATTGCCAGGCAGCCGCTCTCTCCCATGGGTTTCAGCCAATCGGTTCACAACACCGCCAGCGGTCTGTTTGGCATAGTCACGGGTAATACTGGCGCTTCCACTTCAGTGGCGGCGGGCACAGATACCCTATCCCAAGCCATGTTGGAAGCCTGGGCCCAGTTGGCCGAGGACCCCAGCCCCCTGCTATTGGTGTTCGGCGATGACCCTGTGCCGCCCGTCTATGATGAATTTACCCAAGAGATGGAACTGCCACTGGCCTTGTCTCTGCAGCTGGCCCCGGCCGATGTTACCGGCATCGCCCGAGTTACCCTGAGCCAGCAGACCGGCGCCGGGCAGCCGCTGAGCTTCGGCGCACTGCTGCAGGCACTGGCAAACGGCACGGCAATCCAGGGGCAACTGGCCCATTGGCATTGGCAGCTGGAACCCTCAAGGGAGCCGCTATGACAGCCCCGGCAACCGGTATCGGCTATTTTCCCCGTTGGCTCGCCGGCATCAGCTGTTATATCGCCTTCGGCCTTGGCGGCTTGCTGAGCTCCTTGACCATTTTACCTGTGCTGAGGTTCTGGCCCGGCGAGCGCGATGTGCGCATTCAAAGAGTACAAAAAGCGGTGCACTACATGTTCCGCGGCTTTGTGCATATGCTGACCTGGGCCGGCGTGGTCAGGGTCAGCACGGTAAATCTGCAGCGATTACAGCAGGCCAAAGGCATGGTGGTGATTGCCAATCACCCCACCCTCATAGATGTGGTGGTGTTAATCAGCCTGATGCCCAATGCCGGCTGCATAGTAAAACAGGGACTGTGGCGTAACCCCTTTCTGCGCGGAGTCGTCTCCGCCGCCGGCTATATTCCCAATCGCGGCGCCGATCTGCTGCTACAGGACTGCCGTGAAGTGTTGGCCAGAGGCACCAATCTGATCATCTTTCCCGAGGGCACACGCACGGTAAAAGGCGCAGTGATCAATCCCTTTGCCCGCGGTTCGGCCAATATCGCCCTGCGCACCGGGGCCGATATTCTGCCAGTGGTACTCAGGGTGGTCCATCCCGGACTCACCAAACAGGATCCCTGGTACGAAATCCCGAGACGCACCATACAGATGCAAGTGGAAACCGGGGCAAGCATAGCGCATCTGAGGTATGATGCCGAAAGCGGTGGCGATGCCCGGATGGCACGCCAACTCACCAGAGATCTGGAAACCTATTACAAACAACAATTAGATATAAATTATGAGCTTACATAACGAAATTAAACAGCTAATCATAGATTGCCTCGATCTTGAGGATATCAGTATCGACGATATAGATACCGAAGCACCGCTATTCGGTGAGGGGTTGGGACTGGATTCCATCGATGCACTTGAGCTGGGCTTGGCGATCAAGAAGCAGTTCGATGTCAAGATCGAAGCCAACTCAGAGGCAACCAAGGCCCACTTTTACAGTGTTGCCAGCCTTGCCGCGTTTATCGAATCCCAGCGCGCGTAGGAGGTGCTCATGCAAAGCCGTGAACAGATATTGGAAATGCTGAGCAAGATCCTGGTCGATGAGTTTGAAGTGGATGCCGAGGCGATAACCCCTGAGGCTTCCCTCTATGAAGAGCTGGATCTGGACAGCATTGATGCGGTGGATCTGGTGATCAAACTGCAACAGCTGACCGGCAAAAAGATCCAGCCCGATGAATTCAAGTCGGTACGGACGGTCAACGACGTGGTTAACGCCATCGAGGGACTGGTTAAAGACTGATGCGTGCCCTGGCTCAGACAGTCACGGCCCTGTTGCTGCTGGGATATCCCCTGGCGGTATATCTAGGGCTGAACTATCTGCCGGGCAATGGTCTGGCACTCTTGCTGGCGGCCTTGCTCGGCGCCAGGTTGCTGCTGGGGAAGCAAAAGCTCAAGGCGCTGGCCGCTCCGGTCGTTCTGGGGTTACTGCTGGCGCTCGGCAGCTTGCTCGCCAAGCGTCAGGACTGGCTGCTGTACTACCCTGTGCTGGTCAATGCCTGCATGCTGGTGCTGTTTGCCTCTTCGCTGCTTAAAGGTCCCAGCATGGTGGAACGTCTGGCTAGGTTGGCCGAGCCGGATCTGCCCGAGGAAGCCAGGCCCTACCTGGTAAGGGTCACACAACTCTGGTGTGGTCTGTTTGTCTTCAACGGCGGCATGGCGGCTTATACGGCGCTGCTTACCAGCCTGGAGACCTGGACCCTGTACAACGGCCTGATAGCCTATCTGCTGATGGGGCTGCTCGGTGGCGGAGAATGGCTCTATCGCCACTTTTGTCTGAAGCGATCATAAAGGGACAGTTATGACAGAGTTATTGAAAACCTGGCTTACCCAAGGCCCAGCTGGGCAACAACTGATCAGTTTTAACCACCATGACATAGTCACGGGTTCACTGTTCGCCACCCAGGTCTATCATCTGCATCAACGCCTGCAAGCCCGGTCGGAAAAGCGTTGGTTACTGGCCTGCGACAGCAGCGATCTGTTCGCCGTTGGCCTCTGTGCAGCCCTGTTGTCGGGCAAGCAGATCATACTGCCGGCCAACACTCAGCCGGGGACTCTGAGCGAACTGACCCAGGAGTTTGATGCCATAGTGTCAGACCGCCCCCTGTGTGAGGGCAAGATCTGGCTCGAGCTGAAAAAAGAGCTGTCACTGCCCCACTCGCCCTGGCCGCAGATGGCCGAGGGGGATGAGTTCGGCGAACTGCTGCTGTTCACCTCAGGCTCCAGCGGCCAACCCAAGGCGGTTCGCAAGCGCCTGCAGCAACTGGATGCCGAAGTCAGTGTGCTGGAGCAGACCTTCGCCGCTCACCTGCCACAGTGCAGTGTGATTGCCACCGTCAGCCACCAGCATATCTATGGCTTGCTGTTTAAGATTCTCTGGCCACTGGCGGCCAGTCGCCCCTTCCTCAGCGATCTGGTGGAATACCCGGAAACCCTGAGTTATTACACCGCCCTGTTTCCCAACCTGTGCCTGATCAGCAGCCCGGCGCAGCTGTCGAGGCTGCCGGATGCGCTGGAACATGAACGCCAGCTGCACACTCCCAGCCTGATCTTCAGCTCCGGCGGGCCCCTGAGCCTGGAAGCCGCCCAAGGGGTCAAGCGCTGCTACGGTAGCCTGCCAATCGAGGTCTACGGCAGCACGGAAACCGGCGGCATAGGTTATCGGCGCCAACAGAGCAGCGACACGCCCTGGCAGGCCTTTGCCCCCATGGAGCTGAGCAATGACAGCGACGGCGCTTTGCTGCTGCGCTCGCCCTATCTCGAAGATGACGACCAATACCGCTGTGAAGACAAGGTTCGGCTGCTGGGCGAAGGCCAGTTCTGCCTCGAAGGCCGCTTGGACCGCATCGTCAAGATAGAGGAAAAGCGCCTGTCTCTGGTGCAGATGGAAACCTTGCTCAACGCCCATCCCTGGGTGACCCAATCGCATCTGGTGCTGCTGGAAAACCCCAGAGTGCAACTGGGCGCGGCGGTAGAGCTTTCCGCCGCTGGCAAGGCACAGCTCGAAGCCGAGGGCAAACTCAGCATCAACAACGCCCTCAAGGCCCATCTGCTGAGCCAATTTGAACGTGTGACTCTGCCAAGGCGCTGGCGCTATCCACAGCAGCTGCCACTCAATGCCCAGGGCAAGTTGCTCAAAAACGATATTCTCGAGCTGTTTGATCATGATTAAGTCTGTTCTTCCGCCCATTGTTCAACACCGGCATCAGAACAATGAAGCCAGTTGGCGCCTGAGCATTCCGGCCGAGCTGCCTATGTTTGCCGGCCACTTTCCCGGCCAGCCGGTATTGCCCGGCGTGACTCAACTGGACTGGGCCGTGCGTCTCGGCAGCCAGGCATTCGGCTATGATGCCGAAGTCGCGGTACTCGAGGTGCTCAAGTTTCAGCAACTGCTGTTGCCAAATATGCAAGTCACCCTCAGCATCAGCAATAACCCCGCCAAGGGCAAACTGAGCTTCAGCTACAGCGACGGCGAACAGAAGTTCGGCTCGGGTCGTATCGCCTTCAAGACAGAGGCCAAGCAATGAAGCTGGCGCTGATCATCCCCAATTACAACCACAGGGGCCATATCGCTGCGACGCTGGAAGCCCTCAAACCGCTGGGGCTGCCCTGCTTTTTGATCAACGACGGCAGCGACGATGAGACCCGCTATCTGTTGCAACAGTTGTCCGAACAACAGAGCGACTGGGTCAGCCTGCTACATCACCCTTATAACCGCGGCAAGGGCGCCGCCGTGATGACAGGCCTGCGCGCCGCCTGGGCCGCGGGTTTTTCCCATGGCCTACAGGTGGACGCCGACGGCCAACATAATCTGGAAGATATTCCGGCGCTAATCGCCAGGGCGCAGCTCAACCCCAAGGCGCTGATCTCCGGCCTGCCGCAATATGATGATTCCGTGCCCAAGGGTCGGCTCTACGGCCGTTACCTGACCCATTTTTGGGTCTGGGTCGAGACCCTGAGCCTGGATATCCGCGATTCCATGTGCGGCTTTCGAATCTATCCACTGGCGGCCACCGAGGCCCTGCTTCGCAGCGAAGCCCTCGGCGAGCGGATGGATTTTGATATCGAAGTCATGGTGCGTCTCTACTGGCGCGGTGTTGCCATAGAACATATTCCCACCAAGGTGATCTACCCGGAAGACGGCAGCAGCCATTTTCAGGGGCTGGCCGACAATGTGAGGATCAGCAAGCTGCACACCAGGCTGTTTTTCTCCATGCTGTGGCGCAAGCTCAAGGGGCAGAAACTGGGGCCAATCCAAGCGGCACAAGACAACCCCCAAGGCGCCCATTGGTCCAACGTCAAGGAACGGGGCTGCTACTGGGGTATCAAGCTGCTGGCCGAAAGCTATCGTTTCGGCGGACACTGGCTGGCACGGGCGATCATGTACCCGGTGATCTGTTACTTCTTTATCACGGGGCGACAGGCCCGCGAGGCGTCACAAGCGTTTCTAAAGCGGGTACAGGCACTGGAGCCACAGCACCCGAGCCTAAGTCAGCCGGTGACTTGGCGCGACAGCCTGCGCCACTTCTTCGCCTTCGGCAATGCCGCGCTGGATCGCATCGATGCCTGGTGCGATCGCATTCGTTTGCAACAGGTGGAGTTCAGCGACCGTCAGCAGTTGGCCGAGCAGTTGCAGAGCGGCCAGGGAGCCGTGTTGCTGGTGTCCCACCTTGGCAATATCGAGCTGTGCCGCGCCATCTCCATTCACCAGCGCAAGGTGAAGGTCAATGTGATGGTGATGACCCGCAATGCCGAAAACTTCAACCGGGTGCTCAAGCAGCTGAACCCGGACAGTGAACTCAACTTACTCCAGGTCACCGAACTCAACCCGGCCACCTCCATGTTGCTGCAAAGCAAGGTCGAGGCCGGTGAATTGGTGGTGATAGCCGCCGATCGCACCTCCAGCCACAGCCCGGGTCGCACGGTGAAAGTGCCATTCCTCGGCGAGATGGCGCCCTTCCCCCAGGGCCCCTTTATTCTGGCCGGGCTGCTGGACTGCCCCATCTACACCATGTTCTGCCTGCGGGAACAGCAGGGCTATAAGGTCTGGCTCGAGCCCTTCGAGCAGAGTCTCAAAGGCCCGAGAGCCGAGCGGCAGCAGCGACTGCAACAGGCCGCCGGCCTCTATGCCCAGCGGCTGGAACATTTTGCCCGCAAGGCACCACTGCAGTGGTTTAACTTTTTCGATTTTTGGCGGCAGGACCAAGTTGCTGACCGCCCCAAGGACAATTCATGAGCGCAACAGATCTGGCCGCCAAGACGGTCGGCTTCGGCCAAACATCACTGACACTGGAACAGGTGGTCGCCATCGCCAAAGGGGCGCAGGTGACCCTCAACGCCAGTGCAGAGTACCGTGACTATATCCAGCGCGGCGCTCGCTTTATCGACAGCCTGCTTCATGAAGAAGGCGTGGTCTATGGGGTCACCACAGGCTATGGCGACTCCTGTACCGTCAATGTCGGCCCGGATCTGGTACACGAGTTGCCGCTGCATCTGTCGCGCTTTCACGGCTGCGGTATGGGCAAGGTGCTGGAGATCCCCCAGGCCAGAGCCGTGATGGCCTGTCGCCTCAACTCACTGGCCGTGGGTAAGTCCGGTGTCAGCTATGAGCTGCTGGAGCGCATAGCCCTGCTGCTGAACCTCAACATAGTGCCGGTGATCCCGGAGGAAGGCTCTGTGGGTGCCAGCGGCGATCTCACGCCACTGTCATATCTGGCCGCCGTACTGGTTGGCGAGCGGGAGGTCTTCTATCAAGGACAGCGCCGCGCCACCAGCGAGGTCTACGCCGAACTTGGGATCAGCGCCCTCAAGCTCAGGCCCAAAGAGGGCCTGGCACTGATGAACGGCACCGCCGTGATGACAGCGCTGGCTTGTCTGGCCTATGACAGGGCCGAGTACCTGAGCCGCCTATGCGCCCGCATTACCGCCATGGCCTCACTGACACTCAAGGGCAACTCCGACCATTTCGACGAGATACTGTTTGCCGCCAAGCCGCACCCGGGGCAGAACCAGGTCGCGGCCTGGATCCGTGAAGACCTCAACCACCACGAGCACCCACGTAACTCAGATAGACTGCAGGACAGATATTCGATTCGCTGTGCGCCGCACATTATCGGGGTCTTGGCCGATGCCCTGCCCTTTATGCGCCAATTTATCGAGACCGAGCTCAACAGCGCCAACGACAACCCGATAGTGGACGGCGAGGGGGAACATATTCTCCACGGTGGCCACTTCTATGGCGGCCATATCGCCTTTGCCATGGACAGCCTCAAGAATGCGGTGGCCAATTTGGCGGATCTGCTGGACAGGCAGATGGCTCTGGTGATGGATCCCAAATTCAACAACGGCCTGCCGGCCAACCTGTCGGCCAGCCAGGGCGAGCGCAGCCCCATCAACCACGGTTTCAAGGCAGTACAGATAGGTTGCTCGGCCTGGACCGCCGAGGCACTGAAACACACTATGCCCGCCAGCGTGTTCTCGCGCTCTACCGAGTGCCACAACCAGGACAAGGTCAGCATGGGCACCATTGCCGCCCGTGACGCCCTGCGGGTACTGGAACTGACCGAGCAGGTGGCCGCCGCAGCACTGCTGGCCATGAGTCAGGGGATCCGCCTGCGCCTGCTCGCCGGTGAACTGGAACGTGAGTCGCTGACCGAGTCAGTAGCTACCACCCTGGCGCAGCTGGAAGCCGACTTTGAACTCTTGATTGAAGACAGGCCGCTGGAAGCCTTGTTGCGGCAAACCCTGGCCAAGATCCAAGCCGGGGAGTGGGAGGTGTGCCGATGAAAGCCATCCTCAGCACTGAAATAGAGCTGGAGATTCCCTTCCACGATGTCGACTCCATGGGCATTACCTGGCACGGTAACTATCTGCGTTATTTTGAGATAGCCCGCTGCAAGCTGCTGGACAGGTTCGACTACGGCTACAGCCGAATGCAAGAGTCAGGTTACGCCTGGCCGATAGTGGATCTGCAGCTGAAATACGTCAAACCCAGCCGTTTCGAGCAGAAGGTCCGGGTGAGTGCCGCCTTGGTTGAGTGGGAAAACCGGCTGAAGATCAACTACCAGATTTGCGACGCCACCAGCGGTGAGCGCCTCACCAAGGGCTACACCATACAGGCCGCAGTGGATATGCAGACTCAGGAACTGTGCTTGGTGACCCCGCCGGTGTTCCGTGAGCGCCTGGCGCCCTTCATCGGGGCTACCGAGGCCAAGCCATGAAACCTTCAGCCTTCGGCTTTCGGCTCACTCGGCAGCCCGCCTTACTGCTTGGGCTGCTGGGACTGTTTTGGTTTGGCGCCGCTTGCAGCAACATGGCTTTAGGGGAAGTGGCGCCAGCCACTATGGTATTGGGCGAAATGGCGCCAGCCACTATGGCATTGGGAAAAGTGGCGCCAGCGGATAACACTCAGATAGAGCCGGTGGCAGTGCAGGCCGCCGAAGCCAAGGGGAAAATCAGGCCGGAGGCGCAGGCATTCGACAAACTCTTTGCCAGGGCGGCCACAGAGCAGGCTCTGCAACAGTTAAGCACTAAGATGGCCCTCAGCGACAGCAGCCGAGGCCAGTTTAAGCAGGTGCGCTGGCTCAGGGTGCTGAAACAACCACTTCGCAGCAGCGGCGAATTTCTGTTTCAGCGAGAACTGGGCATGCTCTGGCAACAGCAGACTCCCTTTGGCAACCTCTTGCTGCTGAAACAGGGCGAGCTTATCCAGCAGGACAGCCAGGGCAAACTCAGTGTCACCAAGGCCGATGCCGGCCCGGCGGCCGTGGCTGAAATGCTGCCGCGCATGATGCAATCCCTGCTCTCCGGTAATATTCAGGCATTGAGCCAGGGGTTTGAACTCTATCTGCTCAATGACCAAGCGGGTCATTGGCAACTGGGACTCAAGGCCAAGGAGCAGACAATGGCCGCTCTGCTGCCGCAAATGGTGCTCGAAGGCAATCAGGATCTCGAATCTCTGACCCTGCTGGCCAAGAACGGCGATATCAGCCAGATATTCTTCTCTGAACTGGATAAATCCCCACTCAATGACAGCGAGCGCGCTCGCTTCTTTCCCGAGGTGACCCCCTGATGTCGCCTCGCCCTGAACCCGCTCGTCCCAGGCTCTCGGCGCCGGTTGGCCTGCTGTTGTGGCTGGGGCTGCTGACGCTGCTTATTCTGCTTGGTGTCTGGCAGTGGCAACAGGGCGGCCGTATTCAGAGCGACATTCTCGCCATGCTGCCCAAGGTGCAGGAAGATCCGCTCGCCGAAGCGGCGCTGAAACGCATGGAGCAGAAACTGGGCAATCAAGTGTATATCGGCCTGATTGCCAAGGATAAGCCTCAGGCGATCGACGCCGGCAAACAGCTACTGAGTGCGCTGGAAAAGGAGCAAGGCGCCTTTAAGAGAGTTCGCAGCGCCGAGGCCAACAGCTTCAGCGCCCTGGGGCGTTTCTATTTCCCCTATCGCATGGGGCTGCTCAGTGACAGCCAGAGGCAGCAACTCGCTAGCGGTGAATTAACGCCTTTGATTCAAAACGCGCAGCAACAGCTCTACAGCGCCTTTGGCACCGCCGGCAGCGACCTGATTGCCGAAGATCCGCTGTTGTTGTTCCCCGACTGGCTCAAGTCGCTGGCCGAGGGCCGCAGCCTCACCCAGGCAGATGGCATACTGTTGGCACCAACGCCGCAAGGCCAGTATGCAGCCATAGTGATGGCCGAGGGCATAGGCAGCGCCTTTAACCCGCAGCAACAGGCAATCCAGCTCAAGGCGCTGGAGCAGGCCTTGGCGCCTCTGCCGCAAGATATTCGAGTGCTCAAGGCCGGCGCCCTGTTTCATGCCGCGGCCGCCACAGAATCGGCCAAGAGCGAGATCAACCGTATCGGATTAGTGTCCCTGCTTGGAGTGATCCTGCTGGTGCTGCTGGCGTTTCGCTCCTTGATGCCGCTGACGGTGGCACTGCTCACCCTGGGCAGTGGATTTCTGGCGGCGACAGTCACTACCCTGACACTGTTTGGCGAACTGCATCTCCTAACTCTGGTGTTCGGCACCAGCCTTATCGGTATCGCCATCGACTACAGCTTTCACTTCTACTGCGAGCGCTTGCAACATCCCAAGGCTTCTCCCAGGCAGGTGATTGGCCTGATATTCCCGGCCGTGACCCTGGCCTTGATCACCAGTGTCGGCGCCTATCTGGGCATAGGCCTGGCACCTTTTCCCGGCATGCAACAGGTGGCCGTATTCTGTGCCAGCGGGCTGATTTTCACCTGGCTGACACTGCTGCTGGCTTACCCGGCCATAGCCCCCAGCCCCTTGCTTGCCGGAGACAGCCGTCTGGCGCTGGCTGGACGCTTGCTGAATCTCTGGCAAGCTCTCGGTCGGCGCAGCAGTCTGTTAATCCTGGTGCCACTGGGGTTACTGCTGCTGTTTGGCGGCATTAACCTCAAGGCCAACGATGATATCCGGGCGCTGCAGAGCAGCCCACCAGCGGTCAGCGAGCCGGAAAATACTCTCAGGCAACTGCTGAGTGGCGGCACGGACAATCAGTTCCTGCTGGTCCGGGGTGACAGCGCCGAGGAGATGCTGCAGCATCTCGAACAGCTGGCGCCCGGGCTCAAGCGTTTGATTGCTGAAGGCAAACTCGGCAACAGCGTGAATATCGCCCGCTATTTGCCAAGCATCAAACGCCAGCAGCAAGATCATCAGTTGCAGGGGCTTATCTATCGCCAAACAGACAAGGTTTTGGACACTCTGGGGCTGAATGCCGAGCTTGCCGGGCCGCTCTCGAGGCAATGGGCCGAATTCCAGCCGCTCTCGGCCACAGACTGGCTCGCCAGTGAAGGGGCTAAATCCTCAGGGCTGAGTGACCTCTACCTCGCCCCCACTGACGGAATATCGGCTCACGCCGCCATAGTGCTGCTCGGTGGCATCCACGACCTCGACGCCCTTAAGCAGCTGGCAAGCAGCAACCCGGGTGTGCAGTTGGTCGACAAGGTCGCCGATATCTCGGCGCTGATGGCCAAATACCGTCAATTGACCCTGCTGATGCTGGCACTGGCACTGACACTGGCGGCGGTGATTTTCAGCTGGCGCTTTGGTTTGCGCCGCGGCCTTTGGGTGGCGCTGGTGCCAACTCTGGCGGCAATTCTGACTCTGGGCGCCCTTGGCTGGCTCGGCAGCGGCTTGACCCTGTTTCATGCCTTGGCACTGGTGTTGGTGTTCGGCATAGGCGTGGACTACAGCCTGTTTTTTGCCGAAGCCAAACAGCATCCCAGAGGCGTGATGTTGGCGGTGCTGATGTCTGCCGCCTCCACTCTGCTGGCCTTTGGCCTGCTGGCTTTGAGTGACACCTATGCCATTGCCGCCTTTGGTATAACCCTGGCGCTGGGCATAGGTTTTACCCTGTTACTCGCTCCCCTAACCTCAACTCTTACAAGGAATGCAAAGTGAACACTGCCAATGCCGTGGAACAAGTCGATGTGGTAATTATCGGTGCCGGGCCATCCGGCTCGGTCGCGGCCAGCCTGCTGAAACAACAAGGAGTAGATGCCCTGGTGCTGGAGCGGGCCCAATTTCCACGCTTTTCCATCGGAGAGAGCCTGTTGCCCTGCTGCATGACAGTGCTGGAGCAGGCTGGGATGACAGAAGCCGTAGCCGAGGCCGGGTTTCAGTTTAAAAACGGCGCCGCCTTTCGACGCAACGGCCGCTACACCACCTTTGATTTCAGTGACAAGTTTACCCCGGGCCCCGGCACCACCTTTCAGGTTCCCCGAGGCCAGTTCGACAAACTACTGGCCGACACCGCCAGTACCCAAGGGGTAGAGATACGTTATGGCCAGACGGTCACCGCGGTGGATCTCAGCGCAGAGCCACGGCTGACAGTGGCAGACGAAAATGGACGAGTCTATTCAGTGCAGGCCAAATATCTGCTGGATGCCAGTGGCTTTGGCCGGGTACTGCCAAGATTGCTGCAGCTGGAATGCCCCTCCAGCCTGCCGGCCCGCTCGGCCATCTTTACCCATATTGAGGACAATATCAGCGACCCGGAGTTTGACCGCAACAAGATCCTTATCAGCGTGCATCCGCGCAACAAGGATATCTGGTATTGGTTGATCCCCTTCAGTAACGGCACCTGTTCGCTGGGGGTGGTGGCCGAACCGCATCTGCTGGCAAGACTCGAAGGCAGCCTGGAGCAGCAACTGCGCACCATAGTCAATGAAGAGCCAGGGCTGGAGGCGCTGCTTAAGGACGCCAGAGTGATCCGCGACTGCGCCACCTTGAAGGGCTATTCGGCCAATGTCAGCACCCTGGCCAGTGACAAGTTTGCCCTGCTGGGCAATGCCGGTGAGTTTCTCGACCCGGTATTCTCCTCCGGGGTGACCATAGCCATGCACTCGGCCAGTCTGGCCTGCGACTGTCTGGTACGCCAACTCAAGGGGGAAGCGGTAGACTGGCAGCAGGATTATGCCGAGCCCTTGATGCTGGGGGTCAACACCTTCCGCACCTATGTGGAAGCCTGGTATGACGGCAGATTCCAGGAGGTGATCTTCTTTGAAGACGCCAACCCCAAAATAAAACAGATGATTTGCTCTATCCTGGCGGGCTACGCCTGGGACAGCAACAACCCCTTTGTCAGTGAATCCCGGCGCAGATTGGATCTGGTGGTGAACCTCTGCCGCGACGCCGTCGAGGAAGCCTTATGACAGCCGCTGTCACCCGCTTGCTACTGCTTGCCACTGTGCTGGTTGGCCTGAGTGGCTGCAGCCAGCTATTGTATCGCCAAACCTGCGTTGCCCTGGCAAAGGATGTCAGTTATTGTCTGGCGCCGCTGCCGCTGAACCAGGCCGCGCCCAAGGGACAAACCTCTGATACCAAGGCTGCCAAAGACGCAAAGCAGCCAGATGAGCCCCAGGGCAGTGACTCGGTTCAAGCTCAAACTTTGGAGCAAACGCTCAGTCTCAGCCAGCAGGTGCGGCTGCAACGAGGGGAGCAGAGCCATGAGCTTATCAGCCAACTGGAACTGCAGCCGCAGCAGATGACAGTGGTGGGGCTGGCACCTCTGGGCCAAGCACTGTTTACCTTGATCTACGATGGACATACACTGACCAGCGAGCAGAGTGTGCTGCTCGGTAATGAGTTTAAAGCAGAATATCTGCTGGCCTTGCTGCAGCTCATCTATTGGCCGGAGGAAAAGCTGAACGCTTATCTGGATGGTGCCAGGGTGAAACTGGAAGATTGCGCCGCCGTCCTGTGCCGGGTATTGCTGAGCAATGACAATCACGAGCTGATACGGATAAGTTACTCCAGCCCCGACATCTGGCATGCGGAAGTGGCCATGAACATGCCGCAGGCCGATTTAAAACTGAACATTAAGCCCCTGTAATGGATACAGGGCCGGATCCCAAAACAGAGATATGACAACTACAGCCATAAATCATGCGGGTTTTTGTACTCCTCTCGGCAACCGGGCCGACGAGGTGCTTAACGCCTTGCTCGCCGGTGACAGCCGCGGCATGGTCAGCCGCGACAACCTGTTGTTTGAACGGCCGGCCATAGTCGGGGTAGTGAACAGCGAATTACCGGCCATTCCCGCCGAGTTTGCCGACTATGACTGTCGTAACAACGCCCTGTTGCTGTGTGCCGCGCTGCAAATTACCCCGGCGGTGGAAGCCGCCAAGGCCAAATATGGCAAGGAGCGCATCGCGGTTGTCATAGGCACCAGCACCTCAGGGATCTCCAAGGGCGAAGAGGCACTGGAGTACCGCAATCGCCACGGCCATTTCCCTTCGGATTACCACTATTTTCAGCAGGAGCTGGGGGGTACCAGTCGCTTCCTGCAAGCCTGGTTCAAGCTGAGCGGTCCCTGTTACACACTGTCGACGGCCTGCTCCTCCAGCGCCAAGGTGTTTGCCGCCGGTAAACGGCTGTTGGACGCCGGACTGTGCGACATGGTGATAGTCGGCGGGGTCGACAGCCTGTGCCAATTGACCCTCAACGGCTTCGATGCGCTTGAGTCTGTCTCCAAGGGGCACTGCAATCCTTTTAGCGCCAACCGCGACGGCATCAACATAGGTGAAGGCGCGGCGCTGTTTACCCTGGAGAGAGGAAGCGGCCAGGTGCTGCTGTCCGGTGTCGGCGAGTCGGCCGATGCCCACCATATCTCGGCGCCCCATCCCGAGGGCAGCGGCGCAATTGCCGCCATGGAGATGGCACTCAAGCAGGCGGAGCTGACGCCTGATGACATCGACTATGTCAATCTGCACGGCACTGCCACCCCCAAGAATGACGCCATGGAAAGCCGCGCCATGCACTCGGTATTTGCCGAAGCACTGCCGCCTTGCAGTTCCACCAAGCCCTTGACCGGCCACGCACTGGGCGCCGCCGGGGCATTGGAAGCGGTATTCTGCTGGCTGCTGTTGTCGCCCCTCAACCCTGATGGACAACTGCCGCCGCATCTGTGGGATGGTGAGCAGGATGGCAAGGATCCCGCACTGCCGCTGGTCAAACAGGGCAGCCGCCACTCTCTGAATCACCTGATGAGTAACTCCTTCGCCTTTGGCGGCAGCAATGCCAGCCTGATCTTCAGCCGTGGAGCCCCTGAATGACCCAGACTTTAGCCGAGCGTGATATCGCCGATTTTCTGCCCCACAGGGCGCCCATGATACTGATAGACGCCGTGGTCGAGCACAGCCAAGACAAGCTGCTGACCAAGGTGAAGATTAGTGAGCAGAGCCCCTATTTCGATGACGCCCGAGCTCTGGTGCCCAATTATGTAGGCATAGAATATATGGCCCAGAGCATAGCGGCACTGGCCGGAGTGGAAGCCGAGGCCCGCGGTGATATTATCCGGGTCGGTTTTTTGCTGGGCAGCCGTAAGCTCAGCATGCATACCCCGGGATTCCTGCCCGGACGCGAGTACCTGACCCAGGTGCAGCGCCTCTATCAGGAAGACACGGGACTGGCAGTGTTCGACTGCCGCATCTTTGATGGCGACACAGAGATCGCCAGCGCCAATGTAAACGTTTTTCAGCCCCAGGACACCCAGGCCTATATTGCCGGTAGTCTGGAGGCGATGCAGGGAGATTCCGCATGACACAGAGAGTTTTGGTCACAGGTTCCAGCCGCGGCATAGGCAAGGCTATCGCCCTGCGCCTGGCGCAGTCCGGCTTTGATATCGCCCTGCACTTTCATGCCAATCGAGCGGCCGCCGAGGCCAGCGCCGCCGAAATCCAAGCCTTGGGCGTCAAGGTCAGCCTGCTGCAGTTCGATGTTGCCGAGCGCCAGACCTGCCGCCAAGTCATTGAGGCCGACATAGAAGCCAACGGTGCCTATCACGGCCTGGTTCTCAATGCCGGTATTGCCCGCGATACGGCTTTCCCGGCGATGACAGAGGCCGAATGGGATGGCGTCATCCACACCAATCTCGATGGTTTCTACAATGTGATCCATCCGGCGCTGATGCCGATGATCCAACGACGCAAGGGCGGCCGCATCATTACGCTGTCTTCGGTTTCCGGTTTGGCCGGTAACCGTGGCCAGGTGAACTACAGCGCCTCCAAGGCCGGCATCATAGGCGCCACCAAGGCGCTGGCACTGGAGCTGGCCAAACGTAAGATCACGGTCAACTGCATCGCTCCCGGGATTATCGAAACCGAAATGGTCGATGCCTTCAGCCCCGAACTGGTACAGCAACTGGTGCCGTTGCGGCGCATGGGCCAGCCTGAAGAGATAGCGGCACTGGCCAACTTCCTGATGTCTGACGAAGCCAGTTATATCACCCGCCAAGTGATCTCGGTCAACGGAGGCATGCTATGAGCCGCAGGGTGGTGATTACCGGCATGGGCGGTATTTCCGCCCTGGGCCAGGATTGGGACAGTGTCAAGGCCAGGCTGCAGGCAGGCCAAAATGCCGTGGTTCGCATGGATGAATGGGACAGGTTCGATGGCCTGCACACCCGTCTGGCGGCGCCGGTCAGCGACTTCAGCACTCCGGCACACTATTCGCGCAAGAAGATCCGCTCCATGGGGCGGGTGTCTCTGATGGCCACCCGCGCCAGTGAAATGGCGCTGGAGGATGCCGGCCTGTTGCATGATCCTCTGATAGCCTCAGGCGCCATGGGCATAGCCTACGGCTCTTCCACCGGCAGTACAGATCCCATCACCGCCTTTGGCGACATGCTCAAACACGGCGATATGAGCGGCGTCACCGCCACCAGCTATATCCGCATGATGGCCCATACCACGGCGGTCAATGTCGGGGTATTTTTCGGCCTCAAGGGGCGGGTATTAACCACCAGTAGCGCCTGTACATCCGGCAGCCAGGGCATAGGTTATGCCTATGAAGCCATCAAGTATGGCCAGCAGGATTTGATGCTGGCGGGTGGCGGCGAAGAACTCTGCCCCACAGAAGCGGTCGTGTTCGACACCCTGTTTGCCACCAGTACCCGCAACGACACTCCTGAGTTGACCCCCAGGCCTTTCGATCGCGACCGGGACGGCCTGGTGATAGGCGAAGGCGCCTGCACCCTGGTGCTCGAAGAGCTGGAGCATGCCAAGGCCAGAGGCGCGCGTATCTACGCCGAGGTGCTGGGTTTTGGTACCAACTCAGACGGCCTGCATGTGACGCAACCGAACGCCGACACCATGGAAAAGGCGATTCGGCTGGCACTCAAAGATGCCAAGATAGCGCCGCAGCAGATAGGCTATGTCAACGCCCACGGCACGGCCACCGACCGCGGTGATGCCGCCGAGAGCCGGGCTACTGCCGCAGTATTTGGCGAGCAGATGCCGATTTCATCGCTGAAGAGCTATACCGGCCATACCCTGGGCGCTTGCGGCGCACTGGAGGCCTGGTGGAGCATTATGATGATGCGTGATGGCTGGTTTGCACCCACAATCAACCTGGAGAATGTCGCCGAGGATTGCGCCGAGCTGGATTATATTCGCGCCGAAGGCCGGGCACTGGATACCGACTTGGTGATGAGCAATAACTTTGCCTTTGGTGGCATCAATACTTCGTTGATCTTCCGCTGCTGGCAGGACTGAGCTTAGCCCCAGGAAGCCCTAGAAAACCAGAGTAAGAAGCCCAAGAAGCTTTAACGGAATGCATCGGCACTGCAGGCCTCTTTTCAGGCCGCCTTGTCATCGCGGCAGCGCCCCATGATATCCAGGATCTGTGTAGTCGAAGCCGCCAAGGCTTCGACGCAGTGGTCGTCCAGTTTGCCGGCGGCCACCATGCTTCTCAACTCACGGAAACAGGCATCCAGTGGCCAGGCCTGCTTATAGGGCCGCTCGCTGCTGAGGGCATCGAAGATATCCGCCACAGTCACTATTCTGGCTTCAATCGGCACCTCTTCACCCTTCAAACCTCGGGGATAGCCGCTGCCATCCAAATACTCATGATGACAGGCCACTATATTGAGCATGATGGTCGAATCCGGCAGGTGCGCCAGACCAAAATCCCCCAGTACCTTGCGGATCAGGCACTCGCCCTTATCCACATGGGTCTCCATCAGAGTACGCTCGTCTATGCTTAAGGGCCCTCTTTCAACAACACCTTGTCCGGAATACCTATCTTGCCTATGTCATGCAAAGGTGCAAACTGGGTGATATGTTCTATCTGCTCATCACTCAGGCCGTATTTGGGGGCGACTATGCCGGCGATCAGGCCCGAATAGGCCGCCATGCGATCTAGATGCGCGCCGGTTTCAAAGTCGCGCAGGTCGGCAAAGTCCCGTGCCACCTGAGCCGAGGCGAGAATAGTGCGCACTGCACTGAGTTCGGCGCACAGAAACATGTTGATCAAGTTGGCATAGAGCACCATATCGCGCTGCGCCTTGGCATCGAAGGCCGCCACGCGGTATGAATCGAAGAACAGAAACCCCAGAAACCTCTGTTCATCATAGAGGGGCACGGTAAAGGAGGAGTTGTAATCCTGCTCCAGCAACCAACGCGAATGGCTGTTTTCCGGCAAGATATTGGCCTTGATATCGTCTATCACCCGATACTGCCCTGTGCCTGCCAATTGGCTGAGCACCGGGCTGTCGGACATGGGATATTCATAACCCACTATGGCCTGTCCCCTGTGAGTGCTGTTGATAAAGGTTTTTAGCAGACCGGTCGAATCGTGATACAGGGCGCAGGCGATACGATCCACCCAAGGGTAGCTGAGTAACAGATGATCGTGAATGCGTTCCAAACGCTCAGAAGCGTTGTGACCCTGCAGCCAGAGAGCTGTTGGCATATTCTTGTCCATACACTATTTTCAAATCATTTCCTTTTTCCAAAGGATAGAACAAAAAACAGCCATGGCGAGAAAACGACCAGTATCCAGGCCATTGCATTTCCAAATCCATAAGATTAACCTTATTGAAAATTTTCTAATTGACAGAGAGACTGAAAATGCAAACCAACGTCACGCCACAAGACGGCCGCCTAAACCCAGAGCAGTGCCATGAGATGATCGCCAAGGGAGTTCGGGTACTGGATGTCCGCTCGGCTGCCGAATATGCCGAAGGGCACCTGCCACAGGCGGTGAATGTGCCACTGGATACCCTGGATACCTGGCTCAAGCAGCAACCGAATAAGCAGGAACCCTTTGTGCTCTATTGTGGCGCCGGCATGCGTGCCCAGAAAGGCTGCGAAATTCTGCGGGCCAACGGCTTTGATTGCGTGCTCAACGGCGGCGCCTTCAAGGAGCTGGTCTGTTGCCAACCTGAGTAACCACAATGACAAGCAAGCCCGGACGATTTCAGGTAAGCCAACATCGTGGCCAAGCCTCTGCGCGGGTGCGTTATCGCGAGCACTGGCCCGCCGAAGGGGTCAATGCCGCTTGTCCGCTTTGCAGCAAGGTGCTCGAGCCGGACAAGCAGTCACAAAAAAGCCCCGGGTAGTCACCTCCGGGGCAGTAGAACCAAATCAGTCAAGCAACTGGCGTTCAGATTGATGGTGGAAGAGATGTTTGCCTCAGGCAGAGATGGCCGCCAGCGAAGATTTGGCTGCTGAAATACCTTTGGCGTTGGCATCCGGGCCCATGTTCAGCGCTTCACCGTAGACGGTTTCCACTTCGGTAATTCCAATAAAGCCCAGCACGGTTTTCAGATAAGGCACCACATGGTCTGTGGTCGAGTCTTTATGTACCCCACCTCGGGTAGTGATCACTACCGCGCGCTTACCAGTGATAAGACCCACAGAGCCATTTTCTGTGTAACTGAAACTCACACCGGCGCGGGCAATCAGGTCAATCCAGTTTTTCAACTGAGTCGGAATACCAAAGTTATACATGGGCGCAGCTATTACTAGTGTATCGTGATCTTTCAGTTCCTGGATCAGCTCATCAGACAAGGCCAACGCCTGTTGCTGGCGCTCGCTCAGCTGTTCGCCGCCGCGCAGGCCGGTGGCAATTTCACCGTCCAGTACCGGCAGAGGCTCGGCCGCCAGATCCCTGACTGTGATGCTGGAACCCTGCTCCTGCCAATGCTTGAGCAGGTGGTCGACCAAGAGACCGGACTGAGAGTAACCACCCAGGATGCTGGATTTCAAAACTAATACTTTGCTCATGATATTGCTCCGCTTCGATTCAGGAATTTGTTTGAGTCAGAGCTTTTGCTCCAATCTATGCTGAGCAGTTTACTGATGGATAAAATAGAAAAAAAGCGGAGAAAATTTGATATTAAATTCGATTTTTTAGAAAGGAAAGGCTGTTATCCAGGGCTTACAAGGTTAAAACCGAACCTGTAAGCCTAGGTAATCCCAGCTAGGACAGGGTCGCCTCTTGCTTGGGCTGGCTGACGTAAACCCCCAAGAAAAAAGCACAGCAAAGGCCGTGACTCCAGAGTTCCACCTCCTGCCTGACTTTGACCCTGCGCCCTTCACTCAAAGGCGTCAGTGACACGCCCGGCCAGCTGACTCTGGCTTCGATCAACTCACCGGGATTGGCAGTCACCGGCGCCCGATAACGGATCTCGGCCTGGGCCAGCACTATATCACCACTCACTCCGGCCCGCTGCTGTTGCAGCCAGAGCATGCCCCAGCCACACAGAGTGCACAGGGTATAGATACTGCCGGCAAACATGGTCTGATGCAGATTGATGTTGGGCGCCAGCGGTGCACCGACACGAAATTCTGTGCCATCAAAAGCCAGTGGCCGGATCCCCATAAAGGCACTGACGGGGATGGTGCCATGCCAGGTGTTTTCCAATTGCTTAAGCAGTGATGGCTCAGACATATCAAACACTCAGATTAAAGGTCACTGGCCCGTCATTCAGCAGCTCCACCTGCATATCGGCAGCGAAGCGGCCGGTTTCTGTGGTCACCCCCTTGCTGCGGCAAAATGCCACAAAGGCTTCATAGAGCTCTTCGGCCTGAGCCGGACTGGCGCCACCCGAGAAACTGGGACGCAGACCGCGGCTGGTATCGGCCGCCAGGGTAAATTGCGACACCACCAACAACTGCCCGCCGACCTGAGTCAGATTGAGGTTCATCTTGCCGTTGTCATCGCTGAACACCCGGTAATTCATCACCTTGGTGGCCAGCTTTTCCATCGCCGCCATATCATCCTGGCGTTCAACGCCCAACAACACCAACAAACCTTTATCTATAGCGCCGGTCACTTCATCGGCAACTGTTACCTTGGCACGGCTGACTCTCTGTATCAGGGCGATCAATCCTGACTCCTTAATTCTGTTTCACAAGAGGCCGCAGTGTCGCCCATAGCACACAGGGCTGCAACCACGGCGTGACGCATTTTATCATCCACCAGCGAGTGATGACCTCCGGCCACCAGCTGTAACTCGGCCGGGCGGGTCTGGCGTGCAAGCTGAGCCTGCAGCAAGTGAGTTGGACAGACCCAATCGTTTTCCCCCTGCAGCAAGCGGGTATGTTTCGGCCAGTTATTGAGCCCTGCATCAAACAGACTCATGGCTTCGAAATAGTGATGGCGGGCATAGTGAAGTTCGATTCTGGCCATATTGCTGTCCCGAGGCGCCCTTGGCGGCGGCAACAGTACCCCGGGTAAAGACAGATGCTGCTCCCAGCGCAGCCAACTGCGGATATAATCCTGGGCATTGAGGCAAGTAAATCCCTTGGCATAGCTTTCCAGCAGCGCCGCCGTGCTGCGCTCACTCCTGGATAGCCAGCGGGAAAAGCCATGATAGTCCACCGGGAAACGGCTGGCGGCGCCAGCAGCACCATAGAGCCAATCGCGGCCCTCGGCAGAGGGGATAAAGCTGCCCCAGTATGTCTGGGCTATGACCCGCTCAGGGAATAAACCGCCGTACACCAGCCCCAAGGTTGCCCCGAATGAGCCCCCTGCCAGGCACCAGCGCGGTAACTGCAGCGCCTTCCTGACCGACTCGAGATCATCGAACAGGCCCTGGAAGTGATTCTGCGCCAGGCCTTTCTCGGAGCGCGATAAGCCGGCGCCCCTCTGATCCAGAAACAATAAGCGAAAGCGGCGCAGATCAAACAGCGCCAACTCTTCAAGGTTGCAACCGGCTCCTGGCCCGCCGTGCAGATACAGCAGCGGGATGCCTTCCGGGTTGCCGAATTGCGCCAGATACAGGCGGTGGCCGCCACCAACCTCCAGCCAGTCGCGGGCAAACGGATTATGCCGATTCGGATTCATCATCCAGCGACTCCAATGGCTCTTCACCATCGAGGAATTCCGGCAAAGATGCGGTGATCTCGGCTCCCATCAGGACTATCATCCAGGACAGGTAGACCCAGACAAACAGTATCGGAATCGTCGCCAGGGCGCCGTAAATCGCCTCGTAGCTGGGGAAGTGAGTCACATACAGGGCAAAGCCTTTCTTGCCCGCCTCAAACAGCAAGGCAGCCACTATGGCCCCGAGCAGGGCATGCAGCAGCTTCACCTTTTGATTGGGCACCACAGTGTAAAGCAGCAGGAAGGCCGCGACAGAAAACAGAAACGGCAGACGCGCGACAAAGAAGGTACCTACACCATAAGTATCGGCTTCGTTGAATATTTTCAGCGATACTAAGTAGGAAGTGGCCGCCAGGCTGGCCCCCATCAGCACTGGGCCCAGCGTCAGGATCATCCAGTACATGGAAAAAGACACGACAGTCTGGCGTTTTTCTTTGGTGCGCCAGATATAGTTCAGCGCCTTGTCGATGGCGGAGATCAGCAAAATGGCCACCACCACCAGAGCGCCGATACCGACGGCAGTGCCCTTGGAGGCGTTGCCGACAAACTCGTTGATATAGACCTGAACCGTATCGCCTGCGGCCGGCAGAAAGTTTTGATAAATAAAGTTTTCTATCAGTTGCCGCACCCCCTTGAAGACAGGGAAAGCCGACAGCATAGACATGGTAACGGCCACCATGGGCACCAGCGACAATAGGGTCACATAGGCCAGATGACCGGCTCGAATATTGATTTGATCGTCCTGCAATCTCTGTTTCAGGTGCAGCAGGAAGTGCCAGCAGCCTTTCATAAACAAACTGAAATTGCGGGTATCTATCTTGTTGCTCACGGTTTTCTCTTGATCCTCTGGGTCTAGTGTCGCTATCTTCGTACAATAATGCCCGGATTACAAAGTGTGATGCTGCCGCTGCAGCAGGGCAAAGGAAGCCGGGAATGACACCAGTGCTATGCATAGGCATGCGCCGAGGCCCGTCGTTCAGCGCTTCTTCCACAATTTAAAGGAGAGAGTTAATGTCACAACAAGGATCGGCGGGCAATGTGATTGCCGCGCTGGCAAGCGTATTTTTCCCGGGTTTGGGGCAGTTGGTTCAGGGGCGGATCCTGGCCGCACTGATCTTCTTTCTGGTGACAGTTACAGGTTACGCCCTCTGGTGGTTGGTAGTTCCTGCTATCATAGGTGCCATTGCCCATCTCTGGTGCATCATAGATGCCGCCAAATACAAAGCATAAACAGAGAAAAGAGAAAGCTTATGAACAAGATCCTCACCACCACCCTGGTCAGCCTGGGATTGCTGCTGGGTGGTTGCCAGAGTGCCTATTACGGTGCCATGGAAAAGGTTGGCTATCACAAACGTGACATCATGGTCGACCGGGTCAAAGACGCCAAAGAATCGCAACAGGAAGCTCAGGAGCAGTTCAGTTCGGCACTGGAAGAGATGCAGGCACTGCTGAACCATGACGGTGGCGATCTGGAAAAGGCTTACAACAAGGCCAAAGACGAATATGAGTCGGCCCAGGAAGCCGCCGATGATGTCAGCAACCGCATCAACAAGGTGGAAGATGTGGCCGAAGCCCTGTTCGATGAGTGGCAAGGGGAAATCGGTGAGATCAGCAAGGCCAGCCTGCGCAGTAAGAGCCAGGCCAAGCTGAAAGAGACCCGCCGCTCCTACGAGCAACTGATCCGCAGCATGCGCCGTGCCGAGAGCAAGATGCCTCCTATCCTGACCTCAATGAAAGACAACATGCTCTACCTCAAGCACAACCTCAACGCCCAGACCATAGGGGCCATCAAGGGGGAGTTTGCCAGTCTGCAGAGCGATATCTCCGGCCTTATCAAAGAGATGAATAAATCCATCGATGAGTCCAACCGCTTTATCGCAGCAATGGAGTCGGGTAACTGACCGCCAAGCCATAGAGATAGCCCCGCACCGCGGGGCTTTTTTTCAGCTGTGAGCCAGTGCACGAATTTCTCCATCTGCGAATGTAAACTTGGATCTGCTGCACACTTCCTTTTTTGACTCAAGAACTTGTGCCCTTATTTGAGTTCACAATAGGCAGTCCTTTGATGCTGGCCTATATTCTCATGACACTGACCGAATCGCTCACCCTCATGCTGGCACTCTTCTATGGTGTCAGCCAACTCTGGTGGAGCGGCCGCCGTTTCGGCGCTGGCCTCACTTTGCTGCTGATTTTAACCGCGCTGCTGATTAGCAGCAGCCCCATGTTACTGCTGGCCACGCTGACAGCCGTTGGTAGCCTGGCATTGCTGCAGCAACTGCGCCCCGGCTTGCTGCAATCCGAGCCCAGGATCAATAACCTGCGCAGCGGCTGCCAGCACCTGTTGGCGCTGTCCCTGTTTCTGGTCGCGATTCAGTACACCATCAACAGCCTGATGCTCAAGGCCGGAGTCACGCCCTGGATTGGGCGCCCGGATGTGGTGGATGCGTTTCTGCCCATTGCCGGCGGTATAGAACTCAAGGCGATAGCCACCCTGGGACTCTGGGATCAAACCCACCCGGCGGCGGCCGTGATGCTGGCGGTGGTGCTACTGACCGGACTGCTGTGCAAGCGGGCCTTCTGTGGCTGGGCCTGCCCGCTGGGGTTGGCCGGAGAGTACCTCTATCGCCTGCGTAAACGCTTTATCAAGCGCGAATTTATGCCGCCTGCCTGGCTCGACTGGCCACTGCGTATGCTCAAGTATCTGTTGTTGGCGGCGCTGCTCTACATAGTGTTGGGCATGCCGTCTATGGGGATCCCCGGCTACCTGGAGAGTAATTATCACAAGATAGCCGATCTCAAGATGGCGCTGTTTTTCATCACTCCGGGACTCATCACCCTGGCCTGCTTTGGCTTGATCCTTGCCATTGTCGCCTGGCGCCGTCAGGGATTTTGCCGTTACCTCTGCCCCTATGGCGCCCTGCTGGGACTGCTGAGTTTTCTCAGCCCGCTGAAAATCCGCCGCGCCCCTGAGCACTGCCTGATAGAGTCCAAGGGGATGAAATGCGACAAGTGCACCCGCGCCTGTCCGGCCGGCATCATAGTGCATACCAAAAATACAGTGCACAGCGATGAATGCCAGGCCTGCATGCGCTGCGTGGCCGCCTGTCCCAAGAAAGCGGCGCTGGGGTTCGGCCTTAGCCGCAATCATTTCTGGTCGGCCAAGTCGGTAATGCTGCTGGTACTCGGGCTGCTGTTCCTGCTGCCCTTGATAGCCTACACCTCCGGCTTCTGGGAAAGCCAAACGCCGGATGCGGTTCGGATGCAACTGCTGCAGATGATCGACTATGTAGGTCACTAAACTTAACCACTCAGGCTCGCCGACAGGCGGGCCTTTTTACTGCGCTTGCCGCCGAGTCCCACGGCCCCTCCCTGACTTGCCACACCCGGCAAGATTGTTTCCCGGTGCTATTTTATGCAATGCTAACTTCTCCACCAAAAACACGGGAAGTTTATGGCGCACCATCTGCAAACCTTGCTGCAACAATGGGCTCTCAGCGCAGATGAGCCCTGGGTGCTGGCGCTGATCACCTCGTTACAAGGCTCTTCTTATCGCAAACCCGGAGCCATGATGCTGTTTCATCCCCTGGGCCAGAGCCTGGGGATCCTCAGCGGCGGCTGTTTGGAGGCCGATCTGCGCCATCAGGCACACAAGGCCCTGACGGAACAAAGGGTGGTGGAGGTCTGTTATGACGCCCGCGACGATCAGGACGCCAGTTACCAACTGGGGTGTGGCGGCTTGGTGAACATCTGCCTGCTGCCTCTGGGACGGGAGAATCATTTTCTGGCACTCGATGAGTTGCGCCAGGCTCTGAATTCCGGTCAATCGGGCTTCTGGCAATTGTTGATGCCAAAAGCCGGTGAAGCGCCCGCAGCCCTTGAGGCGCGCTTTTTACCCCAAGGTTCCCCCTCAACCTATGCTGAGCCTCTACCTTTCCCCGCCAATGACTTTCGCCGCACCGGGATTTGGAGTCCAGAAACCGGGCAGAACGGGCAACAGAGCTGGTTAACCGTACCCGTGGGCCCCAAACCTGCGCTTGCGATTTTCGGCGGCGGTCTGGATGCCAAGCCGCTGGCGCAGATGGCTTTGCAACTGGACTGGCAGGTGAGCGTCGTCGATCCCAGAGCCGCCTACGCCCGCAGCCATGACTTTGCCGGTTGCGACATAATCAAGCTCGGCGCCGACGAGCTGGATGCCGATTGGCTCAAGCGTCAGGATGGTGCCATAGTGATGTACCACAATGTCGAGCTCGACAGCGCCATTCTCAAACGGCTGCAAGTAAGCTGCCCACGCTATCTGGCGCTATTGGGGCCAACTCACAGGCGCGATAAGGTACTCAAACATGCCGCTCTTGGGCTGGCAGACTTTGCCGTGCCACTGGCGGCGCCCGCCGGACTGGCACTCGGCGGCGAACTCCCGGGGGCCATCGCCCTCAGCATTTTGGCCCAGTGCCACGGGGTTTTGTTTGATGCGCCCATGACTGGGCTTGAGGGCCTGATGCCATGAGGCTATTGCCTGTGTTACTGGCCGCCGGAGCATCGAGCCGCTTCGCCGCCGATGACTCAGTGCCCGGCCACGCCAAACTGGTGGCACAGGACAGCCATGGCACGCCGCTGCTGCGCCTCAGCTGGCAAGCGCTGGAGCAGATGCGCGCTCAGGCAAGCCAGAAGCACCCCAAGCTTGAGCTGCTGCCGCTGCTGACCATACTCGGCGGCCACAAGGAGCAACTGCAAGCGTTGTTGCCGCCCCATGCCAGCTGCTGTTTCAATCCTCTCTGGCAGCAGGGGCTGGGGCACTCCATCGCTCTGGCCGCGGAGCAAGCCAAGGCCTGCTCCGCCGATGCCCTGCTACTGGCGCTGGCCGATCAGGTTGCGCTCAATAGCGCCGATTACCTTGAATTGCTCGACTGTTGGCTGGGCAGCCAACTCAGCAGCAGCGCCTTTTACCGGGACGCCCCCGGCGCGCCTGCTATCTTTAATGCCACAGACTTCAACGCCCTTTGCCAACTGCAGGGTGACCGAGGGGCCAAGGCTCTGCTGACCGAGAAATTACAACAACAACGACTGGGCCGGATAGTGCTGCACCGCGCCGCCATAGACATAGACACGGGCGCAGATCTAAGACGCCTCAACCAGCACAAGGAGTGAACAATGTCGCAACTCAAAATCAATGGCAGACTGTTTTCGGTCGAGGCCGATCCCAATATGCCCTTGCTATGGGCCCTCAGGGATCTCCTGGGGCTGACAGGCACCAAATTCGGCTGTGGCGCCGGACTCTGCGGTGCCTGCACCATACATCTGGACGGTAAGCCCGCCAGAGCCTGCCTCACCAGCCTCAAAAGTGCCAAGGGCAAGAACATCACCACCATAGAAGGCCTGGATAATCCGGCGCTGAAAGCCGCCTGGAGCAAACACAAGGTTCCCCAATGCGGTTACTGTCAGACAGGGCAACTCATGTCTGCTGCGGCGCTCTTGAGTGAAACGCCCAACCCCAGTGACCAACAGATAGACGATGCCATGTCCGGCAATATCTGCCGCTGCGGCACCTATACCCGGATCCGCAGCGCCATCAAGGATGTCGCCGTCAAAGGGGGGCAAAGCTCATGAGCCGGTTTACCGCAGTGGAAAACTTCAGCCGTCGTGATGTACTGAAACTCTTTGGCGCCAGTGGCGGTGCCTTGATGCTGGGCAGCAGCGCCCTGGGCTGGAGCCCCATGAGCCTGGCGCAGGACAAGCTGCAACCTCTGAATCTGTTTATCGCCGTCGGTGAAGACGACAAGGTCTACCTCACCTGCCATCGCTCGGAAATGGGCCAGGGCATACGAACAGGCATACCTCAGGTGCTGGCCGACGAACTGGAAGCCGACTGGAACAAAGTCGTGGTGGTGCAGGGCCTGGCCGACAAGCGTTACGGCAGCCAGAATACAGATGGCAGTCGCAGCATACGTAAACACTACGCCAGAATGCGGCAGATGGGTGCCATGGCGCGCACCATGTTGGAACAGGCTGCCGCCGAGCATTGGCAAGTGCCGGTCGCAGAAGTCAGCGCCAAGGCTCACAGAGTGACTCACAAGGCGTCCGACCGCTCCCTGAGCTATGGCGAACTGGCGCTGGCGGCGTCGAAGCTGCCGCTTCCGGATGAGAGCCAACTCAGGCTCAAACCCAGAGAAGAATTCACCCAGATAGGTCAGTCACGCACCATAGTGGATATGGATGCCATGTTGGATGGCAGCGCCATCTATGGCCAGGATATACGTCTGGAAGGCATGCTCTATGCCGCGATTGCCCGGCCACCTGTGCTCGGCAGCCAAGCGGCGAGTGTCGATGATAAAAAGGCCCGCGCCTTCCCCGGTGTGGTGGATATTATCAGCCTGCCCGCTCCCCAAGGGGCACCGGCCTTCCAACCGCTTGGCGGTGTGGCTGTGCTGGCCAACAACAGCTGGAGCGCCCTTGAAGGCCGCAAGGCACTGACGATTCAGTGGCAGCAAAGCCCCAACGACAAGCACGACTCCCAAGCGTTTCTCGCCACACTGAAACAGCGAGTACAGCAGAGTGGCAAGGTCAGGCGTGAGCTGGGTCAGCCTCCCGCAAGCTGGCCAAAAGAGCGCACGCTCAGCGCCGATTACACTGTGCCCTATCTGGCTCACGCCATGATGGAGCCGCCGGCGGCCACCGCCAGAGTCAGCAAGGATGGCTGTGAAATTTGGGCCTGCAGCCAAACGCCCCAGAGTACCCAGCAGAATGTGGCGGCCGCTTTGGGGCTGAAAGAGGAGCAGGTCAAGGTACATGTCACCCTGCTGGGCGGCGGCTTTGGCCGTAAGTCCAAGCCGGACTTCAGCGTCGAAGCGGCGCTGCTTTCCAAACGCAGCGGCAAGCCGGTGAAGGTGTTCTGGAGCCGGGAAGATGAGCTGCAAAACGGCTATCTGCACGCCATCAGCGCCCAGCATTATCAGGCGCTGCTCAGTGATGATGGCAAGGTGGAGGCTCTGTTGTCGCGCACCGCCTTCCCTTCCATCAGTTCCACCTTTGCCGAAGGTGTGGATGAACCCTCGGACGGCGAACTGGATTTGGGCTTTATCGACTTGCCGTTTCAGTTGCCGTCGCTGCGCTGCGAAACCGCCAAGGCCGAGGCTCACACCCGCATAGGCTGGCTGCGCTCTGTATGCAACATTCAGCATGCCTTCGGCATCGGCAGTTTTGTCGACGAACTGGCGCTGCGCACTGGCCAGAGTTGCCCGGCCATGTGGCGGCAACTTTTGGGGCAACCCAGAGTGGAGAACTTTGCCGATCAGGGCTTTAAATACGGTAACTATGGCGAAGAACTCAGTCGTCATCCTGTGGATGTCGCTCGTTATCTGGCGGTCATCGACGCCGCCGAAAAACGTATGGCGCAATCACCGGCCAAGGCGGGCGAAGGCTGGGGCTTTGCGGTGCACCGCAGCTTTGTCAGCTATGTGGCGGTCGCCATCAAGGTCAAACTGGATGGTGAGCGTTTGCAGGTGTTGCAGGCCATCTCAGTGCTGGATGCCGGCACTGTGGTTAACCCTGACAGAGTGCATTCGCAGCTGGAAGGCGCGGTCATCTTCGGCCTCAGCCTGGCGATGCTGGGCGAAATCAGCTTCAAGGATGGCAAGGTGCAACAGTCGAACTTCCACGACTATCAACTGCTGCGGATGCCGCAATGCCCTGAGATAGAAACACAAATCATCGACTCGACCGAGGTACCCGGCGGTGTGGGCGAACCCGGAGTGCCACCGGTCACGCCGGCACTGACCAACGCCATAGTGGCCGCCGGCGGCAAGCGCTACCGGGATCTGCCGCTGAAGCAGTATCTGCAGCTTTGATTGGTCGATAAAGTGTCGGGGCCATGCCCCGGCACTATTCCCTGGCCAACTGCTGTAGCATCCACTGCATCACAGGGCCAATGCCCTTGTCCCTGCGTCTGACAACGCCTATCTCGACCCACTGATTGTCTGTGATATTGGCACCGGACAGCCTCACCAGATCCTTGGCATACCACTCGGCGGTCGCCACATGCTCTGGCACCAGGGCCCAACCAACATTTTTGATCACCAGCGCCGTGATGTAGTAATAACTGTCGATATGCCAGTGATTGCTGGACACGGGGCGCGACTGGCTGTCGCCGATGCGGGAGCGGATCACCAGTTGCCGGTGCTGATTGAGCTGGTCGAGTGAAGGCTCGGCAATATTCGCCAGCGGGTGCTCACGACCGACAATAAGCGACTGCTGAAAGTGAGCTATCGAGTTGAACTCCAAGGAATCCAAAAGCTCATCTGTTTGGCGGAACAAGATACCCAGGTCGGCTTTTTTCTCATCGACCCAGCGGGCAATATCATCTTGGGAGCTGTTGATAAGAGTGAGCTTCAAGCCCGGGAACTGCTCGGCCACCTGCACGAAGAAACTCTCGAAGCGCTCTATGGGCAGGGCCTCGTCCATGGCAACCGTCAGGGTGGCCTCCTCGCCCGAACTGACCGTCAGGGCTCTGGCGTCCAGGCGCTGGCACTGCCTCAGCACCACCTTGGCCTCCTGATAGACCTGCTCGCCGGCGGCTGTCAGCCTGGGTAGCCTGGCGCTGCGGTCAAACAGCTCCAGCCCCAGGTCTATCTCCAGATTGGCCACTGCTGTGCTTACCCGAGATTGCGCCTTGCCAAGCTCTCTGGCGGCGGCCGAAAACGAGCCCTTTTCCACCGCAATCACAAAGGCGCTCAGTTGATCCAGGGTCCAATTCATTCCATTCACCAAAGTATCCGAATAACGGATACAAGCTATCTTTCACCAATCCGAAAAACAAGCATAATCTGCGCCCCTATTTTCCTGCATTCGGTTAAAGGTAGTGCAATTATGAATACCGGAATCTCTCAGCAAACACTGAGTCACAACCAGCTGCGGCGCACCTTTTGGCGCTATACCATCCCAGCCATCGCTGCCATGCTGGTCAGTGGCCTGTACCAGATAAGCGCAGGTATTTTTGTCGGCCACTATGTCGGCTTTCAAGGATTGGCCGCCATCAACATGGCCTGGCCGATAGTGTTTGTTCTCTCCGGCCTGGGGCTTATGGTGGGCATGGGTGGCGGCAGCCATATCTCCATCGCCCGCGGAGCCGGGCAGCAAACGCAAGCCAATCGAGCCCTGTTGGCCAGTATCTGGCTGATTGTTCTATTGGCCCTGGTGGCATTTATGGCGCTGCAATGCTTGAGTGAGCCGCTAATGCAACTGCAGGGGGCCACTGAAGCGAATCTGCAGCTGGGACAGGGATATATTGCCGTGTTTCAGTGGGGCGCGGCGATCACCATAGCCTCGACGGCGCTGCCTATGTTGATCCGCAACGATGACAGCCCCAGAGTTGCCACCGCCCTGTTGGTGATGGGGGCGCTTGGAAATATCCTGTTGGATTATCTGTTTGTTGCCGTACTTGGGCTTGGGTTAAACGGCGCGGCTTATGGCACCATCATTGCCCAAACAGCTGTGTGTCTGGGGGCCGGCTATTACCTGTGTTCGAGCCATTCAGGCTTTAAGCCAAGGCTCAAAGATGCGCTACCCAGAGCCGGGGAGTTCGCCCGGATTATCCAACTGGGGGCTTCGGCACTACTGATGTACCTTTACACCAGCTTTATGGTGGCGGCCCATAACCATCAGTTTATGCAGTATGGCACCACCTTGAGCGTCAGTGCCTTTGCCATAGTCGGCTATCTGATGACACTCTACTATCTGTTGGCTGAGGGTATAGCCGAAGGGGTGCAGCCACCTGTGAGCTACTTCCACGGGGCCCGCCAGCCCGGCAATATCATCGCCATAGTCAAGCTGGGCGCCAAGGTCACCCTGCTGTTTGGCCTGAGTTGGCTGTCGCTGCTCAACCTGTTTCCCGAAACCATGATCGGCCTGTTCGCCGACAACAATCCTTTGTTAACCCAGGAAGCCAGAACCGGGATCCGTATCCATCTGGCGGCTATCTGGTTGGAGGGGCTGATAGTGCTGGCAGCCATGTATTTTATGGCGATAGGCAAAGGCGGGATGGCTTTGGCAATCTCCTTGACCAATATGCTGATCCAGTTACCGTTTCTCTATCTATTGCCGCTGTTTTTGGGAGAAACCGGTGTCTGGCTGGCAATGCCGCTGTCCAACCTGCTGCTGGCACTGTTGGTGTTGCCTAGATTCTGGCGCCGTCTGCATGCAAGGTCGCACCTGGCAGATAGAATCCGACAAGCACCGGACGGCACTTTGGCAAAACATCCCGCAGTCTAATGAGATGCCGGGCAAATTGAACGCAGTAAAAAACCCGGTCATGCCGTAATGCCGTTCACTTAGTGTGAACGGCATTTTTCTTAGGCTTAATGGGATACTTGTTTTTACTCATTTTTAACGCACGTGGATAGGCTCTATTCCGTTTCCCATCAAGCTTGAACTGCCTCGCATTACGCACTATGTCCAAGACCTCTCTCGGAACATTCCCAGACATTTGAGATGACAGCTGAGTCAGTTTAAAAATGATATAACTCGATGCATCTCTAAAGCTTAATTGGTTCGGATGTAACGACGGTAAGCTCTTAGCCATCAACATCATCTTGTATCTGATGAGGTTATAGGCCAATAGTACCCCCCACAATTCTTGGATAACCAACTCTGGCAATTGACTACGCAACGTAAAGCGACTCTCCAGAAGATGCTGCTTCATCTCCCGATAGCCCACTTCTATCTCCCATCGATGGGCATATAAATCCGCTATCTCTGCCCCCGGATAACGCAGGGGGTCCGTTAATGAGGTCAAAATGGAAACCGACTTACCTTTTATCGTCTTCGTCAGTAAGCGAGCTTCAATATTCTCAGGCAGCATAGGCCACTTCTTTCTGGCTTGAGGTGTGGTGGCTAACTGCACCAGTTGGTCGTGTTTTCCTAAAGAGCGTACCACTTCATATTGCGTCCCTTTCTTCAACGGCAGCAGCCAGTGGCTGTTCGGTTGAGCCTGTTGCCAGGCGTGCAAAAGCCCTAACGAATAAAAGCCTCTATCAAACAGCGTCAGGCTGTTATTGGGGATGCTTGATATTAGTTCGGCTGCTAAATTCATTTCACTGACAGCAACAGAATCAAAGGCACTGTTCAATACCAGGTGGCTGCTTAACTCCATCATGCAAACCATGCGAATTTGAGGATAGGCAGCATCACCAGAAGCGTTGGCAGTTTTGGCAAAGGCCTGATTGTTTTGCTCGCTATCAGGTGTTCGCCACACGACACCATCGACCCCATAGAGGTTAAGCCCACACCAATGCGGATGCTCTGCTCTTTCATGCCAGGTCTTGGCACTTCGTTTAAACACATCCCGAACAACATCAGAGCCCAGCCGTTTGCGCGCTTGCGTGACAGCACTGCGCGCAACGTAATCCACCTCTTGCGGTAAGACGATATCAAGCTTATTGATGAGAGAGCGGACGGACTCACCTCTGAACAGAGCCATACCAATCACCGCCCAAATCATGGCATCCATAGGTAACTTACGTCGTCTTAAACTGGCAACACCATGTGAATCAAGGCAGGACTGAATTAACTCAGGCTCAAGTACATCGGCCAGACAGGTGAATTCGGTAAGACGATTGATATGAGTACGCGCCAAAGCTTCTGAAAGTTGCATAAAAAAATCCGATGACATGGGGTCATCGGATTTTGATCCTTTCAGTGAGATCGTCAAGCGATCTGTCTTAACTGATCGGCATTACGGTCATGCCGGGTTTTTTACTGTTCGCCTATGGCTTAGCCACGGCTGGCGCGCTTGCGGTCATTTTCAGTCAGATGACGCTTACGCACACGGATGCTCTTGGGCGTGACTTCAACCAGTTCATCATCATCGATGAATTCCAGCGCCTGTTCCAGGGTCATCTGGATATGCGGAGTCAGTACCTGAGCTTCGTCGGTACCAGAGGCACGCATGTTGGTCAGCTGCTTGCCCTTGAGGCAGTTTACTGTCAGGTCGTTGGAGCGGCTGTGGATACCCACTACCTGGCCTTCGTAAACTTCGGCGGCGTGGCCAATCATCAGACGACCGCGATCCTGCAGACCAAACAGCGCGAAGGTCAAAGCCTTACCTGTGGCGTTGGAGATCAATACCCCGTTGCTACGCTGGCCGATATCGCCACCCTTGTAAGGACCATAGTGGTCGAAGGTGTGATACAGCAGACCTGTACCTGAAGTCGCTGTCATAAACTCGGTCTGGAAACCGATCAAGCCACGGCTTGGGATCATGAAGTCAATACGTACACGGCCCTTGCCGTCAGGCTGCATGTCGCGCATGTCGGCCTTACGGGTACCCAGCTTCTCGATAACGCCGCCCTGATGTTCTTCTTCCACGTCCACAGTCAGCTGCTCGTATGGCTCGCACTTCTCGCCGTCGATCTCTTTGATGATCACTTCAGGACGGGAAACCGCCAGCTCATAACCTTCACGACGCATGTTTTCGATCAGGATAGACAGGTGCAGTTCACCACGGCCGGATACGCGGAAACGATCCGGACTCTCGGTTTCTTCCACACGCAGAGCCACGTTGTGTACCAGTTCCTGTTGCAGACGCTCAAGGATGTTACGTGAAGTCACGTACTTACCTTCTTTACCCGCGAAAGGAGAGGTGTTGACCTGGAAGGTCATAGTCATGGTTGGTTCATCAACAGACAGAGGTGGCAATGCTTCGGCATGACCAACAGCACAGATGGTGTCGGAGATCTTCAGCTCGCCCAGACCTGTGATAGCAACGATATCACCGGCATTGGCACTGTCCACTTCGTGGCGTTCCAGGCCCATGTAGCCCAGCACCTGACCGATTTTACCGTTACGGCTCTTGCCGTCGGCACCGACAATAGTGACCTGTTGGTTGGTCTTGACGCTACCACGCTTGATACGACCCACACCGATAACCCCTACATAGCTGTTGTAGTCCAGCTGAGAGATCTGCATCTGGAATGCGCCTTCGGCGTCGGCATCCGGTGGAGATACTTTTTCAACGATAGTTTGGAACAGTGGGGTCATATCTTCACTGTTGTCCTGAGGATCCAGGCTGGCAAAACCGTTCAGTGCAGAGGCATAAACCACTGGGAAGTCCAGCTGCTCGTCGGTGGCCCCCAGGTTGTCAAACAGGTCAAATACCTGATCGATAACCCAATCAGGGCGGGCACCCGGACGGTCAATCTTGTTGATCACCACAATAGGCTTAAGACCTTGGGCGAATGCCTTCTTGGTCACGAAGCGAGTCTGTGGCATTGGGCCGTCCTGCGCATCAACCAGCAGCAGTACAGAGTCAACCATAGACAGAACCCGTTCTACTTCGCCACCGAAGTCGGCGTGTCCTGGGGTATCTACAATGTTAATCCGATAGTCGTTCCACTTAATGGCGGTGTTTTTCGCCAGAATAGTGATCCCACGTTCTTTCTCCAGATCGTTGGAGTCCATCACCCGCTCGGTGGCTTCTCCGCGGGTTGCCAGGGTTCCTGACTGTGCCAACAGCTTGTCTACCAGGGTAGTCTTACCGTGGTCAACGTGCGCTATGATGGCGATGTTACGTAAATTCTCTAACACAGTTTTGCCTCTTACGATCTCTGTTCTGTGGGATGCAGCAATATAAATTGAATGGTACAACCGCTTTATGACTGCTTGGCGATTGCCTTCCAGGCCTTATAAAACCTGGGCTGCCATCGTGTCGGGGAGCACAATTTCCCCGGATGGTTGCTTTAAAAAGCGTGCCATTCTACTCTAGCGAGGGGCTATCGCACAGGATTATTTTTTAGACACCTATGAATATCCGGCTTATTCAGCGCACGCACCATTATGGTGAACGCACCTTTTTGGAACACTCAATGCACCATGATAGTGCAAACCCGCTTGTCTCGCCAGCCCTCGATTTTACCACTCCCTTTATTTTCAACATCTTAGCATCTTGGCATGAGTCTGGCTTAATAGAGACCAACAAGGCGCCAGACGCTACATACTAAGAGTTGACAAAGGGCACCCCCTTTACCCTACCGGAGGCTTGATAATGTCAGTCGAATCAGTTTTACAACAGCTGCAAGAGTTGGAAGTTAAGTTTGTTGATTTACGCTTTACCGATACCAAAGGTAAGGAACAGCATGTATCTATCCCGACTCATCAGGTAGATGCTGATTTCTTTGAAGACGGCAAAATGTTCGATGGTTCATCTATCGCCGGTTGGAAAGGGATCAACGAATCTGACATGGTGCTGATGCCAGATCCAAGCAGCTTTGTACTGGATCCTTTCACCGAAGAAACCACAGCGCTGATCCGCTGCGACATCCTCGAGCCCGGCACCATGCAGGGTTACGACCGTGACCCTCGCTCTATCGCCAAAAAAGCCGAAGAGTACATGCGTTCTACCGGCATCGCCGACACTGTGCTGATCGGTCCTGAGCCAGAGTTCTTCCTGTTTGATGACGTACGTTTCGGTACCGACATGAGCGGCACCTTCGTCAAAATCGATGCCAAAGAAGCAGCCTGGAACTCAGGTACCAGCTATGAAGATGGCAACACAGGTCACCGTCCATTCGTTAAGGGCGGCTACTTCCCGGTTGCGCCTGTGGATTCTTCACAGGATTTGCGTAGTGCCATGTGTCTGGTGCTGGAAGAGATGGGCCAGGTTGTGGAAGCTCACCACCACGAGGTTGCTACCGCGGGTCAGAACGAGATCGCCACTCGCTTCAACACTCTGACCAACAAGGCCGATGAAATCCAGGTACTTAAGTACGTGATTCACAACATGGCTCATGCCTACGGCAAGACAGCCACCTTTATGCCCAAGCCGATAGTTGGCGACAACGGCAGCGGCATGCACGTACACCAGTCACTGGCCAAAGACGGCACCAACCTGTTTGCCGGTGACAAGTACGGCGGCCTGTCTGAAACTGCCCTGTACTATATCGGTGGTATCATCAAGCACGCCCGAGCCCTGAACGCTTTCACCAACCCAAGCACCAACTCCTACAAGCGTTTGGTGCCACACTTTGAAGCCCCTGTGATGCTGGCTTATTCTGCCCGTAACCGCTCGGCTTCTATCCGTATCCCTGTGGTACCAAGTCCTAAGGCTCGCCGTATCGAGACCCGCTTCCCGGATCCTATGGCCAACCCTTATCTGGCCTTCGCAGCACTGCTGATGGCCGGTCTGGACGGTATCCAGAACAAGATCCACCCTGGTGATGCCATGGACAAGGATCTGTACGATCTGCCGGCCGAAGAAGCAGCGGAAATCCCGACTGTGGCCGAATCTCTGGAAGTCGCCCTGGCGGCTCTGGATGCAGACCGTGAGTTCCTGACCCGCGGCGGTGTGTTCAGCGATGACTTTATCGACTCTTACCTCAAGCTGAAACAAGCCGAGGCCGAGCGTGTCAGCCGCACCACTCACCCAGTCGAATTTGAGCTGTACTACAGCCTCTAATTGCCCTGCAATCAACCGATGAGTCAAGCCATCGGATAACAAGAAAAGCGCCCCGGGAGCAATCCCGGGGCGCTACTATTTTAAGGCTATAAAACTCAACCCACTCAGGGAGCACCGACAAGCTCAGGAGCACTCTGGGCCTTGGCCCCTGTGAGTATCACCGCCAACTTGAGTTCACCCTCTGTCTGGTTCAACTCCTCAAGCCCTTCTGGAGTAAAGCGATATTGGCCTTCTGTCTCCAGCGCTTCCATGGTGCCAGCACAGGTGTCGACGGTTTCGCTGCATTCGAAACGCACCCCCTTATGCCAAGGCATGGAGAAGGCCGATACCTGCTCTGCCGGCATCTTGAGGTACATCACCAGATAGTTGCTGCCGGCATCCTTGACGGGTTTGCCCTCCGCCGTAGTCAGGCTAAAGGTCAGTGCCTGGCTTTGAGGATCCACGGCGCTCAGTGCCACCTTGAGGCTTTCGGCTTCATTAATGGACACAGACTGCTCCGGTTCAGGATCCGGCGGAAGCACAGGGTCATCATCGTCATCCCACCAGTCACAACCCCCCAGGCACAACAGCAAAGACGCTACTATCAAACTCTTATGTTTCATAACAGCCTCCTAGTGACAATCGCTGCAGACCGCACCTTCGTGAACCCCGGTCAAACCGGCGCCGACATCATGGGCGCTGTGGCAGCTCTGACATTCCATCTGTGAATTGACATCGGCACCTATGTAAGTGTCCGGTTCACGTTTGGTGCTGCTGTGACAACCACTACACTCGGCATTGCCTGCTGCCACAATTTCAGCGTCCAGGGCATTGTCCAGCGACTTATTGAGGAAGTCAGTGGTGACATAGGCAATCTCGGCCGTCAGCTGAGCGCAGCGCTCCAATTTCGCCTGATGACTGGAGCCGTACTTGCTCGCTTTCGACCAGTGGGTCACCGAGGTGTGACAGAGAATGGAATTGGCAACCGACTGGCCTATCTTATCTGCGGTCAGTAGCTCACCGGCATTGTCTTTACGGGTCGGTGCGCCAATCGCCTTGAGGAAGGCTTCATCATTTCTCGGCATGGCTGTGTGTTCATAGTAACGGTACACGGAGCGGATCACCGCAGTGCGGTCGACCCCGCCCAGGACGTTGACCGCCATGGCCGCCGCATTCAAGCAACCACACAGGGTTCCCCAACCTGCGATACCGCCGCCACCATAGGCCGCCAGGTTAGTTGGGATAGCGGCGAATTTACAGGCATCCTCATGCCCTTTGGCCGCCAAGGCCTTCACCAGGGCATCGAAAACCCCATACATGCAACCGCCACGGCCATAACCTTCATAGGCCAGTTTGGCGACTTCCATAGGGTCTAATTTCACATAGGTCAGCAGCTTGGTGCCCAGATCGCTGCCCCCTTCACTGCCGATCCCTATGCTGGTATCTCCGGGACAAGACTCTGCGGCCAGAGCTGTGGTCGCGATCAGCGAACTCCCTGCTGCCACACCAACCAAACCTACAATCTGGCCCATCGCCTGACGTCGATTCACGTTCATACTCATCACCTCTTTTTGCACTTACATATTGCAGAATTGCAAATTAAGTAAAATTAATTCTTTATAATCAATAGCTTGCAAGCAACCCCAGCTTATCCCCTCTCCTGTTGTGCAGATGTGATCCAAGGCGGGTTTCAGTGTTAAAGAGTCAAAAATTCAACAGTTCACCGGCAAGAGGCTTGAGCCAAGCAGCAACGGCAGCGACAATGAGCCTCTTCGTCAAGCAAGGATCTGCTATGAATCTCAAGGTCTTTTTACTCACTCCCCTGTTGCTGGCCGGCTGTCACTCTGAGGGGCAACTGCCAATTCAGGCTGACGAGCTGGAGCAAATCCACTGCCGGGAAGTAAGCGATGACAATAGCGCCCTGGGTTATTACCTCGAAGGCTGCGTTGACGGATACCGAGGTGAACCCTTCAACGGCATTGCCATTTGGGGAGCGCCGGATCGCCCCAGCTATAGTGCGGCCCAGTTCAAGGATGGCCTGCGGGACGGCTACAGCTTCAGCACATCCGCGCCGCCCGAGCGTCTGCTAAGCCAAAGCGCCTGGTATAAAAATGGCAAGTTGCACGGCTGGCAGCTGAACTTTCAATACCAGCAAACCCAATTACGCAGCCGGGAATTGTTTCAAGACGGTGAGCGCCAAGAACTCTGGCTCTACGACAACCAAGGCCAACTCGACAGTTTCAAGCGTTTCGACCAGGGTAAAGTGGTTGAATCCATCTCCTACGAACAGGGACGGGAGCGGATGAAACAGTTCAAGCGGGACGGCGAGAAACTCACCGTCTGGAAAAGCTATTTTCCCGATGGTTCATTAAAGAGCTTCAGTGAACATCTGGATGAAGAAAATCTCAGAAAACTCAAGGAACAAGGCTACTACGCCAACGGCCGACTCAAGTTGGACTACCTGTTCGACCGCCGGCAGCGCACCGCAGTGCAGCACACCTTCTGGCGCAATGGCCAGCGCCAGTCCGAGCAACATTATGGTTTCTTTCCCTCAATAGCCGCCGACGGCATCTGGCTCAGTTATTGTGAGACCAATGGCGCCTTGAGCAAACGTACTCCGTTCCATCGAGGCGCCAAGCAGGGTGAGGAGCAACTCTTTCACTGCAATGGCCAGTTGCAGGTGAGCAAACGTTTCGACCAGGACAAGCTCATACCACAGACCCTGAACTACTTTGATGAGCAGGGGCACAACTATCTGCAGGAAGAGATAGGCGCAAACGGCAAGGTACTGCATACCCGGGTCTATGATGAACAGGGTAAACTAACCTACCAAGATTGACATAATATTCAATCAGTTGGACTTATCATCCAAAGATAATAAAGCTCTTTTTCAAATGCGGCTTGCTTATCCCGGCACTGAACTTTAAAATATCTTCACATCAAGATACTTTAAGAAAAGAAAATGCCCTACCTAATTGCACTCCTTGCTCCCGTCTTCTGGGGAACCACTTATGCCCTGGTCAGCCTGTACCTGCAGGATATGTCTCCTTTCTGGGTCGCCGTCTGGCGTGCGCTACCGGCCGGGATCCTGTTATTGCTGCTACGGCCCAAGCTGCCTTCGCTCGCCTGGAGCAAAATACTCTTGCTGGCATTTTGTAATATCGGCGCCTTCTTCGCCTTGCTGTTTATGGGTGCCTACCGTCTGCCCGGCGCCGTGGCCGGCACCCTGGGGGCCACACTGCCACTGATGTTTCTGCTGCTTGCCTGGCTGCTCGATGGCCAAAGACCGGCATTGAAGTGGACCTTGCTGGCACTGCTGGGACTGAGTGGAGTGATGTTGTTGCTCAATCCTTCGGCCAATCTGGATCTGATTGGTGTACTCTGCGCCCTGAGTGCCACTCTGTTGGTAGCCCAATCATCCCGCTGGATGCAACGCTGGCAAACCGGCGATCTTCTGGTATTGACCGCCTGGCAGTTGTTGCTCGGCGGCTTGATGCTGATCCCGCTGGCTTGGACAGTAGCCGGGGCACCCACACTACCCGAGCCCAAAACCTGGCCCGCCATCGCTTGGCTGGCCATCTTCAGCACGGCGCTGAGCTACTGGGCCTGGATCTGGTCCATCAAACATCTGGGACCGCAAATCATGGGCATGATGGCCTTGATCAACCCTGTGGTGGCCGTCTCGCTCGGGGTGTTTTTGGTCGGCGAACAGCTGGACAGCTATCAATGGCTGGGGATCGGCCTGATCATGTCGTCACTGTTGCTGATGAAACTTCCTGTCCCGGCCATCTGGTATCGCCTGCGCCCCAGCCGGCGCTGACACTCACCTGACATAAGAACCCTGTTTGGCCCCTGAAAAAGGGGCCAAGGGTTCGGCTTAACTAAATTTGGCAAAATAAGGAGATTGACCATGATGCAGTTTCTGACAAAACCACAACTCAATGCAGTCCAAGCCGCGGACGATGCGAGTCCGCGACTAAAGATGCCTGCCGACAAAGATAACACCAATGCCGCCAACAGCATGTGTGAAGGAGATGGACTATGAGCTCATCAAAATGGCAGCCTGTGTGGCTGATCCTGACCTTGATTATTCTCGGCCTCAACCTGCGCCCCAGCATGGCGGCCATAGGCCCACTGCTGGAGGCTATCCGGGCTTCCTTGCCCCTCAGTTACAGTTCCTTGGCACTCCTGACCATGCTGCCCGTGATGACCATGGGAGTCGCTATGTTTATCGGTGCCAAGCTGGCCGCCAGACTGGGAGAGCGCCAAACTCTGCTACTATCGCTGCTACTTATTGGTTTGGCCAACCTGGCTCGGCTCTGGGCCGGCAGCGGCCTGCAACTACTACTGACCGCAATCATTGCCGGCTTAGGTATCGCCCTTATTCAGGCTCTGCTGCCTGGAATGATCAAGCGCAGCTATAGCCAGCATATTGAGCGTTACATGGGGATTTACGTAACCGCCATCATGGGTGGAGCGGCCCTGGCTGCGGCCATTAGCCCTTGGCTTGAGCACAGGTTTGGTCATTGGCAGTCGGCGCTGGCCTTCTGGGCTCTGTTGAGTCTGCCGGCGATGCTATTTTGGTTCTGGGGCAAACACGGCCTGCAACCCCAGGGCTTCAATAAGGCAGCAGCAAAGAAGCCTTCAGGAAAACCGGGAGTTAGCCCAAGTGTGGGCATAGGCAGCTTTAGCCATATTCCCAGGGCCTGGCTGTTGGGGCTTTTCTTTGGCCTGAGCACAGCATCCTATACCTGTGTGCTCGCTTGGTTGGCGCCCTTCTTTATCGACTTGGGCTGGCAAGCCACTCAGGCAGGGCTATTGCTGGCGTTTCTGACACTGATGGAAGTGGTCGCAGGCCTGTTGCTGCCAACGCTGGCGGCTCGCAGTCATGACAGAAGGCCACTGCTATTGCTGCTGCTCCTGTCTACCATTGGCGGTTTTATCGGGCTGGCGTTGATGCCACTGGCCCTGCCCTGGTTATGGGCTGCGCTGCTGGGTATAGGCATTGGTGGCCTCTTCCCCTTGAGTCTGATTGTCACTTTGGACCATCTGGACGACTACAGCCAGGCGGGACAACTGACGGCCTTTGTTCAGGGGATAGGTTATCTGCTGGCATCTCTGTCGCCTCTGCTGGCGGGTTATCTCAAGGACAGTTCCAGCAGCTTCACGCTTTCCTGGTTGCTGCTCGCGGCTGTGTCTCTGGGCATGCTGGCCATTGTCTGGCGCTTTGATCCCAAGCGCCACAGTCAACACTTCGCCCTGTTGGCCCACTGAGCCGATTTACCGGGTGGAAAATTGTTATCCACCCGGCACTCAAGCAGACTCAAATGAGGTAGAATGGCGTCCCTCTTGTGCCATTCTGCTGTCTAAGCAACATAAAGTGAATCTATCCAATCTATTCCAGCGCCTGCTGCAATGGCTGCCTGATCGTGCCGATCTTCCCGAAGGCTTACGCATAGGGCTGCCCATGATGGCGGGCCTGTTGCTGTTTTCGTTTCTCGGCGACAGTGCCAGCGGCGTCAACGCCCTAATCTGTGCCTGGCTGGTCGGCGTCCAGGGCCGCAACCTGGCTTATCCCAAACGTGCCGGGCTGTTGAGCAAGTCGGCACTTCTGTGCTGTATCAGCAGTGCCCTGGCCTTGCTGAGCCTGATCCACCCTTGGCTAGGGATCAGCGTACTCGGCGCCATAGGCCTGTTATATGGCCTCAGTTCCAACCAAAGAAAGTACATTCAGCTGCTGACCTACAACGCCGGCTTTTGCCTGATCTGCGGCCTGCATCTGCTGGAGTCGGGTACCGACTGGAAGATGTTGTTGCTCTCCAGCCTGTTCGGCAGCTGGTTGGCTGTCATCAGCGCCGTCATCGCCGGGCCCTGGATGGCGATACGTCAGGGCGAACAGCTGCTGGCCAGCGTGCAGCGCAAATTCGGCTTCTGGTGCAATATACTCAGCCACTCGGACGCCGCCAATGTCGGCCAGCGTCTGGCCTTGCGGGAGCAACTCGATGATGCTATTGCCGTGCTGGCCCATTGGCTGCTGGAAATGCCGGATAAAGCCGAGGTGCAACGCATCGCCCGGCAACTGGAGTCGAATCTTATCCTGATAGAAACCCTGGAGAGCATAGGCAGGCTGCAACAAAATGATGCCGCCAGCCCGGCGCTGCAGCAGTATTTGGCCAATTTTGCCAGCGAACTCAAGACCCATAGGGACCAAGGCACAGAGCCGACGCCACTGCCCTTGGGAGACAAGCCGCAACCTCTGCTGTTGGATGCCGCCAACCGCTTGGCCTTGGCGCTGGATCCCCAAAGACCGCTGGCAGCCGACTGGCGCGAGCGCCTGGGGCTTATCTGGCCTTCCGATGCCCAAAGCGTTCGCAGTCAATGGCGCAAGGCCTTGGTGAAACACTCGCGGGAATGGCATCACGGCCTGAGAATTCTGTTCACTCTGCTGTGTTGTCAGGCCGTGGTAGAACTGCTGCAACTGCCGCAGGGTTATTGGGTGACGCTCACCGCCTACATAGTGCTGATGGTAGCGCCGCTCGGGCAGTTGCAGGCCAGGATCTGGAGCCGCTTCTATGGCACTGTGCTCGGTTCTGTGTTGGCACTGGGGCTTATCTGGTTTCTGGGGGCCGGTAGCTGGTTATTACCGGCCACCTGCCTGAGTGCCTTTCTGGCCTTTGCCACCTTCTACAAGGCCAGATATGAGATTCATGTGTTCTGGCTCACCATGCTGATGGTGTTTGCCATCACCCTGCTACTGCCGAGCGATCCCTATATCGCCTTCTACCGGGCGCTGGACACCTTCACCGGCGCTTTAATGGCATTTCTGGCGATGCATCTGTTTATTCCCAGCTGGACCCGGCGCTGGCTCGACAGCTATGTATGCCACTTTATCGAGCTGGAGCGGGCTTGGCTTGCCAGTATCAATACAGGTAAAGCCGATAATGCCCTGCGTTGGCAAGCCCATGCGGCGCTGAGACAACTGGGCCAAGAAGTCGGCTTTTTGAAGCTCGAGCCCAACACGGGCCAGCGGGAGCTGCAGGACTGGCAGAGTTTTCTCTGGCTTGGGCTGACGCTGCACTGCACCCTGGTGTTGGTGGCACGCCAGCAGCAAAAGCAGCCGCTGCATCTGGCGGAGCAACAGCTGGCGGCCTGGCCCCAGCTGTTTCGTCAGCGCTTCTTGGCAACAGAGATGCACCAATCCGAGTCCGGGCCAGCGCCCAATTCAACAGATGAGACTACGCAACAGTCAGCAAGACAAGCTGAAGCGATTCCCGCTTGGGTTATGCAGGATATCGCCCATCTCTATGCCTGGCTCGACTGGCAACGTCCCTACGCCCTGAGCGGCAACACTCACGGCTGACAGGAGTCCAAGATGTACGATTTTGAATTCTACAATCCAACCCGCCTACTCTTTGGCCGCAGCAGCCTGGAGCAGCTGGACACTCTGGTGCCCAATGACGCCAGAGTGCTCTTGCTCTACGGCGGCCAAAGCGCCAAGCGCAATGGCACCCTGGCCCAGGTCAGCCAGGTATTGGGTAAACGCATCTGCGCCGAGTTCGGCGGCATTAGCCCCAACCCCGACTACCACCAGCTATTGCAGGCAGTAGAGCAGATAAGGCAACAAAAGCTGGACTTTATTCTCGCCATCGGCGGCGGTTCCATCATAGATGCGGGCAAGTTTATTGCCGCCGCAGCGCCCTATCAGGGAGAGCCCTGGGAGATACTGGAAACCGACGGTCGCCACATTGACCAAGCTCTACCGCTCGGTACTGTGCTGACCCTGCCGGCCACAGGTTCAGAGATGAATAACTGCGCGGTGATCAGCAATAGCGCTCTTGGCCTCAAGCGCTCCTTTCGTCATCCCTCGGTGTTTCCCCGCTTCTCTGTACTGGCGCCACAACTGAGTTTCAGCCTACCGCAACCACAGATTGCCAACGGTGTGGTGGATGCCTTTGTGCACGTGACCGAGCAGTACCTGACTTACCCGGTCGACGCCAAGGTGCAGGACAGGTTTGCCGAAGGCCTGCTGCTCACTCTGATAGAGGAAGGCCCCAAGGCGCTGGCAGAGCCCGAAAACTATCGGGTGCGCGCCAATATCATGTTTAGCGCTACCATGGCGCTCAACGGCCTGATCGGCACAGGTGTTCCGCAAGACTGGTCGACCCATAAACTGGGTCACGAACTGACGGTGCGCCACGGCCTGGATCATGCCGTGACCCTCGCCATACTGCTGCCGACTATGCTGCGCCTGAGAAAGGCCGCCAAACACGCCAAGCTGCTGCAGTATGCCGAGCGGGTTTGGCAACTCAGCGACGGCAGCGAGGAGCAACGCATAGATGCAGCCATAGAGCTGACCCGGCAGTTCTTCGAATCCATGGGGCTCCAGACTCACCTCAGTGACTATGGCATAGGCCATGAGGCCATAGCGCCGCTGCTGGAGAACCTTGAGCGCCAGGGGCTGACCCAACTGGGGGAGGACGGCCGGGTCGACCTTGAGCTGAGCCGACAGGTTTTTCAGGCCAGCCTTTAAAGGCAGTGATTTTTGCCAATAAACAGGCTAATCTGAAGCAAGTTCACAACTGCATAACAAGGGAAGTCTTTATGCGTACTCTGATGATAATCAGCCTGGCATTGCTGTCGCTGGTTGCCCAGGCGACTGTCTATAAGTGGGTCGATAAAGATGGCAAGGTGCATTACAGCGATGAGCCCACCCCCCAAGCCCAGGCAGTGGAATTCACCGACAAGACCCAGAATCAAATAAGCCTGGAAACGCCTAAACCTCTGCCCGATCCCATAGAAGTAGAACAGGTCGGCTATGCGTTAAAGATACTTTCACCACAGCATGAGGAAACCATTCGCGATAACGCCGGTGATTTTCAGGTTCAGGTAGAGGTAGAGCCGGAGCTGGCTTCGGGTCATTTTCTGCAACTCTACATAGACGGCATCTCCTCCAGCGACGCTCAGCGCAGCAATCTCTTCCAGCTCAAGGATATCGACCGCGGCGAACACACGCTGCAACTCAAGGCAGTGCAACAAAACGGCAAAGTCCTTGCATCCAGTAGTCCCATAACCATTTTTCTGCACCAAGCCGGACTGATGCAACCCGCCTTCCCGGCACCCGGGAAAGGCCCAAAGCCAAGTAACTAAAGTTATTTCAATAAATTAGCTACGTAGCTTTTCGAGTTAGTCCACAGAGTTGTTGGCTTGCGGCCTGCACCGAATTGGTGCACCATTATGGTGCAATCCTGCTATGGGAAACTCAATGGACACAAATATCCTGCTCAATCATCTGGCCACTGCCGTTCTGGTCATCGACAGTGACCTGCTCCCCAGCTATGCCAACGCCGCTGCCGAGCAGTTGCTGGGCGTCTCCAGCCACAGGTTGCAGGAGCAGGTACTGACAGAGCATCTGCATGCCATAGGAGTTGAACCCAGAGTGCTGCAAAGCGCGGTGCTGGAACGTCAGGGGTTAACGGTCAATACCGCCCAGCTCATCAGCCTGGATGGCCAACATCACACTGTGGATATGACACTGATCCCTCTGGAGCAGGGAGAACAGCTCAAACCCTTGAGCCTGTTGGAACTCAGACAGGTGGATCAGCAGCGGCGCATTCACCAGCAGTTGACCCTGGATGCCCAGCAGCAGGCGGCCCAATATCTGGTGCGCAATCTGGCCCATGAGATCAAAAACCCGCTGGGTGGACTGCGCGGCGCGGCGCAGCTCTTGTCCCGCGAGCTTAGCGAGCCGCAGCTCAAGGAGTTCACCACACTCATCATAGAGCAGGCCGACAGGTTGCGCGCCCTGGTCGACCGATTGCTGGGGCCGCAGAAACCATCGCAGCACAAGCTGCAGAATATCCATCTGGTGCTGCAAAAGGTGATCAGTCTGGTGAGTGTGACCCTGCCGCAACAGATACATCTGTGCCAGGATTACGACCCCTCGATTCCGGACTTGCCTATGGATGAAGATCAACTGCAACAGGCAATCCTCAACATAGTGCAAAATGCAGTACAAGCCTTGGAGCATCAGGGCGGCGATATCATGATCCGCACCCGCACCGCCCATCAGGTCACCATAGGCAACCAGAGACACAAGTTGGTGCTGGTGCTGTCAATCATAGACAACGGCCCGGGTATTGCCCCGGAACTGGTGGATACCCTGTTTTACCCCATGGTCACAGGCCGCAAGGACGGCAACGGCCTGGGGCTATCCATCGCCCACAATATTGCCAGGCTCCACGGCGGCCGTATCGACTGCGATTCGGCCCCGGGACACACAGAGTTCAGCCTGACATTGCCGATCAACAACCACAGCGGCTAACAAGAGAGGAAACAATATGAGTGAACAGGTTTGGATCCTCGATGATGACAGTTCAATTCGTTGGGTGCTGGAACGGGCACTGCAAGGCGCCAAACTCAGCTGCGCCAGCTTTGCCGCCGCCGAGTCACTGTGGCAGGCGCTGGAAATCTCCCAGCCCAGAGTCATAGTCTCGGATATCCGCATGCCGGGAACCGATGGCCTCACCCTGCTGGAGCGTATCGGCCTGCATTATCCCCATATCCCGGTGATCATAATGACGGCCCATTCAGATCTCGACAGCGCCGTCAGCGCCTATCAGGCCGGGGCATTCGAGTATCTGCCCAAACCCTTCGACATAGATGAGGCGATTGCCCTGGTAGATCGGGCGCTCAACCATGCCACAGAGCAGGCACCTGTGGCAGCCGAGCCTCAGGTCAAGGCACCTGAGATCATAGGCGAAGCCCCCGCGATGCAGGAGGTGTTTCGCGCCATAGGCCGTTTGTCGCGCTCATCTATCAGTGTGCTGATCAACGGTCAGTCCGGTACGGGTAAAGAGTTGGTTGCCGGGGCGCTGCACAAACACAGTCCACGCAAAGACAAACCCTTTATCGCCCTCAATATGGCGGCCATCCCCAAGGAGCTGATCGAATCCGAGCTGTTCGGCCACGAGAAAGGCGCCTTCACCGGCGCCGCCAATGTGCGTCAAGGCCGGTTTGAACAGGCCAATGGTGGCACCCTGTTTCTCGATGAGATAGGCGATATGCCGCTGGACGTACAGACCCGGCTGCTGCGGGTGCTGGCCGATGGCCAATTCTATCGGGTCGGCGGCCACTCTCCGGTGCAGGTCGATGTCAGGATCATTGCCGCAACCCACCAGGACCTAGAACAACTGGTACTCAAGGGGGGCTTTCGGGAAGACTTGTTCCACCGCCTGAACGTGATTCGAATCCATCTGCCACCGCTATCACAGCGGCGGGAAGATATTCCGCAGTTGGCACGCCATTTCCTGGCCAGTGCCGCCAAAGAGATTGGGGTAGAGGCCAAAATACTCACCCCGGAAACCGCCGCCAAGCTGCAGCAACTGCCCTGGCCCGGCAACGTGCGTCAGTTGGAAAATACCTGCCGCTGGTTGACCGTGATGGCCTCGGGCCAGGAAATTATCCCTCAGGATCTGCCGCCTGAGCTGTTCAAGGAGCCCAAGGCACCTCAAGGCCGTGCCGGCCAGTCCCAGGATTGGCAAAACGCCCTGAAATTGTGGCTGGATATGCGCCTGTCACAGGGCGAGAGCGATCTGCTGACCGAAATCCAACCCGCGTTTGAGCGCATCTTGCTGGAAACCGCGCTGGAGCATACCCAAGGCCACAAACAGGAAGCCGCCAAACGCCTGGGATGGGGCCGCAATACCCTGACCCGCAAGCTTAAAGAGCTGGCAATGGACTGAAACCTCATAAAGATAGGTACATGACCCAGTTAAGCCCAAGGGTGCAGGTTATTAAGAGAGGATTTTGGCGCCCAGACGTAGTATCGCCAAACTCAGGGAATAGCCCCAACGTATCAGTCCCCTGCGTCTGCGCTCAGGCAAGAGTGACCAACTGGAACCATTGGCTGCTATCAACTCGGCGCGCCAAAGCGGTAAAGGAATGATCTCCAGTCGGTAGTCTTGACCATTCAAGACTATGGTTTGCCGTCTTGGCAAACCATAGAGGCGCTGACAAAAACACTGCTGCCCCAGCCATTCCAGTTCTAGGCGACTGCTTAATGGATAATACCGACAGTGCAGTTCACCCCCTCCGAGATTCAACTTCTGTTGTTGCATCCATGCCATGACAGTGCCCGCTACACAGGATCCTGGTGAATGATCACCTCGGCATGGTCAAAGTCGGCGCGGATCCGCTCGCCTGTGGCCACAGCTATGGCATGGGCCTGTTGCAGGCTCAGGTCTTTGTCCAGCTCCAGATGCAGTTGAATAAAGGTAGTCTTGCCCGCCTGACGGGTACGCAAGTCATGAATGCCACGCACTTGAGTATCCTGCTCGGCCAATTGCCGAATACGCAGCCGGGTTTCATCATCAAGCTCCCGGTCGAGCAAGGCCTGAATCGAGCGATACCCCAGCGACCAGGCTTGTTGACCTATGTAAAGGGCGATCAATACCGCAAACAGACCATCGGCCCACCACCAGCCGTATTGCGCCAAAACCAGCGCCAACAGCACGGCACCGTTGAGAAACAGATCTGACTTATAGTGCAGGGCATCGGCCTCGACCACTGTACTCTTGGTGGCCGCCAGCGCCCGTTTCTGCAGCATGACCAAGGCCAAGGTCAGCACTATGGCAATAATGGACACCACAACGCCCAAAGTGGCATGGGTCAAAGGCATGGGATTAACCAGGCGCTCGCCGCCGTGAAACAGCAGCAGGAATGCCGTCCCCATAATAAAGGCCGATTGGGCTAAAGACGCCAGCGGCTCAGCCTTACCGTGACCATACCTGTGCTCCTGATCGGCAGGCACCAAGGCATAGCGAATGGCAATAAAGTTGACTATGGAAGCCAGGGCATCGGCAAAGGAGTCGGTCAGAGAGGCCAGCATACTGGCCGACCCGGACCAGAGCCAGGCGGCCAGTTTTATCAGGATCAGGGTAATCGCGGTCGCCACTGCGGCGCGGCTCGCCAATTTAACCCAAAACTCGTAGCGGGAAGTCGTTGTCATTCAAGGGCTCAGCGGTCGGGAGTCTCTGAGCCCATAGTAGCAGATTTAATCCTGGATAGGCTCAGGGCGCTCACCACGTCTATCCATACGCTCCTTGAACTTGGCTTGTTGTTCCGGAGTCAGCAGGTTATAGATCTGGTTGTGCAGCTTCATCCGCTCCAGCATGTGTTGTTCACGCACCTGCTGACGCTGCTCGATAATCTCTTTGGCCTTGGCTTCATCGAAGTTGCCTGAGGTCATCAGTGCCTGCATTTCGGCTCTGTGCGCTGCACGGGTTTCCTTGTCAGGACGTGACATGCTACTTCTGTGCTGGTCCATCAACGCCTTAATCTCTGTTTTCTGGGCGTCGGTCAGATCCAGACCTCGTAGGCCAAACATGCCGAAATGGCCCTTGCCGCCTTTCATATGGTGATAGCCGCGCTCGCCCTTCATGTGATGATAACCACGGTCGCCGTCACGGTGTGGGCAATCGCCGTAGCCGTTACCGGCTTGTGCCGCGCCAGCCATCAGAGTGGTGCCGGCAATCAGGGCCAGCAAGCTTGCTTTGATTGAAGTCTTCATAAGAGTATCCTCGTTCTCGGTCGGGAAGTATTTGACGTCTTCCAGTCTAGTCCTCTATGTGTAAGTGTGGGTTCAAACTGAGTAAAGCACTGTAAAGCTTGGTTATCCTGGTTGAAGATCCGTATCTTTACCCAGACTTACACAGCTAAACCGCAGTTGACTCAAAAGCGGGTATACTCGGCAGAGAGAAATTGTGTGAGGCGTATAAATGAGCCGAATTTTATTGATAGACGATGACCTGGGCCTGGCCGAACTCTTGGGGCAATTACTGGAGCTGGAAGGCTTTGAGCTGACACTGGCCCATGATGGTCAGAGCGGCCTGGAACTGGCGATTGCCAATGATTACGACCTGATCCTGCTGGATGTGATGCTGCCCAAGCTCAATGGCTTCGAAGTGCTCAGGGAACTGCGTGGCAAGAAACAAACCCCTGTGCTTATGCTTACCGCCCGCGGTGATGAGATAGACAGAGTGGTTGGCCTGGAGATAGGCGCAGACGACTATCTGCCCAAGCCTTTCAATGACAGGGAACTGGTAGCCAGGATCCGCGCCATCATACGCCGCGCCAATATCACCCCGCAGGACATTCCCCAGAGCGGTATTCAAACCATAGGCGATCTCAGCCTGGACTCCGCCCGTCAGGAAGCCTATTGCAATGAACAGTTATTGCTGCTGACCGGCACTGAGTTCAGCCTGCTCTACACCCTGGCCAATCAGGCCGGAGAACTGATAGGTAAAGACGAACTGAGTGAAACCGTGCTTGGCAAAAAACTGATGCCCTTTGATCGCAGCCTGGACATGCACCTTTCCAACCTGCGCAAGAAACTGCCGGAACGCAGCGACGGTCGTCCCAGGGTCAAGACCATACGTGGCAAAGGCTATATCTGGATCCCTTGATGAAGTCATTTTCCCTGCCCAATCGCCTCTTTATCAAACTGCTGCTGGGCTTTTGGCTCTGCAGCAGCCTGATCATTCTTGCTGTTGGCATGCTGCCGCTGCTGCAGCAAAACCATGACAGGGCCCCAATGCCGCCTAAACTGCGGGAGGTCTTGTCTCAGGTCGCCGATGAGCTGCAACAGGAACCGGCCAAGTTGAATGGCCGCTTTCTGCACCATTGGGAGCGCAGACGCAGCATGGAAGGCAAGCCAATTCGCATCTATCTGGTCAATGAGCAGGGACAGATAATCAACACTCACAGAGTGTCCAAAGGCATGCGCCGCTTTATGTTGATGGCGGAGGAAGCCAACGCACCCATTTCACACCAGTTTCGCGATGAACTGATATTCGGCCCGTTCGATTTTAAGGTTAACGGCACCCCCTATGCCCTTTATGGCCGGTTGCCGGATCACCACCCCATGCCCTGGTTCTTTTTCTTTATTGAACACAAGTTACTGACATTGTCGCTGGCGATTCTGCTTTCAGGGTTGCTCTGTGGTTTGTTGGCCTGGCACCTGGGCAAGCCGCTGCGTTCGTTGAAACAGAGTGCCAACGCTCTGGCGCTGGGGCAATTGAACAGCCGGGTCGACGATGCCACGGCCGGACGTCACGACGAAATCGGCGAACTGGCCCAGGCCTTCAACAGCATGGCGGCCGCCATCGAAACCATGGTCAATAATCAGCAGCGACTGATAAGCGACATCTCCCATGAGCTGCGAACTCCGTTGACCAGGCTGCAATTGGCACTGGCCCTGGCGCGCAAGAAGGGGATGGCCGGAGATGAAGCCGAACGTATCGCCTATGAGGCCGACCAACTGGAAAAAATGATTGCCGAGCTGCTGGAGCTTTCCCGGGTGAAGCTCAAGGCACAGGACAACAAGCTGAAGGTGGGGTTGGCCGAATCACTGAGCCAGGTACTGGACGATGCCGAATTTGAAGCCGAACAGCAGCAAAAGGAACTCAGCATCCTGATACCGGAAGAACTGGAGCTGCCCATCTACCCAAGACCGCTGTCACGGGCGATTGAAAACCTGCTGCGCAACGCCATCCGCTACTGCCGTACCCAGGTAAATATCTGCGCCGAGGCCAAGGGGCCATGGGTAGAGATAAGCATTACTGACGACGGCCCGGGTATTGAGGAGTCTGAGTTGGAGGCTATTTTCAAGCCCTTCTATCGACCGCATTCAGCCAGGGAAAGAGAGAGTGGCGGTTGGGGGCTGGGATTGGCCATTGCCGATGCCGCAGTGCAAGCCCACGGCGGCAATATCCAGGCAAGCAATCGCGCCCAAGGTGGGCTTGAGGTCGTCATCCATTTACCACGCGACTGAGACCTTCAGGCTCATACTCCAGACTGGGTTGGCGGCTTAGCCAGGCGGCAAACTGTTGCTTGGAGGGGCTGCGCTTATCTGAGTGCCCCATCAGATGGATCAGCGCATAACTGAACTGGTAATAGAGCTGCGGGTCGTCGTGGGCCTTGCAGGCATCGTCGGTATTGATCATGGCGCCACGCAGATAACTCATCACCAGCTCGACCCGATCGAATCCTGGCACCTCTCCCACAGCGGAAATGGTCTTGGCATTCCACTGCATATATTCATCGAAACGTCTTTCACAGCCATGCCGATAAAACTCGGTCGCCAACAACAACAGAGCTTGATTCGGCATTATCCGCTCAATGACAAATTTATTTGTCGACAAGACTTCATAGAGCCGCTGACAATGATGAAATATAAACCTTTCCAGAGGGTCTTTATATTGTATTTCATCCTGTTTGGCCTGCTTGAGCCAATACTCATATTCACTGCAAGCTACTGCCACCATGAGATCGGCTTCTGTAGTGAAATGATTATATACAGTACCTTTGGATATTTGACTGGCATCAACAAGATGAGAACGACATAAACCAAAAGTCTTCTGTCCTCTTAAACAACGTTGCGCCACTTCAACCAAATAGTTTCCGCGTCGTTCCCATTTTCCCATTGGCCACTCCTGAGCAAAGCTTAAATACAAACTCTCCCAACTTCACAATAAAATAGTAACAAGCTTTCTGCGACTGCGATATTGAGTAATACTGATACCATTATGAGTCACGCCAATAGCCAATGTTAAAAATAGAATTGCTCGAGAGTTTTATTGCTGTGGCCGAATGCGGCAATTTATCCAAGGCCGCAGAAAAAGTCTGTCGCACCCCGTCGGCATTGAGCTTACAGATCAAAAAGCTGGAAGAAAGTGTCGGTCAACCGCTGTTGCTCCGAGACAATCGAGGCGTGGTGCTGACCGAATCCGGCAATACCCTGCTCAACTACGCCTATAAGATGATGCAACTCAACACCCAGGCCCTGGATGAGCTGAAAGACTGCCAGAATCGCGAAGTGATTCGCCTTGGCGTTCCCACAGATTATATTACCTATTATCTGGACAACTGCCTGCTGGAATTTGTCCGTGAGTTCACCTGTATTGAGTTGGTCATAGACACAGATGTCAGCGGCAATCTGTATAAGCGGTTGCATCAAGGGGAATTCGACCTGATAGTGGCGACCCATTGGCAGCCTCCGGTGCAGGGAGAGCTCCTGTTCGAACGACGTTTTCATTGGGTGGCCGCCAAGAACGGCAGTGCCCATAAACGGGAAACGATTCCCATGGCACTTTACCCGGAAAACTGCCCCATCAGAGCTCAGGTGTTTGCCAACCACCAACTGTCGATGCGGCCCATCAATGTGCTGCTTTCTACCCCCTCTCCCCAAGCCTTGTGCATGGCGGTTGAAAATGATTTGAGCATAGCTCCGATTGCCGAATTCAGGATCAACGACAAGATGCAGATCCTCGATCCCATAGAGCATGATCTCCCTCCCTTGCCCGTGTTTAATGAATCTCTCTATCTCAATCCGGAGAGTCAGACTGAAGCCTGCAATCAACTCATCGCCCTGTTGAAGGCCAATCTCAAAAACAGAAACACGGCCGTAGAATAAGATGAAAGCCGGCTAGTGCCGGCTTTCATCTTAATTAACTACCACTTGAGTTTACTCAGATCGCATTGAATGGTTTCGCCCTTTTTGGCTGGTGTGCCCGGCTGCTGCGCTGATTCACACAAGAGTGTTGTACCATAGTCATTGCGTTTGTCGTGGGCATTGCTTCTGGCCCAAACCGAGACTATCGCTCTCTCTTCCGGCTTGGCTTCGCAGCTGCCATCAACATCGAAGGCATGGATGGTGTTCTGGTGAAAATACAACAGGGGATCGCGTTCGCTGCTGCCGGAAAGCCACATTGCATCGACATTGGGTTGCCCGGCATCGAAGCGGACCCGGCGCATTTTGTCATTCTCTTTTACAGTTTCCAACAAAGGTGAATCGGCTTTAATTGCCAGGCTCTTGAACTGATTGGTGCAAGCCGGCAGCCTCATGTTGTAGTACATTTCAGAAATGGCATGATTGTGAAACGGGTAAAGAGTATCGACCGACTGTACTGTCATACCTACTTCGGCGCCGACTTTCTCACCATTGATGCTGTCAATTCTCAGTAGTCCCCAGTGACCGAAGATCTCTGCATAAGCATAACCGCCACGAACATTATTGAAGTTCCTGTCATTGCGCTTGCTTTCTTCGGCATACATGGGGAACCAACCGGCAGCGGCCCACAGGTTGGGCAAGGCGTTGGCGCTGATGTCATAGGGGAAAGCCGATGGCATCTTCACCTCATCACCTGTGACCATTTTGTAGAAGTTATCAGTAAAGATTTTTCCCTGCTTTTGCACCTGTTTATTGGTGACTTTCTGCTTGAAGAATTCATTAAAACTCATGCGTTTCGCCCACTGAGCCACGGGGGATTTTTGCTCCAGCTCCCCACCAGGGCTGTAGATCCAATTGACATCACGGCGAGCCCCGAAACAAGTTTTGGCACTTTGGGGATTGTGCAATACCTGATAGATATTTTTCACCATCAGCTGCATATCGCGGCGATCCATTACGCAGAACTTTTGTCCACCGGCGCTGGTGTCGTAAATAGCCTCATCCGAGTTCAGGCAATGAGCTTGCTCGCCATTGGTGAGCGCCTGGGCAAAGCCATTTAAATAACGCAAGGTTTCATCCCAGAGAATATCGACATACTTTTGATCTTGTTTGGAATACTCTGGCGTTTCACCCAAACAGACAAAGCTTGCATTTTCAATATCAGCCGGGTCTAAAAAATCCGGTAACTTTTCTGCCATCGCTGTATTGGAAATCAGCAGTGAAATTAGTATTAGCTTCTTATTCATCACCTGGAACCTCAATTATATTTAGAGTAAATATCAGGCGAAGCATATACTTGGAATCCATTCCAAAAATGTTGTCTGAACACAGGCAACAAAAAAGATAACAGAATGAAAAAGAGTTGTGAGCCAACAAACAAAAAAGGCCCACTTGTGATCAAGTGAGCCTATCATTGAATTAAAACAGCAGTTGCAGGGACTATTTTAATCAAAGATATTTACGGGTCATGCTGCCGGTGGAGGAAACTTGAGGCAGCATATAAACCCTTTCATTATTCCTTATGTTTATCGTATTTAAAGGTATGGCAATTACTGCACAGAGGTTTTTTAGGCTGGTGTTCACCATGGCACTCAAGACAAGGCAGGTCTTTACCATAATGCAAGTTGTCATGGGGATTTTGCCATCTGTCCTCACCACTGCGGGCTGTCTTTTTTGCCAGCTCATCGACATCGTGGCACTTAAGGCAGGCACCATCTGAAGGGTACTGCTTAAGCCCTTGGTCGTGGCATACCTTACAATCCTTGCCTATCACTGCCTTATGATAATCGCGCTGCTGAACGGCATGAACCGATACCGAAGTTAGCCCTGCCAACAGCAGTGCCCATACTAAGTTTGCTTTCTTCATTATTGAGTCCTCTCTCACCGTTCAATTCAGGCTTGCATCATGCTGCGGGCCGCAGTCATACCCATCACCATACATTCGGGGATAGAGCAGCTTCCCAGGCGGCTAACGCCGTGGATGCCGCCACAGACTTCCCCTGCGGCATAGAGTCCGGTAACCGGCTTACCTGTGAGGCTGTCTTTGACTTCAGCCTTGGTGTTCACCTGGACTCCGCCCTGGCAGTAGTGCACCTTGGGCCATAGACGCACCACAGTGAAAGGCGCTTCAATATACTTATCTTTTGCCTTGGTCATATTCTTGCCAAACTGCTTGTCTTCACCGCTCTTGACATAGCGGTTGTATTCTTCGATTTGTGCCTTGAGCGGTTTCAAAGGCACCTCAAAGTGCTTGGCCAGTGCCTCCAGTGAGTCAAACTTCCAACCCACATTGTATTTGAGCACCTTGGCGGTATTGGGGTGCTGTTTGGAGTCCTTGTAGCTGGTGATCAAGATAGGTGGCAGCGGTTCTCCCTTGGCGTCACGACAGGCCAACTCGGCATCGGCGCGGGTCTTGCGGTCGGCAATTTCATTCATAAAGCGCTTACCCGTCATGCGGTTAATCGCAATTGAATGAGGGAAGTTGAAGATGGAATAGTTGGAAACATAGCCAAAACCGCCCTCATCGGGAGAGGCCCAGGGCCCGGACTGAATATGTGCCAGATGCACAGGCACTGCGCCGAGACGGAACATCTCCAACATACCTTCACCTGTGGCGCCGGGAGTATTGGTACAACCCACTTCATGGGTCAGAGTCGGATCCTGCGCCATTCGCAGGCCGATATTCTGGGCAAAGCCACCGGTTGCCATCAAGACACCACGCTTGGACTTGATATACACCAAATTGCCAGAGTCCTCTTCGCCGAAGTAATAACCCTGACGCATCTTCACCCCTTCGACGCGACCATCCTTGCCGAGGACAAAGCCCTCAAACTTGGAGCGGTTATGGGTCTTGACTCCGATACGCTGGCACTCTTTATACAAAGGCTGGGTAATACCTGCGCCGCAACTGACCGCGGTTTGATAAGTACGGGCAACCGAGTGACCACCCAATTGTTGCAGGTAAGGATGGTATTCGGCGCCGGCATCCAGGGTCATCTGTAAGGCTTCCACCGCGTGTGAAGCCACATGACGCAGCAGTTCCTCATCGGCGATACCCCGGCCCGATTTCAACTGATCGGCAACCATCTGTTCTACTGAATCCTTGACACCTTCCTGTTGCTGCATAGGTGTACCCGGTGCGGCGAACAAGCCACCGTTAATGGCAGAGTTACCACCGAAATAAGGCATTTTTTCAAAGATATGCACATCTTTGGCGCCTTTGCGGGTCGCCTCAATGGCCGCTGCCAAACCGGCAAACCCTGAACCGATAATCAGCACTTCAACTTCTTTATCCCAACTCACATCCGTGGCTTTTTCCGATACAGCCAACACGGGAGCAGCCACGGCAACTCCGGCAGCGGCGCCAACGCCCTTAATAAAGTTACGGCGTCCCAGCAGATCTACTTTGCTCATCTGTCATCACCTTTTTCGTTTTAATCGACACTGGCATCTTAGGGATGGAATCAATTCCAAAACGGGAGTTAAGCGTCAGTTGCTTTTTAAACAAAAGGGCAACATTTAAAAATGACATCTGGCTTGGGTTTTAACTGCAAAGCTGGACAAGTGACATTTTTTGGAACGGTTTCCAAACTTCGCCACAGCCCACAAGACAGGCAAGAAATCAGGGGGAAGTGAGAGCGACTGATAAACCGCTACGACTTTGGCTCTTTCTCAAGCTCAAAAGCTAATCGAAGGCAAAGGTTAGCCAAGCACCGACTCAATAAGAGGGAATATCAACAGAAAAGCTGGGTTGGAGCCGTATTATTGGGGCCTAACTGTATTCAGGACAAGTCACAACAAACTGTTGGGGGCCCAGAGGCCCCTTTTTTAGACGAGGATCAGCCGACTTTAATCAGAGTGCGGCCGCTGATTTCACCTTTAACGATTTGCGCTGCGGCCTCGGGTACCTGCTCCAGAGTGATTTCATGGCAAGCCTCTTGATAGTAACTCTCAGGCAACAGAGCCACTATCTGCTCCCAGGCAGCTCGGCGTTTGGCGGCCGGGCACTGCACCGAGTCGATTCCCAGCAGGCTGACGCCACGAAGAATAAAGGGCATTACCGTGGTTGGCAGGGCAAAGCCACCCGCCAGGCCGCAAATCGCGGCAACCCCACCATAATTCAGCTGTGACAATGCGCTGGCCAGCACCTTGTTCCCTACGGTATCCACTACGGCGGCCCAGCGCTGCTTATCCAATGGTCTGGCATCCTGCTCAAGCTCGCTGCGCTCAATTAAATCGCTGGCACCAAGCTGCTTGAGCCAGGCCGCATTCTGCTCCAGGCGACCTGTACCGGCGACAACCTTAAAGCCGAGTTTAGCCAGCAGCGTCACGGCCACCGAGCCGACCCCACCACTGGCACCTGTTACCAGCACCTCGCCATCTTCCGGTTTGATCCCAGCTTGCTGCAGCGCTTGTACACACAGCATGGCCGTGAGGCCGGCGGTGCCTATCATCATCGACTTGGCGGCTGTGCAACCCAGTGGCATAGGCACCAGCCAGTCACCCTTGACTCTGGCACTCTCGGCCATACCGCCCCAATGGTTTTCGCCAACGCCCCAGCCGGTGAGGATAACCTCATCGCCTGGCTCATAATCCGGATGGGCTGACTCTCGCACCACACCGGCAAAGTCGATACCCGGCACCATGGGGAATTGACGGATAATCTTGCCAAGCCCGGTCACCGCCAGGCCGTCTTTGTAGTTCAGCGAGCTGTAGGCAACATCGACCAGGACATCTCCCTCAGGTAGATCGCTGTCCTCCAATTGGGTTATCTGGGCCTGGGTCCGTTTATCGTTTTGGGTCAATACGAGTGCCTTAAACATGATTACCGCTCCTGCTGTTGAAAATATGGATTCAAGACTAGTGGAAAAACCACCGCCGAGACATCGGATAATTCGCAGAGTGTCGAGGCGTGCAACTCATGGGCTATTTCGCGGCTTGGTTCACATTCAATAATCCCAATCTGTTGCACTGGCCTCAATCATTGACTGTACTACTGCGAGTTTATTAACAAAATATCAACATCTAAAACTACTTCAGCGCCAACGCCTTAAGCTTACGGTATAGGGTGTTGCGGCTAATCCCCAAACGGCGTGCCGCTTCACTGACGTTACCATTGCAGGCTAGCCAGGTGTCGCGAATTTGCGTCTGCATTTGGCTGTGCAGATTGTTGCCCGGCGCGGGTGCCAAGTCGGCCATCGCTTCTTCTGCAGTACCCAAGGTCTGCTGCAGGCTCTCAGGCAGCGTTTGCCAGTTAAGTTCAGGGAACTCTTCGGCCATCAAACAGGCTACCTGCATCAGGTTATCCAGCTCCCGTAGGTTTCCCGGCCAATGATATTGCAGTAATTGCTGCTCCAACACAGGACACAGGCTCTGGGGCCGAACTCGATAGCGCTGGTGCAATTTGTGGATCAGACGCCGCAGGTCGCTTCGCTGGCGCAATGCAGGCAGTGTGACCTGCAAGCCATTAAGCCGGTAATAGAGATCGGCGCGAAAAGCCCCCTGCTGCACCAATGCTGGTAAGTCCATATGAGTGGCGGCAATCACCTGAATGTCGACGCTGTGTGCCTGATTACTGCCAATGGGCACCACCTCGCGCTCCTGCAACACCCTAAGCAAACGGCTCTGGGCCGCCAGGGGCATCTCGCCTATTTCATCCAGAAACAGGGATCCCTGGTGCGCCTGACGTATTTTGCCGACATATCCCTGCCTGGAAGCTCCGGTAAAAGCACCCGCCTGATAACCAAACAGCTCTGATTCCACCAGCTCCGCCGGGATCGCGGCGCAGTTGACCGCCACAAAAGGCTGCTGATGCCTGGCACTTTGCACATGCAGCTGTTTGACAAACTGCTCCTTGCCCACGCCGGTTTCCCCCAGGATCAGCAAAGGGATATTTCGTGCCAACACCTTACGCGCCTGCTGCCAGGCTTGCTCCAACCTGGGTTCTTTAAAAGCTGCGCTGCTTTCTCTGCTCTGGCTTTCTCGGCTCTGGCTCGTTCGAACCACAGGCTTGGTATGTTGAGGCTGCTCCAACGCCTGGGTTCTGAACACCAATCCCTGCTGCAAGCGGCCGCTGCCCCGACTCAATACCTGAGGGGACAAGGCCTGATGAATTTGGCCCAGATTGATGCCTTTGAGCAACTGCCTTGCCATAGGGTTGGCACCCAGCACCCGTCCATCAAGGTCGAGCACCAATACGCCTTGCCAGCCTGAATGCAACAGGGCCTGCTGCGGCGCCAGATCCAATCGAACAGCAGCGCCGGGGAGTCGGCACAATAAGGCCAACTCCAACTGCTGCGCCAAACTGGACACCAAGATGGCTGTCTTTGGGGTATGGATTTGCTGCTCACTGGTGATATCCAAGGCTCCCAGCAACTCACCGTCCGGGGAAAACAGCGGGCTGGCAGTGCAACTCATAAATCTGTGGCTCTTGATAAAGTGCTGCTCACCGATAACCGAAACACACTGGCGTTCGCTGAGTGCCGCGGCTATGGCATTGGTTCCCTTGTATTGCTCCATCCAGTTGACCCCGGTATCCAGGGCAATATTGGCAAGCTTTTGTGAGTAGCGGCTCACGCCCCAGTGATGCAGCACAAAACCTTGAGGATCCGAGAGGATGAGCCGGCTCTGGGTTCGCCCCATAAGTTGATTGAACAGTGGCAGTGCACTGTGCTCCACGGCTTGCAGCAGCCGGCCATGGCGCTGGCGCCGCTCATCAAGGGCTGCAGTATTGAGCCTGAGTTCATCGGGTATGGCGGCGGGATTGAGCCCGGCCCCCTGGCAACGTTGCCAGGAAGCTGATAACCAGGATTGGGAATGGGTCTTGAGTGTCATAGCCCTGCTCCATTCTGGTACACCTGTGTGTACCTTTTTGCCACAGTTTGCGCGATAGACAACTCGAGTACCCGGCACCACGCCAAGATACAGCAATCGCAAATTTAGTTTTTCATCATACTGTTAGCACAATAAATGAACAAGCAGGCTCACACTGGCCCGGCCTTTGCGTTTACCTGAGCCAAGGCCGCTGTGGCCGAACAGATAAATACAAGAAAAATCTTTCAACAAGACGAGGAAACTCACCATGATTTATGCCCAACCCGGCACTCAGGGTGCCCTGCTGCAGTTCAAGGATAAGTACGACAATTTTATTGGTGGAAAGTGGCTCGCGCCGGTTGGCGGACAATACTTTGATAACCGTACCCCGGTCACCGGCGAAGTCTTCTGTCAGGCCGCCCGCTCTGACGCCCGGGATATCGAGTTGGCGCTGGATGCGGCCCATGCCGCCAAAGAGAGTTGGGGCAAGACTTCAGTCACCGAACGGGCCAATCTGTTACTGCGCATTGCCGATCGAGTAGAGCAGAGGTTGGAGATGCTGGCAGTGGCCGAAACCTGGGAAAACGGTAAGGCGGTCAGGGAAACCCTCAATGCCGACTTACCCCTGTTGGTGGACCACTTCCGTTACTTTGCCGGCTGTATTCGCGCGCAGGAAGGCAGCGCTGCCGATATTGATGCCACCACGGTCAGCTATCACTTTCCCGAACCTTTGGGCGTGGTTGGGCAGATCATTCCCTGGAACTTTCCACTCTTGATGGCGGCCTGGAAGATAGCCCCGGCACTGGCGGCCGGCAACTGTATCGTACTCAAGCCGGCGGAGCAGACACCGGTTTCCATCATGGTACTGCTGGAGCAGATTCAAGATTTGCTGCCTGCCGGGGTGCTTAATGTCGTCAACGGCTTTGGCGCCGAGGCGGGTCAAGCGCTGGCCACCAGCAAACGCATCGCCAAGTTGGCTTTCACGGGTTCAACCGAAGTGGGTTACCACATACTCAAGTGCGCCGCCGAGTCACTGATCCCCTCGACCGTGGAGCTGGGCGGGAAATCCCCCAACATCTATTTCGCCGATGTCCTGGAACAGGAAGACGATTATCTGGATAAGGCGGTCGAAGGCATGTTGCTGGCCTTTTTCAACCAGGGTGAAGTCTGCACCTGTCCCAGCCGGGTACTGATCCAGGAGTCCATCTACGACAAGTTTATCGAGCGGGTCATCGCCAGAGCCCAGAGTATCAAACAGGGAGATCCGCTGGATACCGACACTCAGGTCGGCGCTCAAGCGTCACAGGAGCAGTTTGATAAAATACTCAGCTATCTGGAAATTGGCCGCAATGAAGGCGCCAAAGTACTGCTTGGCGGTCAGGCCAACAATCTGCCGGGCTCCCAGAGTCAGGGCTATTATGTTACCCCGACAATACTCAGTGGCCATAACCGGATGCGGGTATTTCAGGAGGAGATCTTTGGCCCAGTCGTTGCTGTAACCACCTTCAAAGATGAAGCAGAAGCTCTCAGCATTGCCAACGACACTCAGTACGGTTTGGGTGCCGGCGTCTGGACCCGGGATATGAATCGGGCACAGCGGATGGGGCGGGGGATCCAGGCAGGACGGGTCTGGATCAACTGCTATCATGCCTACCCGGCACATGCCGCTTTTGGAGGATACAAAAAGTCAGGTATCGGCCGGGAGACCCACAAAATGATGCTGTCTCACTACCAAAATACCAAGAATCTGCTGGTGAGTTACTCCACCAGTCCCTTGGGTTTCTTCTAAACCAAACACAGTAAAAAAGTTCATCTCGGATCTTCGGGGAACGCCTCTCTGACTTTCAGAAAGAAGTATTCGGTATCCCGGTAGCCATAGCCCATTCGCTTCAGCAGTTTGATTTTGTTGTTCATCCCTTCCAGTCGGCAGGTGTGCAACGGATGAACCGCTGAAGCAACTATGCCATGAAGATAGTTTTTAAGACGCTGGCCAAATTGGAGTAACGGCCTGATACCACTCTCTCTGACTTGTTGCCACCAAAGGTTCCATTGAGCCGTGGCTTCGGCTTCATCTGTGCAGTACCACATCTCCTTGAGTTGATTAGCCTGGTCAACCCTGACTCGGTCGATGACTTCACGGCCATACTTGGCAACAACATGAAACAAGTCGTAGACCACTTTGGCTTGGGGACAGTGCATCTGTACCTCCAGGTCAAAGGCGGTATTCATATCCATAGCAACGGCTTCAATCTGTTGGCAGTACTGACCCAACTTAACGAAAAACGGCCGGATAGCTTCTCTACTGCGGCCTTCACCTATCCAGAGGACTTGATGAGTATCCGCATCGGCCACCACGGTGGCGTAACGATGGCCTTTGAACAGGGCAAACTCGTCCATGACCAGGCGTTTGACACGACTCCAATCATGAATATTCGATGTTGAGAACGGTTGGGGTTGGTCATTGTTTTGGTTTGGCGACTAAACAATAACTCTCCAACCGTTTTCATTTCCAGTCCACGCTAATATTCGATGGGGCTTTTTTACTTTCTAGCGACTTTGCATTCTCACTGAGAGAGTACACTCCTTAGCGGAATGGTATAATGCCCGCATCTGCATGCAATAAGGTAAACCCGTGTTCCACATCGCCCTCTATGAACCCGAAATCGCCCCCAATACCGGCAACATTATCCGTCTCTGCGCCAACAACGGCTGCGAGCTACACCTGATAGAGCCTTTGGGTTTTGATCTGGAAGAGAAAAAACTGCGCCGGGCCGGGCTGGATTATGGCGATCTGACCCGAGTAAACCGTTACCCGGATTTCCCGCACTTTCTCGCAGCCATGGCGGGCAAACGCATTTTGGCTTGCACCACCAAGGGCAGCCGGCCACATTCTGAGCTCGAGTATCGGCAAGGTGATGTGCTCTTGTTTGGCCCAGAGAGCCGCGGCCTGCCTCAGGAAATATTGCAGAGCATTGCTGCAGAGCACAGACTGAGGATCCCTATGGTGCCCTCCAGCCGCAGCCTGAACCTTTCCAACGCAGTGGCTATCATCAGCTATGAAGCATGGCGTCAACAGGGTTTCAGCGGCGCTAAATAAATCAGCGATGTTGCAGTGAGATGGCTCTGTAGGTTTGATAGCTATCCGAGTCCTCATCCAGATAGTGCAAATTCTGGCGCCAGAGCCAGCCGTCATTGTCGGCTTCGAATAGCAGTTGGATCAACGCCGGGCGTCCGCCGGACTGCCCTTCACCCAACAGGGAAAATCCGCGGCCCTGATGGTAAAGAGTGAAGGATTGAAAGCGTTCTTCGGTCACACCATCAAAGTACCAGAGCCCCACGCTGGGGTCTTGGTCTCTGAACCACCAGGTTTCACTCAGGGGATGGCGTGCCCCTTCACTGACGCTGAGTAACAACTGACGCTTGTCTTTACTGCAGATGGCATCCAGGCTGAGCTCCTTCGGGGGTTGTCCGCTTTGGGCGCCATCCCCCTGCCAATGGCCATTGAGCGCTTCACAGAATTGGCTAAAGGAGGCCTTGCCGGCCCAGGCGGGTTGCCAGGCCAAGGCCAGGGAAATAATAAACAGGCGTAGAAAATCAGAAGAGTTCGATATCGTTGTTGTTTTGCTTGAGATGTTCATCTTGATACTGGCTCAAAGCCTCGTGTAGTGGCATTCCCTGCAGCACAAGATCAAACATTTTGCGTTCACAGTCCAGCGAGTATGTCGACTTAATCGTACGCTGTAACATTTTCCAGGCATGTTCCGAGGTGCGACTATGCTCATCCCGCAGAACTTCCTCAGTCAGCGCCAGCCCGGTCACCACATGGTTGAGCCTTTGTGACAGGCGATCATAGAACTGAAAAGCCACTATGCCTTCATTGACCTTACCGGCCAGATGGCGGCCATGATCGCAGATCTCGGCCGGAGTATTCTCCTGAGTTTCCAACCAAGCATTCACCTCACGCAATTGCTCCGCCATGTCGGTAAACAGACTCCCTAAACCGGTGACATTGTGTTCACCGTCAGTCAGGGTCAACTCTATCTGAGCTATCGACAACAACAAGAGTTTTACCGTTTCCGAAATATGCAGCCATTGGGCCGAATCGAGTGAATCCAGAGTCGTGGGCGTTTCGAGCTGCTTGTTATCTGTCATGGTCATGGGGATCTCTGTGGCTGAGTGGCAGGCATAAAGAAGTTTAGGACATAAAACGCCTTTTGCCTTTTACCTGGCACGGCCGGCAAACGGCAACCCGGTGTCGTGACTATGCGTTAGTACCCAGGGCGTTAGTGCCCGGGAGCTTTTTAACTCCGCCAAATCCCACAGTCGAACCGCACCTGGATCAGAACAAAGTTTCCCGATAAACAAGCCGATAAATTTCTGTTTTCGTAGCAGATCTATTGCACAGTTTCTGCGACAATCAATGCCAATGCTGTTATTGCCGGAGATCTCATGCACAGACTCAAGAGCCGTATCATCAGAGAGTGGGATTTCAACCACAAAGGCTGGTTGCTGGAGGCCGCACGCTTCCTGGCACCGCAGTTATTGGCGCTGACGCTGTGGGACGAGTCAGAGCGTAAGCCGCTGCTGGCCATTTGGCCTACCGAGGCGGACTCCCCCAGCTTGCTGCTGGATCTCACCCAATTTAAGGGGCATCCCCAGGTCTGCCTCTGGCATCAACAACTCACCTTGGTGGATGAAACCGGGCTCTGGATCTGGGATTCGCTGACAGAAGATAAGGCGCAGCACTACCCCTTTGCCAATCCGGATGTGCTTTCCATGACAGTGGAGCAGCAACACTTCCACTTTCTGCCATTGCAGCTTTGCCCGCTGGATGACAATCAACTGCTGCTGCGAATGAGTTCCCCCAATACCCGTAAGGGCCGAGCCATTTCCTGGTTATTTATCAAGGATGATCAGTGTCACTTGGTCAACAGATACAAGGAGCCGGACGAACCTGAGCTCATCGCCTTAAAGCCGGGCAGCCCACACTGGCTTGAAGAGATCCAGGTCTGTGACAGGCAGATTTTCTGCCTCTGTCAGGGGCAGTCTGCAGCGGACAGTCAAGAGACGATATTGGCAGAGTACAGATATGGCCTGCCGGACAGCCTCTTTGGCAAGCTTTCCAAAATGCTCGGCAGTGGTCAGGAAAAAGATCTGCTCTTGCAGTCGTCTCGCCTTCTGGCGCCCGGCAACGCCCGTTTCAGCAATTGTGGGCCACAGCTGTGGTTAAGAACCAAGGGCAACAATCGCTTCGAGTGTCATCCGCTGGCCGAGGAGCAAAACTCCTTTGAACTGGCACTAACCCAGGTTCAAAGTCTCGGTGACATCAAACCGGCCAAGGCGCAGGTCAGCTTTATGGATGACAAGCTGTTTGTCGTTCACGACAAACGCAGGCTGAACTTGTGTGAAGTTCAAGCCCCAAAGTAAAAGCGCGTATGCAGAATGATATAAAAAGCCACCTCAATTGAGGTGGCTTTATGATCCAGTTGGTCGGGTTAACCGCCGAAACCGACATCCTTGATATCGACCCGGGTCACCTCGCCATACTTGGCCGCTATCGGGGCTATCTTGTCGCCACTGCCAATCAGCACCATCTGCAACTTATCCTTGGGGAAGTAGTTGTCGACCAACTGCTTGGTCTGCGCCAGAGTCAGCCCATCCACCCGTTGCTGGAATTGATTGATATAGGACTCATCAAAACCGTACAGGTACATGTCTGACAGCAGGCCAGCCAACTGGCCACTGGTTTCAAACTTGGGCGGGAACTGGCCTTTGACGTAGGCCTTGGCTGAATCCAGAGTCTGCTGATCTATCCCTTTCTGCCACAGGCGGCTGTAGGTCTTGAGTGCCAAGTCAATGGCTTCCTCTGTAGTAGCCGACTTGGTGAAAGTACTGATCATAAACACCCCTGAGTCACGATAGGGAACGAAACCCGAGCGCGCGCCATAGGTTAAACCGGCATTCACCCTCAGCTCATCGTTGAGCCAGGAGGTAAAACGGCCACCGAGTATGGTGTTGACCACAGTCAGGCCCACATAGTCAGGGTTATCCTGAGTCACACCCAGGCCACCTATGGTGAAGGTGGTCTCTATCGCGTCCGACTTATCCACCAGCAAGACTCGGCTGGCAGACAGGGTCGGCAGCCCCTGCTTGAGGTCAACGGCACGCAGCGATTCACTGTTGCTCCATTGACCGAATGCCGCTTGCAGCTTGGCCTTCATCTGCGCCGGGTCGAAATCGCCCACCACGCTGATAGCGGTATTGGCCGGTTGATAGTAGCCCTTGTGGAAGGCTCTCAGCTGGTTGACCGTCAACTGGGACACTGACTCACTGGTTCCCGAAGTGGCATTGCCATAAGGATGCTGACCGAAGACCAACTTGTTGAAGTAGCGCCCAATCACGGACTTGGGACTCTCTTTCTCCTGCGCCAGCTCGGCGACTCTGCGGCTCTTGAGTTTATCAAACTCGGTGGCCTCAAAGTCGGGACGGGTCAGCACATCGGCAAACAATCCCAGCATGGTATCGGCATCTTTGGCCATAAAATCGGCGCTGAGGTAACTGCCCTCACGGCCGGCATCAGCATTCAGACTGGCACCGAGAAAGTCCACCTCCTGCTCTATGCTGGCCTTGGTGCGACCGGCGGCGCCGAGCAACAAGCCCTGAGCCGTCACCTCTGCCACACCGGCTGTGGTGTCATTGACGCTGCCGACTTTCACCACGGCGTTTAGGGTGATCAGCGGCACCTCTTTCTGCGGCATCAGCATCAGCGTCAGGCCGTTATCCAGAGTGACTCTTTCATATGCTGGCAGTACAAAGTGGCCGGTATCCTGGCTCACCTTCACCTGGGTAGACTGACAACCAGAAACCATCAAAGCTGCGGCAATGGCCATGGCGCCCAGAGAGGCCTTGAGAGAAAAAACCTTGCTCATTGATCCGCCTCCTCTTGTGCAGCCAGTACCCCCACAGTGCGGTTGGCACGGCGCAGGTATGTTTCTGCCACCCTTTGAATGTCGGCCACTGTGACCTGGTTATAGGCATCCGGCGCCTGGAACAGCTTGTCGAAGCTACCGAAATAAAGTTCGTAGGTGCCCAGGGTATTGGCCTTGCCATTGATGGTTTCCATACTGCGATAGAAATCCATCAGCTTGATATTTTTTGCTTTTTCCAACTCTTCAACCTTAATGCCGTCACGGGCAATACGGTTGACCTCTTCGATCAATGCCTGCTCCAGAGTGGTGGCGCTGACACCTGGGGCCGCCACCCCAAGGATGTACAACAGGTTGGGGTCAAAAGACATGGGCATATAAGTCTCGGCGGCAATCGCCAACTGCTTGTCCACCAAAGCCTTGTAGAGGCGCGAGCTGTTGCCTTCACTCAGAATCGAGGTCAGCAGATCCAGCGCGTAATAGTCTTTATTGGTGGTGGCCGGTACGTGATAGGCCAGCATGATATTGGGCGTGCTGACAGACTCCTTCTTGACGAAGACCCGTCGTTCCCCTTTTTGCAGCGGCTCGACTGTCTTCACCGCCTTGGGTGGCTCTTGCGCCGGGATAGGGCCAAAGTAACGCTGGGCCAGACGCTTGACCTCGGCCAGCTTAACGTCACCGGCAATCACCACAACCGCATTGTTGGGGGCATAGTAGGTCTTGTGATACTGCACCAGATCTTCCAAGGTCCAGGCCGCAATATCAGATTCATGGCCAATCACAGACCAGCTATAGGGATGCGCCCTGAAGGCCACACCTTTTACCTCTTCCTGCAGGGTACGCCAGTTGGAGTTTTCCAGCCCTGTGGTACGCTCGGAGGCAACTACGCCGCGCTCACTCTCTACCATCTCGGCATTGATATCCAACGCCGCAATCCGATCGGCTTCCAGATCAAAAATGGTTTCCAGAGCATTGGAAGGGAACCAGTCGGTATAAACGGTCACGTTTTCAGTAGTGTAGGCGTTGTTGGCGCCACCGGCCGCTTCCATGGTGCGGTCAAACATCTTAGGGCCGTATTTCTTGGAGCCATTGAACATCATATGCTCGAAGAAGTGGGAGATCCCTGTGATCCCGGGCACCTCGTTGCGTGAACCCACCTTCCAAAACAGATACATGTTGGCATTGGGAATGGATGAATCCTCCAATACCATGATTTTCATGCCGTTATTCAGGGTAAAACTCTGAATATCTTCGGCCGTGGTCGCCTGTGTTGTCGCCGCACCAAGAAGGCTGGCTGACATCAGCAGGGCGGTCAGCGTACGCTTCATTGGGTCGCTCCTTGGCTGATTGCTGATTTCAAAAGATCCAATATCGGGTAAAAAAGCACTGTAAATCAAGTAACAAGTGATACGGAATTGTCAGATTTTGTAAGCAAAATGCTTTATCCCGTACGGTTTATTTGCCGCTTAAGCTGGTGAGTGCCAGTGTGGTCAACGCCTCTACCCCCGTCTTGAACGCTGCTTCATCGGCATAGAAATAGGGGGAGTGATTGCTGGCCGCCGTTGCCGGGTCAGTCCCCTCAGGAGTTACCCCAAGAAAGAAGAAAACCCCCGGGGTTTCTTGCGCGTAGAAAGCAAAGTCCTCAGCCCCTGTGATAAGCCCGGGTTCCACCAGCCTCTCCTTGCCGACCACTTGCTCCAGCAAGGGCCTGACTTCGGCCACCAATTCAGCACTGTTCACCAGCACAGGATAGCCTTGGACTATCTCTGTCTTCGCCTCAGTGCCATTGGCTTGCGCTATCAATTCGGCGGTCTTGCTCAGTTGCTGTTTGATATTGGCCCGGCTCGGCTGATCAAAGGTTCTGATGGTGCCGATAAGCTCAACCTCATCGGGAATGATATTCGAACGTATCCCGCCGTTGATGGCACCAAAGCTCAATACTGCGGGGCCGGCAGTCAAATCAGTGCGGCGGCTGATAATAGTTTGCGAGGCACTGACAATTTGTGCCGCGGCCACTATGGGGTCGGCGCCATTCCAGGGGCGGGAGCCATGGGTTTGACGTCCTTTAACCTGGATACTGAAAGAGTCTTCACTGGCCATGGTTGGCCCGCCCCTGAGCCCTATCATGCCTGTTGGGAGATTCGAGGTTACATGCAGCCCAAAAACACGTTCAGGTTTGGCGGCAAACAGCCCCTGCTTCAGCATCAACTCGGCGCCGCCTTCTTCCCCTTCAGGCGCTCCCTCCTCCGCCGGTTGGAAAATAAACATCACCTCACCATGAAGCTGAGATCGCAAGTTGCTCAGGGCTTCGGCCACCCCCATCAAGATAGCCACGTGGGTATCGTGACCACAGGCATGCATGACACCCACCTCTTGCCCACGGTAGTCGGCCTTAACCTTGGAGGCAAAGGGAAGATCCACAGCTTCAGTAACAGGTAAGGCGTCCATGTCGGCCCGAAGAGCGATCAAGGGCCCGGGATAATCGCCCTTGAGCAAGGCAACGACACCGGTATGAGCCACTCCAGTCTGTACTTCCAATCCCAAAGATTGCAGGTGCTCACTGACCTTGGCGGCCGTGCGAAACTCACGGTTGGACAACTCAGGGTGCCTATGCAGATCCCGCCGCCATTCAATCACTTTTGGCTCCAACTTGGCGGCTTGCTGCTGCGCCAGCACAGTAGGGTCGGCTGCGAATACGGCAAATGGCAACAACCAGGCGGGAGCCAGGCTCAGTCCCGAGACAAAAGATTTCATAACAATTCCCTGTTAGTCTGAATGGTTTGGACGGCAAGCACTTTAACTTGGGGGCTGAAATACAGCTCTGGCTTAAGGTTCTATCTGCTTCTGTTTCAGCTTCTTCATCTTGGGCTCTTCGATCTTGCGCTCTTTGGCCGCCGCCTCTTTGGCTTCCTGCAAGTATTTCTGTTCCCGCTGCACCCTCTCATCAAACTGTTTTCTGGCTTTTAGCCTTTGCTCCTCCTGCCATTCACCGGATTGCTGGCGTTTGAGCACCTTCTGTTCCCGCTCGGCAGTTTCCTTGGCTGCGGCCCTGGCTTTTTCCAGTTGTTCCTGCTCCAGACGCCGGGCATCTTCACTGGCTTTTTCACTCAATTGAGTCAAATCGGCCGCACTCACGCCAAAGGCCAGCAGCCAGCTCAGTAACAGTATTAATCTCGCCATAATTCACTCCTGCATGAGAGAGAACAAAAATCCATCTTCCAAGGACTATCACACATTTTTTCACCAGTTTGACCGATAATGAACATTTTTAGCAACAAAACGAAATTTTGATTGAGCCACAGAGTAGATCTGTTTAGTTTTAAAACCAAAGGATTGAAGTATTGACAAAGGGAAGTGGTTCTCAGCGGGAGAACGACAAGGGAGTATCCTGGATGATCCGATGGACACAACTGCTGCAGAGTCTGGTGGCTGACACAAAGCTTGGCCCCCAGTTGCAACTCTGGCGCAGCGATCCACACTCGACACCTCTGGCACTGTTCAGAGGGAGTAAAATTTTCGCAGCCAACCAGGCCGCGCTGGATTACTTCGCCTGTGTCCACCAGGAAATTCTCGATGCCACTCTCTATGACTTTGCCCCCAGACTGCAATTGGGCGGCCAGAGCAGCATAGAGTTGGCGAAAAAACTACTGCAGGCCGCTACGGCTAAGTCCCAGGTGCAGGAGTGGCTGCATCTCAATCGCCACGGCAAAGAACTGCCAACCCGCCTCTACCTGGAACCCGTCAGAATAGACAGTAACAGGATGATCTTGGTGCGTTTCGAAGCCTTGGATCGTCGCCTGGGCCCCAGAGGTGAAGCTCAGGACGTATTTGGCTTGCTGCCCCGCAGCGTATTGGCGGGCATTCTTGAAGAAAGTGCCGAAGCCGTAGTCATCAGTGATACCTCGGGCAAAATCCTCGCAGTCAATCGGGCCCTCTGCCGCCTTTGCGGTTTCAGCCAGGCACAATTGATAGGCCAGCAACTGCAGATCCTCGAAACCGCAAACGACCCCAAACAGAGAGAATGCCGCGCCGCCTTGGCGCAGCGGGACTTCTGGCAGGGCGAGGTCAGCCATACCCGAGTCGATGGCAGTCACTTTCCCGCCTGGCAGAGCAGTCGCAGGTTGCAGACCGAATCCGGTTGTTATCTGGTCACCATCTTCAGCGATATCAGCGAGCGCAAGCAACTGGAGTCTCGCCTGACAGAACAAGCCATGTTCGACATGCTCACCGGACTTCCCAATCGTCGTCATATGAAGCGCAAACTGCGCCAGGCCCTCAGCGCCAGTCGCGAAGCAGCCAACCAAGGAAAACCAACCACAGGTGCCTTGATGTTTCTCGACCTCAACGGCTTCAAACATGTCAACGACAGCTTTGGCCACTCCATGGGTGACAGAATACTGCAATTGGTCGCCGCCAGGCTGGAAGCCGGTTGCATAGAGAGAGCCGACATCGCCCGCATGGGCGGTGATGAATTTACCTTGGTGTTACAGCATTGCCGCGACAGAGAAGATATCTACCGTTTCGCGCAGCAGATATTGGCCCTGTTCGAGACGCCGTTTGAGTTGGAAGGACAGAAATTCTACCTGGGTACCAGTATAGGTATCAGCCTGTTTGGCGACCGGGAGATAGATCCCTCCGAGCTGCTGAGCCAGGCCGACACCGCCATGTACAGTGCCAAACGCAGCGCCAGTCATATCAATTTCTATGACAGCTCCATGAGTGAGGCCGCCGAACATAAACTCAAATTGCTCGGCGATCTGCGTCATGCCTTGGGGCTGGGGCAACTGAGCCTGTTTTACCAACCCATAGTCAGGCTCAAGGATAACCGCATGGCCGGCGCCGAAGCACTGCTGCGCTGGCACAAGAGTCCACACGAACTACTGGAAGCGGCCGATTTCGTGCCTTTGCTGGAAGAAACCGGTCTAATAGTCACTGTCGGCAACTGGGTGTTGGAGCAAGCCTGCCGGCAACTGGCGCTTTGGCGGCAACAGGACAACGACTTTATTATTTCGGTCAACGTGTCGCCGCTGCAACTGGAGCACCTGGACTTTTACCAGCAGGTAAAATCGGCGCTGCAACATCATCAGCTTCCCGCCGAAGCACTGATTTTGGAGATCACCGAATCGGCACTGCTGGGCCATCCACGCCAAGCCAAACAAACCCTCAAACAGCTCAGGGAGCTGGGGGTCAGAATCGTCCTCGATGATTTCGGTACCGGGCTGTCATCACTGAGCCGTTTAGGCAGTCTGCCCCTGGATGGGTTGAAAATTGCCGGTGAATTTGCCGAACAACTGGAGCATCAGAAAGGCAAACGTCTGTGTCAGGCCATAGTGCAGCTGTCACAGGCACTGGAGCTCAAGTTTGTTGCCGAGGGAATAGAAACGGCCGATCAAAATGATATGGTGCGGCAGATGGGTGACGGGCTGGCACAGGGGTTCTTTTTCGGTTATCCCTTGCATCCAGAACAGTTTGCCCTGGCACATTTTCAGCTTTAGTCAGCGGAGTGAACAGGACTGCCGGCAACAGAGTCATTCTGCTACCACTCCCCTGCAAAAGCGGTAAGCCGACAGTCCCACTCCATCATCAGGGATGATGTACGCTAATTAAAACCGGATTAGCTTATAAATGTCGTGATCTACACGAAATTTTCGCTACCGCTTACTCAATACCGCTCCCGCACCTTGGCCGGCATCCGTCGCAGCCGCTGCGCCACCAGCTCAGCCAGTAACCCATGCATAGGCGCCACATCCAGCCCAGGCTCCAACTGAGACAGGGCCGCTGCTGCCGCCTCGAGTGTCGACAGGCTATCGCTGCGGCTGGCCTTGCGAATGCGATACGCTGTCGGCGCCGTCAGTGACAAATGCTTTTGGGGCAAGGCCTGTAACCAAGGGTTAAGTCGATACATTTTCAAGGTCTTACGCCAGGTGCCATCCAGCAGGATAAGCCGTACCGCTTCAGATGATTCAGCCGCCTGTAATAGCTGACTCTCATCAGAGGGATAGAGTAAGAAAGTCGGCATGCTATTCCTTGTCAGTTCGGCTCTCAGCTCGGCAAAGTCCGCCTCGGTTTCGCCCACTACCACTCTGGTGCTCGGCACAGCCAACTGCAATAAACGCACGCTGTTCTTGGCATGTTCCACCTCGGAGGGATGCTGCAATACCAACAGCCGGCTGCGTGGAGATATAGCAGACACGGCCCCGCAAACACAGGCCGTTTGCGGGTAACCACATTGTTCACAGTAAGGGCGCGACATAGGTCTTCTCTATCAGAGATTCAACACTTTTAAGACTGCGGACCTACCACAGCGCCAGCTATGGTAACACAACCCCTGCCAGCAACCGGCATTGCCCCCATGCACCATCCGGGCTCTAAAAAAATGCCCGCGGCAGCGGTCAACTGCAACGGGCCAAGGGTGATGCTTAAATCTGTTAAAACTCAGTGATGCGCAAACTGCTGCTCCTGATGCCAGGCATTGAAACGACGCTGGGCCATGATCAGCAGCAGCACCATAGACAGGCTGCCCATCACCAGGGTCACGGCGAATGGCGCACTGAGGTCGGTTTGCTGCACCAAACCGGCCAGTAAAGAGGCGCCGCTCATCTGAATACAACCGAGCAAGGCTGCCGCAGTACCGGCACGCTCTCCGAAGGCCGCCAACGCCATACTGGTTGCCGGACCCAACAGGAAGGCGAATCCGACACACAGCAACATCATGGGCAACATAAAGCTCATGGCGGCAGCCATACCTTGTTGAGGGCCATAGATCTGCAGCACAGGTTGCATCGCGGCAGAAGCCAGCAGCAACCAGAGCGAAAACACAACGGTCGCGCGATTTCCAAGGCGTTTGGTGACCATGGGGGCGGCAAAGCAGGCAATAATGTTCACCAAGGCGTTGAGTCCAAACAGGCCACTGAATGCCAGCTCTGACATACCCAAATGATCAATCAGCCACACAGGTGCGTAGGAAACATAGCTCAATATTGAGGCCATACCGGCCATGCAACAGAAGGCATAAAACAGGAAGTGGCGTTCGGCCAATACAGGCTGATAGCGACCCCAGCGGTACAGCGGCCCACTGCTGACGGTATTCTGCGGCCGGGTTTCTGGAAAACGCATACTCACCAGCAGCAGGATCACCAAGCCGTAAACAGCCATCAGTCCAAAGGTTGAACGCCAACCGAATTGCATCGCCATCACACCGCCAAGCGTTGGTGCCAGTGCGGGGATGACGCAAATCGCACCGTTGAGATAGCTGTAGATACGAGAACTTTCAGCCGGTGCGTAACAGTCACGCACTGCACTGAAGACGACGATAGAAGTGGAGCAAGCTGCCAACCCCTGCAATACCCTGGCAATCTGTAACCATTCGAACTCCATGGCAACCACAGCCAACAGCGCACTAAGCACATAGAGAGAAATCCCCCCCAATGCCACAGGCCTGCGGCCAAATCTGTCAGCCAAAGGGCCTATGAGGATCTGCCCTACCCCCATGGCGAACAGGAAAAGCACCAGAGTAGACTGGACTTCGCCGGCACTGACGCCATATTCAATCGCCATAGTCGGCAAAGAGGGCAAGTAGATATCGATAGCCAGTGGGCTTAACAGCACCATGGCCATCAGTATAGGCAGGAGGTTTTTTGCCATAGGTTGTCGTTCAATCCTGAGTGAAAACTGAGATGGGGCACATTCTAATGAACTGGTGGTATGAAAAGAAATGATATAATCTCACAACATAATTTCCTCTGAGGAATATCAGGGTGAATCTGGATAATCTGGCCCGTATCGACCTCAACCTGTTGGTCATGTTGCAGGTGCTGCTGGAAGAGCGCAGCGTGACCCGCGCCGCCAATCGGCTGCACCTGAGTCAATCTGCATTGAGCAAGAGCCTCAACCGCCTGCGCGACATGTTGGGCGATCCTCTGTTTCAGCGCACCGCCCACGGCCTCAAGCCGACGGCTCACGCCGAACAGTTAGCGCAACATCTGCCTATCGCCTTACAGAGTCTGCATCAACTGACCCAACCTCCCGTGTTTACCCCGGCCAGCAGCAACCGGCAGTTTTCGCTCACCATGGTAGAAAGCGCCTATGAAACTCTGCTGCCCAGTTTTATCGGTCGCTTGCTCAGCAACGCCCCTAATGTCAGGCTCGACTCCTATGTCTGGACCGAAAAATCCATGCAGGCACTGCAGCAGGGGCAGATAGATTTGGGAATTTCGGGAAGGGATCTGCAGCCCAGCTCCAGCTTTCACTTCAGCCAGTTGCCGGAAGGGATCCTGTACCAAACTCTGTTTCAGGATCATCAAGTGTGTCTGGTGCGCGAAGGGCACCCGGCGCTTCAAGCTCAAAAGAACAAGGTCTGGGATCTGGCAGCCTACTTGGCGCTACCCCATGTACAGGTGCGTTGTGAGGGTAATGATTGGTGGGCACTGGACTACTTTCTGGCGGACCTCGGTCATCATCGCCGCCTCAGTGCTACAGTGCCGGACTTCTACGGTGCTGCCAGTATTTGTGCTCACAGTGACTTGGTGTTTACCCTGCCCTCCAGTTTTGCACTGCACGCCTGCAAGCTTTACTCGCTGCAGCAATTGCCACTGCCGATAGACTTTATGCCCATGGCTTATGTGTTGCTCTGGCATGAGCGCAATAACGACGACCCCGGCCACCGCTGGATGCGACAGCTGATAGGTGACAGCATGAGCAGTAAAAAGACCGCCTGAACAGCGGTCTTGAGTTAAATATGATTAGAGCACGAAGGTCGCTACCTTGGCATTGAGGTCGGTCGCACGCACCTTGAGCGCCTTGGCGTGCTCAAGGTCGTCCATGGCGGTGGAGGTGATCTCATCGGTAACGTCCTTGATGGCCGTGGTGTTTTGGGTAATCTCCCCCGTTACCTGAGTCTGCTCTTCCGCCGCCGTGGCTATCTGCCCGGCCATATCGGATATCTGCGCCACAGCAACGGCTATCTCTTCCAGCGCCTTACTGGCCTCTTCGGCATCGCCGACACTGCGGCCTGCCATCTGGCGGCTGTTTTCCATGGAGGCTACCGCCCTGGCAGTGGTTTGCTGCAATGCCTCTATGGTGTCGTGGATTTCGGAAGCCGAATCCTGAGTACGCTGAGACAGAACCCTCACTTCATCGGCCACCACGGCAAAACCGCGCCCTTGTTCACCGGCACGGGCAGCCTCGATGGCGGCGTTCAACGCCAACAGATTGGTCTGTTCGGCCACCCCTTGAATTGCGGTGAGAATACCGCTGATAGCCTGGGCATGACGATTGAGCTCATTGATCACTTCGGTGGTTTGGCCTACTTCCTCGGCCAATGAATGTATTGAGTTTCGGGTCTGCAGTACCAGACTCTTACCCTGCTGAGAGCTGCAGGAAGATTGCTGCGCTGCAGTAGCGGTCAACTCGGCGTTGGCAGCAATCTCCTGGGTGGCACTGGCCATCTCGGTAACTGCGGTAGCCACCATGGTTACTTCCTGCTGCTGCCTTTGCAGCTCAACAACCGAGCTCTGGGTGGTATTCAACCCCCGCTCGGCATCCAGATCCAGTTCGGCCGCCAACTGACGTATATGGCTTATCAGTTGATGCTGGGCCGAGACAAAGCGGTTAAAGTTGTCGGCCAGCTCGGCCACTTCATCATTGCTGTCGACAGTGATCCTTTGGGTCAGATCGCCATTGCCGTCGGCAATCCGTGCCAGCGCCTGGGATACCCGCCCAAGCGGAGCCAACAAGAGTCCGAGAAACCAAGAGATAGCCGCCGTGCTCACCAGCAGCACAAGCGCCGCCAAGCCAACCTGGGTCCAAAGCAATTTGCCGAGCGGTGCTTCAAGCGTTGCCTTATCCAGCAGCAGCAAGAGCTGCCAGTCGGTATCCGGGATGGCCGTTGCCCAAACAAGTTTGTCCCGACCATCGGCATCAAAATACAGGGATTGCAACTGCGCCGTTTTTTGAATGTTGGCCAGAATGCCCGCACCGAGATCATCATCAATTTCGGCAACCGGACGCATCGCCTTGCTGCCATCCTTATAAGCGATTACGGTACCGTCGTTATGCATCATGATGGCAAAACCCGCGGCCGGGATCGCCATGCTGTTAACCTCGGCCACCAGAGTATCAATTGCCAAGTCACCACCTATCACCCCTTTGGCGGTTGGCTGCGCCAAAGAGACCACCTGAATACCATAGCCGCTGTCGATATAGGGTTTGGTGATAATGGCCCGGCCTTTGGCCATGGCATCCTGGTACCAGGGACGGCTGCGGGGGTCGTAATGACTGTTGTCCACGCTGGGATCGGCATCCTGCATTTTGCCGTCACTGCCACCGAAGTAGACAGACTCCAGCTTGCCGGCCGCCCGGGCCTGCTGCAGTGCAGGCACAAAGTCATCACTTATGTATTCCTGCAAGGATGAAACCACGTTGGTGCGAATCGCCAACCACTCGGTGACACGCTGTGCCTGCATATCACCAATACGCTTTAACTCTTGCTGGCTGGCTTGCAACAGTTGTGTTTTTTGAGTGCTGTAGCTTTGCCAGGAAAGCAGAGCCACAACCAGAGTCAATGCCAGTACCACACACACCAGCAACTTGTGTTTCAATGAGCGGAGTTTCATCTTCAGCGGAGTCCGATATTTGAGAAAAGGCCGACAACCATCGGAGTAGCGACCTACAGCTTTGTCGAAATGATCGCATATTCTGCTGATTTGACTGAGTGATAGTTCACAATTAGTTGAAAAACAGGTCAAAATTGCAACAAAAACTCTGACTTTTGGGTTTTAAACCACAGTTGATGAATAATTATTTATTCGGGGAACTCCTGCCTCTTAACGCTTTCTTAATAAAGTCGTATTAAACATGATGAATAATGAAGCAGATTTAACGTGACCTGAGCCAGGGATGGGGTCACACTTGGACCCAAGCAAAGACCGGAGGAAGAAAGATGTACCGACAATTTGCGCAGAGTCAGCCACTCAATCCCAGAACCTTGGCGGGAGCATTGCTGAGTCTCAGTGCCTTTAGCCTGGCACTCTTGCTTATGCCCCTGGTGTTGATCCTGGCGGCAACTACACTCCTGTGTTTGAGCCTGTTTGGCCGCAGCTATTTGAAACGCCAGTTGGCCAGCATTCACCAATGCCGCCAAAGAGGCAGACAAAGAGATCTCTACGACCTGGATCCCAACCTGTGCCGGGATTCAGGCTTGAGCCCAAGGGGCCGTATCATAGAGCACGAACCGGACTAATCGGCGAGCAGTTCCTGTGCCCGTTTCAGGGCACGCCGCTCATCTGCCGATTGGCTCAGCTGCAATACATTCTCAACCTGTTGTTGCAGTGACTGCCACAAGGGGCCTATCACCTCCAGTTCACGCTCATCGGCGCGCTCTCGCGCCAGACGCAACCAAGCAACAGCCTCCACTACGTCTATACGTCCAAGGCAACCATCGGTCAGGGCTATCGCCAATTCAATCATGGCGGTCACACTGTGGCCATAGCGGATAACCTGTCTTAAATAACTTTCGGCCTGAGACAGATCCGAGCCAAATGCGGTGTCATCGTTGAGCATATGCTGCGCCCGCGCCAACATGGCATCCAGTTGTCCCTGCTCTGCCGCTTCGGCCAACCATTGTTCACTGGCACCTGGGTCGGCTTCACAGCCTTCGCCACGGGCCAACATCAGGGCTAGGTGGTATTGAGCGTGGGGATCGCCGGCTCTGGCCGCCCGGGTTATGTGTTCAAAGGCTTGTTGCAGCTCGCCGCGTTGATAACAGAGCACCCCGAGATTGGCCATGGCCTCAGATTGTTCGTTGGCGGCAGCAGCACTGAGGAAACGTTCTGCCTCGATTTCATCTTTAGCCAGCTCACCACTACCCACCAGATAGAAGTAGCCCAAGAGCGCCATGGCATCGGTCACGCCGGCCTCAGCGGCTTGGCGAATAGCCTGCTGCCCAGTAGCAAGCTCAACATCACCACTGTAGCCATGAATAAGGGCCACTCCGTGTTCAAACAACGCCTTGGGTTCAGTTGGCGCCGACTCGGCAAACCAGTGTGCCGCCTTGGCCAGCATTCGCGCCGAGTCACCCGTGAGCGGTTCGTCGGCCTTATCTTGCAGGGCCTGTTCCTGGCCACGGGCAATCAGGGCTCGATTCTTGAGCGCCATACCCAGCAGATATTGCGCCTCAGCATCATCCTCCATCACGGCCCGATAGCAGAGCTCGCGTCCGGCCTGCAGATCAAAGTCATCGAAGTGGTACTCTGGCGCTTCCCGGCCCTTCAGCCTTGGGTAGGCCAGTTCCATCAGTTTCAACAGATCGTCGATGGCCTTTTTGGCCAGTTGCAGCAGTTGCGTTTCTGTGAGGTGGAACTTTTCCGGATGGGCGCCGCGGTTGCCATCGGCCCTCAGCCTATGCAGCGCCCGGGTGATGCGCACATCGATCAGCCGCTGGCTATTGAGCTGTTCGATACGATCATAAAGGTTGGGGCTGTCAAAACTGAGCTTGGCCGGTGCGGCCAACAGCTCAGTCAATTTGTGGGCAAAGCTGCGAACATGCAGTAGTGCCTGGGTTGGCACGTCCTGCACATAGCGCTTGGCAGTCCGGTATTCCCGGGCCAAGTCTTCCGACACACTGGCTATAAAGGCAACATCATCCAGCACAGTCTGACCTCACAGAGCCGCTTGAGCGGCTAGCAAAGAAGATTCAAGCTCGGCCCTTACGGGCAACGCGATAAAGGCGGAACAAGGCTACATTGACGAATAAACCAATGAAAGCCACAAAGGTATCCACCACCAACTGCAGTGGCATACCACCAGCCTGTCCCAGTTGCGACAGCACACTGCCGATGAGCAGCAGCGGAAAATAGCTCAGCAGTACCAAGATTGTCGTGCCGGTGAGCCCGCTACTGAACTCAAAACTGGCCTTGATGGCCTGCAACGGGCTCATGCGCTCGACCACTACCATAAAGTTAACAAAGGCCAGGCGGGCAAACAGATACAGGCTGATCCCCATCCCCAGGATCCAAATAGGCCCTATGGCCGCCAGGATCATGGTCGGCGCCGCGATCGCCATTCCGGAGAACACTCCGGCCAACATCAGCCCAGGCACAAATGCCAGACTGGATTTCAACACCTGGCCAGTACTGGGCTGCATGCCTTCGGTACGCAGCTCCATAAATAGCGTCAACGCCGCGATAAGCACTGAGAAGATCACCATCAAGGCGATCACTGCCAGCATATGAGGAGTGCCGAACTGCGGATTTTCAGGATCGGCATTTAGCAGCTCGGCACCGAGCCACATTTGAATACCCACCTGCAACAGCAGTAAGGGAACGGTCAGCATCGCCAGCTGAACGATATGATTACGGAAGAAGTTATAAGCTTCGGTCAGGATGGCAGACAGAGACATGCAGCTTTCCCAAAAAGGTTGTAATTAAAGGATCAAGATAGACGCCAAGGATACCCAAATTCACGCGCCAATGCACAAATGAAATACAGCAAAACGACCGCCTGTCACGCAAAAGCCGTGCATCGACGCCAGAGATAAGACTAGAATATGGCCCCAGAAGACCTTTTATTTGCACAGGAAAGCAGAAATGAAAGCTTATATCACAGCAGCCGTAATCATGGGCTCACTGTTGGCGGCCCCAGCGCAGGCCGGTTGGTTCGACAAACTCACCAGCAACACCCAGACACAAGCCGATACAGCCACCAATACCCAGACCGCCACTCAAAACAGTGAGCTGGTTGGCACCGTGATGTCACAGCTGGGTCTGACTCAAACCCAGGCCGAAGGTGGCCTTGGCAGCCTTCTCGGACTGGCCAAGACTTCATTGGGGCAAGAATCTTTCTCTCCCATTGCCGACAGCATTCCCGGTATTGATGGCTTGCTGGCCGCAGCGCCCAAGCTGGATGGCAACTCAGGGATGACGGGCCTGCTTTCCAAAGCCGGCGACCTGGGTAACTCTCTACAGGGCAGCGCCATGGTCTATGATGCCTTTGCCAAACTTGGGATCTCCAAAGAGCTGGCTGCGCCCATGATAGATATAGTCAAAAACTACCTGCAAAGTAGCGGTGGCGAAGGCACAGCCGATCTCCTGGTCAAGGGGCTGGGCTCATTGCTGTAAAGCGGTTCACACTATCAAAGGGGAACCCGCGGCCACTGATGGCGTCTAAAAAACGTGGCCGCCCGGTTAAAGCGCGCATCGGCAAGGCTGGTTTTCACCCTGCCCAAGCCGCAAACCGCGCGGCCCGACACTCCCAGAGCCAACAGGGTTAGCCCCAACACTGAGCCAACTGACAAGAGAAGCCTATGATCGCCAAACTCAAGCAGTTTTTGAATGCCCATCAGCAGAGTAAATCCCCGCAGGAACAGCAGAAACAACTGGAATTGGCAGCCGCCAGCATGTTGTTGGAAGTGGTTTATGCTGATGAGGAGATGTCCGGCACCGAGGCCCAGCTGTTACCCGAACTTCTGGAACATACGCTGGGTATAGCCGCCGAAGCGGCGGCCGAGCTGATAGTTGAGGCGAAACAAAGCCGTCACGATGCCACCTCACTGTTTGAGTTCACCTCAGCCATCAATGATAGCTTTACCCTTGAGCAGAAGCAGCAGCTGATCCTGGCGATGTGGCGTGTGGCCTATGCCGACGGCGAACTGTGCCGCTACGAAGACCAGATCATTCGCCGCTGTGCCGACCTGCTGTATCTCAAACACTCTGAGCTGATCCAGCTGCGCAACCAGGCCATGACTGGCAACTCAGACTGAACCCGCCCTTTATTGCATGCTTTTATTGCACGTTTTTATTGCATAGGGATCACCGGCGGCAATTGGCGTTTCTGCCACTGCTGTTGCAGTGTCAACAACACAGCCAGCACACAGAGCAACCCCAGGGCGTAGGCCATGGCGTTGCCGAGTGCAAACGCCAGCAAAACACAAAGCGCGCAGCTTAGCAGTACCAAAGGCAGGTAACGTTTGCTCAGCAAGCGAATGGCTGCCAGCATGGACAAGAGATAGATCACCACAAATACCCCGTTACTCCACGCAATAAGCTGCTCAAGCTGTTGGCCTGAAATATAGGTCAGCACTATCACCAGCCCCATCACACCCAGCACGGCCGACAAGGCTCTGACCGGTACCTGATAACTGTTACGCTCACGGAACCAGGCCGGCAATATCCCCTCGGTACTGAAGCTCCAAAGCAGCCGCGATACACTGGCGGCATAAACGTTAACCGCCGCCAGACCACTGGCAATACCCAGCACACCTATCACCTGAGCACCGTATCCGCCGAGCAGGGTATCGAATGCGCCTATCATGGCGACCTTGGTATCCACTTCCACCAGCAATAACAGCAAGGTACAGGCCAAATAAACCGCGCCGACCAAAATCACCCCTATCACCATGGCGGGGATCAAGTCCCGATCCGGGCGCCGAAAATCGTTGGCCAAGTGGGTCATGGCCTCCACACCGAGGAAACTCCAGAAGGCGATGCCTATCGCCAGCATCACGCCGTCATAATCGGGAGTGGAATGAGCAGTCAAAGACACCAATTCACCGGCCTTGGCACCACCGGCGCCGAACATCATTACCACCACGGCCACAATTCCCAGTGTCAGGGCAAATTGCGCCTTGGCAGAAACCTGAATCCCCCTGAGATTGAGTAGCCAGAGCCCGAGCAGAACCAAGAGTTCGCAGCCCACTTGAACCCAGCCGGACACGGGAACCAGCGCATTAACGAATTGGAAAGTCATCAAAATGGCGGCGGGCGCACCGATAGGCACAGCCATCAAAAAGCTCAGGCCTATGGTGCGGCCCAGGGTACGGCCAAAGGCTCGTTCGACAAAATAAGCCGGCCCGGCGGCGTGAGGGAAACGACTGGCCAGACGGGCAAACACCAGGGTCACCGGAATAATGGCCAGGGTCAGCAAAGCCCAGGCCAACAAGGCGCCACTACCGGCTTTGGCGACCGTCATCTGCGGCAAAATAAACACCCCGGTACCCAACAATGTGGTGGCCATTAAGCCGGCGCCCTGCCAGCGTCCTATGGTTCCTGTAACTTGATTCATCTGCTAAATTATCAGTATCTTGAATGGCGCCAGTATAGTCGTTCTCCGGCAGACTTTCTGTCATTCGTTTCCGTCAAATACGGCTTTTAGGCCGACAAAATGACGGCAAATCAGCAAAAAACACTCAAAACGTCAGGTAGCATGGATAAGTTCGATAAAGCAATCATTAATGCACTTAAAAAAAACGCCCGTCGAAGTATTTCAGATGTGGCTGCCGAAGTATCGCTGTCCCGCAGCGCTGTCTCGGACAGGATCAAGAAGCTCGAGCAAAACGGTGTAATCCGCGGTTACCAGCTGCTACTCAGCGAATCCCAAAAAGAAGCTGTGAGTGCTTACTTTGAAATTCAGCATAAGTGCCCCCGCTGCAGCGATGTGGTGCATGTGTTTCACGCGATTCCGGAAGTCGTTACCTGCCATGGTATCTCAGGCGACATGGATCTGCTGGTGTTTGTCAAAACCCCATCCATGCGGCGGCTGCATGAGATCCGCGAATATATCGACACACACACCGAGATAGTGAAGATTAAAACCCATGTGGTGATGAGCGAGTGGATTAATAACCAGTGAACTAAAACCAAGAAAAGCCACCCGCGTGCTCAATAGGTGGCGAGTCCCGTGGAGGATCGGGAAATGCGTCAAAGGCGCAATAACAAAGTGGCTTCCTGCCCAATCACTTCCTTGTCAGCAACGTAAAACGCTGCTTCAGGATGCGGCGGTGCTTGTTATTGACTGCAAAGCCGCCGCATTCCTTAACCTCTTATCAGTGGCAGTCTTTGCAACCCGCTGCCGGGTCTTTTTCTTCGTGAGCTGTATGACAGTCAGTACAGCTGAGCACGCCATCATGTTTCTTGTGAGCCTCACCTTCGAGCGACTTCATATCACCGTGACAGGAAGCACATTGCTCGTTTTCAAAGGCATAGTCGGCGGAAGGCGAACCATCTTTATGGCAGGCTTCGCAGCCGGACATTTCCGTGTGGGAATCGGCAATTGGGGCCGCCAGCAGTGAACCGGAGAAACCCAGAGCCATCATCAGAAGCATTTTTTTCAACATCACATTTTCCTTTTTATGGGGGTTAAGCAATCGTCATTTGTCCTGTGTACAGGATGAAGTGGCGCAGCAAAATGACCCCCAACAGACTCAGGGTTGCTGTCGCAGCCACATAAGACCATTTACGCTTGGCCGTGGCGGTCATAAACAGATTCATGGCCAGTGGAATAGAGAGGCCACAACCCAGGATCCCCAGCCAGAACACCCAGCCCCAGAAACCTTCCCCTATGGCATTGAAGGCCGCGACTTTGCTTTGGCCACCGGTGAGTACCAAGCCGGCGAAGAAGGTGAAGATCACCGCAATTTCCACCAGGATCAGAGGGATCTCTATCTTGTGAATAAAGTGCACTTCCTTGCCGTCAGGGTTACCCTTGAGCAGTACACCACCAAGCAGAGACGCCGCCGCACCGGAAGACAAACCGGAGATCAGGAACAGCAGAGGCAATACCGGATTCTTCAGCATGGGGTAACCGGGCAGAGCCGACAGCAGGAAGCCGGTATAAGCCCCCAGCGCCAGGGAGAAGATCAGCAACAGACCTGTCAAACTGGGCTCATGCTTGGCCAAAAAGCCTGTCACTTTAAGCACCACGGGGAAACGTTGCTCACACCAGTCGTCTATCGGTTGACGGAATACCATGGCAATCCAGGCAAACATGAACACCATGTAAACCATGAGGATCATCACCCCGATGGACATCACTGAAGTGGGGTTATAGAACACCAGGATCTTCCAGAAATGGAACGGCTTGGTCAGGTCGATTACCAAGATCCCCAAGCCCGCCATCACAGTGATCGGCGCCACCAAACAAGCTGCCTGGACAAAGCCGGAACGCCAGGCATCCTGCTTCAGACAAAGGTTTTTCAACAGCACGGCAAAGAACATGGCGCCCGCCGAAACCCCGGCGAAGAACAGATAAAACGCAATGGGCCAGTGCCAAACCAAAGTATCAAAATGAAAAGGACTCATAGCTTAATCTCCCCCTGTTTGGCCACAATCTTGAACAGCTTGGGCCGGGTGCCGAGATCGACCTTGGATCTCTGGGTTGGGTTGGCCCGAATCATCTGCACCACTTCTGAACTCGGATCTTTCAGGTTACCGAATACCAAGGCTTTGGTTGGGCAGGCTTCCACACAGGCCGGCTGTTTACCCTGCTTGAGTTGAGTCTCTCGGCAGAAGTCGCATTTGTCGGCCGCTTTGGTAACAGGGTTGATAAAGCGCACCTGATAGGGGCAAGCCGCGATACAGTACTGACAACCGACACACTTCCAGGCGTCGACCGTCACTATGCCGGTTTTCTTGTCCTTGAACGCCGCACCTGTTGGGCAGACGTTGACACAAGGAGCGTCTTCACAGTGCTGACAAGACTTACGGCTAAAGTGATAAAACTGGTTCGGGTATTCGCCGTAAGGGCCGGTGCGAATAATCTCCAACCGGGAAACCCCTTCAGGTACCTGGTTGACTTCCCGACAGGCGTCACTACAGGCGTTACAACCAATACACTTGGTTTCATCATGGAGCAGGGCATAATTGATCCCCGAGTCATGATCGGCACTGGCAACCGCTTCATTGCCACTCAATGGATAGAGAGAGGCACCGGCCATCAGGGCACAGCCCCCTTTTAAAAAACGTCTTCTGGAATTTTCCATTACTCTTACCCCTTAGTTGGCCGTATGACAGTCGCGGCACAGCTTACTGTGCTGTTTGCCTGTTGCTTGTTTCATTGGATCGTCCAACGGGTGCAGCTTGTGGCAGGCGGCGCAGCTCAACTTGTCGGCGTGAACATTGTGGGTCCACTCTTTTTCAGCCAATTTCTGCGGCTGGTGACACTTGAGACAGGTGGCATTCTGGGTCGCAGGTGCAATCCCTTCCTGAGGAGTAAATACCCTTAAATCATTGGGCTTTCTTGGATGGTTTCCTTTTTCGCCATGACAGGTACTGCAACTCATATTGAGCTGATCCTGGCCATGGTGTCCCTGCATTAAGCCATTACGTTTGTGGCACTTCACACAGGGATCACTGTTGATTTTCAACGCGGTCTCGGCATAGACAACGCCGCTCACTCCCAACAAACAAGTCAAAGAGGCCGCGCCTAATATTGCACGCCATCGAATACTGGACATCTCGGGTCCTCACTTTCAATTGGATCTAACAGGGACTCAAGGGTGGCAGCGCAGCACCGCCACCCGTTATTGCAGCCTAAGCCGTCAACATCTGCTCAAGATGCTGTGCATCCAGGGGATTGGAGCGTTTCATATCGATGAGGCGAACGTTGAGTTTTTCGAGTAGGCTCTTTGAATTGGCACTTTCAGCATCACTGAAATCTGAAATTACCATTTTTATTTCTGAAGAATTCTGATCTATCAATACATAGTCCAGACGTGAGTGACTTGCAGGCGCATGTGGGTCAATATCAACCACTGACTCCAAAGCTACATTGCTGCAAACTTCGTATCGACCATTGGTTAAAGACTTCAGAGATTTAAAAAAGTCTAAACTCTGTTTGTCAAAGAACCGATTCTTGAGCTTTATCGCTTCGGCGTTTTTTTCGTCTGACTTAAAGAACTTGATACATGTCATCACAAATACCACCAGCACGAATGGTACTGCAATAAAAAGCACGAAGTAGATAAAGGCATAACTTAGAATAACTGAAGTATCCATATAACCCTCCAAACATCATTTTTAGTTTTTAATGCGCTTATTGCGCAGTTGAATTATTACTATCTACAGCAATATAAATTTTGATCATCATCAAATAATCATCCGGAGAAAGACTGAAAAAACAAAACATAAGACACTGACTACATTGCCATTTTCTAGAAAACAAACTGCTAAAAATAAGAAATTGAATTTAGATAAAACGATATTTTAAAATACACTATTTCACTATTTGAAATATGCAGGCGTAATGAGAATTCCTCTCACATACAACCTTTAATTAACCTAAAACCCAGCATTTAGTGATCTAGAATACAGAATCAAAAATAGCTTCGAATAAAATTATTTTTTCTGAAAAAACTGGTTAATATAGATATCGAGGGTACCACTAAAGGAGTATTGCAGATGAACCATATTGACTTTGAAAAACTGGATATTCTTAGTCTTTCCATTCTTGTTAGCTTATATGAGAACAAGTCTGCAACACATGTTTCCAAAATTCTAAATGTACCCGCACCAAAAATAAGCCGTTGTTTAAAAACTGCCAGATCTATTTTTGGTAACGAGCTATTTTTAAGAAAGAAGTATGGCCTTATTCCAAATGAATTTGCAGCCAAGGTTTACCCTATTGCCAAAGAAATAGTCGACTGTGCCAAGGGCTTCAATCATCTTGGAAACCCAACCTTGGCTGGAAACAAAAACTTCGAGCTGGTCACCCCCGGGCTGATATCCTACGCCTACCCAAAAGCCTTGATGCAGGCCATTAAACAACAGAACAAGCAGTTGCATATCAATTTGAACTCCTGGGGCTGCAACTCATTGCAAGGAATAATAGACGGCAACATCAGTGCCGGGCTTTGCAGTTGCCATTACCCGCAGGATTTACTGGCAATCGGCAATAAGTTACAGATAGAAGCCTTGAGAAAGCTGGATAGCCTTTACCTTATCTGCAACAAGAATCATCCGCTGTTGTCCCGTGAACTGACACTGGAAACCATAGCCGAGTATCCCTATATCAATACAGATCTGGGCCTTGGTCCCAACTGCCTGAGCCCATTTGAAGACTACTGCCGGATCAACAATCTGGATTTGAATGTCGAGATGACCATCACCGGCATTTCCTCCCTGAGTGCCTATCTGGAAGCCTCACAGGCGGTGGCTTTGGTGCCCTATAAGGCGGTATTCGATCTGCTGGGCGAAGAACCCCTGCTACACCTTTGCAAACTGTCGGAAATGGAAACCACCCGGCTGTTCAATGTCACTGAGCCACTGACTCTGACACTGCTCAGCCCCAGCGGCCAGCAAGACCCGGATCTGGAATGGATTCGCTCACAGCTGCGTTTGGTGAGCGGAACCTTGCTGTAGGCTTGCCACATCAATCTGAACCCGATCTCAGCCGATCTTTGGCCTTGAGGTATACAGACAGATTTGCCCAAGAGTTCATACAATAGCGCTGCCAAAAGCGGTACACTAATGAGCATTCGATACTGGGTAAGCTGTTTATGCAAATCAATTCTCACGCCGAACTCAATCTCCTTTGGGGTTCCCTCATACTTGAAGAACTGGCACGCCTTGGGGCTCAGCATGTGTGCATGGCGCCGGGCTCGCGCTCCACGCCCCTGACGCTGGCAGCCGCCCGCCAGGACAAACTAAAACAACACCTGCACTTCGATGAGCGTGGACTGGGCTTTATGGCGCTCGGGCTCGCCAAGGCCAGTCGGGCTCCGGTGGCCATTATCACCACCTCGGGTACGGCCGTTGCCAACCTGTATCCGGCCATCGTTGAGGCCTGGTTGACTCAAGTCCCCTTGGTCGTGCTTTCCGGCGACAGACCGCCTGAGCTGATAGCTTGCGGCGCCAACCAAGCCATACTCCAACCGGCGATTTTCGGCCAATATGCCAAGCAGTTGAACCTGCCGACACCGGATCTGGCCATAGCCCCTCAGGCACTGCTGACTCAGATTGATGAAGCCGTGGCCAACCAAAGCATGCCGGTCCACATCAATTGTATGTATCGTGAGCCGCTGTACCCAAGCAGCCTGGATGCCCCCAGAAGCCAGGCCATAGAGCACTACCTGCAACCTTTGGCGAGCTGGCAACAGGCAAGCACACCCTATAACCAATATGCAGCTGTAGGCATGGGACAAGTCCCCAGTTGGGATACCATGGCGCGTTTTGTTCACGGCAAGGGTGTTATCATTGCCGGCACCCTAGATAGTGCCGATAATCCACAAAAGTTGGTCGAACTGGCCAGCAAACTCGGTTGGCCGCTGCTGACAGATGCCCAGTCTCAGCTGCGTCAACATCCTGCCGCGATAGGCAATGTCGACCAACTGCTGCTCAACCCCAAGGGCCGAGCCCTGCTGCAACAGGCCGACCGGGCACTGGTATTTGGTGGACGCCTACTGTCGAAACGCTTGATAAGTTATCTGGAACAGCAGAACTGGCACCAATATTGGCAAGTATTGCCGCAGCAGATGCGCCTGGATCCCAGCCATAAACCCAAGCAGATCTGGCTGGCAGAGCTACAGCAGATAGCCGCGCTTGAGTGGCCACGCTCGTCCTCCGCCAATTGGGCACTGGAGCTCACCGCCCAGAATGAGGCGCTCAATGAGCTCTTTGTACGCCAAATCGATAACGGCGAGTTCGGTGAGGCCCAGGTGATCAGGGCCATAGCGGCAATCCGAACCGGCGAGCAGCAGCTTTTTATCGGTAACAGTTTGCCGGTGCGACTTTATGATATGTTCGCGCCCATCAGTTGCTGCGCCGCCATCACCTATACCAACCGCGGTGCTTCAGGGATAGATGGCCTGCTGGCCAGTGCCTGTGGCGTCGCCAACCACAAGGGCCAGGCCACCACCTTGGTACTCGGCGATCTATCGGCGCTGCACGACCTCAACTCTCTGGCACTGGCACGCCAGGCTCAGGGGCCATTGGTGATAGTGATACTCAACAATGATGGCGGCAATATCTTCAATATCCTGCCGGTACCGGATGAGCAAGTAAGGGCTCACTATTACCGATTAAGCCACGGGCTGGAGTTTGGTTATGGCGCGGCCATGTTTGGCCTGCCCTACAATAGGGTGGAAGACTTCCAGGGCTTTATGGATGCCTACAGTGAAGCGCTCAACTATAACGGCGCCTCGGTTATTGAAGTTTGCATCAGCCAAACCCAGGCCAGCGACCAGATAGCCAGCATAGGCCAATGGGTAAAACAAAGCTGATGTTAGCCACAACGACTCAGGGTTCAGCAACCCAGCCGCCTTTGGTGCTGCTGCACGGTTTTCTCGGCAGCAGCTATGATTGGCGCGAGTTGCTGCCGCACCTGAGTCAGGACTACTACTGTATTGCGGTCGATCTCCCGGGCCATGGCCGCAGCGGTGATATCTCGATAGCGAGCCCAGGCTTCAGTGACTGTGTTGCCTTGCTGCGCCATACACTGCTCAAGGCAGGCATCCCACGCTTTCACTTATTGGGATACTCGCTTGGTGGCCGTATCGCGCTGCATCTGGCTCAAACCTGGCCCGAGGCGCTGCTGAGCCTGCATCTTGAGTCCTGTCACCCGGGCCTGTTATCCCATGATGAACGTCACCAGAGGGCGATGGCCGATAAGCTGTGGGCCGAACGTTTTAACACTATGCCGATTGAACAAGTGCTGGCCCTCTGGTATCAGCAAGCGGTATTTGCCGACCTATCAAGCGCCGAGCGTGAACGTTTAATCGAAAAACGCCGCCATCAGCAGCCGCTTGGCCTAATCAACTGTTACCAGGCCACCTCACTGGCACTGCAACAGGATCTGCGCCAGGTGCCGGCCAAGCTTGCCTGCCCAAGCCACTACTACCTAGGGGAGCAGGATGCCAAGTTTAGCGCTCTCGCCAAGGCTTGGCAGCCACAAGCCGGATTCAAGCTGCATACCATTGCCGATGCGGGCCATAATAGCCATCAGGCCCAACCCGGCGCTTTTGCCACGGCGCTCAAAGGCGCCCTGAACGCGATTTCAAGGGGTGAATGATGCATCCAGACTCACTGTCACTGGCCCGCTATAGGCTACCGCTGGAAACCTCACTACCTGTGGGCAAGCAAAGAATCGAACAGAGAGCCGGGCTGGTTATCAAGGCCAGTTGCGGCAATGAAGAGCATTTTGTGGAAGTCGCCCCCTTGAGCGGCCTGGATGCCAACGGCGAGCCACTGCTGGGTTTCAGCCGTGAATCGCTGGCGGAGGTGACAGAAGCAGCCTTGGCGCTGATGCAAGCACTGGCAGCCAAAGAGCTGGAGTTGAGTCAGGCGGCCGATGCCTGTCAGTATCCCTCGCTCGCCTGGGGGCTAAGTCTGCTCGATACCAAACTCAAAGGACAACTGCCACAGCGCTGGCCGGCCTTTGAAACCATCCCGCTCATCTATCACAGGGAAGAAGAGCCACTGGCGCTACTGCAACAAAGGCTGGCGGCGCTTCCCGATACGGTTCTCAGAGCCAAGATCAAAGTCGCCCAGACCAGCATGGAGCAAGAGCTCAGACTGATCCATGGTGTATTGGCCGCCAAACCTCATCTTAAACTCAGGCTGGATGCCAATCAGGGCTTTGAGTATCAGCAAGCAGTGGATTTTTGCGCTTGTCTGCCCAAGGCCAGCATTGAATATATTGAGGAACCCTGCCGCCGCGCCGACGATAACCCGGCCCTGTTCAAGGCCACAGGGATACGCTATGCCCTGGATGAAAGTCTGCTGCAAAGTGAGTTTGTACCTGACTGCAATGACTTCGCGAGCGGTCTCACGGCGCTGGTGCTTAAACCCATGTTGCTCGGCAGCTTAACCAGACTGCAAACCCTGATCGAACAGGCCGAAGCGGCCGGCGTGCGCGCCCTGTTGAGTTCCAGCCTAGAATCTTCTCTGGGAATTGCCGATCTGGAGGCGGTCAGTGCCCTCTTGACCCCCAACGAAGCCCCCGGACTGGATACTCTGGCGCCTTTCGGACACGATATTATTGTCGGCCAAGGGCACAAACCTTGTCTGGACTTTGCTGAGCTGGAACTATTGGGTCAGTGGTCCTGTCTGTAACTGCCAAGCTCAGACAACCTCTGTAACCAGCAATCTCATTAACAGGAAAGCACATGACCTACTCGCCCCTTCACCTCAGTGGCCAACAGACTCCAGATGCCATCGCCTTGGTAGAGGGCGGTATCTGCCATAGTTATCAGGCAGTAAGCCAGCAAGTGTTGGCGCTCGGCGCCGAGCTTCGAGCCTTGGGGTTGCAGCGCGGGGATAAACTGGCCTGTGTGGCCGCCAACTGCCGCGAGCTGATGTTGCTGTATTGGGCTTGTTTGGATCTGGGGCTACTCTTTTGCCCGCTGTCACCCAAGTTTCCGGATAGTCAGCTTCAGGAGCTGCTTGAACGTTTTAATATCCGCTTTATCTGGTGCCCGGATAACGCCAGAGATCAGCTTTGGCAAGCGCTGGCGGTCACCCGAGTGCAGGCGGATTTTGCCATTCACGAATCGAATGGTACCCCTGCCGAGATAGCCACTGTCTCGGCCGATACGCCGCTCAATATCATTCTTACCTCGGGCTCCTGTGGCAGCCCCAAGGCCGCAATCCACTGCCTTAGTAACCATATCGCCAACGCCAATGGCAGTCGGCAGTTGATCCCTTTGACGAGTGGTGATGCCTGGTTACTCTCGTTGCCGCTGTTCCATATCGGTGGTCTGGCAATCCTCAATCGCTGCGCCCTGGCTGCGGCGGCCGTGGTGCTGCCGGACAATAAGCTGACTATGGCGGCGCAGTTAAAGCGTGATGCCATCACTCATCTCTCATTGGTGGCCACCCAGTTACAACGCCTGTTGGACGACAGCCCCGAAAGCCTTATGGGAGTGAAGTGCCTGCTACTTGGCGGCGGCGCCATAGGCCAAGGCCTGCTGGACAGGCTATCTCCCTTGAAGGTGAAAGCCTTTACCAGTTACGGCATGACAGAGATGGGCTCGCAGATCACCACGGGAATGGCCCGCAGCGATGGCAGCAGTGGCCGCCTGTTACCCGGGCGCGAACTCAAAATAGAACAAGGAGTTATCTGGGTCAGGGGTGAGACCCTGTTCATGGGTTACCTGCAGCCGGATGGCAGCATAGTTAAAGAGACCCAAGACGGTTGGTTCTGCACCAAGGACAAAGGCTTTTGGAGCCAGGATGGGCTACTGCATATTCAGGGGCGGGTTGACAATATGTTTATCTGCGGCGGCGAGAATATTCAACCGGAAGAGGTGGAAGCGGCGCTGAAACGGCACCCTGCCATCCTGGATGCCATCGTCTTTGGTGAAGATAACCCCGAGTTTGGTTTACTGCCGGCCGCCATTTTGCGATATCGAAGCATAGAAGTACCGAGCGAAGCCGAGTTGACCGCCTTCCTGGCAGACAAGCTGGCCCGCTTTAAACGCCCGAGGCACTATTATCCCTGGCCGCAACAGGTTGCAGAGGGGCTCAAGGTGCAGCGTAAACAGCTTATTGCGGCTGTCAGCTCAGCCGCGAAGCCTTAGGGTCTGGCTATTCAAAAAACGCTTGCAAAAATCGGCTTCACTCAAGGGCTTGGAAAAGTAGAATCCCTGCCCCAGGTTGCAGCCAAGATTTTGCAGCAATCTGAGCTGTGCCTCGGTCTCAATACCTTCAACCACCAGTTGCATGTCGAGCGAGTCAGATAATGCAATTACACTGGAAATCGCCGCCTTGCATCTGGGCTCTGTATCGAGGCCAGCCACAAAACAGGCATCCAGTTTCATTTGTGAAAAAGGCAGCTCACACAGACGAGCCATAGAAGAATAAGCTGCACCAAAGTCGTCAATGGCCAGTTCACAACCCAACATGCGTAAACGGATCAGGTTTTCCATATTGAGGGCCGGTGCCGAGATAAGCCCGGACTCGGTGATCTCTATGGTGACCAATTTCGGTGGCAACTTGTAGTCACGGATCAACTTGAAGATCTGATATACCAGCTCAGTGGAGTTCAGTTGAGAAATATCCAGGTTATAGGCCAGCGACAAGCGATAATCTTGTTCCAGCAATTGCTTTTGCAGCCTTATCCCCTGGCGGAATAGCTGCAGAAACATTTCATCCAGCAGCCCATAGCGGATCAAAGGCTCAATAAACAGTGCCGGACTCAAGAGACCAAATACGGGATGATTCCAGCGCGCCAAGACTTCGGCGCCTTCAATCTGCAAATCAGATACGTGGAACTTGGGCTGGTAAAAGCCGACAAACTGCTGATCCATAACTGCATCCTTGAAGTCTTTGAAATTCAAAGATACCCAGTCTGTTTGTCTTTCAGGCTCAAGCGTTTGCTGACGAGGTTCGTTCAACTCGCGATAACGGCAAATCATTGAGCTCAGGTTTTCAATTGTGGGAGACTTGGCCAAGTCTCCCAAATATTGAAACCCCAACAGTTTGACCATCTGCGATACTGCCCGGCGCAACTCTCTGTCCACATCGCTATAGAGCGCTACGGCACGAATTTTAAACCTAGTCCTTGCCTGACGCAGAAATGACAGTCCATCGGTTCCGGCCATCATCAGGTCGCAGATGACTATGTCGACTTCGCGATTCTGAGTTAACCAAGAGAAGGCTGCAGTTGCACTGCCGAAACTAACAACATCCACACAGGCCAACGACTTGAGATTATGCTCCAGCACAGTGCGTTGAAACGGATGATCCTCAAGAATCAGTACCCTGAGTTTATTCATGAGTCTGCCTATAGAAGTAATAATGGTTCAGGCAACTACTTATTTAGGTTAAGTCGGCCAACGGAAAACTTGCATGCAATAAGGCATTCAGAGTTACAAATATCAAGAAAAAGTGACGCCAAAACTCATAAAAATCATTTATGCTGAATCGCGACCAACAACCATTGTGGTCCTAGGAGCTAAATTTCACTATTAAAAATTAAAAAGCCGTACTGAGAAAAACAGCACGGCTTTTTGTCTATAGAGCTATGTTAAATTTTAGTAGCGTTCAACTATAGGTAACACGTTCATGTGATCCCCCTTAATATTACTCAAGTCAGAATCAGCTTCACCATCAAATGCAGCATAAGACTGAACTAGCAAATTGAATGATTGATCGAGAGATGCAGCCTCGGAAACACCATTTACTTCGGAACTAAGGGTCTTTGAGAGAGATACCATTTGTGATACATCATCTACGCTCCAGGTATTGCCGTCTGCAAAAACTATGGAGTCTAAACTGTGAATATTGTCACCGTTACTCACAAAGTAGTCCTGTACTGTAACTTGGTCATCAGTTCCATCGATATGAAGAACTAAGTTATCATTTAGACGAGAGACGCTAACCTGTGAACTGGTGATTTCTGTACCAAAAGACAATATATCAACGCTTTCGGTATCAGAGTGTTGGTTTATAATCACATCTTGACCATCACCTAATGTAAATAAGTAATTATCATTACCACTTCCGCCGATAAGTGTATCATTCCCAGCTCCTCCCGAGAGAACATCATCACCACCTTCGCCTAACAACAATTCATCATCAGATGAACCGAAAAGGCCTTGATTACTTCCATTGCCCTTAATGACTTGAGCGAAGGCTCGTTGATCGGGCAATTTCAAGCTTTGATCAGACTCTTCTACATCAGGAAGCGTTAAGCCATAAGCACCAAAGATCTGTGCCGCGTTTAGCTTTCCACCCGATTCGAATACGAAATTATCAACTGCGTAGTCTCCACCTAAAAAGAAATTGGAAATAGTAACCTGGCTATCGCCACTACCAAGTATCAAATCATCTCCCATTCTCATCAATGAAGACGCTATGTCATTAAAGCTAATGCCTGACTTGAATAAAATGGTATCAGTGCCGCCTCCGGATGCATTCACAACATCCTGTCCATCACCTTTGCTTAACACGAAAGTATCATTACCCAAGCCACCGATTAAGATGTCGTTACCTAGACCACCTACTAATGTGTCATTCCCATTCTGTCCATTTAATACGTCATTACCATCAGTACCATTGATAGTATTGTCGTCTAAATCACCAAAAATGGTCTCTGTACTAGTTGATGGTTTTGCATTCGGGACGGGTAATCCAAAAGCGCCAAAAATTTGCGCAGGACTTAAATTACTTCCATCCGAAAATTTAAAATCGCTAAGTACATTCGCACCATAAATAAAGAAATCAGAAATCGTTACTTGATCTGGGCCACCGGCAATTTTTAAGATTAGATCATCGCCGTACTTAGACAAGTTTTGTGCGACATCTTGCCATGAAATGTCTTCTGCAAACTCAATAACATTTACACCGGTGCTAATTTCAATAACATCCTGGCCGTCCCCTTTAGCGAACCAAAAGACATCATTGCCTGCTCCACCAAATAACACGTCATCACCTTTACCTCCAGTCAACTTGTCATTACCAACACCACCAAATATGATATCGCCATTGTCTGTGCCAACAATGACATCATCACCGCCAACATTTGGTGTCGGGTCAGGGTCTGGTGTCGGGTCAGGGTCTGGTGTCGGGTCAGGGTCTGGTGTCGGATCTGGGTCTGGTGTCGGATCTGGGTCTGGCGTCGGGTCTGGGTCAACATTCATTAGGTCATTGATATCAATTGTGCTTAGCCATCTGCCATCAGCGCTTTTTAGGTGATCAAGGGCAAATTCGCCACCAACAAAATGATTTAGCACTCGAATTGATTGACTCACACCATCACCAATGAGTATTAAAAGATCGTCACCGTCTTGGCTAAAAGTCAATTCTGCAAAATTGATATCTTGAAGAAATAGATTATCTACACCACCGTCACCCACATCCAATGTGTCGTGACCATCACCTGCATATATAAGGTAACCGTCATCACCCAAACCACCGACTAATGTGTCATCACCGCTGTTGCCACGTAACGTATCGTTACCAACGCCACCAACTAGATTATCGTTGCCCGAGCCACCATCTATGTAGTCGGAGCCTTCTCCCCCATTGATCGTGTCGTTACCGCCCAAACCAAAAAGTTGGTCGTCTCCACCCAGTCCCGAGATACGATCGTCATTTTCTGAACCAACGATTTGTTCACCTACGTTCGTACCTAATTGAACCACAAGCTTGTTAATGTCAGCGACAGTTAGGCTTGTACCATCACTGAATTGGAAGTTATTAACCAAGAAGTGATCGGTATATGATAAGAACCAATTCTCGACAGTAATGCTATCGCCACCATTACCGACTTGAATTACCATGTCTTCACCGTGTCGCTCAAAACTTAAATCTTCCACAGATATCCCTTCACCGAAAATCAAGGTATCGTTAGTGGCTGCAAAGTTAGAATAAGCTTGTTCTTTTCTGGTGGCGATGATGTGGTCTTGTCCATCCCCAAGATTAAAATGATAGGTGTCATTACCAAATGAGCCGTAAATTGTATCATTCCCGGTACCACCGATAAGGGTCTTACCACTTGTATCATAAATATCGTCGAAGGAAATCAAGGTATCATCACCGGCACCACCATCGAGCATATCATGACCATAGCCACCTTTTATCGTGTCGTTTCCTTCACCACCGTATAGTTGATCGTCACCAAGTCCACCATGTATAGAGTCATGTCCTGAATCTCCAAAGATTTGATCATTGTCATCACCACCGTATAGGGAATCATTCCCCGCTCCACCATGGATAACATCTTCTCCGGATTCACCATAAACAATATCATTACCTAAACCAGCATTCACAGTGTCAGCACGGTTGAAACCATAAATCGTATCATCAGCTTCAGTTCCGCTTAATGAATGAACAATGAGGTCATCTATATTCCATTCTACACCATCGGAAAAGGTAAAATACTCAATCCCATGTTCTTCGATATAAGTTGTAGTTGAATAGCTACGACTAAATTGGTCTTCAATAGTAATCTGGTCATTAGATTCATTAAAAGTCAAAATCAAGTCATCACCGACTTGTTTTGCATGTACATCGAAAGAATTTATATCGGTAAAGTTGATTCGATCTTCTAAACTAGAATATTTACTCGTTAATTCGAACACCGAATAATAAACAGAGTCCTTAAAGACATCTTGTCCATCACCTAAAGAAAAAATATAAGTATCGTTACCGAAGCTTCCATCTACGACATCATTACCTTTTCCACCTGTTAATGTATCACGACCAAATGATCCATCAATGACATCATCCCCCAATCCACCATCAATGACATCATTTAACTCATTGCCAACCAGCCACTTATCGTCGCCATCTGTGCCTTGGAGTACTAATAACTGAATATCAGTACTGATAAGAATAGTTCCGTCGGAGAAGGCTATATCATCTAATACAGAACCATAATCAAGTTCGATTGTTCTGAAATAATTTTCGACAGTTATCTGATCATTCGAATTGACGATTTCAATCAACAGATCATCATCATTTCTTGACAGCTTTACATCATTAATTGAAATGTCATCAGCAAACACTAGGTGATTTGACCTGCTAGAATTATTAAATTCTGACTCATATGAAATTATATCTTGCCCATCTCCGCGAGCAAAATGAATGGTATTTATGCCATCACCAGCTTCAATGATATCATCACCTTTACCTCCGGTAATAATATCGTTGCCATAACCACCATCTAACGTATCATTACCGATACCACCATCTAATCTATCATCGCCGCCTTGACCTTTAAGGATGTCATCACCGGATCCGCCTGATATAGTGTCATGTCCTTCTTGGCCTTCAATAATATCATTTCCTTCCTGACCACTAATTACATCATCTCCAACGTAACCAACGATATTATCGTCACCTTCAGTTCCCTGTAATAACGATGAGTTAATATATTCAGATGTCCACACCACTCCATTTGCAAAGGTGGCTTGAACAAATGAACCCCAACCACCTGAAGTTTCGAAATGGCCTCTTATGGTGATTTGGTCGTCGGTATCTATGAAGCGAAAGACTAAGTCAATGCCTTCACGAGCGAATACAACGTCTGTAGGGTTAATTTCACTTGTAAAAACTAATTCATCGCTGGAACTTCGATATCTGCTGGCACCAATGGTGTCTTGCCCATCACCTTTAGAGAAAATATATTTGTTATAACCTACGTCCCCATCAAGCAGGTCATTACCCTTACCGCCTATGAGTTGGTCATTACCTCTTCCTCCAAGAACCTTGTCATTGCCCGTACCACCATAGAGAATATCATTGCCTTCTCCGCCTTCAAGAGTGTCATCGCCACCCTCGCCAAACAGGACATCATTACTTTCTATTACAGGGTCAATACGTCCCACCCACCCTTTATCGCCTTTAAGGGTATCATTGCCATCGCCGCCATATAAATAGTCACTGCCATCACCACCGTTAATTACATTATCACGCTCATTGCCGATAATGAGGTCTTTTAATATACCCCCTTCGGTGGTATCAAGATCATCCATATTTGGATTTTCAGACAGTAAAGTGAATGCCCGGTCGATTGTTTGACCTTGTGTGTATTCATAGCCAATAGCATGAGTGTTGCCGGTTGAATCATAAGCAGCATAGGACGCTTGCTCTGCTATACCCATTTCGCGATAAATGGAGTTAGCGAACTCTACAGTTTCTCCTTTCTCACCAGGAGAGCTGGTATCGGAAGTTCCCTTCATTAAATGTACTAACTCATGAATAAGAGCAGCCTCTAGAGTATCTTCTACAGCTACACCATTGGTACTAATATAACTATTATTTTGAAGCCAATTTAGATCAATAAACACGCCAGCTACGCTAACGCCATTACTAATATTGTCAGAAGAAGGGTCTCGACCATTTAATGTTGAACTAAAGCCGTTCTCGGAAAATTTGATATTGATATCCTTATTACCAATAACAGCAAATTCCTTAAGCATCTTTCGAGCTATTGCAGAATTATCGTAGACATCTCTAATTGCATTTCTTATTTTATCTACTTCTTCGGGAGTGAATTGGTCATCAAAAGTTAGTTTTTTAAGGACATCATCCACGGTGTTATTACCAGAATCGACACGACCACCCTCAAGCTTTATTCCTAGCATTCCATTATAGAAATTAGGAATATTAAATCCAAAAGCTATTAATGTTTGACTGCCATCAGATTCATAAGCAACCGTGATTTGGCTTTCGGTGCCGTCAGAGTGTATAAGTGTATATCCGTCAGCTTCTAGGCCAGTTTCTGTAATAGTTTGTTTTCCCCAGAAAGTACCGCCTGTCAACTTGTAAGTTTTATCTCCAACCCCATCTGCTTTGACATATATTTCGCCTTGACCATCAGAGTCTTCAATGATGGCATAATTAGAAGCAGTACCTACATAATAGGTATCGAAGCCCTCACCGCCATTCATCAACTCGGTGCCAAGCTTTTGATAATTTGGATCGACAGGGCTGGAAGCATAAAGTCCGCCTTTATCGATAAATAAGCTATCATCTCCTGTTCCACCATAGAGCAGATCAACGCCATGGCCACCTATCAGGGTATCATTTCCTTCTCCTCCTTGAAGCAGATTTAGTTTGCCTTCACCGTAAACATCTTCTTCGCCAGACTCTAGATGATCGTTGCCTTTGCCACCATATAAGCAGGGCGGGATCCCACTTTAAATTGAACTTTTACGGTTGGTCATGATCTGATCTGCCTTGCCCTTAATCCACAGATGACCATGACCCTTTTGAAACAACTAGAACAGATTACCGATCCCCGTAAGGACATCAATCTAAAGCATAATTTAGTGGATGTGGTGTTCCTGACACTCAGTGCTATCCTCAGCGGTGCGACTGGGTGGAAGTCTATTCAGGAATTCGGAGAAGAACAGCTAGATTGGCTCCGTCTGTACCGAAAATTCGAAAATGGCATCCCTAAAAGGCATTGTATCAGTAATATAATCAAAGCATTGGACAGCGAACTGCTCCTTCAAGCCATATTTGGCTGGATCAATGAGCAACGGCAAACGGAAGGGAAAACCGTTATCGCGCTGGATGGAAAAACCCTGCGCGGGGCGTGGAGTGAGGATGCTAAGAATGCACTCCATGTTGTCAGCGCATTTGATGTCGGCAACGGCATTACACTTTACCAAGACAGTTCACATTCTAAAGGGAAAGAAGCTGAAGTCGCCCGCAACATGATTGATGCTATGGCACTGGATAATGCCGTTCTGACGCTGGATGCACTGCATTGTCAGGTGTCTACCATGAACAAAATTAAACAGGGGAACGGTGATTTCATTATTCAGCTCAAGTCGAACCAGCCGGGATTATTTGAAGCAGTCAAAACCAGCTTCAGTAAAGCGTATGAGCAGCCAGAACTGGCTATATTTGAGCAGTTCAACATGGGTCATGGCCGCAGGGAGCGCCGAACAGTCATGCAGATAGAAGCAGAATTATCAGCGGAACTTAAGAAAAAGTGGCCGCACATCACCTCATTTATCGAAGTTGCCAGTGAACGGACAGTCGATGGAATAACATCATGTTCTTCACGCTGGTATGTCAGTTCCTTACCGCTCAATGCCGAAGAGGCCGCGAGGACTATTCGAGAGCATTGGGGGGTAGAAAATCAGCTCCATTGGGTGCTGGATGTGGTCTTCCGCGAAGATGCGCTGAAGGTAACGGATCCTGATGGCGCAAAGCATCTCGCCCTATTTAACCGAGCGGCTCTGAGTGCGATAAGGCAGCACCAAGGCAAAAAAGACAGTCTGGCAGGTAAGCGCCGCCGTGCTGGTTGGAGTCCTACATTTCGCTCAGAGTTGTTATTTGGTTAAGATATAAACAAAGTGGAATCCCGCCCTGCCATATAAGGTATCAGACCCGTTACCACCTAAAATGATATTATCAAGCTGATTACCGACAAGAATATTATCAAACTCGTTCCCACCCAAGCGTTCACCACTGCCACCATTACGCGTATCTAAAGCAAAGCGCTCAATGTTTTTATATTGCCCATCTGCTACGGCATAATCTACCGAGGATATAAGGGTATCTGAATCACCTTCACCTGCATTTTCAACGATTACATCTAGAAGCGAGTCAACATAGTATGTATCGTTGCCTGTGCCGCCGGACATGGTATCGACACCGGTACCGCCATCGAGGATGTCGTTGCCGTCACCACCGTAAAGTTTATCTGCGCCAGCTTCACCATAAAGATAGTCATGTCCATCACCACCTTCAATTTTATTCCCTCTATCATCACCAACCATCAAATCATTTAATAAATTACGGTCTATTCCACTTTGTTGAGGTGCTAAATCAATATTCCCATACTGGTTAGTAGTTTGTATAAAGTCCACCACATTACCTTGTGTATAAGTAGCCTCTATCAAAGCCTTCTCTGATGCAATCGCCGCTTCGAAATTATCTCTTCCATCACGTTGTTTTATCAGATCAAAGTGATACTTATATAAATAAGAAACTGCAACCAAAGTTTCCTGTAATTCATCTTTTGCATTGAGGCCCTCCTGTACCAGACCAATTAACCTGCCATCCATAGCGCGACGAGTCTGCAATGCCCCCCCCTGTATTGCCATGGTGGTATCTAGCTTCAAACCAAGCAGCTGCTCTAGGCGACTCTGCAGCTTGATTTTTACCCGCAATGGCATCTTTAATACCGTCACCTAGAAGGCCAGCATAGCGCAAATCAAGCAGCGCTAAACGCTCAGTAGATTGACCTACAGAATCAGCATTACCTAAACCGAAAGCGCCATCAACTGCAGGCAGGCCAGCTGAACCATCCAAATATGCGTGCAATAGGATTGTCGATTGCGCTTCTGTTAAAGCAATACTTTGAATCAAAGCTTGGTGTGCAGCCAAACCACCTGTACCTTCGGCTAGAGCAATAATATCCGCATCAGTAAAAGTAGTGCCGTTATATGCAGTACGATTCCGCCATGCTTCTAAAATCTGAATACCTTGCTCTTGATCTGCAGAAAGAGTCCCCCCAAAAGAATGAGTTAATGCAGAGCGGATTTGCTTTGCCGTATGAGCCTTTAAATTGAAACCGTATCCTATAGTTGGAATTCCAACACTATCATTATGGATTCGGGATACATTGACCCCACCAACGCCCCCTACAGTTCCTACAAATAAAGCCTCATTTTCCTTTCTCTTTAACATATTATCTCTGGCAGCTAAATAGGTGGTTGCTGGGTTACCTGCAGCATCATTTAGCTCCGGATGTGCGTTATAATTGTCATGTAAATTCCCTAAAGACATAAGCAATTCCTTTTAAAAATTTAATATATAGTTTGAATTAATATGTTACGATAAACTTCGTTTCAAAAAGACATGCGGGATAGCCCACGCCAATATCGTCTAATTTAATAACTGCCACTTTGACAGAGGAGTTTTCTTTTATTACGGAACTAGTTGCAAAAATATAGTAATTCCCATGAAATTCTATAAGCTCGTAAATCACCTGAGAGCCCAGAGTCCTTAGATAATCACCAACTTCTAGGCCTTGAAACTCTTTCCATTGCAAAAAAAACTTAGAGACATTACCTAACTCTTGTTGTTCCTTCCAAAACGAATCAATATTAAGGTATTTTTTACTATCATATGGCAAAGGTAACATGAATAAATTATGCACCCACACACCAGATAAATATCCGGTTGTTCTATAAATAGATTCAGTTTCTCCATCCTTATCTAAATCAACCACGAACTCTTCAACACGAAATGAGCTTGCGTTTTTTTTACTCATAACAGTTCTTGGAACATTTAGTTGTGTTTGTATCATCATTTCAGGCAAGCCAAAATTAGCGAATCGACTTTCCTCCTTTCTAACTCCATCCTTGTTTTTAAAAAAGTTATATTCCCTAGGTTGGTTTATGCTCTCCAAAACATTTGTACACACATCTTCACCTATAGAAGACTCAAGAAGATAGAAAGAGCCTTCCTCTCTAAAATTACCTAATTCCATTGGAGTTTTAACATGTTTACTATGAAAAATATTCTGACCGCTTCCTTCAATTTCCGTTTCCGAATGAGTTCCGAAGCTATCATCTGCATAAAAAATCAAACAAAATACGCTGACCAACGTTACTAATTCTGATTTTATCCTGCCATTCATAAATATCACCCCTTATATGTTATTATCTGAAATCTAACGCTCTCGCGCCCCTTCACTCACACCTCGCATTAAAGGGGCTAATAAAAACTCCATCAGTCGGCGGGTACCTGTTTTAACCTCAACAGTAACTGACATGCCAGGTTTCAGCTTAACCCACTTTCCATTAACATTGATTTCATCTGTTACCAAAGATGCTTTAAGCGGATACAACAGACCAAGCTGTTCGTACTCTTTCGCGTCGGCTGAAATATCAGTTACTTCACCATCTATCACGCCATATTTGGTAAACGGAAAACTCTCAATTTTAATCTCTGCAGTCTGCCCAACTTGCACGAATCCTATGTCTTTGTTGAGTAATCCTGCTTCGACTTCAAGTTGTACACTGCCATGCTGGCCAATAGGCACAATCTTTAATAGCTCTTGGGCTGGTGTTACAACCCCACCTATTGTCGCTATCGCTAGTTCTTCAACAACACCGGTGACAGGAGCTTTTAAAACTCTTAACTCGGTAAGTCGGATAGCTTTGGTTAACTCTTGCCTAGTGCTCTCTACTTGCCTTGTTAACTGGTTAATTTCTTGCAAAACATTTCTGCGGGTTTCAGAGAGATACGCGAAGTAATTTTGTTCAACGGATACGATACTAGCTCTGGCTTGTTCAAGCTTGGCACGCTGCAACAACAAGGATTCTTCTTGATCTATTCGTTGTTGCTTCAGTTCAAGATATTGATTTCGTGATACGGCCGACGTTCCAAGTAACGTGTAGTAACTTCGCTCTCGCTCAACAACTAAAGGCAATGTTTTTTCGATACGTCCGACATCAATGCTGATAGACTTTTTCTCTGCTTTAAGTTTTGCAATGTCACTAGATATACTATTTAACTTAGATAAATGCTCCAGCCATGCACTATCTAGCAATTGGAGTTGGTTAGCTGGCAACGGGTTTATCTCATCAAATGAGCCTATCGAAGTGATACCTGTAGTGAGAGTTGATATTTGCTGTGAGGCATTTGAACCAGTTGTATCTATGCTCTCAGAGTCATGACTAAAACCCGCTTTCCCCAGCCTATTTAAAAATGCTTTTTGACGTGCTAAGTCTTCGACATATCCTTGTAATTCATTTTTAAGCCTGTCTGCATCAGCTTGGTTAGAGGTGCCATCAAGCACTATTAGATCATCACCAGCTTTTACGTGTTGACCTTCTCTGATAAAAATATGCTTTACTACCCCAGTATCTAAAGGCTGAATAATTTTGACCTTACCACTTGGCACTATTTTGCCCTGTGCCGTGGCAATAATGTCTATCTCGGCCCATGAAGCCCAAAGTATTACCGCTACTATTAAACTTACTATGCAACGTAACAAAAGTCGGCTCCACCTAGCTGGCGGCGCGGCTTGAATCTCCAGAGCAGCAGGTAAAAACTCTAATTTCTGTTGCTCTAGTCTGCGGTGTTCGAGCTTAGTGATAGCTTCAGCAGCATTGTTCTCCGAGTGACTAGGCATTATGACCTCCTATCTTCCCATTATTCTGAACAATAGGATTAATCGGAGCTTGACCTACCGGCTTAGCAGCAATACCAACACCATGATGATTTTGAATTGAATGTAGTTGAGCATATATGCCAGCTTGCTCAATCAACTGTTGATGGCTACCTTGCTCAACCAGTCTCCCTTTATCGAGAACCATAATCCGATTCGAGTCTTTAACAGCAGAGAGACGGTGTGCAATGATAAATACAGTGCGACCTTGGCTAATGCGCCGCATATTAGCTTGAATGATACTTTCAGACTCATAATCAAGTGCACTAGTTGCCTCATCAAAAATCAAAATTTTTGGATCAGTTACCAATGCTCTTGCAATAGCAATTCGCTGACGTTGCCCCCCAGACAATGAGGAGCCTTGTTCACCAACCACCGTGTCATACCCTTCAGGCAACTCTGCGATGAATTCATGAGCGCCACTAAGTTCAGCAGCTTTAATAACCTTTTCCATCGGCATACTAGGATCAACAAGTGCAATGTTTTCCCTAACACTGAGATTGAAAAGAAAGTTTTCTTGTAAAACCACACCCACTTGTCTTCGTAGCCATGCAGGTTCGACCACAGCAAGGTCTACGCCATCAATGAGAACCTTACCGGATTCTGGGACATACAATCGCTGTATGAGCTTTGTTAGGGTACTTTTTCCAGAGCCTGAACGCCCAACGATACCTATCACTTCTCCTGGGCGGCATTGGAAACTGATATTGTTTAGTATAGGAGTTCGATCAGGTGAATAGCGGAATAGCACATTATCAAATACGATTTTCCCTTTTATGTCAGGAAGCGTTGCACGGTTTGGGTTATAACCTGGCTCAGATGGAGAGTTCAGTACATCTCCCAACCTTTGCAATGATATATTAGCTTGTTGAAAATCCTGCCACAGGTTAACTAAGCGCATTATAGGTCCGCTGACGCGCTGGGAAAGCATATTAAATGCGATAAACTGGCCTATACTTAATTCGCCAGACACTACCGCTATGGAGCCAAAATATAGTGTTAGAAGTCCACTTATTTTGTTGATATATGCGGCAATTTGACTGTAGATGTTGCTCAAGTTACTAGTCTTAAATGAAGTACTAACGTAGTCAGCAAGCTTGTCATCCCAGCTATTACGAAGTTGAGGCTCTACCGCCATAGCTTTAATTGTTTCTACACCGTTTACAGATTCAACCAAAAAGGAATGGTTTTCTGCACTTCGTTGGAACTTCTCATTTAAACATTTGCGTAAGGTCGGTGTGATGATGAGTGACAATGTAAAGTAAAATGGAATAGTGCCAACTATTATCCATGTTAGCAAAGGAGCGTAATAAAACATTACGCCAAAAAAAACAAAACTAAAGAACACATCCAGTACAACTGTCAATGATGAACCTGTTAGAAACTCTCTGACACTATCGAGTTCTTTCACGCGTGCTACGGTATCCCCTACCCGGCGGCTATTGAAATAGGCCACAGGCAATGACAGCATGTGTTTATATAATTTACTACCTAATTCTACATCTACACGGTTAGTAGTATGTGAAAACACATAGGTTCTCAAGCCTGTTAGAATCACTTCAAATGTGATCACAATGAAGAAGCCGAAAGCGAGGACATCTAAGGTCGTCATCCCTTTGTGTACTAATACTTTATCGATAACAACTTGAAAGAAGATAGGAGAAGCTAGTCCGACTAACTGAATGAAAAATGATGCTATAAAGACATCACTGAAATACCCTCTATATTTCAGTAACGCAGGAACAAACCAAGAGAATCCGAATTTAGCACTATCTGTCATCACGCCGCTTAGCAATGAACTCCGTTTTGACAGCAAAAGTAATTCACCAGTCCAAATTTCATTTATTTCGCTTTTTGAGTAAGTGACCAGACCTGAATTAGATTTCGATAAATCTTGTACAAGTACTTTATCATCAGATACTTTTGCAATAATAAAAAAGTGACCATCCACATGACGCCCTACAGCCGGCAGCACATGTTCAGATAATTTATCAGGGGTGTCGTTTATAAACTTGGCTTTTAGGCTTAGACTTCTAGCAGCTCGAATTAAATTAATATTAGCTAATGATGGAGTTTCTTTATTAGCTTTACTGCATTTAAATTCTCGAATTAATGAATTAGGATCCGCTGGGATATGGTGAAAGCGGGCAATCAATGAAAGGCAATGAATACCAGAGATAAATTGGCTCGACATCTAAATCCTGAGTCTTTTTTCGTCCTTGAGATTTCACATCATAATAACCAAGCAACTAAATGTAAAGATATGTATCATTAAATATCTATTAACATTTACAGTGTTGGAGCCTTGTCAATAGGCTGATAACACACTCATGAAACGCAGCGATAACAATTAGGTAACATTGCGGAGCATAGGTTTCGGGTTGAACAATGAAGAATTTACTATTTGTAGTAACTGAATTGTACTAGTTGAAATATAACTAACTAAAGTATTTCTAGAAAACCTAATAACGATTCAAATGAACGGTTGCTACTTATGCCTTCTTGAGTCATATGTTCGCAGCCACTTCAAGCATCAACTTTCACAAGGTGCATCATATTTTTCTCAATGAGATTTGTTACTACTTTTTCAAACTATGTTTAGATGATGAAAGCACTTAAATCACCGGTTGTCAGAGCAAAGAAGATAATAATGACTTAGCGAAGTTGCAGCTCAAAGGCATTTGAGAGAGTTCAAGAGTACTGACGCCTGCCAACGTCGATATTGGGGGGCTGATATCGGATTGGGTAATACCCAGCGAGCTTCTTTGTCGCTCTTGTAAAGAGCGATTTCCTGTTTTTCAAGAAATCTTTCCAGGCGAGAAGGGAGAATACGGCAACAGATAATGTCGCAGCCGGCCAAGCGTTCGATGCGCAGTTCTCTTAGTGGAACAGGAAAACCGGCATCCATCAGCCAGTAAAGAGTCTGATGGTAAACTTCATACTTATTTTGTTTCAGAAACGCGATGCCCCAGCCTGGCTCGGCTGTCAGCGCCAACTCTCTGTATGTTCTGAAATCCATAAGCAGTCCCCCAAGAGATCTTGGTTGCACTGTATAGGGACATGAAAACAAGGTCGTTAAGAAACATCCTTGTTGTCATCGGAATTTTCTGATCAGGCTTACCTAAACATAAAAAAGGCCGCAGATGCGGCCTTAAACATAGATTTATGGCGGCGGAATACCGCCAGACCAATGAGCGGATTCACTCTTTAAACAATAAAATATCCATTAACAACCAAACAGCAGCGATGAGGTAGAGTTATCGCAGTCGCCCTCTCCCTTCGACGACTCATCGTCATCGACATCACGACTCCCCAAGAACTCGCCGTGTTTGAACATCTGGATATAGTAGGGTTTACCCATGATGTAAGACACGGTATCACCATGTTCTTTCCCGTCCTGATAACGGGCAACCTTTTTCAATAAGCCGTCTTCGGTGAAATAGTAAAAGCTGCCTTGTTCCTGCCCCTTGGCGTCATACTGCTCCCGCCCCAGTTCATAACCTGCTGCAGAGTGGGCCAGCCAAGTGCCGACTTTTTTGCCGTGATGGTACTCTCCTTGCCAGAGGGACACTTGGGTTTCATAGGGCTCCTGGTACTGCCACTGGCCATGCCGTTTGTCCTGACTATAATTTCCTTTGGCTTGCAACTCGCCTTTTTCATTATAGGTCTGGTATTCGCCTTCAAGCTGCCCGTGCCGGTAATGTGCCAGTTGCAACAATTGACCATCATGCACCTGGATTTTTTTCACCTCACCATGCAGACGCCCTTGGCTGTCATACGCTTCAGTGCTGCGATTACGGGCATCCAGGTAGGTCCAGGTACCCACCTTTTTGTCATTGGCGTATTCGCCTTGCTCCAACAGCTTGCCGCTAACCAGTTTCTTCTCATAGGCACCATGGAGCTTACCTTCCTTGTAGTAACTGGTTTCTATATAGGGCTCATCGTCCCAAATCCCTTGATAACTTTGTAGAGTCAGCCCCTCGCGCTTACCTTTCAGTTTCTCCTCGCGTTCAATGACAACCCCACTGGCATCAAACTTCTGAAACAGAGTCCACACCCGGGTCATATCCTGCTGCATTCTTGAGCTAAGCTTGCCCTCTTTAAAGTATTGCCTGTCGAGGATCTGCTTGTCTTTGACAAAACGGGCGCTGAATTCCATGGTCTTGCTGCCGTCAACGGCAAATTTTTGCTCAAAGACCAATCGGCCTTGATTGTCAAAGCGCTCTAAATGCTGCAGCTGCGAGCTATTGGCATAAAAGGTTTGCTGCTCGCCCACCTTCTTGCCCTGCTGATAATGTTCAACTCGAGTCAGTTGCCCCTGTGCATCGTAGTGACGGCTTTCCCCATGTTCTCGATTCTGCAGGTAACTGCCTTCCCAACTGAGTTGCCCATTCTTGTGCCAACGTTTGGCCGGCCCCTGCCGCTGGCCATCCACATAAACATACTCGGCCTCTTTGGCGCCTGTATCCCAGTATTCATAGGCTTTACCCTGCTGGCCTTTAGGGCCAAAGGTATCAATGTAAGACAGCTCGCCATTGCGGTGATAACGTTTGCGCTCACCGGTCAGTTTACCCGCCAGATACAGGCTGCGCTCACGCAGTTGCCCCCCGGGGTAGTACTCCAGTTGCTCCCCTTCCGGCAACCCATTGACCAGCGAGTGTTGCGCCTGCAGACTGCCATCCTGGTAATAGTGGCTGTCTTTACCGACGCGTTTGTCGCCCAATTGCTCATAGACTTCCTCTAACTGACCGTTACTGTAGAAGTTTTTCTGAGTGCCCCGCTGCTTACCATCAACAAAACTGGCCTCCATGGTCAGGATGCCGTCTTCATCATAGAAGCGGATTGGGCCTTCCATCTCGCTGTTACCGTTATAGTTGCCGTCGGAAGACAGCTTGCCGTTATTGTGAAAGAACTGGTAGCTACCTAGAGCATTTTGGAAAAGACCCGGCTTGGCAAAGCTGCCCTTGAATCTGGGGGTCTCCGAGCCGACATAATAGATGGTGGTTTGCCAACCGTGTTGATCCTGAGTTTGAGGATCTTTGACATAAAAACTGGCCTGTTGCTCACGGTCGACCACTTGCCAATCATCATTCAACCACACTGTCTCGGCGCTGGCCATCCAGCTCATCAGGCAACAAAGTAATATCAATACACGCATTTTCTTGTCCTTAAGGCAGTGGCGGGAAACTGTTGACCCAACGAATATCCAGGGGTTCGCCCTGATATTCGAGCTTGCTGATACGCTCCACTCTATCGGCAACTCTTAGGTATTTGTCTTCCATAACGGCTTCGCTCAGGGACGCATGGTCTGTATTGAGATAGTGAGCGTGTATATCCAGCAAAGGCAGTTGTACGCCATCGGCATTATAGAGATGGTACTGCTGAAGGAACTGCCGCGTGGATTGCTGCAGATCCAGCTCACCGAATACTTCGATAGGCACCAGCCAGGCGCGCTCACTCGGGGTATAGTCAATTGGCTGCCATACCGGGCGTCCATCACAATGCAGATGACTGGGTATTTCCAGGCCATAGAAATAACGGCGAAGACCATCTTCTGTACTCAGTTGGTACTGGAGTTGCGCAGGCTTCCATTTGTCATACTTCGCTTTCCACACCAAGGATGACGGCCCTTGTTTAAAATCGCCTTCTATCTGCAGTTGGCAGACACTGGCCCAGTCCTGTGGCAGGGTCAACTTGGCACCTTGCGGCGTATCGGCCTGGGTCGAGAAACTCATAGGGTCAAAATCGGCAGAGTCTTCGCCGGTGTCATTGTAAAGGTAATTCTTATCCATTGGAGGCAGGGTGTAATCGGCAGCAAAGGCCTCGCGGCTTACCCAGCTAACCTCACGGCTGAAGCTCGATTGTTGCTGCTTCTTCACAGCAAAGAAGGTCACCTCTGATGGCTGGTTGGTCAACTTCACCCTAAACCCATTCTCGCCGCTAAATAGTATGCTGCGATCCAAACTATTGAGCCATTTGGGGCCAATTTCTGGCGTCTGGTAACGGTATTCACCTTCAAGCCCATCAAAAAATGGCAACAAATAGCCATCTGTGCCGCTGAAATGCAGCTGATATTCATCTGGCTGCTGCGCTATCGGTGTAATGGTGACAATACCGCCGTCAAACGCCAGTTGCTGCTCTTGTCCCGACTGCCATTGGCCGGAAATCGATACCAGTTCGAGTGGCATGAAATCTGCCATGGCGCTGAAGGAGGATATTTTTTCAAACTGGTTTCGCTGGTTCCAGCCCAGAGGTGCAATGGCGGTACTGGTGACTAGCTTGTCATTTTGCTGATAGGGGCCAAATTGGCTTAGAACGGCAAACTCCATTTCAATGGGTTTATCTTCGGCGTCCAATGCCTTGAAGTCTCGATAAGTGATCTCTCCCAGAACTTCTTTTTCATGCTCGGCGAGCAATAACTCCAATTGGAGATGTTTAGATTCGACGCGATATGCTCCTTTGCCGTATTGGAATAAGGCTTCGGCGCTGATCTCCTGCCCGTCAACAGGTTTGGGCGGCGCGGTCACTATGGGAATCCAGTTATCCAGAGAATCGGGGGCAATTCGATTGCTCAGGTCACCTACTTGATCGAGCAGATCTTTACGCTCCATGACAAGCAACATATGGTTGCTGCCTTGTCGGCCCCTGAGTTCGACTTTAGTTTCCAGCACCAACACCATTTTCTGCAACCAGCCGCTATCGCGGGCCAGGCGCATATGCCCATACAGGCGGCTATCATCACTTTCGGCCGTCAACTCAGTGTCTACGGTTTCGGGAGTCACTTTGGTAACCAGTAATTCGGCTTGCTGGCCGTTGAACCCCTCAAGTGTCAGCTTACTACCCTCTTTGGCAGGGATCTCCTGCAACACGCCGGGAGCATCCATTCCCGGGGCCAAAAGTTTGATTAGCTCAGGGCCAGAGCGTGCCAATATTTTTTGCCAGGTTTCATCGTCCTTGGCCTTAAACGCCAGCAGTTTTCCTGAGTCGTTATCCAGAGTGACTTCAAAGCCTTTGGAAAACATCTTCTGCAGCTCAGGGTTGTCATCGGTAGCGCCAAAGCTACTGAAAGGCCGGCCGCCGCCTGACATAGCCATGTACTTGGGTACCAGCTCCAGCTTTAGCGCCGGCGAGGTCTCAATCACCTCATAACGCATCAGGGAGTTGCTGTCCTGAGTAAATTGACGTCCACCTATATCTATAGTGGCTTTGGCCTGTACCCAGTAATCAACTTGATCGCCTTTTTTGGGGTCAAATTCAACATGGGAATTGGGGGTGCATGCGGACAAAAGCCATAACAGGCCGAAGAGGGAAAGATACTGCTTCATTTCATTCCTTGAAGAAGAACACTTAAAAATTAGCGCTGCATTATGCCAGAACCTGAGTCACAATTCTGCTGCCATCCCCGCAGGCTTTAACCATTTCGCCTGGTAAACGTCGCAAATTCGCCAATAGCTTTGGGAAAAAGCCTCTATTTAAGGCCAAGCCAAAAATCCACAATAAGTCCCACCTCATTTGAGGCAACCAACCCTTTCCTGCGGCTAGAGTCTTGCTGACTCATAGTTTTACTGCAACCGGCGTTTTCTGCTCCCTGCGGCAGATTTCCACCCTGACGTCAGGTTGCAGCCTTTTTAAGTCCGTACAACGCCAAAAAAACTGGGGTTGGAATTATACAGCTACATACGCTGCACTACTCCAACCCCCAGATGTCTCTCGGGCATATACTGTCTATTGGCTCTCAGTTAAAAGCGATCGGCATTCATCACCTTGGCCCAGGCCTTGACGAAGTCCCGAACAAACTTTTCGCCGTTGTCATCCTGGGCATAGACTTCCGCATAAGAACGTAAAATCGAGTTGGAGCCAAGCACCAAGTCCACTCGGGTTGCGGTCCACTTAACCGCGCCGCTGTGACGCTCAACAATCTCGTAGAGGTTGTCGGCAACCGGTCGCCACTGATAGCGCATGTCGGTGAGATTGACAAAGAAGTCATTGGATAAAACACCGACCCTGTCGGTAAACACGCCCTGTAATGCCCCCTCGAAGTTGGCACCCAGCACCCGCATACCACCTATGAGCACTGTCATTTCAGGGGCCGTGAGCCCCATAAGTTGGCTGCGATCCAGCAAGAGTTGCTCGGGAGTCACCCGATAATCGGCCTGCAGATAATTTCTGAAGCCATCATGCAAAGGCTCAAGCACGGCGAACGATTCCACATCCGTCATCTCTTGGGTTGCATCCCCGCGCCCCGGCAGGAATGGCACCTCTATATTGACCCCGGCATCCCTCGCGGCCTTCTCAACTGCGGCGCTGCCCGCAAGCACTATCAGGTCGGCCAGGCTGATCTCCTTACCGCAACCTGACTGGATAGCCTCCAACACCTTGAGTACTTTTTGCAGCCGCTTCGGCTCATTGCCATGCCAGTCGCAGCACGGCTGCAGACGGATACGCGCGCCGTTGGCGCCACCACGGTAGTCAGAGCCGCGGAAGGTGCGGGCGCTGTCCCAGGCGGTAGCCACCAACTCGGCCACACTCAGCCCTGAGGCCAGGATCTCTGTCTTGAGGTCGGCGACATCCTTGGCAGTCAGGCTGTAGTCGACTTTAGGGATTGGGTCTTGCCAAATAAGCTCTTCTGTCGGCACATCCGGCCCAAGATAGCGACTTCTTGGCCCCAGGTCTCTGTGGGTCAGCTTGAACCAAGCCCTGGCAAACACCTCACTGAAATACTGTTGATCCTGGGCAAAACGCTCGGCAATCTTACGATATTCAGGGTCGACCTTAAGCGCCATATCGGCATCTGTCATTATGGGATTGTGGCGTATGGACGGGTCTTCCACATCCACAGGCTTGTCTTGCTCTTTGATATCCACAGGCTCCCACTGCCAGGCACCGGCTGGACTCTTTTTCAGCTCCCACTCATGCTGCAACAGCATCTTGAAGAAACCGTTATCCCACTGGGTAGGATGGGTTGTCCAAGCCCCTTCAATGCCACTGACCACAGTATCGCGGCCAATGCCCCGGCTCTTGTGGTTTAGCCAGCCCAGTCCCTGCTCTTCCAAGCCGGCCGCTTCCGGCTCCGGGCTGAGATTTTCGGCGCGGCCATTGCCGTGACACTTACCCACAGTGTGGCCACCTGCGGTCAGCGCCACGGTTTCTTCATCATTCATTGCCATGCGTTTGAAAGTTTCCCGCATGTCCTTGGCCGTCTTCAGCGGATCCGGATTGCCATCAACCCCTTCAGGGTTGACGTAAATAAGCCCCATCATCACGGCTGCCAATGGGTTTTCCAACTCGCGCTCCCCGGAATAGCGGCTGTTGGGGCCATCACTGGTGGCCAGCCACTCCTCCTCCGAGCCCCAATAGGTATCCTTTTCCGGATGCCAGATATCTTCCCGTCCGGCGGCAAAGCCGAAAGTTTTCAGCCCCATGGTTTCATAAGCGACTGTACCGGCGAGAATGATCAGGTCTGCCCAGGAAATCTTGTTACCGTACTTCTTCTTGATAGGCCATAGCAGACGCCGAGCCTTGTCTGTGTTGACGTTATCCGGCCAACTATTGAGAGGGGCGAAACGCTGATTGCCGGTACCTGCACCGCCGCGGCCATCTTCAATGCGGTAAGAACCGGCCGCATGCCAGGCCATGCGCACCATCATGGCGCCATAGTGGCCCCAATCTGCCGGCCACCAGTCCTGGCTCGTGGTCATCAGTGCCCTAAGATCGGCTTTCAGGCCGGCATAGTCCAATTTGGCAAACGCTTCGGCATAGTTGAAATCGGGATCCATGGGATTGGTCTTGTTGTCGTGCTGGCTGAGGATGTCGAGCTTGAGCGACTTGGGCCACCACTTCATGATGTCTTGCTCTATGGATGTGTTGGCGCCGTGCATTACTGGACATTTGCCCAAGGGCTTACTTCCGGTCATAGTGTTATCTCCATATTGGTACAAGCATTACAGTAGACTTACTCTCACATCATACGCTGACTAATTTTTATACTCGAACAAGGAGTATATATCTAATCCGTTAAGCATTTCTTAACCATATAATTTGTATGGTTTACCCGGCACATCCTCGGCCGAAAACAAAAAAACCCGCCAGAAGGCGGGTTTTGCAAAATAGTTCGCTGACTGCGTTATACGTCCATACAAGCCTTGAGCTTGTTCATGGCGTTTTTCTCCAACTGACGGATCCGCTCGGCAGACACCTGATAGGTATCGGCCAGCTCCTGCAGTGTGGTCTTTTCATCGTCCAACCAACGGGCCCGCAGAATGTGCTGGCTGCGCTCATCCAAGGTCTTGATCGCCGACAACAGCTTGTTCTGGGCATTGGATTCCCAGTTGTCATTTTCTACCTGGGCCGCCAAGTCGGAAGAATGGTCTTCCAGATAAAGCGCCGGGGCAAAGTCATGATCATCATCGTGATCATTGGTCAGGTCAAAGGCCGGATCCTGCGCCGCCATTCGCGACTCCATCTCGGTCACATCCTGTTTGGATACGCCAAGATTCTCCGCCACCATAGTGACCTCTTCATCGCTGAACCAACCCAGACGTTTCTTGGCCTTACGCAGGTTGAAGAACAACTTACGCTGTGCCTTGGTGGTGGCGACTTTAACTATGCGCCAGTTCTTCAGCACATATTCATGAATTTCAGCCTTGATCCAGTGCACGGCGAAAGACACCAAACGCACACCCACATCAGGGTCGAAACGCTTGACCGCCTTCATCAGGCCTATGTTGCCTTCCTGGATCAGGTCTGCCTGTGGCAGACCATAACCCGCATAGCCGCGGGCAATATGCACCACAAAACGTAAGTGCGACATAATCAGTTGCTTAGCCGCCTGCAGATCACCGGTTTCCTGCAAACGCTTCGCCAGCTCATACTCCTGCTCGGCGTCCAGCATGGTCATGCTGTTTACCGAATGGATATAGGCCTCGAGACTGCTGCTCCCCTGGGGAACCATCAGTGCCATTGATTGCGTTTGATCAGTCATTCACGCTCCTGTTTCTTACTGCTTTGATGCTCATTTCGGGTCGAAAAAAACGCTGATGAGCCGATGCACTATCGGTCAATTGACATATATTGTCAACGCCGTATCCAACATCCGGGGTTATTTTTACCCCGAAAATAGGACAATGCAAGTGAAGATAAGTTCATTTTTACATCAGTGAGGTTCTATGGCTCGCAGGTGTTGGCGCACCGACAGGAAAGACCCCAACCAACCCAAAAATGACGCCAGTGCCATCATCTGCAGCAGCTCAACAAAGGTCAGGGACTGCATCTCAAGTTGGCTGCCATACAGGCCCAAAAGCGAGGCCAACGCCCCATCCAGGTACCAGACCAAGAGGTTGATTATCACCCAGGCGAGAATACCGCCGATAACACCATACCAGATGCCGGTGTAGAGAAAGGGTCGCTGAATAAAGGCTTCCGTGGCCCCGACCAGCTTCATGACCTCAATTTCACTGCGCCGATTCATGATAGCCAAGCGAATCGTGTTACCTATGACCAGCACCACAGCCAGGATCAGCAGTGCCGCCAACGCCAGCACGGTACGTTCCAACAAGCGCACCAGCGCCTGTAAGCGCTCCAGCCACTCGATATCCAGACGGCCAAAGCTCACCTCAGGCTCACGCTCCAGCTTGGTCAAAAGCTCTCTGGCGCCTGCGGGGCTGGAATACTTTTCGGTGGGGATCACGCTGATCACCGCTGGCAAAGGGTTGCTTTCCAGATAGGAGATCGCCTCGCCGAAACCAGACAGCTGTTGGAACTCCGCCAGTGCCTCGTCACGATTGATATAGTCGACCTCGTCTATTTCCGGGTAGACCTTTATCCGTGCCAGCAGGCTCTGAATACTCTGCTCTGAGCGGTTCCCCTCAATAAACAAGGAGATCTGTGCCGCGCTGCTCCAGGATTGGGTAATGGTTTCGGCATTTTTTACCAGCACCTGCAAGGCGGCCGGCAAACTCAGGCTGACACCCAGCACAGCCATGGTCATCAGCGATGAGATAGGGTTGCGCCACAACTCCCCCATGCTGGCCATGGCATGCTGTATATGGCGGATAAAGAACATCACTATCCGGCCGGAAAGCGGGAGTTTACTGCGGGTCAATGAAGGCTGGGCAGACATAGCTTATTCCTTAGCACTCATGGGGCTGGTCCCCAGTTCTTCACCACCTATCATCCGCCCCTGCTTCAGGGTTAGGGTGCGGTATTTCATTCTGGCGATAAGACCGAGATCATGGGTGGCAATCAGCACGCTGGTGCCCGCATCGTTGAAGGTTTCAAACAGCCTGAGAATATCCATGGACAGCTTAGGGTCCAGGTTACCGGTCGGTTCATCGGCCAGCAATAGAGGGGGGTTGTTGACTATCGCCCTGGCAATGCCTACCCGCTGCTGCTCACCGCCCGAAAGCATGATGGGATTATGGCGCTCTTTACCATAGAGCCCCACCATATCCAGAGCACCGGCTACCCGCTTGCGGATCTCCCCCAGGGTAAAACCTTCGATAACCAAGGGCAGCGCCACATTGTCAAACACGCTGCGATCCATCAATAGATGGTGGCTTTGGAAGATCATCCCAATATCGCGGCGCAGGTAAGGCACATGGCCACGCTTGATACCGGCAATATCATGACCGTTGATCCATACCCGGCCGGCACTGGCGCGCTCGATAACAGTGATCAATTTGAGCAAGGTACTCTTACCGGCCCCGGAATGCCCGGTAAGGAAGGCCATTTCGCCCCGCTGAAGATGAAAACTCACATCAGACAGTGCCTTTTGGCCCCCGGCGTAAATTTTGCTGACCTGCTCAAATCGAATCATATATCAGTTATCCGTCTTCTCCTGACTGAACAGGGCTTCGATAAAGTCTTTGGCATTGAAGGTACGCAGATCGTCTATCTGCTCTCCCACGCCTATGTAACGAATAGGAATACCAAATTTATCGGCAATGGCAAAGATAACTCCGCCTTTGGCGGTACCATCCAGCTTGCTGATACTGATGCCGGTAACCCCGACGGCCTCCTGGAACAACTGAGCCTGACTGATGGCATTCTGGCCCGTGCTGGCATCCAGGGTCAGCATCACTTCATGGGGAGCGTCCGGATCCAGTTTCTTCATCACCCGAACCACCTTCTTCAGCTCTTCCATCAGATGGCTCTTGTTCTGCAAACGACCTGCGGTATCGGCAATCAACACATCGACATTTCTGGCCTTGGCGGCCTGCAGGGCATCAAACAGCACAGAGGCGCTATCGGCACCTGTATGCTGGGCAATCACAGGAATATCGTTGCGCTGGCCCCAAACCTGCAGCTGCTCAACCGCAGCGGCGCGGAAGGTATCACCGGCTGCCAGCATGACAGACTTGCCTTCGCGCTGATACTGTTTGGCCAACTTGCCTATGGTAGTGGTCTTGCCAACGCCGTTGACACCCACCATTAATATAACGAAAGGCCCGGCGGCATTATCCGGAACCAGAGGCACACTCACAGGCTCCAGCGTCGCCAGCATCTCTTGCTGCAGCAATTCATATAAGGCTTCAGCATCCTTGAGCTGCTTGCGTGAAGCATGATCTGTCAGGCTGGAGATCAACCGACTGGTGGTTTCCACCCCAACGTCGGCAATAAGCAGTTGCTCTTCCAGCTCTTCAAACAGGTCATCATCAATCTTTTTACCGCGAAACAGCCCGATAAAACCGCTACCGATATTTTCGCTGGTACGCATCAGCCCCCGTTTGAGGCGGGCAAAGAAGCCCTCTTTAACAGGTTTTGCCTGTGGCTCAGGTTGAGCTTCTTCGGCAGCCTGTTCGGCCTGCGCTTTCTCAGCAGCAATACGCTCGGCTTCGGCCTGTTCTGCCTGTGCCTTTTCAGCAGCCAGACGTTCGGCTTCAGCCCGCTCGGCCTGCGCCTTTTCAGCAGCAATACGCTCGGCTTCTGCCTGTTCTGCCTGCGCCTTTTCAGCAGCAATACGCTCGGCTTCTGCCTGTTCAGCCTGCGCCTTTTCAGCAGCAATACGCTCGGCTTCTGCCTGCTCGGCTTCTGCCTTTTCAGCAGCCAGACGTTCGGCTTCAGCCCGCTCGGCCTGCGCCTTTTCAGCAGCAATACGCTCGGCTTCTGCCTGTTCTGCCTGTGCCTTTTCAGCAGCAATACGCTCGGCTTCGGCCTGTTCTGCCTGCGCCTTTTCAGTCGCCAGACGATCAGCTTCGGCTTGTTCAGCCTGCGCCTTTTCAGCAGCTAAACGTTCGGCCTCGGCCGCGGCTTCTGCGGCTTGTTGTTCGGCGAGTTTGGCCGCCTGCTCGGCTTCGTCATTACTTTTGTCTTTACGAAACCAGGAAAAAAAACCTTTCTTTGCCATCAGTGCTACCAGTGCTCAACATCGTGGGGGATCTTCAGGAGCCGGGCTCCCGCTTGAGGTCGCAACTATTTCCCTGGAGCAGCGGGGCCTGTTATGGGCATTCCCGAGCGATAAAGGGCTTTAGCTTCATCTCACCTTTTCGGCTGAGTTTGTTATAAAATAGCGACGCTTTTAAGGTGGCATAGTCTACCACTTTCTTTCTTCAGGCAAAATCACGGGGGCAAGATGGCCAAAAATAGACCGGGCAGCGGTCAGGTTCGTATTATCGCAGGCCAATGGCGCTCGAGAAAATTACCCATCCAGGATCTGGAAGGCCTGAGGCCAACCACAGACAGAGTGCGGGAAACTCTTTTTAACTGGCTGGCAGGTGAACTCAGTGGCAGCTCGGTGTTGGACTGTTTCGGTGGCAGTGGCGCCCTGGCATTGGAAGCCCTGTCCCGCTATGCCGCTTTTGCCAGAGTCTATGAGCTGCAAAAAACCGCCGCTCAGCAACTGCAGCAGAATCTGCAAACCCTAAAATGCGACAGTGCCGAGGTCATCAACGGCGATGTATTGGCCGGTTTGGCGCGCCCTGCCGATCGCCGTTTCGATATCGTGTTTATCGATCCCCCTTTTCGCAAGGGACTGGCCGAGCAAACCCTAACCCTGCTGGCCCGGCATCAATGGCTCAACCCAGGCGCCCTTATCTATCTCGAAGTGGAATCAGAATTGCAGCAGTTGCCGATACCGGCCGACTGGGAGGCATTGAAAGAGAAGCAGGCCGGCCAGGTCAGCTACCGCCTGTATCGCTTCCCGGGAGGAATAGAGTCATGAAAGCCGTATTAGTGTTGGGAAAACTGGCGACCCTATTGGCTTGGGTGTTGATGTTTTTCAACCTGTTCAGCCCGTTTGAAGGCAATATCGGCGTGATACTCACCATACTTCTCGGGGTAACCGCCATGATGCATGGGCTGCAGGTGCTGATATTTCACACGATATTTTGTCAGTTGTTGCCGCTCAAGGCTAAAGACTATCTCAACGCCTTTCTATTCGGGGTGTTTGCCTTGCTGGATTACCGCCAACGAGCGCTGAGTCAACTGGCTGCAGAAACCTCGGCAAACACTCAGGATTGAGGCGGCAAAGGCGCCTCTTTACCCTTGGCCAATATTTCCAGAATTTGCTGCAAATGCTGGCTCAGGGCTTCAGCCTCGGCTGCCGCAAACCTTTGCTTAAGGGATGCATCGAGTTGAGTCGCCAGCTCAGCCTTCACAGCAGAGAGAGCCGGTTGGTTCTCTTCAACCTGTAACTTGGCAACGCTGAGAGCCAACAACTTAAGCTCAGGCAACAACTCTATTTGCTTCAATGGTGCCAATAAACCTGGGTCGTCATCACTGAGTCGTTGATCCAGAGTCACCAGCAGCTGGTCGACCCGCGCCAAAGTCTGCTCTCCACGCTGATACAGAGGAGTTATGGCAACATCATTGGCAAAGTCAGTGAGTTGATAAAGGGTCACGCTCAGCGTCAGCACGATTAACAACAGCGGCAGTGACAACCCGAACACCAGACCGACCCAAAAGTTATTGATACCGGATAAAAAGGCTCGCATTGCTCCTCCGCTGTCAGCAACAAGGCCATCCTATGGATGGCCCGGGATCACAGGAATTTGATTGCCAAGGGGTACTTGTATTCCACGCCCTCACTGGCCTTGACCGCTGCGACTATGGTCACCACCACATCGAAAATTGCCAGTACAGCCACCAGCACCAAACCTATGCCAACAAAGATCAGGATCAGGCTGATGATGGTGTAAATGATCATACTGATTTTGAAGTTCAGGCAATTACGGCCGCAAACGTCGACAAATTCAAACTCTTCCCGTTTCATCAACCAAACGATCAACGGCCCCAAGATAGTGCCGAAAGGGATCAGGTAACCGGCAAAGCTCGCCAGGTGCACCAACATTCCCATGTCTCTTTCCTGCTTTTCCATGTTGTTTCCTAACTTTTTTCAGTTCAAAGCCAAACTATCCGGGCCATAGAGGCGCATCTGCCAGTCTTCTATGCTGCCCCGCTCCAGTCGGCGCTGCAAGCTGCCAACCCAGCTGGCCGCCAAACCTTCACAACTGAGCAGCCTGTCATAGGCGGCCGCATCAAATTCGGGGCGAAAATACAGCTTCATCGCCTCGGCAACACTGATATCGGTACGCCTTTGTTTCAGTATCAGGGCATCCTGACAGCTTATGATGCCAGGCTTCAGCACCCGATAGAACCAACCTGACATACCCGTTTGCTGCATGGCAAGGGCAAAGTCCCGCTGGCCATATTGGTGATTGAGCTTAAAACAGGGGGAACGTGGTTGGGTGACCTGCAGCTCGACTTCGCCAAAGCTGAGGATATCGCCGATATGAATATCCGCCTCGGTCAGGCCAACACTGCTGATGTTTTCTCCCATGGCAGGTGCATCCTGCCCCGAAGTTATCAGTCCCATGCGCCGGTAGTGGCCATAGTGCTCGCGAGGGAAATGATGCAGTACCCTATCCGGGCCGCCATGATGTTTTGGATCCGCCTGGGCATCACCCGCAACCCTGTCGCCGAAAACCTCCAGCGTCTCCATCCGAGACTTGTTATCTATCCCGCTTGCCAGCTTGTCCCTGAATGTCTGCTCATCACCGGCATACAGCCCAGAAATCTTGTCAATCAAACACTTGGTCACGTTACGTCTCCCTTCGGGTGCCAAAGCCCGATCATACTCCAAGCTTACGGGACAGATCACGGACATTTCCATACAAAGCGGCGCTATTGTATGGCCGTGACGCCGAGGACAATACCAGGGATTTCTTATGTATTCAGGAGAAGTAATATGAAAGCATTCAGATTCAGCGCCCTGGCCCTTGTTGGGGCTGCAGTAAGCAGTGCCGCCTTGGCGGACAACACTGACGTTTATATCCGTAATGGCCAGATTTACAGCCATGAAAACAGTTTCTTTGTCTCTGCCGGTGCCTATCAGGGCAGCGAACTCTATCAAGGCGTCGATTCCAAGCTGCGTCCCTTCGGTAACCTGGGTTATAACGGCAAGGACTTCAACGCCTCACTGGCCAATATCAACTACCGTTTCTTCGGCAATGATAAAGATCTGTTCAACCTGAGTGTGTACCTGGGTAGTCCGGGTATTGCCTTGAAAGACTCAGACGCGGCAGCGCTTGGCGGCATCCATGAACGTAAACTGAGTGGCGATCTGGGTATCAACCTGGATACCCAACTGGGATTCGGTACTCTGTCCACCTCGGTACAACATGACGTAACCAACAGATACAACGGCTTTATCGGCCAGGTCCGTTACGCCGTACCACTGAACCTGGGCTGGGGCAGTGTCGTTCCCTACGCCGGCGTCAGCTACCTGAGCAGTGACTTTACCCAGTACTACTTCGGAGTCAGCAAGGCTGAAGCCAATAAGCAGCATAAGGCCTACCAACCGGGCAAAGCCTTCACCTACAACGCAGGTTACAAGCTGATTGTGCCTCTGGGGGAACATCTCGAACTCAGCCAAAGCAGCAACTACAGCTACCTGGATTCCGCCATTGCCGACTCGCCGATTGTTGATGGCAAACAGCAGTGGAACGCCAACCTGGCACTGACTTATTACTTCTGAATCTGAGGTCCTTGGATGAAATCGCTTAAAAACCTCTTGCTTGCCGCAGGCTTAGCCATAGTGGTCAGTGGCTGTGCTACCCCTTATGACACCCAGAAATCCTTCTGGACCTTTGGCAAAGGCTTTGAGACAACCCAAATTGCCTCAAATGCCTGGCAAATAAGTTTTGTCGGCAATAACAACACTGACAGGGCCCTGGCCCGCAAATACATTCTGCGCAAAGCGGCAGAGTTGAGCCAGCAAGGGGGATTTGCCTTCTTCACCCTGGACAGCGAACAAACCAACAGGGATGCGGTGAATACTTTTGGTGTGGGTCGCAATGACAATAGCTGGCTCTGGGGCTCCAACTCGATTGAGAGGGAAACCTCAGTGATAGTGGAAGTCACCGGCCTGAACCAGAAGCCGGAAAATCCAGGCACCCGGGTTTATGAAGTCAGCTATATTCTCAGTAATGTCAGCGTTAAAGACTGAATGGTCACTGGTAAAGGGGTGACTGAGTCCCCCTTTATGCCAATCAAATTGTCACTTATGTAATCGGGGTGCTAATTTTGCTTTATCTTGATCCACAAGCTTATCGGCAGGAAATGGCAAACACTCGCATAACACTCGTAGAAGACGACAATAAGATCAGTGACCTTCTGACCAATTACCTCAGGAACCAACATTTCGATGTAGAGCGGATAGACGATGGCAACTGTGCCTGCCAGCAAATACTCGAGCGTCAACCTGAGCTGGTGATCCTGGATCTTATGTTGCCGGGAAACGATGGCTTGAGTATCTGCCGTGAAATCCGGGCCCAATACCAAGGCAAGATACTGATCCTCACCGCCAGTGAAGATGACATGGATCAAGTGGCAGCTCTGGAGATGGGCGCCGATGACTTTGTCAATAAACCTATTCAGCCCAGGGTACTGCTGGCCAGGATCCGCATGTTACTGAGACGGCAGGAAAGCGCGGTCACAGAGAGCAACCGTGAACGTCAGTTTGGTGAACTCTATCTGGACAATGCCCGCAAGTTCTGCGCCGTCAGTCAGGCAGAGGTCAACCTCACCGCTGCCGAATTCGACCTGTTGTGGCTGCTGAGCTCACACCCGGATGAAATACTGTCGCGGGAGTTTCTGGTCAAAGAAACCCGCGGCATAGAGTACGACGGAATAGACCGCAGCATAGATAACAAGGTAGTGATTTTGCGTAAAAAATTAGGCGACAACCCCAGCTTGCCACGCAAGATAATCACAGTAAGGGGCAAGGGTTATCTATTTGTGCCGGATAGGTGGTAATGAAGCGCCTGTTTATCTTCTCCTATCTGGTGCTGGTGTTTCTGTTTTTCACCTCCATCATTTTTGTCTTTCAGTTGGACTTCTTTTCCTCCGATGAGTGGGAAAGCGACTATCTGGACCGCACCAATATGTCACTGAGCCAGCTGTTGTCTGAAATCTCGGCCGCCAAGGGTGTTGCCAGTGCCGAGGCCTCACTTGAGCAGGTGCTAGGCAACGTGCACAAACAGCTGAGGGTCATCTCTTTGGACTCGGCCGAGCTGTCGGCTGAAGAAAAACAGATCCTGAGAGACAACCGGCATTACGTCAAAGACATGGAAGAGGATATCTCCTATATCATGTTCCAGGGTTCAGATAAGGTGTATGCCATCAGCCGTGATGAGTCCGCTCCTTTCTGGCAGGAATACTATTTCAAAGAATCCGTTGCCCTCTGGGTGCTGTTTCCCGTGTTGGCTTTTATCAACTTTGTACTGCTCTACCTGTTGGCCCGGCGTCTGCGCCGCTTGGAAAGGGTTCACAGTGCCTTTGCCAATGGAGATTTCAAAGTACGGGCCAAGACAGGTGTTTGGCACAAGGTGGGACACCTGAACCAGTCATTCAATCAAATGGCTGACAAGATAGCCAAACTCATCGACAGCAACAAACAACTCACCAATGCCGTTGCCCATGAAGTGCGTACACCTATATTCAGGATCCGTTGCAATCTGGACATGCTGGACGATTCCGGCGTGCGCCCGGAGCAAATGTCTTATCTGGAAGGCATACATCAGGACCTGGATGAACTCGGCACCATGGTGGACGAGTTGCTGCAATACGCCAGAATGGAGCGACGTCAGGCGCCATTACAATTGAGCTGCCAATCATTGGATACCGCGCTGCAGGAGTTGATTGCCCACCTGCAGTTTGAAACCGATATCGCCCTTGAACTCACCAAGGTAGAACCACTGGAGGCCATGGTAGATCTGCGCCTCTGGCATAGAGCTGTCAGCAATATCATCCGCAACGGCTACCGCTATGCCAGCCAAAGCGTCAGCATAAGGCTCAGCGGCGACACTGACAGGATCTGGCTGCATATTGCCAACGATGGCCCAGGGATCCAGGATGAAGATAAACAGCGCATTTTTGATCCCTTCGTTCGCATAGACAAATCACGGGATCGCGGCAGCGGCGGTCACGGCCTGGGATTGGCCATCAGTGCCCAGATCATTCGCCAGCACTGTGGGGACATTAGCGTCAGCGACACAGCAAGCGGTGGCCCGAGTTTCGATATCTGGTTACCCAGACCGGCAACAAGCTGCCAAAACAGATAAAAAAAGCCCCGTTAAGAAACGGGGCACCAGCAAACCAGTTGGGAATCAGCGGGCGAATCACAGCGCCATAAAGAAGACTCGCTGCACATATTGGGGCTATTAGGTGACGCATTCATGACACAGAGGCGACAGCGGGATGACAATCGCCTCGAACCTTGGGCAACAGGATTAAAAAAGCCCTGCTTCAAGAGCAGGGCAAGCCAGTTAGCACATAAATAAACAAGAAGGGAGAAACCCGAAGAGCCCTTGAGCTCTAACCAAAGATCGCCAGCAAGATTAAGCCCACTTGATGACGGCGGCATGACACTGATGCGGGATTTTTATGACAAGCTCAATTCTGCTGTGCTTGCAGGTACTGACGTAAGGCGTCTCCCGGAATCGAGGTTTCCGAGGCAACCGCGAAAGCCGCCCACTGAGCGGCTTCCTTCATGGCCTGTTCCACTGCCATTCCCGATACCAAACCATGGATAAGCCCGGCGGCAAAGGCATCACCGGCCCCCGTGGTATCCACCACTTTCGCCGGAACCGCCGCTATCAGCGTCTCACCACTCTCCTGGTATAACACCGCGCCCTGCTCGCCTTGAGTCACAATAAAGTATTTAAGTGCATCACCGGCTATCTGACGCCCAAACTGCCAGGGGCTGAGCTCGCTGCGCCCTTGCATATCGGTTATCGAAGACAGCAATACATGGCAGGGTCTTGGCCTGTCATCTTTGGCCAATTGTGCCACCACCAGAGTGTGTTCCAGCGCGGTTCGCGCCCAACTGACCGCCCCTTCGGCAGAGGAGTTGATATAGAGCGCATCCCACTGCGACCACTTGGGCGGCGCCGGCAATTCAAATATCGGCCGCTGCGGCCGGATAATGGTGCGCTCGCCATCCGGGGTCATCACCAACAACATTTCACAGGTATTGCCTGCTCGCCGCTGCACCCTGCGACAATCCAGCCCTTGGGTACTGGCTTCGGCCAGCAGCCAATCGCCCATCTCGTCTCGCCCAACCTGACTGACCAGAGCCACATTATGACCGGCCCATTCCAGCCCTATGCCAGTGTTGGCGCCACCACCACCCAAGCGTTGGCCACCATCCTGATAATGGAATCTACCTCCGGTACGCAAGGGTTTATCCAGCAATAAGATTCGGTCACAGTTAAGGTTGGCAACGAGCAAAATCTTGGCCATAGAAATAGTCCACAGAAACGAATGACCCCATCTTACCCCAGGGCAAACACTAAATGCAGCGCAGCCAACAACAAAGGCCACAAGAGGTGATATTGCCAAACGGCTAAAAACACCGTTTTAACTCAGCAAAAATTGCCGTTCAAGCGAGTTTTTATTTACATTTATTCAAAGTTAAAACAGACTATTAAACATCCAGACTTTGGTGAAATTTTCTTTCCAAGACAACAAAATAAACTCACTTTACCCGAGCGCTACAGACTCCTATATTCGCGGAAAATTTCACCATTCAGACTTTTTAAACTGATCTCCGTTTAAAAGGTCGTTTTTCTATTTGGAGTCTGAGTTGTCCCAACCTCACGCCACCGCTCACAACAACAGTGCCTGGGTACCTGTTGCGGGTTTGACCCTGTTTGCTCTGGCTTCCGGCTATCATATGAGTCTGCTGCCACTGGCATTGGACGGTTTTGGCTTAGCGACAGATCTGGCGGCTTGGCTGGCGAGTATTTTCTATTTCGGCCTGTTGCTCGGGGCAACTTGTATTTCACCTGTCGTGGCACGCCTGGGACACAGAGGTGCCTTCATCCTGTTTCTATTGCTGTTGGCGGCGACAGTGGCTGGCATGCCCTTGGTGGTTAATGGCCAGTTTTGGCTGGCGGCGCGCTTTATTGCCGGGATTGCCGTGGCCGGCATCTTCGTAGTGGTGGAGTCCTGGTTGTTGATAGCCGACACCGCCAAGCAGAGAGCCAAGCGTTTGGGCTTCTATACAGGCTCACTCTATGGCGGTAACGCCCTGGGACAACTGGGTGTGGGACAGTTGGGTGTCGATGGTGCCATGCCGCATATTTTGGTGGCTATAGTACTGGTGTTGGCCGTATTGCCGCCACTGCTGGCCAAGCGCTGTCAGCCACAAAAAATACAGCATCAGAAGATTAGCTTCAAAGAAGTCAGGCATGTCAGTCGCCCTGCCATCATGGGCTGTCTGGTTGCAGGTTTGGTATTGGGCCCCATCTATGGCCTGATGCCTGTGTTTCTCAGCGAGCAGACAGGTGACCACCAGCTGACGGGCAAACTGATGGCCATAGTGATCCTGGGAGCCATGTTGGTGCAACCCCTGGTCAGTTGGTTGTCTCCCAGATTCAGCAAGACTCTCTTGATGGCGTTTTTCTGTTTGTTGGGCGCCGCCGGGGTTGTGGGTATTCTGCTGAGTCACAGCACTTTGGTGATGGGCTTCAACCTGTTGCTGCTGGGGGCTGCCGCCTTCGCCCTCTACCCTATCGCTATTACGCTGGCCTGTGACAGCCTCGACAGCAGCAAGATAGTGGCGGCAACCGAACTTATGCTGCTCAGCTACTCAGTGGGTTCTGTTATCGGGCCTCTGGTGGCCAACGGCTTCCAGCAACAGCAGGGTCTGCCCATGTATCTGGGCTTGTGTCTGACCACAACTTGTATCTATATGCTGTTGTCCAGTGTGCGACCAACCCGTGGCCGGATGCCGGCACTGCGTCCCTGAGCCGCTGCTGAGGCTCAGGATCCTTGGCCGGACTCAGGCACTCAACTCGGCCTTGGGCGGCCAGACAAGATACATGCCCTCACTGGCCGGTGAACTGAAACTGAAACCAAATTTGAGGTACAGTTGCGGCACATCGGCCATCAAGGTGATATAGGCACCCTCGAAGGCGTGAGCTTTCAGATAGTCCATCACCTTTTGCATCAACAAACGCCCCAAGCCTTGTCCCTGCCAGCGGGGATCGACAGCCACATCCACCACTTCAAAATTAATTGCTCCGTCCCCCACCACCCTGGCCATGGCGATACACTCACCCTCGAAAACAAGTTGCACACCATAGAGGCTGCTGGGCAGCGCCTTTTCGACACCGGCTCTCGGCCTAGGGCTCAGTCCGGTAATCTGCCGCAAACGGATAAAGTCCTCCACAGCGGCGGTTTGCTCCAGAACTTCAACTTGCTGTTTCATTTGGATAACCACTCCTTTGCCAACAGGGCATATTGATACTCACAGCCCCAGCGTCCCTTAAAGAAAATATTGTCGATAAAATGCCCTTCGCGGCGAAAGCCCAAGGCCTCAAGCAAGCGCCAGGCAGGGCGATTCTCCGTGTCAGTAATTGCAATCACCCTGTGCCTGCCAAGCTCCCGAAACAGGTAATCCAGCACGGCGAATACCGCTTCCCTGGCGATACCCTGCCCCTGGCAGAGTGGATCCAGGCTGAATCCCAACTCCACTTGCTGCTCATCAATGAAGTGCAAGGCCAGATCGCCGGCCAGAGTGCCGTCGGTAAGCTCAATAGCCAGTTGATACCAATGACCGCTCAGCGCCCAAGCTTTTGGAATGGCTTCATACAAGGTCTTGGCTTGTTCGAGACTGAAGGTGTCCCAGCTTTGATAACGAGCCACCTGCGGCTCCTGCCGATAACGGCTGAAGGCGGCAAGATCTGACGCTCTTAAGCGGCGCAGTGTCAGGTTGGTGCTTGTAATTGGCTCCATTCGCTATCCAGCCCTTTGCTTTTCACCAAAACAACAGAACTCCTGTACAGCCGGTAGCGCTTCACGGCCATCGGCCAGCCCTAAATGATACACAGCCTCTACCTTGTTGATGTCGCGCTCCAGCCTCGACAAGTCCAGCGCCATCTTGGGTTGGATCACCATGGCACTCCCTTCAGCAACCGCCTGTTGTAATTGTTGTTGTGCCTGGTTGTACACCTGATGGCGCCTCAGCAAAGCCTCGGCAACCTTGGGGTAACGCCGATAGGCCTTTTGTGCCAACCATTTAAACTTAAAGGCTGACTTACTGTAATCCGCGGCCTGGGTCAGGATAACCAGCTGTTTTTGATAGCCGTCAGCTCTGGCTTGCTGCAGCGGGATAGGAGCCGCAATGCCACCATCAAGATAAGGCACCCCATTGATGGCGACGGGTTTGGAGATAAAAGGCAGGCTGCTTGAGGCAATCAGTATCTGCAACAGCTCGTCGTGGCCACCAAAATCACTCATGCCAAAGAAGTCGGTTTCACCGGAAAGGCAGTTGAAAGCACCTATTTTGAATTCGGCCCCCGAGGACAGGAAGGTCTCAAAATCGAACGGCAGCAACTCGTGAGCCATACGTCTATAGGTGAAGTCAGTATTGACATAATTGCCCGTCTTCAGCAGATGCCTCATGCCCATGTAGCGCTTATCTGCAAGATAACGCTGCTGAATTAACAGGTTACGCCCTTTCTGTCTGGAAAGGTACGAAGCCGGGTAGATGGCTCCAGCGGAAACCCCTACCTGATAATCAAACATGACTCCGGCTTCCAGGAAAGCATCCAGCACCCCGGCGGTATAAATGGCGCGCAGGCCACCGCCCTCCAGCACCAAAGCCGTGCCTTGCAGTTGCGAAAACTCTGTGACCATTATGATTCCCCCAATACAGCCAATAGCGCAGCATAGCCAAGCAAGGCCCACAGGGGAAGCCACTCTTGAAATACCCGTACTTTAGCAGTAAGAAATTTGCCTTGAATTACTTAAGCTTATGCTGATTTTTCATTAAGAAATCCGCCAAAAACATTCAAATTGATTGTCAACTCACCCTTGGCAACCCCTGGTGGCATAGGGCTTGCCCCTGCTTGGCCGGGTCCAAATGCCGCCGATATCAGTCGAGTCGGCACCATCAGGCAACTGATTAAAAAGTAACTTATCTGCAGTGGCAGGAAGCCACGCAGTATCGCCTGACAGGAGTAAAAGGAATGGATGCTAGCAATCAAGGAGAAATCTGCTTACTGCCGCAGTTGGCCAACAAGCACAAACTCAAGCTCTATCGCTGCTGTCTGGAAGAATTTCGACAGTTGGGCTACTGGGACCAATATGTGCAACAGGTGCAGGATGAAATGCACAGGCTACAGGCCTTGGCGGAAGAGTAAACTGCATTGCACCCGGTAATAGGGTGACACAAGTCAAATTTAAGTTGAATTTTTCCCCGGAACAGGCTGCAATAGCGACGCAAAATTTCACCTTGGGCGGTTTAGCCACTCAAAGATGCAAAGCCAACTTCAATTTGGCCAAGGATGCCGAAATACTTAAGGGAAAAAGATGAAACGCTTTGTTTTTTATTTTATTTTTGGTTATGCCTGTTACCTGAGTTGGGTAAAACTCAGCGGCAATGAACCGCAGCAGCTGACCGACATTCACCAAGACACCATAAGCAACAGCATCCGCGAAGCGGCTCAAACCGCCCCGCGCTATGCCAGTAAGCCTGTAGAGATGGACGCCGGCTTCCACTGCGATGGACGCCAGTATTGCAGCCAGATGACCTCCAGAGCCGAAGCCGAGTACTTCAACCGTTACTGCCCCAACACCAAGATGGATGGCGACAATGATGGCCGCCCCTGTGAAAACGACAGCCGCTGGTAAAGCAATAATCCGTCTTGGCCTGTAGCCATTTCCCCAACTGGCAATGACAATCCACTGGTAATGACAACCCTGAGTCAAGCAGCAACCTGTGGACCATCTTCTGCAAAACAGGCACTCAGGGTTGCTATGGCTTCGCGGATTTTTGGCGCCTGCGCCTCTCGTCCCGCAGTCAGAGCGTAAACGCTGTACTGCGGCAGTTGCCAGTCAGGCAATAGAGGCAATAAAGTGCCCTGCTGCAAAAACTGCCGCACTTCAGGCTCCGGCAAGGCCGCATAACCCAAACCATCCAAGGTAAAGCGGATCAGACTCTGCATATTGTTGACCGCCAGACGCCCTGGCGCCAAAGACAGCTGCTCACCACTGACGGTATGACTCAACATACTGTCCTGCACCATACTCCCCTTATGGCACAGACGCTCCCAGTTCTGCAATTCACCAGGATGCATGGGCATTGAGTTCCCTCGCCGACACAGAAAGTCCGGTGCCACGCACAAGAGCATCTGCCAATCGGCCAGATGATGAGCCACCAGCGCCGAATCGGCCAAAGGCCCGATACAGATGGCCAGATCTATGCCACTACCCACCAGATCAACAGTCTCATCCTGCAGCTGCAGCGACAATTGAATGCCGGGATGCGCTTCCAACAGACGCCTTAGCGGCTCACTGAGAAGACCGCCACCAAAGCCAACAGGGGCGGCTATGCGCAACTCACCGACCGGACCGTCCTTCAAACGACTCAACTGCAGCTCTGTCTCATCGGCAAGAGCAATCATCTGTACACAGCTCTGGTAAAAGAGCTTACCTGCCTCGGTCGGTGTCAACGCCCTGGTGCTGCGATTAAGTAGCCCAAGCCCAAGTTGCTGCTCCAGCTTGAAGATCTGCTGGCTAACGGCAGATGTACTCATGCATAACTGCCTGGCGGCGGCATTCATGGTGCCTTTCTCAACTGTGGTGGCAAATACCAGCATCGCCTTGACCATCTGCCTATTCATCTTTAAGCCCCATCACAACAGCAAAAACATCTCAGTTACAGCGGTCGCCATAAAGCATTCCTTAACTGTGTTTCCAGAAAAATGCGCTTGAGAGGATTGTATCATCGGCGTAAATTCTCGCCATTGAAAATCATTCTCATTTACCAAATTTGCAATTATGCATTCAGGAGTTTAAAGCCGATGTCTTTGTGTCGAATCAGCCCTCTGGCCAGCGCCATTGCCGCACTCTTCCTCATACCTGCAGCACAGGCCGATGAAGCGTCCCAAGACATGGAAGTCATAGTGGTTACCGCCTCCGGCTACGAGCAACAACTCAAGGATGCTCCCGCGTCTATCAGCGTACTTACCCGAGAACAGCTGGATAGCCGTTTCTATCGCGATATTACCGATGCCATGTTGGATGTTCCCGGTGTCGTGGTTACCGGCGGCAGCGATCGCCGTGACATTAGCCTGAGGGGCATGGGAAGCCAATACACACTGATCCTGGTGGACGGCATGCGCCAGTCATCCCGGGAGACTCGCACCAATAGCGATGGCCCGGGAGTCGAAGGCGCCTGGACTCCGCCACTGTCGGCAATAGACAGAATCGAAGTGGTGCGCGGCCCCATGTCATCCCTGTATGGTTCTGACGCCATAGGCGGGGTGATCAATATCATCACCCGCAAGGTTCCGGAAAACTGGCAGGGAGAACTCAGACTGGACAGCACAGTTCAGGAACACAGCGAATCCGGCAATATCTATCAGGGCAACTTCTTTGTCAGCGGTGCCCTGATCCCTGACTGGCTGGGGTTACAACTTTATGGCCAGTACACCAAGCGTGAAGAAGACCAGATAACCGGCGGTTACCGCGGTCGAGATGCCAACAATCTCAGTGCCCGTTTCTCGCTGACCCCGAGTGACGACCACGACATCATTTTGGAAGTCAGCAATGCCGTTCAAGAGTTGGACAGCACCCTGGGCAAAACCGTCGCCCCGCTCGCTCCCGGTGAATCCTGCGGTCGTTATGGCTGCCCGGCGTCATCCACCACCGAATATGAGAGCCGCAAATACTCCTTGGCACACACCGGCCGCTGGGAAATAGGCACAAGTAATACCTGGGTCAAATATGAAGAGTTCGAAAACAAAAGCCGAGAGATGACCATCAAGAACACTGATGCCCAGACCAGTCTGGTCACCGGCTTTGGTGATAGTCATACCACCACCTTTGGGGCCGCATTCAACTACCAGGATCTCAGCGACAAGACAGGTAACCAGATAGGTGACCGTAGTGACATCAGCAGACGCCAATGGTCGGTATTTGCCGAAAACGAATGGCGCATGAGCGACACCTTTGCCCTGACGGCCAGTTTACGCATGGATGATGACGAAAACTTTGGCGAGCACTTCAGCCCCCGTATCTACGGAGTCTGGGACCTGACCGACAGCACAACGCTCAAAGGTGGTGTTTCCACCGGCTTCAGGGCCCCAAGCCTGAGGCAAACTGTACCGGATTGGGGCCAGGTCAGCCGCGGTGGCAATATGTATGGTAACCCGGATCTCAAACCCGAGACTTCAATCAACTACGAACTGGGGCTGCACACCGGCTTCGGCGACAATATCACCACGGCCCTGACCGTCTTCTATAACGAGTTTGAAGACAAGATCACTCGGGTACCCTGCCCCGAGAGTCAGTGTACCGACGGTCCGAACCAGTTTGGCTCCGATCCCACCACTTACGTGAATGTGGATGAAGCGGTAACTCAGGGGTTCGAGCTGGATTTCAACTATGACATCAATGATGACATCCAGCTTTCGGCCAACTACACCTATACGGACTCAGAGCAAAAGACAGGGCGCTATCAGGGCAGTCCATTGAATCAATTGCCCAAGCACCTGCTGCAAACCTCCCTGAACTGGCAAATCAACGACCGCTGGGGCAGTTGGGCCAGAGTGCACTACCGGGGTGAAGAGAGCCAACCCACCACGGGCCCCTCTTCGTCGACTCTGGTGGCCCCCTCTTACACTCTGGTGGATATAGGGGCCAACCTGCAGCTGATGGAAAACCTCAAACTCAGCGCCGGTATCTATAATCTACTGGACAAAGAGATTACCCAGGAAGAATACGGCTATATCGAGGACGGCCGCCGCTATTGGCTGGGGATGACCTGGAGTTTCTAACGAGGAAGCCTTATGCCGTTTTTATAAGCCAGAACAGTTCTGGGATATACTGGCGCCGTTCAACTCTCTCACTCCAAAGACCGCGCACCGCCGCGGTCTTTTAATAGCTGTTGCAAAAAACGCCATGACAGCGTTTACTGTGTCCGCGCCAAATTCCCAAGGTTAAGGAAAACAATGAAACTGATACTGATCATTATCGCGTTTGTGGCCTTCTTTATCGCCCTGAAAAAGTGGCAACGAGCCCATGCGGTAAAAAGCGGCGACCCTGATGCCATGGCCAATGAAGGCTTGAGACTGATTGGCAGAAATAGCGTCGATGAAGGCATAGCGCTGCTGGAACAGGCCGCCAATAAAGATCATCCCGCCGCCGCCCAAATGCTCTATGAGTTCTATACCCGTCCCGAGCTGGAGATGGTGCCCAACGATGCCGACAAGGCGATGCATTGGGCCGCCAAGGCCTCGTCATTGGACAATGAATTTGCCAAGCTCCATGACCTGATGTTGGAGCTGCGCCAACACCCTGCTTTTGGTGACAATATTCAGCTGCTGGAGCAAAACTTACTCCCCAGAGCCGAAGCCGGTGATACTGAGAGCCAGAGCCAACTGGGACGGGTCTATTCCCGTAACCCGATACTCGATAAGGACGGCAGTAAGGCGATGAAATGGCTCGAGTTGGCCGCCGCCAAGGATGATCCCGAAGCCTGCTTTCATCTGGGGATATTGCTGCAGGAGCCCAGGCAAGGGGAAGCCGATTTGCAGCAGGCCAGATTCTGGCTCACCAAGGCACACCAGCTGGGTGAAGCGGCCAGCGCCGGTCATCTGGCGGAAATGATGTTGCAAGGCCTAGGTGGCCCGGTGGATAAACGCCAGGCCGAGCAGCTGTTGATAGAGCAGGCTCAGGACAGCAGTTACTTTCAGTTGATGCTGGGACAGCGCTACCTGCGCGGTGACCAATTACCTCAAGATCTGCACAAGGCCAGAGAGTGGTTGGAAAAAGCCGCGGCCGATGAAGATGATAGCGTGGCAGATCCAGTGTTGGCCGGCTTCCTGCTCGAACACTCCCGCGACAGTCAGGATCATCTGCGTGCCAAGGCAATACTCGAACCCCTGGCACAGGCTTGGGATCTTAGTGCCCATTTTCAACTCGGTAAACTCTATGAACAAGGGCTGGGCGTCAATCGCCAGTTGCCGCTGGCACTGATGCATTTCGAGTTTGCTTCCATGGGGGACGAAGCCGAGTATATCGCGGCCAAAGAGTCACTGGCGGTACGTCTGAGCCAATCGGAAAAACAGCAGGCCGAAGCACTCAAGCAGGAATATCTGGTGCTACACCCCATAGACAGCCTGGCCCAGGCCAGATTGGATCTCCTCAAGGGCCAGGCTCTGCTGTATGCGGATAAGGGAGAATACAAGGAACTACAACAAGCGCTGCCCTGGCTGGAGAAGGCCGCCTTCGGCGGAGAAACTCTGGCCTATGAAGAGCTGTATGAAACTTACCTCGAACTGGACCAAAGGGTAGATGCCGCCGTATGGCTGCAGCTGGAACTGGAAGAACATAACCAGTTCGGTTTGTTGGGTGATCAGGTACTGCAGCAACAGGAACTGTTGCAAAGCTTTACCGAGGCCGAAACCGCCTGGTATGAGCAGCGTCTCGAAGAGATTCGGGCGCAGTTGCCGCAAAATAACCCAGAAGCCGCCTGAGCTGTATTAAACCTTTGAAGACAGACCCAGGCCAAGGCCTGGGTCTGTCTTTTCTGAGATGATTGCCAGAACCGCTAACCCAGCGGTTCAGCCTTTATTCTTGATGGTCCAGTAGGCGGCGTTGACACCATCTTCACGAAATTCGATATCCACCGGGTACTCACGCTCACAACCCTCGACTATCCAGCGTTCATGCCAGTAGCGCTCACCGACTTTGCCTTTGGGCATCGCCAGCACAAAGGCAAAAAACTGCTCCGGCACCTCGCAGCCGCGACGAGCCACTTCGGCAGCCACTCCCGGCATGGCATCCCTGAGCAGGGTTTCATTGGCTAAAGTGCCTTGCTGAACTATCTCCTCAGAGAAGTATTCCCCTTCGGCCGCGGCTACCGGCAGTGACACCAGCAAGCCACACAAGATCCCAATCCATTTCATCTGTTTTCCTCCCTGATAGTTTCTGTATCAATATTAGCCCGTCATCCCGCCACAGGCTCAACCAGCCTAGTCGAAGATTGCCATGCTTTAGGTCACCGGAGTGTGAACAAAGCTATAGTTTCATGTAAAACAATATCTTAAGCTTTAATATTTTTGGATTTATGCACCGAGGCAAAATACCATTAAGGATTCCATGGCTGCGGCCTTCCCTATATCCGCTGCCACTCTCAGCTTGCCAGACGTCAGAGGCTTGGCTAGACTGCCGCGCTAGCGACGATTCAGTTGGCAATATCTCTATTCTATAAACCGGGCGATGTAATGAAAGCAAAGCAGTATCAGGGCTTTACCCTAATTGAACTTGTAGTGGTGATTATTATCCTCGGGATCCTGGCAGTGGTGGCCGCGCCCAAGTTCCTCAATCTGCGCGACGACGCCACGGAGCAGGTGTTCAGGGGCCAGTATGCCGCCTTTGAATCTGCGGTAAAACTCTATCACAGTGGCTATCTGGCCAAGGGGTATCAGGGCGCCATCGACAATCTGGCCAGCTTTGGTGATGGCAGTGTTGATTCCAGTGTCAACGGCTGGCCCTATGCCACTGCAGGCAAAGACACTCACATTTTCAACGCCTGCGAACAGTTGTGGCATGGCCTCACTGATACCGACCTCAGCATCGCCTATGTAGAAGATGCCAATCTGCCTACAACCACCGTCGACGTGGCCTATACCTATAAGCAAACGCCCAATACCTGTATCTACCGCTCAGTGCATTTTATCCAGCAAAATGAACCGACACTGATCATGGAGTATCAGCCGGATACGGGTGAGGTCTCGGTTCGCAAAACCTTCTGGAGTCAGCCTTAGAGCCTGGCAGCTTCTCCCGGACTCTGGTCGAAGTAACGCTTGAACTCCCGGCTGAATTGGGCCGGGCTCTCATAGCCCACTTCCAGTGCCGCTTCCTTCACCTTGAGGCGCTGTCTTTGCAGTAGCTCTTTGGCCTTATTGAGGCGGATCTTCTTCAAGTACTGAATGGGCGATGAGGCCGTGACCTCCTTGAAACAGCGATGAAATGCCGAGGGGCTCATGTTGACCAACTCAGCCAGCTGCTCTACCTCCACACTTTCACGATAGTTCTGATGCAGATATTTGAGCGCCTTCTCTACCCGGGATAAACGGGTATGACTGAGCGCCAGCGCATATAAAGGCGCTGCATTGTCGGAAGCCAACACCCGAAACAGCAACTCCTGCACCATGGCCTTACCCAAGACCTCGGCTTCCAACGGCGACTGCAGAGCCAGCAGCAAACGCTCGACACAGCAGAGCATGTCTTCGCTGTTGGCGGCAACAAAGAAGCCGCTCTGACGGGCATCATCGAGATCCTTGGGCACCTTGTGGTGTTGATCCATCATGCGGATCAACTGGTTAAGTTGCTGCAGATCTATATCCACCATGAGTACCAATACTGGTTCTTCCTCGGAAGCAAAGGTTTCACACTCCACCGGCATAGGCACTGTCATCACCAAGGTGTTCTGCGGATCATAGTCATAGATCTTATCTTCGAGATAGACACGTTTACGCCCCTGGCCGACTATCATGATCCCTTGGGAATAACACATGGGGCCACGGCTGCCATAGGCCGAACTGCGAAACAGATGCACCCCTGGCAGGCTGGTGCTGTTCACCCCTTCATCCACCGCCAGGGCCGCCATTAAGGCTGCAATATCACTCATAACACTCTCCAATCATCAGGGTTTGGATACTAGCACCATTACAGAAAAAAGCATCAAAATAGCCATATTCAAGCTCCAATTAACCAAACTAGGCAGGAATAGGCATAAATGCTCCAGCAATGTGTATTTCAATCCAAGCTGAGGGGACTAAGATGGCAACCATAGTTTTTCGGCTGTAGAAGAGAGAAATATCATGCTCAATTTCGATTATCGCAACCCTACCCACATAGTCTTTGGTAAAGACAGACTGGCAGAACTGGATCAACTGGTACCGGCCAATGCCAGAGTGCTGGTGACTTACGGCGGTGGCAGTGTCAAACGCTTCGGCACCCTGGACAAGGTCATAACCGCGCTGGGCGACCGTGTTGTATTTGAATTCGGCGGCATTGAAGCCAACCCTAAATATGACACCCTGGCCAGGGCTGCCGAGCTGGCGCGGCGCGAATCCATCGACTTTCTGTTGGCCGTCGGTGGCGGTTCAGTGATGGACGGCACCAAGTTTATTGCCCTGGCGGCAAAATTCGATGGCGACAGCAGCAGCTTGCTGCATCACGGTTTCAACCCGGTTCCCGTCACAGAGGTACTGCCTGTCGGTACGGTAGCGACACTGCCGGCCACAGGTTCAGAAATGAATGCCTTTGCCGTGGTCAGCCATCAGGGTGGCAAGTTTCCCGTGACTCATCCACAGAGTTTCCCGGTATTCTCCGTGCTGGATCCCAGCCTGACCTTCAGTCTGCCGAAGATCCAGGTCGCCAACGGCGTAGTCGACTCTTTCGTGCACGTGGTCGAGCAATACGTCACCTTCCCCGTGGATGCCAGAGTTCAGGACAGAATGGCCGAAGGCATACTGAAGACCCTGATTGAAGTGGGCCCTGTCACCGTGGCCGAGCCGGAGAACTATGATGCCCGCGCCAACCTGGTGTGGAGTGCCACCTCGGCGCTCAACGGCATGATAGGCAGCGGCGTACCGGCAGACTGGACCACTCATATGATAGGCCACGAACTGACTGCCATGTTCGGCATAGATCATGCGCAAACGCTGGCCGTAGTCCTGCCCTCTGTATGGCGGGTGCGCAAGGAACAGAAACGCGCCAAACTGCTGCAATATGCCGAGCGGGTTTGGGATATCACTTCGGGTGATGAAGACAGCCGTATCGAGCAAGCCATTGCAGCCACCCAGGCCTTCTTTGAACAGGTTGGCCTCAAGACTCGTCTGCGCGACTATGATGTGCCGCAAGAGCGTATCGCCGATGTCGTTGCCGCACTGGAAGCCCACGGCATGACCGCCTTATCTGAAACCGGCGATCTCGGTCTGGACAGCAGCCGTGAAATCCTTGAGCTGGCCTGGTAAGTTCAGCAAACCAAACGATTCTCACGCCTGAGATAAAATACAGTTTAAACAGGGCCTTTAGGCCCTGTTTCTTTAGCCTTCCTTGACCGCTCTCAAGCTGTAGACCAAGGGAATGGCTTTGCCTTGATGATATAACCTAAAACGCCCCGGCGTATCCTCCTGCAAGCCCTCGAAACAGTCGTAGGGACTGAAGTCATACTCGCGAAAAGCCAGCAACTTCAAACCATTGGCCAACAAGGCGCTGATGACATCACTCAGGGAGTGTGACCAACAAACCGTGGTATGCTGTGCTTCCTGAGCATTCTCGGTATAACTGCCCTCCAGCTCCACATCGGCCTTACCTGTGTGGAAGTAGTCATAACCGTCAAACAATGCCTGTAATGGATGGAACTCGGCCAGGTAGAGTTCACCGCCCGGTTTAAGGCAAGCGCTCACAGTTTCTGCCCAGCGATGTAGATCCGGCAACCAAACCAGCGCGCCATAAGAGACATACACGAGATCGAATTGGCGCTGCAGCAAAGCCGGCGCCTGATAGAGGTCGCCACAAACAAACTCGGCGTCGATAGCGGCTTGCTCCGCCAGTTGGCGGGCGCTGGTAATGGCCTCGTCAGACAAATCCAGGCCTGCGACACTGGCGGCCCCTTCTCTGGCCCAGGAGAGAGTATCCAAGCCAAAGTGACACTGGAGATGCAGCAAGGACTTGCCCTTGACCGATAGTTCCGCCAGCTCTATTTCCCGCAACGAACTGCGACCACTGAGAAACCCCTTAACGTCATAAAACTCTGACTGCAGATGTAACTTGGTACGCTCATTCCAGGCCTGCTGATTCAGCCTTTGGTACTCTTTTTCATGATCCATCCCTTTCATCTATCTCATCTCCAGATATTCTGCCTGATGTTGGTTTATTCGCCGGCGATCTCCGGGCGCTTACAAACTGAGGCTCAGTCCCTGATTGTACCGAGTGTCCGGCGGACACCCGAATAGCCAAATCGGTCACTTTTTAAGGAAAGAGGACACTACTGCGGACACTTGCTGGAAGATAGTTGCAAAAATAGCAAACATAAACAATGCATTATGTTTTGGCATGTTTTCTGCTTTAGCTGATAAGAGAAACAGTCGTCGACTGGCGTTGTGGAACTCGCCGACCGCGGCTCTTCGTCACTATCTTGCTGATGGGCCATCGCTGATGAGCCATCACCCCCTCCTTGGGGACCCTCTTCCCGACCGCAGGAAGCGCCCGCTGTAATGGCCTGACCATTGGCGCTCCTGCTCCTTTTTCTTTTTTAAGGTCACTCACCCCGGCATAGCCGCTGACTTCGCAATCAAACTCAGTTTGGCGCGCTTGCTCAGCTTTTTTACCGCCATTTCCCGCCGCAAGGCATCACCGTGGCTGCCAATCTCTTCACGATAAACGAGTTGCAAAGGCCCGCGACCACGCAGATATTTGGCGGCTTTGGGGCCGCCACTCTGATGCTCCTGCAGGCGCCGGGTCACATCCTTGGTGATCCCTGTGTACAGTTCGCCCCCGGCGCAGCGCAGGATATACAGCTGCCAGTTATCACCACTCATTCCAGTCCCAACAGGCCGAGGAAGAAGGCATATTCCAGCGCGGTATCTTCAAATTGCCGGAAACGTCCGCTCTTGCCGCCATGGCCGGCTTCCATATCCGTCTGTAATAACAGCAGATTGTCGTCCGTCTTGTAGTCCCTGAGTTTGGCCACCCACTTGGCTGGCTCAAAATACTGTACCTGGGAGTCGTGCAGCCCTGTAGTCACCAACAGATGCGGGTAGGCCTGATGGCGAATGTTGTCATAGGGCGAGTAACTCAGCATATAGTCAAAGTAGGGCTTGTCATTGGGGTTGCCCCACTCATCATATTCATTGGTCGTCAGCGGAATCGACTCATCGAGCATGGTGGTTACTATATCCACAAAGGGCACATGGGCGGCCACCGCCAGGTAAAGACCCGGAGCCTGATTGACCACGGCGCCCATCAATAAACCACCGGCACTACCACCGGCGGCAACCACTTTGCCGGGTGCAGCATAACCCAGATCCAAAAGTGCCCGGGTAGTGTCTTCAAAGTCATTGAAACTGTTTCGTTTATTAAACAGCCTGCCATCATCATACCAAGGCCTGCCGAGCATCTCTCCGCCCCGGACATGGGCAATGGCATAGACCACGCCGCGATCCAGCAGGCTTAGAATAGAGGCGTCGAAGTCCGGCTCTATGATATGGCCGTAGGCACCATAACCGTACTGATAAAGTGGATTACTGCCGTCTTTACGGAACTTGTCCTTGCGATACACCAGAGTCACGGGCACCTGGGCACCATCACGGGCCGGGATCAGCAAGCGCTCGGCCTGATAGTTGCCGGGCTCGAAGTCCCCCAATACCTTTTCCTGCTTGAGTAGTTTGCGCTCGCCCGGCTTATCCAGTTGATAGCTGTAAATACTCTCGGGGGTAGTCGGGCTCGAGTAATATAACCTCAGTTCGCGACTGTGCTGGCTGGGATTGATATCCAGACCAACCACATAGGCCGGGTCATCAAAGGTCAATTCATAGCCCCGGCTGAGATCTGTATGGGGATAGACCTTGATATGGCTCAGCCCCTGGCTGCGGCTCTGTACTATCAGATAATCGTCCAGCAATAACAGGTCTTCGAGGCGCACCTCGGGATCATGGGCCAGTACCTGCTGCCACTTGCGCTTGTCGCCGGCATCGGCAGCCGTGGTTTTCATCAGCCTGAAATTGGTCGCCTGCCAGTTGCTGAGGATGAAGAATTCATCTCCACGCTTGGCGATGCTGTATTCGTGGCCCTCTTCCCGCGGCAGAAACGCCCGGAATTCGCCGAGCGGGGCGTTGGCATCAAGCAGGGAAACTTCACTGGTCGTGGTGCTCTCGTGGTGCAATACAATCAGGGATTCATCCAGACTCTTGCCGAGGGAGATATAGAAGGTATCGTCCTGCTCTTCATAAACCAGCACATCCTCGCCCTGGGGACTTCCCAGCTTGTGCCGGAAAACCTGGTATCCCAGCAGGGTCTGTGGGTCTTTGGCGATATAGAACACATAACGGTTGTCATTGCTCCAGACCACCCGGCCATCGACGCCCGTCAGCTTGTCGGCAAGCAGTTCACCGGTGGCAAGATCTTTAAAATAGACGCTGTAAATACGGCGGCTGAGGGTATCCTCGGCAAAGGCCAGTATCTGCTCATCCGGGCTGACAGACACTCCGCCCAGAGCATAAAACTCCTGCCCCTCGGCGCGCCGGTTAACATCAAGCAGCAACTGCTCTTCACCATTGAGCTCACGGCTTCTGGCGATCACCGGATACTCCAGCCCGGCCTCGAAACGGCGATAATACCAATAGTTATGCCAGCGATATGGCAAGCTGCTTTCATCCTGCTCCAGCCTGGAGGTCAGCTCTTTAAACAGTTTCTGTTTCAGCGGTTCCCAAGGCTTAAGACGCGCGGCGGTATAGGCGTTTTCCCGCTCCAGATAGTCGATAACGTCCGGGGCCTTACGTTCATCGTCACGCAGCCAATAATAGTCGTCTGTCCTGGTCACACCGTGAAGACTCATGGTGTGAGGACGTTTTTCGGCAACCGGTGCCACCAGCTTATTTTCTGAATTCATTCCACTGCATCCGCACAGCCACAAGGCTGTGCCTAAAACCAACATCAGGGATCCTGCTCGACTCATCACTCTTCCTTAGCGTTAATATCAGCGGCCTACTCCCTCGACTACAGGCCGCCTGCATATAGTGACGCCGACCGACGCCAACGGCAAGCCCTGGCGCCCGAGTCCGAAGCTCAAAGGCTCCCCCTTCACCCGCAGAAAATGTGACCCTGTCGCTTGTCATTTGTATGTAACAGGCGCATGCTGTTGCCGCCTGCCACATACAAGTGACAGGTCAATTCTCAGGGCGGGGTGAAATTCCCCACCGGCGGTAAATCGTGTCAGCGACATGAAAGCCCGCGAGCGCCCGCCAGATTCTGGCGGGGTCTGCAGATCTGGTGTCATCACGACCTAGCGTGACTATTCCAGAGCCGACGGTGTTGCCATTTAGATGGCTCAGTCCGGATGAAAGAGAATCAGATTGCCGCGAGGCGATCCGCTTAGTGATACATCTCTGCCAGCGGCAGAGAGGCCCACTATTCCTTTCTTTGCCCTGATTCTGGAAAACCCAAGCCGTAATTTAAGGATTTTTACCATGAATCAGTCATTATTAGCGCCTTTTGGCACCCCGATTGAAAGAGTCGAAACCGCCCTGGAAGCATTGCGTCAAGGCCGCGGTGTTTTGGTGGTCGACGATGAAGACAGAGAAAACGAAGGCGATCTTATCTTCGCCGCCGAGAGCCTGACCAACGCCCAGATGGCGATGCTGATCCGCGAATGCAGCGGCATTGTCTGTCTCTGCCTTACCGACGAGAAAATCAAGGCGCTGCAGTTGCCGCCCATGGTGGAAAACAACTCCAGCCAGTTCGGCACCGCCTTTACCGTGAGCATTGAGGCCAAAGTCGGAGTCACTACAGGCGTTTCCGCTGCCGACCGGGTGACGACTATCAAGACCGCCATTGCAGACAACGCCAAACCGGAAGACCTGGCCCGCCCAGGACACGTCTATCCACTGCGGGCTCAGCCCGGTGGTGTGATGACCCGCCGCGGTCACACCGAGGGCACTGTGGACTTGATGCAACTGGCTGGCCTAAAACCCGCCGGAGTGCTGTGCGAAGTAACCAATCCGGATGGCACCATGGCCAGACTGCCACAAATCATTGCCTTTGGTGACAAACACGACCTGCCAGTTCTTTCCATCGAGGATATTGTCAGCTATCGCGAATCTCTGCTGGCCAACGCTGGCTAATAAACAAGCGTTCTTTAACTATTTGATCAAAAGCGGCTTTATAGCCGCTTTTGTTTTAAACAAACAGGTAAACTTTGTTGCGACAAGGCTCACATTAACCCTCCACTTTTTAAGGTTTATTTTCGTGACCTAGATTAGAAATCCTTGAACAACGGGTCGCCCCCTGATAGGCAATATGTTACTTATCAAGCCTTATGGCCTGTATTCGAGTAGATTGCAGGCAGGTCTTTGCCAGTAGAATTTCAAGGAGAGCCATAGGTGTTAAGCCAACTGAGCCTAAAGCGCAAATTACTCTTGTTTGCCTTAGTGCCTGTTTTGGTTCTTAGTCTACTGGGTTGCGTGCGCCTGTTTGAACTGCTGCACAACTACCGTTTGGCCAGCCAAAGTTATCATGCTGTCGAGGTGGGTCGGCGCCTGGCCGATCTCATCTATGAGCTACAGCAGGAAAGAGGCCTCAGCGCCGCCTATATCGCCTGTAATGGTGAATGCTTTGCCGACAGTCTGCAGGTGCAGCAGCAGCGGGTATCGGCACAGATAACTGCCCTGCAAAACTCTCCCCATCTGTTACAGCTTTCCAGACAACTCTCTCCTGCGGCCCAACATCTATTGCAGACCAAACTGGAGGCTCTGCGGCTCGGCAAGCAGGCGCTGGAAAACAACCGGCGCGAACTCTTGAGCCGTGATGAGAGCGCCTCGCTGAATTTCTATTCCGATTTCAACTACGAACTCTTGCTGGGCATTGCCAATCTGCAATCCCTGTCGAGCAATGTGCAGCAGGCCAGAGCCTATGCCGACCTAGCCGCACTGTTGCGGATTCAGGAGTTGGCGGTGCGTGAGCGCGGCCTGATCAACGGCATGTTGCTGAAGCGTCAGTTCGACACCGACAGTTATGAGCGGCTGTTGGCCTTGATAACAGAGCAGGATCAGAGCATAGATCTATTCCGCGCCAGCGCCATTGTGGAACACAAACAACGCCTGGAGGCTATGCTGCAGGACAGCAAGAGTCAGGCATTGAACAATGTCAGGGAGCAGCTGCGTCAGCAAGATGCCATCACGCGTCAGGCGCACAAGTTTGCCTCTTTGCTGGGGTATGGTGGCCTGCTGCATGAGTTCAAAAATTTCCTGCTGCGTGGCGATGGCCAATACCAACAAGGCTTTAACGCCAAGCTGGAATCACTGGAGCAGATCCTCGAAAAATTGAAATCGAGCAAGGCTCTGAGTGCCAATCAGCAACAGGCCATTGCCCAGATAAGGGACAAGCTCAACGAATATCGCCACAAGATGCAGTTGATAGCGGCCATGCAAAGCCGGGGCGCCAAGGTGGAAGAGATAGACCCCCTGGTGCAGATTTCCGACGATGAGATGCTTGATGCCCTGAAGGCCCTGAGCCAACCCAAGCCCCCGGTAACTCCCGAAGTCTGGTGGCAGTTGGCCAGCGAAAGGATCCGCCAGATGGATGCCATAGCAGACAGTGTTTCCGATGATATTCTCAATCTTTCCAACGCCCAACGCGGTCAGTCACTGCGCCTTATCGCCCTCTATCTGCTGTCGGCCGCCATCACTATCGGCCTGCTGTTGTTTCTTGGCCGGGCCCTGAGTCACAATCTGCTCAGACGTATCTATGCCATCGCCAACAACATGCGCTTGATGACCAAGGATCCCAATCTGGATCTGGATATCAAGGTCGAGGGCAAGGATGAATTGGCCGACATGGCCAAGGCACTGGGACAAATGCTCAGCGAAAGGCAAAAATCCTATCAACAACTGAAACAGGCCGCGGCAGTATTCGACTATTCCGGCGAGGGGATTGTCATCACAGATGCCGATAACCGTATTGAGCTGGTCAACCCGGCATTTAGCCGCATTACCGGTTACAGCCTGGAAGAGGTCAAGGGCAAGAATCCTTCAATACTCAACTCCTATCGCCACGACAAGAGCTTCTTCAGCCAGATGTGGGACAGCCTGCTGACCAATAACAAATGGGAAGGCGAGATCTGGAACAGGCGTAAAGACGGCGAGATCTATCCTGAGTTTTTGGCTATCACCCTGGTGCGTGACGATAACAACAACATACTCAAACACATAGGTTTGTTTGTCGATATCAGCCACCGTAAAAAATACGAGCAGGACATCTGGTATCAGGCCCATTTCGATATTTTGACCAAGTTGCCCAATCGCAAGATGTTCAGCGAGAGGCTGCACCACGAGCTGTTGCAGGCCCATATTCATGGTCACAAACTGGCGATTCTGCTGATCGATCTCGACAGGCTCAAATATATCAATGATGTGCTGGGCCACAAACGCGGCGATCTCTTGTTGCAACAGGTGGCGAGAAGGCTGGAGTCACTACCGGATGAACAAAAGTTTGTTGCCCGCATAGGGGGTGATGAATTTGCCGTGATCCTGCCGCACTACAAGAACGATGCCGCCCTGACAGCCGTGGCCGACAGGGTTAAAGCCCTATTCGGCAGCAGCTTCGATATCGATGGCCAGAACACCCTGATCTCGGTCAGCTTTGGTATAGGTGTCTATCCCGAAGACGGCGATGACATAGATGCCCTGACCCGCAACACGGAAACCGCCATGTACAGCGCCAAGGACAATGGCCGTGACAACTACCAGTATTTCACCCCCAGCATGAACGCCAGCATGCTGGAGCGTTTGCAACTGGAGCAACGTCTCAGAAGCGCCGTGCTACATCAGGAATTTTGTCTGCATTATCAACCCATAGTCTCTATGGAAACCGGCCAAATCACCTCAGTCGAGGCGCTGCTGCGCTGGAATGACCCCGAATACGGCTGGGTTTCACCGGAGAAATTCATTCCCATTGCGGAGAATAATGGCCTGATAGAGCCGATAGGCGAATGGGTTCTGGAACAAGCACTGAAAGACCTCAGCCAATGGCATGCCGAAGGAATAAAACTGGATATGGCGATCAACGTCTCCAGCCGCCAGTGCATCAACGTCAGTGGGGTAAGCTTCGACACCTTGCTGGCCGAAGCCATCAAGCGTCACGGCATAGCGCCCGAGAGACTGCATATAGAGATCACCGAGTCCATGCTGCTGGACGACAGCCCCCATTGTCTGGAGGTGCTCAACAGCATTCGCCAACTCGGCGTGGCAATCCACATGGATGACTTCGGAACCGGCTTCTCCTCCTTGAGCTATCTGCGCAAGTTCCCTATCTCTGTGATTAAAATCGACAAGAGCTTTGTCGATAACGCCTTGGTGAATGAGGCAGATGCCAGCCTGGTGCGAGCGATAGTCATGATGGGCAAGAGCCTGGACTTGCAACTGGTGGCCGAGGGCATAGAGACCCGCGCGCAATGGATCTTGCTCAAGTCCATGGGCTGTGATTTTGGTCAGGGCTACCTGCTTTCAAGACCTCTGTCTGCCAAGAGCCTGACCCCAATCCTCATCCAGGGAGGGTCCTTTATCCGTCAGCTTCTGGCATAAAAAAGCAGCCTTAAGGCTTAATGCCGATCAGTTAAGACAGATCGCTTGACGATCTCACTGAAAGGATCAAAATCCGATGACCCCATGTCATCGGATTTTTTTATGCAACTTTCAGAAGCTTTGGCGCGTACTCATATCAATCGTCTTACCGAATTCACCTGTCTGGCCGATGTACTTGAGCCTGAGTTAATTCAGTCGTGCCTTGATTCACATGGTGTTGCCAGTTTAAGACGACGTAAGTTACCTATGGATGCCATGATTTGGGCGGTGATTGGTATGGCTCTGTTCAGAGGCGAGTCCGTCCGTTCACTCATCAATAAGCTTGATATCGTCTTACCGCAAGAGGTGGATTACGTTGCGCGCAGTGCTGTCACGCAAGCGCGTAAGCGATTGGGCTCTGACGTTGTTCAGGATGTGTTTAAGCGAAGTGCCAAGACCTGGCATGAAAGAGCAGAGCATCCTCATTGGTGTGGGCTCAACCTCTACGGTGTCGATGGTGTCGTGTGGCGAACACCTGATAGTGAGCAAAACAATCAGGTGTTCGCCAAAACCGCCAACGCTTCTGGTGATGCTGCCTATCCTCAAATTCGCATGGTTTGCATGATGGAGTTAAGCAGCCACCTGGTATTGAACAGTGCCTTTGATTCTGTTGCTGTCAGTGAAATGAATTTAGCCGCCGAACTGATATCAAGCATACCCAATAACAGCCTGACGCTGTTTGACAGAGGCTTTTATTCGTTGGGGCTTTTGCACGCCTGGCAACAGGCTCAACCGAACAGTCACTGGCTGCTGCCGTTGAAGAAAGGGACACAATATGAAGTGGTACGCTCTTTAGGAAAACACGACCAACTGGTGCAGTTAGCCACCACGCCTCAAGCCAGAAAGAAGTGGCCTATGCTACCTGACAATATTGAAGCTCGCTTACTGACAAAGACGATAAAAGGTAAGTCGGTTTCCATTTTGACCTCATTAACAGACCCCTTGCGTTATCCGGGGGCAGAGATAGCGGATTTATATGCCCATCGATGGGAGATAGAAGTGGGCTATCGGGAGATGAAGCAGCATCTTCTGGAGAGTCGCTTTACGTTGCGTAGTCAATTGCCAGAGTTGGTTATCCAAGAATTGTGGGGGGTACTATTGGCCTATAACCTCATCAGATACAAGATGATGTTGATGGCTAAGAGCTTACCGTCGTTACATCCGAACCAATTAAGCTTTAGAGATGCATCGAGTTATATCATTTTTAAACTGACTCAACTGTCATCTCAAACGCCTGGAAATGTCCCGAGAGAGGTCTTGGACATAGTGCGTAATGCGAGGCAGTTCAAGCTTGATGGGAAACGGGATAGAGCCTATCCACGTGCGTTAAAAATGAGTAAAAACAAGTATCCCATTAAGCCTAAGAAAAATGCCGTTCACACTAAGTGAACGGCATTAGCCTTAAGGCTGCTCTCTTTTAAAACCAGGTGGCCTTAGGCCATCTGTGCATTCATCACAGTCTCGCCACCTTCGCTCGCCAGTTGCATCAGATCCTTGTCCACCAGGAACAGCGCCTTGCCATCCTCGCCCACCAGGCGGATCTTGTCGACAATCGACTTGAACAGCTTCTCTTCTTCGTGCTGCTCGGCCACATACCACTGCAGGAAGTTGAAAGTGGAATAGTCTTGAGTCGTGAAGGCTGTATGAGCCAAGGCATTGATCTTGCTGGTGATCAGCTGCTCGTGCTCGTAAGTGTACTCGAACAGGGACAACAGGGATTCAAAATTGGCCTTGGGAGCTTCAATGGCGCCCAGCAGAGGCATGCCGCCGGTTTCACTGACATAGGTGAACAGACGACGCATATGCTGCATCTCTTCATCGGCGTGATCCCGCAGGAACTTGGCCGCACCTTCAAAGCCTTTGTCTTCACACCAGGCGCTCATCTGCAGATACAGGTTAGAGGAGAAAAACTCCATATTGATCTGCTCGTTCAACTTATCAATCATGGCTTGTGCCAACATATCCTTGCCTCTCGTTTCTGGTATCTGTTTCATGGGCGCTATTGTTATCAAGGGGCACAACAAATGCAAGAATCTTTACCTAACGCAATGATTTATAATGAAAACACTTTTCATTTAACTTGAATTATCATTTGTTATTTGCCGCAATCCGCTGACTGTAAAAGGAAAAGCCTGCGCCCAGGGCACGAAAACTGGCATGCAGATCATAGTCATCCACTTTCAGCGTGGCATAATAGCCAACCAGGTTCAGTAATAGCTCAAATAAGGTTGCTCTATGTCCAAGCCGCAAGACGTCTGTGCCCATCCAGGGCTGATGCACCCGGATCTCGCTCTGCCCCTGCTACTCGAGCAGGTCACCCCGTTGGAAGATACCGAAACCGTGCAACTGTCGGATTCTCTGGGACGGGTACTGGCAGAAGACTTGGCCAGCAGCATAGACCTGCCGCCGTTCGATAACTCGGCGATGGACGGCTATGCCTATCGTTATGCCGACTTACCCGAGAAGGCCAGCCTGAAATTACTGGGCAGTTCCTTTGCCGGCCATCCTTTTGAAGGCCAGTATCAGCCAGGCGGCTGTGTCCGCATCATGACTGGCGCTCCTGTGCCTGCGGGTTTCGACACGGTGCAAATGCAGGAGAAAACCGAGGCCAATGGCGAGCTGATCACCATAGAACCTTGCAAGCAGGCCGGAGACAATGTGCGTGGCCGCGGCGAAGAGCTGCTGGCCGGCACCAAGGTCCTCAGGGCCGGCACTCTGATAGGTGCCGCCGAAATGGGGGTGATGGCCACCATAGGTATCAGCAGCCTTAGAGTGATCCGCAAGGTTAAAATCGCTTTCTTCTCCACCGGTGATGAATTACGCCCCGTGGGTTCAGAGTTGGCTCCCGGCCAGATCTACGACTCCAACCGCTACTCGATTCAGGGCCTGCTCAGCCGTGCCGGTGTTGAGTGGCAGGATCTCGGCGTTATTGCAGATGATCCTGAGGCTATCCGTCAGGCATTTCGCAACGCCTCGGCCAGCGCCGATATGGTGATCACCTCAGGGGGGGTCTCGGTCGGTGAGGCCGACTTCACCAAGCAGATCCTCGATGAGGAAGGCAAAATAAGCTTCTGGAAACTGGCGATCAAGCCGGGCAAACCCTTTGCCCTCGGCCATATAGGCAAGGCGGTGTTCTGTGGTCTGCCGGGCAACCCGGTTTCATCCATGGTGACCTTCTACAAGCTGGTGTGGCCTTTGCTGCATAAACTGCAGGGGCTGCCACAACCAACCCCGCTACTACTGGATGCCAAATTGACCGCCCCCATACGTAAACAACCCGGACGGGTGGAATACCAGCGCGGTATTCTGAGCCGCAATCAGGACGGGGAACTGGAAGTGGCGGTAACCGGCTCACAGGGTTCGGGCATGCTGACCTCCATGAGCCTGGCCAACTGTTTTATTATTCTGGAGCAGATGCAGGGCGACACCCCGGCGGGCACCAGAGTCACGGTAGAACCCTTTAACAGCGTGCTGTGCTGAGGCCGATATGAGCGACGAGATACTCACAGATGCCGAGATGCTGCGCTACAGCCGGCAGATCTCCATCAAGGCGATGGACATTGAAGGCCAGGAGAAGCTCAAACAGGCCAAGGTGCTGATGATAGGTGCCGGTGGCCTGGGCTGCGCTGCCGGTCAGTATCTGACGGTTGCCGGGGTCGGCAAGTTGACCCTGGTGGACTTCGACACTGTCGAACTGTCCAACCTGCAGCGCCAGGTACTGCACCAGGATGGCAATATAGGCCAGCCCAAGGTGGAATCGGCCAAAGAGAGCCTGAGTGCGCTCAATCCACATGTTCAGATAGAAACCATCAATGGTGTGTTGGATGATCCCGAATTGGATCAACTGGTTGCCGAGCACCATCTGGTGCTGGACTGCACCGACAATGTTGCGGTGCGCGAACAGCTCAATCGCAGCTGTTTTCGGCATAAGGTGCCCTTTGTGTCCGCTGCCGCAATCCGTATGGAAGGGGTGATCTCCGTCTTCGGTTATCAGCAACAGATGCCTTGCTATCACTGTTTCAGCAGTCTGTTCGGCGAGCAGCAACTCAGCTGTGTCGAGTCGGGTATTCTGGCGCCGGTCGTCGGTATGATGGGCTGCCTGCAAGCGGTGGAAGCCATCAAGGTGATAAGTGGTATTGGTAAGCCGCTCTATGGTCGTTTGCTGATGGTCGATGCCATGACCATGGAGTTTCGCGAGATGAAGCTGCCGCAAACCCCCAACTGCCCCGTCTGCGGTTGAGGCTGCAATAACAAGAGGCTGCCTGGGCAGCCTCTTTGATTTTCAGCATTTTTTTACTTGGCGTTAAGCCAGTCAGACTCAGGCAATACCCTGTCGACAATCCGGATCTCGGCAATATCACCACGAAACAGATCGGCCACCTCGCCGTCCCAACTGGAGGCGCCCACCATCCATTCGCCGCCGGGAATACTCACCAGCCCATGCTGCTCGGCTTCGGCGGTACGCATTACCCTGGAGTTGTCCACATACATGGTGGCGTATTGGCCGTCGTTGACTATGGCCACGTGATACCAATAATCCCTGTCCACTTCCCATGACCAGTTGCTGGGCCCCACGCCATTGCTGGAGGTGGAGATCCACTGGAATTCCTTGAGACTGGAGGCGGTCAACGCCAGTGAAGGATCACCGCCGCCACAATCCAGCTTATGGTGTTCACACACCTGGCTCTGGCTGGGTTTATGGGCAAAGACGGCGCCCCAGGCATTTTCCGATGCCTGCCACTCTGGTGCCAGACGCACTATCATCTCTATGGTGTACTGCGGCAGAACACCCGCCTGGCGATCGGCAGAAACCAACGTCGGTGCCTGGCTGGAGAGGTAATAGCCGCCCTGGGTGTTGCCGCCCTTGAAACGAGCCGCCCCAGTGGCGTGGCCGAAGCCAGGAGCTTCACCGAGCAGTTCAAACAATTGCTCCTGAGTGCCACTGCTGCCCGCCTTGGCCTTGAGACTCAAGGTATTGCCGCGCCCGGAAAGATCCATAAACTGCACCTTGGTCGGGTCTGTACTGGTTAACTTATGCTCGGCATCGAATATCCAGTAGGCGAGTGTTCCTTCAAGCTTACCCGGACCTTCGGTTTCCACTTCCTGATTCAGCTTGGCAAAACGCTTTTCAAAGTCCAGGGGCTGTTCAAACTCCCAGCGTTGCAACACATCCTGCGGCTGCCTCTCTGCCTCCGGGATGGCCGCTACCCAAGGTGAGAATGAACGAAACTGCAACCGCTTATTGGCTTCATCGAAACTCACCAGTTGCAGCATACCGTTGCCACCCCAGAATCCCGATTGATAGTCCACCAAGATCATGACCACATCGCGGCCATAGCGGTTCTTGGCCACCATCTTGGCCTCGCCATGGTGATGGCCGTTAAAGGTGAGGAAGATCTGGTCATTGTCTTTGATCAACTTGTCCCACAGCATGGCGCCATGGTCGGTAAATATGGCGCTGCTGCCATCATCGGCCACATTCAACAGCTGATGGGTGGTGAGTATGGTCGGTGTTTCCGGGTGAGCATCCAATACCGACTGTGCCCAGGCTATGCTGGCCGCCGAGGTACGCCAGTCGAGCGCCAGCAACAGATACTCGCGCTCACCGCCCTTGAAGAGGTGATAACTGTTGAAGCCGGTGGCATCTGTCCCCTGGAAACTGGCAAAGTTGTTTTGCTGCAAAGACGCCGGGAAATGCTTGAGGAAAGGCTCTGCCGCCAAGGTCCTGTCGTTGTCGAAGTTGCTATTGATATCGACCCCGGACTGACGGTAAGCCAGCACATCATGGTTGCCCGCCAATATGCTGTATGGGGTGGCTGGATTGGCTTCCAGAATACTCATGGCCGCGCGGGCATTGAGCCATTCCTGCTCAGAGTCAGGCAGGTCGACCACATCCCCCAGATGCGCCGTGAAGACGATATTTTGTTGCTTGTAGTTATCGGCAATCCACTGAGTTTGAGCGTTGTAGCGCTCGGGATTATAGCGGGAGTACTTCTGGGTATCGGGCATGACCACCAGAGTGTAACTCTCGGCTGCGGCTTGAGTGCCATTGTCGTTGTCTGAGTTACACCCCGTCAGGCCAAGCACTGCACCCAGAACCAGTGCTCCAATTGAGTGTCGCATGATATCTCTCCAGTTCAGGCTAGTAAGAAAGTCTGGATTTAAACAAGGACAGATGAAGCAAAATAAGCACTTTTATTTCAAAATCATTAAGTTACAAATCATTATCAAAACACACAGACGGCCAGCATAAGTCTCGGTCACAACAAGCGCTTGATGGTTGGAAGATGTCGCACAGGGTTTTGGGCGATAGCGCCTTGTTGAGCTTGGTGTTTTTCTATATCGTGTGGCGCTTTAATCTCGCCTGAAATCTGCAAAAAGGAAATTTCCCGCTATGGACAACAGCCTGCGACGCAACTACGGCACCGATAAGGGCCAGATCAGTGCCGGCAAATACAACCTGGTCATCGGCCTGACCCTGATCTGGGGTTTTGTGGTCAACTATCTGATGGTGCTGAATATCGACCCCGAAATCATCGCCACTATTCCAATCTGGTTGTTCTTTATCGGCTACTTTGGCTGCTGTATGGCGGGTATCTATCTGTTCCAGTCATCGGACAAGCCTGCAGTCAGCTTTCTCGGTTATAACCTGGTTGTTGTTCCCTTCGGCCTGATAATTAACCTGGTCGTCAGCGGCTATGACCCGACGCTGGTGTTGGAGGCGCTGCGGATAACGACTATCGTTACTCTGGCGATGATGATATTGGGTACCCTGTTTCCTGCCTTCTTTGCCCGCATAGCCGGCGCCCTGACCATAGCCCTGCTATTGGTGATCATTGTCGAACTGGTGGAACTGTTTATCTTCAAGACCCATCACGGCATTCTCGACTGGATAGTGGTATTGATCTTCTGTGGCTACATTGGCTATGACTGGGGCCAGGCCAACGCCAAGGAAAAGACGGTCGACAACGCCATCGACAGCGCCGCGGCGCTTTATATGGATATCATCAACCTATTCCTGCGGATCCTGAGCATTCTGGGAAGAAGGAATTAACCCATGCGTTTACTCTTGCTGTTGCTGCTCCCCATGGCTTTTTCCTCTCTGAGCGCTGCCGAGTGCAGCACTCAGGCTCTGGCCAAGGCCAGGAGTGATTTCCAGCAAGGTTATGCCAAAGGCGAGTATCAACAGGCAACGGCGGCGCTCGCCACCTTTCATCAAGAATGTGGCTATGAGTTGTTCCCCCAAATCAAAGGTGCAACCGAGCCGGCCATCGAAGATGTTCGCCGCTACTACTGGCTGATAAGCGATCTCTTGCTGGGTCTGTCCCGCAGTGGTCAACTCAACGAGTGCATAACTCTGGCCGAACATGAAGAACTCAATTGGGGCAGCCACTTTTATCGCCTCGGGGGTGAATCCGTGTTGGCAGCCCTGCAATACAACGCCGCCAACTGCAAAAGCAACAGAGAGCAAAAGCTCGGCAGTTTCAGTCAACAAACTTGCCCAATCGCAGGTGCTGCGGATGCGCTGGCTATTCCCTCAAGCTGGCAGATGGGCCAGGCCTGCTTGCGGCTGTTTCCGGGGCACGCGGAAACCGAATTTGACGCCGGCGATCAGATACCGCCTTATGTCGAACTGATAACCGCCACTGAACACCACAAACTGGCCTTTGCCGACGGCAAGCTTGGCAGTGGCGATTTTTGCGGCTTCTCTACTCTGGCTCTGGGCCGCGATAAGCAATTACGCATTTCGGGAAGTGGTGGATTCTGCTGGCAAGGCAGTGCTGTTTTTATGCTCGACTCAGTCTACCGCTTGCAGCAAGATAAACTGACCATCAAAGACGAACTCTTCGTGCCGGTTCACTGAACCATGACAATCAAAGGAAGGATGCCAATGATAGATCACCTCAGCAGCTATGCCACAGATTACCCCAAGACACGCGACTTCTATCTCGAAACACTAAGCGCCTTGGGTTACCCCTTGGTGATGGAACTGGTGGCCGAGTGGAACAGCGAGTTTCCCAGCCAGCGTATGTGCGCCTTCGGACCGGACAACAAACCCGTGTTTTGGATCATTGAAACCAAGACGCCCCATACGCCGCGGCATATTGCCTTCACTGCCGCCGACCGCGATGCCGTCAGCCGGTTTTATCAGCTGGCACTTGAACATGACGGTCAGTGCAATGGTCAGCCTGGGCTGAGGTCTCATTACCACGCACACTACTTCGGTGCCTTTGTGTTGGATCCAGATGGCAACAATGTCGAAGCCGTATGCCATCAACCCCTGTAGGTATTTGAAATGAAGAAATTACTTTTATGCCTCTCCCTGTGTTTGTTGGCTCTGCCTGCGATAGTTTTCGCCTCAAGGACGGAAAGCTGCTGCATTGCGGCATGAGCCGCATAAAGCTACTTGAACTTGCTGGCTCCCCCATGGATAAATACACCCAGACACTTGGTGTCGACAGCGGCAGAGCCACCGCCGGTAAGACAGTAGAAGTATGGAGTTACCGATTGCAAGGCAGCATAGGGGGTGAGTATTTGCTAACAGTCACTCTGAGTAATGGTCAGGTGCAGAATATCGTATCCGAGCAACAGGATCGCCTCTGAGCTCAGGACAAGTTTTCACAGGAGGTTCCCGCCATGACGGGATTGGAAACAGGAATACAACGACTGGTGGATGAGTTTATTGCAGCCGGTCGTCCCAACGCGCGTCTGCAGCCACTGAATGAACGACGTCAGGGCTATGAAGCCAGTGTGGTGCTGGCGGGACCCGCCGCCGAAGTTTGCACCCAGGAGCTGGAGCTGGAAGGCATTCGCCTGCGACGTTACCTGCCGGACACCCCGGGGCCTTGGCCCACGCTTATCTACTTCCATGGCGGCTGCTTTGTGGCCGGAAGCTTTGTGACTCACGAGCAGCAGCTCAGCTATCTGGCCTGTCATGGCAAAGCCCAGGTTATTGCCGTCGACTACCGCCTGGCACCGGAACACTGCTATCCGGCAGCACACGACGATGCGCTCAAGGCCACCCAGGCTATACTGGCCCAGGCGGCGCAGCTACAGCTGGATCCGGATAGCGTCACTCTGGGCGGCGACAGTGCCGGCGGTCATCTGGCGCTGGTCACCTGCCTGCGCCTGAAACAACTGGGCTGGCAGCCGAAACGGCAGTTGCTTATCTACCCCATGTTGGATGCCACCGCTGCCATGGCGAGCTACCGCAGCAACGGCGACGACTTTATTATCACCCGCGATGCCTTGCTCAGCGGTTTTGAAGCCTATCAGCAAGGTTCTGGTGTCGACGCCAACCATCCTGAAATCAGCCCCCTCTATCGGGAGGATTTTCAGGGCTTGTGTCAGACTCACATTATTACCGCCGAATTTGATCCGCTGCGGGATGAGGGAGAAGCCCTGTATCGCAAGCTGGTAGCCGCCGGTGTCGATGCCCGAGCCTGCCGCTTTCAGGGCGTGATCCATGGTTTCTTCCAATTGGCCGATATCAGTTCGGCCGCGCGCGAGTGTCTGGCACAACTGGCGGCCATTCTGCGTCGTGACAGTGAAGAAGCGGCATGACAAGCAGCTTGGATGAGACTCAGTGGCAAGCACTGGCTGACGGCTACCCCCAAGTAAAATCCATCAGCCGTCCTTTCGAGGGCGGTGCGCTTTCCTGCCTGATAAGCCAGCATCAGGTGCCGGCTCTGCTTGACCTGCTACGCCTCTATTTACAACAACATGGCATGAAGATAGAACAGCTGGGAGAAGGCCTGCCTGACTATCTAGTGCTGGCGCAGCAGTTGCAGTGTCAGGGCGATAACTTCGAGACCGAGTTTCAGGCACCGATAAAGCTCTATCTGCAACTGACCACCGACTTTGGTGGTTACCTTCTGTGCCTGCAATCTGATCACAGCGAGCTTCTGGCACAAGTCCAGCAGCTGGCGCCGACTCCACCCATGCCTTGGGAGAGCTTTCCCGAACTGGATCCCGATACCCTGGGTGGCCTCCAGGGCTCTCTGGCCTTTTGGCAAGACTACCTCTGGGGACCATATTGGCAGTGGCTTAGGCGCAGCGGCATTCCCAAACTGGGTGATGGCGAACTGGCACGGCGCTGGGAGGAATACAGTCATTGGCACAACGGCGAGCCGGAACTGGCTGCGGAGCAAATATAATGAAGCTGGAGCTGGCAAATACCGCAGACATCACACTCACTGAACCTGAGTGGGCCTTACTCTTGCTGGCCGACCCAAGCCGCGAAGCCGTGCAGACTTACCTGAGAGACTGTCTGCTGCTCAGAGCCCTGGATACAGAAGATCGTCTGCTTGGGCTGGCACTGCTGCAACTGACACCGGCGTCCACAAAGATTCAGGCTGAGGTAAAAAACCTCGCCGTTCATCCGGATCACCAAGGCCAGGGAATAGGTAAACGGCTATTGCAACAGTGTCAGACGCTGAGCCGGGAAAAGGGACTGGATAGCCTTTGGATAGCCACGGGCAACTCCAGCCTGGCGCAGCTTGGCCTCTATCAGAAGTGCGGTTTTCGTATCAAAGGTATTGTTCCGGACTTCTTTGCCGCTTACCCTGAGCCGATAGTGGAAAACGGTATTCTCTGTCTGGATCTGCTGCTGTTGGCTTGTCCACTGGCAGAGATCTAACCCAAGAAAAAACATCCAGTGGAATTATTCCAGGGACAACCATTTACAAGGAGAGTTGCCATGGCCTTCAGTGACCGGGAAAAACAGCAGATGTGCGATCTCAAGGGGGTAGGAGCCACAGTCGTTGGTCGACTCGAGCAGCTGGGATTCAGTCAGCTGTCGCAGCTGGCCGATGAATCCGCTAGCGATGTCACCCGCGCCATAGCCCAGTTGATGGGCTCGAGCTGCTGGCACAATAGTCCCCAGGCCCGCGCAGCTATCAGTGCCATCATAGAGTTGGCCCAACAACAGCGTGATCTCTGACCATGAAGAAACGTTATGGCTTTATCCTGCTGCTACTGCTGATCTTTGCCGGAGCCCTGATCCCGGAAAACCCACAGGTGCCGGTTCACCAGGCCAGCGCCAAAGACTGGCATAAAGACAGTTTCTGGTATTACCCCTGGGGCACCTCAGGAGTACACAAGGGCATAGACATCTTCGCCGCCCGCGGCACTCAAGTACAGGCCCCGACGCCCATGTTGCGCCTCTATCAAGGGGAGTGGCGTCTCGGCGGCAAGGTGGTGCTGGCCTTGGGGCCAGGCTGGAAGTTGCATTATTTCGCCCATCTGGACAGCCTGGAGCCGAACGGTTTTTATCTACCTCAGGGCAGCAAACTGGGCACGGTCGGCGACTCGGGCAATGCCAAAGGCAAGCCGCCCCATCTGCACTACAGCATAGTCAGTCTAATGCCCATGCCTTGGTTGATGGATGATGCGCCCCAGGGATACAAGAAGGCGTTTTATCTCAATCCTGTGACCTATCTGGCGCCCCGCTGAGTGCCTGCTGCCTGAGCCATTCGAGAAACACCCTGACTCTGTGGCTCTGCTCCCGGCCGGGGGCCGGCAGCAGCCGATAACTGAGCCCTGGCAACACCTTGCCCGGCAAGCAAGGTTTCAACCAACCCCGCTCCACCAAAGAGGCCACCAGCACAGAACTGGCAAGTGCCAGGCCTTCACCTGCCAGAGCGGCCTGCACGAGGTGATCCTCCTGGGTAAACTCCAGCATTCTGGCACCTTTGAACTCGTGATAGGTCTGTTGCCATTGCGGCCAATCGAGCCCGTCGAGAGCCGGGTTCTGCCAGCGGGTCTGCAATAGCGTCACCTGAGGTTGCTTGCTCTTGAGATAACCGGGACTGGCGTAAATGCCGAACGTCTCACTGAACAGCACCTCTTCGCCTTCTGCCGCTTTGCCGTAGCGTATGCAGAGATCTGTCTCACCCAGAGGGTCGCTAGGCTGCAGCCCCTCATTGCTGCTGACCGACACCCGAATATCGGGGAAACGCTGCTGAAAGTCCGGCAATCGCTGCGCCAGCCATAGGGCGGCAAAGCCATGGGTGGTGGAAACTCTCAGCTGGTTTGGTGTCACTCCCAAACGTTCAATCCCCTGGGCTATGCCGAGCAAGGCCTGGCGACAGGATTCTGCCAACTCGGCTCCGGCCGGTGTCAGTGATACCGCCCGGGTCTGGCGGATAAACAGTCGGGTGTCCAGCTGAGTCTCGAGATTTCTTATCTGATGGGAAACGGCGGTCGGAGTCAGGCTCAACTCCTCCGCAGCCAGCTTGAAGCTCAGATGCCTGGCGGCGGCTTCGAACACTCTCAAGTTATTCAGTGTGGGTAAATGGGCAAACATTGCGATCAAATAAGTGAATTTTACTCATCTATAAGTGAGAAATGACCCTTTGTCAACTCGAGCGGTATTCCAGATAGTTATGCCCTGAGCAAACAAACGGAGAAAGTGATGAAAACCCTTTTAAGAATAGATGCCAGCGCGAGAAGAACCGACAATGACAAACCCAGCTATAATTCGATTTCCAAGTCGTTGGCGCAGCTATTCTGCGATCACTGGCAAGCCCAAAATAACCTATCAGAATTCATCTATCGTGATCTGAGTGACCAAGCACCGCCGGCCGTCACCCAAGATTGGATCGCCGCCGTATTCACCCCGGAGGAACTCCAAAGTACAGAGCAGCAAAGGCTGCTGGCACTGTCGGACTGCCTTATCGACGAGCTGCAGCGGGCCGATATCATTCTGATCTCAACACCCATGTACAACTATGGCATGCCGGCGGCACTCAAGGCCTGGTTTGATCAGGTCATACGCATCAATCGCACATTCAGCTTCGACTTAAAGCGCGGCGATTTTCCGCTGCGGCCGATACTCAGCGGCAAAAAACTGGTTTTGGTTTACTCCTGCGGCGAGTTTGGCTTTGGCGAAGAGGGGATCCGCGCCGGAATGAATCACCTGGGCCCCCATATCAAGACCCTGAGCCACTATCTGGGGGTGGAGCAGTTTTATGAAGTGCGCAGCGAATACCAGGAGTTTGCCGACGAGCGTCATCAGGCTTCCGTCGCAGCAGCCGGAGACTCGCTGACAGAGTTGGCCCAAATACTCTAGCCATTCATAAGTGTAAATAACCTTTCATCGACCGGCGAAGATGCTAGGCTCTCCCGTCTTGAAAGCCCACCTCTATTGCAAGGGCAAAAGACGATTTGGAGGGAGAATTGAAGATGCCGCGGATACTTAACCCTATGATTGGCTTGCTGGCCCTGTTGGCAAGCGGCATGGCACTGGCCAAGGACGCACAACCGCTGCAACTCGAGCTGCGTTATTGCCAGTGTGCAGCTCCTTTGGAAACACAGGAACTCAGCCGGGAGTTCCTGGCCAAATCACGGTCACTGACAGTGACCCTGTTGCCTGATGAAGATGCTGGCAGGGTCACAGATAAGGAGTTCAGCTTGAGTTACCAACTCCTGGCGATAGAGAGCGGTGTCTGGCAGCTTAACTATACCGCCGACTTTCATCACAACAGCAGCCACTACAGCAGTCAGAGTCAAGTAAGGCTGCCACAGGACAAGTGGCTAAAGCTGTTCGGTAATCAGAGCCAGGAAGGCACAAGCATCAGGCATTTTAACCTGCTTGGCAGAATCGTGGCCGCTCAGTAACTGCGGCCACTTTACCGCCAAGTTCTCTACACTTGAAGCCGGTTGTTGATATCAGTTCTTGGTCACTACCCAGAGCGCATGCAGCAGCCCGGGGAACCAGAAGAACAGACAAAGAATGATATTGATCAGCAGGTCTTTACCGGCACCCGCTTTGAGAAATACCGCCACCGGCGGCAGTAAAATAGCGATGATGACGAGCAAGAGTTTGTTGGTATCCATGGTATGACTCCTGGCGAGGAATTAAAGGGGCAACCCGTTTAACTTGGCAGCATGACGCCCGGCTTGCAACCTTTTTTACCTTTGCCTCGAAGCGAGCCGACGTTTCGACCACGCCGGAATTCATTTGCGCTTGGGCCAGTCCAAAGTCCAAGGTTCCGCTAACGCTTGCATCTGACTCAACACTCCCGGCCGCAGAAAGGCGTCGCCCTGAGATGGCAAGCTCAGGTATCTAAGGGTTTGCCCCCGCCATTCAAACTCCAGCGCATAGGCATGCAGGTAACCACGGTCGGCATCAACAGCGCTGCCACCATAGAGAGTATCCCCCAGAATAGGCACCCCCAGACTGGAAAGTGCCACCCTCAGCTGATGGGTCTTGCCGCTGTGGGGTTTGAGCAGATACAGGCGCAGCCCTTCGGCAACCGACCAGGAAAAGAACTGGGTAACGGCCGGGTTGTCGGTGGAACGCAGCAGCTTATACTGACTGCGGCGGGACTTGGCCATATCACCTATGATCCAACCCTGCTTTTTGCCCGGTTTGCCCTTGGCCAATGCCAAATAATATTTCTGCACCTTGTGTTCACTGAACATACGGGTAAATTCAGCTGCCGCCTCGGATGAACGGGCCAGCAGCAATAGGCCGGAGGTCAAGGTATCGAGTCTATGCACGGGATAGAGCTTGCAGCCCAGCTCCTGCTCGGCACTGGCCACCAAACCTGCCTCACCGTGCTGGCTGTGAAAATGAACCCCAGGACGTTTGTCCAGCAGGATAAAGTCGGGCTCTGTGGCTATCACTGAATACATGGGTTAAACCTGAAATGTCACTCTGACTCTGAGACCTGGATGGTTATCTTCCAGCGAAATACTGGCGTTGTGTCGCGATAGAATCGCCTTGACCATGGAAAGCCCCAAGCCGGTACCCTGCTGATGGCGGCTGGGATCCAGCCGCACCAAGCGCTCAAAGACCCGCTCACGCTCCGCCTCCGGGATCCCGGGACCATTGTCGCTGATGATGACCTGGTTGGCTTGCTGCGAGATGGTGATACAGGCACCCTCGCCCGCATAGCGAATGGCGTTGTCGACCAGGTTGAACAGCGCCTGGAACAAGAGGTGTTTGTCGCCTGTGATATGGCAATCCTCACTGGTTTCCAGCTTGAGCTGCTGGCCTTCCGCCTCGGCCAGCACGTCCGCCATATCCAGCAGATCGGTGCACATCTGCTGCAAGCTGAAGCTCTCCAGCTCCAGTTTTTGCTGCCCTTCTTCAATGCGGGTCAGCGACAGCATTGCGTTGAAGGTCGCCAGGCAGTGATCCAGCTTTTCAATAAGAATCGCACTGCGCTCCGGGATCTCTTCCGCCGGATATTGCGGCAACTGCTCCAGTCCTATCCGCAGGTGCGACAAAGGCGTGCGCAGGTCATGGGCAATATTGTCTGTCACCCCGCGCACTGCCGTCAGGTTGTGCTCCAGGGTATCCAGCACCCGGTTAAACTGGCGCGCCAGCATGTCGAATTCATCACTGTTGCGACTCACCGGCAGGCGGGTGTTGTAGTAACCTCGCTCTATGCGTTCACTCAAGCGGTTGTATTGCACCAGACGCCTGAGCAGCGCCTTGGAGAACAGGTATCCCATGGCCAAGGTCAATACCACTGTCAGCATCACAGCGGTAGCCGCTGCGCTGAGAAACTTCTCGATCAGCGTCGCCAGGTGGTCGGTACGGGTAGCGATCAGCACAGGGCCATAGCGGGTCATCACCACGCCACCGGTGAGAATATGCAGCTTATCCGGGCCACCGGTGAGAATGGGGAAATCGCGGGTTCTGGGTAGCAGCGGCATATTGTCGGGCATAAAGGTCAGCGCCCCCACCATATCCGGGCTGCCCTGCCAGGCTATAAGTGCGGTTTGTGGATCGGCGGCGCGAATTTGCGCCGCAAAACTGCGCTGATCCACACTCAAGGCCAGCTGTTGATAGCGCTGCGCCTCCGACGCCAGGTGTTTCTCAACCTGAGACTGCTGCTCTGTCACCAGCTGTTGATAGAGGGCAAACAGCAAGGCGCCGATGATCAGAGTCACCAGCACAGAGAAGAAGATGGTAATACGCCATACGCTGCTCTGGTAAGGCTTAATGGCTTTGGCGGAGACGATAACCAGCTCCTCTTATGGTTTCAATCAGCTCGCCGTGACCCAGCTCTTCAAACTTGCGTCTCAACTTGGCGATATGCACATCAATAACATTAGTTCTGGGATCAAAGTGGTAGTCCCATACGGCTTCAAACAGCAGGGTGCGGCTGATCACCTGGTTGGCATGTTCCATCAGGTACTTGAGCAGCTGGAACTCCTTGGGCTGCAACATCAGCTCAGTGCCGTCCAGAGTCACTTTACGGGTCAGCAGCTCCATCTCCAGCAGACCCACCTTGAGATCTGTCTTGGCCGGCTGTGACTGGCCGCGCAGCATCAGCTTCTCGGCCCGCACCAGCAGCTCTGAGAAGGCAAACGGCTTGGTCATATAGTCATCGCCGCCGGCGCGCAGTCCCTTGACCCTCTCGTCGACATGGCTGAGCGCCGAGAGGATCAGTACTGGGGTCTGATTGCCGGTGGCCCGGAGCGCCGCCAGCACCTTGAGGCCGTCGAGCCCGGGTAACATGCGATCCAGTATTACCAAGTCATACTGACTACTGGTCGCCAACAGCAAACCCTGATGACCATCGGCAGCAGTTTCAATATTGTGTCCCTGCTCCAGGAAGCCTTTGACGATATAGTCCTGTGTGGTTGCGTCATCTTCGACCAGTAGTATCTTCATTGTCAGTCCCATTTCAGTAGAGGCAATGGCCGCTGTTTTTCGATATCAAACGCCAGCTTATGCTTGCCTCGTTCATCCATTACTTTCAGCTCCAGGTAGGAAATCCCCAGATCTTTATCCAGTTGGGCTTCCAGCAGATGAGCATTGCTGTTTTGCATTGCCATTTCCACCAGTTGGGAAAAGCTGAGCTGCTTCTTGACCAGGAGTTTGACCACTGCCAACTCGGCCATATCGTCTGCCTCGAGGCGTTCGACTTTGCGCTTGAGTACCTCGCCGTTGCTGGCGAGTATATCCAGCTCTGTGGTAGTACGATCATCCGGGTTTATCAGGTCAATTTCATAGACCAAGACCCCATTTTCCACATCGGTTTCAAACTCGACGATCACCCCGGGAAACTGGGACTCAATACGCTGCATCAGCTCTATGGGTTGAATGCGTTCATTATCATTCAACAATTCCAGCAGCGAGGGAGCCGCGACTGCCACCGAAGAAAACAGTACCAGCCCCGCCAATAAACGTCTCATTTTGCCTCCATCCGAGCGCTGGCACTGAAGGCCAGCCACTCATACAAGCCATGGTTCATTTTGCAGTTTCACCAACTAGAGTGATACTTTCAATTTCAACTTCCTTGCCGTTCCACTCCTTGTCGACCTCACCGGTCAGTTTCACCAGAGTGCTTTCTTTCACATCGGCATTGATATTCCGCCAAAGGTCATGGTCGATTTCGACTTTAACCTCTCCGGAATCATCACGGAACAGGTAAGTTTCGTCGCCCAGGCTCTTCACCAGATAACCTGTCAGCTCCACCTGGGTGTCATCGTTGGCCTGCTCGACCTGAGACGCTGTACTAACCCGATTTTCGGCTCCTGGACCGGTATAAGCAGCCAGAGCAGCGGCACTGCAGAATGAGGATAATACCAATAAATAAGTTAACTTTTGCATCTTGTTTCACTTCTGTGGTTGTTTCAATGGCTGCAGTATAGATTTCCGCGCTTGAAGCCAGGATGGAAGCAAGATTAAGTTTTGATCATCTAGTTAACAACAGGCACAAAAACGCAGCCTTTGTCAGCGCTCGAGGATATGAATTTGTTCGGATTTGAGCGCGACTTCGGTCTGCATACCGGCAACCAGCTCCAACTTGCGCGCCAGATGTAACGGCACTTCGGCGCTGAGAGTCTGATCCACGCCTTCGATTGCCGCCAGCAGGCGCACAGATTCGCCCATTACCAGCAGGGATTCGAGCCTGACATTGAGTTTATTGAAGCTGCGGCACAGGCGGCCACGGCTGATAGAGTTAAATCTGACGCCTTGATTGGGCACCACCCAGCGCACCTTGTCTCCCGGATTCAGGCGCGCGTCATAGTCACAGGCAATCAGTTGCTCGCCAAACTTGAGCCAGGTGAGTTGCCGCTCCTGCTCCAGGGCCACCACTTCGGAGTCAAACAGGTTTCTCAGGCCCATCTGCCGGGCAACCGCCTCGTTGCGGGGTTTAGCCAACACTTCATGGGGCACACCCTGCTGCAACAACTGCCCTTGGCTGATAAGCACCATGCGATCGGCCAGCAACAAGGCTTCGTTGAGGTCATGGGTCACCATGACCACCGGAATATGCAGCTGTGACTTGAGCCGCGCCAGCTCCAGATACAGGCGCTCACGGGTCTCGCGATCGACCGCGGAAAAAGGTTCATCCAGCAGCAATACCGAAGGCTCACGCGCCAACGCTCTGGCCAGCGCCACCCTCTGTCTCTGGCCACCGGACAACTGCTCCGGCAAACGATCCGGCAAACCGTGCAGATTGACCCGCTCCAGCCAATCCAGCGCCCTGGCCCGGCGTTCGGCCTTGGGCAGATGATCCAGCCCGGCGATTACATTGTCGACCGCACTCAGGTTGGGAAACAGGCCAAAATGTTGCGGCACAAACCCCAGATGGCGTTGCTGCGGGCTCAGGTTCACCGTCTCGGAAAACCAGGGTTTATCACCATAGCGGATGCTGCCGGATTGCGGCTTATTGAGACCGGCAATCATCCTCAGCAGCGTGGTCTTGCCGCCACCGGAAGGCCCCACCACGGCCAGGACTTCACCGGCACGGCAAACAAAGTCAGCCTGCAGTGGAATCCCCTTGGTTTGATGGATGCTGACATGCAGATCTGTCGGGGTCATTTCAATCTCCCGAGCCGCCGCGACAGCCCTGTGGTCAATGCCAATGTGGTGATGGCAAATAGCAAGAGTACCAGCGACATAGTACCGGCAGAGGCGAAGTCAAACGCCTGGACACTGTCGTAGATGGCGATGGAAATCGTCTTGGTCTCTCCCGCGATGGAGCCCCCCATCATCAAGACGACACCAAACTCGCCGAGCACATGGGAGAAACACAACACCAGGGCCGTCAAAATCCCCGGCCACACCAAGGGCAACTCCACCTTGAACAGCTGTTTGGTGCGACTCATGCCACAACAGGCGCAGGCATCGCGCACATCCTGAGGAATAGCTTCAAAGGCTCTTTGAATAGGCTGCACCGCAAAGGGAATATTGACCAGTACCGAGGCGACCACCAGGCCGGAGAAATGAAATACCAGCTGCACTCCCAGGGTTTGCTGCAGCCATTGGCCAAGCCAGCTTTCACTGCCAAGCCCTACCAAGAGGTAATAGCCTATAACCGTGGGCGGCAACACCAGGGGCACCATGATCAGCGCCTCTACCCAGGACTTACCGTGAAACTCACGATAGGCCAGCAAGCGGCTCAACAAGATGGCAAGCGGCAAGAGCACCAAGACACTGATGGCAGCCAGTTTGACCGAGAGCCACAGCGACTGCCAATCCATTCAGCCTCCCTCGGGCAAGGCAAAGCCATAGGCGCTGAACACTTGTCGCGCTTCCTGCCCCTGCAGATAGTCATAAAAGGCTTTGGCATCGTCGCTGGCTTTCTCGAGCAGTACCATGCGCTGGGTCAGCGGGGCATGGGAGTCTACCGGCAACGCCAGATAGTGACCTCTCGCCTGAAACTGCGGCGCCACTGCCAGCGACAGGGCAACTATGCCGCCCTGAGTCGAACCACTCAAGGCAAACTGCGCCGCCTGGGAAACGTTTTCGCCATAGATGAGGTTGGCCTGCAACTCCTGCCACAGGCCCTTTTGCTTGAGCAGCGCACGGGCGCGTTCGCCATAGGGAGCATGATCCGGGTTGGCGATGGCAAAGCGCTTGATCTGCCCGGCGGCCAGAGCTTGTTGCAGCCCCAGTAACTCTTGATCCAGTTTCAGCGGTGAATTCTTGGGAGCCACCAGCGCCAAGCGCCCGTAAGCGTAGACCACCCCCTTGTCACGGGTGATACCGGCATCAGCCAGCGCGTCGACATAACGCTCGTCGGCCGAGAGAAACAGCTCAAATGGCGCGCCATGTTTTATCTGCGCCACAAAGTTACCGGACGAGCCGTAGGAGATCTTGAGTTGGCGTCCTGTCTCCTGCTGATAACGCTCGGCAATATCATCCAGGGCAAACTTGATATTGGCCGCCGCAGCCACATGAACGCTTTGCGCCGCCGCAGCCGGCAGACACAGACCAAGCAATGCCAGTGCAAACAGCACGGCCTTGGTCGTCGAATTCAGCAATCGCTCCAATAGCACCATCACAAGCTCCGGTTACTTTTCCCAGGCCTTAGCGGCCTGCTCGTCGGCATCGCGGGCCTCAACCCAGTGTTGGCCACTCTCACCGGCTTCCAGTTTCCAGAATGGCGCCTTGGTCTTGAGGAAATCGATGAGAAACTCACAAGCCGCAAACGCCGCCTTGCGGTGGGCACTGCTGACACCGATAAATACTATCTGTTCGCCCAAATGCATAGTGCCAACCCGGTGAATGATGGTCAGCTGATTCAGCGGCCAACGCTCACGGGCTTGAGTGGCAATTTGCCCCAAAACGGCTTCTGTCATCCCGGGATAGTGTTCCAGCGTCAGGTCGGTAACCGCGCTGCCATCGTTGAAGTCGCGCACCTTGCCGACAAAGGTCACCACGGCGCCGTCGCTGTTGTCGGCGGCGATGCGGGCATATTCGGCCGGGACATCGAAGTCGGCGGTTTGTACCAAAATACGATCGCTTTGCATCTCAACCTCCGGTTACCGGTGGGAAGAAGGCCACCTCGTCACCCGCTTTGATCTCTGTATGCCAGGGACTGAGGGTTTGGTTGACGGCCACCAGCAGTTTGTCGGACGCCATCACTCTGGCCCACTTGTCGTCTGTGGCCGCCAATTGGGCACGCAGCGCCTCGGCCGTCAAACCCGGCTGGCTCTCAACTTCAATGGCAGCCGTTCCCAATAATTCGCGTACTTGAGCAAAAAACAGCACTTTAATCATATCATTACACCTTAAAATGACCGGATTTACCGCCGCGTTTTTCCAGCAGTCTTACCTGTGTAATCACCATATCCTTCTGCACCGCTTTACACATATCGTAAATAGTCAGCGCCGCAACCGAGGCCGCCGTCAGGGCTTCCATTTCAACCCCGGTTTTGCCAGCCAGCTTACACAGGCTGGTGATCCTGACCCGGTTTTGCTCCGGCTCGGCCTGTAGATCCACCTCGACCTTGGTCAGCATCAAGGGGTGGCACAAAGGGATCAACTCTGAGGTTTTCTTCGCGGCCATAATGCCGGCGATTCTGGCGGTGGCGAACACATCGCCCTTATGGTGACTGCCACTCATGATCATCTGCAGCGTCTCGGCAGACATCTCAATATAGGCCTCTGCACGGGCTTCGCGCTCGGTGATCGACTTTTCGGTCACATCCACCATATGGGCGTTGCCATCGGCATTGATATGGGTAAAGGCATTAGTCATCTATAGCAACCTTTTTCAAATGGGATACGAAGTTACAGGGCCGGTGCCGGGCATCCGGCTGCTCTTTGAGGATCTTGTTCCAGGCCGTACGGCATGCGCCGGTGGAAGCGGGCAGACAAAACAGCGCCGTTTGATTGGCGATATTCAAAGGCTCAAAATGGGTATGACTGCAATGTCCCATGTCAGTTCCTGCTGCTGAATGCTACCGAGATGGCGATGATGAGTATCTGGCGCCCAGACGAGCGCCACCCTCAACCGCCGATAGAGGCCAGGTGTTGGGTCACACCGGTAATACCTTGGTGCAGATAGTGAGTCTCTTTCTTCTGCTGCAACTGCTGATGCAAACGGGCAATCAACTCATCCTGCTGTTCAGGACTCTGAAGCAGATCACGAAGATCGACACCATGTTCGGTGAACAGACACAGGTGCAGCTTACCCTTGGCAGAAACCCGCAACCTGTTGCAGCTGGCGCAGAAGTTTTTGGCATAAGGCATGATGAGCCCGATACGGCCACGATAATCAGGATGGCTGAAGTTTTGCGCCGGGCCATCTTCAGCTGCGGGCTGATCATACTGCCAACCTTCGGCCTCGAGTCTGGCCTTAATATCGGCTCCGGCCAGGTGATGCGCCTTGAAATAGTTGTGCCCCAACCCGGTTTCCATCAGCTCTATGAAACGCAGATCTATGGGGGTATGTTTGATCCAATGCAGGAAACGCGGCAGATCCTTGTCGTTGAGATCCTTGAGCAGCACGGCGTTGATCTTGACCCGCTCAAAGCCGGCTTCCAGCGCCGCATCTATACCGCGCATGACCTCATCGAACTTGTTCTCGCCGGTGATCTGATAAAACATCCTGGGGTCCAGGCTGTCCACAGACACGTTAATCCGCCTCAGCCCGGCGTCGTACCACTCTTTGGCGTGCTTCTCGAGCCTATAACCATTGGTGGTAGTGGCGATAGTATGAATTTCGCTGTTATCGGCAACTGCGCGGATGATATCGGTAAAGTCTTTGCGCAGTGTAGGCTCGCCACCTGTGATCCGCACTTTGCGGGTACCTACTTTGGCGAAGGCAGCAACCAGATTCTCAATCTCGCTGAGCGTCAGAAAAGAGGGCTTGCCCTCCGGGCGATAACCATCCGGCAGGCAATAACTGCATTTGAAGTTACAGACGTCAGTGACTGACATCCGCAAATAGTGAAATCTTCGACCAAAATTGTCTTGTAACTGGGACATGATCACCTTTCCAAGTCAGGGAGGTGAGGGCATTTCTTTGCTCACCCCGGTGGCAAAATTGCCACGGCTAAAGGACCATATCTTCACTGACGTAGGACCAAAAGCTCGGAGAACCGTCTGCGCCAATTATAGGACGAAAAGGGGGGCGAACCATACCCCTAAAAATGTATTTCCCGACTTGGCTCAAATCTGCGTGGACTTTTTGTGACAGGTCTCACTCAGAAATTTCATCGAATCCCTGCGCCGCTTTCCGATCAAATACTGTGCCCTGGATGGATTTTCAGGTAAGGTTGGAGCTGGATAAAAATAAAACACCCGTTTACATCGGGGGACTTTGAAGGATAGAGGTGACATGATGGAACGCGAATCAATGGAATTCGATGTTGTTATCGTCGGTGCAGGCCCAGCCGGACTGGCTACGGCTTGCCGTTTGATGCAGATCTCCAAAGACAGCGGCAAAGAGATCAGTGTCTGTGTGGTCGAAAAAGGCTCTGAAGTTGGCGCGCATATTCTCTCCGGCGCCGTCTTTGAACCCAGCGTATTGGAAGAACTCTTCGGTGACTGGAAAGAGTTGGGAGCGCCCCTGCATACCCAGGTTACAGAAGATGAAATCTATCTGCTCAAGTCAGCCGAAGATGCCAAACATCTGCCCAACAGTCTGGTACCCAAGACCATGCACAACCATGGCAACTATATTATCAGCGTCGGTAATCTCTGCCGCTGGATGGCCGAGCAAGCCGAAGGCCTGGGAGTGGAGATATTCCCCGGTTTCGCCGCCAGCGAGCTGTTGTTCAATGAAGATGGCAGCGTCAAGGGAATACTGATTGGCGACATGGGCATAGGCGCCGATGGCCAGCCCAAAGACAGCTACATGCCGGGCATGGAGCTACACGCCAAATATACTGTGTTTGCCGAAGGCTGCCGCGGCCATCTGGGCAAGCAGCTGATAGAAAAATTCCACCTGGATAACGGCAAGACACCACAGCACTACGGCATAGGCTTCAAAGAGATTTGGAAGATCCCGGCCGAGCAACACCAACAGGGTAAAGTGGTTCACAGTGGCGGTTGGCCGCTGTTGGAAGGCGCCAGCGGTGGTGGTTTCCTCTACCACATGGAAGACAACCAAGTTGCCGTGGGGCTGATCATCGATCTCAACTACAAGAACCCGCATCTGAGCCCTTTCGATGAATTTCAGCGTTACAAGACCCACCCTGTCATCGCCAAGACCTTAAGCGGCGGCGAACGTTTGACCTATGGTGCCCGCGCCATCACCAAAGGGGGGCTAAACTCTCTGCCCAAGATGAGCTTCCCAGGCGGTCTGGTAATAGGTTGTGATGCCGGGACACTCAACTTCGCCAAGATCAAGGGTACCCACACCGCCATCAAGAGCGGTATGCTGGCGGCTGAGACTCTGGCCGAAGGTCTTATTGCGGGGGTTGAAGGCGGAAAAGATCTCGACTGCTTCCAGGAACGGCTGGAACAGAGCTGGCTCTTTGATGAGCTTTACCGCTCCCGTAACTTCGGCCCGGCCATGCACAAGTTCGGCACCTTCCTGGGTGGAGCCTTTAACTATATCGATCAAAACTGGTTTGGCGGCAAGTTCCCTGTCACCCTGAGGGACGAGCATCCCGACTATGCCCAGATGGGTGAAGCCAGCGCCTACAGCAAGATTGACTACCCCAAGCCGGACGGCAAGCTTAGCTTCGACAAGCTCTCTTCAGTGTATCTTTCCAATACTTTCCACGAGGAAGATCAGCCCTGCCATCTGCGTTTGAAAGATGCCAACATCCCTATTGCTGTTAACCTGGTGAAATACGATGAACCGGCGCAGCGTTACTGCCCTGCGGGTGTCTATGAGGTGGTTGAAGACGAGGGGCAACCCAAGTTTGTGATTAACAGCCAGAACTGCATTCACTGCAAGACCTGTGACATCAAGGACCCCAGCCAGAACATCACCTGGGTGACGCCCGAAGGAGGCGGTGGTCCCAACTATCCCAATATGTAATTGATTAACCTAAACCACAAAAACGCGTCTTTATAGGGCGCGTTTTTTTATTTACCGAACGCAACATTAGGCTCTATTGAAGCAAGGGCAATTTTTAGTCATAATCCCGGTTCTACAATAAGATCCAGCCCCATAAAACAGCTGGCATGCCTATACTCTACAAAGACTTAAGGGAAAGTCCCTGCCACTGTGTTAGCTCGCGGCCGTAACCAACGCCGGCTAATTAATGCTGTTGTCCACATTAATAAGGATATGGATAGGCGATCGCTATGAAACTCATGCTTACCATCAAACAAAAGATTTTACTGACGGTGACTCTGGCCGTGCTGATGTCGACTATTTTAGTTGGTGTGCTCAGCCAGCGCAGTGCCCGTGAAGTTGTCGAACAACGTATGCTCGGTTCCGAGCTGCCCAGCTTGATGCTGCAGATCCGCAATAAGTTGGATCTGGAGATCAGTACACTGATGAACGGCGCCGAGCAACTGGCCCACAGTCAGATGCTCAAACACTGGTTGGAACAGGGGCGTCCCGAAGCCGAAGTCCCCTTGGTCATCTCACAACTCAAGGACATGACCCGTCAGTATCATTTGGCGCAAGCCTCCTACGCCGACCGCGAGACGGCGGCCTATTACACCCAGGATGGTTTCCTGCGGATCCTCAATCAACAGCAGGACGGCTGGTTCTTCAACTACAGAGACAGTCGCCAGGAACGCATGTTGAATGTGTTCACCGAAGCCAACGGCGAGGTCAAACTCTTCATTAACTATCAACAGCCCAACGGTCGCGGCCTGGTGGGGCTGGCCAAGTCGCTCGACGATATGGTGCGCCTGCTCAACTCCTTCAAGATTGAGCAGAGCGGCTATGTGTTCCTCACCGACAATCAGGGCAAGATCCAACTGCATCCGGACAAGAGTCTGACAGGCAAGCGTAACTTGCAGGATCTCTACCCAGGCAATGTCAGCAAACTGTTGAATAAGAGCGACTTCCAGTTGCTCGAAACCGAAGTCAATGGTACCGATATGCTGGTTGCCAGCAGCTATATTCCGTCAATGGATTGGTATCTGGTAGCTCAGGTTCCTCAAGGGGAAATCTTTGCCCTGTTGCAAGAGGCCGCCTACCAGATTCTGTTATGGACAGCATTGATTGCCGCCGGCTTCATCTTCCTGGCTGTGATAGTGGCAGGCTCTGTTAGCCGCCCCATCAGCAAGGTGGCGGAAATGTTCCGCGACATAGGCGAAGGCGAAGGCGACTTGCGCCAACGTCTGCCGGTCGAGGGTGAAGATGAAATAGCCCAACTGGCCAAGGGCTTCAACAGCTTTATCTCCAAGATTCAGGACTCTGTGGTCGAAGTGGCCGCCACCAGCGAACAGTTGGGGTTATCAGCCAAGGATGTCTCGGCGCAGGCCCAGCAGACCATGAGCGACAGCCAGGATCAGAAAGACCGCACCATGATGGTGGTGACCGCCATCAACGAAATGGGGGCAACCGTTAACGAGATTGCCGCCAATGCGGCCCAGGCGGCGGTAACAGCCAAAGATGCCGACAGCGAATCGGCCACTGGCCAACAGGTGGTGACCCGCGCCCGGGATACCATTAACCAGTTGTCGCAGGATGTGGCTCAGGTCGGCGAAGTAATCGAGTCTCTGGCGACCCATACCAAATCCATCGGCGGCATTCTGGATGTGATCCGTGCCATCTCGGAGCAAACCAACCTACTGGCACTGAATGCCGCCATTGAAGCGGCTCGGGCCGGTGAAGCCGGCCGTGGATTTGCGGTCGTGGCCGATGAAGTCCGAAACCTGGCTTCCCGCACCGCTGCCTCCACCGATGAAGTGCAGGTGATGATAGATAAGTTGCAGGCCGAAGCCGCCAGAGCCGTCAGTGCCATGGAGCTGAGTCGCAACCGCTCCCGTGAAGGGGTGCAGGCCGTGGATGAAGCCAGCCAGGCGCTCAGCGGTATTTCAGGGCAAATTGCCCAGATAAGCGATATGAATATCCAAGTGGCGGCAGCCACAGAGGAGCAATCCACTGTAGTGGAGGATATCAATCGTAACGTCAGTGAGATCAATGAGATAACCCAGCGCACAGCCGAGACCGCCGAAGCCGCCGCCGCGGCCAGTGATGCACTCAATAATCTGGCCCATAGGCTGGATACCTTAGTCGCCCGATTCAAGGTTTAACCTCAGGTTCCCCAACGGCAGCCTTGCAACTGCCGTTGGGAATACTGAACCTCATTCCCGCAAAGCCTTGAGTACACATGCAACTCCTGAATCTTGCTGCTGATTGGTATAACATAGCCGCAACTATCTTTCGGCTAATAAAAGAGTATTCATGGAACCACAGATAGAATGGGCGCTGTCACATATCGCCTGGCTGATGTTTATTCTGGCAGGACTCTTCTTTGTCTTGCAGCTTTGGCGTTGGCAGCAACTGTTGAAACATATACGGGTTCAGTATCCTGAACTGGCTCATACAGATGAAAATAATTCACCAAATATAGCGATAAGGGTCAAACAGTCGCTGGAGTCTGGCACTCTGGCCAACAGCCAGGATCCTGTGATTATTCGTTATCAGAAACAACAGAGCAGCCTTAGACTGATAATGGCTATTCTGTTGACCATAGGCTTTGTAATGGCCATATTAGAGTGAGCTAAAACCCGTTAAGCCCAGCGCTATTCAAGACAGACTATAGATGAATATAAGTTATCTATGGCCTGTATTTACCAACCCAAAGTTCTGCTAGTGTTCCAAGGTTATTGTTTGGGCCAGGGAAAACTCACCTCAGGCTGCTCGCCATAACAAGTGGGTCGTCTTGGGCAAACTGCACCTCTGGAGCAGATCAATCTGGCATCACCGGCAATACCACGCTCGACCCAATTGATATTGAGGATCCGCGCTACTGTCAGCAGTTGCTGTTTTATCTTTCTGGGAATGGCACCTTCTCCGCCCTGCTCAACACAAGCCTGTTTAAGATCTTGCGCCAATGACAAGGCATCCTCCCCCTGGGCCTCAATGGCAGGATTGAGATCTATTCCGGCACAGAGCACATGATGATTGCCGGCCAAGTCTTCTACCTTGACCGATTCACAGCAATAGATCCTGGGTTGTTGCTCCACATCCAGAATGGATATCTGCGCCGAACTGCCCTCCTTGGGCTCGGTGATCATCCGAAATACCGCCCAGTGCTGACAAGGGTCGGCCACCGCCCGCATATTCCCCCAGGGTAGCGGAATACCGTTGCCCCGATACACAGCTTTTAGCTTGCCCGGAGCATAGGCATCGAAATAATGCCAGTGAGGATAAGGTGAAACCACTGTCATACGCCGCATCGCTACCGAGGGAGAAACCCCCGCCAGCCGGTGAGCATCGATCTCGTAGCCGTATCTGTCCAGCAGTTGCCTGAATGCTACCTTGGGGCAGAGCAAGGCCCCGGCAAAGAAACTGGCCTCAAAGCCACGCCAGGCCTGGAGAATATCCTGGGCATTGAGAGACGAACTCTGGATCTGGGGATCGGTTTCACTGAAGCCACTGCGGCCCACGGTCAACACATTGCTCAGCCCATCGCGATTGTGCAGCACACAGTGGCCTATATGCACCGCCAAATCGTACTTGAGCCTGGTTGGTTGAGACTTGAGGATCTCGTTGAGAAATAGCGTTCCCGGCGGCTCCATGTAGGAAGTCACCAACTCTCCGGCACTGACCCCCTGAGCATCCGTCAGCAGTTTTGCCGGCCGGGCGAACCATTGGATCTTCAGTCCCTGCGCCGCGGCGAGATCCAGCATCTCTTCTACCGACAAGGGCAGACGCTTCTTACCTACTTCTTCGGCGGCCCGTTCCAGATCGGGGAAATGGTTTTGATGATGTTCCTGATGGGCGCGGATCAACAGGTGGGCAAACTGGCGGCCGCTGATCCCCGTTTGTGACAGCATCTCGGGAATGGCTATCTGCAAAATATCATTGGAAAACAGGAAGCCCGGCTCCAGCGGCATACCACTGACACCACCGCGCCGCCCTTTGTCCGGAGTGATAGCCTGCTCCTCCGGCGCATCGTCCAGAAACCAACTCACCTCTTTCTGAAAAACTGCGGCTATGACCGCCAGCATACCAGCGCTGGGAACACGCTTGCCCCTTTCGATCATCGACAGGTATGACACAGACGGCGCCGACTCAGGATCGACCCTGACACAGCGTGCCGACAAGTCTTCCATAGTTAAGTGATTGCGCTTTCTGAGGTTTCTTATTTTAGTACCCAGAAAATGTGACTTACGGATCAGGCTTTGGTCTTGGCGCATTTTGTAAAATTCACACTGTAAAATTTTTATTGTGAAATTGTAATCAAAAAAACGCTAGCCTACAAATTAAGCAATTCACAGGAATTGTCCGGCCATGAGGCGACAGTGCCATCAGGTCAAGGAAAGCAAAACACGAGGGCGAGACGATGAACATCTCCACTATGCAGCAAAAAATCAATCAAGAGCACAACCCTTTCATCGCCGAAGCCGTCTTTGCCGTGGAAGCACTCGGTGAACGCCATATCGCCGACAAGATGGCCAATGCCAAGCAACTGCTTGACCGGCTGTTCCCACTGGCAAACGGCTCACATGCCGAGGTGGTTTGCTATGTGGTCTACTATCAGCATCTCTTGGCCTGCTTTGCCGATGGCAGCCAGTGTGGCCTCAAACAGCCACAACAGTTTGTCGCCCTGAGCGGCCACCGCAGCGAGCCCGAAGCCATACTGCTCAAGGATGATTGCGGCTGTCACCTGGAGCTGAGTTTTGATCGTCAGGGCTGCATCGGCAGCCGCGACTGCGCCGCCATTGAAGACATTCAGCTGGAACGCTGTCTCATCGATGGTCGCTGCCAGGAAAACAGCCTCAAGCGTGAGTGGATTAGCCTGTTGCATAATGATGGCGGTCAACCACGCAGCAACAAGAGTTGCAAACGCTTTACCACCAAAGATGGCCATGAATATCAGTTGTCTTCACGGGTCTAATCGCAACAGAGCGTCATAGGCTTGGCCTTATTAGACACAGCAAAAGGCACAGCAAACTTCTGCCAGAAATGACATCGACTCAGGATCGGGGAACTGGCTTCCCTGATCCTGTTGTCTTAGTCAGAGATTCAGTAGAACTTACGCTGGACATTAAGTTAATTTTAGTTTTCCTAGCATTTTGCCTCACTTATACTAACGCTCCCGGAATCTTGCTATCTCTTGTCCATGAGCCAACTGCAGAAAAAGTGGCTGTTTTGCCTGCTTGCCATCGCCTGCCTACACCCCGCAATCTCCTCACCTCTGGCACTCTTGGTGGGATTTGTGCTGGCTAATCTCGGCTGGTTGCCATCGGACTGGGATCTGGGGAAACTGACCAAAAAACTGCTGGCCATCTCCATTGTCGGTCTGGGTTTTGGCATTCCGCTGCAACAGGCGATCGACGCCTCTGTAGGCAACTTACCGTTAATTCTCGGTTCCATACTGCTGACATTATTGGCGGGAACGGCACTGACCCGGGTGCTGGGGCTGGATCATCGTGTCGGTCACTTGATTGCCAGTGGCACGGCCATCTGTGGTGGCAGCGCCATCGCCGCGGTGGCACCGGCTATCAATGCCCGCAACGAACAAACCGCCATTGCACTGGCCTGCGTCTTTGTACTTAACTCGGTTGCCCTGTTCGTTTTTCCCGTGATAGGTCATCTGCTGCAGCTGAGTCAACATGACTTCGGAGTTTGGAGCGCCATCGCCATTCACGACACCTCGTCCGTGGTGGGCGCCGCATCCGCCTACGGTGAAGAAGCACTCAAAACGGCGACCACCATCAAACTGGCACGCGCCTTGTGGATAGTGCCTCTGGCGGCAATCAGCGCCTTGTTGTTCGGAGGCAAGGGTAAACTCAATATTCCCGGGTTTATTCTGTTTTACTGCCTAGCTATTGCCATCACCAGTTTGTTGCCTCAGGGCCAATTTATCTATCAGGAGCTATTTGAGCTGGCGAAGCGTACCCTGGTGGTGTGTTTGTTCCTGATTGGCTGTGGTATCACCTTCAGGAAACTACAGCAGAGTGGTAGTAAGCCCTTACTTCTTGGAGTGATTCTCTGGCTGTTTATCGGCAGCTCGTCTCTTGGCTATATTCTCTGGCAGGGTTGAAAACAGGTAACAAAAGCCTGCGAAGGCGCTGAGTTCTATCAGAGCCCGCAACAAGCCTTGGGTCTGGGTCGATACCAGTACCACCAGTAAGAGAAACAGCAGAATATAGCCAGGCTTCACCGCCACCTCCACAGTTAAATAATGCCGCTATTATTGGTGTCTGTGGAGCCTGGGTGCCAATATCGATTCTCAATAATAAAGAACCCAAAGCACTAAGAAAAAATTTTTTATACCTTTTTAGATGCATTAACTGGCATGAAACTCGCTCTCTGTGAAGGGGATAGCCTGGTAGCAAGGAGGAAAGTTGCCGGGGAAAATGCCTAATCCTACTTGCTCAGCCGCCGCAGGATTAGCTTCAAGAAACGCGTGTAAAGTCGCTTCAAAACGACAGATGCCACCCGTGTCTTAGGCCGCCTGTGAAGTATCGGCGCTAGCAACGGGTTGAATAAAGTCTTCCATAAACCAGGCACAGAAGGTATGGCGGCCATCAACATCCGCCTTGGCGTAAATTGCCGATGCCTGCTGCCGCACCGTCTTCTCCTTGGTGCTGCGAACACTGGCAATCTCTTTGAAACTCAAGCCTTTCAACAGTAATAAAGCCACTTCCTGCTCACTGCGGGTCAGCGACCAGAGCTCAAATTGTTGCTGTACCGCCTGGGTGTATTCCTGGCGGGCGGCTTGCATTCGACTGGAGATATTGCAGATCCTGGCATCGGCATTGGCCAACTTTGACTTGAGTAACTGCATCTCGCGGCTGCGGCGGATCAGATCAACACTGATATACAGGGCACCACAGGCGGAAAGCGCCACCAAAATGCTCTCCTGCACTATGTGATAAGTCGGCACACCAAGTTGCATATCTGACAACACATCCAGCAGATTCAGCGTCATGATCACACTGAGCAGCACTATCATCACCAGATCCTTCATTGACGCAACTCCCGATTAATAAGCTTCAAAAACATGCAGTTAACTTATGGTACATATGTCCCATAAGTGCAAATATGATACAGGTCGCCGAAGACAACAGGCCAAATCAGTGCCAGGCTGGCGGCTGGTATTTCCCCAAGAGACACTCCCATGAAAATCCGCCCCCTCTATCTGGGTTGTAGCCTGCTGTTAATGGTGTTTCAGCTGAGAGCGGCCCCGGAAACAGACAGAGACGCCCTTTTGTCCCTGAGTCAAAACAGGCTGCACACATCTTCGGCACAATTGGCTCCAATATATCACAGCTCGGACTGGCTGACAGGCTTGCCAAGCATCAGTTTGAGCCATCTTGGCAGCCTGGAAAGCCACAACAGCTATGAGCAGGAGCTCTCGCTCAACCTGCCTTTTCAGTCACCGGCCATGCAGCGCCAGAATGCCAAACTCAAGCCCATTAACGAACGCATGCTGGAATTGCAGAGCCAACTGCAGCGCCTCTATCTCTCTGGCCTGTTGCGTCAGTATTGGTGGCAACAGGCACAAGCCGAACAGGAGCTGGCGCAACTGCGCCACAAGCAACAAGTTCTGCAGCAACTGCTGCAGCGGCAACAGGCCCTGAGCCGAAGTGGTGAAATGCCGGCAACTGCGGTACTGCTGCTAAAACGTGAACTGCTGGAGCTGTCGCTCACTAAACTCCCACTGGAGCAACAACAACAAGAAGCCAATGAGGCACTCATACGCCTGACCGGGCTGCAACAGCTGCCGTCACTGGATGAAAGTGACACCCCACTGCCGGATGATGCCGGAGCCGGGCATCCCATGTGGCAATTGCTGGCGCTGCAGCAGCAACGTCAGCAGCTCACCACAAACGCCCAACTCGAAGGAGATGACACTCCTTGGCTGGTGTCTGTCACGGCCAAGAGCACTGCCACCCAAGGGCTGGATGAACAGTCTCTGGGTCTGGCACTGGAGATCCCCTTACCTGTTGGCAACGGCCTGAGCCAGCAACAGCTTGGCGAGTTGCAGCAACAAAGGCTGCAACTGGAGCAACAGCAACAACAGCAGTTACTGCAGAGCCAACTGCTGTTGCAGCAACTCAAACGTCGTCAAGCCCAGCTACAACAAGAGCAGCAAGGGCTGGAGCAAGCCGTGCAGCTGAGCAAACAGCTCAGTGAAACCCTGCTGACCACGGCCGAACAAGGCCCAGCCCAGTATGAGTCCTGGCTGCGGCGCCATCTTGAGGCCCTGGATACCCAAGCCAGGCTGTCGCTCAACCGGCTGGCACAAGCCCAGCTGCATTCCCAACAACTGCAAGCGCTCGGAGTTACCCTATGACCCCTAAAACCCTGGTTGGCACACTGGTGTCGACACTGTTCTTCTCCCCGCTGTGGGCGCAGGAAATCTCGGTTGCGGACCTAGGTAAGCTGACACTCAGCTTCACCTCAGTGAACCAAGTACAACAGATAGAGGCCGCCCCTGTACCGGCAATATTGGCGGCCCAGCCCGGCAGCAGCTTCTATCTCACGGCACCGGAAACCATCCAACAGCGACGCTGGTTGGTGGCCGAAGGAGAATGGGTCGATGAAGGCCAAGCACTGGTACAGCTTAAGGGCGCCGAAATTGCCCACTTTCAGCTGCAATTTGCCGCCGCCGAAGCGGCATTCAAGCTCGCCAAGCAGCGCTATGATCGCAACCAAAAGCTGCGGGCCAACGGCGCCATAGGTGCCGAAACCTGGTCGCAGATAAGCCGGCAGTATTTCGACGCTTTGCTGCAATATGAACACTTGCAGCATTTCAGTGAATTGCTTAAGCCGGGGGAGAGTCCTGAGACTCTGATATTGCACGCGCCCATGGCCGGCCTGCTGCAATACGGCGATAGCAGTGAACCGCTGATGAGCGGCGCCCCACTGCTGGGGATACTGCCCGCCGACGAACTCAGGCTTAAGCTGCGTTTACCCCTGGCCCAGAAAGACAGTGTCAGTGCTGTGATGGCCGGAGAGTGCCAACTGCAGATAAGTCGCAAGGACCAGCTGGCCAAACAGGGCTTTGTCGATGCCTGGAGCCAGGCCGTTCCCCCAAGCTGCGGCCTGCAACCCGGGCAGCAATTACAGGTTATTCCGCTGCAGGCCATCAATGCCTTGGTGGTGCCCAAACAGAGTCTCTATTCCTGGGGCACTGGCAGCCAAGTGCTGAGTCACAGCCAAAACAAGCTGCGGCCAACCGACGTGCAAGTGATAGGTGCCAGCGCCGACAGCTACTTCCTGGCGCCCAATGAGACACTGGTCGATGCCGAGGTACTGAGCGACTCAGTGGCGGCCGTCAAAGGCATACTCCTGGGTTTGGGGGGCGAATAGCATGCTCAGTGCCATTATCCGTTTCTCCCTGACTCAAAGGCTGTTTACCCTGATAACAGCGCTGCTGCTCTGTGGTGCCGGCGCCTATTCCTGGCTGGGGCTGCCGCTGGACGCCTTCCCGGATATCTCGCCAACCCAGGTGAAAATCATCCTTAAGGCTCCCGGCATGACAGCCGAAGAGATAGAGGCCCAGGTGACAGTACCGGTTGAGACTGAGCTACTGGGGATCCCCAAGCAGGCGATACTGCGTTCCACCAGCAAGTATGCAATTACCGACATCACCCTGGACTTCAACGAAGGCACTGATATTTACTGGGCCAGACAGCAAGTGAGTGAACGCTTGGCGGCGGTATGGGACAAGTTGCCCGCCGATCTGGAAGGCGGCGTCGCCCCCATGAGCACCCCGCTCAGTGAAATCTTTATGTTCTCGCTGGAGAATCCCTCGCTGTCGCTGCCGGAGCGCCGTCAGTTGCTGGAATGGGAAGTCAGGCCACTACTGCGTACCGTGCCCGGAGTCGCCGATGTCAACATTCTCGGCGGTTTTGCCAAGACACTGCAGATCACCCCGGACCCTGTCGCCCTGGCTCAGGCCGGTATCAGCCAGGAAGAGTTGATAGCCCGTATCGAGAGCAACAACAGCAACACGGGCGCCGGACGCATCACGCTAGGGACAGATAACCTGACGGTTCGCACCGAAGGGCGCATCGACTCGCTGGAGGCCCTGCAACAACTGGTGATTGCCACCAATCAGGGCGGCAGCTATCGCCTGCAAGACCTCGCCCGGGTCGAAATAGGCCATCTCAGCCGCTACGGCGCCGTGACCCGTAATGGTGAAGAAACCACAGAGGCCTTGATCGTCGGTCTCAAAGATGCCAATACCGATCAGGTCATCAAACTGGTACGGGAAAAGCTGGCCCAGATAGAAAAGACCCTGCCTCCAGGCAGCCAGTTGAATGTGTTCTACGACAGGGCCAACCTGATAGGCACAGCCATAGGCACCATTTCAGATGCCCTGTTTGAAGCCGTGGTGTTGGTTATTCTGTTACTGGCGCTGTTTCTCGGCAACTTGCGGGCTGCGTTGGTGGTATCACTGTCGCTGCCACTGGCGGCACTGGCCACCTTTATGCTGATGCGCTACTTCAATCTGTCGGCCAACCTGATGAGCCTCGGCGGTCTGGTGATCGCCATCGGTATGTTGGTGGACTCCTCCGTGGTGGTGGTGGAGAACATGGTCAACCAGATTGCCGGCGGCAAACGCCTGCCCAGGCTGCACCTCATCTACCGCGCCACCAAAGATGTGGCCGTGCCTGTGGTGTCCGGCACCCTGATAGTGATCATAGTCTTCTCACCGCTGCTGACCCTCAGCGGCCTCGAAGGCAAACTGTTCACCCCAGTGGCTATCACCATAGTGTTTGCCATGCTGTCGGCACTGGCACTGTCGCTGACGGTGATCCCCGTGCTGGCCTCCTATCTGGTCAATGAAAAAGCGGCCAACGAACCCAAGGCCATTGGCTGGCTCAAGGCGCGCTACCTGCTCACTCTGCAGTGGGTGTTACAGCACGGTAAGGCTTTTTGCGCCACGGCACTGGTGGCACTGGTACTGAGCCTGGGGCTGTTTACTCAGGTGGGTAAAACCTTTATGCCGACCCTGGATGAGGGTGACATTATTCTGCAGTTAGAGAAGTCCCCATCGATTTCGCTGCAGGCCTCGCTGGCACTGGATACTCAGATAGAGCAGCACCTACTGGCCACTGTGCCCGAGATACGCCAACTGGTCGCCCGCACCGGCGCCGATGAACTGGGGCTGGATCCCATGGGGTTGAATGAGACCGATGTCTTCATGGAACTTAAACCCGTGGAGGAGTGGCGCTTTGCCAGCAAAGAGGCGCTTATCGATGCCATACGCACCGAAGTGCTCAAGTTTCCGGGGATCAATTTCAACTTCACCCAACCAATCCAGATGCGGGTCTCCGAGATGCTTACCGGCAGCATAGGCGATGTAGCGATTAAAATTTTCGGTGAAGATCTTGAGACGCTTTCAAGATTGGCCAGTGAGACGGCACACCTGACCAGCGCCACTCGCGGCAGCCAGGATGTCAAAACCGCCATGACCGAAGGCAGCCCCTTTATCAACCTCCGCCTCAAGGAGGGTTTGGCCCGCAGTTACAACATGAGTGCCGATGAGTTTGGCCGATATCTCAAGAGCCAACTGGAAGGTCTTGCCATAACCGAGATAATCCAGGGCAAGAAGCGAACTCCCGTGCTGATCGCCCAGGCAGCAGATGGTATCAACAGCCTGCCGCAACTGGAGCAAAGGCTATTGGTAATGCCGGATGCCAGCCTCAGGCCCCTTGGTGAACTGGCGCAAATAAGCTATCGCGAAGGGCCGATACTGATTGAGCGCGAGCAAGGCAACCGTTTTGCCGTGGTCACCACCAATGTCAGCGGCCGCGATATCGTCGGCTTTGTTGAAGAACTACAGGGCAAGCTGGCCGCTGAGCTGTCTCTGCCCAGCGGTTACAGCCTGAATTTCGGCGGCGAGTTCGAGAACCAGCAACGGGCAACCCGTAATCTGCTGTTGGTGGTTCCCGTGGCGCTGATGCTGATCAACCTGATCTTGTTCACCACCTTCGGCAATATCTCCAAAGCCTTGCTGATCCTGGCCAACGTCCCCTTTGCCATGATGGGCGGTATCTTCAGCCTGTTTATCTCGGGTGAATACCTGTCGGTGCCGGCGTCAGTGGGCTTTATCGCCCTGCTGGGGGTAGCCGTGCTCAACGGCGTGGTGATGGTCAGCTACTATGAACAGTCGCGGCATCTCTTTGCCAGCCTCAGTGAGCGGGTCGAACAGGGGGCCGCCCGCCGACTGCGGCCGATTCTGATGACGGCTACCACCGCCATGTTCGGCCTGATCCCGCTGGCCTTTGCCACCGGACCCGGCGCCGAAATTCAAAGGCCGCTGGCAATCGTGGTCATAGGCGGGCTGATCACCTCCACTATCACCACCCTCTATCTGTTGCCACTGCTGTATCAAACCCTGGAGAAACGCCAATGAAACAACTCTTGGTGCTGATAGTGCAGCACAATCTAAAAGACGATGTGGTCGACACTCTGATGTCGCTGGACTACCTCTCCGGCTTCAGCCTGATCAATATCTGTGGCTTCAGCCGCGAGCACAGCCACTTCAATCTCAAGGAACAGGTGGAAGGTTATCGGGAATTCTACAAGTTTGAGGTGATGCACCCGCAAGAGTCACAGCAGGCGCTGCTGCAAACCCTGGCGGAGGTCTGCCGCCACAACCCCTGCCGCTATTGGATAGTACCGATAGCGACAGACGGCGTGCTGGGTCAGGACTGACGGGGTTTGAGCCAATACTGGCCGGCGATGGCCAACAGGCAATAGCCGAGGAAGAACCAAAAGCCCGACTCCAGGCTGGCGTGGGTGTGAACCAAATCCCCCATGCCGGCCGAGGCGTTGCCGGCCATATAAGTGATGATAAGCGCCACCACAAATACGTCGGCCATGGACCATTTGGCAATGGCCGCGGTAATACTGTCGATGATCTGCCGCACCTTACTGGACAGCGGCGCCTGAGCCAGCAGCATCAGCCCCAGCTTGCAGGCCGGCACTATCACGGAAAACAGCATCACCAGCGCCGCCACCAGGGTATTGCCGTGTTGATGCAGTTCGGTCACTGTGCCCCAGATACTGCGGGTCTTGTTGAACACCTCCATTTCACCCTGAAGATTGTTCAGCCCCAGCATACCGCTAATCATCGCCAGCATTCCCCTGGCACTGTCGCGTCCGGAACCATCACTGACGACTTCGGCGATCATATCCAACCCGGCTTCGGTCAGCTCGGCCTTTTCCACCGTGCCGCTGACACTCAAAATAGGTTGAGTCACCCCGGGGATCAGCAAGGCCAGCGACAATAACAGGGTCATGATAGGTAAAATTCGGCGCATCGGGGTCACTCCACAAACTCAACAAAAAGGCCCACCACTCGGTGGGCCCATCAGTTTACCCAGTTTACCGCCAGATCAATAGAAGGGCTTGGGGTCGACATCCAAAGAGCTGGGCGATACACCTCTGTCTATGTTGAGATCCGACTTTTGCAGATCCACCATGGTCACATCGGTATATCGCTTAAACTTCAATGAATAGAAGCATTTGACTATGGGGTGCAACACATCCCTGTCTTTGGATTCCCAGACTATGCCCACTCGGCCATCGGACAGTTGCACCAATGAACCGACCGGATAGACACCGATACAGCGGATGAATTCGTACACCAGGCTCTCATCCAGATGAAAGGGCGTCAGACTGAGCAGAATCTTAAAGGCGGCTGCCGGGCTCATCGCCTCTTTATAGCAGCGGGTGGCGGTAAGGGCATCATAGATATCCACGATACAGCTCATACGCCCATGCAGCGGCAATGCATCTCCTTTCAGGCCCCTTGGGTAACCACGGCCGTCGAGTTTTTCATGGTGCATCAGACACACATCCTTGCTCACTTGAGACAAGCCCTTGGCCTGTTCCATGATCTCGATGGCGTAGGCCTGATGCAGCTTCATGTGCTCAAACTCTTCCGGTGTCAGCTTGCCTGGCTTGTGCAGTATCTTGTTATCCACCTTGATCTTGCCGATATCGTGGAGAATACCGCCGATGGCCAGCTGTCTGAGCATCTCACGATCTAGCTTGAGATATTTACCGAAGGTGATCAGCAGGAAGGCAACATTGACCGAATGTTCCAGCAGGTAGGCATCTTTGGATCTCAACGCAGAAACGCACTTCATCGCATCCGAGTCGAGCATCACCGACTCGATCATATTGTCTGCCAGTGCCGCAAACGGCTCGACTTCTATTGCCTTGCCTTCGAAGGTTTCACTGAGGACTTTGCGCACCAAGCCCTTGGCTTCTGTCAGTAGCTGTTTGGCCTGACCTATTGCCAATTGATGGTTCACCGAGGTTTTACGGGGATGGTGATTGAAGGCGGGGCGTTGTTTTTTCAGGCCACAGTTGTCGCTGGAACGCTCCACATCGACCCAGACAAAGCGAATGCCGCTGTTGCTGAGTTTAGTGATTGCCTGGCGGCTCCTGATCTGGCCGGCATTGGCGACGGCCAATTGGCCGTTGTTCTCAATGGCCGAGACATACATGCCTATCCCCAATTGAGTGACGGGCAACTTCAAAAGGGCTGCTGTCGGTACCACATCGGTCATTCTTTCACTCCGGCAAATGCTTTTGGCCTCAATCCGAAAAACGTTTGCCAGGGGTTAACGACTCTCCGACAAATGTCACTCGGCTCTGCCTTATTTTAGAAGCCAAAGCCGGAAATGCCTATGCATCCTATGGGGTAAAATTTGTCTTTATGATGCCAATCTCATTCAGATATTGGGCCAAGACATTGAAACCCTTCACTCAACCAGCGGCGATACTGGCAGTTGTAACAGGAGCGAGTGACATCATCTATCTGTTCATCTTCGTCATCTTCGGCAAAACAAACACACTGGCCGGCCACCTCTCGGGCGGCCTGCAGATTGCTGCTGCCACCGAGAAACAAGCGTTTGCCCTGCTTTAGTTCAAACCATTGCTGCATTCAGAACTCCTTCAGCTGCTGTTTGCCGGCATTGTGCCACTCGGCGCCACGTTTGCTGACCAGGAGGGCAAACTTATGCTCGGCCCACACGGCTTTGACCTTGCCGCCGAGCCAGACAGTGTCGGTTTCCTGCAACCACTCACCATCTGTGGTCAATACGCCATCCAGCTCAGAGCGATTTAGTATGTCGGCAACGCTGAAGGGCGCCGCTTCATCTGTCTGGCCAAATTTCAGTTGGCCTTTCACACGGCCATCATTCCCTGTGAGCCTGAGCCCTAGGCCCGCCAGCGCGCCGATAACACCCTGCCCCGTGCCACCGTGCTCGCTGAGACTGATACCCAAGTGTTCGGCCAAGCCGTAGGCTTGCTCCTTGGTCTTGACCTCTTGCTTGGCCTCACGGCCAAAAGCCATCAGTGCGTCCTGGCCGCTGAAATCGGCCAGAGACAAGAGCGCCAACCCAGGGTCGGCGGCGCTGGCTGATTCCCTGAGAAGATGAGCTATAGCCACCTCACGTATCGCCTCCAAGGTAAGCTCGCCACGATAACCAAAGCACATGGCACTATTGTGGGAAGTGTAAGGAATGTCCGGATGCACATAGAGCTGATGCCGGGTCACCAGGGAGGTTTGCCCGCCTTGCTGGGTCAACAATTCAGCAATCTCGGAAGCGATCTCGCCGGTGCCTTTGGTGCCAATATCATCGGTATCGTCTATACAAATCAGCCAATCTTTCATCAATAAACCTTAATCAATCTGTCTGGGTATCTTTGTGGAGGAGATCGTGAGCCTTGAGGCGTCTCAAAACGGGGGGCACCAACAGGGCCCCGACTATGGCAAAGGCTCCACCTTGTAAACACTTGAGACCAAAGCGCACCAAGGCCACCTGTTCACTCATGCCCACCAGCAAATCCTCTACCAGCCCTTTAGCGGCCCAGGCGATACAGCCCACCAATGCCAGGGCGATGAAACGCCAGCGCAAATTGAAAGCATTGGCCAGCAGCAGAAGCGCCAGGTCCATCGACACAGCCGGAACCACGAATTTGAGCAGAATAAGCGGGCCGCCTTTGCCCACGCCCAAGGTCATGGCAACCACTCCGGCCAAGGCGCCGCAAGCTGTCATGGCGCCCATGCGTCCGACAATGCCGTAACAGGTGAGATAGAAAAAGCTCATCAGCAACATAGAATGTCCCGACAAGCCGAGTTTCAGCCTGAGCATACTCTTGACTGCCACCAATAAGGTGGCACAAAAGCCGATAAAGAGCGCATCCTGCAATTGAAATCCTTTGATTTTATTTGTTGCCATGTTCGCTCCGGTGGTCCTGCCAATGGGTCGGCTTGGAAGTGTGGCCAAAGTGGCGACTCTTGGCGGCAAGCGCCATCTGTTTGGCCAATTTAAGCAGTTGGATCAAGAGGGGAAATAACACACAGTAGGCCAGTTCAGGCCAGTTGCGGGGGTTGAGCAGTTGCTTGGGCGCAATTCGCGCTCCCCGCAGCCGCTGCAGTTGGTAGATCTCGGCGATCTCCTGGGTCATAAAGGGCAGCAGACCTATAGAAGCGGCCACCACAAAGGCCCATTTTGCCGGCATGACCAGGCATAATACCTCACCAATCCGCTCCGGGCGCACGGTAACCGATAGCCACCATCCCGGCAGCAGCGCCAGGGTGATGCGGGCCACCGCCAAGGTACCTTGTCCCAGCTGCTCGCCACCATGCATCAGTGCATACAGCCCCAAAGTAAAGCCAAGTTGCAGCAGAACAAAGCGGATTACCCCGCCTATGGCACCGCGCTGCAGCATGCCATGAACCACCAAGATCAGATTAATGGCCGCCAGCCAGGGAAGCTGCGCCTGAGGCAGGAGAAAGGCTGCCGATGACAGAGTCACTACCAAGAACAAGGCGGTGGCACTGCCCCACAAACCTAAATCCAGCCCCTTGGGAGAAGCACGGCCGTGGCGCCGTCCTTTAGCCCACACAGGCAACTTCCTCTGGGGCAAACTCGATTTCCAGTTGGCCTTGTTGCAACTGCCACAGCTGACTACAAGGTAAGCCCGGCAGGGGTCTGTGGCTGGCAATCACTATGCTGCCGCCCTGTTCCCGCAGATAGTTGAGTATCTGCCAAAGCTGCCCCAGATGCTTGCCATCCAATCCCGCTAAGGGGTCATCCAACAGCATCAAGCTGGGGGTTAAACAAGCGATAGAGGCCAGGGCAATCAAGTGCTGCTGCCCATAGGAAAGCGTGTGGGGCGAGCTTTGGGCAAGATGCAGCAAGTCGAGCTGCTCAAGCAGGCTTTCAGCCCGGGACAGCGGCAGGTCGAAGCGGCGCAGGCTGAACTGCATCTCCTCTATGACTGTGGCTTCAAACAACTGACGGTTGGGGCGCTGCATCAACAGGCCCAGCATGGGGCCATAGGCACCAGGCTTGGGCTTACGGCCAAAGACCCGCAGTGGCATTGACGCCACCGCGGGTTGAATACCGGCTATCGCCTTCAGCAGGCTGCTCTTGCCCGAGCCGTTGTTACCCACCAGAGTAACCAGCTCACCGGCGCCCAAAGACAGGCCCTGCTGACACACAAACAGGGGCGAATGCCCCTGATAACGAAATTCAAATGAAGTGGCACTGACCAGTTCCCGACTTCGGTCCGGCTCCAGGTGTTTCAAATGGCTGGCGGATTCGACCCGGTAACTGCCGGGCAACAGGCGCCCTTGGTCCAGGTACCAGAAGTGTTCAACAACTGAGGCAAAAGCCTGGGGATTATGCTCCACCAGTACCACAGCCATACCTTCCGCCAGCAGGTTACGGATTACTGCCAGCAGTTCATCGACACCGGCGTCATCCAATTGCGCCCAAGGTTCATCCAACAGCAGTACCGCCGGCTCACTCACCAATTGGGCAGCGATCATCAGGCGATATTTCTGTCCGAGAGACAGCTTGCTGACCTGAGTTTCCAGCGAGACAAACAACCCCACCCGCCGCAATGCATGCTGCACTCTGGAGATCATCTGGCCGCTGGGCACACCGAGGTTTTCCAAGGCAAAGGCCACTTCGGCCCCGACGGTCTGGCGCAGTATCTGCACCTGGGGATCTTGCATCACCAGGCCCACCAACAACCCCTGACGGCGGAAAATGCCGCCTTCACAGGGACGCCGTTGCAGCCCGGCAAGCAAAGCCAGCAGACTGGATTTACCCGAACCCGTGGGACCACTGATGCAGTGGCAGGAGCCGGATTCTATTTTTAGATCCAGATCCCTCAATATCAAGGGCTGCAAACAGCCATGATTGAAATTGATCCCTTCGAGTTCGAGTAAGCGCATTATCAGATCTGCCAGTTAATCCCAACAAAGACTTGTCTACCTGCCTGAGGCAGAGAATCGCTCTGATAGTAGTTCTCGTCCAGCAGGTTGGTGGCTCGTAAATAGAGCTCTAGCTTATCTTTAAGCAAAGGCTGTACCAGATTGATGTCTACCAGGGTGTAATCATCCAGTGATTTCTCCTGCCACACCTTCTGACCGCCGATCTTCTCCTGCTCGTAGTAGTTCTGATCCATGATGCGTTCCACATTCAGGTGGATTCGGGTCTCGGTAGGCAGCTTGTAACCCAGTTGGAAGCGCAGCTGGTGCTTGGGACGATAGTCCAGACCATCAAAACCTGTGCTGCTGTCTCTGTCTTCGGCATGCAGATAGCTGTAACTCAGGCTCAGATCCAGATTCTCTATGCTGTTATTGGACAGCACAGTATCCAAACCCTGGAAGCGATAGTTACCCATGTTCTGATACATGCCACTGGCATCTTTGGCAATGTAATCATCGGCATCTGTGTGATAGAGATAGAGTTGCAGCTCGGTATTCATACCCAGGCCTTGCTCCAGTCCCAACTCAACATGCTTGGAGATTTCCGTCTCCAGTTCCTGATTGCCTGAAGACAGGGAGTACAGGTTGCGCATGGATGGGAAACGCACCTTCCGAGCCACACTCAGGCTCAGGCGGGTATCGTCAGCCGCTTGCCAGAAACCTGAGGCCAGCGCCGAGTAATCGTTCTCGTTGCCTTCGGTCTTGTCCATATCGTGGTAAGCGCCGCCCAGAGTAAAGCCCCAATCGCCTTCCGACTGGAACTGATACTCGGCCGCCGCAGTATAAACCCAGGCCGAATCATCGAAAGACTCACCGCTGCCACCACCTGAGCCATTACCGCCACCGGAACCTGTACCACCACCTGAGCCATTACCGCCGCCTGAGCCGTTACCGCCGCCTGAACCAGTACCACCACCTGAGCCGTTACCGCCGCCTGAACCAGTACCACCACCTGAGCCCTTGGCTGCTGCAACCTTGCTGCTGCCGGACTTGGAGGAACCTAAGCTTTCGGCTACCGCTTCCCAGCTCTGCTTTTCAGCAATCACAGAGGTGGTCAGGATACCCGCGGTGTCGAAGTCGGTGATCAGCTGCAGGTTTGCCCCCTGTACTTTGGAGCGGCCGTCCTGAGACTGGGTCAGCTCAGCGTAGCTGTTGTCACCGTACACAGTTTCATAGGTGTCGCTCTGGTTGTGATAACCAAAACCCCGGAAAGTGAAAGTATCATTGAACTTATGTGCCAAACCCAGCTGGAAAGTCTGTGAATCATAGTCATCGACGCGCTCAAATTTCACCCGGCCGCTGCCGCTGCCATCTCTTGGTGGCTTACCCCACTCGCCTGAACGCAGCGCCATATTGGCAATGAGTTGAGTATTGTCACTGAGCCAATAGCTGCCTTGGGCGTACAGATTGGTCAGCTCTTTATCTGCGTTGTTGCGCTGATATTTATCCTGATACTCAGTAACTTGATAGTCAGAAGACATGGGAAAACCATCAGTGTGCTGATAACCGGCACTGATAAGTCCCTGCCAGTTGTCACCCGAGCCGGCGGCACTGATATCACCCTTGAAGGTATCGTCCTTGGACAATTCCAGGTTGCCGGATACTGCCGGGGCGCTGTCGCCACGCTTGGTGATGATGTTGATAACACCACCGGCGCCGCCTGGGCCATAGAGTACTGAAGTTGGGCCAACGGAGACTTCGACTCTGGAAATCTGGCTGGTTGGGATCACGCTGGGATCAAACTGACCATCATCGGCACTGTTGGCCGGTACACCGTTGACCAACAGGGTCACATGGCGGGTTTTGAAACCACGGATATCCACTCTTGGCGTCCCCTCGCCGCCGTAACGTACGTAAACACCGGGAACATTTTTCAGCACTTCATCCAGGCTTTGGGCGCCCAAGGCCTTGATTTCATCTTCGGAAATGCTCCAACTTGTAGTGGCAACTTCAGTGGCGTTGGCACGCTCACCGTGCACCACTATGACGTCCATTGCATTGTTGACCAGTGGATCGCGTTCGATAGAGGCCGCATTGGCCTGCATGGCACAGCCCAACGCCAGTGCGAGGGCAGAGAGTTTTACCGGGATATGGGACATAAGGCTCTTCTGTCATTTCTGATTGGGATTATCCGGGCTATTCTGGCGCCGCCCAAAAAAGCTACAAGCTCAGTGACGGTAAAAACCAATACAGATCGACAAATTAATACAAAGGGAGTAGATAACAGAGTCTGTCGCGGACAGATTGTCCCATCAAGACAATTTGCCGAGCAAAAATGTCCACTCGTGTCACATTAACCTAAGCTGATTAATGGGATCATGCTACACGTCACACAGGCCAGTTCGACGGCTTGACACTCAAGGTGTGGAACTTTAGTTTGTGTTAAAGATACTGTTAGCCGGACGCTTTCTGCTTCCGGATCCCTTTGTTCGGATGTTCGGAGCTCCCCTTGTCTGCACTTACCCTGCCTCAGGCCATTTCGTCACTCAAAGACAAGCTGTGTCAACTGGCCAAGCTGACGCCAGCAGAGCCTATTGTCCAATTGGCCGCCGAGGTACAGGCAATTCCACTGATCTCCTGGCTGGCTTCCCAACCCAGCTATCCCAGAATTTATTGGCAAGGAAGAGACAGACTCGAGGAGGTTGCCGCCATCGGCTGCTGCCTGGATTTCCGCTTCGAAGATGAAGTCACAGACGAGGCCCTGGCCGAAATTTATGAAAAGCAGCGCGCCTACTCCAGTAATCAGGAGATCCGCTACTACGGCGGCGTCGCCTTCGACCGCGAAATCGCCTCCTGGCCCGAGTTTGGCCGCGCCAGATTCCTGTTACCCAGAATAGAGCTGAGACGCAGTTCAGATCATTTCCGCCTCTTGGTTAACCTGAATCTGGGCCAGGCTGACAGGCAAGCGGAAATCGCCCAGGCACAAGCCGCGCTGGATGCCTTGGTCCCGGCCCGCCCCATGACGCCACCGACCAAGACAGAACAGCTGTCACGCAATGACAGGCCCGACTATCCACGCTGGAAGACACTGGTGGAACAGGTGACCGCCCCCAGATTCAACCAGGACACGCCCAAAGTAGTGCTATCGCGCCTGACTCAGCTGCAAGTGAAAGACACGCCGGATCCCTGGCAGGTGTTGGCCAGTTGGCAAGGGCGCAACCCCAACAGTTTTCAATTCGGCTTCGAATTCAGCCCCGAGCGCAGCTTTATCTCCTGTTCGCCCGAGCGTCTCTATCGCCGCCATCAGCAAGAGCTGTATACCGAAGCACTGGCGGGCACCACCATTCGCGGCCTGAGCCCGGAAGAGGATGAACTACTGGCACAGCAGCTATTGGATGACAGCAAAAACAGCCATGAGAATCAGCTGGTCAGGGAGCATATTGTCAAGGCACTGACTCCGCTGAGCCGCTATGTTGGTGCCGATGAGACACCGACCATCTTCAAACTCAACCATATTCAGCATCTGCACAGATCGATTCGCGCCGAGCTACGGCACGGGGTAAAAGATTTTCAACTGCTGCAGGCCTTGCATCCGACACCGGCCGTCGGAGGCCTGCCACGGGAATCGGCCATCAGTTTTCTGCGCCAACGGGAAGGTTATATGCGCGGCTGGTATGCCGGGGCCTGCGGTTATCTGAATAAATATGAGAGTGAATTTGCGGTAGCCATCCGCTGCGCCCTGCTGGAGCCTGGCTGCATCAATCTGTTTGCCGGCGCCGGCATAGTCGCAGGCTCAGACCCGGAAGCCGAATGGCAGGAGCTGGAAAACAAGCTCGCCACCATAATGTCGATTCTGCTGGATTTCTAGGGTGATGGCTGTTCCTGTATCCTCAGTTGCAGCTGCTCCAGGCTCTGCTGTTTAATCTCCGCCAATTCCCCGGAACGCTCCAACTGTTCAAAGCCTTGGTCGAACAAGGCCTTCAGCTCGAGCCCTTTGGGATTATTGGCGAAGGCAAAATAAACATCTGCCCGTAGCACATCCTCAATAAGCACCAATATTCTGGGCTGTTCCAACTGTGGCAACAGCGGCAAGATGTCCGGCTTATAGTCGAGCACGGCATCGATTTTGCCTTCATTCACCTTGCGCAGCATTTCCAGCAGGCTACTGTTTTCCTGATAGTGCATGGGTACCTGGGTCAGGGTAAAAAAGCGATAAGCGATCAGGGCCTGAACCCTGCGATGGGTCAGTGAGTCCATTCCTTGCCAAACACTGGCCAGCTCAGGGGTCACCGCGGCATCTCTCACCTCGGTTTCTACCTTTTTGGCGCTGTAAATCCCCTTGGAGATATCCCCCAGATAGAGCCCCAACACCATGTCCACCTGTTCACGCTCCAGCATGTAGAGGGAACGGGGAAAGGGAACAAACTGGATTTCCAGTTGCCATTCCGACTCGGGAAAGACCCTTCGCAACAGCTCAAAATAATAGCCTTCGCCATTGGTTTCGGTATAACCGCCCCAACTGGCGGTAGCTATCTGGATCTTGGTCGGATCGGCAATGGCCGGCCAGACAAAAGTCAGCAAGGCCAGCAGCAGGCAGCAGATTCGATTCATTTTACTCTCCTGTCTTCCTTTTCAGTGTAGAGTAGCTTGAGATGGACTGGACATTTTTTACGCTTCCCCCTTGTCAGCCGGATTATGGGCACTATAATGTGCGCCCTTTCGGTCGAACCGAAAATGCGGGTTCCCTCACCCCGCCCAGCCAACTAAAAAGGTCACAATATGTTAATGTTAACCGGCGCGCAGCTCAAACGCGCACTGATCCTCTTGGTCAGTTTTCACATCCTTATTATCAGTGCCAGTAACTATCTGGTGCAGCTCCCGTTTCAGCTATTCGGCTTCCACACAACCTGGGGTGCCTTCAGCTTTCCTTTCGTCTATCTGGCAACCGATCTGACGGTACGGATATTCGGCCAGGCCGCCGCCCGGCAGATCATCTTCAAGGCCATGCTGCCGGCATTGGTGATCTCCTATGCCATGGGCGTACTGTTTCATCAGGGTGATTTTCAGGGGCTGAGCGCCCTGTCGGACTTCAATACCTTTGTATTCCGTATCGCCTTTGCCAGTTTCGCCGCCTATCTGGTGGGCCAGTTGATGGATATCGCAGTGTTTGCCAGAATTCGCCGCCAGTGTGCCTGGTGGGTCGCACCGGCAGCCTCAACCCTGGTGGGCAACCTGGTGGATACTCTGGTGTTCTTCAGTATCGCCTTCTTCGCCTCCAGCGACCCCTTCATGGCCGCCAACTGGCCGGAAATCGCCGCCGTGGATTACGGCTTCAAGCTGTTGGTCAGTCTGGGGCTGTTCCTGCCGGCCTATGGCGTGCTGCTGCGGGTACTTCAGGATAAGATCTTACAGACGGAAAACCAGCAGCAATTCTCCTGATGCATTCAACTGGCCAGACCTGTTATAATTTTGGCCAGTTTTTATCCCGCAACCTGTGACATTTTGCGGTCCGTTGAGAGAATAATGATGTACTCCATTGAAATCAAAGCTATTACTGAAATAGATCAGCAACAGATCGATGAGATCATGGCCTTGAGTGCCCAGATCCCCGAGTTTGATTCCGGCTACCAAAAGCAGGAGTTCGAGCGTCGGCTGACAGGCAATGCCTGTTTGTTGTTGTTGGCCTTTGTGGAAGGTGAGCTTGCGGGATTCAAGCTGGGTTATGCTCTGGATGAGCAGTGTTTTTACAGTTGGCTGGGCGGTGTATTACCCGATTATCGCAGTCTGGGGCTGGCACGCAGCATGCTTGAGGCTCAGGAACGCTGGGCCACCCAGGCCGGCTACAAGCAGATCCAGGTCAAGACCCGCAACCAGTTCCGCTCTATGTTGAACATGCTGATCAGCCATCAGTATCAGGTAGTGGACTTCCGCGCCGAGCCCGGACATATTGCCGACAACCGTCTCTATCTTGAAAAGAGCATGTACTAAGGAAATCTTGCAAAGGACTAGGGCCATTTGCTGCGAACCACGCCTTGCATCCAGGCTTGTTCGCACCTTACCTAAAAAAAGAGTACGCCAACCGGCGTACTCACAAAGACTGCAGGGAAGCAGTTCTTAAAACGCCTTGCTGATACCTATTACCAATCTGTCATCGAAGATCTCTGTCTGGGTACCATAAACCTTGTGGTCTGATTCAACTGTACTGCCGTGGTAGCGCAGATCCAGGTTGAAACCATAGAACTCCTTACTTACCCCCAAGTTCCAGTGTCCCCATCCCTCAGCACCATTGCCGTTCAGGTCCTGATAACCGACAGAACCGGAAACCTTGATACCGTTCTCGAAACTGTAACTGGGGTGCAGGGCATAGTTGACCCCGTGCCAACCATCGACACCGAACCAGTCATCCACAGTCGGCGTCACTTCCAGTTGCAGATGGGCCCGACCGAAAGACTTGCCGAGTTTCAGCCACAGCTCTGTGTAGTTGGAGTAGGATGCGCCCGGATAGAGATAAGAGAACAGCATGACATCATAAGTGAAACCTGAGTCGCCCAACTCACCGCTCTTGCCGATGAAAGGCGCAGTGACTATCTCAAGGTTGGGGTCGGCAAACTTGATGTTGGAAGCAAATACCCCGGCGTACCAACCGGCGTCATGGTTCCAGCTGAATGTGCCCTGAACTACAGGCACATCGCCATCCAGGGTTTCCGATTCGCCACGGAACACATAGTCAGAGGCAAAGGTCAGATTGCCGGCAAAACTGCCACCGGCGAAACGGGGAGCTTCGTCTGCCAGAGCCATAGAACTGCTGCACAGCAGCAAACCTGATAAAAACAGCTTATGAGTTGGGTTCATCTTTATCCACCAGAGCATGATTATTGTTAGCCCGGATAGTAAGAAGAAGTTGTGAACAGGGTTATCTAGATGAATGAACCATGGAGGAATGAATGTGAACAATTATGAATGACTGCGGCAACGCCGCAGTCATAGCGGCTTATTCGAAGCCTTCGGGGCGCTTCACATATTCGGGGATCTCCAGCAACATGTTACCCCAGTAACCGAACAAGGCTTGATAGATAAAGTCAATAAATATTATGTATTTACGAGGTAAGTAGGCCCGTTTTGGATAAGACAGCAACAGGGTGTTATGTTCCATGGGAAAGTCTTCCAGCACGGCCACCAGCTCCCCCTTTTGCAAGGCTTCATCGGCGATCATGGGAGGCAGACAAGTGATCCCCAAACCGGCAATGGCCGCTTCCCGGGCCAAGGTAATATTGTTGACCTTGAGCTGTACCTCCGGAGTGATCACCTGCCATTCCTTACCATCGAAAATCTTCCAGCAACCATCATTGATGAGCTGGATGCCCCCCTGTTCTATGCCCTTGTGATGCCAAAGATCATCCGGGGTCTGCGGAGTACCGTGGCGTTTAAGGTATTCCGGACTGGCCATCAGGGTGGTGCTGGTCTTCACCAGTTGGTAATGCTGCAGGCGTGAATCTTCGATACCACACAGGTGGAACAGTATGTCTATTCCTTCTTCGACCATGTCCACCTTGCGATTAGTCAGCTCAGCTTCTATGGTGATATCCGGGTAGGCCTCAAGAAAGCGGGCAAATACCGGTCCGAGAAATAGTTGCCCCATCTCGATCGGGCAGACCACCCTTAGGTTACCCTTGACCCGCTGCTGGTTGGCACTGAGCTGCGCCTCGGCATTTTCCAGGTCTACCAGTATCTTGGTGATCTTGTTGTAATACTCGGCGCCGGCCTCTGTTAACCTCAGTGCCCGGGTGGTTCTGAACAGTAGCTGAACACCGGTCGCCTTCTCCAATTCGGCAACTTTACGACTGACGGTGGTCTTGGTAAGCCCCAACGCCTTGGCCGCGCCGGTAAAACTACCCTGCTCAACAACTTGAGCAAATATTTGTACCCTGTTTAGATCCATTTATTGTTGCACCTGTGGGACAGTGGGTTTATTTCTATGTGACTAATCAAATTATAGTGACAGTAGTAGAATACTCGCCTCGCGGTGGAGGATCCAGCATGACGCAGAGAAATTTATGCAGTTTTGCCTTGGTTCGCTCAACCATAAAACGCTTGCTGTTGTTGGGAAAGAACTCTCTGCCTCCAGGGCAAAAACAGAATCTCTCCCAAACGGGCAAAAACGGGATTTGGATACATAAGTTGTTGAATTCATAAATCTCACAACTAAATGTAAATAAATGGCAATAGTGTCGTTTATTGATTAAAAAATTTTCATTCATTTACACTTTTCGCTTATCCTGTAGCTTGTTGATACAGAATGCTTGTGCGATAAATATGGGTTCGAAAATTTTGCTGGCTAACTGCGCCAGGAAGCCTGTCGTACAAGACATTTTTCCTTCACGGCAAGCAGATACTGATTAGGAGTTATCATGCGGCATGTATTAAAAGTTGCCTCAGTTGTAAGTATGGCGTTATGGATGACGGCCTGTGGGTCGGAAGCTGAAAAAGCCAAAAGCAATCAGGCGGCCCCCGCTATGGAAGTCAGTGTCCTCGAAGTCAAGTCGGCTCCGCAGGCACTGCAAGTGCAACTGCCTGGGCGCAGCGTAGCTTTCCTTGAAGCCGAAGTTCGGCCTCAGGTCAACGGCATCATTCTGAAGCGCAGCTTTACCGAAGGTGGAGATGTGAAGCAGGGTGAGTCACTGTATCAGATTGACCCTTCTACCTATAAGGCGTCTTTGCAGAGTGCCAGAGCCGATCTGGCCCGCGCCGAAGCGGCTCTGGCGTCTGCCAAGGCAACTCAGGCCCGTTACCAGGAACTGGTCAAGACCAAGTACATAAGTAAAGAAGAGTACGACAAGGCGGATGCTTCCTATAAAGAAGCGCTGGCGGCGGTGGAAGTGGCCAAGGCGGCCATCAATACTGCAACCATTAACGTCAACTATACCGAAGTACAGGCGCCTATCTCCGGCCGTATCGGTAAGTCCAGCGTTACTGCCGGTGCTCTGGTGACCGCCAACCAGGCTCAACCTCTGGCGACTATCCAGCAATTGGATCCCATCAATGTGGATATCGTTCAGTCCAGCACCCAGATGCTGCGTCTCAAGAGCATGTTGAAAGCCGGCAAACTGCAGGCTTCCGATGATGCTGAAGTGACTCTGCTGCTGGAAGATGGCTCGACTTATGATCACAAGGGTCGCTTACAGTTTGCCGAAGTCAGTGTCGATCAGAGCACAGGTTCTGTGACTCTGAGAGCCGAGTTCCCGAACCCGGATCACACACTACTGCCAGGTATGTATGTTCGCGCCATTCTCAACACAGGTGTCGATCCTCAAGCAATTCTGGTACCGCAAAAGGCTATCAGCCGTAATCCAAAGGGTGAAGCTGTGGCCATGTTGGTTGGCGCCGAAAACAAGGTGGAAGCTCGGGTTATCAAGACTGCCGATGTCATCAATCACCAGTGGCGGGTTACCGATGGCCTCAGGCCTGGTGACAAACTGATTGTCGAAGGGCTGCAGAAAATCCGTCCCGGCATGCCAGTGACGGCCAAACCCATGACAGCAAACCAGTAATAACAGGGCGGAAGTTATGGCACGTTTCTTTATCGATCGCCCCATCTTCGCATGGGTGATCGCGATTATTATCATGCTGGCAGGTGTCCTGGCTATTAAGGCCCTGCCGGTTTCCCAGTACCCGGATATTGCGCCGCCAACCATTGTGGTTGCTGCCAACTATCCAGGTGCGTCGGCCAAAACTGTTGAAGACTCTGTGACCCAGGTGATTGAACAGCGCATGACAGGTCTAGACCACCTGCGCTATATCAAGTCCACCAGTGACAGCTTCGGTAACGCCGAAATCACTCTGACCTTTAACGCCGAAGCGGATCCCGACATCGCCCAGGTTCAGGTTCAGAACAAACTGCAGGCCGCCATGGCCCTGCTGCCTCAGGAAGTAACGGCTCAAGGTGTCCGGGTTAACAAATCCAGCTCCGGCTTCCTGATGGTAGTCGCCTTTATTTCTGAAGACGGCTCCATGACCAAGGCCGACCTCGCCGATTACGTAGGTTCCAACGTTCAGGACCCCATGAGTCGTGTGCCCGGTGTGGGTGAAACCACCCTGTTCGGTGCCCAGTACTCAATGCGTATCTGGGTCGACCCACTGAAGCTGACCAACTACAACCTGACGACTCTGGACGTGATCGCCGCGATCAGAGAACAGAACGCCCAGGTTTCTGCCGGTCAGCTGGGGGGTGCCCCTGCGGTTCAAGGCCAGGAGTTGAATGCGACTATTTCGGCCCAGAGCCGTTTGCAGACGCCTGAGGAATTCCGCAACATCATCCTCAAGTCCAACGCTTCGGGCGCCAACGTCTATCTGGGCGATGTTGCCAAGGTTGAGCTGGGTTCCGAGAGTTACGCCATTGAGTCACTCTATAACGGTCGCCCCGCTACAGGTTTGGCAATCAAGCTGGCTACCGGTGCCAACGCGCTGGATACTGCAGAAGCTGTTCGCGCCAAAGTCGAAGAGATGCGTCCCTTCTTCCCGGCCGGCATGCAGGTGGTGTATCCCTATGACACAACCCCCTTCGTGAAGAACTCTATCGAAGGTGTGGTTCATACTCTGCTGGAAGCCGTGGTACTGGTGTTCGTCATCATGTATCTGTTCCTGCAAAACTTCCGCGCCACCTTGATCCCAACGATCGCCGTGCCTGTGGTTTTGCTGGGTACCTTCGCCATCCTGTCCTTCACCGGATTCTCGATCAACACCCTAACCATGTTCGCCATGGTACTGGCTATCGGTCTCTTGGTGGATGACGCCATTGTGGTGGTAGAGAACGTTGAACGTGTGATGTCGGAAGAGGGCCTTAGTCCCAAGGAAGCGACCAGGAAGTCCATGGGCCAGATCACCGGCGCACTGGTGGGTATCGGTCTGACACTGTCAGCTGTGTTTGTACCTATGGCCTTCATGTCGGGTTCTACCGGGGTTATTTATCGTCAGTTCTCCATCACTATCGTATCGGCGATGGCCTTGTCGGTATTGGTGGCAATCGTACTGACTCCGGCGCTCTGTGCCACTATGCTCAAACCGCTGAAGAAAGGGCATACCCACGCCGAAACCGGTTTCTTCGGTTGGTTTAACCGTAACTTCGAGCGCATGACGGGTAAGTACGAAGGTACTGTTGCCGGCATCATCAAACGTTCGGTACGTATGAGTGCCATCTATCTGGCGCTGGTTGTGGCCGTAGGCTGGATCTTTATCCGCATGCCAACCGCCTTCTTGCCGGACGAAGATCAGGGCATTCTGTTTACCCAGGCGATTCTGCCAACCAACGCCACTCAGGAAAGTACCCTGAAGGTATTGGAGAAGGTTTCGGATCAATTCCTGGCAGACGAAAACGTCAAATCGGTTCTGAGTGTGGCGGGCTTCAGTTTCGCCGGTCAGGGTCAGAACATGGGTATCGCCTTCGTCGGACTGAAAGACTGGTCTGAGCGTACTGCTCCAGGCAGTGATGTTCAGGCGGTTGCCGGCCGCGCCATGGCGGTGTTCAGCCAGATGAAAGAAGCCTTTGTGTTTGCCTTCGTACCACCTGCGGTAATTGAGCTGGGTACGGCCAACGGTTTTGATCTCTTCCTGCAGGATAAGAATGGTCAAGGACACGAAAAGCTGGTTCAAGCCCGTAACCAACTGCTGGGCATGGCGGCTCAGAATCCCAACCTGGTGGGTGTACGCCCCAATGGTCAGGAAGATGCGCCCATGTATCAGCTACACATAGATCATGCCAAGCTACGGGCGCTGAGTGTCAACATAGGTGATGTCAACAACGTGCTTTCTGCCGCTTGGGGTGGCTCCTATGTCAACGACTTCATCGACCGTGGTCGGGTGAAGAAGGTTTATGTTCAAGCCGATGCCAAGTATCGGATGCAACCTGAAGATCTGGACTCCTGGTATGTGCGCAACACCCAGGGAGACATGGTGCCCTTCTCAGCCTTTGCCACCGGCAGCTGGGAGTATGGTTCACCACGTCTGGAACGCTTCAACGGCCTGCCGGCGATGAACATCCAGGGTGCGACAGTTCCAGGCTTCAGTACCGGTGAAGCGATGAACATCATGGAAGGCATGGTTGACCAACTGCCTCCAGGCTTTGGTATCGAATGGAACGGCCTCTCCTACGAGGAACGTCTGTCAGGCAACCAGGCGCCTGCGCTCTACGCGCTGTCGATTCTGGTGGTATTCCTGGTACTGGCGGCCCTGTATGAAAGCTGGTCTGTGCCTTTCGCGGTAATTCTGGTGGTACCTCTGGGTATTATCGGTGCCCTGATCGCCATGAATGGCCGCGGCCTGCCAAACGACGTGTTCTTCCAGGTGGGTCTGTTGACTACTGTGGGTCTGGCAACCAAGAACGCCATTCTGATCGTGGAATTCGCCAAGGAATACTATGAGCAGGGTGCCAAGCTGATTGACGCGACACTGCACGCGGTGCGGGTACGTCTGCGGCCAATTCTGATGACCTCGCTGGCATTCGGCCTCGGGGTTGTGCCACTGGCCGTCAGTACCGGCGTGGGTTCAGGCAGTCAGAACGCCATTGGTACCGGGGTACTGGGCGGTATGATCAGCTCGACCTTCCTGGGTATCTTCTTTATCCCACTCTTCTTCGTGGTGGTAGAGCGCATGTTCAGTAAGCGTGAGCGCGAAGAACGCAAACAGCGAAAACAGGCCGAGTAATTCGCCTGTCACCTCAAAGCCCGGTCTATTTGCCGGGCTTTTTGTTGCCTGCAGCAGGCTACTTCCCCATTGAGCTTCAATCACTTAACAGCTGCATACCTCACATCCGGCCTCTGGGCTTGGCATGCCGCCCAAAATGTAAAATTGGAGGGAAACAAAGGGTTAAAGAAGCTGGTCAAGCGCGCCAATAAAGCTTAGGATCTGCACAGAAAACAGCACTTTTTGGAGTAATTCACCTTATGGGTATCAGAGCCATAGTCGTCGACACCGCCGGCACTACGACAGATCTTAACTTTATTCAGGATGTGCTTTTCCCCTATTCGGCCAAGGCATTGCCGGAATTTTTGGAACGCTATCAAGATAATATCCTGGTAGAAAACTGTATCAGCGACACCAAAGAGATGGCGCTGGAGCCGGATGCCGATCTGCCGCGGGTAATAGAAATACTCCAGCAGTGGGTTGCCGAAGACCGCAAGGCCACGCCGCTGAAAACGCTGCAGGGCCTGATCTGGAAACAGGGCTATGCCAAGAACGAGTTTACCGGTCACATCTATCCTGACTTCATTGAAGCCATCAAGGAATACAAGGCTCAGGGACTCAGGATATACAGCTTCTCTTCCGGCTCAGTGGAAGCCCAGAAGTTACTGTTCAGCCACAGTGACGGCGGCGATCTGACCGAGCTGTTCAACGGTCATTTTGATACCCGCACCGGCGGCAAGCTGGATAAGCAAGCCTACTGCAACATCATTAACACCATAAGTCTGAGCCCCAAGCAGATACTGTTTGTCTCCGACATGGTGGACGAACTCAAGGCCGCTGCCGCTGCCGGGCTGATCACCTGCCAAATGGTACGAGAGGCCGGACAACGCACAGGCGATTTCCGGCAGGTGAAGAGTTTCGCCGAGCTGAAGATTGACTGATAACAAGCAGAGTTAGCCGCTAAATCAAGGGGAGCCAATGGCTCCCCTTATTGTTTACAACACCTATTTCGTATCCCGGAAAACCAACGCCTGTACGGAATGTTGTTCCCCTCTTGAGACAGAGAGCCGCTGTTGTTATCCTGAGCCAACAAAAATAAAACGGTCGTTTAAATATGGAAGATTTTACTCAGCGTTACCCACAATACTCGCAAATCCCAGTGGCCTGGGGCGAAATGGATGCCCTGCAACACGTCAACAATGTGGTCTATTTCCGCTACTTTGAGACCGCCAGAATCGACTTCTTCAACCGCCATTTTCCCTTGGGTGAGATGTACAAACAGGGAATGGGGCCGGTAATAAGTGAGAATCAGGCCAGGTACAAGCGCCCGGTCACCTACCCGGATACCCTGTTGATAGGCATCAGAATAAGCGACATAGGTGAAGACAGGTTTACCATGCATTACGAGGCATACAGTAAGGCGCAGCGAGCCATTACCACTACAGGCAGCTCTGTCGCCGTCATGTACGATTTCAAGAAAGGCACCAAGGCCAAACTACCGCAGGAACTGCTGACGATTCTCAGGCAACACAGCCAGGAAGCTTAAGTCAGGGCTCGAGAACAGGCTGGCGCCAGCCCTGTCGCAGTTTGCGCCTGTGCTGCTGTACCAAACGCAGTGCCCGGTACAGATCTTCTGTCGACAGTTCCAGGTAACGGCCGCCGTAAAACCACAGTGGACCGTACAACTGTCGGCCATGGGTTATGCTGATGGGTAACATCAGGTCATCGTTCAGCAGCAATTTCAGTTTCATGCCCTGATGCAAACGGCAGGCGGAGATCAAACCAACCCCGCCGCGGCTGATATCTTTGATATTTCCAAGCCCCAGCTTGCCGGGGCGCCACCAGTGCCAGTGTCCCAGTTGCACCGTCATGCCATCACAGTCGAGCAGGAAGTCGGCGTCATTACCCAGCCTCAGGCTGATACGCAAATGCTCGCGTCGCTGCACCTCGTCACTGCTATTGTCCGTCATCACTGGTACCTGTCCCTTGGCTGATTAAAGCGGGCTGCCTCATTGGCCTCAAAGAGTGCCTTTCCTCCTGCCAGGCTCTGGATCTGCTCGGAGGCTTCCTTGGTGAGGATCAGTATCTCCACTCTGCGATTGGCCGGGCTAAAGGGCTCATTATCGATAAAGGGTACCCGGTCGGCCATACCGTTAACCTGAAGAATCTGCCCCTGACGCACGCCACCAAACTCTATGGTTTGCCTGGCGATCAGCGCCCTTTCACTGGACAACTCCCAATTGGTATAGCTGCGACCGACATAGGGCAGCGAGTCGGTATGGCCAGAGATGATCAGTTGATTTTTCACCTGTTGCAAAACAGGCGCCAAGGCCAACAACAGATCTTCAAAATAGGGCCGCATCTGCGCCTGGCCCACTTTGAACATAGATTGTTCATTGTTGTCGTGAATACGGATCCTTATTCCCTGAGGCACTGCGTCCAACTGAACGTTTTTACCCATACCCGCCTGGTCGACGACCCGCTGGATCTGCCGCGCCAACACTTCCAGTTGCACCTGAGTGGCGAACTCGCCTGGGATAATGGCATTCAGTTTGGGCCCCATACCGGCCTTGGGCTGCCACTTGCCTTCTGGTACATGGGTGCGCAGCGCAGGGCCACGCATCTCATCACCACTGGCCGGGGTAGGAACCACAGGTTGCTGCACACTGGGTTGCCCTTGCAGATCGATGAGCGAGGGGATGTTACGCAGATCGAAAGGGTTGATATCGCCGGAGGGATACAACTCACCATTCAAATACTTAACCACGGTTTCCCGCTCTTTCTGATCCGCCACCTGCATGATCCACAGCACCAAAAACAGCGCCATCATTGCCAGGGTAAAATCGGCAAAGGCGACCTTCCAGGCACCACCATGGGCACCGTGTTGTTTGCCCGCCCGAGCACGACGGACAATGATAGTTTCCTGTCTTGGTGCCATTAACTTCTCTGTTCTGTCAGTATCTGTTCCAATTCCACAAAGCTGGGGCGGCTCTCGGTCTGGATCTGTTTGCGGCCGGCATCAATCGCCTGTATCGGCGGTTTGCCCTTGGCGAACGTCGTCAGCATGGCGGCAATACACTTGAGCTGACTGATCTGCCGATCCACTTGATGTTCCAGCGCCTTTGACAACGGCTCGAGCAAGCAATAACAGGCGAAAATCCCAATAAAGGTGCCCACCAAAGCAGCCGCTACCTTGACCCCGATCAGGCTGATGGGGCCATCAATGTTGGACATGGTAATGATGATCCCCATCACAGCCGCCAGAATACCGAATCCCGGCATGGCTTCGGCGATTCGTCCCAGTGCCAGCGAGGGACGCAGGCTGTCTTCTTCGATTCTGTGGATCTCTTCCTCGAGTATCATTTCCAGATCGTGGGGAGAGATTTTACCTATCGACTGCAGGCGCAGGTTATCAACCAAAAACTGCAGCAACTGAGGGTGTTCAAGCACCACCGGATACATCAAAAACAACGAACTCTCGTCCGGATTTTCGATATGGGCATCCAGCACCTTCATCCCCTGGGATTGGATCTGCGCCATCAGCATGTTCATCAGGCCAAACAGCTGAGGGTAGAGTTCCGGCTCAGGAGTATCCTGCCTGGCGATCTGGCGCAACTGCTGCCACAGCTCCACCAGTACAGCGCGGGGGTTGGCAATCAGCAAAGAGCCGATGCCGGCACCTAGGATGATCAGGATTTCTGCCGGTTGCCACAAGGCCAGCAGATTGCCGCCGGCCCAGGCATAGCCGCCGAAGACACACACCAAAATCACCATTAAACCAACAAACTTACTCATTATCAGGTTTCCAAATCAGAGTTGAGCCTGCCGATAAATCGCCTGTAACTGGCGCACGGCAACCTTGTGTAATTGACATATCCGGGTTTCGGTTAACCCCAGGGTGGCTGCAATCTCTCTGAGATTGAGTTCATGCTGATAATAAAGCGACAGAATTACCTGTTCTCTGTTGCTCAGTTGCTTGATTGCCGCAATTAACAGCTGATTGCGTTCAAAATCGACAATTTCCTTGTCCTGACCGCCCAGTGACAACCCCTCTCCCAGCATCTCATCCAAACTGGTCATGGATTCTGCCAGGGTTGCATGCAGGTAATCCCGGTACTCTTCCTGGGTCAGGCCCATTCTTGCAGTGACTTCACTGTCTTTCGGGTAACGGCCCAACTCCCGGGTCAACTGCCTGACCACATCGTTGAATGAGTGTGCCTGCTGGCGCACCGAGCGTGGCCGCCAATCCAGGCGCCGCAGTTCATCGAGAATGGCGCCACGGATCCTCTGGCCGGCAAAGGAGATAAAGCCGGCATCATATTCACCCGGATAGCGCCGGGCAGCCTCCAGCAGGGCCATCAGAGCTATCTGCTCCATGTCTTCCTGGCCGATAAGCGGGCCACAATGACTCTTGAGGGAACAAACTGTGCGTTTTACCAAGGGCAGATACTGATGTAACAACGCCTGCTCGGATTGCCGCTCATTGCCATACGCCTGATAACCCAAATCATAGGCTGTCATCTCACTGTCCAAGGTGCCTCCTTTACTGGATGACCATACGGGTGAACAGGACTTCTTCAATATCCAGAGTAAATTGATCTTTGGTCAGCACCTTGATCAGGGATTCTCTGGCCTCCAGTTGCAGCGTTTCCAGATTCTGCGGTTGATTCAGCACGTTGAAAGACTTGCTGCTGAACATTCGCATCATGGTGTTGCGAATAAGTGGATCGGCCGCCTTGATCTCCTGAGCCGCATTGTCACTGCGGGACTTGAGCGCCAGCTCGAGCAACAGGTAATGGGGATATTCATCACCCGGTACCGAAATAATCATCTTATCCAGCGGGTAAAAACTGGCCTGTGGTTGCACTTCTTCTTCCGCCGATAACCATTTCCCCAACCATGCGGGCGGCTGATGGCCGATGAAAAAACCGCCTCCAGTGGCCAGAATAAGTAACGCAACTATGAGTAAATTTCGTTTCATATCAATCTTTCATCTCTATCATCAGGCCAGTAGGTTCAGTTGCCTATCGCGTCTGCGATCGGCTTCTGTGTCACCTTTGGTTTCGTCCACCCGGGATGAAGCGATCGCGCCGGCATACCCTTCTCTGGCATCCTGCTCAGGTTGGTGTCGCTCGCTGTCGGTGGCTACATCCAGGGAAATATTGCCTTTGTGTTCCATGGCCAGTTCACTGCGCAGGCGTTCTAGGCCGCTGAGCAGAGCATCGCGCACATGGTTGTTGGCCGCATGCATCTGAATATGCAGCCGGTCACCGTCGAGGCGAATGTTCAGTTCTATCCGTCCAAGCTCGGGCGGGGTTAACTGCAGCTCGGCGGTTTGAATACGTTGATCTATCTGAAAACGCAGTTGATCTCTGAGTGGCAGCAACAGCTCTCTGGCATGCTGTACCTGAGTTCCCTGAGCGCTCAGAGGCAAGGGGCCCCACTGGCTCACGCCCGGGCGCTCGCTTGTCAATGCGGCAACCTCCGGCTGCAGACCAAGCTCAGCCACAGGCTTGCTGGAAGGATCAGCATGCCAGGCCGCCAGCTGCGCCGCGGCATTAACCGTTAGCTGTTGCGACGGCATGGCGGTCTGCGCCATGGTGCCAACGGGCAGAAAAGGTGTGCCTTTAGCCTCAGTTGCCGCACTCGAAACTTGAGAAGCCGCTTGAGGGAAGGCGGCGGCCAATTGCAGGCTTTGTCCCCGCATATCACCCGCACCTCTGCCCTCACCATTGAGCGGGTTCGCTGCCACAGGTTGGCTGATGCCTGCCAGTGACAGATTGGTTTGCTGCGCGCCCACAATGCCCTGCGCCGTGATGCCGGCCAAAGGTGGCACTGTATTTTCATCATGACCTTGGCCCTGCAATTGCGCCAAGGGTGCTCCTGGCGGAGTGGTCACTTGGATTGCAGTTGGCTGCATCAAAGGCGGCAAGAGTTCCTGCGCCACCACAGTATTGGCCGGCATCTCGCCTGCCGACTCTATCCCTGATTCCCTATCCTCTACTGTGCTGCTTTGCCCTTGAGTAGTCTTTACCTGAGAGCCCTTCTCTTGAGCACCCTGCGCTTTGGCATTCATGCCGGAAGCTGTGGAGTTGGCCGGCTGAGTCGCGGCCTGAGAAAGAGACTGTTCTTCCTGCCGATAAGAGTCCTTTCTGCCACTGCTGTCCGGGTGAGCGGACAAGGGCACTTTTTTCGCCGGCGTTTCAGCCAGCGCCGGGATCAGCGCAATACTCAATACAGGTCTCCTTTACTCATGTTTCCCTCTTGAAACTCGGGTTGGCTGAGTTGGGTCAGTTGATAGGCGGACATGCCCTCTTGTTGTGCCAGCAGTTGCTGCATCTGCCGCTGTAGCGATTCGCTCTTGGTTTGCAGCTGTTGCATCACTTGCGAGTGACAAAGCTCCAACTGTTTGCGCGCCTGTAACTCAGCCTGAGAACGGGGCTTTCCCTGCTGCCTGAGCAACTGGATCATCTGCCGGTTGACCCGGCATACTCCCTGCCAGTCTTCGGCCGCTGCCTGCTGTTGCAGGCGTTGTCCCAAGGCTTGCCAGCGGGCTATCACAGACTCACTCAAGTTGGGCCCAACCTTCCCTAATCTGTTGAATAACCTGCACCACAGGTTGCAGTGCCTCTGGGTTATTTTCGACACTGGCGCTAACCAGTTGACGGCTGCAATAGTCATAGAGACGGTTGAGGTTGGTTGCTACTTCGCCGCCGTTTTCAATGTCCAACAACACATCAAGCCCATGGATCACATTCAAACACTTGTTGATACTCTGGCCCTTGGCCTCAAACGCCTTGCGTTCCATATGCCCCGAGGCTCTGGCCAGTTCATCCAGCAAGCCATCCAGCAACATACGCACCATCTCATGGGGGTTGGCCGCCGCGGCCCGGGCATCCAAGCTGGCCTGACGGTAGCCGCTGAAAGGATCCTGCTCATAAAACATCGAATAATTCCTCAGTAAAACAATCCACTGGCGCTGTTCAACTCATTGATGGTGGTTTCCATCGCGGTGAACTGCTTCAGATAGATCTGATAACGCTGTTCCATCATACGGTTATGGCGTTCCATATTGTCTTCGACCCGGTCCAACTGGCGTTTCAGGTTGTTCTTCTTCATATCCATATAGCCATCGAAACGGGTATAAGGTTTAGTGATCTCCTGAACCTTATCGACCATGCCGCCCTTGGCTCCGAAGAGATCACTGATCGCCTGCGGTTGGGTCTTCAGGGCGTTTTCCAGCTTTTTCTCATCCAGCTTTAGCTCACCATTACGGGTCAGTTCGATACCGGCGTCGGCCAGAGTCAAACCATTGGGAGCAGCCTGGAAACTCAGCTCACGCAGCCTTTGTTGCAGGGTTCTCAGGCTGGTATCACCCTTGAGGATCCCCAGCTGACTCTCATCTATCTTGCTGCTCTTGCTATCCTTGTCGTCCTTGTCTTTCGAGTCATCCAGGGCATCAACCCCCAGGCCTCGAGTCAATTGACTTATCTGCCGCAGCAGTTCATTGACTGTATCCACATAGGCTTTAACTGCCTCTTTGCCGGCTTCTTGATCCGCCTTGATACTGATATTGCTGCTGTCACCGGCTTCATGAACCTTACGCAGTTCGATATCCACCCCGTCCACAACCTGAGTCAGCATGTTGCTGGCCGAGGTGATACTCATGCCATTGAGCGTAGCCTTGGCATCCTGAGCGGCCTGAGTCTCGACCATTCCCCAGTCAGCACCATCCAGACTGATACTAATACTGTTGGCCTTGCCGGTTTCCTTCGAGGTCAGCATCAGCTGCACCTGGCCGCCGGTGCGTACCAGGCTAGCCTGCACTCCCGGGTTATTGGGATGCTGGTTGATCATATCCCGCAGCTCACTGACAGAAACGCTGCCACCGCTGTTAACCATGGCCAGATCCACACTCATGCTCTTGCCACCCATGCTGATCTGAATAACCCCGGATGCCGGCAGAGTGGCATCTTCCGATGCAAAGGGCTTGACCAGTTGGTGCGCCTGAGCCAACTGCTCTACCGACAGCTGAAAATTCCCCTGCGGCGCCTTGGCCGAGCTGCTGACAGAGATGTTTTCATCTGTGACCTCGGCGATATTGCCCTTGAAGGCATCGGTCCCCAGGGTTGTCAGTTTGCTGTTAAGACGATCGAGCCCCTTATCCAGCAAAGTGTAGGCATCCAACTGTTTCTGGTAGCCCGTCTTGCTGCTTTGATAGAGATTGTCTTTACCGGCCCTCTCGGCACTGATCAGCTGCTGCGCGAATTGGGCACCACTCATTCCGGAAATCATTTTCAACTCCTCATAGACACAGACTCGTGTCCTTGGAATATTCGGGGATAGCAAGAGGTATGCCATTCAAACGGCAAAGCTAACCCTTTGTAAAATTTGAAAGTTATTTAAGAGTGACTACTGTAGCTTGGTACAGTCTCTTCCTCGGAAGGCCTCAAACAGGAATCAGCTCTTCCGCCGTTTCTTTGTCGAGCTTAAAAAAAAGCGCCATCTTGACTGACGGCGCTTGGAACAAAATGTTTGCTTAGCCCAGCAGACCCATAACCAGACCAGTGTTCTGGTTGGCACGGGACAGTACGTTGGTACCGGCTTGAACCAGCAGTTGGTTCTTGGTCATGGCAGCTGATTCGTTGGCGAAGTCAGCGTCCATGATACGACCGGCAGCAGCCTTGGTGTTTTCGGTCACGTTGGCCAGGTTAGAGGCAGTGTGGCCCAGACGGTTGATGTTGGCACCCAGAGTAGAACGGTTGGTACCGATCTCTTTGATGTAAGTGTTGATGGTATCCAAGTCGGCAATATCCAGAGCTGTTTCATCTGGCAGGGCATCCAGTTTTACAGTCAAGGTTTCAGCCTTGCTGGCACCAATCTGCATGGCAACACCTGTACCCAGTTTGGTGAAAAGTTTTTCACCGGCATATTCAGTGTTGGTCTTGATACGGGCAGCTTCAGCTGTCAGCGCAGTAAACTCGGCGGCCAGAGCTGTCTTGTCATCGGCAGAGTTCACACCGTTGGCATGTTGGGTTGCCAGCTCTTTCATACGGTTGGCGATAGAGCTCAGTTCACTCAGGGCACCGTCGGCTGTTTGCAGCATAGAGACGCCGTCAGATATGTTACGGCTGGCAGTGCTCATACCAACAACGTTGGCGTTCAGACGGTTGGCAATTTGCAGGCCAGCGGCGTCATCATCGGCACCATTGATGCGCATACCAGTAGACAGGCGCTCCATGGCGGTAGACAGCAGGCTGTTGTTTTTGTTTACGGAGTTCTGGGCAACCAGAGAGGCATAGTTAGTATGTACAGACAACATGGTTTGTTTCTCCCGAAGAGTGTATTTGTGTCATTAACAACAAAGCGACCCGAAAAAACCAAACTGAAAGCCTGATTGAAAAAAACTTTAAAAAGACCAAATTATTTGAGCAGATCCTCGGCGTGACCTCGGCCGATGTTGGCCTGAGCCAGCAACGCCTCCAGTTGCGAGCCGAAGCAAGCATCCACAGGTGGCAGAGAAATTTCCCCTAGTTGCTGCGATAAATTGCTGGTGACTTGCTGTTTCTGTACCTGCCAATCCTGACGCCAGTGTTCTATCCGCCGCGCAGTACGCTCCAGCTTGGCCCGGGTCTGACGCAACATCTCCGGGCTGTCGAAACGCCATTCTCTGGGATCGCGCCAGTCCAGCAGTTCTTCCAGCCTGATATTGTGCATCTCACCGGCCGGCAGGCGCATACCCTGGCCACTGAGACCGAGATTACCCTGCAGCTGTTGCCACAGTTGGTCATCGCATTCAAACACAGCCTGTTGGTTTTCGACATTGAGTGAGATACCCAAAGGCGCCAACTGCTCGTTGATTAACTGTGCCAAACGACTCGGGTCGGTATTGGCCGGCAGTTGCAACGACAGGCTCTGTGGCCCATCGGCACCCGGCAGCAGCAGTTGCAGGCTTTCTTCCCTGTGTTTGGGCTCCAGCAGGGAAACCGCCTTAAGTCGAAAGCGCCGCCGCAAGGCTCTGCGTCTGGGATAGATGATGTTGAACATGGGATCCCACAAGGGGTACTGCAGATAACTGGGCTGCAACTGCTGCAACTGCTTTTGCAGCGACAACAGTCGCTCAAACTGCTCGGCAGAAGGCTTGATAAGCAGCAAGGGCCGCATCCTCTCAAGAACCCGCAGCACCTCTTCAAAACCTGCATCCACCAGCTGCATGGCACTGATGTTATGTTGCAGCCGGGTGGCCCGCTCCCAGCGCTCGAACGCCACTTGCCGATAAGGCAGCAGCTCGCGCCAACTCTCCTGAGTACTGTTGACCACTGTCATATCGAGCAGGGGGGCACTCTGGCTGATGGGTCTTATCTGCCCGGCCAGTTGCAGGGCATCGGTAACCGAATGGATCATGGCACCCTATGACAGTCTTGGAACAAGTTAGGCGTCTCCCCAATCCTGATTAAAGCTGGTTGAACAGCGTCAGTTGGCTGATTTTGACAAAACTCTGCTGCGACACCCGCAAGGCCGTCAGCTTCATCTGAAACTCTGAGGTTGCCGCCGGATAGTCCAGCGCCTCGGTTTCGCCTATCACTTCCTTGGTGAACAGTGCCATCTCCTGATGACTGCTCTTGCCAAGACTCAAGCGGTTCTGTTTGCCACCTATGTCTGTAATCGCCGCGCCTATACTGGAGAGAGTCTCATCCAGAGACTGCATCATGGCGCCTGCCACGGCCTCAAAATCGGCATCACCGGGAGCCTTGGCCGGATCCCGCAGCACTTCGACATACTCGGCGGCTTGATTGAGCAGATCCTGGCTACCGTTACCGAACCAGAACTCCTGCGCCGTGACGTTGGCATCGACCCAGGAGTCGGCAGCTATCTGCACCTGACGATGCTGGGCATCCCCTTGAAACTGATAGCGACCACTGCTGTCCTGTGCTACCGCCGGAGTACGGCTAAGGTTGCCGGAAAACAGATAGTTGCCGTCGGCATCCCTGGCGTTGAGGATATCGACACAGGTGTCCATCAGGGCCGATAGTTCATCGGCATAACCCTGTTGGTCGGCGGCCGACAGTTGACCACTGTTGGCGGAAATGACAATTTCCCGCATCCGGGTCTGCGCCTGCACCAGGCTATCGAGATAAGTTTCCACCCGTCCGAGACTGGTCGACAGGCTGTCGATATTGCTTATGTACTGTGAAGTCTTGGCCAGGTCCCGCTCGCAGTTGAGCACTTTTACCTTGCCTATGGGGTCATCGGAAGGACGCAGCAAGGCCTTGCCACTGGACAGCTGTTGATCCAGTTGCCCCAGTTGACTCAGTGTCTGTTGCATTGAGTGCAAGTTGGCACTGTACATATTAAACATGGCTACCCGCATTCAGGACTCCTTAAATACTGTCCAGCAGGGACTGGAACAGCCTATCGGCCGTGGCTATCACCCTGGCATTGGCCTGGTATGACTGTTGATAAACGATCAGGTTGACCCCTTCCTCGTCCAAATTGATGCCACTGGTGCTGGCCCATTGGCTCTGTGCTTCTTTCTGTAGTGCCAGCGCTGTCTTGTTCTCTTGCTGCGCTTGCCGGGAAATACTGCCCAGCTCACCCACCTTACTGGCATAGGCATTGCCCAGGGTGGCTCGACTGCCCATGGAGGCAAAGTCCAGCTCCTGATTGGCCAAGGCCACAAAGGCCTTGAGATTGCTGTTATCCCCCGGAGTGCCATCCAGGCCGAAGGCCAGACCGCCGGAGTTCAGGCCCTGATTGAGCCGCAGACTGCCTGCCGGGTTGGAAGCATCCAAGTGCCAAATGGCTTGGGTCGCCTTATTGCCGGCCAAATCTGTGCCTTTAGCCTGAATGTCATTCATCTGTTGTGCCAACTGGGTTGCCAGTTCATCCAGGAAAGCCCGACTCTGTTTCAGGTTGGTATCCCGGTAGTTGAGTAGAGCCCCCAGCTGACCACCCGTCTCCTGTAACTTAAACTGAGACTGGCCAAAACTGAGCTCTAAATTGATTTGCTTGGGATTTGCCGGATCTGTCACGCCCTTGAGTGTTGCCGGAACAATACCACTCAGCAGCGGCTGCCCCTGAGAGAGCGAGATATTGGCCAGGCCCTTGTCATCCATCACTACCCGGATATCAATGAGTGAAGATAATTCAGCTATTGCGGCATCCCGGTTATCCAATAGCGAGGCCGAAGGCACCTTGGCAGCCCCGTCGGCGGCGATATCTTCATTCAAGCGAGCTATCTTCTCCAGCAGAGTATTGATCTCTTTGATGCTGGCCTGGGTCTGGCCGACGATTTGTTGCTCTTGACTGTCCAGCCCTGAGGCTATCGAGTTGAAACGCTGCGCCACGCCGTTGGCTTCATTGAGCACCGCCTGTCTGAGCGCCGGGTCATTGGGCTTTTCCATGGCCGCATTCATGGCAGCAAACAGATGATCCAAGCCGGTAGAAAGGTTGTTGCTGTCGGCGGCCATCAGCTGTTCCAGCTGGCCGGCATAGCTCTGTTTAACACCGGCGAAGCCCACATCACTGCCGGTACGCCACAGTTGCATCACCTGATACTGATCCGAAATCCGCCGCACCCCATCAACACTGACGCCATTACCGGCGCCATAGGCGCCACCACCGACTGAGCTGAGCAACACCTGCTGGCGGGAATAGCCAGGCACCATGGCGTTGCTGGTGTTGTTGGACATGACTTGTAAGGCCGCCATGCTGGCATTCAGCCCGGACATGGCGTTATTGAGCAGATTCATTCAGTCTCCTTGTGAACTGGCGGAACCAGGAGTGCAGGTTGCATTGCCATGGTTGTCTTCTCAGAAGAAGCGACCGGTTCGGCACTAAACTGAAGTTTTGCCCCCAATTGTCGACTCATAACATCCGCAAGCCCGGTCGATTGCATCTGCGACAACCTCAGTGCCAGCTCGGAATCATACCAATCCCGATACAGGCCATCGTTGCTGGATGACAGCAGATTCTCTTCATCGGCAATGGCATCGCTGGCGGTACGCATCTGTTTCAGCACAGTCTGCAAAAACATGGCTTCAAACTGCTGGCTGACCTGCTTCAGGGCGCCCTTTTCGCCATGCGCCTTAATCAGCTCGCCCGAGTCGAGCCGCCCCAGCAGCCCCGGAGTTTGGGTTACTTTCATCAGATCACCACCAGATCAGCTTCCAGGGCACCGGCTTCTTCCAGTGCCTGCAAGATAGCCATCAGATCCATGGGAGAGGCTCCCATGCTGTTGACGGCACGTACGATATCATTCAAAGAGCTACCCTCTGGCCAGACAAACATACGTCCGTCTTCCTGTTGAATATCCACATCCGAGTCGTTGGTCACCACGGTCTGACCGGCGGCATCGCCAAAAATCCCCGGATTGGGCTGGCTTACCTGCTGCTTCTCTGTAATGGTCACAGTCAGGTTGCCGTGGCTGACGGCGGCCTTGCGCACCACCACATCACCGCCCATCACCACGGTCCCTGTGCGGGCGTTGAACACCACCTTGGGAGGAATGCGGCCGGGCTCGACCATGATGTCTTCCAGCATAGACATAAACATTACCCGCTCCCGCTCGGATTGCGGCGCCCTGACGCTCACCCGTGCATGGCTCTCGGCCTTGGCGACATCCGGGCCAAACACGGCGTTGATCGCCTTCTCAATATTGCGGGCACTGCGAAAGCCAGCCTGCTTGAGGTTGAGTATCACCTGCGGATTACTGGCAAAAGAGCTGGGAATGACAGCCTCGAGCAAGGCGCCCCCAGGAATACTGCCGACGGTAGGCACATTGATGGTCATGGAGGTGCCGTTGCGGCCCTGGGCCGACACGCCGCCCACCACCAGATTCCCTTGGGCGACGGCATAGATTTCACCGTCGACCGCCCGCAAAGGCGTCATCAACAGAGTGCCGCCCCTGAGGCTCTTGGCATCCCCTATGGAGGAGACGGTCACATCCAGAGTCTGCCCCGGGCTTGCCAGCGCCGCCACATTGGCAACCACGGCCACGGCGGCAACGTTTTTCAGCTTGGGATCCATGCTGCCATCAATCTGCACCCCAAACTGTTTCAGCATGTTCACCACCGACTGGCCGGTAAACTTCACCTGGTTCTTGTCACCTGTACCGTCGAGACCCACCACCAGGCCATAGCCCACCAGTTGGTTTTCGCGGATCCCCTGCACATCTACCATATCCAGCAGATGGCGACTCTTCTCGGCCAACACCTGGCCCGGCATGGTAAGCCCCAGCAACAGCAGAGCTAAAAGCAGTCTTGTCATCTTCATTCCTGTTACATAGGGAACCAGGGGCTGTTGAAGTAGCGAGCCGCCCAGCCCATGGCATTACTGTCGGCAATGGCGCCCTGGCCACCGTAGATAATGCGGGCATCGGCAATCCGCTGCGATGAGATGGTGTTCTGGTTGTCTATGTCGTCGGAGCGGATAAGCCCGATAAGACGCAGATACTCATCCCCCTGACTGAGGCGAAGCCATTTCTCACCGCGGATCAGCAGCACGCCGTTGGGCATCACCTTGGCCACTGTCACTGTAATGGCGCCGGAAAGCTGGTTCTGCTGAGTCGTGGCGCCGCTGCCATTGAAGCCACGGCCAAACTTGCCCTCACCATTGGCGCTGAAACTACTGTCATCTACCCCGCCCTGAACGCCAAAGTTCAGATCCTGAGACTTATTGGTCTGGGTATTGGCCTTCTTGCTGGAGTAGGTCTTCTCATCCAGGGAGACTGTGAGTATGTCTCCCTCGCGAAAGGCCCGCTTATCCTTGAACAGGGTCAGCATAAAACCGGGGCGATACAGGCTGCCGTCTTTGGCTTCCGGCAAGGAGTAGTCCACCTCAGGCGGCGCCCATTCTTTGTTACCCGGCTGCTGTTCTGCGTCGGGGAAGTGGGAGATACAGCCGCTGAGCGACAGCATCAGCAGCGCCAACAAGAGTCTCATGATCTTCATACCGATTGGTTCAGGAACTTGAGCATATCGTCAGTGGCTGAGACCACCTTGGCGTTCATCTCGTAGGCCCTCTGGGTCGAGATCATCTCTACCATCTCTTCGACCACATTGACGTTGGCCCCTTCGAGCGCCCCCTGGCGTAAACTGCCCAACGCTTCCTCGCCGGGAACTCCTTCTATCGGCACACCGGAAGACGCGGTTTCGTGGTACAGGTTATTGCCTCGGGACTCGAGCCCGGCCGGGTTGGCAAAGTGCGCCAGGGTGATCTGTCCCAGCTCCATCGCCTCTGCCTGACCCGCCACTTTGGCACTCACCACACCGTTTTCGGCTATGGTGATCCCGGTGGCGGTTTCGGGGATCTGGATGTTGGGCACCAAGGGCAGCCCCTGGGAGGTCACCATGACGCCGTCGCTGTTACGATAAAACTGGCCATCACGGCTGTATGCCACTTCGCCATTGGCTTCTTCAATCTGGAAAAAACCCTGGCCCTCAATAGCGATGTCCAGTTGCTGATTGGTAGTGAGTATGTCGCCTGTGGTGAACACCTTCTGGGTACTGGCCACTCGGGCGCCCGTGCCCAATTGCAGCCCGGATGGCAACTCATTGAGCTCGTCTACTTGGCCGCCTGGTTGGCGCTGTACCTGATAGAAGAGATCGTTGAAACCGACTCTATCGCGCTTGAAACCTGTGGTATTAACGTTGGCCAGGTTGTTGGCGATGGTCGTCATCTTCACATCCTGAGCAGTCAATCCTGTCTTACTCACCCATAATGCCGATTGCATTTAGACTCTCCTCAATATTAGGCGTCACGCAGCAGGCGATTACCCGCCTCAGCCAACTTCTCTGCGCTTTTCATTAACTTAATTTGCACTTCAAACTGACGACCCAGATCCATGGAGGCCAGCAACTCACCAACGGCATCGACATTACTGCTCTCCAGCGCGCCGGAAGCCAGCCGCACTTGCTCGGACACTTGGGCCTCGCCGTTGTTGGCATACAGCAAACCATCGGCGCCCTTGTGCAGCTGATTCTGGGCAGCGTTCACCAGCTTGAGCTGGGCAACCTCTTCAATCAGCCCACCCTGCTCGGCCACTATCGACAGGCGACCGTCTTCACTGACAATCAGCTCGCGATACTGAGGCAGCACCAAAGGCCCATTGGCGCCCATCAAGGGGAACCCCGCCACTGTCAGTTCACCGTTGGCACCTTCGCTGATGGCGCCGTTACGGGTATAGGCTTCTCCCTGAGGTGTTTGCACTGTGAAATAGCCATCGCCCTTAATCGCCATATCGAGCCGGCGCCCAGTGCTGACTATCTCTCCATGGCGGCTGTTGAAACCGACATTCTGGGTCTGCGGCAAGATCCGCGAAGCAAAGCTTCCCTGGGTCTCAGGCACAGGAACCGCAGCAACCCGCTCCAGATCGGCACGAAAGCCCTGGGTATCGGCATTGGCCAGGTTGTTGGCCCGAATCGCCTGGGACTGCAGAATACGGCTGGCGCCCTGGGCCGCGGTATAAATCATCTTATCCATGAGTCATCCGTCAGATGGCGTTCAGCAGCGCCTGCTGCATGGTCGAGTTGGTGTCCAGTACCTTGGCATTGGACTGATAGTTACGCTGCGCCGTCATCAGGCTCACCATCTCGGCCGTGGTATCCACGTTGGAACCCTCAAGATAGGCGCCCTTCAGGCTGCCCAGAGTACCGCTGCCAGGTGCGCCGACTGTGGCCTGCCCAGCTGAGGCAGAGGCCTGCCAGGCGTTGTTGCTCACAGGCGTCAAACCGTTGGGATTGTTGAAATCTGCCAGCACCACCTGGCCCTGCAGCAACTCCTGACCATTGGTGTAGGTACCAAAGAGCATCCCGCTGTCATCCAGGCGTATCTTGTTGAATTCACCGGCGGCATAACCATCCTGACTCAGGCTGGAGTTGTTATAGTCATTGGCATATTGAGTGAACCCTTCATAGTTCACCGCCAGGCTGACATCCTCGGCACCGGCCTTGGCGGGCAGAGTCAGGCTCAGCTTGTCGCCGCCGCTCAGGCTGCCCTTCTTGTCAAACTGCAGGCTGTGGCCGTCTTTGGGTTCGAGAACGGCCGAGTCCAGCACGAAGTAGACTTTCCATTCATTGTCGCCTGTCTTGGCGTAGTACTGGGTCAGGGATCTCTGGTTGCCGAGTGAGTCGAACACACTGACAGTACCCGAGGAGTGATAACTCGCCGGGTCTGTGGGCGAAAATGGCGTCGTTGCAGGATCTATGGCTTCCATACGCGCATCCAGGTTGGACACCTGATTGACCAGAGTCGACGCCTTGGCCGGCAGAGAACCTGTCTTGATCTGCAAGTCACCCATGGTGCCTGTTTGCAGCACGCCATCGGCCGTGGCCGGATAGCCCTGCAGACGGTTGCCGACAGGATCTGTGATAAAGCCCAGTGCATCCTGGCCGAAAATCCCGGCGCGGGCATAAAGATTGGAGCCATCGGTGCCACGCAACATAAAGAAGCCACTGCCCTGGATCCCCATATCCAGCTCACGGCCTGTGTAGGTCAGCGTGCCCTCACGGGAGAAGTTCTGGCTGGTATTCATCACATTGACACCGGCACCCATGCCACTGTTGTAGATGGCGGCAAACTCGCTGCGACCACCACGGAAGCCCCAGGTAGAGGCGTTGGCAATGTTGTTACTTATGGTGTTGAGGTCCTGACTGGTGGCCTGCAATCCACTTAGCGCAATATTGAAAGACATCTTGTCTCCTGTTATGAAACTTCGGAAATATCCAGCACAGACACTGTGCCCAAACCGTTGGCCAGCTCAGCCATCATCATGCCCTTGGCACTGACGAAATGAACCTTGCTGATTTCGCCGGCGAGAAATGACTGAGCCTTCAATGCTTTTTCACCGTCGCTGGCCTGAACTTTCAATTGGTATTCCCCCGGAGGAAGCCCCAGTCCTTCGGGATCTATCTGAAAACTGACATCACCTGCCGCCTGACTGCCAAGCTCCAGGGTTTTGACGACTTCCCCGTTTTTATCGCTGATCTCCACAGTCACCGCCGAGGCGCTGTGCTCCAGATAGACTTTGCCGTCTATCACATGTTCGGCCGCGGTAAAGCTGTCTGCCGGCACCATGGCCTGCTTACCTATAAGGGAAGCCGATTGCACCAGCCCGAGGTTTTCCATCATGGTCATCTGGTTTTTCTGGTTCTGGCGCATCGCCTCCAGGCTCTCCACCTGGGAGAACTGCGCCAACTGGCCCAGATACTCACTGGCATCCAGGGGGTTGGTAGGGTCCTGATTCTTGATCTGGGCTATCATCAACGACATGAACTCGTTCTTCAGCGAAGCGGGATCATTGCCGTTGGCACGGATGGCATCTGTCTTCTGGCCATCTTCGCGGGTATTGACGTTCTGTACCTGTTGCATCCTCTATTCCCTTATTTTCCCAGAGCCAGGAGTCCCTGCTGCATGGAGCGGGCGCGGTTCATCACTTCGACACTGGTTTCAAAAGCGCGGCTGGCGGCCATCATGTCGGCCATCTCTTCCACTGTGTTGACATTGGAATAGGTCACATAGCCATCGGCATTGGCCAGCGGGTGGCCGGGTTCATAACGGGTTTCCAACGGTGCATCGGACTGCACCAGGGCCTTGATCTGCACCTTGGCACTGACGCTGTTGTTTTGTTGCTGATAGAGGGTGGAAAATACCGGTTTTATCGCCCGGTAGGCGCTATCACTGGACTCGGCAGCCACACCTGCGTTGGCCAGGTTACTGGCGATAGCGTTCAGTCTCAGGGTCTGCACCGTCATGCCACTGCCGGCAACCTGATATATCTCTGCAAATGACACGATTACTTCCCTTCGATAGCGGCCTTCAGGCCTTGGATTTTCATGTTGAGAAAGGTCAGGCTGGTCTGAAAGTCCATGGCATTTTGTGAAAAACGCGCCTGCTCCTGCCCCAGTTCAACCGTGCTGTTATCGGCACTGGCCTGATAAGGTACCCGATACCCCACTGTGTACTGCCCTCCAAAAGGGATGCCGGCATCCAGCTGCGCCATCAGAGCACCAAAGTCCAGATCTCTGGCCTGGTAGCCGGGTGTTTCGGCGTTGGCCAGGTTTCCGGCCAGCACCTTGCTGCGCTCAACCCTGAAATCCAATAATTGAGGATGCAGGCCCAATGCCGCATCGAGCTTGATAGCCATGGTTTCTCCTAGTAAGGTATCCATAGGTTTTCGCTCCTTGTAACAAATACCATGCCAATAGTTTTTATCCTTAAAATACAATGACTAAAAAGCAAACCATCAATAATTGCGGAACCCTGATTTCCCCTTTTGCCTTGCTGCTTTTGCTGTTGTTTCCGCTGCTTCCGTTGCCGGCGGCCGCCTCGGCCAACCAGGTCGAGCAAGCGGCCAGACAATATCTGCAGCAGCAACTGCAGCAGTTTGCTGCGGCGCAACAGATGAAACCGCTTCAAAGCAAGATTCGAATGACACTGCCATCCGGGGTCAAGCGCTTACCCGACTGCCCGCAAAAGCCGGACATCAGTCTGGCCAACCCTTCGGCGCCGCTCTGGGGACGGGTATCTTTGGAGGTGCGTTGTCCGGCGGCCGACTGGCGTTTCTTTCTACGGGCCAGGGTCGAAGCCAAGGCCCAATTGCCTGTGCTGACACAAACCCTGCACAGAGGCAGCATCATCGACGCGCAGAACATAGAGTGGCGCTGGCTGGAGTTGCAGGCCAGTGACAGAGACATTGTCAGCAGCCAACGCGAGCTCATAGGCAAACAGGTGGCGCGCAGGATCCGCGCAGGTGAAGCCATCTTGCTGCGCCAGCTGAGCCAGAGTGATTGGGTGCGTGCCGGTGAACAGGTGATCATCCAGGTCAGCCAGGAGGGTTTTGAAGCTCAAATGCCGGGCACCGCACTGGAAAGTGCCTCCCGGGGAGAAGTGATTAGGGTGCGAAACTTAAGCTCGCAGAAGGTCATCAAGGCCTACCCGATAGCGCAGGGCATAGTTACACCACAAAAGTAATTACATCACAAAAATAATTTTATTTTTTACGGATCCGGTCGCCTTTACTCACTAGAGCACATTATTTCGGGGGTTCAATGGAAATCACTCAGCGTCTGCATGCGGTTGTCAGCGACAGCGGCGTCACCGCAGCGAATCGGCGTCAACGCCAGGAAACCACGGGATCCGCAGCCCAGCAGGATAAGGTAAGCCCTGAGTATCACTGGCTGAATCAGGCCCAGACTCAACTGGCTCAGGAGAGCGAGGTAGATCAACTCAAGGTGGCCAGCTTGCGTCAGGCACTGCAACAGGGCAATTTTGAACTGGATGTCGAGGCCATGGCCAAAGCGATGCTGCAGCAGCACGGGAAACAGGACAAGTAAGCCATCCATGAGCAATAAACGCGAAGCACTGCAAGGTCTGGTCGCCGGGATCCGCCAGGACATACTGGACTACCGGGAGTTAAAGAAGCTGCTGCAACAGCAGCGCCAGTTGATGCTGCGCCATGACAATCAAGGGCTTATCCAGCATAACCAGCAGCAGGATCAGTTAGTTGCCAAGTTACAGCACAATTCGCTGCAGCGCGCCGCACATCTGGCACAAATAGGTGTCAGCAATGATCATCAGGGCATACGCCAACTGCAGAGTAAACTGCCCGAGCAGGCCGCTCACAAACTGGAACAACTGTGGCAGCAACTGCTGCAACAGGCCAGAGAGAGCCAGAGACTCAACGAGCTCAACGGCCAACTGCTGGTGCGCCAACAGGAGATCATCCGCGGTATTCTGGGGCTGGGAAATGCCGATGAGTACCCACAGAACCTTGCCTCACCTCAGTTTCCCTGAAGCCTTAAGCCGCGCCGTACTGCTGCCCGCCAACTCATCAAGCTGAAACTGCTCCTGCTGCTCCAGCCGTCGTCGCTGTCGCTGTTGTTGCTGCCCGTCAAACCAATTCACCCGCTGATAACGCCCTAACTGCTGCTGCCATAAGCCCTGCAGCCTTTGTTGTTCATTGCCGAGCAACTGCTGCTGAGTATTGAGACTCTGCTTCAATGGTTGCAGTCTTTGCAGCAAGGCCTGACTGTTGCAAAGCCCCACTATTGAGCCCTGACGAAACTGGCTGTAATGGGACTCCAGTAACGCCACCTGCTGTTGTTGCCCCTGCACCTGGGCCTGACGTTGCTGCAGCGCCTGTTTTTGCTCCGCCAACTCGCTGAGCTTACGCTGCTCAAGATGGCTCAGGCGTTGCAACAGTTTCATGACTCACCTCGCAGTGCACGGGTCAGCGATTGCAGTTGCTGTTGACTGCCCGAAAGGTCAACTGCCTCGTCTGTGGTTTGGGTCAGGTAGTCGGCAATCCTCGGGTAATGGCTCACGGCGGCATCCAACTCGGGATCCTGCCCAGGTTGATAACCGCCCAACGGCAAGAGCTCACGTACTTCCTGATAACGCGCCAACATACGCCGAACCAGTGCCATTTCTTGCTGTTGTTCCTTGGGGGCAATCTGCAGCGCCAAACGACTGATAGAGGCCCCAAGATCCAGTGCCGGGAAATGCCCGGCCTCGGCCAAGCGGCGGCTCAGGAAGAAGTGGCCATCCAGTATCGCCTTGGCCGCATCGGCGATAGGGTCCTGTGTATCTTCCCCTTCGGTCAGCACAGTGTAAAACGCCGTCAGGGTTCCCTGTGGATGAGTACCGTTGCCCGCCATCTCCACCAATGAAGGCAGTTGGGCGAAGGCCGAAGGCGGATAGCCTTTGGTGGCCGGCGGTTCCCCCAGACTCAGGGCTATCTCCCGCTGTGCCTGGGCGTAACGTGTCAGTGAATCCACCAGCAGCAACACCCTATGGCCCTCGTCGCGAAAGCCACAGGCTATCTGGTGACACAGGCGCATGGCTCTGAGGCGCATCAAGGGAGAAGTATCTGCCGGAGCGGCAACCACCACGGCGCGGCGGCGCCCCTCTTCACCCAAGGCCTGCTCGATAAACTCGCGCACCTCTCGGCCGCGCTCGCCAATGAGCCCTACCACCACGCGGTCGGCCTCGGTGAAGCGGGTCATCATCCCCAGCAGCACACTCTTGCCCACCCCGGGACCGGCAAACAAGCCTACCCTTTGACCGCAGCCAACCGGCAGCAAGCCGTTGACGACTCTGACCCCTACATCGAGAATGCGGGTAATGGGTTGCCGGGCAAGAGGATTGGGCACCTGAGTGACCGGGCGACAAAACTGCACGCCACTCAGCGGCCCGAGCTGATCCAGCGGCTGGCCAAGGCCGTCGAGTACCCGGCCGAGCAGGCCGGCACCCAGAGGGATCTTATGGGTCTCTGTTTGGGGAATGACCCGGGCGCCAGGGCTCAGCCCCTGAGTATCTGTGATAGGCATCAGGCAGAGGATCCCCTGATGGAACCCCACCACCTCGGCCTCGACATAGGCACCATCGCGCCGCTCCACCATGGCGCGATCGCCAATACCCAGGTTGCAGCCGACCGCCTCCAGCAACAGGCCACTCACGCGGGTCAGGCGTCCGTATATCTGGGCTACCGGTACCCGGGGCCAGTTTCCGGCCAGGACATTAGTCTTCATTGCTGGCGACTGTGGCCTCGGCTTCTGGAATTAGGTCGTCGTTCAAATGAGCTTCAACCTGATCCATACAGTTGTTGAGGCGGGTTTCCATGGAAGCATCGGCATCGCACTGATCGCAAACCACCCGGCAACTGCCCTGGCTCAGGCTGTCGTCGGCCACCAGGTGCCAGTCGGCTACCTTGTCGGCCGCCAGATGCTGTAGCTGTTTGATGGTTGAGGGTTCCAGGTGGATCTTGATATCACTGGCATCCTTGGGCAGTGCCTGCAGGGTTTCTTCAACCAGGGCAATGATCTGCAGTGGCTGCAGCGACAACTCGCAGCGGATCACCTGCTGTGCCACCCTTCTGACCAGGTCGACAATCAGTTGCTGTTGCGCCTGAATCTGCTCGGCGTGGCTCTCGGCGAGCAGCTGTTGCAATGCCGTCATAGGAGTCAATAGCTGATTCAACTGCTCATCTATCTGTGCCAAACCCTGGCTGCGTCCCTGCTCCAGCCCGTCCCGCAGCCCGGATTCCTGGCCCGCTTGGCGCCCCTCGGTTTCGCCCTGAGTCTTGCCGGCTTCAAAGCCCTGTTCCCAGCCTTCCTGATAGCCCCGCTCCAACGCTTGCTGGAAGTCTTGCCAGTTGCCTTGTTCAGGACTCTCCCCTTCCAGGGGAGCAAATTGATAACGGCGCACCTGAGATGCACCTATGCGCCAAAGGCGACTATCTGCACCCATTACTCAACCACCTGTTCTTCAAACAGTTGCAGCTCGATTTCGCCGTTCTGCATCATCTCTTTGGCCGTTTCCATAATGTTGCGTCTCGCCTCATTGGCCATGCTCAGCGGCACAGCGCCCAAGGCCTCGGCCTGGGTCTCAATGGCGGAAGACATACGCTTGGGCAGGGCGTTGAGCAGAGTGCGTTTCAGTTCGCCATCAATACCCTTGAGTGCCAGTGCCAGCGACTCGGCTTCGACCGCCCCGAGGATTTCCTGCAGGGTTTCCGGCTTCTGACGGCCCAAGATGATAAAGTCGAACATGTTTTCGGTAACATCATTGGCCAGATGCTTGTCCTGCAAGCGTATCATCTGCATCAGATGTTCACGGTCACCATCGAAGCGGTTGAGAATGTCAGCCACCTGACGCACGCCGGACACCTGGGTATGGCTTTTCTCCATCGCCATCACCATGCAGCGCTCCACCAGTTGCCGCAGCTCTTCCACCACATCCCGATCCAGCTCGCCGAGGCGGGCTATGCGTACCAGCACTTCGTCCTGGTTGTCTCCCGGCAGATGTTGTAATACCTGAGCGGCAATTTCCGGTGGCAAGAGTCCCAACATGATGGCCTGCAGCTGCACATGTTCGTGCTGCAACTCCCGCGCCAACAGCTTGGCATCGACCCACTCCAGCCGCTTCACCAACATCTTGACCTCATCGCCATAGATGCTGTCGATAAGGCCCTTGGCGACTCTGTCACCCAGTGCCAAATCCAGGGTTTTCTGGAGATAGGCTCTCGATGCCCGGGCGATACCGGCCTGCTCTTTGTAGCGGTTGAAGAAGCGATCCAGTACAGATTCTGCTTCCTGCTGGGTCACCGAAGACAGGCGCGCCATCTTGTAACTCAGTTGTTCCACATCCTGGCGGTCGAGGTGCGCCATGACCTGAGAGGCACCTTCCTCACCCATACACAAGAGCAACATGGCCGCCTGCTCAAGATTGTCCAGAGTCGTTTGTTCAGTCACGATTTTTGTCCTTCATCCAATGGCTGATCACTTCGGCGACTCTGGCGGGTTCTTCCGTTGCCAGCAGTCCCAGGTGCTGCATTTTCACCGTCAGGGGCGAGCCGGGCGGTGGCAGATTCGACTGCGGCAAGGCCTTGCTGTCCTCAGCCTGCAATGCCAGCTGAGGCGGCTCAATGGCTTGTGTCAGGGGCTCGGCTTCCAGTGCCATTTCAGCGGCTTTGTCACCGGCCTTGTTGCCAGAGTGTCTTGAGCCTGAATCACCGCGGGTCAGGTGCTGAACCAGGGGGCGCAACACGAACAGAATAAGCAGTAAGGCCAATAGAGTGCCTATGCCATATTTCAGGTATTCACGCAGATGCTCGTTCTGCCACCAGGGCAAAGCTTCTATCACGGGCTTTTCCGGCACCACGAAGTCAAAACTGTTGATATTGATCTGATCGCCACGAGCCTCGGAAAAACCTATGGCGTCTTTAACCATGTCGCTTATCTGCTGCAACTGCTGCGGTTGCCAGCCTTCTTTGCCTGCCGCCTGTTGGTTCAACAGGATGGCTACCGACAGCCCTTCCAGCTGCATCTGTTGGAATTTGGTGTGCCGCACCGAGCGCCCAACTTCGTATGAGCGGGTTTCCTGTTGCCGCAGACTGCTTTCCTGATTGTCCTCTTTCTTGCCCTTCTTGCCGGACACAGGCTTGTTGCTCAGAGCGCCGGGGATCCCCAAGGCCAGGTTGCCGTTGGTTTGGTCTTTGTTGAGCGTTTCCTGAGTCATCACAGGATTGGGATCCACAGACTCGCGGGTTTCCTCTATCTGGTTAAAGTTCACCCTTGCGACCAGCTGCACCTGATAATTGTCCCGTCCCAGAATCGGATTCAACATGGATTCGGCGCGGGCGATCAGGTTGTTTTCCAGCTCATGGGTATACTTGAGCTGCTTGCTGCGGGATTGGCTGATGTCCTGGCCGGAGGCCATATCGGCATTCAGGTAGTTGCCGGCCTGGTCGACTATCTGCACCTGTGCCGGGGTCATGCCGGTAATGCTGCCGGAAACCAGGTTGGCAATAGCGCTGACCTGTGACTCATCCAAACGCGCCCCGGAATAGAGTTCCAACAACACAGAAGCGGTCGGCTTTTCCGGCTCGGCACGGATGAACAGGGTTCGCTTGGGAATCGCCAGATGCACTCTGGCATAACGTACGGCTTCGAGCGCCATTATGGTGCGCGCCAGTTCCCCTTCCAAACCATGAAGATAGCGGGCATGCTCCATAAACTGGCTGGTACCTATGGGCGCCTTGGCCAGGTTTTCCAGTCCTTCCGGCAGTTGAGCTTGTACTCCTTTGGCCGCCAGCAGGAGCCGCGCCGAACTCAACTTGTTTTCCGCCACCAGGATCTGTCCCGAATTGGCTTCCAGGCGATAGTCAATGCCTTCACCCTCAAGCACTTCAATGATCTGGCTGCTGTCGACCTTTTCCTTGAGGCCGTACAAGGGCCGATATCCCTGGCTGCCACTCCAGAGGAACAACACCAGCACACAGGCCACTGCCGAGGCCAGTATGGCCAGCAACAGCATTTGGTTTACATGGGATAGCTTCCCCTTGATCGCTTCCAGCATGGGCTTTTGTCCGGCGGCAGACGGTTTTGCCGGTAGAGCTAAACTCGTTGACATCTATTGTCCTTAAATGGGCATTTTCATAACATCATCAAAGGCTTGAACAAGGCGATTACGCACCTGCATCAAGGCCGAAAACGACAGACTGGCCTTTTGAGACGCCACCATGGCGCCCACCAGATCATCGCTCCTGCCGCTGTCGACCGCTTGGGTCAGCATTGATGATGTCAGCTGATCTTGATTGATCTCCTGCAGCTTCTGCTTCATCAGGCTGCCAAAGGAGACGACTTGGGGAGTATGGCCATCGATGGAAGGCATGATTGCGCCCTGGGCAATCTCCTTGTGGATGGCCAGTGTTTGCTGGATATTGTTAAAACCGGCGGAAATACTATTGTTGCTCATTGCTGCCATTCTCTGTTGTCAGCCATTCAGGCGGCCTTGGCCTTGGCTAAAAGGCTGTCGATATCTATGCCCGCATCCCGCATCTGTACCAGCTTGTAGCGCAGTGCCCGGGTGGTCATTCCCAAAGCATCAGCACTGCGACTGCGGTGACCGCCAAAACGCTTCAAAATCTCAATGACATATTGGAACTCTGCATGTTTTTTGGAGGCTTTAAGCCCATTGGATGGTTCCGGAATGGAATTTACACTTGCAATATTTTCCGGCAGTCTGATGCCTAAATCGACAACCTGTAAAATAGTGCCATGACGCATAACCAATGCCCGCTGAATGACATTTTCCAGCTCTCTGACATTACCAGGCCAGTTATAATTAATTAGCGCATTTTTAGCCGCATCGCTTAAATAACATTCTTGACCATTGGTCAAATAGCCATAAAGCTGAATAAAATATTCCGCAAGCGGAATAATATCTTCCGCCCTTTCCCTAAGGGGTTTTAATTCCAGTGTCAACACATCCAAACGATAATAAAGATCTTCCCGGAATCGGCCTTGAGATACAGCTTCTTTTAAATTTTTGTTGGTAGCTGCAATAACGCGTATGTTCAAAGGAATGATTTTATGACCGCCGACTCTTTCGACTTCTCTCTCCTGCAATACCCGCAAGAGTTTTGCCTGCAAAGATAAAGGCAGTTCAGCTATTTCATCCAACAACAGAGTGCCACCTTCTGCCAACTCGAATTTGCCCGGTTGATCTGCGCTGGCCCCGGTAAAGGCACCTTTAACATGGCCAAATAGTACCGACTCGAGTATCTGCTCAGGAATGGCGGCGCAGTTCACCGCCACGAAGGGCTGCTCTCTGCGACTGGAATGGCGATGAATGAAATGTGCCAGCGGCTCTTTGCCGGTACCACTCTCGCCGGTGAGCAAAACTGTGGTATCCGCCTTGGCGGTTCTGTGGGCCAGCATCAACAGCTGCCGACTCAGGGGAGAAGCCACCACCAATTCGCTGTCTTCCTGCTCCATCTGCCGCAGGCGAAACAGCAGCTTGATCAGTTGGCTTTCATCCAGGGGCAGCAGCAGGTAGTCCTGAGCCCCGGCCTGCATGGCCTTGACCGCCAGCTCAGTCTGCTCAGGTTGCAGCAACGCCACCAAATTGTGGGCCCGCTGTCGATGCAGACGTCCGGCTACCTGCTCGGGGCTGCAGGCAGAAACATCGACCAGCGCCAGCCAGCTGCTGATCCCTTCAATGATATTAAACCCTTCCTGTTCCATGAGCTGGGCTGTCTGAGTACTGACCAGCCCCTTGCAGCCAACCACGCTGTAGTTTTTCAAGACTCTATCCTCATACCGCTTTGACCAGTCGAATCCGTACTCTACGATTCACTTCGGACTGTTCCTTGGAATAGGGCTGACGATTGCCATGATGTCTGGCTTCTATCATCTGCCGTTTCACCCCCAGCTCCACCAGAGCCGCCACCACGTTTTCCACTCTGTCTTTGCTCAATACCAGATCCGCTAGCCTGGAGCTGCCGTCGTCTGCATGACCATCGATCAGGATTTTTTTGATGTTGCGATCCACCGCCACATAACGGGCCACGGCTTGAATATCGGCCTGCATGGACGAATCCATTCCAGCGATTCCTGAGGGGTAAAAAATAGATAAATCATGAACATAGTCATAATCTTGTGGGAGCAGTTGTTGGCGGCACTGGCGCAAGGGTTGTAACTGGCTTCGGGCACTGAGGGTATCGACCTCAAGCAGGAATCCATCACTTTGTCCAAGTTCAAATGTCCAGCGCCATCCCTGCTCCAGCCCCTTGATAAAGACGCCCAGTTCCCCGCTTCTCAGGCTGGCCTTTCCTGTTTGCCATTGCATCTGCCGGCTCTGCACCTTGCCCGGAAATCCCTCGCCCCATGCCGGATAGCCAACGCTGGCGTTTACGCTGTGGGCTTGATTGAGCCAGGAGGAGATCAGGGACAAGTTGGAATGTTGCCCTGGCAGTAGTTCCAGCTGCAGTAAGCCGGCTCCGGCAACAGCAACGCTGAGCCGGCAACCAAAGGGGCTGCTACTCAGTTGCCAGGCATCATCGTCCGCGGCCACTCTGTAGGTCACCGTCTGCGTGATGGGTTCTGCGAAACTGATAGCGCTGAACAGCAAGAAACACAGGGCTAGGGTCAAAGGCTTCAACACAGTAAATTCCAGTTAGTGAAGGATAAATAGATGGAATAATTACAATGTAAATTCCTTTGTTATTACCCTTAATTTCAGCGATGAATTCGAATTGAACTAAATATACTCCAAGCACCTAAAACCCAGAGGTAGGCGCTATTTTAATCGCTATTAATATAGCCAATTCGATTAACCTTAAAACAGTTAAAAATCTCTTAGAATATTAAACAATCACTTTTCTATCGAGAAAATTGACGGCGAAAATAGCTCATACAAATGTATCCTGTCAAATTACAAAGCGCTTTTTTTGATTAACATCAATGTGTCAATTTTTTGTCTTGGAACCATTTTTTGACACTGAATAAATACACACTTTTCAGCTTGTATGATGCCCAGACTTTGATAATATTCTGCCCCCTACGTCTAATATGTCATTGGTTATTTTTTATCAAAAAATTAACTTATTTTGTAGCTGTATTGTTGCGAACGGCGACTGCGCGGTAATGGTTTAATGAAAATAACTGCACGGTAATAATGGAATGAAGATAACTGCACGGGCAGAGCTAATAAAATCAGATCAGACTCATGATTGTAGGCCGATTGCTCTAATTCGAGAAAAATTAGCCCGTAGTCGTTTATTCGGACAGTTGGATAACTGTAATCAAGGATTATTACAAGCGCTAAATCAAATACTCAAACCATTGACAAGACAGGGACTTCCGGCATTGATTCGTACCGAATTAACGCCCGGTGAAATTCTGCTGAAAAGTTGTAATAAACATCATTGGTTTGCCTTTAAATATCAACGCAAGCTATTGGGTTTATTGCGAATTGATCGCTGTACCCTCGAACAGCTGGCCAGCAGCTACTATGGCGGTCAATCCGGCAAGCTGTACTCGCCGCTGGGAGCGCCGACTCAGTCGGAATTTCGCTTGGGGCTCAAACTGATGCAGGCGGTGCTGGAAAGCATGCCCTTTGATCCCATCAAGCCGGACGAATTGCAGATAGAACTGTCCGGTGCCGAGACTGAATACAGGGTCGCGGCCCTTTGGTCGATGAGCTTTCCGGACAGCCATTACACCAGTCCTATGTTGTTTGCCATGACAGACGAACTGCTGGGACGTATCGGTCAGGCCGCCCCCCAATATCAACAAGCGGACAATCTCGAACAGGCGCTGGAACAACAGCTGACCCAGATCCCGGTCAAGCTCAAGCTGGAGCTGGGTTGGCAACCCATGCCGGTACAGGCTCTGGCCGAACTGCAGCCCGGGGAAATCATTCCACTGAATCTGCATCAACGCTGCCCGATTTCACTGGGAGGGCTGACCTTGTTCTACGGCTCGGTACACAGCCACCAAGGCAAGTTGGTCGCTCGCCTGAATCAAGATGCTTTCCAACAAAATGAGGATGATCAAAGTGGATGGACAAACATCGCTGAGTGATGATTTTTTACTCGACAATGAACTGCTCGAAGAGCCGTTGACCTCGGTACAGGTAAAGCCCTCCCGGGATATGAGCTTCTTCAAGCAGTTGCCTGTGCAGGTCACTCTGGAACTGGCCAGTACTGAGATGACACTCGGCGAACTGACCCATATGGGACAGGGGGATGTTATTGCCCTGGATCGCATGGTGGGTGAGCCTTTGGATATCCGGGTCAATGGCGCCCTGCTCGGACGCGGCGAAGTGGTTGAAGTCAATGGTCGGTACGGTGTGCGGCTGCTGGAGGTCGTTGCCAGTGGCGCAACCTTGGTCAAAGAATAGCGGCCTATTCCTGCTCATTTTATTGCTGCTGTCACTGCTGGCCCTTCCTGTGTCTGCCGCCGATGGCATGACACTCTTCACCCTGAACGACGGTCAACAGGCACAAAAGGTCAACATCAAGCTGGAAATTCTGGCGATGATGACAGTGATGAGTCTGTTACCCGCCATGCTGCTGATGATGACCAGTTTCACCCGTATCATCATAGTACTGGTAATTTTGCGTCAGGCCTTGGGTTTGCAACAGAGCCCGCCCAACAAAGTATTGATAGGTATCGCCCTGGTACTCAGCATGTTTATCATGCAACCCGTGGGCAAGGAGATCTATCAAAAGGCCTACCTTCCCTATGATCAGGGGCAGATAGAGCTGCCGCAGGCGATTGAGATTGCCGAGCAACCGCTGAGGCATTTTATGCTGGCGCAAACCCGGGAAACCGACCTGGAGCAGATGCTGAAAATCGCCCAGGAACCCTTGACCCTGACCCAGGAGCAGATCCCCTTCTTTGTGATCCTGCCGGCCTATGTGCTGTCGGAGCTGAAAACCGCCTTTCAGATTGGTTTCCTGCTGTATCTGCCCTTTTTGGTGATAGATCTCGTGGTGGCCAGCGTGTTGATGTCCATGGGGATGATGATGCTGTCGCCGCTGATTATCTCCTTGCCATTCAAGTTGTTAATCTTCGTATTGGCCGATGGCTGGTCTATGACTGTCAGCACCCTGACGGCCAGCTTCGGATAGCGCCATGGAGCTGAGTGAACTGACAAGCTTCTTCTCCGATGCCATCTACCTTGCGGTATTGATGGTATTGGTGTTGATCAGCCCGGGCCTGTTGCTGGGTCTGCTGATCGCCATCTTTCAGGCCGCCACTCAGGTCAATGAGCAGACCCTGAGCTTTCTGCCCAAGTTGGTACTGACTCTGCTAATGGTGCTGTTCGCCGGCCAGTGGCTGGTGCAGAAGCTGCTCGATCTGTTCAACCAGCTGTTCCTCTCTATCCCCCATGTGATTGGCTAAAATGCTGAGCCTGACGACAGACTATCTGCAGCAACTGCTCGGCTCTTTCTGGTGGCCTTTCAGCCGTCTTCTTGGGGCTTTTCTGGTGATGCCTTTCCTCGGCCATATCCATGTCCCCGTATTGATTAGAGTATTGTTGGCACTGCTGCTGGCGGCACTGATTATTCCGATACTACCGGCGGTTCCCGTCCTCGACGCCCTCTCATTCAGGGCAGTATTGCTGGCGCTGGAGCAACTGCTGCTGGGCATGATGCTGGGGCTGTTTCTCAGCCTGATGCTACATATCCTCAGCCTGCTGAGTACCATTTTGTCGATGCAGATGGGGCTCTCCATGGCGCTGGCCAACGACCCCGGCAGCAGCAGTAGCCAACCTCTGCTGGGGCAGATGCTGGTAATGTACGGCACCCTGCTGTTTCTGGCGTTGGACGGGCACTTGGTTGCCATCGGCGTCATAGTGGACAGCTTCCGCCTCTGGCCCATAGGCAACGGCCTGTTCGACCTGCCCTTGATGCAGCTGATCGGCCAATTTGGCTGGATGTTTGCCGCCGCCTTGATGCTGGCGCTGCCAGCGGTGATGGCGATGTTGGTGGTCAACCTGACATTTGGGGTGCTCAGCCGCTCGGCGCCCTCTTTGAATATCTTTGCCCTGGGTTTTCCCATGACCATGATCATGGGGCTTGTCTGTGTCCTGCTGTCGTTCTCGACTCTGCCGGACAGGTACAGTGACTTTTGCCTCGATGCGTTGTTTGCCATGCATCAGTTTTTGGGAGGGAGCCAATGAGTCAATCCTCCTCCCAGGATAAAACCGAAAAGGCCAGTAGTCACAAGCTGCGCAAGGCCAGAGAGAAAGGCCAAACCCCGCGCTCGAAGGATCTCGGCGCCTGTGTGCTGATGATTGCCGGTTCCCTGCTGCTGAGCAACAGCGGCGATTGGCTGGCGCAGCAGCTGATGCAACAGACTGAGCTGCATATGCTGGTCAGCCGCGAAAACCTGGATACCCCGGGAATGATGCAGAGTCACCTGGCCGCTGCGCTGCTGGGGATACTCGAGCTGCTGGGACCGCTGTTTCTGATGATACTGCTGCTGGCCGCTATAGTGGGCGGCTTGCCCGGCGGCCATGTGTTCAATCTAGGTAATGCGGGCTTCAAGTGGAGCCGTATCGCCCCCTTGAGCGGCCTCAAGCGCATGTGTGGCACTCGCTCCCTGGTGGAACTGGGGAAATCTTGCCTGAAAGTCAGCTTGCTTATCGGGATCATGCTGCTGTTTTTAAAGCATGATTTTGATCACTTGCTCTATCTGAGTCAGCAGGATCTGCTGCAGGGTGCCAGCACAGGGCTGCAACTGCTAAGTGACTACATCCTCTATCTGGGACTGGGAATGCTGGTGATCGCCCTGGTCGATGTGCCCTACCAACTCTGGCAGCACTACAAAGAGCTGAGGATGAGTAAACAGGAGGTCAAGGATGAACATAAACAGATGGAGGGTAAGCCGGAAATCAAGGCCAGAATACGCCAACTGCAACAACAGTTTGCCCGTTCCCGCGCTTCGGTCGCCGTACCTCAGGCCGATGTATTGATGGTCAACCCCAGCCGCTATGCCGTGGCACTCAAGTATGACCCGGCCAGGGCCGAGGCCCCCTTCGTTCTCTGTAAGGGCCGCGATGAAGTCGCCCTCTATATGCAACAGATTGCCAAGCAGCACGGCGTCGAAATCCTCAGGATCCCGCCGTTGACCCGCGCCATCTTCCACTCGACGGCAGTGGAGCAACAGATCCCCGCGGCGCTGTTCAAGGCCGTGGCCCATGTACTCAATTACGTCTTGCAGATCCAGGCGGCCCGGGCCGGACGCAAACCCATGCCGGCACCGCTGCCGGAATTTCATATTCCACCCCACTTGCGACATGACTAAAGGATAACCCAATGAACTGGCTGCGATTACTTACCGCCAATAAGTCCCATGCCATGGTGCCATTGCTGCTACTGACCCTGATGGCGATGATCATTCTGCCGCTGCCGCCTTGGCTGCTGGATGTGATGTTCACCTTCAACATAGTACTGGCCATCATGGTGTTGCTGGTGAGTGTGTCGATTCGGCGGCCGCTGGACTTTTCCATTTTCCCGACCCTCTTGTTGCTGGCGACCCTGCTGCGACTCACGCTGAATGTGGCATCGACCCGGGTGGTGCTGATCCGCGGCCATGAAGGCGGCGATGCCGCCGGTAAGGTGATCCAGGCGTTCGGTGAAGTGGTGATCGGCGGCAACTATGTGGTTGGCGCCGTGGTGTTCCTGATCCTGATGATCATCAACTTTGTGGTGATCACCAAGGGGGGAGAGCGGATCTCCGAAGTATCGGCCCGCTTTACCCTGGATGCACTTCCCGGCAAGCAGATGGCGATAGATGCCGATCTCAATGCCGGTTTGCTGACCCAGGATCAGGCGCGGGAACGGCGTAAAGAAGTCGCCGCGGAAGCCGACTTTTACGGCTCTATGGACGGTGCTTCCAAGTTTGTTCGCGGCGATGCCATTGCCGGCTTGTTGATCCTGGCAATCAACATCATAGGCGGTATCTGTATCGGCATCTTTATGCATGATCTCAGCGGCACAGAGGCGTTCAAGACCTATGCACTCTTGACCATAGGTGACGGCCTGGTGGCGCAGATCCCATCGCTGCTGCTGGCAACTGCTGCGGCGATTGTGGTCACCCGGGTTTCAGATGCCGAAGAGATGCCAGCCCAGTTCAACGAACAACTGCTGGCCAATCCCAAAACCCTGGCGACTGCGGCACTGGTGATGTTGATCATGGGTCTGGTACCCGGCATGCCCACTTGGGTATTCCTCAGTGCCGCGTTGTTGTTGGGCTTTGTCGCCTACAAACAGTACCGCACCAAGCCGGTAATCATGCCACCGCCACAGGCCAAACAGGCCGGCGAAGCCCTGAGCGAACCTCAAGCACCCAGCTGGGACAGCCTGCCCTATGTCGATGCGATAGAGGTCAAGCTGGGTTATCGCCTGGTGTCTCTGGTGGAAAAAGAGCGCGGCGCCGAACTGATGAAACGCCTGACCGGAATTCGCCGCACTCTGTCGGAACAGGCGGGCTATCTGCTGCCGGAAGTCAGGGTCAGGGATAACCTGGCGCTGAGCCCCACTCACTACCAAATCAGCATAATGGGCACGCTGGTGGCCACGGCAGAACTGGATCCAGAGCGACTGCTGGCGATTCGCAGCAGCAATGTTTTTGGTGAGCTGGACGGCATCATCACCCGGGATCCTGCCTATAACATGGAGGCTGTCTGGATAGAGCAGGAAAAGAAAGCCAATGCGCTGAACCTGGGCTATTCCGTCGTGGACAACGCCACAGTGATCGCCACCCATGTCGCCAAGTTGCTGCGGGAGCGAATGGCCGAGCTATTGCAGCACGATGATGTGATTTCACTCAATGAACGACTGGCGCGCCAGGCCCCCAAGCTGGCCGAGTCACTGAGCCAGGCGCTGTCGCCGATTCAGCAGCTCAAGGTGTACCGGCTACTGCTCAGGGAACAGGTTTCTTTGCGGGATATATTGACCATAGGCACCACACTGCTGGATTGCAGTGAAAACAGCAAAGATCCCGTGCTGTTGGCGGCAGATGTTCGCTGCGCGCTAAGGCAGGCGATAGTACAGGCCATCTGTGGAGAGGCGCCTCAGCTCAAGGTGATGACCCTGACCCCAGAGCTTGAGCGACAACTGATGAGCGCCCTGAGCACCGCCCAACAGCAAGGCAGCGTGTCACTGGATGGTTTCCCTGTGGATCCGCAGTTGCTGGCGCAGCTGCAGCAAAAAATGCCCCAGCTGTTGGCCGAGGCCAAGGCCGCCGGACATCACCCTATCCTACTGGTGCCGCCTCAGTTGCGCCCGCTGCTGGGCCGTTATGCTCTGGCCTTTTCAAGAGGTCTTAATGTGTTGTCTTACAATGAGATTTCTGAAAACAAAGACATTATGGTCGCCGGTCAGTTGGGATGAACGGGCATTATCGGCATGGAGTAAATCGTTGTAATTCACCTTAAACTTATACTAAAGTCCTACGAGAAATGATTGCGGGAAGATTAAGGTAATGCGAAGACTTACCAGCTTAATAATATTGCTGTGCTGCTGTCTGCCGGTTTGGGCGGCGCAAAAATTACCGGCCAGGGCCGAGCTGCAACAGCTGGCCTCGGCCAGCGCCATGCTAGTGGATCTGGAAACCGGCGAGGTCCTCTATGAGGACAACCCACAGCAGGTACAGCCCATAGCCTCGATAACCAAGTTGATGACGGCGCTGGTGACACTGGATGCCAAGTTGCCGCTCAACGAGCGGATTGCCGTGGATGTCAGTCAGGCCGATATCATGCAAAACGTGGTGTCCCGTATCCGTATCGGCAGTGAGTTGAAACGCAAAGAAGCACTGGCACTGGCGTTGATGTCTTCGGAAAATCGCGCCGCCGCGACCCTGGCACATCACTATCCCGGCGGCTACCAGGCCTTTATCAAAGCAATGAATGCCAAGGCGGCAGAACTGGGGATGACTGACAGCCGCTTTGTCGAACCCACAGGGCTGTCGGAGCAGAATGTCTCCAGCGCCAGAGACCTGGTCAAACTGCTGCGTGAAGCCAGGAAATACCCTCTGATCGGCGAACTGAGTTCGGCCCCCAACCGTAGCGTCATGTTTCGTAAGCCAAGATATAACCTGGCGTTTTACAACACCAATCGCCTAGTGAACAAGAAAAACTGGCAGATCCACCTCACCAAGACGGGTTATACCGATGACGCCGGCCACTGTCTGGTTATGCTCACCAAAATGGCCAAGCGCGAAGTCGCCTTTGTGGTACTGGATGCCTTCGGCAAGCTGACCCATTTGGCCGATGCCGGCCGCCTGAAGAAGTGGCTGGAAACCGGCAAAGTCAGTCCGGTTCCCCAAGAAGCACTGGACTATAAACAGCAAAAGCAAACAGAACGTCAGGCCTTGGCCGCCACCCGTTAATATTCGGCAAACAGCGGTGACTCAGCGCAGGTTTTCACGCTTGCGTAGCCGCATCCACAACAACTTTTGTTATCATCCCGCCTCGTTTAAAGGCCTTTGGCCTTCGCAGTTACTGAGTCAGGAAGATGCAGTCATTTAAAAAGCACACCCTTATCCCGCTGGATCCCCGGGATCCTCTCTCCATCAGCCTGGCACTGGCGCAATACCGGCAACAACTACAGCAAGGTACTATTCTGCGCCAGGGCATGTTCGATATCGAATTTGTTGCCGTGACCGACAGCGGCAACCGCCGCCTGCAAATCGATGACCTGCAAGATTCAGAACTGCGCGCTCTGCTGCAGGAAGCCCTGAGCCTGGGGCCGGATGGCGAAGGGTTCATGCTGCCGCCACTCATCAGTGACGAATGTGACCTCTACCTCTCTGAACCCTTGCTGTTCGCCATTGCCATGCAACACCCTCGCCTGGCCCCCGAACTGCTGGCCACCGCCGACGCCATGATAGCCTTCGCCCGCAGGCATAACGATCTGCAGCGCATGTGGCTGGACGACAGTCGCATTTTCGGGGTCGAGGCCCTGTTTCTGCAGGCCCGTCGCATGCCCGAACTAGCCTGGCTATTGGCACGCTTTCTTATCCCCGCCTGGGACAATGTCTACAGCAATGGCTATGAGCAATATATGGCACGGCTGCTCGAACTCAATGGCTGGAGCCCAGATATGCTGCGGGCCTTTGTCTGGTGCGACAGCGACCACTTGCGCCAGGGCTTCTTCTACAGCGGCGAAACCGGCATTCAGAGTCATCAGCCACTGGCCGACTTCCTCAAGCAAAATCCACAGCAATATCCTCTGTTAAAACAGCTGTTGAGCGAGCGTTTACTCAATAGCCCCAAACTGCTCGCCGCCGAAGACCGTCCACTCGGCAGAGTCGATGCCGTGCTGCATTTCTTTGTCAGCATGTACCCGATTGAGTTTGCCTGGTTTGAAGTTGAACAGAGCGAGGGGCTGGATACACTGCTTGAAAGCCAGTTTATCCACGCCAGTCTCGAAGAAGAGATAAGCGACCTGCGCGCCGCCATAGAGAGCCAGGCCAGTGGCGCCCTGGCCTGTTACAGATGCGGCATAACCGGGAGCGCCGAAACCGACGCAGATGAACAAGACGACAGCTATCAGGATGAGGACGATGAGCGGCCGGGCAAGCTGCTGCGTCTGTTAAAGCCATTGGCACTGGCGCAACCCCAAGGCGCGGCATTGTGGCAATATCTGCATGATGGCAGCCAATCCCAGGCGCTGGCGGCTCAGCAACCAATAGCATTAATTCCCGCTTGTAAGGCCAAAGCCCTGGGGCTCTATCACTACATAGTCGACTACTGCGTTACGGCAGAATCCAATCGGCATATTGCCGAAGAGCTGAGCAGTATTCTCAGCGATAGCCGTTATGAACTGCTCCATGGTGATGCAGAAGATGTCGAAGCCTTTGCCGATATTTTGCCATCAAAGAGTCTGCAGCAAAGGCAACAGCAGTATTTACGCCTGCTGGATATCTGGTTCGCTTGGCTTGGCAAACCCGAACTGGAAGAGATCCGCGAAAACCTGGTCGACGATGAAGGGCTGCTCGATGATGTCCAATATCTGCAGCGCTACGGCAACCTCAGCGACACGAGTGAGCAGGCGCTGCTTGAGGCGCAACTGGTTAAACTGTTGCAGCAATGGAACGACAAGCGCCAGGTCTACAACCGCCCCTTGTTGAACAAGACCCTGGCCTTGTTCCGGCAACACCGGCAGCTTGCCAACCCGGATAACTGGCCACTGAGCCAGATGGAGCTCGGCCACTATGTTTTGCTGGCCTTCCTTTGGCAACAGGACTGTCTGGCCGGGTGCCATGACGCCATCAGCCGGGCACTGAGCGAGAGATTAAACGCTAATAGTCCTTGGGAACTGCTTGCCGGGCAAGTGCTCAATCAGGCCGCAGACGATGCCAAGCCTCTCAAGGCGTTTATCTGTCGGCCCGAGTCCCCTCTTTGTGAGCTTGAGGCGCTGCAACTGGCACAAGGCCAGCTCTATCGAAGAGGGCGTGATAGTGTTGGCCGCCAATTGACCCTGGAGCCCATCAGTGACTTCCAGCCCAAATACCTATTGTTCGACAAACAAGACGGTTTTCGCCGCGGTGCCATGTTGTGCTATTTCCTGCTGGCCTCGCAGCAGGCTTTCACTCACTCCTCGGCTCAATCAAATGAGCCGCAAGCGCCGGCACTCATACTAGCCCGGCGCCTGTGGCAATGGCTGCTGGAACTGGCGCCACTCAAGCTCTTGCATTATGCCGCCATGCCTTACAGTGACGATAATTTCGACCCTGAGTTTGACTCTGATACCGAGCGCCAGGGCTTTGTCAGCAGCATGCAATCACTCGGCGTCAGTGAAGCCCTGCTGACAGTGTTTGACTTCCAACTGTCGCTGAGCAGCGGCGATGGCGCCAACACCCTGCGCGCGCTAGCGCAGCTGAGCCCATTGACCCAGGCCTCATCGAGCCAGGCAGATCCACTGCTGCAGGCACTGAGACGACTGCCGGATAGAGAGAAGCTCAATGCCTTCGAACTGCTGGAGCTGCAATTTCCCGGGCAAGGCTTTATCCAACACCCTGAGCTGCAGCGGGAGTGGTCACTCTGCCTAGAGTATTTTATTCGCGACAACCTCAAGAGTTGGCAGCGGGTACTGGCTCAAGACTTTGATGGCCGCTGTCAGTTGCTGGAGCGGGGCATAAAGCAGCCTGTGGTTGCCGCGCCGCAACTTGTGGTTTGCGAGCAGGCCCAAGATGACAGATATGACTGGCTCAATGTCAGCCTGCTTCGGCGTCAGGGTGAAGAGTTGCAGGCATTATTGCTGACCCAAGCGATACCGCCGGAGGGCTTGCCCCAAGGTGTTGCGGGCGAGGTGCTGCTATTTGATGAGAGTGTCAGCGCCGAGGAGATCTTGGCGGCATTCAAGGCCCTGTACTCGGTCGATGTCAGGGTCACCTTGGTCAATGGTCGACTGCAAACATACCTGAGTGGTGAACTGCCGCTGGTAGCCATGCAAACCTGCCTGCAACGCTTGTTCGTCCTTGATGAGCTGAGTATCTACTCATCCTTCGAGCGTTATGACCTCAAGCAGTGCCTGTGGCTGCTTCCCACCCCAACCCGGCAGCGACTGTTGCAGCTCCTGCTTGGCTACCAATTGGGGTTTGAACTGTTCGATAAGCAGCTATTGCGGGCCTTTATGGCCGACAAGGTGCGCCGCGGCGACTGGCCTGCAACGCGATACATAGACAGGAGATACCAGGACAGCGATGAGCTGCAGGAAGCCGCGCTGAGCTGGCTGCTGCAAACCTTGGAGCCGCTGCGGCTTGAGCCGATGAAACTGCTGCGTTTTTGCCTCGGCAAGGGGGAATATGAAGCTCCCTGTGACTGGCTAGTCGCTCAACTGAGAAACGGCACGCTGACGCCCCTTGTTACTCAGTTGACTGTCAATGAGAAAATCGAGCTGATCGATTGCCTGGAAGGCGACTATCCCGACGCGGCCGAGTTACTCTCGGCGCTGGCCAAAGATGGCTCCCGCCGGGTAAGAGACGCCATGGCAGAGCTTGCCTAAGCGCCGCCGATTTGGGTAAGGCAAGGGGTTTGGCGGGCTACATAGGCTATGGACCACATAGACGCCAGGCAGCATGGGCACGCCTTTTAGGCTGTCTATGCTGCCCGCTTCAGTGCACCAGCCAGTCCAGAAATTGCCACAACAAGACATTCATCTCCTGAGTCTCGGCCTGGCGCAGTACATCAGGTGACTGCACCCAAGGACGGGGCTGACCAAACTCGGCGGCACTGTGACTGATAAGCGCCTCTATTGCCTCGGCGTCAAATTCCAGATGGCACTGAAAGCCGTACACTCTGGCACCATATTCCACTATCTGCCTCGGACATACCTCACTGAATGCCAACACCTTGCTATCGGCCGTCAGCCCAGGCATATCATGGTGCCAATGCCCCAGTGTGACACTGTCGCCGAAGCTTTCCAGGCCTGGATGCGCCCTGCCGGCCGCGGTCAAGGTCACGGGAAAGAAGCCTATCTCAACCTCTGGGCTGGGTTCGAAAGGAGCACCGAGCACCTCGCCAATCAGCTGCGCTCCCAAACAGATACCCAACACAGCCACCTGCCCGGCAATAGCTCTGGCTATCAAGGCCTGTTCCGCCCGGGCATCAAAATAGTGGCACTCGGCAATGCCGGTTGCCGGTGACTGTGGGCCTCCGAGCACAACCAATAAACCTACGCCTTGGAGGCTCTGCGGCAAGGATTCACCAAGCCAGAGGCGGGTATAGCTGGCTTCATAGCCGCGCGCGCGACACCAGTTCGCCAAAACCCCCGGCCCTTCGAAAGACTCATGTTGAATAAAATGTACCTTCACCTGTCGCTCCCGCGTTTGTTGTTCAGTTGGCCGTCATGTTAGCCTTGACAGCAGACCGATAGATATCGACATAAAGACAGATAACATTGTCAAACCGCCAAGCTATTTCCCCAACAGATACCCTAGCTTCAGAAGCACGGTTCGATGCCAACGGGCTGATAGCGGCTTATCCCGACGCCCGGGTGCTCAGCAAAGTGCTGTGGATGCCCAGAGGGCATGTCGATAGCTGGCACAGCCACAACTGGCATCAGTTGGTGTTTCCGGCAAGCGGCCTGTTACAGACTCAGGTCAGGGATACCCGCTTTATACTGCCCCATAACGGCGCCCTGTTTATTCCGGCAACCCAGGAACATGAGTCCAGAGTCCTGGTGGATACCCAGTTCATCGGTCTCTACCTGGATCCCGCATATAGCCAGGGCTTTCCCACTCAGGCCAAACCCTTGGCGGTATCTCCCTTTCTAAGGGAATTGCTGCTGCATCTGACACAAGCACCCAGCCCGCAAGCCTCAGACGCAAGGTTGAGGTTATTGGCGGTTCTCAAGGATGAGGTGATCCAGGCGGCGCCCTATCGTTTGGGGTTACTGCTGCCAAAAGACAAACGTCTGCTGCGGATTTTTGATGAACAAGTTGCCAGACCGGCATTGGAAATGACTCTGGCCCAATGGGCCGAGCGGGTGGGCGCATCCGAGCGCACTCTTTCCCGGCTGTTTGCCCGGGAACTGGGTTGCAGCTATCCACTCTGGCGCCAGCACCTACGTTTGCTGAGTTCGCTGACGCAGTTGGAACAAGGTGAAACAGTGCAACAGGTGGCATTTCAGGCGGGCTATCAGTCCGATTCTGCCTTTATCTGTGCCTTCAAAGGTCTCTTTGACCAGACACCTCACCAATACCGTAGCCAGAATAGGCCAACGTAGAAGACGCTGGCTTAATCTGTACTTGGAAAACGCCGACTCACTCCCGCAGCAAAGGCTGCAGACGCTGACGGATCTCATCTGGAATAGGTCGACTCTGCTCACAGCTGTAGTCGTAGTGCACCAGGGTGGTCTTGGCTTCGGCGGTTAGCAGCTCTCCCTGCCAACTCTGCTGCAATACTTCGAACGAGCTGTTGCCTATGCGGCTGACCGAGGTCAATACTCTGACTGTCTTACCGTAATAGGTGGGAGCCTTAAAGGCGATGGTGAATCCGGCCACTATCAGGTTCCAGTTAGCCAGATCCAGACCTGGGTTGAAGATTTCGAACACAGGCTCTCTGGCGGCTTCAAACCACACGGGCAACACAGTGTTATTGATATGGCCCAGGCCATCGGTTTCATTGAATCTGGGTTGAATATCCAGGCTTAACGCTTCCATAGGGTATCCTATTGTTATTATTGTTGATTAAAACTCGCACTTGTCTTTGCCGGGCTTCAGCTTACCTTGAGGGTCAAACTGTTTGCCGCAAATTTTCTTGCCGTCCCGATACAGGGTTTCATAGCGGCCATCGTGATAGATGCCTATGACCACGCCATCGAAACGGGCACCATTGAAGTTGTAAACCTGTTCGCCATTGATCATCCGGTTGTATACAGAGATCCTCGGCTCCTCCTTATGGAGCTTGCCATTGATGTAACGGCGTTCAACCATCTTGTTGGCCACCGTTAGCTCCTGGCTCTTGAGCAGCCGTCCCTCACGGTCATAGCAGATATATTCCTGTTCATAACCGTAGCTGAGGCGTCTGAAGCAAGCATCCTGACCATCTTCATAGAAGCTGTGTTGCCAACCGCACAAGTTATTGCTGGTTGCCGCGCCGTCATAATCGCAATAGAAGTTGATCTCCTGCAACTGGCCGTTGCGGTGAAAACGATAGCCATCGCCTATGGATATCCCTTTTTCTACGGTCCGAAAAGAGGAGATCCCATGGGGGCTGAAGCTGGCCTGCATTCCCTGACCCAGCCCTTGACTGAAGTTTTGCAGGCGCTCCAGTTGCCCCTGTTTATCGAAGCGATACCAGCGGCCTTCGGCGCGAGCATCACGATACTGCTGCACCTCCAGCAGTTGCCCCTGCTCACTGTATCTAAGAACCTGTCCCTGAAGGATCTCATACCAACGACCTTCTTTATCTTGGTACGCCTGATAATCATACAAACTGCTCAGTTGACCATTTTCATGGAAATACAGCTGTTGGCCGTCTTGCTTACCCTGCTTGAACTGCGACAGCTTTTTCAGCTGGCCACTGGCATAGAAGTAACGGCTCTGGCCATCAAGCTGATCGGCAAGATAATTTTCTTCCAGCAGCAGTTTACCGCTGCTATCCAGTCGCTGCCGCAGTCCCTGTTTCTTGCCTTGATGGTAATGGGTCCGCAGCTCAGATTCGCCATCCATCTCAACCCAGAGTCCATCTTTCAAGCCATGGTCATAAGTCACCCGATTGCCATCTTCAATCCAGGGGCCATGGCGTTTGTTGTCAAGGTACGCACCCTTGAGCCAGATTTTTGTGGGTGTGGGTTCGGCGTCACTGCCAAAATCGGCCAGAAGCTCCTCGTATTCACCATGCAATAAGCCATCTTTGTAGTTCGCAAACCCCAGCGACAAGGTTTCGTCATAGTCAGATTCCAGCTTCCACAGGCCCTGTTGCTTGCCGTCGACGTACTGCCCCCGCCAAAAACGACCATCGAAGTCAGCCTCTATCCACTCGCCCTGCTGCAAGCCATTTTTATAGTCACCGGCGGCATTGATACGGCCATTACGTGGGCTATAGCTGGCCCAACTACCATGCAACTTACCGCCCTGGTAATAGGCGCTCAGTGTCACGCCGCCCCAGGTGCCACCGGAAGGAGTAAACCCCAGCAGCGGGCCACTGCGACCGGCCTCCCCCTCGATATCATCTCGCTGGTAAGCCACTTCGGTCACCATAAAGCCTTCAGCTTCACCAATACCAAAGCTGAGCCGCTCGAAGCTGGCTGTCAGGAAGAATGCTGTCTGTCCCTCTTTGATACTGACGGGATACTTGAGCCGATAGGAGTACGCCTGCTCGGCGCGCTTCACCGCCCGCCCCTCTTCATCCCGGTAACCCAAGAGTTGCCCGTCACTCTCCAGGGTACCTTGTAGCAAGGCCCTGATATTGGCGTCATCAGTGGCGTCAATGTCGTAAGTCATCAAGTATTGTTGCGGCGGCCAGCGCTTCAACTGTTTACGCACTTCGGCCACGGTGAAGTGTTTGAGGGAAGGAGCCAGCCGATCCAGCCTGGGCTGCAGGCGCTGCAGCCACTGCCAATTGCTGTAGTCCCGACCATATCCCCTGATGGAAAGTTCTGAGCCGGTCTTTAGCATCACCAGGACTTCGCGCTGCTCATCACCATCGAGATCCTGATAAAAGACGGCGACGACCTGAGTTGCTGACGGGAAGCTATCCAGCGTTTTACTGCCCTTATCATCCTGAACCTGGGCCAATACCTGCTCGGCATCACGGTAGAAAGACAACTGCTCGCCGTCACCGCCGGGCAGTGTCAAAGGGCCGTGAGCCAATTCAGAGGCTGAAGAAAGCGGGGAAAAAATAAGGAGAAATAAGCCTGTGAGCAAGCCTGGTTGGAATAGTCGTTCCATATACTGCTTCCTTGAGAAATGACCTTGGCAACCCGGCCAAGTTTGGGCGCCAATACTACAACAGCCGGTATTAAATCTAAAGGAATCATGCTATTAAAAAAGGCTGCTCAGGCAGCCTTTTTCAGAATTAACCACCATACATGGCGTTAATTTCGCGGGAATATTTGTGATAGATCATCTTGCGTCTGAGCTTGAGAGTCGGGGTAATCAAACCCGCCTCCATAGAGAAGGCTTCCGGCAACAGGGTAAACTTTTTGATCTGTTCAAAACCCGCCAGCTCCTGTTGCAGGTGTTTGAGCCTTTCTTCAAAATGCTCCACCACATGGCTGTGACGTATCAGTTCCAGCGGGGATTCATAACTGAGTCCCTTTTGTTTGGCCCAGGCTTCCAGGGCTTCAAAGGCCGGAACGATTAGCGCAGTCACATAGTTACGGGCATCGGCAACCACCGCCACCTGTTCGATAAAGGGACAGCAACCCACCTTGCCTTCAACCCGCTGCGGCGCAATGTACTTGCCGTTGGAGGTCTTCATCAGCTCTTTGATCCTGTCGGTGATAAACAGGTTGCCCTGTTCATCCAGGTAGCCGGCATCACCAGTCCTGAGCCAACCATCTTCGAAGGCCTCGGCAGTATCCTTGGGACGGTTGAAGTAACCGCGCATCACGGTATCACCGCGAACCAAAATCTCATTCTCGGCCCCGAGACGAACTTCCACCTCAGGCATACAGCGGCCGTTGGAACCTGTAACCCTGTTGTCCAATGTATTGCAGGTAACGGTTGCCGTGGTTTCTGTCATACCGTAACCACAGAGTACCGGCAGGTTAATGGCCGCAAAGAACGCACTCACTTTGGCATCCAAAGCCGCGCCGCCACAGGGCATCAGCTGCAGGCGACCACCGAGAGCGGCTCTGAGTTTGCCGTAAACCAACTTGTCGGCCAGGCGCCATTGCAACGACAACCAGGCACTGGGTTTGGCCCGGCCCTGCATCACCTCAAACTGGCGCTCGCCCACTGACAATGCCCAGGCAAATAACTTGCGGCGACCATTTCCGGCTCGGGCAACTTTGTCCTGCACCGCGCTGTATACCTTCTCCAGGAATCTGGGTACCACACACAGGGTGTGAGGACGCACGGCGGCTATGGCTTCTTTGACTCTTTGAGTGTCCGCAAGGTAAACGTTACGGCCACCACGACTGAGCACATAGAAGCTCCAACCCCGCTCGTAAACATGGCTCAGGGGCAGGAAAACCAGTGACACCTGGTCACTGCTGAAAGGGATCTTCTGTTGATGCTGGCGCATGGCCGAGGCGAAGTTACGCTGATCCAGCATCACCCCCTTGGGATCGCCGGTCGTACCTGAGGTATAGATAAGAGTCAGCAGATCGTCCAGCGTGGCGCTCTGTTCCCTGGAGGCCAGCTCAGTGCGTGCTTCTTCGGGCACTGTCTGCTCTAGCAGGGTGTCCAGGTGTTGATGATGGGGCTGCTTGAGGGTGACTTGCTTGTCAAACACCACCACGCAATTCAGTGTCGGGCACAAGGACTCCAACTCACAAGCCAGTTCATACTGAGCTTTGTTGTCCACAAACAATAGCTTGGCACCGGCATCATTGATGATATAAGCAGCTTGCTCCAGGGTGGAGGTAGGGTAAACCGGCACCACAACACCTCGGGCGCGGATCACACCGACATCGACACAGGTCCATTGCGGGCAGTTGTGGGACAAGATCACGGCGCGATCCTGAACCTCAAAGCCGTTGGCAATCAGAGTTCCGGCAATGGCAGCACTGATACGGTTAAATTCATTCCAGCTGACCTTATCCCAAGGCGCAGCCATTTCGAAGCCTTCCAGGGCGATATGCTCTGCGCGCGCTTTAAGCTGCTGACGCAAGAGATGGGTGATTCTGTACTGCTCTAGAGACATAACTCGGTTTACCTTTTTAGCTTACAGCTGTTCCGCTTTTGAGATTCTACCCCAAGGCTCAGGCAAACATAAGAGCTTTTGCTCTAATTCCGTACAGTATCACGCTCCACTCATAGAGATCAGACCAGTTGTTATATCAGGGTTCCAGTACTTCTGTACGCCATAATCTATTGCGGCCAAGATGAAACAACGCCCTTGGTAAAGAGCAGCCTGACCCGCGCCACCTCAGTTAATGAAGGTGCCTTGAACGCCAATTGCTGTGCAAGCCACTCTCTACAAAAGAGAAGACCACGAGGACTTATTCGCACCTTCCCTAAGACTCACAGTCCAATCTTGGCGAAATGCAATAACCGGCCGGCTGCTTCATACTTGTTCACTGTTATTCCTTGGTTCGGGGCCAATGTTTGACTATCAACTGTTGCAGCCCCTGTTGCGACAACCCCAATTGCTGCGCCGTTGCCAACAAGTCTTCAAGCTGCGGCATTATAATGGCCTCGGCCGACAAATTCTGATGGGCCCGGCGCTGGGCTACCCGGGTTGCCTGGCCGCGTCGCCGCTCCAGCCATCCCTGCTCCACCAACTGTTTCACCGCCCTGGAAACTGTCATGGGGTTTACAGCCAGATGCTCAGCCATCTGCCGCACCGAGGGCAATACGGTTTCCTCGGGCAGCTGGCCGCCGACGATCAGATGGATAATCTGCTCGCTCAATTGACGGTAGATGGGTTCGCCGCTGCCGGGGTTGACATGCAATAGTTCTAACATTAGCCTTGAAACACTGTATTAATGCATTGATACACCAATAAAACTAACACACTCCGGCAGGAATGCCAAAAAGGAACACAAGCATGAAGCAAAGGAACTTTGGCCGGCACCACAGGCTTGCCGTAACCAGCATGCTGCTGTTGGCACTGGGGCTTTGTTTGACGCCGCTGAGTCAGGCACAGACAGCTTCCGAAAGCACGGGCTGTTATGTCGATGGTCTGTCTGAACGTCTGCGTTGCGGCACGACTCTAGTCGCGGAGGATCCGAAAAAGCCCGAAGGCCGCCAGTTGGCAATCCACTATGCCGTCTTGCCGGCAATCAAGAATACCGCCCCCAATGAAGCCGTACTGGCCATCGCCGGCGGGCCGGGACAGTCGGCCATCGAAAATGCCGCTACCTTCAACCTGATCTTAAGCAAAGTCCGTCAAAACCGGGACATATTGCTGATAGATCAGCGCGGTACCGGCCAGTCCAACGCCCTTGAGTGTGCGGCGTTGGATCTGGAACAAACCCTGGCCTATAACGACGAAGCACTCGATGTCGAACAGGAAACCCGTAACTGCCTGAGTAAGTTGGATGCCGACATCAGCCAATACGGCAGCGAGCAGGCATTGCACGACTTCGAAGCGGTTCGCCAACATCTGGGTTATCAGAAACTGCACCTTTATGGCATCTCCTACGGCAGCCGCATGGCTCAGCTCTATATGCGCCACTATCCCGAGGCACTCAAGACAGTGACCCTAGATGGTGTCGTGCCTATGCAGCAGAGTGTGCTGGCCATAGGTGCCGCCATTGGCCGGGCCCAGGATCTGCTGCTGAGCGATTGTGAGCAGGACGCTTTGTGCGCTCAGACCTACCCACAGCTGCGTCAGGAACTGAACCAGCTGGCCGAGCGCCTGGGGCAACATGCGGTGATGAAGAAGGTGCCTCATCCGGTAACCGGTGATATCGCCATGCTGACCCTGACCCGTAGCAAGCTGCTTGGCAGCCTGAGAATGGCGCTCTACAGCCCCTCGGTCAGAGCTCTGCTGCCCTACGCCATCCACCGGGCGGCCATGGAGGAATACCAACCTCTGCTGGGATTAATGGCTCTCAGTGTCGATAGCACAGGTATCGCCATGGGCATGCACGCCGCCGTGGTTTGCGGTGAAGACTGGCCCAGATTGACCGCCGCCGAGCGCCAACAGGCCGAGGCCAGCGTCATAGGCAAAGAGATGCTCAGCAGCCTGGACAGAAGCTGCCCTATCTGGAATGTCCCGGCCGCGGCGGCCACCTTTGCCGAGCCGATAGCCAGCGATATCCCCACCCTGTTGCTTTCCGGAGCCAAGGACCCCGCCACGCCGCCTTCCTGGGGCGAGCTGGCCATGGCCCAGTTGAGCAACGCCAGACACTTGATCTCCCCCTATGCCACCCATGGTGTTGCCGCCCAGTCCTGCGCCAATGAGCTGATCGCCGAGCTGGTCAAGGGCACGGCGCCGGACAAGTTGGACGGCGAGTGTCTTAACAAAGATGTGCGTCGCAGTTTCTATCTCAACGCCAGCACAGTGGAAGCCATTCCAGGAGGAACAAAATGATCAAGGTGACCAATCTGAGTAAGCGCATCGGCAAGGTTCAAGCCCTGGATGGCCTGAGTTTCAGCGCCGAAGATGGCATGATTACCGGCCTGCTCGGCCCCAATGGCGCCGGCAAGACCACCTGCCTGCGCACTGTGTTTGGCCTGCTGAAACCGGACGAAGGCATAGCCGAGGTCGACGGTATAGATGTCGGCCGCAATCCGCTGGCGGCCAAGCAGCAACTTGGGCTGTTTCCGGATCCCTTCGGCCTCTATGAACGCCTGAGTCCGAGGGAATATATTCGTTTCTTCGCCGAACTCAGCGGCATGCCGAGTAAGGCCGCCAAGCAGGCGACTGCCGATGTGCTCGGCAAACTCAAGATGGACGATATTGCCGACCGCCACTGCAAGGGCTTTTCCCAGGGACAGCGGATGAAGACGGCACTGGCTCAGGCCATAGTGCATCAACCGACCAATATTATTCTCGACGAACCCACCCGCGGGCTGGATGTGATGAGCACCCGGGTACTGCGGGAGCTACTGTTGGATCTCAAACGCCAGGGCCACTGTGTGTTGTTCTCCAGCCATGTGATGCAGGAGGTAGCCGCTCTCTGTGACAAGGTGATAGTCATGACCCAGGGACGCGTGGTGGCCGTTGGCAGCCCGGCCGATCTATGCCGTCAAACCGGTAAGGAGTCATTGGAAGATGCCTTTATACAACTGATAGGCACGGATGAGGGGATAGCCGCATGATGAGTCGACTCTTGACACTGGTTCGCAAGGAACTGCTGGATGCCGCCCGCGACAAGCGTTCTGTGATGGCCGGTCTCTACTATGCCATAGGCACGCCGTTGATCATGTGCGGTCTGTTTGTGGTGCTGATTGGTCAGCTCTCCAGCCCGGATGATCTGCAAATTCGCATAGACAACGCCGAACAGGCGCCGGATCTGGTGCGCTATCTCGGCCAGAAGGGGATCAATCAGGACAGCGGCGAGCAGGCTGGCGCTCTGATACTGCAGATAAGCGAGCAATATCGGACGCAGATGGCCAAAGGCGAAAGGGCCGAGGTGATCCTGATAGCCGACAACTCGGATGAAAAGCTGCAGAAATCGATTCGCCGTCTGGAACGGACACTACAGGGTTATTCCTCCGAAATGGGCAGCCTGCGCCTACTGGCCCGCGGTATAGATCCCAGGATAATGCAGCCGATTAAGGTGCAATTGCAGGATCAGGCCACGCCCGACTCCAAGGGCGGAATGATCCTCGGAATCGCCATCTTCACCATGATCTACTCGGTATTTATTTCCGGGATGAATCTGGCGATAGATACCAGTGCCGGCGAACGTGAACGCAACTCATTGGCACTGCTGCTGAGTCACCCTGTCACCCCGAGGCAATTGGTGATCTCCAAGCTGCTGGCGGTGACAGTGTTTGCCATGTTGGGCTTGATCCTGATTTTGCTGATCTCCAAGTTTGCCTATCCCATGGTGCCCTGGCAGGAACTCGGCTTCAGCATCAGCATCAGCGCCGAGTTTATTGCCCTGATGCTGTTGATAGGCTTGCCGGTCGCCCTGCTGGCCGCCAGCATGCAACTGTTTGTGTCCTTCCTGGCCAAGACCTTCAAGGAAGCCCAATCCTATCTGACCATAGTGCTGTTCGTGCCCTTGGCCCTGGCAATGACCGCCAGTTACGACATAGCGCCGGACACCTTGCAGTGGTTACCGGTTTCGGGGCAGCAACAGGCGCTGATGGCCTTTATCAAGGGTAAGGAGTTGCCGCTGCTGCAGCTGTTGGTATCCAGCTTGCTGACGCTGGCCATAGCCGCCGCCCTGGTGCTGGGGCTGGAGCGCTCACTCAAGAGCGAAAAGGTGGTGTTCGGCCTCTGATCCCCCAAGGCCGCAAAAGAAAAGGCAAGCCGAGATTCAGTGTTGGCTTGCCTTTCGATTGCCGAAACCCGCCCCCCCGAAACCCAAGGGTATCGGCCGGGTAAAAACCGGGGTGGCGCTTATTTCGCCTTGGGACGAAACGGCTTGATCACTGTCTCATCGCATTCGAGGAAGGGGCCTTCCATCAAATCGATGCAGTAAGGAATCGCCGGGAATACCGCATCCAGGCACTCACGAATCGACTTGGGCTTACCCGGTAAGTTGACTATCAGGGTGTCGTCTCTCAGCCCGGCGGTTTGCCGTGACAGAATCGCCGTCGGAACAAACTTGAGCGACTCGGCGCGCATCAGCTCGCCAAAGCCAGGCATCATACGGTCGCACACGGCTTCGGTCGCCTCGGGCGTAACATCGCGCTTGGCCGGCCCTGTGCCCCCTGTGGTCACCACCAGACAACAGCCGTCTTCATCGGCCATCCGCTTGAGGGTGGCTTCAATCACCTCCCTCTCGTCCGGGATCACTTCATAAACACTTTCCCACTCACTGGTGAGATAAGCATTGAGAGTCTCTATGATCGCCTTACCGGAAATGTCTTCATAGACTCCGGCGCTGGCACGGTCACTGACGGTTACTATCCCGATTTTGGCTTTGGCCATGCTGTTCCCCTTGGCAAAAATGCTTGTGTTGCAGTGGCGCCTAACATACCACAATTAGGCTTTCCTGCCCCCATCAGCGGGAGCATTTTGTCGTCTCGGGGGCGGGAGTCTCAAGAGGCTTGGTTCTAAGCCTATGCCAGGCACTCAACGCCAACAGATACAGGGTCGCCACCACAAACGCCAGCACAGTTCCCCAGACAATGCCGAGCAGCGGATAGAGCCAGCTCACCGCAATCACATAACACATGAGCGACCCCAGGCCTCTGGGATAGTGCTTGATAATGGTTTGCGCCTGCGGCGAGCCATAGGCCAGATGAATGATCAACAAAAACGGATAAAGCGTAATGGGGAAGGCGGCCAGAATACCGGCCTGAGCCGGCGTCAGCAGTTTGGCCGCCGCCGTGACCAACAGCACTATCATGGCGGCCGCCGCAGCCCTAAGCAGCAATACCAGCGGGCTGAGTCGAACGGGCTTGGCTACTGTAGCGTCCGGTATTTTGGCAAGCACCAAGCCCACAAGCACTATCGCCAGCAGCAGCGCCAGGCTTCCGCCGAGGAGATTAAGATTCAACAGACTCAGAAGATAGCCACTGAGGCCAAAGGCCAGCAATCCCAGCCCTGACCCCAGCAGTGCCACCAAAGGCAGTGGCCGCTCGCCACCGAGACGAATACCCAGGGCATAACCACAAATCAGCAGCAACGAAGCGATAAAACCGGACAAGGCGGCGGTGGCACTGGCCGCGGCAAAGGGCTCACCCAATTCAATGCCGATAAAAAACAACGCGATAGCCGTACCCAGTGGATAGCCGGACAAAATACCCGCTACTCTGGGGCTGACCCGCTCGGCCACCAGTGACAGGCCCACCACGGCTATGATGGCGGTAGCTATTTTGGCGAGTAACAGGCTATCCATTTCCCTTCTCCCGACACTAGAGCAGGCGCCTGGCCTAATGCCGATCAGTTAAGACAGATCGCTTGACGATCTCACTGAAAGGATCAAAATCCGATGACCCATGTCATCGGATTTTTTTATGCAACTTTCAGAAGCTTTGGCGCGTACTCATATCAATCGTCTTACCGAATTCACCTGTCTGGCCGATGTACTTGAGCCTGAGTTAATTCAGTCGTGCCTTGATTCACATGGTGTTGCCAGTTTAAGACGACGTAAGTTACCTATGGATGCCATGATTTGGGCGGTGATTGGTATGGCTCTGTTCAGAGGCGAGTCCGTCCGTTCACTCATCAATAAGCTTGATATCGTCTTACCGCAAGAGGTGGATTACGTTGCGCGCAGTGCTGTCACGCAAGCGCGTAAGCGATTGGGCTCTGACGTTGTTCAGGATGTGTTTAAGCGAAGTGCCAAGACCTGGCATGAAAGAGCAGAGCATCCTCATTGGTGTGGGCTCAACCTCTACGGTGTCGATGGTGTCGTGTGGCGAACACCTGATAGTGAGCAAAACAATCAGGTGTTCGCCAAAACCGCCAACGCTTCTGGTGATGCTGCCTATCCTCAAATTCGCATGGTTTGCATGATGGAGTTAAGCAGCCACCTGGTATTGAACAGTGCCTTTGATTCTGTTGCTGTCAGTGAAATGAATTTAGCCGCCGAACTGATATCAAGCATACCCAATAACAGCCTGACGCTGTTTGACAGAGGCTTTTATTCGTTGGGGCTTTTGCACGCCTGGCAACAGGCTCAACCGAACAGTCACTGGCTGCTGCCGTTGAAGAAAGGGACACAATATGAAGTGGTACGCTCTTTAGGAAAACACGACCAACTGGTGCAGTTAGCCACCACGCCTCAAGCCAGAAAGAAGTGGCCTATGCTACCTGACAATATTGAAGCTCGCTTACTGACAAAGACGATAAAAGGTAAGTCGGTTTCCATTTTGACCTCATTAACAGACCCCTTGCGTTATCCGGGGGCAGAGATAGCGGATTTATATGCCCATCGATGGGAGATAGAAGTGGGCTATCGGGAGATGAAGCAGCATCTTCTGGAGAGTCGCTTTACGTTGCGTAGTCAATTGCCAGAGTTGGTTATCCAAGAATTGTGGGGGGTACTATTGGCCTATAACCTCATCAGATACAAGATGGTGTTGATGGCTAAGAGCTTACCGTCGTTACATCCGAACCAATTAAGCTTTAGAGATGCATCGAGTTATATCATTTTTAAACTGACTCAGCTGTCATCTCAAATGCCTGGGAATGTTCCGAGAGAGGTCTTGGACATAGTGCGTAATGCGAGGCAGTTCAAGCTTGATGGGAAACGGGATAGAGCCTATCCACGTGCGTTAAAAATGAGTAAAAACAAGTATCCCATTAAGCCTAAGAAAAATGCCGTTCACACTAAGTGAACGGCATTAGGCGCCTGGCCTGCCAATATTTTTGCTTCCAGTAGCTGTTATCCAGCGATGAGATCATCACCCCCTGACTGGTAGAGGCGTGCATAAACTCATTGTTGCCTATGTAGATCCCCACATGGCGGCTACTCCAGCCAGTCTTGAAGAACAGGAGATCGCCCACCTTGAGCTGGCTTTTCTTGACCGCGAACCCCAGCTTGCGCTGTTCATCCACGGTGCGCGGCAGCATGATTTCGGTCAAACGCCGGTAAGTCAGGCTGACAAAGCCCGAACAGTCGACACCTCGCTTGCTCATGCCTCCCAAACGATAGGGAACCCCATGCCATTCTCGCTGCATCGTCAGCAGCCGCTGCTGTGACAGGGGCGCTTGCTCAGAGCGCTTGGCTTCGGACTCGGTGCCGTCTTGGGGCTTAGCCACAGTAGCCGGAGCGGAAACAGGATCGGGACGACCGGAACAGCCACTCAGGGCGCCCAACAACAGGAATGTCGCCAATATCTGCCACAGCTGCATGCTCTTTCCAACTCAGATGCCATTGAAGAACCCCTAATGTGCAATAAGCCGCCGATATTTGCAAAAATCGGGTAAATGCCCGAGTCTAACTGAAGCGGGTTATCGCAAAGGAGGCTATATGAGTGACAGGCAAATACCGCCGTTTTACGTCGGCTCGAGGGAATATTCCAGTAAGGATGGCCGACAACAGATCCAGAAGCTGGAACCGCGTTTCGATGATGTCGGCGGCATTCCGGTTGCCAGGGCCATTCCCCAGAAAGCCAGGCGCCTGATAGGCCCTTGGTGCTTTCTCGACCATATTGGCCCGGCATCTTCAGGCCCCTTGATGGATGTAGGCCCCCATCCGCACATAGGTTTGCAAACCTTCACCTGGATGCTGGCCGGCGAAATACTGCACCGCGACAGCTTGGGAAGTCAGCAACTTATCCGCCCTGGACAAGTCAACCTGATGACCGCCGGCCACGGCATTGCCCATACCGAAGAAGCGCAGCCGGGGCATACTGAGTTACATGCGGCCCAGCTCTGGATTGCCCTTCCCGAAGCCCACAAAGATACCCAGCCCAGATTCGATCACTATGCCGACTTACCTCGTTGGACCGAAGCCGGGGTCGACTTCACCCTGCTGATAGGTCAGTGGTTACAGCGCAAGTCTCCGGCAGTACATTTCTCTCCCATCATAGGTTTGGATCTCTTGAGCCATGATTCCGCCTTATTGAATCTGCCTTTGGATCCCAATTTCGAGTATGGCCTGATGCCACTCGAAGGCTGCATGCAAGTTGATGGTGAGCCCTTTGCCCAAGACACTTTGGCCTATCTTGGATTGAATCGCACCGAGGTTAGTCTGGAATTGGCGCCCGAAAGTCGGATTTTGCTGCTTGGCGGTGCGCCGCTGGGAGAAGCCATCACCATCTGGTGGAATTTTGTTGGTCACAGCAAGGCTGAAATTGCCGCGGCTCAAGCGCAATGGCTGGCCGAAGATCCCCGCTTCGCAGCCGTGCCCGGCTACCGGGGTAAACGCCTGTTACCCCCGGCGATCCCCTGGTAATCAATCTTTTGGCTCAAGGATGGGCACACTATGAAACTTGAATTCACACCTCAGTACCAATTGTCGGCCTCAATGGCCACGGCCGCAGACACAGCTTTTATCCAAAAAGTCTTCAACTCCTGCCGCAGTTATTTTCTGCATCTGGGCTTACCTGAGGAGATGGCTCAGGTGCTGTTGTTACAACAGTTTCAGCTGCAACAAGCCTGGTTCCAGAATCACTATCCCAACGCCATTACCCAAATACTCCGGGTGCAAGAGCAAGCGGCAGGAATACTCACCCTAAACACGGGTACTGATGCACTGCATATTCTGGATATGGCTTTGTTACCTGAGTATCGGGGACAAGGCCTGGGCAGCGAATTGCTGAACGCCATTCAATCTCTGGCCCAGCTAAAACAACTGGCGGTATCCCTGATGGTCGCCAGGGACAATCCGCAAGCGAAAAAACTGTACTTGAACAAAGGTTTTGTTACCCAGGATGTTACTGAGACTCACGAATTGATGTACTGGCACTGCCACTAAGTACCGATTGTAGGCTTGCAAAGATACAACTTACCTCCCTCCGCAATTCTCTGCCAACCACCCAACCAAAGTTAAAATCCGGTAACCAACTTGTTATTTTCAGACTTGTGTACCAGTGTTTATGGAGACCTGTCACTGCCTCGCAGCGACACCTCTAGGTAAATGGACATCATCAAGAGGGCTTGCTCAAGCCAAGCCTTCATTTTCAAGGAGTGAATATCATGGCAGACAACTTTATCGGCGAAATTCGTATGGTGGGCTTCAACTATGCTCCGCCAGGTTGGGCACTGTGCGACGGACAGACAATGAGCATTGCCAGTAATACGGCTTTATTCTCTTTATTAGGCACTATGTATGGCGGTGATGGAGTAAGCACCTTTAAGCTGCCGGATCTTCGCGGCCGGGTACCCGTCAGCTTTGGCCAGAGTCCAGGCACCAGTTTATACAACCAAGGGCAGATGCTTGGAGCCGAGGGGACCAATCTGACAACAGCCCAGTTGCCCGCCCATAACCACGCCATTGACTCAATCAATGCCAGTGTCAGCCCACTGGCATCCACCGGCAGCGGCACCACTGATGAGCCTGGCCCCGATACAGTACCGGCCAAGATTGCCAGCGGTCTAAATGCGCTGGAAGCATACAGCACCACGGCGAACACCAGTATGCAACCGTCACCAGTCAGCTTGGATGGCAACACAAACACAACGGGCAACAGTGACACTGTCGACTTGCGCCAGCCGTTAACCGTGGTGAACTTCATCATTGCCTTACAAGGCATTTACCCTCCCAGAACATAAAGCATCACAATCAACGGCAGTTGGAAGTGTGCTTTCCTGCTGCCGTTGAATTGCTCAAGCTAACACCGGACTATTCAGGGCTGCCAAAACCATGAACTCTTTAATACGGATATTAAGCCTGGTGACATTGTTGCTGTTGCCATTTGTACAAGCAAAGAGTGTCACAGAACCAGGGACAAAGGCTGAGCTCATCTTGGTCGATGCCACAATCTCTCAATATCAAACCTTGCTGGAACAGGCATCTACCACGGCCCTCACCTCTAGACCCATTACCGAACTGACCGAACTCAACGCCTTGATAGCCCAAGACAAGAAGTACTCGGGTTTACACTTGATCACTCACGGTCAAAGCGGCGAAATACTGTTGGCAGGCCACAAGTTGGCGCCGCGGGAACTGGCCACTCAGTTGGATCAACTGCTACTACCGGGTGCCCCCCTCTATCTCTACGCCTGTAACTTGGCTCAGGATCCAAAGGGCCAAGCCTTTGTCGATAATCTGGCCTCGATTTTAGCCCGGCCCGTATTGGCATCGACCAACGCCACAGGCAACCAGCGTCTTGGCGGTGATTGGCAACTCGAATACTCCACCTCCTCGACCATTACCGCCAGGACATTGTTTTCCGATGAAGTGAGAGGGTTTAATACGCTATTGTCCAACACAGCTTACGAATTCTCCGACGGTGATGCGGTTACCCTCACCAATGCCGCCTCAGCACTCGCCAATGACAGCACCTTTACCCTGGAAATGTGGGCCAATTTTTCCAGCACCTCAGGCATCATCAATCTGATGGATATTACCGGCTCACTCGATGCCGGTGGTTTTATCATATATAACAATACAATGACGGTTGATCTGAGCGGCGACTTCGGCTCTTTGACCCAAAGTAATCCAATCACTATTTCAACCAATGTCTGGTATCACTTTGCTTTTGTCTTCAACAACGGCCAGTGGGATTTTTATCTGGATGGCCAAGCCACAGGTATTGGTGTTGCCGACATGGGTGGCAACAACACAGTGCCGGATTATCAAGCGGCAAACGTCAACAACCTGGTCGCCGGTCTTCAAAATCATGGTTCGGTAAACAACTTTACCGGCAAAATAGATGACATCCGCCTTTGGAGCACGGCGCGGACTCAAACCGAAATTCAAAATAACCGCCAGCTCGAGCTGGCGGGCAATGAAACCGGCTTGATTGGCTACTGGAAACTCAACGAAACCAGCGGCACAGTTGTCAATGACAGCCAAACCAATGGTTCCATACTCCAGGGAAGCAGCAGTGGTGTTACGTTGGGTGTCACTGGAGCCTTCAGCGGTAATCAAAGCCCAACAGATATCTCGCTTTCCAACAACTCCGTCAACCAAAGCGGCGGCAGTAATGCTGTGGTGGGCACCCTGACAACCACGGATGCCGATGTTGGTGACAGTTTCAGTTATGCCTTGATTGCCGGTAGTGGTGACACCAACAATGGCAGCTTCAATCTCAGTGGTGATTCCCTCAGAGCCAACAATGCCTCCACCTTGGTTGGCGGTAGTTATAGCATCCGGGTGCAGACGACAGATTCAGGCAATGCCACATTTGAAAAAGCCTTTAGTATCACAGTCGTGGATGACCTTGCTCCGGAAGTGACCGGCATGACTATCGATGGCTCACCCGCAGATACCGCAACCAGCATCAGTTACACAGTTAGTTTCAATGAGTTGGCCAATAATATCTCGACCGACGACTTTAACCTGACCAACACGGGCTCTGCCGCAGGCAATATTGCGTCGGTATCCGCCAGCTCAGGCACCAGCGTTACTGTAACTATCAACAATATCAGCGGTAACGGTTCGCTGCGCCTGGATCTGAAAGCAGCAACCAACATCAGCGATGCTCAGGCCAACAGTGGGCCGGCAGCCTACACCTCTGGCGATGTTCATACTGTTGCCGTCCCTACTGTTCCCGGTGCCCCCATCATAGGCACGGCATCTGCCTTGGATGGTCAAGCCGTGGTCAACTTCTCGGCGCCGGCAAGTGATGGTGGTTCTGCTATTACCTCATACCAAGTGACTTCATCTCCAGGCGGGATCACCGCCAGTGGCGCCAACTCGCCGATAGGGGTTGCAGGCCTGACCAACGGCACGAGTTATACCTTTACTGTGCAGGCCATCAACGCCGTGGGTACAAGCTCGCCATCCGCACCATCCAACTCGGTAGTCCCAAAGGCAAACCAGAGCATCAGCTTCAACAACCCGGGGGCGCAGGACTTTGGCACCACGCCAACCCTTACCGCCACCGCCAGTTCAGGGCTGACGCCTGTGTTCAGCTCCAGTACCACTGGGGTCTGTACCATCACGGCCTCCGGCACCTTAACCTTTGTCACCACGGGTAATTGCAGTATCGATGCCGACCAAGCCGGAGACAGCAGCTACAATGCGGCGCCAACCGTGACCCAGAGCTTTACAGTCAATGCTGTGGTGCCCGGAGCGCCCACGTCGGTCAATGCCGTTGCCTCTGATGCCAGCGCCACAGTCAGTTTCAGCGCCCCGGCAAGTACCGGCGGCGCGGCGATCAGCAGTTACACAGTCACCTCAACCCCGGGTGGCCTTACCGCCAGCGGCGCCGGTTCGCCACTGACAGTTAGCGGCCTGAGCAATGGTACCGACTATAGCTTTACTGTCAGCGCCAACAACACAGCGGGTACGGGCCCGGCCTCGAGCCCCTCCAATACGGTGACCCCCAAGGCAAACCAGAGCATCAGCTTCAGCAACCCGGGGGCGCAGAGCTTTGGCACCACGCCAACCCTTACCGCCACCGCCAGCTCAGGGCTAACACCTGTGTTCAGCTCCACGACCACTGGGGTCTGTACCATCACGGCCTCCGGCACCTTAACCTTTGTCACCACGGGTAATTGCAGTATCGATGCCGATCAGCCCGGAGACAGCAGCTACAATGCGGCGCCCACAGTGACCCAGAGCTTTACGGTCAATGCCGTGGTGCCCGGAGCGCCGACGTCGGTCAGCGCTGTTGCCTCTGATGCCAGCGCCACGGTCAGTTTCAGCGCCCCGGCAAGTACCGGCGGCGCGGCGATCAGCAGTTACACAGTCACCTCAAGCCCGGGCGGCCTCACCGCCAGCGGCGCCGCCTCACCGCTGACAGTCAGCGGCCTGAGCAACGGCACCGACTATAGCTTTACTGTCAGCGCCAGCAACACAGCAGGCACGGGCCCGGCCTCGAGCCCCTCCAATACGGTAACCCCCAAGGCCAACCAGACCATCAACTTCAACAACCCGGGGGCGCAGAGTTTTGGTACCACGCCAACCCTTACGGCCACAGCCAGTTCAGGGCTGACGCCAGTGTTCAGCTCCAACAGCACTGGAGTCTGTACCATCACAACTACCGGCACTCTCAGCTTTATCAGCACCGGCAGTTGCAGCATTAACGCCGACCAAGCCGGGGACAGCGGCTACAATGCGGCGCCAACCGTGACCCAGAGCTTTACAGTCAATGCTGTGGTGCCCGGCGCGCCCATCATAGGCACGGCATCTGCCTTGGATGGCCAAGCCGTGGTCAACTTCTCGGCGCCGGCAAGTGATGGTGGTTCTGCGATTACCTCATACCAAGTGACTTCATCTCCAGGCGGGATCACCGCCAGTGGCGCCAACTCGCCGATAGGGGTTGCAGGCCTGACCAACGGCACGAGTTATACCTTTACAGTGCAGGCCATCAATGCCGTGGGTACAAGCTCACCATCCGCACCATCCAACTCGGTAGTCCCAAAGGCAAACCAGACCATCAGCTTCAACAACCCGGGGGCGCAGAGCTTTGGCACCACGCCAACCCTTGCGGCCACCGCCAGCTCAGGGCTGACGCCTGTGTTCAGCTCCACGACCACTGGGGTCTGTACCATCACGGCCTCCGGCACCTTAACCTTTGTCACCACGGGTAATTGCAGTATCGATGCCGACCAAGCCGGAGACGGCAGCTACAATGCGGCGCCCACAGTGACCCAGAGCTTTACGGTCAATGCCGTGGTGCCCGGAGCGCCCACGTCCGTCAACGCCGTTGCCTCTGATGCCAGCGCCACAGTCAGTTTCAGTGCCCCGGCAAGTACCGGCGGCGCGGCGATCAGCAGTTACACAGTCACCTCAAGCCCGGGCGGCCTCACCACCAGCGGCGCCGGCTCGCCATTGACAGTTAGCGGCCTGAGCAATGGCACCGACTATAGCTTTACTGTCAGCGCCAACAACACCGCGGGTACGGGCCCGGCCTCGAGCCCCTCCAATACTGTGACCCCCAAGGCAAACCAGACCATCAGCTTCAACAACCCGGGGGCGCAGAGCTTTGGCACCACACCAACCCTTACCGCCACCGCCAGCTCAGGGCTAACACCTGTGTTCAGCTCCACGACCACTGGGGTCTGTACCATCACATCCACTGGTACATTAGCCTTTGTCACCACGGGTAATTGCAGTATCGATGCCGACCAAGCCGGAGACAGCAGCTACAATGCGGCGCCAACCGTGACCCAGAGCTTTACGGTCAATGCCGTGGTGCCCGGAGCGCCCACATCTGTCAACGCCGTTGCCTCTGACGCCAGCGCCACGGTCAGTTTCAGCGCCCCGGCAAGTACCGGCGGCGCGGCGATCAGCAGTTACACAGTCACCTCAAGCCCGGGAGGCATTACCGCCAGCGGCGCCGGATCGCCGCTGACAGTCAGCGGCCTGAGCAACGGCACCGACTATAGCTTTACGGTTAGCGCCAGCAACACAGCAGGCACGGGCCCGGCTTCAAGCTCCTCCAATACTGTGACCCCCAAGGCAAGCCAGAGCATCAGCTTCAACAACCCGGGGGCGCAGAGTTTTGGTACCACGCCAACCCTTACGGCCACAGCCAGTTCAGGGCTGGCGCCAGTGTTCAGCTCCAACAGCACTGGAGTCTGTACCATCACAACTACCGGCACTCTCAACTTTATCAGCGCGGGCAGTTGCAGCATTAACGCCGACCAAGCCGGGGATAGCAGCTACAATGCAGCGCCAACCGTGACCCAGAGCTTTACAGTTAATGCTGTGGTGCCCGGCGCACCGATGTCTGTCAGCGCTGTCGCTGCCGACGCCAGCGCCACGGTCAGTTTCAGCGCCCCGGCAAGTACCGGCGGCGCGGCGATCAGCAGTTACACAGTCACCTCAAGCCCAGGTGGTTTCACCGCCAGCGGCACCGGATCGCCGCTGACAGTTAGCGGCCTGAGCAACGGCACCGACTACAGCTTTATCGTCAGCGCCAGCAACATCGCAGGCACAGGCCCGGCCTCAAGCCCCTCCAATACTGTAACCCCGGAGCCGGATAACAAGGCCCCCAGTATTTCAGGTACTCCAGCCGGCAGCGTAGATCAGGATAGCTATTACAGCTTTATCCCCACGGCCACAGATCCGGATCAGGATCCTCTGACGTTCAGCATCAGCAACAAACCGGCCTGGGCCAGTTTCAACACGGCAAGCGGCGAGCTCAGTGGTACTCCACTTCGAGAGCATGTAGGAGTTAGTGACAACATCATTATCCGAGTCACGGATGGTGCGCTCAGTACAGATTTGGCGCCCTTTAGTGTGGAAGTAAAGGCTGTCAATCAAGCGCCACAGGCCAACCACGACCGGATAACCCAAGCCTTCAGCCAAGAAAATAGTTATTTGCTCGATGTACTGGCCAACGACAGTGACCCAGATGACGATCCACTGACGATTGTGGATATCAGCACCAGTCTGGGCACTGCTACTGTACTGGGAGATAAGCTGCAACTGACAGTGCCGGAAAACTTCAATGGTCAGGTGCGACTCAGCTACAGCATCACGGACGGAGAGTTTTATGACAGTGCCAAGGTGAGCTTCAGTATAGAAGGCAGTAATCCAGAAGCCCCTGTCATCAATATCCCGGCCGATGTCACAGCCAACGCCACAGGTCTGTTTACCCGGGTAAACTTGGGTCGGGTCGGCGCCATCGACAGCGATGACAACCCCATTCCGGTATCCTTGTTGAACGGCTTCCCGTTTTTTGCTCCCGGCCAACATTTGGCTTACTGGAAAACCACAGATGGTAAGGGGGTAAGTGCCACAGCGTCGCAGTTGGTTACCGTGTACCCCAGGATTAACCTGGGAGCCTCGAAAACTGTCGCCAACTTCACTCGGGTGCAGGTGCCGGTTTTACTCAACGGCTCGGCCCCCGAGTATCCGATGGAAATCCGCTACAGTGTCAGCGGCGATGCGATTGCAGGTCAAGACCATGACCTTGCAAGCGGAAGCCTGCTCTTGAGTCAGGGAATGTCCACCAGCCTGGAGTTCAATGTTTTTGCCGACTTGACCGCCGGGCAACAAAAATCGCTGACAATCACCCTGGACGACGGCCAAAACCCCGGGCACAACGCCGCTACTGAAATACGCATCAGTAACAATAATCTGGCGCCCAACCTCAGCTTGAGCGCCAGTCAACAGGGTGAAATTCGCTCCAGTGTCAGCAGCTCGGATGGCTTAGTGACGGTAACGGCAGAAGTCGCTGACCCCAACCCGGCAGACAATATCAGCCTCAGTTGGTCCAGCGAGCCAGCTATGACAAACCTCTCGACCTCAGCAAACGAGTTCACCTTTGACCCCGCAGTGCTGGCCCCAGGGATTGTGACTCTGACATTGAACGCCATGGACGATGGTTCCCCCCAACTGGGAAGCAGCAAGAGTCTCAAGCTATTGCTGCTGGCACAGCTACCGGCTCTTGGGGAAACAGACGCCAACAACAACCGTTTACCGGATAGTGCCGAAGGCTATGGCGATCCGGACGGCAACGGTATTCCTGCCTATCTGCAGGGCGATCACCCCTGCAATGTGATCCCCGAACAGCTCAGCCGCCCCAATAGCTACCTGGCCGAGGCGCAACCCGGCATCTGCTCCCGTAAGGGGTTGCTAAGTCTACAGCGGCTGGATAACGGTATTGAGCTGGAAGATGGCTCAATGTTGCCAGATGACAGTGAAGGGAAAATTGTCGGAGGTTTATTCGACTTCGAACTCGAGGGCAGCGAGTATGGCGGCAGTGTCAGCATAGTGATCCCGCAAGTTCAGGCGATACCGGCACAAGCTCAATACCGTAAATATGTCGCTTCCGGCTGGCAGGAGTTTGTAACAGATGCCAACAACCAGATATTTAGCAGCGCGGGAGAACCCGGATATTGTCCACCAATGGGTGATGCCAGCTGGCAGAGTGGCCTTACTGAAGGTCATTGGTGTGTGCAACTGCTTATTCAGGATGGTGGCCCCAACGACGGTGACGGCCAAGCTAATGGCACCATAGTCGACCCGGGCGGCGTTGCCGTGAAGCTGTCAGCCAACCAACACCCCATAGCCCAGGCTGACAGCTTTAGTTTGCCATGGAATCAGCAACATCTACTGGACGTACTGGCCAACGATAATGATGCCGATAACGACAGCCTCTATCTGGTGCAGGCCAGTGTCTCTATCGGTGAGATCAGTGTCAGTGACGACAAGCTCAGCCTGATGTACACGCCGCCGGAAGACTTTATCGGCAACGCACAGCTGAGTTATACCGTCAGCGACGGCATGGGTGGTACGGCAATGAGCCATGCAGAGCTGGTTGTCTTTTACAACAGGGCACCCGTGGTGAATGACAGCAGCGCCGGCACGAACGACAGGACGACGATAGAACTGGATGTATTGAGCACTGCCAGCGACCCGGATGGCGACAGCCTGACGCTGGAAAGCGCTGTAGCTCAATCCGGTAGCGTCAGCATCACAACATCACAGACGCTGAGCTATCAACCTAAGACCGGCTTTGCGGGCACAGATATCATCAGCTTCAGTGTCAGTGATGGCAACGGCGCCTCGGCAACCGCTCAGGTAGTGGTGACGGTCACGGCCTATCAAGAGGTTGTGGTGGAAAACCGCTCTTCCGGCGGGGCCGTCGCCCCCTGGGCCTTGGCACTAATGCTGGTGATGGCGGGATTCAGGCGCTTAAGCCTGCGTTTGGCAAGCCTGCCGCTGTTGCTGCTACTGGCAATTGGGGTCAGTTTCAATGCCCAGGCGCGCTGGTCTGTGAACCTCAACTTGGGTTACAGCCATGCCCGCCTCTCGGAGTCGGATATCAACCAGGCCTTACCGGCAGAGATCAAACTGACGGAGTTGGACAAAGATGATTTCGCCTGGTCTGTGGCGCTGAACTACCAGGCTAGTGATGCCTGGGCGCTGCAGTTTGGCTATCTTGATTTGGGCGAAACCTCACTCATGCTGGCCGGCAGCACACTCGACCCACAGGCCTTGCAGCAATCACTTGCCAACCTTGGGCCGCAACTGGCCTCCGGGGTAACTGCCGGAGCCGAATACCGCTTTTGGCGATATCACGACTGGTCTTTCAGCCTCAACGGCGGGATATTTGTCTGGGAGAGCGACTTCAACAGCCAGTGGCAACAGCAAGAGTTGCGTTATGACGACTCTGGCGTCGACTTCTACTGGGGTCTGGGTGGCCAATATCAACTCTCCGAACAGTGGGCGATCAGAGCCGATTACCGCCGTTATATGTTGGACAGAAATCAGGTAGACGGTGTCTTTCTTGGTCTGGAGTTCTTTTTCTGAGCTTGGATTAGCTTAAGCGATCCGCCAGGATGTAAGAAGACCGCCTGATGGCGGTCTTCTTATCGGTAGGCTTACCAGATCCTGACTCTGTCCTCTGGCGCCAGATAGAGCGCATCTGTGGGTTTTACATCGAAGGCGCTATACCAGGCATCCAGATTGCGCACAGTCAGGGCCCGGTAGTTGCCGGGAGCATGGCCATCGGTGGCAATACGTTGGCGCATGGCCTGATCTCGCATCTTGGTTGCCCAAGTTTGGGCATAACCGATAAAGAAACGTTGATCACCGCTAAAACCGGCAATAACGGGCGCCTCTTTGCCCTTGAGTGACGCCCGGTAAGCATCGTAAGCGGCAGCCAATCCGGCTACATCAGCGATATTCTCCCCCAGAGTCAGTTTGCCGTTGACATGCAAGTCGGGGAAAGGCGCATATTTGTCGAACTGCTTGGCCAGGGCATCCCCTTGGGCGGCGAAATGCTCAAAGTCCGCCTGAGTCCACCAATTGCGCATAGCGCCGCTGGAATCGAAAGCCGCACCATTATTATCAAAGCTGTGGCTGATCTCATGGCCGATGACCGCCCCTATGGCACCATAGTTATAGGCATCGTCGGCCGTGGCATCAAAAAACGGCGGTTGCAGTATCCCGGCCGGGAAGTTGAGCGCATTTTGCACCGGCAGGTTTACCGCATTGACTATCTGGGCGTTCATCCACCATTCCCCTTTATCTTGGGGCTTGCCTATTTTGGCCAATTGATGAGCGTATTCGGCCTGTTCACCGGCCACGGCATTGGCATAAGCACTCTGCCCCACCTGATAATGGCTGTAATCACGCCAGTTATCCGGATAGCCCACACTCACCACCAGAGTATCAACCTTGGCCAGGGCTTCCTGTTTGGTGGCCGGTGCCAGCCAATCAATCGCCTCAACCCGGCCATGGAAGGCATCGACTATGTTATCCACCAACTCGCTGACCTTGGCCTTGGCCGACGCCGGGAAATAACGGCTCACATAGGCGCGGCCAACAGCATCTCCCAGATAATTATCCAACGCCTCCAAGGCGCGCTTATCGCGGCTGCGTTGCATAGGCGTGCCTGACAAGGTTGTGCCATAGAAGGCAAAGTGCGCCTGATCCAGCGCCGAAGGCAAGACATCTGTGTGGCTATTGATCTGGTGGAACAGCAACCAATCTTGCCAACTCGCCAGCGGCTCGGAAGCTACCAAGGCCGAGAGTGCGCGGATGGCGGGGCCATGATAAGCGGCAAAGCGTGGCTGCTGGCCAAGTTGCGCGGCCTCAAAGAATGCCTGCCAGTCGATACCCGGGGCCTTGGTGTCAAAGTCAGCCCGGCTCCAAACTGCGGATGATTTGGCAAAGTCTTCACTGTCTTCACGGCTGACGTGGGCGGCAGCTATTTTCAGCTCCAGCGCGAATATTCGCTCGGCCCGTTCACCGGCATTGTCTATGCCGGCGGTTTGCAACAAGGTCTCGACATAGTGGCGATAAGCCTGCCGCAGTTGCTGCATCTTGGGATCGCCCGACAGATAGTATTCCCGCTCCGGCAATCCCAGCCCGCCCTGCAACAGATAGGGCAATACCTCTCCCGGAGTCGCCAGCCCTTGGGTGACAAATACCCCCAGCAGATTCTCAGTGTGATAGTCGGTGGCATTAAGCGGGTCAACATCGGCCCGTAAACTGGCTCCCAAGGCCGCCGATAGCGCCTGTTTGGTTTTCAGGGCTGCTATCTGCTTTTGGTAATTCGCCAATGGCTGCAGGCCGGCTTTTTCGATGGCATCAGTATTGGTATAGGCCAGATAAAAATCGGCAATTCGCGCTTCATCACTACCGGCAGCATGGGGCTTGGCAACCAGCTCAGCAATCAATTCGGCCTTGTGCTGCTCGGTCGATTCAAAAGCCACCAGAAAAGACCCAGTGGAGGCTCGGTCGGCAGGTATCTTGGTATCCCGCATCCATTGACCATTGGCGTAATTGTAGAAGTCATCTCCTGGTTTAATACTGGTATCCATGGCTGCCAGACTGATGCCTATATTGGCCTCTCCCTGACTGGAAGTCACAGACGGCACCTTGGTTGAAGCTGTATCTTGAGACTGGCAAGCGGCCAGGCCGCCGAGCAGGGCCGCGGCGGTAAACAGCGCGATTGCATTGGGCTTGAACATGCAGATTTCCTTGATCTTATTTATGGGGTTTCAGGCGTTTGATCTTCGAGTCTATCTCATTTCACCGCTTGGCGGCCAAGCAGAAAACTGTCACAAGATATGAGGCAGATTGCCCCCTGCGCATCCCTTAACCTCAAAAGCGTCTGAGGTAATTCCCACCCCAAAAGCGATAGGCAAAGGCGGATTTTTGGCTTATTGTGGAGAAGCTGTCCAGTATAGTGGTCAAGTAAAACTGGCTTAAGCGGTGGGAGAGGAACAAAGTATCATGCTGGTTGTCTTGACCATCCAATGAAACACCTTTCTGGACAACTTCTGTGCCAGAGCGTCTGCTAATTTAGCTGTTTACAGATTAAATTGAGTAAGGCAAAGCCACACTATAGTTTTTTGCATACTGGTTTATAGTTCAACAGTCATTGCCACCAGTGCTAGTTCAACTGAGAAAATAAGGCCAAATTTAGCCAATAAAATTCAGGACTTCTCACTATCATCTTCGATTTTATTCAACACGTCATTGATAAAATATTTGTCTCGTTTGCGAACATATTCCAACGTTCTAGGCTGTTCATTCAGCCCGATTGATGACTTCATCAGGTCATGTACGAGCTTATTTCGGATGTTCTTAACCTCATGTAAAGGTGGCAGAAGTTCTCGAAACTCTCTCTTTTCAGCAGAGTCATCAAACTCATAGAGTTTGATGAACGCTTTGAGAGTGTTAATTTTCTTACCTAACATCAAATTTTCTATTTCAGGGTCGATACAAGTAAGAAGGTGACTAAGCTTATGTTCAATACTAAAAAATATTCCGGTCTTAGCATTAGATTCTTGCGTTCGTGCTCTGAACCATCCATTACCCTCAGCGACTATCTCTATCAATCGTTGACTATTTCGCTCAGGAAATTCAGGCTCACGATAGGTTATAGTTTGAGTATTGCTTTTCTGCGGAAATCTTTTGTAATAACCTAATTTACTGAATAATTTTCCAAAATTTCCTCTTAAAGAAATACTCGACTCACGGACAATTTTTCCCGTATTTTCAGTTCGTATATGATGCTGTATTAATTCTAAAACTCAACTAGTTTCAATCTGTTTTGTGAATCAAGATAGACTTGGAAAACTGAAAACCCAAAAGGCCCTAATGGGCCTTTTTATTTAGAATCCGTTAATTCGCCATATGGTTTTAGCTTTCTTCGCCAAATACCTTTGACGAGAATCGATGGTCTCTGGAGTCCAATCATCGTAGAAGTTTGCAAGGCCCGCAGTTATAGCAACAGTACTCTCTTTAAGTGATTCACGCTTGACCTCGTAAGGGCAGTTTCCAATGTTCTTATTTATTGATTTCTCTAATATAACCATGTTAGCCAACCGATAAATTGACTGTTGTTGTCTAACACCATTAAATTGATCCCAACCATCGCCTGCACGCTGAGGCAAAATGTGCTCGATGTTAAATTGGTTAGTCATTAAATCTATAGAATTTCCAGACTCACAGTATTCTAACTTTTTAAGTATGTACTGGACAACCTTTTGGTTGCGAGTATTTGTCGTCTTTAACTGCTTGCTAGTAAATGCAGCAGCAAAATGGGTGTCATCTGGATAGATATCCCTCAGTGCATCAATAACTTCTATGTAAGAGGTAAGATTACCATTCTCTATTCTCGTAGCTACCGAGCTATACAAGCCTTCCTGATCTTGTGGTGGCAAACTACAAATTACGTTATATCTAAACGATATTACTGATATTGACTGAAGGATTTTTGTGAACGTTTGTCTGTCAGTATCAAAGAATCTTCGATAAGAGGACATAAGCATTGCTATAGGTTGTTTTACACCAAACATTATTAATTGCGAAAGAGCTTCCTTCTCAGTTGTATCCCAAATGGCACTGTTAGGATCTCGAAGATTCGCATAAATCTCAGCGTTATACTCCAAGTCTGTAACTAATTGAAATGCTTTTGCTTGTGTATCTATAGCCTTTTGAATTGTTTTAAATAGATCTTTTTTTCGAACCAATTTGTTTTTACTGTTCCAGAAAATCCGCAACAACTCAGGAAAACTTTCACTACTCAGCAAGCCAGTAATATGCTCCCATGAAGACTCAAGATCTTCTAAAACAGAGTCATGTGGATTGTCTTTACTTAGCACAGAAAAAAGATAGTTTTTTAACAGATCTGTGGAGCTAAGTTTTACCCCCCTCGCATTCAGTGTTTCAAATACTTTAAAGGCATTTAGCTCATCAGTAACTGAAATTACAGTGAAGAACAATTTGTCTACTAAGGAATCGATAAAAGCAGTTACTTCCTGACCACTTTCTTTTGTGAAGCCAAATCTTGTCTCAATCTTGTTTGAGTACCAATGGTACGCTTTTCTAAGAAGATGCTCAGATGCTTTAAGGTTTCTAGCAGGGATACGTTCAGAGTTAACTGCAATGTAAGTTTGGTAAAACCTATCATTGTGCTTGTTCAAGGTTAATTTGGAACGAGAACGTAACGTAATAGGGTCGATGTAACCTATGTAGCTTTCACGCAACACATTTTCACGTTTCAAGTTATTTTCTGAATCCAAGTCTTTCTTGATCAAGCTTTGTAAGTGATTCAATGCAGATAATATTATGATTGAAATCGTAGTGATCCTTTGTTGACCATCGATCACAGCGCTAGATTTTTTGTTCGCAGATTCTTGTAAGACTAGGTATCCCATATAATGCTCAGTCTCAGCGTCATCTTCCTCACTATACATAGCTAAAATATCAAACCATAGTTCTTCCCAGTTCTCTTCACTCCATGAATAATCTCGCTGAAATGGCGGTATGCTATAAGTAACGTTGTGCCCGACAAGTTGCCTAAAGTTTTCGTTTGCTGTACTGAGATTCATTCCACTAACTCTATGATAATTAGTCCTTTAGAGATATTAACACTAGACTATACCGTGTACAAAGATAAGTCAGTATCCCGATGTACGTGAGTCGGTCTAACTTATCCTCGTGATACAACATAGGGAACAACTAACTGCGTTAGAAGAATGGATAACTTTTAGTAGGGTAAAAACTTATGAACCGGACGTGAATGAGTAAAAGCACTAAGAAGGAATGGGGCATAAACGTGTTAGAAGAGGCAGTGTATCGATGAGCCAGTAAAGGCCAGAGAACGATGCTCTGGCCTCTCAGTTTTTCTACAATACGAACGTGTGTAGGTGGGTTTTCGACATTAACCCCTCATAGTAACAAACTCTTCTGCGCCCGTTGGATGGATAGCGACTACGGCATCGAAGTCAGCCTTGGTGGCGCCCATCTTGATGGCAACGCCAAAGCCCTGAAGGATTTCATCCATGCCAAAGCCGATACCATGGATCCCGACGACTTTTTCATCGGCGCCGGCACAAACCAGCTTCATCTTACAAGCCTGACGGTGCGCAGTAACTGCAGTGTACATGGAGGTAAAGGAGGAAGTGTAGACCTTAACCTGATCCTCACCGAATCGCTCTTTGGCCTCGGGCTCTGTCAGCCCCATGGTGCCAATTGGCGGGTGGCTGAAGACCACAGTCGGGATGCAGTCATAGTCCATCTTGGCATCCGGCATGGCGCCAAAGAGACGCTCTGACAGCAAGCGACCCGCCTTGACGGCAACCGGTGTCAGCTCTACTCCGCCCGCCATGATGTCACCGACACAGTAAACCCCTTTGGCGCTGGTGTTTTGCTGGGCATCAGTTATCACATATCCCTTGGGATCCAACTGCACATCGGTATTTTCAAGGCCGATATTGCCTGTGGCCGGTGCCCGACCTATGGCCCAGATCAGGCAGTCCACTGTGTACTCTTCAGCGTTTTCCAGCACCAGAGTCAGGCTACCATCGGCATTTTTACGCACTTCCTTGGGAATACTCTGGGTATGCAGCGAAGGCCCTTCGCTGGCCATGGACTCCATCAGTGTTTCATAGAGCATGGGGTCGAAGTTACGCAGCGGCGCATGTTTGCGTACAAACAGATGGGTTTCACTGCCCAAGGCATGCAATACACCGGCAATTTCCACCGCGATATAACCGGCACCCACTACGGCTACCCGCTTGGGCTGTTCACGCAGGGCAAAGAAACCGTCCGAGTCTATGCCATGTTCTGCCCCGGGAATGTCAGGAATGCTGGGCGCGCCACCGGTAGCTATCAGAATATGCTCGGCACTGTAGTGTTCACCGTCGACCTCAATGGTGTGGTTATCAACAAAGCGGCCATAGCCGTTAACCACAGTGACCTTATTGTTGGCCAGACCGCGTTCATAGGAGCCATGGATCCGTTCGATATAGGCTTCACGACTAGCCACCAGAGTGTTCCAGTCAAACTGGTTGACGCTGACATCAAAACCATAATCTTTGGCATAGAGATGCATGGCTTCGGCCACTTGGGCGCCATACCACATGACCTTCTTGGGCACACAGCCGACGTTGACGCAGGTACCACCCAGGTGTTTGGCTTCAATCAGCAACACCTTGGCGCCACGCATGGCGGCCCTGTTGGCTGACGCAATACCACCGCTGCCCGCACCCAGGCAGATATAGTCAAAATGTTGTGCCATGTTTATCTCCGTCGATTGATACAGATTCTTTCGCCCAACAGGGCGACCTCCCGTCTGGCGGGATACTTGTGAGCCATTGTAGGGGGATTCAGATCAAGTGACCAGACCAGAGTCTGCCGGTAAAAATTTCAGTGATACAAGGTGCAGCGCGAATAATCCTGGGTCTCAGGCCCTGAACCTGAGCACTTGAGGCAACGAAACTGCTGTTGATGCTCGCCGAGTTCAGCCTGCAAAAATCTGGCAGTGTGGGAATCTTTCTGCCTGAGGCGCCGCTCCAGCTCTGTCATTCGCTTATCCAACCAGCGACAACTGGGATCATCGGCGACTTGACGGCGAGGCTTGGATGCCTTCTTTTTTCGGGATTTCGTTGGTTTACTGTCGCGCGAGGCCTTGGGCAAGGGCGCAGACTCATATTCAAGTGCGGCTTCAAACTGCTGTGGAATGGCAATAGGATTGCCCTCGCTGTCGAGCACTAACCCCAGAGGGAGCGAACCAGGCTCTTTGTCCAGGTTGCTGAGTTGCTTATCTATTGAGGGCTCTGAACTCGACACTAGATTCAGGTCTGAGCTTGATTCGGCCTGGGATTCAGCCAATGGGGCGACTCCCAACCAAAGGAGCAGGCAGCAAAGCCCGCCGATTCTGTAGGTTAACATTCCCTGTACTCCCGCATCGATCCTTCGACGCTGTTTGTCTTCACATCAGAGTCTAGAAGCTGCGGTGAATGTTAGCCAGTTTAAAACTGCCACTCCAGATGCAAGCCGGCATAAGACTGATCCAGGTCGCCATGCCAATCCTCCTCTTGCGCCTGCTGCTTGATATCATCCTCCGCTATGCTGTGACTCAAATGCAAGGAAGCCACCAAAGAAGGGGTTAATGAGTAGCATGCCTCTACACCAAGCTGCAGATGATTGGGGCCATCATGGGTCTGGCTGGCATAGCCAAAGTCGAATCCCTGGGTCACATAGGGGGTCAGAGTCAGTTGCTCGTTCACTTGCCAATGGCTGTGCAGGCTCAACTCAACAAAATAACCAGAGGCTTCAGTAGCATAGGTATAGTTAATCGATGGTGTCAGCCAGCTCAGCCCCTGATAGGCGAGATAGGCGTACACCTCATTGTCATGGGCACGCTCATCACCGTAAAACTCCAGTCGCTGCATGCCGACACCGGCTTCCACTGATTCGAGTGGGTTGAAACAGTATTCCACCCCGGCATTGAGCTCGGCGTAGTTAACACTGTCGGCTCGACCAAACAACACGAAGGCCCCCAGGCCATCACGGCTATGGTGAATACCACTCCAGGCAATCCCGCCCGCAGACAAGTTGTCACGCCCCTCCGAAATATAGCGGCTGTCCCACCCCAGCATGAGTTGGGTTTCGGCGGCCTCATCGGCCAATAATGGATTGCAGCACAGGAGTGTCAGCAACAAGAGCGGATAGCGCATAAAACGTACCAAACTTACAAAGTAAAGTTTATTTTATTCCACCACCTCATTATGTAAATGATAACGAATCGTGTTTTAGATCCAGTTATCATTTATGATTTTTTTGTGCATTGACGGTAGGCTCTCTTCCTCGGCAGCAGTGACTCGTAACTTACAGGTATTTCACTGTCGAGTTTGGCGGCTATGTTTCACTGCTATGTTTCACATCTGTGCCACTGCTATGGCACCAATCGCTTTTATCACCTTGATAAATCAAAGCGGAACCCTTATCTATTAGCCACGCCCCTGAATATTCGCCGCCATGGCGGCAAGACCAGGCATCCAATGCAGGCCCTATGGCCCACGCCCAAAGAGAGGACAGACAATGACCAATCCGCTGCTGACAGCACAGGAGCTGCCGCCCTTTTCCAGTATCAAGGCCGAGCACATTCAACCGGCGGTCGAACAGGCCATAGCCAAATGCCGCGATAAGATAGAAGCCGTGCTGGCCGCCGGAGGCCCCTACACTTGGGAGAACCTGGTGGCCCCTCTGGAGCAGGTGGACGATGAGTTGAGCCAGATCTGGTCGCCGATTTCCCATATGAATTCTGTACTCAGCAATGAAGAGTGGCGCGCCGCGCACGATGCCTGCCTGCCATTGTTGTCTGAGTACAGCACCTTTGTCGGCCAACATCAGGGCCTGTATCAGGCCTATAAAGAGCTCAAGGCATCGGCGGAATTTGCCCTGCTCAGCCAGGCACAACAGACTGTGATAGAACATAGCCTGAGAGACTTCGAACTGTCGGGAATAGGTCTGAGCGATGAACAAAAAGCCCGCTATGGAGAGATTGTAAAGCGCCTGTCCGAACTCAGCAGCACCTATTCCAACCAACTACTGGATGCCACACATGCCTGGAGCAAGCTGGTTACCGATGAAGCCGAATTGGCCGGTCTGCCAGAGTCTGCCATTGCCGCCGCCAAGGCGATGGCCGAGGCCAAAGAACAGCAAGGTTGGCTATTCACCCTGGATTTTCCATCCTATCTGCCGGTCATGACCTACAGCGACAACCGCAGTCTGCGTGAAGAGTGCTACCGCGCCTTTGTTACCCGCGCTTCGGATCAAGGCCCCAATGCCGGTGAGTTCGACAATGGCCCGCTGATGGACGAGATCCTGAGCCTGCGCCATGAGTTGGCACAGTTACTGGGCTTTGATACCTATGCCGATAAGTCCCTGGCCACCAAGATGGCGCAATCGCCCGAGCAGGTTATCGCCTTCCTCAATGAGCTGGCGCTGCGCTCCAAGTCTCAAGCCAAGGCCGAGCTGGCCGAACTCAAGGAGTTTGCCAAGGAGCATTATGGTGTAACCGAGTTGGCGGCCTGGGATCTGGGTTACTACGGCGAAAAGCTCAAGCAACACAAGTATGAGATATCTCAGGAAGAGCTACGTCCCTTCTTCCCCGAAGACAAGGTGCTCAGCGGCCTGTTCTACACCATCAAGCGCTTGTTCGGTATGGATGTCAAAGAGCAGCAGGATTTCGACAAGTGGCATAAAGATGTGCGCTTCTTCCACATCTTGGATACCGAGGGCGAACACAGAGGCAGCTTCTATCTGGACCTCTATGCCCGTGAAGGCAAGCGGGGCGGCGCCTGGATGAATGATTGCCGAACCCGGCGAATGACGGCCACAGGCCTGCAAAAGCCGGTAGCCTACCTCACCTGTAACTTCAATCGCCCTGTGGGTGACAAGCCGGCGCTGTTTACCCATGACGAAGTCACTACCCTGTTCCACGAATTTGGTCATGGTATTCACCATATGCTGACCCGCATCGATGTCGGCGGGGTTTCCGGTATCAACGGCGTACCTTGGGATGCCGTGGAGCTGCCAAGCCAGTTTATGGAGAACTGGTGCTGGGCCGAAGAGGCGCTGGCGGAGATCTCCGGCCATTATCAGACCGGGGAGCCGCTGCCCAAGGCGATGCTGGACAAGATGCTGGCCGCCAAGAACTTCCAGTCCGGCATGATGATGCTGCGGCAACTGGAGTTTTCTCTGTTCGACTTCCGCCTGCATCAGGAGTTTGATCCGGCCAAGGGCGCCCATATTCAGCAGATGTTGGATGAGGTTCGACGCCAGGTGGCAGTGGTCACACCGCCTGAATTCAACCGCTTCCAGAATGGCTTCGCCCATATCTTTGCCGGAGGTTATGCCGCCGGCTACTACAGCTACAAGTGGGCCGAGGTGTTGTCTGCCGATGCCTTCTCACGCTTCGAGGAGGAAGGTATTTTCAACGAGAGCACAGGACGCGACTTCCTGCACAACATACTTGAGATGGGCGGCAGTGAAGAGCCTATGGTGCTATTTACCCGCTTCCGTGGCCGCGAGCCCAGCATAGACGCACTGCTGCGTCACTCAGGGATCCAAGCCTGAGACAGAAGCAATTGATTAGGCGCCTGCGGGCGCCTTTTTTGTGAGCCAGTTCTCGCTTGCCGTCTGGTATGACCTTTGATAGCCTTTAATTCCTCTCAACTCTTGGACCCTTTGATGAACCTCTACTTTCGCCTGTTTTGGCTGCTGCTCTGGCGAGTGCGCCGGGCAAACGATATCGGTTTTCTCGGCACCAGCCGCATCCGTTATCGGGCTTTACCGAGTGACTGTGACATCAACCTACACCTGACCAACTCCCGCTACCCGGCATTTATGGATCTGGCCCGCACTTATATGATGGCCGAAATGGGCTTGCTGAAGCGCTTTCTAAAACTGAAATGGATGCCAATAGTCAATGCCGCCGAGTTCACTTATGTAAGGGATATCAGGCCATTACAGCAGTTTGAAATTGCCTCTCGCGTGGTTGGCTGGGATGAAAAGTATTTCTACATAGAGCAGCGTTTCCTGTCGGACAGAGGCCTGCATGCCATAGTGCATGTCAGAGGTTTGTTCGTCTGCAAACGCAAGCCGGTACCCACGGAAAACCTGTTGACGGAAGCCGGTTTCGATGAGATCACGCCCGAGTTACCGGCAGAGATCATCAAGTGGAAGTCGTTCCTGGATCTCAAAAAGGCCCGCAACAGCTGAATTCTTGTTCAGGGGATGGGCCTGAGCCCACTGCTGGCCTCCTCCTGAGCCAGAGTCACTTCATCCTGCACCAACATCCAGGAACCCCGCAATTGCGCCTGGAGCCAGTAGCGCCCCAAATGCTGGTAGTCCAGTAAGTTGAAACTGCGCTGCAGGTAACCAAGACAAGGGATTAAGGCACAATCGGCCAAAGTGAACCCATCTCCGCAAAGCCAATGATGCTCAACCAGGCGTAAGTCCAACGCCCGCAGGCAAAGCCTGAGACGGTTTTCAATTTGACGCTGCAGCAGTGGAAGTTGCTGCTCTTCCGGTAAGCTATATTGCTGCTCCAACTGATAGAGACTGTTGTTGAGGTCGTTATCGGCAATTCTGTCATAGAGACGCACTTGCAGATTGAGCTCGGGCTCCTTGGGCAACAGCCGGGTGCCGGCGTCCATTTTATTGTCCAGATACTCTATGATAATGCTGGATTCAGGCAACAGGCTGCCGTCCTGACACACCAAGAGTGGCAGCTTACCGGATGGATAGAAATGCAGATAGTGTTGGCGCTCCAATGGATCCTGCAGATCCGTTACCCGGGGAAAGAAGTTTGCCTGCTTTTCATAAAGTGCCAGCAGCGCCTTTTGCGAATAACGCGACAATGGATGGTAGTAAAGCTCCATAGACAGGGATCCCCATGGTTACCAACTTTAACTTTAGTTGCTGACTACCGCTTAGGGAAGGCGTGACCAGTTACCATGAGTGCTGCAAGGCATTATCCCCCCTCTGTTTGACCCAACTTCTGCTTGAGAAAGTCCAACATGACCCGGACTCTGGGTGGCATCCCCTCACGGTAAGGATGAATGGCATAGATACCGCCCTCTCGCAGATGATAATCCGGTAACAGACGTTCCAGCGCTCCCGAGTCCAATTGCCTTTGCAACAGATGATCCGGCAAGGTGGCAATGCCAAGCCCCTGAGCAGCCAGAGCCGCGATGGCATTGGTACTGTTGCAGCTGATAAAGGGGGTAACCCGAATACGAAACTGTTCGCCCTGACTATTGTGCAAAGTACAGCTGCGAGGCAAATGACTCGATGCATGCATCAGCCATTGGTGATGATGCAGGTTATCCGGATGCAGCGGCTTGCCATGGCGACTGAGATACTCGGGCGAAGCCACCAGATACTCTTCGAAGTCGCCCAATTTTATCGCCTTGAATTCAGAGTCTTCAGGCCAGCCGGCCTGAATGGCGATATCTATCTTATGCTCCAGCAGATTGAGCTTATTGTCCTCAAGCAACAGTGTCAGCCGGATATGGGGGAAGCGCTGGTGAAACTCCCCCATCAAGGGCAGCAGTGACAGTTCACCTACCCCCACTGGTGCCGTGATCCTCAAGCTGCCATGTAACTGTTCATCACTGGGGCGAGTCACGGCCTCGGCTTGCTTGGCCAGCTGCAACAACTCGGCACAATAGTGATAGAACTGCTGACCATCTTCACTCAAGCCTATCTTGCGCGTGGTTCTGTGCAATAAACGGCAGCCAAGACGCTGTTCCAGTTTCTTCAAATGTTGACTCACCATGGAGCGGCTGATCCCCAGCACTTCTGCGGCCGCCGTTAACGATCCCTGTTCCACTACAGTGGCGAATACCAACATACGATAGAGTTGTGCCGCATCCATCTCTCACCTTTGTTTAATTTAAATAACCAAAGTGATAAGTAAAGCACTCATTATCAATTTTTGCCACGGGGATACACTGATGCCATAAACCTACTGGAGTAAAAAACATGATCCTTATCTTAGGTGCATCCGGCCAATTGGGCCGTCTGGTCAGCCAAGCCTTATTGGCAAAGGTTCCTGCCAAACAGTTGAGATTGGCAAGTCGCCACCCTGAACAATTGAACGAGTTTGCTGATGTAGAGAAGGCCTTTGCCGATTACAGTGACCCGGCTTCACTCTCGAAAGCCATGCAGGGCGTCAAACGCCTGTTATTGATCTCGGGTGATACACCCAATGATCAGAGACTGCAGCAGCACATGAATGTGCTCAGCGCCGCCAAGGCCGCCGCTGTCGAACAATTGGTTTATACCAGTTTCCAATTGGCGACCCTGGACTCGGCATTCGACTTTGCCCGCACCCATGCAGCAACAGAAGCAGCAATAGTTCACTCAGATGTGCCTTACACCTTGGTACGTAACGGTCCCTATGCCGAATTGCAGTTGGCCGGGTTGGAGCACACTTTGGCAACAGAAACCATGCTCAATGCCGGTGAAAATGGTTTGTTTGCCCCTGTGTGGAAGGCCGATCTGGCAGAGGCCATCGCCGGCATTCTCTCATCGGAATCGACTGTAAGCAGCCATTTGGGACAAACCTATACCCTGACAGGCCCGGAACTGTTGAACCAGGCCCAGGTGGCACAATACCTGTTGCAGGTGAGTGGCAAAAACATTCGGCTGCAAAACATTTCAGTCGCAGAGCTGGAGCAGATTTTCCTCGGGATCGGCCTCCCCGGTTATATGGCCAAGGCGTTTGCCAACAACTCCAAGGCGATAGCCGATGGTGAATATCAGCAGCAAAGCGCAGATCTGGAACGTCTGCTGGGGCGCCCAGGGCGTTCACTGAAGGCCCTGTTTGAACAGAGCCTCACTCAATCCTGATACCCGATATCGCGTGCCACAGTCCCTCCCTCTGCCTGGGAGGGGCTGTGATTGTTAATCATCATTGATCACTCCCATATTTATCCCGATTGGTATTACACTGGTGCAGCAGCAATTGAATCAAAAGGGAAAGCACATGAGCAAGCCGGAAGATTTTGCCACCATCTATGCCAGAGCCTGCGAGCGCAAAGGCGGCGCCGAGCGACTGGAGAGCCTGTTACCCAGAGTCTGTTCCACGGAAGAATTGCTGGAATATACAGATGCCGAGTTACTGTCAGCACTCAGCAAACAGGTATTTCAGAGCGGCTTTGTCTGGAAGGTAGTGGAACACAAATGGCCGGCCTATGAAGAGGCCTTCTTTGGCTTTGAACCCATGAAAGTGTTGATGCTCTCCCCCGAGCAGTTGCAGGCCAGAGGTGAGGACAGCCGCCTCATTCGCCACCAGAAAAAGACCCAGGCCATTTATGATAACGCGCTCATGGTGCAGGATATTGCCAGAGAACACGGCAGCCTGGCCCGATATATCGCCCTCTGGCCGGTGGAGGAGATCACCTCACTGTGGCAGGAGCTCAAACGCCGTGGTGCACGCTTGGGTGGCAATACCGGCCCCTATTTTCTGCGTGGCATAGGTAAAGACACCTTCCTGTTGACCGCTGATGTTCAAAACTATCTCAAGAGTCACAAACTGGTGGACGCAGGCTTCAGCTCAAAGAGCGGCCTGGCCCAGGTACAAGCTGTATTCAATCATTGGCAGCAGAGCAGCGGCAGGAGCATGGCCGCCATCAGCCGCATCCTGGCTTGTTGCACCGGGGACAATCGTATCTGAGGCCTGAGATAAATTTGTCTTGAATACAGACAAAAAACAGTTGCAATCGAAAATGAGAACTATTATCATTTGTTCTGCGTTCCAAAACTCATCCTTAACTGAGAGTCAGTTAACCGCTAGTCGACTGAGATTTGCTTGAAGTTATGGTGTTCCTGAGTTTGCAAAGCACGACATTGCTCACACACTCTTTTAGGCCGGGTTAATTACCCGGCCCTTTTTTTTGGCTGATTCTTATTGTCAGAGCTTTATGCTCCTCCTCTCCGCCAACTATTTTCATCCCTCGCCGCTGTTTTTAAATTTTGATGCCCCTCTCTACAAACCAACATTGAGGGAATCAGGCACTAAGGAAGGTGCAGCCATCTGGATTTAGCCCCAAAACTACCAATGACTACCGGCCTGCACCTTAGATTTAAACTAATTTAAAATTAATAAGTTAGGTAGATTTTTTGGTCGGAAATCCAAGAAAGAAGGAATAACACTGGAAAATTTTATCGCCAAAGGTCAAAAAATAGTTGCAAACATAAATGAGAACGATTATCGTTAACTTGCGTTCCAAAACTCATCCTTAGCTTTAGGCCCGCAGTACCCGCTGAGAGTTATGGTGTTCCTGAGTTTGCAAAGCACGACATTGCTCACACACTCTTTGTGGCCGGGTTAATTACCCGGCTCTTTTTTTGTTTTTTCACGCCAAGCCAAGAGCCTACCCGAACAGCAAACCATCATAGGGGCCTGACTGATCCTCTTTGGCCATATGGTAAATACTGACAGTAAACAGTGTCCCCTTACCCACAGTCGAACTGACCTCTATGGTGCCGCCTATGCGTTTGATAATACCGTAGCTCAGCGACAAGCCCAGCCCGGTACCATCCTTACGGGTGGTATAGAAGGGATCGAATATCCGGCTCAACTGCTCTTGCGGGATCCCAGAACCTTCATCTTCAATCTCTATCTTGATCCCCACAGGTTCGTCCTGTTCCACCCAGTCATAGGTGCGGATCCAGATCCGCCCCTTGCCATCCATAGCATGAGCAGCGTTGACCACCAGATTGATCAGCACCTGCAGCAGTTGCGGACGATTTACCTGCACCGGATAACTGGCGTTCAGCTCAGGCAACAACACCACTTCCTGTTTACCCAATGAGTGACGTACCAACAGCTGCATCTCTTCGATAATAGGTGTGATTTGATGCATCTCCAGCGGTGCATTGAACTCGCCAGGACGGCTGTACTGCAGCAAGCTGCGGATAATAGTGCTGATACGCCCCACCTGCTGGATGATGAGATCTATCTCCTCTTCGACCAGCTCGGCGTTATCCCCAAGCTCCACCCGCAGCAGTTCCATATTGCCAAGGATGACGGCGGTAGGGTTGTTGATCTCGTGGGCAATCCCAGCGGTCAACTCCCCGAGGGCTGTCAGCTTTTCATTGGTCACCAACTGCTGACGGGTTTCGTTCAGTAATTGCACGTTGCGCTGCAGCTCTTCGGTTTTTTCCTGCAGGCTACGGGTGCGTTCCTCGACCTTCATCTCCAGTTGCTCGGCCGCCGCTTGAATTTGCGCATTGCGGCGCTGCAATAAATCGAGCATGCGGTCAAACTGCTCGGCCAGGTTGGCCAGCTCATTGTCTCTGTCCAGTCCTAGCTCGCCGATACGCAGATTGCGCCCGGACTGCACCGCCTTAACCACTTGGTGAATACGCTCTATCGGCTGCAACAAACTGTAAGCGCCGCGATAAACCAAGAGCCCGGAAACCAGCAACACCAACATCAAAATGGTGCCCAACTCTATGATATTAAGCAGATAGTTGTGGATAAAAGGCGACTCGGAAAACCCGGAATAGATCATGCCTATCCGCTGGCCACGAATATCGGTCAGTGGCGCATAGGCCGAGATAAACCAGTCGTTGTAAACAAAGGCTCTATCGACCCAGAGTTGGCCCTTGACCAACACCTGCTGACGTACCTCCTCGGACACCAGGGTGCCCAATGCCCGACCGCGATTTTCATCCTCTTTGGGGAAGAAATGCAGAGGCACATTGGTGCTGATGCGGATATTGTCGAGGAAGATGGTCACAGTGCCTATGGAACGCTCAGGCAGTGTGCCCTTGTCATAGACCAGATCGCGAATATGGTCGACGATGCGAGTATTGCGATTAAACAGGGTCCCGCCATCCAGATACCAGCCGACCTTGCCGTTTTCATCGGCTACCGGCAGCAGGCTGCGACTGAGCATGCCCCGCTCTTCCACTTCTCTGTCGGGATTTTGTGCCCTTAAGGTCATTTTCACCGGGATCTTGGCACGCTCGGCCAACTCGGGATCGATTCGTGCCAACCGCGAGGAGGAGAGCACCATCAGCCCTGAATAGGCGCTTTGCCCCTGAACCAAGGGCAGCATCTGCCGCAAGTCAGGATCGGCCGCAGCATCGGCAATTCTGACCAGACGCAGAAAATCGAGATCCAACGCCTTGCGCTGTTGATCCAGAAAAGCGTTGAGATCTTTCTGCTTCTGCTGTTCACCTTCGAGTATCGAACGAAAATGGGTCTGGAAATCGAAGGACTGCATCACATGTTCGAGCTGCTTTTCCTGACGCTCCTGCACCGCAGCCAGCGTGTTGTTGGCCACTGTCAGGTCGGCCTTGACCTTCATAAACAGCTGTTTGCCTGTGTAGCTGATGTTCCAGTATATGGTGATAAACACCAAGCTCACCAGCGTCAGCAAGATAGGCAACAGAGTCAGGATCAGAATGCGATAACGCACCTTTGCCTGCAGCTGCTGCCAGCTCAGGCCAAAGAGCCGTTTGAACAGTGACAAGCTCAGACCTCCGACTCGCAGTCAAACCACTCTTTATATTTACGATCCAGTGTTTTGCGAGACACTCCCAGCACCCGGGCTGCCGCCGACTTATTGCCGCCGTGGGAGTCAACCACGGCCGTGACATGGTCTTTTTCCACATCCTTGAGCGCCCAGTCGTGGGGATAGCCAGGCTGGGCATTCAGCTCGGCCTTGGGCTGTTCTTTCCAGTATTCCGCCGGTGGTTTACCCAGCAGAATGCAGCGCTCTATCATGTTACGCAATTCGCGGATATTCCCAGGCCACTGATGTTGCTGCAGTTTGAGCAGGTCCTCATGGCTCCAGACCACCTCTTTCACCCCGAGCTCTGCAGCCAACTGGCGGGTAAAGTGATGGGTCAATTCCACCACATCATCCGGTCTTTCCCGTAATGGCGGGATCACTATGTCGAGCACATTGAGACGGTAGAAGAGGTCGCGGCGGAAATGCCCGGCTTCCACTTCATCGGCCAGCTTACGGTTGGTTGCCGCTATCACCCGGACATCAATATTAACTTCTTTTTCACTGCCAACCGGACGAATCGCCTTTTGCTCCAACACCCGCAGCAAGGCCGTCTGCATTTTCAGCGGCATTTCCCCGATCTCATCGAGGAAAATGGTGCCTCCGGAGGCAAAGCTGAATAGACCTTCGCGATTGCCCTTGGCACCGGTAAAAGAGCCAGCGGTATGACCAAAGAGTTCACTCTCCAGCAGCTCGGGAGCGATGGCACCACAGTTAACCGGTACAAACGGGCCCTGACGACCACTGAGCAGGTGAAGTTGCCTGGCCACCAGCTCCTTGCCCGTACCGGACTCGCCTTCGATAAGCACCACCGCATTGGTTGGTGCCACTCGCTCTATCACCCGCTTGACCTCCATCATGGCATCACTGTTGCCTATGATGGTGGAGGAATAGCCGCTGGACACTTCCCGGCGCAGCATCAGGTTTTCCCGCTTCAGCAAGCGCCGCTCGATGCAGCGATCGACCGCCTTCATCATCTGCTCCAGATGGAAAGGCTTCATGATGAAGTCGGAAGCGCCGGCCCTGAGTGCCTGAATCGCCACTTCCATATCGGCATAGCCCGTCATAAAGATGATGTCGGAGCGCCGCTCCTGATCATCCAGCGCCTCACGCCACTCAATACCTGAGCGGCCGGGCAGACGTATATCCACAATCAGCAGATCGAAGTGACAACGGCTGCGCAGTTGTTCGGCTTCTTCTATGCTGGCAGCGGTTTCTACCAGGGCAAATTTCTTTGCCAGCGCTTTGTTGAGGAAACTGCGCATACCGGGCTCGTCGTCGACGATCAACACGGACACGGCAGAAGGCATTGGCTTAGACTTAAGTGGCTTTTCTATCTGGCTCATATTGTCGGCTTCAGGACATTTTGACTCAATTGAAATAGATTCTATCATTGATACGGTAAAAATTGGTCACTATGAACCAGAGAAAAAGCCGGTTGGGACAATTTGTCTGATACTTATTTACCAAGCTTGGGATCCAGTTCACATATTAGATCCCTCAATATCGGTTTATAGCAAACATTCGTTTTTGGCACCCAAATTGCTTTAATGGGTGCGAGTACAAGGCCGTGGCCCGCAGGCTTATGGGTTAGGCCCACTTATTAAAATCACGCCAAGGAGCAATAATGTTGAACTTGAAACAACTGCTGGGTCTTGCCATTGCGGCAGGCCTGATGATCTCTGCCCCGGCTTCCGCTCAGGAAACCATCAAGCTAGCCACTACCACCAGTACTGAAAACTCAGGTCTGCTGGGTTACCTGCTGCCAAAATTTGAATCTGAATCAGGCTATAAGGTACAAGTGATTGCCACAGGTACAGGTAAGGCTCTGAAACTGGGTTCTCAGGGTGATGTGGATCTGGTGATGACTCACGCTCCTGGCGCAGAAGCCAAGTTCGTCGCCGATGGTTTCGGTGTTGAGCCTCGCGGCATCATGGAAAACGACTTTGTTATCCTTGGCCCCAAGAACGACCCAGCCAAGGCCCGTGACAGCAAAAATGCCGAAGAAGCCTTCGCCAAAATCGCCAAGTCAGGTGTACCTTTCGTATCCCGTGGTGATGACTCAGGTACTCACAAGAAAGAGCTGATCATCTGGAAAGCCGCCAACGTGACTCCAGACTTCAAAGGTTACACCTCTGTAGGTCAAGGTATGGGCAAAACCCTGCTGATGGCCAACGAACTGCAAGGTTACACCCTGTCTGACCGTGGTACTTTCGTGGCTTACAAAGCCAAGCTGGACCTGGGCATCGACTTCGACGGCGGTGCCACTTTGGCCAACCCTTACCAGGTTATCCTGATCAACCCTGCCAAATACCCTGATCTGAATCACAAAGGTGCACGTGCCTTCAGTGATTGGTTGATTAGCAAAGAAGCACAAAGCATGATCAACAGCTATAAAGTTCAAGGCGAACAACTGTTCAAGGCAACTTACGGCAAATGAGTGAAGGCTGGTTAGCCCTTATACAGCAGGCCCTAGGCCTGCTGTTTTCCAGAGACCCTGAAGTCTGGTCTATTATCTCCGTCTCTTTCTCGGTATCTTTCGCGGCGCTGCTGATCACCTTGCTGCCGTCCATGATACTGGGGTTCGCCCTGGCGTTTGTGCAATTCCCCGGCCGCTGGCTGGTAACCAATCTGGTGCAAACCCTGCAATCCATTCCCACTGTGGTGGTAGGCCTGTTGGCCTATTTACTGCTGACCCGTAACGGTGCCCTGGGTGATCTTCGCTGGCTCTTTACCCAGAAGGGGATGATCCTCGGGCAGATGATGATCTGTGCCCCGGTACTGATAGCCATGAGCCATGCCGCCTTCACCAGTGTCGACCGCCGCGCCTGGGAAACCAGCCGCACTCTGGGCGCCAGTTGGACCTCTGCCATCTGGGTGGTTTGCCGCGAGCTGAGAGTACCTCTGTTACTGGCGATTATCGCCGCGTTTTCCCGTATCATTACTGAAGTCGGCTGTTCCATGATGGTTGGTGGCAACATAGCCCATGTCACCCGTAACATTCCCACCGCGATTTCACTGGAAACCAGTAAAGGCGACTTTGCCCAGGCGATAGCCCTTGGCTTGGTGCTGCTGGTGCTGGCATTGATACTGAATTTTGCTCTGGGTACTCTGCGTGGCAGGGCCAATCCCAGAAGCCATTAGGACGCTTGATGATAAAGCTGATAGCCCAAGATCTAGAGATGCGTTTTGGTGAACGCCTGTTATTTCGCACCCGGCAACTGGAGTTTTGCCAGGGCGAGGTCATCTATCTGCAAGGTGATAATGGCTGCGGCAAAACCACTCTGATGAAGCTGCTGGCCGGTTTACTCAAACCCAGTGCCGGTACCATCTATACCCAAGGATTTCCAGCTGCGCCCTGGTGGCGACGCGATACCTTGCTCGGCAAGGCTATTTACCTGCATCAACACCCGTACCTGTTTGAAGGCAATGTCAGCTACAATCTGCAACTGGCGCAGAAATACAGCAGCCTGGATAAGACCGAACAGCACACTAGGATGCAAAGCGCGATAGAACATGCCCAGTTGGGGCAACTGCTCAAGACCAACGCCTCAACTCTGTCCGGCGGTGAACGGCAACGGCTGGCACTGGCCAGAGCCTGGCTGTTGAAACCCAAGTTACTCATGCTCGATGAACCCATATCCAATATGGACAGGGCATCGCAGCAAACCGTTTTTGCTATGATTGCCGAATTGAAGCAACAAGGCACAGGACTGCTTATCAGTAGCCACCAGCACTCAGAACTAACGGCACTTTGTCATCAACATTGGCATATCGAATCACAACAACTGACAACCTCAGCCAATTTGACCCTGGCCACGGAAGAACTGCAGGAGAACAACTATGTCGCAGCGCATTGATGCGGTGATACTCGCCGGAGGCATGGCCAGGCGTATGGGCGGAGAAGACAAAGGCTTGGTGGACCTGCTGGGACGCCCCATGATTGCCCATGTTATCGACAGGGTAAAACCTCAGGTGAATCAGATCCTGATCAACGCCAACCGCAATCAAACACGTTATGCTGAGTTCGGTTTTCCTGTCATTGCCGACCTGGAACAGGGTTATCCCGGGCCGTTGGCGGGAATGATCAGCGCCCTGGATAAGACAGATGCCGATCTGCTGTTGGTGGTGCCCTGCGACTGCCCTTTGCTGCCCAAAGACCTGGTCGAGCGTATGGTGCAAAAGCTGCAGGCGTCAGAGGCGGATCTCGCCGTGGCGTCCGACGGCGAGCGGGAGCAGCCGGTGGTTATGCTGCTCAAACCGACGGTGAGGGATTCGATGCAGGCCTTTCTCGATTCTGGCAGGCGCCGTATCGATCTCTGGTACAGTGAACACCCGGTAGTGGTTGAATCATTCGCCGATCAACCCAGCGCCTTTATTAACGTCAATACCAACGAACAAAAACAACAACTCGCGGCGGAAATATCCCAAGCTTAAGAGGTTTTTATGAGCACTGTCTTTACCAATCCCCTGTCCATTCCCGTGTTGGGCTTCTGTGCCTACAGCGGCACAGGCAAGACCACACTGTTGAAGCAGTTGATCCCTGAGCTGAATCGTCGTGGTTTGAGACTGGCAGTGATCAAACACGCTCATCACAACTTTGATATTGATGAGCCGGGCAAAGATAGCTATGAAATGCGCAAGGCTGGCGCCAGACAGATGTTGGTGGCCTCCCATGTGCGTTGGGCCTTGATGACTGAAGATCCGCTGGACAGAGATCCAGACCTGCTGCATCTACTCGGCCAGTTGGAACAGGACAAGGCCGACCTGGTGTTGGTGGAAGGCTTCAAGAAACTGGCGCTGCCCAAAATTGAATTACACCGAGCCGCCCATGGCAAACCCTTTATCCATACCGAGGATCCCAATATCCTCGCAATCGCCTGCTGTGATGAAACCAAGCTGCCGGGAGAGATCCGCCGCCTGGATCTCAACAATGTGGCGCAAATTGCTGATTTTGTGCAGCAGTATGTTCGCGAGTATCGCCCCGAATTCAAGTCCTCTTCAGCAAGAGCCCTGCCCTTAAGTGCCTGTGAGCTCGGCAGCGAACAAAATCTGTCGGTACGTCAGGGCATCGACCATATCCTGGAGCAAGTCAAACCCGTCACAGAGACAGAGCTGTTGACGCTCGATGAAGCCGACAACCGTATTCTGGCCCAGGACGCCATATCACCGGTGAACGTACCGCAGCAGACCAACTCGGCAATGGATGGTTACGCCTTCGCGTTTCAAGACAACATGTCACAATCCTTTGAACTGAAAGGAGAAGTGCTGGCCGGTCATCAATATTCAGGCCAGCTGCAGCCGGGTGAAGCGGTACGAATTATGACAGGTGCGCCGGTTCCTCTGGGTGCAGATACCATTCAACCCAGAGAGCTTGCCACCGAAACCGATGGCAAGGTCAGCTTCAGTGGCAAGATCTACCGCGGCCAGCACGTGCGTCTGGCAGGGGAAGATATAGCCCAAGGCGCCGTTGCCCTCGGCAGTGGCACTCGTTTGGGCGCTGCCGAGCAAGGCCTGCTGGCTTCGCTGGGGCTGTTTGAGATGCCCCTCAAGCGCCGCCCCAGAATCGCCGTATTCTCCACCGGCGATGAAGTCAGCCAACCCGGCACTGAGCTCAAGGCCAACTGCATCTACGACTCCAACCGCTATACCATCAAGGCGATGGCCAAACGCCTTGGCTGTGAAGTGCTGGACTTGGGGATCATCGAAGACTCGGAAGCGGTTCTGAGCCAAACATTGAGCCAGGCGGCGACTCAGGCCGATGTGATCATCAGCTCGGGCGGGGTGTCTGTCGGCAATGCCGACTATATCAAGACAGTGCTGGCCAAGCTGGGGGAAATCAACTTCTGGCGCATCAATATGCGTCCGGGACGCCCGTTGGCGTTTGGTAAGATAGACCAAACATTGTTCTTCGGCTTGCCCGGCAACCCTGTGGCCGTGATGGTCTCTTTCCTGATGTTTGTTCAACCGGCATTGCGTAAACTGGCCGGCGAACCAAGCTGGCAGCCAAGACTATTGCCGGCGATTGCCGATGAAGCCATGCGCAGCCGCAGCGGCCGCACCGAATTCAGCCGCGGCATCATGACCCTGGGAGATGATGGCCAATTGCACGTACGTACGACCGGTGCCCAGGGCTCAGGCATGCTCAGCTCCATGGTCAAGGCCAACTGTTTGGTGATTATCGGCGAGGCAGATGAACGCATAGAGGCGGGTGAAACCGTCTATGTACACCCGTTTGCAGACCTGCTCTGAGCCTGCCCTTGAACAGCCTGAGTGACGGCTTTGGCCGCAAAATAGAGTATCTGCGCCTCTCTATTACCGACAGGTGTGATTTTCGCTGCATCTATTGCATGAGTGAAGACCCCTGTTTTCTGGAGCGGGAACAGGTATTGAGCCTGGAGGAGCTGGCCTTTATCGGCCGCGCCTTTACCGAACTTGGTGTCAGCAAGATACGCCTCACCGGCGGCGAACCCTTGGTACGCAGCGATTGTGACCGTTTGGTGGCGCAGTTGGCGGCACTACCCGGGCTCAAGGATCTTTCCATGACCAGCAACGGCTCCAGGCTGGCCAAGCTGGCTCCGGCGCTGAAAGCCGCCGGCTTGAACCGCCTTAATATCAGCCTGGATACCCTAAAGAGCGAACTCTTCACCACCCTGACCCGCAACGGCAAGCTGGAGCGGGTGCTCAAGGGCATAGATGCCGCCAAGGCGGCCGGCTTTGACAGGATCAAGATCAACGCCGTGATCCTCAAGGGCCGCAACGAAAACGAAATTATCGATCTGCTGGAATATTGCCGTCAAAAGCAGCTGGACATCGCCTTTATCGAAGAGATGCCTCTGGGTGTTATGGAAGAGCGTTCTCTGCCAAGACACATGAGCAGCAGTGATGTCAGGGAAATTATCAATCAACGCTGGCCACTGAGCCTGTCATCCAAGCGTACCGGCGGCCCGGCACGTTACTACAGCATGGCCGACAGCCCTATCCATATAGGTTTTATTTCACCCCACAGCCATAACTTTTGCCATGAGTGCAACCGGGTCAGAGTCACGGCCGAAGGCCGCTTGCTGCTGTGCCTGGGGAATGAACACTCGCTGGATCTGAAGCAGATCATCCGCAGCCATCCTGGTGATATAGACGTATTGAAGCAGGCTATCTTCGAGGCGATTCAGCGCAAGCCCAAAGAGCATCACTTCGACGATCCCAATCAGGTGCAGATCCTGAGGTTTATGAACAGCACGGGTGGCTGATACCTGCCACCGTGCTACACTGGCGATTCGACCTCAACCAAACATTCTTGCCCATGGCACTGACCCGCAAACAGTGGAATAACATCATTATTCTGGCCTCCATTCTGATGGTGTCGGTACTGACCTTGCTGGATAAACGCATGAACTCGGTACCCGATACCCGCGAGCTGTTTGACAGCAATACTGAACTGCAGCAGCTGCAACTGGGCGGGATCTGGTTGGCACAGGCCGCCAATGGCCAATGGCAGTGTGATCCCAAGGTGCTCAATTGCGCCGACTGGAGCCAAGCCTGGCTCAGTATTCTGGTATCACCATTGGCAAGTAAACCAGAACTCACCCAAGATGAGCGGCCACGAGAGTTGCTGCTGAAAGTCAGCGGCGCTGCCGAGCCACAACTTTGGCTGTTCTATCCCCATCAGGGACTGCTTAAATCTGCCGCCGGGAACTGGTATCTTATTCCCCCTAGCCTCAGAAGTGGTGTTGTACCTCTGCTGAGTGTATCCACAAGCTGATAGAGCAGAGAGCCTTATGCCAGAATTGCCGGAAGTGGAAGTGACCCGCCTCGGGGTTGCGCCGTATCTTGTTGATCAGACCGTCAGTAACCTTATCGTTCGTAATCCTTCGCTGCGTTGGCCGGTACCCGAAACGGCCCGCAATATCATAGGACAGACCATCAGAGCCGTGCGCCGCCGCGCCAAATACCTATTGCTGGATACAGATGCCGGTACCTGCATAGTGCATCTTGGGATGTCCGGCAGCCTGCGGATTTTGCCCCGTAGCACACCGGCTGAGAAGCACGATCATATAGATTTGGAATTGGAAAACGGCCGGGTGCTGAGGTTCAACGATCCGCGCAGATTCGGTGCCTGGCTCTGGTGCGAGTTGCCGGAAACGGCTCATCCGCTGCTGGCCAAACTGGGGCCCGAACCTTTAACGGATGCCTTCAATGTCGAGCAACTGCAAGCGGCGCTCAAGGGCAAGAAGAAGGCGATAAAACTCTGTCTGATGGACAATGCCATTGTGGTGGGTGTCGGTAATATCTATGCCAACGAAGCCCTGTTTGCCGCAGGGATCCACCCGCAGGCCGAGGCCGGTAAAGTGGATAAAGAGCGGCTGACAGTGCTGGTCGCCGAGATAAAGCTGATCCTGGCCCAGGCAATCAAGCAGGGGGGCACCACACTGAAAGACTTTACCAATGCCGAAGGTAAACCGGGTTACTTTGCCCAGAAGCTGCATGTCTATGGCCGCGGTGGGGAAACCTGTACCCAATGCGGCCATATGTTATCCGAAATACGCCTGGGACAGCGCACCACAGTGTTTTGCAGCCTGTGCCAGACACGCTGAAGCACAATCACTCCCGCATCCACTGTCCCGGGTGCGGCGTGTGGTAACTGACCATGGTCTTGGGGGCCTGACACTCGGGCAAACTCGCCGAAGCCCCAAGTAAATACCACTCCTCTCTGTGGGCTGTGCCCATGTTCTGGCCCTTGCTCATATCAAAGCAATCAAGCGTTATCCCACCGGGAACCAGGAGATAACGCTGTTTACCTTGTTGCAGCCACTGCCAGGCCCTGCGTTCCTGCTCGGCAGTGGAAGCCAGATAACTGAAGTGGGTAATGCTCATGGGAGAAAACAGAATAAACTGCTCCTTAAAGCGGATCAGCCCAAGCTCGGCATCTTCACCTATAACCTCGGCAGTGTGCTGCATCAAGGCCTTGGGAGTACGTATTTCGTCGAGCAACAGATAGCCCCAGCTACTGACCAAGGCCCAACCAAGAATAGTCACCACGCCGGAGCGGAGCAGCGAAGGCTGTTTCCTTAACCACCAGAGCAAAATCAGCCAGGAGGAACCGAGCACCATAAACAGATAACCGATACCTGTGAGATCATCGGTATAATCAGCCAGTCTCTCAAGCAATTTGGGATGGTGCAGCAATGCCAGCACGCCCAGAGTCAGCAGCAAGCCCCCCAACAACCACAGCAAGGCGGAAACCAGGCGCTCAAACCATAGACACAACTGTGCTCCCTGCAGTGCTGCTGCAATGGCCAGCGCGGCCATCGGCAGTGCCGGCAAAATATAGACATTACGCTTACCTGGGCTGATGCTGAAAAACACCACCACCAGCAAGACCCATAACAGCAAAACGGCAATGCCTGGGTCAGCCTTGATAGCCGCCCAGAGTCGCTTTCCGTAAGCCAATGCCAATAGGGGCAGCGGGAACCAGAGCCAGGGAATGACACTGAAAACAAAGAAATACCAAGGCTTGATATGATGCCAGGCGTTGACGTAACGCTCACCCGTCTGCTTAAACAGAATATTGTTCATATATGCCAGGTGTTCCGGGCTGGCCGATGCTTGAACCGTCAGCACCATGGGAACCAACCAGAGCGCAATTACGGCCAACATAACAACCGGCCCCAATACTATTCGCCAGCGCCAACTCTCTCGCCACAAGCCCTTTTGCCAACTGTACCCCCCCAACGGCAACAACAGCAGCAAGGGCAGAAAACCAACTCCCTTGGTGATAACTCCCAGCCCCATAAAGCCCCAGGCGGCAAAATACCAGCCCCAACTGGGTCCCTTGAGGAAATGGCGCAGCAAGCCATAGCACCCTAAAGTTATCCAGCACATCACCATGGCATCTATCTGGGCATTCTTGGCCTGCATCAAAAACTGCGGCACCAACATCAGTAGCAGAGCGGCGTTGCGCCCGGTGCGAACATTCCACAGCCTTGCGCCCAGATCGTAGACCAGCATCACGGTCAGCAAACCACACAGGGCATTGGGCAGTAAGAAAGCCAGCTTGAGGTCTCCAATCAAGGCGTAACAAAGTGCTATGGCCCACATGAAAACCGGCGGTTTGTCCGGATAGAATTCGCCACCACGGCTGGGAAACAACCACTGACCGCTGCTGACCATTTCTCTGGCGACTTCGACAAATCTAGGCTCGTCGGCAGGCCAGGGAGAGCGGAATCCTATTCCCAACAACATAATAAACAGGGTCAGCCAGAACAGTGCCCAAAACACTTTTGTGTAATCATCACTGTCAAAGTAGCTACGCAGCCAATTCATCAAAGCCCCTGTTTATCTGTAACCAAATCATCCACCTGACGGCTCAGACGATTACGGTAAAGGTAAGTTCCTATGGCGCTGGAAAGCAGCAATAACACCAGGCTGATACCGAGTTGATACTGATCAGACAAGCCCAAGCCGGCTCCCGCATAGGCAAAGATCAGCATCTGCGGCAGGTAGCCGATGAAACTGCCGATTAAGAACCCGCCGGCAGGCACCCTGGTTGCCCCGGCGAAGAGATTGGTCAACAGGTTGCTGCCAACAGGTAATAGCCTGATCATTAAAACTTTAAGCCAGGTGCGATGAATGATCAGCCGTTCAAAACGTTGCAGCCGCGACCCAAAGCGCTTCTGTAGAAACTCGCGCACCGTCAAGCGGGCACAATAAAAGCTGAGGAGACAACCCGCCAAGGCGGCAAAGGTGGAAAACAGGGCGCCCACAGCACCACCAAGCGCGAAGCCGAAAACAAATGCGATGATCTGCCTCGGGCCCCCCACAGCAGTAAACAGAGCGCCGACAGCAAACAGTAACGCCACTCCGGCAGGCCCTTGGCGGTGAATAAAGTTAGCGACCCAGTTACTGTCGGTGAGATGCTCAAACCAGCCGGCCTGAACGGCCAACATCAGCCCAAGCAAGACGGATATCAGCAACAGCGTCTTTAGCAGGCGCTTCAGTTTAGTCCCGGCGGCTGTATTCAATGCTGTCTATCTCGGCAATTTTGGCCCGGCGAATCAACCACATCACCCCGAGGATATCGACGATTCCCACCCAGAGTCGATTCCAGGCGGTATATTTGGAAATACCGGCTTGTCTGTCTCTGTGATTAACCACAGAAATCCGCACATCACCGCCCATACGTCGGATAAGCGCTGGAATATACCTATGCATATGGTTGAAATAGGGGAGTTTCAGAAAACTGGCTCGCGGAAAGAGCTTAAGACCACAGCCGGTATCCGGAACGCCATCGTGCAATAAGGCATCGCGTACCCTGTTGGCAAAACGGGATTGAAAGCGTTTCCAAGCCGTATCTTTACGGTGCTTTCGATAACCAGCGATGCAAAAATCAGCACTGTTCATTTCCGGGATCAGCCGGATCATGGCGGGAATGTCGGCAGGATCATTTTGACCATCGGCATCTAGGGTCACTATATATTCCCCTTTGGCCTCGCGCACACCTGTGCAGATAGCCGTGCTCTGGCCTGTACTGCGTTTATGGCGAATAACTCTGGCATCACAGCTGTTTTGCTTTGCAGTTTGCAACACTTCGTCGGCAGTACTATCGCTGCTGCCATCATCTACAACCAGAATTTCAAAAGGGGTTGTCGTTGCCAAGGCCTGACAGATCTCATTAATGAGAGGGCCTATATTGCCGGCTTCGTCTTTGGCGGGTATTACGACTGAAATCAAAAATAAGCTCCCGGGTTCCAAACTTGGAACTGATTAAAAAACAACCTACACAGGAAGTAGGTCTGGATGCAATATAGCTGTAGTTTCTTAAGGCCAAATTACGTTAATGCCGTTTTTTACGCAATCATTCCGTTTAAACTTGGTAACATTTTCTTTACGAGCATAAAAAAGCCGGCTAGGCCGGCTAAATTTGGTAACATTCTTGTGGCTGGGATTAAAAAAGCCGGCTATACAGGCTTAGTTAAGCAGTTGTCACTCAGAACCTGTACTCATAACTACCAAACAAACTGGCATCGTTATCGTTATAAGTTGCAAACTCTGAACGGGAAGCTGTGCCACCAAAAGTCATCATCCCCTTCAGCAAGGGCATACGATAGCTGAGTTCCAACATCAGCAGATCTTCCTTGGCGGGTTTTGGGGCCCAACCATTATTTCGGTTTTTACCGTCTTTGTTGAGCTGAGCATAGCGCAGGTAGGCGTTAATACCATGGCTGTCGGCAAATTGACCCACCAAGCCCAGAACGTAGACCTTGGCATCGCTGTCATAGGTAGAACCCAAGGAACGTTTGTAATAACGGGAACCACTCAAATAAGTGCTGTGCTCATAGAAACAGTTGAACACATTGGGATCTCCACCACAGGCAACCAGAGTATCCGTATACTCAAAGAACAGCTTATATTGCTGCTGCGCCAGGTTGAAGCGGGTATCAGCGCCCACCAGCACGGCGCAGTCGGCAATCTGCCATGGCGCCGAACCGCTGGAGTCTTCACAGGTACGCTCCAGATAGAGACCGAAAGGCACATTAAACAGGGTATCGGCATAACGAACGTCGAAACCCGCCATCTGGTTACCTATCTTGGTATTCATTGAAGGGTCGCAGTTCGGGTCACCATCAGCACACTCGGTTCCACCGGAAATAGCATCCCAGAATGAACCAAAGCCGCAATCCTGTCCCTCTCCACAGAATTGTGTGGTCCAGGAAAGGCCTATTTCCAACTGTTTGAAGGGCCTGACACTGCCGCGCATGTTCCACAGCAGTGTGTCTTCAACGGCTCTGTCGTCATTCATCCAACTGACACCTGCGGTCAGGGTCCAGGGGCCAATCCAGGATAGCCAAGGGGTTTCAAAACCCGCAGCATTATTACGACTGAGCATGACTGACGGCATAGGGCGGGCATTGTTTGACTTGTGCAAAGCCGAATCAAACCCAGGGCCCCACCACTGCTGCACTGCACCCGCAGTCATTATCCAGTTGCCCAGCACCAGCGCCATGTAGGAGTCATCCAAACGTGCACTCTCATCATCCTGGGCGTCATAGGCGCCGGTTCCCGCAGCCTTGAAGGCAAAACGCTCTCCGACATATTCATATGAGGCGCTCAGTTGGCCCTTTTCACGGTAGTCAGAGCCAAAATGTTGAAACCGGGCGGCATCCGTGGCTGCCGTCGCCTTGATAACAGCATTGCCGCGATTTTCTATCGCCTGACGATAGTAAAAATTCACTCTGGAAAAAGCATCAGTCAACGCAGGAGTGAGGGTTGCCGGCTCAACCTTGGCCAAATCGGCACCGATACCGGCCCACATCAAGGGGTAAGTATTAACGGGAACCGTGATCACCCCGGCATCTGCCAGCGCCTGAATATCGGCTCTCAAATAAATGTCTGAACTATCGACCCAAGGTGCCGCATGGCTCGCAGCGCTCATACCCAGGCCTGCGGCCAGCATCAGGCTCTTGTACAAAAGACTTCTCATTAACTTTAACTTCCTTGCTTTTTGACTCGGGCAACCAAAGCCTTGGCAACATCCGGATGAACAAACTGGCTGACATCGCCGCCATGCAGCGCGACCTCTTTAACCAGGGTAGATGAAATAAACGAGTTTTCTTCCGCCGGAGTCAAAAAGACACTCTCCAGTTCTGGGTGGAGCCGACGATTCATATTGGCTAATTGAAACTCATATTCGAAATCAGAAACCGCGCGCAGCCCACGAACCAGTACATTGGCGCCTTGTTCTTTGGCAAAATCTACCAGTAGCCCGGTAAAACCAACCACCTCCACATTATCCAGGTGCGCAGTCACCTCATTTAGCATGGCGACCCTTTCTTCCAGAGTGAAGCAAGGCTGCTTGGATGGACTGGCTGCCACGCCTATCACCAAGTGAGAAAACAGTGCCGCGGCACGTTGAATAAGATCCGCATGACCATTGGTAACGGGATCAAAAGTTCCGGGATAGATGGCGCGTGTGAGCATAAGGATACCGACGTAATATTACTCGAATACAGAGGCCAGATCCTAACCGCTCGCACTGTGTTTGTGAATACGTATTAGGCGGCTTACGGCTCAAGCCAACCCCAGTCAATCCTCTACGACCTGAGATCTACCCAACTTTTGTGCTTGGTAACGTCCTTGTGGCCTTCTCTTTTGTAGAGAGTGGCTTGCACAGCATTGGCGTTCAAGGCATCTGACTGAAAGCCTGCTTAAGTCGGATAACGCAGAGAACCGGTTGCTGTGTAAGCCAGAGTGCCACGAGGACTTGTTCGCACCTTCCCTAAGGCTTCCATACACTGAAACCCTTTATGACTACATAAAATTGAGAGTGATGTAACGAGCGGAATACTGAAATATAAGCCACTGAACCTATGACTTATTATTCATGAAAGTGCGAATAAGTCCTCGATGCTTCCTACGTGTACTACATCAAATAACGCCGAAATCCACTATAGATATAATTAACCCGGAATAGCATTCGGCCATGGAGAATAATAAAAAGTATTTTACCATGACAGAAAGCATCGAAACCCAATCAACAATTACAGTATTCACGCCCCTAAAAACAAGGCAAAAATCAAACCAAAAAACAACAAACAACAAACAACAAACAACAAAAATAAAAAAACAACATCATTATCTTATTAAAAACACCAAGACTTTATTCCAGATATAAATTTTGAATTAGTTGTCTTGGCTAACTAAAATGCCGTCTTCAGCAATATGTTTGGGTCAGGTCTGATGAGTAAATTAAGAGTAGCACTTCTGGTTGATGAGTATTTTGGTGGAGCCAAAACAAAGTTTGGGGGATATGGTTTTCTTGCCCGTCATTTGGTTGCCAAATATCTGCCCGGCGACGATATTGATGTCGAAGTGCTGCTAAAAAAAGACTGTGGTAAAGTCAGGCTCATTCCCAAATGCCATATGATAGACGGTATCAAAGTCTATAAATTAGCCGCCAGGGCTTTCGATTTTATTAACTATTTGTTCTTGAAAAAAAAGCAATATGATGTCTTCCTGTCTATTGAAATGACGACTCACTCATATCGTATATTCAGCAAGGCCCCTGGTAAAAACAAGAAGTTGCTGTTTTGGATTCAGGATCCACGTCCCACTTATGAATGGGATGAAATAAATACCGTCAAGCTGTTTCCAGAACCCTGCTATTAGGATCAACAAGTCTATGATTTTGTAAATCAATACGCTAAGACGGGCAATATTCGTTTTATCAGTCAGGCCAGATGTTTAGACCAAAAAGCCAAAGACTTGTATCGCCTGCCGGCCGATACCGAGATTCAGTATCTGCCCAACCCTATTGAAATAGATGAAAATTTCGACCTGGATTATCATCAAAAACAAGACAATATTTTGTTCCTTGGCCGAATAGAATCAGTAAAACGCGGTTGGTTGTTTGCCGAAATTGCCCGAGCCATGCCGCAGTACCAATTCTACATGTTGGGGCAGGCGCATAGACAGGCCGATGAGAACAACGCCGTGATGGCCAAGTATCAAGACATACCCAACCTGCACTTTGTCGGTCACGTTGAAGGCGAGCGTAAAAATCAGCTGCTGAAAGATGCCAAGCTGCTGGTCAATACCTCTATTCATGAAGCCTTGCCCGTGTCATTTCTCGAGGCCTTGTCATACGGAACCTTATTGGTCAGTTGTCAAAACCCGGATGAATTGACCAGTCGCTTCGGCATTTATACCGGCAAAGTTTTGGGGGATGGCTTCGACAAATTGCCGCTGTTCATCGAAGGGATTGAGCAGTTGCTGCAGAATGAAGCCAAACGCCAGACTCTGGCCAAGGAAGCCATTGCCTACATCAAAAAGGTGCACCATCTGGACAAGTTCAAGCAAGATATGTCCAAAGAGATACGGGCACTTAAGTCCCAAAGCCAGCAAGTGCAAAGTCCGCAAGCAACTGGCTCAGCCTGGCCTCGCACAGTACAATAAGGTTTTTATCCTATTGGGGCAGAGATGAAACGACTCATAGTCGACCTTGACGGCACCCTTACCCAAGGTGACAGTAAGGATTACAGCGCGGTGTCACCGCGCTTGGATGTGATAGCCAAATTGCGTGAATATCAGGCGCAGGGGTTTGACATTGTTATCTCCACCGCTCGCAATATGCGCACCTTTGAGGGGAATGTTGGCAAGATCAATATTCATACCCTGCCGGTGATCACCACTTGGCTCGATAAGCACCAGGTTCCCTACGATGAAATTCTGGTGGGTAAGCCTTGGTGTGGTCATGAGGGTTTCTATATTGATGACCGGGCAATAAGACCATCAGAATTTGCCAAGTTGAGCCGGGAGCAGATAGAAGAGTTACTGGCGGACGACAAAGCATAGGGCCAAGCATGTATCTGATAACTTCTGCAGCACTCGTGGCATCTGAACTCCAGTCTGAATTCGGGCCACTGCCGCCCTGTTTTTTACCGGTAGGCAATAAACGGCTGTTTCACCATCAACTGGCCCTGCTTCCCGAGGGAGCGAGAGTGGTGATGACACTGCCAGAGGGTTTTATTCCAGGGCCCTATGATACCCAGGCATTGGCAGAAAAGCAGGTAGAACTCCTGTACCTGCCGACTCACTTGAGTCTGGGGGAGTCTATAGTCTATGCCCTCAATCTGCTGGAATTTGCCACGACCGAGCCCTTGTATGTGCTGCATGGAGACACCTTGTTCGATGCCCTGCCACAGACCCCGGATCTGCTCGGCCTGAGCCAAGTTGAAGACAACTATGATTGGGCCGAATTCAATCCGGATACCGGCATGCTCAATAAACACCATAGTGATCAGCCACCATCCAGTGAATTGATCGCCAATGGTTTTTTCAGTTTTTCTGCACCAAGAGCCCTGATCCGCCATATCACCCAATGCAAGTGGGACTTTATCGCCGGACTCAACGGCTATATTGCCGAAAAAGGCCTCACCCCCGAGCGCTTCGAGCATTGGTATGACTTCGGCCACAGTCATACTTACTATCAGTCCAAGAGCCGAATGACCACCCAGAGAGCCTTCAATGAGATGTCGATTCAGGGACAGGTGGTCAGTAAATACAGCCACAAAAAGCGTAAACTGGCTGCCGAAGCCAACTGGTACACTGAACTACCAGGGCCACTGCGCAGTTATATCCCACAATTACTCGGCACCCAGGAAACCACTGAATTCTTTGGCTACAGCATAGAATACCTGCATCTGACGGCGCTCAACGAGCTGTATGTCTTCAGCCAACTGCCAGCTTTTGCCTGGCGTAAAATACTCAGAGCCTGCAGCCAGTTTATTAAGGATGCCGCCAATCAAAAGGCGCAACCCAAGCCGACCCTGGATGGCTTGTTTATGGCCAAGACCCGCTCACGCCTCAAGGAGTTTGCCAAGCAAACGCCGCTGGATCTCCACCAGCCCATCGTTTTTAATGGTCAACTCAGGCCCAGCATCTATCAACTGGCCGAAGCGACTCAGGCGCAACTTCCTGGTGACAGTGGTCAACTCAATGTGCTGCACGGTGATTTTTGCTTCAGTAATATTCTCTACGACTTTCGCACCTGTAATATCAAGGTGATAGATCCTCGCGGCATAGACGGCGACGAGCAGCAAACTATATATGGCAACAGCCTCTACGACATCGCCAAACTGGCCCATTCTGTGATGGGACTGTACGACTCCATTATCGCCAGCTACTTTCGGGCGCAGCTCGACGGTCAAGCGCTCAACTTCGATATTGCGGTGACAGAGAGACGGGAACAGATCATGGCCGACTTCACCCAACTGATGGCCAGCGAATTCGGTGTCAGCGAGAGCCAGCTCTACGCCATGCAGATCCAGCTATTTCTGTCCATGCTGCCACTGCACAATGACAGACCCGACAGACAATTGGGCTTTATCGGCAATGCCTATCGCCTGTATGATCGCCTGCAAAGCTGCACAGGAGCCCAATTATGATAGTCATCCCCATGGCCGGACTCAGTTCCCGTTTCTTCAAAGCCGGCTACCAGGAACCCAAATATATGCTACCGGCCCATGGCAAGCCTTTATTTGACCATGCGCTGCTGAGTTTCAGCCGCTATTTTGCGACCATGCCGTTTCTATTTATCGTGCGCGATGTCTATAACACTCCGGAGTTTGTTGAAAAGCGCTGCCGGCAACTGGGGATCAAGGATTACCGTATCGTCTCGCTCACGGAAGCGACTCGAGGACAAGCCGAAACCGTCTATTTGGGGTTAACGGATGTCGACCCGCAAACCCCGCTGACCATCTTCAATATCGATACTTTCCGCCCGGGCTTTAGCTTTCCTGCCATCACAGAGCATTGCGACGGCTATCTTGAAGTGTTCAAGGGTGAAGGCAGTAACTGGTCATACGCTAAACCTGCCGCTGTAGATTCGACGCTCGTCGTTGAAACCGCAGAAAAAAGGCCGATTTCCGATCTGTGCAGTACAGGTCTGTACTACTTTCGCCATGCCGCCGATTTTTGCACAGCCTATACCCAGGAGGCCGCCAAGCCCGCCAGCGAGTGGCAAAAGCAGGAGCTGTATATAGCGCCTTTATACAACTACCTGATAAGTCAGGGTAAGCAGATCCATTACCATCTGATTGAACGCGATGAAGTGATTTTTTGTGGTGTTCCTGAAGAATATCTATCCCTGCTGGCACAAGCCGATTAGCCAGGCTCCTTTCGACGACAATTCAGACGCTTAATTATGGCAATCAATTTCAGCGATATCACAGTGGTAGTGCAAGGCCCGGTTCAAAGCTACCAGGAAAGGGCCCAGGAAACAGGCATTACCCATAAGTGTTTGCAAAGCATCAGAGAGCACCTGCCCGGTGCCAAGATTATTCTCTCCACCTGGGAGGGGCAGGATTGCAGTGGGCTGGAGCCGGATCTGCTGCTACTCAATCAGGACCCGGGCGGCAACATAGTGGCCTATGATGCCGCCGGCAAACCGCAAAAACTCAACTTCAACCGCCAAATTGTCTCATCCGCCGAAGGGCTTAAACGGGTAGAAACCCGCTATGCCGTCAAACTGCGCTCGGACAATTTCCTGACCGGCAACGGTTTTGTGGCAGCCCAGGGCAAGTATCCCGTTCGCAATGCCGCCGACAGCTATTTCCAGGAAAGAGTCGTAGTCAATACCAGCTACTTTCGGCGTTATGCCGAAGGGCAGAGAGTCGTCAGGCACCCGAGTGACTTTTTCCACTTTGGGCTCAAGGAAGATCTGTTGAAGATATGGGACCTGCCACTGTTTGCCGATCTCGAATACGACCCTTCGAGAAGCGATCAGGCGCAATATCATGGCGCCCCTTTGACCTGCCCCCATGCAGAGCAGATTTATTGTGATATCTGGCTGAGACGCCTGGATCCCGCATGGCCCAAGCTGGAGCACAGGCACCATTTTGATGCCGCTATGGATGAGCAGTGGGATAGATTTATGGCTTCCAATCTACTGGTGCTGGAGCCTGAGCAGATTGGGCTTGGTCTGATAAAGCGCTTTATCCCCAAGAGCAAGCGCCCCAACGAGATGAGTCATCTCGACTGGCAACTGCTCTACCAGCACTATTGTGACCCTAAGTTTCCGGCTTCCAAACTGGCCCTGTTCAGTACTCTGGGATGGCGACGCATGCTGAAAATGCCTTTCAGCTACCTCAAGTTCAGACTCGGTTAACGGGTTCCGGCAAATAGCCCTTGCACGCCAGAGAGCAGGCCGGGTTCGTTCGTACAATCCTAAATAAAAAGGGCCGAATCAGCCCTTTTTTAATCTTTGTTACTCTGAGTCCGGCCCGTTGAGTAATGCCAGATATTGCTCAGCAACCCGCTTGGCACCCACCTGCTGCAGTATCTCGGCCGTAGCACAGTCCGGATAATCATTCAGCGCCGCATCCATGGCCTTGGCCAGCGCAGCAGGTTCCCTACGGGGTACCAGATAACGGCTAAACTCCCCGGTTAAGATCTCTTTCGGGCCATGACGACAATCGCTGCTCACCACAGGGGTTCCCACTGCCAGTGATTCAATCAATACCGTTGGCAGGCCTTCATAGTCGGAACTGAGCACCAACAGACGGGCATTTTTGATCCAGGGGTAGGGGTTGGTCTGGAATCCCGGGATGATCACCCTGTCGCTGACCCCAAACTTATGCGCCGCCTTGAGTGCCTTCTTCTTGTTGTTACACAACAATACCAATGGCATAGGGTTTTTCATCTGCTTCATGGCAGCAAAGAGCACATCGTGGCGTTTCTGCCGGGCAAAACGGCCGACATGGATCATATAATCCCCTGTCGGCATATCTGCTGGCACTTGTTGTGACAAGGCCTGGATCTTGTCCAGCTCAAACGGATTGTAAATAGTCTGCACCGAAGCGGGCTTGATCCGGCCCACTTGCGTTATCTCCCCGGCGATCCCTTTGGAAACCGTCACCAATTTCTGGCCATTGAGCGCCTTCTTGGCCTTGAGCATACTCAGGTAGGCAAATGGCCCCAACTTGCGCTGCCTTTGCAACTCCTCTTCAATCGAGTTGTGCACTATGCAGTAGAGTGGCGCCACACTGGCGCGAGTCATCAACAGGTTGGTCTTGTCCAGATTGGAGAGAAACAACTCGAATGTGCCATATTGCTGCTGTAGTTGTGCAATCCAGCTCTGCACTCTGGCAACCGATGATTTCAGGCGCCAGAAACTGTCGATATTGCGCTCTTTGGCATCGAAACAGAAATGCACCGCCAGGGCGGCGGGCACTTCGTGGTGACAGTCATTATGCAGCACCAGCAGATGAGGCTCGTGTCCCATCTGCTTCAAGCTTGTGGCCAGCGTCAGCATTACTTTTTCGGCGCCGCCACCGGCGAGACTGTCTATGGCAATGGCGATTCTTCTGCCTGTCATGCTTGATTCTCCAGCAACGCCTTAAGCGCATCTATAGTGAGCTGTAGCCCGTTCATGTCCGGTTCTGCGGCCATGGCTTGTTGCAGCTTCTGGTCCATATCCGGCGACAACAGCGTCTGTACTGCCGAACCCATCTGTTCGGCCTCGGCCTGCAGCACCAACCCCTTGTCTGAACAGACACGAATTCGCGCAGGCTGATCTTTGGACACGGCAACCGCCAGGGTATTTTTACGCAGTGCTATGGCCTGCAGCAGGGTATCACCGCCACTGAGAACCGCCGCACGCGAAGCCACCAGCAGATTGATAAAGTCGGCATTGGCCAACGAGGAAATAGCTATAACTCCGGGAGCCTGCGGTAAATCCTTGGGATAATTGGGGCCAAACACCATCACCACAGGGATACCCGAGGCTTGGTAACAAGCCTCGGCGGCGGCAAAGAAGTAATCGGCTGCCAGCTTGTCATTGAGTTTATGGCCGCCGGAACCGGCGTTGAACAGCAAGAATTCGCCCTCATTCAAGCCATACTGTTGCAGCAAAGTCTGCTGCCGCGCTTCATCCGGCGGGGTAAATACAGGGCCGATACACACAGGTTCCGGCTTACCAATGAGCTTTAGCTTGATACTTTCCCAGGCGCTGATAGGGCCGATAACAAACTCAGGCTGTACGACCAAGTGGCTGTCTGTGACCCTGGCGCGACCTATTTTCATACCCCGGCTGCGCTTGCGCTTGTGCTGGCTGAAGAAGATCACCTTGGCACCCAAGTTGTGGGCATGGCTCAGTTGTGACTTACGGCCTGAGGCGTCAAACAGCACCACATCGGGAGCAAACTCATCCATAATGCCGTTGACCGCCTTGACCTCCTTGGTGGGCGTCCGGGCCAGCAAATCTGCCGGATAGGGACAGGTCTTGGCGTAGGGAGCTTCCCGGCTGAGAACAAAGCGAATATCCGCCTGTGGCCAAACCCGCTTCACTTCATCGGCGATGATCAAGGAGCGCATATACTCACCCATGCCTTCGGCAGAAGACACGGGCACAAACAAAAACTTTACTGCGGATTGGGCTGTCATAGGCTTATTCATAGACTGATACTTCAAAGACGAAAGTCGGCGACCACGCGATCGAACATGCTGCACACCTGCTCCACAGAGATCAACTCCATCAGATGTTCACCTTTGGCTCGTGTGCCCCAAGGAACCTGATGGCCCGGGAACTGCTGCGCTATCGCTTGCTCATAGGCACTCACCACATATTCCTTCCAAGTGTATGGCCCGGTGCGCCCCGGATTGGAATGAGCATAGAGACCGATAACCGGCGTCGCTTGGGTCACCGCCATATGCGCCGGACCAGTATCCGGAGCCAACACCAGGCTGGACCGCTCCAGAATAGCCAGCAACTGCACCAGAGATGTTTTGCCAATCAAGTTAGTTGGCTGCTGCTGACACTGGGCACTGATGTCCTCAGCCAGCTGTTTTTCCAATGCACTTGGGCCACCGCAGAGCAACACCTTGAACCCGCGTTCAAACGCATGGTTGGCCACGGCGGCATACCGCTCTGGCAACCAGTTGCGTTCGGCCTTACTCGCCGCCGGGCAGATGATAAAAGTCTTATCATCATCAGCGACCCACTGACGAGCAAACGCCTTGTCCTCTTCCGGCAGCGGGATATGCCAGCTGGGGCTCAAATCTGTTACTCCCAATTTGGCGGCAAAACCCATAAAACCTTCCAGCACGTGTGGCGTCGCCAGCGGAGCCACCTGTTCATTGGTCACCAGCCACTGCCCTTCTTTGGCTCTGGCCCGGTCAAAACCTATGCGCACCTTAGCGGGGATCATCAATGAGGCTATAGTAGCCCGCAGCGCCACCTGCATGTGCAACAGCACATCGAAGCGACGTCCCTTGAGCGCCCGCCGCAGATTGAGATAACTCTTCCAGCCTTGGCCTTTGTCGAACACCACAAACTCAACTCCGGGCAGGTGCTTGAGCAACTGATATTCTATCTTGCCTATCACCCAGGTGATGGCCAGTTGCGGGTACTGGCGCTGAATCGCCTGCACCATGGCTACTGCGTGACAAACATCGCCAATCGCCGACAGGCGCAGCAAACAGAGAGATTGAATTTTCGCGGGGTCAAGGCTCATGGACTGAATCGGCTTCTTGGGTGCAAACCCCAGATCTTAATGTAGAATAGACCCAGGTTCCACGCTTATAACGAACAAATAGCCGATGCAGATTAAAAACACCGCCAAGGGTTGCCTGGCGCTGAGCCTTGCCGCCCCACAAGCCCTGGATGAAACCTGGTTTGACGAATCTTTTTGGCGGCAACAGCAAGCGATTGTCGGCTCATCCAAGGGGCGTTACACCACCTGGTTTGTTGAGCATGAGAAACAGCAATGGGTATTGCGCCACTATTGGCGCGGTGGCTTGATGGAAAAGTTCAGCAAAGACGCCTACCTGTTCACAGGCCTCACCAAGACCCGCGCCGTGGCAGAACTGGCGCTCTTGGAGCAACTCTTTGAAGAAGGTTTACCTGTGCCCGAGCCCATTGCCGCCAAAGTGGAACGCTTCGGGCTCTGGTACCGGGCCGACATTCTGATCCGCCGCATTCATGGTGCCGAGGATCTGGTGGCTCTGCTGCAAAAACAGGCCATGTCCCGCCCACAGTGGCAACAACTCGGCACCTTGATTGGCCGTTTTCATCAGCGCGGTGTCTACCATGCCGATCTCAACGCCAAAAACATTCTCAGCAGCAACCAGGGCTTTTATCTGATTGATTTTGACCGAGGTGAGCTGCGAACCCCAGCCGATGGCTGGCAACAGGCCAATCTCAGTCGGCTGCTGCGCTCCTTCAACAAGGAAAAACGCAAACAGCCCGAGCTGCAATTTACTGAAGAGAACTGGCAGTGGCTGCTGGAAGGCTACCGCGGCTCAGCGAGTGCCTGACAACAAGGCCTGAGCCAACTGCAACTGCTTCTGCAGTGCTCCTCTGTTGCTGCTAACCACTTCCAAGCCGGCTTGGGCGGCGCGGCGTCTCGCATCGCTATCCTGTAACAGTGCCGTTATGCCACTCGCCAGCGAGGAAGCATCTTCAACCAATTGCAAGGCTCCGGCATCTTGCAGCAGACGGGTTATCTCGGCAAAGTCCCAATGATTGGGGCCGACAAATACCGGCAAGCCCAAGGCTGCCGGCTCCAGCGGATTATGCCCGCCATTGGTGATCAGGGTACCGCCGACAAAGGCCAGATCGCCGCAGGCATATAACCCCAGCAGCTCCCCCATGGTATCCCCCAGCAGCACCTGAGTCTCGGCAGCTAGCTCGTGGCCGCTGCTGCGCCGCACATATGCAAGCCCGGCCTGCTTGATTGCCGTGGCGGCATTATCGAACTGCTCCGGGTGTCTCGGTACCATGATCAATAAAGCCTCAGGCCACAGCGCCAACAAGCGTTTATGGCACTCCAGCATGGCGGCAAATTCCCCAGGATGAACACTGCCGGCAACCCATACCGGGGACGAGGCGCGTCCCCACAACTGCCTTTCGCCTCTGGCCTTGGTTATCTTCTGCTGATCCAGTTGCAGGTCGAACTTGAGGCTACCGCAAACACTCAGCTTGTCGCCGGCAACCCCGAGAGCGATAAAGCGTTCGGCCTCGGCTTGGGTCTGCACGGCTACCTTATCCAGTAGCTGCAACATGGGCAGGCTAAGCCCGGCCCACTTCTGGTATTTGGCGGCCGACTTGGCCGACAACCTGGCATTGGCCAGCATGATGCCGGCGCCCTGTTTTTTGGCTTGATGCAGTAAGTTGGGCCAGAGTTCAGTTTCCATCACAATCAGGTTGGCAGGCTGGAGCCTGTTCAGAAAACGCCGCACACACCAGGGAAGATCGAACGGCAGGTAACAATGCTGCACTGTGTCACCAAACGCCTTATTCACCTCGCGGGAACCTGTGGGGCTGGTGGTCGTTACCGTGACAGATAAGTCCGGATTGGCTTGCATCAGTGCCTTGATCAGCGGCACTGCTGCCAGGGTTTCCCCCATGGAAACAGTATGGATCAACAGGTCTGTCGGTTTGGCCTTGAACAAGCCGAATCGCTCGCCCCACCTGCCGCGGTAATCCGGGCTTTTCAAGGCCCTAAATGCCAGATACAGCAGTAAGAGTGGCGACAACAGATACAGCAAAAGTGAGTAACGACTAAGGTTCATTGGCGGGATAATTGAGTTTTGCCTGATGGATTGTCACAATGCTAGCATAATACCCGAAGCAGCATAACCAAGAGCCATTCGCCGGATTGCGGATGATGCCGCAACCATTTAGGACTCAGATGAAAACCCGCGATAAAATCATCCAGGCCAGTCTGGAACTCTTCAACGAACACGGCGAGCGCTCCATCACCACCAATCATATCGCGGCCCATCTGGGAATAAGCCCGGGCAATCTCTATTATCACTTCCGCAACAAGGAAGACATTATTCGCTGCATCTTCGCCCAGTATGAAAATCATCTGGAACTGGGGTTTCAACCCTATGAAGACAGGCAAGTCGATGTCGAGTTGTTGATTGGCTATTTCGATGCCATGTTCTATACCCTGTGGCAATTTCGCTTTATGTACGCCAACCTGGCCGACATCCTCAGTCGCGATGAGGCCTTGAAAAAGCGCTATCTGGAAGCCCAGCAAAAGGTGCTGACCCGCTCTAGCCATGTGCTACAGCTACTGTGCCAGGATGGATTTCTGCAGCTGGAGCAAGACAAGATCTCCAGCCTGGCCGATACCATCAAGATGATAGTCAGTTTCTGGATCAGCTATCAGCTGACCCAATCCAGCATAGCCAATATTACCAAGTCTTCACTCTATGAAGGCCTGCTCAGGGTGCTGATGATCTTCAAGGCTTACGCCACCCCCAGTTCTACCTCGACCTTCGAGCGCCTGGAGCAGCACTACCAAACTTTGGCTCACCAGCAAGACTAGCGCTGCAGCCTTGGGCATCTGTCATTCAGGTGCCTTTCTCCTTCTCGACTTCCTTAGTTTTTCTCATCTGAAACAAGCACTAGCCCTAATCTGATTTATCCCTGTCGGCTCAGCTTAAAAAAGAGTGTTGAGCCATTGGCTTTAGGGTTAAAATGCCACCACTCCAATAAACAGAATAATCCAATCAAGGAGACTTAAGGTGGCATCTACCTCATTCTACGATCAGATCAACCAACAGCTTGCCGACGTCAAGGCCGAAGGCCTGTACAAGAGCGAGCGTGTAATAGTTTCTCCGCAGCAACCGGCCATTCGCGTCAACGAAGCAGAAGTTATCAACTTCTGCGCCAACAACTACCTGGGCCTGGCCAATCACCCTGAATTGATCAAGGCGGCGCAGACCGGGTTGGCAGACCATGGCTTCGGCATGGCCTCGGTACGTTTTATTTGCGGAACCCAGGACATTCACAAGCAACTGGAAGCCAATCTGTCCGAGTTTCTCGGCATGGAAGATACCATCCTCTACTCCTCCTGCTTCGATGCCAACGCCGGCCTGTTTGAAACCCTGCTGGGCCCGGAAGATGCCATAGTGTCGGATGCCCTGAACCACGCTTCTATCATTGACGGTGTCCGCCTGTGTAAGGCCAAGCGTTTCCGCTACGCCAACAATGATATGACCGACCTGGAAACCCAACTGATCGCCGCCCGCGATGCCGGTGCCCGCCATATCTTGATAGCGACAGATGGGGTGTTTTCCATGGATGGGGTTATTGCCAACCTCAAGGGTATCTGTGATCTCGCCGACCAATACGGCGCTATGGTCATGGTCGATGACTCCCACGCCGTTGGCTTTATCGGCCAGAACGGCCGCGGCACCCACGAATATTGCGATGTGATGGGTCGTATCGACATCATTACAGGCACCCTGGGTAAGGCGCTGGGTGGCGCTTCCGGCGGCTTCACCGCGGCCCGCAAAGAAGTTGTCGATTGGTTACGTCAGCGTTCACGCCCTTACCTATTCTCCAACTCACTGGCGCCTTCCATCGTCAGCGCTTCGATTCGGGTGCTGGAGATGCTCAAAGAGGGCCAGGAACTGCGCGAAGCGGTATGGGAAAACAGCCGTTATTTCCGTGAAAAAATGGCTGCAGCCGGATTCACCCTGGCCGGTGCCGATCACGCCATAGTGCCGGTCATGCTGGGTGATGCCAAGTTGGCCAGTGACTTCGCCAACCGCCTGCTGCAGGAAAACATCTATGTCATCGGCTTCTCCTTCCCGGTAGTACCCAAGGGACAGGCCCGTATCCGTACCCAGATGTCGGCGGCTCACAGCCGTGAACAGCTGGACAAGGCCATCGAAGCCTTCACCCTAATCGGTAAGGAGATGGGTATCATCTGATACCTATCCCATGGAGTAACATGATGAAAGCACTGAGTAAACTCAAGCCTGAACAAGGCATCTGGATGGTAGACGCGCCCAAACCTGAAATGGGCCATAACGATCTGCTGATCAAGATTCGCAAGACCGCCATTTGTGGTACCGATGTGCATATCTACAACTGGGATGAGTGGTCACAAAAGACCATCCCGGTTCCTATGGTTGTCGGCCATGAATATGTCGGCGAAGTGGTAGATATGGGTCAGGAAGTTCGTGGCTTTAATATTGGTGACCGAGTGTCAGGCGAAGGTCATATCACCTGTGGTCACTGCCGTAATTGCCGTGGTGGCCGCACTCATTTGTGCCGTAACACTGTGGGTGTTGGGGTTAACCGCGAAGGCGCCTTCGCCGAATATCTGGTGATCCCGGCCTTCAACGCCTTCAAGATCCCCGATGATATCAGCGACGATCTGGCCGCTATCTTCGACCCCTTTGGCAACGCGGTACACACTGCGCTGTCGTTTGATCTCGTCGGTGAAGATGTGCTGATCACCGGAGCCGGCCCCATAGGCATTATGGCCTCCGCGGTTTGTCGCCATGTCGGTGCCCGCCACGTAGTTGTCACAGATGTCAACGAATACCGTCTGGAACTGGCGCGCAAGCTGGGAGCGACCCGAGCCGTCAATGTGGCCAAGGAAAAACTCGAAGATGTGATGAGTGAGCTCGGCATGACAGAGGGCTTCGATGTCGGCCTGGAAATGTCCGGTGTGCCATCGGCCTTCCACTCCATGTTGGATACTATGAACCACGGTGGCAAAATTGCCATGTTGGGGATCCCGGGTGGCGATATGGCCATAGACTGGAGCAAGGTCATCTTCAAGGGGTTGGTGATAAAGGGCATCTATGGCCGGGAAATGTTTGAAACCTGGTACAAGATGGCCAGTTTGATCCAGTCAGGATTGGATATTGCACCTATTATCACCCACCATTACAAGGTGGATGACTTCCAGCAGGGCTTCGATGCCATGCGTTCGGGTCAATCCGGCAAGGTCATTCTCAGCTGGGATTGATCATCAAACAGGGCGCTGTACTCATGCAGCGCCCTGATGCACACTGTTAACAAGCATCACCTCTTTTACAGGCAAAGTATGTCCAGTTACCAACACCTTTCTGTCGTTCAACTCCAGCAAATGATGGCCGAAGATGCCGAGCTGCAGATAGTAGATATTCGCGACCCTGCCAGTTTCGAGACGGCCCATATTCCAGGAGCCGTCCGCCTCGGCAATGACAATCTGGCCGACTATCTAAGGGACGCCGATATGGATAAGCCCTTGGTTGTCTGCTGTTATCATGGCATCAGCAGCCAAAGCGCAGCGGAATATTTGCAACATCAAGGATTCGATGAGGTCTACAGCCTGGATGGCGGTTTCGCTGCCTGGCCGAGGGACTGAGGCATGGAAATCGGCCGCCTCCCCAATGAACGTGCTGCCCAGGCGCTGGTAGACTACCTCAAGGGTGAAGGGATCCCCTGTCGCATCACACATCTGGAACAGGGGGTGGCCATCCATGTTATTGAGGACACAGACCAAGCCAAGGGGCGCAAAGCATTTCTCGACTTTGTCCAAGATCCGTTAAACCCCAAGTACTTGCAGGCCTCTTGGGAGCATGGCGACAACCGAATCCGCTTTGACTATGGCGCGCCATCGCTGCAACTGCTGAGTCAATTTATTACCGGCGCCGGACCGCTGACGCTGATCATTCTACTGGTCTGCATAGCTATCTTCGCAGCCATGAACCTGGGCTACGGCAATCAGGTATTCGAAGCCCTGGCCTTCTTCGGCGCCACTTCGGATGCCGGTTTCAGCCAATTCTGGCGCCTGTTTACCCCGAGCCTGCTGCACTTCTCGGCGCTGCATATCACCTTTAACCTACTCTGGTGGTGGGTCTTGGGTGGCAAAATAGAAAACCGTATCGGTCTTGCTCCTTTACTGACTCTGCTGTTGGTCGCCGGTACATTGCCCAATATAGTGCAGTTCTATCTCAGTGGTCCCAACTTCGGCGGTCTTTCCGGGGTTGTCTATGGCCTGGTGGGTTATACCTGGGTCAGCGGCCGTATGAGCCCAGAGAAAGGCATAGGTCTGCCACCGGCCTTGATGGGTTTTATGCTGTTGTGGCTGGTACTTGGCTTTATGGATGTGTTTGGCCTTTCGATAGCCAACGGCGCGCATCTGGGTGGACTCTTGGTCGGGCTGGCCCAAGGCTGGCTCGACAACCGCGGGAAAAAATAATCCTATGTGGCTCAGGTTTGTACACGCCAAAGTCACTCTGCACAGCCGGCAACACTAAAAAGAGGGAGCTCAGGCTCCCTCTTGAATAGGTTCAAAGTAACTTGGACAGGGCTTAGGCCAGCTCCAACACCTTGGCCACCAGCTTTTCAATGCCACTATTGGCCTCAGCAATGGAACCTGCCAGCATGTAAGCCGGGGTGCTGACTATCTTGCGCTCACTGTCGACCGCAATTTCATCTACCTTGGCATTTTGATGTTCACCGCCCATGGCTACAAAGGCCGCTGCGGTTTCAGCGTCCGTCCCTATGGTGCCTCTGGCCCCTTCACCATAGAGGCTCGGGATCATCACAGGCGCGATACAGATAAAACCCACCACCTTGTCTGCACTGATAAAACGGCTGATAAATTCACGTACCGGAGCGGCAATCTCACTATTGCTGCCATTTACGGCAAAGTTACAGAGGTTTTTAGCGGCCCCGAAGCCTCCGGGAATGATCAGGCCGTCGAAGTCAGCTACATTCAGATCAGAAGTCGCCTTGATATCACCCCTGGCAATTCGAGCAGCCTCCACCAACACATTGCGCTGCTCAGTCTCCACGACTTCACCCTTGAGATGATTGACCACATGCATTTGAGGAATATCAGGGGCAAAACACTGGTAAGCCGCGCCCGAACGAGACAGGGACAGCAGGGTCAACACCGCCTCATGGATTTCACTGCCATCGAAGACACCGCAACCACTGAGAAGAACTGCGATTTTTTTCATTAAAAATTCCCTCTTATGTCATTTGGGTTTAACAAACCAGTTACAAGCTGGTTGATCTGATTAAAAATCATGCTAACTTAATTCATCGTCTCTGCTAAGAGGCGATTTTTACCGCTACCAAGGTGCGAATCTGGAAAAGGAATTTAAAAAATCCACAACCGATAAGATTTAGTAAAACTTTTACCTGACTCACAAAAAAACAAATAACAAATAAATATCAACAAGTTATAAAAACAACTTTATGTTGTTCTCTACCGCCTTTCTCTATGTTGATTTTTTCACCCACAGACTTATCCACAGGCTGTGGGTGATTTTGTCATGGCCGAAAATGCCTTGATATGGCATGCTTAGCAGCACTTAAGACAGCTTAGATTGAAACAAAACTATGCCAACAATAGCAGAAAACCCCCTCGTCCTTGTGGATGGTTCTTCCTACCTCTATCGGGCCTACTATGCGCCGCCTCACCTGACTAATTCCAAGGGTGAAGCTACCGGGGCTGTTTATGGCGTAGTCAATATGTTGCGCAGCTTGCTGGGCAAATACAAGCCACAACAGATGGCGGTTGTTTTTGATGCCAAGGGTCCCACGTTTCGTAACGAGATGTACGCCGAGTATAAGGCCCACAGGCCACCAATGCCTGATGATCTGCGAAGTCAGATAGCCCCCCTGCATGCCATCATCGAGGCTCTTGGCCTGCCACTCCTTTGTATTCCCGGGGTTGAAGCCGATGACGTGATAGGCACTCTTGCCTCCAGGGCCAGTAAGGAAGGCCGTGCCATTCTGATCAGCACAGGCGATAAGGATATGGCGCAACTGGTGGATGACAACGTCACCCTGATCAACACAATGACAGACACCATAATGGGACCGGAAGAGGTCACCAGTAAATTTGGTGTCGGCCCCGAGCTTATCATCGACCTGTTGGCCCTGATGGGCGACAAGGCCGATAACATCCCGGGACTGCCTGGTGTGGGTGAGAAAACCGCGTTGGCCATGCTGACAGGGGCCGGTGGTGTCGCCAAGCTACTGCAGCAACCGGATTGTGTCACGGAACTTGGCTTCCGTGGTGCCAAGACCATGGCCAAGAAAATCACCGACAATGCCGAGATGCTGCAACTATCCTACGATCTGGCAACTATCAAAACAGATTGCGAGCTGGATCTGGATTGGCATCAACTCAATATTACCGAGCCCAATAAAGACCAACTGACACAGCTTTACGGCGAGATGGAGTTCAAGCGTTGGTTGGCAGAAGTTCTGGACAACAGGATGCCGCACCCCAAGGCGGCCAACACAACAGCGCCAGAGACTCAGGAGGAAACCCCATCTCAAGTCACCATAGAGACAGAATACGAAACCATACTGACAGAAGCCGCACTGGAAAAATGGCTGAAAAAGCTGGCCGATGCCGAACTGATGGCGGTAGATACTGAAACCACCAGCCTCAACTATATGGACGCCAAACTGGTGGGTTTGTCCTTTGCCGTCAAGGCTGGAGAAGCCGCCTATCTGCCACTGGGACACGATTACTTGGATGCCCCCGAGCAGCTGCCTAGAGAAGGGGTATTGGCCAAACTCAAGCCTATTCTCGAAGATCCCGAGATAAAGAAAGTCGGTCAAAATCTGAAATATGACATCAGTATTCTGGCCAATGCCGGTATCAAACTGGCCGGTGTCGCCTTCGATACCATGCTCGAATCCTATGTATTCAATTCTGTAGCATCCAGACACGACATGGATGGCCTAGCGCTCAAGTATCTGGGGCACAAATGTGTCAGCTTCGAAGATATTGCCGGTAAAGGCGCCAAGCAGCTGACATTCAACCAGATCCCTTTGGAAACAGCGGCGCCTTACGCCGCCGAAGATGCCGATATCACACTCAGGCTACATCAACACCTGTGGCCAAGGCTTGAGCGGGAGCAAGAGTTAGCCAACGTTTTCACCGAACTTGAGTTGCCGCTTATTCAGGTGCTCTCACAGATGGAACGCGACGGAGTGTTGATCGACAGTATGCAACTGTCGCAGCAGAGTGATGAGCTGGCACAAAAGATAGATGCGCTGGAGCAAAAAGCCTATGAGATAGCCGGAGAGAAGTTCAATCTGGGTTCTCCCAAACAGCTGCAGGCGCTGTTCTTCGAAAAGCTGGGTTATCCGGTGATCAAGAAAACGCCGAAAGGCGCGCCATCCACCGCCGAGGAGGTATTGATAGAGTTGGCGCTGGATTATCCATTGCCAAAGATCATTCTCGAGCATCGCAGCCTGACCAAGCTCAAGAGCACTTATACAGATAAGTTACCGCTGATGATCAATGGCAAAACCGGCCGGGTGCATACCAGCTATCATCAAGCCAACGCTGCCACCGGCCGCTTGTCGTCCAGCGACCCTAACCTGCAGAATATTCCTATCCGCACCGAAGAGGGGCGCAGAATTCGTCAGGCCTTTATCGCACCTTCAGGGCGCAAGATTCTGGCCGCCGACTACTCACAGATTGAGCTCAGGATCATGGCTCACCTGTCCCAGGATGCCGGCCTGCTGGCGGCATTCGCCGAGGGTAAAGATATTCACAGAGCAACGGCGGCTGAAGTCTTTGATGTGGCTTTTGAAACTGTCACTCCAGAGCAGCGCCGACGGGCCAAGGCGGTTAACTTCGGTCTTATCTATGGCATGTCCGCCTTTGGCTTGGCACGCCAACTGGATATTCCCCGCACTGAAGCACAAAGCTATATGGATACCTACTTCAAGCGTTATCCCGGCGTGCTCAAGTATATGGAAGAGACCAGGGCACTCGCTGCCGAGCAAGGTTATGTCTCCACACTCTTTGGTCGGCGCCTGTATCTGCCGGAAATCCGTGATCGCAATGCCATGCGGCGTCAAGCCGCAGAACGGGCTGCAATCAACGCTCCTATGCAGGGAACAGCAGCCGACATCATCAAGAAGGCGATGATCAAAGTTGCCGACTGGATAGCCTCTGATACCAAGGGGGAAATCACCATGATCATGCAGGTTCACGATGAATTGGTGTTTGAAGTCAATGAAGCGAAAGCCGAAGAGCTACAACACCAGATCTGCAAACTCATGGCTGAAGCCGCTACCCTGGATGTACCTTTGCTGGCTGAAGCCGGCTTGGGTGACAGCTGGGATCAGGCTCACTGATAATCTATCTATTCCATCAAGAGCCATCCTTCGGGATGGCTTTTTTGTGTTTTGAACACAAGGCTATGATTATCCGCATCTGCTCCCGTCATTAGCTACCCTACCTGAACTAAAAACAACAATTTTTGGCAAAAAATCGACAAACCAGCGCTAAAAGCCTGCTTTTTAAGCTCATTTTTGTAATTTAAAGATCAAAAGGCGCTTTTCTAGCCAACGATTCTTGTGATCGACTCCACATTATTGTCGTCTTTTTGAAAAAACAGTTTTCCCATTAGAGATAAATACAGTATTATTCTCGGCGTAGGGTACAGAGGTTAAGATGTTCTATCTTTCAGACCTTTATTTCACTTTTAGTGATCAGCCAAATTCTGGCGCCCCAGCAATCATTTGCTGGGGCTTTTTTTCGTCCGCAATATTTTTTAGAGTAATTACTTTAAAACTGACTCGGTTCGCGTTATGCTACCGCCATTGAGAGCCATCGAAGTCCAAGTTTGATGGTACTTGAGTCTTGTTGAAATTTTAGCTTCTCCCCAAAAGAGCTAATTTAACCGGTGACTGAGTCGCCGGTTTTTTTTGTCCTGAATTCTCCCGGCACACACTGCAGATACAAAAACGGCAGCCTATATGGCTGCCGTTTGCATAGTTTGAGTCCATCACTCTTGTTCGTTCTCTTCTTGCTCCAACCAGGCTGGATGGCACCACTCATCCAGAATCGCCAGAACCTTAGGTTTCCCGGTTCCCTTAAGTGATGAGAAAGGCTCGACTCTGACCCAATCACCAAAGTCAGCCAGCGCTTTACGTACCTCATTGACCGTCTTCATCTTGGCACTCTGTGGCAGCTTATCAGCCTTGGTCAGCAGTGCCAGCACAGAGATCTCACTGGCAACAGCCCATTCAATCATCTGCAAGTCCAAGTCTTTCAACGGATGGCGAATATCCATCAGCACCACCACACCACTCAGGCAAGCACGCTTTTGTAAATACTCACCCAACGACTCTTGCCATTTGAGCTTCATGGCCAGTGGTACCTGAGCAAAACCATAGCCGGGTAAATCCACCAAACGGCGCTGCTCATCGAGCTCAAACACGTTGATCAGTTGAGTACGACCTGGAGTTTTACTGGTTCTTGCAAGGTTTTTCTGCTCGGTCAAAGCATTCAAAGCGCTTGATTTACCGGCATTTGAGCGACCGGCAAAGGCGATTTCCACGCCGGTGTCGCCCGGTAAGTGCTTGTCCAAATGGGCAATATCAGGCGCACTGATAAGGAATTTTGTCTTGCGAAAATCGATACGAGTTGCTGTCACTTCTGACTCCGGAATTTTGCTGGGTGATAGCATAAATATTGAAGACTTGCTTACTTTTCCACGTTTTCGTGTAAAATATTAGCCCGATCACATTATTTGTATTTTACCACGCTTGCGGGTCACCCTAGTAAGCTCAGGACAATAATTTAACGAAAGAAGTTGGAACGCCATGAAAAAGTTAGCCCTTGCGCTGTCTGTAGTCGCCGCCATATCTTCACCTGCGATTGCTGAAGGTAATGCTGAAGCGGGAAAAACCAAAGCCATTGTCTGCTCTGCCTGCCATGGCCTTGATGGCAACAGCATGATCGACATGTATCCCAAGTTGGCTGGTCAGCACACAACCTATCTGCAAAAACAGCTGCGGGAGTTTCGTAGTGCAGCCCAAACCGGTGGCAAAGATGGCCGTATGGATCCTATCATGGGCGGCATGGCGGTAGCCTTGAGCGATCAGGATATTGCCGATGTTGCAGCTTATTTTGCCAGCCAAACATTGCAAGTTGCTGAAGTTAAGGATGTTCCTGATGCCGGCGAGAAGCTGTTCAAGGGTGGTGATATGTCTCGTGGCATAGCCGCTTGTTCCGCTTGTCACGGTCCTGAAGGCAAAGGCAGTGAACTGGCCGGTTTCCCGGCAGTTGCTGGGCAGCACGCCAACTACATCAAGATCCAGTTGAATAAGTTCCGTGATCAGAGCCGTCATAACGACTTAAACGGAATGATGCAGGACACAGCTAAAAAGCTGAATGATGCAGACATTGAAGCGCTGGCCAAGTACATCTCCAGCCTGAAGTAATTTTTGCTGTAGCTTGGAAAGGGGTGACGTTTCACCCTTTTCTTAAGCCATAAAGTTTACGTTTACGTAAACTGAAAATATTAATACTTGACACAGATCACAGATTTAGGTTTAATGTGCCCGTACCGAGATAAACCCATCTGTTTGTATAAAAACTTTACCAACAACATTCAGGTTTCGGTATAATTTACATTCAAGATATAAGAATAAAGCAATCCAATAACAATAAGACTACTAAGACCACTCGCAAATAATAATAACGAGTCGAGATTTCAGTTTGAAATCCAGGTCAATAAAAGTAAGGAACCGGCGATTTTGCCAAACCGCTTTTTAGCATTGTCCTTACGAATTAACAGGGGAACTTGCTCCAACAGGAAGATGTTTGCAGGACTCAAACATTGGCACAGGAAGCAACGCGCTTTGGATGCACTGGCTGGAAGCTTGTTATCACTGGAAGGTACTTAGTAGACAAGGATGGTCTGTTAGGCGTCACAGAAGACGACTGGATAATGATGAGCCAATTTGGCCATCGCTATTTGCAGGAAACCCAAGAAAGTGTCTGGAAGACCGATAACGAGAAAAGCTGCAGGGAAAGCTGTCAAAAAAAGAAGGATATCGACCGGGAAAGTCGCATAGCAAGTAAGGAAACTTGAAATCAGAATAGGGTGTTAGTTAGCACCATCATAAGGCGGCAGCCATACTGCCGCCTTTTTTTATGGCATAATTTATTAACCACCGTTGAGCAGATATTAATTAGTCCATGCGTCGTTGCCCACTGTGTCATAACGATCATGCTGAACTCAGCTTTCAGGATAAGAAACGAGGTTTTTATCTCTGTCCCGAATGTCGGCTGTTGTTTGCAGATTCCAGCAGTTATTTGTTACCCGATGCCGAGAAACAGCGTTACGGCAGAGCCCGCCAAGCAGGAAAGCAAAAGCAGTTGGCACGCTTTATCCACCCCTTGTTGGAACAACTTCAATCTTTGCAACCCGCGCCGCTATTTGGTCTCAACTTCGGCCGGGTGCTAAGCGAAGAAGGACTGCAGCAGATCAGCAACGCCGGCCACCATTTACAACAATTCGATCCCTTTTTTGCGGCAGACCACCAGCTACTACACCACCAATATGATTTTATCTGTTGTTTTCGGGTGTTCGAGCACTTCAGAACCCCTGCCAAAGAGTGGAGCTTAATCGAAACGCTGCTGAAACCAGGGGGTTGGCTGGCCATATCCACTCCGCTACTGACATCTTTGACGGCGTTTGCCAAATGGCATTACAAGAACAATCCGACTCATGTCAGCTTCTACCAGCAGCAGACTTTTGCTTACTTGGCATCTCTGGGTAAATTTAAGCTAATATTTGCAGCGCAGGACTTCATCTTGATGCAAAAAACATCAGGATCTGCTATAACACGCGACCTTGATGCAGAACCGCCGCTTGTAGACTGAACCCGGCACGGTTCGGACGCAACCAACTACTTTTTATCGAGAGAATTATGTCCCGTAGTAAAAAGACCCGTAAAGTCGGCGAGAACAACCCCAAACTAGCCCCCAGAACCAAGAAATCTGAGCGCGCTCCGGCCCGTAAGAAACAGGATTCAGGCAATAAGGCGGGCAGCCGCCAAAACCCTGCTGCTCCAAAGGGGCAAAAGCGGGCAGGCTCTGACAAACAAGATATCCGCCTTGGCAGTAAAAAGCCTGTCGCTTTGGATATAGTCAAAGAAAAGGTTGCACAGCCCAAACAACCCAAACTGACCGATGAACAGTTGCTGCTGCAACTGGAGGAAGATCCGCGCCTGAATAAGCTGCTGGATCAGTTGGAAGAAGGACGGGAACTGGCCGCCGATGACCAGCAATGGCTGGAGCGGCAATTGGCCAAGATAGAGAAGCTGATGGAAAAACTTGGCATTACCGATTTGGATCAGGCCGATGAAGCCCCAAGCAAGGGTCATAGCGATGACGAATTGCTGGAGAAATTCGAATCCGGTGCTGAGCTTCTGAAACAATACCAAGACAACTAACGGAGGCCGGGATGCAGTTTATCCTTATCACCTTAGCCATGTTGATCATCATAGGCCTCAGCGCCTATGCCACAGTGTTGCTGCTGCGTCTGAGGAAACAAACTCAAGCCAGAGAACAAGCGATGGCTGAGCAAAAGGCGGTTATGGAAGCTAAACAGGCATCCCTGCTTGCCGATATTCGCTATATTGCTGCCGCAATGACAGAAGAGCGTTGTGAGTTGTCTGAAGGAGTGGTCAGAATCGTTAAACTGTTCGATCTGCTGTCGCTGACAGAAAGAGTCAGTGGTGATTACCCGGATGTGTTTATGCATTTTGAGCGCATCAAGGATCATCCAATTCTGGAGGCCAGGGCTCAGTTGCCCAAGCAAGAACGGATGCGGCTCGACCTGGCCAGAATGAAGTCTGAAGCCGAGCTGGAGCAAGGCATATTGGCCGATGCCAAGAAACTCTCCGAGTTTCAGCTAAAGCCAACCCACTAAGGTTTCAACTGCCGGCTTGCTTCTCAGCAGTCGGCAGCGCTTTCTACACTAACGCTCTTCAAACCTTCTGCCCATATGGCCTTCTTGGCCCAAACATGTCAGTTTAATAGATAGTGGGTTAATAACCCTCTATCTATTCAGCCGAGTAGCTATCGCACCCGCTGAATCCCTTCCCCGGCGTGAGTCGGTGCACAAAACCTCAATAAGACAACAGACATCGAAAGCGTTTTCATGGATATTCCCTAACGTCCAGTTGTGTACATGTAATTTTTACAACCTGGATCAAGGTTATTTGAGCTATAACCCTGCATACTTCGCTCATTGCTAATTTACTGTCGGAGGACACGCCTTGAAGCAGCCCACTCATATCAGCTGGGATCAATCAATGATCGAGAAATATAACTACAGCGGTCCCCGTTATACTTCCTACCCAACGGCGCTGGAGTTTGACGACTCATTCACCGAAGGCGATCTATTGTCGGCCATAGCCGGCAGCAAAAGCGACAAACTGTCTCTGTATATCCATATCCCTTTCTGCGCCAAGCTGTGCTACTACTGCGGCTGTAACAAGGTAATCACCCGGCATCAGCACAAAGCCGATCAGTACATAGAGTACCTGGCAGCCGAGATCGTCAAGCGGGCGCCTCTGTTCAAGCACTACACTGTGACTCAGATGCACTGGGGCGGTGGCACACCGACTTTCCTTAACCCAGAGCAAATCATCAAGTTATCGTCACTATTGAAGAGTCACTTCAACTTTGCCGAACAGGGTGAATACTCTATCGAAGTCGACCCTAGAGAAATCGAACTGTCTATGCTGGATGCCCTCAAAGAGGCAGGGTTCAACCGTATATCCATTGGGGTGCAGGACTTCAATAAAGAGGTTCAGGTAGCAGTTAACCGTGAACAGGATGAAGACTTCATTTTTGCGCTGATCAAAAAGGCCAAAGAGATGGGCTTTGTCTCTACCAATGTCGATTTGATTTACGGCTTGCCTCATCAAACACCGGAAACCTTTGCCGAAACCATTCAGCGAATTCTGGATCTGTCTCCAGACCGTCTGTCTGTATTCAACTATGCTCACCTGCCGGCCCGCTTCGCGGCCCAGCGAAAAATCAAAGATGAGCACCTGCCCAGCCCACAACAGAAGCTGGACATGCTGCATCAGACTATTAAGACCCTGACCGGCGCCGGCTATCAATACATAGGCATGGATCACTTCGCCAAACCCGATGATGAGCTGGCCAAGCTGCAAAGAGAAGGCCGATTGCACCGTAACTTCCAGGGCTATACCACCCAGGAAGAGTGTGACCTCCTTGGACTAGGGGTGTCGTCCATCAGTCAGATTGGTGACTGTTATGCGCAGAACCAGAAAGATATTCGCCCTTACTATGAAGCCATAGATGAGCAGGGCCACGCTCTGTGGAAAGGCTGTAAACTCAATCGTGATGATGAAATCCGTCGCGCGGTGATCAAGCAGCTTATCTGCCACTTTGAGCTTGATATGGCCAAGATGGAGCAACAACTGGGGATCCAGTTTGAAGAGTACTTCGCCGAAGATCTCAAGCTGTTGCAAACCTTTATCGACGATAAACTGGTTAACATTGAAAACCGTCAGATCAGCATCAGCCCAACCGGGCGCCTGTTGATCCGTAATATCTGTATCTGTTTCGATGTCTACTTCCGAGAAAAGGCACGTCAGCAACAGTTCTCCCGGGTAATTTAACCCTGACTAGAATAAAAAAGCCGATGAATCATTCATCGGCTTTTTTTGTGTCTTAACCAAACTTTTATGCTTTAGCGGCGTAAAGTTCCCGGCGCTCGCTGTCTGAGAGGAAGGCCATCTCCATGCCATTACGCTGCAGCTTGGCCAACTCAGCGTCGGTGAAGCCCATCTCCTGCTTAACCACACGATATTCATGCTTGATATCTATGGCACTGACGCCTGGATCATCGGTATTCAAGCCAACCAGCACACCGGCTTCCATAAAGGTTCGCAGCGGATGCTCTTGATAACTGCTCACAGTGGAAGTATGTAGATTACTGGTGGGACATGACTCGATACCTATCTTGTGTTCCACCAGATACTCCATCAATTTGGGATCATGAATGGCATTGACCCCATGGCCTATGCGAGTCGCCCCCAACTCCTTGATGGCTTGCCACATGCTTTGAGCACCGGCGGCTTCTCCGGCGTGAGCCGTTATCTGAAGTCCGACATCACGCACCCGCTTGAAATGCTCGTTAAACAACTCACCGGGGAAACCCAATTCATCACCGGCCAAATCAACCGCGACCAGAGACTCCCTGTGCGCGAGCAAGCCATCCAACTCCTGAGTACAAGCCTGCTGGCCAAATGAGCGAGACAGAATACCTATCAGTTTTATCTTAACCTGATAGTCCTTGAGCCCGGCTTTTACACCATCAACAACGGCTTCCACCACGCCTTCTATCGGCAGCTTGTGATTCATTGCCATGTAGTAAGGGCTGAACCTTAATTCGGCATAGTCCAACCCGGACAATGCCGCATCGGCGACATTTTCATAGGCCACCCGCTTTACCGCATCCAAATCGGCCAGCACGGCAACCATCCAGTCCAGCTTTTTCAAGAAAGCCACCAGGCTGGATTCTTTACCCTGGATCTGTACATAAGGTGCCAAGGCCTCAAGCGAGGCCGCCGGCAAGGCAATGCCATGTTGGTGACCCAGTTCCCATATGGTCTCAACCCTGACATTGCCGTCCAGATGGCGATGTAAATCGACCAACGGAATTGAAGTATCAATCATAAAAATAACCCCTGTATGAACTACCCCGCCAATTTAGTTATTTTTTTGGTCTGGGGACGCTTAAGTGTAACACGCCTTTTGTTAACACCTCTTAGTCTGCAGACAGGCTTTGTTACCAAAAGGTGAGCTCGAATGGCTGGGGCTGCCACCAAGCTTGAGGCATAATCCGTACTCAAGGATAAAAAAGGAACAAAATCAAATGAAAAAACTCCTGCTCCCCCTGTTGCTCACCGGACTCTTGGGCGCCTGCCAACACCCTACTCATGAAGCCAACACGCCAGAAATAGGCAAGCAACTATCCCAAGCCGATAGCCAACTCCAGCAGTTAATAGCCGATGCCTGGCAGCAAAGGCTGGCAGAAAGCCCACAGATGGCCTTCCAGTTTGGCGATGACTCGGCCGCGGGTAAGTTAGCAGACTTGTCAGCTGAAGCTCTGGCGGCCGATGCTGCGGCCAATTCAGCACTTTTGCAACGGCTAAAGGCCATACCCAGAGAACAGCTGAGCAAAGAAGCCGCCATCAATGCCAGTATTCTCGAATACCAATTGCAGGAGAGCGTGGATAGCTTCAGGTTCAAGGCCCATTACCTGCCGATTACCTCAGAGAGTGGCTTCCACGCTTACATTGCTTCTATGGCCTCCGGGCCATTCAAGACAGAAGCCGATTACCGTCATTACCTGCAGAAGCTGCGATCTCTGCCGCGCTATTTCCAGCAACAGATACACTGGATGCGCCAAGGGCTTGCCGAGGGCATCACTCAGCCGCAATCTGTGCTGAGAGGGTTTGAACAGAGTATTCAGGCCTATATGGTACCAGTGCAGCAAAGCAGCTATTTCAAGCCGTTTGAGACGTTTCCAGAACACTTTTCTGCCAATCTTAAACAGGAACTGAGCCATGCCGGGTACGTCAGTGTCGAGCAGCATGTGTTACCGAGTTATCAAGCCTTCTACGACTTTATGACCGAGGAATATATCCCCGGCGCCCGTCAGAGCATTGCCGCATCAGCTCTGCCCAATGGTAAGGCCTTTTATGAAAACAGGGTCAAGTACTACACCACTCTGAATATGACGCCTGAGCAAGTCCATCAACTGGGGCTGAGTGAAGTAAAACGGATCCGCGCCGAGATGGAACAGATCATCAAACAAACCGGTTTTAAAGGCAGCTTTGCCGAGTTTCTGCATTTTATGCGCACCGACAAACGCTTTTATGTGAGCACGCCGGAGCAACTGCTCAAAGAGGCCTCCTATATTGCCAAAAAAGCCGATGCCATGTTGCCACGTTATTTTGGCAAGCTGCCACGCAAACCCTATGGCGTAGCCCCTGTACCGGCAGAAATTGCCCCCAAATATACAACCGGGCGCTATTCCGGCTCCAACTCGGAGACTGTGGCGGGTTTTTATTGGGTGAACACATATGCCTTGGATAAGCGACCTCTCTATGAATTGGAAGCACTCACCCTGCATGAGGCTGTTCCGGGTCACCACCTGCAGATTTCCCTCAATCAGGAGTTGGAGCAACTGCCCGATTTTCGCCGCTACAGCTATATCTCGGCCTTTGGCGAGGGATGGGGACTATACAGTGAATATTTGGGGCTGGAAGGGGGTTTTTATCAAGATCCCTACAGCAACTTTGGACGCCTGACTTACGAGATGTGGCGCGCCGCTCGCTTGGTTGTCGATACAGGCATGCACACCCAAGGCTGGAGCCGTCAGCAGGCAATAGACTTTATGGCCGGCAATACGGCTCTGTCGCTGCACAATGTCACCACAGAGATAGACAGATATATCTCCTGGCCTGGGCAGGCGCTGGCCTACAAGATTGGCGAGCTGACTATCAAACGTCTGCGAAAGCAAGCAGAAGACGCCCTGGGGGAAAAGTTCGACATCCGCCAATTCCACGATGCAGTTTTGGCACAGGGCTCAGTGCCCATGTCTGTGCTGGAACAACAGATAGCCGATTTTATCGCCTCACAGCAATGAAGGCCTGTTTCTGATACACTCGGCCAGTGCCTTTGAGCACTGGCTTTTTTAGATCAGGAAATATTGGATGGTAACGACCCAGGCCCGCAACGCAGAACCCGCTTCAACCCAGTCTCAATTGGAGACTTTCTGGCAAGGTGTCACCCATGCCAAGCTGGCAGTGGGATTCGGTAAAGAGCTGGCCTACGGTTATATTTGCCACCCAAAGGCGAAACAGGCCGTCGTCATCAGCAATGGCCGGGTTGAGAGTTATCTCAAGTATCGGGAGCTGATCCATGACTTCTATCAGCAAGGTTTTAGTGTCTACGCCTTGGATCACATTGGACAAGGGCTATCCAGCAGGCTAACCGCCAATCCTCACCAAGGGCACATAGATAAGTTTCAGGACTATGTTGATCACTTGCACTGTTTCGTTGAGCAAGTAGTAGTTTCAAACCAATATGAACAGTATTTTCTGGTAGGCCACTCCATGGGAGGAGCGATAGGAACTCTGTATTTGCAGCAATATCCCCAGAGATTTACTGCCGCGGCCTTCTCTGCCCCCATGTATGGGATCCGTTTGCCAATGCCGCGCAACTTCGTACGTTGGTTGGCGGGGAAACTCAATAGTTATGGCCCGCATACCGAGCCCAACTACGTGTTATCCGGCCATGATTATCGTCCACTCGAGTTTAAAGATAATCAATTGACCCACAGCGAAAGCCGGTATCAGGCCTTACTGGATTTATGCCGGCAACGTCCGGAGATCCAACTGGGCTCGCCCACCAATCAGTGGTTGATAGAAGCATTGGATGCTTGCGAGAAGACCATCACCGCAGCCAGAGAGTCCAAGGTCCCGATCCTCATTCTACAAGCTGAGCAGGACACTATCGTCGATAACCAGGCGCAAATCGCTGCGATTGGCCCCGAGGTAATACTGGAAAAGATCACGGGAGCCAGGCATGAACTCTTTATTGAAATCGATGCAATACGTGAGCAGGTGCTGAGTATTATTTTCAACTTCCTGGCGCAGCACACGGTAACTCATGCTTCGGCGCATGCAACAGAGTCGCGAACTCAGTCTCAGACAGAGGCTGACTGAACAGATATCCCTGGAAGCTGTCACAGCCGAGCTGGTTCAAAAAGGCTCTTTGCTGAGCCGTTTCAACCCCTTCTGCAACCACTTTCAGCTCCAGGCTGTGGGCCATTTCGACTATGGCCCTGACTATAGCATCCGCACTACGCCCCGAGCCTATCTTCTGCACAAAAGAGGCATCTATCTTCAATCTGGATAGAGGCAGGTTCTGTAAATAACTCAACGAGCTGTAACCTGTGCCAAAGTCATCTATCGCCACAGATATCCCAGCCTTCTTCAACAGATCGATTCGGGTATTCATGATGCACAAGTTGGTCAACAGGGCGTACTCAGTCAACTCCAGCTCCAATGCATCCGTAGCAATCCCCTGGGCCTTCAACAAGGCGATCAGGCGCTCCACAAACTCAGGCTGGTTAAACTGCCTGGCACTGAGGTTGATGGCAATTTTAGGCACTTTTATGCCTTTGGCCTGCTGCTCACGAATGAAGCGACAAACTTCAAGAATGACCCAATGGCCAATCTCACTGATAAGGCCGCTGCCTTCAGCAATGGGAATGAAGTCCGCCGGCGAAATATTCCCCTGCTGCGGATGTTGCCAGCGTAATAACGCCTCAGCCCCTGTCAATTGCCCCTGACTATCGACTATTGGCTGATAAACCAAAGAGAGTTGTTGCCGCTCGATGGCATAGCGCAGCTCATTCTGGATCAGCAGATTCTGGTGAGCCTTAACCTCCATCTCGGAGTTGTAGATCATGCAGTTATCTCTTCCGCCTTCCTTGGCCTGGAACATAGCCATATCGGCTCGCTTCAAAAGCTCCTCGGCATCAATATCATCCTGATCATCGAACAGGCAAACACCAATGCTGGCAGACACATGCAGCTGCTTGTCACTGATATTAAAGGGTCTGGCAACCAACAGCCTGATCTCACTGGCCAACGCCAAGGCCCGCCTTGCCGCTGTGGTTTTGTCTTGGGTCAGGTCTTTTGCCAGGATAACGAACTCATCTCCCCCTAACCTGGCAACCAAAGTATTGGCAGTAAAATAGCCCGAGAAACGAGCGGCCAGCTGTATCAACAGCCGATCTCCCAAGTGATGCCCTAGAGTGTCATTAATGGTTTTGAAATTATCCAAGTCGATAAGAAACAGCGCTGCACACTGCAAGCTGTTGTGACAGTGCTTTTGCTGCTCATACAAGGCGTCCATCAAGGCGCGACGGTTAGCCAAGTTAGTCAATGCATCATGATTGGCTAAATGGGCCAGAGCTTGCTGATTACGTACATCATCCGACACATCAGCATGGGTACCGATAATCCGGCAAGGGCGCCCCTGCTCATCCCATTCAACCAGCATTCCCCTGTCCAGCACCCAGATATAGTGCCCCTCTTTATGGCGCAGACGGTGAACACTCTCAAACGCCTCGGTTTCACCATTGAGGTAGGCCTGTAGAGACGACAGCACCGCCTCTCTATCATCGGGATGAAGTCGACTTTCCCAAGTAGAATAAAGCCCTTCAAGCTCATGAGGGCCATAACCTATCATCTCTTTCCAGCGGTCCGACAGAAAAACTTCGCCGCTGGCGATGTTCCAATCCCAGATCCCATTGCGGGTTCCTTCCACCGCAAATAACCAGCGTTGCTCATTGTCTCTCAATTGTTTCAGGGTTCGCTGCAACTTCTGTTGACTCTGATGTAAATAATCCTGCAGCACCCGTACTTCGCTGAAAAGCCACGGACTATCTATATGAAAAGAGCTGCTCTCACCTTTCCGGGCCTGCCAAACCAAGCTTCTTAAAGGGCGGATCAGCATAAAGTGCAACACCAGCATAAAGCCCAAAACGAACAAGGCTCCCAAGCCCCAAACCCGCATAAACCGTACATTAAGAGCATCTGTCACCTTAGCCATTGCCGGTGACAAATCATATTCCAGGTAGATTAGCTCGACCTTTTCACCAAAGCCCACGGGGGCTTCTGCAGCTATAGGGTAATAGGCTTGTATCGATAGTCGATCCGGATTGGCAAATATCAAGGATTTACCTGAGTTGACCACTTGCCGCTGCAGTTCCATAGAATAGCCATCGATAACCTGCAAAGCCCGGCTGTCGCGCCAGACTACATGATTGGCGTGGCGAATAAGGCTGGTGTCATCAAGCAGGATATACACCATTATATTGAAGTCGGTTGCCGCCAGAGATATTTCTTCAGCCACGCTATCCAGATTGTGGTTACCTACAGCCTTCTCAACAAGATGCTGCATCCTGAACAGCTCTTTCTTGAGCTGTTCTATCTGAACCGAAGCAGCCTCAGACTCCAGTGATTGACGCTCATAGAAATACTCCCCGGCAACAAGACAGAGATAAATAAAAAATACACAAAAAGGAACAACATAGGCCATGGCAGGCCTTGGCATCTTCACAAATCAAATCCTTGATGCTCATGACAAGAAGGCACACATAACGCTTAATGCTAACGGCAAATTAACTTACAGGCAAAGAGTCTAACTTCAAAATTGTTTTCGTGCTCAAAGACGCTGCCAGGTAATGCAGGTAGGAAGCTTAAATAACCAGGGAATGCTAAGGGCAAACAATCCAAAGCGGCTTTCGCCTGAATAAGGGGGAGTAGATATCACGAGCAGGATCAATGGGGTGGGGCTAAGCAAAATCCATAGGTTCCAAACCCAAAGAAGCCACGAGTACCTTTATTGAGGATACCAGTTGGGTGAAATCTTTGTGCTCCAGAGACTGGATAAATCTGACCAAACAAACGGGTCGAGCCATTCTCAATATCTCCACAGCACCATCTCACATGGGGGCGAAAGACATCTGCTCATCAAGCACAGCTTGATAGATGGCTGTAGCGCGAAGCAGCTTGGCTGCGAGCTGAGGGGCACACACTGCGCCAGCAGCTTTGGGCTGCATGTTAAGTCATGCTCGCTGGAAGCGAGACAAACAAAAAAGCCCTAGCTAAATGCTAGGGCTTTTTTGTTACTGTTTTGTCTCCACTTTTTTTAAAAAGTGAAAATAAAATGAGGCGTCTGGCGATGACCTACTCTCACATGGGGAGACCCCACACTACCATCGGCGCGATTGCGTTTCACTTCTGAGTTCGGGATGGGATCAGGTGGGACCACAATGCTATTGTCACCAGACATATTTGGTAATCTGGAAAGCTGTGCTCTTCTTCAGAGCCTGAGTTCAAACTTCAATCAAGTATCGACTTCTTCAAGTCCGTAAAACCCATCTGGGTTGTATGGTTAAGCCTCTCGAGTCATTAGTACAGGTTAGCTCAACGCCTCGCAACGCTTACACACCCTGCCTATCAACGTCCTGGTCTCGAACGGCTCTTCAGAGGGCTCCAGGCCCTAGGGATGACTCATCTTGGGGCTCGCTTCCCGCTTAGATGCTTTCAGCGGTTATCGATTCCGAACGTAGCTACCGGGCAATGCCATTGGCATGACAACCCGAACACCAGCGGTTCGTCCACTCCGGTCCTCTCGTACTAGGAGCAGCTCCCCTCAATCATCCAACGCCCACGGCAGATAGGGACCGAACTGTCTCACGACGTTCTGAACCCAGCTCGCGTACCACTTTAAATGGCGAACAGCCATACCCTTGGGACCGACTTCAGCCCCAGGATGTGATGAGCCGACATCGAGGTGCCAAACACCGCCGTCGATATGAACTCTTGGGCGGTATCAGCCTGTTATCCCCGGAGTACCTTTTATCCGTTGAGCGATGGCCCTTCCATTCAGAACCACCGGATCACTATGACCTGCTTTCGCACCTGCTCGACGTGTCTGTCTCGCAGTTAAGCTGGCTTATGCCATTACACTAACCGTACGATGTCCGACCGTACTTAGCCAACCTTCGTGCTCCTCCGTTACTCTTTGGGAGGAGACCGCCCCAGTCAAACTACCCACCAGGCACTGTCCCTAACCCCGATTAGGGGCCCAGGTTAGAACATCAACACTACAAGGGTGGTATTTCAAGGTTGACTCCAACAAGACTGGCGTCTCATCTTCATAGTCTCCCACCTATCCTACACATGTAGGGTCAATGTTCAGTGCCAAGCTATAGTAAAGGTTCACGGGGTCTTTCCGTCTAGCCGCGGGTATACGGCATCTTCACCGCAATTTCAACTTCACTGAGTCTCGGCTGGAGACAGCGTGGCCATCATTACGCCATTCGTGCAGGTCGGAACTTACCCGACAAGGAATTTCGCTACCTTAGGACCGTTATAGTTACGGCCGCCGTTTACCGGGGCTTCGATCATGAGCTTCTCCGAAGATAACCCAATCAATTAACCTTCCGGCACCGGGCAGGCGTCACACCGTATACGTCATCTTGCGATTTTGCACAGTGCTGTGTTTTTGATAAACAGTTGCAGCCACCTGGTATCTGCGACTCCCGTCAGCTCAGAGAGCAAGTCTCATCACCAACAGGAGCGTACCTTCTCCCGAAGTTACGGTACCATTTTGCCTAGTTCCTTCAGCCGAGTTCTCTCAAGCGCCTTGGTATTCTCTACCCGACCACCTGTGTCGGTTTGGGGTACGATTCCTGCTAACCTGAAGCTTAGAAGATTTTCCTGGAAGCATGGCATCAACCACTTCATCCCCTTAGGGACTCGTCGTCAGCTCTCAGTGTATGTGTGCCCGGATTTGCCTAAGCACACCACCTACTACCTTAAACGCGGACTACCAACGCCGCGCCGGCCTAGCCTTCTCCGTCTCTCCATCGCAGTTAGCAGAAGTACGGGAATATTAACCCGTTTCCCATCGACTACGCCTTTCAGCCTCGCCTTAGGGGTCGACTCACCCTGCCCCGATTAACGTTGGACAGGAACCCTTGGTCTTTCGGCGAGGGGGTTTTTCACCCCCTTTATCGTTACTCATGTCAGCATTCGCACTTCTGATACCTCCAGCGTGGGTTACCCCTTCGCCTTCAACGGCTTACAGAACGCTCCTCTACCGCACTGATGCAAGCATCAGTACCCGTAGCTTCGGTGAATTGCTTAGCCCCGTTACATCTTCCGCGCAGGCCGACTCGACTAGTGAGCTATTACGCTTTCTTTAAATGATGGCTGCTTCTAAGCCAACATCCTAGCTGTCTAAGCCTTCCCACATCGTTTCCCACTTAGCAATTACTTTGGGACCTTAGCTGACGGTCTGGGTTGTTTCCCTTTTGACGACGGACGTTAGCACCCGCCGTCTGTCTCCCGGATAGCACTCTTTGGTATTCGGAGT
>NZ_CM151402.1:4915000-4951710 GCF_056497865.1 Shewanella sp. VK101
CTTATCCATCAGCGCAAGGCCCGAAGGTCCCCTGCTTTCCCCCGTAGGGCGTATGCGGTATTAGCAGTCGTTTCCAACTGTTATCCCCCACAAATGGGCAAATTCCCAGGCATTACTCACCCGTCCGCCGCTCGTCATCTTCAAAAGCAAGCTTTTGAAATGTTACCGCTCGACTTGCATGTGTTAGGCCTGCCGCCAGCGTTCAATCTGAGCCATGATCAAACTCTTCAATTAAAGTTTTGGTTGATTCCGAAGAATCGACTCAATGAATTCTGTTCGTATGAACACTCTTCATCGAGTTAAATCGTTTTGTCGATTTCTCAATGCCTGTGAGTGTCCACACAGATTTGCTTGTTTATCTTGTTAAAGAGCAATCCCTTAGGCGCTGTGGCCATCGGGTCAGGGCTGCGTATTCTACGCTTTCCTGCTGCGGCGTCAAGAGGTAATTATCATCTTTTTTCTCGCCTGTCGTTGAAAGGACTCGAGAGCCGTTTTCTTCGACCCTGTCACGTCTTTCGCGTTGCCGCTGTGCCGTGTCAGTGGGAGCGCATTATAGGGAGCCAAAACTTTTGTGCAAGAGCTAAATCTTAGAAAAACAGGATTAATTTATCGTTCGCTCATAAAAGCAACCAAATGACCAAAAAAGCGGTCTTTTTTGATGAAAAAAGGGGCTCGCGCCCCTTTTTATCCATCTAAGAGTCGTTTCTTAAAGCTTAAGGCCCGAAGAAACGGGACTCCTGTTTGGCTTCAACCGTCTCACCATCAACTTCAGTAGTGACAATAAAGTCTATCTTGGTAATGGGACGTTTCAGCTCCACAGGATCGACCGCCACACTGATTGGCAGCGTCAATACTTCACCGGCCGCAACTTGCACTGTTTGTGGGCCGTACCATTTATAGTTGTTTAACCCATCTATGTGCATCTGGTACTCGTGGGCCGTTTCTGTTTTGTTCAATATCTTCAAAGTGAAGGTATTCTCTGTCATCCCCTGTGTATTCTCGGTATAGAGCTGATTCCGGTCACGAATGATATCGATGCGTACAGGGGCAATATTGGCACTGGCGTAGATAAACACCAAAATCATCGCAGTAAGCACAACACCATAGCCCACCAGCTTGGGACGCAGTACTTTTTCCTTGATCCCTTCCAGTTTGTTTTCCGTGGTGTAACTGATAAGGCCTTTGGCATATCCCATACGTTCCATGGTGGAGTCGCAAGCATCGATACAGGCGCCGCAGTTGATACATTCGTACTGCAGGCCATTACGGATATCAATCCCTGTCGGACAGACCTGAACACAGAGATCGCAATCGATACAGTCGCCCAGCCCCAGAGCTTTGGGATCAGCCTTACGGGAACGGGGGCCGCGAGTTTCACCACGCTTGGTGTCATAGCCAACAATATAGGTGTTCTTATCGAACATGGCCGCCTGGAAACGTGCATAGGGGCACATGTGAATACACATGATTTCCCGCATCCAGCCGGCATTACCATAGGTTGCCAGAGTGAAGAGAATGACCCAGAAGTACACGGCGCCACTGGCCTGTAAGGTAAACACCTCTAGGTATACTTCTCTGGAGGGCACAAAGTAAGACACAAATGTCATGGCCGTCAGCAGGGAGATCAACAACCAGGCAGTATGCTTGGCCGTTTTGCGCCAGAGTTTGTCAAAACTCCAGGGCATCTGATCCAACTTCATCCTTTTGTTGCGTGCCCCTTCGAGCTTTTCTTCAAACCAGATAAAGATGAAGGTCCACACTGTCTGCGGGCAGGTGTACCCGCACCAGACCCTTCCCAGGTAGGTAGTGACAAAAAACAGTGCAAAGGCGGCAATCATAAACAAGGCCGCCAGCAACGTCAGATCCTGAGGCCAGATAGTCAAGCCGAATACATGAAACTTCTGCTCCGCCAGGTTAAACCAGACTGCCTGCCTATCCCCCCATGGAAGCCAGGGCAAGATGAGAAAAAACAGCATGGCTATCCATCCCATCCGCCGCCTTAACGTACTCCATAGACCATCAACCGCACGAACGTAAATTCGGTTGCGAGGATTAAAGCGGTCTGCTTTACTCGCATCAGGCTGGTGAATCTTGATTCGATTGGCTTTCGAATAATCCTTATTGCTCGACTCTTCACTCATCTTTACAGCCTTTTACTGCTTATTGTATAAAAACTGGCGTATTATACCTTGTAACACAAGGGTTATTAACCTTAGTTGGACTAAATGATGAAAGGCTGGATTATTTTGGCAATATTGGCCGGAGTGCTTTATTACCTGGTCACTCAGACGGATAAACTCGATGAGCCCATTGCCCAAACCGAAGCATTAGTAAAGAAAATTGAACGCAAGCTGGATGCCATGACGGGCACGCAGATCATTCGCCTCGATCAGAAAAAGGCCCGCCTCAAGGCAGATATTGCCGAGCGTTTGTCAGCTTCAGAGCTACAAGAGCTGGACAACATACTGACCACACCAGATACCCTGATGGACTTCAAGGATGAGTATTGTCGCGGCAATGTCATATCTCATCCTGTTTTCAACAAAGATAATCTGCTGTTCATCTGCGATAACCTCTGAGTAAAGCCGCGGGTTTTGTCGACGGTCGCAAAACCCGCACCTGAAATCATTGACCTCCCATGCCAATCCACCTAGCCTTTGAGCCATTATCAATATAGGGGCTGTTTGTTATGACATCTTTTGTTTCCGATACTTTTGAACCTGAATTGTGGGAAGAGGTTGCTGGGTTCGCTTTTGAAGACATCACTTACCACAGAGCCAAATCTCAAGGTACGGTGCGAATTGCCATTAATCGTCCCGACTGCCTGAACGCTTTTCGTCCCAAAACGGTTGATGAACTTTACATAGCTCTGGATCACGCCCGGCAATGGTCTGATGTAGGTTGTGTGCTGTTAACGGGTAATGGTCCATCAGCCAAGGGGCAATATTCCTTCTCCTCCGGTGGCGATCAGCGTATTCGCGGCAAGGACGGCTACAAATATGAAGGTGAGGAAGCCGGTAAGGCCGATTTGGCTCGCATGGGCCGCCTGCATATTCTCGAAGTGCAGCGCTTGATCCGCTTTATACCCAAGGTCGTCATAGCCGTTGTTCCCGGTTGGGCGGTCGGTGGCGGTCACAGCCTGCACGTGGTGTGCGATCTGACACTGGCATCGAAAGAACATGCCGTTTTCAAACAGACAGATCCTGATGTAGCCAGCTTTGATTCCGGCTATGGCAGTGCTTATCTGGCGAAGATGATAGGCCAGAAGCGGGCAAGAGAAATATTTTTCTGTGGCTTTAACTACAGTGCCGATGAAGCCTTTGCCATGGGCATGGTTAACCGTTCGGTTCCGCATGCAGAACTTGAAACCGAAGCTCTGCGCTGGGCCAAGGAGATCAATTCCAAGTCCCCAACCGCAATGCGCATGCTCAAATATGGCTTTAACCTGCCTGATGATGGTTTGGTTGGCCAGCAACTGTTTGCCGGAGAAGCGACCCGTTTGGCCTATGGCACAGCCGAGGCCCAGGAAGGCCGAGACGCGTTTCTTGAAAAACGCGATCAGGACTTTTCCAGCTTCCCTTGGCATTACTGATAGTCTTAGACGATTAAAGGCCGCATAAGTGGCCTTTTTAATAGATAAAAACGGTCAAATTAATCTGTTAAATCCTCTTTCAATTGTTAATAAGAATTATTATCATTAAATTATCGAGAGAGGAGAACCGCCATGATTAAGACAATGACCTTTGCCATACTGCACTTCAGCGTAGCCTTTACCATCACTTATCTGCTTACTGGCAGTGTACTTATAGGTGGTGCCGTGGCCCTGGTAGAACCCAGCATCAACACAGTTGTTTTCTACTTCCACGAAAAAGTCTGGAAGAGATACGAAGCAAAAAAGCAGCAGCGGCTGACACAATTAATCGCCTGAGCATACACTCAGGCGATTAATGGCAACACTTTCAGGCTTGAGCTTGATTCCGGCCAATTACTCCACAGTAACCGACTTGGCCAAGTTTCTTGGCTGATCCACATCAGTCCCTTTGATCAGGGCAACATGGTATGACAGCAACTGCAGCGGAATGGTGTAAATAAGCGGTGCCATAAACTCATCACAATGTGGCACAGGAATTACCTTCATGGTGTCATCGGATGCAAATTCAGCATCAACATCAGCAAACACATACATCAAGCCACCACGGGCACGCACTTCTTCCACATTGGACTTGAGCTTTTCAAGCAGTTCATTATTGGGTGCCACCACTATCACAGGCATGTCGGCATCGATCAGCGCCAATGGTCCATGTTTCAGCTCTCCGGATGCATAAGCCTCGGCATGAATATAGGAAATCTCCTTCAGCTTCAGCGCGCCTTCCATCGCTATGGGGTACTGATCGCCACGTCCCAGGAACAGGGCATGGCTCTTATCGGCAAAGTCTTCTGCCAACTCAGCAATGGCATCATCCAACCCCAGAGCCTGCTCCACTTTAGCCGGCATAGACTGCAGACTCTGGGCGATTGCCGCCTGCATTTCCACACTCATGCTGTTATAACGTCCCAGTGCCGCCGTCAGCATCAACAAACCGGCCAACTGCACGGTAAAAGCCTTGGTGGAAGCCACACCTATCTCGGCACCGGCTTTCATCATATATGCCATGTCGGACTCGCGAACCAGCGAGGACCCGGGGGCGTTACATATGGTCAAGGTTGCCTTGTACCCCATCTCTTTGGCCAAACGCATTGCCGCCAGGGTATCGGCCGTTTCACCGGATTGAGAAATGGTGACCAACAGGCTGTTGGGGAACAGATGCGACTTGCGGTAGCGGAATTCAGAGGCGATTTCCACATTACAGGAAACACCGGCCCAATCTTCCAGCCAATAACGTGCCGCCATACCGGCATGGTAACTGGTACCACAGGCAATGATCTGTACGTGTTTGATATCTTTGAGAAGCTCGTCTGCATTATCACCAAAGGCACTATCCAGCACCTGCTGTTGGGCAATTCGTCCTTCGAGAGTACGGGCCAGCGCCATTGGCTGCTCATAGATCTCTTTAAGCATATAGTGACGATACTCGCCCTTGTCACCGGCATCATGGGTGATTTCCGACTCTTTCTTTTCACGTATTACCGGGTTACCGTCCAGATCATAGATATGGACCTCACGGCGAGTCACTTCGGCAACATCGCCCTCTTCCAGGAAGGCAAAAGTACGGGTCACCGGCAGCAGCGCCAACTGATCCGAAGCAACGAAGTTTTCTCCCAGGCCAAAGCCTATTACCAATGGGCTGCCACTGCGGGCGACCACCAGCCGTTCAGGGTCACGGCGGTCGATGACCACAGTGCCATAGGCACCTTCCAGTTGTTTGACCGTGGCTTGTACCGCCGCCAGCAAGCCGGGGGCAGACTTAAGCTCATGGTCGACCAGATGACAAATAACTTCTGTATCTGTATCTGAGTTGAACTGATACCCCAAGCCCTTGAGCATCTCCCGCAATTTAGCGTGATTTTCAATAATGCCGTTGTGCACCACGGCTATGTCGCTGCCGGATTGATGTGGATGCGCGTTGCGCTCACTGGGCTCACCATGGGTCGCCCAACGGGTATGGGCGATACCTGTACCACCGGCCAAAGGAGCAGTTTGCAAAGCATCGGCCAACTCCTGCACCTTGCCAACTCTGCGGGTACGGGTCAGTTCACCTTGGTGAATGACAGCCACACCGGCCGAATCATAGCCACGATATTCCAGGCGTTTCAGCCCCTCTATTAAGATTTCAGCTACATCCCGCTGCGCTACTGCGCCAACAATTCCACACATATCAATATCCGCTTAATTTAAAGTTTATGCTGTAAAAGGGGCTAAGATCAGCTTTACCCCTTGATTTGAAATACTTTCAGCGGCTGCATCAGGCAGCCTGTCATCTGTCACCAGGGTCGTGACCAACTCCCAGGGCAACTCAAGATTAGGAATTCTGCGACCCACCTTTTCCGATTCGAGCAACACCACCACATCCCTGGAGACTTCCGCCATCACCCGGCTGAGTCCAATCAACTCATTGAAAGTGGTGGTGCCTCGCTGCAAGTCAATGCCATCGGCACCGATAAAAAGCTGGTCAAAGTTGTAGGAACGCAATACTTGCTCAGCCACCTGTCCTTGAAAAGATTCGGAGTGGGGATCCCAAGTGCCCCCTGTCATCAAGAGTGTGGGCTCATTTTCCAATTCATGTATCGCATTGGCCAGTTGCAGGGAGTTGGTCATAACCACCAGACCGCGCTTATCATTGAGCTCAGGAATAAGCCCCAAAGTGGTGCTGCCACAATCTATGATGATGCGGTTATGATCTTTGATAAGCCCGGCAGCGGTCTGAGCTATGGCCAACTTATTGCGGGAAGGCGGTTCAGATAAGGTTTGGGTTATCTCTTGAGGAACGACGACGGCGCCACCATAACGACGCAGCAGCAAACCGGTTTTCTCCAGGGCTGCCAAGTCTTTACGTATGGTCACTTCCGAAGTTTCAAACTTCAGCGCCAAGGCATCGACACTGACTTCACCCTGCTGCTGCAGCAGGGTAACTATGGCGTGACGCCTTTGTTGAGTGTTGCGTTTGGTCATTCCAGACTGAATAAGTTTCGATTCGAAAGGCGAATTATATAACTTCGAAACATAAACGCAATTACTGAGTGAAAAAAGCCCGTTAGCAGTTCAGCCGATATACAGGCATGCCTTAAAGCCAGCCCGAGCCTGGGTGCGTCACAAGAAGCCGAAAGAATTAGATTTCATCCATAAAAAATGCCGGTCACGGAGTGGCCGGCATTGCTGAATAGTATGATATCTATTGGTGATTAAAACTTGGCTTCAAGTGCCAGACTGAAATGGCGACCTTCACTGATAGTGACCATCTGGTAATCACCGCCATCCAGATAATCTTTATCGAACAAATTACGTATGTTGGCGCGAACACCCAACTCGGTACCAGCAATATCAAAGGTATAAGCGGCACCTATATCGAAACGCACATAACCGTCTTTGGTGATCTGATTGTTTTTATCAGCAAAGCGCTCACCGACATAAACGGCACCGAAGTTCAGAGCCAGTGCTTCAGTCATCTCATAACGGGTCCAAATATTGGCCGACCATTCAGGAGCATCTATAGGAGTCTTTCCATCCAGTTCATCTCCCGTCTTGTAAGTGGCATCCAGATACATCATGGAACCAGTCATAAACCACTTATCACTTAACTGCCCCTGAGCTCCCATCTCGAAACCCTTGTGATGCTGAGTCCCATCCTGACGGGTAATTTTGCTCTTATCACCTTGAGGGACATCCAAGCTGTGAGTGACAATCCTGTTGTCTATCTTAATATCAAACACAGCAGCGGTCAGCAACAAGCTATTGTCGAACAGCTCCCACTTGGTGCCCAATTCATACTGCTCACCATATTCGGGATCCAGTTCCATACCGTCATTAAGATCCAGTTCGTTATCAACACTTCCTTGAGGAACAAAGCTCTTGGAGTAGTTCAGGTAAATACTGCCATTATCCGTAGGCGAATAGATGATGCCAAACTTGGGAGACGTTGCGCTGTCGGTAACTCCGTCTTCTTTTTGCTCGTCATAGCGTATACCTGCGAGCAGTTTCCACTGTTCATTCAAGCTGATTAAATCCTGAATGTAGACGCCATAGAAGTCATATTCACTAGGGTCACCCTTGGCCACAGAGTGATAATCAAGATCCGGCTTGGCAGGTAGGCCTGTACCAGGAATTACGGTTATGGAGCCGCCGCGGTCGCGACGTTGTTGATAGAAGTAGTCCAGATAATTGGCACCTATCAGCAACTGATGCTCGATACTGCCTGTATTGAAATGACCACTGAAATCCACATATGCAGTCTTGTGCTGCCAATCATCATAACGATCGAAAGGTCTGATGCTATAGCCATCCGTCATCGCATTTTCATTATAAGACGGAGCAGAATCCAAGCGCTGACGCTGGAACTTCTGGTGGTTATATCCCAGCTTCACATTCCAGTCATCGTTGAGATGCCAAACCAAATCGGCTCCCATGTTCTGTACCTTATTATCGGTAAATGCCCAAGGCATATCCCAGATAATGTCTCTGCCACCGATAAGCTCACCTTTTTTATTCAACCAGCCACCCACATCAATCCCGGTCTTATCTTGGGTGTGGTCATATTTCAACGCCAAGGTAATATCGTCGCTGAGATCAAACTCCAGGTTTAAATAGCCCAGCCAACGATCTCTTTCCTGATTTTCACCATCCTGATATTCGCGCCAATATTGGGTGTCCTGCTTAACCAACACTGTGCGATAACGTATGGTTTGAGCTTCGTTTAGGCTACCACCGGCATCCAGCTGAAAGCGGGTAGAGCCATTGTCATCGGTATCAAACCCCAGGTTAAACAGAGTGTCGTAGGTCGGCTTCTTGGTCACCATATTAACCAAGCCACCAGGGCCTGACTGGCCGTAGAGCATACTGGATGGGCCCTTGAGTACTTCTACCTGCTGCAGGGTTTCAATAGGTTGTACATAGTGCGACCACTGTTGATGACCATTGATCAAGTAGCCCGATCCAGAGTCCAGTTCAAACCCCCGAATAGAGAAAACCTGCCTGTTCCAACGCTGTGTACCCGCTGTGACCGAAGAGTCATTTACCAATACTTCAGCCAGGTTCGTTGCCAGCTGTTCATCGGTGACAAAGTCGGGGATAACGGTAACGGATTGAGGTGTATCCATCAGATTGATATCACCACGCATCGCGCCTGAGGCGATGCCGGTCTTATAATCATTGAAGCTACGGCCGGTAACACTGATGCGTTCAATATCTTCTGGCGCTTGCTCTGCTGCCAGTGGCATTGAAGAGATAGCAGCAACCACTGCCATACCTACACAGGAAAACTTAAACCTCATAATCACCTCATTCTCGATGCCGGACCGGCAATCTGTTCTATTTTTGCCAGCAAATATAAATGAGAAGAATTAGTATTTAAGTTTCTTTACGGATATTTACAATTAAATATGATTGACTTCAAACCCATTCGCGGGTTTGTGAGATAGAAAGCACCCAGGTGGGTGCTTTCATTTAAGGGAATTATTTCTTTTGCTTTTGTGGACGCTTCCAGTCCTTGATATGTTTCTGCTTGACCCTGGTAATAACCAGTTCATCTGCGCCAACATCACGGGTTACAGTAGAACCGGCTCCCAGTGTGGCTCCCTTGCCGATAGTGACAGGAGCAACCAGTTGAGTGTCGCTGCCGACAAACACTTCATCTTCAATAACGGTCAGATGTTTGTTGGCGCCATCATAATTGCAGGTAATGGTACCGGCCCCTATGTTTACCCCTTGGCCAATTTGTGCATCTCCGAGGTAAGCCAGATGCCCAGCCTTGGAGCCCACACCGAGTACGGCTTTCTTCATCTCAACAAAATTGCCTATGTGGGCATCTTGCTTGAGTTCAGCGCCCGGACGCAGACGAGCAAACGGGCCGGCACTGGCGCCATCACCCAACTTGGCGCCCTCGACTATGCTGTAAGGCTTAATCTCGGCGTTGTCGGCAATCTCACAATCGATAAGGATAGCCCCGGCGCCTACAGTCACGTTATTACCCAGCACCACTTTACCTTCGAAGATCACATTAACATCTATCATCACATCCATGCCGACGGTCACTTCACCGCGAACATCTATGCGTGCCGGATCTCTTAAGTTGGCACCATCCAGCATCAGGGCTTCAGCACAGCGTTGCTGATAAGCACGTTCCAACGCCGCCAACTGCACCCTGTTATTGGCGCCTTCGGTCTCTATGGAATTAACTGGATGAGCCGTGTCTATGGCCACACCATCTGCGTGAGCCATGGCAATCACATCAGTAAGATAAAACTCGCCCTGAGCATTGTTGTTTTCCAAGCGTCCGAGCCAGTTTTTCAATTGTTTGCCCGGCAATGCCATGATGCCGCTGTTGATCTCATTAATCTTGAGTTGCTCGGCAGTAGCATCTTTTTGTTCGACTATGCCAACCACCTTGCCATGCTCGCGCACCATACGGCCATAGCCGCTTGGGTCATCCAGATGCACTGTCAGTACGGCTACGCCATCGTTTTGCCTGGCAGCAAGCAGGGCTTCCAGAGTTTCCTTGCGGGTGAGGGGAACGTCACCATAGAGCACCAATACAGTGTCATTGTCATCTATCTGGGGAATCGCCTGGGCTACCGCGTGGCCAGTGCCCAGCTGTTCAGCCTGCAGCACAAAGTTAAGCGGTTGCTCGCCCAGTTCCGTCATCAGCTTGTCGCCGCCATAACCGTAAACCAGATTGATCTTGTCGGCATTAAGTGAATGGGCCGTATCAATCACATGCTGCACCATGGGCTTATGGGCAACCTTATGCAGGACTTTAGGCAAATCGGAACGCATCCGGGTCCCTTTCCCGGCGGCGAGAATTACAACATTCAATGACATGGGAGATTCCTTTTCTATAGGCTGGCGCAAGTGTACCGGAATCACAGTAAAAATGCAGCGCTCACGCAGCTTGGAAGTTTGCAAATCTGCTTGAGGCAAACAGGAATAACAGACACAAAAAAGGCGCCCTGAGGCGCCTTTTTTCAGCAGTGCTGTTATCTGGCAATGTTCTTCTTGATGGTCTCAACGACCCGCAACTGAGCCACGGCCTTAGCCAGTTCAATTGCTGCCGCAGCATAATCGAAGTCAGCACCGGCATCGGCCATGTGGGCCTCAGCACGACGCTTGGCTTCTACTGCAGCCTGCTCGTCAATCTCATCGGCACGCATTACAACATCAGCCAATACGGACACGGAATTGGGTTGAACTTCCAGTAAACCACCTGAAAGGTAAAACACCTCTTCCTGACCATTTTGTTTGACGATGCGCGCCATGCCAGGTTTGATATTGGTCAGCAGCGGAGTGTGACCAGGCATAATACCCAGTTCACCCTCAGAACCTGTTACCTGTAAATGGGCAACAAGGCCTGAGAAGATTTTGCTCTCTGCACTGACGATATCAAGCTGTACTGTCATGGCTGCCATCCCGTTCTCCTTACCAAACTATGCAATATTGCCTAGTTATTTCTTGTTGGCTTTCTCAACGGCTTCGTCGATTGAACCAACCATGTAGAACGCTTGCTCTGGCAGGTGATCGAACTCACCGTCCAGAATTCCCTTGAAGCCACGGATGGTTTCTTTCAGGGGCACGTACTTACCTGGAGAACCGGTAAAGACTTCAGCTACGTGGAATGGCTGAGACAGGAAACGCTCGATCTTACGGGCGCGGGATACTGTCATCTTGTCGTCATCTGACAACTCGTCCATACCCAGAATAGCGATGATGTCTTTCAGCTCTTTGTAACGCTGCAGAACTGTCTGTACACCGTTTGCCACGTCATAGTGCTCTTGGCCAACAACCTGTGGATCCAGCTGACGAGAGGTGGAATCCAGTGGGTCAACCGCTGGGTAGATACCCAGAGAAGCGATTTGACGAGACAGTACCACAGTCGCATCCAAGTGGGCGAAGGTGGTTGCAGGGCTTGGGTCAGTCAAGTCATCCGCAGGTACGTATACCGCTTGTACCGAAGTGATAGAACCCACTTTGGTAGAAGTAATACGTTCTTGCAGAACACCCATCTCTTCAGCCAGTGTTGGCTGATAACCCACAGCTGAAGGCATACGACCCAGCAGTGCCGATACTTCGGTACCAGCCAGGGTGTAACGGTAGATGTTGTCAACGAACAACAGTACGTCACGACCTTCGTCACGGAACTTCTCGGCCATAGTCAGACCGGTCAGAGCAACACGCAGACGGTTACCTGGTGGCTCGTTCATCTGACCGTACACCATGGCTACCTTGTCCAGTACGCCTGAGTCTTTCATCTCGTAGTAGAAGTCGTTACCTTCACGGGTACGCTCACCTACACCGGCGAATACGGACAGACCTGAGTGGGCTTTAGCGATGTTGTTGATCAGTTCCATCATGTTAACTGTCTTACCAACACCCGCACCACCGAACAGACCTACTTTACCACCCTTGGCGAACGGACATACCAGGTCAATAACCTTGATGCCGGTTTCCAGCAATTCAGTGGTGTTAGATTGCTCTTCATAAGAAGGAGCATCACGGTGGATGATATAACGCTCATCTTCACCGATAGCGCCCGCTTCATCCACAGGCTCACCCAGAACGTTCATGATACGGCCAAGGGTCGCAGCCCCAACCGGAACGGAAATTGGTGAACCAGAGTTTTCTACCTCGATACCACGACGCAGACCATCGGAAGAACCCATGGCGATGGTACGAACTACACCACCACCCAGCTGTTGCTGAACTTCCAGCACCAAGCCTTTACAGGCGCCTTCGCCTGTGATCTTCAGAGCGTCATATACCTGAGGTACGGCATCTTGTGGAAACTCAACGTCCACAACCGCGCCAATCACTTGGACAACAGTACCTGTGCTCATGATTAATCCTCTAAAACTTGTATTCGTTACCCAGCCTAAACCGCGGCTGCACCTGACACAATTTCCGACAGCTCTTGCGTAATCGCCGCCTGACGGGCCTTGTTGTATACCAGTTGCAGATCATCGATCAGCGTGCCGGCGTTGTCTGTTGCTGCCTTCATGGCCACCATACGGGCAGCCTGCTCGGAAGCAATGTTTTCAACGACACCCTGATACACCTGAGACTCCACATAACGAACCAAAAGCTTGTCCAACAAGACCTTTGGATCTGGCTCATAGATGTAGTCCCAGCGATGCGCTACGTCATCTTCGTCTGATTTAGGCAAAGGTAGCAGCTGCTCGATCACAGGAGTCTGCGTCATGGTATTAACAAACTTGTTGAATACCACATACAGACGATCCAGCTTGCCTTCGTTGTAAGCCTGGAGCATTACCCGCACAGTACCAATCAGGTCAGCGAGCTTGGGAGCATCACCTAAACCTGAAGCATGGGCCTGTACCTTGCCACCAAAGCTCTTGAAAAACTGAACACTACGAGCACCGATAGGGCAGAATTCAACTTCTACACCTTGCTCTTTCCAGCTTTTCACGTCTGCGACAACCTTTTTGAACAGGTTGACGTTCAGACCACCACAAAGGCCACGGTCGGTTGCCACTACTATGTAACCAACCCGCTTGGGTTCTCTCACCTCCAGGTAGGGGTGTTTGTACTCCAGAGAACCTTGAGCGACGTGACCGATCACCTTACGCATGCTCTCCGCATATGGACGGCTTGCAGCCATGCGGTCCTGCGCCTTGCGCATTTTGCTGGCTGCCACCATTTCCATGGCGGACGTGATCTTCTGAGTGTTTTTCACACTCGCGATCTTGGTTTTAATCTCTTTAGCGCCGGCCATCTCTACTCTCCAATCTGGACCTGAGGTGCCTTATGACACCTCGCATGTATTTACCAGGTTTGGGTTGCCACGAACTTGTCGAGACCAGCCTTCAGCTCAGCTTCGATTTCGGCATTGTAATCGCCGCTATCGTTGATCAGCTTCATTAGCTCAGCATGCTCGCCGTTCATGAAAGAGAGCAGAGCGGCTTCGAAGTCACCGATCTTCTTCAGCTCAATACCTTTCAGGTAGCCTTTTTCAGCTGCAAAAATAGATACAGCTTGGTCAGCTACGCTCATAGGAGCGTATTGCTTTTGCTTCATCAGTTCGGTTACACGCTCACCGTGCTCCAGCTGGGCACGAGTTGCATCGTCAAGGTCAGACGCAAACTGTGAGAACGCAGCAAGCTCTCGATACTGTGCCAGAGCAGTACGGATACCGCCGGACAGTTTCTTGATGATCTTGGTCTGAGCCGCACCACCTACACGAGAAACAGAGATACCTGGGTTAACCGCTGGACGCAGGCCAGAGTTGAACAGGTCGGTTTCAAGGAAGATCTGACCGTCGGTAATAGAAATTACGTTGGTCGGTACGAATGCAGATACGTCACCTGCCTGGGTTTCAATAATTGGCAGAGCGGTCAAAGAACCCGTCTTGCCTTTTACTTCACCATTGGTGAACTTCTCAACGTACTCTTCGTTCACGCGGGAAGCACGTTCCAGCAGACGAGAGTGCAGATAGAATACGTCACCTGGGTAAGCTTCACGGCCTGGTGGACGCTTCAGCAGCAGTGAGATCTGACGGTAAGCAACAGCCTGCTTGGACAGGTCATCGTAAACGATCAGAGCATCTTCACCGCGGTCACGGAAATATTCACCCATGGTACAACCAGAGTATGGTGCCAGGTACTGCAGGGCAGCTGCTTCAGAAGCAGTAGCAACCACAACAATAGTGTTGGCCAGAGCACCGTGCTCTTCCAGCTTGCGTACTACGTTGGCAATAGTAGAAGCCTTCTGGCCTACTGCAACGTACACACACTTGATGCCGGAATCTTTCTGGTTGATGATGGCGTCGATAGCCATCGCAGTTTTACCGGTTTGACGGTCACCGATGATCAGCTCACGCTGACCGCGACCGATAGGGATCATGGCATCAACCGCTTTATAACCGGTTTGTACCGGTTGAGATACGGATTGACGCTCAATAACACCAGGAGCAATCATTTCAACAGGTGCAAAACCATCGTTGTCGATTGGTCCTTTACCGTCGATTGGCTCACCCAGGGTGTTAACAACACGTCCCAGCAGACCACGACCCACTGGAACTTCCAGAATACGGCCAGTGGTTTTAACTTTTACGCCCTCAGCCAGATCGGCATAAGGACCCATAACTACGGCACCTACAGAATCACGTTCAAGGTTCAACGCGATTGCATAACGGTTGCCAGGCAGTTCGATCATCTCACCCTGCATTACATCGGCCAGGCCGTGAATGCGGATGATGCCGTCACTGACCGAAACGATAGTACCTTCGTTGCGGGCTTCACTGACGACTTCGAACTGCTCGATCCGCTGCTTAATCAGATCGCTGATTTCAGTGGAATTCAGTTGCATGCTCAAACTCCCAATTACGACTGCAGCTTATCAGACAGGCGGTTCAACTTACCGCGGATGGATCCATCTATGACCAGATCCCCTGCCTTGATAATTACACCGGCGATAAGCTCGGCGTTGACGCTGCAATTCAGCTTAACTTTGCGTGCGAGACGTTTCTCTAAAGAAACACTGATCTGCTGTTGCTGCTCAGAGCTAAGCTCAGTAGCAGACACCACGCTGGCTTCGATTTCCTTAGCCCATTCGTGGCGAAACTCAGCATAGAGCTGAGATACAGCAGGCAGTACCTCCAAGCGACCGTTTTCAGCCATTACCTTGATCAGATTTTGACCGTGCTCATCAATTTGCTCGCCACAGATATTGATAAAGAGTGCAGCTAGCTTATTGCTGGACATAGATCCAGCCAGCAGTGGCTTCATGGATTCGTTTTCACTCACCATTGCCGCGAAATCGAGCATTTCTGCCCAGTTTTCTACTGCTTGATGTTCAACAGCAAAGTCAAAAGCTGCCTTAGCGTAAGGGCGAGCAATGGTGGTTAACTCAGCCATAACTCAACTCCCTTATCAAATTTCAGCAACTAGTTTATTAACTATGTCGCTTTGGGCGGCTTCATCAATCGAACGCTCGAGGATCTTCTCTGCACCAGTGATGGCAAGAGTAGCAACCTGCTTACGCAGTTCCTCTTTCACGCGATTACGTTCAGCTTCAATTTCTGCTTTACCCTGAGCAATGATTTTCGCACGCTCAGCGTCTGCTTCAGCTTTGGCTTCGTCAATAATCTGAGCCTTGCGCTTGTTGGCAGACTCAATGATTTCGTTGGCTGTAGCCTTGGCGTCTTTCAGTTGGTCAGTCGCTTTCGCTTGAGCCAACTCCAGGTCTTTTGCTGCACGGTCAGCGTCAGCAAGACCATCAGCAATCCTTTTCTGGCGCGCTTCGATGGCATTCATCAAAGGGGGCCATACAAACTTCATGCAGAACCACACGAAGATAATAAAGGCGACCGTCTGACCGATTAGGGTAGCGTTGATATTCACAACAGCCTCCTATTTAGAGTTAAGACAGAAGCGTTTATTACAGCATTGCACCCAGTGGGTTAGTAAACAGCATGTAAAGTGCAATACCTACACCGATCATGGTTACGGCGTCGAGCAGACCCGCTACGATGAACATCTTAACTTGCAGCATAGGAGCCATTTCTGGTTGACGCGCAGCGCCTTCCAGGAACTTACCACCCAAAAGGCCGAAACCGATAGCGGTACCCAGTGCACCCAAACCAATGAGCAGAGCAACAGCAATTGCAGTAAAGCCCAGAATCGTTTCCATCTGTATCTCCAGTATCTAAATCTATGTTAGTTGATGATTTAGTTAAAAAATTTCTTCAGCAGTCCTTAATGATCTTCATGAGCCATGCTTAGGTAAACGATAGTCAGCATCATGAAAATAAACGCTTGCAGCGTGATAACCAGAATATGGAAGATCAGCCAGCCCAGTTGCAGAGTCACACCCAGAGCGGCAATCGCCAAGTTGGCACCATACATCAGCGCAATAAGGATGAAGATCAACTCACCTGCATACAAGTTACCAAAAAGACGTAACCCCAATGAAATGGGCTTAGCTATCAAGGTAACTATTTCGAGCAGGAAGTTGACGGGTATCATTGCCCAATGGTTGAAGGGCTGTAGCGTCAGTTCTTTCGCAAAACCTGACACACCTTTGACCTTGATGCTGTAGTAAATAATCAGCACAAACACGCCCAACGCGAGGCTGAAAGTGATGTTAAGGTCAGTAGTCGGCACTATTTTCAGATAAGGCACACCAGCCAAAGAGGCCGCATGTGGTACCCAGTCAACGGGCACCATATCCATGAGGTTCATCATGAATACCCACATGAAAATAGTCAGAGCAAGAGGTGCTATCAAGGCATTGCGACCATGGAATGTATCTTTAACGCTGTTGTCGACAAACTCGACGATCATTTCGATAAAGCATTGAAGCTTACCGGGAACGCCAGAAGTTGCCTTTTTGCCAACGCTGCGGAACAACCACAGAAACAGCACGCCAAGACCAACCGAAAAGAGCAATGAATCAACGTGCCATGTCCAGAAACCTTCACCAACGGTAAGGTTGGTAAGGTGATGCTGGATATAGCCCTGCGGTGTTAATGCTTCACCAGATGCAGCCATGATTCATCCCACTTAACTTTGCTTGAAGTACAAAGGAGCTGCCCAATGCACTACCAACGCCAGTACATAGCAAACAAAAAGGGGCATAAATGCGACCTTTAAATTGATAAATACCAGCGAAAACAATGCTATTGTTAACAGCAACTTTACCGCTTCCCCCCAGTAAAAGCCTTTGAGAACTTTACCGGCAGCGCTTGCTCCCATATGGGAAAAAGCCAGGGTCGCGAATACAAAATTAGGGAGCACAGCTATGGCAGTTCCTGCCAAAGCAGAATAGCCAAACTGGGCTCCCCACACGGCGAAAAAGATAATTGAAGCACCCCCAGCTATCGCCGCCTGCATCATCACCAACTTATAGGCTGACCAACGGCCACGACGCGCTAAAACCTTACTCAATCATTCTTCTCCGCATTACTACTTTTTGTTTCGATGACCGGACTACAAATATCCGTATGGAGTCGAGGTACAAAAAGCTTGCGAAAGTATACCTTTTCAAGTCTTCTTTGCAACTTTGAGATAAGTAAAAACCTCACCTTTTAACGTGATACAGACCCAAATTCGTATAAATGCAATATTAACAAACGTCACAAATTTACACTAAAAAGCGTTAACCACGTTTTTTTAATGGATTTTGGCAAGAATACCGTCTAATTCAGCCAGATTTTGATAGTTAATTACAATTTTTCCCTTTCCCTTACTACCGTGGGAAATGGAAACTTTTGCGCCTAACCTCTCAATTAACTGACTCTCCAGACGGGCAACATCGGTATCTTTTACAGGCTTTTCGGCCTCTTTGGCAGGATTTAAGACCTTATTTACCAATCGTTCGGTTTCACGAACGGTCAATTCCTTCGCCACCACCAATCGGGCAACAGAAGTTTGCTCTTCACCTTGCAAGGCCAGCAAGGCTCGGGCATGACCCATTTCGATATCACCATACTCCAACAACCGCTTTACCGGTTCATTCAGACCATTGAGCCGCAGCAGGTTCGAAACGGTAGCCCGGGATTTTCCCACAGCATCAGCTATTTGTTGGTGAGTGAGATCAAATTCTTCGATCAAGCGGTTAAGCGCAATGGCCTCTTCCATGGCATTGAGGTCTTCCCGCTGAATATTTTCAATCAGTGCAATAGCCACAGCAGCCTCATCGGCAACCTGTTTGACTATGCAGGGCACCTTGTCCAGCTTGGCAATTTGCGCCGCGCGCCAGCGACGTTCACCGGCGATGATTTCGTATTTGTCATCGCTGATCTTACGCACCACTATGGGCTGAATGACTCCCTGAGCCTTGATGGATTCGGCCAACTCTTCCAGAGCCTCGGGCGACATGTCTTTACGGGGTTGATACTTGCCGGGCTGCAGCAGATCCACATCCAGGGTAAGCAGGGTTTCGCCGGCATCAACCTTGGATTGCTCGGCATCATCGCGCTTCTTGCTCGCCGCATGGCTGGTACTCAAAAGTGCGTCCAGGCCCTTGCCCAGACCCCGTTTTTTCGGTGTCATGCTCATTCCTTTATGCCTGTTTCGCTTGCTGGTTCTGTTCGGAGCGGCGAATAATTTCGCCGGCTAAAGCCAAATAAGCCTTGGCGCCGGCGCTGCTCTTGTCATAGTACATAGCCGGTGCGCCAAAACTCGGCGCCTCGGCCAAGCGAATATTTCTTGGGATAACAGTGCGGTAAACCTTGTCACCGAAATGCTGTTTCAGCTGATCGGAAACATCGTTGGCCAGACGGTTTCGGGGATCGTACATGGTTCTCAGTATCCCCTCGATCCCGAGCTTGGGATTGACCATGGCCGCCAGCTTGGAAATAGTATCCATCAGGGCGGTCAAGCCTTCCAGGGCATAGTACTCACACTGCATGGGAACCAGTACTGAGTCGGCCGCCGACATGGCGTTTACTGTCAACATATTCAGCGAAGGAGGGCAGTCGATAAAGATGAAGTCGTACTCATCCTGTACTTTTGCCAAGGCATTGCGCAGGCGAATCTCTCTGGCAAAGAACTCCATCAATTTGATTTCGGCGGCAGTCACATCACCGTTGGCGGCAACGAGATCGTATTTCCCGGCTGTGTTACGCACAACGACTTCGTCAAAACTCTTTTCTTCCACCAGCAACTCGTAGGCGGTGTTTTCAACTTCGTACTTGTCGACACCACTTCCCATGGTGGCATTGCCCTGGGGATCAAGATCGATCAATAGCACCCGCCGCTTGGTTGCCGCCAAAGAGGCTGCCAAATTAACACAAGTTGTTGTTTTTCCAACGCCACCTTTCTGGTTGGCTACGGCAATAATTCTCGCCACACTGTCACCTTGTCTGTCAATTTTGTTATTGATGCCCGGTTCCGTTTGCATCAAGTTGCTTGATACGCCAGCCAATTGCAAGGCATTCAAACCTGGGGAGCTATGATCAGCAGATGTCTCTGTTCATCCAATTTAGGAACCTTGAGTTCGATGGATTCCCTGATGCTGTATCCCTCAGGGATCCCGGTCAACTCATCAGGGTTCAACTGCCCTTTAAGGGCATAGAATACCCCATTTTGCGCCGGCAAATGCTGACACCAGCTTAACATGTCTGCCACTGAGGCAAAGGCGCGACTGAGCACCCCATCAAACCCTTGTGGATCCTGAAAGGCTTCCACCCGGCTCTCAACCGACTGTATATTTTTTAATTTGAGTTCAATCTGAACCTGTTTTTGAAAACGGATCCGCTTGCCCAGGCTATCGAGCAGCACAAATTCTTTATCCGGATTCAAAATCGCCAGCGGAATACCGGGTAACCCAGGGCCAGTACCCACATCAATAAAACGCTGCCCCTTGAGATGAGGGGAGACGACCAGGCTATCCATGATATGCCGAATAAGCATCTGCTCAGGATCGCGCACCGAGGTCAGGTTATAGGCCTTGTTCCATTTGTTGAGCATGGCAACAAAACCGAGCAGTTGTTGCTGCTGTTCATCCGATACATTGAGGCCAGTCTCTGCCAGATATGTTTTTAACTGTGCTGCAAGCACGGGTATTCTCCCCAGAAAAATACTGCGGGGCTATTATGCGGCCCCAAAACGGCCAAGGGAAGCATCCACTGCTTCCCCGGCTCTGGAATAGTTCACGGTATCAGGCCGAGCGGCGCAGTAATCCCCGTTTTTTCAGATGCACCAGCAAAATGGAGATGGCTGCCGGAGTTACCCCCGAGATCCTGGAAGCCTGGCCTATGGTTTCCGGTTTATGGGCATTGAGTTTGGCGATCACTTCATTGGACAAGCCCGGCACTTCGTTGTAATCGAGCTCCAGCGGCAGGCCGGTATTTTCGTTGCGCTGCGCTTTGGCGATCTCTTCCTGCTGGCGCTGAATATAACCGGCATATTTAACCTGGATCTGCACCTGTTCAGCGGCTTGACGATCCTCAAGACCCGGTCCAAAGCCTTCGATCCCCATAAGCTTGTCATAATCCAACTCAGGACGACGCAACAGCTCTTCAAACGAGGCTTCGCGAGATATTGGCGTATTGAGATGCGGATTCAGCGCTTCAACCAGAGGTGAATTCACATGGATCCATTGACTGCGCAGGCGTTGCAGCTCAGATTCAATCGCCTCAACCTTGGCAGAGAACTTGGCCCAGCGTTGATCGTCAACCAAGCCCAACTCGCGACCTTTCTCGGTCAGGCGCAGGTCAGCATTATCTTCACGCAGCAGCAAGCGGTATTCGGCGCGACTGGTAAACATGCGATAGGGCTCTTTGGTGCCCAGAGTCGAGAGGTCGTCCACCAACACGCCAAGATAAGCCTGATCCCGTCTAGGTGCCCAAGCGTCTTTACCTTGTACCTGTAAAGCCGCATTCATGCCGGCCAGTAAACCTTGAGCTCCGGCCTCTTCATAACCTGTGGTGCCATTGATCTGACCGGCAAAGAACAGCCCATCTATGGTTTTGGTTTCCAGCGAATTTTTCAGATCTCGGGGATCAAAATAATCATATTCGATGGCATAGCCAGGACGCATGATCTCGGCATTTTCCATCCCCTTGATCGAGCGGACCAAGGCAATTTGTACATCGAATGGCAAACTAGTGGAGATACCATTGGGGTATAACTCATTGGTATTGAGCCCCTCGGGTTCAATAAAGATCTGGTGAGAACTCTTGTCGGCAAAGCGATGGATCTTGTCTTCAATCGATGGACAGTATCTCGGACCTATACCTTCGATAACCCCTGAATACATGGGGCTTCGATCCAAGCCACCACGAATGATTTCATGGGTTTTCTCATTGGTATGAGTGATATAGCAAGAAATTTGCTGTGGATGCTGACTCACATCTCCGATAAAAGACATCACGGGAAGAGGGTTGTCCCCCTGCTGTTCAGTCATCTGTTGGAAGTCGACGCTGCGGGCATCGATACGCGGTGGTGTACCTGTCTTAAGGCGGCCAACTCGAATAGGCAACTCCCTGAGTCTGTGGGCCAGGGCGATCGCCGGAGGATCACCGGCACGACCACCACTGTAGTTTTCCAGACCTATGTGGATCTTGCCACCGAGGAAAGTGCCGGCAGTCAACACTACGGCAGGAGCTTCAAAAGCCAGCCCCATTTGGGTGACAGCCCCTATAACTCTGTTGTTTTCAACAACCAGATCGTCAACAGCCTGTTGAAAGATTCTTAAGTTAGGTTGGTTTTGTAATATCTGTTGGATCTTTTGCCGATACAAGGCTCGATCCGCTTGGGCTCTGGTAGCTCTTACCGCTGGACCCTTACTTGAATTCAGGGTTCTGAATTGGATCCCGGCATAATCAGTTGCTGTTGCCATAGCGCCACCCAAGGCATCTATCTCTTTAACCAAGTGCCCTTTACCTATACCCCCTATAGCCGGGTTACAGGACATCTGACCCAAAGTGTCAATATTGTGGGTCAGGAGTAGGGTATTGACACCCATTCTGGCAGCAGCCAATGCGGCTTCAGTTCCGGCATGACCACCACCTACAACAATTACATCAAACCGTTCATGAAAACGCATAGATTTACCTTTGGCTGGGTAAGGGATGAAAAAGGAATATCAGCCGATCATTTTAGCATCTGTAATGATGCAGGTGAATGCTCTATTTTGTGCTCTTGGATCGCAGGGGATCAGGCTTATAGATCTTAAGATCTTTATATAGATCTTCTTATTGTGTTTACTATTAGGATCGCACTTTGCTGTGGGTAAGGCTTATTGATTATTTAAAACAACAACTTAAATTAAAATAATCCTGTGATCTGTTGGCGATCTATCTCCATTAAAGCTGGGGATAGATCGCGATCTTATCCACAAGGTGGATCTGGGCCGTATCGAGGATCTGATTCATACAAAGATTGATCAGATCAAAATAAAGCATTATCCACAGAGTTATGTTTTTTAGACTTAATCTGTGGGTAAGTTAGATCTAAATTGTGAGTACTTGATGCTTTATTCAGGTTGAAAAGCATTTTATAACTCGGGCAGCCAGTCGTCGAGCCATGCCAATGCTGGATCTTCCGGTACGGGATCGTACTGAACATCGATCTGGATCTTATCCACATAGGGCTTGGCTCCCTTGGCGCTCAGTTGCTGTAGCAGCTTTTCCGGGCCTTGGCAGAAAGTGTCGTAACTCGAGTCGCCGATTGCACATAAAGCATACCGACAGTCCTGCAGGTTTTGGTTTGACTGGAGTAATTCCTGATAGAAGGGCAGCAAATTATCCGGAAGATCGCCGGCCCCATGGGTGGAGGAAACGATCAACCAAAGGGCTTTGGGATCCAGTTGCTCCAACTGTGGGGTTAAGTACAGGCTTGTCTGGTGGCCGTTTTGTTCAAGCTTATTGATGAGTTCTTCGGCGACATATTCGGATCCTCCCAAGGTGGTTCCAACTAATACTTCGACTTTCGCCATGATAATCCTCTCTGTATGTAGCGCTTGGCGCCTTGATTTAATCGGCCCATATTAATCCAATTTGCGGTGACAGACAGCCTTGGGTAACCTGAGTTTGAGCACTATTGCATTGATCCTGTTGTAGGCTTTTTCTGCGCTTGAGGCTGATATGAAACTGAAGTGGTTGTTGATCTTCCCGTTGCTTTCTTTGCTGGTGATACTAGGGGGATGGCATTGGTTGTTTACCGTACCGGCAAATGTTCAACTGCAATCTGACAGGGTTGACTCCAATATCGGCGCGGCCTGTATCCAAACGCCAACGGCAAAGGCGCTGGATAAGAATGGTGAGTTTGGCGTGTTGATCTGGAATATTCAGAAGCAGCAAAACGGCCTGTGGCGTTCTCGTCTCGATGATTTTACAACAGGCAGGCAGTTGGTGCTGCTGCAGGAAGCCAGTCTGGATCCCGGCATGTACCTTTATTTGAGTGCTACGCAGTGGTTTTGGCGTTTCGTCAATGCTTTCAGTGTATTGGATACCCCGGCCGGAGTGATGAATCTGTCACGCAGCGCTCCCTTGAGCAGTTGTGGCTACCGCACTCTTGAGCCCTGGTTGCGGTTGCCCAAGACGGCCTTGGTTGCCGAATATCCTTTGTCTGATGGCTCATTATTGACTGTGGTCAATGTCCATGGAATTAACTTCAGTGTCGGTATCGAAGAATATCGGCAGCAACTTAGGTCTTTGACTGAAGCCCTGGCTGAGGAAAGAGTAGTGGGGCCTATTATTTTGGCGGGCGATTTCAATACCTGGAGTGAGGAACGCAGTATGCTGCTGGCCGCCTTCGCTTCCTCTTTGGGATTGGATGAGGCTCATTTTGGCGAGGATAACAGGGTAAGAGTTCTGGGGTATCCTTTGGATCATCTCTTTTATCGAGGATTGAAACCCAAAGAGCTGTATGTGCCGGAAACAGATGTGTCGGATCACAATCCTATGGTCGCCAGCTTTGTGATTGCCGAGCGCTAGGCCCTAAGTAACTCATGTTTCCCTGACATCTGTTCCTCCAAAAAAAGGGCCTGTAACCGAAGTCGCGGAAGTCAGCATTCCTAACGGAGGGCCCTGATAGATTATCTTTCCGCCATATTTTCCGGCTCCCGGGCCCATTTCTATTACGTGGTCGGCATTGGCTATCATCTCAAGATTATGCTCAACGATTATCACTGTGATCTTCCTCAGCTCGTTGAACTGCCTCATAAATTTCCAGTTTCAACTCTATAGAATACTCATCGTCATACAGAATTGAGTAAATGATTTTATGCAGTAGCTCTTTATCAATAACGTTATCGGCGACCCAAACGGCGATGTTCTCCATTTCGCGAACGAAATGCTGCACGATGTAGTCAAATCCGTTGAGCTCTAAAAAGTAGGCTCCGAGTGCCAGAGATGAGCGCTTATTGCCATCATTGAAGGCATGGTTTTTGTTGATGGAAAACACTAAGTGCGTGAGCTTGTCTTCGATTTCTGGGTAATACCAGTCGTTTTGAATATGCTCTAATGGGCTTTCAAGTTGACCGATATCTTTTGTACCCGTTAAACCACCTGATTTTTCGATGATCCAATCGTGGGTACTCACTGCGTACTTCACATCGAAGTAAAAGTACCGTGGTTGAGCGTCGTCGGTCATATCAGCGGTCCTTCAAGCGTTTAAATACGTCAAGTGTTTCAGGATCGCTGAGCTGCTCCTCAAGGGATTTACTCTTCTCACCAAGGAAACGCTCAAAGTCAGCTTCTGGAACCGATTTAATATAGGCTTCCAGCTTTTCATGCAAAGCATCTCGAAAGCATAAATCTCGGCTGGCCATTTTTGTTCTGGCATCGGTTATCAGCGGCCTAAAGAGTGGATGCTGCTCAAAACTGGCAAACAGCAGCTCAGCTTCTTTTTGCGTCAATGGACGGCCCAGGCTGGTACTCTGACGCTCTAGCTCGTGAGCGATGCCTGATTCAAAACTTGCGATAAGCGTGAGCACTTCAGAGTACATGGTTTCACGGATCTTATCCTTTTCGGCCAGCTTGAGTATTTTCTTATACTCCGCTGCATTCTCATGGAAAATGCTTTGGTAGATCAGGTTAGTAAAGCGGCCATACTTCCACTTATTGCCGTCTACGTACTTGTCCAAGGCGTCGGTAAACTGTTTGCGGTAGTTTTCCTCTTGGAACGCCGCCATCAAGTAATCTTGATCGCGCTGGTTGATGAACTTGGTGTGACCGCCTGCGCGTTCAGCGAGTACATCAATCACAATATCGAGTACACGAGAGCGCAGTTCTTTGGCGCGTTCACTGTCAGTGAGCAGCATGCCCAAGTTCAAAATAGCGCGAAAAGAGAAAACGCCTAGCACACTGGTTTTGGTACCGTCATCGATGTCGGTACCATGGCTTAAGGATTTGAATTCTCTAAGTTTTGATCCTCTTAATATTTGGTAGCCATTGTTTTTCAGCTCATCTGCATGGCTGGATAAATAGCGTTCAATCGTACGTTCACTGATTTCAAACAATTCTATGACTTGTTGCTTAGTGAACACCGCCTCACCATTAAACTGAACACCACCTAATGCGAGGTGTTGCTCTGCTTTTTGCAAGGCGTAACGGTTATTTAGAATGTTTTGTCGGTCATGCAAAGACTCAGTGAGATCTTTAGCCATGCAGAGTCTCCTGTGATTCAGTGCTTGGTTTTACCGTTACTTGGCCGTTCATTAGCATTGGTAGAAGCCAATCGCGGAGCTGAGCTAATTTCTGATTTTCTGTAGTATTTTCATACATGAGCTTATGAATAGGCTTTATTTTCCTATTGAACTGTTCGAACACCAGTTCATCAGGAATTAATATAGGAATGCTCCTTAATGTTCCAAGGGTTACATATGGTTGTGAGGTTCCTGTTGATTGATTCTGTTGAAGAAATGCTTTACCGTGCAACGATGTTACCGCAGCAAATATATAGTCAGCCATTTCGGGGGCTTGAGATGTTTTGAACAATCCAATATTTTTTATTGCATAAGGAATTTCGATTTTCATTGCCCATTGAGAAAGCCCTACAGTACCTATCATTGAAAGTAGAAAATCACCTTCATCGACCTTGCTGCGCTTATTTACAGCATCAAAGTCTTCTTGAGAAATAAGATATGCATCAGAAAAGTCTATTCCTGAAGGTTTCAGATGTTTAGACGTAACTAAATATTGCCCCGTTTCTGCAGGTTTCGGACTTTCATGGGTGCCATCTCTGACCTCTATGAGTGAAGATACTGCTTTCCAATCCCAGCCATCAGGAATTTCGCGCTTCAAGGCATCGTTGTAAACCATCTTACCGCCAGAAGCTTTATATGGTTTTCCATTCTCATCAGAGAAATCAAACTGCACGAACCAGTAGTCATAAAGCGTTTTCGCCATCGCTTCGAGTTCAGAGTTGATGCGGTTGTTGAGTTCGATTTTGTCCTCAATAACAGAAAGAACATCTGCGATCTTTTCTTGCTCTTCTTTCTTTGGCCCATTGAACGGTATGCTAGCAAGAATACCTGTGTTCAAATTGGGCATTGTCGCCCCGACCGCTTGGCGGACAATCCAGTTCTGAATTGTTGGGGTGCTGAGGTAATGAGTTAGAAATCTAGAATCAAATTTATCACCAGGGCGAAGTAACAGGCAGCCAGTACCACAGAAATACCCATCTTCTTTTTCCCTTATTAAGGCTTTGAGTGTTACATCTCCTCTACGGCTATACACAATATCGTCTTTCTTGACGATATACTTCGAAAGCCGATTAGCATCACCTTCAGTTATGTAAGCTATATCCGAAAGGTCGACTCTGTTGCTCTTCATATTTGCAGGCATAATGCATGGAATTCCTTCCTGAACATAGTCAGCAGCATGAAGTTGGCTTCCAAAAGGACCTGTGTGGATCTTACCTCCACCAGATTTTACTAAATTGCCAAGATTATCACTGAGGATGTTATTCATATTTCAAGCCCGTCAACTGCTTTTTAATCTCTACTTCTAGCTCACGAGACTGATTAAACAAACTGTCCAAATTGCTGGTAAAGCTCTGCATTTTTTCTACAAACTGCTCTGCGGTAATATCTACGTATTCAATTTTAACTTCGAAGTACTGTCCGGCACTGAGACTGTAATTTTTTGCAGCGATCTCGTCATAGCTAATTGCGACCGAGAAGTCTTCTTCGGTCCACTTGTTGTTGAACACATCAATGATTTGCTGTTCTTCTTCTAGTGTCAGAACTGTTTTCTGATTCTTACCTTCTTTGACCTTTTGACCCAGGTTGGATGCGTCAACTAGTACCACTTTGTCTTTGTTGCTGTCATCAATGAACAGAATAGAGACGTTGGTACCTGTGGTCGCGAAGATATTGGATGGCATGGATACCACACCCGCCAGCATCTTGTTATCAACCAAGTACTGACGGATCATTTTATCAATGCCAGATTGAGCGGTAATAAACCCTGTTGGTAGCACAACCGCTGCTTTACCACCTGGTTTTAATGAGTAAATAATGTGCTGCAAGAACAATTGGTAGATTTCCATTTTGTCCTTGGCTTTGGCCTTGATTTTTGGAATGCCAGCAAAAAAGCGATCTTTGTTTTCTTTGCTATCCAACTCATCACGAAAATCACTGAAATCCAGCTTAAATGGCGGGTTAGAGACAATGTAATCAAATTTGCGTAGCCCACCATTTTCCTTGTGGTGTGGATGCAGCAAGGTGTCACCTTCAATCACGTTAGGGATTGAATGCACTAAGTTGTTCAAAATCAGGTTCAAACGCAGTAGGTTTGATGATTTCTTCGAAATATCCTGTGTGTAGATGCTACAACGAGTTTCACCAATGGCATGAGCGACATTCATAAGCAAAGTGCCAGAGCCCGCTGATGGGTCATAACAGCTCACATTGCGTATGGTGCCTTTCTGGCCTTCAGGCACCAAAATTGCGGCCATAATGCGTGCTACCGCATGAGGGGTATAGTACTCCGCGTATTTACCGCCTGAGTTGCTGTTGTAGTCTTTGATCAGGTATTCAAAGATGGTGGCGTAGAAATCAAACTTCTGGTTAAAGATACGCTCAAAGCTGAACTCAATCAGTTTGTTGATGATCGCTTTACAGAAAGCATCACGCTTGGAAACGGTCACGTTTTCACTGATGCGGGTAAACAGTTGTACTTTTTCGCCTGTGTCTGTCATTACCGCAAACACATCGTTATTGGTGCTGGCGATGTCCATCAAAGTATCATCAAACAGCTGAGCAAACCCAGGTTTGTCCTGCTGGTTGAACAAGTGACTGATGAAATGATGTGGTTTGAGACGAGCAGTGTCAGCACCCATCTGGATCTGGAGCATCTCTAGATCCTCTTCGCTCATTTCAATCAGCGCTTCTTCCCATTTTGCCGCACTGGCGATTTTTTCGTCTATTTTCTTTGCTTCATAGGCGAACTTATCGTTCAGGAACTTGTACAAAAAGACCTGAGTGATGATCTCAAATTCCCCGGTACTGTTGCCTAAGCCATTAGTTGCACAGATGCTTTTCAGGCTATCGATAAGGGCTTTTGTTTTTTCTCTAAATTCGAGTTCGACCATGGTTTGTGTACTGCCTTAGTTGGTGTTCTTACCAGGATTGGCTACCTGTATTAAATTCTTTTAAATATTCTGCTACGACAAGGTGGTTTACATAACGTACTGCTTCCGCATTCAAGGGAATGCTCTGTTGTTTGATAAAGCGGTTATGAACCTTTGGTAGCAGATGCCGCTCAAAATAGCTTTCGTTATCGAGAACGGACGTGTTGTCGAGTACCTGGCTATCGGCATCTTCTTTAACTCCGAGCAGGGCTTCAAAAATCTTTCTTTCAGAGTCTGTAATGTCACGTCGTTCTTGTTGGCGTTCGTATAAACGCTTGTGCAGACGTGCATACTTGGTGTCACCTAGGTACTTCTGACGCAATTGGTTGTTTTGTCGGTTCAACTCTTTCACTCGTTGGTGAATTTTATTGAGTGCATCGATGTTGGCGACCATTTCATCTTGTGTTACTTCACTGAGATTCTTTTTCTTAAACAATCGCTCTAGTTCATCTTTCAGGTTGATGAATTTCGGGTCTTGTTGGTCAAAGTTACTTGCCAGTGCTTCGCGCGTTTGACGAAGCGTGTTTTTCAACTGGTCAGCCAGAACCAGTTCTTCTTCACCGATTTTAACGAACTTAAAGATGACATCTTCTAAGGCTCGGTGCAGCAGGTGTGTGGTGTCTGTGCCTTGTTCAAGATCTTGCTTGAGATTGAGTAAGTCCAAATGATTGCTGGTTTCGCGGTAAAGCACGTTGAGCTTGGCAAAATCCAGTTCATCAAGGAAATCGTATTCACCTTGCAAGCGAATAAGGTTGTACAGGCTTCGTGCATCAGCTAGAGCATTTTTCAGTGCTAATACAGTTTCTCTGTCTTGTATCTGGCTGATTTGATCACAGAAGGTCTCCATGTTTTCGATATCAAAGCGGAACAACACATCTTTAATGTGTTCTATCTCTTGTTTGATCTCTTCCTGTGATTTGAATAGCTTGGAGTAGCTTTCGATTTCGTCGCCCAGCTCTGACTGTAATTCATCAAAGTAAGCTTTGTTAGTCGCGTCAAACTCTTTGCGGATGTCTGCGAAATCAACCACATAGCCATAACGGAAGTCCTTATATGTGCGGTTGACGCGTGTCAGTGCTTGTAGCAAGTTATGTTTGCGGATCACACGGCCAAGGTAGAGTTTCTTCAAGCGTTTAGCATCGAACCCTGTGAGTAGCATGTTGTAAACAAACAGTAAGTCGATTTTTCCTGCTTTGAAATCTTCAACCCAATATTTGCGTTCTTGTTTTGTGCCGACATCATGCAAAATCAGCGCAGCATTGCTCACTTTGTGGGCTTGCTTGGCTGGCTCCATGCTCGCCGTTTGAACGTAAGTCGGGATCGGTTCTGCTACCGATGTTGCTTGCTGAGGTTCCACGCTGTCACTACTGGATAGGGGCTTTGAGGCGTACACAGCATTAAACAGCTCAAACATTTTTTTTGCTTGGTCTGAGCTATCGCAAATGATCATACCGCCTATAGTTGCGTCATTTAGCGTGCCGCGACTCTTTTCGAAGTCGCTAATGATGTAGTCCAGCATGGGCTCAACAAAACTTTGATGGGCGTATATTTCTTTGCGGTCTACATCGCCCATTTTTACTTCAGCTTCTTCCAGCGCTTGTTGAAGCGTCATTTTGTAATTGGTCGCGATCTCTTCACGAATTAAGCGCAGAGTATAGCCGTCGGCAATGGAAGCATTGTAGTAATACTTGTGAATGTAATCGCCAAAAAGAACTCGTGAGTTGTAGTCTTCACCCAGTAAGGGCGTACCCGTTAATCCTATCTTGATAGCGTTGGTATCAGACTGAGTCAGGTTGGCTAGAAAGCTACCTTTCGGGTTGTAACTACGATGAACTTCATCCAGGAAGTAAACGCGTTGGATGGTGACGTTATAGTCTTGCGTTGAAATAACGTCGGGGTCATCTTTAAACTTCTGAATGTTGACGACGGTTATTTCGGCTTTGCCTGAGTGGTTGTGAATCACTTGTGTGGCTTTGATGTCACGTGTGAACGCTTCACGGGAGTTTATGGTATGAACAATCAAGCCGCGTGCAGTGAACTCTCGCTGTGCTTGTTGCAGCAAGTCTAGTCTATCGACGATAAAATAAAACTTTGGAATGATTTCTCGTTTTTGGAAGTAATCCGTTAAGAACCCAACGTTGTAATAGGTTAACGCGGTTTTACCACTTCCTTGGGTATGCCAAATAATCCCTTTACGAACCCCTTCGTTTAGCTTTCTCTCAATAGCTTTGGTCGCAAACATCTGTGGGTAACGCATGATGTGTTTTTGCAGGCCATCACTCTCTGATACGTAGACCAATGCATAGCGTAGAACAAAGGACAAACGTTCTTTGCTGAGTAAAGAGGTACAGATTCGATTGGTTGGGCGGCTGGGTTCTTTGTTGCTCAAAAACTCAGGGTTGCTGCGGATCACTTCTAAGTTGTTGTCTTTGAGTACTGCCAGTTCTTGTTCATCAGTCAGTGGTTTTAAAAGCGCAGTGAGATCTAACACCTCTTCTTCACGAAAGTAGTTAAACACTGGCTTGTCATATGAACTGCTCGCGTAAAACGCACCTTGTACCGGCTCTGAATCACCATCGACGTAGTCCATGTTGTTGGAAAAAATCATGAACTGAGTGATGTTAGCAAAGCGCTTGAATTTCGGGTTTTGAAAACGTTTATTGATGCGTTCTCTTTCCGCGATGATACCGTCCCGGTTGTTAGGCTTTTTCACCTCAATAAACACCAGCGGCATGCCGTTGATTAACAAGATAATGTCAGGACGAAATTCATCGTCTCCGTTCTTGTAGGTTAGCTCAGTAACAACATGGAAGCTGTTGTTGGAAAAGTTCTCGAAATCGATCAGCTTAGTGCCAGATCGAGCCTTCAACTTATTGAAAAAAGCTCGGCCTAAGTCTTCGTTATCCAGAGAGAGTTTCACTTCTTCGAGCAAACGGCCAACGTCATCAGATGTCATGTCAGGATTTATACGGCTGACCGCTGAGGAGAATAATTCCTGGAAGATATTTGTATCCTTGTCCCAGTGTGTTCCTTTCAGGGATAGGTACTCATAACCCAAACGCATGAGATGTAGGATCGTTGGTATTTTTACTCTTGAATCTTCTGTGAAGCTCATATCAGTCCTTCGTTATTGTTTTTATTGATCATTCTCTGGTGACTGTTCTAAGAGCTCACCAACTTGACAATTAAATAGCACGCACAGTTTGTCGATGGCTTCTAAGTCCACTTTTTGTGCTGTTTCTTTGTACAGAAGTGTCACTGTGTTGCGGCTTAAACCCGTTTCACGAATGACATCCGCTATTCTTAATTTGCGCTCTCCCATCAAACGGGCGAGGTGGCATTTGATCATGTGTTCCTATCCATGCAGGCATTCTGAACGTAAGCGCAACTATAACAGAAATGCCAGCCAGTGGTTAAAAATTAGAGTTGAAGTGAAATTATTCGAGAGGAGATATAGCTGGTGTTGCTTGCCTATAGGGGGGATTGCTGTCACAAGTGTAATGGTCAATTTAAATTGACCATTACACTTGAACCGTCTTCCGAGGTCTTTGAGCCGTAATAGTACACAAGCCTTATGGGGTGCAGGCCATTCTTATCTGGTTCTCGATTTTGTATATTGATTTTCATAGATTTTTCTCATCTTGCGCTCCAGAATTTATCTTCGGAGCACATACGGAGCAATAATCGACAAAACCCTTCAAATCACTTCCCACCAATTAAAACAAAATTATTTTAAAATCATAATGTTGTTTTGATTTCGTTTGATGCGTTTTACTATTTTACTTCCCGATACAGAAGCTGGAAAAAATTCTTCCCAGCAGATCGTCCGAGGTGAATTGGCCGGTGATTTCGGCCAGAGCCTGTTGAGTCATGCGCAGTTCTTCGGCCAGCAGCTCACCTGCCTGATAGACTTCCAGCTGTACTTTGCCCTGCTGCAGATGTTCACCGGCGACTTCCAAGGCTTCCAGGTGACGGCGACGGGCGATAAAACCGCCTTCCAGGTTACTCTGATAGCCCATCAGGTTCTTGAGGTGCTGCTTCAGCGCATCGACCCCGAGCCCGGTTTTGGCTGAGATCCTAAAGACGTCATAGCCTTTCTCTTCGCTGGGACTCAGTGACTCACCGGTCAGATCCGCCTTATTACGTACCACAGTGACGCCGAGGTTTTTCGGCAGGCGATCAATAAAGTCCGGCCAGATTTCATGGGGATCAATCGCTTGGGTTTCTGTGCCATCTACCATAAACAGCACTCTGTCGGCGGTGGCGATTTCGGCCCATGCTCTTTCTATCCCTATCTGTTCCACTGTGTCAGTGGTGTCACGCAGGCCGGCTGTGTCTATGACATGCAGTGGCATGCCATCCAAGTGGATATGCTCCCGCAATACATCCCTTGTGGTGCCGGCTATTTCGGTGACAATCGCCGACTCTTTTCCCGCCAGGGCGTTGAGCAGACTGGACTTACCGGCGTTGGGGCGGCCGGCTATCACTACTTTCATCCCTTCGCGGATGATTGCGCCCTGTTTGGCACTGGCCTGTACCAAGTCCAGTTTATCTATGATGCGATAAAGGGCATTGGCAATCTTACCGTCGGAGAGGAAATCCACCTCTTCATCGGGAAAGTCGATGGCGGCCTCGACATAAAGACGCAGATTGGTAACCTGTTCCACCAACTCATGCACTTCGCGGGAAAACTCGCCTTGGAGTGATTGCAGTGCGCTCTTGGCGGCCTGTTCACTGGTGGCATCGATAAGATCGGCAATCGCTTCTGCCTGGGTCAGATCCAGCTTGTCATTCATAAAGGCCTGTTCGCTGAACTCCCCAGGGCGTGCCAAGCGGATCCCCTCGACTTCGAGGACTCGCTTAATCAGCATGTCCATGACGATTTGACCACCATGGCCCTGAAGTTCCAGTACGTCTTCACCGGTAAAAGAATTCGGGCCTTTGAAGAACAGGGCGATCCCCTGATCCAGCACTTCTCCCTGACTTCCCTTGAAGTCACAGTAATCGGCATATCTTGGCTTGGGCTGGTGGCCCAGCAATGCCTGTGCAACGGATTGGGCCTTGGGCCCCGAGACTCTGACTATGCCTACACCACCGCGGCCTGGAGCGGTGGCCTGCGCCACGATAGTATCTGTTGTCACTGCATTAACCCTTGAAAACGTATTTATAAAAGCAAAAGGCGACCCTTAGGCCGCCCTTGATCATTTGACCCAAAATCGGCTTATTTTAAGCCTTTTTTCTCCAGGCCGGCATAGATAATCTTCTGCTGGATAATGGCAACTATGTTACCCACCAACCAGTAGAGTACCAGACCGGATGGGAACCAGAGGAAGAACACAGTAAAGATTACCGGCATCCATTGCATCATCTTCTGCTGCATAGGATCCATGGTCGGTGCCATTGGCTGCATTTTTTGCATCAGGAACATGGAAACACCCATCAGCAGCGGCAGAATGTAGTAAGGATCCTGTACCGACAGATCGTCAATCCACAGCATGAACGGCGCATGGCGCAGTTCCACACCTTCCATCAGTACCCAGTAAAGGGCAATAAAGATAGGCATTTGCAGCAAGATAGGCAGACAGCCACCCATAGGGTTCACTTTTTCCTTCTTGTACAACTCCATCATAGCCTGGCCCATCTTCTGGCGATCATCACCGAATTTGTCCTTCAGCTCCTGCAGTTTTGGTTGCAGGTTACGCATCTTGGCCATGGAGGTGTATTGCGCCTTGGTCAGCGGGAACAGAATACCGCGCACCGTCAGGGTGATCAGTATGATGGCCAAGCCCCAGTTACCCACTATTGACTGGAAGAACATCAGCAGCTTGTAGATGGGTACAGCCAGCCACCAGAGGAAGCCATAATCTACAACCAGGTTAAGGGTATCAGACAGCTCGGACAGGGCGGCTTGATCCTTTGGACCTACGTAGAAGTCGGCGCTCAGGGTCATTTCAGTGCCCGGGGCTACTGTCTTTGGCTCACCCAGGTAGCCAATGTTGGCGGTTCCTGAGCTCTCTCTGGTGAATATGGTGTTGGTTTCATTCTTTGGTGGAACCCAGGCTGACACAAAGTAGTGTTGCAGCATGGCGGCCCAGCCACCTTTGGTTTCCTTCTCCAGATCCTTTTCCTGGATATCGTCAAACTTGTACTTCTCGTAGCGGATATCGGCAGTTGAGAAGGCGGCACCACGATAAGTTGGCATCATCATGCTGCTGTCTGAAGGTTTGATGGTCTGTTTAATCTGACCGTACATCTGAACCTGCAGCGGCTCAGAAGTGGTGTTGTCAATTTTGTATTCAACTCCCACGGCAAACTGGCCTTTGTGGAAGGTGTAGATCTTGGTGTACTTGGCGCCGTTTGCTGCGGTGTAACTCAAAGGAACCAACAGTGTATCCTGGCCATCGGCAAGGGTGAATTCCTTGGCACTGGCAGAATAGGTGGCACGGCTATTGACACTGTCAGTACCGCCGGTGCCCATCAGGCCACTCTGGGCTATGTAAACAAAACCGGGTTTCTGTTCCAACAGGACAAACGGCTCATCTTTGTTCAGTTCCAGTTTGTGAGAAACCAGAGCAGCATGCACTATGTCACCACCGACAGGGTTGATCAGTACATCCAGTTGATCTGTGGTGACCCTGATAAGATCTTTGGACGCCACGGCCGTTTCTCCTGGCATGCCTGATTTGGCAACCGGAACGTCAGCGCTGTGAGTTGTCTCTTGAACGGAAGTGGCAACTGTATTTTCAGTTACAGCGGGTTTGGGTGCTTTATCGGTTTGCCACTGTTGCCACAGCAAGAAGCTGACAAACAGCAGGCCGATAAGCAGTAAATTGCGTTGAGATTCCATAGCCTATTTATTACACCTGTCATTTTTAGGGGGGACGGGATCACTGCCGCCCGGATGTAAAGGGTGACATTTTAATATGCGTTTGATTGCAAACCAACTCCCTTTAATCGTTCCGTGCACTCGCACAGCTTCTATGGCGTAGTGAGAGCAGGTTGGATTAAAGCGACAGCGAGGCCCCAGCAGTGGGCTGATAAGGAGTTGATAGGCTCTGATAGCCTTGATTATCAGCCATTGAAACGGCGACTGAGTTTGCGCCATAACTTTTCTACCAGCTTTCTGAGCTGTTCATTATCCATATCCAGCACACCGCCGCGAACCAGCACCACTATGTCCAGTGGAGGTAAATCATGTTGATTAAGGCGGAAGCTATCTCGGATCACCCGCTTGATGCGATTGCGTTGATTGGCTCTCTTTACATGGCGTTTGGCCACAGTAAGTCCAAGACGCGGATGTTGCATCTCATTGGGTACAGCAAGCAGGGTTATTTCAGCTGAGGAGGCTTTAATGGGGTTGGTAAATACAGTTTTGAATTGCGCGGGAGTTAGCAAGCGTAACTCCCGCGTAAAGGTGTAACGAGTCACCTAGTTGTCTACTCGCAATTAAGCAGACAGACGAGCGCGACCTTTGGCACGGCGACGAGCCAGTACCTTACGGCCGTTCGCTGTAGCCATACGAGCGCGGAAGCCGTGAGAACGCTTGCGCTTCAGGTTGCTAGGTTGAAAAGTACGTTTACTCATGATGGCAATCCGTCTTTGTTAGTGAATTTACCTTATCTCTCGTACGAGGTAAGGGCAAAAAAGAGGCCGAATTGTAATCACTTTAGTCAGAGCAGTCAACACGCGCAGCCCTTCTCAAGGTAATTTATCTCGGCATTTTCGCGATCTGTAGAGCAGAGTTCACCACAGGATGTGGATAACTCTGTGTACGGACACTACATCTTGTGGATCCATTGATCTCTTGGCAGATCGGCGGTCGCTGATTATAGATCAGGGTGGATCGCTTTATAAAGCGGGATTTTAACCGCTTCACCAAATAGTGGATCTTGGTGGATCGATCCGGATCCGGTGGATCTGATGATTGGGATCCGGCTGGGGATAATTACACTTAAAGGATAGCGATTATTCAGATCTCACTATAGAATACCCTCCTTTCGAGGCGATCTTTTGGGGATAAGTAA
>NZ_JBSSWS010000002.1:0-123440 GCF_056497865.1 Shewanella sp. VK101
GCACCCGCGCCCACCCTGGGTATCGAGCTGGAGATCACCAGCTGCCCGGCGGCGTTGCCATGGGGCTGATTAGATGTGCCGGGGCGCCGGCCATTGATCCTGTATGGCCGGGCACCCGCGCCCGGGCAAGGTATCGAGTTGCGATCACCAGCTGCCTGGCGGCGCGTTGCCGTGGGTCCGATTAGTCGTGCCGGGGCACTGGCCATTGATCCTGTATGGCCGGGCACCCGCGCCCTGGGTATCGAGTTGGCGATCACCAGCTGCCCGGCGGCGCGTTGCCATGGGGCTGATTAGATGTGCCGGGGCGCCGGCCATTGATCCTGTATGGCCGGGCACCCGCGCCCACCCTGGGTATCGAGCTGGCGGTCACCAGCTGCCCGGCGGCGTTGCCATGGTGCTGATTAGTCGTGCCGGGGCGCTGGCCATTCATCCTGCTTGGGCGGGGCGCCCGCGCCCGGGCAAGGTATCGAGTTGGCGATCACCAGCTGCTCGGCGGCGCGTTGCCATGGGGCTGGGTAGTCATGCTGGGGCGCTGGCCATTGATCCTGCTTGGGCGGGGCGCCCGGGCCCGGGCAAGGTATCAAGTTGCGGTCACTAGCCACCACCAGCTGCCCGGCGGCGCGTTGCCGTGGGTCCGATTAGTTGTGCTGGGGCGCTAGCCATCCTCCCAGCTACCTTAAAACGAACTCTGGATCGAGGTATAAACCCTAGCCTGGCTTATACTTAAACCCAACATTAATTCTCGAAGCCAACCGTTTTTCGATCTCACTTAACTTCTCCAATCGACAAACCTCAACTTAAATATTGCTACGTTATTATACAGCGTAGACAACATTCCTTATGTTGTTAAAGTCAAACCTATGGTGTCACCATTCTATTAGATCTGTATGATGTTATATAACTATAATTATAGGGAATCATTGCTTGACTGAAATTCTTTCCTGAATCTATAATAATATGGTGTCACCACCTTTTGTGGTTTGTGTGTCACGACTGGCAAAGTGCGGAAAATGAAAATTTTGAATTGGACAGCTTTTGAGCAAGTTTTGGCTATTGTATGGTGTCACCACCTTTTGTGGTTTGCGTGTCACGGCAGGCAAAGTGCGGAAAATGAAAATTTAGAATTGGACAGCTTTTGAGCAAATTTTGGCTATTGTATGGTGTCACCATAATATAGAGGCGTTATGACCGAATACTCTACTCCCGAACCTATGACTTGGAATTATCACGGCTTGAGAAAAGCTGGCCGACCGTTACTCTTGTTATCATGGGATGAGTTGCAAAATCCCCATATTCGTCAATTGATCATCGACCATGTTGAATTGCTGAGCCCAATTCACTTCAAAGACAACAATATGTGGTTTAGCCAATTATTGCAATCCAGTGAGAATGCTCGCTATGATGCACGGTATGATTTCATTGCTGCCCTTCGTCACTTCCCCAAACAGAAAAAGCATTTCATCGAAGTTCGTGATGGTGTGGAATTTTGCCGACTAAACCAAGAACTCAATCGGATCTTTTCAGACGAAGGTTGGCGTAAACTCCGCCGTAAATTTAGTCAAATCCATAAGCGTGAATCTACTGTGCGGCCTCAAATGAAGGTGTCTACCTACTCACTGCTGACCGATTTTAAAGACTCCAATGGCTATGAATCGCTTGATGCGGCGATCTTAGAATTGTTGGCGTTCTGGGACAAGAACAATCAGGAGCAGGCCGAGAATGAAGAGGTGCGAGTGTGAGTAATTTGGTACCGTTTCGTCAATCCAGTTCAACATCCATGGGCGCCCATACCGAGCCCGCGCCGGCGGCCTCTTTGAGTGAGGCCTTACTTGATACGAGTGAGCGGCTTAAGCTGGAATTGCAAAAAATACTATCTTTGCCAGTGACTGAGTTTGGGAGTGCTCAGAAAGAACGAATGAACGATATTCTTCGTCATTTGTTACATGATTTTTTGCATAGCGAGCGTGAACGCCGAAGCGAAAACACCTGGGCTTCCCTAGAGTCGAATTGGCGTCAATTTGAAAGCTGGTGCGATGACCATGGCCAGATTCCATTGCCGGCTCAACCTGCAGCTGTAGCTGCGTACATAGAGGCGGTAAAAGGGCAGGTCAAAAATGCAACATTAGGTATGTACCGCTGGGCGATCAGCTCAATTCACCAAGCCCTGGGGTTACCAGATCCTACATCTTCAGACCTGGTAAAGCGAAAATTTGAGGCTGCGAAAAAGTACCGCGTGATAAATAGACTCGAGTCATCTAATCAAGCCTCTGCGCTACGGTTACATCACTTACTGGCCTTGCAAGAGGCCTGGGGAAATAGTGATGATCTTCGTGAGCTACGCGATGTATGCGCGATTACCCTGGCATTTGAGGGTATGCTGCGAGAGTCTGAGTTAGCTGCGATTTTGGTCTCAGATCTCTATCTGAGTGACGATGGCAGTCCATTATTGAGGGTGCCTTTCACGAAAACAGATAAATCCGGTGACCCCACTATCAAAGCACTTTGCCCTAATACATGGACCCTACTGCAGCGTTACATCGATAATGCTGGACTTCCCGAAAATGGCTTATTGTTTACTGGCATACACCATAAGACTCAAAGGCCGATGGTTCAAACCAAGCCTCTAACCGGTAAAACTATTGATGCAATTTTTCAACGTGTTCATGCGTATTTGAAGGCGCAAATGCCTGTCCCTAAAAAAGTTTGGTCTGGCCATTCTGGTCGAGTGGGCGCCGCTCAAGATATGTTGGCCAAGGGCTATTCAATTGCTCAAGCCCAACAAGCTGGCTGTTGGAAGAGCCCATTGATGGTACTTCGTTATGGCCAAGATATTATGAGTAAAGAGTCTGGTATGGCTCAAATGATGATTAGCATAGACCGCTAATAATGTGTATCCGATTCAACCTTCTAAGTTGCCAGGTATGGTAAAAAAGAACTCGAGTGTTTAGGAGTTTTAAATGTCATTTCAACAGTTAGAACCAGAGGAACAACTACTTCTCGATGTATGTCAAAACGCACTGATTTGCCTATACCTCCAAGTGGCAGACAATAGAGGTTTCACTCCAGTTCCCGCTCGCAATGTGATCTTAAAAAAGTACATAAAACCTAAAATAAAATTGCCGGCATTCAAGACAATTAAGAGGCAATTGAAATTGCTTGTGGCCGATGAGAAGGTGAAGTTGGAGTCACAGCTTGATGCGTTAATAACTAGGTTAAGTCAGACCTGCAACAACCATGACATAGTATTCGAGTATCTCGGAGACCTACACGTTGCCACCGGCCTTATGGTATCTGTCGTGCAGAAGGACACAGTTGCCGCACCTGGTAACATTTATGTTTTGGGAGAAGATTTAGTTGGCAGTATGTCTGGTCAAGAGCTATCAGGCTCTATAGACCTTTATGTTTACTGCTCCACCAGCTGCTCTATAGACAAGCTGCTTGCCGCGGCAAATACCCCTGTGTTCTCTGCAGTAATTGTTGAGCAACATAAAGATCATGCCCATGTCCAGGTTACGTTTAGAAAGAAATAATGGACGCGAAAAAAAACCGGCAGAAGCCGGTTTCTTTCCCTCGGTCACCCCTGACCGAGTAAGAGGACACACCATGATTAACATAGTGTGAACTTCCATAATATAGGTGTTATTTGAATTTGTAAATGTCCTTTTTTAGTTTCTACCAGGTGATCCTGATAGTTGTCAGTATGCGGTAACGTTTGCGGTAGGCAATGTCTTTTTCCTCATAACTATCAATGACTTTTTATTCGGAAAATTTAAATGCTCATTTTGATCTTTGAAATGCGATTGTCTCATTTAAACAATCGGTAAGATTCAAGTGTATCCACTAGGAAGTAACTCATGAATTCTCGACTTGACTTTTCCAAATATAGATTTCTCTATGGTAATGATTTTTTCTCTCTCTTTCTTTCTTGCGGTAACCCGATTCAAAACACAATCCCAATAACTTCACGTAAAGCATTTCTTTACCATCTAGGAGACTTCTACGAAATGACAGACTCAGGCCTTGTTAAATGTGGGCGCTCTCAAAATGAGTTCTTAATAGGAACGTTAACAAAATCTGGGAATCTCTAGCACAGTTGCCGATCACGACAACTATGCCACTCTATAGGGGATGAATAGGCCCTTGCCTCACAGCTAGATAGGGGCTTCCCACTGCTCAAAGGATAGAGATCATGAATTCCAATAAACCTGTAAAAATGTATCCACCGCGGATACTCATAGAGACCTGGCTACAACTCCTCGAGAGTGAAGATGAAGTCATATCGAGGAGAGCTAAGGAAATGCTGCAAACAAGAGTAGGCACCCCTAAGGAAATCAGGGCATACCTTAACGTGGATAGGGGCTAGTTAAATGTCAAAGCGCAATAATGGTATGCACCGATGCGTAAGAGCAATTTCACTCGGTTCATGCTGCGTGTTTATGGCTTATTCATCATCTGCAAAGTCTGACTCTCAGGGCCGAAAGCTATGGCCAGCAATAGAACCACTATTATGATTATCACAGAACCCTTAAATGCCAACGAACCAGATCTACTCGTTGGAAACGAAAACAAAGACCTTTTGATTTATGACTTGGACGAACAATTTATTCACCGCCAACCACCGCCTGTGAATGGATGGACTCATGCATCCTTAGCGCAGTTTGATTTATACTATTTCGCACCATTTGGATGGCAGGCATACTTGGGATCTACGGATGAATGGATTGGCTGTTCTGAAGTTTAGACTCCACTCCCAAAGCCGGTTGTAGAGAAGTTAGCTAGTGATAGTTACCATCCATTGGATAGCCTTTAACTGGGCTTAATTACTCCAGTAAGGCTCACATGTTCTGACACACTAAATCCAGATTATCGTCGTCTAGATTGCCATTCTCTAAATGATGTGAGACTTTTCATATTCGCAGCTAAAACCATCGCCAAATGAGCTTTCACGCTTTAATATGCGGAATGGTTCTCCCGATTTGGCATGCCAAACGGGGGCAGGGATGAAATATAAAGAATTCAAGGAGTCGAAGTATGCGAATAGTGCATTTCCGGGACGCTTATCAGGAAGATATTCCCATAATCGTCAACCCGGATAAGGCGGCTGGTTATATCCGTGAATACCTGAGCCGTCGGCCAGGATTTTATGAAACCATCTTTGGTATCGACACGTTTCTGCGAGATTCAGGTATCACTTATTTCCAGGGGCCACATCAAATCCCATCCATCATGGAACGGATCTCATGGCGGCTGGAGTCTGGCGATTTTCTACTACTGGGAGACAGGGAAGACGGCTTTGATACTATCCAGTTTTTCGGTGACATAAGCCCCTTTGTATCAAGCACTTTCCGTGAGCGCGTCAAACGTTTACCTCCCCGGCCGCAGCACGGCTATGGCAACTATTCCAAAGCACCAGATCCAATTATTGAGCCGGACATAACCCAGGCACCAGAAACCCCGGCTGAGTTGAAAGAAACCGGGATAACCCAAGCCATTAACGCCATGATGGGCGGGGCAAAACAGGTCATCAATGATTACATTGATGAGCAACGAGCATCACAAGCAGAATGGCTGGCTGATAAAGGGATCATTCAAGCCAAAGATGAAGCGACCGGCCAAATCCTGACCCCGGATGAGTTGGGAGAACGCTATCGGGGTAATCCAACTCTGCCACTTGCAGATAATGAGTTGGCCGGCGCAGAAGCGGTACAATCGCTGGTCGGTTATGAAGCCGCGCTTCTGGTGCTTGAGGCTGTCACCAACCGCAAGAAGCTTGTCACTGATTTGGCCGAGTTAAAAGAAGAAGCTGGTAAAATCCTATCCCAAATCAACACCAAATCCCCCAATGCCCTGAGTGAAGCCCTGGGACAATATGGCGCCGAGCAGGTATACAAGGACTTGGGGCTCAAGCAAAACGAGAGCTTTATCCACCGGTATCACGGCTGCGACAATATGATGGATTGTCAAAAGCGCGGCCTGGTTGAGATTGAGCACAAAGGTTACAACACCGATAGTACCAACATCAGTCGCAATCAATTTGGAGAACGACAAGGCTCTGATGAAAAAAATCTCCGCTGGTCGAAAAGGATGAAGAAAAAAGCCCCCAAAGTCGGCCAGGCCTCCAACCGTAAGGGCGGTCCCTATCAGCAGAAAGAGCAGGCGCTGTGGCAAAGTATCTTTGACAAAGAGGGTAAGAAAAACCACCTGGCGATATTTACCAACACCAAGACTGGCCAGGTACGTTACTTTTGGCAGGATAACAAAGGCAACCTGCTGCCGCCTAAAGACGGGGCGAAGCAAGAGTTCACCATCCCTGAGTTTGAGACAGTCAAGAACACCTTTGCTGATGGATTAAATGCATTGAAAGGAAACAAATAACCATGACCAAAAAAATCCCCCAACTCTCGGCTGAGCAGCTGGCCACTGAACTTCAAATCGATCTGGACGATATCGCCCGAAAAAAAGCCTTGGATGAAGCCGGGTTTTACAAGGATTATGAAAAAGAAAGTTATTACAGTGGCCGTGGGTTTGATCATGCCTCTGTGGCCATGTCCTATGCACTGAACCAAAAATTTGATGAGGCCAAGGCCGCTTTCAAAAAAGCCGCCGAGTATCAGTTACGACCACTAAAAATGGCTTTTGACCCCACTGACTCGGAGTTTATTGGTGAAAGGGTATCTCGAGGAAATCAAGCTATCAATGTCGTCAGTTGTTTCAACTGCGCCATGGCTGCAGGTGAGTTGGCTATCGCCAAAGAAGCCTGCTTGCTGTACCCGGAAGGACATTTTCCCGGCAACCCCAAACCGGATACTGCAGATGATTTTGTGCATGCGCTGAAAGCCTGGTTTAACGGCGACCATGATATAGCCAGTGCTCATTGCCAAAAGCGTCTGGACGAATACACCGCCAAACCCAGCAAAAAAATTACCTTCCGCAGTAATTACTTTACCTTGCACTTGGCACTGTGGGGGATCATTCACAAAGATGCGTTGAGCTTTGAAGATGGTATTAAACGCAACTTGGCTATTTGGCACCATGGCGCCCGTTACGGCGAAGAAAGCGGCACAACTCGCGGCCATTATGCCGAGTTTGCAGTGGCGCTGACAAACTTGGGGATCCATGCTGGAATGGAGCAGCCGGTTGTTGACCCATTCATCCCCCAGGGGTTGGTGTGGAGTAAGGCTGAACGAGACTGAATTGCACAGTTAACATCAATGTTAACTACCTGCTTTGTTATTGGTATATCGTTTTGTGGAGGGGTAATAAAGTTGGAAGCCAAATTTTCATAGCCAATATCTATAATGGACTTCTGCAAGATAATCTAAAGTAACTATAAGTGCCGTCAGTTTAATGTAAAAAAAAAGCCACCGTTAGGGTGGCTTTTTGGGGTCAAAGCTCGTTCAAAATTGCGCGAGCTTGCTGGATAGCTTCTTTCATAGAATACTTATCCAAGTGTTTAACCTCGAAACCGACGCATTCTCTGCCGTTTCGAATGAGATGAAACACTATGTCTTTGGCCGGTATACCGTAACTGACAATGTTTGTCGTCGAGTTACCCGGTTTATATTGAGTGTGAATGCGGCTAACTCTGCTGCTCCCTGCTATTTGCGCCAGGGCCATTCTTGGTCGCTCACTCATTGTTTCGATTATCATGTGTGTTCTCCTAATTGAATTTAAGGGAACACAGATCCCATAGGGATTAAGGTTCCCTATGGGGTGGTTTACGTTGACATCTACTTTAAACGATAAATACCGTTATCATTGATGATGTATGGACATTCCTTTAAGACCTTTCTTACAAAAGCCTCCGAGTAGTGGGGTGCTTTAGCCAGGATCAGACCTGTCAGCTGTTCCGCAGTAAAACCAGCACACTGCAGTATCCGGCGTATCGCTCGCGAGAGGGCCTCTGAGACAGATTTTGCCTTTTCTTCATGGTCATTGTGCAACCAGCTTAGGACATCTGATTCAGACTGCTTCTTAAAAACAAGCAGCTTCTCATGGGCAATTCGAACAAGCCTCCCTTGATATTGAGTCGAATCAGAGACACAGTTGTGTTGAATCTTAATTACTTCATCAACTAACGGATCGGGTGCCAGTTTTTCAACCAAGCTAGACCAATTGATGTACTGGCCATTTTTTCGCTGATTCCCCATCAAAACTGCGTAATGCCCGCCAGGTTTAACTGAGTCAGAAATGTTAAACAAACACACCTGCAAAGCAGCTGTAAATTGCTCATCACTCATTCGACTCAAGTCATGCTCATGAGGAGATCCCCACATATTTCCCGAGTAATTGATCATCGATCCATATGGGGCGTGAAAGAACACTAAATCAGCGAGCTCTCCCACCGTGCTTGCAAGATCATCATTTAGCAAATTGAAGCCTTGATGAAGGTCAGTGCAATACGATCGGATGCCCATTGTATTTGCCACATCAATAGACGTCCCTCCCCCAATAGCAGGATCAACAAAAAGTCCACCAGCCGGCAAATAGGTTTCGATCAGATCGACAATGATATGGCCGGTACAATTCCCACGATATCGACTATCGCCAAAATTTCCCCGGTTCGGGTAAGACACTACTGAATGGGTCAACATTTATAGCCCTCCCCATCAGCGATGTTACTTTCTCGTATTTCAAACATAATGTGTCCTCAAAATTCAGGGACACCTATCCCTAACGGGGTGTGTCCCGTTAGGGTTGTTGTTTAAATTGGTTAGATTGCGAGTGAAGCTAAATAACGGAATATCGACCCTGAGGCGATAGCCATTAGAGCCACTTTGAGGATGTAACTTAAGCTAAAGCTCGAGTTCTCTACAAGCTGACCTAACAGTATATTCCCGCCAAGGATACCAATAAAGATGATTAAATCTTCCTTAGTCGCGTCAAAGTAATGTACGTATCCAAATAACAAAGCAATTGTACAAATAGCATCGATAACACCATTGTATTGCTGCTCTCGACGCTCTTTAATCGCGCTTATATTGCATTCACCTTTCGACTCTTTACGCATAGCGTGACCTCTCTTTAGATTTAAGGTACACGCAGCCCAAAGGGCATTTGTGTACCCTTGGGGTTTAATTTACGAACGCATCAAATTGACGAACTCGATATGGTCTTTCAGATGTCCAGGCTTAATCGTGTCGAACTTGATGGCGCCCATAACCGAATCGATACCATTAACGGCATCAGTGTGGGGATAAAATGGGAACTCCGTTTTCGGTGGACCAAAGTAGTCTCCAAACACGGAAAGCAGTTCTCGTAGCTCAATAGTAGACCCATAGAGCAGCGCTGCTTCCATTTCCTTTTCATATGACTCATCGTTACTCGCCTTAGCAGTAGCTTTATCTAGCAACACCAAAGCATCATCTCGTTGAGTCGCCATCAACACCTGACGCATGTTGTCCAGAACATCTTTAAGCGAATAATGGTTAGCCAACTGCACTCTATCGTTCATCCCAATCACCTTAAAAATTAAGCTGCTCGTCGAGTAAGCACACGAGAATTAGCAGCATCGATGACCTTGGTCATGAAATTAACCATCATCTCGTTACCATTATCATTAAAGATTTCGCGCCAACTCGCCCAACTGGAAATATCCGTTGAACATAAATTGGTATGAAAGCTTTCTGTTTGCATCCACGTATTGCTAAGAAGCTTATGCATAGAGTCTGTTATTTGACCCATTGACATATGCTTTAAACTGAATGGTGGCTTGCTGATCAGCAATTTGGCTTTGGCATACTCGATCTCCTCCACCTCTTCGCCATGAATATGGCAATACTTTGTTTCTTGCTCTTTGTCGCCCAAAAACAACGGGTTAATTCCACTATAAAGTGGGATTAAGCCGGTACCATAATCTCGCAGAACCCACACAAACTCACTTGTGGGCTCAGAGATAGATGCCAATCGAATTTCTTCTTCGACAAAAGCCAGGAGGCCTCGATTTGTTACTGGCAAGGCCAGGGCCTTAGAAGCTTCCTGCATTTTAATTTTGATTGAAGAATGATCTAACATGATGTGTCTCTCCTAAATTTAGGGACACATCCCCCAATGGGAAAGGTGTCCCATTGGGGTGAAGTAGAGCCGTATTAGCTCGGTGGTTTTCTGCCGGTTATCTTGGCCATTGTTTCAAAGAGACTCTCGTCCGCATGATACCTAGCGATCCGAGACGGTGTAAATTTGCCACTCCAACTCAATGAAGTTTCAGCCGACACGCTATCCCTTATCATTTGTTTCTTACTTTGATCACAGAGCAGTTTATGTTCATTACAGTGGTATTGCTCAACAGCCAATAGGTATCGTATATCATTTAGAGCAACCTTCAGATCTTTCTGAATTTTTTGTCTCTTAATCAACTGATTACCTAAATAGAAGGCTGTGAAACTTGGTACAAACGCGGCAAAAATGCTGCTTATCGCCTTGATAATCGTGGCAAGTAAGAGGTTGTCAAATACGATTTGCATTATTCTCCCCCCCTACTGCTCTAGGATTATCGCGGTGACAGTTTCACAACAACAAGGCAAAATTTCATCGTTCCCCAGCATGGCTACTGGTTCTTTAATCCATTTGACTTGACCACTATGCAACTTAGCTATGCATTGCCCGCAATACCCATCCCGACAACCAAATGTGAGATTGTCATGATCTTTTAACTGTAAGTTAGCTTTGATGTTTATCATTTTGTCCTCCTAAATAGGATTTAAGAGGATGTCCCCGATAGGGGTTATCCCCTATGGGTGTTTTTAGCCGTAAGGCTCTCATATCAACTCTTTCGTCGACATCGGTCACTGACTACCCCTTAGGATAGAAAGCCGCTCTGGTTTCCCATGCTGAGCTTACATGCGCTTATATGAAACTAATGAGTCAAGCCTGCTAGGGCTTGAACACAATAGGGTCAGTGATAAACGATTGAGGAATACTCGCAAATCTAAATCGACTCTTAAATCGGCTTAGATTTGCGAGGCGGCCTGTTCTGCCGCCTCTCCACAGTCAAATTTCGGCTATAACTGCGTTCGGTTTAATGAGGTTTTTGTTTCGCGCCCAGGATGTCAATCGGTGTAATCTCTCATCACAGCTGAGATTTGCAACCGTATCTGCAACTTTAAAAGCACACGTCTTGGTTGACCCAATTGTCAAAATACTGCTTGCGGTATCAAAAATTCCTTCAACAACACTTGGCTTGCCCATAATACTCTCTCCACTAGTTAAGTAAGGTTATCCACCTCAAAACACACTCAAAAATGCGCTTTGAAGTGGATAACCCGCTGTCTACACCACAAGGGTGTAGACAGCAGAGAGAGCACTAGGCGATATAACCTTTGATCAGCTCTGGAGATGCATTAAATACATCGAGCCAATCCTCTTTTTCTGTGTTTAGGAAGTCAGGATAATAAATCTGACACTTAATCCCTCTTTCCTTTAGCTTAGCTTCGAGCTTTTGAGCGGAACTCAACCCCGCACCACTTGGCTCCTTATCAGCCCAGATAGCGACATGCGTGATGTCAGGTTCGGGCTCAAACTGAGCTAGTACGGTGTCACTGTATAACGACCAACAAGGCAACTTATTTGCATTGTATAGCGCTAATGCGGTTTCAATGCCTTCCGTCACCCCAATGTACTTTCCTCCTCCATCAAGTGATATCGGCTCACCTAAGCGAAATGCGCCCCCTGTCATAAAGTCAGGTGGACTCATCAATTTTTTCGCTTTGGGTACGTCTGCCTTGCCATGGCCATCAGGTCTAAGAAAAATACGATGGATCGTTAAGTTCGCCCCTTTAGCACTTGAGAAGATCCCCAACAAACATGGGAACGTTCCTAGTAACTTAGGTGCAGAGCCATTTTGCTCCGTGCAGTAGTATTTCAATCCGGGATGAAACCCGAGTGTTTTAGAAAAACGCTGAACTTCTTGAGGTGTTAAGGACAATCCTCGACTCCTGAGATAGTTCATAGCAATTTCCGACTTATAGGCAGGTATCGCATCATGATATACCTGCTGCAACTTCAGTAATCGCTTGCTTTTTTCTTGTTCACTGCAATATTGACTTTTTTGCACGTGCTCTCGACGTAACTGAGCAGCAACTTCCCGCCGGCTTACCTGGTGATAATCTCCACCTATGATCTGCATAACTTCATCTGCCGCCTCACTGATTGAGCAGTTGTTGTAAAATGCGACCACATTCAAGCCATCGGTTAATCGCCCCTGTTGATTGTGAAAAGCTTGTCCTGTCGTTTCCCAGCCGGTTACCAGTCTAAAGACTGTATTGCCCTTACCCGTTTTAGGACAAGGGGTTTGGCCAGGAAATCTGTCGACTGCAGCCTTCAAACCACTAAACCGTTCAAAGACACATCTCCAGCCGCCTCTTTGTTCGACAAGCGCTTTTACTTTTTTAATTTTTGAGCTCGTTGGGTGATACATGTTCAACTCCTTAATACCTGCGGAAACCCCAAAATTCCCTCGCTTGAAGAAACTTTGGTGGTTCCCGCAAGCTAAAGATGGCTACGCCCTACGAATAAGACGTAGCCAGGTTCCTATTTAGAAGTTGGCAACATGATCCACATTGCCCTAATCAAGACCTTCTTGCCGTTACGCATTACATAATAGGCAGTACAGCCACTTGCTCTTTTTTCCTTAATGATTGTATTTTTCATAGTGTGCCCTCTTACTCACAAATGATGGAGCGCACTAACCCCCCAAGGGGTTAACACACCCCCTTGGGTTAATTGAACTTTATGCTAAAGCGCCTTAAATGAAGGCGTGTTTTAGCTTTTTCGTCAAAGCATTCAAAAGCTCTTCTTTTGAGTAAATTGCCTCAAAGTCTGCGCTCTCAAATCCTTCAACATCTCCCTTGATGCCAATACCAAACACTCTAACGCCTACTGCCTGGGCCTCCTCAATCGCTTCTCTTGTAGAGTTGATGCAATTGGGGTCACCGTCCGTAACAACAAACAGCAACTTCCGCGGTTCAGGGCGTGTAGATAGAATCGATGTCATAGTACAAATTGCTTCTGCGGTAGGAGTACCGCCGGCACAATCGATGACAAAGTTGTTGATATTAGCTTTAACTTCAAATGGCTTAACGATCTTGCATAAGGAACGGCGACCATCCTCGGTTACGGGGTAGTACCCGACGATTGACTCAACGCCATGAATTCCCTCCAGAGCATTGCTTAACGAGTAAGCTACACTGTTGGCCATTTTCATATCGTCTTCATCCATCGAGCTTGATCTATCCACCAGCAGCCCTACAGCTGCATTTGGTGAACGATGTATCGACTCTGACTCAAATACCTTGGAGTTACCGACCGCAACACCCGCTAAGCGAGCTGAAGAGATCGATTTTCCTCGGTTTCGATAGGAATAATTAACGTAGTTCTGATCGTGAAAAACTCGTTTCAATGGGTTCTTCATTTTTGCTATAAGTCGTTGACTATCACTATCGATCAGATTTTCGTCATATGTTTCTTTGGCAATTTTTCTTCTTGCAAGCCCAAGCGGTTTAATTGGTTCCACAGATTCTTGACAGTCTGCAGCCATCGCATTGATGATTTTGATGATAAGCTCATGTTCGTTCTCCGAACTCATCTCATCCATTTCATCAGCAATTTTCGCCTTAAGACCAACTGAAACCATCGAACCAACATTTCCTTCAGAGTGATCTTGTGATCCCTCTGCGACGCCATCGGAATCGTCTGAGCCCTCAATGCCACCAGAAGCCTCTTGCGAGTCTCCACCAGCATCTTCGGTATCGTCTGAACCCTCCGCGCTTTCTGAAGCCTCTTGCGTGTCTCCACCGGCATCTTCGGTATCGTCTGAGCCCTCAATGCCACCAGAAGCCTCTTGCGAGTCTCCACCAGCATCTTCGGTATCGTCTGAATCCTCCGCGCTGTCTGAAGCCTCTTGCGTGTCTCCACCGGCATCTTCGGTATCGTCTGAGCCCTCAATGCCACCAGAAGCCTCTTGCGAGTCTCCACCAGCATCTTCGGTATCGTCTGAACCCTCCGCGCTGTCTGAAGCCTCTTGCGTGTCTCCACCGGCATCTTCGGTATCGTCTGAGCCCTCAATGCCACCAGAAGCCTCTTGCGAGTCTCCACCAGCATCTTCGGTATCGTCTGAACCCTCAATGCCACCAGAAGCCTCTTGCGAGTCTCCACCAGCATCTTCGGTATCGTCTGAACCCTCCGCGCTGTCTGAAGCCTCTTGCGTGTCTTCTTCAGGACGTTCTTGCTCTTCCAGCCACTCAACAAATGCATTCCAGATATTTTCCGCGACATTGAAACAAGCCTCGGTTGTACCAAGGCTATTTAGAACGTCACTTCTTAGAATGTGATGACACTTGCGATAGAAGCTATCTCCGAAGAGATTCAGCAACATTGCGTCCGTTTTTTGAAACAGATCTGCTACAGGCTGTTCTAGGAGCTCGCTCCGCCCTTTGTACAACACCCAAGCTTTAAGCACTTGCAAATGGTTGTCTTCAGAAGGCAAACAGAACACACCTTTAACTTTACATAGCTCGACTAACTTTCTGATAGAAATCCTGGTACCTCGAAAATCAGCAAACATACGATTTTCTTGGTGCAGGTCATCCAAAGCATTAAGCAGCCTCACCACAAAAGGGTGTACTCCTGAAGCGAGTTGATAGAAATTATCATCGGTATACTGCTCATGACCTAACTCATGATCACAGTAGCCCAGCGACATCGTGACGAAATCATCATCACTAAAATCGCCTGCGGGGAGATTAATGTGACCTGGCAGGTGATATGCCCCGGTCCCACCAAATGTAATTAGCATGGAACTGTTGTTAGTAAGCACTCTGCTGAGATTTTTAAACTTCCTTAAAAGTTTATTCTTACTGGTTTTCATAATGCATCCTCTCTGTTTCACCTGGACACACTTAACCCCAAACGGGATTAAGTGTTATCCCATTGGGGTTAATTAAAAACCTAGGCCAAAACCATCATTAAGATCAGTCATGGCGTCATCTTCAGCTTCGATGGTTGGTGATGCGGCTTCTACAGTATCTAGTTCAGACTCAAAAACCGTAAGGTCTTCGTCCAAATCGTTAGATCGTGTTTCACCCAGTACACCGAAATCATCCACTTCCTTCTCAGGTTCAACATCTAACGTAAACTCATTAGATGCATGACTCTTCAAAGTAACTGGATCAGCCATTACTAGCGTCCATCGTGCCAAATTTGACAAGTTAGCACCTTCAATCCAGCCAGTTTTCGGCATTGAATCCAGAACAATGTTAGTTTGCTCTACGACTGTCGAGATATTGCTATCCAGGAATGACAAACCGTTAAGCTTACTGATTAGCTTTGAAAATCCATCTTTAATGCGTCGATTAGCTTTGTCTCTTGGCACCTTACGACCTTTATCGTCTTGGACGAAAAAGCTACGGTCATAGATATCTCGAGCCATCTTAGCGACTTCTGTGTACAAGTTACCCAAAATATCCTCGGCTAACTCTTCTGCTGTATCCACATCAGCGCCATCAATCAACGGCTTAAATGCTACTGGTGGTAACATTTTGATCTGGAATCGAGAGCAAAATTCGCTTTTATCAAGCGTATAGCGTCGCATTACGGCGGCCACATCGGGATTCTGCATTTGCCAATCACCGACCAAGAAGTCGTAATTGTTCATGAGATCATCGAGTGAGTGCTGCCAGTCAAGCTTAATCGCATCAATCTCTGCTTGGAGTTCATCCAACCGCGCCAATGGCACAATTGTCATGTCACCCCAGCGGACACCGTAAGCGTTAAGCGTCCTAGAGATCGCCTGCTTGGATTTGCTCACAAAGTTTAGCGGTGCTTTTGGGAACCAGCGTATCTTTGACCCTTGAATTGAGTCGCTGTCCTGCAAGATCCCATCAAGCTCAACCTTTACTTTTGGCAACACCTTTTCGCCGCAAGCGCCGAGAGAGATTACGTTGACCACGCAAACCCCTTCCTCTAACTGAGTAAGACGTTCGCAAACTTGTGTAGATTGAGCGATAGCATTAGTTGAAGTTACTGAATCGTTCATAGGTGTATCCTCTTTAAAATAAAAAAGGGACACACCTACCCCTAGGGATAAATGTGTCCCTTGTGGGGTTGTTGTTGAACTAGATTTGTTTTACTTCGGCATATTTACGCAAGTGGTCTCGCAACAAATAGCCCTTTCCGATCTTTGAAAGGATAAGCTTATTTAACTTATCGATTCCCTTCTGAGGCGTCAGTGATTCATCACCTTCGTAGAGAACCCAATTCCACTGTGTCAATTCACTTTTAAACATGACCGTGAGATTGGCGTCTGGGCAAGCGTCTCGATTGACAACGGCCCAATATTTCCCATCAGGATGATGATAAACATTGAAAATCAATGCTTCATGACGTTTTGCGACTTTGGTCGCAGTGTAATTTGCATATTTCAGAGTCGGTTTACCTTGCTCTAGGCTCATCACAAAATGACGATACGAAGGCATTAGTCCTACTCTAAACGGAGCGTTCTGGTCTTGCATTTGGAAGTCAAAACCACCAACTGTGACCACTCCTTCAATCTGATACTTACCACATAGCGAAACGGCAAAAAACGTAGTGCCGGCTTGCCATTCTTCTGATGAAAAGTTGACTGCTTCAAACACAATATTAGCTTGCGCCAAAGCAGCAACCAGGTCCGCATCAATCATCGAAGGAGTGATTACTTTTTTCCAATCAGCTCTTTTAATGGCTTATCCAGTTGATCGCCAAAAACTTTTACAGCTATATCACTGACGATAGTTTTTTCTTCTTCGGCAACCGATTTCAGAAAAACACAATCCAACGACTGTCTAAGTGTTCGGAATAGACCGAATGCTTGGATGTAATACGCCCAAGCAACCACAACACGAGTCGAGAAGATGGCCTGAATAGGGTCTTCTACGTCACCGTCGCGGTTATTACCTAGTGCTGCATCTCGATAGGCGTTTGCAAGTTTAATGATATCATTTCTCAATGGCACCGGTAACTTTGGAGCAAACGCTGTGAGAATTTTTGACTCTCGTACCACATCAGGATACTGAGTTTCTAACCACATGAAGCGGCTTAAAAAAGCTTGATCCATTTGGTTCGAAGTAATGTATCGGTCGTCATGGCCAGAACCAAAGGTATTCGCAGTTCCGATCACATAGCACTGTGGGTGCTTCATGAGCGTTTCTTTGAACATCTCAAGGGGCCAGGGTTTACCTTCTACCAGCAAATGCATCGCTGATGTCAGTTCACCGCTCGCTTTGTCGAACTCGTCCAGCAGTAAAACACCGCCGTTCTTGTACGCTTTAGCTGCCGGGCCATACTCTTTAAGAGTGATGGCATGACCGTCCTGAGCATCGATAACGTAACTCCCCTCAATATCTTGTGGGTTCATGCGAGCATGTACCTTAACAATATACAGAGGTAGATTCAGTTTATCGGCCAAATACATGGCTAACTCAGTCTTACCTGTACCAGTATGACCTTGAAGACCAAGAGCTAACATCTGCTTAGGCGCCATTAACCAAACCAAGGCTAGCTTAGCCAGCTCCTGGTCAGGTACATACATCGGGTTTGACTGAATACAGTCAGGATGACGATGCTTACGGCGCTTTAGCTTTATAGTGCCAGGTTCAAACAGATCGGGAAATATCAAATGTGCTGCCACATCTTCCATCTCCATGTAATCCACTCCCTGGGCTGATTGTACTTCTTCGTTAGCCGCGGTCATTTCAATTGTTTGTGCAGTTTTTGCTGACATAGGTGTGTCCTCTTCTTTGGATTTTGGGGCACACCTTCCCCAAAGGGGTGGTGTACCCCATTGGGTTGTTTTTAATGCGTGGTTACGAGTTAATTTCTCTAGCTAGAAACTCGACCATCACTTCTCGAGCAGTAACACCTGATATGTACAGATCATCCATCAAATCGAGGATCTGGCCCAGGATAGTTGTCAATTCATAATCGCCCTCACATTGCTTAGTGAGAAAACGAATCAATCCTTCATTAGCAACTTTTACCGCATTTTTCTCTTTGAACATCTCTGCAAAAAAACCAGACCAATGAACGAATTCGGCAAGTTGATCAACTTCAAACTCCTTACCGTATCGTTTCATGATGGCTTTAACTTCGTCCCGAATGACCTGTGGGTCATATCCAGCAAAGCGACATACTTCCGCAAATTGCGGACTCGCCTGCCACACAATTTCTTCTTTAAACAAAGCATTGGTTGGTTTAGCACAACGAAGAATTTCTAAGCTACGAGTTAACATGCCATGGAGCAATGTTTCTAAATCGTCGCCGGTCCACTCTATGTGATAAGTATTTGTTTGATGTTCAAAATGTGGGTCCATCATCATTAAGATTGAGCATTTCTCATTACCGCGTCTTATTGAATCGATAATGTCTTTGTCCAGTGCATGATGAATGGTGCCAGGGTTTGACCAAAATGGTTGAGCCTGGGCATTTTTTGCTTTACGCATGGGTGTGTCCTCCGACAAGGGTTGGGACACACCTATCCCTACGGGATAATGTGTATCCCGTAGGGGTGAGTTAAATTTGGTTAAGCTTTAGACAGATTCATGCACATGCTCATTTCTGAGGACGTGCGCTCAAGCAAGCGAGAAGTTTTTGTAAACTTGTCACCTTTACGCTTGGAATCGTGGAGTTGTTTCAGCTTTTTGAGGATCTTCTGCTTACGACGACGACAATAGGCCGCCTGAGAAGATAAAGATCTCTTAGTATTCACGGTGTCACTCCTAATTTAGAGGGACTCCGAGCCCATAAGGGTGAAGTCCCTCATGGGTTAAGTTGATTTGCTAAGTTAGTGTTTTTGAGCGTTACGCTGTTTGTACGACTTGAAGGTCGCAGTTAGTCCAGGAACGCTCGCCCAACAGGGAAGTATCCCTGTTGGGGTGAAGCATCAACAATCAAACCCTCTGCCTGATTCAAAACCATGATGATGTTGATGTTGATTTTGCTGCGGAGCTTGGTACTGACGTTGAGGCCTATACTGTTGCTGCGGAGCTTGGTTATTATCTCGAGGTTGATACTGCTGCTGCGGCCGTTGCTGACGCGGCTGCTGGTACTGTCCATGAGAATGATTTTGAGGTTGCTGCGGCGCTGCTTGGTAAGACCCTTGCGGGTTATACTGCTGCTGAGCTGCAGACTGGTTTGCCTGTTTAGGGCTGTATTCGTTAATTTCATTTACAACAATTTTGACGCCATAACGCTTATTACCGCCGTGTTGCGGGGTAAAATTGTTACTTGCCAAAAATCCTGAAATCGTCATTCTATCGCCTATGTTGGGGATGAAATTCAGTTTTGCAGGGAGATAGCATTCCATAAACAGAGTATCGGTGGTTTCCCACTGACCATTTACTTGACTACCTTCGTTGTAAGCCAGCGATATAGCGCAAGCGCCACCGTTTAATGGTTTAACTTGAGATACATTTCCTGTGAAACAGATGCTGTTTTGACGTTTAGTTTGATTTTGATTGTTCATGAGTGCGTCCTTCTTAAGTAGATAATCCCACAAAAGAAAGACAATTTACCCTAAGGGTCATTGCTTTCCCTTGTGGGTGGGTTTATTAGCCATATGGCTCTCATATCAACGTTGCCGTTAATATCGGTCACTTCATATCCCGTAGGATACAAAGCCGCTCCGGTTTCCCATGCTGAGCTTACATGCGCTTATATAACAGTAATGAGTCAAGCCTGTTAGGGCTTGAAAACAATAAGGTCAGTGATAAACGATGGAGGAACTTGAGAAATTGACACAACAAAGCCGCCCTTTTCCTCTCAAAACATCTGAGATTCGTGGCAGTTTTGATCTGTGAACTTCGTGGAAGTTGGTTGCCAATAATGGCGCTTTAGATAATCGCTACAGAGCGATGTTGTTGCTTGAGAGTTTCTAGCTAAGCTAGTTGCAGTTGGCGCAAAAAATCGCCTTTCCAATAATCTATATCAACAACGAACCGAAATCAACCATTGAAAATTACCTGTTACTTTTAACGTGATCTCCAGCAGAATAACAGCTTGTCGGTCAATCTAGCGAGCCACCTCCCCGGAGTAAATTTATCTCGGGGTCAGCGGCCCGTCTTTTGATTTAAGCGTAAGTGAGTACAGGGGCGATCGCTCCGCTTCTCTTATATTTTTGGCTTCTGTAAAGATGGTAACTCCTGCCCGGTTAAATCTGGGCAGCCCTCGTTAATTAAGTGCATGATCCAAGCTACGTGCACTACTTTAACCTCTTGATGGCCATAGGTCATTCTCACGTCCTTTAAGACCCCAAAAACATAATCCCCGTGACCGGTTCTTTTAGCGTGCTCTACCAATTCATCTACAACTTTAGGCGACGATTTCTCAAACTGTTATTTGATGATTTGCTAGCTTTGATGTGATGAACGCACCTGATGAAATAATCCCTTTTGTCCTGTATTTCCATTTCCGTAAAGCAAAATGTCAGGATACCCAGGAAAAGATGTATGAACGGCTTGAAAGAGAAGCACAAACGGTGAAAGAGGAAACCGAGATAGCCCACGCATTCTGTATTCGTGAGCTGATGTTGATCCGAGACGGGTGAACCTACGCTGCTGGCGTCAACCCATAATAGCATGATGGTCTAATGAGTTGCTGTTTCGTATTAGTAGGAGGGGCCTCTTCCCACAGGCTAATAACAATGCCGATAAAGATGATTAAACGCCTACTATTTCTATGAAAATATTTTAACATTCCCCCTTGAGTGGTTAAAAATCGTCCCCATATATCCAATTCAATGACAGCTCAATGATGGGTATGGGATATGACTGAAAAGGTCAACGTTTTAAGCTTAGACGGTGGTGGTGCTCGAGGTTACTACACAATCTCGGTGCTGGCGCAGCTGGAGCAGATCAAGGCCGAACAGACCGGCAACCAAGATATACGGATAGCTGAGTATTTTGACTTGCTCACCGGCACCTCCATCGGTGGGATCCTGGCCCTGGGCTTAGCCTCAGGAAAAAGTGCCCGAGAGCTGAAGCAGGTCTTCTTTGAAAACGCAGCCAATATTTTCCCCAAGAAATCAGGTTTCCGAAAGGGATGGTTAACACTGCGCAAACAGAAATATGACAGTGCACCCTTGGCGAAGCTCGTAGCCGACATAGTGGGAGAAAACGCCGTCTTCAATGATCTTCAGCACCGAGTCATGGTGCCCGCCGTCAACCTGTCAACCGGACGAGCTCTTTTCTTCAAAACCCCTCATGATCCCACCTTCACCCGGGATGGCACCCTAAAACTGCTCGATGCAGCCATGGCGACATCAGCGGCCCCAACCTACTTCAAGCCGCATTACTGTGCCGATCTGGAAACCTACTTTGCTGACGGAGGGTTAGTGGCCAACAATCCCAGCTTCATAGGCTTTCATGAGGTTTTTCGCAACATGAAGCACGACTTCCCTCAAGCCACGGGCAAAGATGTGAGGATCCTGAACGTAGGAACAGCTGGGGAAGAGTTCTGTATCAAGCCATCGAAGGTAACCCAGGGCGGGTATATGGGCCTGTGGGGGTTCGGTGAGAAACTGTTGCTCACTACAATGGCCGCGAACCAACAGCTTCATACGGACATGCTGCGCAGAGAGCTCAACTTCCATGGTGCCGTGGACAATTTCGTCGAGATTGATGATTCTGTCCCGCATGAGGCAGCTGACGAGATCACGCTGGATAACGCCAGCGAATCAACCCTGAGGAACCTAGCTGGCCGCGGCAAACAAGCTGCGTCGGTAGCATACTCCCAAAGCAGTACGCTGCAAGAAATCCTCGAACACCCTGTCACCCCCTACAAACGGCCCCAGGCCAGCTAAGGAGACTCACAATGCCTAATTGGAATCTGGACCAGTACTATCGCGATCAGGATGATGGCCTCATCGCCAAATTGCTGTTGCCGTCTGGAATGCAAAGCAACCTAGTCACACTTCGCGCCGTGGTCCGTAAGCGGATTAAGGACGTCTTTAAGGAAGTGCAAGACTTAGTAGCAGAACTGGGTCAACAGAGCTACTCGGTGGAAAGCTACCAGGCGCTATTTGAGTCCAAAGCATCTTGGTACTCGGTTTTGGATGATGAAACTAAGCGAGAGTTTGTGGAGCTGATAGGTGCCATGACCCCGGAAGCCAAGGCGCAGTTTATGAGGCTGACACCGCGTTTCTGGACCCAAGGCAGTTTCAAGTACGACACCCTCAACCTGCCGTACATTACGCCCCCTCAGGAAATGGATATCGACGACGGCGCCTATTTGCCGATGGTGCTTTTTCAAAAACCGATAATCGGTCACAAGCTGCTGTTGTTATTGGTGGATACGGCTTTGAAGTCCCTAGTTCAGGATAATCAGGGCTGGGAGTTCGAAGCAAAGCGGACATGCGGTCGAATCAAGATACCAAGTTTGCACACTCATATTGATGTGCCTATGTATGCTATACCTGAGCAGCAGTTCTTACAGAAGCAAGCAACTTTAGAATCAAGTGACAAGCTGTATGAAAGCATATCCAGGCGAACAAATGACGCTGAGAAAAAAGGATATAGCAAGCTCGATAAAAACTCGGTAAACCTGGCAATCCGCCAAGGCTCTGAGAAATGGATGTTGAGCGACCCCCAAATTGTTGAGGACTGGTTTAAAGATTGTTGTGAGCGCATTGGCCAAGAACTCAGATTGGTTTGCCGGTTCCTAAAGGCTTGGCGCGACGTACAGTGGGCGCATGGTGGTGGTCCGTCATCTATTTGTTTGATGGCTGCTGCAGTGGATGTGCTCGATACGCACCCGCACAACAGGCTGAATTTGGGTGATACCATGAAGTTGGTTGCCTCTCATCTCCCTGGGGTATTCGAGAGCGGGGTAGAAAGTCCTGATGATACCGACGAAAAGCCGCTGTTCCCATCCAAGAGCAGCCACGGTGAGCAAGAGCGGGCAATTGTCACTGCCCTCAGGAAATTGCATGAACGGCTGCTTGCGGCAGAAAATGCCAGCACAGCAGATCAAGCGATACAGTTCTTGGCCGGCATGTACGGTAACCGTGTGTCGAACGTTGGGCTCCTCAAGTCCATCGCCACGGCTTCGGCCCCAGCCTTCACGCATCCACCAAGCCAAGCCCAAAAACCTGTAAAAATCAGCCCCACCATGTCCAGTGGTTCGAAGGTATAGGGGTGTCAGAACTCCACCAAATTTTGCTTGGCCTGGGCTACAGGTTTCTCCCGGCCAAGCATATTCCCCAAACTTCGGTTTTACACCGCCAGTGTCCTGGCGGGGTTTACGCCAAAGACATCCTCACTGAAGCTGGTACTTTCAAGGTGGGTTTGCACCTGAAAGAGGATCCGCACGTTGAGCTCCCCAAGCCGTACCTCATCGGGTTTCCGGAAGGCTTTTCAAACCAGCTTGTACCGCACATCAACCACGAAGGCTACCTGTGTTATGTCGAACAAATGGAGGCTGACTGGGACCCCAATCACCTAGGCCCCCTTTACACGGCAATAGATGAGCAAATCTGTACCACCCTGTGCAACTCGATGTCACGCAGAGACGGTGCTGAGTCAGATGCCGAAATCGAGCCGGAGTTTGCGTCATATTGGGATGGGCAATACAAAGCATTTCTGCTTTCTCGTCCGACAAAGGATAAGCAACTATGGTATGCTGTGACGGGAAAGGAGTCTGTCGTTTACAGCGATGACCAAGCAACCGAATTTGCCAGTTGGATGGAGCGAAGAAATTTAGCTGACGAACCCGTTCAAAAGTATCCGGCACACTATTTGCGGGTTCGGCCGTCTAAGCTGGCTGGAGTGGCTTGGCCGCCATGCAACCTCGGCCAGGTACTTGATTGGCTTGGGAACGTGGATAACCCCACCAGGAGCAAGCTGATTGACTGCCTGATTGAAGAACCTGGCAGTACTCATTTATTTGTGATGGATGTGGCCGGTCAGGAAATGATCGGTGTATTTGTCCAATTGAACAAAAGCGCCGTGGCACTCGCTGCCCACAACAGAAAGCGGCGCCGGAGGCCTGCGAGAAGTTACAAGCAGCTGATCATTGCGCTTTCAGGCAAGCAAGCGTGCGAACGTTTCCACAGAATAGAGATTGAGAATGCTGAGGCGAAATGGATCCTTTCCAGGAACAATCCTAACCCAGAGCAAGGTAATCTCTCTGACAAGAAAATTGCCCTAATAGGTTGTGGCACAATCGGTGGCTATGCTGCTGATCTGTTGATGAGATCGGGCGCCGGCTGCGGCCGAGGTTTTCTCCATGTTTTCGATCCGGATACGATGAAACCTCAGAATGCTGGTCGGCATATTCTGGGCACCCAGGCATTTGGACAGAACAAAGCCGAGGCAATGGCCACGAAATTGCGTCATGATTGCCACCTGGTTACAAATATCGAGGGGAAAGGCGAAGTTTTCCCAATCACCATCCAAGCACTGCGCGCCTTCGATTTTGTCATCGATGTTACTGGGCGCCCCCCTATATCAAAGCGCTTAGCAGCAGTCATTCGTATGTTGCCTCAAAACGATAGGCCTATGCTGATCCATGGGTGGAATGACGGCAATGGCCGAATGTCCAAAGTGCTCATCGACGATGGCTCAGGCTGCTACGGGTGCCTAATTTCGGATCCAGCCTTCTACACCAATGAGCAAGATCGTAGGCTGGAGGGTATTGATAGGCGAAAGGAAACCAGGACCAGCTGCGGTAACACCTACACGCCATACCATGCAGGGGTGAGTATTATCACTGCTGGCATCATGCAGCAAGCAGTGATGTACGCATTAGGGAGTGAGCTGCCTTGGAATTACACCGAGCATGTGTCGGCCGGCGGGAGAACTCGGAAGCCCAAGAAAATCCAACCATCAAGCCACTGTTCAATTTGCAATGCACCAATCTGATATCACTTACAAAGATATGGTAGCTGACGAGGAGCTCCTTGTCGTTATCAAAGAATCCGCCTTTTCCAGGATGAAGAGTTTCACCCAATCACGTTTGTGGGATAAGGAGGCGGCAGGTGTGCTGATTGGTGAACGTCGTGCCGGCAATCTGGTGGTATGCGAGGTTACGGAGCCCGGGAAGGGAGACAAACGATCCAGGCACTCAGTAGACCGACGGGGGCCCCATCACCAACAAGCCGTGGACCAAGCCTTTGAACGCTCAAACGGAACCTTGCAGTATCTCGGTGAATGGCACACCCACCCTGAAGACTACCCCACACCGTCGCCAAAAGACTACAACAGCTGGGGGAAAGGTCTCAATTTTGAAGATCCGATGATTGTCCTTATCATCGGCCGAAAAAGCACTTATGTTGGCAAGAAAGTGAGAAATGTAATTCGACCACTCTCACAGGTCCCTAATGTAGGAGAAGAATAATTTTTTACTCTTTTTCTTTAACTCATGCTCTGCATAGCACCAAGACCATTATCGATCAGCAGCCGGCTGCTTCAGCTTCAAATTTGCTTGATGGCCGATTCTCGGCCTCTATGCACACTGATAAAATTTTACCAATTTCCAGCATTGAGCTTCTTTGTCCGTCCAAAAAAGGGTCTAGAAGGCGCGGCAGCCTAGACCAGATAAAATCGTCACTTACGCCAAACTGTCTGTAACAGGCCAGTAAATCGTGATCCCAACAGTCAGTGACCTTACCGCATTTTGAGCAAACACCTGTGTCTGCAACTAAATCCGAATCTTTCTGATCAGAACAATCAAAGCAAACATTACACATTGGATAATTTCCTTGAATAATGGGCCGGCGTGTCCGGCCCCGATCGATTATTCTGCGTCAGCTTTCAGAGCGGACAGGGCCAACTCGATGTTATCGTGCCCTCTTCTGCGCAGATATTCCATTGCTTCATATCAATTTTTCAGCAGAGCCTCCTGATCATCGTGTCACAAGGCCCAGACTGAGGTTCACGGAAACGGGCAATAAACCTAATATTACTCACCCACGATATTAGCTCTCATCTACTTATGATACCCCTGGGAAGATTACCGGCAACTCACCGAAGGCAAATGCCTCCAGTTTGTCGTGTACTGGGGTGTTAAAAGACTACGACGCATCGCCCATTTTTGTTCAATGCCTTGTCCTGCGACAAACATCGTTTTCACGCCAAAGCGGTTATTGAGCCCGTCAAAGACCTTCATCAAGGGTTCATTGCCCAGTCCTTCATCTTTGACAAACAGATTCATCTGACGATTCACAGTAGAACTCAACTCGAACAAACCTATACCGACCTTATAATATCGCCCCCCCTCTTTAAACAGTCGTGGCAAGGCTTTAGACACTGCCTTTGACATTACCAGAGTGTCATTCGTTGGCACGTCGAAATGAATAACATGCCTAAAACCAACTGCTAAGGATTTATCTTCAAAGGGGGAGTTGCTGGCAAACATCATCATTACCCGACAAGCACTGCTTTGCGCGCGCGCCTTTTGCGCGGCCATGGCCACATGGTAAAGTAGTGCCTGATTAAGACCGTTTATATCTGTCACCCTTTGCCCGAGGCTACGCGTAGAGAAAATCTGTTTTTTCGTGGTAACGTTTCCATCCCATTGTTTGGCCTTAATCCCATTCAGTTCTAATACGATCCGTTCCACCTCAACGCTAAATCGTTGTCGAGCTAATTTGGCTGGTAATGAAGCTAACTGTGCTGCTGTCTCTATCCCCATTTCGGTTAACTGTCTACCGATTCTACTACCAATACCCCATACATCGGTAACCTTCATTTGGGCTAATACTTTTAACCTGGCTGTTTCATCATCTATAACGCATACGCCGGCACAGGAAAAATCAGGTAACCTCTTAGCAGCATGGTTAGCAGCCTTCGCAAGCACCATTGTCGGGCCGAAGCCAACACAAACAGGCAATCGAGTCTCACGCCACACTGACCTTCTTATAAGATGGCCATGATGCTGATAGTCTTTGATAGTTACGTTTTTAAATGACAAAAAGATCTCGTCTATACTATACAAAAATTCCTCTGGTCCGAATCGTCCGATCACACTCATCATCTTTTCCGAGAGATCCCCGTACAGCTCATAATTACTGGAACACACTTGAATACCATGGCGGTCGCAGATCGCTTTCAACTGGAAATACGGCTTGAACTTCTCTATACCTAACGCCATAGCCTGCTTATTTGCGGCCACGACAGTCCCATCATTATTGCTGAGCACTACTATCGGCTTTCCACGCCACTCAGGTCTAAATACCTGCTCTGCAGAGCAGTAAAACGAATTTGCGTCGATCAATGCCAGCATGACCTAGTTTCCTAAATCATCTGTCTGAGAGGCTTAAATGGCTTGTAGCTGCCTATAACAACCCCTTCAATAGAAAACACATCCCACTCGTTGATTGCAACCGGCGGGTAATCGTCATTGTCCGATAACAACAACCGTTTCTCGAGATCAATTATCTTGACAACGAACTCGCCGTTTAGGTTTGCAACAATCACATCGCCTGTTTTGCGCGCAATTCGTCTATCTATGACTAAAATGCTGCCCGGAAAGATCCCAATCCCTTTCATGGACTCCCCCTCAGCGACAGCTAGCCAGGTAGAAGATGGATGCTGAACAAAAAGCTCATCTAAGCTTAATTTCAATTGCGTGTAATCGGCTGCGGGAGAGGGAAACCCGAAAACGCCCGCGCTAACGGTGATAGGTAAGACGTTCATTGTTATTTTCCATTCACTGTATAAAAACACAGTAATGATAGTATTGGAATTCAACTCAAGCAAGAGGCGGCTGACCTACTACGACGTCCCTGGCCAAACCGACTCTTCTGGAAACACAGTGGTAAGTTAGACTTCATCGCAGTAATCGTTTCTTGAACCAATACCACTTTGCCATGGTATTCTCCAAAGCGTACTCGATAAGAGACTCGTGAGCCGCGGCGATGTCTTTCTCCAACTCAGAGGTTTTAGCCCCCTATTTCAAATGAAGTATGACTCCTTCAGCCCGCCGGATCGCAAAGGTACGGATCACCGACACATCGCCATAGTCTTCCTCATCAAAATCAGCACTCCACGCGTCTCGATGCTTATCGCTGATTGGCGTTTCAGTGATCGTAGCATCGATTTCTACGTTGAGGTCCAGGTGCGCCACTCGCTGGCGAAGGCTTCGCTCTAGTGAGGGCTCTATGCTCGATATACGCAGCTCCGCCTCTCCCGACTCAATGAAGCTTGGCAGCAGCTGATTCAGGAACAGTTGCGCATTAGGGCAGCGATAGGCCAGTAGATCAACGTGCATAACGAACTCCTTAGGCTGAGAGGGCTTCACAAGGGAGAATTCGCATCTCACGGCACAATAGCGCTCCGATACGGCGATCGGTGCCCTTGATAACCTTAATGGCGCCGTTGTCATCCATAGTGACTCGACTCTTCTGCCAATACTTATCCTCCTTCGAGAGGATCGGCATTGACGGTTTTGCTAGTTTCTCCCAGGTAACAGTGTCATCAATCAACATCTCATCGACGATTGATCGCCCCACATATCCGCAAGCATTGGCAAAAATCGCCTTGGTAAACATCGAATTCTCATGGACGACGGAATAGTCATCAGTATCGAGGTTCTCTACAGGCAGGATCGCGAATAGCCGTGTCAGGAACCCTTCGCACAAAGCGTAAGAAGCCTGATAATTGTCATCACTCTGCAGCAGTTTGTTGGCCGTCGCGGGCGTGACATTTAAGAACTTTTGCACCACGGAGGTAAATTGGTCATAGGTCCACAGGTGACCACGTTTAAATTTGCCGTGCAGAGCCACTCGGCGTTTAATGAGTCCACCAGCATCTATCTCTAACAGCTCATTAAGAAATCGGGCAAATGGGGTACCAGTGTCAAAATGCTTGCTGATCGACTTGTTAGGCTTCATGAGTCGACAGTGGTAATCAGCAAATACCTGCTTAATGATCTTGATGGCTTTAGGTGTCGATAGGTTTTCAGTGTGGGTCACTATCAGCTTGATACTCACAGTGTGATCAGCAAATTGCTCAGTATCAGCTTGTTCAAGTAGCCATTTAATAAACGTGGTGCGCCCCTGTCCATCGCATAGGAAGCGATCTGCTAACGGGTCCAGGGAGGCGAGGACCATCTGGCGCCCGCCCACGGTCAACTCCTCTACGTCAGACAGCTCGCTGGCAAAAATTGTCATGTTTGGGAATACCGCACCTTCTGTTGATTCCCAATAATTTTTGAGCCCCTTGACGCGAGTTTGGTCTACATCGCGTTGCTTCTTAAGCTCCTCGTTGAGCTGATCGGAATTGGCTTCGATCTGAAAGTGATCAGCCAGTTCCTTGAACGTGATCACCCCTTCGTAGCCCGTCACCCCTAATTTCGCGATACCTTCTTTCCCTTGGAATAAAGCCAATTTCAACGTGGTACCGACAGGCGACGTCATGACGGTATTTGAAGGTAGTTGGATAGATTCTGCAACGCTCATAGTAGTGACCTTTTTGAAATTTCGATGGGGCAATCTTCGTATATTTTGAACCCATCGTCAATATATTTTAAAATTGAAATTGCAATATATACTGTTCATGGCACAATGAAATCATCGAAATCCAACAGGTACTCCTAACATGAATGCAGCAGTAATGGTCACGCCAGAGCAAATAATTGACATCATGAACGTGTCATCTATCGCTGAGCTCGAACAGAACGAAGACCTGTCGCTTCGAGACATCATGGATATGTTCCGGGTAGGTGTTGCAGAGCTACGGACGCTGATCGAATCTGAATTGGTGGTCCTGCACCTGCCGGTGAGCCAGGGTAAGGACTCAACGATTGTAGAGTTAATGGGGATCGAAGCTTACCGCCAAGCGAGAGAAGCCGGTACCATCGAAGCTGAACGTCCGTTAATTCTTTCAACCGTGGACACCGGCGGTGAAGTCATTCCGATGAAAATGTACGTAAGATATTGCCGTACTCGTTTACTGGCATACGCCAAACAGCACGGCATTAACCTGCACTATGACATCGTAAGGCCGTCAATGAATGACGAGTATTTTGTTAAATTTGCTGGTGGACAGAAGCTGATACCGCTGGCCACCCGCCACGGGGACTGCTCAATCATTCTGAAGGTTGACCCATCAGAGCGCCATGTTAAGACCCTTTTAAAACGATTCTCCAAGTGTTCGGAAACAGCTGAACAGTATCAGTCAGCCAAGGTGATCACGTGTGTGGGCTCAAGAGAGGAAGAAAGCAAACGTCGAGCTTACAATATGAGCAAGCAGGGGATCGCCAAGAAGTCGCACGCGCAACTGCTGGCGGAGCTGAGCAGTGTCACAGTTGGTAAGTTCAATTTCTATAAGTTTGCTCCAATAAAGCATTGGAAAACTGAGCAAGTTTTCGACGCGCTGCGCCTAGCGGGTGAGCGCCCTATTCGCAAGGTAGCCGGAGTTACCGGCCTACCTGCGTTCCTGCCGGACTTTGGTTTGCTGCTGGAAATCTACGGCAATGGCTCCAATGAAACGTGCGAAATTTCAATTGGCTCAACGGCCAGCAATGGCTGCAACGGACGCGCCAGGTTTGGTTGTGTCTACTGCACGATGGTAGCGGCTAGAGATAACTCATCTATCGCCCTATCATCCTTGCCACGCTGGAACGTTCTCGGTGCTGAGAGTGCTCTGCGAGTCCGCGACTTCCTGTTTAGACTGGCCTCAGATATGAATGCCCGTGCATTGCACGCGCGAGCGTATGATCCTGTCGGTTTCAACCGAATCGCCTTGCAGCCCAATACATTGAAACCGCGACACCTGGAAAAGATGGTGCGTTATGCTTCCCAGTTAAGCCTCGACTCGATTCGAATTGCGGCTGAATTTAAGGAGTTGGTGGACCAAGGCCGCGAGCTCGAGCATCCAGGCTACGCCGACATTGCCAATGATCCATACATCAGCCCTAAAACTAAGCGTAGCTTCCTCGAGATGTATAAAGAGTGTGCTCAGGACCCGTCATGCCTTAATGAGCTATTTTCGGAAGAGCATGCACTCTTACTATCGTTCCGTTGGTCTATCGACGGCATAGGTGCAGCGCCTTACCGTCCACTAGCCATCTGGCACCAGCTCTCCAGCGGTAAGGGGTGGATACCCTACCCTAAGCTTAACTCAGAATATGAAGCCAAGCATGGCAAGCTATCATTGGTAAACGGAGAGCTACCTGAAGCGGTCATGATGCCGATCTACAAGGTAGAAGATCCTGAGCAGCACGCCATGTCGCCCCTTCAGCTTCTGGACCTATGGCAGCGTCCGCTTGATGCCTATGATGTGTTTGAAGAGGATTTCAACTGCAGCAAGGTTCGAGTTGCGGACCACTTTGCTAAGGTCGAAGCTGACTACCAGGTTAAATTTGCAGTCGACGCTATCGACGCAGACTTCTACTGCTCATCTCGCGACGTGATTGTAGATACCGACTTTGGCGCCAGGGCATTTCGTATTAACTATATCGGCGCCGACGTGCTTACGCTCAAACTCGATGGCAAAGCCGTACAATCACAGACCGAGGCATTGCTGACCAATGACGGTCTATTAACCGAGATCGCCCAGTACACAAAAGAGGCGCTAAGCATGTTCTGTGAAAAACTAGGAGACACAGACATTCGTTGCTCTATAGAGCAGGCACAAGCCAAGGTGCAGGCATTGGTAGCCGAGAGGTTTGGTGCCGTACTCACAATGAAGCGAGACGTAAAACATTTACGCCCAACTGCGCTATTTGCTGGTTACCATGCCAATGCTCGAGTGGCCAAGCCCGCTATCCACTTTACCCGCCGCGTCACCAAAATGAACAAAGGTATTGCTCTACGCGGCAATACCCGCATGACTTTCTATCCGGTTCAAGTCGATAGCCGACTTCACCTTGCCCACCAGCAGCAGGCCAAAATGCTAGTACCTGATTTTAACTCACACAGTGAGGCATTCATTGGTACCCACGATGCAGAGTTGCTTGCCACAGATACAGAAGCTCTGGAAAACATCCTCTTATCGAAAAAAGGTCTAGCAGTCTGGAAGGATCAAGGCGGCCTTGAGCAGGCCCTAGAAATCCATGACGATCATCTGCACACAATGATCCATAAGCGTCACCTGCGCGGTTACAAGCCGAGTCACGTTCGCACTTACGCGGGTACCCATGTTGCAGAAAACCTATTGTCTCATGGGGTGATCTCAATTGATAAAACCTATTGGGCGCAATTAAAGGCCATTTTGAAGCGCACTCACATCTTCAATGGCATGGGGTTCTTTGCCTTTCAGTCTATGTCGGTTAAAGAGGTGTTAGCCCACCCGAGGGCGATCACAATGCAGCAGCACCGTAAAGACAAGGTAGAAGTGCTGAAGGTGATCCGCCGCCACCGAAACGCCCAGCGCCGCGCCGTCGCTTTAGAGACCAACTTGTTATCGGTCACCAGTCAAAACCTGTTAACGTTGTCAGACACCACAAAGGCTGCGGTACACGCGATGTTCTTCAAACATTCTGCATCCCTATTGAAGATGTTGTTTGATACTGACGAGGTTAGCGTCGGCACCCAAGGCAAAGTCTGTCATCTTTGGCTCTCACATACTTTCACCGGCATAAGCAACGTAGATCATATCCTGGGTAAGATCTTGCCTGTTGCCCAAGTTGCCGCTCTTAAAGCTCAGCCAGCTAAATACCTGGCAGCCTGCCAAGAAGCCCTGAAACAGGTTAAGTCAATCAGAACCCATCTCGATGACGTTCTGGCTGATTGGAGCCCTATACTCGCCCAGGTAGAGAACCTAGTGGCCACAGAAGGGCTATCCCGTGATGAGGCACTGTCAGAGTTTAAGCGTGTGATCTATTCGGCGCCATGGGGAATTTGTCAGTACGACATCGCCCAATACTGGAAGCCTCGCCAAGCGGGAATGAAGTTGCAACTGACAAATGCACTAAATACCATTGGCGTTTACATGGGGCTGCTATCCGAGGTGCAAGCGGTTTTGGTACAAATTGAGCGTAAAGCCCTGCGAGGTGTTACCCACAAAATGACACTAGCAGACAAGCTCGCCCTGTTACAGCAGCGCAAAGGGTAAACCAGATTGAATAGGCAGATCTCCGCCCGATACACTATGCAGGGCTGGTGCCAGCAACCAACACTTTATAGGACCGAATAATGATGCCGTATTTCAAAGACAATCTAAAAGTGATCGCATCCCTCTTCGACATCCAGGCGCAAACCCTTAAGTTGTGGGCCAGCGCAGAGAACAGAAGTGCTCACCGAGATCTGCTATCGCTAGCGACTATGGCCATCAATTACGACCCCTCATTGCAAGCGCTGCTAGATGGAGATGCGGAGCTGCAGGACATTGCATCTAGCCTGGGTATAGACAACCCTCTGAATAGCGAAATTTCAGGGGTCTCCGGCCCCACATTTCGTTCGTGGTTCACCAAGCCTGAAAAACGTAAATTAGTCATTGGCTTCTTGCTGGGCCTATATCAACGCTCACTGTCTGAAGCATCAGAGGGGGCAGGGTTCAACAGCGTAGAGGCATTACTCAAACGCTTACGAAAGCTTGACATTGAGCCAGGTCGAATTGTGAGATTGTTGCGCATCGATGAAGGCACGGCAATCATACTGTTGGGTCGATGCAAGTAACAGGAAAATAGGACTGTTAAAAGGGCAAGAAGCGCATGAAATTCCCGTGAAGTTGGGAACTACCTCATGAGCAAACTACCCTTTCTAATGCTCTATCTCGCATTCTCATACTCAAAAATAGACTCAGCAAGGAGAGTGTATTTGTCGATAACCTTATCCCAATGCTCAGGATTGCCAAGAACAGCCGGATTATTTTCAGCATGTTGTCTTAGAGCCCTTTGAAACGCTTCAATATCGACATTTCCCCCATACTTCGAAACAATTGAGTGCATTACAGCATTGAAGCGATCACGATCCATAGGGTGCGTTGTATGCCAGGTCGAAATGCCAGCCCAAGGCTTGAGTAGTTCATATAATTTTTGCTCCATCCATATCTCCCGTCATAATGAAAATTTGATTAACCACTATGCCGCTTAAAGCTGGGGAAGCAAAACGTTCATAGATTCGTCTATGGCTTCGAAAGGTATTGTCTTACCATCGAAGGTGATCTCCCCACCGTTAATAAGAGCATGACAAAACTCTCTGAGAATTGGCTCTTCTGCTTGAAGAGTTGTTAAGGATTCTAGATCATGAGGGATATACCAAATGCCACCATCAGGCGCCCGCCTAAATTTCAAGTCCCACAGTTTGTCATAGAATGCACCAAGTGGCAGTGCGTTATCATCTCGCAAGCCATAATATTGCATGACTGCCGCGGTCAAGAATTTCATAACATCAGGTTGTTTTCGATATGTTGCGGTTGGTCTATACATGATATAGCCTCCTACATTAAAGGTTCCATGAACTAATACCACTTTGCCAATAGCTTAGGCAAATCTGACAATTCATGAGCCTAAACCTCAACTCAACATTAAAAGCTCCTGCTCCCTGGCACAGAATCCGGTATTGATGTCGTCCAATACTTTGAGGTTACCGGCATTGACTCGTTCAGCCCTTTCAGTCATAAGCTCTAGAGTATTTATGGTCTTGGCTTTGCGAAAATGAATGAGCCAACTTACTTCCTCTTGGGAAAGTGTTTCCGGTAAAAATGCTGTCGCTGTAGCTTTCATTTTTTAAATATGTTTCCTATATCAGTTCGGCTGCTTCGAGTTCGTCCTCAATGTCCGACAGGGCCGCTCGCATTTCAGATTCACTCATCGTAGACCACCCGGCTACTCGGCCATTGACCCAATGCAGGACGTGCAATGCTATAAGTTGAGGCTCTTTAATGCCCTCCATGCCTCCAATGCGGCAATCGCTACATGGATGAGCCCAGCTTTGCGCCGGGCCATCTTCTGGCCCATCATGGGGGATCAGCCGTTCTCCACAAATCGGGCAGGGCTTGGGTGGATCCTGGTACATGCTGTTTCCTTGATCATTAACTGTCATTTTCTGAATATGCCTTCTTAATCCAATCATCCTTTTCTTTCCAGCGACGAACCGCATCATACAAAGATTGCTTGCTGATACCTATCGCGTTTTTCACTATCTGATTCTGTATGTTATCAACCAATACCATTTTCGCAGCTAATGTGCTGGGAGCTTCACTATCTCCCCGACAAAGCTTCACCAACAGATCAAACTGCTGCAATTTACTACCGTCTGGCCCATACGCCTGCCTGATCAAGTCATCCTTCTCCTTCCAGCGCTGAACTGCATCATATAAGTTTTCTTTACTTACTCCGGTTGAGGCTTTAACGGCATCATTTGAAGCTCTCTCAACCAACACCATTTTTGCAGCTATTGTGCTAGGAGCTTCTTCATTCCCTCGGCAGAGTCTCACAAGCACATTGAACTGCTCAGAATTCATCTGGTTATTTGACATTATTTATTTTTTCGTCCCATTCTGCTCTTGAACACCCTTTTGATAGAACACTCCCCATAATTTTTGAGGCCATCCATCAAGAAAACCATCGTGAAAGAATTGAACGTTCTCTCCTATTCGATTTTGAGCGCTGTCGTTATGGCCCTGCCGACTTGCTTCAAATTTTATGAATTCTCGCAATTCAATCACTAACGCATCAGTAAACTCTGATTCATGCAATCCCGACCAGGCCGGTACACCAAAATTGCAACTATATTTTGGTGCTTCTGTAGCACTGCCGTATGTTCTTATATACCCCATAAAACGATTTCCTTTAACAGTTAATGGTTGCGCTTCTCGCTACCTACTTTCTCAGGATTCACAGGCTTAACCGGAAGGCGAAATTTTCTAACAGTGACCAGAGGCTCCTTGTTCCACGTTAGCATCAAACCGCCACTCACAATGCCTATTGCAGCCAAGATTTAATTCCAACGGGATTTCCTTGATCATTTAGTAATATCGTATGAACAAACGCTGAAAACGGCTTATTTCATCGCGGGGCAAGATACTGTTGTTAAATTCACATACAAGCGCATACCCTTCCACAATCCCTATTGCATTCTCGTATTCGACAGTCTGAAAATCGTTGTGGTGCTTATCAAGCAAGTAGTCGTTAAGGCTGATAAGAAATGTCTCAAAATCAATGCCTCTATAACACTCAGACAGCGTTCCCGACTCCCGGTGAGGCACCCGATGTTTCGGAAACAGGCTGTCTAGATGGTTTAGAGCGCCAGCTTCAATGCTCTCAAGCTTTGATTTCGTTGTGTGGATATTGCACTGAAAAGCGCAGAACAGATAATAGTCGGGATTGCCGGTGCAATATGAGCGAGATCCCAGATCACCCATCGTAATCCCTACTTTAGCAAATTCTGGCTTCATGCCATCAGTACCCACGTATAACCAAATATTAGCAGACTCAAAGTTTGCCTTATCACGTTCCATGACGGCTGCGATTTTATAGTCATCATTAGGAATTTTCAGGTTGTATATTTGCTGAGGCTTTTTCATATGTTTCCCTTAACTTGATTAGTTCATTGAGAGCAGGCAATAACCCGCCTCAATTCCAAATTGTCCGCCATCGACTTTATGTGTCACTACGCGATGACATTCATCTGTGCCAACACGCTGGCCGGACTCACGATCGAACGGATAAATAATCAGGACGTCACCAATGTTAAATCCTCTGTCATCACGCCTGATTTCCGCCGTTTTGTCTCGACGACGAACAGCATCAAATAGCTCAGGGTCAATCTTCAAATGATGTTCAGTGGCCATACCTGGGTTTCCTTTAGCTCATTTTGGTTGAGACTGTTCACGCCAAGCTATAGCCAAGGCTATCGCTTGGGCCTCGCCATATTTTTTCACGGAATAGCTTTTCGTTTTTGGATTAGAACCAGGGAATCCCAGCGCAATAACTCTCTGATAGGTTTGCTCAGAGCCATCAGCAAGTATCTTTTTGTATTGCCCAAAGCAGATGCCGACTGGTAGATCGCTTGTCTTGTCCCCGTGAGACTGAGTGTGTATGCGCCCGGCTTGAGGGTGATATTTAGCATAGGGATCTAGTCCTACTGATGCGCAAAGCTCATTTCTTGTTTTGATAGCCTCTTGGGTTTTCGACCTATGGAAATTTCGCTGTTTACACCCAGGAACCCGAACCATGATTGTTGATTTATTGCATGACAGATACCGCTGTGAAACATTCATGCTCGAATTCCCTTAATTTGATTGGTTTATCACAGTCCACACAGACGCGCCGTTGTCGTCATTGCCGCCCTCGGCCAAAAACAAATGTCCTTCATCATCTACAGCGATAACACCAGGGCGTTCGCTGGACGGATCTCTGAGCTTGTTTTTCCAGCCATAGACCTTTCCTTCCCACACCAACACTACACCACCCACACGTGCAGGATTTTCAGAGCGCCATTTTTTAGCCAGAGCCCTAGCTTTGCTGTTCGGTGTCATACCGTTTTTTCCTCGACTTCAGAGAAACCTGGGTTGAAAACCTCATATAGCTCTGACAAGATCTTCTGCTCCTGCTCTAAAGTTAAAGCTACTGGTTTCTCAGTAATTCTCCAATTAACAACGCCTTGGATGATTTCATACTCAACAGAGACACCTTCTGGTAGCCTTGATAGGCATTCTGCTAAACGACTCTCAATATCCATTCCTTGTTTCCTTGAACTGTTAGTGGTTGCGCTTCTCGCAAACTTCCCACCAGGATTTATCAAACGGGATCTCGCAAGTTGGACAGAAATTAATATTTACAAGCCCACGCACTTCACCCCAGCCGTTACACTTTTCACAGAAACGCTCACAGACTGTGAACTCCCAAGAGCTAAACTGCCCCTCTTTCTTTTCAAGCCTTTGATTTCGAGAGTCTCCGTGTTTGCGTGTTGCCATAATCCGGTTTCCTTGATTATTTCTGCTTAGCATCACTTAATACTGAGCGCTTCAAAAGCCTCAAGCAGCGCTTTATCGGCTTTGTAAACAACGGCAAGGCCGCCCTCCGGCTTAGGCTCATAATGCTCTACCAGCAGATATGTGCCATTCAGCGACGGCTCGGTTTTCATGACCCAGGCATACTTATCACCTGCAGCATAATGTCCCCTGGTCATATCTAACAGCATATTCCGATCCACAGCACGGCGAATTGCCTTGTATTTTGCCTTTGTGACAGGGACTAGATTTTCTTGTTTAAATACTTTTGCCAGGGTGCCCATAGCGTTTCCTATAACAGTTTCAAAAAGGCGTTAACTAATTGAGTGCGTGTACTTGTTCTGCCGTTTATGCTCAACATCTTAATCAACCGATTTGGCAGAGCAGTAACTTCGCACTGATAGCGACAGCTAGTACGGATGTTGTACAGCTTACCGCTTACCTGCTGGGCTGACATTCCAAGCTCTTTGCCGAGCAGGGCAGCACTGTAGTATCTGCCGGTGGTGATCATGTGCTCGGCTACTTTCACAGTTGTATAATCCATACATCCCCTATACTTTAACAGAACTTCCGGTGAGCGCCGCGTAACGCATCCTCTGTTTACTTGAAATGTGCTTAGCAACCCTTTATCGCAACCAAGGCAACTCATTTATGATTTACTATATCAAATCATCTTTGATTTGCAACTCTTCTTTGAGTTATATTTGTGGAGGTGAAAATCATTTTTGATTTGCAACTCTTCTTTGAGTTATATTTGTGGAGGTGAAAATCATTTTTGATTTGTGTAGGATGGCGAGCAGATGAAAGCAGCGGTAACACAGACAGTGCCAAAGAAATCAGACGGCGAAACGGGATTTGCTGAACATTCCAGGCTGGCCATCAAGGCCGCAATGGAAGAAATGGGCCTCCAGGTAGGAGGCCTGTTTGTGTTGCTTTATGAACGTGATCCGGTTGGTACCGAAGTGCAGACGCTCAGGAACCGGCTTAACCGGGGGAACCCGGGGGCAGACTTCCTGGGGCTGTGCGTGTCAAAAATGCCGCCTTTGCAGGCAAGAACAATGAAAGATTTTTTCAAGGTTACTGTTCAACAACCCAAATAGGTATGCCATTTATAATCTCGCCACTGTTGCCTGTGTCGGCTTGTGATTCAATATCCATTGAGTCCAATTCTGGCTCGGTGCTTCCGTTCTAGAAACTGGAAATTAGAAATAAAAAAGGAGACCGAGAGTCTCCTTTTAATTTACTGAGCGAGGCTTAGAAAAACATTGCTGGCGAGAGGTTGAAGCGCTTGCTCAAGGCCTCGATGTGGTTTCTGGTAAGCTTCTTGCCATCGGTGTGGTTAAGCAACTTGCTGACATTGGCTTTGGTACCAAGCTCTGGTAAATCGTTCACGCCAAGTTGATATTGATCCATCAGCGTTTTCAGCAAGGCGATGCCGGTGTCTGCTTCCTCGACAGCTTGGTTAAATTGGGCAAATTCATCGGCACTACTTTCCCAGCGTTCAATGGTTATTGAAAGCATGTTGATAACGTGTTTATTTGCCTCGTAATCATCGATCAAGGTGTCCATGGTGGCAAGCGCCTTGTCATAGTCGTCCTGGCCATTGATCTCAGCGATGAACGGCGCCATTTCCAAGGCTTCTCTGATTAAGTGGCATGCTTGAGGAAACATGGTTTACTCCTTATTTCGCCTGTACCTGTCAGTTAGATCATCATATTCTGCGTGTGGCACTATATGTTTGACATACATTCGGTTGTCCCGGAATTCAATAAAGGCAATAAGCCTCAGATGATTGCCTCCAATGTCTATTACCCACCATTTATCTCGATACTTGAAGTTATCCAAACTTGGGAACACTTGCTTGAGTTCATTTGGCGTTCTGAACTCGCCGGCCCTCAATGTCTGGTAGGCGCTAACTAGCGCTTCTCGCTGATTTGGGTAGTGTCTGGCAGCATCATTAAATGGTTTTCGAGAGAGTACATGCACTGGCGTTATTCCGGTTTCCGTTTTGGATACTATAGCACTATATTTCCAAATTGGAAACTTTTTTGTGGTTGGCAGAATGGCAAGGTTGATAGAGAGATCCTTGAAGATCAGTCAGCTGTAGCTTTTGATCCCATGTTCGCAATCGATTCCTGTCAGCTTTGGAGTATTGTCAGCTGCTACGGATTAGCAACTGCTTTGCTGTGGCATGTAACAGAGCATCCAACTGCCCCGGTTCACTGTTGAACCAATAGCGTACAGCATCAAGCGGGATCAGTAGAGGCATGCGGTTATGATACTCGGCACACTGAGGTGTAGGTGCTGTGGTTAGGGTCACCAGTTGAGACGCTTCACCAGTTAACTCGCTGGGGTAATATATCCCGGCCATAAGCAGCGGTTGACGGTCTTCTGCACTAAACAAATAGCGCACTTTGCCAGGATCCTCCTGGCGCCATTCGTACCATCCGGAGCATGGGATCAAGCAACGATTGGTGGCAAAGGCTCTCTTGAAGGTTGGTTTTTCAGTTACGGTTTCGGCCTGGGCATTAATGAGTATTTGCTTGGCCCAAGCCGGCTTGATGCCCCAGGTGGTGTCAAGTTGTTGCAGCCGACCTTGGTGGCTGGCAATGGTGGCCACATGCTGAGTGGGTCGCAAGTCCGGGTTGTCCTTGGTGTGGAACTCAAGCCCCAATGTATGGCTTACCCACTGGCACAACGGATCGGCTATAACGTTTAATCTGCCACACATTAGCGATCCTTCTCCGGCTTTTGGTGGATGGCTTTGTCAATGGCGTCAGTTCTGCTAACGACTATCGAACGGTCAGCGTCCAAGCTGACCTTGCCGTGGCCAAGAAAAATGACGACTACATCCGGTAGAGTCTGGCTATGACTATTTTAAAGAAGCCACGATTGGACTTTCTTACTGGACAGCCCAAACCTGCGAATAGTCGTTAGACAAAGTGCGAAAACGGCCGTCCATGTAGCCATAGTCCCTGCTCGTATTGGAGACTTGTCTAAGGTGTTCCAGCGCCTCACAGACGGCATTTGTCCACTTACTACTTCTAGCCAGCTCTTCTCGTGGCAAAGTCGCCAGCCGCTGTTCAAGCTTATCTAAACCATCAAGCAAGGTGTCTCCCAGGACAATGGGGAGCCAATCGGTAGACAACAGATAATCCGTCGCGGGTATCATATCCAGATCCCCCGCATCAGAAACATCCTCGACTTCCTCCAAATCACGGCTATACAGGGCAATGCACACCCAAATGCCCTTCGAATAACGATCATCCCAAATTCGCATTGCGAACCCAGCATTTAAGAGCGCGTCTAATAATTCGGTTTTCATTCTGGGGCATTCCCTGAAAAAGAAGTAATTGAATTGGCAACCTATTCTTCAACTTCCCCTGAATGGATAAAGTCCACGACAGTATTGCCTTTGTGCTGCGAGATTGTAAGAACGGGTTTTGCTTTGCAGCCTTCACACCAAAAGCGTACCAGCAAACCATGACGGCGTGAGCTTGGGTTGCCATCCAATGAGGTATCGAAAGTGGCTTTGCCATCAGCGACCGTTACATGCACGCCTTGCCTCTGATCTTCTCCCCTCTCGAATATTTCAACATGTTCATGATGCAGATAATTGAATCCACAATTTGGGCAAAGAAGTTCGCTTCCCCAGCCGCTTTGGTAAGCGTCAAACTCTGGTACCATGTATTGCCTCCATTACGTAAAATTTATCATTGGTCATTTTTACTAAATCAATATTTTTATTAGATCTCCGAGCCTTACTGGTTCTGTCTCACACAGAGCCCGTATGGCCTTGAGGCTGGTCATGCCCAGGATATCACCTATATGCCGTTCGTCTATGCCGCTACGTTTGAGTTTTACTGCCATGGTTCTACGGCCTGACTGGGCACTGGCCCCCTCGATGCCAGCCTGCTTAAACAACTTGCTGATCAGTGCCGATACCTGCTCGGCCCGGTATGTCACGACTCCATCAGACTCTATCCTGGTGAGCTTCAACGACTCACCTGTCCGGCCAGAAACAAACAAGCCAGACTGAGGATCAAGCCCACGGTATGCCGCTGGGCGATTAGTCATCCCATGGCCAAGCCGAACACGCTCGGCCAGATGTTCGTCTATGGCCGCTATCAACCTGGTGTTGACCCAGTGCAATGGTCGCTCGCGGCTGTTAAAGGCTATATCGGCCCTCAGTGTACTATCAACCTTTACAGAGCCGTCAGCATTGAGGTAGTCAGCAACTTGGAGCCCGGCAACTTCGCCGGGTTTAAGCCCAGTACCAAACAGGCACAACAGCAAAGCAGCGTCCCTGGTGCCGTTCTCGGCACTCGATACCCGCGCCACTTTAACCGCATGGGCCAACTGGGGATCTTCTACTACTACCGCCTTTGGCAATTATTTAGCTCCAGTATTCGCCATTAAATTGAGATAGTAGCGCAAAAAAACAGGGACGGATAGCCCCTGATTGTTGTCGTGCGTCGCGTTCACGGAAACGGTCATCTCCACCATCTGCCTGTAGCTAATACAGCTAATAGCAGCGATGCTCATTAGGTCGCAGACATTTCTGTAGCAGTTATTCGCTCATACATGTCACTATCACTTTCTTGAATACTATCTAGCGCAGATACAATAAATTCGGTCGGTTCAATACGCCATAACAGGGCCAAATTGCTTTTAGCTCTTGTCATAGCCACATACAGTAGTCGTCGTTCTTCTTCAACATTTGTCACCGCCTGATTCGGCATTTTATGCGGGATATGGTCATCATCCAGACCCACAACAATCACCAAATCCCACTCAAGACCTTTTGAACCATGAAAGCTAGTCAGAGTGACTAAGTTGTCCTCAACTTCTTTGCTTTTACGCTTGCGAGTAAGCTTCTCTATTTCCCATAACCGCTGTAGAAGAGTTAATCCAGGTGTCATCGTGAGTAACTTCTTAATCAGACCAGCCGACTTATCAGGTACATTAAAATTTTGCTCAATCTCGTCAATTAAGTTATCTATTTTGTCGCAGTCTTTGGTATGAGCAAGATAGCTTGCATTGTCGCAGAACATGAATAAAGTTAGAGTTTCACTGTTGAATCCATTTCGGTCCCCCTGGTAATGCGCTAACCCAAGCCCATTTAATTCAATTTGTAGCTTATTGATCATGGACTGGTGTTCGTGAGTGAAAACCAAGCAGTTCAAGAGGTGCCTATTTGATTTCGGGTCTAAAATCGTTAGTAGAATTGCTAGATAGAGTTTCAATACATCACTATCCCAAACTGACGATCCGTTCAGCCGCTGAGTACGTATGTCATGCGTGGAAAGGTAACCCTCTATCTCGTCTAGCTCTTGATTAGTCCTAGCCAGAATTGCTCTGGTTCCACATCGATGAGTATCTATCAGCTCTTTTATTTTCTCGAGATATTCTTCGTCACTAGGAAAGCCCCCATGAATAATGGTGCCATATTCAGTCGATTGAGTGTTCATAGGCTTGTCTAACCTGTCGTCGTTGAAAGCGATCATCTCACCTGCGAGAGTCAGAATATCTCTACTACAACGAAAGCATTTCGTTAACGTGTGAAGCCGCACGTCAAAGTCATCTTGGAATCGAGTCATTCCCTGATAGCCCATAGCCCCCCTGAATGAGTAAATGGACTGGTCATCATCACCAACGACCGTGATCTTAGCTCCGCCGATACCGTGGCAGCGAATCCAGCAGTATTGAACCGGATCAGTATCCTGGTACTCATCGACAATCAAATGAGTGCAATTTATTGGCTCTATTTCCCCTTCCAACAGACCTTTGGTTACCTCATAGCACATGACATCCATTGGCCAAACTTTCATCCCAGCTAATCCGTCTGAATAAAACTCATAAAGGTCTGCAAACTTCTGCTCAAAATCGAGCACATCATTGAGCTCCCCCAATTCATGCAGACACCAATCCACACAATCGGTTGGAGCGGTAGCTGTTATGGCATGGAGCACTCGACGGCAAACGCTCAATAGCGTGGGGCACTTCCTAGAATTGCTTAGCGAGCATTTATACTTGATCTTCAAGCTAGGGTCGTACTTGTTCAGTGTTAGGTACTGACGAAGTAGATATGTTTCGGTGCGAGCAGCCTCTTGGCCACTCAATAATTTTCTGCCTTTATAATCGGGATGGCGTTGTGCTTGCTTATTGATCAAGGCATGGAAAGTGGAGACATAAACTTGCTTTCGCTTGGATACTGGCAGCTTTCTTCCAAGCCTAGCTTTCATCTCGGCCGCGGCTGCAGCTGTAAATGTGAGAGCAATGACCCGATTAAGCGCATAATTAACCAAGTTTTCGATAAATGACATCATTGTATGAGTCTTGCCGGCGCCAGGTAATGCTACGACGAGATTGTGCTCCACGATACTCTCAGCTGCACCGGCTTGTTCTTCACTCAGGCTCATTTGTAGTTACTTCTCATATTTGTAAATTTGCTATTTTCCTTCAGTGGCGAGAATGTTGCCTAGTGGTATTCTGGTTACATCGAAACCGATAGGAACCTGACAACTATGAACCACTTATCATTAAAAATTTTTCTACCGTTACTTGCCGCCACAACCCTTTTTGCTGGTTGCGCTTCAACATCTGATCCATATCAACCCCAAAGCAAAAAAGACTTCGTTTATGATGATGATATGAGCTTCGCCATGAATGTCATTGACGGCTCTCTAGGCTTTCACAATGGCCTGCGTGATGCCACACGGCCAGAGAACAGTGACACATCTTCCACATCATTAGATTATGCCGCTGACGGCATTATAGGTGCTGCATTTGGTGGAGGTCTCGGCGGTGCCTTTTTAAGTATGCTTGGCACTAACCAAGGAAATAAGCCTCTCCATACCTATTACGGCATCGTTTATTACCCTATTTCTCAAGGTGCAGATGTGCAGGGTGTTTTTGATGCCATCGAGAAAGAACTAATCACAGCAGCAGTAACGACTCGCGATTTAACTTTCATCGGTAAATCCTTTGAAGAAGGCAAAACAACGCTAACTTTTAAGGGACATCAGTGTGAACTCGATCGAACAATTGTTGGATTGTCTAAAAATATAACATGTGATTTCATTCATTATGTGCCACCGAAACTACTTCGTTATGCAACAGTAACCCCTCATGGAGAGACAGGACATTTTGCAGTCATTGGTTACGAAAGATTTTATACTGGCACTTCTCTGTCTCTCGATTTAGACAAGAAATACTATGTTTTTGCACCTGTAATTAGAGCTAGAACAAAGTTCCCGTATGTATCTAACAGCCAAAAAATTTACCCTTTCATCAAGCCTTCCTCTAAATCAGGTCAAGGGACTTCGTTGTCCATTGAGCAGATAATGAATATAGACCCATGGATAAATAAAAGTTACGGTGCATCTAAATAAAAGCAGAACAATTGGAGGTTTGCTCATAAGCGAGCCTCCTTACTTGTTCTAATTTCTCAACTCGCAAATCATTGGTCTTGGGTACACAGAGCAATCTATTTGATCTGGCTCGAAATTATCTTTTAGCTGATTAGAGATTCCGCTAACATCCCCGCTAAATTGCTCAGTAGCTCTCTCATCGGCGGTTTTTCTATTCATTTCTTGGCAATCAGGATCATCGCTCCCTTCACAGCTCAAATTACCTATCATACGACCCGAACCTGTTAACCGTTCAATGTCATAGCCGGTAGTCGATAGAATATCGGCCTCATACATAGTTGAGAGCCATTCGGACAAATCCAATAGATCAAAATCAATTCGACCAAACTCCTCGATTGTAAAGCCGGGGCATTCGGCCATATCCTTGCCTATTTGCTTTGAGCCCTGATCGGCAATGATCCGCGACAACATCGATGAGTAACAACACCAATCCTGGCGGCGCAAATAGCAAACCCCCAAAACATCCTTGGCGCAATATTTATTCCCCACTTTAAAACATTGCTTTTGAGCAATTTTTACTCCCATATCTTGCTCATTCTCATCACACTGAGTAAGCAAGTTTGCTAATATTTTAACAACGTTATAGATGGTATAAATCAGGCCGACAAAGCTTATAATGCTCATGATCGTAGAGGCCATTTCCCCTAACACCAGATCTCCCGCTTGAGCAGCACCTTCGCTTATCATTTTGTCTGTTGCCTCTTGGAATATCATATCGGCAAGGGCATCCGGTAAGAGGTCATTTAAAAAGTTGTATAATTGCTGCTGCATTTGATGCATCAATGTGTCTACGACCCCTTCAGCGGCCGTTTCACCACCAATCTGAATTGCATCTACGGCACCTTGCATAAATTCAGGATCACCCATCACTGAACTGGTAAAGTCTACTATTGCACTTGCCCCAGCATTCCAACCGTCAACTAACATGGTGGAAAAGTCGCTATACATACCCCCTATCTTGTCAGCCATCTGGTCAGTGACACCTCCAGAGAGGGTTGAGGACACCTTCTTAAAAGCTTCACTCTGCATCATCTTGTAGCCCATTGAGGCCATTGCAAGATAATCAATCCCCGAAGGAGCCTCACAACAGTTGTTTCCCAAACCGCTTACTTCCCATGAACAATACTCATACTCACCGGGGAATATTTCACAGGTATTTGGATCCGCATCGGCACAAGTGGCATCGTCATCAACTTGCTGCGCTATAGAGCCCAACACCATCGCTTTTTCGAATTGGTTGTTGCTTTCTTCTTCTCCGTATGAGCAATCATTACCCATGCAGGGCAACATTGAGCTGCATACGTTGGTCGTTTTAGTAGAAGTTATTTCAATAGGGTTAGAGACATCACAACGATAGTCATCGCTGTACATATAGCAAACTCCTGAGGACTCATCGAGCCAGCCCTCAACACAACTTGATCCGGTTTTTTCGCACTTAGGGTTATTTTTGTACTCCTGGCAAGATCCTCCACTCTGTTGTAGTTCTTCATATGTGAAACATTTTTCTTCAAACTCTTCTGTCGATTCATTAAAAACAGAGGCGCAGTATTTACTCCCTTTAAGTGGGTCGCAGCTATATCCCTTAGCGTTAATTTTCCATGTGCCTACACGGTACCCACTAGTGCCATCTTCATTGGAGTCATACAACTTTACAGGATTTGGATCGCCCTCAAACATTCTAGCAAGGCGGCTAATGACTTCTTGAGGTAAGTTGTTTGTGCCTTGATCAATAACTTCCCACTCATCAAAAGTGCAAAACGGATTAACTTCGTGGCTTGGCACGTAGTTTGTGCACGCTGGTACAACTGGGCAGATATCGCTTTTACATGTCTCTGACTTTCTGGGTGTTGCTGTACAACGAAAAACTGAGCCTAATGGTATTGTTCCTTGAGATTGGCAATTCGAAAGTTCGTACTGTAATCCATCTTTAACAATCACATATGTGATCCCATATAGACCGGCATACCTTATTGAGTCAATTTCACTTTTAGGAGAAATGAATCCAGTGTCGTGTATAAAAGGTACGCCTTCTTCTACATCACATAAGCTATCAAGTTTTTCGACAACGCATGTGGAGTATTCATAATCTGTTCGCTCACAACTTAAGACTACCCACTCCTGGTCATCAACAATATGTAAGTATCCTACTACTGGTTTAAATCTTGGCAGTCCTGTTGTCCCTCCCCCCCAATGATTAATCTTAACAGTAGCAGTGGTTGGCGCCGAGCTGTATTGAGCAGGGCTATCAAGATAACGTAACGAATCAAGCAATCCTGCTTTAATACGATTTTGCGATTCCGCTAAAAGCAGTGGTCCATCTGTATCGCTTTTCAGCACTGTAAGCTTGCATTCTTCATCCGGGCAAATCGGTTTCCAGCCAACTTTATCCGCACACCCTTCAGGGTATTGAGTATATTTTTCAATATACTGTGGAGTCAGATTTTCTATATAATTTGGGTTCACCTCCAACGTTCGAGTTACTTCGCAAAAATTTGTATTTTGGTGATTTGGCTGAGCACATATAAATTGCTCCCATACTGGGATCTGCTTTTTCTCCGTTGTCGTTGTCGTTTCATCAACACACGACTGAGACCAAATCCCATTGCCATGTTGAGCATCACTGATCGACTTATTGGTTTGTTCAAAGAAATATGAGTTTGACTTGATTTTGGGGGCTGGATTTAGTTCTACACCTTTCAAAATTGCGCGGTAAGCCTCTGAAGACATCGTTTTACCTGAACCGGTTTTTCCATACTGCGTCTTCAAATCTTCAAGATACGCATCTTCATCCCCATAGTTTGCCGGCGCGTTGAATTCTTCATCATCACGCTCTTGCTGATTGGTAAAAACCTCGCTGCCCTTTATTGAGGAAATCTTAGCCCCCCTTTCACTGTCAGGGACTAGCGTTGTCATCAAATTCCCGTTTTCATCCTTTGAAAAGGTAACCCCACCCTTTTCGTAGTATTGAGCATCGATGTCAGTTCCATTGCTCATAGTTGGCGCCTTAGGCTTTCCACCTTCCGGCAAGCCTGTGGCCATCGTGCTTTTGTAGACATCTTCAAAGTCAATTTGAGGGTATGCCGACAAGTCAACATCATTTGCAGGTTTAGCAGGCCGGCTCAGTATTTCAAGCTCTAAATCGCTGCCAGATACCGCTTTATTGGCGGTATCCATCATCTTGTCGTAGATATCGGTGCCATCAACGTTCTTGGCAGTGCCTAGATCAAATTTCTGATTTAGCTGCTTATTTATTTCATCAACTGCATAGACATCGAATGGTGCGATCGCCCCCGCTAAGGTAAAGAAGAATGCCCAATGCAGACCGCCGCCGAGCATACAGACCGACGAAAAGTAGACGCAAAAAATTCGAAAATGCCCCTGCATCAACATACAAATTCCCTCTTAATCAAGAGCCCAGAGTCAAACAGCATTCTTTGTATTGCCAAAGCATATACACCGCATCTTCTTGACCTGGCCGCATCCTCCCGCCAACAGGTAAACACCAAAGATTGGTAGACTGTCCAAGAGGGTGGCAACAGCCCTGATTCGGATTGGTATCATCAGCTTCGGCCATTGGGTATATCATGCTGAATTTATATTGAGAGCGGGGAGTGAATGCTGCGTATTGCGACTTACAAACGCTATCCTCACCCATGGTTTTCTTTGAAAGCCCTTTGCGATGCAGTGAGCTGATCATTCGCTGAGCGACAAGGCTAGTCTGAGCCACGGTATCTGATTGGCCTCTTACCCGTCCTGTGAATGGATAAAGATGACCATCGCAACCGGCGCAACCAAAAGTAGACTCAGGCGCCTTATCAGCAGAAACCAAAGAACAATCTGACGCGCACCAGGGTTGGGCCAACGGAGTAGCAAACAATATGGCTTCGGGAGAAAGCATTAACGCCAGAATGTCATTGTTCCAAGTCGGGTCCACCTCAGTGATGTACATCAAATCGAGATCGACATATCCGTCTTGGTGACAGTCGATATACATCACCTCCAGCATCTCCATTAGCGGGAATGCGAAATAATGCGTGTGCCAAAACCCTTCCCTATTTTTCTTTGTCACCTTTCCCATGCCGGCATAGTCATCTTGAAGAGTGATACCACCTAGAGATGGAGAACACCAAGGTAGCTTGACTGTTTCGATAAGGCGCAGAGGGGCAAAATATGATAGCTTTGTACCTGCAAATGGCACACCTAAATTGTCAGTACAAGTACAAAGCGGATTGTTACCCGAAGCCCCTTCGGGCTTATTCCCTATTCCCACCAAGGAAAAACCTTCGGTGAAGCAGCTCCAACATACTTGATCGATGATCTTGGTCCAGATGTCCGCGCTTTTGCAGATGTTACTTGTGGAGTCGGCGGCCATAGCCAAATGACTCGAGGCCAAGGCATACACCATTAACACGGCTGGAATAAACTTTTTCAAACTAGCCCCCTTGGATCATCGAGGAAATTGCTTGCCATAACCACTGAGAGAAATTGATAAAGCTATTAAATATTTCTACAGCTACGTCGGGGTATTCAGAGCTAATATAAATCCCGGCCACTACGCCAAGCACGGCATAAAATAGTTTCATTGCTGATCCCCTAGGTAATACTCGTTGACCTTTATGTGTGCTTGTTCAACGCTCACAGTTGACGGTAGGGCCCTGAGTGCAAATTTGTTTATAAGTTCTTGTTCAAGCACATAAATATCGCGCATATATCGTTTGCGAAGTTCGTTGAGGCTGTCCCATCCTTTTTCTGGGTCAAGGCGGCTTATGATTATTTGGTCCCTATAGTCAAAATTCCCTACCATCTTATCGAGCCATTTCAGCTGCCTGGGGTCTGTGGCATCGACGATATATAGACCTAGGTATGCATTTGGCATAGCTTGGAACGGGTTTACTCTGGTACCCGCTTTGGCTAACACTACGCCGCGGCGGTTCACAATATCTTTCTTCACACTGATGGTAGGATCTATATAGAAAACGTTATCTTTAATGGCAGGCTCTAAATTGTGTTGCGGCCGGTTCTTCCAATAGTTTTTTGTTGCATTAGAGGCTTTTTGGTGCCAGTCAATTTGAGCCATACGCTTGCGTAACTGCTCAATCAGGGAGATCTCTTTTACGGGGAAGGTCGCACCATAGGCGCCAAAATCTTTCTCTTGCTTTACGGTAGAAAGCTTCTCTTCGAAGAAGCTCATCTGAGTCATACCCGACATCTTCACTTGATAACGACCATTGTCATAAACTAACGCTGGTACTCGTTGAATGTTGTATTTCTTGAACCAGGTAGGGCCGAATTTTACTGTTGGCTGCAGCACGAGATCCTTGGTCATAACATGAAGTCGCGCCATGGTCTCCATGATGTTCTTGTCACCTTCAAACATCCCGTTTATGTAGACGGTGGCCCCTCGGCCAGCCGCGTTTTTAAACGCATCGATCACTGATGCTCTCGGCATCGAGAGACTAACAAACATGAATGTAATCGCGTCTGGTCGAGCCTTCTCACCTTGCGGCTTCACCGCATTCACCGTTAATTCTTTGATCTGAGTCTGGGCATGATCTAAGAACTCTTGCACATCTTTGCTAGAGGCCTTTTGCGAACCACTCAAATCCAGCCCTTCAAGCCACCCCTTCTCTTTGGCCATTTTAATAGCAGCTTCTGACGTCATTATTTCTTCTGCTACTACGGTTGGAGCCAAGTAGAGTGAAGCTGTCAATACAGTACCTAAGAGCAACCAGCGCTTATAAGATCGCATAGGCATCTCCAATCATGTTCTCCATTCCAATCACCCCCCAGAATCGCGAGTCATAAGAGAGTGGTGTTTCGCCAATGACAAAATATTGGCCATCTTCCAACTTGAGATCCTTTGTCACTTGATCAGGCTTCATCCCTACCTTCATCAACAACGTGTTCATGTTGTTGCGATATTCCATACCATTGACATAAACCGCATCGACAGTGACAGTGACATCATCACCAGGGATGCCAACTACCTTCTTAATCCAGCGGGTATTCTTGCGGAAATATGGGGTATCTACCGGCAGGTAAAAAGCAATCAAGCTTTCTCTCTCCGGTGTTACAGATGTTTTATCAACGAGAAAGTAACTAGCGCGTAAGCAAGAATATTCTTGAGTAGGCACTGCCAGTGTAAATTTGCAGGCACACAATAAGATGGTTATGGCAATGAGAGAAAAAGATAGGGCCACCTTCAAAGTACATTCCTTATAGCACTACGATTGATGACCACATTTTATGCGGTAGAAAAATTCGCGAGTCGCAGTTCAACGCTCAAAATGTACATTGAAAAAATCAAGCCCCACACTGACGGTAAGCAGTGTGAGGCTTAGGGTTTAGTAGTTGATAGAACCTCCCCCTGTAGCACCGGCATCATCGACAGCCTCAATGGTGATCTGCGCCGATGGGAAATCTGTTGCACTTAATCGTACCTGGGCGCCATAAGGCGTAAATTCAGTGCCATTGATCACCCAACGATAGTAACTTATCACCCCATCAGGGTCAGTACAGTTTGCATCTACGATATAGGTTCCATATTGATCTCGAGCCTTTGGTTCACAAACCGGCGGCTGGTTGGCAACCACATCAAATGAAGTGGTGTACTTACCAGGCTGGCCATAGTTTGAAGTAACATTTAACTCAACTTCATAATGACCCACAGGCAAGGCGTCAAACGAGCCAATAGCGCGTGTTGAAGGCTCACCAACGTCACCGTTAATCGTCCATACATACTCTTTGATGTAATCGTATGGATGACTTAGCGAAATGCTTGGGTAAAGTGACACATTCAAGGGTGCCCTCATGTACCTGTTGGAATAGACGTTGCTCATCTTGAATTCCATCGGTGCTGGCTCAACTGCTTCAACAAAACCAGTGATATGAGCAAAATTACCTCTATTATCCGCTATGGTAAGCATGATCTGATGCACGCCTGCCTGCTTCACAAGAAAGTTCATGCTCTTACCACTAGATAATGTTTGTTCTATAGCGTCTGCGTCAAAGGTCCAGTCATAGGTAAATGTCACACCTGGAGCATTGATGTAAGGCATACTCAACGCCGCATATCCTGCTGATGGAGTGAACTTGATATTGTTGCTGATCGTCAGACTCATATCCGATTCCGCAGGGAATTGATAAGTGAACGTATTGATCAGAATGTTCATTTCAGCAAATGACTGATTTTTGTATCCGTCAAGCCATGATCTGGCAAGAATTGAGATCCGGTTTGAACCGTCTAGGTCTTGTTGAATGACCGAGTAAAGCAGCTCATTCTGATCCGCTATCACGGTGCCATCAGGCAGCTCCCATTCAGTTTTCACTGGCACACCTGTAGCAGCAAACGGGTTGGAGATCTGCAGCGCGAGATTGATATCGGTTCCGACCTCAGCCATGCCAGGCCTACTGACGTTCATAATTATGGGCTTAGGCTTGGACACTGCGATGTACTTGACTGCCTGACTCCACTGTCCAGCTGTAACACTGTCTGAGGTATTTGCATATTTCATCCGGGCGTAAACTTTCATCGTCCCCTCTCCTACAGTGAGAGAGTATGAAGATAAGCCCGGCTCCCAAGTCACCCCGTCATCGATCGACCACTCAACCACAGTATCAGCCTGCGGTGTGTCGCTATTGTCTTGTGCCACCAGCTCAATTGTCTGGCCAACAATTGCTTGGTTACCACCAACAATGGACACCTGAGGCACGTCATAGCTGATCAGCGTAAGTGCCTCAGAGGTTGTCACAGCTCCAGATGACTTATTAGTGACGATAGCTCTAACACCCAGGGTTTCGGGCTCATCTGATTTAATCGTGATGTACTGCTTATCGTTATACTCAGCATTATCCTGCCACAGCCCATTTGCGTCTTTGAACTGCCAACGAATATCTCCCATAACAAGAAAATCGTTGATTGAGGAAGTGTCAAACCTGACATCAAAGACCGCGGGGATTCTCGACTGCACCACCCGCGCAAACAATGACCCCTCAACCTCCGTCCCTTTCACCACGGTAACGCTTCGAGGAATAGAGACCCTAGTCACGTCGATCTCGGGATATGGTGAATGTGCCTTGGCTACCGCATAGACTGCTTGGTTACGCTCATAGATGGTGTTTGCGTCAACTTGTACGATGGCTTGGCCATCTGACCCGGTAGCCGCAACAGTAGAAATGGCGTCATAGTCATTGCCGTTTTTAAACGCAACAAAAACATCCCACCCTTCGCCCATTGTTGCTGAGTTATACTCATATTCGCCGGTGAGGCTATTTCTCATCCCCAATTTCACCGTCGCATTGATGGTCTGAGTTGAGTCATATTTTCCTTCACCCATATCTAACAGCACTTGCATATATGGGTGAGGGGTAATGATCAGGTCAAAGTTTTGTTCACTCTGCATTTCCGGTGCGAGCCTATATGCCGCCTGGAGTTTATAAGGAATGCGATCCCAAAGTGCCGGCGCACCAAGTTTGTTGGCATATGCTGAGAAGGTCTGAACATCAGCAAACGGCAACTGGTTATGCTTGTAAAGCATCTCATTGCCGTCATCATCGCTTAGCGTGACATCCACATGCGCTCTACTGGATTCACCGGTGTAACGTCCAATTAATGTGTCGTTCACCGATACGCTGTAAATCCCATCGGCTAATTTTGTGCGCTCATCCATCTGCACTTTAACTGGTATCGGGTCTACCGCATCAAACGTGACCGTTTCAGTACCAATTTGAGCTGTTTTTAGGTCCTGGTTAACAATGTAGGCCGTATAGGTCGCACTCATGGTACCAGTGCTTTGTACGGCGCCAGATAGTCTCGACTGGTAGGTGGTAACCAGTGGTGTTAATCCATCTGGCAATTCAGTCCACTCGATGTAGCAAGCATGGTTATATTGCGTGGAAGCTAACGCAGCCGCGGCTTTTGTTCCATATAAATCACAACGTATCCCCCTTGTACGATTAACAGCTAAGGCGACCTCTTCTACCTTACTTACCACTGTCACAGGCTTACTGCTAATTCCAAAAGTCATTTGCAAGTAGTTGATCAGTAATGAAAGCGTGGACTCTTTACCATTTGAATCCCTTGCAGTGACATCTAAGCTATACATCTGATTAGCCGGCAGACTATAACCTTCTCCGGTTAGGTGTTTATAAAACCCTTCGCCATTGGCCGTTAGCGCATCTCTACCGTCTATCTTGACGCTCACGATCTCAGTATCGCCTACAATACCGTTATGCCCAACAACAATCAGATCATCCAGCATATCTACTGATTGAGTGCTAGACAGTCCTTCGATCGAGTTGCCTCGCAACAACACTTTAATTTGAGGCGCCGGCATCGGAAAACTAACGTCATTGATAGTTGTCGTAGATTCGTTACCAAAAGCATCTCTAGCAATGACATCTACAACATAATCTCCAGGTACGATATTCGCTAACGCAAACTGGTAGGTGCTACCTGCATCCTCTTTGGAAATCACGCTATCGTTTGAGATCTTGACCTCGTTACCCGTTAAAATCGGTAAATTAAAGGACACCTGGTACCCTTCAACATCTAACTTATTGACCCTTTCTGACCCTGCCTTTGCTGTGAATTTCAAGTCAACATGGCTAGGTTTCCACCAAACATCATTAGTCGAGAGTTCGGGACGAATATTACTGATTCCGACCGCGCCCCGTTGCCCCTCCACTGATACGGTATAGCCAAGATCACTATTTTCTATAGGTGCGTTCTCGATGTCAGTGTTAAATAAACTAAATGCGACATTCGGCCCCCTAAAATCATGGTGGATCACCCAGGACGTTGGGGTTAGCTCAGACTCATCCCACCCGCCGATAGCACTGTTACCAACTATCTGGTAACTCTCGTCGGTTTGCAGATTCTCGGGGTCTCGCTCATAGGAGATATTACTGTAAATGACACATGAATCTGCTTTTGCAGCGACATTACAAGTGCCGAGCTTAGATATATTGATCAGCTGTTCGTAGTTTCTAGGCTCCACTAATACAGTGGTGAATTCTAACCTTGAGGCTGGGTCATAGTTGTAGATCTCTGTTCCCGATAACACCTTACCCATCATGCGAGTGGTCACATCTCTAACAACTGGTTTCGGAGGCATGGTGACGTTTACATCAATCTGCCCTTTAGCTATTTCAAACTCTGACTTAGCCGCGCCTTCATAACCTAGCAAGGTATAAGCTAACGTATGGGTACCTGCAGTTTTAAAAATGCCTGCTACTGAAGTGCTATCAGCGGTAATACCTTCCGGCAATGCATCCCATTGCACTAAACAAGGTACGTTTCCAGGAGACAATTCTCCTTCTGCATCCGAAAGTGTATCCACTAAACGACAACCACCAACATTATCCACGGCTATTTCGGCCACTTCGCTGACGATCGCGTCAAATTCCTTATTATCAAAGGTGATAGCAGAGATCTCAGATACTATGTCACCTTCAAACAACTTGGATTCGGTACCAGACGCAAATCCGGCAGGAACTGTTTCAATGAATTCACATTTATCATTATTGCCGACGGCAAAAGGTGATTCGCAAGACTTGGTTAACTGCACATATTGAGAAAGCCTGCAATCAGTCCCGAGGTCTGTCATACCATTAGGGCAGAAATCGTAAACCACTTCGACAGTGTTGCTGTAGGTACATACTCCATCTATTTCGGGATAACCCGCAGGACAGGTCATTACCAACGCTGTTTTGTCTTCTCTTTCACATTGATATGAGACTGCATTTAATGTCGATCCCGAAGGGCACGTACACTCGCCAGCATTACAAGTTGGAGCATCAAATACGGTCTTTACACACTCCCCACCGATCATGCTGTATGACGCTGGACAACTGGCAATCTTGGGTAGTGTGTCACTGAAGGTGCAGGTATCCCCATTTGCTGATTTGACGAAGCCGCTAGGACATTGGCCCTCTAGTGATTCAAAGGTGTATTTTGCGCAAACCGTTTCCGACTCTTTTCCATAAGTAGGATCATCACACACCCAATCTTCTTTAGCGGTTTGCAACAATTCACATGATGACCCATTAACGCTGTAAGCGGGATCTGAACACTCATAAATAAATACCTGGCTTAGTTCCTTCTCACATACCTCTGTTCTATCGCCTGGTGTATAGCTGGGATCACTACAAGATAGGCTATAGTCAGTTGTCTGATACCAATCACACGTCCCATCATTGTAATTAGTGTAATTAGCTGGACAGCTCCAAGTATTCCCTACCGTTTGCAACTGCGAACAGGTAGAGCCTGACAGCGTGTATCCACTCGGGCAGGTATAAGTAAATGTCTGAGTCTGCAATAGGCTACAGGTCGTTCCTGAGAGGGTGTAGCTGGTTGGACAGCTCCAAGTGTTCGCTACCGTTTGCAACTGAGAGCAGGTGGAGCCTGACAGCGTGTATCCGCTCGGACAAGTATAGGAGAATGCCTGAGTCTGCAATAGGCTACACGTTGAACCCGACAAGGTGTAATTAGTCGGGCAACTCCAAGTGTTAGAAACCGTTTGCAATTGTGAGCAGGTTGAACCTGACAACGAATATCCGCTCGGACAAGTATAGGTGAATGCCTGAGTCTGCAATAGGCTACACGTTGAGCCCGACAAGGTGTAATTAGTCGGGCAACTCCAAGTGTTTGAAGCCGTTTGCAACTGTGAGCAGGTAGAGCCTGACAACGTGTATCCACTCGGGCAAGTATAGGTGAATGCCTGAGAGTGCAACAGGCTACACGTAGAGCCAGATTGGGTGTAACTAGTCGGACAGCTCCATGTATTTGCTACAGTCTGTAGCTTAGAGCAAGTCGTCCCAGACAAGGTATACCCGCTCGGACAAGAATAACTGTAAGCTAACTCGGTGATTAGTTTACACTGACTTGTACCATATGGTTCGGTACCCGCAGGGCAGGAGCCTGATATTTTTTCCGCATACCTTGTATAAGTAACAAATCCGTTTTCCGTGGGTCTTGGAGGCAGATCCCATTCAATTTCAAACTGATAATAGCCCATAGGGCCACAGTTTTTCGTGTCAGTTGTACTAGACGGCACAGGCGTCGTAAAACATACTTGGTTGGGATTATACTGTGCACTCGCTGTAGCTAATATGAATCCCCCTTCGCCTGGATCATACATCACCGTATAGCCGGGGTAAGTTAGATCAGAACCCCACTCCAACCTGGTTTGTTTACATTGAGTGCTGGAATAAGAGGAATATCCAGAGGGACAGGATGTAGGTCTGGTAGTGTATTGTTGGCAACCGGTACCTGAATCTACATAGCCTGAAGGACAACTTTTGCTAGCTGTCTGGGTGACGGTCTTTTCACAGCGTTTATTCGTTGTCGAGTAGGTATAGCCGCTAGCACAAACAGGTGTCGCGCTAGTTGTGGTGGTCTTTTCACAGCGGTTATTGGTCGCTGAATAGGTATAGCCAGAAGCACAAACCTTGCTTGCCGCCTGGGTAACGGTCTTTTCGCAGCGTTTATTCGTTGTCGAGTAAGTATAGCCGCTAGCACAAACAGGTGTCGCGCTGCTTGTGGTGGTCTTTTCACAGCGGTTATTGGTCGCTGAATAGGTATAGCCAGAAGCACAAACCTTGCTTGCCGCCTGGGTAACGGTCTTTTCGCAGCGTTTATTCGTTGTCGAGTAGGTATAGCCGCTAGCACAAACAGGTGTCGCGCTGCTTGTGGTGGTCTTTTCACAGCGGTTATTAGTCGCTGAATAGGTATAGCCTGAAGCACACACCTTGCTAGCGGTCTGAGTGACGGTTTTTTCACAACGTTTATTCGTTGTCGAGTAGGTATAGCCGCTAGCACAAACAGGTGTCGCGCTAGTTGTGGTGGTCTTTTCACAGCGGTTATTGGTCGCTGAATAGGTATAGCCAGAAGCACATACCTTGCTTGCCGCCTGGGTTACGGTCTTTTCGCAGCGTTTATTCGTTGTCGAGTAGGTATAGCCGCTAGCACAAACAGGCGTAGCTGAAGCTGTTAATGTTCTCTCACAGATCTTAAGTGACGAGTTATATGAATAACCTGAAGCACAATCATAATTTACAGGCTGATTTACCGTTTTAACGCAGGCATCCGAGTTAAAGTCGTAATGATAAGCTGGATCGCTACAGGTTTTAAAAGCCGGTTGTGATAGCAGCTGCTCACACCGATCATTGGTGGCAGAGTAAGCATACCCCGTTGGACACTTAGGCACAGTGGGCTTGGTTTCAGTCAACGTACAAGTGCCATCACCATTACTGAGATACCCTGCAGGACAACTAACCTTTGCTATTTGCGTCTGCTGAACACATTTTGATAAATCAGTTGTCATTGTCCAAGAAGATGGACAAGCGTAAATCATTTCGGAAACATTGACTTTTTGGCATGTACCATTGGTGCCGTTTAGGGAAAAACCGCTGTCACATAACTCAGCTGTAACTTTAGGGATCGCCAACTCATAATGGATTTTGCCGCTCAAATTAGCGGTATCCGGCGCCACCGGAATCTTTATCACTCCTCCAGATGAGCTGAGATCGACAACAACAGATACGCTCCCCCCTGGTAAAACCTGCTTATTGTTTATCAAAATCCCCATTGGCGCCGCTGGATCAACTGTAACAGTGACCTCGGTGAACCCCTTAGCTATCTTGCCATCGCCAGTTGTTATTGGTGATGTTTGGAGCACTGTGACAGGTTGATCGATACGGTTAACCACCAGCTTGTCTAAAGCGAGTGCTTTAACGTCAGGAATCTGGGTGTAAGCATTAGCCACTGTCGCAAGTAGGCATAAAAATATGCCAGCCACGATGGTTATGGTTTTGTTTATATGAGTCATAGCAAAGTCCATTGGTCGGAGATCCGAATTTTCCAATTACGAATGCTACAGCTCTGTTTGAGTCACACATTCAGTTTCAATGCCCAAAACGCTCACGCTATTTTTTATTTTGTGAGAGTTGCCAGATCAAGGCGTCGTGTAATCATGAATCACTGTCAATTTACAGAGATAATTCATATGCACGCCGGAGAAGCCCTATACTCTCAACCAGTTCCGCCAAATACTTTTGGTCATGACTATCAGGAACACACTTACGAACCGCAGAATACCAATTACCATGTGCCTCAGAGTCAGCTTGGGCCAATTGGAACGTATCAGAATGGTCATTCCAATGCTGCTTCTCCAGTGAGGTACTGTGGGGCCTTTCCACCATTTTTCTCTCTCAAGTGTCATGGCACGAAAGGTGCAATCGAACTGAAACCGTCGATCACACGAAAGGGTCAATGGCATACGGTAATGTTGGAAGGCGCGCTTGCCATACCCGGCGGTAATCGACAGTTTGACTGGCGTAATAAGTTGGCGGTGCAGATAACAAAATCCGAGATATGTTCTGTTGCTGCAGTTCTGCTCGGCTTAAGAACGAGTTTTGAAGGGAACAATCACGGTCCCCAAAAGAACAAAGGGATGAAGATCACCTGGCAGGAAAATCGAGGTAAGGCAGGAGTGTTTGTTAACCTCATGGAGGGTGGAAAGCCAGCTATCGCTGTTCCAATCACAGGCTATGACTCTGTTATGCTAGCGCATATGGTGTGCAGTCAATATGTCCTTAACTTCCCCGGGCTCTCAGTAGCCAGCTTTATTGAAACTCTAAAACTAGTTAATCACATGAACGTATAGATTGCTCGTGATTTGGATACAAAAACGCCCAGATTTTACTCTGGGCGTTTTGTAATTTTTATCTTAATGTTGTTAGCCGATGCCTAACTTAGCGATACTTAACCCTTATGGTTTGACCTCGCTTACGGTGCACGCTCGGGCTCATAAACTTTCGTCTATATCTTCTTTAGAGACCATAGAGCACATTTACGGTCTAACTGAATTATACATAAGCCTACCACTGTGTCAAATTTGTTTAAGTGACCGGCCCAAGTAGAGCTAGGCATTCGATTTCCAAATCTGGATCTTTATTTTTCAAAGAGTTATATGCTGATTTGAGGCTAGAACCAGAGGAAACTAAATCATCCACTATAAGAATTTTTCCTGCTGGGCTGTAGAAAGGATTCACGCTGATAGGCTCAATGTGAAGACGTTGAGCGTAATCTACATCTTTCATTGCAAACTGACCATTTGGTTTAGCTTTCTCAAGTAACTTTCTCAACTCAATTACTTCTTTTCCACCATTTACACCTTGAAGCTGATTTAATACGTTTGCGTTCGTGGCTTTGAAAAATGCATTTTTTTCTATTGGAACATGCAATATTTCACAGCAGGTTGTGGCTAACCAAAGCGCGATAGGTTTAGATGAAGGTAATGGCGCAACGGTATCAAACTTTTTTCCTTGATAATGATTAGACACAATAGTAGCCATTTTCTCATAGAGCGCAAGCTTACTTTCTTCTGATATTGAAAAATGGTGCAACCCCTTCAAAGCATAGATCAGCGGGTTCCCATCTCCTTTTCTAGTCTTAGATTTTTTTCTCTGAAAAACGGCAGTAATCAACAACTCAAGCCCGATATCATGTTCCACCGGGTTTTTACTGGGATCAGTAATAACTAATCGATCATGAGCATCATTTACACGTACTTCTTTAAGCCTTGAGCCTCGTGTCTCTATAATATCGATACCCATATATTTTCCAAAATTCCTAAGTTAGTCAGATAACGAAGACTAAGCCTTCGTTACCAGTCCTGCAATCTCTGTTTTTGCTTTGTATCGCAATTCTGGGCTCACCAAATACAACGAGTGTTTCCCTTTAGCGGTTATTAGAAACAAAGCAGGCTTGGCCTTGCCGTACTCAATTTGAATAAGGGTTTTGGGTCCAACAAAATACCTTCTAGCCCCTCAGCGCAGTTAGTCGTTATCATCATTCGAATGTTAGTTTCGATAGTTTCATTTTTCTTCCTGGTAACATCAATTCAGGCTAGGGCTCAATAGTCGTTAACACAAAGACATTATCACGGTATTCATGCGGCCTTATCAGGAACACCATTCCTTCTTGTTGTAATTTGAAGCTCTCTAGTTCAGCCAGGTGTTCCAATTGCTCGGATGAGTAACGATTAAACGCCTCCTTTACCAACTTATTACACCAGCTGCTTATTCCCTGCTCGCCATCGTATTGACTCAAAAATCGATGCATATGATACATGCTAAGGCGATCTATCGCGTGAAGGCTGATCTCGACCAAAAATTTTGTACCTTCCAGTCGTGAGTCAATATACCCCCTACGACTCAACTCAGCTGCAGCTATTGAGCTTTGAACACCTTTAGCTCCAAGGCTAAGACTCTTCAAATCTTTGGCTCTTAGACGTGTATACAGCTTGCCTCTGTACAACGGGTGAGTACAAATGATGTTATGAGAGCTGATGTTGTGCAGGTCTTGGATGTGATAATCTAATACTCGATTCATTCTCGTCCCTCTATTGATTCAACTCCATTGATAATCTCACCCAACTAATAAGCCGCAACTTACTCAACTTTTTGCCTTAATTTCTTCGTATAGCGCTCTAAATTCAGGAGTTAACTTGAAATACACTTGACCTTTATTATTACGAGCTACAGCTAGATCATCCATCACCCCAACTTCTAACGACACCATGGATGGGTGCATTGTTACTTTGTAAGTAAAATGAGCGGTACCAACAATTCCGCACGTAAATTCTCGATTAATAAGCTCTACCTGGTAATGATCTACGTCGTACTTGGCTCCATTTTCCAGCATTGATGTCTCATCCAGATCTAAACCAATAATGCCAGACACTTTATCGTTGCATAATGACTCTGAGGCTACCCAATTCCCCTTTGCAAGCCTAATGGCATCCTCATCAACACTCCTGTTGAAGAAATAAATGCAGAAAACCAAAGTCACAACTATTCCCAGGTATAATTTCAAATTCTTTTTCAATTTCATTGCCAATACCATTACCCCACCCCATACTAGTGAGAGATTTGCTGTAAATTCAATGCCTTATAGCAGTCTACAAACGCTCTAATTTTCATGTAAATGTGCCTTTTGGTTACGCCACCAATTAAATGCACATCACCTCTGAAAATGGTAATACCGGCCGCCTTATCTACAGTATATAAACGGCCAATGATCGTTTGCTGGTTAAATTTGCTCATAAAGGTCTCATCAAAAGCCCGGTTGATGCTAATTAACATCCCAACGTACTCTTGCTTCTCACGCCATTCGCCATTTGAAAAGAACATAACTTCAGCATGATCCATCGTTATGCGAAAACACGTATCATCATCGTCAATTAGAATGGTGGAATTACAGAAACTGAAGTCATTGAGTAGCTGGGCCAGCTCCTTTATTCCAATGGTATCTATAACCTCACTACACTGCTGTTGTTCTTCCATCTTGCTTTTTACGACTGATTCGACTAAATCTTTATCTTTGCTCATACAATCCCTTAATTAAAGTATCAACGCTACGGCCAGCAAGCCGTAAGCGACTATATGTTCCAATACACCACCTGTTTTACAAATGGTTATTCCAAAACGCTTCTGAACGGGCCACAGTAATGGCACTCCAGAATCTGTCAACATATCAGCGATAATATGCGACATATAGCCAATCATCAGCACCATCACGTATCCATTCGCATGTTCGGTTAAATTGAACAACCAAATGGTGAAAATCAATGGCCAAATCGAATGTGTAAACTGCCGATGTCCAAAGAGCCCCGCAAGCGGTACTGAGACAAATAATACACGCTTGCCGATCGTCGAACTGGGGTGATCTAAATCGGGCAGCAACGACCCGAAAAATATCCCCCCTATCACTGCCCATAGCGGTAAGCCAAGTTCAAGCGATTTGACTACAACTAATGTTACCGCACCTGTCACTATGAGATGATTGCGAAAGATCACAAGGATGCCCTATTGAAATAGGTCAGCAAGCGTGCTGGCCGGCTCACCCTTTGGCGCAGATTGAGTCAGGCTATCGCCCTCAACCATTGTAACCCGGGCCCCACCAGTAAGAACACGTTGCTGTTGATCCATCACCTCTAATTTACGTTGATGATCATCTTGCTTTTCTTGTTCTTCTCGCTGGCGTTTCGACTCTAATCGACGTTCCAGGTCATTGAAGGCTTCTAGCTCTAGGGCATCCTGAGATTGCGACTTGATGATTTGCAACACCTTGTTGAACTCATCATAAGGCAGCTTCAACAGGCTGTAAGCCTGAAACTGACCGGAGGGTAACACCATCACCTTCTGATCAAGCTGCTCATAGCCCACGACGGGCACCGAATCAATCAGCTTATCAATCAAGAATTGCGATGTTTGTACCAGATTCCCTGCCGCATCTTCACGCTCATAAATTCGTTCAGAGCCCGATAGCTCTTGTCGATAGCTTTTGGCCAACTCGAATTCCGCCTGCAGCTTCGCTTTCTTGACCGCAATAGCCATATCCCTTGACTTAGCCGACCCCACGCCAACAATGCCATACTGATCGCTCTTAGGCGGTGACAGGAACCATTTAGGAACGTTGTCTAACTCTACGTTTGCCATGGCAACCGCGGCATCGCGCTTTTGCTCTTGTTGAGTATTAAATTGCTCTACTGGATCACTGGCACAGCCCGCTAGGCACATAGTTGCCAAACTCAAAATGATGACTTTCTTCATAACCAATTCCTTCTATGTATCATTCAGTAAAAGATCACACCACGTGGTTGATGACGTAGTAACTCTCCATTGAGCCCACGCCATGAGGCATCCTTAACACGGTAAACCTCACGTGATATAGCCATTGAAACATCAAAATCTGAACCTGCAACTGACTCAGGCAGGTACAGAAAAAACTCAATATTTTCGACAGTTACGTCACTTAAATTCAATCTCACCACTTCGTCCGCCAGGCGGAAAGAAAGCCAATAAGCGTCAAGGGACAAGGTTTTAAATGCCATGAGATATGGTTTGTCCATTTCTGTATTTATCAGCGTTCCACTCAGATACCCCTTATAAAAGGCCTTGCTGTGATCTGATAGGCTTACCTCATGAGGCATTAACAACTGGCACGCCGGATCATGCTGACCAGAAACAAAACGAGGTGGATTACTTGGGCCATAAGGTAGAAAGGCAAACAAATTATTGCTGCAGTACCTCGGTTCTAAATACTCAGCAACACCTCTCTTCGAACCTTCTTCGTATAGCGAATCGCAGTGATAGAAGTATTTGTCACACAGTTCCATCATCGCTCGACTTTTTGGAAACCATGCTGAAATCGCTTCGGGATTCCTATCGATCTTGAGGTTAATGGTTAATCTAAGTAGACCATTACCAATAGGAGTCACCGCGGCGATCTTATAATCCACATTTGCGTGCTCAATAAATGGATAGATGAAGGTCCGATAGGCTAACTCCACCTCCCTTTGAACGATCTGCTCCTGGGTTAACCCGTTTTCTACAGCATTAGCCAATGACAATATCTCCGAGCCATTGACAACATCGAGTTTCACTTTCACGTCAAGCATAGAAAGGTAATCTTCTACCTCTGATCCACTTAGTTCAGACAGCACCTGGTTCGATTGAATAGACCTTAAAATACTGACCAGCTCACTATTGGTACGCTGCAAATGAGTAATGCGCCTTTGAAGCGATTTATGTTTATGTGCACTTTCTACTTTTTTTCTCATGGCCGACACATCAACAACCAGATCACCCGAGACTACAGCTTCAACTTGATCAATGCTTTTCGTGATAGAAAACTTGTTCAGCTCTACCTCTGCCCCTTGAAGCACATTGCCGACCTCGAGTAGTTCATCTCGATTGCTATCGAAGTGGGTTGTCAACGTGACAAATTTCGGTGTTTGAGAAATAGCCTTTAACATCAAAATACGCTTAGCACGCTCTTTAAACTCCGCCTCGCTCTCACTAACTGATTGTTCGAGCTCAACACTCAAACCCTTGTGGTGATAAACGTCTTGTACAGCAGCTGTGGCTGTTCCACCAGCAAGTAGCAATAGCGTTCCTGCGACGAATTTCAGCATTGGCCCCTCCCCTCTCTATTCGTTGTTTATAACAAACAATGAAAATTGATCAGCCATTTCAAAACTCAAAATGGTCGTTGAAAAATTTATTCGCTCATGTTGCTCCATCAACCAATCATTTCACATCTTGAAAAATCAGCAACCAAGACGAAATTACTTTAATTTCAGGAAATTAACGACAGTTGCGGCTTTTCAGAATAGGGAGATCCTAATGACATAACCAATATTAAACGGCAGGTGTTTTATGAGCGTAGCTATCAATCTTCATCAACAAGTAGGTACTCACGATGAGTGGCTTGATTTCGTCCAGCCCGGCTACGACAGCAATGGTAAGGCAAACTTTCTTGATGCCAATGGCGAATTGGTAGAGGGGATCTATACCGACATTGAAAACGAGGTCTACCACGCCCTCGATGCTCAAAGCTCTACAGGCATAAAGACCTTCGCCAAGGGGCGTCATCACTATTATCGACAATATCTATCTGATGTTTGTCGCGCCAGAACAAAGCAGCAAACCTACACCTTTGATGCTGGTACTTATGGCCACATGCGAGTTCTTGAACCTCATAACTTCCATGGAAAGTTCCTTCGAAATCCTGTCCTAGAGGATTTTGAAGATTTAACCCCTTTGGAGAGTATTGACCAACTCAAAGAAGCCTTGGCGGAGCGAGGAGAAGCCGTATCTGGTTCCAAAGCAGTATTGATTGAACGCCTACATGCGAGAGACCCCAACGTGCCGATTTTTGAGAAGCTGCGTGAAAAGGCGATCGTCGATTTTCTAAGGCTGCATTACCCGACATTTATCTATACAAATGATGAATTAAACAGCGTTGCCAACCTTTACGGAATAGCAACTACGTTAACTAGGGATAAGAAAATTGAAAAATTGTTGGCTGTTAGCCCAGACCAGTTAATTTTTGAAAATTTAGTTGAAAAACACGTTATCGATCATATTGTCTGGGATGACGCGAAACGCGTAGAAAAGAGCACTCGAGCGCACCCAAAGGCCGATTGGCTATTCTCCGATGGCTACCCCGAGTTGACAGTGATCGCTCGCTGTAAAGTCACAGGAATGATGCTCAAAGTTCGATTTGACTGGCTTCGATTTGATGCAATTGCCGTCGACTTAAAGACCACTCAATCTACCAACCCAACTAAGTTCGCATATCAAGTCAAAGACCTTCGCTATGACCTACAACAGGTGTTCTATACCTATGTCGCCAATCTGGTTGGTATCCCTGTCGAATATTTTTGCTTCGTCGCAACAGAATATAAGGATGCCGATAACTGCGAAACCTATGAGCTATCTCAGAAAATGCAAATGGAATCTAGAGAGGAAATGTTTGATTTACTGAATGACCTCAAAGATGCCTTCGAAACGCAAAATTGGTATGGACTGACTAAATCACGAGCTACTTGGGTGATAGAGATTTAGTTGCCGGTTCCACAACTGCGGTTATCGTGATTGTAATAAGGTTTAGGAGTAAAGAAATATGGCTATTCCATTTCAAGAAATATACCAAAGAAACTTTGATTATCTGCTTACTCAGCAAGCGGATAAATCCATCGACCTCAATGAAGAGATCGGGTTCCTAACCCACCTAATTGTCAGCTCGATGGACTCGTATCAACCGATGGTGAACGCCGCTGCCTGGTCTGTGAGAGAGGTTCTAGTCACTCTTTGTCGTCTTGGTTTATCACTTGATCCTGCCAAGAAGCTTGCCTATGTGATGATGGCCGGTGTTGAAACAGCTGAACCATATTTGAAGTTGCATCCTGGGTACCGCGGGGAAATTGCCATTGCGACAAAGTTCGGCGTTATTCAAAACGCCACTGCAACTCTGGTCTATGAGCAAGATCACTTCCGCTTACAGCCATCAACAAACGAAGTGGAGCATTTTGTCACTTCATTGTCCATCGACCCTGCTGTTAGGGGGCTATGCACCGGTGGATATTGTCGAAGTGTTTTAACCAACGGCAGCATTCACTACTCATACATGAGCATCGAAGAACTTGACGCCATTGCGCAAAATCAGATTGAGATGACAATGGGTAATACCCCTTGGAATGGGATCTGGCTTACTGAAATGCGCCGTATCGCACTTTACCGTCGAGCTTCTAAAGATTGGCGCCAGATGATGAAAAGCACCCTAATGGATACGACTTTACAGGCACTCGCAGCCGTCGCTTAAGAAAGGTGATCACTATGAATATGATTCAAAACATTTTAGACCAAATTGTTGAACAGCTATCACTCGACGACAGCCAACGTGAAGATTTGCAGGCACTCACAGCAGATCTAAGCCCTACATTCGAGTTTGGCCATGATTGCTATAGCCTCAAAGATGTTATGCCTCACAGCTTGAGTAATGCTATTGACCCTTACAGAAACGCAGGCCTATCTTTGTCTCCTCGATATGTCACGCTTGAGGCAAAATATAACGAATGCAATTTCAACTTTGAGTTTGAGATCTCCCACACCTTTGTTGGCTTGGCAGAGCTGCTGACGCAACACGCGGCTATCGCCAATGTGATCGTAAACCCGGTCTATGAAAACGATGAGCTACAAATCGATCATGGACAACAAATGGTTTACCACACCCCGGCCACTGAAGTATCTAAATTGCAAGGCCTGTATTGCATTATCGCGCTAAAGAATGGTGAATCCTTCATGTCACAAATCTCATTCGACGAAGCTCGACAGGCGCTATTAGCCAATTCGGAACAACGCCTAAACGGTGTCAATCCTTACACCACTGATGATAAGCAAATGGAGTGCTACAAACTCAGTTGTTTGCGTCGTTGCATCAAAGTGATTGCAGCTCATAACAATTTTGAACACGCTGAGTTTATCAACACATTGGTCAGCATTCATGACCAGCAATTCAAAGTTGCGAAAGAATTGAGAAAAGTGATGCCGTTGCACAACCACAAATATCGTGGCTGCTCTAAGCAGCCTAGCCAGATAGATAAACTGTTCAAACAACAGCAAGGCAATACTGTTGTTCCCTTTGTAGAGCCCTCTTCTAAAGCCAAGAATTCCGATTCTGATAAAAACAGTCTTATCCTCGCATTGGACGATTCTGACCTTGCTTCATGGTGTAACGATGAATTTGGAATGGGGTTCTAAGATGGCTGAATCCTTTGTGAGTCACGTTTATGTGCTTAAAAAGCCGCAGAACAATATTGTTCGTCTAATGCTCGTCAACCTTGGTGATTGTTGCTACAGCATCCAGCGCACTGTACTGGTCAATGGTCGAACCCAACAGTACAAAAACAAGAAGATTTGGTGTTCGCTGTTCCAGGTCAAAGAAGAGCTCGAGCGCCTGATCTTTGAATATGAAGAAAAAGGCTTTGAATTGCGTAATGAAATCAAACTACACCCCAGTAATGACACATTAAACTGCTCATACAGCGCTACAACGACAGTAGCACCTTCTGACGTAGGGATTCCGGTTAAGTCTACAGACATCCCGGTGCATATTGATGTCGGCTTCGACCACATTAAAATTTCGGACCTCCGCTACAACACAGGATTAGATAGTGATTCTCTGGTTCAATATTGTTCTTCATACAGGAAATCTATTGCTTTCCTACCATTTACCATGGTGGCCATTATTTCAGGAAATGTCATTAAGATCTTCAGCTTGAAGTTCAACAGCTTCCCGATGCCTGGTGATCCATTCAAGTACATTTGCAAGCTTGGAGTTAAAGCCTCTAATGATTTCTCCATTTGTGATGCTAGAGCTCTGTCTCAGGACTATATTCAAACAGACATCATCGCCGTTTTTTCTCAAACTGGCGGTGTATGCTCCATCCAGTACCACTTTTGCGCTAACTGGATAAAGATGACCCTGTTCGCCCAATTGAACCCCACAACCGGTAAGCTTATGCTTTACGCGATGAAAGATGGTCACTATCACCAAATCTATCATTTAAACTCATCGTTGCTCAGCCATAACCAAAACGCAGAGTTTATGATGAAGATAGACGGAACTAACCACGCATTTGTCGACGCCCACTTCCTACAAAGACTTTCTTACAACGAATCGGTCTCTGAGATCTAAAAACCTCCCTCAGTTGCCGCTTCAAAAAGGCTAGAGAAAATAGTAAACATTGTAACTACTTAGGAGTTCGTTCATGTTTACTATTCCTCTGACTCAGAAGTCACGAATCCAAAATGTTTGCAAACATGCACGGGGAAAGATTAACCCCATTTTTAACCAATTGCTGGTTAACGCTTCTACCGAGACAGGCCTAGTCACATTTAGAGCTTCAAATGGCACCCAGAGCATCTCGTTTGAAATCGAAGGCAATATAAAGTCCAACTGTAACTTCACCCTCGATGCCAAACGTCTTCATACAGTCCTAGACGCCCTCAGCGGCGATTCTGTGCAATTTAAGCTAAACGACGACCATGTGCTGGCCAGATCTGGTAAAAGTCGCTTAAAACTGGAACTAGGGGCTGTCTCAGCCTACCCAGATGCTCCCAAGCTGAATAATTGTCTTACAAAGGTTACCTGCTCTATTGGCGACCTATCGGGATTATTCAACTATGCGAGCTATGCTGCCGGTAATAATGACGTTCGCTTCTATCTGAACTATCTCAGCCTTCATATTGAAGCTGCTACGCAGAAGCTTACTGTCTGCGCCACTGATGGCCACCGCCTGTCTCAACTATCTTGTAACTCACTATCGTGTGAAGGGGGCGGTCATTTTCTCACTCCATTATCGCTTTTTAATGCGATTCTATCTCAGGGATTGAGTAACCAAACGGAAGTCATCATGGAAATCAGTGAATCAATGATCAGACTCCAATCCACTGACATCACAATTGTCTCCACGCTGGGGGATGGAAGCTATCCCGATGTAAACCGCGTGATCCCTGCAATTGGTCACGACTACATTCAGGTTGACTTAAAATCGTTTCGAAGTCTGGTACAGCGGTTACATTCAGTAGCAGCTTTGGAAAAGTTGTCTGCACTTCGACTTGAAATCGATACATCCTTGACCATCTCTGTAGCCTGTTCTGGGAACAATGAGTTTTTTGAGGATATGGATGCAGAAATCCACTGTGCACCATTAACTTTAGGCCTCAATGCCAGCTATCTAGCAGATGCGCTCGCAAGGCAATCAGGAGAGTTCGTAAGAATTTACCCTAATGGAAACAATGCTGTTCTCCTATGCTGCGAGATTGAAGAACTTACCACGCTAATAATGCCCACTCGCGTATGATTGCCCCCCAGACCCGGATGAACCTTGTTCATCCGACTTGGACAAGATGTGCTTTTCGGATATGAATGTCTTAAATACACAGGTACTTGTAACTAAGGGGAAATAAGAAGATTAAAAAAGGCCGCTCTGGTTGAACGGCCTCTAAAGTTATGAATCTAGAATTTTCTGTAGCCCGACCACTTAGATGGATTGTTAAAGGGTTGGCCTTTAAGAAGCAGTGGAGCCCCTGACAGTTCTTCAATAAGTAGGGAGCTTTCACACTCATCGTTAGAATGGCTATTTTTTGACTGTGGAGCTACAGAGACCTTACCTTTTTCTGTCTTGTTTTCCTTGGTTTCAGTATCGCCCTTATCACGCAAGCAATTTATCCACCAAACTAGATACAAGAAAAAGACAACTAGGGCTATCCATACAAACATTACAAATACCCTCCTCAATTCATCTAAGTACATCATCGCACAGGCTAAATTTTCCGCAACCCCTAACGCTCGTCTAAAAAACCTGCGGTCAACAGGGGGTACTGTGTCTAAGTCAATCTGCAACTAACTTAGCCTGAAGAAGGGCGTCTGTTGGTACCTTCATTCCAGTGATTGAATGAAACTTACTAGTTGTTCCATTTGGGCTTCAGTTACAGGGGCGCTAGTTGTTAGCTTCAACTTACCCTTTTTGTCTTGTTTTAAAACCCAACTGCCCTCACCTACTCCTATTGTCGTTTGGTTATTTACAGGCTTTTCTACTTCTGCTAACAATTCCAGCTGCGAGAGCATCATGGACGGCGTTGTCACAGGTATCTTGAGCTTAGCATTTGCTTTCAAGCTTTCCTCTGTTTCCCCGGATTCAGACAGCTTCTTCCACAACGTCTTTAATTTGATCGCCTGTCTTAGAGTCCAAGCATCTGATTGTTTAGCACCATTTTGTAGCAGCTTCGGAACAGCGGCGATCGCAAAGCGGTCTTGCATTGTCTGTCTGCTCATCTTGTGTTGCTTAGCGAACATCTCAACTGTTAGTGATTTATCAGATGATTGTTTTTTAAGGAATTTATATCTTAGATAATTGCTATCCGTGATGACGTTAATGTCTTTTCGGCCTTTGTTTTCTGTTGCAGCAAGATAATCAGCATCATCATCATTCATATCTTCGTAAATATCTACAGTCAAAGGAAAACCCGCCTCGATACAGCATTCGCGTCGACGGGAACCAGCTATCACCTCAATTTTATTGCCAACCATTCGAGCATCAACAGCCTGACTATTGCCACCAGTCTCCTTGATAAGAGGAAGTAAATCGCTAATATCTTTGATGCCGAAGTTACGCGGGTTCCCCTCATACAGAGTGGTCTGACTTGCGTTAGTTGTAACTCTAAACCCTTTTAGCGTTTTCCAAGGTAGTTTCTTAGTAATATTGTTTCCAGGTTGCTGCTTACCTGGTTCTTCCGATGGATACCTTGCCGTATTTGCTGCTAGCTCTATCAGCCCTAGATCGATTGCTTTGCTCATTTTTCACTAAACCTTAATCTAATTGCGTACCACGTTGATATGCAACGCTTCTTTCACCAAGTGCCTCAGATAATAACAACTCATACATAGCGCGTTTAGGGTGTTTTGCATCATTTAGTGCCAGTCCAAACGGTTGTAACTGCTGAACAGCTTTCACAAATCCAATAACACATGAGGAAAGGCTGCAATAAGGCAAAAGTGACTTAGCTTCTTCTTTGGCCGATTTAATGAGATCCTGGCCATTATGTTGCGATAAAGCCACAAGCAGACGAGCGTCAATACTGTAATCTGGCACTGAGTTACGAATAAACATTTCTGTTTCTGCAATAACCTTAATCGTAGGCGCCAACTGCTCCATATCAGCAAAGCAGGGTTGAAATGGCATGTATATCACATCAGCGACAGTTATTCCTGTTTTGAAAGCGCGGTTTTCATATCCGCCGGTGTCCACCACCACAACATCGTAAAATGTATCTAACTCTTGCAAATCTTTAGCAATATTATCGTCAGGACGCTTCAGTTCGCTTTTGATGAATGGCACCTGCTTCGCTTCTTGCTCTGCATTTTGTTCATTGTAGTCATTCCGTCTACGTACATTGCTATGGCAGGTTTCATTCGTATCGCAATCAACCAAACACACTTTCTTCCCTTTATGTGCCGCAGCGACCGCTAAACCATACGCTGTCATAGACTTACCACAACCGCCTTTCTTGTTTGCTAACAAAATAACTGCCATTTTCTGAAACTCCCTCGATTTTCGATAACTCATAATAAAGGCATACGATTTCACAATCAACATCCATTTTGTACAAACATAATGTTTTTTCATTATACTTTATGTTTCTGATTCTGAATTCAAACATCTGTAGCAACAACGAGTGTCATACGCGTGAGACATCTCCTATCTAACTCTGGATAACTGCAATTAGTGTCATACGCGTCTGACATCTCCTAACGAACTCTGAATACCTGCTCATAGTGTCATACGCGTCTGACATCACCTAACGAACTCTGAATACCTACTCATAGTGTCATACGCGTCTGACATCTCCTAACGAACTCTGAATACCTGCTCATAGTGTCAAACGCGTCTGACATCTCCTGACGAACTCTGAATACCTGCTCATAGTGTCATACGCGTCTGACACAGCCACCAGGTTGCGGGTTATTAACCCTGACTCAAGATTGGAAATATCAACTAGTTTTGAAAAGGAGTAATAGAGATGGCAAATAGCAAGCAAGAACTGAATGAAACTCTGGCAAAAAGTTTGGTCAATCTAGGAACGATCGAAACAATGAGCATAGTTTCAAGGTTTCTTCTATCAATAGCATTCAATCAAAATGTATCGTTTGACTTGAATTGTTCACTAGGAAAACTTCAAGTCACCCCTGCCCTCGCAAATACTGTAGATGGCCAAGAAATGAGTGAAAGCGAAAATCACTCAGGCTAAAAGTCTTATAGATAGAGAACCCCCCTCAAAGTTGAGTAATCAAGAATCACGTAGAATAAAATAGAAGCGCCCTGGGGCGCTTCGTTTAATTGTGTCACCGAGGCGTTGTAAAAGAAATGGGCTGTTAAATTGAGATAACAGCCTAAAGGAAACCTTATGCTTTACGTACAATAAATATTCTTGAACATGTTCCACAAAATTTGGATGACTACCAATACGGATTAGACCTCCCTCCCCTCGCCCAGAATTTCCATATCTACAGTGGAAATTGATAGTTACAAAGTAACAATGGTACACCATTGAAGATTCAATCAAATATGAACTTTCAGTCTTACTGGCACAGTTGCACCTTTTAAAACTAGTGAGAACATTTAGTCATCTGAACAAATAAACGAATGTAAAGGTGACGAAATGACCGAGCAAGCGACTACAGAAACAAGCAACACAAGAATTCCTCTCAGCCAGATAGACCCGGTTGTATTCGGTAACTATCGCAGCAAGCGTAACCCTGTGAAGTTTGACGAATTGAAAAAAAGCATCCAAAAAAGGGGGGTACTACAATCAGTATTACTTCGCCCTGCTGGTGACCGATTTGAGCTTGTTGCTGGCTTTGGTCGCTTTAACGGTTCAGTAGAGCTAGGGCTGCACGACATTCCAGCATTGATAAAACCCATGTCTGATGCAGAAGCAATTGAAGCTCAGATAGAAGAAAACCTGAACCGAGAGGACTTGAGCCTAGTCGATGAATGCAAAGCGGTACAGCAACTCTCTGCATTCTACAATGGTGATCGCCAAGCAATTGCTGACCGTTTATGTTGGCCAATGCGAAAAGTAAATGAGCGGATCGAGATACTAAAGTGTTGTGAAGAAGTATTAAGTGCTGTAACCGAAGGTACAATCACGGTTGGCCACGCTCTACTATTAGCCCCGTTCTCTACCAAACTTCAACAAGGCACATTGAAGAAGATCATTACTGAGAAATGGACTGTTTCTTATCTGCGTCAACGGGCATCAAAAGGCCAGCAGTACCTTTCATTCGCTAAGTTCGATACCAATGAGTGTAATACCTGCTCACATAATAGCGCAGCACAGTCTGGCCTGTTTGGGCTAGATGACCATAAAGCAGCTTGCTCAAACTTGAACTGCTTCAAAGATAAAACTGCAAGCTGGCTTGAAACACGAACAGCAGAACTTAAAGATGAATACGGCACAGTGCTACTAATTCAACAGATTGATGAAGCTGACAGAAACACCGTTGATGCCATTTCAGTAGGAGAAGATCAGTTTAACACTGGCTGTCAGGCTTGTGATAAGCGAGTGATCTTGATTGATGACCGCCTCGGTCGCGTTACAGGGACAACCTACCAAAACCAATGTATTGACAAATTATGCTTCAACAGGTGTGTTGCTGCATTGAATCCTCCCATTGTTGAAGATGAAAAAGCAACAGAGAGCCTTGACGTTGAAATTACCACAGTCTCAAAAGACGTAGTTTCATCAAAGAAATCAGCGGACAAAACTAACCAGAAAAAAACGCAAACTGTAAGCTGCCAAATCCCCAAAAAGGTGATTGAAACAAATAAGGCTATGCTTCGTCAGGTATCTGCTGAGTTGTTACTACCTCAAGAACAATTCCATCTGGCTTTAAGTTACGCAGCTCTGCGTAGAACGGCATCAGGATACAAGCCAAGCAACAACCATTTTGATAGTGCTTCAACCTTCGACACCAATCTATCAAAAGCTTTAAGTGCTGACTCAGCAGTGTTAAAAGCAGAGATTGCAAACGTGATCGCATTCCTCGCAAAAGAAGATAGTAACAGCGGCTTAGACTTCACTCAGATGATGATCAAGAACATAACCCATTCTGAACACGCAAAAGCGGCAGCTATTGCCAAGTGGACGCCTACTAAAGAGATTTTGAATGAATATACTGTTGGTTCATTAACCGCGCTCTGTATCAAAGCTGGTTTTGATAAGGCTATGGAGAGCAAAGAAACTAATAGCTTTAAAAAGGCGTCAAGTGCTGGCAAGGGCAAATTCATCGAGACAATCCTCAAAACAGAATTTGATTGGAGAGGCTTCGCTCCTGACGAATACATCAAATTAATCAAGTAACCAACACGCCCTCGGCATAAGTCGGGGGCAGTTGCGGCTTCAAGAAGGTAGGGCAAGATGACCCTATCAACTTACTTATTTGAACGAAAGAGAACTTGACCATGCTTAATCAACTAACTCAATTAAACACAATTGGTGGCGCTGAACGTCTGAACTTTTCAATCGCATTTTTGGGTAACAATAAGGCCAGAGTGGTACTGACTTCCAAAGTTCAAGACTCTGCTACAGGTGAGCTAGCCGAATTGCTCAAACGTCCAATCGTAGTTACTGGCTCTCTCAGTGATATTGATATGATGCTGACAAACGAGTTATTCAATCTCGCTGAAAGTGCCGAGATTATTCAAGCGCCACTGACCCAAACAGCACCTCAAAGCACCCCAGCTGTTGAACCAGCGTTCTCAGACTCAGTAAAGGAGAGTGAGACTGACACTGAACTAGATGACGAAGAATCACTTTAGGGATAAGGAGCTAACCATGATCTCAGCAGCTACGATTATCAGAAAATTTAAAATAGGTGCAGCAGTGATCGCCGACCCTGCGCCAACGGCAGAACTAGAGGAAGTACAACGCATTCTTACCCAACAGTTCCCGATGATAAGGCACACACGGCTCTATGCCGAGGACGGTGTATTGTCTGATGACGCAACCGAAATTCTATATGAGTTTCAATTGATACCCGTTAAAACCAAGGGGTAAAAAATGGATAATTGCCTCTTAGCATGGAAAAAGAAATGCAAAAAAACGCTGGATAAACAGAAGAAGGCAGAGAGCAGCGTAAAGGATTACCGATTGCTCGCTACCAAGATTAAACTGTTACCTGTTAGAACCCATCACATCGAGTCGAGGCATGTGCCTCCATTGGGTTAACCTATCGGCGTCTGATTAAAATCAGACGCTTTTTTTTGCTTTTAGTGCGGAACAATCTGCCGTCTATTCAGGGTTGCGGGATCTCAAAAGGGGTTTAAATTTGAACTATTAATCAGCAATAAGAGTGTTCACCATGAGCGTCAACCCACCAAGATTAAGCCACGTTAACCGCATTTGGCATAGTAAGGCCACAGGCTTAAGCGTCCCTAAACTTGGGAAAGTAAAGACGATCAATTCAACCAAAAACCAAAGACTTTTAAAAAATTCCTCATTTATCGCGGATATGTTGCAATTCGGTATTGAGAAAGGATATTGCTCACAGTCGGAGGTAGCAAAGACTCTTGCTATCAAAGATCCAACAAAACAGCTAGTTCAAATCTGTGAACTGTTAACGGATCAAATATGGAACCCGTTTGCAAGCAAAGTGCAAACCATTATTGAGACACAACATCAAGCAATTAGGCAGATCATAGCGTCTGCTATCAATGATTGGCCAGAAAGCGAAAAGGAATCCTTCTTAAAAGGCTACGATGATGCGCTTTCATACCGAAACGGAATGGCTGACTTAAAGTTTGGGATCAATCTGGACAGTAGGCTTCACGGTGATTCCTATGAAAACACTCTTAGTCCAAGAGTCACCTTTAATTCAGCCTATAACACTAACTTTGATATTGAATGGTTGCGCTTTAATCCACGATTAAAGACCGGGTTATATTACTTTGTTGAGAGCATTATGCCATATCAGTTTGAAGCCCCGATATTGGAACTGACAGACTTCTCTGCAAACTGGTTTCTTGAAGAAACATTTGGCGAGGATGAAGAATTACTGCGCCGCATTAAGCCAATTTACGAATATATCAATAAGCATCCTGAGTACACGATAGAAGAACTCGTAGAGGCATTAAAACTTGATGATGATGTTGAAACATTTCTTACTGACTACGGCGTCGAATACCTTATCAACAGAGTAGAATTAGAAGAACATAAGGAAGTAGTCGCTAAGTATAGAGCGCAAAAACATGATGATGTGATGCGCGCAATGGGCGGTTTAGTGAAAAGCCACCCAGCATTAAAGCCGTTACTGAATGCCTTTTCATATTTTAAGAGCAACATTGGGAAGGTTCATTTCCCATTTGAAAATCAGTCGGATACCGAATCAGAGTTTCAGCTATTTTTTAGCTATGGCCACCAAGCAGAATCCGAAGTCATAGACGCAATCACCGAAGATTTTTGGCAAAGAGGGGAGGAAGCGGCGTTGGGGTTGGTATTCTCACAAGACTGTGAGCAATTTTTCCATAACTACTCTATTTCTTCGTGCATCGTGGCCTTGATGTTCACTGTGTTGAACTCAGTTGCCGAGTAGCGAAGCGACGATACCATTAAGTTAAACCAAATTTCAGATAAGGCATAAAAATGAATATCCAGCAAACTAACACTAATACGCTTGTTGAACAATTCATTGGTCATTCAATCAAAGACGAGATAGAGATTAACCCACAATTCGCCTTAGTGGTTCATGGTAACACTAGCGGCACCAAAACCTATATCACGCGTCACGATGTAATAAACGGCGCCCTTGGGATTGCACAGCACCACTCAGCGTCAGATCTCATAGATTCTCTCAATAACCTGTCTGTAAAGCCTCAATTTAAGCATGACCCGCATCAAAAAGGGTTTCTGGCCTCAAATGTGTTGCTTAAAAACTCAAACACAATCATGTGGCACACATCACGCCAGACCCGAACCCTTTACATGACGACTACCGCTTATAAAGTCCAGTTGCCGCCACTGTTGTTCTTCTATTCAACGATTGGTTCAACGCTTTCTGTGTACGCACTACCGTTTAACAAGCGTCCAGAATTGAACACAAAAATTTATCGTTCGCCGTTTTTTAATGTTTATGAAGATTGCCGAGTCTGTCTTGGCTCAATGAAAATGCCAAGCCAAATTAGCGCTGATACCATCAAACAAATCGAGGAAGAATTTTTTAACACTCGGTTTACTCACTCAAACTGCAAGCAGGTCTTACGCAAAAACCAAAGTGTTGAAGCCTTTTACGCGAAGAAAGAGAAAGCAGGAGACAAGATCCTAGTCTCTGAACTGCAACCTCTCGGAATCACGTTAAACGAACTGATAAACAAGCTGGCATAACCATTATGATCATTGATGAAGATACGATCTTACTTGCTTCTCAAGCCCCTTATTTGACAGTATCAAGCTTGGCTTTTAATTACATCAAGCTAGCTAAAATTTACCAGCTAAACGCGAGCTACTGGCATGTAGAATCATGGGATTACTTGATTATTGAATCATTGTTTCACCTATCTCGCCTGGCACGATTAGAGCGCGTTCACCCTCAATACGCCAATATGCAGGTTCAACAATGGGCGAGGTCGCCCTCACATGCCCAATGCTTGCTATGGTACAGCCAGCTTAATAATGCTGTAGAAAAAGTATTGGCAATCAGCAGTCTTAAACAATAGCCAATATTGTTCTGCTTTCCTGGGAACGTTAAAGCAGGGTAGGGCAGTGGCGCGAAATAGCGGAGGCCACCAACCTGACCGCCGGGCATCTTTTAGCCATTGACGGATTTGGTAAACTAACCTCATAGTCGATTAGTCAGGGAATTGCAGATAACGCTAATAACTTTTCATATTTAACAGCCATGCTGAACGTGATTGATACCGTGGAACCCTTGAAGCAGCTGACTGTTCAGGGTTCTAGTATTCGTGGACTTAACCTTGTTTTCACTGGCAAAATGCAGCAAAACCGCAATGCTATGAGCGCAAAAGCTGAATCCCTTGGAGCTAACGTCCAAAAAGGGATTAGTGGTACTACTGATTACCTTGTTATCGGTGAGAATGTTGGAGCTACAAAGCTCAATGCAGCAAAGGCTAAAGGAACCAAGATCATTACTGAAGCAGAGTACGAGCAGATGGTCGGTTAGTAGGGTAGGGCGGCGTGGTATCCACCAGCCGCCATTTTTCGTTGTTGAGGAATATGTATGTTTACCGGATTTTCACCAACCATATTCAGTTTTTTTGCGATCTTCACTGTCCTGTTCCTTTATGAAGGTATTTTGGAACTAATTGCCAATAAACCTATGCCACCAGATAAAGTCATGTATTTGCTGATGTTGGGCTTTATTTATTGCCTATTCAGATTGCAATCGGTCAATGCCGTACCTTCCCGTATTCGTCAATCAAGCACCTTACTCGCCTGTATTGGCTTCCTGCTAGTAGGGTTTTGGTACACCTATGATTACATTCACCCCTCAAGCATCGTTGTCGTCACCTTGAGTCCATTTGAAAAATGGTGTTGTGTGTTGTTTGTTCTATTCGCGGTACTCATTACCTGGAAATCCGATAACACATGGCGACTCGATGGTGTTCCTAACAAGTCCGGCCTATCGTTTGGCGTAGAAAAGTCAGGGACAATGGAGATTATTAAGCTTCATTTTAGCGGTACAGAGCAAAATGTGATCCACGGTCTCAACGGGCTTGCTGGATATTGCCACCTGGTCAATGAAAATCGCATGATAGAACTACGATCCCCTTTGCTCTCTAACCCTCGCTATGTAAAAGCCATAACATGGAAATTGGAGTCAATCAAAGATGTTGATTTACAGTGGTCTATAAGCACGACTCCTTATGCTGCATCTACGCTAAATCGTCTATGTTACGCCTTACTATTCTCTATAAAAACATTGAAGTTCAATTCGAATTTCTGGAAGGTTGCTCAGCAAGATTGGAAAGTTATGACCATCAACTCAAAGCAGTAATTCCAACACGGTTGCGGATTACCAAAACAGCTTTACCTTTAAGTATCACTAACTTAAAAGTAAAGACTCATGCACTATTCATTAAGCCCCTCACTACTGAATAAGCCAATTAAAATCGCCCTCATAGGCGCAGGCGGCAGCGGTAGCCAGATAGCCACTGAGCTATTCCAGATGGACTCACTCTTACGCCAGCTATCAAATCAGGAAGTATATATCGATCTAACCCTCTTTGATGGTGATGATGTTTCTATCTTCAATGTGGGGCGCCAGTGCTTCTACATGGGTGATATAGGCCAGAACAAGGCAGAAGTGTTGATCAATCGCTTTAACAGCTTTGGGGGCACAGCATGGAAAGCACAGCCAAACTATTTTACCCCAAATAAGACTCTCATAAATGACTATCACCTTATCATTACAGCGGTCGATAAGGCATCATTCAGAGTGGAACTTGGACAGTTCTTCGCTTCCAGCAAAAATAAGTCCGAGCTATTATGGCTCGATGTTGGAAATGGTAAGCACGATGGTCAAGTGGTATGCGGTCATGCCACGCCAGAAATACTAAGTTCCTTTCGACTACCCAACGTATACGACTTATACCACACCATGCTTGAGCAGATTGATGACAACAAAGAAGATCAGCCTTCCTGCTCAACTGAAATGGCATTACAGAAGCAAGACTTCGGCGTTAATCGTGCAGTGTCAGCTCAAGCCACTCAAATAATTTGGCAACTACTTCGATATACCAAGATCGAGCATCATGGAGCATTTGTTGATGTATTGAGCGCATCGGTTCAGCCAATGAAAATTGATCCGCAGGTGTGGGCTGTATATGGCTATGGAGTTAACGAATGACCTCAAACCCTCAAATCGCTCGTGCTCACAACGCGGCTGAACAAGCCGCTAGAGGTTTCGGTTTTACTGACTACGCCTAGTTAAACCAAAGCAACAATGAGCAGGCAAAGGCAGCAGCAAGAGCTGCCTTTGATATAGCCCTATCTGATTATGCAATGGATGAGTGAATAACTCCTCAAATCCCCCAGTGTTAAGACTATCGCCTCAAACTTAACCATCCAGCTAAATCCACCAGCATCATTACGCGCAAACACTACCTAAAGCGACATGTCTGTTTATCCGTGTGTCATCCCAAATGCTGAACCTGGCCGGCTACCACCAAAGCTTGCTTAACGTGAAATGAGCCCTCACCAATACCACTTCGATAACCATTCGCAACTATGATTTTTCCTCGCTAATTAACACCTTTCCCCGCGCAGTAGCCGAATTTTCAAACCGTGTTTTCATTGTACTCAGATTGATTTACAGATGATGAAAACGTTATGGGTGTAATGCAAAATATCGAATACGTTGGCGGTCAAATGGGCTTTTTCTTTGGTGATCAAGCCGAGCTAGCCGAGTTTATTCAGCAATCACAGCAACATAAGAAAACCAACTTGCGAGTTCAAGTAAAGGCTAACGATTTCTTTGCGCGATTCCCTCTTAAAAAAATTGGCGTGGTTACTCGCTATAACCTCAACGTAGCCGCTATTAAAACGCTTAACCACCTTGAAGAAGCAGGAGCAGAAGCCACCCACGACGATCAATTAAAACTCGCTCAATATGTCGGCTGGGGCGCTTGTCCTCAAGCATTCGATCCAAACAATGACAAGTGGGCTAAACGCTACAACGAGCTAAAATGCCTGCTCACACCAGAGCAATACAAGAAAGCGCAGCAATCGACGCTCTCAGCGTTCTATACGCCCGATTTCTTATCTGCCGCTATCTATGACGGCCTGATAGCTTCTGGCGTCGATACAGGCTCTTTTCTCGATACCTCAGCTGGGGTCGGTGGATTGATCCGCACCATGCCTAAATCACTCGTGGATAGCTTCAAAATCCATCTTGTTGAGCAAGATCAGATTTCATCTGCAATTTTAGAAAAACTATACCCAAGCGCCCAGGTACATAATTGTGGCTTCGAAGAAGCCAAGCTTAAAAAACAGTCTGTAATTTTCCATAATCCACCATTCGGCCAAGCGCCTATTTTTGACCGCCAAAACACTGAGTTCAGTGGTCTAAGCCTGCACAACTATTTCATGGCTCGTGGCGCTTCCCTGCTTGCCGAGAAAGGTTGGATGATTGCTATCGTGTCGCGCTCCTTCATGGATGCAAAATTATCTAAAAGCCGCGAATTAGTTGCTAAATACGCGACTTTAAAAGGCGCGGTTCGTCTACCTAAACAAGTCTTTGAAGTCACCACGGGCGCAAACGCCACCGTAGATGTGTTGGTATTTGAGCAAGGCGCAGACTCAAACCCTAATTGGACGCAATCAGTAAACGTTACTGATGAACAACAAAACGACTATCTCATAAATCAATATTTTATTGATAACCCTGATCGCATCATCGGCAAAATGAAATGCCTGTCGCAGTTTCAGGGCAACAATGTTCACTGCGTTGGTGATGACCACTTCGAAAGTGCCACAACAAAAGCGATAAAAGCGCTATTTGCCCCGCTTTCATTTGAGGGCCGTATCACCGAAGCCACCAGCATAGCACCAGCTTTAAACCCACAAGTAACGATCACAGAAAAGGCCGGGTGCCGCATTGGGTCTTTTGCTGTTGGCTCAGATGGTGAAGTTTACCAACTGGCTGAGGATGATAGTTGGAAAGATACGGAGTTCACTGGCACCGCCAAACTACGCCTTATCAAAATGTGCGGTATTCGTCACGCCTTAATGACCTTGTTAGAAGCAGAGCAAAACAATCATGTAGAAGATGAATTCGACACTCTAAGGGCCGAGTTAAACGACCGTTACGACGCCTTTGTCAAAGCACATGGTTTTATCCATGATACCGCTAATCAGCGAGTGGCAAAACTAGATCCAACTAACTACAACTTGCTATCTCTTGAGGTCAATTACAACGCAGGGTTAACCCAGGCAGCGGCAAAAAAACTTGGGATCGAGGCCGTCAAAGCTAGCGCCAAAAAAGCAGAAATCTTTTCAAAGCGCGTACTGATGCCATGGTCTGCGCCGACATCTGCAAACACTGTAGAAGATGCCCTAATAGCCTCGATGAATGTCTACGGGTTCATCGATCTAGCATATTGCGCGAGACTACTTTCAATCTCCGAATCAAAATTCATAAATAACAATGAAGGCCTGTCTATCTTTAACGATAACGGCAAATGGGTAACCAAAAACGTTTTTCTATCCGGTGACGTGAAATCAAAACTGGCAGCCGTATCGAGTCTTAGTTGCTCTAACGAAGTCAAAGAACGCTATCAGGCTGCGTTAATGCCAGTGATCCCTTCTGATGTAACCTTTGACCAGTTTAAAACACATTTAGGCGCGTCCTGGGTTCCTGCTGACGTCTATCGTGAGTTCGTTACATTGCTGTGCGGTGACAAACTTCATAGTCACACTCAAATTGACATAACCTATGCTGCTAACCAATGGCATTTCCATTTGTTCTGCCTACCGTACCAGTTAGAAACGCGCTTAGGCTCAGACTCTGCCTATCGTTTTAGTAAGCTTTTCCCTTGTCTAATGAATGGCCGATCCATTCAGGTCACCCTCAAGGGGGAAAACGGGGGCCGGGTCGTAGATCAACAAGCAAGCCTAGAGAACGAACTAAACAGCGAAAAGATTTTGGCAGAATGGGATGCTTTTCTTTTGGAACGGTCGGACATTCAAGCCAAATTGACGAGCATCTATAACGAGAAGTTTAACCGACTGGTGCGCTTGAACGCGTCTGCAGATGTACTCGCTTTGCCAGACAGCAATCAAGCAATCCAATTACGCGACCACCAGTTAAACGCCGTCTATCGCGCTATTTGCGAGGGGCGTCTGTTAATTGCTCACGAAGTGGGAGCCGGGAAGACTTTTACCATTGCCGCGCTGGTTCATGAGTCAATCCGACTAGGCCTTAAGCAACGCTGTATAATTGTTGTTCCAAATCACCTAACAAGCCAATTTGCATCTGGTTACTTGCAACTATACCCACAAGACCAAATCACGGTTTTATCGCCGGATGACTTGAGCCCTAGCACACGTAAAGCAACACTTATGCGCCTTAAAACGGGCGCGAAAGTCGTGATTTGCCCCGAGTCATCTTTCGCCTCAATCCCTGCTGATGATGATATCGAGCAGGAAATTATCGAATTTGAACTGACCAAGCTCGATACGGCGTTATCTAATCTTAAAAAATCGGATGCGCGTTTCACAGTCAAGGGTATCGAAAATAAGAAAGCCAAGCTCAAAGAGCGCTTGTTAGAACTCGGGACCGACAAACGTAAATCGGGCTTGTCTATCTCTGATCTTGGCGTAGATATGCTGGTACTAGATGAAGCTCATTATATTAAGAATCTCGCCTATGAAAGCTCTCGTTTAACCAATGTCCGGGGATGTGGTACCCCCACAGGTAGTAAGCGCGCATGGGACTGGTATTTAAAGATCAACGTTCTGAAACGTAAAAATGAGAATGGCCTTGGTGTTTATTTCTCAACCGGTACCCCGATTTCTAACACATTACTTGAGGCTTATACGTTCATACGATACCTAGATGAAGATTTGTTGCTCGCGCAAGGAATAGAATCTATCGATGACTTTGTATCATGCTTTGCTAAAATCAGCAGTGATTTTGAAGTCGCCGCCACTGGTGCAGGCTTTAAAACAGTTACCCGCTTGCGCGAATTTGCTAATCTGCCCGAATTGCAAGCCCTTTGGGGGTCAATCGCTGATTGTGTTAATGAATCAGAGCTTGCGGCATATTTGCCAAAGCTCATTCATAACAATCAGCTCTATGCTGCAATCCCCCCCGTCACTGGTGGTATGCCTCGGCAGCTGGTTGTAGAGGCGACAGAAGCACAGCTCGCCTACTCAAAATCTCTAGTCAAACGAGCCAAAAACTTTAAGGCCTCGCCAATCGAAAATGACAACATGCTTGTTATAATGAGTGAAGCTAAAAAAGCAAGTGTCGATATGCGACTCTTATTGCCTCACACACCGGTTGATGAGTGCGGCAACAAGATCCTAGCCTGTATTAAGATCACCGCTGAAAAATACCATGCGACCACCGCTGAAAAGGGTACCCAAATTATATTCCTTGATATTGGGGTGCCAAATAGGGACGGGCGCCATTGTGTATATGACCAGATCAAAGCAGGTCTGATCGCTCAAGGCGTAAATCCCGCCGAGATTGTCTTTGCTCAAGATTTCAAAACGCCATTGCAAAAGACAGCGCTATATAGCAAGTTAAACACTGGTGTTTACCGTGTCATTGTGGCGTCGACTTCAACGCTTGGCTGTGGTGCAAACGTAAACCAACGACTTGTAGGGATCACTGTTCTAGATGCCCCTTATCGCCCCTCAGACCTCACACAAAGACTAGGCCGGGGCATACGCCAGGGTAACCTCTTATATCAAGCGAACCCTGATACCTTCACGCTCGATGTAACTTTCATTGCGACTAAGAACAGCCTTGATAGCTTCCTATTCCAAGTGCTAGAGAACAAACAAAAGTTTATCTCGGCGTTTAATAGCGCTAACACAATTTCAGCTGTTGCAGATGATATTTCAAATACTGAACTCACCTTTGCGGAGCTAAAAGCCGAAACATCGGGCTCTCCACTTGTCCTTGAAATGGTCACACTCACGAAAACCATTCAACGCCTAGACGCAGAACGTAACGCCTATATTCGCGATCAGCGTAATGCCTCATGGGAAATTGAGAACTCCCAAATGGCGATTAGTAAATATCAACGCCTTCTTGATGGTGTAACCCAGGATATGGCCTCTGGTAACCATACTGTGCAAGCAGGTGACCAATTCTGCTACATCAATGATGCCTCTTTAACCTTCAATAAATACACAGAGGCCGCGAACAATATTTCTGAAACATTGGCACCGACCTTGGAATCTATAAGCCAGGGCTTTTATAAAGACCGCACCATCAAGTTAGGGAAGTTTGCAGGATATGAGCTATCGGCTAAAGTTGAGGGCCGCAGCGTTTCATTAATCGCGAGCAGTAAGACTGATTACAGATTTTCTTTGGATATTTCCAAGGCCTCTAGTATCGGTCGACAAATCCTCAATACAATTAACTCGTTTATCACCAACTTTGATCAGCAAATTGAACGCTTTAGCACTGAGATTTCAACTAAAGTGGCTCGTTTAGCAGTGGCTAATGACCACAAATATAGACGATTCGATAAGTTAGACCAACTGCTTGAATGCAAACAGCGCATGATCGAGCTAAAACAGGCAATTAGCGAACTAGAGAGGCAAGGTGATACAGATGCGGGTAATGATATTGACGATATAGTGATAACAGACCTTGCAGCTTAGGCGTTAAATATGATCAAGACTATTTTCTTGGCGAAAGTGACAGACTCGCTTTCCACATGGAATCTAGCAATTTACCAGAAACTAAAAGCGGGTACCGCGCCGGTATACTTCGTTTATCGGTGCCCCCAAAGAGGCAGCTCAACATCATTGCTTGACGGTACTGAGAGATTACAGGTTGCCTTAGCTCTGGTAGAGACTATTGCAAATGATCCTCACATTTCCGTTGTAGTAGAACAACCATTAAGTGTTTTAGTGCCAAACCACAACTCGGAGTCAACCATTTTCCAGCGACCAGCTACAACAACGTGCGTAGTGATTGCAGTTAACCGAGGCGGATATATCTTAGCGATAGATAACGTAGATTTATCAAAATCCAAGCCTTTATCGGGCGTTTACAACAGCGCAGGTCAACTGGCTGTTTTTGATAAAGTAGAAGTGGATTTGAACACTCGAATGGTTTTCAGTGTTGCAGAGTAACGATGAGTTTTGATGATCGGTCAATTTAAGATTTTTCTACAACAATGAAAAAAGGGGCAGCTATGTTCAAACCTAAAGAAGTTCAGCAACTCGAGCAATTAGCCAAGCAATTGCCTCTCCTGGGAAACTTGCTTAAGGAAAGCCAAATCTCAATTGCGAACCTTTAACACTAAATACTAGGTGCGGTTGCCGGTTTCTCAACCTCGTTTAAGTTATTAACCATAGACCCATTACAAACAGGTATGACTATGAAAACAGTTGATGAATACAAGCTTTTACTGAACCAACTTTTAAACCGCCAAATTAGCCCAGCGACAATCGTCGGTCGAGGCTACAAGAACCCGAGGCTAACTGCGAGCGCCTGGCTACATCAGCAATGGCACAACCTTGAGAACCCTAATAATCGTGTTGATTTCGTAGGTGTGACCTCAACAGGGAAAGCGTATGCAAGCGAAGCAAAGGCCATTAGATCTAAAGATCATCAAGCACTCGTTGAGGGTAGGTTCAAATTGCTCTCAGATTGCCTAGTAGTTGACTATGGAGTTATGCCCGCGCCTGGAGGCGATGGCTATATGGTTTACGCTTGTACTGCGAAAAAGGAACCAGCATGAAGAACGATTGCTCAAAAGTGGCCAATTTTGGTGATCTGCTAGCACTATTGATGACCTTGAATATGCTATTGTCAATTGTCGGAATTTTATGGCTATCGAGCATTCGTCAATTTGCATCCGGTTTGCTTGCCGGCGCGTCAACGTTTAAGTGGAGGCAACTAGCAGCACTAGAATTGAACGGTAATGACCCTGTTTGCGATAACGATGGTGAACAATGGCAATACTTGTTGAGTGTCATAGAAAAAGATCTGACAATATCTCATCAATTTCGTCATCGATGTCACCCAAAAACAAAAGAACATGAATACCAAAACATCAGGATAGGGTGACAAATGAACAATGATTTAAGCCGGTTCTTACTTGCCGATAAAGCTCAAATGCAAATCAGACAGTACATTCGTCGTAATGTTAAAGCCAGTCACTTGGCCGAAAAGATCACTAAGCTAATGCACGAGTCCTTCAGTAGTTTGACACTCGCACAACTAGATAAGAAAATTGCTATTCATGGCTTTAGTAACAAATTTGAGATTCTAGCGATCAGTGGTAGGGCCGTGAACGATTTACTCGGCCGGGATTTAAACCCGGTTCTGGACAAACAAGTGCTAGAGGAGGCATGGCAATTGGTATATCGAAATGGTGTATGTCCCTGCAATAACCGTTACCAGTAATGAGCCTACCTATTCTTCACTTTCTCTCTTCATCATCGCTAGCAGTATTCTGTCTAGCGATGATTATCTTCCTTAGAAACCAACTAGCTAAACGAACAGGTCCTACGGTCTACGCAATCATAGGTATTTTCGGTGTTCCACTTCATGAATTATCACATTTGATTGTCGCCGTGTTCTGTGGCCACAAGATTCAATCTGTAAAATTTTACGAACCTGCAGCTGATGGCTCATTGGGCTATGTTAATCACAGTTACCGATTGAGGTGGTATTCGCATATCACTAATTTGTTGATCTCTATCGCCCCTTTGTTTGGGTGTACAGCAGCTGCTTGGCTTGTTACTAAAGCGGTTTTACCTGAGGTTACGACCCTTATCAGTAACTATATAGCTACCGAGTCCATAGGTGTCGATTTTAGCGTTTTAACCAAGAGGGTAGGGCAGATAGCTATGGCAATACACTTATCGCCCCAAAATGGCTATTTGGTGACTTTATGGGGATTTTTTATCTACTCAGTGATCTTGCATTCGGTACCGAGTAGAGTAGATCTTCAAAATGGTGCCAAGGGGATGGCGATCTTACTCATCTTTCTTTTAGCAATTGGCCTGTGTTGGCCTAATCTGCTTGAAGTATTAGCGAACATGATCGAGCACCTTAACAGTTTGTGGTTTATCGTCCTGCTGATCCATTCGTTCAATTTCCTTATTGGCTACTTGGTAGTCAATATTCTCAAGTGTTTCCGGTAGAGTCATGCATCTAACGAGATAGGATAACGAGGCAATTTCTTTTCATGCTATAGGAAAATTTTCTTTATAAGATCTATATATAATATCAAAAATATAGAAACTATAAGATCTATAGGGGATGATGATTTCTTGAAAAACCTCTTTATAAACAGTGCTTTATGAGAACAAAAAAATGTAACCTTTTCATAAAACTGTCATTTACGATCAATCTGTTGTCAAAAACGATCATTTAGCTGTTTTTAGGGATCGTTTTAGTGTTAAAAAGGATCTTTATCGTGTTATTGAAGATCATTTGTATGTTGCCACTTATCCACAAGTCTAAAATATGACCACTTTTCAATGGTTTTGAACGAAAACCACCCGATTTAGCAAGGATTAGATCATTTTTTCGTTTTCTGGATCACATTTACTTGTTAACTTATAAGAGTTGAGGTGAAAAATGACTATTGTAATGACAGCGCAGGATCATTTTTATGTTCTCCTCGTGATCGTTTTAATGTTGGCTTAAAGATCATTTAAACGTCGCTAAAGAGATCATATTATCGTCATCGTATCTTAGGCTCAGTAACTAACATCGTTCATTTCTTTCATCTGCCTAATCTTATCCAAGAACGACTCTTTCTCTTCTTTGGCCTTAACCTCAGGCTCTATAACCTTTTCTTGCTGCCTTTGCTCAACGCGCATGTAGATCTCGCTAGCAGTGTCCGGGTCGCCAAGCACTTGATATGCTTCAGCTAGCAAGGTCAATTCCTCGATGTTCAGCTCTTCTCGTTTGATCCTGAGCTTGGTCTCAAGCGTGCTAATTGTCTTTTTAGCTGTATCTTCACTCATGCTGATCTTGCCGGCCATCCATTTATAGTGAAACTTAATGGCAACGGTAGTTCTACCTTTCTTAACTAGGCTATAGCCCAATTGTCCTGAGTCGCTCTTGAAAAGCATTAGCTCATGCTTGCAGACCTCAGCTATTTCCTCAAAAGCATCAGCTACACAGCGTTTAATGAAAACGCCCGTGGGCTCAAGACTCTTATGCTCTTTACTCAGGTTCCCATTTTCATCTAAAAGACCCAGATACCCTTTCAGCTCCAGAATCTTAAGGGGGCGCTGCTTAAAGCCGGTATCTTTGAATCGAGAGATCATTTCATAGAGGCGCTTACTATAGGTACGTCTGAGACGGTATAGAGGCTTCCGGTTAATGAGGGCGTATCCCTTTTTCTGGTGGTCTATGTACTGCTCTTTCAACTGGGGGTTAGGGATAATGGTGAGCTTTCCGTTTTTGTATCGGATTCTCGATAGGAGCGGCAAGTAGTCCCATTCCTGTGTATCTTCATTCACAAAACCGACAGTCCTGGTTGCTAATCGGTCCGCTACCGGTGCCAACGTAGAGCTCAAGTGGTTTGATTTAATATCAAACCAATCACTAAGTGTTTGTGCAGGGAATTCGTAAGAGGGGGTTTGGCCCGCCCAATGGTCTTCTCGCATATGAGCGATCATAAGATTGAAAACGTTTTGTTCATGAGACGACAATCGTTGACGAGAAAAGATAAGTTCATGTGATTTTTTGAACACCTCAGGCATTGTTTCCTGGAGGCCAAGTTCTACGCGCATTGGATCATCAGTTGAGCGAGCCATTTTCTAACCCTGTATTATTGTCAAAATCATTCTGCCACAATGAGTAAGCTCAATATTACACAAATCCGTTGTTCTTACAAACAGGTTTTTGTCATCCAAAAATACACGATTCTGTCTTTCACTAGTCCGAATTCCGTTGTTTTGGATTGCATGATATTGGCCTGGATATGTGACTGTTTCTGTTACTAGATCTCTGTGTTTTTGTGCGAATGGTACTTCCGACTTCATTTCTCTGTTATTGGGAAATGCTTCTTCGCTAACATACTGGTTTTGTAACTTGCTGAAAAAATAGTAATTATTCCTTTAGATCATTTTCCCGTCATCTTGAGATCATCTATTTGGCATCCTGGGATCATCTTCTTGGCATTTTGATGGGCCGAAATAGGCCTGATCATTATCCTTTTTTTTGTCCTTTAATGTTTTATGTCATTGTTTATAAATAGATATATCGTTCTATATGTCGATTCCGAGCATTTTTTAGCGATCACTTTCTTGTTATGGTGGTTTTATGTCATTTCCTTTTATTTCAATTACTTAATAGGGCATGGCTGTTGTTAACAACAAGAATGTGATCTTTTATGCCTCAAGGACATTTTATTGTTGCCTGTCTTCACCGGGATTACTGCATGATTTTATTAATTATCAATCCCTTATGCGATTACGGTCATGTTTTTGTACCCGCTGCACAACAAAAAAATGTATTCAGATACGCTCCAAATACATTTTTTTGTCATTAGTTCCGGGGGAATTGACAAGTTTTAGCTAAAGAACCGATCCTGATCGTTACCTTTGTTTCTCCAGTACCGACAATCTTGCGGCTTCTTTAACGTCATTGCCCAGGGCGCGATATTTCTTCATCAGCTCACGGTCATCCGGGTCGGTGGAGAAAATCATGAGGGTTTCTGGCTCAAGCTCCAATCGACAGATCTCACTCATTTGTTGGTGGAAGATCATGATTTCTGAATAAGAACCCTTTTTGGTACGGACCGACTTCATAAGTTCAAACTGGTGATCTGAAGCTGAGAACGCCTTATTTTCACGAATAGTGTCAATTGCTGAAGCATCTTGTTCCAGGAACAACTTCCAGTCAGTGTTGGCCATAATTGCGTGGCCAACCGGGTTCATCGTGAAGTCCATTAATCTTTGGCTGATCACCCCGCCTGCGGCACGAACTTTACGAAACTTACGGAATGCGGCTTGTAGGTAGTCGCCAACGAACTCCACCAAAGCTCCCTTGTCGCCATCTTTCTCACCAGTCATCCATTGCCAGGCTTCCTCTAGCAAGAAGAGGCTCCGGCGGGCAGTGCCCCCTTGGAAAATTTTGTGCTGGATTTGTGAGATGATGCTAAGAATGGCCACCAACTGCAGATGAATGTCATTTTGAAGTTCTTCTAGCTCGATGACAACTAAGCGACCATTGAAATCAATAGGTGGGTACTTGTTTGAAAACAGCTCGCCGTAGATACCGCCTTCTGCAAAGATGCGAAGCTGCATACCGATTTGGCGCATTTCTTCAAGTTCATGCTCAAGGCACATATTCACGAACATGGTGACAGTAGACTCCTGCCCGTTCTCATTCCACATATTGGTAAGTAGAGTCATCATTTCAGCACGTTGTAATTCAGAAACACCGTGTTTAGGAGCGGCCATGGCTTTAAACATGGTGAGAATCATCGGGCCTTGTCCTTCGTGCTCTTCACCATCTTTGGTAAAACTGGACCAGGAGTGGATTGATTTGAATGGATTAAGGGAATATTTAAAGCCACTATCAAATGCTATGAACTGAGAGTCCTGGAACATTTCAGCTAAGTTTTGATATGAGCGGCCGCTATCCAATACAAACACCTGGGCGCCGTCATCGAACTCAACTAGCTCCATATTTTTTTCGTGAGGCTTTCTAAGAAGTGACCCGCCGGTCTTCACGCCAGAGTTCAAATAGCAGTTAACTATGTAGTTCACTAACACTGATTTACCGGAGCCAGTCTTCGCGCTAAGCATGAAGTTGAAACCGCCATCGGTTTTAAACAGATCCCAGAAGAATATTTGTCCGTTTCGTGTGGTCATCGGCACAATCGGAAGGTGAGTATTCCCTTTCCAAGAGCTCATGTGAGGGGTTAGGTAGCTCATGGCTTCAGATGAGTAGATTGAGTGCCGGCGGAAGTTAGCGTAGTCCTTGTCCATCATACAAGGGACGGTTTGGAAGAATAGGGGACCTGTGAGAACGCTTTCTTTTGTGAATGTGACTTTAGATGTTTCAAAGTACCTGATCATCTTGGCCACTGTGCGATCGGCACGTTCAGCGGTTGCAGAGAAGGTGGTTACATGCGTACCGGAAAAGACCACTTTCCGCTTTTTCTCATCTAACTCATACCACATTTGGTCATAGTCTTGTTTCTGCGCGGCAAGTCCTTGGAACCACTCAAGCAGTTTCCCTTTGGCTTGGCCTATCAACCAGTTTCTACTGTTTGATATATCGCTTCTCGCTTTGCTTTGCTCTGGGTAGAGCATTAACGTGGAGATCATGAAAGGGTCACCATGGGCCACGTTCCCGTATCGGTAGTCACCTACCAGATCCAGCATTTGTCCAAAATGTAGCTCCTCAAATGTGCTAGCAAGTGACATCATCCTGATATGAGTTTGGTTTTCTTTTTCAAACTCTAGTCCCCCAGCTTCATCTACTGCGTTAGGTTTGCCAGTAACGATTCCGTTAGGTGTAAAATGGAATGAGTTACCATCTTCCAGAATTTGACTTGCGAACGAGCGGCTATTGTTTGGTTTATAGATAGGATTGCGCCATAACGCATCTTTAGAAGGGTTGAACAACGACTGCAGGCGCCAAAGTAAGTGCTCTGGCTTTGCTTTTGCGGGAAACAAGCCACCACTTCTTAGACCTTCTTCGACGTCGACTATCAGCTCTTTATATCGCTGCTCTTCGCGGCTATTTGGCAATTGCTCTGCTGTCGGTACCCGAATCGTAAACCAAAATTCGAAATCTCTGATTCGAGCTCCATTGCACATATCCTTAAACACCTTCCCCTCGATATCGTTGGCTAATGACTCTGCCATAGAGGTGGTTAGCTCATTGTCATTACCCATCAGACGGTTACCGCGAGTTGTTTCAAATTGCTGCATGAAATAACTCACATCCGGTACGGCGACCAACTGTGTTTGAATGGTGGTGTTAGCCGGGTATTCTTTATTGAAAATGGCATCTAGAGCATTTTTCTGTTTCTCAATAGGCCCGGGAGCAGGGCTACAGACGAAAACCGTAGCCATTCCGCCACCATCCATGATGTAGTAGTCAGATTCGTAGCCAACAAAACCAAATAAATCCTCAACTTGATCAAATCTAGAGAGGTCTTTGACTTTGTGAAAGTAGTTTGAGAATACGCCCATCACTTTATCCCTTTTTCGGTAACCCCGAGACTGCTATACCCAGATTTAGCTTTTTCCTGCCGGCGTAACTCTTCTTGGCTGGTTTGTTGAATTTGCAGCGGGACAATTCGCCCTGGGCGATCATTAGCTTGTTCACCCACAACCCACTTTTTAGGTTCGACTTCGACATAAACAAAGCCTGGCATGTGCAAATCACCGTCCTTGTCGGTCCATGATGAAATCAATATCCGCATGGTTTTTGGCTGTTGGAGAACCGCGAGCGGCTCAGGGGCTAACGCCATAGGTGATTGCCTGCGTACCATGAGCTTGCCATGTTCATCTTGAACTCCCTGAACGGCGCCGAAAGTACGATTCTTCGGCTCTGCGACTAGTTCGGCTGCTGGCAACTCATCTTGGCGCAGAAGATTTACCGGCTTGTAAACGTCATTTCGAGCTCGACCGAGATCAGTTAAGTCAGCATTGGCCGCAGTGGATTGGACTTCCTGGCGTACTGGAACGGGATTCAAACTATCAGGATCATATGAGGTATCTTGTGGAAAGGCAGGGGCACTACCAGTTTGGGTTTTGCTTGTCGTGGTGGAATTGTATGTACCGTCGTCAAAGGGAATCACCTCCCCATTAGCATCCACTCTACCTTGTATTTTTCCCATCGAGACGTTCAAACCCTCAAGGTTATCCCGGTTGTTGGTTAATTCATAAATTTGACGTGACGATGAACAAGTGGCGCCTTTACCACTGTTGGGACAGGCAAACTCATCTTCTCCAACCTGCATTGAACATCCAGATGCCAACAAGACAGCAGCCCCAAGGCTGCTCAGGAGTATGGACTTTTTCATTCTGCTTGCTCCGTAGTTGTAGCTGATTTCTCACCGTTATCATCAGATTCGTTGGGTTCCTGGGCCTCATCTTTGGGTGAGTTCTCCAACCACTCTAGATATTTCTTAGGAACACCTGCGACGCGTTTGCCATCGATACGCACGAAATATGGCACCTTGTCGATGTCCAGATACATCGCCATTAACATCGGGGTCATCACTCTTTTCAAATCTTCTTCTGAACAATCACGTTGGGCGACGCCTTCTGTCTCTCCTGACATAAGGATCTGAATCGAGTCTGTTGTTGAGTAACCACACCAAGCTTTTAAGGCAGGTGTAATGGCTCCCTTTTGATGCGGCATGATAATGAGGTCTAAATTGACCTTGCTGGGATCCAGCTCTTTGATAAATGCTTGTGATTCTGAGGCCGTTGGGCTGACAAAAACACGCGCTTGTTTCGGCAGGTTTTGGTTACCGAATGGGATCACCGCCAGCTTTTCCATTAGCTTGCCATCCCCAAACTTGTCTAGGTGTAACAACCAAGTAGCATCGGCTTGTTCAGCGGTTTTTACCTGCTGCATCGCCCACAAATCTTTTATGTCTCCATCAATCAAAAAACGCCCATTGGAAGAAATGAACATTGGCGGTTTATCTTTCAGCTGAATGAGCATGACGTTCTTGATTGGCAGCATCTTTACGACTTCAATATCGCCTAGACTATCCATCATCGTTTTAATTTCATCACTGAAGGAAGATTGGATCTTGGCCTCTGATTCTTTGAGCTTTGCTGCTTGTTCGAGATCTAAACTGGCATTGGCCTGAAGGGTAAACAAAATGCCGCTTAACCACAGCACGGCTTTACAAGACTGCTTTATCATCCTGCATTCTCCAATGTTTGTAATAATTGACGAGCGGGAACATAGCCTGGTGCTAACTCACCATTAGGCAGCAGCAGGGCGGGGGTGCCAGTTATCCCGAGTGATTCACCTACTCGATACATCTGATCGACAGGGTTCTCACAGGTTTTATGTGCCAGTGCTATATCGCTCTTAGCCTTGGTCAACGCTACAGCTGGATCCTTCGCACACCACACGTCTTTGAGAATTTTGTCCATTTCTGAGTTCACACCACCCCGAGGAAATGCGGCGTAAGCGATGGTGATCCCTAACTTGTTGTATTCGGCTATTTCAGAGTGCAGCTTTCGGCAGTACCCACAAGTTGGGTCGGTAAATACCGTGACTCGATACTTTTCTTGTTTTGCAGGAAACACGATTAGCTGATCTGCAAATGCTGCAAGCTGTTGGTTGGCGAGTTCACGCTGACGGAGCGCGGTGAGATTCAATAGCCCTTCTTCAAAATTGTGGAGTGACCCTGAGAAGATGAATTTGCCATCTTTGGACGCATAAAAAATGCCCCTATCAGATTCCAATTGGTAAAAACCAGATAGGGGCGAGTTACTAACCTTATTGACTTTAAGAGGGAGTAAATTTTCGAACTTGGATTGGGTTTGTTGCTCAGTTAAATCAGCCGCCATTACATTTGGAACAGCTAATCCAGCAAAGAGAGCAAGTGCTGCAGCGAAAACAGCGAGGAGCTGAAGGTTTAACTTCAAAATTGTTCTTGGCATCTGACGGTTTCCTTTCATTAAGAGGGCTCATTTTTTCACACTCAACAAAAATCACATGCCATTTCAATGCTCATTTTGAGCATTGAAATCGGGTAACAGGGTACCGCTACCAGTATAGAATCCGGCCGGTTGCGGGTTAATCAAGAGGGTTTCTAATAGTGGTTTATCAGACGACAAGTTAGGTATAAACACGATGATCGATAAGATGAAGGCGGCACATTTAGCATTACGTAATCTGCTGCTATTCCCCGTAGTGATTTTTTGTTGGGGGATTATTGATATAAAGGCGGCTTCCTATGTCTATGAAGGGAGTTTCGTGTATTTGGTAGCCGTTGATTTTATCGTTTTCGCAATGGCCGCTAGTCATGCCCTTTACTTCCTTAAGTGCGAGGGAACGGTACTGTGGGCTGCCTTGATTTTTTGGCTTAGCCAACTGGCGTTACGAAGCGATATGCATGAGCTAGATGGCTACTTAACCATTGTATTTGCTTGCTTGGTGGTATACCTAGCGATTGCTGAAGCGTATGTCGCCGTGGCCAGAGTAAATATCGTCAATGATGTTCAAGATCCCGAGAACGAATAGAAGTACAGGAGCAATGACGTTGGGCGCATTTAAAGTAGTAGACGCAAAACCGTTTTCCTCAGAAGCGCGAAAGGCGGTGATCTACAAGTATTTTTACCATCTCTCTGCATTTAGGCGCTTTGCTGCGAATTATGATAGTGACAAAGAGTTAAAAAAGGGGTTGGCCGAGCATATGAAAACGCGTAATAAGACTCATAACCTTGGGCTTGATACTGACCAACTTCAAGTCGATCTGCTGGTGATGGTGCAATCCCTTAATTGATTGCACCACAGGCTTGATGCAGCGAAGCTACACACCAAATAGTCTGCTGACGATCTCCTTTTGAGTGGCTTCCCTTCTCAAATACTCTTCTTCATTGGCTTTCCGGGGGTTCTCGATTCCCAACTTCTCTAACTGTAAACGTAACTGATCTATGGAGTTGATTCTGAGATTGTAACTCTCGATGTCAAATTGCACGGCTGAAGCGTTTACCGCGAGTATATGACTCCTCTCCAGCAAGATCTTGAGAATGTCCATGTATTCGAGTTGAGTTGGGATGTCATACCCTTGTGTTTGGAAATAGACTGCCAGGGCTTTTTGATCAATGACCTTGATCGTGGGCGAATTGGCCTCGGCCGCCGCCCACTCTTCTTGAACCTGTTTTTTAATCCAATCCACCAGCGTATTTCTAATAAGGACGACGCTTAGTACCGCTAGAATGAACACAAAAAAATAGTAAAACTTACTCATTTTGCCTTTCGATTTATCAGTCATTCTCATTTCCCTGTTTTAAGCGCCAAGCCACGTTGTACGATAAAGTCCAGTTCTCTACCGCCTAGCACCTCTACCACTGGCCAACTGGAGTCCACCAACTCTAAATAGTATTTGGCTATCATGTCGAATGAAGTGCTGGCACCATTGAGCGCAGCGCTTTGACCCATACTGGCCCAGTCGGTGTTTTGAAACAGAGATTTTTCCCCAGGAGTGGTATTCAAGACGTTGATCGACTGAGGCGCCGCTGCCTTTGATAAACCGCTTAAGAAGCCGGCTGCCATGGCATTACCCATTAAACCACCAGATTTGGTTACCAAAGTCCCGTCAATGCCGTTCTTACCATCCCGGCCGACCGCATAGGCGTTAAGAGGCACCTCGATCGCCTGGTTATCTTCGGTAATGCAGGAGAGTGTCTCAGCGCGTATAAAGGCGCGTGTAGTCGCTAGGTCGCCAATACTGGTACCAATGACTAAACACTCTCGTATATCTAGCGTGAAGTTGTTCGGCATGATGGCTTCATGCTTTAAGCGCACGAGGACTGGCATTGGCATCTTTTGCTGTTGGCCGCCAGAGGTGGGGGCATCGATACCGTTGATTAGCGTGCCAGTCAAAATCGACCCCGCTGACAACCAAGTGCTGTTATTGTCTTCTTTCTTCTCCTTGGCGTCTTTTGCGGCCGCGGATGTTTGAGGGTTATTGCTTTTCACTTGTTGTGAGTTTTCTGACACAGTAACCATTTCTACGTTTTGTTCTTCGATCATCCCAGTTTCTTTTACGGAGCGCACTTTGCCTTGGGTTACAGTTCGAAGAATGTTTCCTGTGACCAATGGTTGTCTTGTGATCACCTGTGTCTGAGGCTGCTCTACTATTTGAGCTACAGTTGCATTGGGATCGTGTCGGATGACATTACCATTTACGTCAGAATTACTGGCGCCGGCGTCAATAGGAGTTTTGTTATTCATCAACTCCTGTTTCAACTGCTCTAGCCATTGTTTTTGCTGAGCCATGTCGTTACGCATTTTGGAGAGCTCCATTTCCATGCGTTTTTCACGGTCCTTGAGGCGCTGTTCCTGGTTGAAAGCAGCAACTTCTCGGTTTTGAGCATCTGCTGACAGTTGGTTAAATAGCTCCTTGGTCTTTTTCTCTTCCATTTGCTCTACTTCAGCTACAGAGAAAAACTCTGTGCCGGTAGTGTCCTGGCCTATCAGCTTGGGCTTGTTGTCAGACTTGAAGAAAATTGGAACCATGATGTACAAGAAGAGTAGAATTCCACCCCAAATGAACAACTGACGTTTTTTGGGATCAGCAAAAAACTCTTTGATTGCAATCGATGTCATAACTATTCTCCCCCAGTAAGTCCGAGTTCTGCCGCGCTGATCTGCCGACGACGATTGCTCTTCTCTAATTTCTCTACATACAGTTTGTCCCGGACGATATACACCTCAGTGGACTCATAGGGCTGTAAAATCGCTTGGTCTACAAAAGCGACTGCTAAAGCATCTCTACTCAGGCATTGTTCTTCCTTGATCTGATACGCGTAATCAGTTTGGTTATATAGGACTACTACGTCGATATACTCCCTGGAGCCCACATAGCGTTGAGCTGTTTTTTGTCTAATGGCCACCGAGCAAGGTTGGCGGAGGGTTCTGGGGATCTCAACTGATTCGGTGAATCCAGTGGGGATGTTATTCTGAGCGATTGGTAATAGTAAGGCCTTCATTCTGCTAACATGAGATTCGAGACCCAACTCTTCCTGGGGAACGCTGGCAAGACTATCGATTTTTTCCAGTCTTGCACGCTCTCTTTTGCGTTGAGCGATCTTATATTTTTGTGAAGGGGAGAGTTTCACATCGACGTTTATCATTGCTGGTGGATTGTTGTCAGGCTGTAACACCAAAGAGATAGCAGTTTCTGGTAACCCTTCCTCGTACACCATGATACCTACGGGTGCCATTGAGTTAGTGGTGATGTAAATATAGCCGTCTGACGCCTCTATGATGGACTGGTCATCTGATGTGCGGATAGCCACCATGGAGAAGTTAGTTTTAATCCGGTTCATCAACCCAGCAGCGACTGCAACAGCTATGTTATCTCCAGGCTTAAGCTCGTAATCCTGTACAGGTTTATAACTGGCGCGTAGTGAATCACTAAAGGAGTTTCCCGACTCGTTAATAGCTACTTGCATTGGACGGCCGTAACCGTCAACGGTAGGTTGTGCTGGTAGCCGATTGTCATCTGGCACCTCAGACTTCAAAGAGTCAAAAATGAAGGCGACAGGGCTTTGCCTGTTGATTTTTTCAGCTGGTAGTCGAGCACTCGATGTCTGAATGGGTAAAGTAAAAGAATCCACTTCAGAGTTAGGGATTTGGGGATCAGCAGCAACTGCATGACTTACATAGAGCCCTAACAGCAGGGAGGTTAGTTTCAGGTTGTTGCTCATTCTTTTAACTCCTTAACTTGAGAGCCACTAGCTTCTAAACCATCACGCATTTCTTCTGTTAATTCAGGAATTGAATCTGCTGAAGGAACTTTACGTTGGCGGGTATTTGGCTTGCCTGGGTATTGTTTGAAATATGAGATTTTAGGCATACCGGCGGAAACCCCAATACGGTACTCATACGTCCACGTCTTTTTCATTGGGGTTTGGTTTGGAATGGTGATCTCCCTTTGCCCCCAAACCCATACCACATCTTGGTATTCATCGAAGTAAATATCCTCAAACGTAAACTTCTGCTTTAGTTTTCGCGCATTGATAATACTAATTTGGCGGTCAATTTCGTCTTGAAACTGATCCCTGAGGTTAGGTGTACTAGCTGCTAAAAAGCGCTCCTTCACTAGGTTGATGTTGGCATTACTGACATTGCCTATTAGCTCAGAAAATGCCGTGGCGTGGCCTTTTTTGAAGCCAGAGTTTGCCCAGTCACCCTTTACCTCAATGACGTCAGTCAACGGGGCGTTTGGCAAGGCTATGGCGCCGGGCTCAAAGGTGATAAACCTTATCGCGAACAGTAGAACACCGATACTTAAGAGCAGATTACTCAACAGTGTGATATTCCGTACAGAAATCGCTTCCTTAAGAGACGTCTTGATCTCGGACATATTTCTGAGTAGTGACATTATTTAATAAACTCCCGTTTCAAAGGATCGGCCGCTTTGCTACCAAGTTTCAAAGGCATGAGCCCCCAATACCAAAGTGCATGTTCGACATATCCACGAGGGTGATTGGTAGTGAAGTAGTTAGTGATTTTGAAATACATGAAAGCAAAAAGGGTTGCCTCAACTGCCGCCTTGAAGGTGTATCCCAAAATCAAAGCGATAAAAATTGGAATGAACTGATCGAGAGTGACAAAAAATACTATCAATGGGTCGTTAATTCGTCTTGGTACTCGATATGTATTCATGGCAGAACCCTGTGCTGTGTATAACTGACACTTATTTTGATGCTTTGAATAAAAAACACATCGGTTTCAGTGTTCATTTTGAGCATTGAACTGATACAGAAAGGCCGCTCAATGAGCGGCCTTCTATCAAACAGAATGAGTAGGTAGAACTTAGATGGTACCAGTGAGGAAGATGTTGATGATCTGAACTGATTGGCTCAATAACATACCACCGAGAAAGGCACCGACTGCCAGATAGTAGTTTTGCTTAAGCACGTTAAAAAGAGAAGCAAAGAAAGCCAATAGGGTGATGATCTTGCCCGGCACACCATCAGCCCAGCCAGAGATCTCCGTCCAGATAGAAGTAAAAGCAGCACCGCCGGTACCAGCAGTAGCATCAATTGAAAGCAGCAGACCAACCACAAATAAAGCGACAACCGCGAGAATTTTAAAATTTAATCCGACAGCGGTTGACTCGTAACGAGGTAAAGCAATTGTGTTTTCCATGAATCGTATTCCCGAGTTGTTAAAACAACATCAATTTAGCATCGCGAAATATCTGTGCATTACGTTTCAATGCTCAAAATGAACATCTTAATTTTTACCACGTTATACCGAGCTTACTTACCAGGAATGAAGAGAGGCTAAACTGCTTATGAGTGTAGGCCTTGTACTTGACCCCAGCCCACGATTCCAGGGCTCGTTGCACTTTGACTCCATTGCTTGTCGCGTCAACAAGGCCCAATTCTTTGCTTTGCTCTCCAGTCCAAACTAGACCAGTGAATAAAACATCATCTGTAACTTTGAGCTTGCCATTTCTACCGGTTTTCACATCCTTTTTGAATTGGTTAAACACTGGCTGAAGTAAAGTAGAGTTCGCCAGCTGCATCTGTTCATTGTTCAGCGGGAGCCATGGATTAAGCATGTCCTTGTTCTCGCCGGATGTCAGAGTGACGTTGGTTACGCCTATCTTCTCTGCTAAGGAAGACCAGTTGAGGCTATCGATCCTTACCCCGATGTTGCCAAACATCGATGCTTGCTGGGCTACTATGAAATCCGCGTGAATGATAGCTTGGACGCAAGCAGAGGCACATTGTTTACCTACAACAGCGACAATTGGTTTGCGTGATAAGTCACCACTCAATGCTTCTGAAGTTGTAGGATGTTCTTCAAAATTGGGGAAGGCTGCGTTTAGTTTGGTCTGGATTTCGCCTTGCAGCTTTGGGCTCAGCTCCCCGCGGGCCAGTTTGTATTCGATCAGGGTTTCGGCGATGACCTGAGAGTCCGTAGGTGATCCGCCGGGGGAGTCGGCGTTGATCACTAACATTGATGATTTCTTATTATTCAGTGCTTCCACTATTTTTGCCGCAATGGTATTGCCAGAACTGGTCTCATTGTCATTAAACCCGCCACCTAACTCACCGTTGATGTTCACTACCGCTATGTGTTGAGCTTCGACATTGAAATTATTGATGAGGTTTGTAGCGAGCCCCAGGGCAATGACAAAGGCTAACAACCCAACTTTGCCATAGGTGGTTCGCTTGTAGACCTTTAAAATGTCCTTGGCAACCGACAGTAGCTCATGTTCTGCATTCTTATCCATAATTATATGATTCCTCAAGCAATTTTCATGTAGTTTTTCACTGTGTTTCGGATTGCGTATCCAGTGAGAAACAATGTTGCGACCGGGTACCAGGGGGCGTACTGGCCCAGGAGGTTTGGTAACACCAGGTAGGTGAAAGTGATGATTACTAGGTAGACGAGTGAACGAGTCCAAAACCTGCTCCCTTTTATTGAGATCTGCTCGGGTTCGTAGAGTCTTATCTGTCTTGCGGTGTAACCCTCGTAAATCATGGCAAACAACATTGGCAGCATCATCCAGAGCCAAAATTGGATCACTGTGATCCTATAGATGATCTGGTAAGTCATAATGTGGATGTTTGTGGCAGCCCTTTTTAGAACAGTTTCTCCCTTATAGTTCTGCACGATTTGCTTTAATTTATAGTCTCCTTTTGGGGTTAACGTTTGATCGACCTTTTCTCGTAACCCTGAGTTTTCGTAGTATTTGAAGTAGTTCACCGATACGTCGTTGGTGACATAGCTCCACCGTGTATTGTTGAGCAGCAACGATAGAGATTTGACCTCTGTCTCCATTTGTTGTTGAAAAGTATTGCTTGGCACAAACGCCAGTACCACAATCAGTGAAAGGGTGAAAATCAGTAGGATAACCCCTAGCAGCTTGGTTGCCCCATGTTCTTTGACTAGTTCAGCCATCAGTTAGCAATCCTTTAAATTGGTTGGCCTAAGCGATAGACGCTATCCATATTCGGCAAGGGAAGCCCAAGCATATTCAATTGCCGGCGATCAAATACATGCCTCGCTAACAACATGCAGATGCACATTTCCGGTATTTCAGATTGTTTTTCAATATATTCGACTCGCAAGCAATCACAGGTTGCGGTAGGAGAGAAACAATCACTGACTTTACACTTTTTAGCCCATTTGGACTCGAGCTCTATCTGCTTGCGGAAGTCGTCAAATGTCTGGTTCACACAATCCCAGTAGATCCGTTCATGCGCCGTGACTTTGTAGCTCACCTTGAAATGGCTGATCTTGTATAGCTCCCCCAAAATGGCCTGTGCAAATGCCGTGAATTGGGACTCAATACCATTGTCGAACTCTGACTCCCAGGCGAGCGACGCTTTGACCATGATTGAGTCAATTAAAGCTAGATCCTTCCAGACCAATAGGGTGTTGCCACCCACGTAGCTGTGAAGACGGTCATAAACTTGCTGCACCCCGCCATGTTTAGCGGTAAGTTGTTTGATATTCATTGACTCTTTCCTGTGATAATGGGGAGCTTGCATTTGAGTTTTTGACCGTTTGCAAGTCGCGCCACATACTGCAATTTAGGTAAGTCACCTAGGAGTGCCGGCGGGAACATATCTTCTCTGGATTTGGTCACGTTCTCCTTATAACCACCGGAAAACTCGGTCAACCCTTGTCCGGTTGCCGACTGGATGGCGTATTGCACGCCGACATCCCGAATGTTTGTCTTGCTAAATTGTCTGGACACGTATTCCTGAGTTTTATAGTCCGTTACCTTCATTGAGAAGTAATTGTTGCATAGGCCAAGGTAGCGCTCTGCCGTTGCGTCATCTGTCTGGTCTATTAAATCTGGTATGGTTTGTGTGGACAAAACAAACTGACATTTGGCTGCACGACCCTGGGCCAGGTTGTTGAGCAGCGAGTCATTTCCTGCTACCGCGGCGTGTACTTCATCGACAAGAATACTGAGGCGACGTTCTTCCCCATTGCCATAGTTGTAACGGAATCCTAAGCAGCCTGACACATCGGCAAGTAGCAATTTTGCAAGGTGGCCAGCAGTACGGGGGTCATTCATCGAGTTTAAGGCACAGTAAATCACACCACCGTTTTGAATGACCCGCTTGATGTCGATCACTTCTCTATCAGTGTCACGTTTAGGAGAAAGCAGCTCATCTAGAGGGTTACTGCATAACACCTTGAATAATGGGAAAACGCTAGCCAGCATTTTTTGAGCGTGTTCATGGTTGTGTGTGACGAATTGGACCACATCATCGACAGCAGCTTCCTTTTCAGAACTGGGGATTTCGGTGTTGTAGAAACTCAACATGCCAAGTAGAAGTGTCTCTCCCATGTTTAGCATGATCTCTGACTTTTCTTCCTGCCAGTTGTTGCCAAATCGCTTGCGATAAAATACTGAGAGCACTTTCTGAAGCAACTCGGACTTGCCCGTTCTCATGTAACGGTATATCTCGGTTAATTTGGGGCTTTCTGAGCAGTAAATCATTCCGTCAGTGACTTGCGAGATAGTTTGCCAACCAAATTCAATGAACGAATCTGTTGCGTTAGCTCCTGTCTTAAGCAATGAAGCTATACGCGTGGGGATCTCAGATGGCGTGGCAAAGTTTTTGAGAATATCAATCGCACAAGACTCACTCGGCCGGGCAGGGCAAAACTCATAGAATTTATGTTCGATACCTAGCTTTTGGGTCTCTTCACGTAATCCATTCTTAAGCTGATGATCATCTTTAGGATCGATGATAATCAGTGCGTTGCCCATGTGTAGAAAACCGGTACCTAACAGACGTAGCAGTGTCGTTTTGCCTGAGCCCACTTGCCCTGTAATGAACGTATGGCCATAGAAGACCTCCTCGTTCACCAGGATGTCCTGCTCGTCACCGAGAGCGTGTATCCATGTTTTGCCACCCAGAGAAAGGGTGTGCTTCTTGTAATATTTGACAATTGGTTTGAGGGCAAATGGCAGCTCAATTTCTTCATGATTGTTAGTCATATCACTTATCTGATATGCGCGCTGGGCCTGTACAGGCCCCCATTCGAACCCTCTACCGATGAATAACTCACGCTTGTTTGTATGGTGGAAGTTCTCGGGTTGAGAGTTTTGCTCTGCCCGGTTAATAAACCTTAGAAGTCCAATATCAATGAACTCTAACTTATTGACAAAGAGCTTCAGTTGCATCTTCATCTTAGGATAGGCTGCGAGCATCTTAATTAGACCAACGCCGACAAGGCCACCAGCGAAGATTAGTGGCATATCTGCCGCGGTTTCTTGCGTATTGAACCCTCCCACTATGGCTGTCGTGATCCCAGCTCCTACGTATACATACGCGGAGTTAAGTTCGTACAAAGGACGATAGATGGTTTCAGAGAAGGTGATGCTATTTCTATTTCTCATTGTTATTTCTCAATTTCCATTTCAGTTCTTCAAGCTGAACAGAGGGAATGCAGACCGTAATGTTTCCTTCGGAATCTGTCATAGGTGAAATTTTTTCTGCCTTGAGCATTGCCCTGAGCTGACTCCGGGTGAGTGAGCTATCAATGTCTTTCAGTATTTTTAAAAGCATTTGATACGGCATTGTTTCTGGCTCATGAACCGATAATGGTTCTTCACCGTTATGGTCGATCACCGGCTGAGTGGGAACCTTACGTTGTCGCGTACTTTTCTTTGGGACCTGTTCCGGTGCATCAGGAGTATTGCTGGTGGTCTCCGGTGTATCAGGAACATCACTGGAGGCCACCGGTGCATCAGGAGTATTGCTGGTGGTCTCCGGTGTATCAGGAACATCACTGGAGGCCACCGGTGCATCAGGAGTATTGCTGGTGGTCTCCGGTACATCAGGAACATCACTGGAGGCCACCGGTGCATCAGGAGTATTGCTGGTGGTCTCCGGTACATCAGGAACATCACTGGAGGCCACCGGTGCGTCAGGAGTATTGCTGGCGGTCTCCGGTACATCAGGAACATCACTGGAGGCCACCGGTGCATCAGGAGTATTGCTGGTGGTCTCCGGTGTATCAGGAACATCACTGGAGGCCACCGGTGCATCAGGAGTATCGCTGGTGGTCTCTGCGGCGGTCGAATCCTCGAGGGGGAGGCTATGTTGTGCTTCAGTCTGATCCTGGCAAGGTTGGCCTTTACTGATTTTGTCTAATTTAAAATGAGCAGCCACATCATCGGCCAATACGATATAGGTTACCTTGGTACCCTTGAGATTCATTACGCTGGTATTTCGCTTGTTGTCAAAGAGCTTCAGCATTTGTAGGAAGGTCAACGCATTAAGAATTTGTGGTCTGTTTTGGCCTGACTCAGTGGTGAGGAAGTCCAAGTTTATGCAGACCTCCTGGTTGTCATTTGTCCAGATGGAATCGGGAGCACTATTGTTTAACAGCTTCAGTAAAGCTTCATCCAACGGTTTCGCCCTTCGCTTCTTCGTCATCCAAGGGTAGTGCAGTGGCGCATCGGTTGCAGACTGACCATTTGTTTGAGTAGATGCATCAACTTGGTCGACCTCGGTCGTTCTATTAGCTGCTTCTTTCTCGGTCGAGGAGGACGTTGGTTGAGGTGTTTTTGCTGGGCTCCTTTTGGAACTAGGTTTCTTAGCACTGCCGCGTTTAGGGGAGTCCTTCTTAGTTCCTGGTTGTGAAGGAGCTGATTGTGGCGATTTCTCCGCTGGTTGAACTAACCCTAGCGGCTCTTTAGGGGCTGCTGGTTCCTCCGGTGGTATCTCTACTTTGGGGGTGACAACTGAAAAACCATCATCATTATAGAGTTGATGCACATTGAGAGTTTTCTGAGTGTTGTAGCGCAGCGAGCCCATGACATTGTTCGGGAGCGGATTATCGCCGATGACAAAGTTTGGCCATTCGCATTTAATAACTGTTATTGGCGAGGTCTTCGCCAACTCACCTGTTCGGTGCTCGATAAACTGGTGGATGTCGTTTTCACTGTATTTTCCCAGGTATAAATTTGCGAACGTACTCTTACTGCTCATTGCAGACAGGATTCGTTTGTCGATGAGAATGCTAATGAGCGCTCGGCTGGATGTAGGGATTTTTATATCGTACTCGAGACACTTTTCGATGACCTGTCTGATTGGTCGCTCTGCAGCCAAGTAAACTTCACCATTGAAGATAAAAACGTCAGAACCAGGTCTATTTACTTTCCAGTCTGAGTACAACATACGAAGCGCATTGACGACTCCCATTGTGAGTGATTTTTTTCGAGATGAGTCATGTAACCAAACACGGGCATAGTCAGCGTAGGTTGAATCTGAGTCTGCTTTTCTCACCGCGTTGAAGAGGTAGCCACGATAGGAGTGATAATGTACTAATGTTTGAGTGATCATAGAGTACAAATCGTCATGGCTTCCAAGTAGGTAGTCTTTAGCCATTCGGTTCAACACGAGCGGCAAGAAATGAACCGAATTGGTTTCATGGTCATTCTGCAGTCGGTTTTTGTTATGGATGACGGAGTAACGCTGAATATTGTTTCTCTGGGCCCACTCAAAAATGTTCTCGTTCAGCGGGTGCCATACTTCCCCATTTTCCCCAATGACCTGAACATTTGATATAACCTTGCCGGCATCGTGAAGCAATCCACATACCCAGGCGGCATATTCGTACCGAGGTCTCCTGGCTTGGTCCTCGTCGATTAAGCCCATCTCATCTAGCATATAGCTCATAGCGTTCTGAAGAGCGCGAATAGACACATCTAGGGAGTGTTCTAACAGGCCACCAATGTATTGATGGTGATCCATTTCAGAAGCAGGGATGAGATGGCAATAGCCTATAAATTCCCGAATGGTGTGCAATACCAAATCACGTTGGGCAAACTGGGCACCATCTATAGCCAGCCCGATGTCTCTTTCTATTATCTTGATTTTCGCATCGTGCCGTCTGATTAACATTTCAGCACTGGAAATTGGGATAAGCGAATTCTTTAGAGGATAGTGTAATAGGTTGTCTAATACCTGAGCTTCAGACTCAATCTGCTGATTGAGTCTATCCGCCTTCCTAATTGAAAAATGTTTGCCAAAACGTTCTTGGATATTATCCTTCGTTCTGGCAAGCAGATATTTAACCTTAATACCTAAACTCATTAGACGGCCTCTGACAGTTCTTCCTGCTCAGATTCAATAGGTGCCTTAGCTTTTTTGGGTTTAATTGCTGCCGGTTCGGATTTAACTTCAACTGTTGAATCTTTGCTTTCACCTTTGTCAGTATCATCTAAATTAGTTGCTGGCTGACCCTCAGTATCGTCGAGTTTATTTACCTCATTAACACCTGGCTCACCTTTAATGGTTTCATCAGGATATAAAGTGAAGACTCCACTCTTTAACCCCTCAATGAAAAATTCAGCACTAAATGCTCCACCTTCTCGTTTCCCAGGCTTTGTGGTACTGAAAACTTTCATCGAAATTTGAGTGAGGATATACAGGGCTTGTGTTCGCGAATCCTTTTCAACTGAATCTTCGTTCCATGAAGATGATAACTCCATCGCTTCAATATCATCCATTATGAAGTCGATTTTTGAAATCAGATCAATAACTGCCATGTGACTTTTATGGATAACATCAAATTTGACTTTCATGCTTGGGTTTTTTATGTCGACAAAATTAATGCTTGAGATACTCTCCTCTTGTAGTTTCTCATAATGTGCAATAAGTTTCTCAATTTCTTTTTGCGCTTTGCCAATTATCTCATTGCTGAACCACTCTTTCAGTTGATTGAATACTTCTAGGTTATTTGCGTTATTTGTCATCTTGAATAGTTCGGCAATTCTGTACATTGCATTATTCAGAGTACGCCCTGAGCGACTTCTCATGAATAGAAATACAGCTTCAGATTTGAATTCAAGTTCAGCCACACCGGTTTTTCTGCGAATAGTGTCTTTGCTATTTGATTTTGGGGTGCGTTTAGTATCTTCAATTTTTGTAGTCATATGACCATCTCCTATATTGTTTTTAAGGCTTTTTTTAACATGCTTATTTGATCCGCTATTAAAGTCAGAACTTTTCTTAACTTAATAAACAGAGGTTCGTATTTGTCGAAGAAAGCTCGTTCCCATGTGTTTGCCCGTTTTGACATAAGTGACCAGGTGTAACCCGTTCGTTTACTAGGCTTTATATCAACGCCAGATCTTTTATTTTGGAACTTTCTATATGGGGTGACCTTGTAATCAGTCCAGACCAAATATACTCGGTGTGTATTGGTGGCCTTTTTTAAACGCGGAGCGATACGCCCCATATGGACATAGTTCTCATCACCTAGTCGCTGATTGAGATTGGCTATCCGCTTATTCTCATCCTTCCATTCGGTCCAGTAGCTGGTAACTAATAGGTGAGCCTTATCTACCATTTCATCATAGACATCGGTGATGGTTTCTAGGGCCGTTTCTAAACTATCTTTTTCAAGTGACACAGAACTTCCTCGCCAGTTAATCACCAGTATTTTTTCACCTTGGCAAATCGGCGCATCACATTTCAACGCCCAAAATGAGCGTTGAAAACGCAAACCCTCTGACCCAGGAGGATGAGTTGTTGTTTACCTAAATAACTATCTGTAGCAAACCGTCAGCGGTTTGCTACGGCCTATCCGAAAAATGGTACGAACTTAATCGCGCACTTTTTTGCAATGTTTTTTGCTACGTATATAGAAATTTGTTCAACATTTTCATTGCGGAATGTGAGTAACCAATCTGGCTACGGAGCCATGGCGCAAGCCGTCACATTGGGCACTCCCCCACGGTGTCTGCCACGAACTTTTGTGACGTATTTTTTTCGTTGTTGTGTCAAAAAATGGTTACCGGTTAAAAAATTGACACTAGTCATATCTTTACAGCAAGTGGTATGTTTAAATAAGTATAGAGTAAAACAGGTCTGTGTTACGTAAGTGGTTTATTAGGATTTTGCGATATGCAACAGGAACAGAGGAAATGTTTTGAAGCGCTATTGAAGGCGCAGGCACGATACTTGATCGCGTTGAAGCAGTGCGTTTCTCAGACGCCAGATCTTGGGATGATGCTATTCAATTTGAAACCTGAAGAAGTTTCATTGTTGCGGGCTGTTGATGAACATGCCTGGAGCAACTATGTAAATAGGTTAAATTTCTGGGTACTTGCAACGAGGAAGGATTTTGCCAACACCTGTTTGTTTGAGTATTGGGTAAATCATTTGGACGCAGAAGAAAACATAGGCCAGCTTATTAATAATAGATTGACCTCAAATAATAATATCAATTGCGAAGATGTTTTAGGTAACGATTTTTTGCGTTATCAATCTTCAATTTTTGAGGTTGTATTAAGAGCAGTGTTTTTAGCACCTTCATTTAGTCAAGGTCTTCTGTTGCTAACAGATAGTGTAATTGAAAAAATTAAAGTTGATTATTTTGATTTTAATACCTCTCATTACTACGAAAGTGTACCACCGCTGTTTGTTTTTAATGAGTCTATTCCTTTGGTGTCGTTTTTTGATCTTGGGGCAAAGGGAATTGCTAGTGTTGAATATTCTTTATTCTCTTTGAATGTGTAGGATGATCTATGAGTCATAATGTAGATACAGAAAGCAGATTGGGTGAGTCTTATATTTTAGCAGAGAGGGCTGCAAAAGGGGGAATGTTGCCATCTCTCATAATGAAATATTTGCCAGGAGTGTCAAGACGCTTTTTAAATAAAATAGATGCCAGAGATGCAAATCTTTCATTTTCGCGAGGTTTCTCATCTAGTTGGACTCGTACTCATGTAGGATTTAAATATAGTAATATTCTATTTAAGATATATGGAAATGTAACTGGCGACCATCAATTGCGAGCGGGTGTACGTCTTGATAAAGTAATAGATGCTTTTGAATTGGCAGTGTGTCAATTTCCTGTTCTTATAGATGAGCAAATTTGTGATATATCCCGGTTCAGCTGCTTACTAGAAAAAGTCATTGATCATGAGTATATGATTTCCACTTGTTCATCAAAGGGGTGTAAGAATCGATTTATTCACGAGTCATTGCACATTAGAAATAAATGCTGGGTTTGTGCTGAGGCAGCATTATTAGAAAATAATTCTGAGAATGAAGCTGTTAATACCAAAGAACTCGCTTCACAAGCTGCTCAACGTCGATTACGTACCCAGGAAAAAATCGCCAAGCAAGAGCGTGAATTGCGCGTTGCCACCGTTGCACTAGATAGTATGAATCATTTCCACAGGCAACATACGATAGAGAATCATGAAGTTAAATCAATCCAAGGACAGCGAGCTGCAGGATAGGTATAATTTTCAATGCTCGATTTGAGCATTGAACTAAGTAACCCAGCATCAAAAAAGCCATATTATTCCCCTTACGTACCAAAAAGGGGTGGATATGCGTATCTTCAATCGTTGCTGGGTGTTTCCCATTGTTGGCCTAGTGTGTACCAGTACAGTAGCTGGTGATGACTTTTATAACCAGTCTAAACGAGGCTGGTTTTGGCATGAGTCCCCCCCTCCGCAGGAAATACCAGTTGAAGAGTTACCTTCGCCATCAGAACCAGTAAATGATGATGTACCTCAAGATCAGACTGTCACCATCGATGCCCAGTGGCTTAAAGACAACATCCCCAAGCTTCGCATGACAGCCATTAGTAATCCGACTGTTGATAACTTAGGGGCCTACTATGCGGCTCAACGCGTAATGATCGATATGAGCTCAAAATTTGCTAGCTCGAGTACGGATTTTTTTCGTAAAGATGCAAACTGGCTGTCCGAGGAGCATCGCCGCCCTACTGAATCGTTCGTCTTGTCTAAGTACAAACGTGATTTATTGAAGGCTCAAAGACCGGTGATCAACAAAGTGTCTCAGAAAGCAGGTCTTTGGTTTTTCTTCTCTAGCACTTGCCCTTACTGCCTTAAGCAATTACCGATTTTAAAGTCGCTAGAAGAGCAATATGGGATGAATGTACTTTATATTTCACTTGATGGCGGGATTATTCCCACAATTCCTCAAGATAAGACGGTAGTTGATCACGATGGAAAGGTCGCCCGGGATTTCAATATAACAACCACGCCGACCACATACCTTGTTTCAAATGATGCTAGCAAATTCGACGTTGTTAGCAATGGCGTCGCCTCATTACCTAAGCTTCAAAATACGCTGATCGATGTTGCCCATAAATATGACTGGATCTCGGATAGTGAGTTTGAATCTGTACAGACGGTGAAGGGCTCCAATGTCTTGAGTAATGGGAATATCGAAATTAGCCAGTCGGATCTTGATAAGCCAGGAGTCCTTCTTAGTGTGCTTCAAGACCGTATTGACCTGTCTGACTCCCCAATAGGTACTCCATTTTTACCCTCCAAAGTAAGAGCAAACTGATATGTTGAAACTTAAGTTAACGACATTAGCGACATTATTGGCAGCATCTTTACCTGTTTATTCAGATCCCATGCAGGATATTTTTAATGGTATGTATTCCACTTCAACGCCCGGGGTTTCACAGCTCCAAAACGGTCGCTATGGCGTGAACTTAGGTGGATTTTCATATCGGCCGCCTAGGACTGAAGTCGGACCGATTGTTAGTGCAAGGACACCTAATCTAAGTGTGGGTGATTGCGGAGATATAGATTTCTTTGCGGGAAGTTTCTCGATGATTTCCGGTGATGAATTGTCACAAGTCGGACGCGGAATTATGCAAGGCGCGGCCACATATGCATTTAAAATCGCCATAGATTCGATTTCTCCTATGGCTGGCAGTGTAATGTCAGAACTTCAAGATCTCATTAATCAAGTCAACCGCTTCAATATTAATGGTTGCAGGATAGGTCAAAAGCTTGCTTCGGAAGTCTATAGCGGCGACGCCACACCTCAACAAGAATCTAATGCACTTAGCAACGCCCTTAGCAATCTGACAGTTGAGGTTGGGGGGGCCGCCGATACGTTTGATGGTTATTTTGGCCCAGGAGCGGGTAAGTCTGCCTCTGTTAAAGCAGCAGAAACGGGCGCCAAAATAACAATGAATTCGGCGTTTAAAGCATTTGAAGATATTGAGGCAAATGGAGCATTCTTTAATACGTTTGGCCCAGTGAAAAAGTTTGAGTTGGTCATGAGTTTGCTTGGGACCACGGTAACCTCCACAGATCCTACAGAGTGTACTGCGCAAGCCAGTTCTGATGAAAAGACGTGTATAAATCCATACCCATCTTTGGGAACCGAGTTTCTCGTGAATTTCTTTTTCGATCCACAAAATGTAGGCTCGAATTCAGAGTCCTTTGCGTTCAAATACTATCGATGTAACAACGCAGACTGTACATCAATATCTACCGCAACCACTACAACATCACGCCTATTACCGAAATTACGAAAGGACATTTATAACCTGTGGCAAAAATTGGTACATCAACCCAACCAGCCATTAACAGCTAATGAGGCAAAACTGATGCAATGGTTTGGTGCGGATATGCTATCTATGATGAAAACGTTCGGTACCGATGACTACTTTGCACAATCATACAGCGAGTTTTTGGCATATAAAGCCGTAGTGTCTGCCATGAATTACACGATGCAAGACGTCATCACTACGACAAAAAATGCGCTAGATAAGCAAACCTCAACTATGGAAGAGGGGGCTATTTTCCCCGTTGGTATGGGTAAACTGAGCAAAAATGTTGATGAGGTCCGCAATCAATATAACGATTTCATTGAGAAGTCTCTTAATCCCAAAATTGCTGAATATAACAAGAGCTTGCAAACTATTTCTCTTCTCCAATTAATTTCCAAAAGTCGCTAGGGTGGGCCAGGTATGTGGGAAATTTACTCGGTCGGTAATCCAACGTTCTTGATTGAAGTCTTTCGTGGCATAGCAAGGCTATGGTCAACGAATGATGTTTATCTAATGATCTCCTCTGCATTGGTGCTTGGCCTTCTCTGGAACACACTAAACTGGGCTATGAATCAAGAAAAGGCCCCCTTTCCTGCAAAGGGGTTTGTGTTCTCAATTATTATGATCTTGGCCTTGTTAGGCCCTCAGAGTCTCACAGACGTAAGAGTTGTTTCAAAGCGCGATTCATCTTTCCAGATAATAGATAATGTACCATTATTGCCAGCTATCGGTGGCTGGCTGATAACTTCCACCGGTACAACAATTGCAGATTTCATGGCTCAGGCGTTTTCTATAGCTGACATTGACTCATGGCAGGCTTTAAGTCCAATCCAACACTTTGTGAATTTGTCGGATACCAACTATTCAGATACCTGTATCCCAAATGATGCTGACCAGGGTTACAACGTATGCAAAACACTCAACTCATATCTGAATGAGTGTTTTGTTGCTAGCAACTTAATCACGCCAAATGCTAGCAATGGTATTGATAAGTTATTGTCAGCTAAACCGCGGGACATCTTCCCCTTGATGAGGGTTGAGAACGTTAACCTAGAAGGTAGAAGTTACCTCGAGGCCAATAATCCAGCAGGTGTGGTTGTAGATTGTCCGACATTGCACAGTAAATTGACTGTGGCGATGAGTGAAACCAATTTTCAGCAAAACATGAAGAACTCGCTTTTAGCCCAAGGTGTTGATTTGAATGAAGTTGGTAACTTTCTTCAACAATATGGCGCCCAGGGGGTCATTCCTGCCGCTGAGTCTTCTCTTCAGCTCGCAAACACCGCATTTTTACGCAGCGTATTTCGCGATTATTTTACCAATTCTCCTTATGGTCAGCAGGTGTCTCGAGCCATGTTTGATACGGTGAGACAACGGCAATTGGCGAATGCTACTAAAAAAGAATTTTGGATGGAAAATGCCGAAGTTATGCAGTCATTTTTGGAGGCACTGACTGTATTTATTGTACCTTTTCTGGCGCTGGTGTTATCCGTATCTGGTCAGGGCTTGTTTGCCGTTGGGCAGTATTTTGCAGCCTGGGCATTCGTACAACTTTGGTCCGTAATGATTGTATTGGTAAATATGTTCACTGCCCTAGCTATGACCAACCGATTCACAGATGCTGTTTCAGTAGGCAAAAGTCAGTTTAGTCTCTCGTCCATTGATAGTCAGTTCGCTACTGCCAATAGCTATATTGGTATCTCAGGAATGCTTTATACCATCATCCCGCCTATCTGTATTTTTGTCTTATACAGAGGGGTTCACGCGATTCAGGGTATGTCTAAACAAGCAATGGCTGACCCCAACATTAACTCACAACGTCTTTCGCCTGATACCGGCGCCACCGTCAATAATGGGCAAATTTCCTATGGCAATCAGACATCAATGTTTGAAAACAATAATGGTCGGTATATCAATGGTGACTCCCTTGCGACGACATCTATGGGCCAATACTCCATTGGCAGCTCCATGGGAGGAAGCTCTGCCGCCGGCGCAAGCGAAATGCGATCTCAGGCCCAAACCTATGCCGCGAGCGCACAAAAGGCGCTAGATAATATATTTGGAAACAGTTCCGCTGGCCAATACGATTTTGTTAGCTCAACGTCATCTGATTATCGAGCCTCAAGCATGTCTGAATATGCTTCAGCTGCTGCCAATGCAGTCTCCCAAGCTACAGGTATGAGCATGAAGGAGGCTCAGCAGTTAGTGGCCGGAGGCGCTGTCTCAGTTGGCGTCGAAGGAGGTTTAAGTTTTGGGCTATTTACTGGAAGTAGTAGTAAAGGCGGTGGGAAAGGAGGAGATGAAAATAAAAGTGGTTTCTTTGGCCAGTTAGGGGCATCGGCAAACGCTGACATAAAGACATCCCTAGGACTGAATGCTAATGGTAGTCAGGAAACCAACCAGAATTATCAAAGTGCTCTCAGTAAAACCGAGGGTAAGAAGGATGCGATAAACGCGGCATTGTCTAAGATCACTACAGGCTCAGAAGGTACTTCCTTCTCGGATATTGGCACGGTTCAGGAGAATGCCAAACTAGCCAGGTCGTTTACACAGCAGTCTCAGGCAGCCGAGCAACAACAACTGATGCTATCTGGAATGGCAACCCAATCAGGGCAAGTATCTAGCTCGAAGCAATTGGATGTCGCCGGATTGTCAACGGATTTGAAGACCCAGAACCTAGAGCAATACTTATCTAGTCAAAATCCTGAATTATGGGAACGCATTAAAAACACTCAGGTCGACGGAATTACGGGCGATAAATGGTTGGAAAACAAGTCTGCTGATGTGATGAAATCCCGTGAATCTAAGTCGGTGAACCCAATTGGTGAAGGGCGAGCCGGTGCTCTAATGCAGTTTATTGACAGACTTGATTCTATTGACACACAGACCAACAGCAGTGGAAACAAGAGTGTTGATATAGAGAAAGAGCAACGAGATGCTGCTATGAACCGGGACATATACAAGACGTTGGCGGGTAAAGGAGTGGTTAATGCTGATGCCGGCGAGTCCTTGTATCAAGATAAGCTAAATACGCTTCAAGATATGGCCAGGGTTTCAGGTGCATTAACTCAAAACCAGCAAGAGTTAGCTCAAGGCACGCCAGTTCTCCCCTCTAGTGAACAATTTAACCAGGAGTACGCTAAGTCTGAAGGTGCTTCTCAAACCAAGGTTAGCAATGCTGGAAGTGAGGCTAAAAATGGTCTTGAAAACGTTGAGTTGGCAGCTAAGCAAGATGCTGAACGGTTCAATAATGATGGAAATGTGTTAACAGGACCTATAGAACAACCCTCGGAAGCAAAACAGAGAGAGTTGGAGGCTCGAGCTAATGACTTGGCTGTTACTGAGGCTTCAATTACTTCTGTACTGAATGCAGTTCAGCCCATATTGGGTAAAGGCGCCGATATGGTGAAACCTGATGGAGAAACAGCTTTCAATAACTTTGTTGAGACTCAAGTGAAAAACAATGCCGATATCTCTAGTTATCGTCCTGAATATGCTGCTGCAGTTGGTTCTATCAGTGAACTTGATGCGTTTAGTACAGGCTCAATGCAGGACAGATTAGCGTCAATGGATGGTGATAAGGCGAGAGACGCCCAGGAAATGATCAATGTGCTCTCTAACGACCAGCTGATGACCACGATACTTGGGAAAGATGAGAATGGGCGTTACGGTGAAGGTACAGATGAGTCCAAACGTCTATTCGATCAAAATACATTGGCGAAGCTCTCAGAAGGTGCTAACTGGTTGCAGGACTACAATCCAGGCTCTACTGAGACTAAAGCTGTAACACAAGCGATCGAAAACTCTGAACAGGTGGAGGGTGATGCTGCTAGAACTTATTTGACCGCGATGCAGAGTCTGGGAGTGATGCAACAAGCTTCATCTGGAAGCGATGGCAAACTCTTTAGCTACGAGACTATCAATGCGGCTGAAGATATTGAGTCTATGTTGTCTATTCAAGAAACTGGCAGAGGTGAATACGCGATGATAAGAGACCTATCTGATGGCACTACTATGACATCTGGTACTTACTGGTATCCATCGGGTGACAGGGAAGGGTCGCGCGATAGCATTACTGCAAGACTTAATACCATCGAGGAAATGGCTCAGAATATGGGTGCTCTGTTGAATCCAGAACAGAAGGCGTACATCGATCAAACTATTGAGAATGTGAGAGTTCGTATCAAAGAGGATTCGGGAGATAAGGCGGGACAGGAACTCAACGATGGCACTAAAAAGCCACATTCAATTTATTAGTCGTGGCATACATTAAGACACATTAATCCTTTGACGGACCGACAAAGATATATCGCCAAAAACTGATTTTCTTCTCTAAGGGCAATTCGTTGAATTGCCCTTTATATTCACGTAAAAGGTCGAATGGAACATTTGCAGGCCGTTTGTTATCCTTGCACCATTGGCGCCAGTCCATTTGGGTACGTAGGTTAAGAGTGCGAGTGAAAAGAACCAGATCTCCGAATGCGAGATACTTATTCGATGGCAATAAGTGACTCCAATTGCTGAATCCCTCAATTTTAGAGATATTAAAGGGCGCATCAATTTCGCGCTTCCGGACAGCCAGGCGAAATTCTTCTTTTGTTCTGATGTCGAGCTCAGCTACCTTAGATTGCAGGTCTTCAAATGAGATTCTTTGGGGTTGCTGTTCAAAGCCTGTGAAGTCATTCCAGGACGTCCATTCTTTAGAGTAGTAGATGTTAGGGTTTGAAGGCAGTATTTCCTTGTTTGTTATGGTAATTTCGCGGAACCTTTTGTATTCACTCGCGGAAGAAATGAAATATTCACGAATATATTGTTTGGCTTCTTCGTATGTTAGTTTTTTCATTATGAGGTCATAAGCTGCCCAACATGGGCTAATTCTACATGAAATTAGAGCAAACTCTGTTGAAAAGTTGTGATCTAATGCTAAGGATTATCGATAAGCAAGCCTAAACTCTGCTTATTTAACATTAACTTAAATGCACCTTTCTTTCGCCCGGGTACCCAGGCCACTACATCATTCGGTTTTAAGTGATACGATTTTGTATGTAGCGGTAAAGCAAAAATGTAGCGCCTGATGTATAAAAGCTCAGGGGTGTGGACAACTTGTATTTTGTAAGCAAAGCCCAGCAATGGTAAAGCCGCTACAAACAACCAAGATAGCGGCACACCATACCCGTAAAGCATCATGTTAGTGACGCTAGAAATGCAAAGTAGAATAAATGGCAGTAGCAAGGCTAGTGTTGTGGCCATCATTAAAGTGTTCTTTCTGATAGGGTAGAATGCTTCAGTCATTTTTTTAGTACGCTCGAAGGTAGCCCATAGATCACATAAACATCTAACGGCTTAATCAAGTATTGAGTCTCATATACTGCTTTTCCAACCTTCTCTCCATAGGCTGTGTCAGCTTCATTAGAGCTCAGGCCGCTTCTGTTGAAATCAAAGTGGTTGATGGCCATAGTCTTCACTTGGTCGGTGTAGAGTTTGTCTACGAGCTTCTGTTGAACGCTACGCTGGTCAAGGTTCTTGTAACCCCACCCTTCTTTTGCGACAAACCCCGGCTGAAGATGTTCTAGATCATAAATAGCCTGGCCTTTTAAGTAGATCTTCATCTGCTCTAGCTCATAGGGCCGATGTTCATACTTCACCGGTACGGCGGCGTTTGCTAATGCAGTAGCAAGTAGCAATGATGCGATAGAAACCATGGCTATATCCTTACTTTGTTTAGGTATCCGGATTTATTGGTTGATGGCTAAAGAGTCGCTGGCACAACCAGCTCCCCGCTTGGCCGCTTCAAGGCGGTTCGTTGATAGACCTTGCCTCCTGACTCACGAATAATTTCCCAATCCTCGACGACATGGCTGGACGGAAGAAAAATAATAACAGGTACTGTTTGCCGATCATCAGAGAGAGCAATGCAGCCATTGCTGCCATCATCAAGTGAGGGGCTAAAAACCCTTGTCATCAATGAACTTTGATGCGGGCACTCGTCAAACCCCGCTATAGAAACATCCTGACCATCCACGTCGATCACGTAACCTGGAGCAAAGACTAGAGTTGTCTGTGCCAAGCCGGCCATGCCATATATCTCGCCTGTGTACTTCCCAATATCCCTAACCTGATCACAGCCTGTTAGCGCAAAAGCACCGACTGACAGCAAAAACATTAATTGTCGTATATTCATTAGTCAGCCCCAATTTCGTTGTTATCAACCCTATAATCCGAATACCCCTTTTTTTTTGGTACCAGAAACCAACTTTTTCGCCTATTGAATATGCGGTATTTCTCTTCAATTTTCTCTATGAAATCTCTTTCATTACTATCAGCACAATAACTTGTTAGCGGGTTTATTACTTCAGGTATAGAGCCAAAGATAATCACCGGCAGTGACGCATTACGTGAGCATAACTTTCGGTTCCTTGTATGTTTAGCTGGTCTCTCCCATAAGTCATAGAACGGCTGAACCCGCGCTTGCCGAATTTCTGTTATGTCGTAACCTGAGGGTATGTGTCGGACTAAACTTTTTTCTTCTTCAATGACTTGTACCTTTGCGGCCTTATCAACAAACAAGTATTCAAACGTCGGGTTGTTTTTACCACTTTCCAGTTCAGCGAGTGCTTCCTCCTTGCTCAATCGTTTCTGTATGGTTTTTTTCTGCCAATACAGAGAGATTGTATGGACCGTGGTGTCACTGTATTGGAGTAATCTAACCGCATCCATGAAGACAAGGCCCTCGATTTCCTTATGGAGGTTTTTGTGTTGGGCTTGCCTGGTTCTGAAATTTTGCTTTACGCTGGATTTAAACTCGGCCTTGAGGTCGTTAATGGTGTTTATCCATTGGATAATCTCTTCTTTGTGAGCCTCGGGGATCACCACAAAGCCGGGGTAACGATGAGCCAAATATGTGCTGTACTTAAATGGGTCACGTCTTAGTTTGCAAAATGCCGTTTTCAGGTAAACCCGCCCAGTAAAACTCTCCCGATGAGTCTTAACAACATTAATTGTCTCTGACTCATCTGCCTCAGTCTGCTCCGTTGCGACTTCAATAAGTGGTAACTCGTAAAGCTCGAGATAGTCAGCAACATCCAAGAGTCTATCCCCAAAGGCATCTAGTTCTGCTTGGAGCTGGTGGAACTTATTTCTCATATGATCATTGAGTATTGCACGCTCGGCCATATCTGTTACCGCATACTGACTACTTACTGTAGGTATACTCCCGAACCTGCTCATTGTCAAACCCAAAAAATACGCCCGCTCCCAGTTATTCTACGCTCGGCAACTACGGCGGCAAAATTCAGGCCCGCTTATCTGCCTACCACTGATCTTACTGGCTACTTGATGTTGTATTAAATTTTTCAATGCCCATTTTGAGCACTTTAAGTCGCAGATCCGTTTTTTTTCTCATTAATATTGTCCCAATGACCAGTGCCAACACCCATTCTACAATTCTACAGGGGATCATCATGAAAATTGCGTGCGTTACAGTTTTGTTCTATTCATCAGTTGACTCAGTGTTATTGGAATCACGAGTTCTTAATGATTGCAATGTAGGTGAGGGGGGCCGAGTGATATTGCCTAATGCATTCAAGCAAGACAAGATGATAATCGCAGTGTTATCCGGGAATGTGACAGTGTTGAACCGGCTGGGGGACCGTATATATACGGAACCCAAACTCCTCGTTAACAACTGATTTGTTGAAGGTCACTCTAATGGTTGTCGATTACGATGAGCTGATTCGCTCGCTTGAGGCCGTTGAAAGGATTGCCAAATCGATTGAAGACCAATTCTTCGATCTATCTAGTATCGGGCCATCAGGTTTCTTTGTTTTGCTTAAGAAAAATGGGATAGCACTGTCTGACTTTCTTCGCTATCACACTGACCTTTCCGATCTACTCACCTTAGATATTTGCCATGATATTCACCTGGTGATTCGAGTCCGAAATTCGATTATGTTCATAGACCACTGCATTTTAGAAGTGATTCAATGTCAGGCTGAGACACTGGAAGTTGGTTAATGGAGCTCATTTAGAACATATGCTCTGCCCAGTTATATTGGCTCTTCGATCTGTAATGAAGGAACAAGAGCCTTGCGCCGAGGGATGAATGTTCATCCCTGAAAACTGGTGGACTGGCAAAGCTTATATCTAAAATGATAGTAATTTTCAAACTCATAGAGAGATTTTCGTAGAGATTCTTTGATATTGTTAATGTGCTTCTTTAACTCTGCTTCAGAATTCTCTCGGTTTAACCGCGTAGAGCCATGCCCTTTTAACTTGTATGGAGTCTGCACTCTAAACACTTTGTATCCCAATGAATGGAGCCCGGAGTCTCGAAGTTTATCTTTTCTAACATTCTCGTCGTTAACGTGTATCGGACCATCAAATTCAACTGCGACACGTGCTAACTCAATACAGGCACGTTTTCCATCAGGCTTGGTTATCCATGCTTCTAATGTAACTGCTAGATCAATGACGATTTTGCCTCGAGCGCCATCTATCATAAGGTTTCGCGGTACAGGCTTCTCTAGCTCGAAACTAAAGTGTCCCACACTCAAGCCTTTCATATTATCGAAATCATCCTGGAGGAAACCACCTCCCACACTCAAGCAACCACCTAATAGCTTAGAGTCTTTTCCTGAAACTGCTATAGATGCATTGATTGGTTTTTTGTCAGCAATGCCTGTAATAACTTCAATGGCGTTATAAAATCCTGATTTACTAACATTTCTGTCCTTTTTCTTAGTGAGCATCAATAGTGCCGGCAAGTCGCCAATTTTGCTGGCGAGTATGTTGTACTCCTTGTGGGATCTAGTTATACCTTTACCTCGCGCGTACTCTTCAATCACCTCAATTTGGGAGGGTCTATCGGACTCATCTATTCCGTTCCAATCTTTAGTGGCCATGACCATATAGCACCCCTTATATTGCCAATTTATCTCTATATGTATGAACAAGTTTGATAGCTGTATCCGATAGTGCATGAATGAACATGGTAAAGCTCATGACTGATACATCCGCTATCTAGCGGCTAATTTTCATCATGCATTATCTGCTTTTCTAAAAGCAACTTTCATCATCCCATATATCACCTGCCTCCACCTGTTGCCCGGCGGCTTTGCCATGGGGCTGATTAGATGTGCCGGGCCGCCGGCCATTGATCCTGTATGGCCGGGCCCCGCGCCCGCCCTGGGTATCGAGCTGGCGATCACTTGCGGCCGGCGGCGTTGCCATGGGGCTGATTAGTCGTGCCGAGGTGCTGACCATTGATCCTGCATGACCTGGGCACCCGGGCCCGGGCAAGGTATCGAGTTGCGATCACCAGCTGCCCGGCGGCGCGTTGCCATGGTGCTGATTAGTCGTGCCGAGGTGCTGACCATTGATCCTGCATGACCTGGGCACCCGGGCCCGGGCAAGGTATTGAGTTGCGATCACCAGCTGCCCGGCGGCGCGTTGCCATGGGGCTGGGTAGTCGTGCTGGGGCGCTGGCCATTGATCCTGTATGGCCGG
>NZ_JBSSWS010000003.1:0-76362 GCF_056497865.1 Shewanella sp. VK101
TATAGCTTCATCGTCGTCAAGATGACACCCCAAGATGCGATATAGACGAATCCCAGTAATGCGCTCTCCTCCTAGATTCGCCTCGAACTCAATCTTTTCTTTCATTTCAGCAGTTAACATAATAGAAACCTTATTATTTAAATAGTTAAGTTGTTGATGCTCAAACAACTATTTACCCAATTTCAGTAGCGCGGCCCCTGCCGGAGTCAAGAATGTGAGTTTCCTAGGGTACTCACCGTTTTGATACTGAGTATCCACCAGCTCAACCCAGCCATATTTCACCAATTTACCCAATTGGCTCTGTACTGATGTGTTGTCTCGCTCGCCTTTCAATCGTTCACAAATATTTGCGGGGCTATCTCCTTGATGGCGAGCAACATCAAATAAAACCTGAGCCAGCAATACTGTGCTTCTATTGCTGCGCTCCGTGATCTCTGCAAGTGCGGCATCGACTCCGGCCATCCGAAGGCGGCCGGTATATTTGGGGCGTGGATCTTTATTCATGCTTTATCGTCCTATGAAATTAGATTGTTACTGTTCACTAACCCAGCTGATAGTGAACGTCTGCCGCCTCACGTTTGTTTGTGCAATGAACGCGGAGATCTCCGCTCTCGAGTTTTAACACAGATGCTCTTGACGGCATTTTCTCAGATAAGGTGTGTGCATTTGAGATAATAAACGTTGTGTTAGTGCCGTCTTTGTCTACTGTGAATGGGTATTTCATGGTTGTTCCTCTCTACATGGGATTTGTTTTAACTCAACAACCCCATGTATATGGGGAACAGTTCGATAATAACACAACCATCCCCACACACAAGGGGAACGATAAGGGATTTTGGCTTTACCTTGATCCATTCCAAATCGTTGTCACATAAGGAGCCGAGGATAAAATGAAAGTTGTTTCAGGTACCCTACTATTTGATGATCTCGATTCACGCTGCACTGTAGTGACTGCCACCAGCGCCGGCAAAGAGTTTGCCTTTGTCCAAGCCTTGGATAATGGGCATGAACTTCTCGCATATTGGGAGCCCAAGGTAGTTCGATTCTGGGGGCCATACGACAGAAACGACAAACACGCTTCAATTGAAAAAATACTGCAGCAAAAAGATCCGTGGCCAAAGATAAGCACTCTCGAATAAGCCCCTAATGACCCGCTCTAAGCGGGTTTTTTTATGCCCACGCCATGATATTTCCTAACACGCTCCCTTAATTCCCCTGTTTTTTGTTTTGCATTTTTTCCCTCCATAGACTCGCCAGTGTTGGGGGTTATGCCCCCGTGATAACGGAAGGGCAACCCGACACACAGCGCACTTCCTAACAGTTTAAAAAGGAAAAGTTCTATGAGTGATATGAAGAAATACAATCAGCGCCTGGCCACCATTTCTAAAGGTGCCGAAGCAGTGCGCGGTGTTTGTATTAACCCCCAGTTCAATGAAAATGGCCAGATGATCAACAACCCCGCCGAGCTGGTGGCGAGTATGCGTGACGGCGTGGCCAAGTCTCCGTTATTTGAGTCCATTGGTGACGACAAGGCCGCGCTGGGCGTAGCTACAACCTGGGCTACTGCAATTCGTGAATACAGCCGGGCTCACGGTGAAGTACGTGATGAAGTGCTTGCCTGCGCTGCAGAAACCATGGGAGCAATGCTTGGCCATGGTGAAGCATCATCAAAAATGTTTGAAAGCACAGGCCTTAATACCACCACCTCTGAAGGTGTAATGTTACGCGCCAAAACTGCAGCGCTCATTCTGCCAACCCTGCTTGCTACAACTACCGGCGATGCAGCAACTTACATGCAGGGCGGCCGTGATGAATCCGAAGTTTTCCGTATCCGCCGGACAGCCAATACGGCATTCGGTGACGTTAAGAAGGGTGAAGTCCTTGAAGATTCCTGGATGTCACAGTATTCAAGCATGAAGCAAGTGTATGAATCCCCTGTCCAGCCGGACGGCGCCAAAGAGAAATTCATTGTTTATATCTACAATGAAAAGGCGCCTGTGGAAGATGCCGGCGCATTGGTCGGTGTAATTCCGAACCAAAACCCCAAAGTCGGTGCAATTGCTAAGTCAGTGCGCATTATGTTGAACGGCCGTGAAGTGGCCAGCTCAATTCTGAATGGTACGCTTTTCGGTAGCTTTGATTACGGCAGCAAACGCTACAACATTTCAGAGAGCTCAGACTCCGATGTAGCAAACGGTAAGCTGGCGTTCCAGATTTCCCCGGCCTTACCTGCCGCTGCAGGCAAGCTTGGTATCAAGTTTGATGTGGATATTGAACACAACTCATCTGTAATCCCCGAGATTGCATTCTCGATGGAAAGCTTCATTGTGGTGCCACACCAATCAATCATCGCGTCCGGTAACTCAATTCAGTCGTATTGGCGTATGAGTCGTGAATACGGCCTGGATCTGCGCAATATGAACACTGATTCAATGCGCAATGTCCTTGCTTACAACAACGACATGCAAAACCTGACAGACATGCTGATGGCTGCCCACCATACTGACACCATGGCAATTAACCTCCAGGTGGCTCAGGGGGCTTACTTCAAAGAGAAGTACGAGGAAATGCACCAGGAACTGCTGATCCTGTCGGAATCCATGCTGAATGACACCCGCGTGTCTGGACTGGTTGGCTTGTTTGCCGGCCCACGCGCTGCTGCTGCAATTAAAGCGTTGGGAGCTCCATTCTTTGTACCAGTCGAAGGTTATCGCCAGGTTCCTCGCCCTCATTACTGTGGCCTTCTCTTCGGCAAGTGGAAGATCTATGAGGTGCCTAAAGGTGTCAGTGTGGCTGGCTATAAGTTGGCTGATGATGAAATGCTGGCTTACGCTCGCGGTTCTGACTTCTCCCAGGCTGGTCTATTGGCCGGTGATGCGGTGCCTGCGACCCTGTACCGCCACAATGTAGATAAGGCGCTGTTCAATCGTGACACGCTTTGGAAGCTGACCTTTGGCGATATTGCTCCGGTTGACGGTTACAAGTTCTTCCGTAAAGTCCGCCTGATTCTTTCCTAACAGATCGACCTTAATGTAATTGCTGGGCAGTTTTGCCCAGCAATCATTCAGCAACGGCAAGGATAACTTTATGAAGAATTTAATAAAACTGACTGTAGTCAATGATAGCAATGAGAGTTACAGCATCGGTGAATATCGTTTCCCAATGGGTAAGAAAACCACTCTCTCTGTCAATCGACATACAGCAGACAACATTGTGATCACCGCTACAGCACTACACGGCTTGAAAGTGAGTGTCGCTGACGCGGATGAACAAGCCGCTCCTGCTGGTGGGTATGTGCCGGCCAGTGAAGTTCTGGAGTTGAAAAAGGCCAAAGAGCAGGCCGAAGCCGAGTCAAAGACCCTGCTGGCCGAAAAAAGCCAACTTGCAAGCGAAATTGAGTCACTGCGCGAACAACTGGCCGAAGCCATTAAAGCGGCGACTCCAAGTGAGAAACCGTCAGACTCAAGCGATACGGCGGTGAAAAGCGATGAGACAGCAACAAAGGCTAAAACTCGCAAAGCCAAGGAAACCAAGGTTGAGGAGGCTAAACAATGAAAATTAGCCAAGCGATCGGCAACTTCGCTGATATTGCAGTAGGCCCAATCGATGCCTCTCAAACTATTGCGACCACCAGCGCCGGAGGCCTCAGCGTATTTTGTGGTTTGGTTGTATCTGAACGGGGTAAACCATTTGAGCTTATCCGTGTAACCGGCGCGAACTGGCGTGAAAAGTTGGGTAATCCACCTCGGCCATCTGCCGGATTGCCTGCAGCGTCTATGCGTTGTTTGAATGATGCGCTCCTGGGCGGTGACGGTTATGTTGTGCGAATTACGCCACCAACCGCTAAATACCCCGTCCTAACTGCATCCGGCGTCAATGTTGAGACAGGTAAAAACACCACCAGCGCAACGGCCCTGGCATTCAACAGTAAGCCAGTTCTGCAGGAAGGAGAGTTGTTGGCCATCTACCCGATAGACGGCGATACATCCCCTCGCAGCATTGAGCTAACGGCTATCCAAAACGCAGAGCATGAGTTCAATTTGCGGGTATACGCAAATGACTCTGTTGGTAATGAGTACATCGCAAACGAGTGGCATGTGTCCTCGAACATTAACGCCCTCGATGATGATGGCCGCAGCTTGTTTATTGCTGACGTTCTGGAGCGCTCAAGCGCACAGTGCCGAGTCGTTGTGTCCGAAAAACTGGATCCATCGGCACTTGTCGGTATCAGCAAAACTCCATTTGTCGGCGCCACCAGCGGCAACGCGACTGAAATCACTCAGTTGGAGTGGGAAAAGGGCATAGCCGTTTTAAGCTCGGCCATGGTTGAGTTTACGGCCGTGGTATCCCTGGGGATCACTGACAGCGCCGTTATTGAAAAGCTGGTCAAAGTGGCCAATGACCGCCGGATCGATATGTTTGCCGATGTGGCTGCTGATAACTGGTCTGGAGCAGTAGAAGCCATGAAGGCCGCAGCATACAGCAGCGAGCGCCTGGCATGCTATTTCTTCCCGTACTACGCAAAAGATCCTTTCAGCGACCACAGGGCTCACTGGGGGCTATCAGGCATTGCTTTCAAAGCAAAGGCTATGGGCGTAGCTAAAGCAGAAGGCAGCGTAGGCGGGTACCACTACTCACCGGCAGGTGTAGAGCGTGGCTTGATCAATCGCAAGGAGGTTCAACCATTTGAAGGCCTGGACGAGCCAGATCTGGAAGCACTCTACAAAGTCCGCCTCAATCGCCTCGATCTAGCCCCCAACGGCACTTTGATGATCGGCGATGCGCTGACTACTCGCGTGAAAGAAGACTATCTGCGATTCCAGCATGTGACCTCAACGGTTGACGCTATCAGCCGCGACTTTGCACGCCTGGCCAAGCAGGTTCAACACGAGCCTGACGAGGATACCCGCTCAGCTATCAAGCGAGGCCTGGAAGACATTCTGGACGGCTACGTGGCCGCAAATGCCCTGGTGTCACCGCGGGATCCAGACCAAGGCGAAGCACCCTATGTGTTTGAAATCAAACAGGTGGCTATCGACTTTTGGGAAGTGACTTGGTGGGTGTGTGTAACTGGTTCTTCTCGCCGCATTCTCGGCAAACCTGTTTTGTTTAAGTAAGGGGAAAATATGGACTTTCAACAATCATTTTTGCGCCGCCAAAACTCCGAAAAGATGTTTGAGGCTATCTTCGGCGACAAGCAACAACCTGAACCGGCCTCAGCTGCCGAAACTCTCTCTCCAGACGACCAGTTGGAAAAAATGTTCGAGGCAGTAAGCCAAGCTGCCGTTGTTAACAATCGTGCCGCTGGCATGGCCGCCGTGCTCAGCTGGTCAACCAATGGTGAACCGACCGCTGATGATCTGGACTTAACGGCCCAGGGTGTCGCTGATATTGATGATGATGGCGAAATCAGCGAGGAGGAGGAGGAGGCCTACAACGAGACTCTTTATGCAATGACCGAGGCTATGGTTTACCTGGGTATCAACGCCGAAACCGCCTATAAAGCGGCAGAGGGTGATGATGCAGCCGCGGAACGCTGCTACACGAAACTGGCCGCCATCCTGGAAGCCGAAGAACGGGATGATGATGAACTTATCGCAGAGTTCAGCGTGGCCACAGAAGCCATGACCGAAGCCAAGAAAAAAGTCATCCGTGACGGCGAAGTGAAATGGGTTAAAAAGCCGCTCAAACGCAAGATCCTGAGCGCTGCTCAGCGTGCATCCCTCAAGAAGGCCCGTTTGAAGGCCAATACTGCAGCAGCAAAAGCCAAGCGCAAAAAATCTATGCGCAAGCGTAAATCTGCAGGCCTGTAAGGGGTAGTGAAATGACTGTGACTGTCGGCATGACATTGAAAGATTCAGTGAGTGATCACTTGAAAGTCTATATCAACCAGGGCGACATCACGGTCATTGGTTATATCGGAGAGGGCGCCAGTAAGCAACTGAGCAACTTCTGGCAAAACCCATTTGAGGGTGACACGGTTGGCCAAGCTGGTGGCGGGGTATCCAAAGGCGCAGATCTTGTGCAAGCGGGTACCGGAACAACATCAAAATCTCAGATGAACACGGCTTTAGTATGGGAGGGGATTGGGCCACATGAGATCAATCTCCCTGTGTACTTTAAAGCGTTTCGCAATGCGAAAACGGAAGTTCAGGACGCTCTGATGTATCTCGAGCAGATGGCATCGCCGGAGCTCGCTGAAACGGTAGGTATTGGTTCCATTCCTAAAACGTGTTCTATCAACATTGGCCGCCGTCAAATCTACCCCAAATGCCAGATCCGTGAAGTGTCGTATGAGCTGGATGCCCCAAGGGACTCCAAAGGTTATATGACCAGGAACACGGCGCAGCTCTCTATAACCATGGATCGAATGACAAACCGCACTCAAGTACCAAATCTTTATAAGTGAGTAATTTATGGCTACTGGACATGACAACGCAAAAGGCAATATCGGCTTTTTGAAAAGCCAATACACCAGGAACAAGTCAGCCGGCGAAAAGGCCTTGGCTTTCGAGTTCCTAACTAAATTTATTGGTTATGACGAGCTGAGCGTATTGGTGCGCTCCGCACAACTTCCGGCAACTGGCCGAACCGATGTAGAGGACTATGGCCCAATGGGCCTCATGTTTGTTCAGCATGGGGCTTTGGAAAACTCCGGAGAAATTACTTTGATGGTTGCGGAGACAATCAAAGGGGTTGCTCTAAAACACATCCGGGACATTGTTCTCAACAAAAAGTACGTGGACATTGAAATATCCCTAACTCCTGAATCCACAGGCGGTAAACCTGGCCAAGAACAGACCAGACTACTCAGAGACTGCAAGATCCGTAGTGACGTTATCGAGCTCTCTACCGAGGATCAGGCCGCAATAGTGAAACCGACAATCACTGTTCGGTACAACTGGATCGACTAATGGACAGGAGCCTCTAATGAAAATATCTGAATTGGTGGAAAGCGTTACCAGCCGTTTTACGCTCCTTTTGACGGGCCAAGATGCAATAAGAAGCTACCTGGCTCAGTCATTGACTGCGTATAGAGATATGGCGGGGTGCATTAAAACCATACCAGTTTTAGAGGCTCCTGCTGGTGGCCTTATGACCGCGCCAACCGCCTTTCTGGCACATGCAATGTGCAAAGACGCTAATCAGGACTTTGTACCTGTTTCAGTCTATGACACGGATGATGGTGGCCACTCAATCCATGTGCCGGCCGGGGCCGTCTACCCGCTTGATTACAGCTATTTTGTTGATCTCGCTTACTACGCAGATAAGCCAGAATCGCACATCCCCAATCGCGTAACTGGGTTGATAGCTGATTACCTCGAGGTGTTGATTGCAATGGACAATGACGACCGCATAGCTCGAGTTGAAACCAGCGGGAAAATGGACGCTTCACGACTGCCAACACGGCAAGACCGCATTAACCAGCAGCAGCTTTTAGAAACATCGATGAGGGCCAACAGGGAAATTGTACCCATGGCGTCAATCCATCCGTAAGAGGTGAAATCGATGCTTAAACAGCTGAGAACCTTATCGAACAAGTTAGTACATACCAAATTTCAACATCAGTGGCAGTGGCTACTGGAATTTTCCGGCCCCGGCGTAAAGCCGCCTACTGATTTTGATATTTACGCAAAGTCTATCGAGCATGGCGGCGCGACAATTGAGGCTGACGAAAAGCAAATTGGTAGCAACACAGTAACCAGTCCCTCTCATAAGACAGCAGGGGAGATCACTCTAACAATCCGGGACAACGAGGACGCCCGTTGTGAAAACTTCTTCAAAGAGTTGGTATCCAGAGTAGTCAACGAGGACGGCACTGTGAACCTGCCAGCTGAGTATTTATTCAAGATGAGAATGTATCGACTGCTCGATAACGACGAGAAAGTTCTCTACAGGGACTGGTTGGTCTGGGCCACTGGTTACGGTGGCTTTGTACGCTCCAGGGATGAACGAGGCACATTTGTCAGTTTCCAAGTGACATTCAGAAAGCACTCTGCTTTCTAAAGGAAAGTAAAACATGGCTATCCCGGTTTTTATGTTGCCAAGCAACAAGAAGATAACGGTTCAATTCCGTGAGCCCACGATTGAAGATTGTATAGAGTTCTCAGGCCTCAATGAGGCCTTGAGCGAGCGCTCAGCGACTCAGTATCTCAACTTGATTCAGATAGGGCAGGTTAATGATAGTGCCACATGGACGGCCCAGGACAGGATCGCGGCGCTATGGTGGGTATTCGTCTGCATAAGCCCTGATACCTTGATCCCCTTTCAATACACCTGCAGCGATTGCGGCGAGAAGCATGTTGTCGATATTGACTTAATGGATTTAGATGATGAATCGATCACATTAAATTGCCCTCCGTTCATCAAAAAGAAATTGAGCATTGCCGGCAAGGAGCAAGAGCTCATGTTGCATCATCCCAACGGCAGAGCCATGGAACACATGGAGCAGCAAAAACTGATACTGAGCACGCTGGAGCCTGGCTCTCGAGAGCACAGTATTGAAAACGCTAAATTGCGAGTGTTCAGCGTGGCACACTCATTTTCATTACCTGGTGAAGATGGCGATTTTGATACAGCACTTGAAAACAAAATGGCTCTGATTAACAAAATGTCCCGCACTTCCGAATACCAGGATCTGGTTATTGCTACAGAAGCCGCCAAAGAAGCCCTGAAACACGGCCTGAACTGTTCCGTAATTGATGGCGAGGTCTTTATTAACTCTCCAGTGATCTACTGCGAAAACAAGCCGGAGGGACAGGCAACGCCTCGGCGGTTGCTATTCCCCTTTCACAGTCAGCACTTTATTCCTGCGGTATAGCGAACAGGGATTAATGATCATTGTTAAGAACCTGACTATCTACGGAAACCAGCCAATTGGTGATGTTCGTTCAACACCTATCAGTTATGGGCTGGCTCTCAACGAAGCGTTAATTGAGCGGTATAAAAAGAATGGAACCAGTCGATAAGAAAGCCTCGATCTCGGAAGTCGCTGTAGAACCGATTAACGGTCAAGTTGACACGCTCCAGGTTCAAAGCCTGGCAGCCGAGAATTTCTCAGTTGATGCTATGTTGGACTTGTCCGAGATCACCAGGGCAATACAAAAATCATCGGCTCATAACATCCATGAATTGAATGCCGGATTTAGCAAGCTGGAGCAGATTTTACGGAATAAGGTCAATTTAGGGCGCGATAGGTCGCCTTCTTCCAACCCTCCAAAAAATGACAGTAAAAGACACAAAAATGACACTAAAAATAAATTAAATGTCAAAAATGACGATTTTGGCGCCGAAAAACAGCAATTCCAAGAAGGCAAAAAAACTCAGGCCAAGCCGATTGACTCAAAAATGACAAATGAACGCGTTTCATTGTCAGAAGAAGGCAAGCCAAAATTAAGTCATTTGAAGCCCCAAAATGCAAATGAGCGCTCACTGGAGATAACAGAAATCCCTCTCCACCAGCAGCCAGAACCAGCACGGCGAGAATCCAACAAAGCCAAACCTGGAAATGACAATGCCAGCGAAAAACCAGTTGCCCGGGAAGCAGGGATTAGCAATTTCTCACCAGATGATCTCAGTCAGTTCAAGAAAGGCTCCGATGGCAAATTGCGCCATTCATCCGGGCGCTTTGCCTCAAAAGCTGAGCGCAAGAAATTTGAGGCAGCAAGTACCGGCTCGAAAACCAATAATGAAGATGCTCGAGCCGATGAGAAACAGCAAACCTCCCTGCTGAGCTCAGTGAGTAAAAGTGTTGCCAAAATCGCGGCATTTAGTGCTATCGGGTCACTTGCAAGCCCTAATTCCAGCGCAGGAACAGTTGCCGGCGTGGCCATGGGTGGATCATATTTCCTCGCTGCTCAGGAAATGATGCAAATGATGGCTGACGTTAAAGAGCGGTTCGCTGAGAACGATATAAACTCTTTCGCCGATCTCAAAGCTGCAGCCAAAAACAAAGTGGTCGGCGCCAAGGAAAAAGTCAGCGGTGCCGGCTCGGCCATGGTGGAAATGGTCAGGGGTACCCCAATGATTGCGGCTACAGCCACCAAGCAGGCCAGTAAGAAAGCCTCTGAGGCAAAATCAGGGCTATCTGTTATCAAGACACGGATCACCGAGCCGTTACTTGCACTCAAAACAAAGCTAAAGCCTCTCCCAAGCAAAACTGACTATGAAAGCCTTAGCGTCCTGAAAGCCCGGAACGCCGGAGCTGAACAAGAGCATGTAGAAACAATTCGCGCCCTGGGAGAAATTAAAGACGCTATCGACATGAAGCTGACCAATGCTGGAGGAGGCCGCGGTTTACTCGGCGATGCCTTTGATGCATTTGGCGATAGAGATAAGCGCGGCCGCCGAAAAGGTAAAGGTCGAACCCGGGGCCGAACAGGGCGCCCATCCATGGCCAGGGGCGGTAAATTCTCAAGAATGCCTGCCGGCGCCGGGGCTTTCTTTGGGGAAGCTGGCACCATGGCCAAGCCTGGCCTATCTGCTGGTGGTGGGATGCTCAAAGCTGGTGGTTCGGCCCTACGAATGGGAGGCGCAGCTCTCAGTAAGTTGGCACTGCCCTTAACGGTTGCTATGGCTGCCTTTGATGGTGTCAGCGGGTACCTGGATCACGATGCCCAGGCTAAAGCCTTTGGTTTAAAAGAAGGGCAAGAGGCGACCTTTGGCCAGAAAATGTCGATGGCCACCGGTAACATATTGAGCTTTGGAGGCCTAAGTGAGCTCATCGGTATCAGCGCTGAGGATATTGCCCAGGGAGTTTATAAGCTCGGCGGGGGTGAGATCCCATCCAGTGCCAAGGAAGTAATGCCGAAGCAAACACAAGCACAAGAGGCCCATAAAACCCAAGGAACCCCACAGGAAAAGCCTGTTGAGGATCCTGGCGCCGCCGACTTTGGCGCTAACAACCTTGAATCCAATCAACCAGCACCCGGTCAATTGGGCCGGGGCAGGAACGCTCCACCAGTCCTAAAAGTTATCGAGGATGAATCTAGCGCCAAATCTCCCGAAAACGGGAAATTAAGGCTGCAAAACTCTAGCATTGCCACATCATCAGTGACGCCTGCTGATATGAACATAAGCCCTATATCTGTTCCTGATATTGAGCAAATTGTCGCGTACTCATCACACCAAGAACAGATGAAGGGCAAGGAAAAACGGGATGAGGCACCAGTTGTAATCGCTGATCCGGAGGTGGCCAAGTTGCTGCGTTCCATCGATAAGAAGCTGGACAAAAACAACTCAAAAACAACACCAAGAGGCCATAGGGCGGCGAGCAATCCACAAGGGCCATCAGTACCAAACGACTTCTCTGATACACGACTACGCCGAGAAGCCAATGATCTATGAGGTAGCAAGTGCAGTTTGAGATTGAATACTTGATGAGCCTGTCAGAGTCCGGGGTTCGAGTGATGCAAGGTGCGGCAGCAGATCTCAATAAGGTGGCTGAATGGCTGGATACGCCAAGGGGTAGTGTGTACGGCTTACCGAGCTGGGGCAATGAGTTGAAGCAGTTTCAGCATGAGCCGACAAACTCCAGTGATACAGCCGTCAATATCGAGTTTCACATCATTAACGGGTTAACAAGAGACATTCCAGAAATCGTTATACAGTCGATATTTTGCGAGCCACACCCGGTAGAACCAGACCGCTTTTTGATAACCATTGGCCTGCCATCTGGTGAGCTATCGAAGGATATTTAGGATGAAAACAGCAAACGAATACAAGTCTATTTTTGAGGGGATCCTGACGGGGTTTTCACAATGGAAACGGCTTGCCGGCAGTCAGTTTGTTGCTATGCAGTCAACGTTTGTCGGGCAAATGGTTTCTAAATCCATATTCTCCGGCTATCGCTACTTGCAAGAGTGTTTTCTTAGCACTGCAGTAAAACGCTCGAGCGTTCTAGCATCTGCAGAGGATCGTGGTTATGTAGGCCGCAAGCGTATGCCGTCTATGGGTACCGCCCTGGTTCAAAACTTCTCAGGCAAGTTAGTGTCGATCCCCCGGGATGCCCCGATCATATCAAAAGCTTCAATTCAGTATGTTGTCACTAAAGCTGTTGAGATTCCCGCCGGTGAGTCTGTTGATGTTCCAATATCACAGCTTGTATTGAGAGTGTTCTCATCGACAGTGACCAAAGAACAGAAGTTCTGCGAGATACTGCTCCCTCGCGCCGTCACAGCGATAACTCACCGAGTTGATGTATACGTTTCCACCAGCTCAGGAGCTGCTGAGCTATGGGAAAAGCGCTTTATGTTCCGCCGAGCCGATGCAAGGACTAAAGCCTATGCCGAATTTTACAAGCCAACTGAACAGCTGGGCATTCGGTTCGGGAACGGCATAAATGGCATGATCCCGCCAGTTGGCTCGACTATCACATTGAAAGTCTGGACGACTGACGGTGACACCACTCTTATTGACCGGCAGCCGCTCGAGTTCATCGGTGATTCATCACACTTAAACAACAACCTGGCTATCTCAACCAAAACTCCAATTGTTGGCGGCGCGGCCGCAGAAAGTGCTGAGGAAACCCGGGCTGGAGCGCTAAACATCACCTCTTTTGATAATCAGCTGGCCTGGGATGATGATTACGCACATTACATCAAATCCAACATGGCCAACCTGGTTTGGGTAAATGCCTGGGGAGAGCAGGAACAGGAACGACAGGACGGCGGAGTTAGATCACTGGAGCATATAAATACGGTGTTTGTCTCTGCTTTCTCATCCAAGTTAGATCAGTCGCAGCTATCATCCATCATTTCAGATCTGATGCGGGACACAAATTATCTGAACAAGCGCTACAAATACGTGCTGGCCAACGAGCTCCCGTTCACCATTGTGCTGGATGGTGCTGTCACAGGCGATAAAGACTTCTTAATGGTTAAAAAGACCGTTAAAGACGCAGTTAGAGCCGTTTATGGCCGTATTCCGACAAAAGACAGGCCGGTGAAGATCCTCAAAAAAGACGTATCCAAACTTATTGAGGAATTAGGCATTTTTTACGACTTTGAAATCGATTGGTCAGAGTATCCTGGCGAGCCGAAGCTCGAGGACTATATCTACTTAGATATTGATAATTCGGTCATTAACCTAAGCTATAAGGATCTCTGATGGCAGGTGATAGTTGGTTATCAAGACAGTTAACAAAGGCAAAGCAGAATAGCCCTGTTTGGACTGAGTTTGCAGATGCGGTTCAGCTCATTTTTGATGAGCAAGTGCGGCCTGTATATGACCGTATTGCCGGCATGAGCTCATATTTCACAATGCACCCAGATGATCTCAGCCGGCGCATTGATGAAATGGGTAAATTTTTCTATTTCAGCGATGCAGTAGAGCAAGCAGATTTACCCCTGGCCGTAATGCAAAAACTTGATGAGGTTCATTTCAAGAGAACAGATCTACCCATCCAGAATGCCATTAGCCGCGAATTTAAGGGGATCTCTGTTCGCTGGATGCCTCTATACGCGCCTAAACAAATAACGCCGATTGGCAGCAAGGACTATACAAAGAAGGATGTTAACGGGTTAATTGTTAACTCTCTACGCACAATAGATGATATAAACAACAACAATGAGAGTTTGGATGATTACTTTCTCACATCGAGGGGGGTTATTGAGGTCAGTTCCGGGGCTCTCAGTGAGGCCGGTTTCACAACGGCCCAATTTAGCGCCATGGTGGCCAGGGTTGTAAAGCCGCTTATTCCTCTGGACATAGTTTATGACGGTGAGCGGATCATCATTCATTACGACATACTGGAGCCCAAAGAGTGGCTGTACTTCACCGAGCAAACAATACTGACAGAGTTTGCCCCTATGGTAGAACCAATCCCGTTATCATCGACCGGCAGCCAGCTTTTTGAGTCATTTTTGGCAAATAATATCTACCCGTCCCCGGAGAACCCGATAGATAGGTTTGACCGTTTACGGCTAGATGCCAGACCGCTAGATTAAGATAAAGCCCGGGTAATCCCGGGCTTTTATTTATGCTGCTTTATCTTGCTTCGTTCCCAAGTAAAGCAGGGTTTCCATGTGCTGAGGTATGTTGTGACTATTATCAAAAAACTCATTCAAGCCGAGGCGGCAATACTGGATCTTTTTGTTGACCACTTCCCAGTATAAGTCCTGGTTCGCTTTGAGTTGTGCTCTGGACAGTTCGGGGTGATGTAGATGGAATGCAACAGCGGCATGTTTCAGTAATCGGCGTTTCGTACCGAACCTATTTGCAAGCCTGATATAAAATTCTTTGTCCTCTGGCCCCCATCCAATAAATTCATGGTTGAAGCCATTAACCGCTATTGCATCTGCTCGCCAGAATGCCATGTTACAGCCAAATACTTTATCTCCGGTTATTTCAACCGGGCTGCGCCGGCCGCAACGCAGGAACTTACTTCTCACGGTACCCAGAGAACGATCAAACTTGACGCCAGGGCCAAACAACCGCGGCCAAAAGTCTTTCTTTTCAATCATCCTTCGAGTGTATTTTTCGTTTATCTTTACCCGGATCCCTGCAACAAAAACGCCTTTTTCAGCGACCTCGATGTGATCCTGGATAAAGTGTTTTTCCATGACCATATCCTGATCAACATAAATCATGTAGTCGCCAGTGGCTTGGGCCAGAGCCAGATTACGCCCCCTGGCGGCTCGAAAGCCCTTATCTTCTTGCCAGCAATGGATCAGAGGGCAACCTGCAGCATTGAAGCGCGGTTTTAGCCTCTCGATTAGCTCCCTTGTTGGTTCCGCCGAGCCATCATCAGCAACAAGCACCTCTTTGGGTAATACAGTTTGTTTGAGAACGCTCTCGAGCGACAACTCCAGAGCCTCCGGCCAATTATAGGTAGTTATGACCAGGCTTGCGGTAAACATCATTACTCTCCATGAAATAAGAACTACAGCGTCCGCTGCTGTTAGGATATTCCCGCATTTTTTTACCGTCAATCATGTGTAACAATTTATTTTTTTAGGAGAATTTCACCACTCAACACACTGTTAAAAATAGGTTAATCACCACATCACGGCGCCATCGAACAAGGTCATACCAGAATAGGGCTCACACAAGACATTGTTAGAAATATGTTAGGAAATAAGATTCTATAAATCCCCGCTTTTTGGCTTTCTTGAGTGCCGAAAACATACCATTCACGCAATGTTCTGAATGTTGAAAGGCGCATCATGGAAACAAAATCTAAAACATCAAAGGGTGTTCTGCTGGCTCGATACTTCGACCGCCGGGCTGTTTCATCCATCAGCCAGGTACCGAACTTCAAACTAACGTCTGTCCAGTTTGGATATGGGTACTTGGATACTTCAACAGATCCAGCCCAAGTAAAGCCCATACCCCTTACTGCGACCAAAGCAGATATAACCAACGTCTACATCGATAACCGCCCATCATTCACGTATGACGAGAATACCCACCAGATCAAAGTGAGAACCGAGATCCCAGCTGGTGCAGAGACAATCCCAGAGGCAGGTGCAAACGTAAACGTGGCTTGCATTCTGGATGATACGGGTGAGGCCGTGGCCATGCTGGTGGGGCAATTAACGGTTGTGAATCGTGACCGTGGGTACCTGGTAACGGGCACAATTGAAACCAATCTCAACTAAGGGAGGATGACATGGGAATATCCGGCTCCTCGAGCGCCATTCCAAACTTGGCCAATAAAGCTCTACTCGCTGATATTCAGGCGTTTGAGCCGTATGCTTCATCTGCGCTTAACAGAAAACTCAGAGGTATAATTAACCCTGGGATCTATCATGGCTTTGATGTGGTTCCAGGCGAAGGCCTGGCGGTACTAATTCAATCGCCAGGTGATAGCGCAGCAGCTGTCGAAGTAGGGGAAAGCTACCTGCTAACTGTTCGCCAGCAAGCATCTGTAAGCGTCCCTGTTCCTGCTGGCCGCCGATCAGTTATTTGTCTCAAGGTTGTCTATTCTATCGATATAGAGACAGATCAGGTTAATGCTGATAGTCAGGTGAAAGCTGCTGAGATCGTGGCTGTAAACGTAGGTGACGAGCCGGCAGGCTCAATTATCTTGGCTGAGGTCAATGTCCCATCTGATGTGACCGCCATTACAGCCCCAATGATAGATTTATTACGCCGCCAATCGGTTTCCCTGGAAGGGTTCTGGGAAAAAATCAACAGTGGGGAAATTCGGCCAAAGTTGGGACTATGGGCCAGAGCCCAACCCGAAAAAGGTTTTTTGCCGGCGGCAGACAAAACCGGGGCCGAGGCCAAAGAATCAATAGGGAAACCTGGAGCCTGGTTCAAAGAAGTATGGGCTAATGCGTTTCGCGGCGGCAGCATCGATGTAACAGGGCCAATTAAGTCTGGCGGTAAGAATGCCATGCTGGTGGGTGATTACGGCCTCGGTGGCGCGTCAATGCTGTTAAATGACGGCTACGACCTTCGCAAGCTACCTGCGGCTAACGCTTACTACCGCGGCCAGAAATTACTGAATGCCCCGGGCAACTCTGCCGAGTGGTTTTACATCAAAACAGAGGTGCATAGTGATGGTTACATGCGCATTGAAGCCTCAAACTTTGGTGGTTCAAAAGAGTTTTGGTGTACCAACGTCAATGGCAAGTGGAGCGAGTGGAATACCAGGTACTCAACCAATTTCAAGCCAACCGCGACTGATGTAGGCCTAGGAAACTTGAGCATTGGCCGCAACAACACGCTTGCTATTACAACTGCCTATGGGTTGACTTACATTGGGATGTTGAACGCCACATGGGCACATTACGATACCACCGCAACCGAAGGTCATTACTTCTATAAAAAAGTCCAAGTCGGCGATGATTTTCAGGCATCAAAGGGAGCAAATGTTTTAGGCAACCTGAGCGTAAACGGAAATTTAGTTGGGAATGGGAAAACGGTTTTATCAACGCAAGATGGTTGGCTCAGATTTAATCCTAATGGTCATTTTGGGACTGGCGTTTATTTTGCCAACTCCCTGGTAAGGACTGATGGCGCGTATGTCATAGGGGACTTTTCAATTGCAAGTAATTCTTTAGCCACACGTTTACCTGCGCATAGTAGTTGGGGAGCGGATAAGAACGCAGCCTTTGATGTAACAGGCGCACCAACTACAGGCTCAACTGCAACCTATATGATCCGGTATCGAGATACGGCCGGCGCAAGACTATTTGCTATCGATGTATTGGATCAAACTGGTGATACCCGTTTCTGGGCAGGTAAAACTGGTTCATACATGCATCTTGCAGCCAATGGTGTTTTGTCCACGAGTTATCAAGGTGCCCTGTATGGCGATAACCGCAAACCAACTGCAAATGATGTGGGTTTAAGCAACTACAAAAATGCCTCCTTGAGCAGTTATGGCAGCGTCAGTATTGACGGGAGCAAAGGCGGGTATGCCGGTATTCACTTTGAAGATGCAGCAAGAACGTTGATGGTTGGATCTTCTGCACAAGGGTTTCATACCGGTAGCGCATGGCAATGGTATTTCAACAATGGGGTATTAGCCGCCGGTACTGTGCCATGGGCAAATCTAAGTGGTATTCCGGTCTATGCAACCAGGTGGCCATCAAAATCAGAAGTTGGACTTTCAAACGTTCCTAATACAGTTCACTCATCCGCGGCAACGGCTAATACAGTAGCAGTAAGGGACGCTGCTGGCGATCTGTTTGCTCGCTTGTTCCGAAGCAACTATGCAAACCAAAACACTATCAGCGGTGCTATTGCTTTCAGGATTAACAATTCCAGCGACAGTTATTTGCGGTTCTGTAGTGACCCTGCAGCGGTTAGAGCATGGCTCGGTGCTGCGGCCGCCAATCATTCGCACACTTGGGCACAAATATCAGGCATACCTGCAACTGCGACCAGATGGCCCTCATGGGGTGAAGTGTCGGGGAAGCCAACCTACGCTACCAGGTGGCCGACATGGAACGAAGTTAGCAGCAAGCCAACTTATGCCCTGCGATGGCCAACCTGGGACGAAGTTAGCGGAAAACCGACATTCGCTGCCAATCCATTTATCAAATTCTATGATAGCGTCGGCATTAGTAAGCTGAGGTTGCCTACAGCTGCTATCAACCATTTGAAAGCAGGCAGGGACGTAGAAGTACGCTGGCTGATGAAACTGGATTATCTGATGAAGTGGGAAACGCAGCTGCTTATCGGTTCTACTTGGAGCCAGCGCCCCAGTTACCGCGGCTTATCTCAGGATGTCTCCTGGTGGTGGATATACACTGGCTACCACACATCAAGCGGAAATGATGGCTGCATTGTGACTGAATCTAACAGACTGATACGCGCAGAGTATCGACTCCTCTAACCTCCAATCCAACCTCAATCAAAGGCGTAAACCCTCCAAATTTACGCCTTTCTCTTCCTAACAATTATCCTACCCATACCATTTCACAATCTGAGGATTTTTAGTGTTTGAGGCCGAGCTGATATTGACCGTGCTGGCACTATCGATACTGGCTGGACTGGCCTCTTACCTGCAGGGAAGCAGAGAAGGCAAATTCAAGTCCACCAGCATAGTGTTGAATTTAGCCGGTGAAATCACTTCCGCCGTAGTAGCGGGAATGACGATCCTATTTTTGGGAACGTGGCAAAACTACCCGGAATCCCTGACATGCCTGTGCTCTCTATTGGCTGCCAGCCAGGGTAAAGATTGGACGGCGCTTTTAGGAAAAGCGCTGGCGGATAAACTAAACATGAGTAGCAAGCAATGATTGACACCTTTTTCAACGACATATCCCCTTATGCGGTGATTATCGCCGTTCTCCTGCTGTGTATGTATGACCGTGCGATTGTCAAACGCGGGGAGATAGACATTGTTTCTATCTCCCCGTACCCAGCCGACAATGGCATGTTGCGATTTGCCCTGCAGTATGAGGTAGGCTCGGCGCCACAATGGTCTGAATTGAGATATTCGCTGGTGGATCGCCATGACCCTTCAACCATGATCACCGGCAAAACGCGAAGCCTGGACTTTGCACGGCCCGGCGTTAACAGTGAGTTTTTGCTGATTAGAGAGGATCTGGTTCGCCCCGGGGATTGGGATCTCAAAGTAAAAATAGTCACCACTGCCGGCAAGCTCAATCCGCTTTATACCCTTTTCCCGATAGAAAAAATCGCAGTCCAACACGTTGTTATACCTGGGGGTAATGACTAATGGATCAACTACACAGCAAGAACAAACAGCGTTATTTCACGCTGGATTTTGAGCCTTTGACAGAAAAAGGTGGACTAAAGCCTTTGCTCACAGCATTCAACCGGATCAGCGAAGTTGCCGAGGTGGTCAGCAGCAACCGTGCCGGCCGGAAGGATGGCATGAAGCAGAAAACGGCCCAGTTCATTTTTATCAATGGCCAGAGCGTAACTATCACAGTCAGTGAAACTGGGGATGTAACCCAGACCAAACTCAATACTGTTGTTATCCCCGTCAACGCAATGCGAACAGTGGACGCTTACGCCAAAGAAGTTTGTCAAAAAATGGAGGCCAACCAACCGAAGTTTGATAAAGCTCTGGCGCGAAAAGCTGCAGCAGCTATCAAAGATGCAAGCAAAGTTAAGCCGGCCAGCAAAACCCTTAAGCAGCAGCTGGTGGAGGCGAATGAAGCGCTGGTAACGGCCAATCGAAATATTGATTCAGAGCGAAGTCGCTTGGAAACACTCAAAAACGACAAGGCCGGCGCGGATTCTGAAATTGAAAAGCTTCGCTTGCAACTCTCCGCATTAAAGACCGAGGAAAACCAGATTGTGGAAGCTATCGAATCCCTGGGGGGTACCGTTTAATGATTAAGATCTTGATGGACGGCGCCAGAGAAGGCGCACCAATGACCGCCGCTGAGTATGAAAACCTTTTGCACACTGACAACGGCTTTATGTTTGAGTCCGTGACGCTCGAGGAGTTGGAGGCCACATATCACTATGATCATGCGCCGGTACCCGAGCGTATGCTCGAGGCAATAGTGACAACAACTAACCGCCTGGCACGAACCATGGAAGCTTTCAGGCGAGCCTTTGCTCGGCAGTTGGTCGGTACCGAAATATCAGTAGAAGAAGCGGAAATTGCCCGACCGCGGATCTCTGGAGGGTACGCAACTCAAACAGTGCGATTCCCTGTGTCTGATGGCCAGAGCGTGTCAATTATCTTCCACTCCCCAAGCGGAGATCCGGCAAAGATTGCAGCAGGAGATACCCTTGTCGCGTTCCGTTTTTTGTTGAACAAGCGTGATGTGACACACACGGTTTCACCTGATGGAGGTATAGACGTATCACTCAAACAAGTGACTTTGAAGCTATCTAATCTGTTGGAGCGTAATAGTAAGCCTTTCCAGAGCCGACAGACGGCAATAAAGGCCCAGAGAGACAAACTGGATACGGCCCAGGCTGAGCTCTCCAAAAAAGATGCTGAATACAATGCTGTTGTTTCAGATGCTGAGGCAACAGAGGAAGCCCTAATCGTCACAAGAAAGCGAGTGGAAACATTCAAGATCGCTATCGACAAAACCAATAAGCGCCTCCGGGCTTTGCGAGCCAAACTCAAGCTGCTACAGAAAAATACGCCGGATAGTACCGCTGCAGTTCGTGCCGATGATTGGGGCGTAGGGGAAACCATTTCGGTTGATGGCGAAACCTGGGAGCTAAAATCAATTGCCACTGATGGCACTAAAATAACTGTCAGTATTGCTGGTGGCCCAGGTAAAGAGTTGTCTATCGATGAGCTCAACAACGTGCAGGATGATACCGGCGCCAATGTCGTGGTTCGGCGCGTCAACGGCCAGTTGACCGATGAAGAAAAACAGAAGCAACCAGGTAACACCGAAGGTACCCCAACAGCTCCTGTCAGCAAAACAGATCCCGACTCGGTACCAGAAGGTAGCGGCGGCGGAATAGTTGCCAGTGTCCCGCTACACAGCATACGAACCAACAGCATGCTAAACCCTGCTATCAAGGTTTCGGCCACCAGCAGTGATAACCCCAACAGGATTTGGTTCAGCCAAGGCAAACCAAACACAATGGTTGTGAGTGCCAGCTTTGCGCCAGACTTTGACCAAGACAAGGCGGACAAGGAGCGAGAAGACGCCTTTCGTTACAGGGCCGCACTAAAGGCAGCTAAAGAGGATGGTTATTTGCTCGAGCGCTATAAGCACTCAAGGCTGCAAGGTATTTACATATTGGTCAACGCTGATGAAAAGGTGCTAACTCGGAACGGTTGGGATGCATACTGGAAGGCTGCAGCCCCTAATAAACAGCCTGCCGCCACAGACGAAACAGAAACCTTATACATTTACGCCATCCCTGCAGACCTTGATAAGGCCTCTGCTCCAAAGACCGATTTTATCGACTGGATAGAGAAAGAGGCCTTGCCGGCAACAGCGTTAGAGGTGCTAGATGCTGCAGAAGCGAATGGTCAGGAGTTTGCGGGTATCGGCCGCTATCGCGCAGAAATAGACACAGCTGTATTGCTTAAATACAAGATGCTGGATCTACAAGTACCTTATGACCCGACAGCTCATACTCAACCAAAAACTGGTGAGGTTGTCGATAGCAGCCTGGAATCAGAGTTTGACCGACTGTATCAAACCGCTTTGCAGTTACCCGGCGCAGATATGGCAATCACTGATGAGAAAGATGGCCGGTACTTTGTTAGCCAAGGCAATGGATTTTCTATTGATAACGGCGCAAGCCTATCTGATGCTATCGAGTACCTTAAAGACTGGATCAGCAAAGCGCCAGCCCGGGCTATAGAAGCCAAGAGGGAACTGCTAAAAGCTTTCATTCGCAACGCCAAATTGCCTAAAGGATGGATCCTGAACAAGGATGAAATAGAAGACGCTGAGTGGCCGAAAGTTTTCATTGATTCAGTCATTGAGGCCTATTCCAAGGACGGCAATTATTCCTACTCGCTATATGTAAATGACAACAACGAAATGGTGATCTCTCATGCCAACGGCGGCGACCCTAAGCAAGTGGCCAAGTTCAGTGATGCCATCGAGTTTGTTCAACAGCAACTATCAGAAGACGCGGCGGAATTTGCCTCAACATACACAGGTTCAGTTGATGATCTCCCCGATGAATTGACCGAGCTTGTAAAGCCACTCCTTACCAAAACCAACAGTGAGGCCACCATGAACAGTGACGATATGGCCGCCAAGCTGCGTGATGCCCTGGATTCCGAGAAAGATCCTGATGCGCTTATGGCCTTGCTCGAATCTGCGATTGACACCTTTGAAGCTGAGGGTACATACAGCGAAAACGAACAGCTGGCGGAATTGGTTTCTGATCGCATAACTGAACTACTGGAGGCCGCGCAGTAATGAATTTATCAATCAGAGAAAAGCTGGCACTGCAGCGCAGAAACAAAGATCTAATCCAGCAGCTAAAGGAGGAAAAGCTACCCCTCCGGCAAAAACTGCAGATGCAAGCCGAGGTATCCGCCAATTTCAAAAAGCTGAAAGCCAAAGGTACTGACTCCACGCCGGTACCGGAGCCAACAACGGAAAATGAGCTGCTGAATAAGTACCTTGCCGGCGAGTTCAACGAGCAGCCAGCAGAAAAACTCTTTGAGGTAATTGATAAGTTGGACTCCCAGGGAATATCGCTGCAGCAAATCAAAGCAGGGGCCATTACGTGGGTAACAGCCAATGCAGATCTGAAAGCAGCGTAATTAGCGGAATAGGGCAGCATCGCTGCCCTTTACCAAAGAGTTGAGCCGATGAACACGATCCAATTTCCCGAAAATGCCAAATCCTCTCTAACACTTGTTCGCTCTCCAACGAGGCGCAGGTGTAACCATTCATCGCTTGTCCTTGATGCTCACACCCGCACTATAAAATGCGAACTGTGCTCATGTGTCATTGAGCCATTTGATTACCTTGTGATGGTTGCAGAAAAAGAGTGTCGCCTGCGTAGTGAGTCAAGAGCTCTTAAGCATGAAATCCAACAAAAGATGATGGAATTGAGTGAGGTCAAGCGGCAGTTGGCCAATGCCAAAGCACGCCTCAACAGGGCAAAAAAAACAGGTGAGCAATGAAAACGAACATCCCCCCAGAGCAGTTGGGGAATACCGAAACAATACTGGCGTGCCCGGGTTACAGCGTCAGTGTCATGTGGGCCGTTATTGAACATGGAGCAGCCCTGGTATCCAATAGCCTCAACGGAGCAATTAACGAGCTCTATCCGGCAGAGTTGCAGCCAAGAGATAGAACAACCCCTGAGAGCGTCAACAAGATTGGTCGCCTATCTGGCTCGCTAAAATTCGCCAATCTGAACAAGTCTAAGTTCACATCGGACGGGGCGCCCATCTTGGGGCAAGACATGGTAACTGAATCAGGGAATGGGCGAGTGATGGCCATTCGCAAAGCATACGCCGAAGGATCCGCCGCGGATTATAGAGAAAAGCTGGTGGCCACATCTGAGCAGTTCGGTATAAAGCAAGCTGTTGTTGAAGCACTATCTCACCCCATGCTTGTTCGGATCAGGTTATCTGATGTGGATAGAGAGCAGTTTGCCCGGGATTGTAATTGGGAGAACGACACCAAGAGCCAGGGCACCAGGCCTTTTATGGAGTCCATCGAAGAAAAGACGTTCCATGTTGTCAAAGCCAGGCTGAGCAATGCGACTTCCACCGCTGCAGTAAAGCGCACAATAGTCGAGTTTCTACTGATGTCGGTTGATGATGTATCAGATCAAGATGCAGCCTATCAACGCCTGGTTAATATACTGGTTACTGCAGCATCAAAGCGGGACTTTCTTTTCCTGGTTCACGGCCTAACGCTGCACCAGAAGATTAAAAAATCTGTAGGGCCGACCGCTCTTTCTGACGCCGAGCTTGCCGAAAAGCTATTCGGATCCAGGGCTTCGGCTACATGGATAAACATACTCGGAACTGTTGGCCTTGATACTCTCAAAATTGCCGAGGCTGTAAAGCAAATCGTCAGTGGCGATTTACTGAGAGCACAGAAAGGTGCCAATGAGTTAACCATTCGGTACCCAATAGCCTCAGCAACTCCTATCGGTTTGGTTAACTACCTGGCTGGCACAGCGTTAAGCGCTGATGATTATCAAAGGGCCGTATTCGGAGAACTAAACCCAGAGCTATTCCCTGATAGCGTATTGGGTACGATGAAGGTTAATGGAAAGGCTGTAGCTGACTCTTTGTTGTCAGAAGTGCGCCAGGTAGGCACTGGAGAGATTAAGACCGCTTTATCTGAATTGATTGACTTCTATTTTGGCGCTATCAAGGAAACTCCAAAGGGAGACATGCTTGAGGATCTGCGGCGAACTGTCGCCAATGATCTGCTTGGCAGCTTCACGCGCCAAATTGACGCAGCCAAGAAAAAATATGCCGAGTCTAAGACCAGGAAAGAAGCCGCGAAATGGGAAAAGGAAATTGCCAATATTCAATCCAGAAGGGACAAGGCATGGCAACGTTTCAACAGTCAAGAAAGCATGAAGCGTTTCGTCACCGCCTGGGATAAGTTCGAGGAAAAAGGAACACTGCCAGATCCTCGAATATTCGGCATGAGGGTTTACTCCGTATGTGTGAACGCGCAAAAGGCAGCGATACCAGATACTGTCGTAGACAACATTGAATCTTTCGTATCACAAGCTATCGAGAAAAACCTCAGCATTAAGCCATCCGTATCACTCGAGAGCCCCGAAGTTAAGAAAGCTTTGAGTAAGGCCAACTTTCCACACGAAAAAGCAATTGAGAGCATTAATGAAATCAGTAGGCTTGTGGGTGGCAATGTCCCTGGTGATATAGAGCTTGTATATACAGGTACCCGGGCCTACTGTGAAAACCTTGGAGACAAAGTAAGAATCAATGTGGGCCAGCACTTCGGGCGCGGCACAGCCTGGCACGAAGTAGGTCATGCAATTGAAGACACCAACCCAGGAGTGAAACAGTTAGCTTTCGCAGAGCTCCGCCGGCGAGCGGCCATTGCCCCAAGGCCCAAGATTGCCTCTCTCCATGACATTCCTGGCCGGTCATTCCGCAAAAATGAATACTATGTGAATTATTACCTCACCAGCCCTTATGAAAGTAAATTTTACGTATATGGTGAGGAGCTAAACAAGTTGGAAAAGCTCTCTGCGACTGAGTTGATCTCTACTGGTTTTGAACTGTTATCTGACAGAGAAGGCATTAGAATGCTGGCCAGGCACAGAGAATACTTTGAATTAATCATGGCAGCAGCCAAAACCCTAAATGAGGAACCAAAACAATGAAGCTGGCTATCCGAGGTGAAATTGACGAATTTGAGCTGCAATTTGAAGCCAAGAAGGCCTTTTCTCGGTCTGCGTATACTGTGGCGCCGGAAGACCTTAAAGAGGGCGTAGATTCGTTTCTAGAGGGCAATATGGATTTTGGCGGTGTCCTGATTTTCAATGGCATTGCCAGTCCGGTCATTGTGAAGAATATCTTTGAGGCTGCAGGCTACGCGGTTACAGCAGATGATGAGTTTAACGAGGCATTCTCTACCGAGTCCATAGAGCTCGCTAACGAAGATGAGATCCAGCTTGAGCTTGATCGCCGCCGAGCAGGCGAGGGCAAAGAACCCTTGCGCTATTAATGGTGTAGCCTAATCGGGCAGGCCGCCTCCGGGCGGCTTTTTTACGCCAGAGTGTAGCCTAATCGGGCTTATGGTGTAGTGCTGGTGGGCTAGGGTGTAGCCTAATCGGGCTTGTGGTGTAGTGCTGGTGGGTTAGGGTGTAGTCTAATCGGGCTTGTGGTGTAGTGCTGGAGGGTTAGGGTGTAGTCTAATCGGGCTCTAAAGCAGGGTAATCTCTGCTAAATGCCTGAAATAACGAGTTTGCGCTGCCATCTTAAAAGAATAAACCCATGGCAAAGCAACCTCATAGTTAAGAAAGACAAAAAACGGGTAACAGCTAACCACCTGATTATTAAGGATTCAATAATCAGGGTGTAGCCTAATTGGGCTCTGGTGTAGCTCGAGAGGGAGAGGTGTAGCCTAATCGGGCTCCAGTTTTATCAAAGCAGATCTTCAATATCGCGCCGGCCCAACTTCTTATCCCTGGATGTGATCTTGTAGTAAGTTTCTCTAGAACCTGGCTTATGTGTATAAAATCCAGTAACAAAACCCACATCCTCCAACTTTTCAATACCAAGCCGGATTCTCCGGTTAGCCTCTTTATCTGGAGTTGATAGCTGCAGCCTTTCTCGCATACGAGTAAATGATATGGGGTGTGGATCCTCTGGCAGTGATAAAAAATACAAGTACAAGCACTGCGCCACCTCAGCCCTGGGCAGTTCTGACAACACCTTCATGGAAACCAGGACTTTGAAATCCAGGGTATAAAGATCCCATATATCTGAGTCGGCGAGCAAAATAACTATGTCGCGGGTTTCATCCAACTTTGCTTTGTGCAATAAGCCTGTGTGAGAAGACTTTACCTGCCCCCTTCTTTGAAATGACAAATTAACCCCGCGGATCCTTGCCAAAGACGCATCTATCTGGCGCCGTAGCTTTGCATCAAAGCGCCTTGCCGGGTACCCACACATACGCGCAAACTCAGCAAAAGACAGCTCTATCTCATTGCTATACTGTCCATAGTGGCTGAACGCCAAGATAATACCGCACCAGACTCTGAAATCAGTCTCAACATTGAGTTTTGAGCCTGAGATCAGTACCTTGTCGTAACCTTCTTTGTGGCATATCTCCAGGTGCCGCAACTCCTCTGTGAGATCCTTGTGGATAGAAGTCTCAGCTTTGGTTCGACCGACAGGGGTAAAAACACCAGTTCTCAGCAAAACGTTAGGCTGCACAGTCATTGCTGTTGAGCATGATAGCTGGGGTTCGCCCGAATCGCTGATTAAGACTAGGGGTAACGTCTTTTGTTCTAAATTTTCCATGTAGTTATGCACACGTTTTTTGTTATCGAACCCGCTCAGACTACACCGAAAAACCTGATTAGACTACACCTAAAACCTGATTAGACTACACCAGCAACCCGCTCAGGCTACACCAACAACCCGATTAGGCTACACCGGGCTTTTTTGAAAAGTCAGCTGTGATAGGGGTTTCAGAGAGATTTTTATACCCCTGGATCTCTTAGGATCTTTTGAGGATCAAATAGGATCTTTATTGGATCAGTCAGTGAATAATAAGTGTTATTTTCCAATGCTTTTTTTTAAAGATGCATGGATCCTTTAAAAAGGGCCACCAGCGGTAGCCCCCAGAAAAGGATCATTAATCTCCTATGAGCTCATCCAGCTTTTTGGCCTGCTCGATGTAGTGTTCAACAGTTCCTTTCCCTGCAGATGAGTTGTAGTGCTTCTTCCAGTATTCGGCTCGGCCACGAATGGTACCCGGGATCTCATCAGCCACTGTTCTATACCGCAAGCGAGCAAACACCAGGGCAAGCAACGGGCTAAGCTCAAGCTCGACATACTGAACCTTGCTCAGCGTAAAACCAAACTCATCATATAGTGCATTTACCACTTCCGGCCGACTTTGAAACTTTTCTTTAAGCCAGTCGAAGGTTGATTCATCTACTTGTGATAATCCCGCACCGGCGTATCTTTCGGTTGGATCCTTGTATGTTCCTAACACTGTTTCGGCTGCGCATGTTTCGAGTAATAGGCGATTGGCCGTGTTGTTGTTGCCGTTACCCAGGGCATTACAAACCCGCTTTGCGAGTGTTACAGCAGTGAATTGATCCCCTAAACCATAGTAAAACTTCATATTGAAACTCCTTATTTATTTGAAGTTACAATGCTCCACTATGTCTGAGTCAGTTTGAAATTGGCGGGAGTTTAGTTGATGCCATAACAAAAAGGTGGCTAACAAAAACAAATCCATTGCCAGTGATGAATAAACGGATCTATCCTAACAAAGTTATTTTGGCAAATACGGAAAGCAGAAAATGAGTACAACGGTTTCTCTGATTATCACAACCTACAACTGGCCCAAAGCGCTCTTGAAAACGCTTAAAAGCGTAGCGTTCCAAACTCGAGTGCCAGACGAAATCATCATTGCTGATGATGGCTCAGGTAAAGAAACTCTCGCAGTTATTACTTCGTTCCAATACCAACACCCCGAGTTACAAGTCATCCATTCTTGGCAAGAAGATGCAGGATATAGATTGTCGCGTAGTCGCAATTTGGCTATGGCCAAGGCTAAGTGTGATTACATCATCTTTGTGGACGGTGACATGATTCTGGATAAGCACTTTGTTGCTGATCACTTGGATGTAGCCCGGGAGGGACAGTTTGTAGCAGGCCGCCGAGTGCGTTTAACCGAGTCATATTCACAGCAGTTGCTGTATACAGACGAGTATCCATCCTTATTTAAAGGAGGATTTGAGAAACATCGGCTTGATGCGCTGCGCTGTAAGTTCCTATCTCGAGTGCGATCAACTGTTTCATCTGAAACAGGCGGGATCCATGGTTGTAATATGGCGTTCTTCCGTGCTGACGCCTTGGCTGTAAATGGGTTTAATGAGTCGTTTGTAGGGTGGGGGGCAGAGGATAAGGAGTTTGCCGCCAGGCTGTTTAACATCGGCTGTAGAAAGCTGAAATTAAAAAATTGGGCTATCGGATACCACGTTTTTCACAAAGAGCTGTCACGCGAGTTAGAGCCCATTAATCGTCAGATATTTGATTTTACCTTGGCCAACAACTTAAAACGCTGCAAAACAGGAGTAAGTCAATTTGTCCAATCTATTTGATTTTTATGAACTGTTACAACAGTGAGAAAAGGGGCCGTAATGGCCCCTTTTTCCTGCTTGTTAACCTATTGCCAATGCTTCCATATCCATATCGGTTAAGTAGTAGGTTTCATCCTCATCACTATCAGTGACAGGGTATTGATGCTTCCCCGAATAAAGGAAGCCGTTTTTTACAATGTAGTCCTGATATGCCCAGGCGGCACAGCAAACAAGGGCGGGGCTGTCATAGTCAAAACGGGCCAGAGTAGCGACTTCTGTTTCTTCACCAAATGAGAGCCCATTATCTGCCAGCAATTGTTTGAGTGCCCACCACCATGGGCCATAGCTCCTGTATAGCGATGGGTTAGTCTTGAGGTTTTCAGCGCAATTCTTGGTAAATGTGCTGACAAAATCAGACTCTGAAATGTCGCCCTGGCTGGTGGCCTCATCGAGCAAGGGGGCCAAATCCTCAGCGCTTGGTATTACTGCTTTGCTGATAGTCATTATTGAGAAACCTCTATTGCAGTCAAAATATCTTTCAATTCGATAGTAGATGGTACAAACCACCAAGAACCTGGGCACTCAGAAACGCCCCGTTTGTCGTTTTTGTAGAATACACCTTGGCTTAATGCCTTCAATGCCTCCTTGTTTTCATAGAGTTTTCCGGCAAGGCCTTTAGGATCATGGATACAATAAACGGTACCAATGTCTACCCGTACCTTTCGATTCATTATCACTGTAGAGTTAAGTTTTACAGTAATTCCCTCAAACTCCTGAGCGCTCTCTAGAGCCGTTATCTCTGTTTTTGCCTGCGTGTGTACCTCGGCAACCTTTTCTTGCTCCTGTGGCTCCGGCTCGGGTGTTTTTCGCAGCTTATCAATGACACTCTGGTACTTAGCTCGGTTGGATGCGTTGGTTAGATCGGTTAGAGCGCTGATCACTCCCTTTTTGGCCCAGTCCAGCGAGTAATCAGGCATGTGGCTATCGGTCAATAATACCAGATCGTCAAATATTGCCCCGATGGCGCCATAGTCGCCGAATACATCCAGATAAACAGAGTCCGTTCCCATCACTCGGTCAATCATTGAGGGGGTATCACTGCTGTTGACGGCTTCCAGTAGCCATTCCATGCGCTTGGCTCTGTCTTCATCGGTAGCTGTGGCGTTTGCAGTCCTGCCAGCCTTGAAAAGTTTCTCGCGGCGCTCAATTTCGGCTTGTCGCTTCTGCTTGAACTCGGCCTCTTTCGTGGCCCAGGCCTGCGCCATTGCATCCTTGAAGTCTTGGTGATTGTCATAGTTTGCGGGTATGAGACTTGATGCCTCGCGGTAGAGTATGTACTCATTCGGCAAAGAGTAACTTTTCAGATCCAAATACTCGGCAAGTTTTGCCTGAACTTCATCCTTGGCCAACCAATCACTAACAGTCTTGGCTGCCCAGGCCGTAACCTCTGAGGCTGGCGCCGTGTTTCCGTAGCTCTCAATGGCATTAAGCCACTTCTCGCCATAGAGGGCCACCAGCTGCGGCTTAGGCGCTGAATAGTCAGATGTGTGTTTGCGGTTTTCCAGCAGCCACTTTGCAACACGCTGTTTGAGTGCCGTATTGTTTGGATCTGGATAGATAAACGTTTCTGATAGCTTTTCGCTATTCATGGAAACCACATCAAACCCGCCATTATCAGAGATCAACCAGTAGCGAGAAATGGCGTCGCCATCGATAGCGATAGTGTTCTCTTTCAGCAAGGTTCTAAACAGCTCCTCGGGAATTTTCTCCACAATTTCGGCCAGAGTGTGTTTTTCCATGGCCCAATTTCGAAGGCTGAGCTCAGTCTCAGATATGTTTGTTTCACTCCCCAGGGCTGAGATTGAGATATTCATCGTGTGCCCGGCCTTCTTGCTGTCATATTGATATGACGTATACCGAACCTCTACAGCGGCCATCTTCAAGTCCCAATTGAATGACGTAACCTGCAAAACGCGGCGAATGTTGCTTGAGTGCTTTTGATATTCGGTGTGGTTATACATGGCGCCGACTTTATAAACTCTGTTGTTGTAGAGCATAAATTTTTCCGGCTGATCGATGATCATTGGTGGCACTTCAATTAGACCTTTAGCAATGGCATCGGCAACTGCAGGTTTCAGCTGTCGAGTCATATCGTGGGCCTTGTCGAGTCGTGCTGTTAAGCGCTGGGCAATCTTAACCTCTTTCTTGGCTGCTTCCAGGGCCGTTTTAGTAGCTTTGACCTGGCGTCTGTAACCCCTGGCTTCATCTTCGTAGTAAGTACGCATGTGACTTCCATCTTCTTTGGCCTTCTTTGCGTAGTTTTCATAGTTTTCGGCTGATTCAGAAACCTTTGCCAAGGTGGATTCAAGGCGCTCTACATTGGCCTTTTTGTTGAGATAATCTTGCTTGGCTTGTTCGGGATCAGCATGCAGGTCAAAAGATGCCTTCAAGAAGTTGTTGAGGTCGATATTTGCCCGGGCTATCTCGGCCTGGCGTATTTTCTCCAGAGCTTCTTTCTGGGCGGCGGCGATACGGGCTGCGCGTTCCTCCGGATCTTTGGCCAGCAGGAGAGAACTTTGGCCAGCATCTTCTGCGTCAGCATTACCCATTCGGTCGGCGTCACCGTTGAACAGCTCATACATCCATTCAGATTTACGCTTCAAGCTGCCGAGTCTGAACTCATCGAAGGAGCCTTTACCCACATAGTAGTTAACTCTGACTTTTTTCTGCTTTGAGCCTACCCGGGCACCGCGGCCATTTCTCTGTTTGATTGAGGCAGGTGTCCAAGGAAGTGTTAAGTGGTGAATATCTGTCGTCCCAATGTGCAAGTTAACGCCGACCTCTGCCGTTTTGTTGCAAATAAGGATCTTGTAACGGCCTTCGTTATAGTCGGCGGCAATATCCTCAAGTGACGCTTTTTCTTGTTCAAAGCTATCAGGATCAATTGCTTTGCTTTTCCGTTTCCCTCCACTTGCTGTATCAGAGTTTAAGATCCCAATTTCAGAAGGAGAGAGCCCCAGGTTATTGGCTATTATCCGCTTGAGTTTCCTGTGTTGCGTTTTCTCCTCAGTGAATATGATCTGCTTTCCGTCCTCGAGGCCGGCTTTCAGCTTCTCGATGAGCTGTGCATACTTGGGATAAATAGGGTGGTTGATTACTGATTCAGGCACTGATAGCTGCTTGAGCAGTTTCAATACCATATCTTCAAGGTGTTCACTGACTACAAGGACTACGGCCCCCGAAGTGTCCCTGCGAACCTTCACGACTGTATCGAGTGTAACGGTTTCAGCATCAATGAGAGACTGCTCATCAGCTTTATCTTCGCCTACGTCTTTTACGCTGATTGACTTGGGCAGCAGATCCGCTAGGGTTTTTATTTGCTCATCGTATGCTTCCGGAAACGTGAATGTGAGAGTGTGGTTATACAGGTCTAAGTCTGTAGTAACCCGATCCATATCCCTAATGATTGAGAATACTGAATCAACTTTTTCTCCTCTCTCAATGGCGCGTCTGCGCTCCTCCGGGTCTTTGCTGTTTAGCTCATCGGCGCGGGTGCGTAGCTCCTCATAGAGATCAGCTTGTGCCGCATTCATGTTGCACTGAACTTCGGCCTCATCCAGGTCTGGGATCTCAACAGTTGCAGATACATCCTTAGCCGTTTTTAGATTCACATATTTGTGAAAAATGGCGCGAAGGCCGGACAAGTTTTTGAAACCAACCAGGGCTGTTTTCAGCTCCACCTCGCCAGATATTTTCTGGACAAGAACTTCCTCTGTCTCACCAAACACTTTGATGAAGTCGTCAACATCCATGATCCCCAACTCTTTCCATTCAGTTGCAGGCACAACAAGAGAGAGCATGTTGAAAATGTCAGTTGGGGAGTTAACAGTGGGGGTGGCTGTAAGTAGTGTTACGCCTCGGCCATCAAAGCGAGTTTTGATGTAGTCGGCTTTCTGGGCCATGTCCACAGCGAGATCTGCCGTGCCGGCAGTTGGCAAGTAAGCCAATTTTGAGCTTTCGCGGCCTGCTGCGTATGAATTGCGATAGTTGTGGCCTTCATCGGCAATGATGTTGTCAAAACCCATATCTTCAAAGTACGGAACGTCTTGGGCCTTGGTCGTTCCAGTGTCCGCATACTTCTGTTTGAAGCGCTCATTCTTCATCGCGTCCCGGTGCTTCTTCGCGTTTGCAACGTATTTTTTGCCAGTCAGAAGGCCTCGATCGACCATCCTCATGGTGTAATCGCCGACAGACTCTGGACGCATTGGAATGCTTGCGAACTGCTCCTTAGTCATAACAACCAGGGAGTAGTTTGATTGCGGGATCATGTTTAGCCGCTTTTTCACTTCTGCTGTGTCGGCGAAGGAGATTACATCGCGGATAATTGGATTCCCGGTATTTGGGTTTATCTTTGGCTGGCCTTCTTCATCAAGTACAGGCGCTTTCTTAATGCTGCCATCATCATTTAACTCTGGAGTGACACCGACAAACAGCACTTTGCTTATGTGGACGCCGTAGAACATTTTGCTTTCGTGATACCAGTTTTCGATGACAGGCTTGGGCACTATCAGGGCAGTGCGCCGAGCTCGGCCAAGCTGAGTGTTATATGCCACCAGCCCCAGGGCCGTGAAAGACTTGCCCAAACCTGTGCCAAAGCCACATATACCGCCTCCGCTTTCGCTTAATCGGCGGATTTCGGCGCACTGATAGTCGAAGTTAATAACCTCGCCCGATGTATCTGTAAGTTGAAGCGGAGCATTACTATGTTCTACACGCAGATAGCCGTTAAACGTGTCGTTGTATAAGTCTGTTAATGCGTCAATATCGTCATGCTGTCGGATCCACTTTGAAAACTGTTCTTCAAGCCGGCGCATCTTTGATTTGTATTCGTTGATTAGGTCTTTGCGACTACTCGTAATACCACCGCCATTCAGGTACTTCATCAGCTGCCCGTCAAAGCCGCCTTTGTACCCACCGAAAACACCATCTTGGCCCTGGTAGTCTTTAACCTCCTCTTGGTAGCCGTCCTCATCTTCCAGGATCTTTGAGTATGTCATTCGGGAGTATCCATTCTCCTCGAGGAACTCTTTCACATACTCCCTCGGGATCCATTTGGCCGTCAGGTTAAAGTCAATGGCGTCAACGTGTGTTCTGGTTCGCTTCTGTTCGATTAAATCCAGCTGTCGTTGATAGTTGTCGAGTATGTCGGGAGCGATACCAGGAACGGCCATTGCGTTTTTGATTTCATGGATGCTCATTACAATGTTGCCGCTGGTGGCGCGGTCAATAGGTGCGAGGTTCCCATCCGGTGTGATGGCCACGCCTGGAAGTTTTGCGAGCTCAGAGAGGGATTTTGCTTGCCCCTGATAAAGCTCTGCAAACTCATCTAGGGGAACAGGATTTAGATCTCGAACACTGAACAGATAACCAATTGTTTGAGTCGCATCAGTCGGGTCATAAGCGATTGTTTCGCCTTTGCGAACCTTGCCATTGAGCAGATCGCTAAAATTGCCGTCTTTGTCCACGCTGGTGGCAAAAATGTTCCAGTAATTCGCATTGCGCCCTGTCAAAATGGCCAGCTTGCCGGTACGGGCCGGGATGCCGAACCGATTTAACTCTGCAGTTATGAGATCCCGGGCTACGGCCAGGGCGGTGCTGTCGCTGTCGGCTCCAGCCTGCAGCGTTTGGACACGCATACCAATGATAGAGCCTCGTATAACCTGCTCTCGATATTTTGGCTCCTGGTCGTAGGCCAGTTTAATAAAGTCTCTCAGGGGGCCGGTAAATAGTCCTGGGAAGTCATTATATGCAGCCATCAACTGTTCATAAGTCAGCGATAACGCGCCTTCTGGCTCAGATAGCGCGCTCTCGAGGCCTGCGAATGTGTTCGCGCCGTACCGCTCTGCATTAATGCTTCCATCATCGGCCACCAGCTTGATCGGCTCCCAATTGCCGGCAACGAATTTCATCCAGCGCCCGTTGATCAGCTTTTCGTCACCTTCGGCGTAAACAATCGGCAGGGGTTCGGAGGCATCTATCAGTTCCCAGTCAATACGGCTTTCAAATTTGTGCGAAAGCTTCTCTTTAAGAGCTGCATTGGTCAGGTTGTTTGTATTGTTCACTACCAAGCGATTTTGGAATGCTGCTGTTTCTGATTCGCCGTGAACGAACCGCTTGCCCTCTGCAGATTCAAACCACTTGCCGTTTATGAATGTCGGCCAGAGCACGTTGGCTTTTTTCAATACGGAATCGGCCAGGTTGGGTAAGAGCTCCGCCAGATCCTCGGGATGCTTACGCATGAACAAAATATCTGTCACAACATCGGTGCCAGAGTTGCTGAATACCCCGCTGGGGAGTCGATGTGCGCCAAGGAACTCGGCTTTTTGACTGATAATGCGGCGCAGCTTCTTATTCTTTGCGCCGGAGATAATGCCGGTTGGCACAACTAGACCAATCAATCCACCAGGGCGCACTTTGTCGATTACTCGAGCCACAAAATAGGCGTCAATTGCCTTTATTTCTGCAGATAGAGGGGATGGGTCAAGGGCGGCGGTTGCGCCTCTCACCGCGCCGAAGGGGACGTTACCAACACAGCTATCAAATAGATCATCTTCGACATCAGCTGCCAGGCGCTCAAAAGGTTGATTAAATACGGCATCTTCCGGGTGTAGCAGTTTGTTAATTGCGCTGCTGGTGGGATCTATTTCCGTGGCTGTGATAACTGTGCCAGCCGGTTTCATTTCCTGGAATACACCGGCGCCAGCTGACGGCTCTAGCGTGTTACCGCCGCTAAAGCCCATGGAACGTAAGCCATCCCATATACCGGCCGCAATTTCTGTCGGGGTGTAGTATTCATGGATGTGGCCACCAGTGTCACTTTCGGTGTCAGTCCCGCCAATGCCGGAGTATTGGCGTAAGATCTGTTTATCCTCATCAGTGAGCAGCTCTGCATTCGTTCCTACTCGCTGCAGTATTGACACTGCAGCGGCGTTTGCTTCCTTCCTTGCTCGGTTAAGGCTTACCCCGTTCACTTTCTCTATGCCCATTGCCGGGCCGGTGTTGCTCCAGGGTTCAGAGGAATCAAATACAAACTTGGATAAGACTTTTTTTACCCCGTCTGCGTTTGTTGATTCCGCAATCGCCTTGATTACGTCTTTGATTTCAAGCATTGATCGCTCCTGTTTGTTGGCTTGTGGCGATGCTAACAATCAGGGGGATGTGAACTTAAAAAAGCGGGGGATTAAGAATTTCTGTGAATGCCTTGTTTTATATGCTCACTGGTAGAGCTGAGAATAAACTGTTATTGACAGAGCCGTCAGATGTCGTTAACCTTTGCTTAGGATTTTCAGACTAGCGCGGCTACTTTACTAGCCAGATTGCTTAGTTTTATATGTTTGGCCTCACCACAGCCAAACGGCCTAACCAGCCAAACAAAAGACCGCCTGTATGGGCGGTTTTTTGTTTGGCTTAAATAAAGTTGCCTATCAAGGACATATCATTATAATACTGCCTCAGTAGTGATTGATAGATCGACGCTAAGAGGCGCCCTTGCAACTGACTAATCAGTTACAAGGGCGGGACAATGTTCTGCCCTTTATGTTCCTACTTCCTGGGATGTGGTGTCCTGGTTCAGCAAAAAGTAGGCCCATAAACCTTTGTCGCGTTAGTCTGAAAATCCTATTGACGACTTTAACCAGTACCCAAAAAGGCTGAAATAGGGCGCTGGCGCGGCTGCTTCCTAAAAGGAGTGATCATATGACACCCATAGAAATGTGGCTCTCTGTGATCGTCATTGTAGCTGTTACTGGCGGAATTAAAATCTCTGTTGGTGACATCAACATTGGCAACCGCAAAGACAATAAAAAAAAATAAACGCAAGTTTGACCTCGCCACCAAGCGGGGTTTTTTATTGCTAAAAACCTTTATCGATGTAGTACAGAATACAGAATGTTGTCTGTGTCCATCCTGTAAAGCCACTCTAGTGGCATCAATCAAAACCGCTAATTCCCCTGTTTTTTTATTGGCCGCAACTCATCTGGCTATCATGCCGTCAATTACTGCAATGAGCGGGTGAGTAGTGAAAAAGACAAAATCAAATGACGGGTTGTTGGGGGCATTTAAGACATTGTTCCGCGGCTACCAGCAGTCAGACGCTGATGATGCATCCATTGCGTATGATTCAGTTGGATCAGTCGGAATGCCTTTCCCGGCCGATTCGGATTTAGTTGGCGATAACACTGGCAAACTCAACAAATCATCGGGTTGGTTGCCTGAGTACGTTCTGCCCAAAGATAGAATGTCCCGTTATGCCATTTATCAAATGATGGGCAATAACGAACTGATAAGTGCCGCCTTGCAGATGCATATCGCACACGCTTTGGCGCCGGATATGGAAACCGGGAATATCTTAACGATTGAATCTGCGGATCCTGAGTTTAAAGAGCTTGCCGATGAAGTAATGGAAGACCTCGGCGGAATGATTAATGACGCTGTGGCCAGCTGGGCAATGCCGATGGCGCAATACGGGGTACATTATCTCCGGCCGTATGGGGCGCCTGGTGTTGGGATTACAGATATAGAATCAAACTGGTTCACGTTGGCCCACCAGGTAAAAGAGTATGAGCGAGCCGGCTTGCTGTGTGGTTTTGTCGGTGAATATCTCAAAAAATTTGAAGGTGACAATCTCAGATTGGCTGAACCCTGGGCGCTAGTTGGGTGCAAGATCCCGTTTTGGACGCCTGACCTTGATGCGGAGCCGCCGGTAAACGGGCCGAAGCAATATTCGCTTTATGATGATGTTCACCGCCGAAAGCCGGTGGAGACTCAAAACTATGGCACATCCTTTCTCGAAAACTCATACACAGCGTACATGGAGTTCAATGAAACCCTGGGCGGGTTAAGAGGCGCCAGATTTGCAGCAAGCAAAACTGACAGGATCGTTGGCATAGGCATGGACGGCTTGGATCCAATCTCAGCAGCAAATTACTTGAACCAAGTAGGTACACAATTCAAGAAGGATATTGAAGCCGAGCGAGAATACGCAAGAATCAACAAGAGCCGTCCATCCATTTTTACGCGCCTGATCCCGTTATTAACGGGGGGTAAGGGCGGTATGACTGTGGATACCCAACAAACAAGCCCAAACATTAACGGCATCGAGGATGTGATTTTCAACCTCAAGCGCCTGTGTTCCTCACTGGGCATTGATCCATCCATGATTGGCTGGGCCGATATGATGAGCGGAGGCCTCGGAGAAGGTGGCTGGGCTCGAACATCCATCATTGCAGCTATGAGAGCTATCTGGATCCGTAACGGTATACGGGATGCGGTTATGCGGATCATCGAGATTCACCTGGCATTCAAATACAAGAAAGCATTCCCCAGGAACAAGTTACCCTTCACTGTCAAATTCCACAGTGTCAACACGGCTCTGGCCATCGAAAAAGCTGATGAGAACCGTTCCAAGATCGAGTTTTGCACCTCTGTTGTCACGCTGATGGACATGATGATGCAGGGAACGTTCAGTGGTAGTGAAACATTCAAGAAGATGATGATGGGAGAAGCCGGTTTAGACAATGACACCATTGAAACAGTGCTCAGTGAGATAGCCAAAAACCCGCCGTCCGATGGTGAGGGCATGTTTGAGGGTGTAGAAGGCGGCTTAGACGAAAAGGTTAAGGCTCTGGTGAATAGTCATTTAGTTAATCTGTGGAGTGAATAATGGCAAAAAAATATGAGGTGTTAGGGACTGTAACGAAGGAGTTTGATCTCCGAAATCACGGGCGCTCGGATGGTAACGGTCGTGGCTATCTGATTAACGCTGTCAGATCGATCATTGGAAATAAACATTTCCAGGAGAGGCTTAAGCTTCGGGAGTTGTATGGTTACTTCGGCCATGTTCGCCGGCAAGTTGCTGACAAAATGGAGTTGGCAGAGGTCGAAATTGTCTATATAGACGGAAAACCTGTCGTTATTGAAAACGTTCCATCAAACGTGCTGGTGGACATATCTGTAAGTGATGAAGGGATCGTAACTCATACGGAGGACTTTCTGAACACGCCGGGAGGCATTGCAGCTAAAGCAATGGACGATGCTGGTGTTGGTGGCTTTTCATGGGCTGTGGACGGCTATAGGACGCCATCAGGCGCTGTTGCTACTGCTCTCTGGGGCTTTGACTATGTGAAACATCCATCCTATATCGACAAGCGGAAAATGGAAATGATGCTCGAGAGCATATCGGCGACCTCGGAGCATGATGGCATTATGCACATGCTTGAGTCTGTTGGTTTTAAGGGCTGTGCAGAGAAAGTTATGGATTACTGGGAACGCGCCAGTGTCATGGATGCCGATGATATTGCAGATCTTGGTTCTAAAGTCTTGATGTTTGAGAGTGTGGTGCAGGAGCTCCAGGGAACGCTTGATAATGTATCAAGGCAAAATCTATTCCGGGAACACGCAATGATGGAGGCCATCGAAAAAGCTTCCGTGTTTATGTCTGAGAGCCAAAAGCAAGCATTAATCCGCATGGACAGCGATGAAGATAAGGCTATTGCCGCCAAGTTCTTTGAATCTCTTGCTGGTGGCTTCAACAGCCTTCCGTTGGGAAACTCAGATGGTGTCACCGTTGAAAAACCACGGTCAAATATTGATTTAAATGACAGTGGTGCCATTTTCATCGGTGAGCAGTTTTCATCCAGGAACTGGAAATAAAAAAGGCCCGGATTAACCGGGCCTTTTGTTTTACGCAGACTGCCGCATTAAATTGTCGGCCGCCTTTGCCAGAAAATCAGAACGATCTTTGTATTGGCTGTGGTAGCCAACAAAGTTATCAATTCTAGCAAGCTGCGATTCCGACAAAGTAATATTTAAGCGTTTTTGCTTGGGTTTTAGTGCTTCGATAGGCACATCAATCGCTATCCATTGAGTAAAATCTGGATACTCTGCTTGATAGTTTTGATAGCCTTTATCCAAACTTTCCAACAGATGGCCATCATTCAAGACTTCTTCGGCCATATCCAAAATGGCCTCTTTAGCTTTGTTGAGTATTTGTTGTTCCTCATCAGCTGCAGAAAAGCAGCTATACCCCAAAGACTCAAACGCAGGCACGACAATACCAAAGGCTGTATCGTCATTTTTAGGTACTTCGACACCAACCATAAATAACATAGCTTCTCCCGGATCAGACTTCAAAAGGCGGGGATTAAATCCCCGCAGCTCTCTTAATGCTTTTGAGTGTCCCGATTGGCATTTGTTTTTTCGGGTGGGGGACGGAGAATTTCTTTCCCGTTTTAGGTGAAAACCAGATCTGATGATCACCCTTGCCATGCCGAACAAACTCGCAACCGTTCTCTCTTAGTAAACTAATCAAGTCCTTTGAAGTCATGGTTTCCTCAGTTGTTTAACTTGAGATAATTATATACACACGCGTGTGTATTTGCAAGAGGGGATTCGACAAAATGGTACCGCCATCTGTGACGGTACCATTCCGGGATGGGCGCGCTTATGAAGTCTGGTAATTGTTGGCAAACTTGTTGAGGTCTATGCCGTTTTCTTGAGCCCGGAAGGCAATTTTCAATAACCAGGTTAGCTCTCGGCGGTAGTTTTTCTCTTTGGGGGTAAAGTGCGACAATTCATCCTTGGTAATGTTTGTGAGAACGGTTTGGGTAGTGAAGTTACCAGGGCGCATGTAAGGATGCTGGATTTTAACTTTGCGCTGGCCTTTGACTATATTCAGCGTTGGCCTTTTTTTGCCGCATATCTCCCACAACTGCCATCCATAGGGTATTTCTTCTACGTTAAGCAGTCCCTGTGGCACAAGGTAAACTCGCTGATCTCCCATCCCGAGTTCTGGATCCTGTCTCCATGGCTTTTTTCTATCAGCATGAAAGTCAGAGCGCGACACCTTGACTTCAACAACGATGGATCTACCGTAGGCAGTCAAACCCAGTACGTCTGGTTGTTCGCCGTGAGTGGCGCTGGTGAGATTGGAAAGGGCGATTGTATAGCCCATTCGTTTCAATCTCATAGCGCACCAGTCTGCTATTTGGTCATGTGCATATCCTTAACAGACATAGGAAAATCAATCTCCCTTGTTGTTTTGACGGTCTATCTCAGCATTGCGGCTGCGCAAGGCTTCAAACCTATCATTGGCCATTTTCAACAGGTTTCGCAGTTCAGCCCCATGTCGAGTGCACTCAATCCATGGGGGATTACCTGACAACGTGGGTATTGTAATTTCAGTGATTTTATCCTCCGGTACTTTTTCCCGTTTGATCACTGTCTTTGTCAGATAAACCGTTTGGGGTTCCGGCGCCGTTGAGCACCCTGACACCAGAATCAGGCATAGGCTGGAAAGCACAATCTGTAGGGCCGTTTTCATTCATTAACTCCTTTTTCAAGTTCATCATGTCGTTCTGCAGCTGCTGCTCACGCTGGTTGGCTGCTCGGCTAATTTCAATTGACTCTCGGATCTCCCGTTCTCTGGCCTCGAGTAATTGATCGAATTCTTTTTCTGTCGCTGCGGCATTGACTTCTGCTTGCTCGATAGCATTTTGCATTCTTTCGATCCGCTCGTTTTTATCAGAAATGGCCTTCTGCAATTCCTCATTTGTCGTGATTAGATTGTTCACATACAGGTACGCACTGATAATCAATGCTATGGCCAGTAGCTTGGGCCAGTGTTCTAAAAGAAACTTCACGTTATACCCTCTGTTGTTTGATCCAATGAGAGAGTAAAGCGTCAACAAGTAGCAGCCTAAAAACAGGGGATTTATGCTCTATGAGTAGACCAGAAGCGTTTTAGCAATGGCTTGGCCATCGCGCCCAGTATTGAGCTGTATTGCTCAAGCATGCTCGCATGCTCTGATGTAAAGCCGGTTCCTGTTCGGCTCCAAGTGATTAGCTGGGTTTCCAGGTTGCGGATCAGCTGGCCAGTCGCTGCGGCTTTTTCCCTGGCTGCTCTGTTACGCTCAGAGATCGCTTTGCGCCGGGCCTTTTCTTCATCACTGAATATCTCGCCTCTGGCTATACGGGCTTTCTTGATTGCTGATGTGTACGCTGCTTTTTGCTTGATGCCAGTGAGGTGGGTTAGTTCGTGCTGGATGCCGCTTATGAGAGATTCAAGAAACCGCTGTCTGGCGCTTTTTGCCGTGACAGTGTTATTTAGATCTTTATGTTTATCGTTAGATAAACTGTTTATGTGACATTTTTGGGATTTCGGCACATGACATTTTTTGCTGCTGGTGGCCGAGCTCAGTTTCTTTCTGGCTGTAACCGATAGCTGCTGCAGAGCTTGAATGTTGAGAGAGTAAACCAGGCATCCTCGCTTGTTTGGCCTGTGTACGCTGACAAGCCCCATTTTGACAATCTTGTCTTTGATTCTTATTACCTGTCTGACTGACAGCTGGCAGAGAGCCGCAATTCTGGCCTGACTCGGATAACAACTGCCCGTTTTTACGTTGTAGTGTTGAGCTATTACCTGCAAGAACGCCACCAGCGATGGCTTTAGTAACCTGGCCTGGTCGATAGCTGACAATATGGGGGATAGCTGATTATGGTGCCGGATTGGTCGTGTGCTTTTTTTCATCAAATTACAGCCGAGCGGAATTGACTCAAAAGCAGCCCAAAGGTAAAATTTGGTCTGTTGTTGAGTTGAGGTTGACAACAAGCTAAGCGCCCTCTGGAACAGGACGCTTGGCAACATGCGATAGAGGCCTATTTCTATTCGCTCAAAGAGGACTCTTAGGAGTCCTTTTTTGTTTCCCTTCACCTGGAACGTGTTAGGAACAATATAAAACGCCGCCGATCATACGATCGTTTATCCTGCAGATCTATATCCCCCCTCTTTTGTGTGTACTGGTTTTTTATACATATATTTTTCAAGCATTTGATTTAAAAGGCATTGCCTTTCATTGCATCTGATTTGATCGCATGTTTTCTCGCCGAAAGATCCAAAAATGGATCTGAACTGCCAGGCTGTCCTTTAAACACTTCTAGTCATGCCGTAAAAGATCAATAATTGTTAGGAACAATTTTGGATGAGGTGATAAATGATAAGTGTGAAAGAGCCGCAGAGTAACCGGCGATTTAGTGTGATTGCTGCTGATTGTCCCTGGTCATACGATGACAAGAGCCTGAATCGGGGTGGTGCATTGCGGCACTATCAAACGATGAAGTTAGAAGACATTAAGCGTATGAACGTCAAGGACTATGCAGCTGACGATTGTCTTCTGGCTATGTGGGCCACAATGCCACTGCTGCAAGAAGCGTTGGATGTTATGCGCGACTGGGGATTTCGGTACTTAACTGGCGGCTTTGTGTGGGTGAAGCGCAGTAAGCGAGGTTGGGAGAATATGGCAAAGCTGGTCAGGGATGATATGGCCAGTTTTCACGATCTTGCTCAGTTTGATTCAAAAATGTATTCAAGGTCGTTCCTAAAAAGCTGGTTCGGGCCTGACTGGCTGAGAAACATTTGCGGATCTGAAAAGAGGTTCGACATTAATCAGGGGCACTACACCAGGTCAAATTCTGAATTAGTGCTTTTCGGGGGTATTGGTCGGGCTGCTCAGTTGGTGGAATCAAAGAATGTCAGGCAAGTAATTGATGCGCCAAATATGGAGCACAGCAAGAAGCCAGATGAGTTTTATCGCAGAATGGAACGACTTTGCGGTGATGTTGAACGGCTTGAGCTGTTTAGTCGCTCCGGCCGGCCAGGGTGGGCGGCGTTGGGTGATCAAATGGATGATCCGGATTATTTGCTTGATGATAACTTTCAGATTGTCCCGGCAAAAAAGGGGCTAACGATTACTTGATATTTAACACCTTCAAGAGTACATTTGCCAAATCTGTTCCTAACAAAGTTTTTTAAAATGGATGCTTTGTATTCTTTGTCGGTCGATGAAGGTGCCGTTCTCGAGTTGTTGAACGGGAAAGAGTCGGCCGAGATCACCTATACGGATTTATTGGAGGCTGATCGCGATTCAATTAGACGCCGTTTGTCGTCTGCAGAGTTTCAAATGTCACTTATGCGGAGTAGTGAGGTTCGACTCAAAGAGAAGGTACTCAAGCTGAACTCTGAGATTAGTGAGTATCGGCTAGACCTAGAGGAGGCTAATGAGCGAAACGCAATACTGACCTCTGAGCTTGAGGCTTTATCAACTTCAAGCCCAAGCATTGATGGTTTGATTTCTATTGATGAGCTGACTCAGTTAAAACGCGAGTACGAAAAACTCAATGCTGATCTCTCTGGCAAAGTCCGATTACTTGAGAATGAAAAATCAGAGCTTACTCAAACGCTGAATGAGCAACGGGCCAATGTTGATGCTCTCCGAGAAACGGTAAGCGAACTGGAGTCAAAGCTTGAGATAGACGCTAACAAGCTGCTGGCCAGTGAGGGGCGCATTAGTGAACTCAAAGCTGCACATGCTCGAGAGTTGAGGGAGGCTCACAAAGGGCAAGAGTCTTTACGGGCCAGGCTGGATTCCAAGGAAGCTGAAAACAAGCGGTTAGAAGCGAAGAACGCTGAAAACAAGCGGCGTCTACTTGACGCAAAAAACACGATGCTAAAGGCCAATCAACACCTGACTGACTTTGGTGTCGAGTTGGACAAAACCAGGACTGAGCGGCGCTATCTCGGCTTTATGCTGCAGGCAATGATCCATGAGGATTTTTTCGAGTGTGATGCTGGTGGAGCCTCGGTTTTTTCATTTCAGACTGACATTACATCGACAGAAGGCGAGTTTGAAATTGATCCGCGGTATCCAATAGCGCTTTGGCTCGGTAAAAACGGATTTGCTGTTGTAATGGGCATTGGCCGGGATGGCAACTTAATCATGCCGACAATACCCGGGATCAGTGATGAATTGCTCGAGGAGCTATGCCCTCCTCGGGCCGTCCATGGCGAACTGGCCGAGAAATTGAAAGAGTTTGATGTTGAAGCCTGTAATCGGGCCATGGCCAACACAAGACACCGGCTATCACAAATGTCTGTAGATCTCGCTCACAACGAAAACCTAATTCAATCAAATAAAAACCTCATTGCTATTTCCAGTAAGCATAGAGCTATGGCTCGAGCTGGTGGCAAGGTTAATCGCAAAAAGAGGAACAAGTGATCATGAAACTTAAACGCCTGGCCCCGGGGGCAATGATCTTTTACTGGCTGAAAGATTTTGCCCTCACATTTGAGCAGCTTGATGAAGCTCTGCAGCGATTCATGTTTAAAGGCTGTTCCGGTGACGCAATTTCATCATCCGGCTTTGTTCACGCACTAGATCGGGAGAATGCCCTCATCGGTAGTGAGCTTGAAAGCAGTCCAATTAAATCTGTTGCTCATCATATCAATGCTGATGGCGCCAAAGCGTATTTGGTATCGCTGTTGATAGAGGAAAAGGTATTGCCTCCAGATGAGATAGCAAGGCGGACAAAAGCCCGAGCAACGGCTATCGAAATGAAGGAGCGGAGGATAGTTCGACCAGGAGAAAGGAAAGAGCTCCAAATGGCCATAAAGATTGAAATGGCCAAAGATGCATTTTCCAAATTCAAGCGTATTGATGGCCTGATCCTTCCCGATTCGGGAATGCTGGTGGTTTTCACTGGTGCTGGAGATTCTGCTGATGTGTTCACTAGCATGATCCGCAAAGCTATTGGCTCTCTGAAATGCATACCCGCTGAGTTTGTTGAGCATGACAATGATAAGAGTGTCGATTTTGACCGCGTTATGTCACATCTGGTGAATACGTGCTGCGATGCGTACCCCTTCGAGCTTGGAGGTGGGATCTCATTAGACGGGGATGGAAAAATTTCTTACAAGGACATTGATATTGATGCCCGGATTCAAAATATTCAGGATGAGTTAGCCGATGGCGGCCGGGTTGCGTCCCTTGAGATAAATATCCCTGGGGTGTGTTCGTTTTCTACATCCGATCTCAACGTTCTCAAGAAGGTTCATTGGGCCAGCACATTTTCAGATGCTGATGATATAGAGGGCTCTGTTCCTATCAACAATGAGGAAGAAGATTCACCACAAGCCCAGAAAATACGAGAGATTCAGATTAGTTCCCAGGTGCATGATGCCGACTCATACCTGATCGTGGATGCCATCTTGACGATAAAGAGGCGCTACTTTGACTCAATCGGAAGGCCATCTACAGCCAAGTTGGACAAAGTTCAGAGTGAAGATCTGCAAGGGGGGCAAAATGGCCGTGAGAAATAAGAGGCACTATCCGATTGAAGGGCTGCGGCTCGCAATTCGGAAGCTCGGTTCTCCGATGAAAGTTGCGCAAACTTTTGATCTCCCCCTGCAGTCGCTACTTGATGTGCTGGAGTTGAGAAGTCCAATGCCAGAGCAGTTGCTGAAAGCATTCGAGACATACTCAATCTGTGATGGTATTAGCGCGAAAGAATTTAAGGCGCTTGTGAATGCCGCAATGCAGGATCCAAAAAAGCAATGGCGGATCAGGGTTCATCACTCAATGATGAGGCTGGTTCAGACTGTTGACGGCAAACACTACTTGATGCAGCGAGACAGGATCCCGCCAAAAGGTGCCAGGTTCCCAGTTAAGTTCGCCGGCAGGCCTGTTTATCACGAAGGGCGGCTTCGATTCCAACTGCGGGATTTGCCGATACTTCCCTTGTTTGTAGGGGAACAATGATGGGTAGGGCAACACGGCTGTGTGAGCTTGAATCTCGACATTCAGACATTGCGATTGCTCAGTCTAAAAAAGAGCTGGCAAATATTCGCTGGCGAGTTAATCCAAATGACATTCCTTGGATGTTTTGGGAGCCACACATCGAGAAAAATCTCGGCCGCTCTGCCCGAGTATATAGCCGTTTGATCCGCCTAGGCTGTAAAAGGAAATCGAAATGTCAGAGTTAGCAATAATGAGCAGAGAACTGGATGGCTTCTTTATGAGCCCTAGTTACTTGGTGACAGTGGATCGTTACGAACAAAATCGGGAGCAACACATAAACCCGAATAGCTATATGTACGGCGCTGTCCTGGTAGTTATGGAAACCAAGACGAAAGGATGGTCACTCACTATTGAATATGACAACACGCATGTTTCTGTTCGCCCCAGATTCTCCTGGAGATACAACAAATGGGCCACATGGATGGGGATGTGTATCAGGGTAGTTAGAACAACAAAGCAGGTACCAGGCAAGGTGATTAGAGATCACCTTTCAGAAGCTAACAGTTAAAGGAAACGAGTGATGCAGTGTAAACATGGGATTATTTTATACGGCAAAGAGTGCTTAACTTGTCAGCGTGACTTTAAACAGTCAGGGGTTGTTAACTCTGAGGGCCAATACCAGGTTGATATTGAATTGTGCATAGGTCTGCATGGCGTCTGCGTGCTATCTATAGCTGGCGATTATGTGGACGCAGTAGATGAAGATATTTCTGAGCGAGGGGCGGAGGGATGGTATGCGGGTCTGCCCGTACACGCTAAACCCATAGAGGGGATCTACACCCTGCGCTGTGAAATAAACAGTGGGCCAGCAGGGCTGTTATACCAAATCAAACAGTAAGGGATGCATGATGGGCGCGGAATATACCCATCAGGGATTGGTCAAGAGATTGGATCCCGCGTATGAAAAAGTGGGGATGGGTACATACAAGGTTTTTCTGAAACGGCATGGAGCCAATTGGGTTACAGAAGGCGGCCGGGTGTTTGGTTCGCTCAGTGGCAATGAGCCTAAGCGAAACCCAACATGCAAGCTGTTGTTGTCGAGTATCACGGAGTTAGAAAATGAAGATAATCGCTGATTGTTCAAATGGCATGCAGGTTTGCGGGAGTGGTTCTCGATACACCATTCTTGATCAGTGTCACCGGCTTATTCATGGTGTGAGAATGAACGATAGCCCGGGGATAGAGGAAGCTTTGTTGTATGCAGTGGCTGATCAGCTTGGACAGTCAACGGATGAGCTTCACAAAGAAGCGCAGTGTCACATTCAACAAGCAATCCGGGCGTTGAATTTATCGACTACTCAACGACAGCTGGTGGCCATGAAGGCTATAGGCCGTCCCTCGGTGTGATTGCCTTTTTTATCTCACCATTCAAAAAAGTTCCTAACAAAACTAATTGATAAACACAAAAGCCAGTGAGAAAATGCACTGGCTTTTTTATTGTGTTCCTAACAAGTTGGGGTTTGCTTTGAGTGGCAAAGTTTTTGACGAAGGTTTCTTGGCAGAGCGTATAGCAAAGCAACAGGATTGGTCTAACAAAGGGATCCGTACTGGTTCTGGTGGCAGCTGGGGCTCTATCAGGTCGTTTGGCGGCTTGCCTGTGCCAAAGGAAGGTGGATCAACATCAGGGAGTAAAGCCAAAAAGACCAAGAGCCCTAAAAACAAAGGGCTCTCTCCTCATGCTGCAGCGCTGGCCACGCTGGCAAAGCGGCCTGAGCTTAGAACGGGCGGCATTATAAATGGTCGTAAGTTTGCTGCATCGCATGAGCACTGGGAACAAGTCATGTTGTTCGATTGGCTGGAGCGCTTTTTGCCTGAGTATTACCTGGACTTTGCCGCGGTACCGAATGCCGGGAAGCGAACTGGTAAAGAGAGTTGTGATATGCCAGCTGAGGGGTTGCGAACAGGGTACCCAGATATTACCGGGGATGTAGCTAAGGGTGCATATCACGGCATTTTTATCGAAATGAAATGGGGCAAGAACAAGCCCAGTGAAAAGCAAGTGGAACAACTGAATCGAAAGCGCAAGCGGGGTTACTTTGCTTGTATCTGCTACGGATTCGATGAGGCCAAAGCCGTTATTACTGAATATCTGGGACTGAATGACGGCGCCATTATGACCTGGAATCGTAATGAAGAATTGTGGGTGGAGGCTGCATGAGAGACATAGCCACAATCGGAGATCTACTGTCCCTGCTTCGGGAGTCTGCGGCTGAGCATTTTGATATGGGCCTTGGGGAGTTCGCCGGAGGTATAGAAGGGGCCATTAGATTAATAAAGGAAAATCTCGATTCTGATACTGCGATAGGTGGAGCCCTCGAGCAGTCAGATCCCCAAGAGCTTGAGGCCGCTAAATCCGAAAACGCCAGGTTGAAGCAAGAAATTCAACGATTGCGCGGGATCCTCGGCAGATATGAGGAGCGATTACAGCATGGTATCGCCGCCGTTTCTGAGTTTTACGGGGAAAAAATGGGATACCAGGACGTAAAGCATCGACTGGATATTTACCCCAAAACGCTGGCTTTTAGTAAATACAGCACTACCCCTGGCACATGCCCTCAGTGCCATGGTGTTGGCAGGTATAAACCTGTTAGTCGCCACTTGGATTGCATGGAGTGTGACAAGACCGGGGTGGACTTCAAAAACCCGGGGCCGGGTATACAGGTTCTAACTGAGAGGATCCGGGCTCTGAATGAAATCATCGTGAAGCAAGACGCAACCGTGTTTGCGCATGCCTTTTCAAAAGCGGAGCAGAAAAACATTGATTGGCGTTTATCTGCCGACTCTTTGGCGCTGTTTTATGAAAAATCAAAGAACAATATCAGGTTGGATTAAGTGGAACAGAGATTAATGCCGGCAGACAGGCCGGGCTGCGGGTACCGGGGCGCTGAGTTTGTTGGTGCTGAGGGCGGCAGTATTTGTGCTGGCGGCTCCCTATGGGACGCCTGTAGCGTCACTGAGGTTGGTTCTGCAGATTTTTACACAATCGGCGGGGTGCCCTGTCCCAGTTGCAACAGGCAGCTATTTATCAAGGCAATGGCTCAAGAGTGGTTTCAACTGGGCATAAAAGAGTTCTCTCAGCCTCTTTCGGTGAAGGCTTTAAAGAATACCGGGATACATCATAACTGGGTGCGCTTGGGCCTCTCTAGGCCATTCAGGCGGCATTACTTCAAAGGCAGGAGGTTTGCATCGAGTGAAGAAAAGAAAGTTGTTTAGTTCGATTAAGCGCCGTAGGCACTTATTTTTCAATGACGGCACCAGATGCCAAAGGAGCGAAGAATGGCCCAAGAAATCGCGCAACAAATAAAAAGCCTGTCAATTAAGGACGCCTTTATCGTTCCACCTAAGCCATTGGCTACGCCGGTAATCGTTGTAGCTGATCTGGAGTCTGGCTCATTAGAGCCTGATGCCGCCATATTTACGCTGAGCGGTGTTACCGTGGATGTTGAAACTGGATGCATCCTGGGGGAACGTTATTGGCTTGTTGATCACGGCGGTGATAATGCTTGCCGGCGAATAGATGCCGACACCATGGAGTTTTGGGAGAGGGTTAAGAGACAGCAGCCAGAGGCGTATACCGAAGCGTTTGATCATTCATTACCTCGGTTGCCTTTGGGCTGTGTCATGCAAGAGTTCTGTGATTGGTCGCGTGAGTTCTATGCGCCTGGGCAAGCCGTCGAGCTTTTGGGTAATGGTGTGGATTTTGACAATGCAGTAATGGCCCACGCATGCAATCAACTCGGAATAGAGAAAAGCTGGGCTCACTACAGCAACCAACAGCTACACACTATGGTCTGGATGCATCGCCTGATAACTGGGCGTGACTACAAAAGAGAAATTCCATTTGATGGGGTACCGCACATATCCCGTGATGATGCCAGGCATGAGGCCAAGGTGGTGAGCCGTATCATAGAGGACTTTTACGTGATGTGTTCCATCGCTAAGGAACACGGATGGACTGTGTAAGGGGAGAGTTATTTAACACAGATACGTGCTTTGTATTGTGTTTGCCAAAGGATACCGTTCTGAGGGCTGAACCACTGCCACTGGCCTGTGGTGATGTTCTTATGCCTGGTGATGGTTTTACTCAGCTTGGGCGCCCGGGGCAAGCTGCGTGTCCAAGCGTTGTTATGGCGGCTGGTTGGTCACAGTGGTTTGTAGGTTTTACCGATTGGCGCCACTTAGACGATCTACAGCCCATGGCATTATTCAAGGCTTATAACACGGAGGGGGTTGATGCATGCGATAGCTATAAAGACGAACACCCGGATAGAGAGGTTTTCATTGCTTATGCCTGGTTGGCCGACAATGAGCTATACCCCTTAACGTGGATGTCGCAGGCATGCTCATATCGATGGGCTAAAACCGATTTGCTTGTTCGAGCTGACGTATCAATGATCGGTACCGGCGCAGAAGATCTCAAGCGTGTTATGGATCAATCTGGCAATTTCGGGCTAAGCCATGTTTAATTTGTTCCTAACAGTCTATTATTTGTGGGTCATTGATAAAATTCATGGTGTGAATACTTTGGAGCAATGACATGAGACTGGACGATATAACCAAGGCTGTGCGTACCTTTGACGCTGATGTGGTGTTGGACAGAAGTTATTTCCAATTCTCGAACAAGGGTATAAAGACTAACTGGATCCTGTGCAGCTATGACGCCCAGGGAAAGGTGCTGGTGGAAGTTTGCGGCATTAAGCATAGCCAGCAGCAAGCGATGCTCCGCGAAGGCCTGGTAACTAAGCAGCCTATATTGCGTTGTGACGTTGGAAGTGTGTATGCATTTCCAAGCAGACCAGACACCTTAGATCTGTTTGCTGCCGGCGATAACCCGGCGTTCTCTGGTGTCGTGCAAGCTGCAACGAAGCGTAAACTTGATGAAGTGGCCGAGCTATACAACATGCGATTGACGTTTAAACAGGCCATTAAAACATTCGAGACAACGCGATTAGATGGGGCCAAGCTGCAGCATAGGTTTATTGATTCAGTTTATAGACTGCAGGATCTAACGCTCGATGAGTGGTGCAATGTGCTATTAAGACATGCGCTGCGAAACGGTGTTATCTCTCTTGAACTATCCCCTGAATGCGGCGGAGTGATAAATCATGCTCTGGTGCTGGAAGGGCTCATAACAGTCAGGCATTCAAGAAATGGTAGATGATTCAAAAAAGCGCCAGGCAAAGCTGGTGGCCAGAGATAAAGCGGCTGGTATAAAGACCAAAAAATTGAGACTTGCGAAGAATGAGGTTCTTGCGCTGCATAGCGTTTCTGCAGAAATGATGCTTAATCAAAGTGAGACAATTGTTTCCTTGATCTACGACAAAGCCCATGCTCTCGGGCTGCCGGTTTACGGCGCCATGCCGGAGGTAACAACTCTGCATATTCGCAAGACTGATGAGGCTATAGCTGCGCTAAATGCCGCCACGGCAAAGCTGGGGCGCTCGCCAGCTTATGTTATTGAAAGGGCGCTGGTGGACTTTGCAAAGTCTTTAGATACTCAAAATAAACCGTGTTCCTAAAAGGTTTTGATATGAATAACGAAAAATCTGCTCCAGGCCTTAATTCACAAGGCCAGTTTGTCACACAGCAAGAAGCTCATTCCTTGGCGATGTTCTACATCGATAGGTACATGCAAGCCACCGGAGCTAGAACATACGATGAAAGCAAACATGCGTTACTTGAGTTGGCCAACTGCGGCAGCATCTGCTCTGAAAATTTGGATGAAATGGCAAGAAACGCTTCTGCTGCACTCAAAGCAGCTCAAGGTATGGAACGGTTCACTGTTCTTCACACGGAAGCCGTAGGCAAGCCTATGTCCAGGGGAGAATATAACGCTTATCGCGGATGGAAGATCCCACCTGGCGAGAACCCAGACGATAAAGGATGGCTGGTGATATTCAATGCGTTTAGCGCTGAACATCACGAAACATGGTTGCCGGCAAAAGTATTCCAAAGTCTTTTTGTTCTGTCCTCCGGTGAACCTGCGCCGGCAACTGAATCACTGTCGAGTGAAAAGGTCGCTGCTGATGAAGCGCCAGGGCAAGAAGGCGCTCAGAATAATGCCTAATTCAATACGGAAACGGCCTGGAAAGGGTAGTAAGCACGGTGTTTGCGCTACCCCCTCATGTGAAGTTCGGGGGGCTTGTAGCCCGTCAAAATCATCAAATATGGCACTGTACTATTGCGAGTCGTGCGCCTCGGCCATAAACGATAAATGCTTGTCGAATGGCGAGCTCCCAGATGTTGTGGTTAGGCCTAACAGTTTTGGGAAATAAGTGGCATTCAAAAGCGGCAACGCCTAATAATCTATCCACTCACCAAAAAGAAAAGCCGCTATAAAGCGGCTTTTTTATTACTGTCCCATTTTAGGAAGCTTGAAACTTGGCCTGACAGCTCCCTTTTGTTCCTTTTTAGGCTCCGCAGTGGCGGCTATGGGTTCATGGCTTAATTCGTCAGCCACTTTGGAAACACCTAACTCCTCAGCTGTTTTGGCTACACCGGCCAGAGTTCTAGCAAGTAGCGCCTGTTTTTCCAAGGGGGAAAGGTTGCGGTATGCCGGGTTTTTGTCCAGCATTGTTACTATGTCCAGCAGCCCCGTTTCTTTAAGCATAAATCCGCCGATAAGGCATGCCGTTACCAAGGGAGACTTGCCGTAGTCCCCGCTTGTGTAAGCTTTGGCAAACCGGCCCTCGGCATCATCATGGCCAACCTTAAGTTGGTACCGAGCTACTGGAGATTTATTGCGTTCTGAGGTCATAGTTAGTTACCCGATTGCAACAGCAAGTGAACCCCGCGAACAATAGCCATTTCCGGCTCAGCTGGAATGTCTACTGTGTGGAACCAGCGTTGAGCTATCTCACCAAGCCAGTAAGCGCCACCGCCAATAAACACGATGCGGTCAAATGTATCGAGGTTATTCTCGGTCAGTTCATCTATGTCTTGCTTGATGAGGTTCGCCAGGTACTGAGCCGACTCAGCAATGAGTCCTGTTACATCCTTTCTGGCCTTCACGGCGCTCTCTTTCTCTGAGGCTGAACCGATATATCCCTGATTGATAATTCTTTCAAGATCAGTGAATGACATTGATTTGACAGAGCTCAGATTCAACTCAGATGCGTGACGCTGCAGAAGGCCGTGGAAGTGGTCAATCATCTTATGGACGCCGTGTGAACGGGTTGAATAGTCTAATACCTCAAACCCTGGGCCAATGATGGCCAGATCATCAGTAAATCGTCCCAAATCGACAACCAGCGTTTTTTGGTCTGACTGGTATTCTTCTTTCATCCCGTTTTCATCGTGCGATGCATACAGGTACCCGGGAATCGCTTCTGGATAGACTTTAACGCTTTCGTATATTGGGCTGTCCTTATCGCCAAATGGGCTAGTGACAGGGGAGAGGATCGAGGCCTTCTTGCGCTCTATCAATTCATAGTCGATGGGGTTCATCGGATCATTTTTGTTGTAGAAGTGCTCAGTCGGAATAGTGCAACCGATGTTTATCCTCTTGCCACCCAGGCCAGCATCAGCAAGTGTGTTGGCGATCAGTACGCGGTTAACTTCGCTGGTCTGGTACTCTCGGTTGCATGTGTTCTCTGGCTCAGATGATGCAGTTCTGACTGTATAACGATTGCCAGATTCACATTCCCAAATGTTTGGAGATAGGCCGTTGGCGCCGGCGCCTGCACCTTTCTCTATTATTGAGGGTCTATAGTCCTCATGCAGTTCTCCGGCCTCATCATAGTACGCATAGGCGATATTCCCGGAGCCATCATCTACAGCAACAGTATGTATAAACTCCTGTTTAGTCTTGTTTTTATCAGTCATCTTCTATCCTTTAAGTGGTTGTTTTTGCCAAAACACCCCAAAGTTAGCACCTTTTGTGTTTGATTAAAATAGCCGTGCCAAATGAATGACAATAAATGCCCATAAAATTACATAAATTTGTCAAACTGTGCTGGGGCTCTATCTTGTGACTCTATCGTTTTAGTTGTTTTTTCAGCTATAAACGACAACCAAATAGCATTCCATTGTCATTTGTATGACATGGATTGTCATTTTTAGGTGCCATTTTCCTTTCGTGGTGTCTTTGATCGCCAAATGCCTCTGATCTCATTATCATTAAGGCTAATTTGTTAGGAATAGCCAAATACACCCTTGCGATGGCAGTTAGCGAGCCCCCAAAATCACAACTCGAATGGTACTACTTGAGGAAAGAGTTTCTGGAGGAATCCAGGAGCTCAGGGATCAGTGCGCCGGCATTCCTTAAGGCTCGAGGCATTAACGTCAATACGGGCCGCCGGCAGTTTGGCGAGCTCGCAAAGCTTGGTGAGGCAATGAGTGATAAGCAGCTGGTTATCTTTCTGGAAACCAAGAATGCCGGCAAAAGGGCTAAAGGAACGAATAAAGGCGTGACAAAGAGTGATCACCAAAGTGATCGCAATAGTGATCAGGTGATCACTAGATCACCCCGTAAGCGATCAGCCACACCAAAAGCAAAATCCAATAAAAACAGTGACAAACCGGAAAGCAACTCGCGCCAGAGGCTGATCTCCAATGACATTGATCCCAGAGCGGCGAAACGGTTAACAACTAGATCACAACAGGATTTCCGCGACCAATCCAGCGACATGCAAATCGGCAATGGCGGGTTGTTCCAGAGGGGTAACACAGCTGCAGTATCGACCGGAGCATACATGGAACTGGTTAATGCTGATGAAGATATTAAAAGCGTTGTCTCTGCCATGGCTGTTGGCGATGTGTCAGGCCTGATCAAATTGGAAACTGTTAGATACCTGCAAATGACTCGGCTTCTTAATGAGCGGATAGAGGTGATAAAAACTTGTCCTGAATCAGATCTGCCCCGGGACGAGAATCAAAAGATAATCCCTAGGGAAGACCTTCTTCGACAAGCACTGTGGGGCGCTTCCCCAGGCCTGAGCAATGCCTTTAGCACAATATCAATGGCATCTACCCAGGCGGCCAAAGCCGAGGCCGACATATACGCGAAATTGAGCAGGTTGGAGCGAGAGGCGAAGGACAAGAAAGCTCTTGCCGAAATAATGTCTGAACGCACGTTTGATGAGAATGGCGATGCAAACATGCCGGCTTATGAGCTGGTTAGAAAGATTGAGGCTGCGGCCCTAAAGCCGCCACCACTGCTTATTCAGGAGGCGTTGAAGGAAATTAGTCTGATGGCGCCCAAGGTTGATGATAGCGGTATGTCTGATGATGAGTTGGACGCCCTGGTTCTCGAGTACGAAGAACAAGCGAATAAGTGGGAGGCTGAGCTCATAGAGAGGGCCATGGCGCTCCCAGAGTTGTTTGCCAAAGAGAAGGCCGCCGCGGAGGCTGCAGATGCTGTGAGTGATGATGAGTATTCGGAGGGGTACACAGGTATTGAGCATCTAAGTGATAGCGATGAGCCTGACTTTGATCCTGATTGGGACGAGGAAGATTAGCCTTGGCAATCATTAAGAGTGTTCGCTCGGATCCCCGCTTTCCCTGGCTGGTTAAAAAGTTCAGGTTCAATTGGTTGAAGGCTTGCATTGTCCTATTCGGCTTTCTTCCGTCCCACCAGCAAGTGCAGTTAATTGCCGCGGCCCAGAAGGTTGGCGCAAGGGTTTCGGTCAGTTCAGGCCACGGTACCGGCAAGTCATCTGTTATTGCATGCCTTGTGTTGATCTTTTTGCTTACTCATCCAAATGGCCGAGTAATCCTGGTGGCAAACAAACTAGACCAGGTGAAGATCGGCGTAATGAAGAACGTCAAGGCTTACTATAAGAAGCTTTGCGAGCGGCTGCCGTGGATTGGGAATTACTTCACGCTCACAGAAGAAATGTTCTATGAGAACACCAGCGGTACCATGTGGTCGTTGGGCATGAAGTCGTGCCGGCCTGGTAATGAAGAATCACTGGCTGGCGAACATGGTAAACACTTGCTGTGGATTGTGGATGAGGCCAGCGGCCTAAGCAACAAAGCCTTTGAGTATATTGACGGCTCTCTAACAGAAGAAGATAACCGGGTTGTGCTGCTGTCTCAGCCTACGAGGGATAGCGGGTATTTCTGGGAAACCCACAACATTCCAGCGATGGCTGCCAAGTGGGTAAGGCTGATCTTCAACTCCGAGGAATCGCCTTTTGTAAGACCAAAATTTATCGCTGATATGTTCGTCAAATGCGGTTGTAACCGTGATGATGTGCAGTACATGATCCGTGTCCGCGGGTTATTCCCCAAGTCTCTTAAAGGCTATCTCATTAGCTCTGATCAAATGCGTAAAGCTGCGGTGGCCAAGCCGCGACTTGCGGCTGATTGGGGGTGGGTGATGACAGTGGACGTTGGTAATGGTCGGGATAGTTCGGTGATAAACATCGGGCGAGTGTCCGGTGATAGAGAGCAGCGAAAAGTCGTCAAAGAGGAAGTGATTGAGTTCCCGGGAACAATTGAGCCTGTTGCTCTGGCGTACCGGATAATCAACATTGTCAATTCAGACAAATATCCAAATATCAGCGTTGTGATAGATGGTGACGGGATTGGCGCGGCAACGGCAACGCTGGTGGAAAATGCCGGCATCCCAGTTCAGCGTATTCGCTGGGGATTACCACCTTTCAGCAAGAGTGATCGGCGCCTGTATGTCAATCTGAGGGCGTTTGCGCATATCCAGGCGGCAAATGCCATCAAATCAGGCCGTATGCGGATTGATGGCAGCGCAAAAACCCGGGCGCAGGGTAGCCGGCTGCCGTGGCTTATTGATGAAATGGGACGGTGGAAGATCGTTTCTAAGGAAGTGATGCGGGAGAAGATGGGGATAAAAAGCCCCGACATTATGGATACTTACTGCTTTTTCTTTTTGGCGTCCTATGTCCCTGCTTCAATGATTACTGATGAGCGCACAATGGAAGAACGGGAGTCGTCAACAGCGTGGGCTACAGGGGTATCACTGTAAGCAGGGCCATCCTTGGCGCTTATCCTTCGTTGGTACCGGCTTTGGCGCGTTCCTTCGCTTCGCTGAGGCTGTCTTTTATGGCCTCTGAGCGCTTATCTCTACTTGTTGCTGCCGTTCTGTCACGGTGAGCTTTTGCGTCCTCTCTGGCTTGTTTCTCGCGTTCTTTACGAGCTTTTGCCCGGGCCTTTCGCTCATCCTCCTCTTTCTTGGCCTGGAATTTGGCCAATTCCTTAGCTTGTTTGCGTCCTGTCTCGAGATCTGACTCTCTATAGAGCCATCCGCCGAATGGCAAAGAACAGGGGATAGGGTTAGTCCTTAGTGATGAAGTAGAGTCGAACCTGGGCTTAGCCCTGCCAATCTCCTTGGGCATTGTCAGCGGAATGGTTTTGTCCGGGTCATAATAAAAAAGCCCCGATAAGGGGATTCTCATTTTTTTGGCCCTGTTGTCTCCAGGTTGCTTATAAATAACAAGGGACTCTTTGTATCCGTTTGAACGTATTCTGTATTTTTCCTCTTTCTCATCTTGGAAAAATTCAATTTCCTTCTTGAGTCGTTTAACCCTTGAATTATTATCAGGGTCGTCAACAAGAGAATATTCACGATTATAAAGAGAGGTTAATCGTTGGATAATTCGCTCTCTGGTTATTAATCTAGTTGAAACCGCCATATTTTCAGTAACTGAAAGCGATGTAATCTCACCCAATATCTTTGGAGCTGGGCTGAAATTCTTATTATCAGGTTGAAACCTGATTGGATCAGCTGCACAAAGAGCCGAGACATAGTTGTCCCATTGATTAATTTGAGATTTAACCTCATCCAGTTGCTCAGGCGTTTCGATTCTCACCAGCGGCCGGACGCGACCTATCGCACCTCGAGATTCGGTGTAAACGCTGGTGGTTATCGCTGTGTTAATAAAGTCCTCTCGAAACTCTAAAAAGTCAGCGTAAAGATCAAGTGGTTCGCGCATGGGCTCCTCCTGTAGTTAGTCGTTATCCTAACTAAAACTTAATAGTGCCACAAGAAAAAGCACTGTTTCTTGTGGCATTTACGAGCATTCAGTAACGAGTTTTTTGGATGATCTTGTTAGCTGTATACGCACCGACAAGCAAAGGTAGGATGGTTGTTAAAATTATGATGCTACCCGATAGGTGGATTGCTGATGTGGTGATGATTGTCGCTGTTGAGAAAGAGCAGAGTAGCAGCATAGCTCTGCTAAGCATTTTCCCGCTAAAACAAATCAGTAGCGAGGTTATGGCCACAGCGGAAAGGAAGGTCAGTAACAGGTGTTCCACAGGGATAAAGAGCGGTAATACTGAGCCCAATATGGTACCGCAGAGGAGCGCCCCGACATGCTCTGCAGCTTGCATGAATTGATGGTCACTTGGCATGGTTATCACTCATCAAAGTTGTAATGCTCATAGACGATTTGAAATTCAACACTGTCTAAGTAATCAGCAGTAGCCATTAACAAATCAGGGATTGGAACGCCGAATTTTGCGGATAGGATGGTTAACATAGTCGGAAATATGCGGTGCTGGTGGTGGGTGTCGCCGATTAAAACTTGCGCTTGCTCCATTGCATCCTCCATCGATTCATCCGAGCAGGCCTCTCGAACAAGCTCTGGTGTCGCCTGCAGTACCGGCACAGGCATATCAGATACTGAAAAATCGCGTGTGGGCTGCATGGAGGGATGGTTAGCGTTTAATTGATGTTGAATGTCTTTCATAAGATACCGCCTGATTAGATACTTGGGCTAACGCCTAGTATATTCCTAACAAAGTCCAGATTATAAACTTATTTACCATAGTCAGAAATGGTTTGATAGCCTGCTATGGTCGAAATCGCTTTTTTTGAGACATATCAGGGGCTTTTATGGCTCAACCGCTTTTTTTGCTGTTATTGGTGGTAGATTTTTGGTACAAAACCCGGCATTTATGAGAAACCCTCTGGGGGTTAGCATGCAATCCCCTGAGATTGTGCATAATTAGAGTATGGGTTTTTTGTATTGGAACAGTTTAAGAAATGCTAGAAGCCTCAGAGCTGGCAGATATGTATATTTACTTTGTAGGCCGAGGGGCCAGAACAGAGGCTTTACTGTTAGCGTTTGCCGTCAATGTTCCTCTGCGAATATCTGAGATATTAAGGCTGAATAAGGAATCAATTAAGAAAGATGAAGCCGGAAATATATCAGTACCTTTTCGTAACAAGTGGTTTAAATTAAATAGTATTGCATCATCAGTAATAAGTCTTGCTATGAAATCCTCGGATGGTGATGAAATATTTGGAATAACTCGACAATGGTTTCATCACCAGTTGGTTAAAGCGAGTTCCGAAATTGGTATTGACCGAGTTACACCCGAAGTTCTCCGGATCACATACGGTCGAACCGCATTTAATGCCGGTGCCAGCATATCCCAGTTGCGAGAAGTGTTCGGTCATAGGAAGCTATCATTTACCAAAGAGTATCTAAGCCTCCCCTCCAGGAGCGGAAGACTGCGCATCGACTTATCTAAAGTTGAGGTCAGTTTCTCGAGGCGCCCACCAGAAATATGATGCTGTACTTTATACGGTATTGTATAAAAAGCATTGGTGTATTTAATACAATTCAAACCTGAGCAAAAAAACACCTAAAAATACACGCTCCTATGTGAAATCTGGAGAGTTTGGCGGGGTGTTTGTCGTCAGTTTTCAAGAAAAGGGCTAACGAGTTTCAAGAATAGGTATTCTTGAAACAGGCTCCAGTTTTAACTCTCAAAACTCAAAACATCAAATATCAATTAAAAACAATGGCTTGTGTGTTTTGTTGGTGTTTCATTTAGAGTTGGTCGCTAAAGAGGAAAACCCCATAAAAACCCGCACCTTGCCTTGGATTGGTAACATTTGTTGACAGTGGTCGCCGGTAAGGTTAGGTTTGGGTTGGTTGGTAACGGATGTTGCCATTAATTGACATTCAAGAGAAGGAGTTGCCAGGTGACAACTGAACAAGAAATCGCGGCCAAGATTCATCAAGATACCAAGAATCACATTGAGCAGTTTGGACTGTCGGTGATACACGTTATCAACTCGCACAGTTACTCGATAGGGTGCCGTCCAATCTTGGGGTTTGATCTGATATTCACTATTGGGGATGCAGAGGCCGGCCACTACTTGATAAATAAACTCTGTCGGCTCCTTAAGGAACAGCCTTTAACAAAGTCTGTTGAAGTGTTTGAAAACATATTAAATGGATACGGTATTACACTGGTCGAAGTGCCGGTTACTGAGGAGTTTCTTGATAGCTATGTCCGTCAAGCCGTGAATTACTATGAAAAGGAAAATGACGGCGCTCAGCTGGGAGATCTCAGATTTGTTCAGGTCGTTATTCCTGATTCCAATCATCACTATCCTTGGGATAGCCACTATAACCAAGCGATGATCCAACCTTTGCTGTTCTCTGCCGGTGAGACTGTTCACTGATGGCTACATATAAACTGGTTCTAATATCCAGACCAACAGGCACGGATCCTGATGATGTTGAGCGCGTAAAGAGCTTGATGGAGTTGGATTGTTCCGTACCAATGGAAGTGGCCACAGCAGCTGATCGGTTTGTTTTTTCGTGCTCAATCGAGCCGCAACTCTATAGAACGGTGGCAACCAGGGCTATCAAAGAGTTGGAGTATGTCGAAGGGATCAGTATCGAGTCTGCTGATACATGCTCAATTCTATCTATAAGTGACATAAGCGAAGTGACGGGAGTACATCGAGCCACGTTGTCGAGGTATGCAGCTGGCCAGCGTGGCTCTGGAGGGTTCCCGGCCCCGGTTTATAAAGGTGCAACTCAAAGTCCTGTGTATGAGTTTCATGCCGTGGCTGAGTGGTTGTTCGCCAGGCAGGTGGTGGACTCCTCAATAGTTGAGTTGGCGGCCGCGGCTCGGGATGTGTCCGAGGCCTTGCGGTACCGTCAGCTGTCGCCGGCACAGAGGGACACTATTTCTGAGCTGGCCAAGGAATTAAGCAAGTAATCAGAGGCCCGAACTACTGAGGGATTTTTGGGGTAATGGACAAAACCCTTGATGTATTAATTACAACGCTGTATAAAATACATTGTGGTATAAAATACATTAAGATTGAGGAGTGAATATGTCCTTTTTAGGGGATTTATCCGTAGGAGACAAGCTCTACTATCGGCAGAAATACTCAAGAAAAATCATTGTCCATACCGTAGAATCGATAGGAAAACAGCGAATTACGGATGAGCTAGGACAACAGTACATGATCAGTACCGGCTTGCTTGTAGGTAGCGGGGTATCGTTTAGAGATCAGCAGTTTGCTTGTCCTTTCAGTGATGAAGCCAGGAAAGAGAAGGAGCAAGTTGAAATGGAAGAAGAAATATCAGAGATCCTGGCTGATATGGGTTCCTTCCCTTATTCAGTGCTGAAAGAGCTTCACGGCGCTGTTGTTGGTGTAGTCAGGAGATATATTCAATGAATCGAAAAGCACTGAGGTTTGATGCGAGCAATTTCAATGACGACCTGTTGCCCAAGCTGGAGCCCATGGCCGCCGGAGACATGGAGGAACTGCGGATACAGCTTGGCCTGAGCCAGGCTGTAATGGCCAAGATCCTGAATTGCACAAAAGATAAGGTTTCTTCATTCAATCGCCCTGAACTGAAAGACCGGCAACTGAAAGGATGCGATTTGATCGTAGCGAACCAGTTGAAATCTAAAGGTCTGGCTGCGTACCTTGGCATTACCAACTCAGAGGAACTGCAGGCAATTGAGTCTCTGCTGTCGCTGGTGGGGCGCCTGCAGGAGGAAAACGCTAAGCTGCGGAACGGAGAACAACCAAAAGAGCTTGATGCTTTCTATGTGGAGAGTGTTATTAACCAGGCTCGCAAATTGCAGAAAAAGGGCCGGGAGTAACTCATGGTAGCGAAACGGGCGGATCCGATACGTGATAAAGAGTTGTGCCGGCAGATATTGCGCCGAGTAGACTCAATTAACCCTGTTATAGCGCTGCAGCTCGAGCTCGAGGCACTCACTGGCTTGCGCTATTGCGATTCTTCGCGGCTAAGGCCTTCTGACGTTCTAATCAACGGAGTAATACGCAGTCATTTTGATGTGGTTCAACAGAAGGTCTACAACCACCTCATCACAAAAGGGGCCACGCCGGCAAAAGCCAAAGCCAGGGCGACTATGACAGTGTATGTCGGTGAGGCCTTACGTGATGTGATAGATGATGTTCTCAGTCTCCAGGAGGGTAAGCAGTACCTGTTTGAGTCGTCTGACAAGACTGGGAAGCCGTATACCGCGCAGTGGATAAACAGGATCCTCAAGACCGTGGCCATGGAATTGAGGCTTAACTTTCAGCTATCCAGTCACTCTTTCAGGAAAACATTCGCTATGGCCATGGTTGGCTTGGATTCGAAGCTGAACGTGACCAGTAAGGCGTTGGGACATGCCCGGGTATCGTCCACAGAGCACTACCTGAGCACAATGGATAACGATGTGGCCAACTTGGTCAGTCAGATCAAATATTAAGTTTGGAGGGGCCACACACGGTTAGGCTTGCTGCCTTCCGTGTGTTGGCGTTTGACTAAGTTACTTCAATATCATGTAGCGGTGAAGCAAGCTCTCTATGTCCTGTTTGGTGCTCATAAACAGCAAAACCTCTATGGTTTCTCCATCAAAATCATAGATAGCCGTAAACTGCCCATCTGGGGTGATCCGCTCTCGCAATCTAACCCCTTTATCTGCAAGCCTAGCACTGAATCGGTACCGTTCCGGATCTTCTTCTATCGCGGATACAGTATCTCTCAATAGGCTTTCTGTTAAATCAGCCGCTCGGTCTGCGCCGATATAGGGTGTGTAAAATGATTCAATATCCTGCAAAGTCCATATTGCCACATCGGATATTACTGTATTCAAATCTATCATTTTTATTTAGCTCACTTTCTGGCATCGCGCAGCCTCCCTAAAGCTTCGTCAAGAGTCGCTTTGCGATTATTTTTGATGTCCTGTTTAGCAAGCATCGCTAGCTTTAACAGTGCGTTAGTTTGTCGCTCCATGCGGAGCTCATTGATCTCTTCTTCTCTTTCTGCCGCAGTTTGAACAAACAGTTCAGCTACGCCATTTCTGGTTACAAAAACACCTCCTTTAAAATTGCTGGGTGTGCCAAGCCCATCCCGAGCTGATTTTTGAGACATGGTCAAAGTTTTCATTGTGCATTTCCGTTGTAGTTGGTTAGGTAAGTCATATAGATTGCGCTATAGTCGAAGGCTAGCCATAGCAAAACACTCCTTAATAAACTGGTAAATCAACATGATTTACCTTCCGTACAAATGCCTCCGATGTGCCATCTCACTTGTTTTTGTGTTTATTGGCTTAGTTAGTATAACACGCAACATCACGCCGGTGGTGAAATTTATACCTAATTTATCCACCAATTAAAGGGTATTAGCATATCCTGGGTAAACACATCACTCTTTTCCTGTTCGTTCCTAACTAATCAATGGATCAAAATAGAGCTATTTCACTACTAGCCCTTAAATTTGACAAATGGCATAATCTGAAAATGTTCCTAACAAGGTTTTATGAATGGTGTTCAGTTCCACGACTTGTGATCTTAGAGAGGGCAATCAGTAATGACTAAGGGCATTCCAGTTTGTCTTTCAACCTCGGCCACCAGCCGGCATAAAAATTACGGTAGCGGGTACCAGGCGGTATTCAGGCTTGACGATCACATGATTGGCCAAGCCCTGGATCATGAACTGTGTAAATGCTGCAAGGTTTTGCCAGAAGACAGGCCAGTTCTCGAGTCGCTTATTCGCTCGAGGTTGAGAGCAGATGAACACGCCAGGAACACCGGCAACCATACAGCTCGGCTAATGATGCGGGTACCTGAACACAGACTGCCGCTTTTGATTGAGCTATCCAGGAACCAGCTGATCTCTCGGGAGCTCGCTTGGAAGTATGCACGTAAGACCTGGTTAGATCTGAAAGAGGTGTACCCATACCGGCAACTATGGGAGGAGTTTTTCTCTCTCGAGCTGGGCGAACAATGGCGATTTATGGATGAAAGCGAACGCGGCCGCCTTAATGCGCTGCCGGATGAGTTCAAGATATATCGAGGATACAACCGCAAACACTCCAGAGCTGGCCTCAGCTGGACGATGAGTAAGAAAGTCGCAACAAAGTACGCCTCCCAATTTGGCGAGCGGAAGATTGCTCAGGGGCTGATTCGCAAAGAGCTGGTGGCCGGGCTGATTTGTTCCAGGGGAGAGCATGAAGTTGTTCTTTCCCGGGAAAGCGCGGTTATCAATCTTCGGGCCGTAAATACAGTTCGGTACCAGCAAACTATCAACATGATCGAGTAGGACAATGAAAACAGCCACAGCCATTTACTCAACCAAAGCAGACCAATTGCCGACGAAAACCATTCAGCAGTTCTCCGGCGCCTTGCTTAATCGTAAGCCTATGCGCGAGGCAATGGCACAAGCGGGGATTACCAGTTATTGCCTGGCCAGTGAGCTCTTGTTGCGTTTGGTTCGGCGCGGTGCCCTGGCCAATGGCCATTTGGAGGTTGGTGATCTTGTGTTGGTTACAGGACATGAGAGAGCCCTGGTGTTGATCTCTTTGGCTCCTCTGGTTGTGGCATCGCCAAAAGGCACCTTGAGACTCACCGAAAGCACCATATCACTTAAAGATTTGACGTTTATTGGGAACGCGCCAACCGCCGACATTGCCACGGCTAAAAGGCGTCTATTTGTATAGGCCTTTGGCCATCCTTCGGAGGTAGTTTATGACACTAACTAAAGCGGAAATTGCAGACACATTTCACGAGCGGTACCCCGAGGTGTCGAAACAAAAGGCATTGAGAATGACCAGTGCCTTGGTAGACCTGTGCGGCAGTGTTGCTCAGTCAGATGATATTGAGTCGGTGAGAATATTTCGTCTTGGCCTGTTCTACGCGGCAGATAAACGGGCTCGGATTGGCCGAAACCCAACAACCAATGAACCGGCACCTATTTGTGCTCGCCGGATCCTCAAGTTCAAAAAATCTCAGATCTTAATGGGGGCCGTGGAATGTCAGAAGCAATGAAGTACAACAAAGCTGAGCTTATAGCTTTCCTGGAAGAAAAGGCGGGGGTATCTCCTGAGCATGCCGATGCGTTCCTGGGCCACTTCGCAGAGTCAATTACTCAGGCTCTGGCAAACGGCGAGCGGGTAGAGCTCCGCGGCCTTGGCGTGTTTGATGCCGTAGAAATGCCGCCACGGAAAGCGAGAAACCCCAAAACAGGGCAGGAGCTGGTGGCGCCGGGCATGACCCGCGTGAAATTCAAGGCCAGCAAAAACTCAGTTAAGCATTTGGTCGCGGAGTAGGCGGCGTGGTCGATTTAGACGCAATGGCTTTGGGGATGCTCAAACGCAACCCTGAGTATCAAGGCGTTTTTAGCGTTTCCAGGATACAGCGCACTCTCTCTTGGAGATTTGGCAGAGCGCAACAGGCTTGTGAGTCGGCAGTAGCCACTGGCGTACTGGTGCGCTGTAACCAGCTGTATAAGTTCAACCGAGAAGGAAGTCATGGGAACAAGACAGTTTAAACAGAAATACCCCCAATTCGATTCTATTTCTGACAATGGGGGCCATTACACGGCCTATCTGAAACGTGGATATGCCTTTAGAAACCCGGGCACCGATAACGCAGAGCACAGTGCAAGTTTTCCGACTATCAGAGAAGTGGTAGCGGCTAATTACTATGACTGCAGCTGCAGGCGGTGCCAACCACAAAACTGAAAGGAGGCCTAATGGCTATTACATTAAAGAGTTTCGATATTGACGCAGGTATCACCCTCGAAAACCCGGTTTTTATTGTCTCTGAGCTGTACTTGCACCAGGGGAGATCTGTTGATGAGCGCCTAGTGCTGCTCACCGATGATGAAGGTGTTAGTGCCTATGAACTGAGTACAAATGAACACGCAAATAACACTGTTACCTATGCCGTTTCAGTGTTTGCCAGTGCCGAAGCCTTTAATGCCGGCAAGCCACCAGTAACACAGATTCATTCTGCCGGATTACCCGGAAACGGGTTCACGTTTGATTATGCGTTTGATTATAAAGATGAACAATACAGCGGCCACACCTTGAGGGATGCGGCATACACCCACTTGTTAGCCCAGCCACTTTTTACAGCAGCTGAGAAGGTAACAGGCATAGACTTTTAATCTCTAACCGGCCGCCTGTTACAGGCCCGGCGCTACCGTATAAGGACATATTATGTTGAGCACAATTGATGTACTGCAGCAGGCTTGGTTTGAGAACATTTTCGCCAAGCATGCAAAGACCGTAAACGCGAGAAAACACCTGGCTTTCTCTGATCGTGAGTACGGTTCAGTTATTCAGGAACATAGGGTAGACAGCCCATTGGCGGCAAAGATTCGCCGGCGGGTTTTACCCAGAGGTAGGGCTTTGTTCAGGCTGGCCAAGCTAGAAGACCTGATTATCTGAGGCACAGAGTAGGGGTAATTAGTGAATATTCAAATGAAAGGCCTTGGTAACGTTGTGATTAATGGTCACTCATATTCAGGCCGTAGTATTCAAATTTGTGGCGATCAGGTGCTTATTGATGGCGCACCCCAGCAAGGGGGATTGGTCGGTAATGTAACTGTGACTATTAACGGTGATGTTGAAAGCTTAATGACTGGTTCTGGTGACGTTAATGCCCAATCAGTAAACCATATCAGTACGGGCTCAGGTGATGTTACTTGTGGTGATGTGACAGGATCAATTACCACAGGCTCCGGTGATGTTGAGTGTGGTTCTGTCTCCGGTTCTGTTACGACTATATCAGGCGCGATTCATCACCGCTAATAGATAGCCGAAAGGAAGGTAAGCATGATCTCGCAAGAAGAAGCTGAGGAACTGGCGAAAAAGTTCATCCAGGATTACTTAAACAAATGCCAACTAGATACCACTAAAGATGCTGGCAACGCCTTAATGAAACTTTGTTCTGTTGCCGGCGTTATGATGGTGGCAACTGTCGGTTATGACGATGCAGTAATCCGTATGCATGGAACTGCTGCCTTCATCGAGAACAAGATGAGGGGCGTCAAGTTCGAGCAGCAGAGGATGAATTGAGCCCCAGGGAAAAAGAAAGCCCCTTCAATTGAAGGGGCTCTTTATTTTGGCAAACAACCATGGGTAAGCATGACTGTAAGGGCAGTGTATTACCCTCAGTCTCTGATAATCAAGTAAAAAGAAGAATATGCTGGTGGGTTCGTTTACCACGTAAGGGCAAAGTGCTAGATTGCTTGTTGCACAATAATGGCACTAACAAATGGAAGTAGTTTTATGATGGATGAAACATTAGGGGCTTTGTCTGCGTTCCTTGATGGCAGCGACTTTTGTGATGCTTGCGCTAGAGAGTTGTCCCGCTTTACTGGGGAACCAGTATCTTTGAGCCAAGAAAAGATAGAGATTTTGGCGCATAATAATTTCAATGACAATCAAGCTGCTGCAGGGCTGCATTTGGTTAAAGAATATTTTCATAACCTGCATGTAAATGATGTTCCAAATAGACAGTTACTGAGAGCCTTTGTGTCCCGAGGCGATTCATCAAACCCTGAGTTTATATTTGCAAGCATTGTTGATGGTGCATGGTATAGGCACTCTGGAAGTGACCTCTCTACTATGGAACCTCTAAACTGTGAATTGCAGCCGATTTACTACCATCCAGTATCAGGTTGAAAATTAAAAAGCCGCCAATTCTGGCGGCTTTTACTTTGCTGTATGAATCATTCTTTGGCTGCCAACTCAAGACATGCCCACCACTGAAATGAGCAGGTACTGAGCTGACCTGCACATCCTAACAGAATTTCACCATAAAAAAAGCCGCCATTTCTGGCGGCCTGGTTGGTTAGTAGCCCTTTGAACAATCGAGAGAACACCCACTGAATTAACTAACCAACCGCAAATATCCTAACAAATTGCTGTCTATCGGTGCAATCAATATCATCGGCTCAAAGTATGAATTGGAGCCGATAGCATGACAGACACACGGATCATTGCTGTATCAACCGCTTGCCAACAAAACCCGACCATGATCATGGCGTCTGTTACGAGCAATGCAATACACATTGCCAAGATGGAGCCACTAACCCGCACTCCGGCCGGCATACTCAAAGCGCTGGTGACATATTCAAAGCTGGCCACCAAGGTGGGCGCCGAGCTGCTGGTGGAGGATCCAACAGGGCTTTTTCTCTCATTCGGCCGAAACCTAACGCTGCAGCAAAAAGATCATACCGGCAAGCCTGTGCTTGTTTCTGCATTTGAAAAGTACACCTCACTACAAAGAATCGGCGCCATTACAACCCCTGCGAAGCTGGCTGGTCAGTTCTCTATCCCAGACTCCATATACAACATAAAACACAATGACACCGGCGCTGTTAGCTACGAAATTGACTGGGAGCGAGTCAAGGATCCAGCCAGGCTAATGCTCCTGGTAATCCATGCCGGCCTGTGCCAAACCCCGTATCAGTCCAATTTCATGGAGAACATGCTCGATAACATGGTTCTGGAAGGTGACAGTATTGGGATGCTTGAGTGTGAGGAGCACTGGTGCGGGAGGGTGATTAAGCTGTGACTATCCAACTCTCCAGGTTGTCGGATCTGCAGATTGCCGATGATGTAATCCGCTCATATCTGTACCGAGAAATACTGACAGGCATAACCACCAGCAACGTGAAAACAACTCAGTATGAAATTAAGGGCGATGAAATGTATCGCCCAGATCTGGTTTCATTCCGTGTTTATGGGCATACGGAACTAAGGTGGCTGGTATGTCTGCTCTGCAGTGTTGAAGATGAGGAGGAGCCATTGCCGGTTTCATCGGTGATCTCATTCCCAGACCCAACATACATACGCGACCTGATCCGGCACTACGCCGAAAGCGGGGAGCTATAAATGCCGAAGTTGAAGCCCCAGCCCAATGAAAGCGGCATCTATGACACCAAGGCGCTTTCAGCAGCCCAGTTCAGAGCCGTTTTCGACCAAATTGCCAAGGATAAGAACAAAGCTCGCCGGAGAGCCAAGCGCACACTTACGCCCGGGGCAATGTCCCGGAAAAGCCCTCGGGATTTGCTCCGCCTTGGCGTGAAAGATGATGGAACCCCGTTTACCTCAGCAGACTTGGCGCTGTTTGAGCGTGAATCGAAGAAGTTCAGGCAGCGGAACGCCGGCGAGCAAGGCGTTACTTATCTGCAGATAGTGGCAAAGTCTCGCTCCATCGATGTTAAACGAGCCAACAACCAGGTAAATGATGGCTCAGGCATAACCCGGGCACAAATGGGCTCGCTGGTGGCCAACAACATCTATGAGGCCAAGGTCAAAGCTTCTCGCAAGTCGAAATACACTCATCATCGAGTGCGGATCCGCCTCGAGGAGTGGGACGAGGAAATGATGGACGCAGACGGTACCCAGAAAGGGTACCAGAAGGCCGTCAAGACCGCATGTAAGGGAAGAATGTCTATTGACTGCAGCTGTGGCCGGCACCAGTTCTGGTACCGCTATATGGCCACTGTCGGCGGTTACGCAATAACGCCGCCCAAGGAAATGGCTTTCCCGAAGATCCGCAACAACAAACTCACCGGCTTGGCGTGTAAGCACGTTATCAAAGTTGTTGAAATGATGCAGTCTCCAGCCTGGCAGCGGCCTATGGCCATGCAGATGGAGAGACAGGCATCGAGAGTCGGCTTTGGCTCTGACAAACGCTTAACTCACCACTTTACCAAGGACGAGAAGAAAGCCGGCAACCGGAACAAACGCACGGTTACTGATCAAGCCGCGGCTCGTGAGGCATACCGTAAATATTTGAAGTCCGTTAGCGGCTTGGCCAAGAAAATAAAGAGCTCACCAGCCGAAGCCAAACGTATCCGTGACCAGCTGGCCAAGGCCAAAAAGGACGTATCGAAGGCCCAGAAAGAGGCCGCAAGGCTGAAAGCTCAAAACGCGATTTTGCTCAAAAAAGCTATGCAGACAAAGGATGCTCTCAAAGTAAATGCCCAGTCATTTATTGATGGCGCAGCGCTGGCCGGTATTGGCCGTGATCAAGCGTTAGCCGCTTTCGCAAAAAAGAAAGGGATCCCCTTAGAGACACTGAACACGATTCTGGAAAGTAAAACATGATGAAACGTATTAAGGGGGCAGCAGCGGCCCCTTACACGGCCCAAGTGACTGCCGACTGGATTGCCGCCATCAAGGGCCACCCAGACAGGTTTGATGCGGCCCTGTTTCGCCCTGTGGCGCCAATGGTAGTAGATACGCAGGTAGATGCGCCTCTATTCGGTGAAATAGACGACCAGACGCAGGATATAGCTTATAGCGATGCTGTTTTTGTGGAATGTGTAGAGTCGAATGGAGAGGACGATTCTTTCCTGGCTGCGTGGGATGGCGATGAATCGATGGGCTACGGCGCCAGCGGCACGATGATCCTGCGTATAGCCGAGAGCGACATTCCAACCGGCTCTATCCTTGAGTTCCTGGTGGCCAATGCAGACGGAACCACCAGCGATCAATTCTGGTATATCCACCATTCCGAGGCTGTTGGTACTCCGGCTATAGGCTTTCTGCATTACCTGATCCCCTGCGGTGATGTTGAGCAATTACCTGATGTGCAGGGCGTAATGAACGAAGAAACAGCACTGGAGAGTGATCAAGATGAGTGAATACCTGGGGGTAGTAGAAACAACCGTCTTTATCGAGGATGGCCGGCGTTATCTGAGCAATATAGCTGATATTGATATTGGGTTTGGTAATAGATTGTTAGCTGAGCTCAATGAATTACAGGAGCCGGAATCTCCTAGTGCCAGTAAAGCGCTAATCAACTTTTGCGCCCGGGAACCTAAGCAGAAGTTGTTTAAGCATAGCGAACAAGATCCAAAGCAGTTTCTGCGAAAGCTTCGGCAGAAGGCCAGATCAAAAGACGATTTTTCAAAGAAAAACGACTTGCCTATTGTGTACTTTCATCGCCTACCGGGTATCTCATTCAATGATGATGGTAGTGAGATTGTGGTCAAAACGGTAGGCCATATCTCAGATGAAACGGGAGTCATTGCTAATGTTGATGAGATCCCCTGCAGCATTAGCTATCAAGTGTACGTTTTATCCTGGGACGAGGTATCGCTGAACAAGATAGCGGCGTCTTTAATGGCATCTGGCCTGATCGGGCAACGGAATTTCACGTATAAAACTGTAGTTCTCAATTCAGTTCTCGATGGTGATGCTGTAGTTGCACCAGCCCAACTGAGCTCCTGGGAAGATGCGAGCATTTCCGCAGAAGAAGATCGCTTACTTGTACTCTCATCCGTATTTAGTATGAAAGCTCCCATTTATCAGGCCCGGGGCGTTACGTCCAAGACGTTGACTATCGCAATTAACCCGCCAGTGCCGTTCTATGCAAACTCAGACTTGGGGGGTAACTAATGCCACTGGTGCAATCTCACATAAGCTCCGAGCTGTTTTTTCAGTCCTTGGCCATCGATGGCAAGGAACAAGGGGTATCGATGCTGGCCGAGGGAACATACATCGAGCGTATGAATCTGACAGGCCCAAAGCTGATGCTACGATGCAACGACCCTCATAAGTTCCTGCAAGATCAAGCAGGCCTCAAGAACGGCAGCTTAATCGAATTGGGTATCGGCGATGCAGAGGGCCGAGGCGATGTGCTTTTCAAGGAGTCTTTCATTGTCGGTTCAAACTGGGGAGAGGGCGACCAGCTATGCATTGAAGCCCTGCAGGCAGACATTCACAGGATAAAGCAGCCTGTAAAGGCACCAGCATTCTTTATCGATAAAAACCCACAGCAGATTTTATCCGAGATATTTCCAGGCTATGAGTTAGTCATTGATCGTGGATTTGAAGGTAAATGGACATATCACTGCCTCCCAGGCAGCACTCTATCAGTAATGCTCGAGCGGCTCAGGGCTGATTATGGGGCCGCAATCTGGTTATCCAGGGGGAAGCTATACGTTAAGCAGTTAAGCTGGCTGGAGAGCCAGGAGGACGCCCACAAATTTGAATACATGAGGCCTCACTCTAACAATCCTCGGATTGAGGGGTACCACAGATACCACCCCAACCGCTCGGTCGCTCGAGAGGTTTTCCGCGATTACGTCTGCTGGGATCTGCAGAAAGGCATGATCAAGATGGGTAATGACTACCCACCGTCCTTTTTATCACATAGCCAGAAACCGTTCCTGGGGCCGCGTAACCTGGCGCCGGTAAATGTGATGGATTGCCATTTAGCGGGTGATGGTCGATTTGCTCCCGGGATGATGATCAAGCTCGAACTGAACCAGCTAATCCCTGATGCCATCTTTGATGAGTCAGTCCCATATCGACAGTTGATACTCGGGGCTCGGCATTGGCAGCAAGGAACCAAGTACATAACGGTATGTGAAATGGGGGAGATCCTTGATGGAACCAGTCAGTAATTTGTTGTTGGGCAAACATCGATGCGTTGTTGAGGATGTCAGCGACCCAGAGGAGCTAATGCGCTGCCGGATCCGTGTCATGGGCCTGTGGGATTCTCTGCTGGTGGAGCAGCTGCCCTGGGCCGAGTATGCGCTCCCGGTCGGCGCCAGGCCCAACGATGGTGATTTTAAACCGTGCCAAGTCGGTGATTTGGTCTGGTGTGAGTTCGACCGCGGCGATAGCCGGTACCCAATAATCACTGGCTCTTGTTTCTTTGCGCCAGGGGGGACACCAAACCTACCGGCAGAGTCATTCGCCGGCGACCAAAGCTATAAGCATAAGCGAACAGGGGCGCAGCCTAAACCTGAGCCAGCCAAATATCACAAAGACAGGGTGAGCACTCAATTCAATTTCCTGATAGAACAAACGGCGTCAGGGGCGTATCGAGTCACGCATAAAGGGACGGGTACCGCTGTCGAGATAACAAAGGATGGTCAGCTGGTATTGCATGCCGAGGAGGATAGTTTCAGCTCTACAGAGAAAAACCTCCTGGTGGAGGCCATGCTGCAGATCAAGGTCATTGGCCGCAAGCAAATATGGATCCGCTCTGATGAAGCAAACGTAAAAGTCGAAGCTGCAACTCAATGCACAGTGGATGCGCCAAAAATCCACCTTAATGGAGGTTCAGGCATAGTTACTACGGCCCACAAATGCCATTACACCGGGTTAAACCATGGGGATGGCAGCAGCACCTGCACAGCTGGGTACTAATCATGTCCGTAACGAATACAGACATTCAGCAGCTGGTGGCCGGGGCGTTCTTGTCCCGAGGATTTGACCTAACAAGCAAGTTTTCAGATGGCATGATAACGGCTAAGGCGATTGGTGATGGTGTGGCCGGCGAGCTCCACGATAGCGGGATTGTGACAGTTCCCGCTCATGCTGGAGGCACATACCACGTATCAGAGTTAAGCGAGGCTGGAATGTCGAGTAAAATCCGCGACAGTCTTGCAAAGTCCGGGATCCGATTCGATAACAAATTTGCATGGTCAGACAGAATGCACCGGGCACTGGCCAAGGGGATAACGACCACAATACTCAAACAGTCGATAGTGAGCATTCCGACCGATGCCTCCGGTACATTCAAGTTGGTTGGCTTAACCAGGGGGGAAGTAGAGTCAGCACTCAGAGCGGCTTTGTCCGGTGAAGGGTTTGTTCTCGAAGGTGATTATGCCAGAGCGGGAGATCTCGCCTATGCGGCCGCGGTAGGCGTTACAAATGGGGTTAATGGCAAGGCCCAGGTTTCAGGGAGCTTTACTCCTGGGGGTAACTACAAAATTGAGTGACGGCTTGGTACCGTCACTCTCTCTTGATGTTCACAGGCATAATCTCAGTTTGAAACCTGGCGTGTTTGGCCAGCATGAAATCCTCGCCTTTGTACTCAATGTATGGGTATGGGATGGATAACCACCCAGATTCACCGCAAGTTGAGCACGTATGTTTCCACAGTTTTGGGTTCGAGTGTATTACCCGTTCCCCGTCAACAACTCGCATATATCCGCGCTTGCAGCTGTCGCAGATCATCTCGACCAGGGCTATATCCCCAGTGATTGGTTTTCGGCGCTGCATGCGTGTTTCCCCTCTCAGTCAACGTCCAGTTGTGCCAAGGCCAATATTACAAACTCCTTGTGCTCACCGCACGATGGGCAGTCTTCGGGTACATACTCTCCATGGACGTAGTATTCCCCAAATCCACAGATGGAACAGCTAACGCTATACTCAGGCTCTTGGCCAGTACCTTTACAGCGCTGACATTGGATTGGCTGCATTGGCCTGCCGGCATCTACCCATTCAGCCATAGGCTGAACCTTGGCCTCACCAACACAAGTCCCTTTACATGCTGAGCAAACTTCGCCTTCTTGCTTATCCATTTACCAAAACCCCTTGGCTAATCACTTCCAAATCAAGTTCAGCGCCTTCTGCTGTATCACTAAGAAACAGGGCTGAAAATTGTAACAACGCCCCGAAACCTATCATGGCTAGGCTATAAGGAAGCCGTTTTTGACGTTTATGCATTTTTTTCCTTTCATCTTGATCTTGTGGCCCCATAGAAATCCCGCCAGTTTCGTCATATTGAACAGCAGGTGAACCTATAGCCGCATAGATACTACTCACTGTAATGATGATCAAGCCTAGGCCATTGAGTATGCTGGCTAAATCCATTTTTATAATCCCCTAATATTATCGAAACCCAAGGAGCGATCCCGCATCATTATTCATAGATGCGCTTAAACCCAGTGCCTTGGATGTACTTCTTGCTTACTGTATCCATAACAGCATTGCCGGGCGCCTTTTCTCGATACAACCTAAAGTCTCTGGTGGCCTGCGCCGTAGAGATTCCGAAGTAATCGACCAGCTGATCTCGGCCAACTGCACCATAATGAGCCAAGAGGAAATCTATCATCCTCATGCGTTGTTCTACCGCAAAATTAGCACCCATACAGCCACCATCAAATTTCGTTATCGTTGTCAGCTATCAGCTTTACTTTCTGAATAGGGAACCAGAGGTGTTCTCCAGCTCTATAAATTAAGACCTCCTTTGAAAGCCAATTAATCCCCCAAACTTGGTAAACGCCGGCATCCCCCTTAATCATCGCCTTGGTTGAGACTTTTCACGCCAATCTATAGCCATGGCTATAGCCTCGGCTTTGCCATATTTCATAACTGAATAGCTTTTCGATTTTGGAATAGAACCAGGTAACCCAAGAGCTATAACTCTCTGATATGTTTGCTCAGAGCCATCTGCAAGCACCCTTTTGTATGATGCCAAGCAAATACCTGCTGGCAGTTCACTACTTTTATCAGAGTGAGGCTGAGTGTGTATGCGGCCAGCTTGATGATGAGATTTAGCATAAGGATCCCGCCCAACCAAAATACAGAGTTTATCTCTGAACTTAATGGCCTCTTGAGCCTTTAGCTTATGAAAATTTCGCTGTTTGCACCCTGGTACCCGAACCATTATTGTTGATCTGTTGCATGACATATACCGCTGTGAAACTATGCCTGTCATCCTCATTTCCTATAGCAAGGTCATATTGAAACTTCGTAACGGGCCATTTGCCTTGACCACTCCAAGGCTTATTCTCTCTCGCCAATCACCTCCCCCAGGACAAGGGACAAAGCCGGATACCTCTACAATGCGATAGCAGCGCATGACTATTCCAAGGGGTATCATTGCTATTTCCCTCGCCGCCAAGGAAGCCGGTTGCAGGCGCGAACCGAGCCAAGCCAGGATCTCGGCCATTGCCTCACCAGAAAAAGCCACTCCATTAGCAAGTGTCCGTCCGATCCTGGTTATTCCCTTACGCCGCAAATAAGCCCTTACCGCTTTTGCTGGCTCCAGGCCAACAATGGCCCCCTGGGGAAACGTTACGGTAAGCAGATCACCTTTCAGAACGTATTTTATCCGCCCTATAATTGCCGCTAAATGCAGGTTACGGCTCTTTTTCAGTCGTTGGTCTTCTCGCTTTACCGCTCTCTGGGCTTGGTCGAATTTTCGCTGTTGTTCCAAAGCGGTAGCTCGAGCGGCTTTTTCTTTTAGATTGTGGCGACACTGTTCAAAGTATCCAAGTGCGGCCACCCA
>NZ_JBSSWS010000004.1:0-66678 GCF_056497865.1 Shewanella sp. VK101
AAATCCCAGGCTTCTGTGATGCTGGTTCAGGAGCCTTCGCCTTCCCTTCGAGCAACGCTGCAAATTCGTCTTCAGGAGACATTGACGGAGTTGTGCCAAGGCCAGTTCTATTCCCTTCAAGCAAAGCCTCAAAGTCCTTGTCACCTGAACTTGTTCCTCCACCAATTTTAGAAATAAGATCATCTAATGAAGCTTCAGAGGATTCATCAGTATGTGAGCTCGGAGTGGGAGATTGCCCGACTAAAGATATTCCCCCATCTAATGTGGGCGAATCAGACTTAGAGGGAATAACTAAGCTTAGTGGCCCTGAATAGAGGCCCTTTTCACCATTTGAAAAAACAGCTTCCAAAACCCCACAAAACTTATCTGGTTGAGACTGAAGCCAGTTCCTTCCTGTACCAGAAAGCATCCGAAACAAAACCGGGACGGATATACAATAGATAGGTGGCAAGTAGTTTTTTCTTTTAGCTTGAACATTATTTAATGTTTCAGTACAAGCGTCCCAAGGAAATACTTGAATAGTCCTTTTGTCTCCTGATTTGCTATTCTCAACAAACGTGAAATTAACCTTGTTCATTCGCTTTGAGATAAACAGTGTACTGAACGAGATAAAAACCGAGTAGTTATTGATATGATCATCTAACGAGTTTTTACCCGGGATCCCCTTTAAAGCCCCAATAATAGATGTCAACTCAGAAGCATACTGTTCATTCAGCTTACTCGCACTAGAAAGACCACCACTGCTAATCTGTATGCAACCAAGACAGGTTTCCACAACACGGATAATAGGCTCATAAAGCTCATTCCAATATGCATCAGAAACAGCTACAGCACGCTTCAAGTTCTGCCTGTTAATTTTAACTGTTAATGCAGTCTGTGGCTTTCGTTGTAACCATTTTCCGAAGTATTTTTTGACCAATCGCATTGTTCGATAATCCATGAAAAAACCTCATCGAGAGGTCTAATAGAACTTTTCTCAGTAAAGACAATATTGCTACCGTGCTTACACTTAAATTTGTCAAATGGTTCAATAAGCGGATCCCAAACACAACCATCCTCTAATGAAACAACATTTTTCTGAAATACTGGTGACTCTAATACCGTTGTAATAAAAAAAGTCTCGGTCGTCAGGTTATTTCTTGCAACTTCAAAAGACAACCGTTGATAAATGAAAGGCACAAGATCAAACTCTTTATCGACACCTTCAGTCCGCTCGACAAGAGTTCGCCAGACGGGTAAAAAAGGTTTCAGGTCAGGAACGCCACTCAAAGTTATTTCAACATCAAGAGAGAGCTTTTCTCGTTCCAATGCCCCCATCGTTTTAAAATCGCTCATAAAAAACCCCAACTAAAAAAGTCGGGGTTATTATACAGCCAGTCACCTAAAAGCTACTGAAAAAAGGCACTGCTTCAAATTACACTTTTACGCACTAAATTCTTTAGCATGCAAAAGATCATGTAAAATCCTTAATGCTGTTTCAGTTGTAAACTGTATATCCTGTAAATTATCAGGTTGATGAAAAGCTAGAATGTTAGCTACCATACTCTGAGTTAAGATTTCTGCTCCAACCCATCCCTCTTCCAAAAGAAGCCTCGATGCCGTAGCAGCAGCCCAAGCTGGAACAACTGTGGAACTATCTAAACACCAACTCGCCAAAGTTTTTCCATACAAAATAGTCTCGCGGTCGATATAGCCATATGAATTCGCGTAATGCAGCAAATTTTTTGCTGCTGCTGCTTTCGTTGGACCATAAAAAACTGAGTATGATTGAATAATGCTGGATCGCTGGATAACAGCCATATCCCAGACAACAGCATCAACTTTCATCATTCAATCAACCAACATAGACTATTGATAATTCACCCAAATCAACACAGTGATGCTGCCCTTTTTCAGTATCATATTCAATCCAACAAAATCCCTCTTCAGCAACAGAATCCAGGACAATAGAAGCAGCCCTATCATTATGAAGCACGTTAATTAAAGTAACTTTCTTCCTTTTAGCCTGAGAAATTACTTCACCATCAGTTTCCTGCTCAAGTTTAAACTTATCGGAACCTAGTTCTTCTTCAGCTCCAGACTTGACATTAGAACCTGGCTCTTCCTCAGCTCCAGACTTGACATTAGAGCCTGGCTCTTCTTCAGCTCCAGGCTTGACATTAGAACCTGGCTCTTCCTCAGCTCCTGCTTTTTTCTTAGGAGACTTCTTATTATTAGTAGCGCTTTTATCATCCAACGCTTTAATAATATCTTCAGATGATTGCTCAAAGTCTTTTTTTGATAGTGATTTTGCCCAAGACCTTGTAAGTGAGTTATTTTCAATAGCCCAATTAACCAACGACTCTGTTTTATTAGGATCTACCTGAGCCAAGCGAGTCAATATAGCTAAAGTAGAAAGGTCTTGGCAAAGTTCCTTTTCAAAAAGATTATGAATGAATTTTAACTTTCGATCTGTCTCTGTGTTATACATCAATATACATTCAGAAACATACGTTTCAGACTTACCCAACGACTGAGCAATTTCCTTTTGTTTCAATTTATAACTTTCTTTAAGTGCCACAAAAGAACGTCCCTCCTCCCTCGGATCCAACGCCTTTCGGCTTATATTTTCCATTAGCTGAAGAAATAAAGGCATCTCTATATCATGCTGCACTATCAGCATTGGTAGCATGCCATCAAAATCATTTTTTTTATCTTCAGCATAGGTTTTAACAGAAAGCCAGCGACGGCCGCCCATTAATATTTTATGCCCCTTATCATCTTTTTCCCAAACGACTATAGGCTGATATAAGCGCCCTTTTGTAATGCTAAAAGTAGCCAAGATATCAGCACAGCCTTCAGGAGTTAAGTTTTTATAGCGTGGCTGAGAAACGTCCGGATAACACGATGAATAGTGACCTTCTACCAACCTAAATGCGCCATCATTATTCACTGATGAAATAAGACTCATAAAATCGTCATTCATAAAATGTACTCCCAAAATCCTAATTCTTCATCCGGTTATTCATTGCATCAATAGCATCCCGAACAACTTTGCCCTTTTGGCGATGATTAAAATTTAACGGTGATACCCAAGGGGCAGTAGAACCCATTCTAGCCTCCTTGATAATCAAGGAGTCTGGAATAACCTCGGGCAATAAATAGCTTGAGTAATTTCTCTTTATATCTGTATATATATCAGCATAGGGATTAGAGCCCTTTCTCTCAGTCGGCTTCTTGAATAAATTTAAATAAATACACGCAACTTGGGGATTGACTTTCATACCAGCCGAAACTGCCCGAATCGTTTTAAGCAATGAAATCATTCCTTCATTCGAAAAGTCATCAATCGTTATCGGGACAAAGATATAGTCAACTGCTGCTATTGCTGCAACTTGTGTGATTCCAAGACTGGGAGGTGTATCAAAGATCACATAGTCAAAATCAATGTTTTGCAAGTGCTTACGCAAAGTTCCCACAACGGTTGCGGCGTCTAGAGGGGAAGCTAAAATGGACGCTATTTTCTCTTTATGCGAGGGAATAAAGTAAATATTTTCGTGAACTTCAGAACGATAAACTTCAATATTTCCTTTATCCAAGGATGGATTGAAAAGATCCGCAGAAGTAAAAGATGGATGAAAGCTCTTGTCGGTACGGCTCAAAACCGAACTCATATTACATTGGCCATCAATGTCACAGAACAACACCCTGTTCCCCTGTTCAGCAAGACGAAACCCTTGGTAAAAACCTACAGTGGTCTTACCTACACCGCCTTTCTCATTAGAGTGACAAAGAAACTTCCCTTTCTTTGTAGGAAGGAAATCTGGCTTAACTACTTCTATCATAAGAACTCCTTGAGTCATGGGCATTGAACCCTGAATAATCAGGCCATACTCTATGGCTTGATAGGTAATGTAATTCATCACTGAGCCCAAAGCAAGTAAAATTTAGCATGCCAAATACTGAACAACGCAAACAAATTTAGCATGCCAAACACTATAAAATCAGAGAAAACACCGAATCAAAGGCTATGGATTTGTGAGTTTCGTCCAGGAGACGAACAGCCTAACCGTGATGGACAAGTTTTGCATAAGAACAAATAGCGTTCTTACACAATAACTTGACCACACTCGCGGCTTAACTCACAGAACCACAGCCACAAGGTTACAAATTTTTATTTCCCTTTCTAAGAAGGTGGTTTTTTTCGCAGTGCGGTACGAAACAAGACCACAGCAGTGCCCGGATTATCATTGCTATCATGTAAAACCTCATCCCCTAAAAAGCGGGGAGGTATCTGATGTATACCAAAATTAACACTTTTCTTTATTGGAAGTTCGACCACCTTTGCCTTTGGTGTTGATGTATTGGAGGGTACTTTTTCTTGTGGCAAATGATTTCTGTACTTTGCAACGGTTTGCCGAGTGAGTCCTGCTATACGAGCCAACGCTACAAGAGTGACTTTTTCACCTTTGGCTAATAGCTGTTGATATGCTCCTTGTATTTTCTGAATTGATGCTGTCACCCGAGTCTTATGAGTTCGTGTAGCGCTTGCTCTTTGTTTTTCATCCAACGTCATTGCTAATGAAAACTCACCAGCCATAATCCCTCTGGCACATTTAGAAGAGCCTCTATAATGATTCCATGTCCACCGAGCAACAGACTTAACTGTCGCTCTAACCTGGGCCACAGTTAGATCAGATGAAAAACCAGCTGTCTTTTTGAAAGAGTTTGAAGAATTTGCATAATGCTCAAGTGCTCTAGAAAAGTGTCCATAGGAGCCTTTTTCTCGCTCTTCATTAACGATGCTATATGCATACCACCGCAACTTTTCAAACAACATACAGTGTCGAGAATGAGAAACCGCATCTAAATCAGGGCCGCTCCCCCATCGTTTTTGCTCCAGTTCAACGTAATCAGCCAACTCCCCCAATTCATATGTTGTGTTGTGCAACTCCCATGTTTTCCACCATGGATGCCCAGGAGTCTTAGCAACAGGGCCTCGATAAGCAGGATCAGAGTTCAGACGCCTGGAAAATGCCTCGTAAATTGCGTTTTTATAGTCGATAGGCCGTTGTCGGGCATTGTCATTGGTGCATACGGGAATTATTGCGTAAAACAAATGGGAGTGGCCGCTGTTGCGGTCTTGAACAATCAAATTGGGGGGGGGTAAGCCTGCATCTTCCCAAATCAACGGATTTGAATGATCCAGATCAAAAATCAGCCAGCTACTCATTCCGACACGATTGATCTGCATGTACGGGAAATTGAGGGCCAAATGACGTGGCCGACTAATTGCAGCCGTTTTATCATCACTACATCGAGCGTGATATGGCGCTTCCAGCAATATTCTAGACATTGCCGATGCCGGCGAAAAATACCGCTGGCTAAGAGCATTAGCTGTTGAATTTACAGACAATTTGTTGGCCCTCGATTCATTTTTGAATCGAGCTGCCGTTGTACTCTACGCATAGATGTACCTATCCCTAAAGAATATTTTAGAGAAAGTTACTTGACCGAAGAAGGGGGATTAACTAGAATTGATTTGTCGAATCGAGTTCTAGTTATTGACCTTACGGTTTAGTAACAGCTCAAATTATGTAGGCCTCGCTATTGCGAGGCTTTACTTTTTCTGGTTCATTTCATTTTTACTTTTCTTATTTTACTCATCCTTTCATGCTGCAACGCTAGAAAAGCGGCCGTTGTCGATCACTACTTTTCGGATCCCCAATCTAACACTTAAGCGCCAAGCGGCATCAGGACTGGAGAATGTTCTAACAGCAGGCTTATTCGCCATCGCCAAAAAACCATCAAATAGGCCCGGACAGGATACGGCAAGGGCAAAACGGCCTTCCCCTTCGGGACTAGGCACTAATGAAGAAACAAGATCTTCACGATTAGCAGCAGCTGCTGCTATCGACACTTGGCTTATCAACTGTGTTGTCATACGACCTCCAGATCTCAGTTAGATCCCAAACTATAGAGAACGATCCAACTTCCGTTAATCTAGCACTTTGTCACTACAGATCAAGTTTTTTTCGGAAAAAAAATTTTTTTGCAAAAAAAATGGGCGATCGATAACTATTTGGATTTTTTTGCATTTTCAGTTTCAACCCACTCTGAAAACTGTCTCAGATTCAGAGTGGAACTTTCCGGGATCTTCAAACCTATTTTTCTACATATTTGAACAACCGCATCCACATCATTCTCAGTTGCAGGTCGATAGTTCTTATTACCCGGAGCAGACAGCAACCCCCTAGCCCGAGAGCCTGTCATCAAAGACTCATTAACCAGGAGCTTGACCAACTCGGAACTTTTTAATCCTGTTAACCGCCAGAGCCCTTTAATACATCTATTCCCGTACTGTTCTAGAGTCACATTGACGACCTTATGATAAGAAAAAGTAGGGCCAAAGGCCCTACTGCTGCTTAACAGTTAAGTCTCCGTCAAATATGCAAATTGATCAACCACATCTACAGGCTTTACAGTAAAAGTAAAAGGAGAGTCATTCACAACGAGCGTCACCGCTTCAAGCAAGGATCCCCCTTTAGCAATACATTCTCGCGCAGATTTGATAGCCAAATGCCCACGCTGTTCAGTATCGCACCACTGAGAAATTTGCCAGTTCAATTGCCAATCCCTCCTAAGCCATTGCGAAATGTCATTTCCTCACGAAAAACTTCCATTTCAGAGTGATTAGCTAAAATAGCAAGAGATTCAAACGCCGTGCACTGATCCAGGTGTGAAAACTTCTGGGCTAAAGAATCAGCCGCTATAGCACATCGTTCGTAACTTTCTCGAATTTCTTCAGATGCAGCATTCACAGCCTTTCTGCGAAAAGAATCAGCTGCTTTTTGGGCCAACTCACACAGATCGTGGTTTGACAAAGGACTTCTAACCATAGACACCTCTTTACGTTTTAAAGGCAGCTCATCGAGCGCCTACATTAATCATCACCAATTAGTATTAGTGGTGAATCTCAGAAACCATATAATACCGTTCACCAAGTAAAAATGCACCCCTTGCGGAGTGCATATTTTGACAGTGATTAAAGTTCAAGCAGTAGCCACTTAGCTAGCTACCACAGGCTCCATGTTTGCTTCAGATTCGAATAATGCAATCAGTTTTCTTGCAATTACATATCCTAAACCTTTGAACAAATTGAAAATAACTCCTTGTCCAAGAGCTTCACTAGCAGCCGTGTAAGACAAACCATCAATAAACTTCAAGGGTACAGTTTTGCAACCAGCGTGCTCCCTCTCGTTTATTAGTCGAGTCTTTGAGTTGAACGGATTCCCCACAAATGCATCGGTAGACCCAGCCTTGTGGCAAAACTTTCTGATCGTGGGTATAACAGTCTCTGAACCATCTAATACAACCCTACGCCAGCCAGCTCCCTTTTCAGAGTCCTTGAGTTCTTTCGCAACTAATCCTTCGTATTCTCTCCAAGATTTATCTTCCAGAGGAATATCCTCCATCACACAAGCAAAAGATTCATGCCGGGTTCCCAACAGAGGTAAATCGTTCAGAATAAGACCGAGATCTAACCCCAAAGTAGAGGCAACACATACCAACCTTTCCCGTCCTTCTAAAGCAAATTTTTTACCACTCAAAACGAGGTATTCGACTGTATACCCCCAAGTTTTCAGGACTGATAGTATAACAGCAAAAGAAGTACTTTTTTGATAGGGAGGTACGTTCTCTATGATGATGATTCCTGGTTGCGTATACTGTATAAACTGCAATGCATAGAAGAACATATCTCCAGTCAGTTTATGAAATTCTGGTTCTGAGCATGTCGTATTCGCTAGACTTGCACCGTCACAGGGAATACCCATCATTAACAAATCTAACGGGAACCCCTTGCTACGAAACTCCACAAGCTCGATTTCAGAGTGTATAAGCACAGCATCATCGCTAAAAATGTCAGTTTGGTTTTTATAGAATGCGTTTATAAAACGCTTATCTTTTTCAACCACTAACATTCCTTTTGCTCCTAAGCCTCCAGCAACTAACCCTGAATGCACAGCACCATCCATTATGCCAGCACCAGAGAAAAGCGACCCAATCGAAAGTGGAGATCCCGTTAGGATCTTCTCTTTTACTCTTGCTAATCGCTCATCTTTTTGCAATTCCGAACTATGAACCGAAAACGTGATAACTCCTGGCTGAACCACAACTCTGATAGTTTTACCTACACCGAATAAAACATCCAGAAATTCACCTCTCACCTCCAAAAGAGGATTGTTCCCTCTTTTAGAGACTCTGACGGTTCTCATGGGTTCTTTATAATCCTCTAGCTCTAGAGGATTATAAAGAGATAAAACAAGCCTATTTCTAGCCTCGTTTTCTTCAACTTTAAGTATATCGTTAGGTTTAAAATAACGATTTAAACACGCTTCCACCCAAATTCGAGGCTTGCCTCTATTAAGCCCAATCACTGTATTAGCAATATTCATAAATACCTCTTTACGTTTAGAGGGCAGCCCTTCGGCGCCCAATTATTTAATCTCAATAAGCAAGGAAATTATATCAAAAATTGTGCATCAATCAATTAAGTATTTACTATCGTTCATTTATTGAACCAAAACTCGTACTTTTGCAAGAGCTTCGTTTAGCACTGACGCAGGAGCCTTTTCGATAAACGAGATCCCCCTGGCTTCAAAGTCGATAGTCTTTATCTGTTGGCACAAAACAACTCCTTTAGTTCTGTCTGTGTCAACAACTACTTCGAACCCATGACCTCTGACTGTTGATGTTATTGGCGCGACTAGAGCAAGTTGAATCTGTTTGTTGAACGGCTCTGGCGATAGCACCAGGGCAGGACGATGATGTGCTTGTTCATGCCCAGCAGACGGATCAAAATCAACCCACACAATGTCACCTCGCTTGGGAGTGTAAATCATAAGATTTCTTCCCTACCTACATGCGAAGACAGCCATTGTGCATCTTCGGAATCAAGTTCAAAAGCCCCCTTTGGGCTGACACTTAACAACTCATCAAGAGAGAAAGTTGGGGCGGCAGAACTCATTACAATACGCCCTTTTACAACTTCTATTTCAACTGGATCCCCCATTCCGAATCCGGCTTTCTTCAAAACGGCCGCAGGAATGATTGCTCCGGCAGAGTTACCCCATTTTTTGATGCTGGTCTGCATATTAACCTCATTAGCAGTTATACATTGTTTAACCAAGATAACACCAGAAAGATGTTTATACAATGTATAATTCACACCATAACCAATTAAACTTCAGAGCTTCCAATCCATCCATCGCCGAGATAAGCGTTCCATCCACTTTCTTGACTACTATCTGCTATTGAATTCGCAATAGCATTCATAGCTTCCAGCTTCTCAACTGTCCACCCTTTTTCGGGAGCCCCTACAATCAAAAGCACGTTGTCATTCAGCCCTGTGATCACAAGTTTATGCCCCTCGAAACCATTTAAAATATCCGGTTCTTTATCACTCAACTTTCTCACTACAATCATTGTTTTTATCTTTTGCATGCTAAATATTTTCAGGGTTCACAGGCTTAACCGGAACGCGAAATTTTCTAACAGTGACCAGAGGCTCCTTGCTCAACGTGAGCATCAAACCGCCACTCACAATGCCTATTGCCGCCAGGATTAAACCAGCCAGATTGTCGCTGTATGAACCCAAAACCAATGCAAGAAACCCAAGTGCCAAGTTAACCACACCCCAGAGTTTCAACAAGTTATACCTTTTCTGCGTCAATTCAATTTCCATATGATTTCCCTTAACTTGATTGGTTTATCACAGTCCACACAGACGCGCCGTTGTCGTCATTGCCACCCTCGGCCAAAAACAAATGATCTTCATCATCTACAGCGATAACGCCAGGGCGCTCGCTTGATGGATCTCTGAGCTTGTTTTTCCAACCGTAGACCTTTTCTTCCCATAACAACACTACACCGCCCACACGTTCAGGATTTTCAGACCGCCATTTTTTAGCCAGTGCCCTGGCTTTGCTGTTCGGTGTCATACTGTTGTTTCCTTTAAAATCGTGGGCTGCACCCACCCCCGCGAGCCACTGCCCTGGAGCAAAGGATTTGCTCGGCGGTCAGCGCCTAATATGACGGATCTCGGTTAAATCAATACTGAGATTTTCAGCTTATTGCTGCTCGATGTACTGCCTGCTATTAAGCTTTCCATTGCTATCGAGCTCAGAGACTAGGCTTTGAAATTGTTCAATGCTCTCTACCCTGGCTGACGCCTCAATAACATACGCTCGCTTATCACCCAGTCCTAGAACGATCATGTTTGAGCCATTTTGGACAGTGATATCAATGTATGTCGGACAATCACGAACCGCAGTGAAAATACCGTTTTCATGTAAAAAGCGAAAGTTCATTTTTTGACTCATTATCTTGTTTCCTTGAACTATTAGATCAATCATTTAGAATACATTACGATAAAGCTAATGAATATTGCTAACAGCGAGAACGCAATCCCTCCTGAAGCTAACAATCTATCAGTGATCCAAAAGACGCCTGAAAATACTAGGATACAGACAACAACTGCCAGCAATAACGATACTTTTTTAGATGCGTCAGATGGTGTATCACCAGCGTCTTGAAAATGCTTCCATATACTCATTGCGGTTTCCTTTAACTTTGCTCTTCAACTGGTTCCCAAACTAAACCGCTATCAAGCAGCTTGCCCAAAGCTACCTTAGCACTCAGTCCCAGATCGCTTTCTTAAATAGGCATAGATGGCCACACTTCATCCCAAGGCGGGATTTCCGGTGGATCTTGCTGCTCTTTAACTCCCCTTTGATAGCACTCACTCCACAATCGTTGTGGCCAACCACCAAGGAAAGCATCGTGAAAGAATTGAACGTTCTCCCCAATGCGATTTTGGGCGCTGTCGTTATAGCCCTGCCGAGTTGCTTCAAATTTTATGAATTCTCGCAATTCCATCACTAACGCATCAGCATCAGTAAACTCTGACTCATGCAATCCTGACCAAGCAGGTGTACCAAAATTGCCATTATATTTTGGTGCTTCTGTAGCACTGCCGTATGTTCTCATATCCCCCATAAAACGCGGTTTCCTTTAATTTTGCATCGAAAGCAACACTCTTTCAGTTTTAATACAGTTCTCTTGCTGACAAATGTAAAACTCCGTTCGTTTAGAACCAAATAAAGGAGTGGTATATGTTTCAGCTTTTAAACTAAGAGATTTGTCAGAAAATAGTGAAATTGGGGAGTCAACAACAAACACCCCTTTTTCAGTAAATATTTCTGTGCTCCCTGAGACCATATGAGTCATATGAGTCACGTTCAAAGGTACACCTATAGAAAATTCCTCCTCTGACTTATCCGCACCAAGAAACTCAAAACATAAAAGCCCCCCAATCACTACCAGCAAAAAAGTGGTTAACATTCCGGTCTTGGTATCCAAAATCCAAATTTCAGTGTTATTCGCCATGCGATTATTTCCCTTAACTAATTTGCAGGAATGAGATCGGACAAGCTCCATATTTCCCACTTATCACGACCGATATCCGGAGTGTAAAAATAATCTCCAACAACGTGCCCTATCATCTGGATCTGACCATTTTTGGTTTGCATGAATTTACAGGGCCCTTTATCTACACCGAGCGGCCACGGCTGTTTTCGCTTTAATGCTGCCATGATTGTTTCCTTTAACTTGGTTGCTCTACAGCACTATTAACAAAATTTGTGCGGAAGCTAATTTCTTCACCTGCCGACTTCTCATTATCAGCCATAATGGCAGTTGTTTGCCCCCCAACGATAACGCCGTAAGTAAACTCACCGCGCTGGTGACTCACGCGCACCGCAAAGGTGCCTTTGCGCTGGTGCTTTACCAAATATGTTTTGCCACTTTCAAAGTCCATGCCTCGTTTCCTATTTCAGTTGTTGCTTCAAGGCAAACCACTCAGCCAAATCCGACTCTGTGATCACCTCAGACCGATCATCGCTGATCAACTTCCAGCATCCACCACGATCGAGGTTACTCCAAACGAAGCCGTCAATCGGAAGGGTGAAATCTGGTCGCTGATGCCAGCGTGGCCATTCATCCAGATTGAACTTCAACCTCTCGATAGCTCGCTGCTTGAGGGTCTGAGTATCGGCCTTGGTAGTCACTCGAATTCCCTTAACTTGGGCCGGGTGTCCGACCCGTCTTGATTAGTGGGCTGCCAGCGCCTCGAAAAGAAACTGAACCACCCTTCTTTAACATCATTCTTTATGGATGAAGTGTGCTTCATCGAGGAAGAGGGTTATCTTATCTCCGTTTGGTGCCGTGACTTTAGCCACTCCCTCCACAGCAGAATCTATTTCCTCTTTAGTTTGTACGACAGAAGCGATAGTCAATAAGCGTGGATATATGGGCATACCAAATCTTGTGTCTGAACTTCTTTTTGTTGGATAGAAAACAGTGGCTGTTGGCTCACATAAAACGTCACGGATCGCCGCTATCTTTTCTTCATTGAAAAATTCGACAACAGCATCCTGTTTGTCACGGTCACAATTTGTTACGCTAATAGTAACTTCCACTCGGTTGCTAGGCTTGTTCGGTCGGCGAGCAGATAGATCCCTATTATCCTCAGTGACCCTAACTTCATACGGAACAACATCAACCAATTCGCCGTCCGTAAATTTCAGATCATATTCTACCCAGCTTTCGATGCCGTTTTCTCTAGTGTGCGTATAAATGTTCAACTCGCCACTATAATCATGCTTCAACGCATGATCATGACGTTTATATTCACCACTATTGTCTACCTCTTGATACAGCACACCATTGAATACACAGTATTCAGACATACCACATTCCAGGTCTTTCGTCTGGAAGGTGTATCCATTGTGGTTCCGGTCAAAATTCTTATGCGAAATATTGATAGCTCGCACCTCGTCAAACATTCCCATTTTCGGTTTCCTTGATCAATTCTTTGCTATCTCAGCTTCTTGCTGCTCGATGTACTGCCAACGCCCCTCTTTTGGGTCGAATGATGTACCGTTCTCAGCGTTGTACTGCACAACAGCATCTTCCAAAGCTGCATCCCACAATTCATAGTGAGCGCCGCAGCCGTGGGCGGCGGTAAAATCCTGGTCAGCCTTTTTAATTGCTGGCATAACCTCGGAATAATTCAGTTTTTCAGACATATTTTCGGATTTCCTTTAACTTTCTACCTTAGTGACTAAGGCTAACAACTCCGGACTCAAAATGAGCCGGAATTTCATCTGAATCCAGTTCACAAACGCTGCCAACCACACTTGAAATGTCATTACCGCAGTCATGATCTAGCCAAACAACCTCAGCGTCCTTCGGCATTTTTTTGAGCTTTGCTATCAGCTGGCTTACTTTCACGGTATTCTCCAATTCCCTTAAAAAAATTTAAAGTCGATTACAGTTACTTATGAACATCAAAAGCTTCATCAATAAAAAACTCTTCTTTTGTCTCCCAGCCGTCATAATCAGCAGTCATATAGTCACGATATAATTTCACTACCTCTGCTGGCAATTCGGCCTCGGCCTCGTTTTCAATAAATGCCTCGACCAGACATTTAGGAAAGCCGAGGAATGTTGGTTCTTTATCACACTTTGCTGCCTTAACTAGATTTAATGCTAATGCGGTTTCCAAAGGCAGTTCAATACTCACGCCCATATAACCGAGCGCTTCTTGATAGCGCTTTGCGAACTTAACTAGATTTAATGCGGTTTCCAAAGACAGGTCAATGCTCACGCCTATATAACCGAGCGCTTTAGCCGATTCGATAGCTTTTTCAGCTTTATCTACAAACCCCATCAATGACTCGATAACGTGGGGTTCCGGCATGTCAGGATCAAACATATTTTGTTTCCTTGAACTTAAGCTGCGTTTTCTTTTTCAGCCCTGGCACGGCCTTCAGCAATCAAAGCAGAGATTGGCCGCCCAAGTCTTTCTTCGATTTGTTCAGCCGAAACTGGCTTGTCACTGATGATAGAGCCATCGGCATCTTCGAGATCAGCAACAAACTCGCTAAACCCATCGAAGGGAACTATTGCATCCCACTCTTGCTTCCATTGGGCTTTGCCAGCGAAACCACCGCCGCCCAGTTCGATAATCTGGTTGTCAGCTTGGTCAACCATTACAAATCCAATATATCCTGCACATTTACCCATTATCCAACCCTACCTATATATTGTGCTGTATCAGCTGCCACCCTACACAAGATGTTGTGTTAGTCAGGCTAGCGCGTTTTCCTTTAACTTATTTCTGAACCTGTTTGTGACAATCCTCACAAACATCATTATCATCAATTTCAGCAACGATAAGTCCATAGCAGCCGCAATAATCACATTCAGCTTTAATTCCTACAGAGTTATAAATATTGCCTGAATTTGAATCTAACCTTAGTGCCTCAAGCTCCATGAGAGTATTTATTCTCTTGTACTCGTCGCCATGCTCTTTGCTCCATTCTTGATAGTCATTTTTAAAGGCAAACACAGCAGTATCAATACTATCAAAATCACTTTCATCAGATAAACCAACCAGAGAAGGCTCACCGTGCGAGTAATAGGGAGTTCTAAAGTAATGGTTCCCATCAATGCAATTTAAATACAAATACCATTCATCTTCGGCTATCACTTCCTCGGCAGTTTTGCACATGTCTAATATTTTCTTTTGGCCTTTTTCCACAGTATTATCATACTGTTCTATGAAACTTTTCGGCCAGTCGCCGTATGACGGAAAATCGACTGAGGCTAAATCTTTGGAATACGATTCTTCATCAGATAAAAATGAGTCATTCGGGTCACGACCGTCTCGAATGTCTTGCTCAATACGTGCTTTTTTCTTCTCTAATGCTGTAGCGCTCAGCTCGTCAACCCAGCTCATGTCAGCTGAATTTATCCAGCCCCAATTAAAGTTAATGTCATCATCAACTTGAGTAAAATACTCGAAATAATTTGGCTTAGATTTCATTGTTAGTTTCCTTTAATTTGAGATTTCTAATGGTTCGGTATCCCAATTAGCCATTTCATCTCTTCCTGATTTAGAGATATAACTATCAGAGCGTTTCGTGATCACATCAACAGGTGTTGTTCCAAATCCCTGTATGCATCTTCAGCAAAATATTCGTCTTTGTCAGTTTCAACGATAATAGTTTTACACTCAGGCACTTCTGCTCGAAACTCATTCAGCAGTGAGCAGTTAGCACTCCCCGAATACTGAAATGCAATAGAACCATCGTCCCCAATGCCGTAGCTAATATATATATTCATCATCGAGCCCTTACTATCCACGCATTTTGGGCATTCAAACTTAGCCATAGTCTCGGTTTCCTATTTCTCGTTTCGATGACTTTAATTTACCATATATGGTAAATTATGCAAGCGATTATTTACCTTTTTTGGTAAAATCCTGACAACTCAATCACGACCTCTTCTGCTTCACGAATAGCGCCCAATCGACGGGATAGTTGCCCCTCATTCACACCGTAGGCTGTTGCGGCTTGCTTCTGACTGTCACCGCCTACCAGCACGGCGCGAGCGGCATTTACTATCGCTTCAGAGCGGATGCTGGTCAGCTTTAGCAGCAAATCAAACTGCTCATTAGTCATTAAACTATCCTCTTGATTAAATCACCCAATTTCACCGGGTCGCACTCACACAGTGCCCGGATTGCCTTGAGACTGGTCATCCCCAGGATCTCGCCTATGTGCCGCTCATCCACCCCCTGGCGTTTGAGTTTGACCGCCAGGGTGCGGCGGCCAGACTGGGCGCTCGCGCCCTCGATACCAGCTTGTCGAAACAGTTTGCCGATCAAGGCCGACACTTGTTCGGCCCTATAAGACACAACCCCATCAACCTCTATCCTGGTGAGTCGCAACGGCTCGCCGGTGCGTCCCGATACAAACAAGCCCGACTGAGGATCAAGCCCCCGGTATGCAGCCGTGCGATTCGTCACCCCGTGGCCCAAGGTGACGCGCTCGGCTAAGTGCTCGTCAATGGCTGCAATCAATTTGGCGTTAACCCAATGCAACGGGCGTGAACGGCCATTGAATGCAATCTCTGCCCTCAGTTCGCTATCGGCTCTCACTGAGCCGTCAGCGTTGAGATAATCGCTGACTAGCAGCCCGGCAACCTCGCCGGGTTTAAGCCCGGCAACCTCGCCGGGTTTAAGCCCGGTGCCGAATAGACACAGCAACAGGGCGGCATCCCTGGTGCCGTTCTCGGCACTCGATACCCGCGCTACTTTGACCACATGGGCCAACTGAGGATCTTCTACTACTATCGCCTTCGGCAATTATTTACCTCCGTATATCATCATTAAATTGAGATAGTAGCGAAAAAAAATAGGGGTGAATAGCCCCCTGACGGTAATTGCTGGCAGTGTTCACGGAAACGAAGATCTGAGATCAAAGATTGCATCCCACTTACATATTGATTAATATTTAATCTCACATTGGGAAATGATCCAGGCGCTCGATGAGCTGCCTTTACTTCGCACTAACTAGAGGCTCCTATGGAAAATACTCACTTCGATCTTGATCAGGTTTTAAAAGCTAGGTCACTACTCAGTAAAATTACAAGTCCAGAAAATGAGTCAAAAGATTTAACTGGATCAGTATTAGCGGAATACTCACTGGGAAAATATAATGAATCAATAGTTATTATTAATTCAGGATGTAAGGAAAACCAAGAATGGTTTCTTAACAGCTACCAGAGAAGTGTTAGTTACTGCGAGAAGCTAATTTCTGCATTTAAGAAATCTGACGAAATTTCGATTAAATTAAGAAAATTGAGACTTGATAGAAATCTAAAATTGTCTACAGATGATAAAGACGAAAAAGTATCTGTACTGCTCAGAGAAAAAATTGTCAATCTAGAGGTAATAAGGACACTGAGATTAGAACTGAAGAAACTGAAATCAGAACGTTCAGAGATGAGACACAAAAAACCCCACTAAGTGGGGTTTTGCTTTTAGAACAAACCTAGCTGTATGCTTTCACCAAAGCTGGATATGTCACGAAAAAGAATATCATCTTTTCTACTTGCAGAAGAATTATCTTCGAGAACGCCTTCCTTTTCATGCCCAGTTCTAATTCCAGATGAAAATAATCCCTTAATTTTATTAAACATTCGAGACAAACGAAAGCGGCTCTCCCAATCACCTACATAATGCATTGGAGTTTTATATGAGTATTCAAATTGCATGCTTAGGCTATTTCCGACAACTATTTCACCAGGGATCCCCAGCAAAGATAACTGAATATATGCCATAGCAGCCGCAGTGGGATCTATATCTACACCGCTCACCCACACACATTCCTGTGGGTTCAGTTTTCTACTCTTTACAACTTCTGTGAACGCGATAATAGTAGAACCCGCTCCAATCGCCGGGTCACTGACGGTAACGAACCCATTCTTTTTGATAGTAGCTATACTGTTCTCATCGAACGTCATCTCAGCCATCGCATAAGAAACCACATATGGAGTAAAAAATTGCCCCGTATGAGAACTGCCCAACCCCAACTCCATAAAAATGCTGCCAAGAAAATCACTCGGCTCTTCTAGAGCTAGGGTAGTAATAGCAAACAATGTAGAGAACTTAATCAATTCATCTTTAGAATAATTAGCTGCTACCTTCAGATAGCGTTCCTCAATCTCTTCAGATTTAAGAAATGCGTTTTGAATAGAACATGCGGCCATCATACAGAAATCACTAAAAACCCGATATCGGTGGTGTTTAGCATTTATTCCGTTGAAAACCTTGCAAAACTCACTCTTACATTCATTTGGAAGCATAAAAGACCTCTTTATCTTTACGTATAAAGGGCAGCCAAAGGCGCCCATCAATAGACAAATTACATTTAGCATGCTAAACGTATACTTTTCAAGGGCAGCACAAATTTGCGCCCATTTTGTTTTTATGCAGTTAGCATAGAAAGCTGTACTATTATATAAGAAAAACCCGACACTTAAAGTGTCGGGTTCTCATTGTGATGTGTAACAAACAAACTAGCAACAACTAGCCCTTATAACAATCTTCAATAGCCATCCAGAAATCATCATGTCCAGATACGGCGCTGCCGATAACATCATGAGATACTATATACTCATCAAAGATAGGGTTGAACTGAACAACATAACCGTTAACCTCAAACTTTTCAGTATTCAAAAACTCCTTAGCTGCAAACCAACCATTACGCCAGCATTGACAACGAAGTTCATGAGATACATCAAGATAAGCATCTGGCATTATGAAGTCCAAGAATCCTTTCGAATAACACGTAAAAGACCTTGCAGTTTCAGGTGCGAGCACTTCCAATTGCTTAAATATTTCATCGTTTGCAAAACTTAAATCACGTTCCGGCATCCGATTATTGGAAAGAGAATCTTTCACCGATTCGAATAAAGACTTAATCAATATTCCATTTAACTCATCAATAGATTTTTCGGTTTTAGGTGGCATACTTACTGGAGAAACAGAAGCATCAGCAAAATTAACATTCATAATATTACCTCTTAAGTTACGTTTTAAAGGCAGTGATAACACGCCTGTTTTACTTGATATTTAACCCATCACTCCAAGCTATAAGTGAAAAATATTGCTCCTTGGTTAACCATCCACCCATATATTTATTAGTGATTAGTTTACTCCTGAGAGCCCATTTTCTACGCATAGGTAAAGAATCGTCAAATTGGTCACAGATTTTTTTAAACTCCTCAACAGAATAAAAATTTCCGGTATTTACATTTAACGAACTTGGGAAAAATAACATATTTTCCTGATATGCCAGAGAGGCGATATCGTGGTCAATTGTTGTACACATAATCATTAAACTAACTTACATTTGAGAGGCTGTTGATCAACAACGCCTATTTTATTTGGTGTATTAAACACGATCTAACAAAATCAAATATAACATTACCCTAATCAAATCGCCAGAGCTAGTAACCTGCTCCTTGAGACAGATAGATAGAGATTTAGCATGCTAAATCAACCTTACACCTTCAAAGACAAGAGATTCCGGTTATGTCACACTTGACTATATTTTGCGATCATTACGTTACTTATTGATTAAATTATATTTTTCATTTTTGCCATGGAAAAAACATCAGTTTTCACTCCAAGCTAAGATCCCAATTATAGAAATAGGTGTATTCTGTGATCACAAGACACAATACACGACATAGAGAGCGGCTAAATGAATCAACAACTTTCAAAAACAGGATTTTCAACGATTGCATCGACCACTCCCATAGTTCAAGTTAATTGGAACTACTTGATGCAGACCAGAGCTGAAGTATTGCAGCGCCATGACGAAATGCCAGCTTATTTGTTGATGCCGGAAGCCGTTTTACTGATAGATTCAGAGCTCAATGTAAAAAGGCGACTCGCTATGGAAATAATGTATATGACAGGTTGTAGAGTAAGTGAGATGTTATTGCTAACCCCTAGACATTTTGTCTTTTCAGAGAATGGAGCAAACTACGTAAACATTCCAACCTTAAAGAAAAGGAATGATTCTAAAAAAATAACCAAGAAAAGGAGAAGAAAATTTTCAGATACAGATCTTCTTGGAACACTTCCACTGCGACAAGTCCCCATATCAGATCCACTTTTTATAGAAAGGGTAAAATCGTATATAGTAACGGAGCAATTATCGCCTTCCCGAAGATTTTTCAGTTGCGTAAGACGCACGGTAAATAGATGGATAGAAGAAACTGTTGAAAGATATATTGATAGAAATGGGCCTTTTCAAGTTCATATTAGCCCTCACACATTTAGGCACTCATTTGCTGTAAATGCAGTACTGCATTTCACACCAGCCAGAATACTACAATCGTGGTTAGGGCACAGTTCAATTTCAAGCACAGAAGTGTATATGAATGTATTATTTAGTGATACCTTTGCATTTTCTGAAAGAATTTCATGGAGGCCATACACACTCCATGAAATTGAGTTGGTGAAAGATAAAACCTTTTAATATCAATCAAATAAGCTCAATTCTTCACACCTGAAGCACCAAGCTCTATTGATTGCATTCTTTGCTTTTGATGAGAGGGCTTTTGACTCAAGCCTTTCCAGCATCATATCTAATGTTTTTTCAGTTTTACACATCCTAAAACGATAAAGATATTCAACCTCAAGATCATCGAGATCAGATATATCCATGGTTCTTGCCATACATTCCTCAGTCTAAATAGACATATAAAGATGCTCTAATATTCTTAATAAATTCGGACATAGAGCAATTAAGCTCAAACTCATTGCAACTAACACTTGGAATATCACCTAATGTATAAACACAGGCAATACCAGGGGTAGGATAGTGACAGACATTTTCAAAAAAACTATATTCAACACCACTAAACTTTATTGCATTTCTCTCTATCTCAGAATAGAGCAGCATTTCAATTTCGTGTCTCAAATACTCATCTAAATTAGTTTGTTCTTGAATTTCATCATCAAATTTATCAATGTTATCCTTAACAAATGATAATGTTTTTTCCCAATTATTCAGCTCAAACGCAACTGTTACCATCATTACTCAACTTGTGTATAAATGAACTACCTGGAAGCCTAACCAAAACATAAAGAATTCCATCAAAAGCAAAAGCGTCAGCAGATGCCAGCTCAAGTGCCTCGGCAAGCTGATCAGCTTGCTCTTCATTGATCCTGATAGAACTCCTAGATAACCTTCTTGCCACTTCCAAAGCGTCCCCGAGCAGACATACCCAGACCAACGATGATCCGGTTTTCGATAACCCCATTGACAACAGTGCCTTCATTGGTAGACGAGTTATCACATTATCCCAAAGTTCCATCAACCCAACTGTATGAAATTCCCTACAAAAAGCAGCTCCTTTTCATAAAAAAAAACCCAGTCAATCATGACCGGGTTCTTCTGTTAAAAAATTCGTTGTCTCTTTACTTGTTCCTGTCGTCCTTTCCGAACCTGAATCCAAAGCATCAGTAACACGGAAATGGAGACAGCAGAAACCAGCATATCAGACAGAAATGTAGATAAACCCATAATAATCCTCTTTATACGTTTTAAAAGCAGCCAGAAGGCGCCTATATGTGTCAATGTGCTTAGCACGATGAAACATTAATCTAACACTAACCTTCAAGAAATCAAAGGCGAAACGAGCAGTTTTTTAGTTTCAGAACGGCCATAAGCTTTGTCATAGTCGGTGAGATCTTTATATCTAAGAGATTTTTCTTTCTCTTGAAACTGAGGAATAATCAGATAGACCGATTGCAAGGGGCTCTTTGTTATAGCCTCTTCACAACGATCTACCCCAGCATTACTATCACCATACTGATCATTATCAGCAACAAATATTTGAGGGGAATCGGGAAATTGCTTTGCTAGAGCTAATGAAATTGGCACGATATTATCAGCATTCAATGCTGCTATAGACCAAGATGATGTTAGGCTGAAAGCTAATACCGCATCAACATAGCTCTCCATTATGTATATCGGTTGTCCAGGAGCTGGCTCTGGCCGCCCCCCTCCAGGAACCACAACGCATCCCCCAAAAAAGTTCGAATGTTTACGGAACATTTTCTGGCCTGAGTCATATAGTCGCTGCATACACAAAAATTTCCACGAGTTCGCATCGAAAACGGGAACACCAATGAATCGCCCGGTAACACCAACTGAGGTGAAACCCACACGACAATTCAGATGAGATACAACGCTAGTAGGGATCCGCTTCTTTTCAAAATAACTTCCGTCATAATCACTATCAGAAAATGGGGGCAACTTGTTCATCCAAGCTAAATCTCGCCTTGTAGCCTCATCCCGCAACCTCGCGTCTTCAGCCCGAAGATTCTTTAAATGTTGCTCCCTGGCACTCTTTTGAGATGTTTCATTCAACCTGGAGAATCGATTCCCCCCTCGATGATTAATCCATTTCGCATAAAGAACATCAAACCCCTTAAAAACAACAGGTTCAGGGAAATGTTTCCTAAAATTTCTAAAGTAAATAGTTGGGAAGCGGAGCAAATTCTGCTCTCCAGTCTCTTGATCTGTCCAAAGATACTCACTGGTATGACCGATAACCCAGATCCGTCCTCTGTCCGCTAATTCAAGTCCTACGACTCCCGTTTTCACTTTGCAGCTATCCAACGTAACAACATGTCGAGTCTGGTACCAATCCACATTGACCTGACTAGCTACATTAGCAACATCATCGACAAACGCCTCCAACATAGCAGCTGGATCATTTCTATAATAAGTTAAAGCGAACCCATACAGTCCCAATGATGAACAATTTGGCATGCTAAATAATCTCAAACACTATCGTTTCAACGACAATTCCTATTGGATTCCGATATAATGCCCCTTTATGCCTCTGGTCATTTACCAGAAGAAGAAGAAGGGCGCTTCTCGGCTGCCCGTAACAGGCCACCATACCAAGGAGCATGTAAAAACCCATATTTCAAGGACGAAGCGGTGCGGTAGTTAGGATAACTATCGCATCGCACTCTTACGATATCGTTCTATCCGTTTAATATATTCAATCAGCTCAGACTCATGCAGCTCTTCTGTAACAAGAACGGCAATCACTTCATCGAATGATAGAGCATAGCGATACTGCAAAATATCAACCGCTCTAGCAGCCGCAGGCAAATCATTGCGAACACGAGCAGAATGAAACTGCTCAGTTAAGTTAGTTATCATACGCGCTCCTAACGATTCAGGGGCACAACAAAAGCAGGTTATAAGCTCCCGGCTTTTGTCAATCTACATTTTGCGTTGGAAGTTCAGAGGTTCAACAATACCGAATGCCGTCAGCATTAAGCGCCATACGGAATAGTTAATGTGGTATGCCCGACTCTCACGCTCAGTGAGTTTGTCCAGCTGGGCCATATCAAAGATCTTCAAAACATCTAGCAACGAAAACCAATCGCTCTGCTCTATATCCAGTGGTGCTTCCTTTTCGCTAGTGTTATCTCGCGTTATCAATGCAATTTTCATTTCGCGGGGTGAAAGCCGCAATTTCTTGGCAGTTTCCATAGGATCCAATGAATAGACATTCATAAATGTCCTCAATTCACGAAATGTGGGGGCTCGCCAACCATCAGCACTAAATACAGTGGATGGAATACTGGCATCCGTGGTACGAGCGGAACGATTCGATGCAAAAAACGTAAGCTTACTAGCATCAATACCAAATATGGCAGATAGCTCTTCCGGGCGGCGTCCTGTCCATGCAATGAATTGTCTGACAATCTTTGGATTTGGTGGCTCATACCCCTCTCCCACTGGCAAAAGGGTACTATCTGGCATGATAGGCGGTGCCATATAATCAGCTAATGTTCTCATCCGTATGCGATTGAGAAATGAAATCCAATCTGCATGCTGAATATGAAATGGCTCCGGCCCTTTATCCGGGGAATGTAACAGATGTTTTATCAAAGGTTCAGGTTGATTTAGAAACCTGGCTATTGTTGAATCAGCAGAACCCGATCTAACAGCCAGGGTTCGGAATTCAGAAATGTTCGGCTTAACCCACTCTTTACTATCAGAAGTAAAAATAGCAGCTCTGATAAATGGTTTCAGAGGTTCAAGTTTCTTTGGTTCAACAAAGCCAAAGTTCTCTAACCAAAACCTCCAAACAGAATAACTAATTCTCCCATTCTCTCCACGCCGGATATAAAAATCCTCTTTAAAGAAGTTTCTCAGATGTTTTGGAGATATATCAGCAACTCTCGCGAGTTCTCCGGTAGACCATCCAGTAAACATTTTAAACTCAGCGATATCAGCAGGAGTCGGAGCTATCCAGCCAGCATCTAATGTCAAAATGCTTTCACTTTGCATAGGATTCTCTCTTGATTTAAATACAGTAAATTCACTCCAGGCAGCTTGGAAAGCTTGGAGTAGATCAAAAAGGAATGATTTTTTGGATTCGTATTGAAGTCCATGAATGTCTGACAATGGACTATTTGAACTATTCAGTATTTGTATTTGGCTATACACATTAAACCTCACTATTCGAATAACAGGCAGGTAAACGACCGCCTTTCTTGAATGCAACCGTCTCATATATTGGGCGAACAATCAAGCTTTTTATCCTTTTTTAAATTACACCTCCTGTGGATAAGTCGGCCAATAATAAGGATGGGGGGAGATATACACATACCCACACTACAGCTTCGAGTAAATGAAGCTCTACGCTCCGTATGGATATGTGCATATCTCCCCCCTCTTTATGCAAAAAGCGAAATGCCCGGAGGTCATTACGCCTTTTGCGTCAAAGGCACGCCTTTTCACATCGAGTGAAAAGATCGTGCCAACACACGCGCCAACTTCGGATGGGCATCAAGAGCAATCGCCCCTCCTCTTCCGGCGCTGCGCGCTCTAGGTTACGCTGGCGCTGCAACCTAGAGCGCGCTTGTGTGTTGGGATTGACGCAAAAGGCACCCCATTACAAGAACCCATAATGCTGAACCGTTTTTTTTTGCGTGAAATTACCACTTTGAAACGATACAATTACAGCATCACGAATCGGACAAATGAAACGCTATAATATGACAAACAATTATATTTGCAAAAAATCAAATCAAGGTAAAACAGCAGACCAAATAAAGCTTGAAAAAGAAGCAAAAAGAATACTCCAACTTAAAGCAGAAATTAGAGAAAGAAGAAAGAGAAAAGCATACAGTGGCTCAAAATTAAGAAGATTTTTCGGTGAAGCCAAAGTTCTTAGAGAAGTATACGGGTTTACGTTTGAAGATATTTCCTTGTGGTTAAGAGAGTTTAAAAGAGTAAAACTTAGCCCAGCAGGGGTAAAAAGTGCTTATCACAGAATTGACGATGAATTAAATAAAGGTAAGGAAAATGGCTAGAAGTTTAAAAGAACAAGCAGTAGCTGTTATCCGATCTAAAACTCAAATAGGAAGTGATAAAAAGACAAGTGGGAACACACCAGGAAACTATCAAATTATTAAATCTGTAAGATCCGCGAATGATACCGCTCTAGCACTAGCAAAAATAGCTACAGATATGGGTGTAAAAAGAATAAAGCATATTACTCCAGAAATGGCTGCTAACTATCTAAAAGATAGAGCGGAAAACTTCCTAAGCCAGAAATCTTTGGAGCGTGATAGAAAGGCCCTTTCTATTGCAATTGGCATAGAACTCCCAAGAGTAAAGGCTATCTCAGAAAAAGAAATTCGTTCGCGATCCTACTCGAACAAACAGGTCGGTTGGGTAATGGAAAAAATGACTGAGCGCAATTCTCTAAGTGTAGAGATCGCATATAAAGCAGGCTTAAGAGCACATGAACTACTTACCTTAAAACGGATTGACGAAGGAAATAAAAGTTCATCAAGAAGTTGGTCAAATGAAAGGTTCGTAGGAAAAGATGGCGTAAAATACTTGGTAACGGGAAAGGGAGGACTTACCAGAGAAGTAAACCTGCCACATTATCTAGCAGAAAAGCTTGAGAACCGCAGACATCCTCAGCCAGTTGTAAAAAGAGATCGGGGAGTCAATTACGTTACCAGGTACGATATTGGAGCAGGAAATGCATTATCCGCTTCATTTAACAGAGCCTCAAACAGAGCATTAGGTTTTTCAAAAGGACTCCACGGCGTAAGGCATAGTTACGCCCAAGAAAGATTAGATGAGATCAAAATGGTCTTGCGAGTAGGACACAAGAAAGCAAGGGAAGTGCTATCACAAGAATTGGGGCACTTCAGAGGGGATGTCGCCGAGGTTTATCTACGATGATTTAGCATGCCAAACCACGTTTCTATATTTAACTTGCTGAAAGACGTTGGATTTGGCATTGAAAGACCCCATATAAATCATAAGAGAATTAGCTCTTGAACATAGGAAATTAACATGAATAACGAAACTGCGAACATAACTATTGGGGGCGACCTGGTATCTACAACGTATGATGTTGTTTGCAAACATTGTAATGGTACAGGCGCCCTGACATTTCAAGCTCCACGTATTGCAAGCCTTACTGTCGGTGGTGTCATCAATTTTACCGATGTTAACTGTTCTAACTGTGGTAATAAGGGGGGTATTTACGCGCCTACTGGAAAGTATGTTAGAGACGATGAAACTGGACGAATGAACCGTCAAGGTTAACCCATGTGCTCCACTTAAACCATCGTTTCTGAGTTCAGGCGACCTGTGTCCATATGCCACAGAAAACATTTACTTCAACAGGGTTCAGCGATAAAGGAAAAAAAATCGGCAAACCTGCCGATTTTTTCTTCTCATCATCATATTACATCATAACTTGAAGCCTAATGACGTGTGGATTGCAAAGCATCTGCTTATACATTTCAGGCAAAGCTTCCTTATTACATTCAAATACACGAACAATCACTTGATTCGGACGTTCTACAACAACTTTAAGCATTCCAAAGTTAAGTTCTAGTGGACATACAACTTCAGAGACACCATCCAACACCTCAATCCCATCTGAGTCAGGGCCATCAGGGAAGGGCACATAAATGTCGCGGATCATTTCAAATACTTGTCTTGAAATGTCGTCACTGCCAAATTCTTTAAAAACATCAAGCACTGTTTGAAAGTCTTCCCGGAATTGATTAGTTCCAGAAAACACTCTCTCAAACCCAAACATTCGATATATTGGTAACAGCTTTTCATCCCGCTGAAAACAGACCTCTTTCCTAAGAGCAAACTTCAACTGTTCCTCAAACACATCATCTGGCATACATTCTATTGGGCCTAATGTACTCCCACCATTTTCAGCCCACATAACCGTCTTTATACCATCTGATATGCCTTTAAAGTCCGAAGACGTATGCTTCCAAATAAGTGAAACATTCTCAGGGGTCTTTAACAACATCATATTATCCTCATTACGCATTCAAGGCAGCCAATAAGCGCCTGTTAAAGTAAAAGCGCCCGAGGGCGCTTTAGATAGTCAGTTTACTCGGGTTGCGAAACCCAATTCACTCCATGACCTTGCTCTACCAAGTTGCGAAGCCACTGATTCAAGAAATCATTGAGCTCTTTCTTGGCTTTAATATTAACCTTTTCATCCAAATAAACTACCGTATAGATTGGAGGTATGCTCATTTCAAAAGAAAAAGCTTCAACCATATCCAAATCAGGATAAAAAAGAATTTCCATCACTGGATCAGAGCACAAATCCCCATTTTGGGTATAATAATGGGCCATCGAAAAACCTATACAGTTTTGATTTTTCATCCCATCCAACAGCGAATTCCTTTTAACAACAAGATCCATGTACCCCTGGGATAGACTCTTACGATAATTACTGACGTCTCCGTCACGGATAATGGCTAACTTAACCATCAGATCATAGTTTTTCTCATAAACAGACTTCATTTTCACCTCTTTACGTATTGTAGGCAGCCCAAGGGCGCCTTTTTCAATGGATTTAGCATGCAAAATAAAATGCTAACGATTTAAAACATTCAACTCAATCTTTTGTACTGAAGCCAACGGGACTAGAAAGTTGAGCGTCAACTCCAGATAACTTCTCCTATGTTCGATCAGACACAAATCAGCGTTACTCATATTTGTGTACTGCTCCATAACATCGATCAGCAAACTTTCACACTCCATCACTGTGGACTCAGCAACTAAAAGAGGGCATTTCTGTGAGTTCTTGGAAGAAAACCCCTCTTCAGCCATCCTACGTAGATAGTAATCATGGATGCTCTTAGCAACATCATCATTTGCTAAATGAATGAAATCCCAATCATTAATCGGTTTCCCAACAGCACCCAATGCACGACCACATTCCCCATCAGCAACCAACGGTTGAAATTTTGCCAACGCCTCTTTAACAATGGCATTAGAGACAGGGTGGATCAGCTCAACATATGCCTTAGCGTTAAGCACTGCAACTAACGCACTTACGACATCCCCAGGCATTTCTTTCTGAAAAGATTTAATAAAATGTTCGTTCATAAAAACCTCAATTCGAATTATAGGCAGCGAAGAGCGCCTGTTTTTTTAATTGGCAATATGCCAAAAACACTTATATCTTACCAAACATTGACAGTTCAGGATAGACCTGCGAGATTATGCAGGGTACGCAACTTGTGAAGCGTTTCGCGGTGCCCGAAAAAGACACAAGACCAACTTGAGTGAACATCAATCTAGGCACAAAAAAACCGGCTTTAAAGCCGGTTTTTTTTACCTATTACCTATGGAAATTGGATTTAACCCTTGCAACCAGATCCTCCAAAGAAAGATCTCTAGGTGCTAAGGTTCTGAACCAACGTTTATTATACTCAGCAAACCAGTGATGAAGACCACCACTGACTTCTTCTGGGTAACAAAACACTTCCACCCCAAAACACCTACTCCAACGATATGGAGGAAGCATTTCAAGATACATATTGTAATTGCTGCTATTAATCTCAAAAAGAGTACTTTGAGCGTCACTAAGCCACTCAGCATACATCTTTTTATACCCCTCCAAATCAACAAATCTCAGTCTCAAACCTTCTTCTTTTTGAACATTTGAAACGAAATCATTGATACCAACACCATTTACTTCTTTAACTCCATTAGCCTCAAATACCATAGACTGATAAGAAGGTGAACAGTATGAAGGATGATCAATATCAACCAAATAACCAACATGAATAGTCATAAATACCTCTTTATTTACGTTTTAAAGGCTGCTTCAAAGCGCCTATTTTCTTGAATGGCAATATGCCGATTAACTAACACTCTCTAAAAAACCAAACAAGTCTGTGGAACGGACTCTCCAGAAACAGGGGCGCTAATATCAAGTATCCTTTTCGATAGTGAGAAACCCAGGATCGCCAACTCTACAGGTAGCCCTGTAGTAGTACGGAGGGAAAACAGTGTCTGCGCTCTTTTAGCATCCTTATCGAGCCTCGCTATACTTCCTTTTGGTATTTTGACAACACCGCTTTCCAACAGATGCTTCAGCATGACAGTAGGGCACTTCCCTTGAAGAAATCCATTTTCAACAAGATAAGGGTAAAATGATTCAACAAACATCATAGCCTTTCCTTCCTTCAAATCGACTTCTAGTTTTTCACTCTCGAAATACCTAACAACTCTATGTTTCTCGCCTTTGCGATAGTACACCCTTGCCAAAGATTTGTATTCTCCATCTAAACCTTCATCATCGAGCCCAACAGCGCCATCCTTATCCAAAAAAGCCTCAAGAGGAAAGTAGGTATATGTTGGATTGAACTGAGGAACAATCTTTACCGTTTCGGGGATTGGATAACTTTTACCAACGTTAACTATTTCATCCCAAATCTTAAAGGCCATCCCAGGTTCAGGCTCCCCTCCCTCTCTCGACCAATGATACTGAATAGCTATCAGTTCCTCGTAATCGATCAGGTCAATCGGGTGATAACCATATCGGTGAAACGCTTCTTGCTGAATAGTAAGAATATATCTTAATAGGTTCATACGATACTCTAATGAGTATTGATTTATCCCAACTTTGATATATCCATTTTTCATTTCTCTACCTAATAACGATCTATGGTTATAATCAAAAAGAGTGTTAATCATGTAACGCCTTAATTGATTTAATGGCTGCATAAAACCATAAGTTTTAGGAGAGATCGCAATCTGCGCTTCTAGGCTGTCATCACTTGGATTCATAGCACAGAGAACGCAACCAAAACGAGCACCGCATTCCTTTCTGCTAACTGCACCAGCAAATAAATCACACGTACCACCATTACCAGCAGAATAGTGTTTTCTCATTTCATCAAACTGTGATGAATATGAGTCAAAATCACCTTCATTGAGAATTTTAAACAATCCCCAAACATCAGATAGAGACCAGTCTTTAATGATAGCCAAAGACCATCCCAACTGAGTTCTTACCATTTTATAGGCTGATTCATTCCGCTTTTTCAGGTTCGCCGCTCTCATTGTTGACTCTGAATCACGACTGCCAGATATACTAACAACCTTTAGAGTTTGATGCTTCTTTTGAACACTCTTGAGAAACTTCTCCATTGGTTTTATCTTCCAATCAACAGCACAGTCCCGGCCGTTTGATGCTGTTTGTGGCGTTCTTAACAATTTGCCCCTTCCAACATACTCAACCATAGGATTGTTAGACAACGAAGGCCGAAGAGTTTCAGTCTCTATGGGAAGTCCATTAAACGAGGCATACTGATTCAGATCATCGTGAAGTCTCATCATATAGTCATGTAAGACCATATTATCCAAAGTAGTATTTGTAGTTACGATATAGAGAGGGCCAACATTTTTGTTTATGTCAAAAGCCCGTTTCAACCCCTCGACAACACAAACACTCGCAGCGCCGCTATCTTTACCGGATAGACCCAAAGAGACGATCCAACCATCTAAAAAAAGTTGCTTTGCTCGCTCAATAGCCTCTTCAGACTTATAGTGATTCTTTAACATATTTTCACCTCAGTTCGTGTAAAAGGCAGCCCAAGGGCGCCTACATATCTTCATTTACAGCTTGTTTATCCTACTACTTTTCTTTGGCATGCGAAAGAAAAGGGTGTCCAATTGGACACCCTAGTTTTATGTCAACATAGGTTTAATTTGTAACTTATGGATTCAGCCATAAAAGGGTAGGGTAACATACGCCAATTCTTAAGAAAAAAGACCCTTCACGGATCCCGCGTACAAAGTACGACTAACCTCAGAGGTATTGGTTTATAAACCTCCCGAGCTATCTCGGAGCGCCTTTGCCTTATGGCCACCTGGCGGGGTGCGTTGCTTAGGCAACGACTCTCGGCGTATGCCCCTTTGAAAAAGGGTAAAAAACAGTTTGAAATGGAGCAGGCTTGCCAAATAAATAACCTTGAAAGTATCCAACCCCAAGTTGCTTCAATAATTCAAACTGTGAAAATTCTTCAATACCTTCTGCCGTCACGCTACAGTTCCCTTTGGCAGAGGCTATATCAAGGACTGATTCTATTATGACTCGGTGAGTTTTGCTAGTACAGACTTCAGCAACGATCCCTCTATCAATCTTAACTCCCTGAAATGGTAATTCACCAAAGGCGGCCAAATTAGCATAACCAGACCCGAAATCATCCAACACACATTTAATTCCCATTTCAAAAAAAGAATTCAACGAATCGACTACATCCCCCGGAAAATATGGTATACGTTCTGTCAGCTCTATGATAAGGCAATGTGGATCCAGCAAACCTAAACTTACTTGCTCTTTAATCAGCTGAACAAATATTGAATTTTGTGCCAGATCAACACTATTCACGTTCAATGTAAATTTCATTCCTGGCATCGTTCTCTGTATAAAAATGTACTTATCCAACAACGAGGGCCAGAGATACCCCCAATCATCAATTTTCAAACTGGAAAAGAATTCGTCAGGAATCAAAATGTTTCCATGCCTAAAATCTCTGATCAAGCATTCATATGCAGAAACTTCAGCGTTTGAATTAACAATGGGCTGCCCAAAATAATTCAAATTCTTCCAACCTATATTTTGAGCAGCAAGCATTATTATTTAGCTCCCTTAGTAGCAACTTTCTTAGCTATATTTTTGGTTTTATTGAGCCCACTTTTTGCAGCACCAGGCCCACTTTGACCTGCCGAACCAGCCGCACCAGCCATCTTCTGGAATGCCCCATCAGCACTTACCATTCCAACCCATCCGAGACAGGTTGAAAATAAAATTGGACCATACAAATAAAACGCACTAGAGATCCACTGAGATAGCATTAACGTATTAACTTCAGAGATACCTATTCCCATTGCCGTAATTATTGTGTCATCGATAAGACGGGCAAGCTCCCAAAAGAAAGGCCAGAAGAGTATTGATGATACAACCCCAATAAAAACGCCTATGTATTTCCACTTGTAACCAGCCATGATCATGGCTGGTAGAAAGCTTACAATTATTCCTAGAATAAGAAATGATTTGACCATTGGCATCCCTATCTGGAGCATGCTGGCCCCGGAAAACTGCTCTATAGATTTACTAGCAACCCCAGCAGTTCCCAATGCTCTAAAAATCCAGTCCGTTACAGATGTTTTCCCTTGTAACCCATAGTCCGTAGTGGTAAGTGATTGCAGTTGTTGAAGTTTAATGGGAGAAAACAGCGCCTCTCTTACTACAGCATCTTTCTTGGCAATATAAACATAATTAGTTCTTTTAACTGTATTTAACTTTGAGGTAATCACCTCATAAATGCCATTATCATTATTCTTTAACCACTCAGAAAGTGAATCGTAAAGGCGAGTAGATAAAGCCTCTGAAGATACATATGGAGTATTAACTTGACCAACTCCAAGCCACCATTCCTTGCACGTTGGAAACCCATAATCAGCAGGAAGATTCGCCGATTCCTCAACAACATTGGTTGTACCACCAAACCCAGGCAAAGCCTTTTTCGAATAAAAACCATCACCATCCGAGTTGTTATAGTATCCACTGTTGGTAAGCAGTGTTCTTGAGCCCGGCCAGTTATCCGCCTCAATAATTCCGCGATTCCAAGACTTCAAGTACTTGCTTCTTGCAGGATCATAGCAAGTCTTCACAAAGTCACTTACCTCATTTCTCAAAGCCTCATCCTCGATGCTTTGAGTTAACATGCTGTCTGATACTAATCGAATATCAGTAGTGCAGGGGAGTTGAGTAACAATCTCATTTTTCAATCCAGACACAACTCTGATCGCGACATAAAAAAGAACAGGAATCATTACATCACGATCATTGATTTGAACTTTCATGTTGGAGACGACGTACTCGTTACTTTCTCCCTGGATACTTGATGAAACTGTTCCACCAACATTACTATCATCAGTACACTGACGCTTGAAATATTTGACTCCATCAACGTTTAACTTAACCATAGGAAATAATGCGAGTTCAAAAGCACATATAATTAGTAACGAACCAACCCATACGGTTCTTATTGCAGAGCGAGTATTTTTGTCCTCCATTCCGGATTCGAGCACCCGCTTTGTAGCATTAACTATCAAAGCAATTATTGGTAAAAGAACTATTCCAGTCTCTACAAAAACATCCCACATAATGTTATAGATATAAAAACCAAGCGAAATGGCATAGGCGTCTAAAGTGCTGTCAACTACCATATCAACCTACCTTAACGCTCTGAATACTTCTATCAAAACAAAAATGGCAATCATTAACGGCCACATCTTCTTTAAATATAAAACCTGAATCAAATTCAGTCTAAAACTCCGCTCAAAAAACCAAACCACCTCTTTCCAAAAAACAATTATTGAGGCCCCTATAACCAACCTCAAAACCAAAAAATATTGTCCATAACTTTTAATCTCAGCATAGACATGCTCTACGGAGCTAAGAATATTTTCACTTTTTATCATCCATGCGGAGAAGACTATCATTACAGTAAAACTAAATACCATCAGCGCAATCCACGTAGCCACTCCATAGAGTAAAGGGAAAGCAACCTTTATTTTCCTAAACATTACTTCCTCCCAGATATATCACGTAATGCATCACTGATATCTGTTGGGGCAACTGAAGGAGAGGGGGCCATACTTCTCTGATTTAATCTTTCTAGCACCTTAACTGCCACAGAATCTTTAGTAGATGTTCTCAATTCAGCATCTTGTCTGAGCAGTTCCATTTCAGCCCCAATTTCGCCAATTCTAGAATCTAAAATTTTTGATGCCTCTGCATTCTGAGCAATATATGCTTCTCTCTTCCCAGATAGCAGCAATCGTCTTGCCGCGATTAGCCGTTCAACAGTACCCGTAATAGCTACTTCCTCTGCTAATCTCTCAATAAGTACTGACCGATAAACGCCTTCTCCCCTCAATCCCTCGATAACCTGCAACGTCATTTCATAACCTGGCGCGGAAACCTCATCGAGGTCACTCTTTGAAATATCAATTTTTGGATTATCAACAAGTTTGCTTATCGACTTTTCAATACGGCGCTGCTCTTCTTCTATTTTGGGATAAACTCCTTTCCCTGGAACTGTTTTTAAGCGTTCCCCACAATCTTCACACGTTCTTATTGTTGTGGTTCCAACAACAGAGGATATCCACTCTTCAGCTTCTTTGGGTGATTCCCAATATTTGGCATACCATGGCGTCTTATCAGCATTAGCATTCAGTTGAGATTTATCATTTACATTTCGACTTGCCAGCTGATTGTATCCCGCTCTTACAGCATCTTTTTCAACCTCAATAGGGGCCTGATTTTCACCGCCCTTTTTATCACCACCCATCCAAGTTACACCGTCTTTACCTGCATCCTTCTTTATATTTTCGTCAACTTGGACAATATCATCATTGCTTGATGCTGCTGAGGCCCAAGCCTCAAACTGGGACGTATCAACCCAGCTAGACAATTGGGTTACTGTCCCATAACCGTCTTTAATCACCTTTGACGAAACAGCTTCGCAGGAACTAACCGATGTATTGAATAATTCGCTAGCCTCCAATTTACCTTGTTGAATCATTTCATATAGTTGCGGATCAGTCCTAGCTAACTCAGTCATAGGCCAATTAGAAACGGCCCCCGTAGCTGAAGCTACGAGTTCTTTACCTATATTCTCTAAATCAGATGTAATCCCATTCATTATATTTGTGATGGAAAGCGACATATCAAAATTCCCGCATTGAGGCATTTTCCATCGAATGCCAGTTCCTACTGGTATGTTGAAATTCCTGCGTTGCTTAACTTTAGCTTTTCCCCCAATTTCATATACTAGCCATGGTTGGATTTCACCTCTTTGAGTATCAGCGATAACCCCGAAGGAAAAAACTGACAACACCAATATATTTAATCCTTTCTTAATTATCACCATTACTTATTTGTCCCAGAGTCAACAGAGTATAAAAATATTTGCCCTTTTTTCTCGCAGCATTCATAAGGGCGCCACAACTCAAATCCCGCCAATAAATCAGGAGAGCGGCGATGTTGATATCCATCAAAAACGCCTTTATCAGATCTAGTTGAAGATTCACCAAAAATATGGCACTCGCTTTCCATTTTTGGATAAAGCATTCTCCATTTTCCATGTAGTGATGTGTGTTCTTTTATTTGCTTCGGCGGCCACCATCCGGGTTTTCCATTTTTCTCCCCTAAAAATTGATATACATGAAGAGCTGATTTGTCTGTAACTATATCCGCAGCTCGTTGTGCAAAAACCGCTGAAGCTTTATATGAATCATTTTGGACTAGCGCACCAATTCTTGGATAAACATTGCCGAATTTACCTTTGAATAAAAAGGTTTCATTCTCACCATCTTCTCTCTCACCAACCTCTCGCATCCCTGGGACGAAAGAAGCAGGATTCAGAAGATCACCATATGGAAATTTCCATGAAAAATAATCTAGCATTGACACATAATAGGGCATGTAAGGAGTTGCGCCAGATTTACAACCATACTCCATGCTACCAATCATTTCAGATACTGGAATAAGGCTTGGACTTCCAATAACATCTACGTGTCGAGTAATAACTTTGGCACTTTGGCTTTTCCCGCTTTCTGACTTCTCTCGCCCGTTCGCCGGGGTTGTAGCCGTTTGCTTTAGAGATAGAGACTCTGAAAGAAATGACATTTCAGGCCATGGTACATCACCTGGATTGCTGTATACCTGGACAACTGCATCGGGAGTGTAGTGTCTCACTTTCAAAGAGGTTTCTACTGAACACGAAGGAGGGAAGGGCCTACACTTCAACCAAAAACAAACACCGATAGGTTTCCAATCAACACATTGAAGAGACAAAGAACTCTCCATTATTGACAGACTATCTAGCTTCTCAGTCGCTCCTGCATTTTGACAAATTGTGATCAGCAAAGGCCATATCAATAGAACGAACTTATTCATTAACTTCTTTCCATTTCTTGTATGACTGTATGGCAGCGGCTACATCAGTAGTTCCATAGACTACGTACCGCTCATTGATCACCACGGCAGGAATTTCTGGCAACTGAAGTGCCACAGCTCTTCCAACACTTTGATAAGAATCCGCAATTTCTTTAAAGATCTGCCGCCCATTTGCACTATTCATAAACCTGGACATATGGGCTGATGCCTGCTCTAGGTTGTTGGGAATATTGGAATTAACTTCTTGCAATAACCCCGAAGCTTTATCCATCTGGTAGTAGATAATCTCTCCAGGGAACTCGGAGGGAAGGGGGGGGGGTAACGAATTGTTAGACTCTCCATGGTAGAACACCTCTACCTTGAAAGGGGCGGCATTACCAACGCCACTAACTGGTACGCAAATAAAAAAAGCACAAAAAAGTATCAGAGCCCTAAATCTTAAACCTTCCATACAAATCTCACCCCCTTATTCAGGACTAAGATTATGAAAGATTATGGTTTGCTTAGCTCTCTAAAATCCCCCTCGATGACTTCGTATTTAAATCTTTGGCATGCCAAATAATCAAGAGTAATACTGGTTATAGAGCTCACCGCGATTCTGCTTGTCTCGCGCTTCTTCCAGGGTCAATGATTCACCATCAACATAAACTGATTGGCCCACTGTTAAGCCTCTCAGTTGGCGATCTTTCTCTTCTTCTTCATCACTAGCATCAGTTAAAACTTCATCAAGAACTGCCACACTTAGATTTAATAACTTTTTAAACATTTTCCTCACTCCCAGGACTTGAAGAAAAGTCCGATAATGCTTCACTAATTTCCACGTAATGCTGCCTAATCCAAGACTTACTGATTGGCCCCCACGAAACCAACTTATACCCCCCACTTCTGGGAGAACCCACAAATTCCACCAAAATCCCAAGATCTGAGATCCCTGCAATATTTGTTTTTACTGTACTTTTAGACCATCCTAGCTTTTCAGCTAACGCAACAGTATTCAACGGCCCGATTTCATCAATCACATATGCCAGTATCAAACGTCTAACGTATGCACTTTGGAACAGGTTGTTTATCTTCATCTATTGTTGACGACTCAATGGCTAACACACTTAGCGCTAATCATAGCGTGAAATAGTGATTTTGTGCCAAAAAAAGGCACTTCTCCAATCCCGACCTGAACGAACAAACTTTATAGCCAGTGCTATTTTACTTAATAACTCAGAAGCTATTGGCACTTGCTCACTTGTTATATGAACCTCTCCTAACACCTTTCTCAACAGGACTGTATCTCTTGGTTCTCCACTTTTGTTTAGCAGAGGGGATTGCATCACCACGCGATCGGCAAACTTCAATTCTAAGAGCCTCGGCACTACTTTTCTCAGGTCTCTGTAAGACGACTTACCAAACATCAATACGTCCTGCAAGTGAATCTCAGCCCCTTCTTTCGACAGAGTGAAAAGCAAACTCTTGGCATCATCAAAATAGTACGCTGGCGGTAAAAAAAAGCTTTGGAGTATTGCAGCTACTAGGACAAGTAACGTTATAGCTGTAGCGTCATACCCCACGAGCCATAATGTCGGAACAAACCAAATTGTTATGTAGCAAAGCCATGTAAATAGCTGCCTAACCCGACACAACCATAGCTTTTTTGGAGTTGTAACCCTGAATTTAAAATCCAGTTTCAAAACATAACTAACAAGCATAGATACAACAATGGAGGTGGCAGCCAAAGCTGCCAACTCCAATAAAAAATCACGCATGCTTTTCCCTTCGGAACCAAGCGAGCATTGCACAACAAGCTAATGAAAACCAGCCAAATGAACCACCTGACGATTCCCCGTCCGGCTCAGGCTGTGGAGGAATAGGTTTGGTTTTACCCTTGTTAAGCGTAACACTAAGACCGTCACTCTTGAGTTGTCCCTCAAAACCATTACTAGAAACAACATAAGTGCAAGTTTCAAACGGCTCCACCTGTTCCCCCAAGCAGGTTCCCCCAACAATTGTTGCATCACCAGAAGTGGACGCATTATCAACCACCGTATCGGAGTGAAGGCTTTGGACAGTAATTTCTACCTCACCGGCGCCATTAGTTTCAGCTCGGGTTGGATAGTTCCAGGCGTTCACAGCATCGAGAATAAATTGTGAATTCCCTTCCAGTCTAATCCCTCCTTCAATCCCCCTCAAAACACCAACAATTTTTCCATTTGAATAGTACGCAGCGCCACTATCACCAGGAATGGCATACCCCTTTCCAATATCATTGGTAACTAAACGATAGGGGGCACTTTCAACACTAGCACCAACCTCTAAAGAAACGGCATTCAGCACAGGAAAACTGCCACCAAACCCATTGAATTCAACAACCGCCCCTTCACTTATGTTGCCAATTGATAACGGATTAAATGAATAGACATCTACCGGAGCAGCCAGCTCCCAAACAGCTATATCGCGCTTCAAATCTGGATGATAATCAGGATGGTTAACAACATTTTTGATTGACACTTTCCCATTCCTAAAAGTATCAACCCCCAGGGAAGCTTTGTCCTCACAATGAGCAGCAGTTAGAACCCATCGACCACCAATAACTGTCCCCGTACATTCCATATAAACGGTGCCATCGCTATCTTCCCAAGATACTGCATTACCGTCTTGAGCAGCAAAGGCATTTAGAGAAATCAAAGGGAGTATCGCTATCGAGCATATTTTTTTCTTCATGGGATAAATTCCTATTTATCATCCTACAACCTATCTACCTCTAACAGTAAACCCCTAGGGCTTCACTGTCAATACTTATTTTCCATCTAAATATGCAGCTCTAATCCAGCGATCTTTTTCTTCCCACCGCTTGACAGCACTATATAAAGATTGCTTGCTAATCCCCGTAGCCGCCTTGACAGCCTGATTAGTTACTCCATCGACCAGCACCATCCTGGCAGCGACCGTACTATTTGCGTTGCTATCACCGCGACATAACTTTACCAGCAGGTCGAATTGATCTGACTTACTCCCCTCTGGGCCATAAGCCTCTCGAATCAAACGCCCTTTTTCTTCCCACCGCCCGACCGCATCATATAGGTTTTCCTTGCTAACTCCTGTCACAGCTTTGACGGCTTGATTAGTCGCTCCATCAACAAGCACCATCCTAGCTGCAATTGTACTAGGAGCATTAAAATCCCCTCTGCTCAGTTTCAATAGCACAATAAACTGCTCGTCAGTTAGTTTAGGTGTTGGCATAGATCTTTATCCAATAAATGAAAGGGTTGAATGAGTGTACTATCTACACATCTGATTGCCATAAGCACATTGCGGCAATCGGTCGGTAGAGTACGGCCCCCAGGTTCCATTTGCCGCACATGTACGACTCTCAACCCCCGGCTCACACGTTTTATAACCAGACTGACAATATAACGAAGTTGTCTGACGCTGGCCCGGGGTGCAATCGTTATACATTTTGACGGCAACCGGGGCTTTAGCAATTGAGAGAATAAATGGCTTGGATTCACTAGCCCCTATGGCTTTGAATGTTCCACTTTCATATACAATCCACCAGGATTTTTCATACCCGTAGTGACTGGGGCCTCCCCCCCGTTTTTTTGTGTGATTAGAACTATTTACGTAAACCCAAACAGTGGCAACGGTTTCAGATGCATTATATGGATCACCTAGATCAAACAGGTATGCACCGTCCCCCCATTTATTGGCCACCGATTGAGACTTACCAGTCCAAACAACAGTCAACTTACCACTCCCCCCGGATCCGTCACTATATGTTGGTTGATGGAAAGCATCATCCCAGGCCGCTTGGCTATCGGTGTTTGATAACCCCTTATACTGTGAAAACGTCTTGTTGTGACTGTTTACAGCATCAGAGTACGTCACTTTAGCTTCAGCGACAGTAAGTAAAAACGGTACAACAGCAATCCCCAAAATTACTTTTTTCATGACAAGTTCCCTCAGTTTTTAAAAAGTTCTACTTACAAACAAGCTCAACCTTTATTTCACCGTCATGGAGTAATGTCGGCTTCCCTTTTACATTTGCCCAATAATCCAGTCCAGCTATCCAATAAGCAGAATACGCAGTTACGTAAGCTCTTGATGAACTTACACCAGAAAACAAATTTGGTTCTGTACGGTTATAAATCCCTTTAATTGAAGCTATCGCATCAGGAGAAAAGCCAGATGGGCATTTGTGTTTGTTTATACGTTCCCCATGGTGCACGACCATCACAGGCAACCCCGCAGCAAGACTGCGTTGACTACCATCAGAATTCCTTATGGTTATGTCTCGGGTGTTTGTTATCGCATAGCTCCCACCAACATCCCAATCCCCAAGCAAAGTTGTATCCCCGGAGCGAGCCAATAGCGCCTCATGTTGCAATTCTTGGCCTATGCGGTCAACTAACACAATAACCTGTGAAGATACTGAATTAAACGATGTTCCAGGGATACCACCTAAAGCGGCCAAGTAACTTTGTCGCTCCCCAAGCCTAAAGGTACTGCTTATTTTAGGAATTGGAATAATCAACTTTAACTGGTAATGAGACATACCAGGGGAAACAGCCTTCTGAAAAGAGATTATTCCTCCCCAAGGGGTTTGACTGGCTTTACGACATTTTCCAGCATTATTATCAGCAGTAGAACAAGCGTTGACATATTTGCCTTCAAGATCAGCCCAGGAATTTGGAAACCATGAAGCCCCCCCATCATTCAATCCTGCTCCAGCCGAAACTCGATCACTTTGATAAGCAATGACCTGCTGACGAATATACTTTACGTGTGATGCAAATCGTTCGGCATCATCCTGCAATGATTTTAATTTTTGTAACTTCCCATATTCGACAAGCGCAATGGAAAGAAAGGTTAACACAATCAAAATTCCAATGACTGAAGAATATCCTTTCTGCCTCTTCCCATTCATTTGTAACATTTTGAGCCCTTATCAAAACTATCCCAGGAAACATCCCTATAAGGCACTTCGCGCCAAAACTCGACCGTCAACCCCCTTATTACCGAGGGGTTTAAACCGAGTGACAAATATCTCTTTGATGGAAATGCTACAGAAACAACATTATTGGTAGGAATGCCATTTACACTAACCAGTTGGGCTCTTATAACCCAAGGTCTATTTAAAACCAACTTCGAGTCCAACCCTTGATCAGCAATCAACTTCGCAAGTGGGACATTTCCAGAGGCTGTCATACAACCAGAACTCAGCCGCTCGAATCCATAGTGGTTTTCTAAAGCAACAAAGGTGGCCGCCACAGCTTGATTTATTTGATAACGCTCAAATGATGAACTGAGTATAGGGTAGAACGTACTCGCTAAAATCAAAGCAATTCCAGATGAGATAGTCAGCGCCAAAACGGCGCCAACTACAGTGAATCCAGAAGTTCGCCTGATATTGATGGTCATTTTACATTGTCATCGTTATCAGCGTGGAAGAGACTTTCAGCGTTGCACATCCGGCAGCCTGGCTACAGTTTTGATAAGTTAAACCAGCCATTGCATCAGCAACCCTGTTCACACGGGTACTATCATTTGGCATGCTAAATCCAACATCTGCACGGGCCTTATTAGCATTTGGCTGAACAGTCCAGTCGCCACCAAACTGATTAGTTCCTTTGCCATCATTTGAGGAACCACAGATGCTCTTTTGCGTTATGTACTCATCCGTACATAGTTTAGAGATAGTCAAACCGGTGAAGTCAGGGCGACCTGACAGCTTATAATCTCTCAACGCTGTTTGGATTATCTGGGCGTCAGCCTTGGCACCATTAATCTTCATACTGAGGTAGGCAGAAGGGGCCATTAATACAACAAAAGCCAAGACCATGGCAGCAATTGAATACCCTAACAAGTTATCGACAATAGCCGCCCCACGCTGGCGGTTGGAGAAAAAAGCTTTAAGCTCATTACTGTTAACACTGGTGGATTGATTTTTCATATTTCCCTCAAATCTAAACATTGACATTATTAATAAAATCGATAATTCCGAACAAAATCCCAGCCGCGATTAAAGCACCAACAAAAATAGCAACCGTTTTTATAATTGTCGCACCAAAGAATTTAATTACCCCAACCTCATCCATCAGCTCCTGATGATGAATATCTGCGGACGTAATAAGCGTTTCGATAATTCCCCCGCTATTTCCCAATATCTTAGCGGCGTTAATCTCAGCCTCATTAATCAGCTTGGTATCCAATACATCACCAATGTTAACAACACCTCCATCCAACTTTTTCAGCATTTGCTCAACATGCCATGACAAATATGGGGATGCCTTTTCACTAACAATTTCCAATGATTCATTAAGGCTCATTCCTGTTTTCATCAAATTACCAACAGTTCGGAGTAATACATTGCATTGGATCAGTCGATACTGTCGGTATAGGAGTGGACACCTATCAACCTTCAAACGAAAATCCCCAACGAACAAAGGCAAAGAGATCACCAAAGCTGTTGCAATTGCAATCAAGATAATGAGCCCCAACACCCCCCATGATCCGATCAATTCACCAAACATATATGCAAAATATGTCAGCCCTTGCCAGCCTTTTGGATCTGACAGCTCAGCGATAACGTCAAAGAAGAACTGACTTGCCAACCCAGCAACTCCTATAACAACGAGAAATCCTAAAAATGGTTTTCCGATGTGGATAATCAGCGCAACTGAAGATTCAGACTTAGTGTTTAAAGCATGGATTGCATTATCAACCCCCCCTAAGAGATCTCCAGCTGCCTCTCCCGCCGCCAACGCTGTGTAGGCCATTTTATCTATCCAAGGCAAGAATGCTTCTGAAAACCCCCCCTTCTCAAGTACGGGTTTTAGCTCTACACCGATTTGCTGTTGCCTTTTATCACCAAACTTGATCAACTGCTCAGCTATGTTGCTGCTGCTGAGATTTTGTGAAAACATCCTCCTGACAAGTTTCATTAACTTTATTTGTTGTTTGATAGAAAATGTTTTTCTATCAAAATCACTTACAAATTCCGAGACAAATTCATTAAGGAGTTCCCAGTAATTTTTTATAGAATCAGAAAGCATAACAAACCTTATCAATTCATGTTGTCAAGCATGTTTTTATAAACGGTCTTTGTGTCTGTTTTCAATAGTCCGGTAACACGAGAAATAGCAGTCCTAATATCTATCTCACCTTTCTTTATTTTGTAAATAGCATGATCTCTCAACTCAAGAAAACCTTTATTATTGAGAGCTTTCTTCCAACCTAAGAAATCGCTTCGCAATATGTAGTCTCTATCCTCATCGTCCAAAACCAACATTTCAACGACTGAAGTTCTACCTTTTTCACCTTTACAACAGCAATCACATCCATCTGGGTTAAAATAGCGGATAGTATCTGTATCACCACAAATACTCTTGCTAACTTCAACAACTACTTCAAATTTTTCTAATTCTTCATTTGATTTACTTGAGTAGTATTCCCTAGCTTTATCTTCTGTTAATTTGCATTTGTTGCACAAGGTACGTACTAAAGCAGTATTAATCCAAAGCCTATGTAACTCGGGAGCGGAAACAACTGCTGCGGGGACATTCCACTGTTTTATGAATGTAGTAGCAATACCTATTGTGGTAGAGGTATGTAAAGTACTAAATAGTAACTGCCCTGTTTCACCTTTCCGGTGAACCTCCATAGCCGTTTCGTAATCCCGGATCTCACCATGCATTTCTACATCGAGATCATGTCGAAGTAACGCTTTGGAATAGTGAGGAAAACCTTTAGTTACAACATCCTTTTCCTTCACATCTGTTCTAACATGTGTTTGAACAATACCCTTCAGATCATACTCAACGGGATCCTCCAGTGTATGTATAGCTCTGGAGTCATCAAATTCAGAGAGCATCGCAGCTAGAGCCGAGGTCTTACCGGAGTTAGTTTTCCCTGTCAGCATGATGATACCGCTAGGGCCCTGAAGAATGTCCCTAACAATACCAACATGGGCTGAAGTCCACCCTAATTGATCTAGTGTCAGCAGTTGAGCGGACTGGTTTAACCACCGCAATACACACCTTCCCCCCGAATTTTTCCCAGGGATATAAGCGGCTCGCCACTCAGTTTTTCTATCTACACCATTCTCTACCAGTTGCGTTTCAAAAGACCCATTCAATACTTTCTTTGGTTCAAAAGTTTCTTGACACTTAGTATTGAATATATTGCCGATAAGTTGCATACCATATTCCCTGTCTCGGACTTCGGAGACAACAACTCTTCGACCATCAATCCTGTGTAATATCTTAGTCAGGTTCTTATATACTTCTATATGTATATCGGATGAACGTTCATCCACAGCCTTCTGAAGTTGCTCACTTACCCTGACACTAACTCTAGAACTCTTATCAGAGTCATCTGTATATTGAGCGGCCTTTCCATTATGAGAAGTTGACCTTAAATCTTCAATTTCGTTTTCATTACACAACTTTACTTTAGGGACTCGCCCCCAATACTCACCCTCCATATTTTGCACATGAGAAACAATTTTATCAATTCGGAGGGTTTCGTAACTTGTCGTATAAATAACAGGCCCTTCCCCTGTCATAACCGCTATACAAAACTTATCTTCAAGATAGTATTCATTCAATTCATCATCAGTAATCAGGTACGTACTCATATCAAATACCTATCCATTTTTTTATCACTTTGCCGCTCAAATCCTTAAAAGAAACAGAGCTGGAGTCGATCCCTGTAACTGTTATATCGCCGACAACATCGCCCATTTTGACTGGAATGATTTGGCCGTCAATTTTGATATGAGCAGTATATTTCCGGCCCTCACTAACCACTGATACAATTGCTACCCTATCAGCAACTGCTTCTTTCAATGACTTAAAACCTACATCGTCATAGCTATCATTAGCATCTGGAAGACCGGGGTATTCAACTTCTGGATTATGAATTACAGTCAGCTGTTTGTTTCCATTCGACTCTAATTCCTTTACCTTTGCCTCTTCTTCAAGAGCTAACTTTTTAATAGATGCCAATGAATACCTCTTTGAAGCTTCCTTATACTGGCGTTCATAAGCCGCATCAAATATATCATCAGATGTTGTCGAAGGAATTATTTCAACTTCTTCTATTTTAAAATTATCGACTACAGCATCAGATGTTTTTAATGTTTCAGCTACGTTATCTAAACTTGACGCACTATCTGCATTTCTATAATAGATATACATAGCTAAAATTAGTATCCAGCATAGAATTGTAAGAGACAAAGCTCTTACACTAGGTTTTTTACGTGTTGATTTATTTTCAGTCATTAGACACCTTCCACATACATTACCATTTGAACATCTGCCTTACTTTCACCTGGCCCAACACTTAAACTTGAAAATGAAATGCTATCAATGAAAACTGGCTTATCTTTCAACGTCATTGCCAGCACAATTATCTTTCCTATATCGAGAGTTTGCTGAGAAGATATACGCCACTTTTTGTACCCAACAATTGATTGTTCTTGTGTTAATGATATTGTTGAAGCACCCATTCTTCCTATGTCATCAGCGAGAATATATGGGTAGTCATCTAACCTGTACGTTTTAACATTTTCCACCTGTGAAATATCTAATGAAAGAGTACCGTCTTCAAATTGAGCTCCTTTCGGTAATCTACTAGCCCATCCCCTAATAGACGAATATCGCCCCACTCCATTTCTCATGAGTAGTTCAACGGAAATCTTCCCCCCAGAGATAGAAATAGTACCCGGTATCCAATCATAGGGTAGGCTAGAAAGTAGAATTAACGTATCAGCCAATTTCAGGAATGTTTTATCTGCTGGCAACCCTTGCATGTAACTTCTCGCCCAAGTTTCGTTAGGGTCTTCCACATTTTGAGGTTCCAAGTCTTTAGAGGGCCAAAAATAATACGTAAGAAAGGCAAAAACCACCAGAGGAAATAAAAACAACAACTTACTTCTTGACTTTGTTTTTTGCGTATAAAACTCACTACTTATTACACCACCAAGTGAAATGTGAGTAGGAATTTCAATAACTTTAGCCCGACTCCCGACAAGCTCAGAAACCTCTCTAAAGTGACCACTGAAGCATACAACAATGCCCGTTTTTTTTAGTTCATAACCATATTTTTCTACAAAGCTGTCAGCCTTACAATTTACCTCACTGAGACACTCATTATCAGATGAAATTAAAACCGCATAGATGTTTTCATCATAAAGAGTGAGGAATATAAAGCTTTCCCCATCTGGATAACCTTCAACCTCTTGAGCTAAATTATTTTTTCCCAGCGTGTATTTTACATACTCACAATATATAGGCGTTGCTTTTTCGCTGAAATAACGAACAACATTATCACCTTCTTCTACTATCAGCTCAAAAGGTGCCGGAATTTGCCGCCTATGCTTTTTCAGCTGCCCAACTTTCAGGCGAGCAGCGTTTGCAAGAGTCAGCATTAGTCAGCTCTCCGAACTGTAAGCAATACAAGAGTTTCAACAACATCCCGGCGAACCCCTTTTCCACCGATAGCTGATGAGCCAAAATTTGCTGTTTTCTCTGTTGTTGTAGATGATTGTTGAACGGAGCCTAGCAATATCGTTTGCCCATAGCGCAGCTTATTTGAGAAGGAAAGATCTGATTCACGTGTGTCCATATACGTTACTTTAACGTTATTGACTACCTCCTGGCGCTCATCTGCTATTTTGGTCAACTTTCCGGAAACTCTAAGGGCCACCTCAGTATCCATCACCAGAGGCGTGATCATCATGTCAACCCCCTCATATTCCACCCCCCTGGTGATAGAGGAACTAACCACATTTTCATTTGCTTCTGTTTTCACTTCTGCCGTGTGTGGTTTCTTTAGAACTTGGGAGATCCTGTTTGGCTGATTGTTTAAAATAGCCATTGTTATTGGCGTGGTTGTCGATACAGAACCTTGTTTTTCTAACGCTTTTATCAATGCGCTTGTACCATCCCATTTACCAGAGCCTTCAAATACAACCCCTTGGTCGATAGAGTCCACTATGGTGTTAGTTCCTGGAAGATAGAACTTCATAGCCCCCTGCCCAACATCCTTAACCAAAGTCCAATCTATACCCTGTTCATGCCCCAAATTGCTCCGAAACTCCAATACTCGTAACGAAAAGATCGCTTGCTTAGATAGTTGAGCCTGAACACTATCAATGAGTGCCCTCACCTGTTTCATTCGTGTTGGTGTAGTACGGACAGTGATTGCTGACAAGCTGCTAACGACATTTGCCGAACCTTCCAGTTCTTCCCCACTATTCTCGCCATCAGTATCTTTCTTAAGAATTCCATGAATGGCGCGAAGAACATCATCGAAAGTGTTGACAGATTCATAGTTCACACTGACAAATTGGCCTTCGACCCGAGTAGAACTTCCTCCTTGACCGCCAACTTGTGATGCCTGTCCCTGGGAGCCTTGTTGAGCATTAAGTACACCACTCGGCAATTTAATAACAAATGTCTCACTCTCATACTTCCAAACTTCCACTGAATCTGAAGTAATTTTTATTGAGTAACCTGTACTATTCTCAATAGCCTCAAGAAGTTTCTTTTTTGAACCCTTACGAAATAGAGAAACAGCAAGATTTTTATCAACCTCACCATCTATCCAAACACGTACATTGTCACTTCCAATGATGTCCCTAATTAAGATTTGCAATGGCATTTTACTTGCTCTGACACTAATCTCTTTTTCTGCCCATAAAATACGTTCCTCATTTTCAATCGGAATAATACTTATAGGGGGCCTATCAGTATAAGTTACCTTCTCATACTCAGGGGCGGATGAAAGCCTTTCTATTTTCTCATGTACTGTTTTTGTTTCTGTCATTGCAGAATCATAATCCTGAGAAATACACCCAGAGAGGAATATTGATAATATTAAAACCCCAACCATTCTCATCTTTTCTTATCCTCTAAAATGTAAACTTCATCAGTACCAAGAACAATTTCAGACCTAACAGGATAGTGCTCAAGAATTTGATCAATTCCCGATATTAAGTTATCACTCGGTACAACTATCGAATAAGGAGATCCAAACTGGTAGTTATTCGTGGTCTGCCAACTTGGCAGTCGGTAGTTATCCCCTAGCCATACCAGCCCCAAGTCAGTTACCGCATTCATAACAGCTTCTTTCAGAGTGTTTCCATGGATCCGAATGATAGATACGGGACGATAACGATAGGGATGATACGCAACAACCCCATTCCCACTAACGGTCAAAGTAAGCTCAGAAAGCCCATCTGTAGACTTTGATATAGATTCAACAGCTTCTTCAAAGGTTCCTCTAACCATTTGTGTTTCTTCATTGACCTGTCTTAACGAATCTCTGAAGTTGCTCTCCTTTGCCCAGGCAATTTCCTTGTAACCAGCTTGCCTTGCCCAGGCCGCCAAAATGGATTGAAACTCCAAGTCTCGCTGCGCTACAAATAATAGTTCTTTGCTTGTATCTATATCAGGCACAATATCATCCGCTCTCCCCTGGTTAACTGTCAGAGAATCCGGAGATAACAGACTTATTGATTTTGTTGAGTTATTACCTACAACTACGGCCCTGTCAGCTATCGCAGACAAAACATCATCTACATCAGGGACAGCGTTATTGTCAATCTGGTCAATATCGCCACCAGTTATTGTTTTAACACCCTCAACTTTACCAAGGAGGAATACACTGTTATCAGCTAGTCCTGTATTAACCAAACAGGCAAACAGTGCCATTGTTAATAACACCCTCATTAAAATTCCTCTCTATTATTTATAAGGAAAACGGTTCTACTCTTGGTATCCGTTTTGTAACTAAATCCAGACAAGTATTTTGATAAATAGGCATCCATGAAAAGAGATATTTCCTGAGTAGTTGCACAGCTCTCATTAGTGACAACATTAATACCTGAAATGAATATTTTTTCGCTCTCACTGAGGGGATTAGAATTTGCACTTAAATCAATATTCCAACAGAGTTCACTAACAAACCCAGAAAGCTGCGAATACTGATCCACACCCGAACTACTGATAGTCCTGCTTGTCGCTCTAGCAATGAACAATCGCTTATCGGACGCCCTATATATATCACCTGCACCATCGACTTTAGAAAAGTCGGCGTTATATGCAAATGATTTTATTTTTTCGTCCCAGGAATCAGTAACGTATACCAAAATGTTATTACTCATTTCGGTTCTTTCAGAAGGTTTTACCAGCAATTTGTAATCAGCATCAACTGTAGGCCCTATTGCTTCAATAAATGAATGTAGCCGTGTTGCCGCCAAAGAGAAACCATCCTCGTCATTACCTGCTGCAACCAAAAGCACAATCGGGCGCTCAACTGGAGTTCTTAGCGCATTGACCAGTTTTTGTCTCAACACAACTCTATTGTTAATAGAAGTATTTGAGGCTTTGAATTGAACAATCATAAGGGGCTTAGGAGATTTGCGCTCAGGTTGTCCAATGGAACACCCGGCGCATAAGAGCGAACCTAACCCAGCAATAGCTAAAACTAATAACGATGTTCTCATTACCGTACCGACATTTTCATACTTGCCAATAGTTTAATGAATCCACGACTATTACTATCTGAAAAACCCCCAGTACTAACACCTGCTTTTACAAAAAAAAAGCGGCCACTTGGCCGCAAAAGGTTGGAGAAAAAAAGATTTAGCATGCCAAACTTCAGGAAGTAAGTGGAACGATAGGGTTAGGTACCTGAATCCCTCGAACAATATCCAACTGCTGAGCAATAACCTCCGCAGACGTTGCTTCATCCATAGAGTACTTCTCCATGATAGATTTGCGTTCTTTCTTCGCTTCCGTATCACCTAAAGCCAGCATAATACTTGGAGGAACGGCCCTAAACAGCTGTGTTAACTTACTGCTTAGTACAACCCCCTCGGTATACGCATTAGGCTGTTTCTTAGCAGCCAAGATCAAATGTCTTTGATCGTCTGTCAACTTTTTGAATCGAGCCACTTCATCTACTTCAGAAGGTTCCATAGCCAACAATATCCAAAATTCAAACAACGACAACATGACGGCAGCTTCATCTGGAAAATCACCCATATTCTGTGTAGCCATCCATAGCCATGCATTTAACTTACGCCACATTTTAACAATCTTAACTACACCAGGAGAAAGTAATGGATTTTTGGTAATAACATGTGCTTCATCAGTCAAAAATATAATAGGTCGGCCAGTGTATTGATCCCTTTCAGCAATATCGTTCACATAGTTCAATATTGACATAAAGGACACAGCCAATTCAGCCCCGGCGTTATCTTTCACAAATTCCTTAAGATCAATATGCGTAATATCGGCCTCCCCCCAGAGCTTACCCGGTCTATTAAAGATTCGACCAGGTAATCCCTCGGTAAAACGGCGCATAGCAGCAGCATACTCATAGAACCTTGTTCTTATCTCTCCAGGAACCTTTTCTTGCTGACTGACGTCATATATCTGATCAGACACATCTTCCGTTAAAACATCCGCTCCCCCCCTCTCTCTAACAGCTTTTGCAGCCGCAAGAATACACTCCCTCAAAAGCTGTTGATCACCAAGGCTCACGTTATTGGAACGTTCCTTGTCACCGCCAGAAACCATGATTCTAGCTATGATTTCCATCTCCCCTAGATAATCTTTCACATACTCTTCATCTTCATCTTCGACTTCAGAAACACTTCCTTTTTCTTCAAACTCATCCAAAACCTCTTGAACAGGGTCATTGAAAAACTCAGAAGCCATTGCCTGGTTAGCTTCTTCAATTTCTAGAGCTTTAATCGCATTTGCAAATGGTGGAATGACAGTATTTGTTCCGGCTCCCATAACAACTCTATTAGTTGTAAACCCTGACTTCTTTAAAAAAGAACGCATCAGGCCAAAAGAATTACCCGCTTCAACGATAAATATTCTAGGCCTATGCACAGCACACATTTGCATTATTATTGAAACAAGCGATGCAGATTTACCCGCACCAGTAGGCCCAAACATCAGCATATGTGCATTTTTAGTTCTATCAAGCTTATTTAACGGGTCAAATGACATACTTTCCCCGCCCCGATTGAAAAGCGAGATCCCTGGGTGGCCTGTTCCAGTTCCCCTCCCGATAAATGGAATTATATTAGCAATGTGTTGACTTCTCATGAACCTGGAACGTCTACGAGATTTATCCCTGGATGGTTCATAACACATCGGTAGGGTTCTAATGTAGGAGTCAATCGAGATCAAATCATCACCATAGTTTATGGCGTTCATTCCAGCTTGCTGTAGCAGTTGAAAAACCTTATCTTCCTTTCTTTTCAATTCTTTCAGGTTATCGCCTCGAATAAAAACTGATACTTCAGTTGGATAAAGAACTTCTCCCCTAGCAATCAGTCCTTTTACCTCTGCCACTTCCTCTTTAACCCTTTCCGTTTTAGCGTCAGTGCCTTTCGCCCCGGATTCAACTTTTTCTAATTTATCTTCTACTGCATCCATTGGAGCTATGGTAACTTTAACTGAAAGCACACTACCTTCCGGCATAGAGTCGAACAGAGCAGCAGTTTTGTCATCTGAAATTCTTTTTGGGGCAGTAATAGCTCCAATACCTGGCATACGATTCAGATTTTGTACTGTGACAATCTTGTGGGGAACTCCATCAAATTCAATTGTTCCGTGCTCATCATCAGTGCTAGGAGCATTGAACATAAGTGTTTCTGAAAAGTCCTGACCATAAACACCTTCTTCTACACCAAAATCAGGTTTCATATTTTCTATCAAGGTATCAATATCTGATACCTTGGGTTTTGGATTAAACCAGCGGAACATCCATTCCCAAAAGAGATCACCATTGACTCTTTTTAACTTAAGTCCTCCTGTTGCACATGCCGTTTCAACCTTCAAACACATATCGTGCAATTCTTGTTCAGGATTAACACCACGCAAGTTTTTCGAAGTTCCATACCTTCGGTAAAAAATCATTCGATATGTTTTTGTCGCTCCACGCCAAGGGATCTGTGTCACCTCAGAATCAACAAAAAAACCTCCATCCTTACATACCGAACGGTAATGGTTATCGTAGGTATCTTGAATATACTGGTTATACTTTACGTTTTCTAAACCATTACATTTCTGAGCTGAATATTCCTTAAACTCTTCACTTGCTGTTTTCAATGAAAGTGTATCTGAATGGAAAAACTCAACAACCCATGGATTGCTATCATGTGCAGGGAAAACAGTTTGTAAGAATATTTGAAAATTATTCCTAATTTTAGCAAGCTCACTCAGACGAACTCCTTCACCATTTACAGGAGAAATGTCATAAACAGCGGCAACACTAACATCATCATCAAGCAGAAAACATTTATTTTCAGCAAGATAATCTTTATATGGCAGCTTATCCGTAAATGACCTTCTGATACGATATAGCTTATCCATATCTGCATCAGTGATCATTTCATTAGGCTCTCTTTCGTGAAGCCTAAATGTATCAACAATTGTCTCAAGATAAAGCTTTGATTTATTTACAAAGTTTGATAACCCAGAAACACTATTTGAATCAGCGGTCATTAATAACGTCCTTTTCTAAGTTATAATGGATTTTCTCAAACATTGGGAAGTTAATATAATATCCAGGAACAACAACCCCCATCCGAGTACTTCTATGTGGATAGATGAACATCCTCAGCTCAGGGTTATCAACTCTTCTATATGCTTTATCACTCCAAGGGATGTTATTAACATCACTTTCAAATTCCCTATAAATATAACCAGTGGAATTAACCAAATCACTCATAGACTCACTTGTACCAAGAGTGTGAGACTTATAGTTTTCAACCATATCAGGCCCAGAATGAGACATTTGATATGGATCTTGATTAACCGAACATCCAAAAATGGAAAAACAAAAACTAATCCAAATTACTGTATAAACTTTTTTTACTCTCATAGTTTATCTTCCTATTTTGTGGGATATAGTCAATGTTGATGTTTTCATTAATCAAAAGAGAAACTTTTGTATTCTGTGGAACATATATGGCTTTATAATACGAGTCATATTCTTTAGCTATTATCTCAGCTGTTTTTTCAAAAGCCCCACTACCAATACTTCCAAGAGCCAATTTACCAGCATCACCAGTAATATCTAAGGCAGAAGTATTTCCAGATGAAACAAGCGTCTGTTGGGTTTTACTAATAGTTTCTCCGTAAGAAGCCATGCCAGCCGCTAAAGACTGAGCCGCTATGTACTTTTCAACATCGTTAACCATCACCCCTCTGATGCATGGGTTTCCCCACTTGTCAGCCAATACAGCTAATGGTTTGTCAAAAGTCCCCTTTTGCTGGTAAAGACGGCCGTCCTCAAATGCAAATGTAATTGACGTAACCATGCCTCTAACACAAGAAAAGGCTTGATCTCCTATCGCGACACCAGAAGCTTGGGCATTAACAATCGCCGGCAACTTATGTCCATTTGCCATCAAAGTTTCAGCACCGAGCACAACCTGGAACGGATAAGCATCGTGAGTTTTTCCTTTTCTCTCTATTCTTCCAATCAGCGGTGTCAATGCTGTGTTTCCATGGACACTGCTGTCGGCATGCAGCGTTGCATAACGGATCGGCTCCAGTTCCTTCTTTACAGCCTTAGATGTGGATTCGACTTTTGAAGATACTCTACCCGTAGCGACTTTCATGTTGTTGCCCAACCCCTTTCCGAGATCAGACGTAGCATTCCAAAAATCGGAAATTACACCACTGGAATTAGCGGTTGCAGAGGCTTCGTTGTCGTCCAAGCCAAGAGGATACTCCCAGATATATGTATCCGTAGAGTAACTTTGATTACCATCAGTTGGCGTTACTCTATGATTCGAGGTATATGAATTACCAGTTCCAGTAGGATTTATCTCAAATGCATCAGAGAATGGGATCTCATTATTTACATCCCCCACTTGATTTGGATTAACTTCAGATCCAAGCAACAACTCATCCTTCAATTGTTTTTTAATTTCTGAGAGTTTCTTTTCAAAATTAAAACTACTATCACTACTCTGATTTAATTTATCATCAATCAGCTTCTCCACATCTTTTCTTTCAATTTTTGATGAACCCCCAACACCTTCCATTGCCTCAAGACGATTAGAAATGGCTGTTTGCTTAGTTTCCAATGCCGTAACATACCCATTTAATGCTGCAATTGTTTCACTATCTGTCTGCAATGGAGTCGAATTAGTTTCACCTCCATTTATAGGTGCAGGATTCTTAGTTTCTGACTTATTAGACACTAATATTATAAGTGGAGTAACAATTACAGCCACAGTAATCACTTTTATAAGAGGGTTCCCTTTTAAACGCATTGAAGCCCTCCTTTTATTGCCACATCGAACGGAACTTCAGATACAACATAAGCTACTGTAAAATTCTTATTAGGATTACTGTACGGATAGACCTTATTGAACTGGGCAGTAACTGAATAAAAATCACCTCTCAGTCTACAGGGTTCAAAATAAACTTCAGTGGAGGAAACATTAGTCAACTTGATCGCAGTTACAAAAAGTCCTCCGGCACTCCACCCGGCTAACAATTCACCTTTTAAAGACCCACCTCTGTAAATATGTGGTAGTTCCCTTGATTTCAGGGCAACTCTCTTTACACCTGGAAGATTTTCTATATAGACTTCACTTTTTGAATACAGACTTTGGGATGCATACTGAACTAAATCAACAGGATTTATTTCTCTGTCTCGACCGTTAAATTCGGCAGTATTAGGTAGTTCAGGTCTAGAGTCATCATCGAGGCCATCATGAGCTTCAGAATCTGGAATGTGAACTACTAGATCTTGATCCACCCTACCAGAATCACCAGTAACAGAAGTCTCAACAATATAAAACCTTCCGCTACTAATTCCCTGAAACACTAACTTTTCGTTAGAAAATTCTTTCATTGGCTTAATATAGAAGTTTCTATCTATCATAGACTTAGAAAAAAATTCTTTATACTTTGGTTTATATGCAAATCTTACTATCTCAGGGAATACAACTTTCCTTTCAATACCAACCCCGAGAAGCAGACTTATTTCTTCTCCCTGACGCCATTTTACATGTTCTGTTGCGAATGAAGATTTAGAAAAAACAACAAACATCGTAAGAAGTAATAAAAGAGGCAGCGACTTTATAGTATTCATTACTTATCCAACCTTCTCTCAGTTCCTTCTTTTCCTGCTATCTGTAATCTCCATGGATTCTTTTCCCTATCCACATCACCTTTAACTATAATATATGGATATCGAATTACTGCGTCCCTAACCTTTCTCCCACCAATATAATCTTTAACATTTACATCAATGAAGACAACCCATGTGTTGGCACCGCGATTTATAACTTTACTTTCAGAGTAATGCCCTTGCTCTGAAATTGTTCTTTCTTTCCCCCTATCTCTTGAATACGTATTTTTCAAAAGTTCGGTTCTATATTCGGTTGTATAATAGTAGCCATAATCTCTGATATTACTAGGTATATCAGTTGCGCAATCTGACTTACATGAAAAGGTTTTTTGATGGATCATGAAGGCCAATGCATATAGGTTTTCTTTCCTTTGCTCATTTACCTTAATTGTCGCACCATTTGACAAATCAGGAGGCACCTGACATTCAAACTCACTAGGCATAACCGACAAACGATAGTGAGCGTGGCCTAAAAGCACCAAAGAACCTAACAAAACAATTGTCAAAAAACGGATCACCTTGTCCTGAAGATCCCGAGCTCTCTTAGGTTTATTTTGAAACATTATCGCCCCTTACCACTTCTGCCTAATCCCCATCGTCCAGAGAAAGAGATAAACTCACTACTCAATCTCTTTTTATAATAATGCTCAACGTACCCAGGAGGCTTTCCTCTCCGCATTTTTCGTAATTTTCCAGCAAGAAAAAAAACTATAATAATTGGGAACAAGACAACAAATACTAAGACTAACTCTATCATTCCTATGATTAAAGCAACCAATATGCCAAGCGGAAGAGACAACAACATAGACAATAGAAAAATATACTTTAATTCATTGTCAGTCATACCCTTAAAAACATAAGGCTCATCATTAATAAAGTCAGCGGTGAAACTGTCAGTAAAATCACCTTCTTCCTCAACCATTTTATGATGTCCAAGTACCAATCCAGTTGAACATAACAATTGCAAGAGTTAGCAACCCCAACCCAGCAACAACATGACCACCAAGATCAATATAACCACCTTTGCCATCAGATATTTCATCATATTTGGCAATAGCCCCCTTAATGATCACGATAAGAAAAAATGCTGACAGAGCTACAACCACAAACTGGCTCAACTTTTCGAGGATCCAGAATAATAGTTCAAAGCCATTTTTATCATCGGCACCGTCTGCAAACTCATCAGTTGTAGGTATACCAGCTGCAATCACATTAGGAGCAAATAATGTCGCCACTGTGATGTAAAAGTACTTCTTCATAGATTTTAAATTTTTCATTAAACCCAAACTCCAAAATATCAAGGCTTTGCCCAGTACCCTATTAACGTAACAAATCCAACAATCAATGCCACTTCAATGATAGTTGTTCCAAAATCGTCATCAAAACCGCGTTGGTAAGCTCCCAACAATCCTATTCCTGCAATAATTATCGCCACAGTAGTCAATATCCAGGCAATGCCGGATCTCAAAATAGCAGGGGATAAACCAACAGTTTCAGTAAATACATCCACATCAATAGTCCAATACCAAGGGCTTCAATTGCCTAGGTTGTCTCGATGGAGAGTTAAGGTGCCTTTCAGCGGCCTTAGTGACCTCTTCCAAATCTTGCACAAATCCTTCATAACTAAATGGCTCAGGATCATCTTCTCTTCGCAGACGACTTATCTCTTTGACCTCTTCGATCAAAAAACGCAATTCAGTTGTGACCCTTCTTAGTTCAACCTTCTCCGGTTCAGATGAAGCGAACACCCCGAAGCTAAAAACCATCAGAAATCCGGCCCAGGCGATAGGCCACAGTGCAAATCTTAGTTTCATGTTAACTGCTTCTGTTTTCCTGTTTCTGTGATGATAGGTGCTTTGAAATAAAATAGGGGGGTAAAAACCCCCCATGCTTCAGCCGGGTTTTCCAAGCTGAGCACTAAATTTGGCATGCCAAACTTACAGATATTTCTTGTAGTTCGATGAGACTAAAAACAATGCATAACCGAACAGCGCGGCAAATGGAACCACTATTAGTGCGGGACTAACAGCATTGGGCCAAGACAAGTACACTACAAAACATAGAACCACTGATGGTTTGAGTAACGAAAGAGACAAATGAAATCGATCAACACTCTCCAAACTCGCGCCAAATCTACGCAGATCTCTCCAAACCAAGCCGCAGGTAACACCGACGACTCCAAAAAGTAGGTAGGCTGGCAGTGAAAATAACAACACACAAACCCTAAGAACAACCACTTTAAAAATATTTACTGAAGCTACGGCATATTTCCAAGTAGCTGTCTGATTTCTTAAATTTCGAGTTTTGTATTTATCATACCCTACGGGTTCAAGTATATTTTTGTCCATCCATCTAATTATCTCGCCAATTGCGATAACTGGAGAACTCCCAATAATGCTTTCTTTAAAGGCACTATTCAAATGCATAGCTTCTTTGTTAAGCATCATTTTACTATGCCCCTCACCCATTCCGACTTCAAAACCAGAAATGACACACATAGTTGGCATAGATGATCTTCCATCATCACAACTATATATCAACACCCATTCGACTAAGATTGAGACGATAGATGTTGCAATTATCATCAAAGGTAGTCCCACAATGAATGAAATAAAGGCCATTAACCCAGGACGCCTCTTGCCAGCGTCCTTGTTTTTATTATCGTTATTTTCTACGCCACGTTTTCCCACCACATGTCTCCAGGATCAGATGAACGATACTTTTGATTCATTTCACTAATAACTTCTGTAACTTTTTTGGGTAGTGGAATATCTCCCTTATCATTAAGTAGAGGTATTCTTATCTTAAACAGCTGATTCCCTTCCTTGAGCACAAATGCCTGCCCTTTTGGTAATGATTGCGGTTCATATGGGCTTATAAGGGGTACTTCTTTATCATTAATACGATCCTGTGCATTGCTATTGAAATTGAGCAACCCACTTTCAGCTGTATTACTCGTCCCGGATATAGCAGTTGAATCAACAACAGGAACTTTCGGAAGTCGGGTTGTAAGCAGTTTGGCGGTTTCTTCATTCTGTACTCTCAACATAATTGTTGTATTGAAGTTACCAATAATCTGCATACTTTTCGGGTTCGCAGTTGTTGTACCAAATTTTGCATCTATGTCTTGTAGAGTTTGTGTATACGCAGTAATGCAAATACCAGCACCACCCCCTTGGTTCACCATGGGAACAAACTCATCACCAACCAGAGAATTGAACTCATCGGCGTGAAGATAAATCTTTGGCATCTTAAATTTGCCACCACCAAGAGAGGGTAAACCTGCATCTTGGCCGTGCTTATACATAAGACCTGCTGTTGACACTAAGTCATTAAACATGGCATTACCAACCGCAGTGCCCACTTCTCGATCAGACAGAGCATCTAAACCAACATAGACTATCCCTTTCCGTTGGATAACATCTTTCCAAGAAAGTATCGGTCTAGCATCATCAGGATCTAAATACTCCGGACTGAGTAATTTAGAGAGCTTGTCTGTATTCAACTTCTCTAAGAATGGTAACAAATTAGCAATCAGCTTTTCGTAAAATCCCTTATCATAACTTGCGGCCATCATTAACTGACGACCTAAATTATCCATTGGAAGCAGTTCTTTCATTAAATTGAATATGGCAACAGTTTCCTTTGATTTCCCCTTTTTCTGCACAAGAGGATTCTTGTCAGGAACCAAAGCAGCTTCTTCTTTTATTGCCTCTTCGGGGTCATCCATTAATTTCCCAAATGCTTTAATTGCATATAGGTACAAAAGCTGTTCAACGTCTGAAACATACTCATTGATAGAATCAACTGTTGGACGCATTCCTATTGCGACCAACCCTTGGGCCACAACATTCACAAATCGCCATGAAAACGCTTTAAATGCTGCACTGTTACCATCACCAGCTAATTGTGCGGTCGTTTTACCAGCGACTTCCGTAACCCTTTGGAACTCGCCCACAGGGTTATACCTACATGAGTCATCTGGATAACCCAAGTGGAAAAAGTAAAAATCATTTTCCCTGCCCGCCCTAATGGCTTCACAATACATTCTACGGAATAGTTCACCATCCCCTTTAGGGTCAATGACAATTACAACTCCGTCCCCTCTTGCTATATCACCAGAAACCAATAGTTCTTCCAGACGAGTTTTACCAACACGTGTAGTACCCAACACTATACAGTGTCCTGGCCGTTCATTCAGACGCCAATAGATATCATTTTCCTTATCTACCCCTACGCCATGTATAGGCGCATATCCCCCTATGTCAGGAAATGGTCTGAGAGGATTAAAAATGGATTCACTACGTAAAGCTTTAGATACAAGGCTGAGTCCAATTGTTTTTTCCCATTTTACTTCCGCTCGCCTTGCCCAATCATAAGAAGCAGATGAATTGATATATGATTGGTTATCGGGTTTATAAGTATCTAAAAGACGTTGAGTGTGTAATGACGTCCAGCGAAATCCCTTACCAAGATAAGAAGCATGCTCTGAAACAGGGGTTTTAGATGGTTTAATAGAAAATGGTTTTAGTGTTCTAAGTGCCCTTTGATAAGAAACCACTTTTAAACCATCCACGGCCCAAGAGTAGCTTATCGCTCCTAAAACCGATGCCGTCATATAGGAAACGGAGGGGGTCATCATCCACAATGACGGAGAGGCAACGCTTACAGCAGCTGCAACCCCGGAAACCAAGGATGCACTAAGTTCTACAGGAGGCCGTAAAAGCCTTTCAATTGGCGCTTCATCTAAACTCATTGAAAAACTCCCTGGCTTGTAACTAAATATGGATATACACCTATATTCAATTCATTGCTAATATCTGAAGATGCAGGTGTAAATTTCAAATAAGGAAATAGCTGTTCTAGTTTTTTTATTTCCTCTTCCGAAGTAGCTTCAATTACAAAAACAGGAGATCTTAATTCAACTAACTTTTGATATCTTAACTTTAACCACCTTAATGAAAGTTCATCTGTGCCTATTACACTAAACGGCTTAACTCCTTTCTTAGGAAGGTCGAAACGGTAGCTTTTAAAGAATCCTGGTTCAAGGTTGCTAACCAACGGGAATATATTGTTTTTTGAAAAGTCCCCTCTTACTTCATTAATCATTTCCTGAATTTTTTCAACATTTGGGCTAACTCTATTCTTAGCTACTATTGAAAAATACTTTTTAGTTGACTCAGTATCCCCAAGCCTTCCGACTTCTATAAGTGATTTTTCTAAAGCAATACTTTTTACAGAAAACGAGATAAATATAATCAGTATTGCAAAACAAGTTCTGCATATAACGCCGCTCTCTCTTGGTTTCCCATAGAATGATAAGCACCAACTACTTCCTCCCATGTTCTACCTCCTTTCTTTAACTTTTTTAAATACTGAGCCGCATAGTTAACGTTATTTATTGGATTCATCATTTCCGCAATGGAAGAGAAGTTTTCGCCATGCCAATACCAATTTATTTGACAAATTCCAACATCAATATTTCTTACACCACTATTCAATTCCCTTTCAGCAAATAAAATAGCGCCTTGCTCACTCCTAAACCACTTCCCGGCCCCCTTTGAATTAACAACCCAAGGCCAAGGTTGTCTTTTATTTTTATAAAAAGATTGGCTTTCATGGGTACAAATACTGTCAATAATATGTGGCGGTACTTCATATTTCATTGATACCTTGTCTACAAGCTCACTCCAGGATGATGCATTGGCAGTACAGCTCATCATCAGTATAAACAAAAAGAGTAAGATTTCTTTTATCATTGTAATTCCCATTTAATATATGGAACCTTACTCAAATCCCCTGTTCCTTTTGAAAGAGTGACTACCCTGCTTTGATTAACATCCTCTAGCCTGATATTTCGCTTATTAGCCCAAAGGGCTATATCACTATTTGACTCCCCTCCGATAAAAAACAAGTCAATCCCTGATATTTTCCCAGATTTCAGAGTTCCATAATGTTCATTAAACAAGGAAATACAACTATCACAACCAACAGCTTTTAAATAAATCTGAGCTCTCGGGCCAGTATCACGATATGTATCTAAATAGGCGCTTGCAGCAGCTTCTCGATAGAGACTATCTTTAGTAGCAAATCGAGGAACACCGGGATAGTTTCTCTGCCATGCTTCAGACACCTCAAGATCCCAACTTAAAGAGCCAATATTTGCCTTATAGCGCATCTGAACCCACCTATCAGCATACCTCTGCCTCTCTGCGCTCGACTCAGCCTCCAACCCAAGTGCAACAATTGGATTTTTCTCCAGGTCAGGCGATATGTAAGCTCTTGGTGACTGCAAAATTTTCTTAAACTTGAGATATTCCTCATCAGTTAACTCCCAAAGAGCTGCGTAATCTTGTTCAGATTTGGTAAGCTTTGAGTTCGTCAAGGCGGCATCGTCCTTAGCATTAAGGGATAAGGATATGAAAAATAAAAGAGGTGTCACACTACAAATTAGTCTTTTAACTGACATAAAACCTCTCCTTGTAAATAAACTCTCATTTTTCTTGTCTTACTTAAATCCGCCACCCTTATCTTGCTATCAAAGGGTTTGCATATTGGATACGGATTATCAACCTGCGCCTTTACGAGTGGAACTTTATCATCTATCGACAAGGTATCTCTTTGTAAAGAATACGATGAACCGCACCCGGAAATAAGGAGCATAAAAGAAATTGCAATTAATACATTTCTCATATTTCAATCACCTTCTCACTACCATCAACTCCTTTAAAAATGGCTTTTGAACCATCTAAAGAAATTAACTTCCATTTTCCGGCAATGCCTCCAATTCTTAAATTAGAAGTTTGATCCGGTTTTTCCTTCGGAGCAACAGTTAAATAAACATCGTCGCCCCATACCGTTTTCCCATAAACGATAATAGGAAACTCCATTATTTCTCTTTTTACATCCAATCCCAATCCTTGAAGTTGATTAGATATACCACTAAGCCATCTTTCATTTGTACGTAAACCGTCTCTCAGCGTATTAGAAAGACGCTCGCTCTCTCGCGATGAAATGGAACTCTTGCTTTCAATTGCTTCTTGCAACTCCAAAAATAACTGCTCATTTCGTTGCATATAGCCATAAAGCTTATCAATACTCCCTTTCATTGATTGAAGTTGAAGCATCATAACTTCATAGACTTCTCCCTGTCCCTGGGGTGCCCCACCTATTGGATATTCTCCCTGCCCCTGGGATGCCCCACCTATTGGATACTCTCCCTGCCCCTGGGATGCCCCACCTATTGGATACTCTCCCTGCCCCTGGGATGCCCCACCTATTGGATACTCTCCCTGCCCCTGGGATGCCCCACCTATTGGGTATTCCCCCTGCCCCTGGGATGCCCCACCTATTGGATACTCATCTTCTACCTCAAGAGTAGGTAATGGAGGTTCATTAATGGTGGCAACTTTGTTGGCAGATGAAAATAGTCCAAATTCAGATAATGCGATATATACACCTGCCCCACCAATAATGAGGATAGAAACAAATACCACCAAAAATAAAAGGCTTCCTTTCTTTGACTTTGAATTATTCGAGTTACTTTCACTTTCTAACTGCGGCAGCCCTTCTACATTTTTATCTTCAGCCATTATTAGCTAACCCCTTAAACTCTTCTTTAATGTCAAACGAGTAGATCCTTCTAATTGGATCTTCTACTGGAGAATAATAGTTTCCTACTAGAACCTGTAATGCCGTTCTTAAGGGCATTAATGATAGCTTTCGATGAACTTGTGGTAGGGGCCTTCCCATTGTCAGTTGCAATGCAGAATCGGTTGACTCATCCAAAGCTAAAACCCAGCCGCTATTCAGCAATACAAATCTAACAGCATCACCAACCGTTTTAACATTTGGAGGAAAAGTTATTTGAACATTGACAGACAAAGGATCCAACTCAACACTATCGGCCCCTGGTTTAATATACGTATATCTATCGGTTTTCACATATGCAGCCTCAGTAGAGAACGACATAGTAAAAACGATACCAATAATGAACAATATCATCTTCATTTCACTTTATCCTATCAAATTCGGTTCGTAATTTTTCTACTGCCATTCTAATAAACCGCTTCTGAAAATCTATAAACTCATCTTGAGTTATAGTACCTTCTTTAATAGCCTTAAAACCCCTCTCCCACATAGCAGTTGTTGCAGGATTCTTTAATTGTTCAGGTATTAAAGAAAAATACTTTTCAAAAAGCCTTCCAGAATATAACTGATTCTTTTTTTCCTCTACCAAAGAACAACTAATAATATCTCCAATTATTGTTGGTCTTGTCGCTACGGTTCCAATACCATCAGACTCATTCAACAACTTTTTATCCTCTGGATTGTCAATCCCTGATGCTATGCTAGACATAGCATTCGCGAGAGTTGCTTGAGAATATCTAGCAGGAGCCCTTGTCTTCTTTTCAACTATCTTGACTTCTGCAAGATATAATTTATCCCCTTTTTTCAAATCAGGGAACGTTATAACATCAGATTCTTTTTCATTTTCTGAACTACTTATTTCAAAACGCTTCCAACCAAGTTTTTTTGGAGTTATGCCTTCAGCTACTAATTTTAGATTTCCCGCATCAACATAAACTGTAGTAGTTGAGTACTGATAATCAGGTAAAAATTGAGCTAAATACCGCTTTGATATTAATACATATATCGCTTTCTGTTTATCAGTCAATCGATCAAAATTCAAATCAGTACTGGTTGGGATAATCCCATGATGAACTTCAACTTTTGAGCTATTCCAAGCTTTAGATCTTTTATCTAAATCTAGATGTCCTACATAATCAGAAAAAAGACTGATTTTCATCAAATTATTGACTGTTTTATCAATAGCATCAGCCAATCCTTCTGACAAATATTGAGTGTCTGTTCTGGGATAAGATGTGCACGACAAAGGGCTAGAATATAATGACTGTGCTATGTCCAATACTTCAGAAGGTGATAATCCATACTTATCCGCAGCACTTTGCAATCTAGTCAGATCATATGGCAATGGAGGCGATTTGGACTTATCACTGCATTTAACAGCATTAACAATTCCTATTTTCTGAGCAAGTAAATACGCAACTGCCTTCTCAGCATATGATTTATTAAAAAGCTTTCCATCTTCGAGAAAATTGTCAGATAGTTCCAGATTTAGGTTGAATGAATTCTTATCCTTGTCCCAAACAGTAGCAACAACACTATAGTAAGTTCTCGGAATAAAATTCTTAATAGCCTTTTCTCGTAGAGAAACCAATCCGCAGGTTGGAGTTTTTACTCGACCGACTTTGAATGCCTTTGCTCTACGCCCCTCTCTACCTTCTATTTTTTGGGTCAAAAGCGTCATTGCAATAGTCAGATTCATTCCGACTAGCCAATCGGCGATTCCCCTTGCAGCTGCGGTTCTTGCCATCCACTCAGTTTCAGTAGCAGGTATAGGATTAGCAAACGCTTTTTCCAAAGTAGCTTGGTCTGTAGACCCATACAGCACCCGAAAAACAGGCCCTTTATACTTTGCAAACATCAACACATTTCTAGCAATACACTCCCCTTCCGGGTCAGGGTCAGTTGCTATATAAACAGCCTTTGCCTTGGAAAGCAGACCTTTAATTACATTGAACTGGCCTTTTGTCTTGGGTGATAGTGTGTAGTCAAATTTTTCGGGAAGAATGGGTAGGCAATCAAAACTCCATTTATCAGCTAACCTAGGTTCATAATGTTCTGGAGGCGATAATCTGAATAAATGCCCGATAGCCCAAGTGACAACAGTATCTCCCGCTTGACAATACCCTTTTCTATTAGAACCAGGGCCCATACCAAGAAACGCCGCAACATCTTTTCCCTGTGACGGCTTCTCGCAAAGATATAGTTTTTCAATTGTCACAATATAATTCCCAAAAAAAAACTGACCCTATGATAGCGTCAGTTTATTCCACTGTTATTCCAAAAACCCCGGATGCTAACTTCATCTTTTAGATCTAAAGTTAGGAGTTAACACCTCATTCGCTGTGCAGTTTGGCATGCTAAATTTTTTCTAACAGCAGACAAAATATCCTCACTAAACTCACCTGCTTCTAATGCTCTTTGATACAATGTCCACAACACATCAAATGAGCAGTTCAGTTTCCGGTGAGCCAAAAGAAAACGTTCCAAATCTGTGCACTGTTGGTTCTCTGTCCATAATAGTATGAAGTCTGTATAGATCTCCATCCGAGCAGACTTAGGGCGACCTCTAACAGGTTCAACTCCAAGCCGCGCTCTCCTAGCCTTTAATGTGTTTTCGTTTTCCTCTGAAAACAGAAACGAAATCATATCGCACGTTGCTTTCTTGGAAACAAATAGATCCTTTAACGCCTCTCTACGCTCATGCCTTATAACAGCTTTTGTCCTGTCAATAAGAACATTTTTATTGAAACGTATTTGCAATCGCTTTTCTTCAATGATTCGGCATGCAAACTCTTCCAACTCCCCAAGTGATATACCACTCAACTCCCTTTTGACTGAAGGAGATATATACCTGGGAAGACCATCACTCATTTCTCCCAGAATAGAGACACCATCAGCCAATAGCAAAACTAATTCTCTGGCAATTTGTCTATGACAAAACAGGCGCTCAGTAAGTGATGAAGATGCACTAGAAAAGCCTTCATTTATATTGTGATCTTGAGGGTTAGAAACACCTAGAGAAAAGGCTGAGGGACTCAGGCATATCTGTATTGAATCGGAACGTACATACATTTCTGCCAGACGTAACAATTGGGCAGTGGTTGCATGTTTAATGAAATTAAACTCAACTTCACCGATCCCAAAAGCATCAACGATTGGATGATCAAAAGACTTTGCTTCGGCAACAAATGCCATAAGAACTTCTCTCACCAGCAAAGCAGCTCTAGCTTTATAGCCCGATGGAGAAGTTACGTAGGAATGCATTTCCATTACACAACTACCCACTACAAATTGTAAAAACCCATACGCAATATATCACGGGTTACGAATCGGTGGCTAGGAATTATCCACTAAAGTATGACTATATATAATCAAAAAACACTTTTTTTTGACAAGAGCCAAAAAACACCTACACAAATGTATAGGTGTCAAATTGTGAACGCTCCCAATCATCACATCTAATCAATATTGCCGAAACAATATCCTTACCTTTTTGGGATATTACTTTATGTTCCATTTCACCATGTTCGTTACAAATCCATGAATCAGAAAGGTTAAGATCGTAAATAATTTCATCTCTCACTTTACTTACATCGGCCTCGCTATCAAGATCATAATCAGATCTAACAAATGCTGTGACTACGTCAATATCAGCATCACCAACTCTCAAACCAAGAACAAGCTCCCCATCGTCCAGTACTACGTTGAATACGCCCCCTCCATGGTTCTTTTCGCTTATCGCCCAGCGGATTAGGTCAAGACTTGGTGATGTTGGAACGTAATTCTGATTCGGTACTGGCTTAGGAGTCTTTGTTTTCCCTTCGAGCAACGTAGTAAACTCATCCTCTATTGATTGCTCATTTGATACTGGCTCGGAAGAAATCCCAGGCTTCTGTGATGCTGGTTCAGGAGCCGTCGCCTTCCCTTCGAGCAACGCTACAAACTCATCCTCTATTGATTGTTCATTGGATACTGGCTCGGAAGAAATCCCAGGCTTCTGTGATGCTGGTTCAGGAGCCTTCGCCTTCCCTTCGAGCAACGCTGCAAACTCATCCTCTATTGATTGTTCATTGGATACTGGCTCGGAAG